>CBDETZ010000005.1:0-1322851 GCA_965243085.1 Sulfurimonas sp. | reverse complement strand
CCTAAAAATTCGCCATCAATAATTTTGATATTTTCATATTTCTTAGCTATATCTCTAGTGCTATCAGTAGAATTATTTAAATACAAAACAACTTCAGAAAAAGAAACTAAACTATCTAAACATTCACCCAAAGTTTCTTCTGCATTTTTAGCCATGATAGCTACAGAAATATTTTTAATCAACAACTTTTTTTCCCTTTAAACGCTTTTTAAAATTTTTTCTATTTTTAAGATTTTGAGAATATTTCAAAGCCTTTTTTACAGCTAGTTTAGCATCAATATTTAAAAGACTTGCATATTCATAAATAATAATTTTTAAATCCTCATCCTTTGCCCAAAGTTGAGAAAAATTATCTAATTTTTCATCAAGCGTAAGTTCTTTAAAAATCATTCGATTAACATCTACAATCTTAAATAGATAATCATTTTCTACTTTTTGTATAAGTATGTTTCCCGGCGAATAATCTTTATGAAAAATATTATTTTTATGTAATTCAAAAGTAAATCTTGCAAACTTTTTTAAAATTTCTTTTTTATTTTCATAATCTGGATCTAATAAAGGCTCTCTAATTGTTAAATCATATTTAAACGCTTCACTAATATAATAACTATCATACAAAAGTCCAAATTTTTTAAACTCTATATACCCTATAGCCTTTGGTACAAAATTAGTAATTCTAATACTATTAAAATATGATTTACTTGCCTTACTTTCTCTCAAAAATGTATATATTATTCTATTTAGAAGATGAGGTGTTTTAAATGACTTTACAACATATTTTGTATTATTAAAATCCAATATTTTTATAATATTACGTTTATCAAAAAGTACTTTATTATCTGTTTCTAAAAAATATTTTTTTATATTTAAAACTAAATCATCAAATTCTTTACTAATTATTTTAAAACTCATTTTATTTCCTTAATTTCCAATAATTAAACTCTTTTCTGAGCTTAAGATTTCGTATAAAATTCAAAGGCTTCTTTTTTTGTGGTAAATCAAATCCTTCTAACATTTTATTCACTGCCTGTAGAACCCTTTTACTAGAATTTCCATCATTAAAGGGATGAAACTTATTGACATTTTTGAGTATATTTTTTTTATTGACATCTAAATCATTTAAGACACTCAATATTTTATCTTCAAGCTTATCAATATTTTCAATATTCATTATATGAGGCTCTTGTTTTTGCGTTTGATAACTTACTACTGGTTTAACTTGTACTAAAAATTCATACACAATAGATGATGTATCACAAAGCATCATATCAGACTTTTGAAAATACTCTATAAGCTCTGTAGGCTCAATAAACTTAACATTTTGTAAATCAATAGACTTATACAAGCTAATTATCTCTTTTGGCATAATCGGATGTAATGTTACATACCATTGAATATCGTGCTTTTTCATCATTTCATACAAAAAAGGGTACAACTCTCTTGCCTTAGAAAATCTTGGACTAAATGTTGAAGCAAACAATACCGTCTTTTTAGGGTTTTTTTCTTTTTTTATTGGAAATAGTGGATCTAGTTTACACCAACCTGTTTGAACTACATTGAAATATCCGTACTCTTTGGCTAATGCACTAAATTTTTCTGTCGATTGAGGTCCTTGAGTACAATATAAATCAAACATACCTCTAATGATATAATGATATATTTGCCCCTTTCTAGTTATTTTATTTCCAGGGAGACCATGAAAAACTTCAACTTTTAATCCCGGAATAAAAGAAGGAACAACATTGCCTGGAACAAATACTGCATCTGGATTATAACTTATCACTTCTTCTATACTATTAAGCTGTTTTTCTTTGGGATGGACAAGTGAATAATCAATATTATCACCAAATAAGAACCATTTAACTTCATCTCCTTGAAGGTAGATTTCTGTTTGTAAAGGTCTTAAAACGGGGAAACTATAGTTTTGCGAAACAAAAAATAAATATCTTTTTTTATCAATATCAAACATCATTCTTCCTAAGCTTAAAAGCACTTCATTAATTTTGCCAAATTTTACCCTATTAATGATATAATTACACTTATGAAGCAACCGTTTATATGGGATTATTATTCCGATCAACCTTATCCACTTAAAGATAAAGCATACAAGAAAAAAATGCGTAAAAAAGAGTATTTATCTTTATTAAAAACATTTTTTATCTCGATACTTGTCATCCCTTTTGCACTTCTTCTGACACCCTTTGTTAAAAGAAAGTTTATAAATTCTGAAGAATTTTTTTGTTTAGGTGTTGATTTTCAAAGAGAGCCTCAAGAGAGTTTAAAACTCATAAAAGAGTTAGAAATAAAGTCACTCCTTTTTCGCATCAAACTTTGGGAGATTGACACGCTAGATGAGCTTAAAAATTTCCTTATAAAGTTAAGTGATAAAAAAATAACACTCAAGATTTTACAAGATAGAGAGCATATTGAAGATTTAGAACTCTTAGAAGAAAAATTAAAACTCATTTTTTCTTCACTCAAGGAATATGTAAACATCTTTGAAATAGCTTCAACTGTAAATAGAGCAAAATGGGGATTTTTTAGTATTGATGAATATAATCGTTTTTTTCAAGTTGCCTACGATTTGCAACAAAAAACGTTTCCTAGTATAAAACTTATAGGCAGTGGAGTTATAGATTTTGAGTACCATTTCACAGCACACACTCTCTTTAACCTTAGTAAGTATAAATATAATGGGATATCAGCTTTACTCTATGTAGATAGACGTGGAGCACCTGAAAATGCACAAATGGCTTTTAACCTCTCCGATAAGATTTCTTTACTAAGTACTATGGTCTGGTTAAGTCCAAAAGTTGGACAAGAACTCCATATTACAGAAACTAACTGGCCTCTGTCTCATACTGCTCCTTATGCTCCAACTAGTGAAGTTGAATGTGTTGATACAGATTTATATACGGATTTTATGCTTCGTTATTATTTTTTAGCCTTTGCATCTCAACAGATAGATTCTGTTTCTTGGCATCAACTTATTGCTTCAGGATATGGGCTTGTTGATAATAGAAATGAAATTAAAAAATATCCAGCATTTGAAGCTTATAAATTTATGTTAAAAACTTTAAAAAATGCACAATTTTTAAGACTTGATATAAAAAGAGGATACTATATTTTACAATGTTTGATTGAAGATAAACTCTTACAAATACACTGGTCTCTAAAACCCACTACACTTCAAAGAGAAGAATATTTTAGCCCTTATTTCAAAGATGGTAGAAAAAATACAGAAAAAATTTTACATATAAATTCCTCTCCTGTATATATATTTATTACTACTTAGATGGCTTAATATAATGTCCCTATTTTCAAGACCACCTAAGTAAATTTTCTTATTTCAAGATAGAAGATAATCCTACTACTTAAGAAATGATATATATGCTATAATCTAAATTCGAACCAATGGGGCTGACATGGTATCGACAGGAGCAAGTAGTCTATGGTTGCATGTCGGACTGAGCATTTCCGTTACACGGCTCATAATTGCTTAAACGCAAACAATACAAATTACCGCCCAGCTTACGCAGTAGCATAAGTATAACCCCCTCTTAGAGGACGGGCTGCCTCACCGATGGACTCTGGATAAGTCGGATTCGAGGTATAACCCCTATGCAGATATATTTTATGTAGTGTCTCGAACATAGAATGAACCCAGAGAATCGTCTTGTGTAGCTTTGCAAGTAGTGTGAAGCAAGATTAAACTTTAACAACTTCTCTAAGCATGTAGAAGCCATAGAAAACTTGTTTTTGGACTGGAGTTCGATCCTCCACAGCTCCACCAACAAGGGATTTTATAACACTTTCGATTCACTTTCTTAGCTAAATCATCCTTTGAT
The DNA here is from genome assembly GCA_965243085.1 of Sulfurimonas sp. GTDB lineage: Bacteria > Campylobacterota > Campylobacteria > Campylobacterales > Sulfurimonadaceae > Sulfurimonas. Next base: position 1,319,003 of record CBDETZ010000005.1, on the reverse strand, counting down.
TTTTGAAGAATCTCAATTTCATTTTTATATTCTTTAACAACAGTACTTTTATCAAATGCAAGAGAAATATTGTCTTTTCACCTTCTAAAACTTCAAGTACTAATTTAGCCTTGAATCAGTTTTAGGGATATTTAGAATATAATGGTGATATGCAAGCAGACCATATAACACCTTGGCATGAGGGTGGTAAAACAAATGAAGAAAATCAGGTAAATAATTATGGAGAGTATAAGATGAATGATAAATTTATAAATGGCTCACAATGGGTAAGGTTTGATTGTCATTTACATACAAATAGTGATAAAGAATTTAAATATACTAAAGATGAAACTGAATATATTGGCTCTTATATAAATAAATTAAAAGAAGAAAATATTTCTACTGGAATTATTACAAATCATAATAAATTTAATCTTGAAGAATTTAAGTCTATTAGAAAAAAAGCAAATAAAGAAGATATATTTATTATGGCAGGTGTTGAATTATCAGTTAATGATGGAGCAAATGGAATACATACTCTTGTAGTTTTTAATTCTAATGAATGGTTAGAGAATGGAAATAATTATATTCAACAATTCATTAGTGAAACTTTTTCAGGACAAACAAATTATGAAAATGAAAATGCTAGAAGTAATGATAATCTGATAAGCACAATAGAAAAGTTAAATAAATATCAAAGAAGTTATTTTATCATATTGGCTCATGTTGAAGATAAAAGTGGATTTTTTAAAGCACTAGATGGTGGTAGAATTTCAGAATTTGGTAACAAAAAACTATTTAGACACAATGTAATAGGTTTTCAAAAAGTTAGAACACGAGATGATATTATAAAATGGAATCAATGGTTAAATAATGATTTACCTGCTTTTGTAGAAGGTTCAGACCCTAAAAAAATAGAAGAGATTGGAAAAGGTGAAAAATCATATATTAAAATTGGTGCTTATAATTTTGAAGCAGTTAAATTTGCATTACAAGATAAAGAATATAGAGTAAAAAAAGAACTTCCTAAAACTGAAAACTCATATATAAAATCAATCTCTTTTAATGGTGGTAAATTAGATGGACAAACTATTGAATTATCATCATCAATGAATAATTTTGTAGGAGTAAGAGGTAGTGGAAAATCTTCTATTATAGAAGCTGTTAGATATGGATTAGGTTTAGAAATTTCAGATAAAAATGCAGATTATAAATATAAAAATAATTTAATAGAAAAGTTATTAGGGAGTGCGGGAAAAATAACTATAAAAGCTTATGATAACCGTAATAATGAATATACTATTGAACGAGTTTATGGACATAGTGTAGAGATTAAAAAAGATGGAGAAATAAAAAACCTTGATATATTTTTACTTCTTAAAAAACCATTATATTTTGGACAAAAAGATTTATCAAGTTATAAAGATGGATATGAAAACGATTTAATAAATAAATTTATTGGTGATAAAACAAAAGACATTAAATCTAAAATTGATATGAAAAAACAAGAAATAAAATCATTATTAGAAAATATAAAGAAATATGATAATTTAAATGATAAGAAAGAAGAAGTTAAAAAAAAGATAGAAGAATTAAAATTAAAGATTGATGAGTTTAAAAAGCATGATATTGAAGATAAATTAAAAAAACAAATGGAATTTAATAAAGATAATTCAAATTTTTCAAAGATCATTAAAGACTTACATGAGTTTAGAAATGATGTAAATAGTTTTTTAAAGACTTATGAAGAAAATAACTTTTTTGATAATTTAAAGCAATATAAATCTAAAGAAAATCAAAATATATTTAATAGTCTTTATACAATTATAGATACAAGTAGAGATACATTTTTAAATATCTCTACACAGTTAAATAGTTTAACATTGAGTTTTGAAGAAATAAATTCTTTGCGTAAAGCTTTCAAAAATAAATATAAAGAATTTAATAATACTTTTTTACAAATCCAAAGAGATATTAATCTCCCTGATAATTTAAGAGCGGATGATTTTATAAATTATACAAGAATATTAAATTCTCAAAACTTAATGTTAAAAGAAATTGAGAAACTATCAAATATAAAAAATAATTTAAAAAATAATTTAACAGAACTAATCTCTGAGTTAAATAATTTATATTTAGATGAATTTAGATTAATTGAAGATGGAATAAAATCTATAAATCAAAATAAATCATCTATTGAATTAAAAGCAGAATTTAAAGGTGATAAAGACTCATATGAAAAGTATTTAAGAAATATTTTTAGTGGAAGTGGATTAACAAAAGCTGACTATGAAAAACTTACGCAATATAAAGATTGTATTGAAATATATAATGACTTAGATAATATATCATTTGGTGGTAATAAGCTATTAATATTTAAAGAAAAATTTATAAATTCACTTTCATCACTTCTTACCTTTCAAGTATCAAATAAAATAGAAATACTTTATAATGGAAAATTATTAGTAAATCACTCCTTAGGTCAAAGAGCATCTGCCTTAATTATATTCATTTTAACACAAAGAGATAATGATATAATCATTATTGACCAACCAGAAGATGATTTAGATAATCAGACAATTTATAAAGAAGTTATAGTAGAGTTGTTAAAGCTTAAAAATAAAACACAATTTATATTCGCAACGCATAATGCAAATATCCCAGTACTAGGAGATTGTGAACAAATAGTAGTGTGTAATTATGAAGAAAATAAAATTAATATAAAACTTGGTAGCATAGATAATCATGATATACAAGATAATATAATAAACATAATGGAAGGTGGAGAAAAAGCCTTTAATAAAAGAAGGGATATATATAATTTATGGAAACATTAGAATTACTTGAAAAAATTTCAAATGGGGAAGATAGTTATACGCAGTTTAAAGAAGATATTTTAACTGATAATAAAGGGAAAGCTAGTAATAAATTAGCAAAAGAATTTGTTGCTTTTTCAAATGCACAAGGTGGAATTATTATTTTTGGTATTGTTGATAAAACTTATGAAATAGTTGGATTAAATAGTGAGCAGATAGAGCGAATTGGACAATTAATTGGTAATGTTGCTGATAACAATGTCAAACCACCTATCCATCCTTTGATGCAAAATATATCAATAGGTGATAAAAAGATAATAATTGTTTCTATTGATAATGGTGCTAGTAAACCATATGCTACAAGTAGTGGAGATTATTATATAAAATCAGGTGCAGATAAAAAAAAGATTTCACAAGAAGAACTTAGAAGATTATTTGCTGAATCAAAAAAAATATTTCCAGATGAAGAAAAAGTTGATAGTACTAATTTTAATGATTTAAATATGCAACTTTTTAACAAATTTTTAGATAAATTTGATAAAACTTTATATGATGAACTACAAAATGATAAATTCAATTTAAAAACTTTATTACAAAACTTTGATATTATGAAAGATGAAAATTTAACACTTGCAGGAAATCTAATCTTTGGAATAAATCCTCAAAAATATAATAAATCATTTTATATTGATTGTTGTTATTTTTCAGGAAACGACATATCTGTAACAGAATATATATCTGAAAAAAGAATTAATGGGGATTTTGAAACACTTTATAATGCAAGTATGAGTTTTATGAAAAGTAACTTATTAAGTAGACAAGAAGAAGAAAATTTTAACTCCAATGGTGTTTTAGAAATAGATGAAATAGTTTTAGGCGAACTTCTTGTAAATACACTAATTCATAGAGATTATCAGATAAATAGACCTATACAGATATTTATTTTTAACAATAGACTAGAAATAACAAGCCCTGGTAAACTCTTTAATTCATTAACAGTAGAAAAAATAAAATTAGGTAATACAATAAGAAGAAATCAAACTTTAGATCGTATTTGCAATAATATTTTGCCATATACGGGTAGAGGAAGTGGAATAAAACGAGTTTTAAGTATAAATCCAGATATTGAATTTATAAATGATATTGATAAAGAAGAGTTTAAATGTATTATTTATAGAAGTTAAGGAAAAGCTATAGTGCCAGTTTCAAGGCTAAATTAGTGCTTGAAGTTTTAGAAGGTGAAAAGACAATATTTTAAAAATTGGAAAAAGATTTTCTCGAGGGAAAGCTCCTAAACTTGCTATCATCTAAAGAACGAAGAATTCTTGTTGATTCTGAGCTAAATATTTTACTCAATAAACAATGTCAATTACTCCATGTAAGTAAGTCTAGTTTGTACTACAATCCAACAAAACCATTTAGAAGTGATAGTCATTTAAAAATATAAAAGCTCTCAATCAAGCCATAAAAAAATATATGTACTCGTACAACAAAAAAAGATTACATTGGGCAATTGGATATAAAACTCCAAATGAGATTTACTATCAGGCTGTCAATAATTTAGGTTCAAAAAGGGTAAAACTATTAGCACTGGTATCCTAAAGAGCTAGAATAAGAAAACTTATTTTACTGGTCTTAAAAAAGGGAAGCATTATAAAAATTCATTTTATTTAAAGCGAATTTTATCATATTTGCGTATAATCCTCATAATATAAACTAAGTTAATTGAGGTTTTTAAGATGGGTAAAGATACATGATACAAAATGCACACGATGCGTACAACTCTAAGGACTATGCAAAAGCCTTTGCACTTTATACACGATTGGCTGAAGCAGGAGATGCTGATGCTCAAACATCTTTGGCTTTTATGTACCAAAAAGAACAGGCTTGTCAAAAAAATGATGCAAAAGCCTTAGAACTTTATACAAAAGCCGCCGAGGCTAAACAAGCATATGCACTTTTTAATCTTGCAATTTTATATGCCAATGGGCTTGGTGGAGTAGAACATGATCAGTTTAAAGCTTATGACTTACACATGGAAGCAGCAACAAGAGAAGTTCCCCCTGCTATGTATGAAGTTGCCTTGATGCTAGAGCGTGGTCTTGGATGTATGCAAAACTATTCAGAATCTGCTTTTTGGTATGAAGAGGGAGCAAAGCGTGGTCACTTAGAGTCTTTTAATAACCTTGGCGCTTTATATAAAGAGGGTCATGGAGTTGATAAAGATGAGACAAAAACATTTATCTGTTTTTCTCGTGCAGCTAAGGGTGGATTAGCACAAGGCTTATACAATCTTGGTCTTCTTTATGATCAAGGTCTAGGCTGTGATAGAGATCATGATAAGGCACTTGACTTGTGTAGAAAAGCCGCTTATAAAGGGCATGAAAAAGCAAAAGAGATTATCAAAGGTTTACAAGATGATGGCAAGATTGTATTTTAAGGAGTTCTCATCTTTACAGGATTAATTAGAGAAATTGCAAGTGTTAAAAGTTTAGTTGGTAGTACGCTTAGCATCAAAGCCACACATAAAAGTAAGCTCGGAGATTCTATCGCTATCAATGGTGCATGTTTAACCGTTGTCAAGGTTTTAGATGATGGATTTGCTGTTGAGCTTTCACCTGAAAGCCAGAACCTTCTTGTTATGCAAAACTACAAAAATGAAGTTCATATAGAACCTGCCATGATGATGGGAGATAGGTTTGAGGGGCATATTGTACAAGGTCATGTTGATTGTATAGGTGAAATTAAAGAGATTAAAAACAATGGAAACTCTTTTGATATTTTTATCTCTTTGAGTAAAACATACATCCCCTTTGTAGTGCCAAAAGGTTCTATAACCATTGATGGAGTAAGCCTTACTGTGAATGATGTATCTGCTGATACGTTTAGGCTTACAATCATCCCCCACACTATGAGGGAAACACTTTTTAGAAACTATAAAAAAGGTTCTAAGGTAAATGTTGAGACCGATATGTTCGCGCGTTATGTTTCACATATAATCTCACATCAAGGCAAGGCAAATTCAGGAAGCTTAACATGGAATGAAATAGATTCAATTTCAGCTCGATTTTAAAATTTGCAGTAAATCTTTATTATCCTTGACAACATTTTGAAGTTCAGAGGTTTTTGTGAGTATTTGAATCAAGAGTTGCAGAGTATAATGGATCTAAATAAACTTGGATGTATAAATATAATTTTCAGCTTTTTAATTTGCTTTACCATTCCCTAGTAAAATAGCTATCCATTTTGTATCTTCGTTGGCATCAAATACTATTTTTGCCATAATTGTTAATGGAATAGATAAAAGCATCCCGACTGAACCTAGAAGCCATCCCCAAAAAAGGAGTGATAAAAAGACAACTAAAGTTGAGATACCTAGTCCATTTCCCATGATTTTTGGCTCTATAATTGAGCCTACAATAATATTTACTCCAGCGTAAATAATTGCAACAATAATTCCGCTTATCATGTCTAGTTGAATAAAAGTTAAAAGTACTGCTGGAACGGCTGCAATAATAGATCCAATATTTGGAATAAAATTTAATAAAAATGCCAATACTGCCCAAAGAAAAGCATAATCAGTGCCTACTATTACTAATCCAATCCATATAACTAAACCTGTAAAAAAAGAGATTATTGTTTTTAAGACCATATATTCTTTTATATTAGAGAGTATCTCTTGTATATGGTTTACACTCTTTTTCATCCCCTTAGTATAAGATATTTTCTTTATAAAACTGTTGGATTCCAAAAGCATAAATATTAAAGTAAAAATAATTACAAAGCCATTTGTTAGAATTGAACCCATGCTTTGCAACATACTCGTAGCGAATAACATGATTTGTTTTGAATTAATCGTATTAGACAATTCATTAAATGGTAAATTGACTCCCATATTCTTCATACTAACTTCTAAGAATTGAAACTTTTCTAAAAGTTGTTCTTGATAGAAATTTATATTTGAACTAAAATCATGTACAGATGAACCTAATAATTGAATCACTAAACTTAAAAATATTACAAATATTCCTATCACAAATGCTAAGGATACAAAATCTGGTAATTTTTTTCGTATAAAAAAATTATATAAAGGGGATAAAATTATCGCCAAAAATAAAGAGAGTAAAAATGGGACTATAATCGCTGATGCACTTTTTATGCCTGCCAATATAACAATGACACTCGCCGCCACAATAAAATAATGTCCAACTTGCTTCTCTTTCATCTTGTTTCCTAGTTTTGTATCTGCTTTTTATTTGTAAGTTGCTGTAAATAATTTGAAATATTTATCAGTGAAAATGTAAGTAAAAATATCATTAAACCAGGGAAAAAACTTATCCACCATGCTATCTCAACAAGATCTTTTCCACCACTAAGTATTGTCCCCCAACTCATTTGTGGAGCTACTATTCCTAATCCTAAAAAGCTAAGTCCTGATTCTGCTAAAATCGCTCCACCAACACCAAAGGTAAAACTTACAAAATATATCGGTGCTAAGATCGGTGCATAGTATTTAAATAATATTTTTATTTTACTCACATTCGCAATATTTAATATTTTTATATAAGGTTGTGTTGTAATTTTAAAACTCTCAGAACGGATGAGCCTTGCTGTAGTCATCCAAGCTGTTATAGAGATAATAATTATAAGTACCCACGCTGAGGCATTGACATAACTTACTAAGGCTAACAATAAAAAAAATGTTGGAAAAGTTAAAAATAAATCAACTACAATTACAAAAAATTTATCTAATGTACCTCGAAAATAACCAGCCATTGCACCAAAAATTAAACCTATTATAGAGGCTATGAAAGCACTCCCTACTCCGATAATTAAAGAAACTTTTCCACCTTCCATAAGTCTTGCTAAGACATCTCGTCCTAATCTATCTGTTCCTAGGGGATGTTGAGTCGATGGCTCTACTAAAATAGCATCAGCATTTAATGTGTAGGCATCAAAATTATAAAAATATGCTCCAAAGAAGGAGATAGAGACAACAAAAATTAAGATTAATATACTAAAAATTGGCATTAAAGATTCAAAAACAATTTATTGTTTAATACCAAGTAAGGTTTGCATCATTTGATCAATAGTTGTAATGATTTTTGCAGCGGCACCATACGATGTTTGATATTTAATAAGATTAGCCATCTCTTCATCAATGCTTGCCTTTGATGTAGAAAAGTATTCTAATTGGACTGCATTAAATTGAGTGTCTATTGTTTCACTTCTGATTATTGCTGAGTTTGCTTGTGTTCCCATTGCTGTAGCCATAATGTCAAACATACCGTAACTTGTTGTTTTAAATACCTTATTAGAAACCTCATAATTATATATTTCATATTGATGTTGAACCATACTTAATGCTAAGTTACTGTCACCTGCCACATTTGTATAACCCGCTGATAATAAGGTCTGGTTTCCTTTAAATTTAAAGTGAAGATCCATATTACTAGCACTATTACCATCATAAAATTTATGCATTCCAAAAGAACCTGCAAAATTTGTGCCTGAAGAAAAGTCTTTTGTAGCTAAATTATCTACAAGAGAAAATTTATAGCCTCGAGATTCGGCAATAGAATTAAGAGTGAATTCAAGAGCACCATCCCCTCCAGCAAATACAGCCCAATTAAAATTCAAATAATCATCAATATCATTAATCGCACTACCGTCACCATTATCATCAATTTGTGCTTCCATCTGTGCTTGAATTGAATTTGAACCAGCAACACCTGTTAAAGTTGTAGACACATCTATTTTAATCTCTCTTTTTGCGATTACCTTTCCATCTATATCATACACTAGTAAATTAAAAGAACCTTCTTTGATATTTAAACCAGAAGATAGTAGTGTACTCGCAGGCTTGATTGAAAGAGGATTTGAATCCATTCTATCGGTTGCATTTTGTGCATACAAGTTATTTGTAGTTTCTATTAATCCTAGCGCGAATGTATCAAGTTGGGCAATTACGTTTTGAAGAATACCATTTTTTGGAACTCCGCTAGTGCTATCGATACTTCCACCACGAAGATTTAAAAGCGATCCTATCTTACCCTCATTAATATTTTCTTCCATTTTTATCAATACACCATCTTCTCTTTCAAAAGATAATTCATAAAAACCATTATGATTATTATCATTAGAAACATGGAGTGGATGAAATGTTGTTCCATCAACAAGATTAAAACCATTAATACTAATAGTATAACTTCCTGTTTTCATATTTGCGTTATTAGCAACTTGCATACTTGATTCTATTTGTCCTGATGTTCTAACAGCACCTATCAATCTTGCTAAATCTCTTTCAATTATATTTCTTTTATCTCTTAAATCATTCGCATCATACAAAATACCTGCTTCTGCAGCATCTATTGATTTATTAATTTCAGTTAATTCTTTTGCTAAAGCATTGACTTCATTTATGTTTACATACACTTCATAATTAAGCTGCGATTGTAATGTCATAACTTGTTCTTGAGTATGCCGAACATGTTGGGATAAAACTTCTGCCTGTTTAGCCAAAGCTATTTTAATCGAATCATTATCAGGGTTAGCTGAAAATGATTGCCACATATTATAGTATTTATGTAAATCTGCTTTGATACCAACCTTGTCTATTTCTGGAAAATATGTTGATAATTGTTCTAAAGTTTTTTTTTCAAAATTTGTATACTCTTTTTGAGCATAAGTATCTGTATATCTATCAAATACAAAATTATCAAAAATTCTTTTAATCAATTGTATCTCAACGCCATTACCAACTTGTCCTGATTCACTTCTCATTGGTGTTGCTGCCGTAGCTACTACTCTTTGTCTATGATACCCATCAGTTCCAGCATTAGAAATATTATGCCCTGTTGTATTTATACCCACTTGAGCGGCATTTAAACCTGAGTATCCAATATGCAGTGCGTTGAATATTGAAGCCATATTACACTCTCACTTCCAAAATAGAAGGTTTTTGTGACGCAATCTTTTGATATCCTTGCATCTCTGTTGGAACAAGTCTTTCTAAAAATGTATTATATAAATTACTTACAATGAGAACAAATTTTGCATATTTTTTATTTATATCCCTTAAATTTGATAATTCTATTTTAAGTTCATCAAGAGCCTTATGTTGCTCTTGATTTAAAAGTTCAGGTAAATTTTTATCTGCTTGTACTATCATTAAAGAAGATATTTCATGATCAATCATTGCTTTTTTACTTTCAAAACTTTTTAATTTTTCTTCTTTAAGTGCTAATCTCTCAAATTGTTGATCATTTTTAGCTTCTTTAATATCTTCTATATCTTGTTTTGTCATACTAATTAAATCTCTTAAATCGCTTAAAGCACTTTCTAAATAATGAGACAACATAACCTACCCCTCTTTAATATTATTATTTACAGTAATTCATCAGCTATTTTTTCTGATAATACTTGTAAATTGATTTTATATTCTCCAAACTCAAGAGATTCTTTAATCTTTTCTACCTTGCTCAATTTCCCCTCAGAAGAAATACTTGCTGAAATATTTTTACTAACTTCTTTGTTATCCACAGAATTATTCATATAAACTGTTCTAATAACCGAGCTATTTAACTTTGAAATCATAATTTATCCTTTATAGCCACAATAGTTTTTTCTACAAAACTACATCGACAATATCACGAATTAATTAAGACTTTTGAGCTAAGTAATCGTATAACATTTGCGAAAATCCAAAGCTTCCAGCACTTGCTTTACTTAACTCATCTCTATACATTGATTTATATATTTTATCTCCTGGATCATTTTGTTGTGAAAAAAGATTTTTTTCATCTTTCATCGCATTATCCATCAGCATTTTAAGGATAACAGACTCAAAAGCATTTGTTTGTTTTCTTAACTCAGGATCTTCTACTTTGGCATCAATCTTAGGAATTATATGTTGTTGGGCTATTGTATGAGTGTATAAGTTCATTATATTACCTTTAATTCCGCAGAGATACTTCCTGCACTTTTCATAGTCTCTAATATTGAGATTATATCTTTAGGCGTTGCCCCTAATTTCTGTAATGAACGTACAAGATTTGCAACTGTGGTCGTGCCTTTTTTTGTATAAATCTCATTTTGGTTCAATCCAATTACAAGATTATCATCTACAACAACTGAACCCTCAGGTTGCATAGGTATCTCTTGTTCTGTGATTTTTATTGTTATGTCACCATGAGTTAGCATTATGGGTTTAACCTCTATTCCTACTCCAGCAACTATTGTTCCTGTTCTCTCATTTATAATGATTTTGTTTTTAGGCTTATAGTCCATGTCGATATCTTGAATCTCTGCTAAAAATTCTATCATTGACTTATTATCTGGTTTTTTCAACTTTATAGTTCTTGAGTCCATAGCTACTGCAACTTGTGTATTATAAACAGCATTTATCGATTTTTGTATAGAAACAGAATTTTGAAAATTTGATTCTTTTAAAGATAAGGTAACATACTCTTGATGATATAAATCAATGTTTATCTCTCTTTCAACTAAGCCCCCCTCATAAACTAAACCAACAGTAGGATGAGATTCACTTCCTCCACCTCCAGAGTTTTTTCCACCAATACTAACGGGACCTTGAGCAAGTGCATAAATCTTACCATCAACCCCTTTTAAAGGAGTCATAAGAAGTGTACCACCTTCTAAAGATTTGGCATCTCCTATTGATGAAACGGTAATATCAAACTTATCACCATGTCTTGTAAATGGTGCTAAATTTGCTGTAACAACAACTGCTGCAACATTTTTTGATTTTATATCCACAGGATTCATATCTATATTCATTGCTTTGAGCATATTGGATATTGATTGAAGTGTAAACTTTGAAGTAGTTCCATCACCTGTTTTTTTAAGACCTACAACAAGGGAATAACCAATAATTTGATTATCACGAACACCAACAATATTGGCAACATCATTAATTTTAGTAGCGAAAATACTTGTAGTAAGTAATAAAAAAAATAGTAAAAATTTCATAACTCATCCTTATATTATAGACTCTAGCAATAATTATTCCAATTAGTAATTTACTTTTTAGCTATAATCCTTAGTAGTGTATTTTTTGGGTATTAAACAATAAAATTAAATAAATGAGGTGAAAAAATGGACATATTAATTATTACAGCTGCAGTTTTTATATTTGCTATTGTTATTATAGCAAAGGGTGTTAAGATAATATCTCAAGCAGATATGATGGTAATTGAAAGATTAGGTAAGTTTCACACAGTCTTAAAGGGTGGCTTAAATTTTATTATCCCCATAGTAGACAACCCTGTAAATTTACTTACAACAAAAGAGCAGATGATAGATATTCCTCAACAATCTGTAATTACAAGAGATAATGTAAATATCACCATTGATGGGATTGTATTTTGTAGTGTAGAAAACGCTCAACAAGCAACATATAATGTCATTAATTTTAAAAAAGCTATCACGAATCTAGCTATGACCACATTAAGAAGTGAAATTGGTTCAATGGAATTAGATGCTAGCTTATCAAACAGAGATTCATTAAATGCAAAACTTCAAACCGCATTAGGGGATGCTTCTTTAAATTGGGGTGTGAAAATTACAAGAGTAGAGATTAGTGATATTTCTGTTCCAAAAGAGATTGAAATTGCTATGAACTTACAAATGCAAGCGGAGAGAGAAAAAAGAGCTAAAGAAACGACTGCTCAAGCAGATAAAGTTGCACAAGTCCTTGGAGCTGAGGCATTCAAACAAGAAGAGATTTTAAAAGCTGAAGCGATTGAGAGAATGGCTGATGCTAAAAAATACGAGGAGATGGCAATAGCAGAAGGACAAGCAAAGGCAATGGATAGTATCAATAGAGCAATGAGAGAAAATAAAGAAGCATCAGAGTTTTTACTTGCCAAAGATAGAATAGAAGCTTTTAAACAACTTGCAGGTAGTGATTCAGCTAACAAAGTCATACTTCCTTATAATGTTACTGAAATGATTGGTTCTATGAGTATCATGGGGGATGCTTTGTTTAAAGGGCTAGACAATGCAAAGCCTAACTCTTAGTCTTATTTCACCAACAAGCTTAATGGCAATAGGAATAATTCTTATTGCCTTAGAAGTTGTTACATTTTCTTTTGTCTTATTTTGGTTTGGAATTGCATTTTTAATTGTATCAGTTCTTTCTCTATTAAATATATACCCAAATGGATTATGGCAACTCTCTAGCGTTGGGCTTATCGCTATTCTTATGTTGCTGAGTTTGAGGACGAAAACTTTAAAATTATTTTTAAAATCTAAAAATAAAGAAAATAATGATAATTTTTTCAATGAAGCGGGAATAGGAGTTATACAAAATCAAAAAGTTTATTATAAAGCAACACTTTGGAATATTGGCTATGAGGGAAAAGAAACTTTTGAAGATAATGAAAAGGTAAATGTTAAAAGTACTAAAGCAGGCTTTGCTAATATCGAAAAAATATAATTCAAAGGTATAAAACTTCATAAGGGATAAATATGAAGTTTTATACTCTTCTCAATTTTAAATTCCTTTTAGATTAAGTGTGGTGGTGTTCTATAGTATCACGAATCTCAGCTAAAAAATTTTCTGTAAATAAATTTTGGGGAACCCAATTAGGATAACTAACATGATGTATACCAAAATAATTATGCCGATGATGTACATCACATAATATCCATAAATTATCTGGACTATGGTCAACCCAACATCGTATTTCTTCTTCACACATATTTTTTTGGTAAAGGACTGTATCTTTATGTTTGTTCATTAAATGAATTCTAATCCTATCATTAAATTTATTTACATCTATAGCATTGGCTAATGACCATTCTATTATATGATGATGAGCTTCCATTTGTTTTGCTGAATATGGATTGAGCTTTTTATCTTGTTTTTTTTGAGAGTCAGATAGTAATTCATGAGTCACACCGCAGATTAAACAAGGTCTATTTTCTTCAACAACTAGTTTATGATGAATATGTCGATATCCACTAGATGATTTTCTTTTATCATGTTCTGGATAAAAATCAGCTTCTTCAAAATTCATGAAACTTCCATGAATTTTAATAATTTCATTATGTAATAATTTAATATGTTTATCTGGACCGATAAGTGTATTTAGCATAGTTTTTCCTTAATTATTGTTAATTATATATTTCCTTTGTATCAATTTTATTAATACAAAGGTAGAATTAAATTATATCCTATTAATACGAGCGATAGACAAGAGAATTAATTGTTAAAACAATTTTTTTCGTTAATTAGTCTATTTTACTTGAATTATAGATAAATTTAAACTATAATCAGTACAAATTTTTCTTATGAGGTTATAATTATGTCTATTGCAAAATATCCTGATATTTTTGATGAGTTGAAATTTGAGGTTCGTGCGGCAGGTTTATTAGAACGAGTCCCTGTTCGAGGATCTATTGAGATGCTAGCAGCAATGCTTTCTATGGGATTAGTTTACGTTTTTGTTTTTAACTGGAACACAATCGAAGATTTATGGTTAGCACCTTATGCTCTCGCTTTATTTATGACTATTATTTTTACTCGTGCGGTATTTATATCACATGATATACTTCATACACAATATTTTAAAAATAAATCTCTTGCTTTTAAAATTTCTTATCCATTTTCTGCCTTTATTTTAAGTAATTCTTCTTCATGGTGGGATTGGAAGCATAATATTAATCATCATACATTTTGTAATATCCCTCAAAAAGATGAAGACATTCATGCCTTTGATGGAGCTTTTACAAATAAAAAAGGAAATATTTCTTGGTTAAGAAGTACAAAGTATTTAGTATTTTGGGGTGCAATGTTTTTTATGTACCCTGCTTTTATCACTCAATCTTATTCTTTTGTTATAAAAAGAAAAAAATATGGAGAACTCTTTTTAATGTTACTTCATTGGCCTATGGTTTGGGGACCAATATTTTATTTTTTGCCTATTGCTGATTTTTTAGCTGTTTTTATAACCTTAAATATTATGTTATCTGGATGGCTTGCTTTTGGTTTTATAACAAATCATTTAGGATGTGAAGTGATTGAGCAAGAAGATGCTGGTGATCTTTCTTGGATGGAATTGCAAATGAGAACTTCACGCTCTTTAAAAGGGGGGATATTTGTGCATTGGTTTTATGGTGGGCTTAATACGCAAATTGAACATCATTTATTTCCAAAAGCACCTAGGTTTAATCTCCTCAAAGTAAAAAAAATGACACAGGGCTTTGCACAAAAGCACAATTTAGATTACTTTGAAACAACTCCACTAGAAGCCTATGTTCAAATCAATAACATAGTAAAAAAATATTAGTAATATTTAAGAGACATTTGAATATAATAATCAAATTGTCAATACTGAAGGAATTTTATGTCGACTTCTTATAATATTTTAATTGTTGATGACGTCAGTGAAAATATAAAAGTAGCTATAAATATTCTTAAAAATGACGACTATAATTTTTCTTATGCCCTAAATGGTGAAGAGGCAATAGAAATTTTGAAAGTGAAAAAATTTGATTTAATTCTTCTTGATATTATGATGCCAGGGATAGATGGGTATCAAGTATGTAAATTGATTAAAAATACTCCAGGGATCAAAGAGACACCCATTATCTTTTTGACAGCTAAAGTTGATATAAACTCTATTGAAAAAGGTTTTTCTCTTGGAGCAGTAGATTATGTAACAAAACCTTTTCATCCCGCAGAACTAAAAGTTAGGGTAAAAAATCATTTAGAACTATACAGAGCAAAGAAACAGCTCAACACACATAATATAAACTTGATAGCAAAGATAGAAGATGCTTCTAAATTCTACTTTACAGAGTTAGAGTTAGCACAAAAAGAGATAATTTATATTCTTTCTGAATTGATGGAATCCAGAAGTGGTGAAACAGCTACTCATGTGAAGAGGGTGGCTCACATCTCTAAACTTTTAGCTCAACTTGATGGTAGAATGGATAAAGATGAGTTGAAAATTATCTTTTTAGTTGCTCCTCTCCATGATATAGGCAAGATTTTAATAGATGAAAATATTTTGCATAAAAAAGGTCCTTTAAATGAACAAGAATGGTTAGTCATGAGGAAACATCCGATTTTAGGCTTTAAAATTTTAAACAAATCACAAACAAAATTAATTAAAATTGCTTCTTCCATAGCATATGAGCATCATGAAAATTATGATGGCTCAGGTTATCCACGAGGCTTATCAGGGAATGAAATTAGTTTATATGGGCGTGTTGTTGCTATAGCAGATGTTTTAGATGCCTTAACGCATGAACGAGCATATAAAAAGGCTTGGTCTTTTGAAGAAGCCTGTGAATTTCTTACACAAAATAGTGGCATAAAGTTTGAGCCAAGATTAATTAAAACTTTAGTAGCAAATGCCGAAAGTTTCAAAAAGATTACTCAAGAGGTTTAGATAAATATGAGTATAGAGCTTGTTCTTATAATTTTTTTATTTTTAATAATAATATTTTTACAATATTATTTTTATATAAAAAAAATAAAAAAACTTCAAAAAACTGCTACTAATGAAGAAAAAAAAGAGCTTTTAGAAAGAACTTTTGTCGAGGTAAAAGAGGATAAAACTCTTAAGGCTGAAGTCTTAAAGCTTAGAGGAATTATTGAAGATACTAAGGCTATAGCTCAAAAAGCGAACCTAATAAAAAGTGATTTTTTAACAAATATAAGGCATGAGATAAGAACTCCGATGAACTCTATTTTAGTTTTTTCTGAAATAATAGAAAAAGAAAGTTCTAACAAAGAGATTAGTTCTTATGCCAATAATATTTTTAATTCTGGGCATAATTTATTGCACTTAATTAATAATATTATAGAAATGTCAGAGATAGATTCTGGTGAGTTTAAAATAGTTACATCTGCAGTAGATTTTAAAATTTTTATAGACTCTATCATCGAATTACATAAGTTTGAAGCTAATAAAAAATCATTAATATTTAGTGTAGAAATAGATATAAACATGCCAGAGTCTATTATGATTGATGAGAGAAGAGTGAAAGAAATCCTAGATAATTTACTTAATAATGCTTTGAAGTTTACAGAAAAAGGAAAGATTGAACTTATTATTTCACAAGATTATTTTAATGCAAGTAAGCATGAAAGCGATATATCATTTAAAATTAAAGATACAGGGATAGGAATATCAGAAGTTAATCAAGAAAATATTTTTAAAATATTTGAAAGTAACCAAGTAGATAATAAAACAGAATATCAAGGTACAGGTTTAAGTCTATCTATAAACAAAAAATTAGCCTTATTAATGAAGGGAAATTTAGAAGTAAATAGCATACTTGATGTTGGTTCAACTTTTATCTTAACATTACGTAGGGTCGAAGTAATATTAGTGAGTAAAACCCATGATGTAAAAGAGTCTAATATAGATTTTTCTATGATAAAATCTAATTCTACAATAGTTGTAATAGATAATGCTCAAAAAACACTAGAATTAGTAATAGATAGTTTTTTAAAAACAAAACTCGAAATTTTCACATATAGTTCTTTAAAAGATGCTATTGCTATCCTTAAAAGTAAAAAAATTAATCTTATTTTGATAAATGTAAACATATTATCTATGGATGATAATGCTGTTGCCAAAGTGCTTAAAAGAACTACAAATGCACCTATCATTGGTTTAGTCGATGATAGGTTAAATAATATCACATTTCATGAAGATGGGGTAAAACCAATAATAAATTTAAAAAAACCTCTAAAAAAAATTGATCTCTTTAGAGTATCTTTAAAAGTTTTAAATTCGCAAGATATATCAGTGTCAAATGGTATAATTCAAGAGCTAGAAAGTGATAAAGGTCTTTGCTTTACCTCAAGTGTAGAAGAATCTAAGTCATACTTCAAGGATCACTCAAGAGAAATAAATAGCTTACTTCAAGAAGCCTTAATGACAAATGATTTAAATACTATTAGTCAGTTTGCACACAGTATACATGATTTATCATCATCATATAAGCTAAGTAGTTTAGTAATATTTTCTAAAGAACTTTTATCAAAGATAGATTCCTTTGATATACAAGGAATAGATACAATGCTAAAAGAGTACGATCAAAAATCTAAAGAATTTAATTTAATTCTCTGATAAAGCCAAGTGATTTTTATTTTTTGATTCTTAGACTAAAAGAGAGAGATATATCCAATGAATTATCATAAAAATGTTATATAGCAAAAAAATCAATATATCCTGAACTATTGCGAATATACTCAACACTGTAAATATCTAAAACAATACTTAGCTATTTATAAAAATTTTAAGTTTCTTTAGATAATATTAAGCAGTGAAATAACCCTATTTTTTAAGAATCAAGGATTATTTTAAACAATATTAATCGTTGTAACAAATTTAAATTTGCCATTTTTGAAGGCAAAAGGAGAATATATGCAATTAGGTTTCCTAGTTGATTTACACCTATGTATGGGTTGTAAAGGATGCGAAATCGCATGTAAAGTGGAAAATGAAGTACCGCTTTCTACATGGAGATTACGCGTAAAATATGTAGATGTGGGAACCTTCCCAGAAACTAAGAGAACATTTACACCTCTTAGATGTAACCACTGTGAAAATGCTCCTTGTGAGAGAATTTGTCCAGTTTCTGCACTCCATTATCTTGAAAATGGTATTGTAAATATTGATAAAGAGAGATGTATCGGTTGTGCTGGTTGTATTATGGCTTGTCCTTATGGAGCAATTTATATAGATCCAATTACTCAAACTGCTGATAAATGTACTTATTGTGCTCATCGAATAGCTTCATCTATGATGCCTGCCTGTGTAGTTGCTTGTCCAGTTGAGGCAAATATTTTCGGTGATTTAGATGATGCAACTTCAAATATTTCTAAATATATCCAAAGAAATCAATCAAATGTTCAAGTTCGTAAGCCAGAAAAAGGAACAAATCCTCATCACTATTATGTAGGTGGTGGTAATGTATCTCTTAATCCTCTTGCATCTCAAAGATTAGAAGGTCATCACTTATTTGGAAAAATCACGACACTTCCATCAGGAGGGAAACACTAATGGCAGCACATGAAATATTAGCAGCGACACAAGCTGTAGTAACTTTAGATGTGGCAATTCCAGGTACAGTTTGGCCTTGGTTAGTTACGGTGAATATGTGGGCGAAAAGTATTGGAACTGGTGTGATTTTTATGTTATTTTTACTTCTTAGAACACATCCAGAATCAGGGAAAAACTTAAGATTTATAACTGCGATAACTGCATTTGTATTTATTAATATTTTTCTTTTATTTACCCTTGCTGACTTACACCAACCATTTAGAATGTGGCATATATTCTTTTATCCTAGTTGGTCATCAGCAATTACTTGGGGTTCATTTATGGCTTCAGCGTTTTTAGGTCTTTTAACATTTTTAGTATTTCTTGGATATACAAAAAAAGATGAGGCTTTTGACAAAGTATTATTATGGACTACTATCTTAGCTATTCCTGTTACGCTTTATACCGCAGCACTTTTAGCTCAGTGTACCGCTCGTGAACTATGGCAAATGCCAGCAGAATCAGCACAAATGATTTTAGCAGCGACACTTGCAGGTTCAGCAGCAATGATTTTACTTGGTGGCAATAAGCTTTCTTATGAAGCTAAAAAGAGTTTAGGTGTAGTTCTTGGTTTAAGTGCATTAATGGCATTTATCATTTATATGTCTGAGTATATTTTTGGTCCAATGAAAGCAGAAGAGATAGCAGCAACTATTGAGTACATCAAAGGTGATGGACCATACACAGTTATGTTCTGGCTAGGTCAATGGATGACATATCTATTACCAATGCTTCTTATAGTGTTGAGTCGTGCAAGTAAAAGTGAGTCTATTTTAAAACTTGCAGCAATTTTAGCATTAGTGGGTCTATTCATGGTAAAACATGTATGGTTAATGATTCCACAGTTATTACCAATGAGTTAGGGAGAGAATATTAATGTATTTACAAAGTAGAAGAACATTTTTAAAAGGTGCTGCATTTACAGTTGCTGGTGCTGCTATTGCTAAGGGTGTGTTTACAGCTGATGCAATGGCTGAATCTGTTAAAGAGAGCAAATTCACAGATACTCCTGATAGTTTATCTTTTTATCCTCCGATGGATCAATGGGATGACTTTAAAGAGTTAGATGGCGACGACTGGAAAAGAGGTGGGATAGAGCGTAAAGGTGTAAGAAGCGACGATAATCCTGATGGAATTGAAGTGAATGATTATATGATCATTCCTACTGCGTGTTCAAACTGTGAAGCATCTTGTGGTTTAACAGCATGGATTGATAAAAAAACTTTTACAGTTAAAAAGTATATGGGTAACCCTCTTCATGCAGGTTCTCGTGGGCGAAACTGTGCAAAAGGGTATGCAACACAATCGCAAATGTATGATCCAGATCGTATAGCCTTTCCACTTAAACGAGCTCCCGGTTCTGCTCGTGGTGAGGGGAAGTGGATTCGTACTACTTGGGATGAGGCGATGACTACTATCGGTAACAAAATGCATGATGCTATGAAAGGCGATGATGAGTTATCTAAAAAATCTTGTATGTTCCATGTTGGTCGTCCAAATGAGAATGGATTTACTGGTAAAGTATGGCATACTCTAGGGCAAGATTGTTTCAACTCGCATACAAATATTTGTTCATCTGGTGGTCGTACTCCGACAATTCAATGGTCAAATGATGATAGATCTTCACCAGATTGGGCGAATGCAAAACTTATTTTCTTGCACTCTTCTCACGCTGCTGATGCTGGTCACTACTTCCAACAAGCTGCTGGACACATTGCTGATGCAAGAGCTAAGGGAGCTAAACTTGTAGTTATGGATCCTCGTTTGTCTAATTCAGCTGGTATGGCTGATCTTTGGATTGCTCCATGGCCAGGTACAGAAGCTGCAATTAACCTTTATCTAGTGCAACGGATGTTAAACGAAGGTAAGGTAAATGAAACTTTTGTAAAAAAATGGTTTAACTGGGAAGTGATGATGGATAATACTAATTATCTTGATTTTATGGTCAAGCAAGGTTATATTGCTGCGGTTCCTAAAGATAATAGTTTTACATCATATATGGCTGTTTTAAAAGAACTTTATAGCCCTTATACACTTGAATATGCTTCAAAAGAAACACATGTTCCAGCATATAAACTAGAAGAACTTTATGATATGGTTATCTGGGCTGATACTTCTATCTCCTCATATTTCTGGCGTGCAGGTGCCGCTGGTAACCGTGGTGGTTGGACCTCAGGAAGAACAGGTTTCTTAATGCTTGGTCTTCGTGGTGCAATTGGTCCAGAGGGTGGAACTTTTTTCCATCACTGGCATGTTATTTCTGTTGCAGGTAAGGGTGGTAGTGCAACTGTTGGGCAAGGTAAACGAGGTTCTAATATTCCTAAAATTGATGTATATAATGAGCTTTCATTTCCACCTGAGTGGCCATTATCAACATATGAGATGTCTTATTTACTCCCTCATCTTCTTGCAGATAAAGAGTGGCAAAAGAAATGGAATGATAAAGGTCTTAAAGTAGCAAGTAAGATCGCTGTTTGGATACCTCGTATGTATAACCCAGTTTGGATTAATCCTGATGGTTTTAGATGGATTGAAACTATCAAAGATGAGTCTAAAATGGAACTTACATTTAACTTATCTCCAGTATGGTCTGAAACTAACTGGTATGTTGATTATATCTTACCTGTTGGTTTAGCAGGGGAAAGACATGATCAGCATTCTGAAGCTACAATGCCAGCTCGTTGGACTTCATTTCGCCAACCAGTTATGCGTGTTGCCTTAGAAAAAATGGGATGGAAACCAAAAAATCCAGCTCGAGCTACTCTTGAAGCTCATATTAAAGCTGGTCTTGGTGAAGTTTGGGAAGAAAATGAGTTTTGGTTTGATATGTGTGTTAATTATATTGACCCTAAAGGTGATTTATTTCTCGATGCTCAAAAGACAAAAACAGTTCATTCTATGTGGGAATCTAAAAAGACTCCTGGTACTCCAGTTACTATTGCTGAATGGTATGATGCAGCCTTTGGTGACAACTTACCAAACTTGAAGAAAACTGCAACATCTGATGCAAGATATAAAAATTCTGAATTTCCAGTATATGAGTATATGAGAGATCATGGTGCATGGATGGAAGAAAATCACATCTATTCTGCACAAGAAAAACCAGTGAAAATTGAGGGGAATAACCTTATCTCTCATGGTCATAAATATGCAAAAGAAGACTTAACTAAAGATGATAGAACGGGTGTAATTTACGCTAAAGATCATCATGGTGATGGGAAGTATAAAGATGACTTAAAACCAGTTGCTATTGAGATTGAGGGTGAAGTTATGGAAGGTTTTGCAACATTAACTAAAAAACTTGACTTCTTTTGTGATTGGTTAGCGGATGATTGGAAATGGCCAGAATACGCAATTCCAATTTATCCAAGAAATGATAAAGAGAAAAAAGATATGGTTCATATCTTGTCTCATGTTCATCATTCTTATATGACGGAGAAAAACTCGTATGCACTTAATACTGTGTTTCGTTTACCCTACAATATCCATACTCGTTCTGCAAATAGCAAGCACCTTATGGAAATTTCTCAAAATCATGACCCTATTTGGATTTCAACTCCAGATGCAGCTCGTCAAGGCTTTAAGCGTGGAGATGCGATAAGAGTAAACATTACAGATACTGTTACTGGTTTAGACTCTGGTTATTTTGTAGCTATGGCTGTTCCTACTGAGGGTGTGCTTCCTGGTACTCTTGCATGTTCTCATCATGGTGGAAGATGGAAGTTAGTAAACTCTGTTTCTATTCCTAATGGTGTTAGTGATGGAAAAGTTGCATCACAAGCAGTTAAAAGAGATATGAATGACCCTAAATTTATGGCTCACGCAGTAGAAAATGCTGGTAAAGAGGGTGGTCAAATTAAAATCGAAGATTATACTGGTTCTTCTGGTATTAACAGTTATGGTGTTCCAACAGCTGAGATTCAGATGGATGGAAAAATCGGTAAAATGAAGTATGTTCAAGGTATCGTACCTTTTGAGTCAGAAAGATTTGCTGAATACAATAGCGATAGTGGAAATATTTGGTGGGATGGTCTAAGTGGCTCATGGCAAAATGCTGTAGCTGCCGCTCATCCTGATCCAATTTCTGGTATGCATTGTTGGCATCAAAAAGTTATTTTAGAACCTGCTCAAAAAGGTGATAAAATAGGTGATATTTATGTTAACTATGAAAACAACTTTGAGATTTATAAAGGTTGGAGAGATGATTTAACTCGTGGTTTAGATCAAAACTCGGTTAAGCGTCGTCCTCAACATATTAAACGCCCTTGGGTTCCATTATCAAGTAAAGCGTACAGAGTTAAAATTACAAAGTAATTTAACTCTGTTCTCTCCTTTTATTAGGGGAGGATCCTTCTTATAATGATGCCCACCACATTCTTATAATCAATCCCCATGTACTCGTATAACCAACATCACTAAACACCAAGTTTTTATCTTTGTCATATATAAAAGCCGTTGGAAAAGCACTCACTTTAAAGTCTGAGGCTATAAATCCACTCTTATCATTAACAACATTAAAAGTGTAGTCATTCTCTTTCATATAATTATTTATATCATCATTAGAGCCCGATTTAACAGCTATTGTAAGTACAGTATAATGCTCGGAGAGTGTTTGTATATTTGATGATTCTACCTTACAAGTTGGACACCATAAAGCCCATATATGAACTAATATTGGTTTATCTTGAGGGAGTTCGTATTGAGTGTCATTGATGAGATAAATATTAGTGAGGGAAAGAGCTTTATCGTTTAAATCAGAACTTTTATAGAGACTAATAATATTTGCAAAGATTGTCATTACTATCAAAAATGTAATTATTTCTTTCATATAGTGTTTAATTTTTTCTTTCATAGGAATCCTATTTTTTTCATATTATAGTAAAAATTAAGTATAATTATTGTTAATAAGATATAATTATACAATGCCCGAAAGGAATTAAAATGCAAAACATTGAAAATGTAATAGTAACTATTAAAGATTCAAACTATTTTGATGCCTGGAGTAATATTTTTTTTACTGCTAATGTTGTTGAAGAATGGAAATATTTATTAAAAAATCCTGATTCTAAGCATATATATGATGCTCTGGGAGAAAAACTTCACAGTAATAATGTACCCTATGTAATAGTCAGTGAATATATAAGTGAATTTTTTAGGTATTATGATCAATCCTACAATTATTATAAGATAAAAAATAATATTGCACAAGCATATTTAAATAAAAAACTACAATATGATTGTGATTTATTAACAGAAGAGATAGGTAAAAAAATTCCTGTATCCCTAAATTCTAAAAAAGATTTGATTAATGCACACCTTATATGGATGCAAAATTTTATTACTAGTATTATAGATAAACCAAGATTCTTTGAATTAAATCCAAAAAAATGTTTTGTAGGTAGATGGATTGTACAAGAAAATGCTGGAAAATTACACCCAAAAATAAAAGAAATCCATACAAATCTTCACGCAATGGCACAAAGTGCAATACGAATGTATGAAAGAAATGATTATGCCTACTTCTTACTTCTGTACATGGATATTTTAATGTCTTCTTACCAAATAAGAGATATTATCATGAATATTTATTTTTCTAAGAGATTGAGTTCTATTTATGAAGATTTATTAACAAAAGAGGGAAATTATTTTCAATTAAGAAGTGATATGGAAAATGAGAATATATCAGGTACTCTTTTACTTCTTAATGTTAAAGAGTTTAGTAAAATAAATCTTTTATATGGACACAATATAGGGGATAGCATCATTAAACAAATTTTTCAATACATCGCTCAACTCATAACACTTACACATATATACCGTATTTATGGCGATGAATTTGCTATTATCTTTCCTCAAGAAAATAAAAATAATGTTTTAAAATTCATTAAAAAAGAATTAGAAGAAAAAGAGTTTGAAGCAAATAATGAAAAAATAACTCTTTCTTTTTATGGGAGTATAACTACAACCTCAGTGGATGCTTTAGAGAGATGTGAATATGGTCTAATGTTGTCAAAAAAAAATTTCGGTGAAATAAGTGATGTAGATATTATTAAAAATGAAGTATTACAAAAGTATGCGGATAATATTACGATTACTCAAGAATTACGCCTAGCCTTTATGGACAATAGGATTATCCCCTATTTTCAACCAATTATGGATTTACAAACTGATAAAATCGTAAAATATGAAGTACTTATGCGTGTAATAGATCTAAATTCTAATGTCTTAGAACCAAGTGATTTTTTAGCAGTTCTACAAGGTATGTATCTTTATCCTGAAGTCACAAAACTTATCATAAAAAAAGCATTTGAAGTTTTTGAAAATAGCAAACTAGAATTTTCAGTAAACTTATCTTTTGCCGATATTATTAATCTTGACACAGAAGCATTTATAATCGCAATATTAAAACAGTACCCAGAGACTGCAAAACGTTGCACATTTGAACTACTTGAAAATGAAGCAATCCATAACCATTTAGAAGTGATAGAATTTTTTGAATTACTTCATTCTTATGGTGTGAGTTTAGCCTTAGATGATTTTGGAGTAGGTTATTCTAATTATGAAACTATTTTTAAATTTGATATTGACTATATCAAAATAGATGGATCTCTAACAGAATCTATTTTAACAAGCGAACGTTCCCGTGTGCTAATGGAATCCATAATAATGGTAGCAAAAAAACTTCAAGCAAAACTTATTGTTGAATTTGTAAGTTCTGAGGAATTACTAAATGAAATTTCTACAATGGATGTTGATTTTGTTCAAGGCTATTATATAGGTAAACCAAAAGATAGTCTTAGGATCTAATTACCCCAAGAAAATCAAACAACATTTTTGAGAGTCTTTTTAGACTTCTGTAGCAAGTTTTGAGCCTACTTTTTATTATTGATGAATCTCATCGGATTCACCTATAAGTTAATCAGTGTATAATTTTGCTTAATTGGACTTTAGGGGGAGATGTGATTTTTGGTAAAATTGAATATTTAAATCTTTTACCATTTCATGTTTTTATGAAACGATTTATGCCTAGCAATCAACAATCTCAAAGTATGAATTATAAAGCTGGTATTCCATCAGAGGTAAACAAAAAGTTTCTTTTTCGTAGAGTTGATGCTGCTTTTATATCAAGTATCAGTGCAAAAAAATATCAATATGTAAATCTTGGTATCATCGCAAAAAAAGAGGTTTGGAGCGTTCTAGTTATACCTCAAGAATGCAATGAAAAGGATATGGCATCTGCTAGTTCTAATATACTTGCAAATATTTTGGATGTACAAGGAAAAGTTCTTATCGGAGATAAAGCATTAAAATACTATCTTACTTCGAGGAAAAAAATAGATTTAGCTCAAGTTTGGACACAAAAATATAATCTTCCATTTGTATTTGCAGTACTTTGTTTTCATAATCAAAAAAATACTTATAAGTCTATACAGAAACAGTTTTTAAAACAAAGAGTTAAAATCCCTCAGTATATTTTAAAAGAAGCATCAAGAAGAACAGAAATAAATTCTCAAGATATATTGGAGTACTTAAAATTAATCTCTTATGATTTAGATTTAAAAGCAAAAAAAGGATTAAAGAAGTTTTATTTGCTAAGCAAATAATTAACATAAGTTAAACACTTATTATGCTAGTATTCCTTATGAATAAAATATTACAATTTATAATCGCTATATTTTTTATATTTACTTTTCACACAAATTTGTCAGCGAGTTTTTTAGTAGATAAAATTTACAAATCATTTGAAAATAAAGTAAAAGAAAATATAGGGATGCAAAAACCAAACTATAATGAATTTATATCAAGAAAAAAAGAGAAAAAAATTATAACACCTCAAGAAAGAGAGGAATATATAAAACGACAGTTTATGCAAAAAAAAGATATTTCAACAATCGAGACAGTAATAAAAGAAGAAATCAGTATAGAGACAGAGACTACCCAATTTTTTGATTCACTTAATCAAGAACATAAAATACCTGTAAATATGGAATAGTATGACTCAAATAAAAAACCGATTAAAGTATCCTCTTTACCTTTTTATAGCGATTTTACTGCTAAAGATTGGGTATATTTTTATTGAAAGTTATTATAATTACTATGTTTTAAGCATTACAACAAGTGCCTCACTTACCAAAGAAACTTTAGAGAGTTTAAATCTTAATGGACATCGTATCTCTGCTACTGGGATTACTTTACTTATCATTCCTATTTTGTATTTTATTGCAAGTAGATTTTTTAGAGAAAATATTGTAAGTTTTTTAGTGATTTTTTCTTTATTTACATATTTTATTGCTTATGAAAGTTTAAATAAAATGGTAGATAAAATTGTCGAGGTAAACAAAGATAAACGTCATGATGCTTACTATGTAAATATTTTCAAATATGGGATTTTAAACAATATTTTTGTATATAATTCTTTTATAGACAGCGAAAAAATTAGTAATAACACTATAGATGTAGATGATAGAATTTTACTTACAAATACTTTTTTACTTCTTCACTCTGATGAGGAGTTGATTACAAAGCTCAAAAAAAGAGGACAGATAAAAATAGCTGATTTATATATAGATAAAGAAGCCAAAGAAGACTTTGAATTAAAAAAGAAACAGTTTGAAGTTGCTTCACAAAATATAACACTCTTGTTTAATGAATTAAATAAAAATAAAGTAGAGTTAAAAAAGCACTTAGATAAATTAAGTGATGTTGAGATGAAAAAAGCTTATCAGCTTTTTGTAAAAAGTTTAAAACAAGCATATTATGATTATAGACTTGCTTGGAATGCTGTACATGAGAGAATTGCATATGAAACATCAGACGAAAAAATGAAACAAGTACGAGACAAGCTAGAACATTATTTTAAGTTTAAACGATTTAAAAGCACCCAAAAAAAATATGTTAAGAGTGTCTTTAAAAATTTTGGACATTTTATCCATCCAAACGATTTTAAAAATATAAATGGTGAACTTACAAACGAGAGTATTAGAGTTATTATAAAAAGAGAGATTTTACTTAAAGTAGGTGAGAAGCTAAAGAAATTTCCAGATGCTATGAATATAGAAGAATTTTTATACCACTATGAGAGTAGATTTTTAGTGATGAAAAAACTTCACGAATATGATATTTTAGTCCCTTATGATTTTAACTACAGTGCTGTAGAGTTTTATAAGTACTTTACAGTTATGGCAGTTCAAAAGCATCGTGAAGCCTATGACACTTTTTATACACAACTAGAAAAAAAGATAGGAAAGAATGATATTAAATTAAGCATGAGTTGGCAAGAATTTATATATAGTGATTTCATTAAGAAAAAGATACAAGAAAAAATCAATTTAGATGATGAAAAGAGTAGAAAAAATCTGCTAAAGGCACTGAATTCAAAAGATCTATCTAACTTTAGAGAGTTGGTCTATCGACCCTATATTAGTGATCAAGTAAAAGAGATGAGTTATAATCAAGAGGATTTTAAAGATGGAGAGGTAGCCAGTGTATATGGAGATGATGCTATTAAACTTTTATACATACCACCCTTTGCACTCTCTATATCAATCATAGCATTATTGTTAAATATATTTACAGTTTTTGGAATGCTAATGCTTTTATTTAGGATACCATCTTCTCTTAGGTTTATTGTTAAAACAACACTTTTAGTATCAATATCATTAGTTCCGATTTACTATAAAACTGATACTATCAATGCTAACTTACTTAATCAACCAACAAAAGAAACGAGAATATATTTAAACTTTTTAGTATGGATATCCTACTATCAAAAACAAAACTCTCTTTTACATGAAAAGGATATGTTACCTAAACTTGAAGATATAGAAAAAGAGCTATTAAAATTTTTATAATTTCTTAATTTCAGAATGAGCTGTAATCGCATTTGCAATTCTTAGCATAGTCTCATCTTTACCTAAGATAGCCATAACACTATCAAGTCCTGGTCCAGACATTTTTCCAAGAAGTGCCACACGAAGAGGCTGTCCAATTTTTCCAAAACCTATCTCCATCTCAGAGATAGTTTGTTCCATTAAATCGTGATAGTCACTTGGTAAATGAAGTTCTATTCCTGCAGTTATTTTAGCTCCAAAAGCATCTAAAATCTCAATGGCATCACCTTTAAAAGTTTTTTTTACTGCTTTTTCATCATAAGATAAAGGTCTAGTTAAAATTTCTTTTATAAGTTTTGCTAATTCTTTTAAGGTTTTTGCTCTCTCTTTGAGTGCATCAAGTAAAATTTCTTTTTTATCATGAGAACTAAGAACTAAATCATAAGAAGTTAAAAGGTTTGCTAACTCATCATTGGAAGTATTTTTGATGTAGTGGGCATTAAGCCAGTCAAGCTTTTGGGTGTTGTAGATTGAAGCAGATTTATTTATATCTTGTGGATCAAAAAGCATTTTCATCTCCTCCATCGAGAATATCTCTTGATCTCCATGACTCCAACCTAAACGTATGAGAAAGTTTAAAAGGGCTTGTGGTGTGTATCCCATCTCTTTATATGCCATAACATCAGTGGCTCCATCACGTTTTGAAAGTTTTTTACCAGCAGAGTTATGAATCATGGGGACATGATAAAAGAGAGGGATATTAAAACCCAGAGCCTCATAAACTACAATTTGTTTGGGAGTATTTGACAAATGATCATCTCCACGGATAACCTGATTGATACCCATCAAATGATCATCAACCGCCACAACAAAATTATAAGTTGCAGTACCATCACCACGGGCAATTACAAAATCATCTAAAATATCTTCAGCTTTAAAAGATATATCCCCTTTTACACCATCTTTAACAATGATTTCTCCACTTAAAGGTGTTTTTATTCGGATAACAGGGTCAATACCCTTAGGTGGAGTTCCTTTAAAATCACGATATTTTCCATTATATTTTGTACGCTCATTGTTTGCCATTTGAGTTTCACGAAGTTGTGTTAATTCTTCTTTTGACATGTAGCATTTGTACGCTTTTTCAGATTCAAGTAATTCTTTTATATACTTAGCATAAATCTCATCACGCTGAGACTGGTAAGTAATCTCATCATCATGTTCTAAACCAAGCCATTGAAATGCTTCTAAAATTGCATTTGTTGCTTCTTGAGAATTTCTTGCCTTATCTGTATCTTCTATGCGTAGAAGAAACTTACCATTATTCTTTTTAGCCCAAAGGTATGAAAAAAGAGCAGTTCTAAGACCACCAATGTGAAGATAACCAGTAGGGGATGGAGCGAATCGAGTAACGAGCATAAAAAATCCTTTAATTTAATTATAAGAATTTTAGACAAACATTAGTTAAAAAATGGTAAAATAATTACTAAACTCAAAAAAATTGGATAAATATGTACAAATTTTTAATATCACTTGCTTATGGAGTATGCTTAAATGCTCAGATGGTTTCTGGCGTCTCAATTCTTGTCAAAGATAAAGCAATAACTCTTTATGAAATAGAACAAAAAATGCAATCTCTCAATACAAGTCTTGAAATAGCGGCTCAAGCACTTATTCGCCAAAAACTAGAGGAAATAGAAGTTGCAACAAGAAAAATCACTGTAAGCAGTACTGAAATTTACGATGACATAAAAGAAACTGCAAAAAGAAATGCTATGAGTGTAAATGATTTTTACGAGGCGGCACTTAACGCAAAAGGTATTAATTCCACAGATTTAAAAAAAAAAGTTAAACAAAAGCTCCTCTCTGAAAAGCTTTATTCTAGCATTGCATATTCAAAATTAATGCCCCACTCACAGAGTGAATTACAAGAGTATTATCAACTTCACAAATCTGTCTTTTTCCACCCAAAGTCATTTACGGTAACCATTTATCAAACAACTGATAAAGAATCTCTTTTACAAAAAATTACGAACCCTATGCTCTATACACCTCAAATACAAGAAATTGAGCAAATATTGCCTTACAAAAGAATTTCTTTAGAATTAGCACAAGTCCTTGCAAAAACAGCGGTTTATACTTTTACCCCTATCCTCCCTAATGCTAAAGGTGGATATATGAGTTTATTTGTTAAAGAGATTGAGGGTTCTCAAGAAATAAGTTTTGAAAGTGTAAAAGAAGAAGTTCAAAATATCATGTATGCCAAAAAAAGAGAGCAAATTCTTGGTGATTATTTTAAAAGATTAAGAGATAATGCAGATATTAAAATATTACGTAATCCTAGTTAACTTTATGCTGAAAATTAAATGAGGAAACAGCTAGTGTATTTAAAAAAAAATATACTCTTTACTTATCAAAATATCATTATTCTAGCCTCCCTCATCCCTATTATTTTATTTGGATTTTTAGCATATAATCATTCTAAAAAAGACATAACAAAAGCAATATTTAAGCATATACAAACAATAAATTTACAAAAAAAGAAACTTATAGAAGATTACTTTAAAAACCTTGAATTTAATACCTATGAGCTTACTAAAACTATATCCTTTTTAGAAAAACAAGCAAAAAATAATATCATTAACATTCAAATACTCCAAAAAAACAATATAATGGATTTTTATCATACCCTGAGTAATAATATAACTTTGCTCTCTCAAAAGGAGATTTTTCAGGATACTTATAATTTTTTACAAAAGGGAAAAACTCTCAATAAAAGTTATTTTGATAGCATTAAAAATTATAAAAATTCTCTTGGAATAAAAAATATTCTAATGATTAATGAATCTGGAAAAATTTTATATTCTAGTGATCAAAAAAATATTGTAAATACTGATATAAAAGAATTTTTAAAAATTAAAGAAAATAAAAATCTTAAAGAGGTTTTTTTTATAGATATTAGTGATGAATATTTATCTAAAGAGTATAAACAATACGCAATTACAAAACTAAAAGATGAAGATGGCTTCATCGCGATGGAGATGGATCAATCTAAACTACAAAAAATCATTGCTAACGTAGCATCCCTTGGAAAGAGTGCTGAAACTTATTTAACGTATAAAAAAAATCAAAAAACCTACTTAGCCAGCAATAGATACACAAAAAAAGGAAAAATTGGAGATGAAAAAACAGGTATTTATATAGAAAGAGGTTTTACATTTCAAGGTGTAGATATTAAGGATGGGAGTAATGGAGAGATGGAACTTGTTGGATACAGTCCAGTTCCTATTAAAGATATTACATTTAGTATGCAAACTACGGTAGCTTATACAAAGATTATCTCTCCCATTATTAACGGAGCTGATTATTTCCAACAATTTGTAAAAGATTATGATTATCATAATATAATGATTATTGGATCAAGAGGTGATATTTTTTACTCTGTTAAGAAAGAAGATGATTATAAAACAAATATTTTTAATGGTAAATACTCCAATACTCACCTAAATAAAGCACTAAAGGACGTTTTAAAAACAAAGCAGTATATTTTAACAGATCTTGATTTTTATCCTGCTAATAAAAAAGGTTTAGCACAATTTGCACTTTCCCCTATTTTACGAGATGATGGAAGTGTGCATTCTATAATTGTGATACAATTAAAAGCCGATTATTTAAGTAATTTAATTCTTAATAAAGAATATATCTATGAAACTTATGAGACTTATATCGTAGGAAAAAACAATAGATTACGCTCAGATACTATTTTGGACAAAGAAATATATAATGTATCTTCATCCTTTAAAAAAGATATTAGAATCCATACACAGGCTATTAAAAATGCTTTTGAAATAGGTACGGGTATAGATATACTCTTAGATTATAGCAATATAAAAGTTCTTGCAAGTTTTAGTAAAATTGAGTCTTTTAATATTCAATGGGCAGTGATTACAAAGATTAATTCTCAAGAGATTGAAAAGATATTAGGAAGTTTAAAAAACAATATATATCTCTTTATTATACTTTCATCAATAGTGGCATTTATCATGACATTTGTTATCACAAGTGAACAAACGAAACAGGATGATAAACTTGAATATAATGCTTCACATGATCCTTTAACTAATCTACCAAACAGAAAATTAGCCCTAGAATTTTTAACATACATTCTAGCAAGTAATAAACGCTCAAAAAACAAGCTTGCTGTACTTTTTATAGATCTTGATAATTTCAAATTTATTAATGATAGCTATGGTCATAAAGCTGGAGATTTTGTACTGATAGAGATTGCAAGAAGATTGAGTAAAATCCTTAGAGAAGAAGATCTAATCGCAAGGCTTGGTGGTGATGAGTTTATACTCATTGTAAATAAGTTTAAGACAAATTTTGATTTGGAAACCCTTTGTAAAAAGATTATTTCTAGTGTTGGAGAACCTATACATGATACTCAAAGATCTTATCAAGTTGGTATCAGTATAGGCATAGCTACTTTTCCTCAAGATAGTTCTAATGCTCAAGAACTTTTACAGTTTTCTGATACGGCAATGTTTAAAACAAAAGAGAATGGAAAAAATGGATTTACTTATTATTCTAAAGAGATGACACGAAAATTTCAACATATATCTCGTATTGAGAGAGAATTAAAGCTAGCTATTAAAAATAATGAACTTATTCTACATTTTCAACCACAAATAGATTTAGCAACTTCTAAAGTTATTGGAGTAGAAGCACTTTTAAGGTGGAATCATCCCGATGATGGGCTTATTATGCCAAACGATTTTATCCCAATTGCTGAGAAAAGTGATTTAATTATTGAATTAGGTTATTGGGTCATTCGAGAGGCATGTAAAGTCTTTAAGACTTGGAAAGAAAATGGAAGTGATTTAAAATATATAGCAGTTAATATGTCTACAAAACAGCTACGATGTCTTAAATTCGTAGATAGTATACAGGCAGTTTTTAATGAATTTGACTTTAAACCACAATGGCTAGAACTCGAAATTACAGAAAATACGCTTATTTCAAATTTAGAATTAACATTGGCTCATATAAATACATTTAGAGAAATGGGGATACAGTTCTCTATAGATGATTTTGGAACGGGTTATTCTTCTTTATCTTACCTTAAATCTTTACAAATTTCTACATTGAAAATTGATAGAGAATTTATTAAAGATATTTTGACTAATAAAGATGACAAAACTATTGTCGAAGCAATTATATTAATGGGACACACTCTAAGCTATACAATAGTTGCCGAAGGTGTAGAAAGCAAAGAAGCAGTTATCTTATTAAAATATTTTGCTTGTGATATTATTCAAGGGTATTATTATTCTAAGCCTTTAGCTGAGAATGAATTATTGATATTTATAGAAGAATTTAAAAGTAAGGATATGAATGCTTAATGATAAAAATTTTATTAAAATTGCAAGAGAATTAGCAACAGCTTCAAAATGTGTTTCAAAGCAAGTTGGAGCTGTTATAGTAAAAGATGGAAGGATTCTTAGCACTGGATATAATGGAACTCCCTCAGGTTTCATAAATTGTAATGAGTACTGGGATGGAAAGTATACGCCAAAGCATCATGAATGGTCAAAGACTTATGAAATTCATGCGGAGATGAATGCTATTATCTGGGCAGCAAGACAAGGTATATCAATAGAAGCAGCAACTATATACGTAACCTTAGAACCTTGTAGTGAGTGTAGTAAAAATCTTATTGCAAGTGGCATCAAAAGAATAGTTTATGCAAAAGAATACGAGCATACCCACTCAGATACTATCTCTAAATTTTTAAAGGATAATGGTGTGAGTATTGAAAAGTTAAGTCTTTAAAATATCAGCCGATTAAGGTATATTTTATTTTTCATCGGATTTACCTAGATTAACTTATGTTAGTGTTAGAAATAAAGTGAAAATAAAGACAATATTTTGAATTTCAGAAATTTTTGTGAGTATCTTTATAAAGAGTTAGATGAGACTTCTCCTAAAAGTCCATAGTTAAGTAGTATTATACTATGCTATTTACTTCTTTAATATACTCTTCATAGCATAATTGATATAATTTGCAAGTTCCATAAAATAGCCTTTAATAATAATGTTTATTTATGAATTTTAATATTCAAATTAAGTCTGTAGGTTTATTGGAATATATCTGCGAAAATTGAGTTAGTTAAGGATAAATATGCTTTTTGATACTATAGATAGAAATTCAGTACACACGATGGTTCGTCAATTTTATGTAACATTACTAGAAGATGACTTAGTGAGCCACTATTTCATAAAAGCATTAGGAGACGATTTAAACAATGAAAAGTGGAAGGATCATCTCAATACTTTAGATAATTTCTGGCTTATGATGATGACGGGGAAAGGGGGTTATGGTGGTCACCCTTTTCCACCACATGCTTTTATAGGAGAACTTTACCCTGAAACATTTGAGCGTTGGTTGAAACTTTTTAAGGAAACGCTGCATCAATTTTTTATTCCAGAAATTGCTGAACGCTTTTACATAAAAAGTACCATACTAGCAAAACAATTCATGAGAAACCTAGATATAATGGAATAATATACTTTTAGATACAGTTGATAGAGAAATTGCGGATAAGTTTTATGGAGTATCTCAATTTTTTGAGGTTTACATAGTTTATTTTCCACTTTCGTCTATTATTTTAAGTCGTACATCTCTTTTGTTTTGGCATCAACTTTTACTTCCATTGTTCTATTGAGCATATAACCATCTATATTTGCTCCTCTAAAGTCTATGGAAACAAACATGTGTGGTCTTTTATCTGTAAAATTCATTGTATGTGTAGTTTTTAAATGTTCATAGGATTTAGCTTCTTTTATGTATTTTTGTATGATTTTTTGTAAAGGTAAGTAGCTTCCATTCCAATGACTAAACTCTTTTCTAAGCCAAGATTGGTTGTAATAAGTTAGTTTTTTATTTTCCAGATAATCATCTTTGCATATTTGTAAAGTAATTTTAAAGAGGGCATCAGCTTTTCGTGTATATATCAAAGAGCCAAGACAATCATACATAGTATTTAGATATTCTTTTTGAATATTATTATCATTAGAAAAAGATTGTGCCATACCTTTAAGATCAGAACCAAAATCTTGTAATTCTTTATTTGTTTTACTAAGATAATTTTTATAAAAGCTATCACTATAGTATGTAGGAATAGCTAAAAATGTAATATAAGCGATAAATGCACCAATACTTAGGAATAATTTTTTATTTTCACGAATTAGTTTCATATAAAAATCTTTTTCTAAATAATATCATAAATAGTTGTAAATGAACTTAATATTTTGTAGTTGAGTAATAGAGTCCACCCTAATCCATTAATAACAAAAGTATAAAAAAGGAACAATTATTGCTT
This sequence comes from Sulfurimonas sp., assembly GCA_965243085.1. Classification (GTDB taxonomy): domain Bacteria; phylum Campylobacterota; class Campylobacteria; order Campylobacterales; family Sulfurimonadaceae; genus Sulfurimonas. The sequence goes on along the minus strand of CBDETZ010000005.1, from coordinate 1,282,908 downwards.
TAGTTACAGAAAAACAAAGTGATAATAAAATGGCAATAAAATCAAGAGATAAATTAGCACATAAGCGTTCAAGAAAAGGTTATGCAAAAATAGCTGAATCAAATAAACTTTTAGAGTTACTATCAAGAGTTCCAGACCATCGTAAAGGTCAAGGGAAACGGCATAAACTAGAACATATTTTATATCTAGCTATATTAGCTGGACTAATGGGAGCTACAGATTACAAACAAATTTCTATTTGGATAGATAAACATGTTCAAAAAGAAGAAGTAAAAAAACTTCTAGGTGTAGAATTTATAATAACACCAAAAAGAAGTGCTGTCTCAGATATACTTGCAAAAGTTGATAGTGAGGCAGTTGAACTTTTGTTCAGAGAATGGATAAGAATTTATGTCGATACTACAGGAAAACATCTAAGCGTAGATGGTAAAGTGATGAATGGTAGTAGATATAAAGACCAAAAGGCTATAGAAGTTGTTGGTGCAGTTTTATCAGAGATAGGTGTAGTTATTGCTCATCAAAAAATTGCAGAGAAATCAAATGAAATACCTGCTTTACAAGCTATGATAGCAGAGCTTGGAGATGAATTTCTCTTTACCTTTGATGCGATGAACACACAAAAAAACTCTTGATTCTATTGAGCAGAGTGGTTCAAAATATATTAGACTTCTCCTAAAACACCCAAACATCAAACCTCTTCAACGGTACTGCTCATAGGTGTTGCATCAAGGTTAATAATAGCACAAATGAGGTTCATCCTCAAACCGAACCTTTTTCGTCTATTTCTATATGGGTATTTAGTAATTTTAAATACCTTAATTTTTGCATTTATTTGTTCAATGATAATTCTTTTTGATGATAATTCACAGTTCTCTTTTTTGTCATCTTTTGTTAATGGATTTAGTTTGCTTCTTTTATTTGGTATTTGAGAATTAGGACAAATTTTAGAGATACCAACGTAGCCTAAATCAGCAAGAACTTTACTCAATATTATTTTTTTAGTTGCCTTACTGTTTTTAAAGACTTTAAAGTCATGTGTTCTTCCTTTATCAATAGTTACAGCTAATATTTTACCTGTAGATGTTGTAATTATTTGTGTTTTTAAGGTGTGCTTTTTCTTTTTACCTGAGTAGTATCTTTTTTGCTTTTTTTTGGTCTCTCACATTGGCTCTCTGTTACATCTACTACGACTATTTCAAGATTATTAGTATCTTCTATAGGTATCGCATGTTTTAGAGTTTTAAGATGAAATTGTGGCTCTTGTATTAGAATCTTTTCTATCTTTGTAACAATATAATGTGCTGTTGATTCACTCACTCCATAATCAACTCCTATATGTTTAAAAGTTCTGTACTCTCTATAATATTCTAGCATCATGAGTGTCTCATCATTTGCAGATAAAGATTTGTTTGTTCCACCTTTAACTTTCTTCTTTTTATAGTGTCTTCTAACTACTTTTATCATATCTTTAAAGGTGTCTCTTTTAACACCTACAACTCGTCTAAAATCTTTATCTGTTAATTTATTAACTTTGAAATATTTGATTGTTTTTCCCATAGCTTATTATAAGCAATTTTCGCTCCTATTTTCTTTAGGTTTTAGGAGAAGTCTATTGCTAAAGTTAAAGGTAACCAAAAAACACTTCTTGATAAAATAAATGAAATATCAAGAGAGATAAAACCATCAAGCACTTATAAAGCTAAACCGATCCAGCAATCTAATGAGTGGATAAATAGAGAAGTATTTATATATGAACCAACTACTTTTTATCATAATGAAATTACCCATGTTCGCTCAATCATTAAAACCATTAAAAAAATACACAAGACAAATCATAAAACTGGAGAAGTGACAAATAGTACTAGAATTCAGTTCTGTATAGCAAATTTTCGTGAAAATGCGGAGTTCTTTCATGATAAAATTTTACTCCATTGGAAGGTAGAAACAATGCACCAATACAAAGATAATACACTTTTAGAAGATGACCATAATGCTCATCTAAATCCATTTTTAATGACAATTATCAGAAGCATTATTTTAAATATCTTGCACCTAAATGGTACAAAATCTATACAAGAACAACTCATTAACAATAGATGGGATTTAGATGACTCTATCGCTCAACTCTTGAAATTTAGTTTTTAGTGGATTAGGGTGTAATAGAGTCATCTAAATCCCATCTAAGTAGATACCCAAATATAAAATCAATACCATATCCCATAATAACTTTTTCAACGTAGTTTTTCATATTTTCTATAGATAAGTAAGAAATCAATGCTAAATTAAAGACTTTTCAAATCCTTAAGCAGAAATATCGTAACCGTAGAAAAAGGTTCAATCTTCGCTTCAATCTGATATGTGGATTAGTTAATTTTGACCGTGGATTTGAGCTTGGTGGAAAATGAGTTTTGCAAGAAGTATACTACCCCAATAAGTCAAGACAACATTTACAAATTCCTTATTCACCTTTAACCCTGTTACTTTATGAAACAACTACTACATTTTTAGTATAGTTCTCATCATTTATTTGTAAACTATCAAAGTAAACATTCATTGGTTTTTTGTAGTTCAGTGTTTCATGAAATCTTCTATAATTGTAAAAATCCATATAGTCTGTTACATCCTCTTTCAACTCCTTAATTGTGTTATATTGATGAGCCGACTGCATAATTAAAAAGTACTCATATATCTTATTTTTTCAAATATTTAAAAAAATCCATCTTCAATAAAATTAGATTCAGTCATTTTTAGGAGCTTTTTTAGTCTATTAAAGCTCTTTAACTCTATATTATTCATCTAACTACTTCTAATCTTTGTCTTATTTGTCTTTGTCCTAATAATCTAAGATTAGTAGCTATACAGGTAAGGGTAAAATTCATATTATTTCTAACGAGTCCTATAAATTTTGTAGTTGAGCCTTTCATCTGAGTTTTTATATCTGCAAACCTATGTTCAACTTTAGCTCTAATCTTATGTTTAGGTTTTTCATCTTTTCTTTGCTGCTTAATCTGTTCTTGCCTTAGAGTTTGTTTCTCTTTGAGACATACCATATTTTCTATATTTTCACTTTCTAAAAAAGTATCTATATCTTTTGAGTTATATGCTTTATCAGCATAAAGATAGCCTATTCCAATACTAAACAATCCTTAATAAACCCATATTCCAATCTTACCATAGAGAAGAGCATCAAAGCCTCAGCTAAATTTTGAGTTGTATCAACAATTTTTCTACCTATATTTTGAACTTTATTAAGATGAAGAATATTGATTACAATACTTCTTAAAATTGAAAAACTAAATGCACCTTTATTAATTTTGCATCTATCTTCATTAAGTGCTGTATCTTTATAAAAGTGCATTGTCTCAACACTCCACTCTTGGAGTATCTTTTGCAAAAATGATTCTGCACTATCTGTATCATTTGAGATATAGTAATGTGTCTTTGTCTCTTTGCAATTAACAATTTTATCAACTCTGATTACTGAATGAATAAAAACACCATCCCATGGATATATACAGTTTTAATACACATATATATTTCTTTGTATGAAATCATTTGATTGTTTAATTTCCATTTGAAAACTTGAATCGATAGAAGAAGCTTCCTCTATCTCTTTAGCTAGCGACAGTAAAGTTTTTTGATTCTTTTTTACTTTTGCTATAAACTTTGAACCGCTACCAGATGCCTTTTTAAGAGTTTTTTTGTGTGTTTAAAGCATCAAAGCCATAACTAAATGTCTCATCAAGCTCACCTATTAGTTCTTGAAATGCTGGTATCTCATTAGACTTTTTGTCTATCTCTTTATGGGCAATAATTAATTTTGTTTCTGCTAAAACTGCAGATAAAACAGATACTGCATTATCTTTAGCATTTGCACTTCCTCTTAGAACTTTACCATCTACGGCTGCTACTGCATGTGCTGGTATATCTATAAAAATTCGTATCCATCTGCGGAAGGCTTTTTCTAATTCAATCTTATCAACTATTTCAAAAAAGTCATACACTCTTGATTTTCCTGGGGCTTTAAAAAATTCTACACCTAATAGTTTTTTTATCTCTTTTCGTTTACCGTTATTCTTCATCCATTGATGTATTTCAATTGGATTCTTTGCACCCATCAGAATTGCAATTACCGATAAATACATCATCATAGGTAAACTATATTGTCTCGCTTGTTCTCTTCCTTGCTCTGATATTTCCTCTTTAAAAATTTCTAATAATTTATTGCTCATTTCTGCCCCTTTTAGAGCTATAAGCAAATATTGTTCTTAGTATCGGAATGGGCTAGCATAAAGAGCTTTCATTCCATCTATATCTTTTACAAATGTTTTTACTGTATCTATATCGTGAGTATTTGCGAAGGTGGTTTGTTGGGAGATAATAATACCACTTTGCTCATTCTACTGCTATATGTACTTTATAGCCTTGTGTATATTGTTTCTTTGATGCGTGAAAGCCTATCCTTACTTCACTATCTATTTTATCTTGATGATTGGACTTCTCCTAAAAGCTCATAGTAATACCTCACTTTAGATACCTGTTTATAGGCTTTAGCAATATTATATTTTAGTAATATTGAAATTACTCTTATATTTTAAATTAAAGTAACTGCGTAGGGACATATATCCAAATATTGAAAAAGGTTTTAGGACAAGTCTATTATAGCTATCTTCTTCATTCTTTATAAGAATTTGAGAAGTCTTTATATCTTTAGTATCAATACCTTGTAGTGTATCAAGTTGTGCATTCTTGTATGTCTTGGAGTTATGGGCTTTAGCATTAAGAATTCTTTGAATCTTCTTTTTTGAAGGCTTTTTGGATTGAAGCTCTACTTCAAGTTTTATATTTAACTCAGCATTTATTGTTTGAATACCTTTCTTGTCTTCTTTGTATACTTCTTTAGTCTTATTTTTTATTTGCGTGTTATCACTTCTAATGAGAGTAGCATCAATTAAAACAGATTTTCCTTTTTTCGCTATCAGGTTTTTACTCTCTAATTGTTTATTTACAGAGTTAAATAATTTATCATAAAGTCGGTTCTTGAGTAGGGAATTTCTAAATCTACAGATTGTACTCTCGTCTGGTACACTATCCTCTAGGCTAAGTCCTACAAATCTAATAAAGAGTAGGTTTACATAGAGTGCATCTTGGGTGGCTTGATCAGAGAGATTGTAATACTTCTGGAGTAATAGTATTCTAAACATCAGTATATCATCATAAGCAGGTGCTCCAGCTACATTACTTTTAGCAATTCCATTTCTATTTAGTACTGGTCGTAATTTATCAAAGTCTATAATAGAGTCCAACTCTTTAAGAAATGAATTTACTTTTTCTAATCTTGATGTTACTGCTATATCTGAAAATGTATTGTTTGTATCTTTAAATGCCACTTTTTACCTCTTCTTAGTGAAGTTATTTTAGCTGAAAAGTGCTTTTAATGCCTTTAAATAGGTTGCTTTATTGGATTATACTGTGCAGTGGTCTCATAGTTGTAGTATTGTCAATTTTAGTGTAGTTATTTTAGTTCTAGTTTGATTCTTGTTTTGGTTTAAATTAGCCACTATCATTAAAGCTTTTCTCCTCTCTTTGAGATAATATTCTTGGTGTCATTAATCCTTGGACTACTCTTGTGTATCTATCTACAACTACAACAGTTTGTATATCCTCACATGTACACTTTTTACATTTTTGTTTTACTTTTGTATGTTGTGGTTTTATCTTTATAGTTTTGATTCCCTCCATCTTTGCTACTCTTTGTATAGCTCCATAATATCTTATGCGAAAGAATCTTTTAGGTGGTATGTGGTAGAGAAACCTTTGAATGAACTCATCGCTACTTAGTTTCATTATCTTGTGTTTAGAGTCGTCTTTATAATCTTTGTATTTGAATCTTATGATGTTGTTATCTATGGAGATAATCCTAGAGTTAGCAATAGCAGACTTATGGGTATACCTTGCCATGTACTCTACTATCTTAGAACAAGATTTAAACTGTGACTTCATATATATTACCCATTTACGAGATACTAGATTCTCTATGTAGTTCTCAAAGTAGTTTGGATTTTTTAACTCATCATGAACTTCTAAGTTGCCATCATAATAAGCTTTCTTAACTCTCTTTATGAAGATACCTCTAAAGACTTTACTCATAGCTTTAACAGGAAACAAGAACTTAGATTTATATTTAGGTTGAAGAAGTGTTTCTCCCATGATTCCACCACCAGCTACAACAAAATGAATATGAGGATGATATACAAGTGTTTGACCCCAACTATGAAGTATGCCAAAGAATGCTAAATCTATTTTTGGTTTATTATCTCTATATTTAGATTCATCAATATCCCACCATTTTAAGTTATTGGCAAATAATTTCAGAGTATCAGATGAAGATTTAAATAGTATCTCATAAAATATCTTTTGGTTATAAATAGCTATTTCAAAGAGTTGATTAGGAACTGTAAAGACTGTATGATAGTAAGGAACATCAAGAGTTGTTTTAAGTCGTTTTTCTATCCAATCATATCATTTGTCACCTTGACACTTAGGACAGTTTCTATTGCGACAAGAGTTGTATGCAAACTCTATGTTTTTACAATCACCACACTCTTTGGCGTTGTAACCTAAGGCAGAAGTTCTACATGTAGATATGTCTTGTATAGCTTTAAGTTGCATAGAATTTAGTTTATTTCTAGCGATATAGTCATCTCCGTAGAGTTTAAATATATCTTGCATCTCGTATTTAGGTTTATAGGATTTAGTATCATCTGATAAAGTCTGAATCTTAGACATGTTGGAGTTATATCAGGTTTTATTCTTTAGGCTTAAAAATATGTCAAATTGTCATGAAATGGATGGATTTCTTGCCGTTAGGCTTCATATAACGGTCGAAGATAGCCGATAAATTTCCGCTAGATAATTTATTGGCTACTCTGTTTTGTTGTATCTGAACTTCTATAACGGTTTATTCTTTTGAAATATATTTAAAATAACTATCGTATTGTTATCAAGGTCTACTTCGTAGATAACTGTGTAACTCTTAAAAGTCATATCTCTAACTTTTTCATCATCAAAATAATATGATTTTCTAAATTTATATGGGAAGTTTGGAAGATTTTTAATTTGTTCAAATAGTTTTTTTTTGAACTTCTTGGAAGCAGAAAGTTTATCTTTTGCGATATACTCAAAGATAATATTGAAGTTTATTTCAAATTTTCTATCGAGTTTAATTTGCATATTTTAGTTCAAGTTTTTGTTCAAGTTTATTAGTCTTATCTTCAAAATCATCGAATGATATTAATTGACTTTTTCCACTTTTTATATCAGTTCTTATCTGATGTAATTCTTTCTTTCGTTCATAAAAAAATGAGTCATTTTCTAGATTTTTATCTTTTGAAATAGTAATGTTCTCACTATGACTATAAACATAACTCATAAAATCTTGAATATAATTATCTTGCACTTGTATAGCTAATGTTTGCATAATAAACTCCAATAATTTAATTTATTACAATATTATATCAAAAGTTAAGTGAACTTCACTTAACTTTTCAATTTAATCAAAAATATCGCAAACTGGACATTCCCAATGTGAATTATCTGGGCGGTCTGGATGTATACCATTATCAAGTTTTTTATCTTCTCCAAAATCATGATAATTCTGACATTCTTTTTCAAAAGCATTTTTTGGACTTGAGGCATATGAAAATTTAAAGCTTTTATAATTTCCAATACCATGTTTAATTCTATCATTTAAATCTGTATCCGAACGACCAACATATTTTATGTAAAATGTTTTATCTTTAACATATCCAAAGGCATAATTACCTGCTGATTTTCTAATAATTTCCTTGTTAATACTGTCTTTTGTTAAAGGGTATGAACCTTTCATATCTAATTTTGCCATTTTTATTATCTCCTATTTTATAACTTTACAATATTGCTTATAACTATCAAATATTTTTTTATCATTTCTATTAATATATCCAACATGCCATTTATACATTTTCTCTTTATAATAGATTTTTTTTACACTTGAATATACCTTTTGATAGCCTATTCCAATACTAAACAATCATTAATAAACCCATATTCCAATCTTACCATAGAGAAGAGCATCAAAGCCTCAGCTAAATTTTGAGTTGTATCAACAATTTTTCTACCTATATTTTGAACTTTATTAAGATGAAGAATATTGATTACAATACTTCTTAAAATTGAAAAACTAAATGCACCTTTATTAATTTTGCATCTATCTTCATTAAGTGCTGTATCTTTATAAAAGTGCATTGTCTCAACACTCCACTCTTGGAGTATCTTTTGCAAAAATGATTCTGCACTATCTGTATCATTTGAGATATAGTAATGTGTCTTTGTCTCTTTGCAATTAACAATTTTATCAACTCTGATTACTGAATGAATAAAAACACCATCCCATGGATATATACAGTTTTGATACACATATATATTTCTTTGTATGAAATCATTTGATTGTTTAATTTCCATTTGAAAACTTGAATCGATAGAAGAAGCTTCCTCTATCTCTTTAGCTAGCGACAGTAGACTTCTCCTAAAACCTTTTTCAATATTTGGATATATGTCCCTACTCAGTTACTTTAATTTAAAATATAAGAGTAATTTCAATATTACTAAAATATAATCTTGCTAAAGCCTATAAACAGGTATCTAAAGGGAGGTATTACTATGAGCTTTTAGGAGAAGTCCAGTAAAGTTTTTTGATTCTTTTTTACTTTTGCTATAAACTTTGAACCGCTACCAGATGCCTTTTTAAGAGTTTTTTTGTGTGTTTAAAGCATCAAAGCCATAACTAAATGTCTCATCAAGCTCACCTATTAGTTCTTGAAATGCTGGTATCTCATTAGACTTTTTGTCTATCTCTTTATGGGCAATAATTAATTTTGTTTCTGCTAAAACTGCAGATAAAACAGATACTGCATTATCTTTAGCATTTGCACTTCCTCTTAGAACTTTACCATCTACGGCTGCTACTGCATGTGCTGGTATATCTATAAAAATTCGTATCCATCTGCGGAAGGCTTTTTCTAATTCAATCTTATCAACTATTTCAAAAAAGTCATACACTCTTGATTTTCCTGGGGCTTTAAAAAATTCTACACCTAATAGTTTTTTTATCTCTTTTCGTTTACCGTTATTCTTCATCCATTGATGTATTTCAATTGGATTCTTTGCACCCATCAGAATTGCAATTACCGATAAATACATCATCATAGGTAAACTATATTGTCTCGCTTGTTCTCTTCCTTGCTCTGATATTTCCTCTTTAAAAATTTCTAATAATTTATTGCTCATTTCTGCCCCTTTTAGAGCTATAAGCAAATATTGTTCTTAGTATCGGAATGGGCTAACCTTTTGACCTTCCATAAAATAACTAGATGTATATATTGCAATATAAGTATCATTCTTTTTGTCTATTGAAGATGAAAAGTTAATTAATGTTTGGTTACCAGCTTTCACTTCGTCTTTAGTCATGCCATCAAGCAATTTTTTTATACCATGCCATATATAATTTTTATGTTCTAACTGTGATGGTGAAGATTGTGCAGTAAATGATAATTTGTCTAGTTTCACCACGTTATGGTTGCCCAATTCAATAATAAGCGATAGCTTAATAACATCACAGTAAAATCTTTTTACCACAAAAGGATTAAAATAATGTCACAAGTCTATCACTCCAATGCTAGAACAAACCAGCATGTAAGACAAAGAATACAACAATCTGATTTAACAAATGTTGAATTATCAGATAACTATAATGTAAATGTGAAAACTATTGCTAAACACAGAAAAAGAGATTTTTTAAATGATAAGAGTTCAAGACCAAATAATATAAAATATGCTTTAACACCTTTAGAAAAGGAGCTTATACGGGTCGTAAGAACCCTTACTTGGATGGAGTTAGATGGCTTAACAGATACCATGGTTGATGTCATTCCAAATGCAAACAGAAGTAATGTCTATAGAACTTTGAGAGCCTTTGATATAAATAGAGTTCCTGTTGAACAAAAGGCAAAAGCTAAAAAGTTTAAAGAGTATGAGCCTGGCTATTGTATTATAAAGTATATGAAAATAAGACAGCTGCTAATGCAGTTGAGTTTCTCAAAGAGTGTAAAGAGTTTTTTCCTTTTTACATAACTCATATTCTCACAGACAATGGACTGGAGTTTACAGACAAATGGGCAAGAGGTAAAGGCAAAGTTAGTGGCAATCATAAGTTTGATATTGAATGTACTAAAGATGAGATAGAACACAGGCTAACAGCTCCATATACACCTCAAACTAATGGAATCGTTGAAAGGGTTAATGGAACAATAAAGAATGCTACAATCAAAGCAGAGGATTATGATAATATTGATGATGTTAAGAAAGATTTAAATAAGTTCTTGATATTCTATAACTTCAATAGAAGACATGGTTCTTTAAGAAAAGAACTCAAAGTCAGAACTCCTTTTGATGCAGTTCAAAGTTGGTTTCAAACGAAGCCTGAAATATTTAAGATTTTACCAAGTGAGTTTCAAGATATTGCTTTTGAAATGGTACAACGTGGTGAAACTTGACAATAATGTATTGATTTTATCAGTATATGCATATGGTGTACTGTTTTTCATTTGTATTATAGTATCTGATACTAATTTTGTTATTTGCTTTCGAGACAGGTCTTTTTTGTATTTATAAGGAATAGAATTTTCTATTGTTCTTGGATTTATCAATTCTTTTGGAATATCTTGAATATATGGTTGTCCAGGAAATATAACTTGAAATTTATTATTAAATAGCTTATATGTATAAAAATCTTGTGCATTTAATACATTTGTTATCAATATCAAGATAATAAATTTTAATATATTATGAAACTTCATCTTCTTACTCCTTTTTAGCTGTTATTTTTTTCCAGCTAAGTTTAATTAACCATATAGCAATAATTAATGGTATAAGAGGGACTAACCCCATTAAAACATATTGAAACTGACTTATATCATCCACATTATTTCTACTAACTTCAATCATTGCCTTTAAAATGGTACTAATTGCACCCATTATCCATACAATTATAATTGCTACTATTACACCTAAAACTTTTTTCATGCTGAAAACCTTTTTAATAGTTGCTGGAATTTCTACATACTATAGATACAACGGTTGAAGATAGCCAATAAATTGCCGCTAGGTAATTTATTGGCTACTCTGTTTTGTTAAAATTCCTTATCTAGGAGTTCTTCTAAGTTTTCAATAGACTTCTCCTAAAACCTAAAGAAAATAGGAGCGAAAATTGCTTATAATAAGCTATGGGAAAAACAATCAAATATTTCAAAGTTAATAAATTAACAGATAAAGATTTTAGACGAGTTGTAGGTGTTAAAAGAGACACCTTTAAAGATATGATAAAAGTAGTTAGAAGACACTATAAAAAGAAGAAAGTTAAAGGTGGAACAAACAAATCTTTATCTGCAAATGATGAGACACTCATGATGCTAGAATATTATAGAGAGTACAGAACTTTTAAACATATAGGAGTTGATTATGGAGTGAGTGAATCAACAGCACATTATATTGTTACAAAGATAGAAAAGATTTTAATACAAGAACCACAATTTCATCTTAAAACTCTAAAACATGCGATACCTATAGAAGATACTAATAATCTTGAAATAGTCGTAGTAGATGTAACAGAGAGCCAATGTGAGAGACCAAAAAAAAGCAAAAAAGATACTACTCAGGTAAAATATTAGCTGTAACTATTGATAAAGGAAGAACACATGACTTTAAAGTCTTTAAAAACAGTAAGGCAACTAAAAAAATAATATTGAGTAAAGTTCTTGCTGATTTAGGCTACGTTGGTATCTCTAAAATTTGTCCTAATTCTCAAATACCAAATAAAAGAAGCAAATTAAATCCATTAACAAAAGATGACAAAAAAGAGAACTGTGAATTATCATCAAAAAGAATTATCATTGAACAAATAAATGCAAAAATCAAGGTATTTAAAATTACTAAATACCCATATAGAAATAGACGAAAAAGGTTCGGTTTGAGAATGAACCTTATTTGTGCTATTATTAACCTTGATGCAACACCTATGAGCAGTACCGTTGAAGAGGTTTGATGTTTGGGTGTTTTAGGAGAAGTCTAATAAATACTTTTGAATTTGCAAAATAATTTGGATAAGTTTTTTTCAAGTTATGAATAGACTGTGTTGAAACTAATACAATATTATCACTATTTATATTTCCAGATTCTCTTTCTAATTTTAAATATACGTGTATTGCCATTTCCATTTCATTTTTTTTAAAATGTTGAATTCTAACAACCATTTCTTTTGTATCCAAAATAAGTAGTGAATAACCATCTTTTTTGTCATCTTGTGATATTGAATTAGTTGTTACAGAAAAAGCTCTTAATTTAGTAATCAAATCTAATTGTTCAATGTCTTCTAAAATAGATTTTTTTAAAGTATTCATTGATTTTGAGTTTAAATCTAGTTTATTGGACTTCTCCTAAAAGCTCATAGTAATACCTCACTTTAGATACCTGTTTATAGGATTTAGCAAGATTAAATTTTAGTAATATTGAAATTACTCTTATATTTTAAATTAAAGAGCCGACTGCATAATTAAAAAGTACTCATATATCCTATTTTTTCAAATATTTAAAAAAATCCATCTTCAATAAAATTAGATTCAGTCATTTTTAGGAGCTTTTTTAGTCTATTAAAGCTCTTTAGCTCTATATTATTCATCTAATTACTTCTAATCTTTGTCTTATTTGTCTTTGTCCTAATAATCTAAGATTAGTAGCTATACAGGTAAGGGTAAAATTCATATTATTTCTAACGAGTCCTATAAATTTTGTAGTTGAGCCTTTCATCTGAGTTTTTATATCTGCAAACCTATGTTCAACTTTAGCTCTAATCTTATGTTTAGGTTTTTCATCTTTTCTTTGCTGCTTAATCTGTTCTTGCCTTAGAGTTTGTTTCTCTTTGAGACATACCATATTTTCTATATTTTCACTTTCTAAAAAAGTATCTATATCTTTTGAGTTATATGCTTTATCAGCATAAAGAGCTTTCATTCCATCTATATCTTTTACAAATGTTTTTACTGTGTCTATATCGTGAGTATTTGCGAAGGTGGTTTGTTGGGAGATAATAATACCACTCTGCTCATCTACTGCTATATGTACTTTATAGCCTTGTGTATATTGTTTCTTTGATGCGTGAAAGCCTATCCTTACTTCACTATCTATTTTATCTTGATGATTATAGCTATCTTCTTCATTCTTTATAATAATTTGAGAAGTCTTTATATCTTTAGTATCAATACCTTGTAGTGTATCAAGTTGTGCATTCTTGTATGTCTTGGAGTTATGGGCTTTAGCATTAGACTTCTTGCAAAACTCATTTTCCAGCAACCTCAAATCCACGGTCAAAATTAACTAATCCACATATCAGATTGAAGCGAAGATTGAACCTTTTTCTACGGTTACGATATTTCTGTTTAAGGATTTGAAAAGTCTTTAATTTAGCATTGATATGTTCAACACATATGCGAGCTGAAGCTTCTCTTTTATTTTGATTTTTTTGTGTATCAGTTAATGGATGTAGCTTTGATTTCTTATATGGTATTTGAGTGTTATTATGTTGCTTTTTAATACCAAGATAGCCTAAATCTACATAGATACAAGTTTGAGGTTTCACAGGTAGATCACTCTGTTTAAAGAGTTTAAAATCATGAGTAGTACCTTTGCATGTATGAGCACAAATAATACGTTCATCCTTGTCAATAACGATTTGCCCTTTTAGTGTATGGTTTCTTTTCTTCCCTGAGTAGTAATCTCTTTGCTTTTTTTTGGTCGTTGTATGGGGGACTCTGTAGCATCAATGACGATAAACTCTAAGTCCATATCATCTCCATATAAAGCACGTTTACTTGGTAATGAAAACTTTCCAGATTTTATTAAAACATCTTCAACATCTCTTACTATTCGAGAAGCTGTAGATTCACTTACTCCATAATCAAAGCCAATATGTTCTAAGGTTCTATATTCTCTGTAATAACTTAACATTAATAGTACTTTTTCTTTTGAATCTAAACTTTTTCTACCACCAACTCCATGGTTTTTAGTTCTCTCTTTTTCATAGGCTATAAATACTAAAAGCATTTCATTAAATGTATTTTTATTTACACCAATAAGACGCTTAAAATTCTTTGGTTCTTTCTTCTGTAATTTTTCATATTTATTCATATCAATCTGATAGCATTTTTAGTTCCTACTTTTAGAGTTTTGCAAGAAGTCTATTAAACTTATGATTGCCACTAACTTTGCCTTTACCTCTTGCCCATTTGTCGGTAAACTCCAGTCCATTGTCTGTGAGAATATGAGTTATGTAAAAAGGAAAAAACTCTTTACACTCTTTGAGAAATTCAACTGCATTAGCAGCTGTCTTATTTTCATATACTTTATAATACAATAGCCTTGTAGCTCTATCTATAGCTACAAAGAGATAATATTTTTGTTTGTCAAATTTTGGTAAATAGGTTACATCAATGTGCAAATAGCCAGGCTCATACTCTTTAAACTTTTTAGCTTTTGCCTTTTGTTCAACAGGAACTCTATTTATATCAAAGGCTCTCAAAGTTCTATAGACATTACTTCTGTTTGCATTTGGAATGACATCAACCATGGTATCTGTTAAGCCATCTAACTCCATCCAAGTAAGGGTTCTTACGACCCGTATAAGCTCCTTTTCTAAAGGTGTTAAAGCATATTTTATATTATTTGGTCTTGAACTCTTATCATTTGAAAAATCTCTTTTTCTGTGTTTAGCAATAGTTTTCACATTTACATTATAGTTATCTGATAATTCAACATTTGTTAAATCAGATTGTTGTATTCTTTGTCTTACATGCTGGTTTGTTCTAGCATTGGAGTGATAGACTTGTGACATTATTTTAATCCTTTTGTGGTAAAAAGATTTTACTATGATGTTATTAAGCTATCGCTTATTATTGAATTGGGCAACCATAACGTGGTGAAACTAGACAGCTACTGATGTAACATCCTCTGGCACTGATAAACAAGAACTCCATCACATGGCAATGCAGACTAAAGAAGTGATCACTAACCCTGACTTGCTAATTCTTGCTGATAAAGGATATTACTCAGCAGTAGAAATAAAGAAATGTATAGATGATGGGATTAAGACGCTTGTTCCTGCTATTAGAACAGGTCAAGAACTTATTAACAAGGGTAAGTTTACTAAAGATAAATTTGTTTACGATAAAGACCAAGATGCTTATATCTGTCCAAATGATAAACTTATTTCAAGAACGAAGTCAATAAATAAATCCTATGCAAGAATTATGCATATGTACAGAAGTTCACAAAGCGATTGTAATACTTGCTCTATTAGAGATAAATGTTTAGGTGAAAAGACCAAACAAAAACAAACCCAAAGATGGGAACATCAAGAACTATTAGATAAGTATAATAAAAATATGAAAACTCCAGAAGCTAAAGCACTTTACAAAAAAAGAGGCTCTATCGTAGAACATCCATTTGGAACAATAAAAAGAAACCTTGGCTGGGATCACTTCCTCCTTAGAAGTAAAAAGAAGGTTCAAGGTGAAAATGCACTTATCATGTTTACCTATAATTTCAAACGTCTGCTTAACCTCATTGGGATAGCTCTGTTTAAAAAACTGATGATAGCACTAGATAATGGACTTCTCCTAAAAGCTCATAGTAATACCTCCCTTTAGATACCTGTTTATAGTCTTTAGCAAGATTATATTTTAGTAATATTGAAATTACTCTTATATTTTAAATTAAAGTAACTGCGTAGGGACATATATCCAAATATTGAAAAAGGTTTTAGGAGAAGTCTAATGGAGATATAAGTAAAATAAGAGAAGAAATAGCTCTTCATATCGCCAGTTTTAGACTTTATATATTCAATTTTTTGCAATATATTTTTATGCTACAATTTCCAAAGAAATATACTTGATAATCTAGTATTTTTAGAAATCATTAAGAGTATAAGACTGTGTTTTTTCACAGTCTCTCGTTTTTGTTATCTCTTAGACACTTAATCTAATTTTATCAGTCGTGAACTGGTGTATAAGCATTTGTATTAAATTTTGATAGGGAATAGAACTTTCTAATGATTTTCTCTTAAGTTCATACAAATCATTCTCTGAGATTCTTATAGAAATTGCTTTTTTCTTTTGATGTTTAATAATTGATTGTAACTCTAAAGTACGCTCAGTAATATTACCTTTACTCTCCCATTCTCCACTTTCTACGCTTTTTAGTATGTCATATTCAAATTCATCTAAATTAGCCATTGTTAACCCCTTTTGAATATTTTTTATTCATTTTTCTTGATGGAATAATTGTTTTTAAAAATATTTTATCTTCTGTTTCAACGTAAGGTACTAAATACACATAGTCCTTAATTCTTATGAAAATAATGAAAATATCTTGATTAGGATATTTCTCTTTGTTTGGATGAGAAAGATCATCAAGTAAGTCTCCATTTTCAAGTGATAAAATTACATCTTCAAAGCCAACGCCTCTCTCTTTTTTTAAGAGGGTATTCTTTTCATAACTATACATTAGGCTTTTATTTTTAAACATTTATTCTCCAAGATACGTATATACTATGTATTTTACAATTATTTGTAGTTTTTTGCAAGTTTTGGATTTTTTGTAAATTACTTATGAGGAGATAACGGTCGAATATAAAAATATGTTACCCGTTTGTGTAGTCTTTTAAGTTCTACAATGGTATCTGATTTTTTCAAGTTTAGATACTTTTTTTCGGCAGAGGTAACATATTTTTTTACTATGTTTTGTTGTGTGTATCACCCATAAATAAATATCTATCTTATTCATTATTTATCAAAATCTCCTAAATAGCTCGTTTTGTCATATAATTGTATGTAGCTTTCCATATAGGTTTATTATTCAGTAATCTTGATTTTTGATAATCTCTATCTATTGGGTTTGTCAGACTGTACTCATCTAATGCATTTTCTGCATATAGGTCTATTATTATTCCAAAATGCATTTCTTCACAATCATATATTTTTTTTAATAGACTTCTCCTAAAACCTAAAGAAAATAGGAGCGAAAATTGCTTATAATAAGATATGGGAAAAACAATCAAATATTTCAAAGTTAATAAATTAACAGATAAAGATTTTAGACGAGTAGTAGGTGTTAAAAGAGACACCTTTAAAGATATGGTAAAAGTAGTTAGAAGACACTATAAAAAGAAGAAAGTTAAAGGTGGAACAAACAAATCTTTATCTGCAAATGATGAGACACTCATGATGCTAGATAGAGAGTATAGAACTTTTAAACATATAGGAGTTGATTATGGAGTGAGTGAATCAACAGCACATTATATTGTTACAAAGATAGAAAAGATTTTAATACAAGAGCCACAATTTCATCTTAAAACTCTAAAACATGCGATACCTATAGAAGATACTAATAATCTTGAAATAGTCGTAGTAGATGTAACAGAGAGCCAATGTGAGAGACCAAAAAAAAGCAAAAAAGATACTACTCAGGTAAAAAGAAAAAGCACACCTTAAAAACACAAATAATTACAACATCTACAGGTAAAATATTAGCTGTAACTATTGATAAAGGAAGAACAGATGACTTTAAAGTCTTTAAAAACAGTAAGGCAACTAAAAAAATAATATTGAGTAAAGTTCTTGCTGATTTAGGCTATATTGGTATCTCTAAAATTTCTCCTAATTCTCAAATACCAAATAAAAGAAGCAAACTAAATCCATTAACAAAAGATGACAAAAAAGAGAACTGTGAATTATCATTGAACAAATAAATGCAAAAATTAAGGTATTTAAAATTACTAAATACCCATATAGAAATAGACGAAAAAGGTTCGGTTTGAGGATGAACCTTATTTGTGCTATTATTAACCTTGATGCAACACCTATGAGCACTACCGTTGAAGAGGTTTGATGTTTGGGTGTTTTAGGAGAAGTCTATTGAAAAATCTTCCTATCCTTCTATAGTTTGCTGTTTTGGATTCTCTTGCATTTAATACAGTTGCTAACTTTTTAAGATTTACTGCTCTTAATTTTGAAATTGATACTATGGACTTCTCCTACAAGCTAATAGTAATACATCACTTTAGATACCTGTTTATAGGATTTAGCAAGATAGAGATGACAAAAGTAACAGGTAATAGTCATGATGTTTTCACAAAGCATTTACTATTAAATGATTCTCTTGATGATGAAAAGACTTTGTGGAAATCAATAAAACCATTTTTAAGAGATTATGAGAATGAAGACAATGCTTGTATTATTATCGATGATATGCTTATGCATAAGCCTTGGAGTAAAGTAAATGATGTAGTTTGCTGGCATTATGACCATGTGTCACAAAAGATGCAAAAAGGTATCTTAATACTAAATTTTCATTATACAGATGCTACAGGTATATCTATCCCTTTGGGATATGAAATTATCACAAAAACTGAAAATAAGTGGAGTGAGGAACATCAGAAGAATATTAAAAAATCTCTCTTTAGTAAAAATGAAATAATGCAAGATAAACTTCAAATTTTACATCACAATAATGAAGTGAAATATAAATATATTTTATTTGATAAATGGTTTTCAAGTATTAAGAATCTACTTTTTATAGAAGAAGAACTAAACAAGAAGTTTGTATGTCCAATAAAAAGTAATAGAAAAATAGCACTCACTTTAGAAGAAAGAAATAAAGGAAAATATGTTAATATCTCAAGCATAGATATAAAGGGTGGTAGTAGTCGGTTGATATATCTTGAAGCTTATAAAAAACCTCTAAGACTTATCAAGCAAGTGGTCAAAAACGGCGATGATGGCGAATCTACTTATTTATATCTTGTTACTAATTGTCTAGTTTCACCACGTTATGGTTGCCCAATTTAATAATAGACTTCTCCTAAAACCTTTTTCAATATTTGGATATATGTCCCTACGCAGTTACTTTAATTTAAAATATAAGAGTAATTTCAATATTACTAAAATATAATCTTGCTAAAGCCTATAAACAGGTATTTAAAGTGAGGTATTACTATGAGCTTTTAGGAGAAGTCCAATAAGCGATAGCTCAATAACATCATAGTAAAATCTTTTTACCACAAAAGGATTAAAATAATGTCACAAGTCTATCACTCCAATGCTAGAACAAACCAGCATGTAAGACAAAGAATACAACAATCTGATTTAACAAATGTTGAATTATCAGATAACTATAATGTAAATGTGAAAACTATTGCTAAACACAGAAAAAGAGATTTTTCAAATGATAAGAGTTCAAGACCAAATAATATAAAATATGCTTTAACACCTTTAGAAAAGGAGCTTATACGGGTCGTAAGAACCCTTACTTGGATGGAGTTAGATGGCTTAACAGATACCATGGTTGATGTCATTCCAAATGCAAACAGAAGTAATGTCTATAGAACTTTGAGAGCCTTTGATATAAATAGAGTTCCTGTTGAACAAAAGGCAAAAGCTAAAAAGTTTAAAGAGTATGAGCCTGGCTATTTGCACATTGATGTAACCTATTTACCAAAATTTGACAAACAAAAATATTATCTCTTTGTAGCTATAGATAGAGCTACAAGGCTATTGTATTATAAAGTATATGAAAATAAGACAGCTGCTAATGCAGTTGAATTTCTCAAAGAGTGTAAAGAGTTTTTTCCTTTTTACATAACTCATATTCTCACAGACAATGGACTGGAGTTTACCGACAAATGGGCAAGAGGTAAAGGCAAAGTTAGTGGCAATCATAAGTTTGATATTGAATGTACTAAAGATGAGATAGAACACAGGCTAACAGCTCCATATACACCTCAAACTAATGGAATGGTTGAAAGGGTTAATGGAACAATAAAGAATGCTACAATCAAAGCAGATAGCCTATTCCAATACTAAACAATCCTTAATAAACCCATATTCCAATCTTACCATAGAGAAGAGCATCAAAGCCTCAGCTAAATTTTGAGTTGTATCAACAATTTTTCTACCTATATTTTGAACTTTATTAAGATCTGATGTTACGATAATCTAAACCTTCAAATTTACAAAAGGTGACATAATAAAAATAGATGGCATTAAAAATGCTTAAAATATATATGAAGCAATTAGAAGATATATACTACCCCAAGAAAACCAAACAACATTTCAAAAGTTTTTATTTCATATACGATAAAATAAGAATAATAAAGTGAGGGTAGAAAGATGAGCAGAAAACGGACAACTTATTCAACAGAGCTAAAAACAAAATTGGTTTTAGAGCTTCTTAAAGAGGAAAGAACTCTTATCGAAATAGCGAAAGATAATGGTATTACACCCAATAATCTCAAAAACTGGAAGAAGCTATTTTTAGAGAATGCAGAGATGGCAATGGAACCTTCCAAAGTTGTAAAAGAGTATAAAGATGAAACTAAAAAACTTCAAGAAAAAATAGATGAATACGCAAAAACAGTAGGACAATTAACAGTGGAGAATAACTGGATGCGGGGAAAGCTGAGAAGCTCGGACTTATCTAGTAAAAAGGCTATGATAAATTTCGAGTTAAAGAGATTATCCGTAGTACAACAGTGTGCAATACTAGATATTAGTAGAAGTTCGCTTTACTATATACCTGTAGTCAGCGAACATAAAGAAACCATCAAGGAGGAGATAAAATCTATCTTTGAAGAGATACCAATATATGGAGCTAAGAAGGTGCATTACCAGTTACTAGAGAATGGTTTCAGTGTAAGTTTAAACACAGTGCAGAGTTATCGCAAAGAGTTAGGATTAAAGGCTATACTAGCTGTAAGAGAGCCTATTTCCTTAACTCTAGCTAATATACAACATCCTAAGTTCTCCTATAAGCTTAGAGGGATAAATATTACAAGAGCTAATCAAGTATGGAGTACAGATATTACCTATATTAAAATCAATGGTGGCATGGTTTATCTTGCAGCTATCATTGATTGGTACTCTAAAGCTGTTCTTTCATGGAAAATATCCAATACAATGGACACTGACCTTGTTATGGGAGTACTCAATGAAGCACTTCTTAAATATGAAAAACCAGAGATATTTAATACTGATCAAGGGAGTCAATATACTAGCTATATTCACACCCAAACACTTAAAGATAATGGCATTACTATCTCAATGGATGGTAAAGGTAGAGCTACTGATAATATTTGTATTGAGAGGTTCTGGAGAAGTGCTAAAGTTGAAAGAATTTATCTAAATCAGTACAACACAATTAAGGAACTAAAAGAGGATGTATCGGATTATATGGACTTCTACAATTATAAAAGATTTCATGAAACACTGAACTATAAAAAACCAATAAATGTTTACTTGGAGAGTTTACAAATAAATGATGAGAACTATACTGAAAATGTAGTAGCTGTTTCATAAAGTTACAGGTTAGAGGTGAATAAGGAATTTGGAAATGTTGTCTTGACTTATTGGGGTAGTATAATATATACATAAATTTCGCAATCAGTTCAT
Source organism: Sulfurimonas sp. (assembly GCA_965243085.1). GTDB lineage: Bacteria > Campylobacterota > Campylobacteria > Campylobacterales > Sulfurimonadaceae > Sulfurimonas. The sequence continues at coordinate 1,261,318 of CBDETZ010000005.1, read as the reverse complement.
TTAGCAAGATAGAGATGACAAAACTTTCAAAAGTAACAGGTAATAGTCATGATGTTTTCACAAAGCATCTACTATTAAATGATTCTCTTGATGATGAAAAGACTTTGTGGAAATCAATAAAACCATTTTTAAGAGATTATGAGAATGAAGACAATGCTTGTATTATTATCGATGATATGCTTATGCATAAGCCTTGGAGTAAAGTAAATGATGTAGTTTGCTGGCATTATGACCATGTGTCACAAAAGATGCAAAAAGGTATCTTAATGCTAAATTTTCATTAGACTTCTTGCAAAACTCATTTTCCAGCAACCTCAAATCCACGGTCAAAATTAACTAATCCACATATCAGATTGAAGCGAAGATTGAACCTTTTTCTACGGTTACGATATTTCTGTTTAAGGATTTGAAAAGTCTTTAATTTAGCATTGATATGTTCAACACATATGCGAGCTGAAGCTTCTCTTTTATTTTGATTTTTTTGTGTATCAGTTAATGGATGTAGCTTTGATTTCTTATATGGTATTTGAGTGTTATTATGTTGCTTTTTAATACCAAGATAGCCTAAATCTACATAGATACAAGTTTGAGGTTTCACAGGTAAATCACTCTGTTTAAAGAGTTTAAAATCATGAGTAGTACCTTTGCATGTATGAGCACAAATAATACGTTCATCCTTGTCAATAACGATTTGCCCTTTTAGTGTATGGTTTCTTTTCTTCCCTGAGTAGTAATCTCTTTGCTTTTTTTTGGTCGTTGTATGGGGGACTCTGTAGCATCAATGACGATAAACTCTAAGTCCATATCATCTCCATATAAAGCACGTTTACTTGGTAATGAAAACTTTCCAGATTTTATTAAAACATCTTCAACATCTCTTACTATTCGAGAAGCTGTAGATTCACTTACTCCATAATCAAAGCCAATATGTTCTAAGGTTCTATATTCTCTGTAATAACTTAACATTAATAGTACTTTTTCTTTTGAATCTAAACTTTTTCTACCACCAACTCCATGGTTTTTAGTTCTCTCTTTTTCATAGGCTATAAATACTAAAAGCATTTCATTAAATGTATCTTTATTTACACCAATAAGACGCTTAAAATTCTTTGGTTCTTTCTTCTGTAATTTTTCATATTTATTCATATCAATCTGATAGCATTTTTAGTTCCTACTTTTAGAGTTTTGCAAGAAGTCTATTATACAGATGCTACAGGTATATCTATCCCTTTGGGATATGAAATTATCACAAAAACTGAAAATAAGTGGAGTGAGGAACATCAGAAGAATATTAAAAAATCTCTCTTTAGTAAAAATGAAATAATGCAAGATAAACTTCAAATTTTACATCACAATAATGAAGTGAAATATAAATATATTTTATTTGATACATGGTTTTCAAGTATTAAGAATTTACTTTTTATAGAAGAAGAACTAAATAAGAAGTTTGTATGTCCAATAAAAAGTAATAGAAAAATAGCACTCACTTTAGAAGAAAGAAATAAAGGAAAATATGTTAATATCTCAAGCATAGATATAAAGGGTGGTAGTAGTCGGTTGATATATCTTGAAGCTTATAAAAAACCTCTAAGACTTATCAAGCAAGTGGTCAAAAACGGCGATGATGGCGAATCTACTTATTTATATCTTGTTACTAATGATATAGACTTATCTTTCAATCAGGTACTTGAAATCTACAAAAGACGGTGGAAAATAGAGGAATATCATAAATCTTTAAAACAAAATTTAAAAATAGAACACTCTCCAACAAAACTTGAAACATCACAAAGAAATCATATACATTTATCTGTTCGTGGTTTTATAAAACTTGAGAAACTTCGATTAAACTATAAAATGAACCACTTTGCCATTAAGGAAAAAATATATATTGAGGCTCTCAAAGTCGCCTACCAAAAAGTTGAAGAATTACAAGTTGCTTAGATTTGTAGCACTTCTTAAACTTTATGAATTTAGATTATCGTAACATCAGTTAAGATGAAGAATATTGATTACAATACTTCTTAAAATTGAAAAACTAAATGCACCTTTATTAATTTTGCATCTATCTTCATTAAGTGCTGTATCTTTATAAAAGTGCATTGTCTCAACACTCCACTCTTGGAGTATCTTTTGCAAAAATGATTCTGCACTATCTGTATCATTTGAGATATAGTAATGTGTCTTTGTCTCTTTGCAATTAACAATTTTATCAACTCTGATTACTGAATGAATAAAAACACCATCCCATGGATATATACAGTTTTGATACACATATATATTTCTTTGTATGAAATCATTTGATTGTTTAATTTCCATTTGAAAACTTGAATCGATAGAAGAAGCTTCCTCTATCTCTTTAGCTAGCGACAGTAAAGTTTTTTGATTCTTTTTTACTTTTGCTATAAACTTTGAACCGCTACCAGATGCCTTTTTAAGAGTTTTTTTGTGTGTTTAAAGCATCAAAGCCATAACTAAATGTCTCATCAAGCTCACCTATTAGTTCTTGAAATGCTGGTATCTCATTAGACTTTTTGTCTATCTCTTTATGGGCAATAATTAATTTTGTTTCTGCTAAAACTGCAGATAAAACAGATACTGCATTATCTTTAGCATTTGCACTTCCTCTTAGAACTTTACCATCTACGGCTGCTACTGCATGTGCTGGTATATCTATAAAAATTCGTATCCATCTGCGGAAGGCTTTTTCTAATTCAATCTTATCAACTATTTCAAAAAAGTCATACACTCTTGATTTTCCTGGGGCTTTAAAAAATTCTACACCTAATAGTTTTTTTATCTCTTTTCGTTTACCGTTATTCTTCATCCATTGATGTATTTCAATTGGATTCTTTGCACCCATCAGAATTGCAATTACCGATAAATACATCATCATAGGTAAACTATATTGTCTCGCTTGTTCTCTTCCTTGCTCTGATATTTCCTCTTTAAAAATTTCTAATAATTTATTGCTCATTTCTGCCCCTTTTAGAGCTATAAGCAAATATTGTTCTTAGTATCGGAATGGGCTACAAAGCAGAGGATTATGATAATATTGATGATGTTAAGAAAGATTTAAATAAGTTCTTGATATTCTATAACTTCAATAGAAGACATGGTTCTTTAAGAAAAGAACTCAAAGTCAGAACTCCTTTTGATGCAGTTCAAAGTTGGTTTCAAACGAAGCCTGAAATATTTAAGATTTTACCAAGTGAGTTTCAAGATATTGCTTTTGAAATGGTACAACGTGGTGAAACTTGACAAGTAGCAACAATAAACTTGAACTTATCATCTACACATATTTGAGAGTTATAAGCCATTAAGTTATGTGCTGATTTGACCATAACACTTGCATCTGGGTCAGTTCTATTATATTGAGTGCGGTTTATTTTCTTTAGAAAATTTAACTCTGTTGTAAATCTTGCTTTCTTTTTTAAGAATATCTCTAAAGTACGAGGAAGTTGTTTTGCTAGTTTAGTTGTATGCGTTTCTTCATCATCAAAGTATTCTTTGATGCGTTAGCTCTTAAGAAGGCTCCATCTAAGGCTACAAGTTCATCTCCTATTAGTGCAAGACCTTTAAGTAATAATACAAAGTCTTTGAACACTGCTTTTAATGCTTTAGGGTTGTTCTTTCTAAAATCAGAAATAGTCTTGTACGTAGGTTTTAATCCTGCTGTTAGCCACATCAATTCTATGTTTCTAGCATTTTCTTTTTCTAAAGCTCGTGAGCTTCTTATCTTGTTTAAGTAGCCATAGATATATATCTTGAGAAGTAACTTTGGAGAATAGGACTTCTGTCCTTCAAAGCTTGTCGAAGTGTCATCAAAGCCTAACTCTTTAAGGTCAAGCTGTTCTACATATAAATCTATAGCTCTTACTTGATTGTTCACATCTACATATTCATCAAGACTTGGAGGAAAAAACTGTTATTGATTACGGTTTATTCCTTCTTTAGACTTCTCCTAAAACCTTTTTCAATATTTGGATATATGTCCCTACGCAGTTACTTTAATTTAAAATATAAGAGTAATTTCAATATTACTAAAATATAATCTTTCTAAAGCCTATAAACAGGTATCTAAAGTGAGGTATTACTATGAGCTTTTAGGAGAAGTCCTTTATACTTTTCGCTCATCAACACCTCTTTAAAGCTATTAATTTAGGCTTTTCATTAGATGTATTATACTCTTTTAGGGGTTTAGGCTTGATGAACTTAAGCTCTATATGTTAGAATCTTTTTACTTTATGAGATCTGCGTAATTTTGTAGTTATTTCACAGTCTCTCTGTTTTGTTGTATCTGAACTTAGTTTAATGTTTTTAACTTATGGAAAGTACTTGTAAATTTCTCTTCTATGTTTTACTGTTTCGATAATTATACAATCATTCTCTTTTTTGATTCCAACTCTATAATTACCGAATCTTATTTTGAAATAATTTTTGTAACCAGTCATTTTTTCAACTTTTTCAATATCACCTAAACTTGAATAATTTGGTAAATCATCAAAAATAAACTCTTCAATTGTTTTTGCATATTCTGCTGGTAGCTTTGAGAGCTCTTTTAAAAACTTTTTTCTATATTCAACTTCCATGCTTTTTAAGAGTCTTTTTTTAGTGAAGCATATAATGCTTTTGCATCTTTTAAGGATAATTTTTCATCATCTTTATTTTCATCCATAAATTTAAAAAGTGCATAGTTCTCTAAAACATCTGTAATTTTCTCATAAGTTTCTATGTCTAATTGAACTGCTATTTTATGGTTATGATTATCAACTATATAGTTTGGTTGAAGTTGCATAATTTATCCTTTTAAAGAGTGTTTAACTTATTATAGCAAAACTCAAGCGAGTTTTGCATGAATTAATTATGAGATTTATGTTTCTTCACCATAATCTACTAAAAACTAAATTTCAAGAGTTGAGCGATAGAGTAGACTTCTTGCAAAACTCATTTTCCAGCAACCTCAAATCCACGGTCAAAATTAACTAATCCACATATCAGATTGAAGCGAAGATTGAACCTTTTTCTACGGTTACGATATTTCTGTTTAAGGATTTGAAAAGTCTTTAATTTAGCATTAGACTTCTTGCAAAACTCCTCTATACCTCAGAGAGCTAAGAAGGACTAAAATTGTGTAAAACAAATTTTTATTCCTAGCCTAAGCTAAGGGTAAAATATTTTTTTATGCAAGGTTAGTACGTACTGTCCCTTCCATAGGACACTTTATAGAGAGCCTTACTCAGCGTCAAAGAACCCCCAACCGTAGCTTTGGCGACGCTTGAGAACATTTACTTTGATTAAAACTCTCTATAAAGTGCTAAGGCATATAGGAGTTTTGCAAGAAGTCTATTGATATGTTCAACACATATGCGAGCTGAAGCTTCTCTTTTATTTTGATTTTTTTGTGTATCAGTTAATGGATGTAGCTTTGATTTCTTATATGGTATTTGAGTGTTATTATGTTGCTTTTTAATACCAAGATAGCCTAAATCTACATAGATACAAGTTTGAGGTTTCACAGGTAGATCACTCTGTTTAAAGAGTTTAAAATCATGAGTAGTACCTTTGCATGTATGAGCACAAATAATACGTTCATCCTTGTCAATAACGATTTGCCCTTTTAGTGTATGGTTTCTTTTCTTCCCTGAGTAGTAATCTCTTTGCTTTTTTTTGGTCGTTGTATGGGGGACTCTGTAGCATCAATGACGATAAACTCTAAGTCCATATCATCTCCATATAAAGCACGTTTACTTGGTAATGAAAACTTTCCAGATTTTATTAAAACATCTTCAACATCTCTTACTATTCGAGAAGCTGTAGATTCACTTACTCCATAATCAAAGCCAATATGTTCTAAGGTTCTATATTCTCTGTAATAACTTAACATTAATAGTACTTTTTCTTTTGAATCTAAACTTTTTCTACCACCAACTCCATGGTTTTTAGTTCTCTCTTTTTCATAGGCTATAAATACTAAAAGCATTTCATTAAATGTATCTCTTATTATAACACTAAGCATTTAGGGATGCGAAGCACTTGGAAATTGTAAGATTTTATGACAAAATGCAATATTTCTAAACTTTTCGTAAATATTTGCTTAAAATATTCTTATGCCTGAAATGTATCTTAGTCCTTAGAGGCTGTAATAAAGAAAAGGCTCATGTTTTAATACTGAAAAGAATAATAGGCTATATGCCTGAATAAGAGAATAGTTAGAAAACATAAAAGGATAAAATTATGACTAATATAAATGACATAACATATATTGGCGTTGATATTGCAAAAGATAAAATTGATATTTGTATAAATAATGGTAATTCCTCAGGTCATGTATATAGCTCCTACTCCAATAATTTGGATGGTTTTCTAAACTTTTTTCTTTTAGCTAATAGTATTAATCACTTAAAAAATATAAGGATAGGTCTTGAAGCAACAAGCACCTACACGATAGCATTACAAAAATACTTAGACCTTCATGAAATAAAATATATATTAATCAATCCAAATAAATTACATCATTTCATAAAATACAAACATAAAGAAAGTAAAACAGATAAGCTTGATAGTTACTACATCTCAGATTATATAATGACATTACGAGATCGAAACTTTAATAGTACTCACTCATCAAGAAAAACGCTTTTTCAGTCTTATAACGCTTATATTAACCTAATCACAACAACAGAAACAAGGCTAAAAGGTCTTAACGATAGTATCTTAAGCAATGATTTCACAAGCCAAGCTTTACAAAACCAAATCAAAAATTTGAAACTAGCCTTAACTAAGACAAAAAATGTAGCACAAAAAGATTTCCTAGAAACTCTCAAAATTTCTATGCCTGAATATGAATTAATAAAAAATGATTTGGTTGGTGTAGGAGATAAAACCTTGATGGCAGTTTTACCAATAATCTATAGCCCATTCCGATACTAAGAACAATATTTGCTTATAGCTCTAAAAGGGGCAGAAATGAGCAATAAATTATTAGAAATTTTTAAAGAGGAAATATCAGAGCAAGGAAGAGAACAAGCGAGACAATATAGTTTACCTATGATGATGTATTTATCGGTAATTGCAATTCTGATGGGTGCAAAGAATCCAATTGAAATACATCAATGGATGAAGAATAACGGTAAACGAAAAGAGATAAAAAAACTATTAGGTGTAGAATTTTTTAAAGCCCCAGGAAAATCAAGAGTGTATGACTTTTTTGAAATAGTTGATAAGATTGAATTAGAAAAAGCCTTCCGCAGATGGATACGAATTTTTATAGATATACCAGCACATGCAGTAGCAGCCGTAGATGGTAAAGTTCTAAGAGGAAGTGCAAATGCTAAAGATAATGCAGTATCTGTTTTATCTGCAGTTTTAGCAGAAACAAAATTAATTATTGCCCATAAAGAGATAGACAAAAAGTCTAATGAGATACCAGCATTTCAAGAACTAATAGGTGAGCTTGATGAGACATTTAGTTATGGCTTTGATGCTTTAAACACACAAAAAAACTCTTAAAAAGGCATCTGGTAGCGGTTCAAAGTTTATAGCAAAAGTAAAAAAGAATCAAAAAACTTTACTGTCGCTAGCTAAAGAGATAGAGGAAGCTTCTTCTATCGATTCAAGTTTTCAAATGGAAATTAAACAATCAAATGATTTCATACAAAGAAATATATATGTGTATCAAAACTGTATATATCCATGGGATGGTGTTTTTATTCATTCAGTAATCAGAGTTGATAAAATTGTTAATTGCAAAGAGACAAAGACACATTACTATATCTCAAATGATACAGATAGTGCAGAATCATTTTTGCAAAAGATACTCCAAGAGTGGAGTGTTGAGACAATGCACTTTTATAAAGATACAGCACTTAATGAAGATAGATGCAAAATTAATAAAGGTGCATTTAGTTTTTCAATTTTAAGAAGTATTGTAATCAATATTCTTCATCTTAATAAAGTTCAAAATATAGGTAGAAAAATTGTTGATACAACTCAAAATTTAGCTGAGGCTTTGATGCTCTTCTCTATGGTAAGATTGGAATATGGGTTTATTAAGGATTGTTTAGTATTGGAATAGGCTACTTTTTATTGGACATACAAACTTCTTGTTTAGTTCTTCTTCTATAAAAAGTAGATTCTTAATACTTGAAAACCATTTATCAAATAAAATATATTTATATTTATATTTCACTTCATTATTGTGATGTAAAATTTGAAGTTTATCTTGCATTATTTCATTTTTACTAAAGAGAGATTTTTTAATATTCTTCTGATGTTCCTCACTCCACTTATTTTCAGTTTTTGTGATAATTTCATATCCCAAAGGGATAGATATACCTGTAGCATCTGTATAATGAAAATTTAGCATTAAGATACCTTTTTGCATCTTTTGTGAGACATGGTCATAATGCCAGCAAACTACATCATTTACTTTACTCCAAGGCTTATGCATAAGCATATCATCAATAATAATACAAGCATTGTCTTCATTCTCATAATCTCTTAAAAATGGTTTTATTGATTTCCACAAAGTCTTTTCATCATCAAGAGAATCATTTAATAGTAGATGCTTTGTGAAAACATCATGACTATTACCTGTTACTTTTGAAAGTTTTGTCATCTCTATCTTGCTAAATGAACTGATTGCGAAATTTATGTACTGATGTTACGATAATCTAAATTCATAAAGTTTAAGAAGTGCTACAAATCTAAGCAACTTGTAATTCTTCAACTTTTTGGTAGGCGACTTTGAGAGCCTCAATATATATTTTTTCCTTAATGGCAAAGTGGTTCATTTTATAGTTTAATCGAAGTTTCTCAAGTTTTATAAAACCACGAACAGATAAGTGTATATGATTTCTTTGTGATGTTTCAAGTTTTGTTGGAGAGTGTTCTATTTTTAAATTTTGTTTTAAAGATTTATGATATTCCTCTATTTTCCACCGTCTTTTGTAGATTTCAAGTACCTGATTGAAAGATAAGTCTATATTATTAGTAACAAGATATAAATAAGTAGATTCGCCATCATCGCCGTTTTTGACCACTTGCTTGATAAGTCTTAGAGGTTTTTTATAAGCTTCAAGATATATCAACCGACTACTACCACCCTTTATATCTATGCTTGAGATATTACATATTTTTCTTTATTTCTTTCTTCTAAAGTGAGTGCTATTTTTCTATTACTTTTTATTGGACATACAAACTTTTTGTTTAGTTCTTCTTCTATAAAAAGTAAATTCTTAATACTTGAAAACCATTTATCAAATAAAATATATTTATATTTCACTTCATTATTGTGATGTAAAATTTGAAGTTTATCTTGCATTATTTCATTTTTACTAAAGAGAGATTTTTTAATATTCTTCTGATGTTCCTCACTCCACTTATTTTCAGTTTTTGTGATAATTTCATATCCCAAAGGGATAGATATACCTGTAGCATCTGTATAATGAAAATTTAGCATTAAGATACCTTTTTGCATCTTTTGTGACACATGGTCATAATGCCAGCAAACTACATCATTTACTTTACTCCAAGGCTTATGTATAAGCATATCATCGATAATAATACAAGCATTGTCTTCATTCTCATAATCTCTTAAAAATGGTTTTATTGATTTCCACAAAGTCTTTTCATCATCAAGAGAATCATTTAATAGTAGATGCTTTGTGAAAACATCAGGACTATTACCTGTTACTTTTGAAAGTTTTGTCATCTCTATCTTGCTAAATGAACTAATTGCGAAATTTATGTACATATCTTCTAATTGCTTCATATATATTTTAAGCATTTTTAATGCCATCTATTTTTAATATGTCACCTTTTGTAAATTTGAAGGTTTAGATTATCGTAACATCAGTTAAGTAATAGCACACAAATAACTTAATAGCCAATGAAAAAATGATTTTCTTCGTTGAAGTATATTTAACGATACTCGTGTAGACAAGTCAAATTGACATTAAATCTAAATATTTTACATGAGATATTAGCTATGAATTTATTTATGCTCTCTTACTTATATCAATAAATATAATACAAGAAGATTACATTCAGCGATTGGGAACAAGACACCTAATGAGGTTTATTTTAAAGCTATTAATAATTTAAATAATAAATTGTTACTAAAAGTATCGTAGGTTGATGGAATAAGAAAACTTAGTTAAGTAGTCTTGACAATGGAGGAGATTATAGTAAAAATTTGTATGAATCAGCTCTACTGATATTATTTTTTCTCTTGTATTTTTATTAAACACTTGTCTAAAGAATCTTTCCAATATGGAATGCTTATGTTAAACTCTTCTTTTATTTTTGACTTATTTAATAAACTATAGTGTGGTCTTAATGCTGGTCTAGGATACTCTTTTGTTTGGATAGGATTTATTTTACAATCAAGTTTTGCTATTTTCATAATCTCTTTTGCGAAATCATACCATGATAAAACACCTTCATTGGAATAATTATAAACTTCAATTTTTTTGTTATTTACTTTAGGAAGTATATCTAAAATAGTTTTAGCTAAATCTGCCGCATAAGTAGGTGTTCCTACTTGATCAAATATAACACCAAGTTCTTCTTTTTGCTCGCCAAGTCTTAGCATTGTCTTTACAAAATTAGTTCCATATGAAGAGTATACCCATGAAGTCCTTATAATTATAGAATTTTTAGGATTTATATCTTGAAGTATTTTTTCTCCATCAAGTTTAGTTCTTCCATATACACTAGTTGGATTGGTTATATCTGATTCTAAATATGGTTTATAGTTTTTACCATCAAATACATAATCTGTAGATATATGAATAAGTTTTATATTTTTGTCTTTAGAGATTTCAGCTAAATTACTGAGAGCAAGATAGTTGATCTTGTTCGCTAATTCTTTATCTATTTCTGCTTTATCAACTGCCGTATAAGCTGCACAATTGATAATAGTATCAATATTATTAGCTTCAATGAAAGTTTTAATCTTCACTTCATCATTTATATCTAGTTCTTCTTTCCCAGTAAAAAAGAACTTATCTGAGTAATTATGTGATAAGTCTCTTATCTCACTTCCTAACTGTCCATTACTTCCTGTTACTAAGATATTAGCCATAGAAGTCTTCACCATATTCAAACAGCTCATTTGTTTCACTTAATCTAAGTTGTACTTTGTCCTTAGCTGATAAATTCAGTTCTTCATCCAAAACCTGCCAATTAATACCTAGTTTTTCATCATCAAAAGCTATACCTCTATCACACTCTAAAGAGTAATAGTTGTCAACTTTATATGCGAATATAGTATCATCTTCTAGGACAACAAAGGCATGAGCAAATCCGCGAGGCACAAGAAGTTGTCTTTTATTCTCACTGCTTAGTGCAACCGCTACATGTTTACCAAATGTAGGACTTCCCTTTCTAATATCTACTGCTATATCGAGAACTTTACCCGCAATCACACGAACAAGTTTAGTTTGAGCAAAAGGGGGAAGTTGATAATGGAGACCTCTTAGGACACCTCTTGAACTTTTTGACTCATTGTCTTGGCAGAAATTTATCTTATAGCCTAAAAACTCTTGAAGTCTATCCATTCTAAATGTTTCAACAAAATAACCTCGACTATCTCCATGAATGACAGGTTCACATATAACAACATCGGGTATATCAGTTCTTATGAAATTCATCTCTTTAGTACTCCTTCTTTTGTCCGTCTAAGTAAGTACTGTCCATATCCATTTTTCTTTAAAGGTTGTGCCAGTTTAATAAGGTCTTCTTTAGATATATATCCCATCTCATAAGCTATTTCCTCTATACAAGCAACTTTAAGCCCTTGACGATTCTCAATAGTTTGAATAAAGTTGGATGCTTCTAAAAGTGATTCATGAGTTCCAGTATCCAGCCAGGCATAACCACGTCCCATTAGTTCAACTTTTAATCTCTCTTCTTTTAGGTAATCCTGATTAAGTGTGGTTATTTCTAATTCTCCACGATTAGATGGCTTAACAAGTTTAGCTTTTTTTACAACATCATTTGGGTAGAAATACAAACCTACTACGGCATAATTACTTTTAGGATTCTCAGGTTTCTCATCTAAAGAAGTCACTTTACCATCTTCATTAAAGCCTGCTACACCATATCTCTCTGGGTCTTTTACATAATAACCGAATACAGTTGCATTCTTTTCCTCTGAAGCACTTTTCACAGATTGAGACAATAGCTCTGTTAATCCATGTCCATAAAATATATTATCTCCAAGGACTAAACAAACATCATCATTTCCAATGAACTCTTCACCCAATATAAAAGCTTCTGCAAGACCATCTGGAGATGCTTGAATTTTATAACTAAACTCCATCCCAATATCTAAACCATTGCCTAAAAGTTCTTGAAACCTTGGTAAATCATGAGGAGTTGAAATAATTAAAACTTGCGTTATTCCTGCTAGCATCAATACTGAAAGTGGATAATAAATCATTGGTTTATCGTAGATTGGAACTAACTGTTTACTTACACCTTGTGTTATTGGATATAACCTTGTACCACTTCCACCTGCCAATATAATACCTTTCATCACTCTTCCCTTTTTTTCAATTTATTTTTTAAAAGAATTTTTTCAGCCTCAACACCAGACTGGTCATAAGCATTTATATGCATAAATTTAGTACACACAGATGTATGATACATAAGACCTGCTATGCTTCTCTCACTTACTCCAGCTATTGTGATAAGTAAGATAGTGAATTTAATTTCATAACCATAGCAGATACTTTAAGCTAATTAAAGCTCCTGAACATCTTATTTTATCATCCTTTATGAAATTATATTTCCCCACTTACTTAACATCATATGGAATATCCTTTAGATTATTGATTAGACTTCTTGCAAAACTCCTTATATGGCTTAGCACTTTATAGAGAGTTTTAATCAAGGTAAATGTTCTCAAGCGTAGCCAAAGCTAGGGTTGGGGTTCTTTAACGCTGAGTAAGGCTCTCTATAAAGTGTCCTATGGAAGGGATAGTAAGTACTAACCTTGCACAAAAAAATATTTTACCCTTAGCTTAGGCTAGGAATAAAAATTTGTTTTACACAATTTTAGTCCTTCTTAGCTCTCTGTGGTATATAGGAGTTTTGCAAGAAGTCTATTGGCTCTATTGTAGCCAAATAATTTCATACCAAATTAAACAGCAAGCTACATTGCTCTATAATTAAGTACTTCAAAGCGAAAAAGTCACATGCAAAGACTTCACAACCCAAAGGTGGAGTGGGAACGAGGAAAGTGTTATTAAGATAAAGTGCAGTATTATTTGAAATAGTGGATAGTCTACATCTTTTTTTACAAAGTTACTTTATGAGACCACTGCACAGTATAATCTAACAAAGCAATCTATTTAAAGGCATTAAAAGCACTTTTCAGCTAAAATAACATCACTAAGAAGAGGTACAAAGTGGCATTTAAAGATACAAACAATACATTTTCAGATATAGCAGTAACATCAAGATTAGAAAAAGTAAATTCATTTCTTAAAGAGTTGGACTCTATTATAGACTTTGATAAATTACGACCAGTACTAAATAGAAATGGAATTGCTAAAAGTAATGTAGCTGGAGCACCTGCTTATGATAATGTACTGATGTTTAGAGTACTGTTACTCCAGAAGTATTACAATCTCTCTGATCAAGCCACCCAAGATGCACTCTATGTAAACCTACTCTTTATTAGATTTGTAGGACTTAGCCTAGAGGATAGTGTACCAGACGAGAGTACAATCTGTAGATTTAGAAATTCCCTACTCAAGAACCGACTTTATGATAAATTATTTAACTCTGTAAATAAACAATTAGAGAGTAAAAACCTGATAGCGAAAAAAGGAAAATCTGTTTTAATTGATGCTACTCTCATTAGAAGTGATAACACGCAAATAAAAAATAAGACTAAAGAAGTATACAAAGAAGACAAGAAAGGTATTCAAACAATAAATGCTGAGTTAAATATAAAACTTGAAGTAGAGCTTCAATCCAAAAAGCCTTCAAAAAAGAAGATTCAAAGAATTCTTAATGCTAAAGCCCATAACTCCAAGACATACAAGAATGCACAACTTGATACACTACAAGGTATTGATACTAAAGATATAAAGACTTCTCAAATTATTATAAAGAATGAAGAAGATAGCTATAATCATCAAGATAAAATAGATAGTGAAGTAAGGATAGGCTTTCACGCATCAAAGAAACAATATACACAAGGCTATAAAGTACATATAGCAGTAGATGAGCAGAGTGGTATTATTATCTCCCAACAAACCACCTTCGCAAATACTCACGATATAGACACAGTAAAAACATTTGTAAAAGATATAGATGGAATGAAAGCTCTTTATGCTGATAAAGCATATAACTCAAAAGATATAGATACTTTTTTAGAAAGTGAAAATATAGAAAATATGGTATGTCTCAAAGAGAAACAAACTCTAAGGCAAGAACAGATTAAGCAGCAAAGAAAAGATGAAAAACCTAAACATAAGATTAGAGCTAAAGTTGAACATAGGTTTGCAGATATAAAAACTCAGATGAAAGGCTCAACTACAAAATTTATAGGACTCGTTAGAAATAATATGAATTTTACCCTTACCTGTATAGCTACTAATCTTAGATTATTAGGACAAAGACAAATAAGACAAAGATTAGAAGTAATTAGATGAATAATATAGAGCTAAAGAGCTTTAATAGACTAAAAAAGCTCCTAAAAATGACTGAATCTAATTTTATTGAAGATGGATTTTTTTAAATATTTGAAAAAATAGGATATATGAGTACTTTTTAATTATGCAGTCGGCTCTTTATCTAAGGTTTGAAAATCTTGGTTAAGGTAAGTAAAATATTATTTATTCACCCTTATCCCTTTTATAGAGTTTGCAAGTAGTCCTATAGTCGTTCCGTTATGAAGAACAGCTGTTGTGAGAGGGCTGAAAAGTCCTAAACTTGCTCCTAGTAAGATGCCGCTATTTATTCCAACTGTTGCATTAAAATTGTTCTTAATGAGTTGCATAGTCTTTTGTGAAAGCTCTTTTGCCTCAGCGACAGCATAAATATCATCTTTTAAAAGACTCACATCTGCGGTAGCTTTTGCTATATCTGCTCCATTACTCATACTAATACCAATATCTGCACTCATTAAGGCGGGAGCATCATTGATGCCATCACCTATAAAAGCCACCTTTGAACCAGAATCTTTAAGCTCTTGAATGATTTTTGCCTTATCTTCTGGACGCATATTTGCATATACCTTGTCTATACCTAACTCATCCGCAAGTTCTAAGGCTTTTGCCTCAATGTCTCCTGTGAGCATGATAGTTCTTTTTACCCCTAAATCTTTGAGTTTTTGAAGTGTCGCTTTTGCATTTTCTCGTACCTTGTCTCGCATACTGATAGTTCCCAAAAGTTTACCATCATATCCAATATATAAAACTGCCATTCCATCAAGTAAACAAGTCTCGATTTGCTTTTCATACTTAGAGAAATTAATACCCTCATCATCTTCTAAAAAATGACGACTTCCAATAAGCACTTTTTTGTCATTAACAACTGTTTTGACACCATGAGCTACGATAAATTCAACCTCTTCATGATGCATGTGAATAAAATCTTTACTTTTTGCAGCTGAAACAATAGCTTGAGCCACAGGGTGAAAATAATGCTCTTCCGCACTTGCAGTTAGGTTAAGCAAGTCTTCTTCACTCCATTTTTGGTTAAAAGAAGTGATTTTTTCAACTTTTAATTCACCATAGGTAAGCGTTCCTGTTTTATCAAAAACAAAGGTATCTGCTTCATTGAGAGCCTCTATAGATTTTGCACCTTTAATCATGATTCCATTTTTTCCAGCTTGAGCTATAGAAGTCTTAAAAGCAACAGGAGTTGCAAGTTTTAATGCACAAGAATAATCAGCTTGTAAAACAGAAGCAACTCTCTCAAAATCACGACTTACAAGATAAGAAGCAGCGGCTAAACCAAGAGTTACAGGGACAAGTTTGTTTGCAAGTTTTGTAGCTTTAAGTCCAACAGATGATTTTTCATTTAAACTTGTTGCTATATAATTTTTGATTCTTGCCGTAGCAGTATCTTCTCCAACATGCTCTGCCCAAATTTTAATACGCCCCTCTTCAACAACAGTTCCAGAGATTACTCTATCTCCGTTTTCTTTTTTTACGGCTTCACTCTCACCTGTCATTGAGACTTGATTTACCGCTGCTTGACCACTAATTATGTGACCATCAATAGCAATAGTATCTCCAGCTCCAACAACTACTATATTTCCAACTTTTACTTTTGATGTCTTTATTTTTTGAAGCTCTTTTTTCCCATCTTTTTCTAGTTCTATCCAAACTTCTTCTACATTTGGTTTTGCAAGTTCTTTTATGAGATCATCGCTTTTATGTACGGTAGTTTCTTCGATATATTCGCCTAGTTCAAGCATGGCATTGGTACCATTTGCTGCTGCATAATCTTTTCTTGCAAGTGAAACTGCTACCGCCATAGACTCCAGTACACCAGATGTTAAACCCTCTGTAAAAAGTTCATGGATACCATTTTTTAAAAGTGCTAAACTAGCTCCAGCGGTGAGTGCAAATTTTGCTGTATCATTTTTGATAAATGGTTCGGCTATGAGAGCAGTAGCCGCTCTATAGATACCATTTTGGGAGGGTTTTTCTTCTCCAACGCAAGTTATTCCCCCACCAAGGGGAGTGTTACATACTTGGTATTTTGATAGTTCTAATCTAAGAAGTTCTTTTTCAATACTCTGTACATCTACTTCTTGAAATTCAAAAACAATTGAGTTTGCTTTTTGATTGATACGAACCTTAGAAACACCTAGAATTTGGAGTAAATCTTTTTCAAGGTTTGAGACATTTACATCCTCTTTTAAGAGGCTCCAAAAGTATCTTACTCTAAAAGGAGTTTGATGGAGGAGTTTTATATTTATACTCATATGCTATTTAAGCGTTTTGCTCTGCTTCAAGTTCAGCTTGAGCATCATCAAATCTTTCTTTTATCTCTTCCATGCCCGTTTGAAACATAGTAGCTGTTTTTGCCAAGCCTTTAAAAATAGTTTTTTGTGCATTTTCATTTGTTAAAAGATAAGCTCCTACTGCACCGATTAAGGCACCTTTGATAAAGTTTGCAGTATCAAAAGAATCTAAGATGGGATTTTTTGCGGAGAGTAGAGCATCATTTTGTGCATCTTGATTGATATATGGATTTTGCTTCATTCCTCTTTGAGAAACGATAGCATCTTGTCTTGCATCTTCAAGTGACATAGGCGTATTGGTTGAATTTTTCACTATTGAACCTCTTTTTTTATATATTTTGTATCTACTTTATCATAAAATTTTTCAGTAGCATAGACACCTAAAGCACCTGCACCTAAAGAGATACCTGCACCTAACCAGTTTCCTCTGCCAATACAGTTAGCCGTGGATATTGCACTTGCAGTTGCGATGCCACCTTGAAGAGATAATCTAACTGTGTTACTAAGTAATTCTTTGCTAGATATTTCATCTTTTTTATATTGCGTATAGTTCCTAGTTCCAACTACTATGCCCGCAGCAATCGCTCCACTTATAAAATGCCCTTGAATATGACGAGGTTCTCCGGTATCTATTGTAAAATTACTTAGCATTTTTTACCTCTTTTTCGTTTTCTTCTTTCTTATCGCCCATTGCTTCAACTGATTCGATGACTGATGTTTTGACACTTTTTGCCGTTTCTATAAGAGAGTCTTTGACTTCGATAGCCTTAGTTTTAATCTTTTTTCTTTTGTTATATGCGATGACGCCAGTAGCACCAACCGCTATTCCTACTAATAATGGTAACATTTTATTCTCCTTGTTCTTCGTTATTATTTATCATAGACCCAAGTACTCCCGCACTTATACCACCTAATACTATGCCACCAATGAAGGACATATTTGTATTTTCAAGTAGCTTCATAAGTTCTTCTTGATTCATTTCTCCTGTGGAGATTTTTTTTGCAATTTCACCAAAATCATTTAACATAGTGTTACTTGAGAATACATTTAAAGAGTATTCTTGTACACATTTTCTAAATGCAGGAAGATGATTATTATAAGATGCCGCTTGAAGTTTATAAAGGGTATCCCTTACATCAAGAGATTGATCTGTGTATTTTAAAAGATTGTCATACATTTTGATATTGGCTATTTCTGCCGCAACACCGAGTTCACAACACTCTACAATAGTCTCAGGTATCTCAATCTTATCATACCAATCATCTATTGGGAGAGGAACATTGTACTTCTCAAGTAATGGTATCAAAGCACCATAGTGATTAATTTCTGCTTTTATAATGTTTGAAAAAGGTTTCATTTCTCCAAATTTGTTTATTACTTTTAAGTATGTATTGTAAGCATGGTACTCATCATAGACAGCTATTCTTAGTACTTGATGCAAAATCTCTTCATCAAATGCTGGATCTACTCGTTGTGCTTCTAAAAGCTTTTCATCAAAGTTATTTTGCATTTAGTTTAGCTCCTTATAAAGTTTGTTCAGTATAGGGATTATTTTTTCTGGATTTTCTCCAGCGATTAAATCATCCCATAATTCTTTGGAAAAAATATTATTGTCATACTCGATGGTAATAGAGCCAACAATTTTATTTATTTTAATTTTCTTGATGCCATCTATTTTTTGTGGAAGTGCTTCAATATCTTCAAGAGTTATATTTTCATTTTCTTGTTTGATTTTGGGACTCACACGGACTCTTAATCGTCCTTGTATATGATGAATCATTGTAAAATAAGATGCCATCGCAACTAGTTTTTCTACTGTAATCATTATCGCCTCTCTTATTTTTAGTATTATCGCTTTTTTTTATGAGTTATAACCTAAATTTTATTGATACTTATTATCAGGGTTGCAGATACTACAAATACCATATATAGTCATATCAAGTTTATTTGGGCTAAATTGATGCTTAGAACTAAGTTCATATATGAGATTTGAAAGTGTTTCATCTTTAAAGTCTATAAATTTTTTACATTTTGTACAAAGAAAATGTAAATGATTTTGTCCACGAGTTAATTCATAAAAAGGTTTCCCATTAATACAATCTTGAGAGATGATATTAAAAGATAAAAGAAGTTTGAGTGTTGCATAAACTGTTTGTTTGGATGTATTTACATTTCTAAGAATATCTTCAACACTAAGATGAGTATTTTGGAAAAAAACTCTTAAGATGTCTTGACGAATTGCAGTGCACTTGAGTTGTGTATTTTTAAGCATTGAGCAAAAAAGATCAATATATCTTTCTGTAATCATGCACAGAGAGCTTGAAATTTACGAAAACGATCTATCTCACCTTTAGCTGAATCCATCACTATTTTTAAAACAAGGGCATCATCTACCCAACCAAGTAAAGGTAAAAAATCAGGTACTAGATCAATAGGAAGGACAACATAGGCTAAAGCCCCTCCAACACTCAACATAGTACTTTTTTCAAGTTTAAAATCAGGAGTATTAAGCATAGAAAAAAATAATCTAAAATCTTCATACCAAGATTTACTTCTATATTTTGGCATTGCCTTAACTGTTTGTGTTGCATTGTAAGTACTAGAAAGCTCAGTAATACTTTGTAATGAAGGTGGATTTTTACTCATAACAACTCCTAATGTGTCAATATTAATATTGATACTAATTATTAATATTCTATTATAGAAGTGCTTAAAGAAAGCTTTGTAATGATATTCATTATCATATCAAGTGAAATCTTTTATTTTTTTTCTTTTATTTAATAGACTTCTTTCGAAAGTCATTTAAAGTTATGAGTAAGAGAACATAAATAAACTCATAGCTAATATCTCATGTAAAAGATTTAGATTTAATGTGAATTTGACTTGTCTACACGAGTATCGTTAAGTATAGTTCAACGAAGAAAATCATTTTTTCATTGGCTATGAAGTTATTTATGTTCTATTACTTAAATGTCAAGTTTCACCACGTTGTACCATTTCAAAAGCAATATCTTGAAACTCACTTGGTAAAATCTTAAATATTTCAGGCTTCGTTTGAAACCAACTTTGAACTGCATCAAAAGGAGTTCTGACTTTGAGTTCTTTTCTTAAAGAACCATGTCTTCTATTGAAGTTCACCCTAATCCATTAATAACAAAAGTATAAAAAAGGAACAATTATTGCTTTAGTTACAGAAAAACAAAGTGATAATAAAATGGCAATAAAATCAAGAGATAAATTAGCACATAAGCGTTCAAGAAAAGGCTATGCAAAAATAGCTGAATCAAATAAACTTTTAGAGTTACTATCAAGAGTTCCAGACCATCGTAAAGGTCAAGGTAAACGGCATAAATTAGAATATATCTTATATCTAGCTATATTAGCTGGACTAATGGGAGCTACAGATTACAAACAAATTTCTATTTGGATAGATAAACATGTTCAAAAAGAAGAAGTAAAAAAACTTCTAGGTGTAGAATTTATAATAACACCAAAAAGAAGTGCTGTCTCAGATATACTTGCAAAAGTTGATAGTGAGGCAGTTGAACTTTTGTTCAGAGAATGGATAAGAATTTATGTCGATACTACAGGAAAACATCTAAGCGTAGATGGTAAAGTGATGAATGGTAGTAGATATAAAGACCAAAAGGCTATACAAGTTGTTGGTGCAGTTCTATCAGAGATAGGTGTAGTTATTGCTCATCAAAAAATTGCAGAGAAATCAAATGAAATACCTGAATTTCTCTTTACCTTTGATGCGATGAACACACAAAAAAACTCTTGATTCTATTGAGCGAAGTGGTTCAAAGTATATTGCTAAAGTTAAAGATAACCAAAAAACACTTCTTGATAAAATAGATGAAATATCAAGAGAGATAAAACCATCAAGCACTTATAAAGCTAAACCAATCCAGCAATCTAATGAGTGGATAAATAGAGAAGTATTTATATATGAACCAACTACTTTTTATCATAATGAAATTACCCATGTTCGCTCAATCATAAAAACTATTAAAAAAATACACAAGACAAATCATAAAACAGGAGAAGTAACAAACAGCACTAGTATTCAGTTCTGTATAGCAAATTTTCGTGAAAATGCGGAGTTCTTTCATGATAAAATTTTACTCCATTGGAAGGTAGAAACAATGCACTAATACAAAGATAATACACTTTTAGAAGATGACCATAATGCTCATCTAAATCCATTTTTAATGACAATTATCAGAAGCATTATTTTAAATATCTTGCACCTAAATGGTACAAAATCTATACAAGAACAACTCATTAACAATAGATGGGATTTAGATGACTCTATCGCTCAACTCTTGAAATTTAGTTTTTAGTGGATTTGGGTGATTGAAGTTATAAAATATCAAGAACTTATTTAAATCTTTCTTAACATCATCAATATTATCATAATCCTCTGCTTTGATTGTAGCATTCTTTATTGTTCCATTAACCCTTTCAACCATTCCATTAGTTTGAGGTGTATATGGAGCTGTTAGCCTGTGTTCTATCTCATCTTTAGTACATTCAATATCAAACTTATGATTGCCACTAACTTTGCCTTTACCTCTTGCCCATTTGTCGGTAAACTCCAGTCCATTGTCTGTGAGAATATGAATAGACTTCTCCTAAAACCTTTTTCAATATTTGGATATATGTCCCTACTCAGTTACTTTAATTTAAAATATAAGAGTAATTTCAATATTACTAAAATATAATCTTTCTAAAGCCTATAAACAGGTATCTAAAGTGAGGTATTACTATGAGCTTTTAGGAGAAATCCAGTTATGTAAAAAGGAAAAAACTCTTTACACTCTTTGAGAAATTCAACTGCATTAGCAGCTGTCTTATTTTCATATACTTTATAATACAATAGCCTTGTAGCTCTATCTATAGCTACAAAGAGATAATATTTTTGTTTGTCAAATTTTGGTAAATAGGTTACATCAATGTGCAAATAGCCAGGCTCATACTCTTTAAACTTTTTAGCTTTTGCCTTTTGTTCAACAGGAACTCTATTTATATCAAAGGCTCTCAAAGTTCTATAGACATTACTTCTGTTTGCATTTGGAATGACATCAACCATGGTATCTGTTAAGCCATCTAACTCCATCCAAGTAAGGGTTCTTACGACCCGTATAAGCTCCTTTTCTAAAGGTGTTAAAGCATATTTTATATTATTTGGTCTTGAACTCTTATCATTTGAAAAATCTCTTTTTCTGTGTTTAGCAATAGTTTTCACATTTACATTATAGTTATCTGATAATTCAACATTTGTTAAATCAGATTGTTGTATTCTTTGTCTTACATGCTGGTTTGTTCTAGCATTGGAGTGATAGACTTGTGACATTATTTTAATCCTTTTGTGGTAAAAAGATTTTACTATGATGTTATTAAGCTATCGCTTATTATTGAATTGGGCAACCATAACGTGGTGAAACTAGACAGGAAATGTTGTCTTGACTTATTGGGGTAGTATAATATGAGTACTTTTTAATTATGCAGTCGGCTCACCAATTTAGTTTTTAGCTCTGCTGAATAAGTTTTTCGTTTTCTACTCATCTCTTTACCCTCACTTTATTATTCTTATTTTATCGTATCTAAAATAAGAAATTTTAACATGTTATTTGGTTTTCTTGGGGTAGTATAAAATTTGTTTTACACAATTTTAGTACTTCTTAGCTCTCTGAGACATATAGGAGTTTTACAAGAAGTCTAATAAAAGTTTGAAGTTGAAGATAGTTAATTTTTATTTGGTTTATTATCATAAATAGTTATGATTTAAGCACCCGTTTTTTTCATTAAGTCCCACTTTAGGACTTACACACTCTTTTAGAAGTATTTATACCTGTAAAATTTTTATTACTCTTTCAAAGAATTTTTGAAAAAACAAAAGATTTTTTCTTAAAATCATTAGATTCATAAAATTTATGTGCATTTTCTTTCTCAAAAGTAGAAGATAGAACAATATTCTTACACATCCCAACTTTTGCAAAATCAACTAAATACTCAAGCATCATCTCCCCATACTTTAAAGAACGATAAGGGGCATCAGTAACTAAGTCAAACACATAAAGATGTCGTTTATGATAAAAATTTGTTTGTATACAAACTCCAGCGTAACAAAGAAGCTTTTCCCCATCCATTATTCCTAGCATTTTATAATCCATATATCTCATATCATATATCAAGTCTTCAAACTCTTTATAAGAAAGTTCAGTTCGCAATTGTTTTAAAACATCATAAACTATATATAATTCTTTTAAGTCTAATTCTCTAATTTGCATATAGTATATTATACTAAATTTGTTACAATTAGTATACTACCCCAAGAAAACCAAACAACATGTTAAAATTTCTTATTTTAAATACGATAAAATAAGAACAATAAAGTGAAGGTAAAGAGATGAGCAGAAAACGAAAAACTTATTCAGCAGAGCTAAAAACTAAATTGGTTTTAGAACTTTTAAAAGAGGAAAGAACTCTTGTTGAAATAGCCAAAGAAAATTCAATTACACCTAATAATTTAAAAAACTGGAAGAAGATATTTTTGGACAATGCAGAGATGGCAATGGAACCTTCCAAAACAATAAAAGAGTACAAAGATGCTAATGGACTTCTCCTAAAAGCTCATAGTAATACCTCCTTTTAGATACCTGTTTATAGTATTTAGCAAGATTATATTTTAGTAATATTGAAATTACTCTTATATTTTAAATTAAAGTAACTGCGTAGGGACATATATCCAAATATTGAAAAAGGTTTTAGGAGAAGTCTAATGCTAAACTGCAGATTGAAGTTGGTGAATATGCTAAAAAAGTTGGGCAACTAACTTTAGAGAAGGATTGGGCTGTGGGAAAGCTAAAAAGCTCGGACTCATCTAGCAAAAAAGCTATGATAGATTACGAGCTAAAGACCCTATCTGTAGTGCAACAATGTCAACTGATAGAACTGGGTAGAAGTAGCTTGTATTACACGCCAACAATGAGTGAAAATAAACTGGCTATCAAAGAAGAGATAAAGTCTATGAGCCGACTGCATAATTAAAAAGTACTCATATTTTTCAAATATTAGACTTCTCCTAAAACCTAAAGAAAATAGGAGCGAAAATTGCTTATAATAAGATATGGGAAAAACAATCAAATATTTCAAAGTTAATAAATTAACAGATAAAGATTTTAGACGAGTTGTAGGTGTTAAAAGAGACACCTTTAAAGATATGGTAAAAGTAGTTAGAAGACACTATGAAAAGAAGAAAGTTAAAGGTGGAACAAACAAATCTTTATCTGCAAATGATGAGACACTCATGATGCTAGAATATTATAGAGAGTGGACTTCTCCTAAAAGCTAATAGTAATACATCACTTTAGATACCTGTTTATAGGCTTTAGCAAGATTATATTTTAGTAATATTGAAATTACTCTTATATTTTAAATTAAAGTAACTGCGTAGGGACATATATCCAAATATTGAAAAAGGTTTTAGGAGAAGTCTAGTATAGAACTTTTAAACATATAGGAGTTGATTATGGAGTGAGTGAATCAACAGCACATTATATTAGACTTCTCCTAAAACCTAAAGAAAATAGGAGCGAAAATTGCTTATAATAACTGATGTTACGATAATCTAAATTCATAAAGTTTAAGAAGTGCTACAAATCTAAGCAACTTGTAATTCTTCAACTTTTTGGTAGGCGACTTTGAGAGCCTCAATATATATTTTTTCCTTAATGGCAAAGTGGTTCATTTTATAGTTTAATCGAAGTTTCTCAAGTTTTATAAAACCACGAACAGATAAGTGTATATGATTTCTTTGTGATATTTCAACTTTTGTTGGAGAGTGTTCTATTTTTAAATTTTGTTTTAAAGATTTATGATATTCCTCTATTTTCCACCGTCTTTTGTAGATTTCAAGTACTTGATTGAAAGATAAGTCTATATCATTAGTAACAAGATATAAATAAGTAGATTCGCCATCATCGCCGTTTTTGACCACTTGCTTGATAAGTCTTAGAGGTTTTTTATAAGCTTGAAGATATATCAACCGACTACTACCACCCTTTATATCTATGCTTGAGATATTAACATATTTTCCTTTATTTCTTTCTTCTAAAGTGAGTGCTATTTTTCTATTACTTTTTATTGGACATACAAACTTCTTGTTTAGTTCTTCTTCTATAAAAAGTAGATTCTTAATACTTGAAAACCATTTATCAAATAAAATATATTTATATTTCACTTCATTATTGTGATGTAAAATTTGAAGTTTATCTTGCATTATTTCATTTTTACTAAAGAGAGATTTTTTAATATTCTTCTGATGTTCCTCACTCCACTTATTTTCAGTTTTTGTGATAATTTCATATCCCAAAGGGATAGATATACCTGTAGCATCTGTATAATAGACTTCTCCTAAAACCTTTTTCAATATTTGGATATATGTCCCTACGCAGTTACTTTAATTTAAAATATAAGAGTAATTTCAATATTACTAAAATATAATCTTTCTAAATCCTATAAACAGGTATCTAAAGTGAGGTATTACTATGAGCTTTTAGGAGAAGTCCAATGAAAATTTAGCATTAAGATACCTTTTTGCATCTTTTGTGACACATGGTCATAATGCCAGCAAACTACATCATTTACTTTACTCCAAGGCTTATGCATAAGCATATCATCGATAATAATACAAGCATTGTCTTCATTCTCATAATCTCTTAAAAATGGTTTTATTGATTTCCACAAAGTCTTTTCATCATCAAGAGAATCATTTAATAGTAGATGCTTTGTGAAAACATCATGACTATTACCTGTTACTTTTGAAAGTTTTGTCATCTCTATCTTGCTAAATGAACTGATTGCGAAATTTATGTACATATCTTCTAATTGCTTCATATATATTTTAAGCATTTTTAATGCCATCTATTTTTAATATGTCACCTTTTGTAAATTTGAAGGTTTAGATTATCGTAACATCAGATCTCTGAACAAACCACCTTCGCAAATACTCACGATATAGACACAGTAAAAACATTTGTAAAAGATATAGATGGAATGAAAGCTCTTTATGCTAATAAAGCATATAACTCAAAAGATATAGATACTTTTTTAGAAAGTGAAAATATAGAAAATATGGTATGTCTCAAAGAGAAACAAACTCTGAGCCAAGAACAGATTAAGCAGCAAAGAAAAGATGAAAAACCTAAACATAAGATTAGAGCTAAAGTTGAACATAGGTTTGCAGATATAAAAACTCAGATGAAAGGCTCAACTACAAAATTTATAGGACTCGTTAGAAATAATATGAATTTCACCCTTACCTGTATAGCTACTAATCTTAGATTGGATTTCTCCTAAAAGCTCATAGTAATACCTCACTTTAGATACCTGTTTATAGGCTTTAGAAAGATTATATTTTAGTAATATTGAAATTACTCTTATATTTTAAATTAAAGTAACTGAGTAGGGACATATATCCAAATATTGAAAAAGGTTTTAGGAGAAGTCTATTATTAGGACAAAGACAAATAAGACAAAGATTAGAAGTAGTTAGATGAATAATATAGAGCTAAAGAGCTTTAATAGACTAAAAAAGCTCCTAAAAATGACTGAATCTAATTTTATTGAAGATGGATTTTTTTTAAATATTTGCAAAAATAAGATATATGAGTACTTTTTAATTATGCAGTCGGCTCACTATTACCTGTTACTTTTGAAAGTTTTGTCATCTCTATCTTGCTAAATGAACTGATTGCGAAATTTATGTACATATCTTCTAATTGTTTCATATATATTTTAAGCATTTTTAATGCCATCTATTTTTAATATGTCACCTTTTGTAAATTTGAAGGTTTAGATTATCGTAACATCAGTTATCTGATAATTCAACATTTGTTAAATCAGATTGTTGTATTCTTTGTCTTACATGCTGGTTTGTTCTAGCATTGGAGTGATAGACTTGTGACATTATTTTAATCCTTTTGTGGTAAAAAGATTTTACTATGATGTTATTAAGCTATCGCTTATTATTGAATTGGGCAACCATAACGTGGTGAAACTAGACAGTAAATGATGTAGTTTGCTGGCATTATGACCATGTCTCACAAAAGATGCAAAAAGGTATCTTAATGCTAAATTTTCATTATACAGATGCTACAGGTATATCTATCCCTTTGGGATATGAAATTATCACAAAAACTGAAAATAAGTGGAGTGAGGAACATCAGAAGAATATTAAAAAATCTCTCTTTAGTAAAAATGAAATAATGCAAGATAAACTTCAAATTTTACATCACAATAATGAAGTGAAATATAAATATATTTTATTTGATAAATGGTTTTCAAGTATTAAGAATCTACTTTTTATAGAAGAAGAACTAAACAAGAAGTTTGTATGTCCAATAAAAAGTAATAGAAAAATAGCACTCACTTTAGAAGAAAGAAATAAAGGAAAATATGTTAATATCTCAAGCATAGATATAAAGGGTGGTAGTAGTCGGCTGATATATCTTGAAGGTTATAAAAACCTCTAAGACTTATCAAGCAAGTGGTCAAAAACAGCGATGATGGCGAATCTACTTATTTATATCTTGTTACTAATGATATAGACTTATCTTTCAATCAGGTACTTGAAATCTACAAAAGACGGTGGAAAATAGAGGAATATCATAAATCTTTAAAACAAAATTTAAAAATAGAACACTCTCCAACAAAAGTTGAAACATCACAAAGAAATCATATACATTTATCTGTTCGTGGTTTTATAAAACTTGAGAAACTTCGATTAAACTATAAAATGAACCACTTTGCCATTAAGGAAAAAATTAGCCCATTCCGATACTAAGAACAATATTTGCTTATAGCTCTAAAAGGGGCAGAAATGAGCAATAAATTATTAGAAATTTTTAAAGAGGAAATATCAGAGCAAGGAAGAGAACAAGCGAGACAATATAGTTTACCTATGATGATGTATTTATCGGTAATTGCAATTCTGATGGGTGCAAAGAATCCAATTGAAATACATCAATGGATGAAGAATAACGGTAAACGAAAAGAGATAAAAAAACTATTAGGTGTAGAATTTTTTAAAGCCCCAGGAAAATCAAGAGTGTATGACTTTTTTGAAATAGTTGATAAGATTGAATTAGAAAAAGCCTTCCGCAGATGGATACGAATTTTTATAGATATACCAGCACATGCAGTAGCAGCCGTAGATGGTAAAGTTCTAAGAGGAAGTGCAAATGCTAAAGATAATGTAGTATCTGTTTTATCTGCAGTTTTAGCAGAAACAAAATTAATTATTGCCCATAAAGAGATAGACAAAAAGTCTAATAGACTTCTCCTAAAACCTAAAGAAAATAGGAGCGAAAATTGCTTATAATAAGCTATGGGAAAAACAATCAAATATTTCAAAATTAATAAATTAACAGATAAAGATTTTAGACGAGTTGTAGGTGTTAAAAGAGACACCTTTAAAGATATGATAAAAGTAGTTAGAAGACACTATAAAAAGAAGAAAGTTAAAGGTGGAACAAACAAATCTTTATCTGCAAATGATGAGACACTCATGATGCTAGAATATTATAGAGAGTACAGAACTTTTAAACATATAGGAGTTGATTATGGAGTGAGTGAATCAACAGCACATTATATTGTTACAAAGATAGAAAAGATTTTAATACAAGAACCACAATTTCATCTTAAAACTCTAAAACATGCGATACCTATAGAAGATACTAATAATCTTGAAATAGTCGTAGTAGATGTAACTGAGAGCCAATGTGAGAGACCAAAAAAAAGCAAAAAAGATACTACTCAGGTAAAAAGAAAAAGCACACCTTAAAAACACAAATAATTACAACATCTACAGGTAAAATATTAGCTGTAACTATTGATAAAGGAAGAACACATGACTTTAAAGTCTTTAAAAACAGTAAGGCAACTAAAAAAATAATATTGAGTAAAGTTCTTGCTGATTTAGGCTACGTTGGTATCTCTAAAATTTGTCCTAATTCTCAAATACCAAATAAAAGAAGCAAACTAAATCCATTAACAAAAGATGACAAAAAAGAGAACTGTGAATTATCATCAAAAAGAATTATCATTGAACAAATAAATGCAAAAATTAAGGTATTTAAAATTACTAAATACCCATATAGAAATAGACGAAAAAGGTTCGGTTTGAGGATGAACCTCATTTGTGCTATTATTAACCTTGATGCAACACCTATGAGCAGTACCGTTGAAGAGGTTTGATGTTTGGGTGTTTTAGGAGAAGTCTAATGAGATACCAGCATTTCAAGAACTAATAGGTGAGCTTGATGAGACATTTAGTTATGGCTTTGATGCTTTAAACACACAAAAAAACTCTTAAAAAGGCATCTGGTAGCGGTTCAAAGTTTATAGCAAAAGTAAAAAAGAATCAAAAAACTTTACTGTCGCTAGCTAAAGAGATAGAGGAAGCTTCTTCTATCGATTCAAGTTTTCAAATGGAAATTAAACAATGGATTTCTCCTAAAAGCTCATAGTAATACCTCCCTTTAGATACCTTTTTATAGGCTTTATCAAGATTATATTTTAGTAATATTGAAATTACTCTTATATTTTAAATTAAAGTAACTGCGTAGGGACATCACCACAATCCACTAAAAACTAAATTTCAAGAGTTGAGCGATAGAGTCATCTAAATCCCATCTATTGTTAATGAGTTGTTCTTGTATAGATTTTGTACCATTTAGGTGCAAGATATTTAAAATAATGCTTCTGATAATTGTCATTAAAAATGGATTTAGATGAGCATTATGGTCATCTTCTAAAAGTGTATTATCTTTGTATTGGTGCATTGTTTCTACCTTCCAATGGAGTAAAATTTTATCATGAAAGAACTCCGCATTTTCACGAAAATTTGCTATACAGAACTGAATACTAGTGCTGTTTGTTACTTCTCCTGTTTTATGGTTTGTCTTGTGTATTTTTTTAATAGTTTTTATGATTGAGCGAACATGGGTAATTTCATTATGATAAAAAATAGTTGGTTCATATATAAATACTTCTCTATTTATCCACTCATTAGATTGCTGGATTGGTTTAGCTTTATAAGTGCTTGATGGTTTTATCTCTCTTGATATTTCATTTATTTTATCAAGAAGTGTTTTTTGGTTACCTTTAACTTTAGCAATATATTTTGAACCACTTCGCTCAATAGAATCAAGAGTTTTTTTGTGTGTTCATCGCATCAAAGGTAAAGAGAAATTCAGGTATTTCATTTGATTTCTCTGTAATTTTTTGATGAGCAATAACTACACCTATCTCTGATAGAACTGCACCAACAACTTGTATAGCCTTTTGGTCTTTATATCTACTACCATTCATCACTTTACCATCTACGCTTAGATGTTTTCCTGTAGTATCGACATAAATTCTTATCCATTCTCTGAACAAAAGTTCAACTGCCTCACTATCAACTTTTGCAAGTATATCTGAGACAGCACTTCTTTTTGGTGTTATTATAAATTCTACACCTAGAAGTTTTTTTACTTCTTCTTTTTGAACATGTTTATCTATCCAAATAGAAATTTGTTTGTAATCTGTAGCTCCCATTCGTCCAGCTAATATAGCTAGATATAAGATATGTTCTAATTTATGCCGTTTACCTTGACCTTTACGATGGTCTGGAACTCTTGATAGTAACTCTAAAAGTTTATTTGATTCAGCTATTTTTGCATAGCCTTTTCTTGAACGCTTTTGTGCTAATTTATCTCTTGCTTTTATTGCCATTTTCTTATCACCTTGTTTTTCTCAAAAGCAAGCAATAATTATTCCACTTTTAATTTCTAGTTATTAATGGATTGGGGTGTAGGGACATATATCCAAATATTGAAAAAGGTTTTAGGAGAAGTCTAATCAAATGATTTCATACAAAGAAATATATATGTGTATCAAAACTGTATATATCCATGGGATGGTGTTTTTATTCATTCAGTAATCAGAGTTGATAAAATTGTTAATTGCAAAGAGACAAAGACACATTACTATATCTCAAATGATACAGATAGTGCAGAATCATTTTTGCAAAAGATACTCCAAGAGTGGAGTGTTGAGACAATGCACTTTTATAAAGATACAGCACTTAATAGACTTCTTGCAAAACTCATTTTCCAGCAACCTCAAATCCACGGTCAAAATTAACTAATCCACATATCAGATTGAAGCGAAGATTGAACCTTTTTCTACGGTTACGATATTTCTGTTTAAGGATTTGAAAAGTCTTTAATTTAGCATTGATATGTTCAACACATATGCGAGCTGAAGCTTCTCTTTTATTTTGATTTTTTTGTGTATCAGTTAATGGATGTAGCTTTGATTTCTTATATGGTATTTGAGTGTTATTATGTTGCTTTTTAATACCAAGATAGCCTAAATCTACATAGATACAAGTTTGAGGTTTCACAGGTAAATCACTCTGTTTAAAGAGTTTAAAATCATGAGTAGTACCTTTGCATGTATGAGCACAAATAATACGTTCATCCTTGTCAATAACGATTTGCCCTTTTAGTGTATGGTTTCTTTTCTTCCCTGAGTAGTAATCTCTTTGCTTTTTTTTGGTCGTTGTATGGGGGACTCTGTAGCATCAATGACGATAAACTCTAAGTCCATATCATCTCCATATAAAGCACGTTTACTTGGTAATGAAAACTTTCCAGATTTTATTAAAACATCTTCAACATCTCTTACTATTCGAGAAGCTGTAGATTCACTTACTCCATAATCAAAGCCAATATGTTCTAAGGTTCTATATTCTCTGTAATAACTTAACATTAATAGTACTTTTTCTTTTGAATCTAAACTTTTTCTACCACCAACTCCATGGTTTTTAGTTCTCTCTTTTTCATAGGCTATAAATACTAAAAGCATTTCATTAAATGTATCTTTATTTACACCAATAAGACGCTTAAAATTCTTTGGTTAGACTTCTCCTAAAACCTTTTTCAATATTTGGATATATGTCCCTACTCAGTTACTTTAATTTAAAATATAAGAGTAATTTCAATATTACTAAAATATAATCTTGCTAAAGCCTATAAACAGGTATCTAAAGGGAGGTATTACTATGAGCTTTTAGGAGAAGTCCGTTCTTTCTTCTGTAATTTTTCATATTTATTCATATCAATCTGATAGCATTTTTAGTTCCTACTTTTAGAGTTTTGCAAGAAGTCTAATGAAGATAGATGCAAAATTAATAAAGGTGCATTTAGTTTTTCAATTTTAAGAAGTATTGTAATCAATATTCTTCATCTTAATAAAGTTCAAAATATAGGTAGAAAAATTGTTGATACAACTCAAAATTTAGCTGAGGCTTTGATGCTCTTCTCTATGGTAAGATTGGAATATGGGTTTATTAAGGATTGTTTAGTATTGGAATAGGCTAAATAAAAAGTAATAGAAAAATAGCACTCACTTTAGAAGAAAGAAATAAAGGAAAATATGTTAATATCTCAAGCATAGATATAAAGGGTGGTAGTAGTCGGCTGATATATATTGAAGGTTATAAAAAACCTCTAAGACTTATCAAGCAAGTGGTCAAAAATGGCGATGATGGCGAATCTACTTATTTATATCTTGTTACTAATTGTCTAGTTTCACCACGTTATGGTTGCCCAATTCAATAATAAGCGATAGCTCAATAACATCATAGTAAAATCTTTTTACCACAAAAGGATTAAAATAATGTCACAAGTCTATCACTCCAATGCTAGAACAAACCAGCATGTAAGACAAAGAATACAACAATCTGATTTAACAAATGTTGAATTATCAGATAACTATAATGTAAATGTGAAAACTATTGCTAAACACAGAAAAAGAGATT
Source organism: Sulfurimonas sp. (assembly GCA_965243085.1). Taxonomy (GTDB): domain Bacteria; phylum Campylobacterota; class Campylobacteria; order Campylobacterales; family Sulfurimonadaceae; genus Sulfurimonas. The sequence goes on along the minus strand of CBDETZ010000005.1, from coordinate 1,228,447 downwards.
TTTCAAATGATAAGAGTTCAAGACCAAATAATATAAAATATGCTTTAACACCTTTAGAAAAGGAGCTTATACGGGTCGTAAGAACCCTTACTTGGATGGAGTTAGATGGCTTAACAGATACCATGGTTGATGTCATTCCAAATGCAAACAGAAGTAATGTCTATAGAACTTTGAGAGCCTTTGATATAAATAGAGTTCCTGTTGAACAAAAGGCAAAAGCTAAAAAGTTTAAAGAGTATGAGCCTGGCTATTTGCACATTGATGTAACCTATTTACCAAAATTTGACAAACAAAAATATTATCTCTTTGTAGCTATAGATAGAGCTACAAGGCTATTGTATTATAAAATATATGAAAATAAGACAGCTGCTAATGCAGTTGAATTTCTCAAAGAGTGTAAAGAGTTTTTTCCTTTTTACATAACTCATATTCTCACAGACAATGGACTGGAGTTTACCGACAAATGGGCAAGAGGTAAAGGCAAAGTTAGTGGCAATCATAAGTTTGATATTGAATGTACTAAAGATGAGATAGAACACAGGCTAACAGCTCCATATACACCTCAAACTAATGGAATGGTTGAAAGGGTTAATGGAACAATAAAGAATGCTACAATCAAAGCAGAGGATTATGATAATATTGATGATGTTAAGAAAGATTTAAATAAGTTCTTGATATTCTATAACTTCAATAGAAGACATGGTTCTTTAAGAAAAGAACTCAAAGTCAGAACTCCTTTTGATGCAGTTCAAAGTTGGTTTCAAACACCCCAATCCACTAAAAACTAAATTTCAAGAGTTGAGCGATAGAGTCATCTAAATCCCATCTATTATTAATGAGTTGTCCTTGTATAGATTTAGCACCATTTAGGTGTAAAATATTTAAAATCATGCTTCTAATAATTGTCATTAAAAATGGATTTAAATGAGCATTGTGGTCATCTTCTAAAAGTGTATTATCTTTGTATTGGTGCATCGTTTCTACTTTCCAATGGTTTAAGATTTTATCATGAAAGAACTCTGCACTTTCACGAAAGTTTGCAATACAGAACTGAATTCTAGTACTATTTGTCACTTCTCCAGTTTTATGATTTGTCTTGTGTATTTTTTTAATGGTTTTAATGATTGAGCGAACATGAGTGATTTCATTATGATAAAAAGTAGTCGGTTGATATACAAATACCTCTCTATTTATCCGCTCATTAGACTGCTGGATTGGTTTAGCTTTATAAGTGCTTGATGGTTTTATCTCTCTTGATATTTCATCTATTTTATCAAGAAGTGTTTTTTGGTTATCTTTAACTTTAGCAATATACTTTGAACCACTTCGCTCAATAGAATCAAGAGTTTTTTTGTGTGTTCATCGCATCAAAGGTAAAGAGAAATTCATCTCCAAGCTCTGCTATCATAGCTTGTAAAGCAGGTATTTCATTTGATTTCTCTGCAATTTTTTGATGAGCAATAACTACACCTATCTCTGATAGAACTGCACCAACAACTTGTATAGCCTTTTGGTCTTTATATCTACTACCATTCATCACTTTACCATCTACGCTTAGATGTTTTCCTCTAGTATCGACATAAATTCTTATCCATTCTCTGAACAAAAGTTCAACTGCCTCACTATCAACTTTTGCAAGTATATCTGAGACAGCACTTCTTTTTGAACATGTTTATCTATCCAAATAGAAATTTGTTTGTAATCTGTAGCTCCCATTAGTCCAGCTAATATAGCTAGATATAAGATATGTTCTAATTTATGCCGTTTACCTTGACCTTTACGATGGTCTGGAACTCTTGATAGTAACTCTAAAAGTTTATTTGATTCAGCTATTTTTGCATAGCCTTTTCTTGAACGCTTTTGTGCTAATTTATCTCTTGCTTTTATTGCCATTTTCTTATCACCTTGTTTTTCTCAAAAGCAAGCAATAATTATTCCACTTTTAATTTCTAGTTATTAATGGATTGGGGTAAGCATACTGTTGAAGGATAATGGTTTAAGTATTCTTTTAACTCATTAGTAACACTTTCATTTTCTGAAATTTGTGTTAAAAATAAACTTGCATATAAATTAAAATTTAATTCATTTTCATCATCTATTAAATTTTCTTTAAATCTTAAAAAATTTTGTATTGTATTAAAATAATTCCTTGTTTTAAATGATGATTGAAGTAGAACTAATCTACTTCAATTTCTTCTAAATTTGCAGACTCTTCATCTGTAAAAAGTCTAGAGATAGCTATAAATCGTACCCCTAGTGGAATTTCTAAAGAGAAACTAGAGCCTCTTCCTTTGACTATGTCAATAGTGAGATGTGTCGCGTTCATATACTCAAACTGCTCAGGTGACATGAAAAATTCACAACCATGAATTTCTCCTAGTTTTAGATCTCGACTGCCTACTATAAAATCACCAACTTCAAAACACATAGGAGCTGAACCATCACAACATCCACCACTTTGATGGAACATAAGTTCTACACCATGCTCTTTTTTTAGCTGGTCTATAATTTTGTTTGCTGCTTGTGTTGACTCTACTCTTGAAGTTGTCATTGTCTAAAAGAAACCTAAAGCATTTTCATCGAATGAAGTTAAAATATTTTTTGTATGGCGATAGTTGCTTAACATCATCATGTGGTTTTCTCTGCCGATACCTGATTGTTTATATCCACCAAATGAAGCGTGTGCTGGATAATGATGATAGCAGTTAGCCCAAACACGACCAGCTTCAATGCTACGAGTAAGTTTTTGCATCTCATGAACATTTCTTGTCCATACTCCAGCTCCAAGACCGTAAATAGTGTCATTTGCGATTTCTATTGCCTCATCAATATCTTTAAATGTTGTAACACAAAGAACAGGACCAAAAATTTCCTCTTGGAAAATTCTCATTTTGTTATCGCCTTTGAAGATTGTAGGCTCAATAAAACAACCATCAGGATACTCCGCAACACTAGCTTTATTCCCACCAATAAGAAGCTCTGCACCCTCAGCTTTACCGATGTCAATATAGTTTAGAATTTTTTCATATTGGTCATTTGAAGCTTGTGCCCCCATCATACAACTAGCATCTAGAGGGTCACCGCGTTTAATAGCTTTGATTCTTTCTAAAACTCTTGCCATAAATGGCTCGTAGATACTCTCTTGGATAAGTGCGCGAGATGGGCAAGTACAAACTTCACCTTGGTTAAATGCAAATAGAACTAAGCCTTCTATAGCTTTATCAAAGAATGCATCATCCGCATCCATAATACTTTCCATAAATACATTTGGAGATTTACCACCAAGCTCAAGAGTTGAAGGGATAATATTTTCTGCCGCGTATTGCATGATTAGTTTACCAGTTGTAGTTTCGCCAGTAAATCCTATTTTTCTGATGCCTTTACTTAATGCTAGTGGCTTACCACACTCTGGACCAAATCCATTGATGATATTGATTACTCCAGCAGGAAGGACATCCGCGATTACTTCCATCATAAGCATAATAGAAACAGGTGTTTGTTCAGCAGGTTTCAATACAACACAGTTACCTGCCGCAATTGCTGGAGCAATTTTCCAAGCGGCCATTAAAATTGGAAAGTTCCAAGGAATAATCTGTCCTACAACACCAAGTGGTTCAAAGACTTCTTGAGAGATTAGGTTGCTATCTAAATCACTAACTGTTCCGCTTTCTGAACGAATAACACTTGCAAAATAACGAAAGTGATCTATTGCTAAAGGTAAATCCGCATTAATTGTTTCACGCACAGCCTTACCATTATCCCATGTTTCTGCAATAGAGAGCATCTCTAAGTTTGCTTCCATGGCATCTGCTATTTTATTTAATACAGAACATCTCTCGGTCACTGAAGTTTTACCCCAAGTCTCAAAGCCTTTCCATGCAGCTTTAACGGCTACTTCTACATCTTTTTTATTAGACTGAGCAACTTTTGTTATTACTTTAGCATCTATTGGTGAAGTCGCCTCAAAATACTTTCCATCAACAGGAGCAATCCATTCTCCACCTATAAAGTTTTCGTACTGAGCTTTAAACTCTGGTTTTGCGTATGCCATTTTTTTTCCTTTAATTTTGTCTTGCAAGAAGTATACATTTAAAAAATAGCGATTAAATAGCGTCTTAAAAAATAGGATATAATGGTCTTACTATGAAAACATTTAACTATATATTAAGTCATACACCTATAAAAGACCTCATAGATGCTGAGTATTTGTTATCTAAAAAAAACATATTAATTCAAATATTTTGTGGTTCAGGTAAAGATATTTTAGAAACAACTATCAAAGAGATAAAAAAGTTACTTCCACATGCTGTATCAATAGGAACAACTACTGATGGTGAAATTCAAGAGGGTATAGTTTATACAAAAAAAACTGTTATATCTATTTCTGTATTTGAAACAACAGAGATTAAGAGTACCCATGTTAGTGGTACTGACTATTTTAAAAATGGTAAAGAACTTTGTCAAAATCTTATGCAAGATAATAGTAAACTGATTATCGTTTTTACAGATGGAACAACAGCTAATGGAGAAGAATTCTTAAAAGGTATAGAGTCTTTTAACAGTAGCGTAATGATAGCTGGGGGTATGGCAGGAGATAATGGAGATTTTATTCAAACATTTATCTCTGATGGTACTACTCTTTTAGAACGCGGTGCTGTTGGTGTATCACTAAACTCTGATACTTTATGTATAGATAATGATTATAGTTTTAACTGGTCACCAATAGGAATAGAACATAAGATAGATGTAGTTGAAGCAAATAGGGTTTACAAGATTGATGGGATTACTTCTGTAGATTTTTATGCAAAATATCTTGGTAAAGATGTTGCAAATCATCTGCCTGCAACTGGAATTGAATTTCCTCTTTTAGTGGAAAAAGATGGGATTAAAATAGCTCGAGCTGTCATTGCGAAGCATGATGATGGTTCTCTTAGTTTTGCTGGAAACTTAGATGAAAATGACAGTGTAAAATTGGGTTTTGGAAATGCTGAGATGATTATAAATCAACCTTCAAGCTCATTAGAAAAATTTTGTAACAATAATGTTGAATCATTTTTTATTTACTCGTGTATGGCAAGAAGACGCTATATGCCTGACTTTATTCAAGTTGAACTTGAACCATTTAGTAGTCTCGCTTCTACGGCAGGTTTTTTTACCTATGGAGAATTTTTTCATCACAAAGGGCATAATAAACTTTTAAACCAAACCTTAACTGTTGTTGCACTCTCTGAAAGTCAAGGCACAAATGTACAAAAATTTAAACTTCAAGATAAACAAACAAAAGGTTTTAGTGAATATACAACTACAATAAAAGCACTTACTCATCTCATAGAACAATCATCAAGAGATTTGCAATCACAAGCAAAATCTTTGGCACAGGAGAAACAATTTTCACAAGAACTTTTAGATAAACAAAAACTTTTTATGCGTCATGCGATTCATGAAACAGTAACACCCTTAGCAGTTGCTATGAGTAATATAGACCTTTATGAATTAGAATATGGCAAAAATGCTTATCTTTCAAATATAGAAGTAGCCATGAAAAATATTTTTAGTGTTTATGATGACTTAAGTTACATGGTGAAAAAAAATCAAATTACTTATCATTCTCGTGAGATAGATTTACTCGACTATATGAGAAGTAGAATAGAGTTTTTTGCAGAGGTTGCTCATATTGAAGGTTTGTCCCTTGAGTTTAAGAGTAATGTAGAAAATGTGATGATAACCTTCAATGAAACAAAGCTTCAAAGAATTGTAGATAATAACATAACAAATGCAATAAGATACAGTGAAGAAGGTGAGGCAATTAGAATTGGAGTAGATAAAATAAAGACTAAGGTGATTATTACTATAGAGAGTAAGTCTACGCATATAATAAATCAAGATAAGATTTTCGAAGCTTATTATCGAGAGAGTAAATCAGCAGAAGGTTTTGGACTTGGTTTAAATCTTATAAAACAGATTTGTGATGAAGAGGATGTTGAAATATTGGTTTCATCAGATGCACAAAAGACTTCTTTTAGTTACATTTTCAGTGTAGGAGATTAGATGAAAATTTTGTTATTAGAAGATGATTCTATGTTAAATTCGGCAATTGCAAAATATTTAGAAACAACTGGTCATGTAGTTGATTGTTTTAGAGATGGCAATTTAGCTTTAGAAAGTTTAAAAGAAGAATCTTTTGATTTGTTAATTTTAGATATAAATGTACCAGGAATGGATGGGCTTACCTTATTAGAAAAAGTTTATGAAACTTACCCTCAAATACCTGCAATTTTTATTAGTGCATTGATAGATATTGAAGATATATCTCGTGCATTTGAACTTGGTTGTTATGATTATCTAAAAAAACCATTTCATTTAAAGGAGTTATCTCTAAGAATCGATAAAATGCTTAGAACTCATAAAGTACCACAAGAACATACTCGCCTTTCAAATGGATATAGTTTTAATGTGCAATCACAAGCACTTTATTTTTATAATGAGTTACAAGTTATTCCAAAAAGACAATTAGATATCATAAACCTTTTGGCAATAAATTGTGGAAATACAGTCGACTACGATAAGTTTAGAGATTATGTATGGGATAATTATGAGATAGACAACTCTACGATTCGAGCAGAGGTAAACAGATTAAAATCAAATTTAAAAGAAGATTTTATACTGAATGTTCACTCTATTGGTTATGTGATTAAGAGAAGATAACGGTGGAGTACAAAAATATGTTACCTATCTCTGAAGTCTTTTATCTTCTACAATGGTAGCTAAATATTTGAAGTTTTCAAAGCTAAAAATCGGCTGTGGTAACATATTTTCTTGCTATGAGACTGTGAAAAAACACAGTCTTATACTCTTAATGATTTCTAAAAATACTAGATTATCAAGTATATTTCTTTGGAAATTGTAGCATAAAAATATATTAGACTTCTCCTAAAACCTTTTTCAATATTTGGATATATGTCCCTACGCAGTTACTTTAATTTAAAATATAAGAGTAATTTGAATATTACTAAAATATAATCTTGCTAAAGCCTATAAACAGGTATCTAAAGTGAGGTATTACTATGAGCTTTTAGGAGAAGTCTATTGCAAAAAATTGAATATATAAAGTCTAAAACTGGCGATATGAAGAGCTATTTCTTCTCTTATTTTACTTATATCTCCATTATCTAGTGCTATCATCAGTTTTTTAAACAGAGCTATCCCAATGAGGTTAAGCAGACGTTTGAAATTATAGGTAAACATGATAAGTGCATTTTCACCTTGAACCTTCAAATTTACAAAAGGTGACATATTAAAAATAGATGGCATTAAAAATGCTTAAAATATATATGAAGCAATTAGAAGATATGTACATAAATTTCGCAATCAGTTCATTTAGCAAGATAGAGATGACAAAACTTTCAAAAGTAACAGGTAATAGTCATGATGTTTTCACAAAGCATCTACTATTAAATGATTCTCTTGATGATGAAAAGACTTTGTGGAAATCAATAAAACCATTTTTAAGAGATTATGAGAATGAAGACAATGCTTGTATTATTATCGATGATATGCTTATGCATAAGCCTTGGAGTAAAGTAAATGATGTAGTTTGCTGGCATTATGACCATGTGTCACAAAAGATGCAAAAAGGTATCTTAATGCTAAATTTTCATTATACAGATGCTACAGGTATATCTATCCCTTTGGTGTCTAGTTTCACCACGTTATGGTTGCCCAATTCAATAATAAGCGATAGCTTAATAACATCATAGTAAAATCTTTTTACCACAAAAGGATTAAAATAATGTCACAAGTCTATCACTCCAATGCTAGAACAAACCAGCATGTAAGACAAAGAATACAACAATCTGATTTAACAAATGTTGAATTATCAGATAACTATAATGTAAATGTGAAAACTATTGCTAAACACAGAAAAAGAGATTTTTCAAATGATAAGAGTTCAAGACCAAATAATATAAAATATGCTTTAACACCTTTAGAAAAGGAGCTTATACGGGTCGTAAGAACCCTTACTTGGATGGAGTTAGATGGCTTAACAGATACCATGGTTGATGTCATTCCAAATGCAAACAGAAGTAATGTCTATAGAACTTTGAGAGCCTTTGATATAAATAGAGTTCCTGTTGAACAAAAGGCAAAAGCTAAAAAGTTTAAAGAGTATGAGCCTGGCTATTTGCACATTGATGTAACCTATTTACCAAAATTTGACAAACAAAAATATTATCTCTTTGTAGCTATAGATAGAGCTACAAGGCTATTGTATTATAAAGTATATGAAAATAAGACAGCTGCTAATGCAGTTGAATTTCTCAAAGAGTGTAAAGAGTTTTTTCCTTTTTACATAACTCATATTCTCATAGACAATGGACTGGAGTTTACCGACAAATGGGCAAGAGGTAAAGGCAAAGTTAGTGGCAATCATAAGTTTGATATTGAATGTACTAAAGATGAGATAGAACACAGGCTAACAGCTCCATATACACCTCAAACTAATGGAATGGTTGAAAGGGTTAATGGAACAATAAAGAATGCTACAATCAAAGCAGAGGATTATGATAATATTGATGATGTTAAGAAAGATTTAAATAAGTTCTTGATATTCTATAACTTCAATAGAAGACATGGTTCTTTAAGAAAAGAACTCAAAGTCAGAACTCCTTTTGATGCAGTTCAAAGTTGGTTTCAAACGAAGCCTGAAATATTTAAGATTTTACCAAGTGAGTTTCAAGATATTGCTTTTGAAATGGTACAACGTGGTGAAACTTGACACCATACAATAGGGATGGCCATCCCTTTATAAGCAACGCTTAACATCAATATATTGATATGTACTTTACCAAATTTCCAATTTGTTCTATCAATTGCTAATACCCATCTTTCTTTAGGTAACTGATGTTACGATAATCTAAACCTTCAAATTTACAAAAGGTGACATATTAAAAATAGATGGCATTAAAAATGCTTAAAATATATATGAAGCAATTAGAAGATATGTACATAAATTTCGCAATCAGTTCATTTAGCAAGATAGAGATGACAAAACTTTCAAAAGTAACAGGTAATAGTCATGATGTTTTCACAAAGCATCTACTATTAAATGATTCTCTTGATGATGAAAAGACTTTGTGGAAATCAATAAAACCATTTTTAAGAGATTATGAGAATGAAGACAATGCTTGTATTATTCTCGATGATATGCTTATACATAAGCCTTGGAGTAAAGTAAATGATGTAGTTTGCTGGTATTATGACCATGTGTCACAAAAGATGCAAAAAGGTATCTTAATGCTAAATTTTCATTAGACTTCTTGCAAAACTCCTATATACCACAGAGAGCTAAGAAGGACTAAAATTGTGTAAAACAAATTTTTATTCCTAGCCTAAGCTAAGGGTAAAATATTTTTTTGTGCAAGGTTAGTACTTACTATCCCTTCCATAGGACACTTTATAGAGAGCCTTACTCAGCGTTAAAGAACCCCAACCCTAGCTTTGGCTACGCTTGAGAACATTTACCTTGATTAAAACTCTCTATAAAGTGCTAAGCCATATAAGGAGTTTTGCAAGAAGTCTATTATACAGATGCTACAGGTATATCTATCCCTTTGGGATATGAAATTATCACAAAAACTGAAAATAAGTGGAGTGAGGAACATCAGAAGAATATTAAAAAATCTCTCTTTAGTAAAAATGAAATAATGCAAGATAAACTTCAAATTTTACATCACAATAATGAAGTGAAATATAAATATATTTTATTTGATAAATGGTTTTCAAGTATTAAGAATCTACTTTTTATAGAAGAAGAACTAAACAAGAAGTTTGTATGTCCAATAAAAAGTAATAGAAAAATAGCACTCACTTTAGAAGAAAGAAATAAAGGAAAATATGTTAATATCTCAAGCATAGATATAAAGGGTGGTAGTAGTCGGTTGATATATCTTCAAGCTTATAAAAAACCTCTAAGACTTATCAAGCAAGTGGTCAAAAACGGCGATGATGGCGAATCTACTTATTTATATCTTGTTACTAATGATATAGACTTATCTTTCAATCAGGTACTTGAAATCTACAAAAGACGGTGGAAAATAGAGGAATATCATAAATCTTTAAAACAAAATTTAAAAATAGAACACTCTCCAACAAAAGTTGAAACATCACAAAGAAATCATATACATTTATCTGTTCGTGGTTTTATAAAACTTGAGAAACTTCGATTAAACTATAAAATGAACCACTTTGCCATTAAGGAAAAAATATATATTGAGGCTCTCAAAGTCGCCTACCAAAAAGTTGAAGAATTACAAGTTGCTTAGATTTGTAGCACTTCTTAAACTTTATGAATTTAGATTATCGTAACATCAGTGGACTTCTCCTAAAAGCTCATAGTAATACCTCCATTTAGATACCTGTTTATAGGCTTTATCAAGATTATATTTTAGTAATATTGAAATTACTCTTATATTTTAAATTAAAGTAACTGCGTAGGGACATATATCCAAATATTGAAAAAGGTTTTAGGAGAAGTCTAGTAGGTAAAAAACTTGACAACATCTGTGCAATTATCTTTTTATCGAATGAAAACTCATTGAAAAATCTTCCTATCCTTCTATAGTTTGCTGTTTTGGATTCTCTTGCATTTAATACAGTTGCTAACTTTTTAAGATTTACTGCTCTTAATTTTGAAATTGATACTATCAATCCAACTATTACAAATATTCTTGCTCTGTTAAAATTTGTATGTTCTTTTATCTGTTCTTTCAATATGTTACAATTATCTTCGAGTTTAGTCTTTTTCATAAGGGTATTTATACTTTAAAACCAAGCTCTTTATTCTTTTATTTTTTAAAAATGACGACTACTGTAACATATCTTCTAATTGTTTCATATATATTTTAAGCATTTTTAATGCCATCTATTTTTAATATGTCACCTTTTGTAAATTTGAAGGTTTAGATTATCGTAACATCAGTTAGTACAAAAGCTACAATAAGTAAGAGAAAATAAATAATACATTAAGTAAATATATACTAGACTCTCTCAGTATAATAGAGGCTAAATTACAAGGGATTTTAATGCAAAAATTATTTGATGAAGTGACTTTACTAGATAAAAGATGTTATGAAGAGTTTGGGCTTAGTGAAGATATATTGATGGAACATGCGGCAAATGGTATCGCTGAATTTATTAGAGCTGAATTTGCTAAAGGCTCTTCGGTTCTCGTAGCCTGTGGAAGCGGAAATAATGGAGCTGATGGTTTAGCACTAGCGAGACTTTTACATGGAGATTATAATGTAAAAATATTTTATGTAAGAGAACCAAAATCTCCAATGGCAACACTGCAACTCAAACGAGCCCATGCCATAGGTGTAAAATCAACAATAGAACTCAATAAATGCGATGTTTTAGTTGATGCTCTTTATGGAACTGGCTTTTCTCGAGACTTTGACTATGAAGCACAAGCGGTGATGCAAACCATAAATAATTTAGATGCTTATAAAATTGCTTGTGATATTCCATCTGGAATTAAAAAAAATGGGGAATGTGATAACGATACATTTGTGGCAGATATGACTTTAACAATGGGTGCACTTAAAAAATCCATGTTTAGTGATGCTGCTAAAGAGTTTATCGGAAAGATTAGAGTGATAGACTTAGGAATATCAAGAAGTACTTATGAAGGTGTTTCAAATTGGAATTTACTTGATATGGATGACTTAAAGTTACCCTATCGTTACCTAAAAAATACACACAAAGGAACTTTTGGACATTTAGCAATTTTAGGTGGACAAAAGCTTGGAGCAAGTATGCTTAGTGGGCTAGCCGCTTTAAAATTTGGAACGGGACTTGTAACAATGGTTTCAAAGTCTACACCTTTGAATATGCCTTATGCGATGATGCACTCAACTACTAATCCTCACAACACAACAGCTCTAGCTTTAGGAATGGGTCTAGGTTATAAATTTAATAAAAAAACACTAAACTCTTGCTTAAATAATTCACTTCCTATCATAGCAGATGCGGATATATTTCACATGGATATTATTTTAGAACTACTCAAAAGAAAAAATATAGTCTTAACTCCTCATCCTAAAGAGTTTGTATCTTTGTTACATTTGAGTAATATTGCTGATATTTCTATACAAGAACTTCAAAAAAATCGTTTTAAATATACTATAGAATTTTGTCAAAAATACCCCTTGGTTACATTACTTCTAAAGGGTGCAAATGTTATCATAGGACAAAATAATCAGTATTTTATCAATGCTTATGGTACATCAGCACTTGCCAAAGGGGGAAGTGGAGATGTCTTAAGTGGTTTAATCGCCTCACTTTTAGCACAAGGCTACTCCGCCTTAGATTCAGCGAAAAATGCTTCTTTATCACACACAAGGTTGATGCAAAACTACAAAGGTGCTGATTTTTCTCTTACTCCTGAGGATTTAATTCAAGGAATAGGTAACTTATAAGATAGCTTATGATATAAAGTTAATTATAAAAATATTCACAGGAAGTGCATTAATGGACAACATTTTAAAAATTGGAAAATATGAATTAGGTTCTCGCCTTATTGTAGGAAGTGGAAAATATGACTCTTTTGAGATGACAAAAGAAGCTACACTAGCATCAGGGAGTGAACTTATTACTGTAGCTGTGCGTCGTTTAAACATAACGAACCCAGATAAAGAAAATTTAAGAGATACTTTTGCTGGAACTAATGTTAAGTTTTTACCAAATTCTGCTGGATGTGTTACCGCAGAAGAAGCAATCACTACTTTTAGACTTATGCGTGAAGCTACAGGAATTGATTTAATCAAACTAGAGGTGATAGGCGATACTAAGAAAACTCTTTACCCTGATGTCTTAGAAACGATTAAAGCCTGTGAGATTTTAGCAAAAGATGGTTTTACTATCATGTCTTATACTTCCGATGATCCCATAATGGCAAAACGCCTTGAAGATGCTGGTTCTCATGCTATCATGCCTCTTGCAGCACCTATTGGTTCTGGTCTTGGTATCCAAAATCCTTACAATATCGTTTTCATTCGTGAAGCTGTTAATGTCCCTGTCATCGTTGATGCAGGTATCGGTTGTGCCTCTGACGCTGCTTATGCTATGGAGCTTGGAGCTGATGGTGTTTTGACAAACACGGCTATCGCTCAAGCACAAAACCCTATGATAATGGCAGAAGCTATGAAACATGCTATAAAGGCTGGTAGAATGTCTTATCTCTCAGGAAGAATACCTAAACGCCCTTATGCAACTGCCTCAAGTCCGATTGATGGTATGATACAGTTTTAATGATTACTCAAGACCAACTCCCTATGGTAGCTATGGCTAGTATGAATGACACGCATTTAGAAGATATTATCATTATAAATAGATTGTCAGTAGCTGTAGAAAATAAAGATACAGTGCTAACAAATAGTATATTAAAAGAGCTTATTGAACATACAATCACTCATTTCTCAGGAGAAGAGGAGATGATGAGAGAGAAAAACTTTCCTCCTTACCTTGTTCACAAGGGGGAGCATGATAGAGTTTTAAAGGAACTCAAAGCTATTGCACAAGGGTTTGCCCAAAGTGATGGAGATTTTCAACTTGTAATGGCTTATGTTGATGGATCTTTAATCCCATGGCTTATAAACCATATCCAAACACTAGATACAGTAACTGCTATGTTTCTTGAAAATGATGTTTCAGCTTCTTTTAGTGGAGCGAGTTAAACTTTTAACTTATCGGATAAATGGGTCATTAATATTAACTGACCCATATCTTCAAAAAATTTATCTATCCCTATCCCCTTAGCCTCAAGTGAAAGTTTTAAAGCATCTAGGAAAACTTGATGTGACTCAACTGATGCTTGCATATAAGTATCAATTATCCACTCTATCGTTAAAGAATGTAGCTCAGAATTTACATTATATTCAATCATAGATTCAAGATTTATCCCTTCTCTTTTAATAGTATCTTTACATTTTTGAGATATAGTTCTCACTTATAGTATCCCAACAAGGGAAAGCATAACAACAAACATTGCTACAGGAGTAATATAGCGTAGCGAAAAATACCAAGTATCAAATGCCCAACCGAGTTGTGGGCGTAAAATAGATTCAATTTTTTGTTTCTCAACCACAAAACCAATAAAAATTGCCATAACTAAACCCCCAAGAGGAAGCATAATAGAAGCTGTTATGTAATCCACCCAATCAAAAAAGCTTTTACCCCCCCAAGTTAAAACCTCTTTATAGCCATCAATATTTGAGAGTAAAGCTATAATTCCTAAAGAATAAAAAAATAATCCCATAGTAATAGCAGATTTTAGTCTACTCCAGTTAAAACGGTCTATAAAATATTGCACCATTGGTTCAACTAAAGAAACAGAAGAGGTAAGTCCTGCAAATGCAAGTGCTACAAAGAAAAGAACTGCAAAAACATTTCCAATAATTCCCATCTCATAAAATGCCGCTGGAAGAGAGATAAAAACCAATCCAGGACCTTGGGCTGGACCTGAACCGTATTGATAGAGAAAAGTAAAAAGCATTAAACCAGCTACTATAGCGATAGAAGTATCTAAAAATACTATCCAAAAAGCATTTGTTACAAGGTTTGAACCTTTTGCCATTGATGCTGAGTAGGTCATAATAGCACCCATTCCAAGTGAAAGAGTAAAAAAGGCATGTCCCACGGCTACAACAAAGGTACTTGAGTCTATCTTTGTCCAATCAGGTGAAAACATAAACTCTACGGCTCGACCAAAAGTATCAAGAGTAGTAGCATAAGTAAACATACCTATCAAAATAACCATCAATGTTGGCATCAAAATAAGATTCATCTTTTCAATACCCCCTTTAATGCCTTTTGTTAAAGCGTAAGTTACCCAAATAAATGCAAGTGTGTGGTAAAAAAGTTGTGTAAAAACATCAGTATTGAGCATGGTATTAAATGTTTTTTCTGCTTCTTCTACACTTGAGGGAAGATATGTTAGAGAGGTCACAATATAGTGAAATATCCAACCAATAACAACGGAATAAAATATCATAATCAATAGACCAGCTAAACCTTGAAAACCACCAAACTTCCAAAAATTCTTATGCTCAGGAGCTAGATCTTCAAAGGATGTTACCCCATCTTTTCGTCCCAGATAACCAATAATCATCTCCGCTATCATAATAGAAAAACCAATAAATAATACTGTGATAAGATATATTAATACGAATGCACCTCCGCCGTATTCACCTGTAATATAAGGAAATTTCCATATATTTCCAAGCCCAACAGCACTTCCAGCTGCTGCTAAAATAAACCCTACTCTACTAAATCTTGCTATTTTCATTTACAATTTTCCTTTTTATTAATATAATTATACTGAAAATTCACTATATCTACAAAGAATTATTAAAAAGCATTGACATTTTTCATTATATTGATTATAATTTCGCCTCATTAATCAGCTCTTTGTTGGTTCTTGATATAGGTCGGGGTGTAGCTCAGTATGGTTAGAGTACCTGGTTTGGGACCAGGGGGCCGAAGGTTCGAGTCCTTTCACCCCGACCATCTTTACATTTTATATTTATCTTATTCATGGTGGGATTAGCTCAGTTGGTTAGAGCACTGGTTTGTGGTGCCGGGGGTCGCGGGTTCGAATCCCGTATCTCACCCCACTCAATAATTTTAAATATAAACAATTTACAATCGATAATAAAGCGTTCGTGGCTCAACTGGATAGAGTTTCGGATTTCGGCTCCGAGGGTTATAGGTTCGAATCCTATCGGGCGTACCATTATTTAGAATGAAATTGTCATTTTTTTGACTTTTAGATGCCTCCTTAGCTCAGCTGGATAGAGCAACGCCCTTCTAAGGCGTAGGCCACACGTTCGAATCGTGTAGGGGGTACCACTTACTTAAACTAAGATAAAGATTATTTGATTATAATTCTGTTCTTATTAAACAATCACATGCGGATGTGGTGAAATTGGTATACACGCCAGACTTAGGATCTGGTGCCGCAAGGCGTGGAGGTTCAAGTCCTCTCATCCGCACCATCCCTTAAATACGGAACTTCAAGAGATTTAACTCTCACTTTAAGAAAACAGACAACTTACTTTTTTACTACATTTTAACTACAAACACTCAAACTTAATTTTAAATTCTTTTATAGACTAATCTAAAATTTTAAGTGATTTTTCTCATAAATCTAAAATATGAAATAAAATATCATCATTTGAAAAAAAATGAAAAGATATGAAAGCTCTTTTAACTTAGGCAAAAAAACTCTAAAACTATTATAATTTCCGCATATCAAAATTACTGTGTGCAGGGAGCCAAAACTTGCTAATGCAAGACTCTATTTGAGTCTTTGCACAGAGTAATTTATTAGTTTAGGTTTTGGCTCTCTTAAACTTTTTACTCTCAAATTATATGCTAAAAGAACTTGAGAGACTTTCAAAAACAAAATGAACTTAACAAAACACTAAACCGCTTTAACAAAATCAGATTATATCATGAATACGGTTTTGTGAATATATTGCCAATAGCTTGTTTGCTTAAAAAACCTAATAGTTATGTACAGATACAGCTGAATACTGATACGCATTTTAACGCAATTATAATGGATATTGACGAAGAAGACTTATTGACCGAATGGAGTGCGGTAGGATTACCAACGCCAACGATACAAACACTTAATATTAATAACAATAAAGCACACCTAGTATGGCTACTCAATGTACCAGTATCTAAAAGAAATAAAAAAGCTGTAAACTATTATAAAGATATAGTAAATAGTATTAAGCACCTTATAGGGGCAGACCTTGCATATCAAAA
Source organism: Sulfurimonas sp. (assembly GCA_965243085.1). Taxonomy (GTDB): domain Bacteria; phylum Campylobacterota; class Campylobacteria; order Campylobacterales; family Sulfurimonadaceae; genus Sulfurimonas. Next base: position 1,211,614 of record CBDETZ010000005.1, on the reverse strand, counting down.
TCATCAAACAAAAAACTTTTTAAACACACAACTATACAGAATGACATATAACGATGTAGCCTATGATTTAGAAGATTTTAAATGCTACATAATAAGAGATAAAAAGTATAAGAGAGAAGAGAACATAAAACTAGGCAATTATGAAAGTACTGGAAGCCGACATATTGATTTATTTAATCAGCTTAGATTATACGGATATAAAGTTGCAAAGGATAGAAACCTACAAAAAAAGCTTCAAGAACGAGCAGAACGCATCAATAATGAGTTTGATATACCTATAAAGCCTAAAGCAATTATAAAATCAGTCCTACAGTTTTGTGAAGAAAATAAAAATAATTTTAAAACTGCACGACTTAGAGTTAGGGCAATGAAATTTAAAAAAATTGCGAACCTATCTCAAGCAAGTTATGTGAGAGAAGTAAAAAACAGACAAAAAGCATCATCCTTACGCACAAAAAATATTAAACGCCTAAAAACCGCTGGTAAAATAAAAGTAGCTTTAAGCGTACTACTACGCAAAAAAACAAAACTAACCTACTCAAACCTTGCTGAACAGGCTCAAATATCACTTAGCACAGTAAAAAGGTATTCAAAAATAGTTAAAATTTTAGTCCAAAAACTTGATGGTGTCATTAGCTCTATAAGGGTAATAGTACTTGGAGTTGAGGAACGAAGCCTTTATCCCTTAAAACACTATTACCCTTACAGACTAGAAGAAGCACCTACTTAGTTTGAATATCATTTTCCGAAATAATACAACCTAATGTAGATGAGTAGTCAGAATATGTAGCACGATATTCTTTCATAATATTAAGTTCCATTTTTAATTTTTCTGTGTTTAATTTTCCAATATTAATTTTTTCAATATCAATTTTACAACCTAGATGATTTACTGTACCTTTACTAAATTCTGAACTTTTATCATATTCAGACATAATAAGAGCTTCTTCATTAATTTCAACAATTCTATTTATAGAAAATATTTTAACTTTTCTTAGTATTTGTTGATTAAATTTTACATGTATATGTTGTTCTTCAATAACAGCACCTGTATTATCAACCGCAGGACCTGTTATTTTTGCATCTTGTAAATTATTAATTTGTATATTCATTATTTATTACCTTGTCGATACATTTTTTTCTGTGATGCAATAAAGTCATCTATTGCATCAATAAGATTATCTTCGTTTCCCTTAGCTCTTTTAAAAAGAATGTTTAAATCATCTAGTATATAATCAGGAATAAAATAGTTGTCTCTATAATTATTAAAAGTATGCTTACTAGCTTGTGAGTTGTCAACACCAGAACCTGCAATATTAGAATTTTGCAAGTTATTGACTTGAGTATCTAAACTAATAAACATATTTCCTTTGCCAGATAAAAGCCAATTTAAATTTATTTTATAGTGATCTGCAATTTTGGCAATTGTATCATTTAATTTATCTGCTTTTTTTAAATTGGAAACATATTGTTGTGATATATCAAAATTATATACTAACTCTTTACTCTTTACATTTAACGCACCCAATGCACTACTAAATCTCGTCCCAATATTCATTTAACACCAACCTTTTACAATAATTAACAGTATATTATTGACAAATGAAACAAATTATAGTAAAATACTGCTAATTGATTAAAACTACTATATAATAGTTTAAATTATATCACAAAAGGAGAAGAAATGAATGAAAAAGTAAAAATGATATATCACAAATATCAAAAAATTAATTTAAATATAAGCGAAATGAGTGAAGTAATTGGTATTTCAAAATCAAAATCAAACAAAATTTTTAGTGAATTTGGAGAAAAAGAAATTATAAAAGAAAAAATGCTACCAAAATGGAAAAAAATAGGTGGAACTCGATTGTGGGATATCGAGGATATAATTTTTTGGAACACAAATACACAAATAAAAGTAGCTTAAAATGAATAAATCAACTAAAAAAAAAGGATTACAAAATGGAAAAATTTGAGATAGGAGTACCGTTTTACGGTAAAAATAGTGCTTTAAAAACAGAAATAATAGAAGCAAAAGACGAGAAAGATGCAGTTAATATTTTTGTTAAAAAAAATCTTGCTGGGGAATTTTTAGGTGCTCAAATTAATGTTTTAGGTGAAATTAATAATAAGTTAAAGCCATATCATTTTCATTTTTTGGACAATGGGCATATCTTTTTTAGTGGCATAGTTACAATTAATTATGCCTAATGAAAATGATTTAAAAATATTAGAGAGAGCAGTAAGCTCTGCCCATAAATTACATCAAAATCTTGAAATTTTGGATTTTGAGTTAGCTAAATTTAATAAATTTGAGCAAAAAATCTCAAGTTTTAAAATTACAAGTATGTTAGTTATGGGTGCAACAGGTTTATTTACAGGTGCCTTAATTGGCTTTTTATTCGCTAATAGGTTAATAATTTTAAATTAAAAAAAGGATTGAAAAATGGAAAAAATACGAAATGAATTACTACATATTTTGTATGACACTAATGGGTACAACAATAAAAATGAGAGTCAAAACAGAATGTTAAAATTATTTAATAATTTACAGCAAATAAATTCAAATAATAAAAATTTTAAAGAAAAAATTGAAAATTTGAGGAGTACTATTAATCAATTACCACAAAATGAAATTGATTTTTTTGAGGAAATATTAAAAAAATATGAGGGAGAAAAAAAATGAATATATTAGTTATAAATTTAAAAGGTGGTACTGCCAAGACAACAAATAGCTCAATAATTGCGAGCTATTTACCTAATGCCACTTTGGTCGAAATTGATAAAATAAATAAATCAGACTCGAAAATTATAAGTAAAAATTATACATCTTTACAAATTGATTTTTTAAACGAAAGTGATAAGCAATTTTTAGAGTTTGAAAATATTTTGTTGGATAATAATATTAAAATTATTGATGTTGGTGCAATTAAACTAGAGGTATTCCATAAGGCAATGAGTGCTGCTAACTTGTACTCTACTATTAACCTTTTAGTAGTCCCTGCAATGGATGGTTCTGATGACTTTAGTGTTGCAATGGCTTATTTAAATACAATTAAAAATGAAATAAATCCTAAAAATATCATTTTTAGCTTTAATCGCTTCAATGAGCATGAGTATACATCTGCACAAGAGCAATTCAGTAGTTTTTTTGACAAAAAAGATGAAATGTTAAGTGATTTTAAAATTGATTTAAATGACGAGTCAAACTATTATATCTTAAAAGATAGTAGAGCTATAAAACTTGCAAGAGCAAATAAGGTAACCTTAAAAAGTTTAGTAGATGCTAATGTTGATGCCATAACAAAAGAACAAAGAGCCACAAAAGATAAAAATAAAAGAATGGAGCTTACTAAAAAAAGGTCACTAATTTTATCCGCCCAAAACTTTTACAATGAGTATATAATAAATATGATGCAAAAAATCACAAATAAGTTAGAGCAAGAGTAAAATATGCAACTTATAAATGAGGAGCAATTTGCTGAGATGCAGTCGGATTTAGCCGAGTTAATTGGTCAAATTGAATCTGCTCAAAATAATTTCAATGCTCAAAACCTTGTAAATGAGATAGTTCTTAACCTTAAAGAAAACTTAATAAAAAATTCTCTTTTTAAAAGTCTAGAACTCGAATCCCTTGAACTTGAGGATAATTTAAGAGAGTTGAAAAAAGTAAAATCAATATTTTATGAGTGCAAAAATAAGTCAGATGTAAAATTACTAATTGTTTCAATTATTAGTATGTTTTTTGGTGGATTATTAACTCTAATTATCGTTAAGTTTATAAGTTCTTAAAAATGAATATCACCGAGTTTAAGAAAAAAAATAAACCTAAAAAAATTTCAAATCTTAAAAAATTTGAAGCAGAAATTTTAGAATTATCTAATGCAAATTATTCTCAGGTATCAATCTTGAACTTTTTACTTGCTAATGGTTTAAGAACAACTCAACAAAATTTATCGAAGTTTATACAAAGCATTGATGAAAATAAAGTACAAAAAATAAATATTAAGGATAAAAATAAGAATTCTACCAGTAGTTTATCTATACCAAAACTTCAAAAAGTTGGTAAAGATTTAGATATAAAAAAAGCTCCAAGTTGGGCTAATTAATATGAGGCGACAATAATGGATGAAATAATAAAAAATGTAAAAAAAGCATGCCGAGCTAGAAGTGATGAAATGATATTAAAATGTGAAGAAAGAATTTATCATATTTTAAAACAGAATAGCTTGAAGCTTTCAAACATAAAATCAGAAATCAAACAACAACGAAATACACAAAATTTCAATCGAAACTTAAGCATAGAAGGAGAATATTTATTTATATCTTCTTTACTCAATACAAGTAGTTTACAACTAAATACAAAGTGTTACAACACTTAACAACTAGCTACAACTACTTTACAACTCAAGTACAAATAAACTACAACTCAGATAAGAGAGGCACCGAACCCACCTATGAGGTGGAGCGATATTTTTAAAAGAAATAAAGGAGAAGAAATGACTAAAAAAGCTAAAGCAAACATATTAATGGGTTTACTAGGATGTGTAAATCCAAACAATTATGAGAGTGATTTCCCTACAGTTTATCAGCTGCTTAAAAACAATAAATTTGATATTCAAAAAATTATAGATTTACATTATGCTTTAAACTTTGATAAAAAAACTGAGACAAGTTTTATATCACTGGCTGGTTGCTACGCAACTATTAAAATTAAGATGAGTAGAATTGAAGATATTACATATTATGTAAATAAGCATGATGTTGAAATAGAGGTAGGTTAATTATTATGTTGGCACGACCAAAAATTGTAACTGGTAGCAATGCAAGAAATTATTTTGAGAAAGATACATATTATCTCAATAATGAATTTGAGCAAGGCTCATTTTATGGAAAACTAAAAGATGATTTTGGCTTAACTAAATTCAATTTAAAAGATTTCGATTATTTGTTGAAAGCTCAAAACCCTAGAACAGGTGAACATCTTTTAAGATTACAAGAGAAAGATTTAGATGAAAACAGTGAGAGAAAAAGAGCTGCACTTGATTTAACTTTTGCAGCCGATAAATCAATATCAATTTTATATGAGGTGTCAGATAAAGTAACAAAAGAAAAGATAAGAGAAGCTTTTACAAAGTCTATAGATGAAGCTTTAGATTTTGTAGAGGCTAACTATGCGAACTCAAAGAGTAGAGATAATTTACGAGGAGATGGTAGAACTGAACCTAAATTATTATTTACAAGATTCGACCACTCAGAAAGTCGTAATAACGACATGCACCTCCACCAGCATTGTTTGATGATTAATATGGTGCAAGATAAAAATGGACAATATAAATCTATCGAATTTAATCAAACAATGATGAATCATCAACTAATCGGACAAATTCAGCGTAATGTATTTGCTCAGGAACTACAAAAGTTAGGTTATGAAGTTTTAGTAACAAATGCTAAAGTTGGAAGCTTTGCACTGAAAAATATTGATAAAGAGATACGAGAAAAATTTTCAACACGCTCTAAAGATATCAAGGATGAGATGCAAGCTAATGGACAAACTAGCTATAAAGCAACTCATACAGCACAGAAGCAAACAGCAAAGTGGAAAGATAAAAACAAAGATAGAGAAGCCATTCAAGGTGATAACATTAAGAGATTGATAGAGGCTAATGCGGATATAAATCAAATTCAACAAATTAGCAATGATTTAAAAATTAGAAACATGACAGCTAAAAGTGCAGTTGCTATCTCAATTGATGATCTAACCGATAAACAATCAGTATTTAGTCGTGAAGATATTTTAAAACATAGTTTAAAAGTTGGACTAACAAGTAATTTACAATTATCAGCCATAGAAAAAGAGTTTCAACAGTACCAAGACTTAATAACTATAGATAAGAATAATAATCAATTTACAACTTTGGAAGTCTTAAAAAAAGAAGAATACATTTTCTCAAAAAATGAGAACAAAAATTTTAAAATTACAGATAATCAAAATGTAGTTAATGCAGCTATAAAAGAGTTTGAAAGTAAAAAAGGATTTAAACTTAAAAAGGCTCAAAACAAATTAGCAAATATAATTTTAACAAGTGAGAAACAATTCATATTAGCCCAAGGGGTAGCAGGAGCAGGTAAATCAACATCATTAGAAATAATTAAAAATGTAGTAGAACGAACAAGTACTAAGATTATAGCACTCGCACCAACAGGGACTGCAACAGATAATTTATCTAAAGAAGCAGGCATTAAAGAGAGCTATACCGTGGCAAAGTTCATACAAACTAATGGAAAGGATATTAAAGACGCAATTATAATTATTGATGAAGCTGGGATGTTAGGACTTAGAGATACTAATGAGTTAATTAAAATTGCAGAAAAAAATAATCTAAAATTGATTTTTTCAGGAGATAAAAATCAAAAAAAATCTATCTCTCAAGGTGATATTTTTGCAGGGATGCAAAGACAAGGTTTTGAGACTGTATATCTTGATGAAGGGAATCGTCAGAAAAATGACAAAATGAGGAATGCTGTTCAAGCAATTTTAGATAAAGATATGCTCAATGCTCTTAATATACTTAAGGACACCACAAAAGAGATAATTAACACTGATGAAAGATTAGTAGCTGCACAAAATGAATATCTAAAAGATAGACATAATTCACTGCTGATTACAACTACAAATGTGGATAGACAAAAATTGAATAAAACGATAAGAAATTCTTTGGTCTTAAAAAAAGAAATATTAGGTTCTAAAAGCTTTGAAACTAGAGAAATACCAACTATGTCAGTACTTGAAAAGAGGAGTGCAATATATTATCAAGCTGGAGAAAAAGTATATCTATCTAAAAATATAGGGCATATATCAGCAGGACGAGAAGCCACAATATTAGATGTTGATATACAAAACAACACTTTAATAATTCAACATCAAGGTAAAAATAAAATATTTACAGAGCAAGTAAATTTAAGCACTCAAGGTAATCAATTAAATTTATTTAAAGAAACCAAAATAGAGTTAGGTATAGGTGAGCAAATCATTGCCAAGAAAAATGACTCAAAGCTAGGGATAAAAAATGGTCAGATAGGAGAAGTGACAAATATAAAAAATGATGTAATCACAGTAAAGTTTGATAAAAAAGAGATGAGTTTTAATATTAAACAATACCCTTACATTCAACATGCATATGCAATCACAGATTTTGCATCTCAAGGTAAAACAACAGATAAAGTTGTAGCCGTAGTAAACTCTCAGTCTGCTTCCTTTAATGATTTTTATACCCAAATCACTCGTGCAAAATTTGAAGCCCATATCATAACGGATGATTTAAAAGAGCTTCAAATAAGAGCTACAAGAGATTCTATAAAACTAAATGCAAGTGAACTAATCTCTCAAAATCAAATTACACAAAAGGATATAAATATGCAAAGCTCAATAAGAAAGAACATAGTTAAATTAACTCAAGAAGAATTCACACATCTTGCAAAAAAAACTAAAAGTGAATTAAAGCTTACAGACCCAGCCCCCGTACTTAATGCTTTAGGTATTGAATATAAAGTTAAAGCTGGTAGATATGAATTTAAGGCAAGAAATGATGAAAAAACAGCAAGTGCAAATCTCTATATAGATAAAGCTGGTGAGTGGAAATATAAAGATTTTGGGAGTGGCAATAATGGGACAGTTGAAAATCTAATTATGGATACTACAGGTGCGAGTTACAAGGAAGCACTTGAGTACGCAATAACTCATTCTAATGTAAGAGATTATGTTCAAGAGAGATTAGACGAGTTCAAAGGTAGTATAACAAACAAAAAAGAGGTTAATTTAAATCTAAAAAGGGCAGAAAATCTTATAAAAGTTGAGTCACAGATTAATTCTAAAATAATAGGAATAAAAGAAGTTATAAGTTATGCTCCAGCAGTACAGTACCTTAAATCAAGAAGCATAATAAAAATTCCTCCACAATTTAAAATGATTACAGGTGAATATATTAATAAAGCTGGAGATATTAAGAAAGCTTTTGGGGTTGGTATTCAAACACTCAACAATAAGGGTGCTGATATCCATTTTTTAAAGCAAGTTGGAAGTCTAAAAACTATGAATTTTGGAGAGAAAAATATTTCTTATTTTAAAAGTTCAAACCCCAATAATTTAGTTGCTATATTTGAATCTAAGATGGATTATGCAGCAGCTTATCAACAAATAGAGTTTAGTAATATTGACATAGTAATAGCCAATTCAACAAGCAGTTTTCATAAAGTGGCAAAAATCATTAAAGATAGGTACTCATCAATTCAATTTTACAATCAAAACGATAAAGCAGGAATTCAGTTTGTTAAAGATGTAACTAAAAATGCAAACATAACAGATTTTAAATATATCAAATATGAAAAGCAGGAACAAGGTCAAGACATTAAGGATTTAATCATTAATAATATAAATCTTGAAAAAAGACAAGAGGTAAGCTTTATAGGTAAAATAAAAAATAAATATAAAGATGTAGACAAAAAGATAATTGATATTGAAAATAAACAAAAACTCAATAAAGGCGAATTTTATCGTAATTTACTTGCTCTAGATAAAAATGATGTGTTAAATACATTTGATTTTTTAAATGAAAATTTATCCGATAAAGTGATAAGTGGAGTAATGAAAGCCTCAAAAGAAGTTACTAATAAGCAAGAAACAACTTTATTGGGAACCACTAAATTCATAATAGAACAAGAGAAAGTTGCGTCAATAACTTACAATAGGTAATGGATATGATGGATTTAATATCTAATATGTTAAATGATTATGTATTCACTTTGAACTTTATGGTAATGGCAATAATTATTTATTTTTTTTACGGAGATGGTAAAGCGAAAACAATAAATGGTTTTAGATATGGTCAATACCCGAATACATCTAGTTTAAATCCATTAAAAGTTGTTGATGGAAAAATGTGGTCGACAGTACGTGCTATAAAATCCAGATTAAAAAAAAGAAATAACAAAGATTTTTTTATTGGTTATTTTAGATACACACCTAAAGTGATTAGAAGATGTAATATGCCAATATTTTTTAAGAAGAAAAATGAAAGTATAGAAATATTTATAAAAAGAGATGACTTAAAGAAAACGACATTAGTTTGGGGTGGAATGGGTAGTGGGAAAACCATCTTTTTTTTAAACCTTCTCGAGCAAATAGATAAATATGATAATGCTTTAATACATGATGGGGGTAAGCTTGAAATGGTTAGTAAACTTTATAATCCAATAAGAGATATTATTTTTAATCCATATGACGATAGAGCAACAATTCATAATTTACTTGATGAGGATACATCAGTACAGTCACACTTTTTTGAATTATTATTGAAAAGTAAAAGTGGCAAAGAAATCAACTTTTTTTCAAGTGGAGCAGCTGAATATTTAGGAAATATATCTTTACTTACAAATGCTCAAAGTTTTAGTACTATAAAAGAGAAGTGGAATTTTTTTATAAATAAAATTGAAGAATTAATCACAAATGTAATGGAAAGCGAACAAAGAAGTGATAAAGATATTATTGCAACTCTTAAACAAGTTTTAGTTCCATTGCAGCTGATGAATTTTAGAATTCAAATGGGAGCAGCTACTTTTACAATAAATGAATTTTTAGACAAAAATCATGCTGCGAAACTATTCGTATCCTATCCACCAGCACTAAGACCAAAAGTACAAAACATATGCTCTGCCTTCATTGCATTATTTACTATGGTTCACTTATCAAGACCAGATAATAAAGAAAAATTTCACTTATATTTGATTGATGAATTATCAAGTTACTTAAGAATGTTAAATGATACAGAAACATTAAAAGACCAAGTTGAATTACTTAGAAGTAAAGGAGGTATGTTTATTGGTGGCTTACAAGGTGATGATGAAGATGAAAAATATAATCAAATTTTAGATAAAACTGTAAATCAAAAATTTTATTTTAGAACTGATGGGCTTAAAACAAGAGAATCATTAATTAAGAAAATTGGTAAAGTAAAATATCTTTTCAACAGTGAAACTAAAAATGGTAATAGTGAGAATATGCTTAAAAGTTATACAATAAGTAATGCCGAAGCTAATAGTATAAAGGAGGATGATTTTCAAGCACTTGGCGACAAGTTTGAATATATTGCTATAATTGGGGATATATTATATAGAGGGTATACACCCCTTACACAAGATGAACTAGAAAATACCAAGAGAGCTAAACCATTCATTCAGTATAAGCATAGACAGAAATTTGAAAATTACTTAGCTCATGAATACGATAAAATACAAAAAGAAAAATTTCAAAAAAATAAGGAAAATAAGATAGCTCTTAGTTGTCTATAATAAATAGTATCTGATGTTACGATAATCTAAACCTTCAAATTTACAAAAGGTGACATATTAAAAATAGATGGCATTAAAAATGCTTAAAATATATATGAAGCAATTAGAAGATATGTACATAAATTTCGCAATCAGTTCATTTAGCAAGATAGAGATGACAAAACTTTCAAAAGTAACAGGTAATAGTCATGATGTTTTCACAAAGCATCTACTATTAAATGATTCTCTTGATGATGAAAAGACTTTGTGGAAATCAATAAAACCATTTTTAAGAGATTATGAGAATGAAGACAATGCTTGTATTATTATCGATGATATGCTTATGCATAAGCCTTGGAGTAAAGTAAATGATGTAGTTTGCTGGCATTATGACCATGTCTCACAAAAGATGCAAAAAGGTATCTTAATGCTAAATTTTCATTATACAGATGCTACAGGTATATCTATCCCTTTGGGATATGAAATTATCACAAAAACTGAAAATAAGTGGAGTGAGGAACATCAGAAGAATATTAAAAAATCTCTCTTTAGTAAAAATGAAATAATGCAAGATAAACTTCAAATTTTACATCACAATAATGAAGTGAAATATAAATATATTTTATTTGATAAATGGTTTTCAAGTATTAAGAATCTACTTTTTATAGAAGAAGAACTAAACAAGAAGTTTGTATGTCCAATAAAAAGTAATAGAAAAATAGCACTCACTTTAGAAGAAAGAAATAAAGGAAAATATGTTAATATCTCAAGCATAGATATAAAGGGTGGTAGTAGTCGGTTGATATATCTTGAAGGTTATAAAAAACCTCTAAGACTTATCAAGCAAGTGGTCAAAAACGGCGATGATGGCGAATCTACTTATTTATATCTTGTTACTAATGATATAGACTTATCTTTCAATCAGGTACTTGAAATCTACAAAAGACGGTGGAAAATAGAGGAATATCATAAATCTTTAAAACAAAATTTAAAAATAGAACACTCTCCAACAAAAGTTGAAACATCACAAAGAAATCATATACATTTATCTGTTCGTGGTTTTATAAAACTTGAGAAACTTCGATTAAACTATAAAATGAACCACTTTGCCATTAAGGAAAAAATATATATTGAGGCTCTCAAAGTCGCCTACCAAAAAGTTGAAGAATTACAAGTTGTTTAGATTTGTAGCACTTCTTAAACTTTATGAATTTAGATTATCGTAACATCAGATAGTATAAGGATTTAAAGATGAAAAACAAATCAATCAAAACTTCATTACTCTTAGCAACACTCTTATTGAGTGCTTGCGGAGGCGGTAGTAGTAGTAGTACTTCTTCTCCAAAAGAGATACCAACAGTTGAAGAAATACCTAAAGCCTTTTGTGAGTACGATACTAAAGAGATGATGTATATGTATAAAGAAGAGGAATATCTTGATAAATGGATGTGTGATGCAAAAGTTCGTTACTATGAAAATCCTTGTTTTGGAAATCAAGAGGAAAAGAATGAGTTCATTACAGGTGAGTATTGTGCTAACTTTGGATTAAGCATGATGAATACATCAAGTGCTTATTTAGTTGGAGCTACTGGAGAGGGTATTACTGTTGCTGTTCTTGATGAAAAAGTTGAGGCAACGCACAAAGAGTTTATCAATAAAATAGCAGAACAAAGCAAAGTATTTGTTATTGAGGAAGCAACAGAACACAAGGCAAGTCATGGTACAGAAGTAGCAGGAGTGATAGGAGCTATCAAACATAATGATTTTTATGATGAATATGATACGGAGTATCCTAATAGAGGAATGCAGGGAGTAGCTTATAATGCTAAAATACTTTCTCTCAATGGTTCTAAAAGCATAAAAAATTTAAAAGTTAAAGAGGCTGTTAATTACGCTACTTCTAATGGTGTAAATATTATAAATATGAGCTTTGGAGGTAGAACTTATAATAACTCTGATGAATATAAAGAAGCTTTTTTAAACGCTTTAAATTCGGATATTACTTTCGTTTCTAGTGCAGGAAACGATAGACTAGATTGTAAAACAATAAATCAATGTGATTTCCCTGCTGTTCTACCCTTTGTAGATGGATATGAAGACTTACTCAATTCTCAAGGTGGATGGATAATTGTAGGTGCTGTAGATTTAGGTTTAAAAATTACAGGTTTTTCAAACAGAGCAGGACTAAGTAAAAATAACTATGTTGTAGCACTAGGACATGGTGTATATACCACTACAAATGACAATGGATATGTAACTGTTGATGGAACTTCATTATCAGCACCACATGTATCTGGAGTAGTAGCCTTAATGAAAGAAGCATTTCCATACCTAAGCGGTAAAGAGATAGCAGATGTAATATTTAAGACTGCTACAGACTTAGGGGAAAAAGGCGTTGATGATATTTATGGTCATGGGCTTGTAAATGTTAAGAAAGCTTTTGAATTGGCAAGAACTCTTTAGAAGAGTTCTTTGTTTGAAGTGTGTATGCAGAGTAGGATTAGTTTCTTTTGTACCAAACATCTGAGCCTGATGCACCGCATGAAGACACAACTGAGCCTGAGCATGTTACATTTAGGTATGTCTTAGTATTAGCTCCAAGGTTTCCAGAAGAAAGAGTTGCGGACGCAGTAGCAGTATTTCCTGAGATAACCCATTCTGAAAGAGAACTTTTACTTATATCGTAATATCTACTTGTTGAGCAAGAAAAATAGTCACTTTCCCAAGAATCACTACTAGCAGAATATTCTGCATACAAAGTAATGTTTTCAGTACAAAACTTCCGCTTCCCACCAAGAGGGCAAAGCTCATCAGAAGAGTCTGTATACTGACGAGACATACTAATTTCACCATAAGTAGCCTTAGCAATATCATCAAAGTTTTTATTGCCACATACTGCGTTTACACGGTCGGGGTATTTTCTAGTATCTATTACATCATCTTTCGGAGGAGCAGTAGTACCATCAGTACCATCAAAACCATTAGTACCACTTGAGCCATTAGTACCACCGCCACTAGGTCGTGTGACTGCTGGTCTGTTGTTTATGATTGCTATGTCAGTTGTGTTTTTGTTTATATAATTTGTGTTTTGGTTTATATAAGTACTGTTTCTGTTAACAATATTTCTTACGTTGTTTATAGTATTTTGATTATTACTAACTCTATCAGCAAGTTTTTTACCTATTGTTATCGTAGAAGTAATTCGTGATTCTGGAACATATATAGCATTAGAGCCTGGTTTAGTTCGGGTCATTTCTTCCCAGTTCATGGCGAAGGAATTTGTTAAACAAGAGGAGAATAACATTAATCCGAAGAAGAGTATTTTTGAGTTTATTTTTTTCATATTTTTACCTTTTTTTTGTTATATACATGTTTGGCTATATGTTACCATCATGTAAGATTTTTTTGAAGTATTCTCAATATTAGTAAAATAGTAATTTCCTTCTTTTTTTGGAAAGTATTTTGTTTGAAGATTGAAACTTCCATCATTAAGGTCAGTAGTTTCTATTTCAGTTTCATGTGAAGATTTTCCACCGTACCCTGCACCACATATAAACCAATTATTAGCATTGTCTTCCAATCTCAAATCAATCTGAAATGTATTAACAAGATTTTCTGATTTATCTTTTAGACTTGATTCTGAAATATTTGCATTTATATCAGCAATTGACGCTATACAGTTAATTTTAGGTACAACTAAACATCTATAATAAATTTCTTTCCCACCAATAACATATTTAATTGCACTAAATTCTTTCGTTTGATTGGTAATAACCCCGTAGGAATGAGAACGAGAGGCAATTAGTAAATTATCATATTCTTGTGGAACTAGGTAAACACCTGAAAATAAACAACTGCTAATAACAACACCAATAACAACTTTTTTCATTTTTTATCCTTTTTTGATTAAAAATATTAATATAAATAAAATTAAGAAAAGGTTAAAATAGTAGCAAGTTTTTAAATTATATTATAAGTATAAATTATTATACTATTTTTAATTATATTAATCAATGCTACTATATCTACACGTAGATAGACTTTGTAGCCTCATATCTTCTATTAGGCACCAAATGACTATATCGTAAAGTCATCTCAAGAGTCTTATGACCTAGTTGCTCTTTTATTTGCAATATATCAAGCCCACTCATAGCCAACCAACTAGCGTGAGTGTGTCTTAGACTATGAGCTGTAATTTTATCTTGTATCTCTTTGACTTTGTTACCTGGTATAACACTTTCAAGTGCTGTCAAAAAATGAGCTGGCATTCTAAGTATTGTTCCACCGGTGTTGGTAGCAATTACTAGCTCTGATTTTTTATTATTTTCAAGATACTTTATAGTTTCAAGTAATATATCATTTATGAAAATATGTCTTGCATTTCCATTTTTTGTTTTTCTGAAATATATAGTATTTGTATCAAAATTAATATTATTCCATTTTAGTCCAGCTTCATGATTAGTTTTATTTTTCTGAGAACTTGCACCAGTTATTTCACTAAATCTTGCACCTGTAAATAAAAGTAATACTGTCAAATGGTATGTATTTAAATCAAGTGACTTTAAAACTCCTAGTAGCTCTCTGGCTTGTTCTTTTGTTAAAAATCCTTGTCTCTGATTATCAATCTCTGGCATCTTAACTTTTCCATCTGAAATAGGATTTACAAAGTTTTTGATTATCTCATGCTTTATTGCATAGTTCATAATCATTCGTGCTAATGTAAGTTGATGTTTCACTGTTTGAGCTGATAGGTTCTTGGACATAAGACTTTGCTTAAAACTCTCAAAATCTAAAGCCTTTAAATTCTTAACTATTTTATCCCCAAAAATAGGCTTAAGATGTTTTTCATAATTCCAAATATCCATTTGATAGGATTTTTTATTAGCTATTGCATACTCTTTAAATTTTTCCCAAATATCATTAAACTTTATCTTTTTAACTCTTGAACCTTTAATCGTAGGTTCTTGGTCATGCTGTAGTTTATATTTTATTTCGATAAGTTTAGAGTAAGCATCTCTTGGAGTAAAATCTGAGCTTTTAGTTTTCTTACCTACTTGCACTTTTACAGGTTTTCCTATTTCATTACGATAATTTATATAATAAGATATATCCCCATTTTTAAGTTCATTCTTCCAAACACCTTCATATTTTCCGCCTACTGGTTTAAGAGCCATCTAAAACCCATCTTTACATATTATTTTAATTGGTGTATAATTGTATTCAAGAAATAAAAGAGGTGGAAATAAGGGCATCCACGAGCCTTGCACTCTAGTATGGGGCGTTACCAGTGCAGGATAGATGAGGGAAGTTGTCCTCCCTCCTTTTATTTTATATAAATTCTTCAAATACTTTTCTCTTCTCATTATTTAAAAAATCTATGTTATATCTACACTGTTTCAGTACCTTTCTTTTATCTGATTTAAAAAAAGTACCTAAATATATATAAAAATTAGTTGGCGAAATTGAATATAGATATATTTTCTCATCAACAATGGATATGAAATTTATAATATCTCCATCATGTTTATATGAACATATCCCTATAGTATTATCCACTACAATTTGAAAGTTACTCTTATGTAAAAAAGATGCTTCTTTTGCATGTTTAACTTCTATCTTCTTGAGTTTTGCTTTTGTAATATATAATTCTTTTGACACAAAGGTATTTCTTAATTTATGCAAAATTGATTGTGTTAAAATTGCTAAAAGTATACGGTTTTTACTTCCCAAAAATTACCTCTTAAGTTGTGTTTAAATAGAATACTATTTTTAAAAATTATATCGAAAAAACTATTTTTTTACTACAGTTTTTACTACAACAATTGAAATACTATAGATGATTATGAAAAAATATGAAAATATATATACTTAATATAAGTACCATACTGTAGTACTTTACAAGGATTTGAAAGGATATAAGAATAAATGCAAAACCTCTAAAAAAAGACTTAGGATCTGGTGCCGCAAGGCGTGGAGGTTCAAGTCCTCTCATCCGCACCATAATTAACTTTTAAACCCTCATAAACCCCTATATTGCGGCTCATAACGACTACTTTAAGCTTATGAAAAGTGTACCCTATGTGTACCCATTTTTGAGATTTAAGCTATATTTAAAGATTTTAGAAGAGATTTAAGAGGATTATTTATCTTAAAGAAGATGAGTTATTTTGTAGATGCAACCATTATACTATTTGCTAGATTAGAGTTTAATAATTTAATAATATCTGTTTAGACTATAGCGTAACGATTAAGATCGGATTGACAAAACCGCTCTAAACTTTCTTTTGAATTAAATTGTACTTTGCTTATCTTGTTATTTATAGTTCTGTTATCTATAAAGCCACTGAGCTGGTTAGCCTATTCCAATACTAAACAATCCTTAATAAACCCATATTCCAATCTTACCATAGAGAAGAGCATCAAAGCCTCAGCTAAATTTTGAGTTGTATCAACAATTTTTCTACCTATATTTTGAACTTTATTAAGATGAAGAATATTGATTACAATACTTCTTAAAATTGAAAAACTAAATGCACCTTTATTAATTTTGCATCTATCTTCATTAAGTGCTGTATCTTTATAAAAGTGCATTGTCTCAACACTCCACTCTTGGAGTATCTTTTGCAAAAATGATTCTGCACTATCTGTATCATTTGAGATATAGTAATGTGTCTTTGTCTCTTTGCAATTAACAATTTTATCAACTCTGATTACTGAATGAATAAAAACACCATCCCATGGATATATACAGTTTTGATACACATATATATTTCTTTGTATGAAATCATTTGATTGTTTAATTTCCATTTGAAAACTTGAATCGATAGAAGAAGCTTCCTCTATCTCTTTAGCTAGCGACAGTAAAGTTTTTTGATTCTTTTTTACTTTTGCTATAAACTTTGAACCGCTACCAGATGCCTTTTTAAGAGTTTTTTTGTGTGTTTAAAGCATCAAAGCCATAACTAAATGTCTCATCAAGCTCACCTATTAGTTCTTGAAATGCTGGTATCTCATTAGACTTTTTGTCTATCTCTTTATGGGCAATAATTAATTTTGTTTCTGCTAAAACTGCAGATAAAACAGATACTGCATTATCTTTAGCATTTGCACTTCCTCTTAGAACTTTACCATCTACGGCTGCTACTGCATGTGCTGGTATATCTATAAAAATTCGTATCCATCTGCGGAAGGCTTTTTCTAATTCAATCTTATCAACTATTTCAAAAAAGTCATACACTCTTGATTTTCCTGGGGCTTTAAAAAATTCTACACCTAATAGTTTTTTTATCTCTTTTCGTTTACCGTTATTCTTCATCCATTGATGTATTTCAATTGGATTCTTTGCACCCATCAGAATTGCAATTACCGATAAATACATCATCATAGGTAAACTATATTGTCTCGCTTGTTCTCTTCCTTGCTCTGATATTTCCTCTTTAAAAATTTCTAATAATTTATTGCTCATTTTTGCCCCTTTTAGAGCTATAAGCAAATATTATTCTTAGTATCGGAATGGGCTACTGAGCTGGCACCCTAATCCACTAAAAACTAAATTTCAAGAGTTGAGCGATAGAGTCATCTAAATCCCATCTATTGTTAATGAGTTGTTCTTGTATAGATTTTGTACCATTTAGGTGCAAGATATTTAAAATAATGCTTCTGATAATTGTCATTAAAAATGGATTTAGATGAGCATTATGGTCATCTTCTAAAAGTGTATTATCTTTGTATTGGTGCATTGTTTCTACCTTCCAATGGAGTAAAATTTTATCATGAAAGAACTCCGCATTTTCACGAAAATTTGCTATACAGAACTGAATACTAGTGCTGTTTGTTACTTCTCCTGTTTTATGGTTTGTCTTGTGTATTTTTTTAATAGTTTTTATGATTGAGCGAACATGGGTAATTTCATTATGATAAAAAGTAGTTGGTTCATATATAAATACTTCTCTATTTATCCACTCATTAGATTGCTGGATTGGTTTAGCTTTATAAGTGCTTGATGGTTTTATCTCTCTTGATATTTCATTTATTTTATCAAGAAGTGTTTTTTGGTTACCTTTAACTTTAGCAATATATTTTGAACCACTCTGCTCAATAGAATCAAGAGTTTTTTTGTGTGTTCATCGCATCAAAGGTAAAGAGAAATTCATCTCCAAGCTCTGCTATCATAGCTTGTAAAGCAGGTATTTCATTTGATTTCTCTGCAATTTTTTGATGAGCAATAACTACACCTATCTCTGATAGAACTGCACCAACAACTTGTATAGCCTTTTGGTCTTTATATCTACTACCATTCATCACTTTACCATCTACGCTTAGATGTTTTCCTGTAGTATCGACATAAATTCTTATCCATTCTCTGAACAAAAGTTCTACTGCCTCACTATCAACTTTTGCAAGTATATCTGAGACAGCACTTCTTTTTGGTGTTATTATAAATTCTACACCTAGAAGTTTTTTTACTTCTTCTTTTTGAACATGTTTATCTATCCAAATAGAAATTTGTTTGTAATCTGTAGCTCCCATTAGTCCAGCTAATATAGCTAGATATAAAATATGTTCTAGTTTATGCCGTTTCCCTTGACCTTTACGATGGTCTGGAACTCTTGATAGTAACTCTAAAAGTTTATTTGATTCAGCTATTTTTGCATAGCCTTTTCTTGAACGCTTTTGTGCTAATTTATCTCTTGCTTTTATTGCCATTTTCTTATCACCTTGTTTTTCTCAAAAGCAAGCAATAATTATTCCACTTTTAATTTCTAGTTATTAATGGATTGGGGTGCTGAGCTGGTACTCTAGGTAGTGCTTATCAAAATCTGACACTTTTAAAGCCCTTGCTATTTGGGTACAAGTATATAAGCTATCTGAGTAAAAATCATTACTATTGATAAAATTCATAAAATTACTTTTGATAGATGGTCTTATCTCAATTTCTAAGCGTTTCCAATGCCTTAAACTTTTGTTTAATATTTGTTTTTGATAGATTGATTGCTTGTTAAATTTATCATATATCAAGATTTTAGCTACATTTTTATCGTTTACGCTATTGCAATATAGACTATTGCCCTTACTGATAGCACTATCATTACTTATCTTGCTGAGGTTCATTTTAAATTGTCTTTTTTTCTTATAACTAATCTCTTTATTATCCAAATAATCTATAGCTATATCAAGGCTATGTAACTTAAAAGCCTTTCGTTTGAGTATCTTAGATATGAACTTGATACTATCACTTGAAATGTGCTTCGTGGGTTGGTGCAGTCCTGCAAAAATTATGTAACAATAGGTATCTTTTGCTTTTTTATTAGCAGTAGCATAATCAAAGAGTAAAGGTATATTTCTAACCACTATCATGTAGGTGGATAAGCCCTTGCCCTTGGATATTTTAACATACTCTATTGTGGGTTGAAAATCATCTTTTTTATAGCGTTTCTTAGTGTCATGTTTTAGTTGATTTTTGATAGATTTTAAGTAAGGATTTATGGGTAAGTTTTTAGTATCTTGCTTTAATGATAAACCCTCTTTATTGATGATATTTAAGAGAGTTTTATAGTTGGCTACCTGAGTGATAGTATCTATGCCTTGGTTATTAAATACAATGTTATTTATATCTAGTGCATTAGATAAACCACTTGTATTACTCATTTATAGCCTATTATAAATCTTGTAGTATTTGAGTTTGAATATTAAAATTATCAAGAATAGTATTTAAAGATTTCTCTAAAAATATACTCTTAACTTCACTTTCTTCTTTAGCTTTAACCGCATTTTCTTTTATATCATCTATAAGATTATCTTCATTTTGAGAGTAATAAACCTGATATTTACTTATCAAAGATAATGCCTTGATGTGGTCTTGTATATCCATCAGTTTAATACTTACATCATTTGCGATTTTAGATATATCTTTACTCATTTTATAGCCTCTACTAGGTGCTTTAAATCGGTCTCAAGCTCTGTAAACTTTTCTAAAAGAGTACTTTTAATAAAGTTCATGCCCTCTATCTCATCGTATCGTAAATCAATAGCCCCCACTTGTGAAGCATAGCCTAAAGCCATATCGGAAACAAAAGTATATTTAAGTGCATTTGTTAATGCTTTCATTTTGTCCGTTACATCATATATTTCTAATTTATTTTTACCCATTTATAAGCCTTTGTGTTTGAGTGTCTAGTAAGTTTTTTAAGTATGTGTATAAGTCCAAAGGCTCGTGCCTAGCCTCTCGTTTTACCTCGTCTATATAATCCATGTTCATAATAAGTCTGTAGAACTAGAAATAACTAAATATGCTATACTTTCATCGTAAGTGCAAACTCAATAAATTCTTTTATAGTTTTTAACTTTAAGCCTTGTCTGGTCGCCAAACTTTCCAAGGCTTTCATCTTTTTAAAACTCATTCTTTTACCCCCTCTTTCTCGTTTTTAATCTTTTGTGCAATAGCACTAATAGCATCCCTAAATTCAAACTCTTCATCTTCATTTACTCGTATCTCTTTAAATAAATCAAAAAAATATCGGTCATCAATCTTTAATATAGCCTCGGCGGTCACCGAATCTATTTCAATCTTCATAATCTTAACTGATGTTACGATAATCTAAACCTTCAAATTTACAAAAGGTGACATATTAAAAATAGATGGCATTAAAAATGCTTAAAATATATATGAAGCAATTAGAAGATATGTACATAAATTTCGCAATCAGTTCATTTAGCAAGATAGAGATGACAAAACTTTCAAAAGTAACAGGTAATAGTCATGATGTTTTCACAAAGCATCTACTATTAAATGATTCTCTTGATGATGAAAAGACTTTGTGGAAATCAATAAAACCATTTTTAAGAGATTATGAGAATGAAGACAATGCTTGTATTATTATCGATGATATGCTTATTCATAAGCCTTGGAGTAAAGTAAATGATGTAGTTTGCTGGCATTATGACCATGTCTCACAAAAGATGCAAAAAGGTATCTTAATGCTAAATTTTCATTATACAGATGCTACAGGTATATCTATCCCTTTGGGATATGAAATTATCACAAAAACTGAAAATAAGTGGAGTGAGGAACATCAGAAGAATATTAAAAAATCTCTCTTTAGTAAAAATGAAATAATGCAAGATAAACTTCAAATTTTACATCACAATAATGAAGTGAAATATAAATATATTTTATTTGATAAATGGTTTTCAAGTATTAAGAATCTACTTTTTATAGAAGAAGAACTAAACAAGAAGTTTGTATGTCCAATAAAAAGTAATAGAAAAATAGCACTCACTTTAGAAGAAAGAAATAAAGGAAAATATGTTAATATCTCAAGCATAGATATAAAGGGTGGTAGTAGTCGGTTGATATATCTTGAAGGTTATAAAAAACCTCTAAGACTTATCAAGCAAGTGGTCAAAAACGGCGATGATGGCGAATCTACTTATTTATATCTTGTTACTAATGATATAGACTTATCTTTCAATCAGGTACTTGAAATCTACAAAAGACGGTGGAAAATAGAGGAATATCATAAATCTTTAAAACAAAATTTAAAAATAGAACACTCTCCAACAAAAGTTGAAACATCACAAAGAAATCATATACATTTATCTGTTCGTGGTTTTATAAAACTTGAGAAACTTCGATTAAACTATAAAATGAACCACTTTGCCATTAAGGAAAAAATATATATTGAGGCTCTCAAAGTCGCCTACCAAAAAGTTGAAGAATTACAAGTTGTTTAGATTTGTAGCACTTCTTAAACTTTATGAATTTAGATTATCGTAACATCAGATCTTAATACACTTGCTGAGTATCAGAAAGAAACTTAGCTACCTCGTGGATTGGGAAAACTACTTTTCTTCTTATAGTACCCATGCCTAAGCGTTTAAATTGGGGTATGCCTATACCTAACTTTAAACCTTGTCTAAATGTTGTAGAACTTACCCCACATTCTTTAGCGGTTTCTGAGATAGTAAGTGTCTGTTTTTGATACTTTTTCTTTAAGTCTTTAAGTATGTCGTTAAATGTGTCTTGTGCCATGTTAAGCCCCTTTGTTTGTTTTAGTGTCGTTTATGTTAAAATAACACTGAATAAGAATTATATTTATTCTGAGAGATATTATAACTGACACTGAGTAACTTTGTCAAGAAAAAAAGGGAATATTATGAAAAAATTGATTAATGAAATAATTACAGATATAAGAAAAGAACATAAACTATCTCGTAAAGGTATGGAAAACTTAGGGGGATTTAAAGAAAGAACTATTATAGGGTATGAACGAGGAGAACGAGAGGTATCGGACAAATATATAGATTTTTTAAGCTTGTATTTTGGATATAAAGAGGAGTATATAAGAGGTCTTTCTAATGATGATAAAAAAATGGATAATATTCTAAATACATTACTAATGTATCAAAGTATTTACGATTATGATGATAAAAAAATGGAAGATTTATTAGATGGTATATTATTTGAGTTATGTGAGGATATAAGATTAACTATGAAATATGAAGAATTAAAAAATACTTTAATAAGTGGCGATTTTTATGAGGGAATATTAAGAAAAGGTTTTAATGATGATAATGTTTATTCTAAGGAATATAGTGATACTTATGTATTTAGGATTGCGGAAACACTAAGTATAAAACCATCTATCATAAATGGAAGTTTGAATAGTTGGAAAAACAATGCTTTAGCGTATGCAAGTAGGAAGAAAATAGAAATATTAAGAGATGGAGACGAGGAATATTATGAAATATTTGAGTTAGGGCAATTAACAGATAAAGAGAGAAATGAAGAGTTAAAAGAAATGATTGAGAGGGAAAACAAAGCCGAAAAAAACGGTATAGGTATAACCCCTGAATACTACGCAAACATCATCAAAAAAAGAAACCAACCTAAAGAGAACTATACCCCTACATCTGAGCTAAACGAGATAGCACCAAAGTACAAAGAGATACTAGAACTGCTACCCTTTGCCCCTGATAGCTTCATAGCCACTTTAACAGACAAACTAAGAACACTAAAAGAAACTCAACAACTTTAAAAGCGTTATTTGACACTATTTTATGTTATAATTCTTTTGTGACAAGATAAATATTTTGAGGCTTACTACCTCTTGTGCTATTTCTTATAATAGACTTGTGACGGTTATAACCTTAGAGGCTGATTACCTCAATAGCACCGTAAAGCTAAACTACTTTTATAGATAGTTGGGCTTTTTTTTGGTCTATGCTTTTAAGATAAAGTTGCTAACGAAACTCTTTAGTAATAGCGTATATTTGAGCCTCACTGAGGTCGTATTTTCTTGCTAAGGCTTTTACTCTCAAACCTTTTTTTAAGTCCTCTATGATATTCAAATTTCTAAATGTTGTTTTGTGAGATGGGATATAAAGAGATGAACCGCCAAACTCTATAAGAGTTAAATCTAGGTCGTGTTTAGGGTTCTTTACAAACATAAAAAACTCTTTAAAAAGGTCAAGGTTAGTAACTGTATTATCCATTTTTTAAATTCCTTAAAATTTAATTTTGTTGGTGCTGTTAAAAGTTTCTTTTGCGTAAGTTTTCCAAAAATCATTAGACTTCTTGCAAAACTCCTTATATGGCTTAGCACTTTATAGAAAGTTTTAATCAAGGTAAATGTTCTCAAGCGTAGCCAAAGCTAGGGTTGGGGTTCTTTAACGCTGAGTAAGGCTCTCTATAAAGTGTCCTATGGAAGGGATAGTAAGTACTAACCTTGCACAAAAAAATATTTTACCCTTAGCTTAGGCTAGGAATAAAAATTTGTTTTACACAATTTTAGTCCTTCTTAGCTCTCTGTGGTATATAGGAGTTTTGCAAGAAGTCTATTATGCTTTATTACTTCAACTGTAGGAAAACAAAAGTCACAATGTTTACACTTTCTATAGCGTTCGTTTTCAGCTCCTGTAACAGTACAAGTAACCTTAGTTTTATTAGCACATTTAGGACATAACATACACAAAGCCTTTAGTAAGATGTGCAATGATACAAAAAAAACAGTTATCTCAAAACCTGATAGCCTCATTGCCACTTTAACAGACAAACTAAAAACACTAGAAGAAACACCGCAACTTTAAAAGCGTTATTTGACACTATTTTGTGTTATAATTCTTTTTGTAATACAGTTAGAATTTTAGAGGCTGGTTACCTCTTGCAATTAAGCCCTATCACTTTAGTTAGTGGTGGGGCTTTTTTTTGGTCTATACTTTTGTAGATGGTGGGTTATGGGGTTAGATTGTAATTTGAGGTTATGCCCTTGATTAAAATTTTAACTGTATTGTTAATACTCGGCTACTTAGTAGAATTGTATTGACTTTTAAAGGGGTCTAACCATCCCCTTTTATCTCAAAACCTGATAGCCTCATTGCCCACCCTAATCCATTAATAACAAAAGTATAAAAAAGGAACAATTATTGCTTTAGTTACAGAAAAACAAAGTGATAATAAAATGGCAATAAAATCAAGAGATAAATTAGCACATAAGCGTTCAAGAAAAGGCTATGCAAAAATAGCTGAATCAAATAAACTTTTAGAGTTACTATCAAGAGTTCCAGACCATCGTAAAGGTCAAGGTAAACGGCATAAATTAGAACATATCTTATATCTAGCTATATTAGCTGGACTAATGGGAGCTACAGATTACAAACAAATTTCTATTTGGATAGATAAACATGTTCAAAAAGAAGAAGTAAAAAAACTTCTAGGTGTAGAATTTATAATAACACCAAAAAGAAGTGCTGTCTCAGATATACTTGCAAAAGTTGATAGTGAGGCAGTAGAACTTTTGTTTAGAGAATGGATAAGAATTTATGTCGATACTACAGGAAAACATCTAAGCGTAGATGGTAAAGTGATGAATGGTAGCAGATATAAAGATCAAAAGGCTATAGAAGTTGTTGGTGCAGTTTTATCAGAGATAGGTGTAGTTATTGCTCATCAAAAAATTGCAGAGAAATCAAATGAAATACCTGAATTTCTCTTTACCTTTGATGCGATGAACACACAAAAAAACTCTTGATTCTATTGAGCAGAGTGGTTCAAAATATATTGCTAAAGTTAAAGGTAACCAAAAAACACTTCTTGATAAAATAAATGAAATATCAAGAGAGATAAAACCATCAAGCACTTATAAAGCTAAACCAATCCAGCAATCTAATGAGTGGATAAATAGAGAAGTATTTATATATGAACCAACTACTTTTTATCATAATGAAATTACCCATGTTCGCTCAATCATTAAAACCATTAGACTTCTTGCAAAACTCCTTATATGGCTTAGCACTTTATAGAGAGTTTTAATCAAGGTAAATGTTCTCAAGCGTAGCCAAAGCTAGGGTTGGGGTTCTTTAACGCTGAGTAAGGCTCTCTATAAAGTGTCCTATGGAAGGGATAGTAAGTACTAACCTTGCACAAAAAAATATTTTACCCTTAGCTTAGGCTAGGAATAAAAATTTGTTTTACACAATTTTAGTCCTTCTTAGCTCTCTGTGGTATATAGGAGTTTTGCAAGAAGTCTATTAAAAAAATACACAAGACAAATCATAAAACTGGAGAAGTGACAAATAGTACTAGAATTCAGTTCTGTATAGCAAATTTTCGTGAAAATGCGGAGTTCTTTCATGATAAAATTTTACTCCATTGGAAGGTAGAAACAATGCACCAATACAAAGATAATACACTTTTAGAAGATGACCATAATGCTCATCGAAATCCATTTTTAATGACAATTATCAGAAGCATTATTTTAAATATCTTGCACCTAAATGGTACAAAATCTATACAAGAACAACTCATTAACAATAGATGGGATTTAGATGACTCTATCGCTCAACTCTTGAAATTTAGTTTTTAGTGGATTGGTGTGCTCATTGCCACTTTAACAGACAAATTAAGAACACTAGAAGAAATTCAACAACTTTAAAAGCGTTATTTGACACTATTTTGTGTTATAATTCTTTTTGTAACACACTTATTATTTTAGAGGGTTACCACCTCTTGCAATTAAGCCCTATCACTTTAGTTAGTGGTGGGGCTTTTTTTTGGTCTATACTTTTGTAGATGGTGGGTTATGGGGTTAGATTGTAATTTGAGGATATGCCTTGAATAAAGTAATAGACTTCTTGCAAAACTCATTTTCCGGCAACCTCAAATCCACGGTCAAAATTAACTAATCCACATATCAGATTGAAGCGAAGATTGAACCTTTTTCTACGGTTACGATATTTCTGTTTAAGGATTTGAAAAGTCTTTAATTTAGCATTGATATGTTCAACACATATGCGAGCTGAAGCTTCTCTTTTATTTTGATTTTTTTGTGTATCAGTTAATGGATGTAGCTTTGATTTCTTATATGGTATTTGAGTGTTATTATGTTGCTTTTTAATACCAAGATAGCCTAAATCTACATAGATACAAGTTTGAGGTTTCACAGGTAAATCACTCTGTTTAAAGAGTTTAAAATCATGAGTAGTACCTTTGCATGTATGAGCACAAATAATACGTTCATCCTTGTCAATAACGATTTGCCCTTTTAGTGTATGGTTTCTTTTCTTCCCTGAGTAGTAATCTCTTTGCTTTTTTTTGGTCGTTGTATGGGGGACTCTGTAGCATCAATGACGATAAACTCTAAGTCCACATCATCTCCATATAAAGCACGTTTACTTGGTAATGAAAACTTTCCAGATTTTATTAAAACATCTTCAACATCTCTTACTATTCGAGAAGCTGTAGATTCACTTACTCCATAATCAAAGCCAATATGTTCTAAGGTTCTATATTCTCTGTAATAACTTAACATTAATAGTACTTTTTCTTTTGAATCTAAACTTTTTCTACCACCAACTCCATGGTTTTTAGTTCTCTCTTTTTCATAGGCTATAAATACTAAAAGCATTTCATTAAATGTATCTTTATTTACACCAATAAGACGCTTAAAATTCTTTGGTTCTTTCTTCTGTAATTTTTCATATTTATTCATATCAATCTGATAGCATTTTTAGTTCCTACTTTTAGAGTTTTGCAAGAAGTCTAATAAATGTGTTGTTAATACTAGGCTACTTAGTAGAATTGTATTAACCTATAGAGGGGCTTCGTAACCCCCTCTTTTATCTCAAAACCTGATAGCCTCATAGACATTTTAACAGACAAACAAAGAACACTAGAAGAAACTAAACAACTTTAAAAGCGTTATTTGACACTATTTTATGATACAATTCATATATCAAAGTAGCTCTTTGTGCGTGTAAGTCTTTTTGTCAAGGGGAACTTATACATAATAGCCTTGTCACTCTTTATTGAGTGATAGGGCTTTTTTTTTGGTCTATTTTTAGATGGTTGGGTTATGGGGTAAGATTATGTGTAAGGATTTCCCCTTGACAATGGATATACACACTGTAGGCTATTTAGTAATTGCAATAGTTTATCTAACTTTTGCTTTTGTAAAATAGTTTACACTTAGAGGGGGTAGCCTCTCTCTAAGTTATCATTTAGATACCAATTCCGACACTTTTAAACCTCATCAATTCCGACACTTTTTTACTAACTGATGTTACGATAATCTAAACCTTCAAATTTATAAAAGGTGACATATTAAAAATAGATGCATTAAAAATGCTTAAAATATATATGAAGCAATTAGAAGATATGTACATAAATTTCGCAATCAGTTCATTTAGCAAGATAGAGATGACAAAACTTTCAAAAGTAACAGGTAATAGTCATGATGTTTTCACAAAGCATCTACTATTGGACTTCTCCTAAAAGCTAATAGTAATACATCACTTTAGATACCTGTTTATAGGCTTTAGCAAGATTATATTTTAGTAATATTGAAATTACTCTTATATTTTAAATTAAAGTAACTGCGTAGGGACATATATCCAAATATTGAAAAAGGTTTTAGGAGAAGTCTATTAAATGATTCTCTTGATGATGAAAAGACTTTGTGGAAATCAATAAAACCATTTTTAAGAGATTATGAGAATGAAGACAATGCTTGTATTATTATCGATGATATGCTTATGCATAAGCCTTGGAGTAAAGTAAATGATGTAGTTTGCTGGCATTATGACCATGTGTCACAAAAGATGCAAAAAGGTATCTTAATGCTAAATTTTCATTATACAGATGCTACAGGTATATCTATCCCTTTGGGATATGAAATTATCACAAAAACTGAAAATAAGTGGAGTGAGGAACATCAGAAGAATATTAAAAAATCTCTCTTTAGTAAAAATGAAATAATGCAAGATAAACTTCAAATTTTACATCACAATAATGAAGTGAAATATAAATATATTTTATTTGATAAATGGTTTTCAAGTATTAAGAATCTACTTTTTATAGAAGAAGAACTAAACAAGAAGTTTGTATGTCCAATAAAAAGTAACAGAAAAATAGCACTCACTTTAGAAGAAAGAAATAAAGGAAAATATGTTAATGGACTTCTCCTAAAAGCTCATAGTAATACCTCCCTTTAGATACCTGTTTATAGTCTTTAGCAAGATTATATTTTAGTAATATTGAAATTACTCTTATATTTTAAATTAAAGTAACTGCGTAGGGACATATATCCAAATATTGAAAAAGGTTTTAGGAGAAGTCTAATATCTCAAGCATAGATATAAAGGGTGGTAGTAGTCGGCTGATATATATTGAAGCTTATAAAAAACCTCTAAGACTTATCAAGCAAGTGGTCAAAAACGGCGATGATGGCGAATCTACTTATTTATATCTTGTTACTAATGATATAGACTTATCTTTCAATCAGGTACTTGAAATCTACAAAAGACGGTGGAAAATAGAGGAATATCATAAATCTTTAAAACAAAATTTAAAAATAGAACACTCTCCAACAAAAGTTGAAACATCACAAAGAAATCATATACATTTATCTGTTCGTGGTTTTATAAAACTTGAGAAACTTCGATTAAACTATAAAATGAACCACTTTGCCATTAAGGAAAAAATATATATTGAGGCTCTCAAAGTCGCCTACCAAAAAGTTGAAGAATTACAAGTTGCTTAGATTTGTAGCACTTCTTAAACTTTATGAATTTAGATTATCGTAACATCAGTTATGTAAAAAGGAAAAAACTCTTTACACTCTTTGAGAAATTCAACTGCATTAGCAGCTGTCTTATTTTCATATACTTTATAATACAATAGCCTTGTAGCTCTATCTATAGCTACAAAGAGATAATATTTTTGTTTGTCAAATTTTGGTAAATAGGTTACATCAATGTGCAAATAGCCAGGCTCATACTCTTTAAACTTTTTAGCTTTTGCCTTTTGTTCAATAGGAACTCTATTTATATCAAAGGCTCTCAAAGTTCTATAGACATTACTTCTGTTTGCATTTGGAATGACATCAACCATGGGATCTGTTAAGCCATCTAACTCCATCCAAGTAAGGGTTCTTACGACCCGTATAAGCTCCTTTTCTAAAGGTGTTAAAGCATATTTTATATTATTTGGTCTTGAACTCTTATCATTTGAAAAATCTCTTTTTCTGTGTTTAGCAATAGTTTTCACATTTACATTATAGTTATCTGATAATTCAACATTTGTTAAATCAGATTGTTGTATTCTTTGTCTTACATGCTGGTTTGTTCTAGCATTGGAGTGATAGACTTGTGACATTATTTTAATCCTTTTGTGGTAAAAAGATTTTACTATGATGTTATTGAGCTATCGCTTATTATTAAATTGGGCAACCATAACGTGGTGAAACTAGACAACTATTATATGAAGAGAGCTTAATTTTGACACTTTATATATACTCTACTATATAGTTATTTATATTCTTTCTTTTTTTTGCCTTCGTTCTATCGAATGAATTTTAATAAATCAAAGATATGTTTAATAAGTTGTATGTATCCGTGTCTTGTAATCATTGAAGCCGATAGAACTTGCCCGTGTGGGTGCAAAATTTTCTATTCGGTGAAAGAGTGATTAAGTGCTTGTACTTAATAATCACACAGCCATATTTATTAGGGCGGAATCCTTTAACCTAACTTTGAGTTTCCTCTTATGCTGTACTCGCTGGTCTAATCCCCTTTGTAAAACTTCTAACAACCAATTCGGGCATACCTTAGGAGAATCGTACCACTACTCAACCTCACTCCTAACAAGACAGTCTATTTTCTGCAACACCCATAATTATATTATAGGTAGTTACATTTATCTTTTCTTAGCCATTGTATAAATACGGTAGGCTAAAAAAAGCAACCTATCTACAAAGTAGATAAGTGAGGATTTTTTTAGGCTTCTTGGCAAGAGACAGAGTAACAATAAAACCGATAATAAAAAAGTAAACCTTAAAACAAAGGGAGATTTACTTTTATCTCTTGCACCAACTTTTAATAATCTTCCAAAAAAGCTATTTTTCAACCTACAGCACAGTAGGATTTTTTTCTTGATACAAGTATATGATATTTTTTAAAATTAATCTTCTTAAAAGCTATAAAAATTTAAAATTTCTATAATTTGTTGTATTTATGTTGTTTTTTTATTGAAATAATTAAAACTTAAAGTAGCTAGTAAACCCCTATAATAAGTATATATAGAGGATTTAAATTAATTCTTCGACAAAGTAATTTATTGCGTTCCTATGTTTTGTTGTATCTGAACTTTTATGACGGTTTATTTTTCTTAAAAATCTTCATCATTTCAATTGTATTTCTTTCTAAACTTACTTGATAAACAATGGTATATTTTTTATAAGTCATATCTCTAACATCTTTATCGTTGAAATAATATGAGGGTGGATACATGTATGGATTGTCTAAAATTAATTTTGTATTATTTTTGAGTTCTTTGCTGAATTTTTTACTTGCAGAAGGTTTGTCATTTGCTATATATTTAAGTATCTCTTTTAACTCTTGTGAAAAATCTGGATTATTGATTATTCTCATTATTGCAGAGTTTCGACAAAACTATCTATATCATCCCAAAAATCATCATTTTCTATCATTTGAACTTTACCGTTATCAATGTTATTCTTGATTTGATGTAACTCTTTTTGTCTCTCATAAAAATAAGAGTCTTGTTCTAAATTTTTATCTTTTGATATTGTTATTCTGTCACTATGATTATTAACATAACTCATAAAATCATTAACATAATCATCTTGGATTTGTATTGCCATAGTTTGCATAATATACTCCAATATTTATTTAAGTATATTATAGCAAAACTTAAGTGAAACTCACTTATTGATAATATTATTTTGAAATTTTTCTTTTAATAGAACTCTTCCTAAGTAATTATTTAGCCATGTGTATTTTGCTTTAACTTTTTCATTTGGTATTTTAAAACCATCTGCTACAATTTTTTGATACTTTTCAATTACATTTATTTTTTGTTTTATTGCATTTTCTTTAATTTTATCATCAGGTATTTTAAACATTTTTCCAATCATTGGTGGTATGTTTTGCAACATTGCTAAATAATTTACAAAATAATAACCATCACAATCTTTTGAAATAAAATTTAAATCATTATTTTGATGTTCTCGTGTTATTATTTCGTGAATTTCATCACTTATTATATTTTGTTCAAAAATAACCCTAGGATATATCGCTATCTCTTTTTCTAGTTTTGAAGCTTCGGCTACACCTTCTCCTAAAATAAAATTATTTGTAATACATGAATATTTTGACGAGATTGCACCTCTAACAATAAGTCCAAACTTGGATGCCATAAAATGATGTATAGAGGCTATTATCATAGATAATCTAAAAACCATCATACCCTTAAGTATATTTTCATCATCTTTTTCAATTTCATTCATATACTCTATGCTAATCACAAAAGTATCTGAAATCCAACTATACTTAATTTTAATATCTTTTAAATAGTCTGCATTCTCAATAGCAAATTTATCTTGTTGTTCATGTTGGAGATATTCAATAACTTCATTAAAATTTACAGTAGTCGTCATTTTTAAAAAATAAAAGAATAAAGAGCTTGGTTTTAAAGTATAAATACCCTTATGAAAAAGACCAAACTCGAAGATAATTGTAACATATTGAAAGAACAGATAAAAGAACATGAGCCGACTGCATAATTAAAAAGTACTCATATATCTTATTTTTTCAAATATTTAAAAAAATCCATCTTCAATAAAATTAGATTCAGTCATTTTTAGGAGCTTTTTTAGTCTATTAAAGCTCTTTAGCTCTATATTATTCATCTAACTACTTCTAATCTTTGTCTTATTTGTCTTTGTCCTAATAATCTAAGATTAGTAGCTATACAGGTAAGGGTAAAATTCATATTATTTCTAACGAGTCCTATAAATTTTGTAGTTGAGCCTTTCATCTGAGTTTTTATATCTGCAAACCTATGTTCAACTTTAGCTCTAATCTTATGTTTAGGTTTTTCATCTTTTCTTTGCTGCTTAATCTGTTCTTGCCTTAGAGTTTGTTTCTCTTTGAGACATAGCATATTTTCTATATTTTCACTTTCTAAAAAAGTATCTATATCTTTTGAGTTATATGCTTTATCAGCATAAAGAGCTTTCATTCCATCTATATCTTTTACAAATGTTTTTACTGTCTCTATATCGTGAGTATTTGCGAAGGTGGTTTGTTCAGAGATAATAATACCACTTTGCTCATTCTACTGCTATATGTACTTTATAGCCTTGTGTATATTGTTTTTTTGATGCGTGAAAGCCTATCCTTACTTCACTATCTATTTTATCTTGATGATTATAGCTATCTTCTTCATTCTTTATAATAATTTGAGAAGTCTTTATATCTTTAGTATCAATACCTTGTAGTGTATCAAGTTGTGCATTCTTGTATGTCTTGGAGTTATGGGCTTTAGCATTAAGAATTCTTTGAATCTTCTTTTTTGAAGGCTTTTTGGATTGAAGCTCTACTTCAAGTTTTATATTTAACTCAGCATTTATTGTTTGAATACCTTTCTTGTCTTCTTTGTATACTTCTTTAGTCTTATTTTTTATTTGCGTGTTATCACTTCTAATGAGAGTAGCATCAATTAAAACAGATTTTCCTTTTTTAGCTATCAGGTTTTTACTCTCTAATTGTTTATTTACAGAGTTAAATAATTTATCATAAAGTCGGTTCTTGAGTAGGGAATTTCTAAATCTACAGATTGTACTCTCGTCTGGTACACTATCCTCTAGGCTAAGTCCTACAAATCTAATAAAGAGTAGGTTTACATAGAGTGCATCTTGGGTGGCTTGATCAGAGAGATTGTAATACTTCTGGAGTAACAGTACTCTAAACATCAGTACATTATCATAAGCAGGTGCTCCAGCTACATTACTTTTAGCAATTCCATTTCTATTTAGTACTGGTCGTAATTTATCAAAGTCTATAATAGAGTCCAACTCTTTAAAAAATGAATTTACTTTTTCTAATCTTGATGTTACTGCTATATCTGAAAATGTATTGTTTGTATCTTTAAATGCCATTTTTACCTCTTCTTAGTGAAGTTATTTTAGCTGAAAAGTGCTTTTAATGCCTTTAAATAGGTTACTTTCTTGGATTATACTGTGCAGTGGTCTCATTTTCTTGAAATTCTTGAAGCTTCTTTTTAACTCCTATCTATAAATTGCAAGAATTCATAATCATTTTCCAGTCAAAATTAAAATGTTTTTCAATATAGGAACGATGATGTGGAACTCCACATTTTGAACAATCTTGATGAATTTTATCTCCATAAACTCCTTGTTTACCATCTTTTGATTCTATATCACAAAAGCTATATTGAGTATTTTTTCCTACTTCCTTTATTCCCACATCATCAAAACGAAAATTCGGACAAGCACAAAGGTAGCAGTTAAGACTTTCCATATCATGACACTTTTTATTCTCTTTATACAGTGGACAAAAATCATTTTCATTTTTCACCATACTATCAAAATCAAAATAGTTTATTATTTGCTCTTTAGTGTAGCTTTTTTTTAGTAGCTTACTCATAATAATTTCATGTTTATGGGAATGTGTATTAAACCAATATTTATAACTCATCTTTTACTCACTTATGAAGTGTAAATTAATTTTTCATGTATTTTTTTATCTATTATTTCAACATACCTCATAGGATACATATCTAAGTCAAGTGGGCGTATAAAACCTCTCGTAACAATAACCTTTGTTTTGTTTATACTCGTCACTGAATCTATATGTTTATGTCCTGAGAGGGTCAAAATAAGATTAGGGTATGAAAATAAACTTTTTTGTACCTCTTGTGTGTTATTGAGTACATATTTATGTAAATCTTTTTTCTGAGTTCCTCCCCAGTAGTTAGTGTATGGGTGATGATTTAAAATGATACAAGGCTTAGATGTTTCTAAAGCCCTTTGTGCAAAGTTGATAGTTTTCTTAGTGTAGAGTCCATTATTTTTATTTTCTACACAACTATCTAGTCCTAAAATTAAGTAGCTCTTATGCTGTAAAAGCCAGTTTCTCTCCTCAATATATATGCTATCAGTATTTAAAAATAAAGAGTTAAATGCACTTAGTGAGAGTTTATCTACCATAGCCTCTTTATTTCCACGAACATGATAAGATGGGCAATGTAGTTGATCCACCATCTCTTTAAATTTTAAAGCATCTGCATTATTTTTAACATTATTATTAAAATTATCCCCACCAAAGAGTACAAAATCTATATTTTTATACTCTTTATTAATAAAATTAACCATAAGTTCTATAGCCTCAACAGAGTTATCATCACTCAAATCCATGTGTGAATCTGTGATGTGAATAAATCTTAAGTTATTCTCTTTAGTTTTTGCTTGAGCCATTAAGGGTAAAGCACTTATCGTTAAAGCAGTTTTAATAAATTTTCTTCTTGATATTTTTTTCATATTATATTTCCTTTTTCTCTAAACTTTTTTAAAATACTTAAGAAAGTGAAATAAAGTTAGTCTTGATTTCATTTACACTTAATGTCATAATACTATTATTAAACAAATAACTCTTCCCAATTTTTGAGTGGATCAAATCTTTCCTCACTCAACACCACTTCTTCAAAGTAGTTAAGTGGGCTTGAAAATAGAGAATATTATAGTTATAATATACATAAAATCCAGAGGTAAAAATGAAACACATCAAATATAACACTAAAATTATAACACCATCTAAAGTTATCTGTATTGGTAGAAACTATGTTGCACATATTGAAGAATTAAATAACGAAGCCCCTGACTCAATGGTTGTATTTAATAAACCAAACTCAGCTATTTCTGATAAACTAAGCTACTTTAGTGAAGATACAAGATTTGAGGGAGAAATTTGTTTTTTAATTGAAAATAATCAGATTTCAGGTATTGGTTTTGGACTTGATCTAACAAAGGCAAATATTCAAAATAAAATGAAATCTAAAGGTTTACCATGGGAAAGAGCAAAATCTTTTGATGGTTCCGCTGTTTTAAGTGAATTTGTTTCATTTAATGATGATATAACAAGACTTAAATTAGAGTTATATATAAATGGTGTATTAACACAGTTTGCTAACTATGACTTAATGATATATAAACCTCAAGAGATGATAGAAGAAATACAAAGTTTTATGACTCTTGAAGATGGTGATATTATTATGAGTGGCACTCCAAAAGGTGTAGGTAATTACAAGCTTGGAGATGTCTTTATAGGGAAAATTTATTCTAATGATCAACTTTTACTAAAATCAAAATGGGAAGTTCTATAAAATATATAAGAAAATAATGTTTTTTGGTGAGTGCTTTTAATAAAAATGAATCTTATAAACCTTAGCTTTTATCCTTTGTAATGATAAGGTATATAAAAAATGGTCCACCGACAAGGGCTGTTACTATTCCTATTGGGAGTTCGCTTTGTGTCGATAAAGATCGGGTGATTGTATCGCAAAGCACTAAGAAGAAACCACCAAATAAAGCTGTTTTTATGATACGCCTGTTCACAGTAGATGGATGAATTTTTGTAATGATATGGGGAACTATAAGCCCTATAAAACCTATGGGTCCGCTGATGCTTACAAGTGTGCCTATTGCGAATGATGAGATGATTAGAAGAACTAAGCTTACACGCTTGGTATTGACACCTTTAAGACTTGCTTGTGTTTGGGAGATGCTTAGGAGTTGTAGTTCAAACCTGTATCTGTAGATACTTAAAAATAAGATACTAGAGATTATCCCTAAAGTGATAGGACTTTGCCAACCTATAACGGAGAGTGAACCCATAGTAAAGCGGATGAGTATATCATTTTGCATAGCACTTCCAAGATAAAAAACTATCATAAGTGCGGAAGTGTAAAAGAGTGAGAGTGCTATGCCTAAAAGCAGTAAAGATTCATGTTGAGAGCTTTTTAAAAAACGAGAAAGATAGATAAGTAAAAAAACTGTTAGAATCGCACCTAAAAATCCGAAGATCGATATAGCCGCAATACCAAAAAATAAACTTCCAAGCCCTAGCTTTATAGCGATACCAGCTCCTAAAACTGCACCACTTGATATGCCTAAAGTATAAGGAGTCATAAGAGCATTACGAAAAAGCGTTTGAAATAAAAGTCCACTTAAAGCTAAAATAACTCCAGCACAAAAAGCAAATAAAACCCTAGGGAGGCGTAAATCAAAAAAGATTTGAAAACTAAGAGAGTTAAAATCCATTAGCTCCATTATATGGATATCTACAGCACCAACAAAGGGAGAAATAATCAAGATAAAAATAAGTATAATCCATAAAATGTATCTAATCATACTGTGCCACTAAAGAGTTAAATTTTACACTATACAACTCTTCTAAGTTTTCATCTTTAAAAAACTCATTTTCATAATAAAGAAGAGATTTATTTTTTATAAAGGCGATAGGAGAAGCGACGAAAGAGGCAAGATGTAAATCATGTGTGATTAAGATAACGCTATGGTGTTCTTTTAAACCCTTTATATGCTCTGCAATTATCTTAGAATTATGAGGGTCGAGGTTTGCTGTTGGTTCATCAAAGATGATTATTTTACTCTGTTGTGCTAGGGACTGAGCGATTAAGGCTAACTGTTGTTCACCTGAGCTTAGAGAGTGTACTCTATGCTTTTTAAGATGAGCTATTTTTAAAAACTCTAAAGTTTGTTTTGTGATATTCTTATCTTTACTAGAGTAATCAAAAAAACTTTTTTTATGTGCAAATCTACCAAGAAGTACAAACTCCTCTACACTAATAAATGTATCATACATCTCTAATTTAGCAGGGATGTAAGAGAGAGTTTTTGCCTTTTGGATGAGTGAAAGGGAGTGAATATTTTCCCCATCAACAAAAATCTCTCCATGAAACTTTATAAGCGAACAAATAGCCTTAGCTAAAGTACTTTTCCCTGAACCATTTGCACCTAAGATGCTTAAATGTTTGTCAATCGTAAGGTTAATATCTTTTAATATCACTTTATCATCAAACTCACATCCCAAGTTTTTTAACTCAATCATTCATCTCTCCACAAAGCCTTTGTATGGTTAAAGAGATGCGATGTGAGGGGATATGAAGATAGTCCTCATCAACTATGGAAATTTTAGAATTTTTTGATGCCCTTGTAGGTATCTTATACCAATTTTTAAGTGCTTTTTGTACATCGACATTGGACTCAGTTGCAAGAGAATGTAAGATGATAATCTGTTGAGGATTTATAGCGATAATATTTTCATAACTTAAAACCACTTGAGCATTTGAATCTTGTGTATAAGCATTTGTATATCCACATTCTTTGATAATATCATTAAAAAAAATGTTATTCCCTGCAATGTAAGTGCTACTGCGTAAATCTTCTCGTAGTCCGTAAACAATCATAACACTATGAGATTTTTGAGTATTTTTAGCTTTTTTAATAGAGTTATCTATGGCATCAGTGAGTTTTTTTGCCTCTTTAGATTTTAGACGCATTGCTAATAAAATGATAGAGTTTTGAATGCTCTTGATACTTTTTAAATCAAGCATCAAAGTTTTGATTTTAAAATGTTTAAGTTTATTTAGAAATGTTTGATTATGGACTTGACCAATGACTAAAGTGGGTGAAAAAGCAAGAATTTTTTCAAGGTAAGGGTTTTCATATCCACCGATTATAGGAATATCTTGAGCCTTTTGAGGATAAAGAGAGTAAGCACTTGTTCCCACAATAGCCTCCCCTTTTTCAAGTGCAAAAAGTATCTCCGTTATAGCAGGACTAAGAGAGATAATCCTCTCCTCACCTTGGAGTTTAAGCATGAAAATAAAAATGATAAAAATAAGTTTCATGCTTTGCTTTCTCTTTTAAAATTTTATACTATAGTAAAAAAATCAAGCACTTTTGAGCCTGACTTTAAAGTGGATTTAATAGGTATTTACATTATTTAATATATTTTTCAAATGGCTTAACAAACTTAATACTCATCGTATTTGCTCTTCTCGTAGCTTGTCTTACAAAATGTTTTAGCCATACTTGTTCCTATAACTTCTTTTTTTAATTCTTCATAATTTACTAAACTCATTTTTATCCTTATTTAAATAGTTGATTGACTTTATCATTTAATTGTAATAAATAACTCTTATCATTTATATTCATTTTACATAATTTTACAATTTCATCGTGTATTAATACTTCTTTTTTATTATTCCAATCTATAGATCTAAATGGTATGCTAGAAATTGGTTTTTCTGAAAATTCTACAATATTACCTTTTACTACACCATTATTACTAAGCCAATCAAAAACTCTTGGATTATTTAATAAAGCGAGTATATAATATATACTTTCCTTTACATTGTCTTTTTTAAATAATGCTGTTACATCTTGAGTGGGATATAGATTATTTTCTACTAGAGCAAATCTAAAATAATCTTTATTTGATATTCTTTCTTTACATGGAACAAAAATTCTTTTTTGATCTTTGGAGAAAAGCTTAAAGTTTCTTAAAAACACCCACTCCCAATAGGGTATATCTCTATTGTATTTATATCTTTTATCAAGTTTTTCTTTAAACTCTATAAAATGATTATAAAAATTAGGAAAATTATTTTTAAATTCTTCTTCATCTTTTATATTATACAAATGTATATAGTTTGTAATATTTTCATAAGAATAAGGTTTTAAATCTTTTGCTTTAATAACTTTTAAAATATTTTTTTTTTCATTTTCATTTAAATTATCAATATCGTGAATTTGAAAAGCTTTATCCAATCCGCTTACTAAGCCATTTCCAATATCACATATATCACCTATAGTATGAAATTTATTTGCTCTCAAATCCAATAAAGATGTTTGTTTACGATTTTTAATTAAACAATAATTTTCAAATACTTTCAATTCTTCCTTAATTTTATCAGAAGTTAATAGCCATCTTTTGTCTTCTTCAAATTGGTCAATTTCTAAATATGTTGTATTTTTTTCATTAAGTTTATTTTGTATGTTTTGCATTATTTCAGTTGTTAATTTACGATTAGCATAATATTTTGTTAATTTAACTCTTGAATTATTTTTATTTTTTGATTTAATATATTTAAAAATAATTGTTGAAACTGTAGCCTTTTCAAATATAGGTGTTTCATTAAAGTGTGTAATTTGTTCAAAATAGCCATTTTGAAGCATATAATTACGAAGACTTAATGAGTGTTTTGTATTTAGCCAATACTCGGGAGTGATGAATATTAATTCTCCACCTTCTTCCAATAATTCTATTGATTTTAAAATAAAAATATAGGAATAGTCACATAGACTATTAAAATATTTATGCCATAAAGTGTGGTTTTCTAGTTCTTCTTTTAATTCATCTTCTAAATTTTTCCAACGAATATATGGAGGATTACCAATGATTAAATTGAACTTTTTATTTATATTTGTAGTTACAAAACTTTTATTTATAACAAAATCTGTATTTTGATATAACATTTTATCAATTTCATAAGCGGTAATATTCTTATATCCATTTTTCTCTAAAGTGTTAATGAATACACCTCGTCCACTTGATGGTTCTAATATTGAGGATTTTTTGTTAATGTTAGATAAAGAAATCATATAATCTACAATTAATTGAGGCGTAAAATACTGTCCATATTTATTTTTATTATTAAGAAATATAGGTTTTGTCATTTAAGCTCCTCTTTTAATAATACTCGACTTTCGCAGATAGATTCCAATAACATCATTATTAAAGGCTTATTTTATGGAACTTGCAAATTATATCAACTATGCTATGAAGAGTATATTAAAGAACCCTATCCTTGAAGTTTATACTGTTCCTAGAAAAATAAATCAAGTATTCTTATTTCAAATGATAGTATAAGAATACAAAAAAGAGATAGAAGAGTTACAAAAAGATAAAGATTTGAGGCTTCTATAGACAAAAAAAGCGAATTTATAAAAAATCGTTTTCTTCCTCTGTATGTACCTCTCTTAGGAATTTCACTTCAAAGTTATGGGATTTATCTATATGTTTTGTATTCTTATACTATCATTTGGAATAAGAATACTTTATCAATTGCTTTGTTTTTCTGGGGACATTATAGTATGATGATAGGAGTGTAAATTTAATTTTTTTAGCTATTATTTCATTTTAAAAAAAGGAGACGAAATGTCAGTAAGTTTAAGTAAAGGTGGAAGAGTTTCTCTTTCAAAAGAAGCACCAGGATTAAAGAATATAAAAATTGGATTAGGTTGGGATACTAATGCGACCGATACAGGGAAAGATTTTGATTTAGATGCCTCATTATTTATGGTAGATTCTAATAATAAAGTAACTGCAGATAGTGACTTTATATTTTTTAACAATTTAAAAAGCACAGATGGTTCAGTTGTTCATGAAGGTGATAATTTAACTGGTGAGGGTGATGGTGATGATGAAGTTATTAATGTTGATCTATCAAAGATTGATACAAAGTATAATTCTTTAGCTATTGCAGTTACAATTCATGAAGCAGAGGCAAGAGGGCAAAATTTTGGACAAGTTTCAAATGCGTTTGTAAGAATTTTAAATGCGGCAGACGGAAAAGAATTAGCAAAATTTGAATTAGATGAAGACTATTCTTCTGAAACAGCAGTATTGTTTGGAACTCTTTATAGAAAAGATGGAGAATGGCGATTCAAAGCAGAAGGTTCAGGGTTTAACAGTGGCTTAAAAGGTTTCTGTGATACTTATGGCGTGAGTTCTTAATTATGTCAATAAATTTAGTTAAGGGACAAAAAATATCGCTTGAAAAATCAGGTGGTGGAAAATTAACTGATTTTTGTATTGGTGCTAATTGGGGTGCAATTGAAAAAAAAGGCTTCTTTGGCGGTAAGAAAAAAGAAGCAGTTGATTTAGATTTATCTGCTGGATTATATAAAAGTGATAAATCATTAGCATCTTGTGTGTTTTTTGGAAGATTAAAAGATGCTGGGATTAAGCATTCTGGTGATGATAGAACAGGAGATTTAGATGGTGATGATGGGCTAGATAATGAAGTTTTATCATTAGATTTAAATCAAATATCTAGTGATGTTGATCAGATTGTATTTGTCTTGAATTCTTTTGATGGTCATGATTTTGCTACTGTTCCATTTGCATCAATTAGACTATATGAGGGTACACCAGATAGAGTAAATAGTATCGTAGCTTCATTTGACATAGCTAGTGATGCTAAGTTCTCAGGCTATACATCTATGGTTTTAGGTAAACTTTACCGTAAAAGTAGTGAATGGAAATTTTCAGCTATTGGAGAGCCAACAAAGGATAAAAAATTAGAGCAGACATTAGAAAATGTAAGAACTAAATTTTTGTAAAAGTCAGTAAAGGTATAGTTTATATAAATTATACCTTTACAACATTTAGATAAATCTTGGCAAGTCTAGTGATTATACTTTAAATAAAGGGAATACTTTGGGTAACTATGTAAACAGTTCATTAGTGAATAACGAACGCGTAATCTATGAGGGTAATTTTGCATTATGGGATAATTTTTTATGGATATTAATATCGCTAGGATTATTGATTATTCCAATTTATATATATCAGAAATTTTCAGAGATTGTTCTTACTAATTTTAGAATAGTTGGAAAAACTGGAATAATTAGAAGGAAAACATACGATTATGGTTTGCTTAGAATCGAGTCTATCCATGTAAAGCAGACAATATTAGGTAGAATATTTGATTATGGTGATATAGTAATCACAGGTGCAGGTAATAGCACTTATCTGATACCAGCAATTAAATCTCCAGAAAAGTTTAAAATACAATTAAATACAATAAAATATAATAATCAAGGATAAATTATGGATTGGAAAGAAATCAAGAAAAAAGCAAATGAAATGTACAAAGAATCAACAAAGAGAATTAAGCAATATACACCAGAAAATTTTTCAAAAGAAAAAAAGTTTATTAATTCACTTGTTATTAGTTTAGTTTTAATGACTATGGCTGATAAAAAAGCAGAGACTGATGAAATTACGGCATCGATGGATTTAATTAATGAGATAGATGAAATAAAAGATTTAGATATGGTTCAAGATGCAATAGAATTATTTGAATTACATCTTGAAAAGCTTGTTGAGGCAGTTGGAAACAATACGAAATGGACTTTATTAATAGCTAAGTTATTATCAGAAGTAGCCAAAGTAAAATCTTATCCTGAATATCCTCCAATGATAGAAAATTTACTAGATTATATATCAGAATCAGACGGTAATATATGTGATTTAGAAGAAGATATGAAAGCTAAGATATTGAAGGCTCTGAGATAAATGAAATACTTTAGAAGTTCGATTTTAGTAACACTAATTGGATTAGTTATTGCATATTATTTAGGTGGTTTTTACGCTTTATATATTACAGCTTTATTGGCAATTTTAGAAATATCTTTATCTTTTGATAATGCTGTAGTCAATGCTAAAGTACTAGAAACAATGGAACCAAAATGGCAACAGCGTTTTATTACTTATGGGATACCTATAGCAGTATTTGGAATGAGATTTTTGTTTCCAATTATAATAGTTGCCGTTGCAAGTGGAATGGGTGTGTTAGAAACATTTAATATAGCTGTTGAAAATCCTAGTCAATATCAAGAGACACTCCAAAGTGTTGAGAAACTTATTTATGCATTTGGAGGTTCTTTTTTATTGATGGTATTCTTTGACTTTCTTTTTGATGAAGATAGAGAAGCTAAATGGATTAAGATACTAGAAGAAAGTAAGGCATTGGAAAAAGCCAGTTCTATCAATAATATAGAATTGATATTGTCTATATCCATAGGCATTATACTTGTTTATTTAACAAAAGACTATGGAGTTGCATTAGCATACTTTGGCGGAATATTACTCCATTCTCTAATAGCATCCTTAGATGATTTATTTAGCACCGATGGAGTGCGAAGTGGTATTATGGGATTGTTGTATTTAGAAGTTTTAGATGCGTCGTTTAGTTTTGATGGAGTTATTGGAGCGTTTGCATTAAGTAGTAATATCTTTATTATAATGATTGGTTTAGGTATAGGTGCAATGTTTGTTAGAAGCTTAACTATTTATTTTGTTGAAATGAAAACATTAACAGAATTTAGATATTTAGAACACGGAGCAAATTATGCAATTCTAGCATTGTCTTTAGTTATGTTTTATAAAATATTTGGTCACATCAATGAAATGCTCGTAGGTACGATTGGTATTACATTTATTGGACTTGCTGTATGGCATTCGATTCGAGACAATAATATTGAAAAAAATTAAATTAAGTACTGGTACATTAACGCTAAAGGATACTCTTGAATTAAATTCTCTTGTGTCCTTTGGCTCAAGAAACAATAAAAAAAGAGGCTTCTTTTTTATTAGTAAAGTTACTGGAAAACATTTACCTGTGAAGCCATCTAAAATAAAAGATATAAATATTAAGCTAGCAAAGCTTATTCCTCCTTGCGAAGAATACACGCTATTTATTGGTTTAGCAGAAGCTGCTTCTGGATTAGGTCAAGGTGTATTTGAAGAATATAATTCTCCAAACAGTTTTTATTTACAAACAACAAGATATAAAACATCAAAAAAGAAATTGCTTTGCTTTAAAGAAGAACATTCGCATGCACCAAGTCATATATTATATGAACCAATTGAAGAAGCATTAAAAGAAAAGTTAAAAAAAACAAGAAGAGTAATCATTATTGATGATGAAGTTTCAACAGGAAATACAGTAAATAATTTTATTATTGAATTGAAAAAAACTTTAAGCAATGTAAGTAGTTTCTATTTATATTCTATTTTAGATTGGTCTGATAGTAAATATTTTGGATTTGAATCCAATTCTATCTATA
The DNA here is from genome assembly GCA_965243085.1 of Sulfurimonas sp. GTDB lineage: Bacteria > Campylobacterota > Campylobacteria > Campylobacterales > Sulfurimonadaceae > Sulfurimonas. The sequence continues at coordinate 1,167,032 of CBDETZ010000005.1, read as the reverse complement.
AAGGCTCATTTTCTTTTGAAGAAAATGATTTTTCTTACGATAATAATATTAAGTCGATTACTTCAAATACTAAAGATTTAGACAATATTATTCCTCATAATTTTAGTAGGTATGGGACTGATATATTAAATTATAATATGTGTAATTATATTAATATAGATCACTTTAAGAATAAAAAAGTTTTAGTTCTAGGAACATCGGAATTTACCTATTTACCTTATTTACTAGCATTATATATTGAAGATAATAATATTGACACATATTTTCAGTCCACCACTCGAAGTCCAATAAATATAGATGGAGATATTATTTCTAAGATTAATTTTAAAGATAATTATTCTGAAAATATTGATAACTTTTTATATAATGTAATTGATAAAGACTATGATAATATTATTATTTGCTATGAAACAAGATTTCATCCTTCAAATTTCAATTTGAAATCACAGCTAGAAAAGAAATTTAATGTGAGTGAAATATTTTTTGAGGACAATAAAATGACAGGAAAAGTTTTTGAAAATGCAAGTGATAATTAATAATGTTTAGTGGAAGTTATTTAAAAGATGATGTAGAATTTTTACTTAAAGTGATAGATATTGATGATATTGATATTGAAAAAAAAGAACTTTTAATACAGTCTGGTAAAAAACACTATTCCCAAATGATTACTAAAGAGTATGAACCCTCTCCAGATTATTTGCTAACATTTAATAAAGTGTTTGAGATAAATAAGAATAGATTTGCAAATGATATTCTCACTTTAGCCTATAATCTAAGTAAGAAAAAAAATATTCTTCTTGTATCGCTAGTAAGGGCAGGCACACCTATTGGAGTTTTATTAACAAGAGTATTAAGAGTAGTATTTTCAATAGAGATAAAGCACTATTCCATATCCATAATTAGAGATAGAGAAATTGACAATGTAGCATTATCTTATATAGTAAATACTCACCCCGATCATGAGCTAATCTTTATAGATGGTTGGACAGGAAAAGGTGTTATAAATAAAGAGTTAAAATTATTTATAGATAACTATAATAAATCACATAAGAAAGAACTCAGTAACGAGCTATATGTAGTTTCTGATATATCAGGAGTTGCAGATTACTCAGTCACAAATGACGATTATTTGATACCATCATCCGCATTGAACTCAACAATATCTGGATTAGTAAGTAGAAGTATACTTAATGATAAATATATTAAAACTAATGATTTTCATGGATGTAAATATTATTCACAATATGAATCAAATGATTTGAGTCTGTGGTTTATTTCTGAAATTATGAATATAATTAAAAAAATAAATTTCACCCAAAGAGATAATCTAATACGCAATAATTTAAAACTACATAAGCTAAAGAATGATTATATTGATGGAGTTATGAAAAAATATAATATTCTTGACATAAATCACATTAAGCCAGGTATCGGAGAAAGTACTAGAGTTTTATTAAGGCGGGTACCATATATAATAATATTAAAAGACATAGCGTTAAAAGATATAGATCATATTGTGCAACTTGCTAAAGAAAAAAATGTGAAAATTATAGAAGATAAAAATTTGCCTTATGTAGCGTTGGCAATTATTAAATCCATTATTTAGATAAAAAAGGACGATTTATGCCAAAAAGAATTATGTTCTTTAGTGATATTGATGATACTCTCATACAAACAAAAAGAAAAACTGATTTTCAAAGAAAAACAATTGTTGGATCTTATAATAAAAATGGAGAAGAGGGCTCATATTTCTATGAAGGTACAAAAATATTTATTGATACATTAATAGATTCAAATATTAATTTTATACCTACAACAGCTAGAAATCTAGGATCTTACAAAAGGACAGTATTTTATAATAACTTAAAAATCAAGTATGCAATACTAAACTTTGGAGGCTTGATTTTATGTAATAATGAGATAGATACTCAATGGGGAAAAAATATTTCTCAAAAATATAGCACTCTAATATCTCTTGATATACTACTAGGTGACTTAAATAAGTATGTAAAAAATCATAATTTAAATTTAGAGATTAAGATTATTGACAGTTATTATATTAGTATCTATAATAGAGAGAACTTGGATAATGTTTCAATATTGAAAAAAATTAAAGAGTGTTTAGCATTATTTATTATTGAAAATAATCAGTTTTATATTTATGAAAATGATAATTCCTTTGGTATACTGCCAAACTTCTTAAATAAAAGTTTAGCAGTTGAATATTTAATTAAAAAACATCAACCTATACTTACCATAGGTGCAGGTGATAATATATCTGATTTGGCTTTTATGAACTGTACTGATTTTAAATTATCACCAGTAAATTGTTTTATTTAACTGATTTTAAGATGATATACTCATTGGAAAATAAACTTAAAATAAACTAAATTTAAGTATTTTATAAGTTTATAAAGTTATACTTCCAGCACTCAAATAGCTCTTGAATAAGAGATATTTAAAAATTCAAATAAAAAAGGTTCAAGAATGAAATTTACAAAAATTGCAACTTCTGAACAGATTGACCAAAAATGGGTTCTTATCGACGCGGAGGGTAAAACTTTTGGTCGTATGATGACTGAAGTAGCTACTCTTCTTCGTGGTAAGAGAAAAGTTTGTTGGACTCCAAACATTGACTGTGGTGACTATGTAGTTATCATCAACGCATCTAAGGCTAAATTTAATGGTCTTGGCAAAATCAAAAATAAAGAGTATTTTTCACATTCTGGTTACTTCGGTTCAACTAAGAGTGTTAAAATGACTGAGCTTTTAGAAAAAAATCCTGAGAAGTTGTTTAAACTAGCTGCTCGTGGTATGCTTCCTAAAACTAAGCTTGGTGCTAAAATGATTAAAAAATTAAAAATTTATGCAGGTGCTGAACATCCACACTCTGCACAACTAGCTAAGTAAGGATTACCAGATGGCAACAAGAATATATGCAACAGGTAAGCGTAAAGCGTCTATCGCAAAAGTATGGTTAACTCCAGGTACAGGTAACATCACTATCAATGGTCTTTCTTTAGACGCATGGTTAGGTGGACTTGAAGCGAAAAAACTTCGTGTGAAACAACCATTGGTTCTTTCTAAACAAGATACTTCAGTTGATATTGTAGCTACTACTTTAGGTGGTGGTTTTGGTGGTCAAGCGGATGCACTTCGTCATGGTATCTCTAAAGCTCTTGTTGCGTTTGATCCAGCGATTAAAGCTATCCTTAAACCAGAGGGTATGATGACTCGTGATTCGCGTGTTGTTGAGCGTAAGAAACCAGGTAAGCGTAAAGCTCGTCGTTCTCGTCAGTTTTCTAAGCGTTAAGAGCTCCTTTACGACAATTTTTATCAAGGCTTCTTGTCTTGGTAAAATCTTTTATACTTTCTTTTTTAAACAATCACTTTCTAATAAACTTTTATATATAATGTCTCAATTAATTTAGGATACCTTTATATGAAAAAAACTGCAATATTTATTTTTATACTTCTCTCCATTAGTGCTGCCTTGCCGATAATTGGTAATCAGATTATAGAAGAAACCTTAGAAAAAAAGATTAACAAGCTAGAATCTAAAGGGATAAATATTCTCAAAAGAGAGAGAAAATCGGGATACTTAAATACATCAAGACATTATGAGTTTTTACTTGATGGAACTAAGTACGGTATAGATTTAAAATACTCAAACATCCCTTTTACTGAAGCAGTATCTTTAGATCTATATCCATTGTCCGTGCCTTTAAATATTCTAAAAGATTTAGAAAAAAAAGATAAAGGTTTTGCAAATTTTATTAAAGAGTTTGTTAGGGACAAAGGAATTTTGTATCACATAAACTATAACCTTATAGATGCTAATTTCGATGGTTTTGTTAAAGATGTAGATGAGACATATACTATGAAGAATAAATCGATTTTCAAGGTAAAATTTCTAGGAGCTAGTTTTAAAGGGAACAGTGATGTAGACTCTCCATTTCGTATTGAAACATTTGTTAAAAAAATAAACTTAGAAGTTGAAGATCGAAAAGATTTAATAGCAATTGATATAGCAAATATAAAGCTAAATGCTAACTTACATAGTAGCAATGAAAAAGTTCAATTAGATTCTCAAATATATTTTGAGAACATGTATTTGATGTCAAATAATAAAGATTTAAATATAAGTTCTTTTCACTATGATACCAATATTTCAAACATAGATAAAAAAGCTTACAAAGAGTTTCTCAACTCAAAGCAATCCAATAAGAGCTTAGTAAAACTCCTCTCAAAAGGTGTTGATATAAATATATCTAGACTATCTTCAAAAAATGTAAACAGATATGGTGAAAATTTAAAGGGGTTTACCCTAAGTTCTGATATGCACATCAAAGCAGATAAAAACTTAGCTTTTAAGCTACGAATTTCACCTCTTTTAGCCTTGTCTAACTTAGAAATTGATTTTAAGTCAAAAATTTCTAAAAAAATTATTGATGAGATTGTTAAAGGTTCGTTTATACCAAAAAAGTTTATAAAGTATCGTACTTCATCAGGTGATGATGTATTTTTTGACTTTTTTTATGAGAAAGGCGTTTTAATAGTGAATGGTAAAACTATTTTAGGCTAATGATGAAGATAATATTTTCAACTTTCATCCTTTTTGTAGAAATATTTGCATCAACCTTACATCTTGCTACATCAGTAAATCCTTCAAGGTTAAATCCTATTTTAGCGACTGATTCATCTTCTTCTGTTATAACTGGATTTATATTTAATGGACTTGTAAAATACGATAAAGACTCTTCAACTATCATAGGTGATTTAGCAAGTTCATTTTATTATGAAAATGACACAACTTTAATTTTTGAGTTAAATAAAAAAGTATTATGGCATGATGGTGAAGCTTTTACTGCAAAAGATGTTCTTTTTACATATAAAACTCTCATCTCAGACAAAATATCCTCCCCCTATAGTGCTAACTTTAGATTTGTAAAAGATGTAGAGATTATTAACAAGCACAAGATAAGAGTGAGATATACAAAACCATATTTTAAAGCCTTAGAAACATGGATGATGGGGATAATCCCTCAGCATCTCTTAAAAGACACAAAAAACCTCATGAGTGCAAAGTTTAACACAAAACCCATAGGCACAGGAGCTTATAAGCTTCATACTTTAGAGCATTCTAAAAATATTGTTTTGTCCGCCAATGAAGAGTACTTTTTAGGAAAACCAAAAATTGATAAAATTTCTTTTCATGTTATCGCTGATCCAATGACAAGATTTTTAATGTTAAAAGCAACTTCTTTAGATGTAGGGGCTATAGAACCTATACAGTACGAGAGACAACTTGATGATTCGTTTTTTAAAAACTTTAACATATATGAAGAGATAAGTCACTCATACACATATCTAGGTTTTAATCTAAGACGAGAGAAGTTTCAAAATCCAAAAGTAAGAGAAGCCTTGTCTTTAGCTATTGACAGAGAAGAACTTGTAAAAATTTTATTTTTTAAACATGCAAAAGTTTGTACTGGTCCATTTTTACCAGCAACAGCAGCCTTTAACCCAGATGTTAAAGCACCCCCTTATGATATAAAAAAGGCGAAAAAACTTTTAAATGAGGCAGGATATGATGCTAATAATCCCTTCGAATTTGAGATTGTCACTTCAAATTCAAGTAGTATTAGACCCTATGCTGCTCAAATATTACAACATCAGTTAAAACAGATTGGAGTTATTGTTAAGCTTAGAGTGATGGAGTGGCAAGCGTTTTTAAATATGGTTGTATTTCCCCATAAATTTGATGCTGTTCTTTTAGGATGGGGCTTATCATCTACTCCTGATCCTTACCTTTTTTGGCATACAGATTCCGATAAAAAAGGTGGCTTTAACTTAGTGGGATACAACAATCCTAAAATTGACAAGATGATTGATGCTTCTCAAAGTATGATAGATAGAGATAAGCTAGCTCTTATATGGAAAGATATGTTTAAAATAATAGTAGAAGATAACCCCTATCTTTTTTTATACATTCCAAATTCTATAACTGTGGTAGATAAAAATATTAAAAATATAGAACCGAGTTTAAGTGGCATTTGGCACAATCAAATTTTATGGGAGAAAGATATTCACAAGTAGTCACAACTCCCTACACAAGACCCTCAGCAACGATACTTTAAGAATAGATTAAACTACAAATAGCTACAATAACGCATAAAATGTTACAAAAAAGTACACCTTAAAGTACACCTTTTTGTTTTCAAAAGTACACCCTAGCAATTTAAAGGATTTTAATGAGTGAATACATAAGCATAAATATACAAAATAAGGACTGCAAAGGGATGTTCCTTTTTGCAAAAAGTAAGGGTAAAGAGATAGTAAATGTAAGTGAAGCAAATAAACTTATAGGAAAAGTATTTAAAATTCAGTTAAGAACTAGAGTAGATGGAGTGAGAGGAAAAAAAACATTTTCTTTTGAAAAACATAAAACTACTTTTTTGAAAGCTTTAGAGTTTGTGGCAAGTAAAAGAACTGGAGCAAGAAAAAAACTTAAAGAGGATGGAACACTTAGAAGAAAGATAATTAAAAAAGTGATAGATTCAAAGAGACTATTTATAGATGAGATAGACCCATTCTTGGATACTAAGTCAATCGTAGTGAGAGACAACACCATAAGTGTTTATAAAACCGCCCTAAAAACTCACGCTAAACCATTGCATAAGATATTTATAGAAGATCTTCAAATCAAGGATATACAAGAAATTGTATCTAAGCTATCAAAGAGTAAAGCCCCAGCTACAGTACAACTCTTTGAGCGTTCATTAAGAGTATTTTTAAAAGAGTTAAAAGTGCCTATTGCCTCATCATGGAATGAGCTAAAACTACCGATAGTGGATAATGTTAGAAAATATACACTTAAGCTTGAGGATACAAAAAGGATAATTACTTGCATGAGAAACTACAGCGGAACTACAGTAGATGGGAAAACATTTTATCTATTTGAAGAGCTTAGGAATATATTTACATTCTTACTTACAGGTCGTAGAATAAATGAAGTAATAGGGTTGAAATACACCGATATAGATTTAGAGAATAAAACTTTTACAATACCACCAGCAAGAGCAAAGGGAAAGGTAGAGTTAAAATTTAACATTGATGATAATCTATTACAAGCCATTCAAAGCCAAGCACGGATAAATAACATAGACCTCAACAAAGAGCCACAAGACAAAATCTTATTTGACTACTGCAGAGAAACACCACGCTATCACTTCCAAAAACTCCTAATATCTATGGGCTTACCAAAGTTAAGGCTACACGACATAAGGCACATGTTAGCAAGTACACTTATACAAAATGAGGTAGCTATAGCAGATGTATCAGTAATGCTAGGACATTCAAGCATAAAGACCACCGAGAAAAGATATGCGAACAAATCGCCAGACCAAGCAAGTAGAGCAACTAACGCTTTGAATGATATTATAGGGGGTATGTGATGGCAACATTACCAAAAAGAAGTGATGAGATTTATAAAGAGATAGAGAGTTTTGAAGATTATGAGCTTACTCAATGCGTGGCTTATGAGATGGCAATAAGACATGATGAAGTAAAAAACCTATTTGATTTAATTGATATAGATTTAGAACTTCTTACAGAAGATTTAAAGTTATATAAAAATAATATTAAGATAAATGAAATTTATGATAAATCTTTAGAAGAGTATGATAGATTGTATCAAAAAGCAGAAGGAGATATGGGTATACGAGATGAATTAAATATTCCAGATCTTTATGATATGTTTTTATTTCATTGTAAAGTTGTAGATATTAAAGGTTATGTAGAAACATTAATATCTAAGTTTTGGATAAGGAGCTTTTATATTGATGATATTGTTGAAGAGATTAAACATAGAAATATAAAAAACAAATTTTATTTACTAAATAAACAAACTAAATTTTTAAAAGAGTTAGGTGTAATGACACATTTTCAAAGTATAGTCAGTTCAGAAGATGGAAGAGCTGTTATAACTGATGATATTGTATTTTACTTATCCATGGATATTGATGAAATACATCCACTAGGTGGGAGTATTGGTATAGATAAATTAAAAAGTAAACAAATTGATATTAATAAGACAATGATTTTTAATAATTTAAAAAGATTAATTACACCGAAAATATTTGATAAGACAATTGATGTTAAGTTAAATTTGAATTTTCCTAAAAATGAACTAATAGCTTATATTAAGAAGTTAAAAGATGTGTATGATGAAGACAGAAATATAATAAGAACATCTATGCAAGTTCTAGGAGACGACTTACAAAGTGCCGATAATTTAATATGTCCTGATAAAGGTAAATGCTTTGATAGTCGAACTATTTTATCTAAACAGCAGAGATTAGCTGATATGTTTTTTCTTTATGACTATTTGAAGCACAATGAGGTACTAGCTAGTGATACAATAAGTGCAAAATATAAAAGAGTAATACAAAATGAAGTTTTTAACTATTATAAAGATGAGAATAATACAGAAACTAAAATACTTGATATAAAAACAATGAAAAAATATAAAAATATAGCAATAGATTATATTGATAATATGAGATACAAGGAGCTTATTACAGGTATAAAAATTGATGATTTAAAAGTATAGGAATTTCAAAAAGTAAAATTCCCACGAATAGTAAAATCATAAATTCATGGGAAAATAATTTTTTACTATTCAGTCTCTAACTCTCTCAAAACCATCTACAATAGCACTTATAAATACATATAGGAGCTTATCAAATGATAACAAATTACGACAACTTAATCCCCCAAGGTGTACTTTTCAATCTTAGACAGATAGAAGATATGAACTTAATAAAAATGGATATGGCTAAAAAGCTTATCTCAAAGAATGAACTTGAAACCGTAAGAATAGGGGCAAAACTTCACATATCAAGAACTGAACTAATAAGATACCTCAACGATAACACAAGCCAAATATCAGAATAAGACGGTGGCAATAGCTACCGCTTAGACTTCATACAAAAAAACTTATGAAGTCTTAGGGATAGCTTCCTATACCCATTTAGAGGGTAGATACAAATATTTGTAAATTAATTACAAAGAAAGATAATGAGAAACTTTAAACTAAGCACCATCCACGGCAAAGATGTAGTTATAGATATTACAAAATTGATTAGCGATGAAGTGATTTATGTTAATGCTACTAAATTAGCTAAACAGTTCGGAAAAAATAAACAAAGATTAAATGAATTTTTTAAAACTAAAGGATACTTAGAGTATGAAAATGCAATATCTAAAGTCACGGAAAAGCATGACTTTAAAACAGACTATAAAGGCTTAAGATATTCCAAAAAAGGAAAATACGGAGGTACTTATCTTCATAGTGATTTAGTCATAGTATTTTTAAGATGGTTAAATGTAGATTTTGCAGTTCAATGTGATATGTACATCAAGAACATCATCCAAGAGATACATAACGATAAAATAATTTCTAATGCAACAGCTCAAGCAAACAAAGAAAATACAGACTGGATACAAGCAAGAGAAAAAGCAACAGATACACGCAATAAGCTTACCGATGTTATTAAAGAGTTTTGCCAATATGCCCAACAACAAAGAGGATCATTTTATAAAGATGGTAGATGCCCCTACTATGCAAAACTTACAAGTCTGGTATATAAAGTCTTAGGGATTAAAAAGCCAAAAGGAACAAGGACTATAAGAGATGTCTTTAGCGGTGCGGTGGTTCAAAAGATAGAGTATCTTGAAGATATGCTAATAGAACTTTTAAAAAGCCACATACAGCAAGAAACAGAATATCACGAAGCTTTTAAAATCACTCACGAGATAATCAAGTACAAAGTAAGCCTATTGGATGAGACGGTATTAGTTTTAGAAGATAAGCCTTACGCAGATGAAAGTAAAGGGAGTTATTGATTCCCTAAACTTTAGTAGCGGTAACTTAGAAGTGTTATTTAAAAATTCAGAAAATTATAGCATAGAACCAGTTAAAAGTATAGGGGTATTTGAGCCTAAGCTATGGTTAGAAAATTTTAACAAACCATTAACAAAAAACATAGTAGAAGCTAAAATACTCAACACCTATGCAGGTTTAACCTTGCCTATTAAACGCTACTCAGTAAGCCAAACAAAACAGACATTAGAGTTTGCAGGGCTTCACGGTTACAATGATAAATCTAAATACCTAAGTGAGCTACTTAAAGAGATATGGGAGCATATACAAGAAGAGAAAATAACTAGGTTAGATGTAGCGATAGACTTTAAAGGAAAGATACCCCTAAAGGTAATTAAAAAGCTTTGCAAGGATAGAGAACCTTTTAAGTTTTGGAATACAATTTATTATAAAACAAAGAAAGAGAAAAGGACAAATACAACACTCAATATTAAGACCTACAATAAGAGTAGAAGAATTAATAATCTTACCCAAGAGGTGCAAAGATTAGAGTTTAGTTTCCAAGGGCAATACTTACAAAATATGACTATAAAAGACTTAGATAAAGCGTTTCAAAAAATGGAGAAAACTATCAAGAAATTTAGCGGTTTAGATGTACTTGTTCTTGTCCTCTAAGTTATTACATAAGGAATTTCATCCAAAACCCCAACAAAGCCCAAAATATAGGGCTTAAAGAGGGGTCAAAAAGTGAACGCTAAAAACAGCCATAAAATGAGCTTACAAAAGATAAGGAAAACAAATATAATGAGTAAGAAAAATCAATTAAAAATACATAAGAATAAGTGAGTAATAAATGATTAAAAATAGACTTAAAAAGCTTGAGGAATTATCAGGTGTATCAGGTGCAAAGGAAACAGAACAAACAAAGACTATTACATTTTCGTGTGACGATACAAGTGGAATATGGAGAAGAGAGGATAATAGTATTATAACAGAGGAAGAAATAGCAGTTTATACAACTGATGATACATATTTAGTCATACTAATAACATGGACAAGTAAAGATAACCTTGCTGATGAGATACATCGTAGTCTTGAAACAGCAGAGAAAAAGTATCTTAATAAAAAAGGGTAGAAAATGGCACGAACAACAATAACAGATAAGATAATCACTCAATGCAGAGAGTTATCATCACAAGGGTTTAGTAACATTATGATTAGTAGATCTCTCAGCATTGCAATAGCAACATTATCAAAGAATAGGAAATTAGTACAATCTATTCAAGAGGGTAAGCAAGAGTTAGCAACTAGAGTAACAAAAAGTATCTTAGAAAGCCTAGATGAAAGTCAAGATAGATTATTTATTGCTAAAAGATTAAACCTCTTCAACCCTCAGATTAATATCAAGAAACCATCCAATGCGAAAGAAGCACTTAACAATTTATCAACAGCCATTAAACAATATGCAGATGGAGAGATTAACGAGAGCCAACTAAGGACGATAGAGGCGGTTACAAATAGTTATGTTAAAGCTTATGAAGCTACAGAACTAGAGAAGCGTATAGAAGCACTAGAAAAGGCTACTTAATGATAAAAAGTAGAATTAAGAACCTTAAGACCGTTTAAGTTAATAGTATCCATTTTGGATAGAGTGCCGAAAAAAGATATTATAAATGTAGGAAAGTTACCCTTGTGTAATCTAACCCACATAACCCACCATCTACAAAAGTATAGACCAAAAAAAAGCCCTCATACTAATTAAAGTACAAGAGCTTAATTGTAATAAAGAGGTAGTTATCCTCAAAACCATTAACTTGTTTCAGTAGAAGTATATCAAAATATCGTTTAATAGTCTAATATATACCGATGTAGTCCTATGTGATACCCTTTAACTAGCCCATTCCGATACTAAGAACAATATTTGCTTATAGCTCTAAAAGGGGCAGAAATGAGCAATAAATTATTAGAAATTTTTAAAGAGGAAATATCAGAGCAAGGAAGAGAACAAGCGAGACAATATAGTTTACCTATGATGATGTATTTATCGGTAATTGCAATTCTGATGGGTGCAAAGAATCCAATTGAAATACATCAATGGATGAAGAATAACGGTAAACGAAAAGAGATAAAAAAACTATTAGGTGTAGAATTTTTTAAAGCCCCAGGAAAATCAAGAGTGTATGACTTTTTTGAAATAGTTGATAAGATTGAATTAGAAAAAGCCTTCCGCAGATGGATACGAATTTTTATAGATATACCAGCACATGCAGTAGTAGCCGTAGATGGTAAAGTTCTAAGAGGAAGTGCAAATGCTAAAGATAATGCAGTATCTGTTTTATCTGCAGTTTTAGCAGAAACAAAATTAATTATTGCCCATAAAGAGATAGAAAAAAAGTCTAATGAGATACCAGCATTTCAAGAACTAATAGGTGAGCTTGATGAGACATTTAGTTATGGCTTTGATGCTTTAAACACACAAAAAAAACTCTTAAAAAGGCATCTGATAGCGGTTCAAAGTTTATAGCAAAAGTAAAAAAGAATCAAAAAACTTTACTGTCTCTAGCTAAAGAGATAGAGGAAGCTTCTTCTATCGATTCAAGTTTTCAAATGGAAATTAAACAATCAAATGATTTCATACAAAGAAATATATATGTGTATCAAAACTGTATATATCCATGGGATGGTGTTTTTATTCATTCAGTAATCAGAGTTGATAAAATTGTTAATTGCAAAGAGACAAAGACACATTACTATATCTCAAATGATACAGATAGTGCAGAATCATTTTTGCAAAAGATACTCCAAGAGTGGAGTGTTGAGACAATGCACTTTTATAAAGATACAGCACTTAATGAAGATAGATGCAAAATTAATAAAGGTGCATTTAGTTTTTCAATTTTAAGAAGTATTGTAATCAATATTCTTCATCTTAATAAAGTTCAAAATATAGGTAGAAAAATTGTTGATACAACTCAAAATTTAGCTGAGGCTTTGATGCTCTTCTCTATGGTAAGATTGGAATATGGGTTTATTAAGGATTGTTTAGTATTGGAATAGGCTACCCTTTAACCCTCTTTACATACACTATCTCTAATAAGTTGCTTTAACTCTTTACAGTCTTTGTTTTCTATGTAGAGATTAAGCCATGATGAGACCCAATACGGATAACCTCTATCGTTTGTACCCCATCCATTAACAGCGTTATAAGAAGTATCAAGTATTTCAGCAAAAGATTTTTTAGTTAAATTTGCCTTTTTTAATAATTCTTTAAATCTTTCTCTATCCATTTAGAACCTCTTTTTTATATTTAACATACAAAAGTATATCATATTATATAAAAAAGATACAAATGTATTTAAATTAAGTTCTATTTAAAATACATTAGTATATACTTACCTCATATAAAAAGTGCATATGTACTTAAAAGGACAAAAATGAACAACAAAACCCAACCAACATAAAAAGAAAAGGGCGAGATTACGACGAGGTTAAAAGAACTACAAACCAAAGCCAAACCAAACCAAAGAGGACACTATGAAGATAAAAGTATTTACAACAGCTAACAGCTACAAAATAGTCAATGTATCAAATAACGATGATATTAAAAAGATAGCGGATAAATACAATAGATGGGAGTATGTACTATGAAAGAACAAATAGACGATACAGACATTCAAGTAGTCACGGATTTAATTAGTAGTGAAGTACACAAAATTTTAACAGCTATAGGAGTGTAGTAAAGTACATCCGCTTACATAAAAAAAGGGAAGCCAATAATGAGACATTGGTTAAATAGCCGTACAGCAACCGTAGTAATTAAAAAGGATATACACCATGAACGAGTACTATAAGTATAAATATTTAGATTTAGAGATAAGAGCGGTAGAGGGTATTAATATCGTTGTGAATGAAGCAATAGATAACCTCTTGATTGATATTGAAAATCTAACTGGTAAAAAAGAGAGAATGACTATGATGTTAGATTTTATGCTAACTACAAGGGTTCAAATGAATTTACTAGGTCGTGCAATATCTTCACTAGATGAATGTAACAATACTTTTAATTTGAATGAGGATAATATACGAAATGAACGAATAAAACCTCACTCAGATAATGAGTTTAAGAAGCAGCACATAAAGTTTAGAGTTGGATAATACTTATCATTGAGTAGAAAGTATAGCCACATAAAAGTGAAGTAACTATTAGATATAAATATCTGATAGACTTCATACTACAAGCATTCAACAAACCCCACACCATAAAAAATACTTCATTTTTATACACTCGTCATGTATAATATTAGCATGAAAAGAATTTGCAAGCATTGCGAGAAACCAATAAGCCATCTATCTCAAGAACGTAAGTATTGCACCTTGTGGTGTAAGGAAAAACATAATAAAATAATTTATTGTGCTAGACATAAAAAAGATAGACATTGTAGCGTTTGTGAAAAGCCCTACGATCTTATGAGGCGAGCTAGAAAGTGGACGTGTTGCGATAAGTGTGAAACTATACAAAGTAACAGAGCTAAAGCGAAGGCAGAGGGTTTTAAAACTAGGGTAGGAAAACCAATAAAAAAATGTTTAAGATGTAAGCATCCAATAAAGAATAGAAATTATTGCAGAGACTGTAATATTATTAATAAGGCTTTGGTGGAGTTCAAAAAGGAGTTTTTAAAGTAAACCTTTTTAACTACTTTAAAACCTACAGTAAAGCAAGTGAGCTATGCAGTAACGGTAAGATTACGGTAAGGCTAAGCGAATTACAAACCAAAGCAGAACAAGAGAGTGAGGTTAAAGTACAAGACATTGTAAAAGAATTAGCCCACAGCTGATAAGTGAAGTTTGAGACACTAGCGTTATTTTCAGAAAATATTGATTACATCCGCTTCAAATGTTTTGCTTTTGAGATTTGAAAAGTAAATAAGGCTTTGATTGTTTTTAAGTTATAATCACATACAAATAGCTATATTAACTAATAGACTAAAAAGGGGGGGGGTTATGATTGAAAGTTTAGCTACTGATTTACAACAGTATCATGTATATCATAGTTCTATCGCTCCTTTAGTGCAGTACTCTAAAACCCATGGATCTTTAGTCTATGATGATGATGAGATAAAAAAGCTTATCCCCTATGCAAGGCAAACAGATTTCATACTATCTACATTCACAGAAATAGCAGACGATTTAAATTATGATAAAGAAAAATTTGAAAGTATAATCTATAACCTTGATGATGACTATGATATTTTAAAAGAATTTATATCAAAACTAAAGCCAAAGTTAAAAAATCATAATGAGCTTTATAAAATATCAGATAAGATACTTAATAACTTAATGAAAGTTCAAAATGTACTAGGGCTTATTATTTTAGAACATGAACATAATAAAATCTAACCTCTATAAACGAGATGAAAAAAAGTTAAAAGTAAATTTATCTCAACAAATAGATAAAACCTTAGAGACTTTTATTAAAAATATAAATCATCCCTCTTTACATGATAAGCACATAAAGTGTAAACGAGCTGATAACTTATTTAGTATTAGAATAAATAAACAATATCGCATCCTTTATTTGAAGTATGATGAGGTATGTGAATTGTATAGGTTACTATCTCATGATAAGTATAATAGACTAATTAAAAGTTGCTAATAATATTAATGCAGAGACTGTAATATTATAAATAAGGCTTTAGTTGAATTTAGAAAGGAGCTACAATCTTGAATATTTTAGCAAAAGTATTTTTAAACAGGTAGTAAAACTTAATATGCTACAATCACACACAAATAGCTATCAAGGGATATTTATGCACACTATAAAATTGCAAGTAGACGATACAATATACGATGATATTATAAAAAGCGGTGTAAATATACAAGAAGAGTTAAAAAATGCACTTCATAAACTTATATATAAAACAGAGCATAAAATAGCAAGTGAGATAAACGAATCCATGCAAGATATAAAGCAAGGTAAATCAAGACCAATCTCAGAGCTAATCAGTGAAGTTTGAGACACTACCCTTATTTGATAAACAATTTAAAAAGTTAGCAAAAAAATACAATCTTATAAAAAATGATGTTAAATCTTTTGTAGATAATTTTAACTCATTGCACCAACGATCAACACCTATAAAAAATAATATATATAAAGTTAGACTATCAAACACCAATAAGAATAAAGGTAAAAGTTCAGGGTATAGAGTTTACTATTATGTAAAAGTAGATGAGATAGTATATCTTGCAGTAATATATGATAAATCAGAGATAGAAATGATTGATGAAACTATAGTATTAAATGCTATAAAAGATATAAATCCATAAAAAAAGGACACCTAAAAGTACACCTTTTAAAAACACAGGTACTTTAAGCCCCTCCAGTAAGCAAACCTTGCACAATCAAATTCTATGGTGTTTGAAGCTGATGAGTTAGTTACTTTTTATAAGCCTACAAACAACAAAGGTAAATCCAATTTAAAAAACCATTTTGAAGAAAATGCGATACTAAATAAAAAGGAGATAATCAAATGCAAAGAAGAAAGTTTAATATCGAAATTTACAATAATTTTGAATGCTATACATCTCTGCATTGTCCAAAAATATCTTCTTCCAGTTTTTTAAATTATTAGGTGTAATTGAATTTTCTTTGGCTATTTCAACAAGAGTTCTTTCCTCTTTTAAAAGTTCTAAAACCAATTTAGTTTTTAGCTTTGCTGAATAAGTTTTTCGTTTTCTGTTCATCTCTTTACCCTCACTTTATTGTTCTTATTTTATCGTATTTAAAATAAAAAATTTTAACATGTTGTTTGGTTTTCTTGGGGTAGTATATATATAGCAAGTAATAAGTTAAGAATTTTGCGTTATATAATTCTCAAGTTTAAGATATATCATCATTTCTACATGAATTATAGTTTGAAATTTTTTTTGAATTTCCCGTAATATACGATCGAACATTATTATATCAGCTATCATTGTTTTACATAATGCAATAAAAAAGACTTTATTTTTTTCTGTATGTGCCGTAATATTACATTCATTTGAAATTAATTGAAATAAAAGTAATGATTCTGATATTTTTGATTGAAGTTCATTTTTAATTACCGTAGGTTCTTTTATTATTACTTTATTACGTTTTAAGGCTTCTTTCTCAGTAGCACTTATATTTGAGTTATTAATAGCATTAGTAAGGATTTTTAAGTTACTTAGTTGTTCATATAAGTCTGAAAATTCTATAAAATAAATTTTATTTTCAGTAAATTTAATATAGTCGCATGACTTTAATTCATTTTTACATAGCTTATATTTTAATGACTCAGTACCTTCTGCATCAATTTTAATTGCTTCTATAGTAAGGGAAGGATTTCCGAGTAAACTGCATTCAGTATTTATTACTTCTGTAAATAAATCTAAATTCATAGTTAAAAACTTTGAGTGTATAGGTCGTAATAAGGTTTACTTAAATCATCCAAAACTTCATTTATTTTATCAATTTCGTTTGTGTTAGAAAAGCCTTCACTAAAAGGAACCTTATTTACTGCAATGATATCATTAGCCGTTTCAAAATCATTTTTCAATATCACTTGAAATGCTTTTAGCAAGTCTAAACTATGCGTTGCAATAATTATATTTGCACCACTTTTTGCTATTTTGTATAATATATTCGCTAATGCAACTTGCCATTTAGGATGAAGATGTACCTCCGGCTCATCCATGATTAAAAATGAACCTTTGTTAATAATATTATTTCTAAGTAATAAATCTATTAAACCTATATTACTTATGCCCATCGCTGTCAATGAAAGAGGAATTATATTTCCATGATTATCACTATATAAAATGTCCCCACTTTTTGTTATGTTAAGTTTCCCAGAAATAATTTCTTGAATCTCTTTACTAATTTCATTGAAATCAGGTATATCTATATACTCTTTATCCATAAAAGTATATAGTTGTTCTAAATATTCAGGATAACCTTTTAAGTATTTATCATCATCTGTATTTAGAAAACTGAAAAAATTATTATTACTTTTTTCTAAGGCTTTTCTGATTTTTATATAAACAGGTGAATCAAAAAAAATAATATTTTCAACACTTTGAACTTTTTGTATTCCCTTTGTATCAAAATTAAAATTAATATTTGATTTACTATCAATTTCGATATTTCCAATTTCTTCTAAACTAATGCTTAAGTTTTCTTTTTGGTTTCTTTTAATTAAGCTTTGAATATTTGTAATTTGATAATTTTTTTTAAAACCTGAGTTAAGACTTGAATTGATATTATCAATTACTAGATCTCTACGATTATTAATTATATAATAGAATTTAGATGAGCTTAATAAAATATTATCAATTTCTTCAGTATATTTTTTAAATTTTTTAATTTCTTGCCTATCTTGAAAATATTCTTCTGCTCTTTGATAAAAAGAAGTAAAAATAGTGATGTTATCATCTAAAATTTTTACTTGCTCTTCAAAAAATGCTTTATTTAATTTTGCAATTACTATCTTTATTTTATCGGTACTATCTAAATAGAATTCATTAAAAGCAATATCGATTTTCGCTGGCTTAGAAAGTTCATCAAAAAATTCTAAATAGTGTTGATTTAATAATTGAAATTTACTAATTAGTTGCTCAGAAAAATGATCTTTATAAATTGAATTTAGAATTGTGTATAGGCTTTTTGTAACAAATGTTTTACCACTACTGTTCTCACCTGCAATAATTGTTAGAGGTTTTATAGTTACAGTTGCATTACTAATATTACCTATATTTTTTAGGGTATATTTTAGGTTTAAACTCATTTGTTTTGAAGCCTTTTCTTATTTAGTAGTTTTTAAATAATAATAGCCTAAATTAGCTAAATTTCTTATTATTAAGTATAACCGTAAACCTGATTTTAGAACTCTTTATTTTCTAAAACAATTTTTTTAAATAGAATATTAATATTTCAACTTTTGTGATGAATATTCTTTTGGTGTATACCGACTGAAGATAGCCAATAAGTCGCCGTGAGACTACTTATTGGATACTTCGAGACTGTGAAAAAACACAGTCTTATACTCTTACTGATTTCTAAAAATACTAGATTATCAAGTATATTTCTTTGGAAATTGTAGCATAAAAATATATTAGACTTCTTGCAAAACTCCTATATACCACAGAGAGCTAAGAAGGACTAAAATTATGTAAAACAAATTTTTATTCCTAGCCTAAGCTAAGGGTAAAATATTTTTTTGTGCAAGGTTAGTACTTACTATCCCTTCCATAGGACACTTTATAGAGAGCCTTACTCAGCGTTAAAGAACCCCAACCCTAGCTTTGGCTACGCTTGAGAACATTTACCTTGATTAAAACTCTCTATAAAGTGCTAAGCCATATAAGGAGTTTTGCAAGAAGTCTATTGCAAAAAATTGAATATATAAAGTCTAAAACTGGCGATATGAAGAGCTATTTCTTCTCTTATTTTACTTATATCTCCATTATCTAGTGCTATCATCAGTTTTTTAAACAGAGCTATCCCAATGAGCTTAAGCAGACGTTTGAAATTATAGGTAAACATGATAAGTGCATTCTCACCTTGAACCTTCTTTTTTTGTAAAGTGCTTTAGCTTCTGGAGTTTTCATATTTTTATTACTGATGTTAAGTAAGAGAGCATAAATAAATTCATAGCTAATATCTCATGTAAAATATTTAGATTTAATGTAAATTTGACTTGCCTACACGAGTATCGTTAAGTATAGTTCAACGAAGAAAATCATTTTTTCATTGGCTATGAATTTAGATTATCGTAACATCAGTTAAGTGGTCTTGACAATGGAGGACATTATAATATTAATAAACCTGATAATACACCCTACTTTTAAGCAATTTTCAGACCCCAATTTTACTTCAAGCAGAACCATTAATTTATTTACTTACACCACAAAGCTAAGAAAATAATATCTTAAAATCCGCAAAGTTCCTGCAATAATTATAAATACGATAAACCTCATTCTTAGAAGCCCAGCTACCAAAGTTAGAGGGTCTCCTATGAGGGGAAGCCATGAAAGTGCTAAGGTGTAATAGCCATATTTATAAGCATATTTCAAAGATTTTCTACCAATTTTTGAAGTATTTAATTTTTTCTTAGTTTTCTCATAAAGTAAGTATCCTAGAAAATAATTTAACATTATTGCTAAAATATTTCCACTTGATGCAAAAAATAATGCTGTGTATTTTGGCATAGCATTTTCTAAGGCAACTATAAATGTTAGTTCTGAACTAAGGGGAAGAATAGTCGCTGCCAAAAAGGCAGAGATAAATAAGAGAAATTCTTCCATAAAAAGCAACTACTTTAAGGATGAAATATTCTCAATTGTTGATGCGATAAGTGCATCTCGTGCCTCAATAGATGTCCAAGCAATATGAGGCGTTATGTAGAGGTTTTCTTTGTTTTTAACAGCTAAGAGTGCATGGTTTTGAGCTATTGGCTCTTTTGTTAAAACATCTAGGGCAAAAGAGATATTTTTCTCGTCAATTATCTTTGCTATTGCGTCTTCGTTGATAATCCCGCCACGACCAAGATTTAAAACAATCGTACCCTCTTTGATGCTTTGTAAAGCCTTGTAGTCTAAAAGGTTATTTGTTTTTTCATTGAGTGGGCAGTGTACAGAAATTATGTCACAAGAACTTAGTAAATATTTTAATTCTACTCTTGAAAAATTTTGAGAATGGTTTTTACCACTGGTGGAATAGTAACAAATCTCAGCACCAAACACATCTGCAATTTTTGCCACTCCCCTCCCAATAGCACCTAAGCCTATAATCCCCCACTTTTTACCCTTAATCTCAAAAAATGGTTTTGACACATCTGTAAATATAGGACTCTTAGAATATGTTCCATTTTTGACGACTTCATCATAATAGCGTGAATGCCCCATAAGATAAAACAGCATTGAAAAGGTATGTTGAATCACCGAATCAGTTGAGTATCCAGCTACATTTTTTACTTTTATATCTCTTTTTGAGGCAGCTTCTAAATCTACATTATTCATCCCTGTAGCTGCTACACAAATGAGTTTTAGAGAGGGACAATAGTCCATGTGTTCACTTGTTATAACAACCTTGTTAGTAACTATAACATCAGACTCTCTCACACGCTCTAAGACTTCACTTTGGGCAGTTGTTTGATACACAACTACATCACCAAGTGCATCAAATCCACTTAAATCAGTCTCTCCAAAAGTGAGAGTATCCAGTAAAACTATCTTCATTTTAAATATCCTTACTTTAAAGAAAAAGAAAAAATTAATTTCATAATATGTTACATAAAACTATATTTATTCTCTTACTCATATTACAAGGATTATATCAAAATTGCATTAAAACTTTCACACAATGAAACAATAAAAATAAATGGTATTATATTTATAATAATTGTGTAAAATACAAGACACAAATTTAAAGGGTACAAGTGAAAAAAAATTTTAAAATAACATTTCTATTTTTGGCACTAGGATTAAGTGCAAGTTTAGTAAATGCCTCACAAAATCTTCAAGTATTTAGTTCTAGTAATCCAAAAGCTAAGATAAATGCTCACACTATAGAAAAAGCTTTTAATGAAAGTGGCATTCATATTGATGTAAATAATGACATGAACTCAATCTTTTCAAAACGATATGGAAAGGTTCATCATAAAAAATACAATCTTGCGATTTTTACTCATGTTAAGTTAGTCACAAAACTTATGAGTAAACATCCTAGTATTGGTTTGATTACACCTTTGTCAATGTCAATTTATTCAGGTAAAGAGAATACAATCAATATTGCAACTCTCTCTTTAGCAGGTATGTCTCGAATAACTAAGATTCCAATAACAAATTCAGACTTGATTGCCTATTCAAATGCGGTTGACAAGGCACTTCATAAAGCATTACCAAAGGGTAAATACATCTCTGTAAAACATTCTACCAATACAAATAAACAACTAAGAAGTGAATTTAGCATAAAACTTGAGCTTGAAGATGGTGCAAGTTATGCTGAGGCAAAAGATGAATTTAAAGAAGAGTTTGAGGGTGAATTAAGTCCAGTTGGATTTTTAGTACCAAAATCTTATAGCTTTAAACATAAAGATTATGATTTTTTCGACACATATTCAATCATTAGATTTAATGCAATATTCCCAGTATCGAAAAATCATCCTGATGCTGGGGCTTATGCTCCTTTTTCCCTAGTAATGTATAAGAAAAAAGATGAGGAAAATATGCACATCGCTTTCCCCTCTATTGATAACTGGATTAAAGATCTTGATATAAAGGATAAAGATACTGTTACAGCCGTGCGTGAAACTCATAGTATGATTATAGAGATACTTGAAGAACTAAGTGAATAGATTAGACTTCTTTCCAAAGAAGTCTACTAAAACAATTGCTCTAGGTTTATGTATTTTTTGAAGTTTATATTTTGAAGTTTATCTGCTCTTCTTTTGGATTGAAATCTTTTGAATTACAGTATGTAAATCCTAAAATTCTAATTCTAAGAGAACTTGTCCAGCACGACCAAATTTTTCTTTATATAAATCACATTCTTTTTCTTCTATTTGATTGAAGCCCAATTTTTTATAAAAAAGAATAGTCTCAAGTGAGCCTATTTCAACAAGTGCTTGACCTATCCTATAGCCTTTTAATCTTGCACTCAAAAGAGATTTACTCATCAAAGTTTTTAAGATACCTACATCTATAAAACCCTCTAACTCTTCCATAAAGTCAAACATAAGGGTACGATTATTTAAGCTAAAGTCACAACAAGACATAACTTCTATAGCTTCAGAGACATCATTTTTACAGCCTATCTCTTTAAGTGCTTGGATAAAGGCTTCCGCGGTAGAAATTCTTGGTTCATAACTACATAAAGAACCAACAAGATTTCCATCAAGTTCAGCCACTAAAAAATTATTAAAATTACAATGTGATTTCACCGTTGTTTGTATTAAAGCCCTTAAAGCTTTTAAAATTATTTCATTATCATTTGTTTGGAAGATTAAATCAAAAATTCCATCTTTCTTTCCAGCACGAGAACTTTGCAGTATCATTTGTGCTAGAAACTGAGCATCAGCACTCGTAGCTTTTCGTATTTTAATACTCATAATGTTTTCCAAAATTTAATTTACTTCATATAAGAGATATAGTACCATATCTTATGATAAAAACTTTCTTAATCCTAATAAATTTTTCAATTTTCCTTTATGCCTCACAACAGATAATCTTAGTTGTAGCAGATAATTTGGATACAAAAAAAGCTAAATTAGAATGCTTTGAAGATGCTCAAAAAGTCTTCTCTATCATTAATGTAAATATCGGTAAAAATGGCTTAGGATGGGGTATAGGAGAAATAAATATAGCCCATAAAAAGAGTGAGGTAAATAAGAAAGAAGGAGATAAAAAAGCTCCTATTGGTATCTTTAGACTTAGTTCTATTTTTGGATATTCAAAAAGTAACAATTTTAAGATGCCTTATCTCTATACATCAAAAAATTTAATCTGTGTAGATGATAGTTCTTCTAAAGATTATAATAAAATTATTTATAAAGGAGAGAAAACTCCAAAAAGTTTTGAATATATGAAAAGAGATGATTTACAATATAAACTAGGAATTGTAGTCCAACATAATAAAAATGGAATATTTGAAAAAGGCTCATGTATATTTTTACATGTAGAAAAATCACCTCATGCAGGAACAGCTGGTTGTACTTCTATGAATTTAGATCATTTAAAAAAAATTGCAAATTGGTTAGATCAGGAGAAAAATCCTCTCCTTATCCAAATTCCAAAATCTTCTTCTTCTGAAATATTAAAACTGTATCCAGAACTTAAAAGTTCTCAATTACTTCACTACATGGATAAGAAATGACAACAAAAGAGAACAATATAGAAAATGATTTTATCAATAAACTCCAAGAGCTAAAATATAAATATCGTCCTGATATTAGAAACAAAGAAACTCTTGAACGTAATTTTAGAGAAAAATTTGAAGCACTCAATAGAGTTCATTTAACAGATAATGAATTTTCAAGACTCTTAGAAGAGATTGTTAGTCCTGATGTCTTTAAAAGCTCAAAACTTTTACGAGAGATAAATAGTTTCCAAAGAGAAGATGGAACACCTTTGCACTTCACACTTGTCAATATCAAAGATTGGTGTAAAAACTCTTTTGAAGTGATAAACCAACTTCGTATCAACACAAAAGATAGCTTTCACCGTTATGATGTGATATTACTTTTAAATGGTTTGCCATTGGTACAAATAGAGCTAAAAACATTAGAAATAAGTCCTAGACGAGCTATGCAACAAATTATTGCTTATAAAAATGATCTTGGCAATGGATATGCTAATACGATTCTTAGTTTCATGCAACTCTTTATCGTCTCAAATCGTAGCAATACTTGGTATTTTGCTAACAATAATACTAAGCATTTTAGTTTTGACGCCGATGAGCGGTTTTTACCTATCTATCAGTATGCAGACAAAGATAATAATAAGATTATTAATCTTGATGAATTTTCTGATGCTTTTCTTTCTAAGTGTAAATTAAGTGAGATGATAAATCATTATATGGTGCTAGTGCAAAGTGAGCAAAAGCTTATGATGATGCGACCTTATCAGATTTATGCAGTTGAAGCTATAATCGAGTGTATAGAAGATAACCGAGGCAATGGTTATATCTGGCACACTACAGGAAGTGGTAAAACTCTTACTTCCTTTAAAGCCTCTACTCTTTTAAAAGATAATGACAACATTAAAAAAGTACTTTTTGTTGTGGATAGAAAAGATTTAGATCGTCAAACACGAGAAGAGTTTAATAATTTTCAAGAAAAATGTGTAGAAGAAAATACTAATACACAGACGCTTGTTCAAAGACTGTTATCAACAGATTATGCTGATAAAGTGATAGTTACTACCATTCAAAAATTAGGTTTAGCCCTAGATTCTACAAACAAAAATAATTATAAAGAACGATTAAAATCACTTTCAAATGAGCGTATTGTTTTTATATTTGATGAGTGTCATCGTTCTCAATTTGGTAAAAATCATAATTCTATTAAAGAGTTTTTTCCTGCTTCTCAACTCTTTGGATTTACAGGGACTCCTATTTTTGAAGAAAACGCAAAAAGTATGGCTATTGTGGGTGAAGAAGCGACTCTTAAAACTACTAAAGATATTTTTGAAAAAGAGTTGCATAATTATACTATTACTCATGCTATAGAAGATGGTAATGTCTTGCGTTTTCATATTGATTATTTTAAGCTTGAGGGTTCACATGCTCCAAAGCAAGGGGAGAATTTTTCAAGTAAAGCAGTAACAGAGGCGATAATCCAAAAACATGATAGAAGTACAGCAGATAAAAAGTTTAATGCCCTTTTAGCAACATCATCTATCAATCATGCTATAGAGTATTACAGACATTTTAAAGAACTTGACCACACTCTAAATATAGCTTGTGTTTTCTCTCCACCAGCAGAAGGCAACAAAGATATAGCTCAACTACAAGAAGACCTACCAACCGAAAGAGAAGATAATAAGCTAGAACCTAAAGAGAAAAAAGAAGCTTTAAAAGAGATTATTCAAGATTATAATATTTTGTTTAGTACAAATCATTCTATTAACAACTTTGATGTATATTATCAAGATGTACAAACACGTATAAAAGACCAAAAGTATTCAAATGCCGACTTAGCTCACAAAGAGAAAATAGATATTATCATCGTAGTTGATATGCTTTTAACAGGTTTTGATTCTAAGTTTTTAAATACTTTGTATGTAGATAAAAATCTAAAATATCATGGACTAATACAAGCCTTTTCACGAACAAATAGAGTTTTAAATGATACTAAACCTTATGGTAATATATTAGATTTTCGCTCACAACAAGATGCGGTAGATGTAGCAATAGCTCGTTTTAGTGGGGAGAGTGATAAACAGCCAAAAGAGATATGGCTAGTAGATCCTGCTCCTAAGACTATAGAGAAATTTCAAAAAGCTACTAAGAAGTTAGAAGAGTTTATGACTGCCCACGGACTACAAAACAAAGCCCAAGAGATACCTAACCTCAAAGGTGATCAGGCAAGAGCTGAATTTATAAATACTTTTAAAGAGATACAAAGACTTAAAACTCAACTAGACCAACACACCGACCTTACTATAGAGCAGGTTCAAGAGATAGAAAAGACAATGGCACAAGATACTTTGAGGTCTTTTAAGTCTATGTATATAGAAACAGCAAAAAGACTTCAAAACCAAAGAGAAAAAGGGAAAAAAGCATCTGATGTAGTACAAGAGTTAGATTTTGAGTTTGTACTTTTTGCCTCTACTTTGGTGGATTATGATTATATCATGGCACTAATTGCTAGATATGCTCAAGAGCCTAAAAAGCATAAAATGAGTAAAGAACAGCTCATAAGCCTCCTCAAATCAAATGCAAACATGATGCAAGAACAAGAGGAGATGATAGGGTATATAAATTCTCTTGAAATAGGTAAATCTCTCAATGAAGAGGATATTAAAAAAGGCTATGAAACTTTTAAGGCAGATAAAAACACAAGAGAACTGCATGATATGGCAAAAAATCACAAGCTAGAAGTCTCATCACTTCAATCATTTGTGGATAGAGTCTTAGATAGATATATCTTTGATGCAGAGCAACTAACCGACCTTTTAGCACCCCTAGGACTAGGCTGGAAAACTAGACAACTTAAAGAGTCAGCACTTATGAAAGAACTTAGCCCTTTACTTAAAAAGATGGCAAAGGGCAAAGATTTATCAGGATTAGAGGCTTATGATGAGTAGTTTAGAGATATATCAAGCTGCAAATGGAGCTATAGAGTTTAAAAGTGATATTGAAAATGAAACAATTTGGGCAAGCCAAAAACAAATAGCAAAACTTTTTGGTGTAAAAATTCCAGCTATTAATAAACATATAAAAAATATTTTAAATGATGAAGAGCTTGATAGTTCAAGTATTTCCATAATGGAAATAGTTCAAAAAGAAGGGAGTAGAGAAGTTAAAAGAGAAGTTGAGTTTTATAATCTTGATATAATTATAGCGGTTGGTTATAGAGTTAATTCAAAATTAGCAACACGCTTTAGGAGATGGGCAACTTCTATTTTAAAAAAATATTTAACAGATAGTTATGCTATCAACAGTGAAAAAATTACCCATCAAAGATTTAAAGAGTTAGAGACTGATGTAAGTAAGTTAAAAAATGATATGCAAAATGTAAAATCAAAAGTAAAAGATAAGACCCTTGCAACTTTACAAGGCATTTTTTATGATGGAGAGATTTATGATGCTTATGTTTTGATAAACACTATTTTTAAATCTTCTCAAAAAAGTATAGTGCTTATAGATAACTATATAGATGATACTGTTTTAACACTTTTTAGTAAGTACCCTACACTAGATTATATAATCATCACTCAAAAACCATCAAAGCAGTTAAACCTAGACATAAAAAAGTATAAGTCCCAGTATCATAATCTTAAAGTAAAAATATCAAATAAATATCATGATAGATTTTTAATAGTTGATGATAAAGAGGTTTATCACATAGGGGCAAGTCTAAAAGATTTAGGAAAAAAAGTATTTGCTTTTTCAAAAATAGATAAAGAACTGCTAAGGTGGGAAGAAGATGAGTAGCTTAGTACCTAAGTTGAGATTTAAGGAGTTTAGTGGTGAGTGGGTTTCTAAAAAGTTAAAAGAGATTACAGAGTATGTTGACTATAGGGGTATTGCTCCAATAAAAACAGATGATGGATATTTTTTAGTGACTGCTAAAAATATAAAAAAAGGGTATATTGATTACAAAATTTCTAAAGAATATGTAGGGTTAGATAATTATTTAAATGTTATGAGAAAAGGACTACCTGAAATAGGAGATGTGCTTTTTACAACAGAAGCACCAATGGGCAATGTTGCTCAAGTGGATAATAAAAATATTGCATTAGCTCAAAGGGTAATAAAATTTAGAGGTAATAATTTATTAAAAAATGATTTTTTAAAATACTATATGATTAGCAGTCAATTTCAGAAGCTTTTGTATTCACATGCTTTTGGAAGTACCGTTTTAGGCATACAAGGTAAAATACTACATAACCTTAATTTAATTATCCCAACACCAAAAGAACAACAAAAAATTGCCAACTGCCTAAGCTCTCTTGATAATCTCATAGAATCACAAAACAAAAAAGTAGAGGCTCTTAAAAAGCATAAAAAAGCTTTGATGCAAGAACTTTTTCCATCAGATGGTGAAAAAATTCCTAAGTTAAGATTTGATGATTTTAGTGGGGAGTGGGAGAAAAAAGCAATTTCTGACCTAGCTAATAGATATGATAATTTACGTATTCCAATTACTGCATCTAATAGAATAGAAGGAGCAATACCTTATTATGGTGCTAATGGGATTCAAAGTTATATTCAAGGTTATACTCATAATGGAGAATTTATTTTAGTAGCTGAGGATGGAGCAAATGATTTACAAAATTATCCTGTTCAATATGTTAATGGCAAGATTTGGGTAAATAATCATGCTCATGTATTACAAGGAAAAAAGGAAATATCTAATAATCATTTTTTAATGTATGCTCTAAAAAATATCGATATTGAACCTTATTTAGTTGGTGGTGGTAGAGCTAAACTTAATGCTCACATAATGATGAAAATCAGTTTTTTAATTCCAAAACTAAAAGAACAACAAAAAATCGCCAACTGCCTAAGCTCTCTTGACAAGCTCATAGAATCACAAAACAAAAAAATAAAAACTCTTAAAAAACATAAAAAAGGCTTGATGCAAAAGCTTTTTGTAAGTAGTGAGGAAAGAAAATGAGATTAACACATAAAGAGATAAAGGCTATAAATAGTAGTTTTTTAGAGGTTTTTAAAAGTGGTAAGATATACCTTTTTGGAAGTCGCACGGATGAGAGTAAAAAAGGTGGGGATATAGACTTGTATATCCAAACTGACAACAAAGACAATTTGATGGAGAAAAAGATAGATTTTCTAGTCACACTCAAGCGAAAAATCGGTGAGCAAAAAATAGATCTAGTTATATCAAAAGATGTTAATAGACCCATAGAACAAGAAGCGATACAAAAGGGGATAGAGTTGAACAATACAATGATAAAAATTCAAAAATATATACATGAATGTAAACAACATAAACTAAGAATACAAAAGTCTTACCTACAAGTAAAAGATATTTTTCCATTGTCCGCACCAAGGTATGAGAAATTAAGTGATGAAGAGATTCAGATAATAGACCAATACCTTTTTAGATTTGCAAAACTCCAAGATACAGTAGGAGAAAAACTTTTTAGATCTATAGTATC
Source organism: Sulfurimonas sp. (assembly GCA_965243085.1). Classification (GTDB taxonomy): domain Bacteria; phylum Campylobacterota; class Campylobacteria; order Campylobacterales; family Sulfurimonadaceae; genus Sulfurimonas. The sequence goes on along the minus strand of CBDETZ010000005.1, from coordinate 1,137,787 downwards.
TCAATATGTAGATACTATCGAAGAACTAACATTTGTGGATATTTTAAACAGATTAGAGAAGATAAATATCCTAAGTGATGCAAATATATGGAAAAAATTAAGAGCTATTAGAAATAATATCTCTCATCAATACGATGATGAACCTCAAGAGATGGCAGAAGCCTTAAATGATATGTTTGCATATAAAGATGAGTTGTTAGATATTTTTAATAGAATAGAAAATTTTTATAAACAAAATCAGACAAAAATATGAGTAATGAACAACAACATAGATTAGGAAAAATACTTTGGACAATAGCCGATGATTTTAGGGATTATATGCTTTCTTTTTTGTTTTTGCGATACCTCTCCGATAACTATGAAGAGTCTGTTAAAAAAGAGTTAGGGGCTGATTACCCATCTCAAAATGAAGAAGATGTAAAACCTTTTGAAGATATGATGCGTAAAAAAATACACTATGTTATAGAGCCTAAATATTTATGGAGTTCAATATCAGAGTTGGCACGAAAACAAAGTAATGAACTTCTTACAACCTTAGAAGATGGTTTTAAATATATAGAAAATGAATCTTTTTCAACACAAGAAAAACAAGCATGAGTGAAGAACAATCAATCATCATCTATAACACAGTAGATGGCAAAGCATCCGTTTCTCTTCTTGCTAAAGATGCAGATGTATGGATGAATCAAATGCAATTAGCAGAACTCTTTGCTACATCTATTCCAAATATCAGTATACATATATCAAATATATTTGAAGAGAAGGAGTTAGATAAACATTCAGTTGTTAAGGATTACTTAACAACTGCCAAAGACGGTAAAAAATACACTGTTACTCACTATGCTTTAGAAATAATTTTAGCCATTGGCTTTAGAGTGAGAAGTAAAAGAGGCACACAGTTCCGTGTTTGGGCAAATAAAAACCTTAGGGAGTATATGATTAAAGGTTTCGTGATGGATGATGAGAGACTCAAAAATCCAAATGCACCTGATTACTTTGATGAACTTCTTGAGCGTATTAGAGATGTTAGAGCTTCAGAGAAAAGATTCTATCAAAAAGTTAGAGACCTTTTTGCTCTTAGTAGTGATTATGATGCTAGTGATAAAACAACACAACTCTTTTTTGCAAAGACTCAAAACAAACTTCTTTATGCTATCACAGAACAAACAGCGGCTGAGATAATCATAAACCGTGCGGATGCCAAAAAAGAAAATATGGCACTTACTAGCTTTAAAGGTTCAACCCTAAGAAAACAAGATATATATACGGCTAAAAATTATTTAAACGAGGATGAGATAGATAGCCTCAACCGTTTTGTAGTAGTATTTCTTGAAACTGCTGAACTTAGAGCAAAAAATAGACAAGATATTACAATGGATTTTTGGATAGAAAATATTGACCGAATAATAGAGTTCAATGATAAAAAAGTTCTTCAAGGATACGGAACTATTAAGCATGAAAAAATGAAAAAATCCATAGAAGCTATTTACACAAAATTTGATAAAAGAAGAAAAAAACAAGATGCAATAGATGCTGATAAGCAAGACTTAAAAGAGTTAGAAAAACTTCAAGAGAAAGTTAAAAGAAGATAGGAGACAAACATGAGCAATGAACAACAACATAGATTAGGAAAAATACTTTGGACAATAGCCGATGATTTAAGAGGGGCTATGAATGCTGATGATTTTAGGGATTATATGCTTTCTTTTTTGTTTTTGCGATACCTCTCCGATAACTATGAAGAGTCAGTTAAAAAAGAGTTAGGGGCTGATTACCCATCTCAAAATGATAATGAAGCACCTTTAGCTCAATGGTATAATCAAAATGAAGAAGATGTAAAACCTTTTGAAGATATGATGCGTAAAAAAATACACTATGTTATAGAACCTAAATATTTATGGAGTTCAATATCAGAGTTGGCACGAAAACAAAGTAATGAACTTCTTAAAACCTTAGAAGATGGTTTTAAATATATAGAAAATGAATCTTTTTCAACTGCTTTTGATGGTCTGTTTTCAGAGATAAATCTAAATTCTGAAAAGCTAGGTAAAACTTACGAGGCGAAAAATACAAAGCTATGTAAGATAATCACTAAAATAGCTGAGGGTATAGCTGAGTTTTCAAATGAGAGTGATGTTTTAGGTGATGCCTATGAGTATCTTATAGGTCAGTTTGCAGCAGGAGGTGGTAAAAAAGCAGGTGAATTTTATACACCACAACAAGCTTCTACTATACTCTCTAAAATTGTATCTCTTGATAGTCAAGACCCAAGTACTGGTAAAAAGATAAAATTAAACAATGTTTTAGACTTTGCCTGTGGTTCAGGCTCACTTTTACTCAATGTAAGAAAACAGATGGGAAAATACGGAGTAGGTAAGATTTACGGTCAAGAAAAAAATATCACTACCTTTAACCTTGCAAGAATGAATATGCTCCTTCATGGGGTAAAAGATAACGAATTTGATATACATCATGGCGATTCTCTTACAAATGAATGGGATATGCTTAGTGAAGAAAACCCTTCTAAAAAAATGCACTTTGATGCCATAGTGGCAAATCCTCCTTTTTCTCTTCGTTATGAACCTAGCGATGAATTAGCAAAAGATTTCAGATTTAAAAATCATGGTTTAGCCCCTAAAAGTGCAGCTGATTTTGCTTTTTTACTTCATGGTTTTCATTTCTTAGATAAAGAGGGAACTATGGCAATAATTCTTCCTCATGGTGTTCTATTTCGTGGTGGAGCAGAAGCAAAGATAAGAAAAAAACTTCTTTTAGATGGGAATATAGATACTGTTATAGGATTGCCTCCTAAGCTCTTTTTCTCTACTGGGATACCTGTGTGTATATTGGTACTTAAAAAGTGTAAAAAAAGTGATGATGTGCTTTTTATAAATGCTAGTGAAAATTTCACTAAAGGTAAAAGGCAAAATATTTTAGAAGATGCTGATATAGATAAGATTATAAATACTTATAAGTACAGAAAAGAAGAAGAGCGATATTCTCGTGCTGTTTCTTTAAAAGAGATAGAAAAAAATGATTTTAATCTAAATATATCACGATATGTTAGTACGGCAAAGCCTGAGCCTATTATTGATTTAGATGAAGTGAATAGTGACTTAGCTGGTTTAGAAAAAGATATTAAAAAATTTAAAGATGAACACAATACTTATTTAAAAGAGTTGGGATTGGGCTTGTTAGAGTAAGTATAATGTCCCTAGAAAAACAAAGCAATTAACCAAGTATTCTTATTCCAAATATACTACCCCAAGAAAACCAAACAACATTTCAAAAGTTTTTATTTCATATACGATAAAATAAGAATAATAAAGTGAGGGTAGAAAGATGAGCAGAAAACGGACAACTTATTCAACAGAGCTAAAAACAAAATTGGTTTTAGAGCTTCTTAAAGAGGAAAAAACTCTTATAGAAATAGCTAAAGATAATGGTATTACACCCAATAATCTCAAAAACTGGAAGAAGCTATTTTTAGAGAATGCAGAGATGGCAATGGAACCTTCCAAAGTTGTAAAAGAGTATAAAGATGAAACTAAAAAACTTCAAGAAAAAATAGATGAATACGCAAAAACAGTAGGACAATTAACAGTGGAGAATAACTGGATGCGGGGAAAGCTGAGAAGCTCGGACTTATCTAGTAAAAAGGCTATGATAAATTTCGAGTTAAAGAGATTATCCGTAGTACAACAGTGTGCGATACTAGATATTAGTAGAAGTTCGCTTTACTATATACCTGTAGTCAGCGAACATAAAGAAACCATCAAGGAGGAGATAAAATCTATCTTTGAAGAGATACCAATATATGGAGCTAAGAAGGTGCATTACCAGTTACTAGAGAATGGTTTCAGTGTAAGTTTAAACACAGTGCAGAGTTATCGCAAAGAGTTAGGATTAAAGGCTATACTAGCTGTAAGAGAGCCTATTTCCTTAACTCTAGCTAATATACAACATCCTAAGTTCTCCTATAAGCTTAGAGGGATAAATATTACAAGAGCTAATCAAGTATGGAGTACAGATATTACCTATATTAAAATCAATGGTGGCATGGTTTATCTTGCAGCTATCATTGATTGGTACTCTAAAGCTGTTCTTTCATGGAAAATATCCAATACAATGGACACTGACCTTGTTATGGGAGTACTCAATGAAGCACTTCTTAAATATGAAAAACCAGAGATATTTAATACTGATCAAGGGAGTCAATATACTAGCTATATTCACACCCAAACACTTAAAGATAATGGCATTACTATCTCAATGGATGGTAAAGGTAGAGCTACTGATAATATTTGTATTGAGAGGTTCTGGAGAAGTGCTAAAGTTGAAAGAACTGATGTTACGATAATCTAAACCTTCAAATTTACAAAAGGTGACATATTAAAAATAGATGGCATTAAAAATGCTTAAAATATATATGAAGCAATTAGAAGATATGTACATAAATTTCGCAATCAGTTCATTTAGCAAGATAGAGATGACAAAACTTTCAAAAGTAACAGGTAATAGTCATGATGTTTTCACAAAGCATCTACTATTAAATGATTCTCTTGATGATGAAAAGACTTTGTGGAAATCAATAAAACCATTTTTAAGAGATTATGAGAATGAAGACAATGCTTGTATTATTATCGATGATATGCTTATGCATAAGCCTTGGAGTAAAGTAAATGATGTAGTTTGCTGGCATTATGACCATGTCTCACAAAAGATGCAAAAAGGTATCTTAATGCTAAATTTTCATTATACAGATGCTACAGGTATATCTATCCCTTTGGGATATGAAATTATCACAAAAACTGAAAATAAGTGGAGTGAGGAACATCAGAAGAATATTAAAAAATCTCTCTTTAGTAAAAATGAAATAATGCAAGATAAACTTCAAATTTTACATCACAATAATGAAGTGAAATATAAATATATTTTATTTGATAAATGGTTTTCAAGTATTAAGAATCTACTTTTTATAGAAGAAGAACTAAACAAGAAGTTTGTATGTCCAATAAAAAGTAATAGAAAAATAGCACTCACTTTAGAAGAAAGAAATAAAGGAAAATATGTTAATATCTCAAGCATAGATATAAAGGGTGGTAGTAGTCGGCTGATATATATTGAAGGTTATAAAAAACCTCTAAGACTTATCAAGCAAGTGGTCAAAAACGGCGATGATGGCGAATCTACTTATTTATATCTTGTTACTAATGATATAGACTTATCTTTCAATCAGGTACTTGAAATCTACAAAAGACGGTGGAAAATAGAGGAATATCATAAATCTTTAAAACAAAATTTAAAAATAGAAAACTCTCCAACAAAAGTTGAAACATCACAAAGAAATCATATACATTTATCTGTTCGTGGTTTTATAAAACTTGAGAAACTTCGATTAAACTATAAAATAGACTTCTTGCAAAACTCCTTATATGGCTTAGCACTTTATAGAGAGTTTTAATCAAGGTAAATGTTCTCAAGCGTAGCCAAAGCTAGGGTTGGGGTTCTTTAACGCTGAGTAAGGCTCTCTATAAAGTGTCCTATGGAAGGGATAGTAAGTACTAACCTTGCACAAAAAAATATTTTACCCTTAGCTTAGGCTAGGAATAAAAATTTGTTTTACACAATTTTAGTCCTTCTTAGCTCTCTGTGGTATATAGGAGTTTTGCAAGAAGTCTAATGAACCACTTTGCCATTAAGGAAAAAATATATATTGAGGCTCTCAAAGTCGCCTACCAAAAAGTTGAAGAATTACAAGTTGTTTAGATTTGTAGCACTTCTTAAACTTTATGAATTTAGATTATCGTAACATCAGGAAAGAATTTATCTAAATCAGTACAACACAATTAAGGAACTAAAAGAGGATGTATCGGATTATATGGACTTCTACAATTATAAAAGATTTCATGAAACACTGAACTATAAAAAACCAATGAATGTTTACTTGGAGAGTTTACAAATAAATGATGAGAACTATACTGAAAATGTAGTAGCTGTTTCATAAAGTTACAGGTTAGAGGTGAATAAGGAATTTGGAAATGTTGTCTTGACTTATTGGGGTAGTATATATTGATGAATTAGCACATAATTATAGTGGACTTTTTAAAAATCGTGAAGATTTACTCCGACTTATCACAGGTGGATATGTAAATGATGAAGACATAAACAAACGACCACTTAGTAAACTCATAAAAGACATCTCCGAAGAATTAGGACTGATATGAAAATATATCATATAACAAAAGGTGAAAACTGATGCAAAAAAATATACAGATGCAAACAAGAGCTCAATTTCTAATCTACAAATCAGATAATCAAGATATTAAAGTAGATGTGCTTTTACAAGATGAAAATATTTGGCTAACAATAGAACAAATGGGAGAACTTTTTGGTAAAGGTCGCTCAACTGTAAATGAACATATATTAAATATTTATAAAGATAAAGAGTTAGAAAAAGATACAACTATGAGAAAAATCGGAAAAATCGATTTTTCTACAAAACCTACAAATTATTATAATCTTGATACCATCATATCTGTTGGATATAGAGTAAAATCAATCCAAGGTGTAAGATTTAGACAATGGGCAACAAAAAGGTTACAAGAGTACATCATCAAAGGTTTTACAATGGATGATGAAAGACTTAAAAATCCTGAAAAAGCATTTGGAAAAGATTATTTTAAAGAACAATTAGAACGCATACGAGATATTCGTTCAAGTGAGAGAAGATTTTACCAACAAATAACAGATATTTATAGTGAATGTAGTATAGATTATGATAAAAATTCACAATATACAAAAGATTTTTTTGCCACAGTCCAAAATAAACTACATTGGGCGATAACAAAACAAACAGCATCAGAAATAATATATTCAAGAGCAAATCATGAAAAAAACAACATGGGATTAAGCACTTGGAAAACTGCACCAACAGGAAGAATAAGAAAAACTGATGTAGTTGTAGCTAAGAATTATTTAGAAGAAAAAGAGTTAAAAACATTAAATAGAATTGTAACTATGTATCTTGACTATGCAGAACATCAATCCCAAAAACAAATCCCAATGACTATGAACGATTGGAGTAAAAAACTAAATACTTTTTTAGAATTTAATGAACATGATATTTTACAAGATTCAGGAAAAGTTACAGCAAAAATTGCAAAAGAATTTGCGATAAGTGAATTTGAAAAATTCAAAGTAATACAAAACAAATTATATCAGAGTGATTTTGATATATTACTAGCTAAGATTAACATTTAGGAGTTGATACACACAAGAAATCAGAAAGCTTAGTTTAATGGAAAGCCATCTTTTCTATAAATTTGCTCTTTTTTTTACCCGCTTCATTAGGCTCAACCAATAACATTTCATCAAGAAAAGATTTTGTGCAAGCAGAGAATAATATGCTTGCAAGAATTATTGCTATTGATAATATTTATTTCATATTTTTCCTTTATACTTCATCTTTGAATTTAAACATCCTTATTGTGTTAATAGTTATTTCTCACACATAAATAATTATGAGATGCTAAAAGTGGAGCTCTAGGATTATAAGAGGAATGAATAGAGAATAATTGTCTACCTTCAGCACCACTTGAATAGTTATTTGTAGTTACTGTCCAATGATCCTTAGTGTTAATTTTAAGAAGTTCATCACTATTATCTTCATAATAAAAAAACATAACTTCTGTTTCTTGTAGAGAAGGTAACCTCCAATTGCTAAAGCCTATATAACTAAGGTTTTTGCAATAGTTTGTTGCGTCTTCATATGTTTTAGTTTGTAAAAATCCTGCTTTTGTTCTTTCAAGTGCTAACATCATATTTAAACTTGGGTCTTTATATAGTAGAGCTGAATAATCTGTAATATTATCAGCAACTTCTTTTCCATCACTAGAAATTTTAACAACTTCTTTATCTTTTTCTGATAAATTTGTCTCAGCTGTTTCCCCTAAATCCCTAGCACAGATTACATAATTAGTAGATGGTGCACTTTGAAATGCACAACTTAAAGCACTATCAGTACATTTCCAACTAGTGGTAATATCGCCATTGGCATTTTGATTATAAGTACTATAACTAGTGTGTCTAAAATTTAATACACTTCCAAGATTTTTTGCGACACTTAATTCATATTTTGAAGGTATTCTCCAACCTCCAGCAGAATAATTCAAATTTCTACAATAGCTTTTAGCTTCTGTAGATGAATATTTTTTATTATAATTATCTACAGTTTTTCTTTCAAAATAAGTAGTATTTGCGACTAGTATAGATGTATAATCATCTGTACTACTTACAGCTTCTCTAGTACTATTATTTGAGATATAATGAACATTATATCCTGAAGTACTACCCTCGCTACCTTTTGCAGCTTCATCATCACTACTTGAATCTCCACCACACCCAATAAGCAGAAACCCTGCTAATACACTTACTGATATTTTTGTTAATGTTTTCATTTACATTCCTTTTATACCTATAGAAATCATTTCTATAGGTAATTGATAATATATACTACAAAAAGTAACCTTATAGAAATGTTACCTATAGGATTATAATGTTAAATTTACCTGAGATTGTTACAGAAAGTGAGCTAAATGTATTCTTCAAAATTATATCTAGTAACATTAAGCGCATTAGAAATGAGAAAGGATTGAGTCAGCTAGAAGTTGCTTTATCAATAGGTCAGAAGTCATCAGGCTTTTATGCTAATGCAGAAAATAATGCACATAGTAAAAAATTTAACCTTGAACATCTTTGTAAACTTGCAAAGTTATTTGATGTACCTATTTCTAATTTCTTTGAAGTAGATTACAAGCACCAAAATTAACCTCATTCACCCCTATGCATGAATCTCCACTTTTGATATATAACATCAATGCCTCCAGAAGTACAGAGGGAGATGATACACTCTATAACGGGGATGGAAAATGCGAAGATTGTCCGTTATGGTTATGCTATAGAGTATGATTTTGTAGATCCTCGTGAACTCAAACACTCTCTTGAGACGAAAAAAATAAGCGGACTTTTTTTAGCTGGTCAGATAAATGGAACAACAGGTTATGAAAAAGCAGCCGCTCAAGGGCTTATGGCAAAGAGCCTTTGATTTTAAGGCGTGATGAAGCCTATATAGGTGTTTTAATAGACGACCTTGTGACAAAGGGAACAAAAGAACCTTACCGTATGTTTACATCTCGTGCAGAGTACAGGCTTTTACTTCGTGAAGAATCAGCAGACACAAGACTAAGCAGATATGGACATGAACTAGGCTTAATTGGTGATGTACTTTATGAAGCAGTAAAGCTAAAAGATGAGCAGATTAAATCAGGGGCAAAATTACTAGAAGATACAAAATTTACACCAAACAAAGAGTTTATAAGTAAGCTCGAAGTTATGGACGAACAGCCCATAAAAGACATCTCCACAGCACAACAGTTAGTGGCTCGTAAAACCTTTGATGTGAGTAAAATGTTAGAGATTTGTCCAGAGTTAACACAGTACAATGATTATATAAGAGAAGAGATTTTAGTAGAGGGTAAATACGCCAGATACATAGACAAGCAAAGTCAAGAAATCCAAAGAATGAAAAAGTATCTTAAAATTGCGATACCCCAAAACTTTGATTTTAGAGGAATAAGCGGACTAAGCAAAGAGGTAGTAGAAAAGCTAGAAGAGTTCAACCCCCCCCAACCCTCCAAGCCGCCATGCAAATAAGTGGAATCACCCCAGCAGCGATAGAGATTTTACATATATATATGAGGATTGCTAGGAAAAATAAGTAACTTTATGGGTAAGATATTTTAGGTACATTAATGTTGATTTAGCTTAAAAGTAAAAAACTGTGATTCCGTACTCGATACGGAATCTAAAAGCCCTTAAATACAAGATTCTGAATTGTTAAACATTTACTTATCCCTATTTTTTGTATTCTTATTCTATCATTTGAAATAAGAGTACTTGATTAATTGCTTTGTTTTTCTAGGGACATTATAAAGAGGTGTTCGTTTTTATCGTTTTTTTCATAGCATAATTTTAACATAGATAAATGTTGACAATGTCTATAGTTTATGTTAGCATTGTTAACATTAAAATGAAAAGGTTTGATTATGTTAAAAATTTTTACAATCGCTTTAGTATCAATAACTACACTATTAGCAATTACTAATCAAGAAGTCTCACAAAAAAGTGATGATGCGATGAGTGGTTTTATAGATTCTGTCTCTGTGATGGAGATGAAACTTATAAATGCAAGAGGACAAGAAAAAATTCGTCAAATGAATATGAAAATCTTAGAAGGAGAAAAAACAGATAAGTCATTGATGGAATTTAACACTCCAGCAGATGTAAAAGGAACAAAATTTTTAAGTTATGAGCATATTAATAAAGATGATGATCAGTGGCTCTATCTTCCCGCATTAAAGCGTATGAAAAGAATTGCTTCAAAAAATAAGTCTGGAGCATTTATGGGAAGTGAATTTTCTTATGAAGATTTAAGTGCTTTTAATGCGAGGAAATATAAATACTCTGGAGATGCAAAACTTGGAATCTTCAATGATAAAGAGGTGTATGTAGCAGAGAGTATCCCTGTTTCAAAGTATTCTGGATATACAAAATTAATATCGTACATAGATAAAGATAATTTTTTAATTCAAAAAATAGAGTATTTTGATAGAAAGAAAAAACTTTTTAAAACTTCTTATTTTGAAGATTATAAAAAATTTGGCAAGATTAATAGAATAGGGAAAATCACTATGAAAAATATTCAAAATGATAAAACGACTATACTTACTTGGAGTCAAGAAAAAATTAATACAGGGCTTAGTGATAAAAGTTTCCATAAAAGACACCTGAAAAAATGATAAAAGTATTTCTAGGATTTGTTTTTACTTATGTTATGGTAATAGCTGATACACAAATTACTGGACATATAGACTTAGATTCACAGTTTTATATGACAAAACCTAATACTAAGCATTCAAGCTCCTTTACAGCAAAGCAAACTTTAGAGTTAAAGTATACTAGAGATGATCTAAGTATATTTGCTAAACTATATGCACAAGAAGCGTATAAAGATTTTCTAAGAGATGCAGACGATACTCAAAGAACATTTGTACGCTTAGATGAACTATTTTTAAGACTTGATTTTGAAGATGATGCAGTCCAAATTGGTAAAAGTATAAAATATTGGGGAGCCTTGGAATTACGTAATATTGTTGATGTATTTAATCCTAGTGATTTAAGAGATGATATGTTTAAAACAAATAAATTAGGTGTTTTAAATGCAGAATATACTTATTATACAGAGGATGGAGAGTTAAGTTTTATAGTTCAAGTAATGCAAGAAGACCAAAAAATGGCAGCATATCCTTATGTATATTATGCTTTTGCACCTACTGTAAATTATGATGATAGTCTTGTACACTCAAATAAAGAACATAGACCTTCTATATATTTAACATACAGTGGAACAACTCAAAGTGATTATGCACTTGATTATGCTTTTATATATCAAAATGGCTACGATTCACAACGCTACTTCTCAAGTCTTGTAAACAGTTCCTCCTCCTATTCTCAAAATGCTTATTTAGTTAATAAATTCATGACATATAATACACTTGTTCTTAATGCAACACTTATAAAGTTAGAAGCCTTATATACTTTTGTTGAAAAAGGTCTAAGTGTTGGAGACTATTCCCATTTAGCTTTAGGAGTAGAACACAGATTAGAAGATTTTGATAATGGCACATCATTAGGGCTTATTGCTGAGTATTATAGGTATGACACTTATAAATCAGATAAATATACTGATTTACAACTTTTTGAGACTATGCAAGATGATATTTTTTTAGGTGCAAGATATACTTTGAATGATGCCGATGATGCTTCTGTAGTTGGTGGTCTTATCCATGATTTAGAATATAATGAACAAGTCTATTATTTGGAGTATGAGAGTAGAATAGGTGATTATTTTAAAATAGAATTAGATTATTATTACATAAAACCATCAAAAAATACACGAACAGCCTATTCAATCTTAGGTAAGCATCAGAGAATAGGTTTAAATCTAGCCTATTACTTTTAAAATTAAAAGAGAGAATATATGAATACTTTTGTAAAAAGAATAATACAATTTAGATGGGCAATAGCGATACTCATCCCTTTAATAACGCTCATGATGGCATCATCACTTAAAAACTTGGAGTTTGAGGGAAGTTATAGAATTTGGTTTGGTGAAAAATCTAAAATTTTACAAGATTATGATAATTTTCGTGCAGTTTTTGGAAATGATGACGCTATTGCTATCTCTTTTAAAGTTGAAGATGGAATCTTTAACAAAAAAACTTTACAAGTAATAGAAAATATAACTCGTAAACTTTGGGAAACAGAGTATATTGCAAGGGTGGATTCTATTACTAACTATCAATATGTGCATAGTGATATAGAGTATCCTGATGAAATTATTATTGAAGATTTAATTGGGGATGTTGATACTTTAAGTGATGCTGATTTCAAAAGAAAAAAAGAGATAGCACTTGGGGAAGATTTGATAGTTGGAAAACTTATCTCTGCTGATGGAAAAACTACCATGATTGTTGGAAGAATGACACCAAAAGCAGGGGATGACCCCGTTGTAAGTTTTAAATTGCGTGATTCTATACTAAAGATTATTGAACCTGAGATTAAAAAGCATGGGATTAAATTTTATCTTAATGGTGGTCCAATTATAAATACTTCTTTTATAGAAATAGCTAAAAAAGACAGTGGGATTTTTACTCCGGCAGTAATTTTAATAGCTACATTTTTACTTTTATTGGTGTTTAGAAAATTTTCTATGAGCTTAATAAGTATATCAGTTGTGATTTTTACTTTTTTAATTGTCTTATCAATTCAAGTGATGCTAGGGTTTAAACTTAATAATTTTACAGCAAATATTCCAGTTTTTGTAGTTGCCATTGGTATAGCAGATGCGATGCATCTTTTATGGATATACGTAGTTGCTAGAAAAAAAGGAATGGATAATGAAAAATCTATACACTATACACTTAGTAAGAACTTTTTAGCACTCCTCTTAACTTCACTTACTACCGCAATTGGGTTTGCATCTCTGAGTATTTCTAATGTCATCCCTATTCAAACCCTAGGTATAGCTACAGCTAGTGCTGCAATACTTGCCTTTATTTTGAGCATTTTATTTGTTCCTGCACTTTTAGCAATATTCAAGCCTAATATAAAAGCACAAACGGAAGAAGAAAATAAAAATCATAATATTTCTAAATGGTATGTAAACTTTATTTTACAAAATAATACGAAGATATTATTTATATCTGCCTTTATTTTTATAGCAATTGGGCTTGGAATTTTTAAGGCGAATGTTGATTCAAACACAGTACGTTATTTTAAGGAAAATGTACCATTTCGGGTGACGACAAACTTTATACAGGACAATTTAACAGGACCAATGTCCTATGAAATTATAGTAGATTCAAAAGAAAATGATGGAATCAAAAATCCAAAATTTTTACAGGCAGTTGAAAAATTTTATAGTGAATTTTATGCAAAATTTTCGGATGTAAGACACATCAGTTCTCTTATGGATGTCGTGAAAACTTTTAACGATGTGATGGCTGACTCAAAAACTATTCCTGAAGATAAAAATTTAATAGCACAGTATCTTCTTTTGTACTCACTCTCTCTTCCTCAAGGGATGGAAATAAATGATAAAATGGATATAGATGAGCGATTGCTTCGCCTATCCGCATCTATGAATATGGTGGATACTTCAAAGGATTTAGAGATGATAGAGTGGGCAGAAGTATGGTGGGAGAAAACACCCTATAGTGCTACCGTTAATGGACAAACAAAAATGTTCGCACATATGCAGCATGATGTTACAAATACACTTATATACTCAATTACCTTGGCAGTAGTACTTATCTCTCTTATTATGCTACTCATCTTTAAAAATTTAAGGATGCTACCTCTTTTTGTGATTCCAAATATCTTACCAATAGTCCTTGTTGTTGGAGTTATGGGTTGGTTAGATATAGATATAGATATGGGTGTGGCAATAGCGGGTGCAATTATAATCGGGGTCGCAGTGGATGATACAATCCATTTTATGGTGAAATATATAGAATCACGAAAACGAGGTGAAAATTTACAAAATTCTTTAGAATATGTGATGAGTTATGCAGGGAGTGCTATTATATTTACAACTATTATTTTAAGTATTGCATTTTTAGTATTTATATTTAGTGATTTTAATCCAAACTATCATTTTGGAATTGTTACAGCGACTGCTTTGGTTCTAGCCGCTATTGTTGATTTAGTAACACTTCCAGCGTTCATATCAAAAATCGATAATAGAGAAAAATCACTTTTATTATGACGTATTAAGGGTTAGACTCTTTGCATAAGCCAATAACTTAATTTAAGGTCTAGGTTTTGCAAGAAGTTTATTGAATATGTCAATATTAAATTAAAGATTTTTCCCTTGAATAAAAATATCGTAGTTAGGAGAAAGTATGCTTTTCAAAGCTCGCAGAGTATTTTTCAAGACAGCATTTTTAACTACTCTCATTATGATTAGTTCAAAAAATAAACTTTTTGCTTTTCTTACACCACTCCAAACTTTGGCTATTGTTCAAGAGGATTTATTTCCTCAAAAGATGATTACTAACTCCAATGCACTTTCGTATATCAACATAATTTTTAAACATGCTCGCATCAGTGCAGACAGGAAGCAGTTTTTGCGTAATGGCACAAAATGGTTAAATGAAGAAGCAGTATCTAAGTACAATAAACTCTATACAAAGCTAGACTCCAAACAAAGGCAAACTATACTCAAAATAATTTCAAAAGAATCATGGGGGAAAAGCTGGATAAAAACAGTTCTTAGTTACATAATGGAAGCAGTTCTTGGCGACCCTATATATGGCGTAAATAAAAATGAATTTGGCTGGAAATGGTTAGATCACAAAAGTGGGTTACCACGACCCAAAGAGGCTATATTGTGAAATATGATATTTGTATCATCGGAAGTGGTGCAGGTGGTTCACCCATAGCCTATGAACTTAGCAATGCTGGATATAAAGTAGTAGTCTTAGAAAAAGGGAAAAACTATACAGAAAAAGATATTAACAAGGATGAAATTGGAGTATCTCGTAGAGATTTATTTACTCCAAACCTAAAAGATGAACATCATATAATCAATGATCGCCAAAAAGATGGAAGTATCACTCGCTATGATGGGGAAGAATACTCTTGGAGTTTTTGGAATGGCTCAATGCTTGGAGGTTCTTCAAACCTTATGAGTGGATATTTCCATAGAATGAAAGTAAATGACTTTAAATTAAAATCAGTTTTTGGTGAAATAAAAGGGGCAAATGTAGTAGATTGGTGTATCAGCTATGATGACTTAGAGCCTTATTATGAAAAAGTAGAGAGAGTTATCGGTGTCTCAGGTGAAGTGGTAAAACATAAATTTTTAGAGCCTCGCTCTACACAAAAATTTCCCTTTTCTAAATTAGAAGAAAATGGTGTGACAGCATGGTTTGATAAGGCTTGTAAAAATTTAAACTATGAATCTATCCCCACCCCTAGAGCCATACTATCAAAAAATACACTTGATAGGAATACTTGTTCTTATAGTAATTTTTGTGGTTCTTACGCCTGTGCAACTGGAGCAAAGGGAAGTGCAAGAGCTGCTTTGCTGCAAAAATGTAATGCAAAAACAATCACTAATGCTTTTGTGTATAAACTAGAGAGTGATGCAAGTAAAGTAATTAAAGCACATTATTATGATGAAAATTTAGTCTCACATGAGATTAGGGCAAATATTTTTGTCCTTTCAGCTCAAGCGATAGAGAGTTCACGACTTCTTTTGAACTCTAAAAATAAACACTTTGTAAATGGACTCGCTAACAACAATGGTCAAGTTGGAAAAAATCTTATTTTCTCAGCAGGAGGAAGTGGACAAGGAAGATTTCATAAAAAAGATCTATCTAAGGATGAATTTTCTGTCCTTTGCCAAAGAGGTTTATTTTTTAACAGAAGTTTACAGGACTGCTATGAGTTTAAAGAAAATTCTCAAATGAAAAAGGGTGGGACTATAGACTTTTTATTTGAACACGCAAATATAATTTCACGGGCATCAAGAGAGATGACAAATGATAATGGTGAACTTATTTGGGGACAAGAACTTCAAGATAAAATTCATAAAAAACTCACAGAATCTAAGCTTTTAACATTCGAGGTATTTAATGATTGGCTTCCTACTGATGAGTGTTTTGTGAGTGTTGATGCTAAGGCAAAAGACAAGTATGGGATACCTATAGGCGTTATAAATCTTTGGGGACATCCTCAAGATTTAGAAGTTGGAGAACATTTAGCGAAAAAGGCTGTAGAGGTTTTAAAAGAGATGGGAGCAAAGGAAATTTCTTATAATATCTCCGCAGCACCTCCCCCAAATCTGGTGGCTGGTGGGTGTAGATTTGGATTTGATTCTAAAACTTCAGTCTTGGATAAAAACTGTAAAGCACATGAGTTAGAAAATCTTTATATAACCGACGCATCTTTTATGCCAACAGGGGGGAGTGTCCCTTTTACTTGGACAATTTATGCGAACTCTTTTAGAGTAGCAGATCTGATAAAAAAGAAGCTCAATAGACTGTAATGTCCCCATTAAGGGTTGGTACCGTATTCCTTAAAATTTAATGCCCTAAAATAGGGAGCTCAAAATAACTACTTTGAACCCTTAATGCGAACATAGCCTAAATTATTAATAGCTCTAAAATAAAAGAATAAAAAGCTTGGTTTTAAAGTATAAATAAATAATTATAATATCCTCCATTGTCAAGACCACTTAACTAAGTTTTCTTATTCCATCAACCTACGATACTTTTAGTAACAATTTATTATTTAAATTATTAATAGCTTTAAAATAAACCTCATTAGGTGTCTTATTCCCAATCGCTGAATGTAATCTTCTTGTATTAAGTAGCTAAACAAATTTAATCTCATATCTACTTCCATAACTAATAATAATTTTTTCAACATAGTTTTTCATATTTTCAGTAGACTTATAAGCATCAAGTATACTACCCCAAGAAAACCAAACAACATGATAAAATAAGAACAATAAAGTGAGGGTAAAGAGATGAGCAGAAAATGAAAAACTTATTCAGCAGAGCTAAAAACTAAATTGGTTTTAGAACTTTTAAAAGAGGAAAGAACTCTTGTTGAAATAGCAGACTTCTCCTAAAACCTAAAGAAAATAGGAGCGAAAATTGCTTATAATAAGCTATGGGAAAAACAATCAAATATTTCAAAGTTAATAAATTAACAGATAAAGATTTTAGACGAGTTGTAGGTGTTAAAAGAGACACCTTTAAAGATATGATAAAAGTAGTTAGAAGACACTGGACTTCTCCTAAAAGCTCATAGTAATACCTCCATTTAGATACCTGTTTATAGGCTTTAGCAAGATTATATTTTAGTAATATTGAAATTACTCTTATATTTTAAATTAAAGTAACTGCGTAGGGACATATATCCAAATATTGAAAAAGGTTTTAGGAGAAGTCTAGTGTAGTACCATCAAGAAAGATGGGAGGTATTTTCCAAGTAGCATGGTTTTTCCAATAATAGACTACATCATCCCTTACATCAATATCACTAAGTTCACGACATTTTGCAACATCTATTGAAACTTCTTCTACAAAATCAGGAAAAGTTGCTGCATTATCAATAGCAATAAGATTTTCAGTTGACACCTCTATTAAGCTCCATTTAATGGTGTGCAAATTAATATGACCATAGAGTAGACTTCTCCTAAAACCTTTTTCAATATTTGGATATATGTCCCTACTCAGTTACTTTAATTTAAAATATAAGAGTAATTTCAATATTACTAAAATATAGTCTTGCTAAAGCCTATAAACAGGTATCTAAATGGAGGTATTACTGTGAGCTTTTAGGAGAAGTCCAATATATTTTTCATTCATGTCTTCTTTTAATATTTTAATAATTATTTCTAATATAGCACTCTTCCCACTACCATTTTCCCCAACAATAGCAGTAATATTTATATTATCAGGAAAAATACTTACATAATTATCACTATCATCCCTAACCGTAGTTAATTTTTTACTCTCTTTATCATAATCAAATTCAAACCTAGGACTAAAATTAAAGCCTTCATTTTTTATATTTTTATACTCATCTACCCATAAATAAACCAATTCCAAATTTTCATCCTTTCTATTTTATAAAGAACTCCTAAAAGTCATTCTCAACTTGCACCCAAAGGCTTTTAGATTCCGTATCGAGTACGCAATGACAGTTTTTTATTTTTAAGCTAAATCAGCATTATTGTACCTAAAACACCCCATAAATAAAGTTATTTATTTTTCTTAGCAATCCTCATATATATATGTAAAATCTCTATGGCTGCTGGGGTGATGCCGCTTATTTGCATGGCGGCTTGGAGGGTTGGGGATTGAACTCTTCTAGTTTTTCTACTACCTCTTTGCTTAGTCCGCTTATCCCTCTAAAATCAAAGTTTTGGGGTATCGCAATTTTAAGATACTTTTTCATTCTTTGGATTTCTTGACTTTGCTTTTCGATGTATCTAGCGTATTTACCCTCTACTAAAATCTCTTCTCTTATATAATCATTGTACTGTGCTAACTCTGGACAAATCTCTAACATCTTACTCACATCAAAGGTTTTACGAGCCACTAACTGTTGTGCTGTGGAGATGTCTTTTATGGGCTGTTCGTCCATAGCTTCGAGTTTAATTATAAACTCTTTGTTTGGTGTAAATTTTGTATCTTCTAGTAGTTTTGCCCCTGATTTAATCTGCTCATCTTTTAGCTTTACTGCTTCATAAAGTTTGTCATCTATTAAGCCTAGTTCATGTCCATATCTGCTTAGTCTTGTATCTGCTGATTCTTCACGAAGTAAAAGCCTGTACTCTGCACGAGATGTAAACATACGGTAAGGTTCTTTTGTTCCCTTTGTTACAAGGTCGTCTATCAAAACACCTATATAGGCTTCATCACGCCTTAAAATCAAAGGCTCTTTGCCATAAGCCCTTGAGCGGCTGCTTTTTCATAACCTGTTGTTCCGTTTATCTGACCAGCTAAAAAAAGTCCGCTTATTTTTTTCGTTTCAAGAGAGTGTTTGAGTTCACGAGGATCTACAAAATCATACTCTATAGCATAACCATAACGGACAATCTTCGCATTTTCCATCCCCTTTATAGAGTGAATCATCTCACGCTGTACTTCTGGGGGCATTGATGTACTCATGCTGTTTATATATCAAAAGTGGAGATTCATGCATAGGGGTGTATTTGTAGCCATAACAGATTTATTTATAATCGTAAAGCTGATTTAATTGCTTTATTTTTACAGGGACATTATAATTATTAGAATGAATGCTACTCAAATCTTCAATTATCTTTTTTGCCAAATAGTATGAGAGGTCGGGAGGTACTGCATTTCCTACCATTTTATAACCAGCACTTAGATTAGTGTAATAAAATTTATGAGTATCTGGAAATGTTTGTATTCTTGCACATTCTCTAATAGACTTCTTGCAAAACTCCTTATATGGCTTAGCACTTTATAGAGAGTTTTAATCAAGGTAAATGTTCTCAAGCGTAGCCAAAGCTAGGGTTGGGGTTCTTTGACGCTGAGTAAGGCTCTCTATAAAGTGTCCTATGGAAGGGACAGTACGTACTAACCTTACATAAAAAAATATTTTACCCTTAGCTTAGGCTAGGAATAAAAATTTGTTTTACACAATTTTAGTCCTTCTTAGCTCTCTGAGGTATAGAGGAGTTTTGCAAGAAGTCTAATGCTTAATCTTCTATATAAGTCTTCACTGTCCTTTACAAATATTCTTTTGTCTTTTTCTACAAGTTGCATTTTTGGAGCTTGTGGGTGAAGTGGTGCATGTCTTCAGCAATTCTAATTCACTCTACCCCAAAAAATTTGTAAAAAAATAAAAGGTATAAGAATTGCTATACTTTTAAAAATTAGCAGTAAAGAATTTATAAATGAATTTTCAAAAACAGATAATAAGTCTTATAGCAAAAGAGTTTGAAAAACTACCAGATTCAAGGAGTAAAGAGAAACTAATATATACAATGAGTGATATAACACTATCAGCATTTGCAATGTATTATTTTCAAAATCCATCTTGGTTAGACTTTGCAAGAAAAATGAATACAAAAAGCGGTAAAAGTAATGCTAAATCACTATTTGGTATAAAAAAGATACCAAGTGATAATCATGTACGAGATACATTAGATGATATAGATAGTGATAAACTACAACCTACATTCGATAAAATATATAAACTACTTTTAGAAAAAAAAACCTTAGAAAAATATACCTATTTTGATAATAAGACACTCCTTGTTCTTCTTGATGGCACTTACTACCATTCTTCAACAAAAATACATTGTGAGCATTGTCAAACAAGAAAAAAAACAGATACTAAAGGTAGTGAGACTCTTCAATATTACCATAGTGCAATAACACCAATAATAGCAAAACCAAAGACCAATACAATACTTCCATTATTACCAGAGATGATATCAAATACGGATGGAGATGATAAACAAGATTGTGAGATTAACGCATCCAAAAGATGGTTAGATAAAACACATATACTCGCTAAAAAATATAAACTAGTACTCTTGGGCGATGATTTATATTCAAAGACTTCACTTATTAAAAAGATAAGAGAGAAAGAGTATAACTATATATTTGTCTGCAAAGAGACTTCTCATAAAAAATTATATGAAACTGTACATATGGTTGATAACCTCGGTAATATGGATACTAAAACAGCTACTAAACTAAATAAACAAAGAAAAAAAGAGAGTTACAACTATAAATATCTACATGAAGTAGAACTTACAGGAGAAAAGAATCCTATAAAAGTCACCCCAATCCATTAATAACTAGAAATTAAAAGTGGAATAATTATTGCTTGCTTTTGAGAAAAATAAGGTGATAAGAAAATGGCAATAAAAGCAAGAGATAAATTAGCACAAAAGCGTTCAAGAAAAGGCTATGCAAAAATAGCTGAATCAAATAAACTTTTAGAGTTACTATCAAGAGTTCCAGACCATCGTAAAGGTCAAGGTAAACGGCATAAATTAGAACATATCTTATATCTAGCTATATTAGCTGGACTAATGGGAGCTACAGATTACAAACAAATTTCTATTTGGATAGATAAACATGTTCAAAAAGAAGAAGTAAAAAAACTTCTAGGTGTAGAATTTATAATAACACCAAAAAGAAGTGCTGTCTCAGATATACTTGCAAAAGTTGACAGTGAGGCAGTTGAACTTTTGTTTAGAGAATGGATAAGAATTTATGTCGATACTACAGGAAAACATCTAAGCGTAGATGGTAAAGTGATGAATGGTAGTAGATATAAAGACCAAAAGGCTATACAAGTTGTTGGTGCAGTTCTATCAGAGATAGGTGTAGTTATTGCTCATCAAAAAATTGCAGAAAAATCAAATGAAATACCTGCTTTACAAGCTATGATAGCAGAGCTTGGAGATGAATTTCTCTTTACCTTTGATGCGATGAACACACAAAAAAACTCTTGATTCTATTGAGCAGAGTGGTTCAAAATATATTGCTAAAGTTAAAGGTAACCAAAAAACACTTCTTGATAAAATAAATGAAATATCAAGAGAGATAAAACCATCAAGCACTTATAAAGCTAAACCAATCCAGCAATCTAATGAGTGGATAAATAGAGAAGTATTTATATATGAACCAACTACTTTTTATCATAATGAAATTACCCATGTTCGCTCAATCATAAAAACTATTAAAAAAATACACAAGACAAACCATAAAACAGGAGAAGTAACAAACAGCACTAGTATTCAGTTCTGTATAGCAAATTTTCGTGAAAATGCGGAGTTCTTTCATGATAAAATTTTACTCCATTGGAAGGTAGAAACAATGCACCAATACAAAGATAATACACTTTTAGAAGATGACCATAATGCTCATCTAAATCCATTTTTAATGACAATTATCAGAAGCATTATTTTAAATATCTTGCACCTAAATGGTACAAAATCTATACAAGAACAACTCATTAACAATAGATGGGATTTAGATGACTCTATCGCTCAACTCTTGAAATTTAGTTTTTAGTGGATTGTGGTGTATAAAAGTAAATTGGTGTAGTGTTGAAGTTAAAGAGGTAAAAGGGAAGATAATTTATAGTGGTGCTTTTATAACAGACTATATAATTAAAGATGAAAATGTAGAAGAGATTGTAGAAGCAGGTCGTGCTAGATGGAAGATTGAAAATGAGAATAATAATACATTAAAAACAGGAGGTTACAATCTTGAACATAACTTTGGACACGGCAAAAAAGGACTAAGTGAGTTGCTATTTGTTTTTAACATATTAGCATTCTTAACTCATACACTATGCTTAACATATGATGATGATTATAAAGAGTTATATGGACTTATAAACAAGAGAAAAACATTCTTTAACCATATCAATACTTTCACAACATTTTTTTACTTTTTAGATTGGGATATTCTCTATCAAACAATGATAAAAGGCTATATAGATGGTATCCATTTGGACTAGTAAATATTCACAAGGCTATACCTATGTCAAAAATACTATTACTCCCATTAATAGTGATAATTGGAGCTTTATTGAAATAAAAACAGAAGATATTGAAGTCGTAAAAAATACTAACGGCTATAAAAAGTTTTTAGTTAATTATTTTTTAATGTTGTAAAAATGATTGAGTGGTGATTTTTGGTGTTGGGTTAGAATTGCTGGCATGTCTTCCCCCTGCTTGAATTGTAAATGATGGTTCATCCCAATTTCTTACTCTATTTCTTGACATAAACATTGATGAAAATCCACCTGTCATATATTCATGATTAGCTATTTTACATTCATTATTATTAGTATAATTCTTATCTTTTGCTGATATGACATTATCTTTTAAATCAGCAATCACATCTTTTAAGAATCTTTTTTTTAAAAATCCTTCTGGAAATTTGAAAGTCATATTTAAATCTTTTCTAAATCAGACTTCTTGCAAAACTCCTTATATGGCTTAGCACTTTATAGAGAGTTTTAATCAAGGTAAATGTTCTCAAGCGTAGCCAAAGCTAGGGTTGGGGTTCTTTAACGCTGAGTAAGGCTCTCTATAAAGTGTCCTATGGAAGGGATAGTAAGTACTAACCTTGCACAAAAAAATATTTTACCCTTAGCTTAGGCTAGGAATAAAAATTTGTTTTACACAATTTTAGTCCTTCTTAGCTCTCTGTGGTATATAGGAGTTTTGCAAGAAGTCTATCCTATAAAAAATATTCTTTTTCTTGTCTGTGGTACTTTATAATCATGTGCATTTAAAAGTTTAAATGATAAATTATATCCACTATCTATAAAATGATTTTTAATATTTTCTAGTGCCTCACTATGCTTATTTGCTAACATACCAGAAACATTTTCAGCCAAGAAAAATAAAGGTTTTTTATCTCTTAAAACTCGTATAAATTCAAAAAATAGTTGTCCTCTTTCATCTTTCATACCTCTTAATTTTCCTGCTTCACTCCAACTTTGACATGGTGGGCCACCAATAAGTCCTAAAGTTTGAGGAATGTCCTCAGATGGTATTTTTGAAATACTTCTTCTATCTAAGATTGTAGCTGTAAAATTCTTCTCGTAAGTTTCCCAAATTTCTTTATCGTATTCATTTGCCCAAATGGTTTTAAAACCTGCTTTTTCAAATCCTAAATCTAGTCCTCCTGCACCTGAAAATAGAGATATTATGTTCATAAATTTTTAAGTGTCATATCCCATGCAGTAATATATTGATAAGGATTTGTATCTAATCCAAGGTCTTTTCTGTCTTTTAACATTTTTAGATATTTTGTTCGTTGAATATGAATACAATTAATACCAAGTGTTCTTATCATATACTCAACTTTGTCTTTTTCGCTTTGAGTTAAATTATGCTTAGGATTAAAGAGACCTGTTTCATAATCAAACTCCAAATATTTATAAGGGTCATAATCTACATCATCAGGTTTTAAAATATAGTCGATAGATTTACTTCCTTTAATTCTACAATTATTATGAGTAGCTACTACAAAAAGATTACTCCATAGCCAAGCCT
Source organism: Sulfurimonas sp. (assembly GCA_965243085.1). Classification (GTDB taxonomy): domain Bacteria; phylum Campylobacterota; class Campylobacteria; order Campylobacterales; family Sulfurimonadaceae; genus Sulfurimonas. Next base: position 1,113,585 of record CBDETZ010000005.1, on the reverse strand, counting down.
TATTTGTTTTTAAACTTTCATCAAAATGCTCCAAGTCTCCTTGAATTGCATATTTATCTTCTTGTGTTAATTCTCTTGTATATTTTTTATCATCCCAATTATTAGAAGTTATATAATCACTATCACACAATAACTGTTCGGTATAGGCACAAAGTGCATTTTGAGACTTTAAAAGGCTCATTTTTATATCTTGGTAATATTTAAACTTTGAACTAGTATAATTCAGGATGATTTGTACCAAGTCAAACTTTCTAAGTATGTCTTATAATCAGCTGATTGAATTATATTTTTATCTATCTTTCGCATTAATTATTCAAACCTAGTTTTAACTGATAGTTTTTGTAACTCTTTGAATTTTTCTTCTTTTTCTTTTGTATTACTCATAGCTTTTATTTCAGCTTTTAATGCTGAATAAGCCATCAATCCTTTTTCTCTAAATGTAAAATTTGAATCCTCTTTTAAATCAAAAATATCTGTTAAAATACTTGTCCAAGTCAATAATCTAGGGTCTAAAACATAGTTTATATCTTTATGATTATCCCCTTTAAAATACAAGTCTCTATATACTTGATTATTCTCATCAAATTTTAACTCTACTATTTCCCAAGGTTCAAAACTTGAAGCGATTAATGGCGAATGAGTAGCTATTATAAGCTGATTGTTTATACCTACTTCTGTGTATAGCTGTGTTAATTGAGTTTGAATATCTGGATAAAATGATATTTCAGGTTCATCAATAAGTTATCATACTATCTTTTGGTTTAATATATTTTTAGAGGTATAAAAGTAGAGAGTAAGTTTTTTGTTCCTGTGCTTAAATCATCATATTTTATAATATTATCGTTTGATAAATCTTTTATAATTAAATCATTATAGCTTTTTTGATTAGCACTCTATTTTTGTCAAAATTAAATTAAATTTATTTAAAACAGAATTTAATTTTACTGAAATATTATCTAAAATATTTTCATTTTCATTTTTCCCAAATTTTTACATCATTTTTGTAATCGTTTCTTGCCATAATCATCATCATTTAAAAGTTTATTTGTAAGCCTTATTTATATATTGAGATAATATCCATTTTTATAATCATCCTATTCTTATTTTTTATCAATTCCCATGAATTATTATCATAATCATTTATATTAATTATATTTCTATTTATAAGATTTTTAGATTTTAACTTATATTATAGATTCAGACACAGTAGTATATTTTTTATTTATAGCGGATATTTTTTCATCAATAGAGTTTAATAGTCTTTCAAATTTATCAATACCATGATAACTAATACCACTCTCAATAATTTCTTTTTTTATATTTTTCAAAGCCTTCTAATAAAACTATATCAGAATTTGTCATCTTTTTTTCGTTAGTATAATTACCTAAAGATAGTTTATTCGCACCTATGAATATATATCTTTTTCATTATCTAAGAATTCTTCATCATTACTAACTGTTATTTTAGAGCTTGTTTTGGTAAATAATGTTTCACAGAATGAATTATTTTGTGTGATAAATTTACTTGATATATAAGAATCTTCACTGCTTTTTTCAGAAAATTCTCGAAAAAGCAAATACTTATTTGAAGGTAAGTTTGAAAAATTAATAGTTGATTTTTTAATTATATTTTAATAAGTTAGTTTTTCCAGTACCACTTTGTCCTATGATACAAATCTTATCTAAAGTGCTGACCTTCTTTTTTATGCCCTAAGGGGATAAGTTAGGTCTAGTTCTAAATCTTTAAATTGTTTATAATTAACGATATTTAAACTACATATTTTCATTTATAATTCCCATTTATTTAATATCTGAATATTATATCTGATTTTAATTTCACTTGCATATAATAAGAAAAAATCTAAATAAATAAATGTACTCAACTTATTTATTTTTCTTAGCAATCCTCATATATATATGTAAAATCTCTATTGCTGCTGGGGTAATGCCACTTATTTGCATGGCGGCTTGGAGGGTTGGGGGATTGAACTCTTCTAGCTTTTCTACGACCTCTTTGCTTAGTCCGCTTACTCCCCTAAAATCAAAGTTTTTGGGTATCGCAATTTTAAGATACTTTTTCATTCTCTGGATCTCTTGACTTTGCTTTTCGATGTATCTGGCGTATTTACCCTCTACTAAAATCTCTTCTCTTATATAATCATTATACTGTGCTAACTCTGGACAAATCGCTAACATCTTACCCACATCAAAGGTTTTACGAGCCACTAACTGTTGTGCTGTGGAGATGTCTTTTATGGGCTGTTCGTCCATAACTTCGAGCTTACTTATTAAACTCTTTGTTTGGTGTAAATTTTGTATCTTCTAGTAGTTTTGCCCCCGATTTAATCTGCTCATCTTTTAGCTTTACTGCTTCATAAAGTACATCACCAATTAAGCCTAGTTCATGTCCATATCTGCTTAGTCTTGTATCTGCTGATTCTTCACGAAGTAAAAGTCTGTACTCTGCACGAGATGTAAACATACGGTAAGGTTCTTTTGTTCCCTTTGTCACAAGGTCATCTATCAAAACACCTATATAGGCTTCATCACGCCTTAAAATCAAAGGTTCTTTAGCTTGCAGGCTTAGTGATGCGTTGATACCAGCCATAAGCCCTTGAGCGGCAGCTTCTTCATAACCTGTTGTTCCGTTTATCTGACCAGCTAAAAAAAGTCCGCTTATTTTTTTTGTTTCAAGAGAGTGTTTGAGTTCACGAGGATCTACAAAATCATACTCTATAGCATAACCATAACGGACAATCTTCGCATGTTCCATCCCCTTTATAGAGTGAATCATCTCCCTCTGTACTTCTGGAGGCATTGATGTACTCATACCGTTTATATAACATTCAGTATTTTGCATCGTTTGTGGTTCTATAAAGAGGTGATGTCTGTCTTTATCACGAAATTTTTGCACCTTGTCTTCTATACTTGGACAATATCGAGGACTTTTCCCCTCTATTTGACCTGTGAAAAGTGGGGCTCTGTAAAAGTTTGATTCTATAATATTATGCGTTTTCTCATTTGTATAAGCGATGAAGCAAGGAAGTTGTTTTTTTGTCTCTCTAAACTCTTGGCGATTAGTTCTAAAAGAAAAAGGGCTAGGTAACTCGTCCCCACCTTGCTCCTCCATAAGAGAAAAATCTATACTTGAACTATCTACCCTCGCACAAGTGCCAGTTTTAAGTCTATCCATAGTTAAGCCACAATCATTACGGAGTGATTCACTAAGATTTACACTCGCTCTCTCCCCAAAGCGTCCCCCTTCTTGTTGCATCTCGCCAATATGAATAATCCCTTTTAAAAATGTCCCAGAAGTGATAATCACTTTTTTAGCACTATACTCATTAAAAAGATCAGTTTTTACTCCGATAACAGTTTGATTTTCTATGATGAGACTCTCTACCGTCTCTTGGACTAAGTCTAAGTTTGGAGTATTTAAAACCGTATTTCTAGCGATGAGGCGGTATTTGTCCATATCTATTTGTGCTCGACTTCCTCGAACTGCTGGACCTTTTGTAGAGTTAAGGATGCGAAACTGTATCCCTGCTTCATCTGTGATAAGTCCCATCTCTCCACCCAAAGCGTCAAGTTCACGAACTAGATGCCCCTTAGCTAAACCACCAACAGCAGGGTTACATGAGGTAGCACCAACATTTTCAGCTAGCATCGAAATCATTAAAGTTTTATTGCCCATTCTTGCTGATGCTAAAGACGCTTCTATACCAGCATGTCCACCACCAACAACTATTACATCATAGTTCATAAAAATCCATTTTATTTTTTTTAAAGCGAATTTTATCATATTTACGTATAATTCTCATAATATAAACTAACTGATGTTACAATAATCTAAATTCATAAAGTTTAAAAAGTGCTACAAATCTAAGCAACTTGTAATTCTTCAACTTTTTGGTAGGCGACTTTGAGAGCCTCAATATATATTTTTTCCTTAATGGCAAAGTGGTTCATTTTATAGTTTAATCGAAGTTTCTCAAGTTTTATAAAACCACGAACAGATAAATGTATATGATTTCTTTGTGATGTTTCAACTTTTGTTGGAGAGTGTTCTATTTTTAAATTTTGTTTTAAAGATTTATGATATTCCTCTATTTTCCACCGTCTTTTGTAGATTTCAAGTACCTGATTGAAAGATAAGTCTATATCATTAGTAACAAGATATAAATAAGTAGATTCGCCATCATCGCCGTTTTTGACCACTTGCTTGATAAGTCTTAGAGGTTTTTTATAACCTTCAATATATATCAGCCGACTACTACCACCCTTTATATCTATGCTTGAGATATTAACATATTTTCCTTTATTTCTTTCTTCTAAAGTGAGTGCTATTTTTCTATTACTTTTTATTGGACATACAAACTTCTTGTTTAGTTCTTCTTCTATAAAAAGTAGATTCTTAATACTTGAAAACCATTTATCAAATAAAATATATTTATATTTCACTTCATTATTGTGATGTAAAATTTGAAGTTTATCTTGCATTATTTCATTTTTACTAAAGAGAGATTTTTTAATATTCTTCTGATGTTCCTCACTCCACTTATTTTCAGTTTTTGTGATAATTTCATATCCCAAAGGGATAGATATACCTGTAGCATCTGTATAATGAAAATTTAGCATTAAGATACCTTTTTGCATCTTTTGTGAGACATGGTCATAATGCCAGCAAACTACATCATTTACTTTACTCCAAGGCTTATGCATAAGCATATCATCGATAATAATACAAGCATTGTCTTCATTCTCATAATCTCTTAAAAATGGTTTTATTGATTTCCACAAAGTCTTTTCATCATCAAGAGAATCATTTAATAGTAGATGCTTTGTGAAAACATCATGACTATTACCTGTTACTTTTGAAAGTTTTGTCATCTCTATCTTGCTAAATGAACTGATTGCGAAATTTATGTACATATCTTCTAATTGCTTCATATATATTTTAAGCATTTTTAATGCCATCTATTTTTAATATGTCACCTTTTGTAAATTTGAAGGTTTAGATTATCGTAACATCAGTGAGGTAATCAACCTCAGAGCGTTCTAATTGTTACAAAAGAATTATATCATAAAAAGATGATTATACTTTTTTTAATGGAGAAATTGAATTTGGAAAAAATGTAAGTCTTCCAAATGCAGATGGTAGTGGTATGATTCCAAATTTAAGCTTAGGTACTAACGCTGGTAGAGCAGATGGTATTGATGCTACTGCGGATATTAGATCAGCAGCTATAAAGAGTGATGAGTTAAATACCTCAGGCAAAAAAGAAAACTACATCAGAGCTTCTGAACTTAAAACTATAGAAGCGGTTGCATCAGCAATTGCAATTGGTTCATTAGGAGATTCATCTGCATTTAGATCTTCTGGAACTACACAAGGGATGGGAGTTGTTGCTACTGCTGATGCTACATTAAAATTAGGAATGACTAATCCTGATGGTTCTTTAGATGCCAACAATGAAAAAGCTAAAAATTTCATGCGTGGCACAAAAGCACAAACAGCTGAAAAACTATCGGCTACTATAGGTCATGGTTCTACTGTTGATATAGACAAAGCCATTAACAAAGGATTTGATGATGGTACAATTTCTGGAGAGAGTAGCAATAAGATAGATGAGGAAAGAAAACTCCTCAAAAAGCTTAAAGATGGAGATCTCAGAAAATGGTCCGCTAAGAATATTGCAAGTGGTAATGCCATTAGTGCAGTACACAAAGAAACAGCAGCTCAAGGTGTACATAATGCACTTGCTTTACAAAAAGGCAATAGTAGACTTCTCCTAAAACCTTTTTCAATATTTGGATATATGTCCCTACGCAGTTACTTTAATTTAAAATATAAGAGTAATTTCAATATTACTAAAATATAATCTTGCTAAAGCCTATAAACAGGTATCTAAAGTGATGTATTACTATTAGCTTTTAGGAGAAGTCCAGTGACGAAGACATTAGCAAAGCATTTTTAAAAGCTTCTGCTGGTAGTGAACTAGATGGAAGAATTACCGAAAACAAACAACTTGGAAAAGGTGGGAAGTGGCAAGAGATTACTGATGCTAAAAAAGATACTCAACTCATGAATAAACTTCAACAAAATGAAGCAGTTAATACCATTGGTGGGATAGAAGCAGTTAATGCTGGTATTATGGCTAGAGGTGGAGTAGATGGAGCAATAGCTTCTGATATATCTTCAGCTCAAATGAAAGCAACATCAGACCAAAACGCTATGAAAGGAGCTTTAGCACGACATCTTATGACTAAATCAGGTGGTAGCTTTAAACCAGAAAAAGCTCAAGAGATGGCAGATGCTATTGTTAAGGGAAATGATGGTTCTAATGACTATATGCAGAATGCTTTGAAGAGTGTTGCTTCATTGGCTTCGGCTCAGAGTGGGGCTAAGGTTGGAAGTGATTTAACGGCGATAAAAGCACATGGTACTCCTCAACAGTATATATCTGATAAGATAGGTGCAACACTAAGTAAAGAGTCTTTAGAAGCTGTTTCTGCACAATCATTTGATGATGAAATAGTTATGGATAGCAAAGTTCATGCTATGATTAAAAAATCATTTGACGATGCACAAGGTGGAAAATCTGGACAAAAGAAGGCTCAAAAGAAACTAAATCAACTCATAGCACAAGGAATTGCGACTAAAGACTCTAAACTTGGAGAGCTTGGAGAAGATGGAGAAATTGGAAGTCTTCAAAACGCTAAATCAACATTGGGAGATACTGCAAGAAAAGCTTATGCAAAAGCAAAAGCTGGGGCAATGGAATCTGATGAAAGACTGATGATAGGTCCAGATAGAACTAACTTAGCGACAAACTATACAAGTGGAGAAACAAGAATCAAAACAGATTCTTCTGATACTTCTGTTTATGGGAATACAGTTTCAATTAAAACAAACACATTTGATGATAGAGTAGCAATCGCAAAAACAGATGGGAATATGAAGGAAGCTCAGAAAAGGAAAGAAAGTAAAGAAGCTGCCGATAAAATCCAAAACCCAAAAGAATGGATTTCTAATATATCCGAAGTTCTTGGAAATGCCTTAGGAAGCGAAGAAGCTGGAAATTTAGCAACGGTCGTATTAGCTGGTGGTGGAGCTGCTGCTATGTACAATGCTACAAGTCAAGGTGATGTTAAATTAAGTAAAAAACAATTAAGTGGACTTACTCCAATAATAGATAAAGAAACTAAGAAAACTACAGGTTACTCAAAAAATAATATTAGAGTAGCAGATGCTGGAGGAAATCTTGTTGATAGTTATGGAGATAAAGTGCAGAGAGGCAAGATAGGTAATGCCTTGAAAGGGCTATGGAGTGATGGGGTTGGTTTAAAGGAGTCTTTCTTTTCCAAAAAAGAATCCACCCAAGAAAGCAAAGATACCCAAAACACCAACAACGAGAAGACCACTTACAGCGACATAGATAAGAAAACCCAAGGTACACCTCCAAATTCAGATAACCCTATTATAACAAATAAAGAAGATATAAGCAAGAAAGTCACAGGTTTAAACTCAAAAGGGAAAAATAACGACTTTACAGTAGGTAATAAAAACTCTACTAATGCTTATATTAATTCAAATATGGGAGCTTCTAGTTCTACTGGTTTAGATAATTTGATAGATAAGGTAGATGCACCAAAAGGTATCTTATCCCAAATTATGGATGGTGTGAAAAACGCATCAGGAACAAAAAAATTAATTGTTACTGGTGCAGCACTCACAGCAGCTGCATCTGTCACATCTTCATCTTCTTCTCTTGAAGCTTCAGATATACAAGCAGCACTAAAAAAAGCATCACCTCAAAATGATACTGGTTATGGTATATCTAATGCTGTTACAGATACAATAGATACTGCTTCATTAGGCTTCAATGCACTTAATGCAAAACTTGGATTAAATGAAGTTAAGAATGGAACAAAAATTTCTCAATTTATGTCAGATAGTATGGATTTTGGAATGAAAGAAGGAAATGGAATTTTAGGGAAATCTGGAAAATTCTTAGCCAAACGAATGCCTGGTATAGGTTTTGGACTTGGCATGAATGGAGCGATGAACAGATATGATCAAGGTGACTATATGGGTGCAGCAGCTGAAGGTATAAGTGCTGTTGCATCATTAGTTCCAGGTCCAGGAACATTACTTAGTGCTGGAATTGACACAGGTTTAATTCTAAGAGATCGAATGAATAATCCTGCACCACAACATCAAGGTTTTGCAACTCAAACTACAGGACACAATACAACTCAGGCTATCAATGCTGTAAATGTATTATCCACTAGTAGTAACAGCAGTATTCCTTTACCAGCAGCAACTATTGCCAATCTTCCTATGATAAATCAAAGCCCTTCATTGTCTCAAACACAAAACATGACAACAGAAAGAGATATTGAGATGAAATACTCAGCTGATGGAGCAAGAAAAGCATCTGAACAAGCATTAACAGAAAACTATATGAGTATAGATAGAACCAATGAGATACTAGAACAAGTTGCTCAAAGCTTAGACAATAGTTCAGAAGATGAATAAAAAATGATGGCAAAAACTCATGTAGCTTCGTCTGTAGCATTTTCAGGTTCATTGTTAAGTAATAGAGCAAATTAAATTTCATGTTGGACTGGTAAATGCTAGAGATAGTTATGAAAATAACAGAAGTAAAAATATTAAAAGAACTTAAAGAGATTCAGAACCATGGTAAAAGCTCACAAGAACGAATGCGAGCATTAGGTATTTTATTGTCAAATGATGGGAAAAAGAGCCAAGAAATAGCAGATATTTTTGAAGTGACTCAACGAACAGTTTTCCAATGGTTTAAAGATTTTAGAAGTGAGGGAATTGCAAGTTTAAAGTGCAGTCAAGGAAGGGGTAGAAAAAGACTATTAAATACAAATAATCACTTAAAAATCATCCAACAACATATAGAAACATATCCTAACCAACCTAAAAAGGCATTTGCACTTAGTGTCCAAGAGATAGGTATAGAAATGAGCTATACAACATTCAAAAGGTTTTTAAAAAAGCACTCAATTTAAGCTACAAACGAATAAGAAAAGATCCTGCAAAAACCCCAGATAGTGAATTTTATAATAGTAAACGAAAAGACCTTCAGACCTTAGAATTATTCGCTAAGAAAGGGATTGTAGATCTCTACTACTTTGATGAAAGTGGATTTAATTTGACACCTAACTTACCTTATGCTTGGTCATCCATTGGTAAGACAATCGCAATACCCGCAAGAATGTCTAAAAAGCTTAATGTACTTGGCTTTTTGAATATTGATAACTCTAAACTTTTTGCATCAACAACTTATGATAGAGTAGATACAGAAGTTGTTATTGAAGTCTTTAATCTCTTTGTAAAACAGCTTACTAAAAACACGATTGTTGTTGTTGATAATGCTCCTACTCATACCAGTAAAAAATTCAAAGAACACATTAAAATATGGGAAGAAAAAGGCTTAAGAATTTTCTTTTTACCTCCATACTCTCCACAGCTAAACCCTATAGAACAACTTTGGAAATTTATGAAGTATTACTGGATGGAACTTGATGCTTACAAGTCTACTGAAAATATGAAAAACTATGTTGAAAAAATTATCATTGGTTATGGAAGTACATATGAGATTAAATTTGTTTAGCTACTTATATCTCTGGGACTACTCTGATGGAATGCTTATGGCAGATAATGGACTCTTGCTGATGTACTTCATCGGAGTTGTTATTGGAAGTTTATTCCCAGATATTGATGAGCCTGGTTCTTATATAGGAAGGAAGCTATTCATGTTCTCTCTTATATTAAGTCAGTTTATTGACCATAGAGGCATTACACATACTATCACTATCTGCATAGCTTATGCTGGGATACTTTACAGCACTTATTTAATGTCTTGGTTAGATACTAATATGATATTGCTCTCAATAGGTTTCCTCGTAGGAAATATAGGACATATTTTTGGTGATATGATGACAAAGGGAGGCGTTGCTATTTTATACCCTCTCAGCAAGAAGAGAATAGGACTTTTTCCAAGACCAATGAGGTTTTATACATCTGGAGTAATAGAAAGAATTGTAATATTCCCTTTGTTCTTTCTTCTAAGTGCTTTTGTGATTTATCAAAATTTTGGGAAAGTTTTCTATTTTTAAAAGGTCTTATTTTGAGATTAGAGAGGTGATTAACCCTCTCTAAAAGTTAATACAATTCGACTAAATAGCCGAGTATTAACAACAATAAGAAAACCCTATACAAGAAGTAACCCTCCAATACATATACTCTAACTCCATAACCCACCATCTACAAAAGTATAGACCAAAAAAAAAGCTCCACCACTAATAAAAGTGATGGAGCTTAATAGTGCAAGAGGTAATCAGCCTCTAAATCATTATTCTGTTACAAGAGAATTATATCATAAAAAGATGATTATACTTTTTTTAATGGAGAAATTGAATTTGGAAAAAATGTAAGTCTTCCAAATGCAGATGGTAGTGGTATGATTCCAAATCTAAGCTTAGGTACTAACGCTGGTAGATTTGTCCAAACTGTGATTCAAAACAGACTAGACTTCTTGCAAAACTCTAAAAGTAGGAACTAAAAATGCTATCAGATTGATATGAATAAATATGAAAAATTACAGAAGAAAGAACCAAAGAATTTTAAGCGTCTTATTGGTGTAAATAAAGATACATTTAATGAAATGCTTTTAGTATTTATAGCCTATGAAAAAGAGAGAACTAAAAACCATGGAGTTGGTGGTAGAAAAAGTTTAGATTCAAAAGAAAAAGTACTATTAATGTTAAGTTATTACAGAGAATATAGAACCTTAGAACATATTGGCTTTGATTATGGAGTAAGTGAATCTACAGCTTCTCGAATAGTAAGAGATGTTGAAGATGTTTTAATAAAATCTGGAAAGTTTTCATTACCAAGTAAACGTGCTTTATATGGAGATGATATGGACTTAGAGTTTATCGTCATTGATGCTACAGAGTCCCCCATACAACGACCAAAAAAAAGCAAAGAGATTACTACTCAGGGAAGAAAAGAAACCATACACTAAAAGGGCAAATCGTTATTGACAAGGATGAACGTATTATTTGTGCTCATACATGCAAAGGTACTACTCATGATTTTAAACTCTTTAAACAGAGTGATTTACCTGTGAAACCTCAAACTTGTATCTATGTAGATTTAGGCTATCTTGGTATTAAAAAGCAACATAATAACACTCAAATACCATATAAGAAATCAAAGCTACATCCATTAACTGATACACAAAAAAATCAAAATAAAAGAGAAGCTTCAGCTCGCATATGTGTTGAACATATCAATGCTAAATTAAAGACTTTTCAAATCCTTAAACAGAAATATCGTAACCGTAGAAAAAGGTTCAATCTTCGCTTCAATCTGATATGTGGATTAGTTAATTTTGACCGTGGATTTGAGGTTGCTGGAAAATGAGTTTTGCAAGAAGTCTACTAAAAAAGTAGCTAAAAGACTTGGTATTCAAAGGTACAAATGTAATGATTGTAATAGACTTCTTGCAAAACTCCTTATATGGCTTAGCACTTTATAGAGAGTTTTAATCAAGGTAAATGTTCTCAAGCGTAGCCAAAGCTAGGGTTGGGGTTCTTTAACGCTGAGTAAGGCTCTCTATAAAGTGTCCTATGGAAGGGATAGTAAGTACTAACCTTGCACAAAAAAATATTTTACCCTTAGCTTAGGCTAGGAATAAAAATTTGTTTTACACAATTTTAGTCCTTCTTAGCTCTCTGTGGTATATAGGAGTTTTGCAAGAAGTCTAATAAAAGATTTCAATCCAAAAGAAGACCAGATAAACTTCAAAATATTATCTTCAAAAAATACATTTATAGACGACAAACTCTAAGTGATTTAGAAGAGGATTATAAGAGAAGTACTCGTTGGATACAAAAGCAAATATTTGAGTATGAACCAGAGATAAAAATTCATAAACCTAGAGCAATTATTTTAGTATGTGATGATACATTTTATGGCAAGAGAAAAGACAAGCTTGCTACTTTAGTTTTTAAAGATAATATCACAAAAGAGATTTTATTATCTAAGCATATTGAGAGTGAACTTTCAGCTGATTACAAACAACTGCTAAATCAACTATTAGAGCTAGGGTACACAATATTATCAGTCACATTCGATGGTATGAGATCTGCATATAGAAGTTTGAGGGCTAATCTACCTCACTTATTTATTAGAAATAAATATAAAGATTTTGAAATTCCAAATACAACAAACACTCTTGATGGTGGAACTTTTTCTCCATTAAAAATAGTTGATGACTATCTTTTAAATTATAAGAAAAAGAAATGATTTAGACTCCATTTTTTTACTTTAAATCTTAGTTTTGATTTGCCGTGAAACTAAAGCTCTTCTTCTCGTGTCATCTCTTGAACTGCTTCAATACCTAAAATACTAAGACCTGTTTTAAGTGAGAGTGCTACAAGCATAAAGAGTTTGAGTAATTTTAGCTCATCTTCATTTCCAATAATTTTACAATCATAGTAAAACTTATGGAGAGCAGCAGCTAAAGACTTAAGGTAATCTGTAAGCTTTTGCACTTGACGTGAGTTAAATGCGTCTTCTATCACTTCAGGAAGTAATAGTGCATCAAACATTAAACTATTCGCATCCTCATTAATACCTTTTAAACTCGATGCTAAAATTTTTTCTTTGCTCATGGTAGATTTTCTTAAAATTGTATTTATTCTTGCATGAGCGTATTGAATATAAAAAATAGGGTTTGAACTATCTTGTTTTTTAAACTCCGCTAAATCAAATTCTAAGGCAGTATCACTCTTCTTAGATGCAAAGATGAAGCGAAGTGCATCAGCCCCTATCTCATCCACAATATCGCTCATAAGAATTACATTACCAGCTCTCTTACTCATCTTATAGGGTTCGCCATCTTTAAGAAGAGAAACCATTTGAGAGAGAAGTGTTTCTAATTTGTTTGAATCATATCCAAGATACTCAACAGCTGCATTTACACGAGGGATATAACCATGATGATCAGCTCCCCAAATGTTTATGTAGTGATCGTATCCTCTCTCGAATTTTTGATTATGGTAGACTATATCACCTGCAAGATAAGTAGGACGACCATCCTCCCGAACAACAACTCTATCGTTATCATCACCTTTATTTGCTGATGCTATCCATATCTTGCCCTCTTTCTCGTAGCAACCCTCAGCCATTTTTGTCATCACTCTATCCCAATCAGAATAAAGTGAAGACTCATTAACAAAAGTATCAAAATGGATATTTAAATCTCCAAGAGATTCTACAACAATCTCCATCACACCATCTTTTGCCCAAAGTGCAAGTTCTTTATAACGAGATTGATCACTGAAAATCTCTTTGCCAAACTTTTCTAAGGCAGCATTGGCAAGACCTTCTAAATATTCACCACGATAATAAGATTCAGGATATTCAACATTTTCATTAAGAATATTTTCACGAGCATAAAGAGCGATAGAGAGACCTAGTAAGTCGATCTGCTTTCCAGCATCATTTACATAATACTCCGCTGTAATATCATGACCTAAATGCTTTGCAAGTCTATAAAGAGTATCCCCATAAACAGCACCACGAGCATGACCAATATGTAAAGGTCCTGTAGGGTTTGCACTTACAAATTCTAAAAGTATTTTTTGATTTTTTTCTTGTTTGGCAAAATTATCTGGCTTAGTTAATGCCCAATCAGCATATTCGCTTAAAAAGTTTTCACTCAAACGAAAGTTAAGGTAACCTTTTACAGATTCAACACTTGAAAATACGCTTTTGTCATCATCAAATGAAGAAGCAAGTTCTTCTGCAATTATCATAGGTGATTTTTTCAGTTCTTTCGCCAAAGAAAAGGCAATTGGAGTAGCGAAATGACCAAAAGAACGATCTTTTGGTTTTTCTAAAATAACTTCTCTAGCAAATTTTTTACGCAAAAGTGCGGATACTCTTTGTTTCAAAAAGTTATACTTGTGTTGTTGTAGTTTTTGGAGTCTGCGTTGATATTACTTCTTCAGTAGTTTTTGGAGTCTGCGTTGATGCTACTTCTTCAGTAGTTTTTGGAGTTTGTGTTGATGCCACTTCTTGAGTAGTTTCAACTTTTTTAGGTTTCTCACTCGCAACTTCTATAGCCTCTTCTGGTTCTTTCATCTCAGCCTTAAAGTTTTTGATTCCTTTACCAATCCCCTTTGCTAAGTCAGGTATTTTTTTCGCACCAAACATCAGCACGATTATTCCAAAGATTATTAGTAGTTCTGTTCCACCTGGCATTCCCATAGTATATTTCCTTATAAAAAATTAATCCAAAATTATAACTAATTAAAATTAATTTAGTCTATATCTTCCCATTTTTGCGTAAATTCGCCTATTTCCTCATCTGCAATTTTTAATCTTGCAGCTTGTGCAATAATTTTTAATGTACTTGCAGCGGTCTCTAAATCATCATTTATAATTAAATAATCATACTCATAAACACGCTGTATCTCTTTTCTTGCCATTTTTAATCGACCATTAATGACATCTTGCGTATCTGTTTTACGTCCCATTAGTCTCATCTTGAGTTCATTAAGAGTAGGTGGAGAAATGAATACAGAGGTGCTAATATCACCTAATTTCTTAAAAATAATTGCATTCCCTTGTACATCAATATCAAAAATTACAAGTTGTCCAGCTTTAAGGGCTTTTCTAACTGGCTTGAGAGAAGTTCCATAGTAATTTTCATGAACTTGAGCATATTCTAAGAACATATCATCATCTATATCTGTTTGAAACTCTTCTTTACTTACAAAATGGTAGTCTACACCATTTAATTCACCCTTTCTAATCTTACGAGTAGTTGTGGATATAGAAAAATAGCATTCTCCAATATCATCAATAATTTTTTTTAAAAGCGTACTTTTACCAGCTCCACTAGGACCAGACAGTACTAAAATTGCTCCAGAATTATAGTTCACTACTTTAGATCTCCTAATTCAATATTAATATTTATTTTCATCCCTTTCATTGATGCCGCTACATCTTTATCTAATAAAGCTCCTAAGAGTTTTTGTAATGCTACTACACCTTCATTATCTGATGATATTTCTAAATCTAAAACATTATCAATCTTGTCACTTAATATACCTTCCACTTCAGTAACTTCTTCACCAAAAGCTATTTTTAAATCTCGAGAATTCAAAGAGTCAATACTATTTACTTCTCTTGTATCCATATCTACCAATGTTTTTTCATCTATCTCGCTATCTAAATCTTCTTGACTTAATTCACTTACAGCATTCATAATTTGAGCTTCGATATTTAAATCATCATCCACACTAAGATCTTCACTTTCACTCTTTAACTCTTCATCATCAAGCACTAACTCTTCTTCAAGATCCAAGTTACCCCCTAAATCAATTTCTTCTATTTCTTCACTCTTTAACTCTTCATCATCAAACGCTAACTCTTCTTCAAGATCCAAGTTACCCCCTAAATCAATTTCTTCTATTTCTTCACTTTCACTCTTTAACTTTTCATCATCAAGCGCTAACTCTTCTTCAAGATCCAAGTTAGTATCTAAATCAACTTCTTCTATTTCTTCACTTTCACTCTTTAACTCTTCATCATCAAGCGCTAACTCTTCTTCAAGATCCAAGTTAGTATCTAAATCAACTTCTTCTATTTCTTCACTTTCACTCTTTAACTCTTCATCATCAAGCACTAACTCTTCTTCAAGATCCAAGTTAGTATCCAAATCAACTTCTTCTATTTCTTCACTTTCACTATCAAATCCTAACTCTTTGTCAAGATTTAAATTATCTATAATATTTGCTTCTAATTCTGTATCATCGAGTAAATCTTGTACCTCTTTTAATTCATCTATATCTAAAATATTTTTAGGGTCTTTATCAAAATCAAGCTCTTCTTCTAAGTTCAATTCTTCATCTAAAAACAGTTCATCTTCAATCTGATTAAACTCTCCTAAATCACTAGGATTAGGTTCAAAACTTATCTCTTCTTTATTAAGTTCTTCATTTAAGCTAATCTCATCAATCTCTTTTCCTATAGATGAAAAAAGTTCTACTAAGTCTGTTGGTAAAAATGGTTTTTTTATAATTTTTGTAAACTCATCTGCTGGGAGAGCATCTCTAGCACAAATGTAAAGCGATTTTTTAAAAGTGATTTTATTTTTAAGATTTGCCACTAAGTCATTTGTATAAAGTGTATCATCAACAACCAATAAATCGTATACAGCATCGCTTATTGATTCTATATTATTTACAATCTCTAAATCATCTGAAGTCTTTTGAGCACTTAATGTTACTAGTTTATTAACTACTGGATTATCATTTAAAAGTAAAATTTTCATTTTATTCCTTGTGGGCAAACTCAATCTATTTATTTGTAATAGATTGTATCAAAAAAAACTAAAAAAACATCTCTAAGGCATTGAATGCCTCAAACATTTCTTGTTTTACTATGAGCATGGTAGCGGTAAATGTTGCTATTAATACTCCAAAAGAAACCATAATCTTTATAGGAAAACCTATTACTAGAAGATTAAATTGAGGCATTGTTTTCATTAACATTCCAAATATTACATCTGTTAACCAAGATAAAGCAATAATAGGAAATGCTATCATAAAACCAATCAAAAACATTCTTGAAGTTGCATACATAATATAATTAAAAAGATTTTCACTCATTATAAAACCACCAAGAGGGATAGTACTTAAAGAGTTATTGATATACAAAAGCATCCAATGATGTAAATCTAATACTAATAAAACCATAAGTGCCATTAAAGATAAAAATTGAGAGATAATAGGCATTGAAACACCAGATTGTGGGTCAATAGCACTTGCCATGGAAAAACCCATCATAAAAGAGATTTGACCACCTGCAAAAGTTATTACATTATACGAGAGAAGTAGTACTATTCCTATAGTAAGACCAAACATAAATTCGCTTAAAATAGCCATAAGAACATTCGGAAAATTTACTTCAAAGCTAATACTAGGCATAGAAGAATAAAATATTATAGTAAAAAAAAAAGCCATAGCCGCTTTAATGTTCATAGGAATATTTTTATGTGAAAAGATAGGAACGGCTAAAAAAAGAGATGCAAATCGAAAAAAAAGCAAGATAAAAGCAACAATATTAGCTTCTTCAAAGATTACTGCCCATTGCATTTTATAACTCTTTTAAAACTTTATTTTCAAGTTTATAAACTCTATTACACATATGAGCTAGAGCTACATCATGCGTAACTAAAATCATTCCTGCATTTTCATTTTTACAGTATTGAAAAAATAACTTCATTACATTGTTAGCTGTTTCTTTGTCTAAATTACCAGTTGGTTCATCTGCAAAAATTATACGTGGCTTTTTAGTTAAAACTCTAGCAATTGATATACGTTGTTGCTGCCCACCTGAGAGTTCTGTAACTTTTTGTTGCATACACTCTTGTATGTTTAAGTGCTTTAAAAGATTTTCATCTATAGTTTCACGACTAAGGATAGCAGCGACTTCTAGGTTTTCATAAGCTGAAAAACCTTTAAAAAGATAGTGAGATTGGAATACAAGACCTAAAGAATCTCTTTTTAATTCCCCCAATCTATTTTGGTTCATTTCGTAAATATTTTCACTAAATATTTTCACTTCTCCCTCATTAGGTTTTAAAAGACTTGAGAGTATATGTAATAAAGTAGATTTTCCACTACCACTCATCCCTATAATAGCTATAGACTCTTTTGGATTAAGTTCTAAGTTTACATTAGAAAAAAGTTCATATTCAAAAGTATGTGATAAGTTTTTTGCGCTTAGTAAATTCATAAAAAGATTATAGCAAATGTAGATCATAATTGTATTGATATATACTCTAAAAAATGAATTTAAAAGTATTTATGAAATTTAAAGAGGGTAAGTCTTCCCCCTCTTTAAGTCAATAAGACTTAGATAAATAGCTAAATATTACGCCATTTGTGCAGCTACTTCAGCCGCAAAGTCATCTTCTGCTTTCTCAATTCCCTCACCAACTTCATAGCGAATAAATTCAGTAATTTCAGCAGTTCCACCAAGTACTTTAGCCGCAGCACTAACAGCTTGAGCTACAGTTAATTTGTCATCTAAAACATATTGTTGATCGAGTAGAGCTTGTTCTTGATCTAACATTGTATTATCTAAAATAAAACGAGCTAATTGACCTGGTACAATTTTATCCCAGATTTTTTCTGGTTTACCTTGTTCTGCAAGTTTTGCTTTAATATCAGTTTCAGCTTGAGCCATAACTGTATCTGTTAATTGCATCATTGAAATATACTGAGGTACATTTTTAAGAGGCTTTTTAAGACGAGACAACTCTTCATTTTCTTTCTTTAAAGCTTCAATTCTACCCTTAGTTTCACCCTCAACATACGCAGAATCAAAGTCTTTGTAGCTTAATGTGCTAGGCTTCATTGCAGATGTGTGCATAGCAACTTGTTTAAGCATAGCTCTCATACCCTCAGCTGTTTTTTCACTGTCACATCGAGCGGCAATGATTACAACTATTCTAGTATTTGAGTGAATATAACCGTTTAGTGCAGTAGTAGCATCAGCTTGAAGTGTACCAAAACGGCGAAGTTCAATTTTTTCACCAATTTTTCTTACCTCTGCTGCAAAAGTTTCTCCAAAGTTAGAGCTAGTAAATGCTTCAACATCACTAGGTTGATTCTCATAAATATCTTGAGTGGCATCTTTAACTAATTGTTGAAAACCTTCATTTTGAGCAACAAAGTCTGTTTCAGAATTAATCTCAATAACAGTAGCCTTAGAAAAATCATCAGCAATTACAATACCAGCAAGACCTTCAGCTGCAACTCTGTTTGCTGATTTTTTAGCAGCTTTTGCGATGCCTCTTTCTTTTAACCACTCCGTAGCTTTTGCCATGTCTCCATCACATTCTACTAGTGCTTTTTTACAGTCCATCATACCAGCATCCGTAGATGCTCGTAACTCTTTAACCTGTGCCGCAGTAACTGCCATAACTAGACTTCCTCTGTTTTAACTGGAGCTTCTTGTGTTACTTCTTTAGGAGCTTCAACTTCTTCAGTTTGTTCAGCTGGTGCATCTCTTAGAGCTTTACCCTCATTAATAGCTGCTGTCATCTCTCTACAAAAAAGTTGAATAGAACGGATAGCATCATCATTCCCAGGAATTGGGTAAGTTATCAAATCTGGATCACAGTTAGTATCTAATGGTGCTACAATAGGAATATTAAGGCATCTAGCTTCTAAAACAGCAATATGTTCTTTTACTGCATCAACAACAAATAACATATCTGGAAGTTTTTTCATATCACGGATTCCACCAAAATACGCTTCAAGTTTCACTTTCTTTCTTAAAAGCATTAAAGCTTCTTTTTTTGTTAGAAGATCAATTTGACCATTTTCTTGCATCTCACTAATAACATCAAGTTTACGGATTGATTTTTGAATAGTTGGAAAGTTAGTAAGCATACCACCTAACCATCTATTATCAATATAAGGCATACCACAAGCAATAGCAGCTTCTCGTACAGAATTACGAGCTTGTTTTTTCGTTCCTACAAAAAGTATCGTTTGTCCCTCAGCAGCAGCATCCATTACAATTGTATATGTACTACGGAAATAACGTAAAGTTTTTTGTAAATCTATAATATAGATATTTTTACGAACACCAAAAATATATTTTTTCATTTTCGGGTTCCAACGACGAGTTTGGTGTCCAAAGTGTACACCACATTCTAAAAGGTCTTTCATAGTTACCATAGGTAATCCTTAAGGGCTTACATTATTTTGATGTAAAGCCAGAAATTTGTTAGTTCTTCTTTGAGAATGTCCAACGGATCTATCCTAAAAAGGAAGTCGCACTAACTTTTGACATAATCTGTTAATATTTTCATGCACTAAAGTGTAAGAAAAATCGGCGAATTATACTAAAAAATACTTTTAAAAATGCTTAATAGCATAGTATAAAATTTATATAAGCACAACTAATCAAGGATAGAGGGGATTTCGACGATGCTACTACTCAACTCTTGAAGTCTAATGCTTAAAGAAAATATAAACTTAAATTTCTTTAAGCATATCATAATGAGAAAGCTATTATTATGTCAAAAGTTAAACAAGACAAATTTTGTCTCATTTAAAGATAATGATATTTAGTTATCTAAACAAAGGATAAAAATGCAAGTATATTTAGACAACAATGCCACTACAATGACAGATCCATTAGTAGTTGAGGCAATGATGCCATACTTTAGTGAATTATATGGGAATCCCAATTCACTTCATAGATTTGGTACATCATCACATCCAGCAATTAGTACAGCGATAGATCAAGTATATAAAGCTCTTAATGCAAATGATGCAGATGATGTAGTATTTACATCATGTGCCACGGAATCAAACAACTGGGTTTTAAAATCAATTTATTTAGATCATATTGTAAATGGTGATAAGAATCATATTATTACTACAGAAGTGGAACATCCCTCTATTCTTGCGACATGTAGATGGTTAGAAGAAGAATGTGATGTTAAAGTTACTTATCTTCCTGTAAACGAGCAGGGCGTAGTTGAAGCACATACTGTAAAAAGTTTTGTAACAGAAAAAACAGCTTTAGTTACGATTATGTGGGCTTCAAATGAAACAGGTGCGATTTTTCCAATCGCTGAGATTGGTGAAGTTTGTAAAGAAAAAGGTGTGCTTTTTCACTCTGACGCTGTTCAAGCTGTAGGAAAGATTCCCGTAGATTTACAGGCAACTTATATTGATTTTATCTCATTTTCAGCACACAAATTTCATGGACCTAAAGGAGTAGGTGGCTTATTTATTAGAAATTCACAAGCACTTTCTCCATTTTTCCATGGAGGAGAACACATGGGTGGTCGTCGTTCAGGTACTTTAAATGTTCCCTTTATTGTTGGAATGGGTAAAGCGATGGAGCTTGCGACTACTGATATGGACGCTAAAATGGCTAGTATCTCTAAAAAAAGAGATAGACTAGAAGATGCAATTTTAAAACTCAGTGATACTTTTGTGGTTGGTGATAGAGTAAATCGTACACCCAATACTATTTTAATCTCTATTCGTGGAGTTGAGGGTGAGAGTATGCTTTGGGACTTAAATAATGAGCAAATTGGTGCATCAACAGGTTCAGCCTGTGCATCAGAAGACTTAGAAGCAAATACTGTAATGCTGGCAATTGGTGCTGATAATGAACTAGCACATACTGGGATCCGTTTAAGTCTTTCAAGATTTACAACAGATGCAGAGATTGATTATACAATTAGTCATTTTGAAAAAGCTGTTAAGAGGTTAAGAGCAATCTCTTCTTCTTATGCAGTCCAACAACCAACAAAAGGTGGAGAAGTCCAAGAGTGCGAGTTACATTAATAAGGCACTAAAGATAGAGATTACAATCTCTCAAGAAGAAAAGTATTAAAAATTATAAAATTTATTTAAAAAGGATATAAAATGGCAAAAGCAGATATATTAGGCGATAGTCTATGGGACGCTTACTCTGATAAAGTAACCACTCTAATGAACAATCCGAGACATCAGGGTGAATTATTTGAAAAAGAAGTTAAAGAGCGTGGAAATGAGTTAATTGTTGCAGATTTTGGTGCTGAATCTTGTGGTGATGCCGTACGCTTGTACTGGGAAATTGATCCTAAAAATGATAAGATTGTAAACTCTAAGTTTAAATCTTTTGGTTGTGGTACAGCTATCGCATCATCTGATGTTATGACGGAACTTTGTATTGATAAAACAGTTCAAGAAGCGGTAAAAATTACAAATATTGATGTTGAGTTAGCTCTTCGTGATGATCCAGATACTCCAGCTGTTCCACCTCAAAAAATGCACTGTTCGGTAATGGCTTATGATGTTATCAAAAAAGCTGCTGGAATGTATTTAGGTGTAGAGAGTACAAGTTTTGAAACTGAAATCATTGTTTGTGAATGTGCTCGTGTATCTTTAGGCACACTTCAAGAAGTTATTAAGTTAAATGACCTTACAACTATCGAACAAATAACGGACTACACAAAAGCAGGTGGTTTTTGTAAGTCTTGTATCAGACCTGGTGGGCATGAGGCTATGGATTATTATCTAGTAGATATTTTAGCTGATACTAGAAAAGAGATGGATGAAGAAAAACTCAGGGCTGCTGCTGATGCAGGAGCGAGTGGTGATTTTGAACACATGACTCTTGTCCAACAAATCAAAGCTGTTGATGCCATTGTGGATGAAAATGTTCGTCAGTTTCTTGTAATGGATGGTGGAGATATGGAAGTTATTGACATCAAAACTACAGATGATAATATTGATATTTATATCCGTTATTTAGGTGCATGTGATGGCTGTGCTTCAAGCTCAACTGGTACACTTTATGCAATAGAATCTACTCTTAAAGAGAAACTTTCTACAAAAATTCGTGTTTTACCAATCTAAGTAATAGTCCCATATTTTATGGGACTAAAATTCCTCAACAAACTTGATACAATTTCGCTATGAATAAGTTACAAGAATATTTGAACTCTCATACTAGTAGTGAAATTTATCCATCAAAAATAGCCAATTTTTTAAAACAGTTAGATGGTAAAGAATTTTCTGATACTTTAAAACTTGTACCAAAGAATTTACTCGGTGACGTAATTTTAGCTCTTCCTGATAGGTATTTTGGTGACGTAGTTGAATCTTTAAGTATTGATGAACTCTCCCACGCCGTATCCGAATTAGAATCAGATGATCAAGCTCAATTCATGCACGAACTCGAAGACTTGGATAAAACAAAAGCATCTCAAGTCTTTGAAACACTTCACGAAGATGACAAACAAGAGATAACCCAACTTCAAAGCTATGAAGAAAATGAAGCTGGTGCATATATGCAACTTGAAATTTTTACAGCAAAAAAAGATGAGGTTGTTCAAGATGTTATTAAAAAATTTGCACATCTGAGAAAAGAAAATAAACTTGAAAATGTTCAAAATCTTTTTATAGTAAATAAAGATAATAAGCTCCGCTATACTGTAGGTTTGGATGATCTCTTGATTTTTGATTTTTCTAAAACTGTCATTGAAAATATTGAAGCACATCAAGATAAGTTTGAATCAATTAAATCTCAAGATAGAGTGGATATTAAAGATATTGTCCGAATTTTTGAGGAGTATGACCTTTCTGTTTTAGCCATTGTGAATGCTTATGGTGTTTTGATGGGTCGTATAACATCGGATGATATTTATGATGTTATCCAAGATGGGGCAACGGAGCAGATGTATAATCTTGCTGGTGTAGATGATGAGGCAGAAGAAGATGATGAGATTTTAAAAGCAGGTAAAAAGAGAGCTATATGGCTTAGTTTAAATCTTGTAACAGCGATAGTAGCTTCCTTTGTAATCGCCATGTTTGCTGATACTTTGGAAAATATGGTAGCTCTTGCTATTTTAATGCCAATAGTTGCTTCAATGGGTGGTAATGCAGGAACGCAAAGTCTCACTGTTGTTGTAAGGCAATTAGCTTTAGAAGATATTTCTAAAGGTGATGCAATGAGGATTATAAAAAAAGAGACCGCACTTGCTTTAGTTAATGGCGTTATATTTGCTATAATTATGGGAATAATAGCTTACTTTTGGTTTGATATAGAATTACTTGGAGTAGTAATCGCTTTAAGTATGCTCATAAACCTTTTGATTGCAGGTTTTTTTGGGGCAGGGATACCACTATTTTTAAAAAAATTAGATGTTGATCCAGCCATTGGAAGCACAGTAATTTTAACCACTATTACAGATGTTGTAGGGTTTTTAAGTTTTCTAGGACTTGCAACTTGGATTTTATTATAAATATTTTGAAAAGGAAAAGATAAAAACTTGGATTTATTAATACTATTTTTTGTACTCTCAGTTGGAGTATCCTTTATATGCTCTGTATTAGAGTCAGTACTTTTGTCAGTCAATATATCATATGTTGCAGTTTTAGAAAAGGAGAGACCTATAGTCGGAAAATTATTGCGTCTTCATAAAGAGAATATCAACAAATCAATAGCATCAATACTTATTTTAAATACTATTGCAAATACTTTAGGTGCAGCAGCTGTTGGTGCGCAAGCTAGTATAATTTTTGGTAATGATGCGGTTGTATATGTTTCAATTATTTTAACCTTTGCTATTTTATTTCTTTCAGAGATTATCCCAAAAACAATTGGTGCAATTTACTGGAAAAATTTAGCTCCAGCAGCAACTCATTTTATTAGATTTTTGATTTGGCTAACATATCCAATAATTCTTCTAACCTTATTTATTACTAACCGTATTTCAAAAGGTAAAGATGACGCAAATTCTTTAACAAAAGAGGAACTTTTAGAGTCTATGCTTTTGAGTGAAGATGAGGGTGTCATTGATGAGAAAGAATCAGATGTAATAGAAAATATTTTAAATTTAGACAATATTAAAGTGAGTGAAGTGCTTACACCTAGGTCTGTAGTTTTTGCCTTAGATGAGAGTATGAGTATCCAAGAAGTTATAGATTCTGAGCCAGATATTTTTAAGTTTTCTCGTATTCCTATTTATAAAGGCTCTATAGAAGATGTTACAGGAATAGTCCTTACTAAAAGAATTTTTCAACAAGCCTTAAGAGATGGAAATGTGAGTGTTGGTAGTATTAAAAAAGATATATTTTCTTTAAATGAAAATATTCCAGTCTCTAAGGCATTAGATATGTTCATTGCAAAAAAAGAACATATGTTTTTAGTAAAAGATAATTATGATCAAACAGATGGGATTATAACTTTAGAAGATTGTGTTGAGACAATTTTAGGTGTTGAAATAGTTGATGAGAGTGATGCTACTGTTGATATGAGAGAGTTAGCAAAGAGAAAAATGAAAGCAAAGAGAAAAGAAAAGAAAATAGTTAAAAACATGGCTAATAGCCTAAGCTAAAAGCCTTAAAGCTACATCCCTGGTATTCGAGGTATGCGACCTAGTTTTGAGTACCTACAGTAAACTCCCCAGCCTTTTTTAAGCCAGTGACCGATAAAAGGCATAGGTATCATAAAGGCTCTTTTTTCATCTCTATAAATCATCGCAGCCCCATCTCCACTATCCATCACACAAAGGATATTTAAGTGTTCATTATAACCTTTAAAGTCTCTTGTACCTCTTTCTCTTTCATAGATGTTATGAGCTACATTTCTTGCCATAACTTCGGCGATATGACCTTGTTTCGCTCTCCATTGATAACCCTCAAGTGATGCTATATCACCAATTGCGTAAATATTATCTGGCATATTCTCATCTATTTTTCCCTCTTCATCATGAAAAAGAACCTGCGAAAAATCATCAGTTTTAATAAATCCTGCTGCATTCATTGGTAAACCTGACTTTTTAAGTACACTATGTCCATCCCCAGCTGGAATAAACATAGTAAAATCAGATTCAAGACGAGTTCCATCTTCAAAAACAATGCTTGATTTTAAAAATCTATCTATTTTTTTTCCAAAGTGCGTTTTAATATCAAGCTTTTTAAAAAGATTTCCCATCATAGTTAATGCTTGAGGTCCCATTCTTTTTCCTGGTTCAGCCATCGGTGCAAAAAAAGTTAATTCATAATTTTCACGGATACCTTTTTTCTTTAAAAGGTTATGAAGATTAAACATAAGTTCAAAACTAGGTCCTCCCCTTACTGCTGAGGTATCATTTGGATTAGCACCAAAGCCAAAACAAATTTTACCACTTCCTTTTTCTATAAGAGCATCTATTTTATCTCTTATTTTAAGAGATTGTTCGGGTGATCCACAGATTGAAAGAGTATTAGCTACCCCTTTTGGTTTCATTTTTGATGCACCCATAGCAATGATTAAGTAATCATAATCACTAAGTACAGCACCACTTTCTAGTGTCACAGTAGAGTTTTTAACAGATAAATTTTTTACTGCATCAATTTTTAGACTAAATCCATGAGCAAGTTGAAGTTCTTTTAAGTCAATACACACATCTTCAAATTCGCTATCTCTTGTTGGTATCCAAATGGAAGTTGGATATATGAAAAAATAATCCCTATCACTTACTAAAGTAACATTAAATTTTTTCTTTTTAAGATATATAGCAGCTTCAACACCCGCAAAGCCTCCGCCTAAGATTAAAATATTTTTCATGAGTCATCCTAATATATATAATTATTAGATAAATATTACAATAAATAATATTACAAATATATTAATTTACAGTGAATTCATTTTTGTTTTATTTATAAAATAAACAGCAAAAATACTAATGAGACCACCAAGGATAATGTGAAACTCTATCGGTTCATCAAGGATTATTTTTGCACTTAGTAAGGCAAATAATGGTACTAAAAACATATAAGAACTTGTTTTTTGACTGCCTAGTTTTCCACTTGCTATAAAAAATATAGTCGTAGCAATTGTCTGACCAAATACTCCAAGATATATCATAGCAATCCAAAATTTTATACCTTGAGTGAAGACACTTAGTAAATCAGAATTAAAGGCATATATAAAACTAGCTATTGTAGCTATAAGAGAGATTAAAAAACTATAATGAATTGGATGGATGTACTTTTGTGAATGTTGAGAAAGTATAGTTACTCCTGACCATATAACAGCACATAATAAAAAGTAAGTATTTGAGCCATTGAGAAACAGGGATATATCATTAAGTTGAAGCATTACTCCACCACCTATTAAGCCTATAAATAAGCCAATATACTGCCCTTTACTAAGATTATTTTTGAATAAAATAGCCACTAAAATAAATGTCATTACTGGAGAAAATGTTGTGATAATTACACTCCCAGAACCAGCATAACCATATTTTATACCTAAAAATGATGAAATCATAAAAGCAATATTGAGGATGGAACTACTTAGAACAAATTTAATGCTAGATTTATTAATTTGAAAAGGTATTTTAAAAAAGTATAAAATTGGTAAAAAACTAAAACTCATAATAAAAAATCTCCAAAAGATAATAACATCCATGGGTAAATCAAGAGTGAGTATTTTTAATGCAGTCCAGCCACCACCCCAAAGGAGCATGGCTAGAATAAGAGAATAGTGTATTATCTAAACTACCTTCTTTTTCTGATACGTGAGTGACAAGAGTAACACTGTTTAATGATTTGGTTATAATCTTCAATAACATCATCATATTCTTTAGCTTCCAAAGAGATGAGTAAATCATCAGCATACATTCTGATCATCTTTTCTCTTTTTGTAGCAAATTTTGCTGCGTGCTTTTGCTCTTTAGGAAGATAGTTCTTAGCATCAGTAGCTATTAAAGAGTCTAAGCTATCAATGAGTCTAGCTGTTGCTTTTTTGATAACTCTTGCATCATCATAAAAACCTGCTTTTTGCATATCAACAATAGCGTCAAGCATAACTCTCATATCTGAAGCAAGTTTTTTCTCAGCTTTTGTAGATTCTGCGGCAAAAAGAGATGCACTTAACACTATTGATAGTAATACTACTAGTATTTTTTTCATATTGAGTCCTTAGTATTGAATTATTTCTTTAGTATACTCATTAAGAGCTAACATTTTTACATTTCCAGAAACTTTTTTCTTCCCTTTTCTTTTTCCACCATAGTATTTTTTCAATTCTGGTTTAAAAGCCTTAAAGTATGCGTGAAATTTATCTCCACCTAGAACAGCTGATGCCCAGATAGTATCATCTGCTTCAACTTCTATAATGATTGAAGCTAAAGGTTCAGGAGCTGTTTCATTGAGGTTTTTACATCCTCTTGTTACATCATAAGCAGCTAGGTGAGAGGAACATACCATAACACCACCTACTCCTTTAAGCTCACCAGAACCATCATAAGACATAGTAGCTTGACCTTTTTTACAGTATTGTAAGAAACTATCATCTGGGGTTGGGTGAGCCATTTGGTGTGCACAAATAGCACTATAAGCAACGATTGTTTTTTTAGAACCAACTCCACCTTTCCAAAGATATTTATCACCACATGCTGCTGTTAGTTCAACATCTCTACTAGTCGCATCTGGTAAATCTAGTAAAATAGCAGGTGTAGAAGCAAATGGATAATTAAATACATAGTTTACTTCCTTTTTTAATGAACTAGCTTTAATCGGTGCCCCCGCGGCATCAACTAATTGGACTTTTTCAAATGCTTGAAACATAGCCCCATCATTAGCACGAAGTTCGCCCGTAATTGTTGATGGTGAAACAGCTATCATAGCTCCTGTAGCACCTACAACTTTTAAAAAATTTCTTCTTTGCATATCTATCCCTTTATAAGTTTTTTTAATTGTAGATAACAATTTTAATCAGTAAATTATTGTTATTTAGAGGTATTATTGAAGTAAAGAAGGCAGTTAAGCCTCCTTGAAGTTTTTGTAAAAATTACTGATTAAGCGAAAAGATCACTCATAATACCACGGTACCAATCACGAAGAGCTTTTGCAGTTTGTCTAGAGCGGTATTTACCACTAGCAGCCTTAGGAACATGACCTTTCCCCTTAATAACTTTACCAGTCCAGCTAAAGTCATGAGTAACCATAATTCCTTCTTCTGGTGCATCCCCAACCATTGAGAAACAAACATTTCCAGCTTTAACAGCTTTAGCTTTAACAGGAAGAGTATATGATTTACCATGTAGACGGTGAGCAATTTCTTTTGCACATTGTATACCAGCCCATACAGCAGTTTGACCTGATGGTGGGATAGCGTGACCAACAATATCACCAACTGCATATATATCTTTATCAGTCTCAGTTTGGAATGTACAACCAGCCATTTTAACTTTTTTGAATGCATCAGCAGTAGTGCTAAGTCCAGCCATTTGAACCACTGGAGATGATTTATGATTAACGATTAAATTACAAACTTGATACTTGTGAGATTTTTTCACAGTTTTCATAATCATATCGCCATCTTCATCTTTTTTACCAGTTGGTACTTTTTGATTAAAGTGAAGTACTTTAGCATCTAAATCAACATCAGAAACAGAAGCGTGATGGATATAAACTATTCTATCAGGAAATAAATCTTTTGCAGATTCTTTAAATGCACCCATTTTAGCAAATTTTGCACCTGGAACAAGAACAATCACTTTACCATTAATATCTTCTTTTTTCATATATGACGCAATCATTGCAGCTCTTTCATAAGGAGCTGGAGGACAACGGAATTTTCCAGATGGAGCAGCGATAATAACATCACCATCATCCATATTCATAAGTTGACGCTCTAATGCAACATGCTCAGAACCAGGAATCATTGCAGGTGGACACGCTCTTTGAACCGCAGCAGCGTGTGATTTTGACCAAGTAGGAAATTGACCAGTATAGTTATAAGCAATACCTGGAGATAAAACTAAAATCTCATACTGTACTATACCAGCTGCAGTTGTAACTGTTTTAGCAACACGATCAATTGCAATTACTTCTGATTTAAGCATAGAATAACCATGTTTTTCTACTGGTTGTGCATAATCAAATATGAATTTACCTAAATCCATACCTTCTAATTTACCTAAGTAAGTATTAGAAACGGGACAAGCCATAAAAGTATCATTTTTTTCGATAACTGCTACATCGAAATTTTTATCCATTTTTTTAAGGTTACTAGCAACTGTTAGACCACCAAAACCACCACCGATAATAACTACTTTATGTTTTCCAAGTACTTTACCTGTATTTCCAGCTGCTACTGCTGCTGTACCAGTTTCTCCTCCAGTACAACCTGTTAAAGTTGTTGCTGCAACTGCAGCTGCACTAACTGCTCCTACTTTTAAAGCATTTCTTCTATTCATATTCATTTTTTCCCCTTGAATTGTGTTTCAAAAATCAGATAAGATTTTCGTACTGGAAAAATATTACAGTCTATAATATTAAATTAAACTTATATATAAAAGTTAATAATATATTTAATCTTATTAACTTTTATTGATAATAAGTTTAAATTATGAATGAATATAATAAATACATCACGTTAATGTGATAATTTTTTAAACCCCCTATTTATAGGGATTTAATCATTTCAATAGCATTTTTTTTAAGATAAAAATGTGATGATTTTTTATTTATTTTTTATTTATTTTTTTTACTAAAAGGTAGAAAAGTAACAGATTTTTATTATTATTAATCACAATAAAAAACATTTCTTTATTAAAAATAATAATATATATAACTTATACATATATAAAAATTCTTTAATGGAAAATACTTAGCTTTAGTTGTAATAACTCAGTGAATAGAATTTAATGATAAGCCAGACTATTTTTTACTTGTCCATTTTGTCTTGAGGTATAAAAAATCGAATTTTTTAAGTAATTGTTCTACGTCATTATGTATGGATTCTCCAATAAATATTATAATGGATGATTCCGTATACTCGTCTAATTCCTCAAACGAAATATTACCAAATGAGTAGTTAATAACAATAGGTCTAGCGACATCTTTTACTTTTACGATACCCTTTACCCTATAAATATTTTTTGGAAGTGTTTTAAGGACTTCATCGAGATTTTTAAACTCAATATCTTCTTTAAGGTAAACCACCTTTTGAGTAATTGAGTCTTTAGATGTATGATCGAGATGTTTATAATCTTTTGCTAATCCAACTATTTCATCAATTTTGTAAATACCCTCAAATAATTCCTTACTTAGTAAACCTTGTTCTGTATACTTAATAACATAACTATTAAATACTTTTTTTCCTGTAAGAGTATTTTTAATATCATACTCTTCTTTAATCTTTATAATATCTTTTTTTACTACTTCTAGTTCAGTATTTGTAACTAAATCGGTCTTGTTTAAGACAATAATATTTGAACCACCAATTTGATATTTAGCAGTAGAATTTTCTTTATATGAAGAGATATTTTTAGAATCAACAACACATATAACACCCTCAACGGAAACCCCAAGGTTTTGCAAAGATAAAAATATAGGAAAAGGCTCAGACGCACCTGAAGTTTCTACAAAAATTATCTCAGGGTTATATTTATTTATTATTTCGATGATACCGCTTTCAAACTCTTCTGCTAATTGACAACATATACAGCCCTCAGATATTTCTAAAACTTCGCTATATACATTACTAAGGATATTCCCATCAATTCCAATGTCGCCAAATTCATTAACAACAATAGCAACTTTTTTATCGCCAAAATGTTTTTTAACGGTGTTTACTAGCATAGTTGTTTTACCAACGCCTAAAAATCCTGTAATTATAAATGATTGTATCATTTGTATTCCTTACTTATAAACTTATTTAATAATCTCTTGTTAGACCTTTATATCTTGTAAAAGGGTTTATGAAAAAAGTTTGTGAGTCTTAAAAAGAGTGGGATAGTAACAACCATGCCAAAGGCACAGTTATTAAGATTATATGTTACCGTTATTGTTCTTAGAAGGTTCTAAGATTTGATCTAGTCCTACTTCT
The DNA here is from genome assembly GCA_965243085.1 of Sulfurimonas sp. GTDB lineage: Bacteria > Campylobacterota > Campylobacteria > Campylobacterales > Sulfurimonadaceae > Sulfurimonas. The sequence goes on along the minus strand of CBDETZ010000005.1, from coordinate 1,082,117 downwards.
TTAGCCCAAGCAGCAGTTAAGTTATAAGCAGCAGATGCAGTAGAGAGATTTTTTTCAATAAGTTCTTTTTTCTTTTTGAATTTTTTCTCAATAACTGAATCCAGTGTAGCAGTACCACCAGAAGCTGTATATTTTTTAAGGAATCTATCTTTGATTCCTTCTTCAATAGCATCTTTACTAATAGTACCTAAAGCACCAAATAATGCACCTAACATTGCCATATTTGTTGCAAGCTCTGTACCCGCTTCATCGATAGCAAATTGAGTAAAGTCTCTAGTTAAAACTTTAACATTTAAATCATCTAAAATCTTTTTATCAACATCAGTTAAAAGATCTCTGTCACTATTAATAATAACAAGACCATTTTCCTTGATACCAGCATAAAAAGGCATAGTATATGATTTACCCATAGTAATAACTTGTGGGTGAAAAATCATAACAATATCAGGATAAATAACTTCCCCTCTATCATAAATTGGCACAGTACCAATTCTTGCATAAGACTCTGATGGAGCCATACGCTTTTCTGCACCAAAAAATGGATTAGATACAGCAAAATAACCTACAGTATCAGCTGCTGTTGCAGCAATATGAGCTGCAGTAACGGCACCTTGTCCACCAAGTCCTGGCATTCTTATTTTTATTGAATCTTTAGCCATTATAAAAGTCCTTCTTCTTTACATTTTTTCAAGTGCGATTCTGCTTCTGGTGAAACGAATTTATAAGAAGCAAATCTATCTTTATCTTGATCTTTCATCTCTCCAAGTCCTTCATTAGCACTTAGTCCAATTTCAAGGATACAAGGTGTATAAATGTTAAGGAATGTTGGTCCAATATCTCTAGCAACTAAAATTGCTTCTCTAACTGCTTTTGCAACAGCCTTAGGAGCAGAAGCTGTCATATTCATAACATAATGACAACCAGATGTCGTAGCAAGTTCCCACATTTTTACTTTTTCAAATTTTTTACCAGTTGGTGCCATTTTAAAAACTTGACCTTTTGGAGTTGATCCTGATTCTTGACCACCAGTATTTGCATATACTTCATTATCAAAACAGATAGTTGTGATTCTTTCTTGTCTAAAGAAAGATTGAAGTGTATAGTCAAGACCAATATCAACAGTAGCACCATCACCCGCTAAAACAACAACATCTTTGATTTTATCTTCAAATCTCCATGTTAATGATCTTTTGATACCTGATGCAACTGCATTTTGGTTACCAAAAAGTGAATGCACAGTGTGAAGTGCGATGTGTGGAAACATTAAAGAGGTACAACCAGTTGAATTAACAATGATAGTATCTTCAGGTTTAGGAAGTGCTGCAAGAACATATCTTAATGCAGCAGCCTCTGGACAACCAGCACATAAAGAGTGTTCTTCAAGTAACTCTTTTGTCTCTGGAAGTTCTTTAATACCTCTTGGTTTGTCCATTTTTTCAGCCCATGTAGCATTCTCTTCGAGATCAATGATCTCTTGAGGCATAATGTCTCTAAATTCAGGGTTAATTTTATAAATATCAATTGCCATCTTATGCTCCTTTTCCTGGGTTAAGCACTTCCATTACTTCTTGGATAATTGCTTCTGCTGGTAAACTCATACCACCGGCAACTCTAGGTCCACCAATAATGTTTGTATCAGATTTTCCATAAAGTGCAGTTTTAACTTCTTTTTCTAACCAACCAACAACATTAAACTCAGGTACCCAAGCATGCTTAACACCTTCTAAAGATTTTACAAGTTCTTTTGTTGGGAATGGTCTAATAGTTCTAAGTTTAATAACTTTAGATTTAATCCCAAGTTTTGCAAGTTCTCTTTGTCCTTCTTTGGCTTGATGAGAAGCAGTACCACAAGTGATGAATGCGATTTCAGCATCTAAATCACCACTTTCATGGAGAAGACCTTTTAAGTAATGCTCTGCATAAGGGCGTGATCTCTCTACTGCTGATCTTACTTCCCACTGCCAAGAAGCATGTGTAGCATAAGAAATATAATTAGACTTCATTACAAATGGATCTCTTAAAAAACGCCCTGGAGGTGTTTCTGAATCAATCGGAGGTAATGGAGACTTGTAAGGCTCGTAAGGAAGAAGTGCTATGTCATCATTTGGAAGCATAACTGACTCTCTAGTATGAGATACAAAGAAACCATCAACAACTGTAACGATAGGCACATGCACATCAGGCTTTTCAGCTACGATAAATGCTGCAATAGTCATATCAAATAGTTCTTGTACATTTTCAGCGTACCAAATCATACAACCAGTTTCTAACATGAATGTTACTTCAAGATTATCAGGTTGAATTGTTAGTGGTGAATTAATACCACGAGCCATTAAAATAAGTTGACAAGGGATTCTTGTACCAGACCATTGAGGAAAGTTTTCCATTGCTCTTAGTGTACCTGGTCCTGAAGTAGTAGTAATCGTTCTTGAACCTGACATTGCACAACCTGCAACCTCAGACATTACACCAAACTCATTTTCACCTCTAAAGTACATACCTACATAACCCTCAGCCCATAGCTCACCGATAAGGTGCGCTGCTTCTGATTGTGGTGTAATTGGGTAGGATACAGATGCATCTACTGTACATCTTTTTACCGCTTCTTTTAAAACTTCAGAACCAGTCATAAAATGTTTAGTTCTAGGAGCTTCGAAAAGCATATGGTCTGCTGTAACCATAGTCTGCCCAGACCAATTTTTTGTTGCTGTCATATCACTGCGTTTACTCATTTGTTTCTCCTTTTCCTATAATTTTAGTTCTGATTTTACTTCTCTAGCAATCTTGATAAATTTCTCAAGCTCTGAAGAGTGTTGGTCTCTTAATGTAGCCATTGCATCTTCATGCCCAGATAAACCACAAATCGCAACTGTATAACAATCTGTTTCAGCTCTTACGATTTTTAAAGCAACATTTGCATAATGACAATGAACACCGATAAATATTGCTGCTTTGATGTTGTTATGCCAAATTGTTAAGTTTGGATGATTTGGATTGATTTCAACTTCAGCATCAATTTTTGGATACTTTGGTCTATAATCGTACATTGGAATCATCTTACAATTAAGAACTTCAGCCATCTCTTTAATAAGTTTAGCTTTTTTCTTTGCTTCTTCATTGTAAGCATATAATACTTGTGGACCAGGAAAAATAGTTGCATTTTCGCTTGTCAACATAACTCTCGCAATTTCTCTCATTGCAATCTCTTCATCAACCACATCTTCTAATAAAAGTGCTTTTCCCTCTGGTGGTGTAATTACACCCTCATAAACAGCCGTAGGATACGGTGAATAATACGCAGGACCTTGGTTTGCCATAAGTTCTCCTATAATTTTTTTTTACAATAATTTTAAAATAAATCTTTTAAGATTTACCCTTCGCCAACATTAGGCATTTCCATTGTAATACAGTCTCTATTGAGCATGTCTGTACATACATACACACAAAGTGCACAACCTTTACATCTATCAATATCTACCCAAGATGTATTTCCAGCCTTATCGAACATAAGCGTATTTGCTTCTGGACAATACAATGTACAAGTGTTACACTTATACTCAGCACACATGTTAGAATCTACTTTTGCTACATAATACATTATTTACTCCTATAGTGACTTAAACATAGTATCAGATTTGATTAAAACGATTAATTTTCAAATCTAATAGTTTTAGGATGTAGCATTCTAAAAATTATAGATAAAAAACCCTAAGAACAAGTATTATAGTGTTCATTAGAGAATTTTTATCAGCTACATTTTATGTTTTCAGAGTGGATTTTACTTAAATTAACTTTTGTTTTTCCTTAATTTACTATGTAAAGATATTTTATAAAATACTGATTTATGTAAATGAAGATAAAGAAATAAGACTAACTATATAATACTTTGAATATGGGTGGAGTATGCTGTTTGCACTAATACAAAGAATAGAAAATCTAGCTGTTATGAAGTCAAATTTAATGAATAAACTAACTATAATACTATACTTAAATAGTATTATTGTTATAATTTTGCTATAATTCAAAATTAATTAATAAGAGGAGAGACAATGCTTTCACATGAAGTAGATAGAGGTACAGTAGAACGAATGGTGCGTGAATTTTATGCGATGATTGTTAAAGATGATCTTGTAGGTCCTTACTTTGTTAAAGCCTTAGGCGCTGATCTGAAAAATGATAAATGGTATGAACATTATAGAACATTAGATAGTTTTTGGCTTATGATAGTAACAGGTGAGCCTGGTTATATGGGTGATCCCTTTAGTCCTCATGCTTTTTTAGGCGAACTCCATCCTGAGACTTTTCAAAGATGGCTAAAACTTTTTAATGAGCATATTCGTAAGTACTTCATTCCAGAAATTTCTGATAAATTTTATAGAAAGAGTGAAATACTCGCAGAACAATTTATGCAAAGGCTTGAAATTGGTAAATATGCTGTAGAAGATGATGATTAAGAAAATAAGGAAAATAAGATGAGTGAACAAGCAAAAATATTAGCACAGATGCAAGACTTAGTTATGAGTATTTTAAAAACTGGGTCTGCATCAGCAGAAGAAGGTGCTAAGATTGATAAATTAGAAATTTTATTATTTGAGCAAAATTCTTTTAAAGAGATTAATCATGGAGAGTATGCTTGTCAAGGAGAAGAGATAGCTAGTCTTTTTTTTAGTGAAAATTACACACAAGCTATTAATAAAATGAGTGAGTGTGAAATTACGGTAGATGATTTTTTTGATTTTGTTGAGTATCATTATGATGAAGAACCCTTAACAGATATGTTTACAGTGAATTTTATTGCAGATGTAAATAAATCTTTTTCTAAAATATAAGCTTATAGAAAGCTATAATTCTATACGACTTAACAATATATAGTATCACCAAGTCAAGTTCGCATTGAATCTAAAGTTATTTATGTTCTATTACTTAGCTGTGTTAGAGATGGACAAAGATTTGATTTTTATTATTTAGAGTAGTTAAAGTACTTATAAAGTAGATTGTTAAAAATTGACTATAATATGATAACAACAATAGGATATGAGATGAAAATAGCAAAAAATATTACCGAATTAATTGGAAATACTCCCTTAGTGAGATTAAATACCCCCTCAGAGCTTACAGGGGCTACAATTTTAGGAAAATGTGAGTTTATGAATCCAACAAGTTCAGTAAAAGATAGAATAGGTTTCAATATGGTTCGTCGTGCAATGGAATCAGGAAAGATTACAAAAGATACAACTATTATCGAACCCACAAGTGGAAATACTGGTATAGCACTTGCCTCTATTTGTGCTGCACAAAATTTGAAGCTTGTTTTAACGATGCCTGATTCTATGAGCATAGAAAGACGAAACCTTTTAAAAGCTTTAGGTGCAGAGCTTGTTTTAACTCCAGCTGCAAAAGGGATGTCAGGTGCTATATCAAAAGCTCAAGAACTTCAGGCTTTAACACATGATAGTGTAATATTACAGCAGTTTGAAAATCCATCAAATCCAGAGATACATACACTTACAACAGCTTTAGAAATTTTGCAAGACACAGATAAAAAGCTTGATGCATTCATCGTAGCAGTTGGAACTGGTGGGACGATTACGGGTACATCTAAAGTTTTAAAAGAGCATATTGCAAATATTCGTATCATTGCTGTTGAGCCTATGGATTCTGCTATTCTCTCAGGTGAAACACCAAGTCCTCACAAAATTCAAGGAATAGGAGCTGGTTTTGTTCCTGCTATTTTAAATACTAAAGTCTATAGTGAAGTGATTAAAGTGAGCAATGAAGATGCTTTTGCGACGGCAAGAATGTTAGCAAAAAAAGAGGGTTTAATTGTTGGTATTTCATCTGGTGCAAATGTCTGGGCAACGATGCAAGTAGCATCACGACCTGAATTTCAAGGAAAAACACTTTTAACAATTCTTTGTGATACCGGTGAGAGATATTTAAGCACAACACTTTTTGACTCAGAATAAATTTCTTGAAACAATTAAGGTTCTTGATGGCGTAATTTATAATCTTTCTTGGCATCAAGCTCGATACCAAAGTGTTTTAAACTCTTTTGGAATCACTTTTTATCATGATTTAGCAACATTTATAAACGCTCCTAAAGAGGGTTTATATAGATGTAGATTAATATATAGTGCAAAAAAACAACAGGATATACAAGTCACTTTTCATAAATATACAAAAAAAAAGATTAGCTCTCTTAAAGTAATTTTTAATGATATAAATTATGGTAAAAAATATTTAAATCGTGATGCACTTGATAAACTCTATGAAAAAAGAGATACTTGCGATGATATTTTAATAGTAAAAAACTCTCTTCTGACTGACACTTCCATAGCAAATATAGCCTTATTTCAAGATGGTATTTGGTATACACCCAAATATCCACTTCTTGAAGGTACAACAAGAGAACGATTATTAGAGGAAAAAAAAATTATAAAAAAAAATATTAATTTAGAGCAATTAGATAATTTTTCTCAATTTGCTTTACTTAATGCAATGGTAGATTTTGATATAATAAAAAATATAAGTTATAAAATCTAAGGATACAATGTGCTAAAGAGTCTAATTAACGATACAAATTTTGCAAATTTAATGCAAAAAAATATAAAAAATACGCTTATTCATCTTTTTGAAAAAGAACAAAATTTTGGTATTTTGTGTAAAATAGAAGATGTGAGTTTTAAGCCTCAACTTCCAGATGAGATAAACTCTCAATTTCGTTCTCTAACTCTTTTTTTTCTAGCTGGCTACACTTTTGAAACAGCAAGACTAGAAGATGAATATCTTATCTTTGAAGCTGGTTTTGGAGGAGATGATTTTGGTAGTTTAGTAACAGTACCACTTCTTAGCATTATGCAAATTATTGTAGATGAGACTCCTATTTTAATAAATTTAGCAAATTATGAAAAAGAGAGTGTGAGTAAAAAAGAGATAGATAAAGGTGGTGTTGAAAATTCTATGGCTTCATTTTTAAATAATCCAGAGAATTCTAAGTTTTTAAAGTAAAAGCATAAAGAAAATTTCTTTATACTTTAGAAATAGTAAGTAAATAATTTACAACATTTTCAATAAATGCATCATGCTTTCTTTCTTTTAAATAAGCGATATAAAACTTTCGCCCTATTTTATGATCCTTAATTCTTGCTTCATAAAGTTTTCCATCTTTAATCTCATCTCTAATAACATGGCGTGACATTACAGAAGCCAAAGGCTTTTTTGCTCGTGGATCGGAATGTAAAATAGTTGATTTAATAGCAGTAGGACTGGATAATACACCCATCACACAAAAGTTATCACAAGGTACATTCACTTCATCAAAGGCATCAGATGTTAACATTCTTGTATGTGAACTTTCTTCTCTACAAATCCAATCATAAGACATAAGGTCATCATGTTTGAGTTGTTTTGGAAGTTGTTGATTAGAAAAAATAACTAACTCATCATCAACCCATTCTCTGTAAACAATATTTTCCTTAAAAATTGGAGATTCAATAAGAGCAATATCTATTTTTTTATCTTCAAGTTGATTTATAATCTCACTTGATAATTCAACATTTAAAAATACTTCATTATCTATCTTCTTTTTAATATCACCTAAATAGCTAGGGAGTATGTAATTACCTATAGTAGTAGAGGCTCCCATAACGAACGTAAAATCTTTATTTATAATTTTTAAAAGTTCTTTTTCACTATTAACAATTGCTTTATCTAATTTTTGTGCGATTCTAAATAAATCTTCTCCCTCTTTTGTTAAAAGAATACCATTTTTTTTTCTTTCTACTATTTTAGTATCTAAATAATCTTCAATAAACTTTATCTGTTGCGTTACTGCGGGCTGCGATATACCTAACTTAGCTGATGCTTTGGAGAAACTTTTCTCTTTTATAACCATCAAAAAAGTTTGTAATTTTGCAAAATCTTTTAACATAATAATTCCTATAAGTATAGTTGATAAGTGGAATTATAACTCAGATTAATAATTAAAGCAATAGTTTTGTAATAATTTACATAATCTTTGTTATAATATAAGTAATTAACATAATAAAGTAGTATGAAATGAATAAAATATTTAACAATCTCAATGAATCTCAATCAAATGCTGTTAAACAAACGGAGGGACCTGTTCTTATTTTAGCTGGAGCTGGAAGTGGAAAAACGACTACTATTATCTCTCGCCTAGCTTACCTCATAGAAGAGCTTGGAATTCCTGCATCAAATACCCTCACACTTACCTTCACAAATAAAGCAGCAAAAGAGATGCGTGAGCGATCCTTAGAGATGATAAAAAATATTAGTTATCCCCCACTTTTATGCACTTTTCATAAATTTGGACTCTTATTTTTAAAGTTTAACATTCATTTTCTTAATCGTAAAAATAACTTTGTAGTTATAGATACAGATGATAAAAAAAGAATCATTAAAAAAATCAATTCAGAACTCTCAACACCCTTAATAGCAAGTGAAATTTCAAGATATAAAAATTCTTTAATCTCTCCTGATGAGGCATATAAACAAGCGGAGCTTTTTAACTATCAAAAAATTGCTAAAGTTTATGCAGAGTATGAAAAGTACTTAAATGAGAATAACCTTGTAGATTTTGATGATTTAATCGCGCTCACATACAAACTCTTAGAACAAAACCCAGAATTAGCCCAGACGACGAGTCAAAAATACCAGTATATCATGGTAGACGAATACCAAGATACAAACGAGTTACAATTAAAACTTATTCAAAAGCTTTGCTCTTCTCACAATAATCTCTGTGTTGTTGGAGATGATGATCAAAGTATTTATGGTTGGCGTGGAGCTCATATTCGTAATATTATAGAGTTTGATCAAGATTTTAAAGGTACAAAAGTATTTAAACTAGAAAAAAATTATCGTTCTCGTAAACCTATCTTAAAAGTTGCAAATGCTTTGATAGAGCATAATCGCTCACGTTTAGGGAAAAAACTCATTGCAACTCGTGGAAATGGGGAAGATGTTAGTATTTTAAATTCTTATGATGAAAGTGAAGAAGCAAGAAAAATAGCGATGAATATTAAAAAACTTTTAGATTCTGGTATATCTGCTAATGATGTTGTTATCTTATATCGGGTAAATGTACTTTCACGTTCGATTGAAGAGGGGCTAAATCGTTCAGCAATAGCCTATAAACTTGTTGGTGGCTTACGTTTTTATGATAGAGCGGAGATTAAAGATTTAATCTCTTATCTTAGGGTTATAACAAATTTTCATGATGATTTTTCTTTTAAACGCATTGTGAATAAGCCAAAAAGAGGGCTTGGTAAAGCGAGTATAGATAAGATTGAACTAGCGTCTATTTCAAATGACTTATCTATATATGAGTTTATTAAAAAAGCCTCATTGGCTGAACTTGAAGGGCTTGTTAGACAGAAAAATGCTAAAACTTTAAAACATTTTATTAAAGACTTAGAGATGATTTCTCAGCTTGCACAAGAATCGACATACAAATTTATAGATATGCTCGAAGAAACTTTTCATCTTAAAGATATTTACAAGGGTATGCAAGATGAAAAAGATAGGATTCTCAATATGGATGAATTTTATGCTTTATTTCGTGATTTTGTACAAAATAAACCAGAATCAGGTCTTGATGAGTTTTTAAATGAACTCACACTTCAAAGTGAACAAGATCAAGTAGAGGGGGATAGCGTTTATATGATGAGTATCCATGCTTCAAAGGGTTTAGAATTTGATCATGTATTTATCATTGGGCTAGAAGAAGGATTTTTACCTCTTGTTGGTGAAGGGAGTGATTTAGAAGAGGAGCGTCGTTTAGGCTATGTTGCATTTACTAGAGCAAAAGAGACATTGACTCTTTGTCATACTTCAAGCCGTTTTTATAAGGGTCGAAGAAGCGATCTTCAAAAAAGTAGATTTTTTAATGAAGCTGGACTTTGTGCAGGTTCACTTATAGTTGAAAAAAATACAGCTTTTAAAAAAGGGGACTTAGTCCGTCATAAATTTTTTGGAACTGGTCGTGTATCAGGTGTGAGTAAGTCGGGACGTGAGTTTAAACTTAGCATAAACTTTGCAGGTAATCATAAAGATATTTTAGCTTCTTTTATAGAAAGACTTTAGATGAATAAACTTTTCGTTGCATACAAACCATCAGGAATAAGCTCAAATTTTTTTTTATCACAATTAAAAAGAAAATATAAAAATAAAAAAGCAGGTTTTACAGGAACACTTGATCCCTTTGCTAAAGGTGTCTTAATTATCGGTATGGGTTCACATACAAAACTTTTCCGTTTTTTAGATAAAACACCTAAAAGATATAGAGCTACACTTTGGTTAGGCGCACATTCTCATAGTTTAGATACGGAGATGATAGATAAGGTTGAAAATATTAAAGCCTTGAGTGATGAAGAGATACAGCGTATTGTAAAATCATTAGAAGGTTCTCTTGAATATGAGCCTCCTATTTTTTCAGCAAAACGAATCAATGGACAAAGAGCTTATGATCTAGCAAGAGCTGGTAAAAAAGTGGAGTTAAATAAAATAAACTCTAGAATATACGAATCAAAATTAATTCACTATAGACACCCCTTTGTAACATTTGAAACAACTGTATCAGAGGGAACTTACATCCGCTCTCTTGGAAAAATAATTGCAAGTAGATTAGGCGTGAAAAATGGAAGTTTAAGTGCTTTAGAGAGATTAAACGAGGGTAAATTTGTTTATGAAAATGAAAAGAATCTTGATATAAAAAAATCACTTAATATCCCGATAAATAATTATACAGGTGAGAGCGATAACATAACATATGGAAGAATTCTTGCTATAGAAGATTTAGAGATAAAACAAAATGGATATTATTGGCTAGATAATGGGGATAATATCTCTATTATAAATATAAAGGATGATATAGTAACTTATGAATTAGGAAGGATATATACATGTTAGTCTTAGCACGTAAACTAAATGAATCAATAGTAATTGGCGATGATATAACAATCAAAATTATCTCCATAGATAAGGGTATTGTAAAAATTGGTATTGATGCTCCTAAAGATATTTCTATTTTGAGAACGGAACTCTTAAAAGATATAAAAGACTCAAATATAGCAGCCTCAAAAAGTGTAGATAAAGCTACTTTAAGTGAACTTAGTAAACTCATTGGAAAATAGACACAAGAGATGAAAGTTTATAAGGCATACGCAAAGGTCAATATTTTTTTAAAAATCACAGCAAAGCGGGATTTATATCATGAAATAATCTCGAGGTTTATGAAAGTTAATTCTTTATATGATGAACTTTCTTTTGTACCAAAAGAAGAGAGTAATCCAAGGCTAGAAGACTTTTGTATCCGAGGTGATTTTTCGTGTGAGACTGAGCAAAACACAATTTATAAAGCCTACCTTGCCTTACAAAAAGCAAGAAAATCTGATGCTTTAGAAAAGTTGATGCAAACACATTGCATAAAGGTAAGAAAAAATATTCCTGCCTTTGCAGGTTTAGGCGGTGGAAGCTCTAATGCCGCAACATATCTTAAAATGTGTAATGAAGTACTTCGTTTAGGTTTGAGCCTAAAAGAATTAGCTCTAATAGGAATAGAGGTAGGAGCAGATGTTCCTTTTTTTATCTACGGATACGAGAGTGCAAATGTAAGCGGAGTAGGTGAAGTAGTAGAAGAGTTTAAAGAGGACTTGTTAAGTTTTGAGATTTTCACCCCCAATATAGAGATAAGCACACCGAAAGTATATCAAACATACAGAAAAGATTTTTACAACCCAATAGATGAAGTTAAAACACTAGAACTAAAACAAACTTCTTCAAAAGAGATATTAAAAACTATCAATATAAAAGAAGCAAATGATTTATTTGCCCCAGCACTCCAAGAATATAAACAATTAAGAGAAAACTATAAACAAGGCTGGCACTTTTCAGGAAGTGGGAGTAGTTTTTTTAGGCTGAAAGAGGCTTAAGAGTTGATAAAATTAGAAGAAATAATAAGTATAATCTCCTCCATTGTCAAGACCACTTAACTAAGTTTTCTTATTCCCAATCGCTGAATGTTAATCTTCTTGTATTATATTTATTGATCATTTGGAATAAGAATACTTGGTTAATTGCTTTGTTTTTCTAGGGACATTATACTATACTACCCCAAGAAAACCAAACAACATTTCAAAAGTTTTTATTTCATATACGATAAAATAAGAATAATAAAGTGAGGGTAGAAAGATGAGCAGAAAACGGACAACTTATTCAACAGAGCTAAAAACAAAATTGGTTTTAGAGCTTCTTAAAGAGGAAAAAACTCTTATAGAAATAGCTAAAGATAATGGTATTACACCCAATAATCTCAAAAACTGGAAGAAGCTATTTTTAGAGAATGCAGAGATGGCAATGGAACCTTCCAAAGTTGTAAAAGAGTATAAAGATGAAACTAAAAAACTTCAAGAAAAAATAGATGAATACGCAAAAACAGTAGGACAATTAACAGTGGAGAATAACTGGATGCGGGGAAAGCTGAGAAGCTCGGACTTATCTAGTAAAAAGGCTATGATAAATTTCGAGTTAAAGAGATTATCCGTAGTACAACAGTGTGCGATACTAGATATTAGTAGAAGTTCGCTTTACTATATACCTGTAGTCAGCGAACATAAAGAAACCATCAAGGAGGAGATAAAATCTATCTTTGAAGAGATACCAATATATGGAGCTAAGAAGGTGCATTACCTAGCCCATTCCGATACTAAGAACAATATTTGCTTATAGCTCTAAAAGGGGCAGAAATGAGCAATAAATTATTAGAAATTTTTAAAGAGGAAATATCAGAGCAAGGAAGAGAACAAGCGAGACAATATAGTTTACCTATGATGATGTATTTATCGGTAATTGCAATTCTGATGGGTGCAAAGAATCCAATTGAAATACATCAATGGATGAAGAATAACGGTAAACGAAAAGAGATAAAAAAACTATTAGGTGTAGAATTTTTTAAAGCCCCAGGAAAATCAAGAGTGTATGACTTTTTTGAAATAGTTGATAAGATTGAATTAGAAAAAGCCTTCCGCAGATGGATACGAATTTTTATAGATATACCAGCACATGCAGTAGTAGCCGTAGATGGTAAAGTTCTAAGAGGAAGTGCAAATGCTAAAGATAATGCAGTATCTGTTTTATCTGCAGTTTTAGCAGAAACAAAATTAATTATTGCCCATAAAGAGATAGAAAAAAAGTCTAATGAGATACCAGCATTTCAAGAACTAATAGGTGAGCTTGATGAGACATTTAGTTATGGCTTTGATGCTTTAAACACACAAAAAAAACTCTTAAAAAGGCATCTGATAGCGGTTCAAAGTTTATAGCAAAAGTAAAAAAGAATCAAAAAACTTTACTGTCTCTAGCTAAAGAGATAGAGGAAGCTTCTTCTATCGATTCAAGTTTTCAAATGGAAATTAAACAATCAAATGATTTCATACAAAGAAATATATATGTGTATCAAAACTGTATATATCCATGGGATGGTGTTTTTATTCATTCAGTAATCAGAGTTGATAAAATTGTTAATTGCAAAGAGACAAAGACACATTACTATATCTCAAATGATACAGATAGTGCAGAATCATTTTTGCAAAAGATACTCCAAGAGTGGAGTGTTGAGACAATGCACTTTTATAAAGATACAGCACTTAATGAAGATAGATGCAAAATTAATAAAGGTGCATTTAGTTTTTCAATTTTAAGAAGTATTGTAATCAATATTCTTCATCTTAATAAAGTTCAAAATATAGGTAGAAAAATTGTTGATACAACTCAAAATTTAGCTGAGGCTTTGATGCTCTTCTCTATGGTAAGATTGGAATATGGGTTTATTAAGGATTGTTTAGTATTGGAATAGGCTATGCATTACCCACCACAATCCACTAAAAACTAAATTTCAAGAGTTGAGCGATAGAGTCATCTAAATCCCATCTATTGTTAATGAGTTGTTCTTGTATAGATTTTGTACCATTTAGGTGCAAGATATTTAAAATAATGCTTCTTATAATTGTCATTAAAAATGGATTTAGATGAGCATTATGGTCATCTTCTAAAAGTGTATTATCTTTGTATTGGTGCATTGTTTCTACCTTCCAATGGAGTAAAATTTTATCATGAAAGAACTCCGCATTTTCACGAAAATTTGCTATACAGAACTCAATACTAGTGCTGTTTGTTACTTCTCCTGTTTTATGGTTTGTCTTGTGTATTTTTTTAATAGTTTTTATGATTGAGCGAACATGGGTAATTTCATTATGATAAAAAGTAGTTGGTTCATATATAAATACTTCTCTATTTATCCACTCATTAGATTGCTGGATTGGTTTAGCTTTATAAGTGCTTGATGGTTTTATCTCTCTTGATATTTCATTTATTTTATCAAGAAGTGTTTTTTGGTTACCTTTAACTTTAGCAATATATTTTGAACCACTCTGCTCAATAGAATCAAGAGTTTTTTTGTGTGTTCATCGCATCAAAGGTAAAGAGAAATTCATCTCCAAGCTCTGCTATCATAGCTTGTAAAGCAGGTATTTCATTTGATTTCTCTGCAATTTTTTGATGAGCAATAACTACACCTATCTCTGATAGAACTGCACCAACAACTTGTATAGCCTTTTGGTCTTTATATCTACTACCATTCATCACTTTACCATCTACGCTTAGATGTTTTCCTGTAGTATCGACATAAATTCTTATCCATTCTCTGAACAAAAGTTCAACTGCCTCACTATCAACTTTTGCAAGTATATCTGAGACAGCACTTCTTTTTGGTGTTATTATAAATTCTACACCTAGAAGTTTTTTTACTTCTTCTTTTTGAACATGTTTATCTATCCAAATAGAAATTTGTTTGTAATCTGTAGCTCCCATTAGTCCAGCTAATATAGCTAGATATAAGATATGTTCTAATTTATGCCGTTTACCTTGACCTTTACGATGGTCTGGAACTCTTGATAGTAACTCTAAAAGTTTATTTGATTCAGCTATTTTTGCATAGCCTTTTCTTGAACGCTTTTGTGCTAATTTATCTCTTGCTTTTATTGCCATTTTCTTATCACCTTGTTTTTCTCAAAAGCAAGCAATAATTATTCCACTTTTAATTTCTAGTTATTAATGGATTGGGGTGTCTTCTAATTGCTTCATATATATTTTAAGCATTTTTAATGCCATCTATTTTTAATATGTCACCTTTTGTAAATTTGAAGGTTTAGATTATCGTAACATCAGTGTGTTATTAGTGTGAAAAACTGCTTGATTGCTCACATCTTTAGTTGTACCATCACTGTAAACACCTAGCAAGTTCAAGCTTACACTTTGAGAAACTCTCAGTACACTTTTCGGGCTTGTGATTTTTATAGATTTAAGAAGCACAGATGGTTTTACAACTAGAATGTAAGGTTTTGAAGGTGGGTTTTCAACTTGGATATGAGGTTTTGAAGGTGGGTTTACAACTGGGATATCAGGTTTTGAAGGTGGATTTAATGAACCTTCTTGAGTATCCTCACTGAAGATATTAAATGCGTGAACCTTAGTTTCTGTACTCTTAGGATTATTTCCATTAACTACACCAGTAGCATTTACTTCAACGGTGTAATTTCCATCACCTAAAGATGAAATCTTAAGTAAAACTGAGTAGTTATTATCATTATTTTTATCTTGCAATATTCCCGTAGAAACTAAAGCATTAGCATTGGTACCTACTTTATAAATACCATAGTTTACAGAATTAACTCCATCAATATCTACAACAGTTAATGAGATATTTAAATCATTCCCATTTAAAATAGATGATGGAGCAACTATATTTGAAGCAGTTAAATTATTATCATTAGGAGCTACAATTGTTGTAAGACCTAAAGTACTTAAAATAATGTTTAAATGATTAATAGCATCTGTTTGAGTAACGAGAGTTTTACCAAGTATATCAGCTACATCAGTATCAAAAGTATCTGATGTAAAATCAATACTATTATCTTTTAATAAGGCTAATAGTTTTGGATCTAGTGTGATACCATTACTAGCATTATTGTCACTGTCAAGTGTTTGCAACAGTTGAGCTAAATTTATAGTTGCTGTTTTATTACTTGGAAATAAGGTAAGAGGAGTAATGGTATTTTCTACATCTACTATACCTAAAGAGATACCTGCAAGGTTAAACTCTACCGTATCTCCCTCATTACAAGTGTATTCTCCTAAAGTATTTGTAACTCCTCTTTTATCTGAACTACAATTATAATCAAGACCTGAAACTGCACTATCTTGGAAAGTACCCGTGATAGTATTTGTAACTGATTCTTTTGACTTTTCATCTTTACTACTTAAACAAGCAGTAAATGATACTCCAAACAACACTACAAGCATAGTGATTATTATAAATCTTTTTATGATTTATCCTTTTTTTGTTTTTTGTAATTTTTTCAAAGTGTATTTAGTTTAGCTTTCTAATATAAATATACAAGCTGAATTTAAGTATTATATCTGTCGTACTATAAAGAGTATATTAACCCTAATCCCTAATAATTCCATACCAAATTAGACAACAATCTAAATTACTCTATAATTAGGTACTTTAAATCGAAAAAGTAACACTCAAAGAGTTCACCCAAGGGGTGTAACTTTTCCAAATAACAGGTATGATTATGGCACAAACTGTATTAAAATTCAATCTTGAAACCACAAATGAGAAATTAACTAGAAAGTCAAATATAATTTCAAAATTGGAACACTTTTTGCAAGTAAAAAGTTATGATGAAAGAAAAAGAGATACTAAATAAACTGAGCTATATAAAAGATAGTGGATTAACTAAACAAGAGCGTCACAGAGCACATGCTTTACTACTACTACTAAAGGCAGGTAAAAGCAAAAATGAATTAGCAGAGATATTTGAAGTATCTCAAAGAACAATTTATAATTGGATTAATGATTTTAAAGCAAATGGAATAAAGAGTTTAGCTATTCAAAAATGTCGAGGAAGAAAGACTATTTTGAATGAAGATAACGATAAAAAAGTTATTTCAGAGTTCATCAAAATGTATTCGCATCAAGCAAAAAAAGCATATGCTTTAAGTGTAGAAAAGCTATCAATAAAAATGAGCTATAAGACCTTTAAACGCTATTTAAAAAAACACTCAATTTAAGCTATAAACGCATTCGCAGAAGTACAGCAAAAAAAACAGACCCTGAACTCTATGAAAGAAAGAAGAAAGAGCTTGAAGTGCTTGAAACAAAGGTTCTTGCAGGAGAAATTGATGTTGAATACTTTGATGAGAGTGGATTTAACCTCAATGTCCTTGGATTTTTTAACAAAAATAAATCAACACTTTTTGCTTCAACAAGCTATGATAAAGTTGATACAGAAGTAGTCATAGGTCATTTTAATCTCTTTGTAGATGAGATTTCAAAGCCTACTGTTGCTGTTGTTGATAATGCCTCAATTCACACAAGTAAAAAGTTTAAAGAGATGATACTAAAATGGGAAGAAAAAGGATTGAGTATCTTTTATTTACCACCTTATTCTCCTCAATTAAATCCAATTGAAATGGTATGGAAATTTATGAAGTATTACTGGATAGAATTTGATGCTTATCTATCCATAGAAAATATGAAAAACTATGTTGAAAAAGTTATTATGGGATATGGTGTTAATTTTGAAATTAAATTTGGGTAGTTACTTAGAAGGTTTCCATTCTCATCATAGCTATAGGATTCTGTGAAAAGATGTTTTCCTTCAAGATTTAGAGGTATTTTTGAGATGGACTATCCTTTTTGGTTTTGTAGGTATGTGTAAATTAGTGCTGATATTTTTTTTAGATTAGTGTCTAGTTTCACCACGTTATGGTTGCCCAATTCAATAATAAGCGATAGCTTAATAACATCACAGTAAAATCTTTTTACCACAAAAGGATTAAAATAATGTCACAAGTCTATCACTCCAATGCTAGAACAAACCAGCATGTAAGACAAAGAATACAACAATCTGATTTAACAAATGTTGAATTATCAGATAACTATAATGTAAATGTGAAAACTATTGCTAAACACAGAAAAAGAGATTTTTCAAATGATAAGAGTTCAAGACCAAATAATATAAAATATGCTTTAACACCTTTAGAAAAGGAGCTTATACGGGTCGTAAGAACCCTTACTTGGATGGAGTTAGATGGCTTAACAGATACCATGGTTGATGTCATTCCAAATGCAAACAGAAGTAATGTCTATAGAACTTTGAGAGCCTTTGATATAAATAGAGTTCCTGTTGAACAAAAGGCAAAAGCTAAAAAGTTTAAAGAGTATGAGCCTGGCTATTTGCACATTGATGTAACCTATTTACCAAAATTTGACAAACAAAAATATTATCTCTTTGTAGCTATAGATAGAGCTACAAGGCTATTGTATTATAAAGTATATGAAAATAAGACAGCTGCTAATGCAGTTGAATTTCTCAAAGAGTGTAAAGAGTTTTTTCCTTTTTACATAACTCATATTCTCACAGACAATGGACTGGAGTTTACCGACAAATGGGCAAGAGGTAAAGGCAAAGTTAGTGGCAATCATAAGTTTGATATTGAATGTACTAAAGATGAGATAGAACACAGGCTAACAGCTCCATATACACCTCAAACTAATGGAATGGTTGAAAGGGTTAATGGAACAATAAAGAATGCTACAATCAAAGCAGAGGATTATGATAATATTGATGATGTTAAGAAAGATTTAAATAAGTTCTTGATATTCTATAACTTCAATAGAAGACATGGTTCTTTAAGAAAAGAACTCAAAGTCAGAACTCCTTTTGATGCAGTTCAAAGTTGGTTTCAAACGAAGCCTGAAATATTTAAGATTTTACCAAGTGAGTTTCAAGATATTGCTTTTGAAATGGTACAACGTGGTGAAACTTGACAAACCCTAGTCGTGTAAGCAAGTCAAATTCACATTAAATCTAAACCTTTTTAATGATATTAGTTTTGAAATTATTTAAGGTCTAGTACTTATATGGCTAGTAGAGTTGTAAGGTTTGCCCATAGGTACTTTTCTACTATTTCATTGTTTACTTCTTTTGCTACTCTTTGGTTAAGAGCGTTTAGGTGATAGATGATTGTTTTACTTGGAGTAGTTACACTTGTTAATGCTCCTAGTGTGTTGTATGTGTAGGTAGTTGTTTCATTTGGACTTGTCTTTTCTACTAGGTAACCATCTTCATCATATCTGTATGTAGTGTCTCCATAACCTTCTAGGTTATCATCGAGTGTGTAACTTGCTGTTGTGCTTACTCCATATACTGTTGCTTGGAGTCTGTTAGAGTTGTTGTCGTAGGTGTAGTTTTCTACTTCTGTATTATCTTTACTAACATTTGTTAATCTTCCTCTATTGTCATAGGTATACTCATAGCTTGTACTTACTCCATTTATTGTTTCTTTTTTTTGAGTGATAGTTCCTGTTTTATCTCTTTGGCTTAGTTCATAGCTAAAGGTATTATCACTTACACTTATTACTTCACCATAGTTGTTGTAGCTTATGTTTTTAGTAAAAGTATTGTCTGTTACTTTTGTGGTGTATCCATTTGCCTTATCTCTTGTAAGTGTGAAATCTCCACTTGATGTGAGTAAATTATCCTTATCGTAGGTATAGTTGTTTGTTGTACCTGCGTAGGTACTTGGTTTTACTATCTTAATAATTTTTCTGTTTTTGTTATAGGTGTATGTGGTGGCTTTGCTTAGTGGTGATGTGTGGTTTGTTGCTTCTCTTTTTGGGTTTGTGAGGGTTGCTATATTTGGAGGTATTTTTGAGATAAGCTATCCTTTTGAGTTTTGTAGGTATGTGTAAATTAGTGCTTCGTATGTTCTTTTGTTTCTAAACTTTTTATGTTGAAAAGTGGAGATTCATTCACAGGGGTGTATTTTTATATTAGTTGACAATTTGGCTTAGCTGGTGGATTAATTATACATTAGTAGTAGAAAAGTTACTCAAAAGGTATACCTTACCATGATGACTAACACTTAAAACCCATTTACAAGAATCATCGAATATTTCAATGTCATCTGAACTTGGATACCAAATATCAAAAAAATTATTTGATAAATCTAGTAATTTCATTTTATCAATTTCATCAAACTGATACCAGTTAATATAAATATTCTTTTTTACTGATAATGAACATTTTTGTATAAGTTCAAAGAGATTAAAATTATTTTTATCAATATCTATGTTATGAATAAATTTACTTTTTTCATGAATTACTTTAAGTAAATCAATATCCCCGATATTTTTTTCATTAAACAGCCCTCTTTTTAATTTCTTTTGAATATCACTAATTTCATTTACATCTAATGAAGAAAAGGCTGGAAATCTATTATCACTATTGTCTATTTTAAATTTATCCATCTATTGTTCCTAATGAGTACCCAAGTTTACAAAATTTATTCAATTGGAATAGCCCCACTCTTACCACCATTACCACGTTTTCCATTAGTATAATCCCAGTAGTTTATATGATCATTATACTCAGGGTCACATTTTAATCTATCTTTATGTCCCGGATCTAGTCTATATCCTTTTTTACTATTCCCTCTTTGAGGGCTACCAAATTTACCTTTTTTTCCTTTGGATAATGAACCACCTAAAAGATCATGTACTGTTTTCAATGCTTCTTTTAAGAGTTTCAAAGGGGTTAACCCCTCAGGATCGACCAAATTAACAGGATCCCCCAACACATACCCATAAAGATTACTATCTCCACCACTAAAGTCTATAGGGTCTTTAGCTGTCCACTTTCCTGTGTGTAGGTCGTACTCTCTGTATCCAAAGTGAACTAGGTTTGTATCTTTGTCGTGTATTCCACCTGCGAAACCAAATGGTATGTTTAGGTTTGTGTTTGTGTCTGAGAGTATATTACCGTAAGTGTCATAAGTTATCTCTTTTATGATGTTATGGTTTGTATCACTTATAGCTCTTAGTGTTCCTACTTGGTCGTAGTGAAGATAGTAAGTTTGATTGTCTTGTGTCATGCTTGTTGGCATTCTACTGTCTGTGTAGTTGTATCTTTGGATTAGCTTATCATCTTTGTCGTAGGTTGCTAATAGAGTTGTAAGGTTTGCCCATAGGTACTTTTCTACTATTTCATTGTTTACTTCTTTTGCTACTCTTTGGTTAAGAGCGTTTAAGTGGTAGATGATTGTTTTACTTGGAGTAGTTACACTTGTTAATGCTCCTAGTGTGTTGTATGTGTAGGTAGTTGTTTCATTTGGACTTGTCTTTTGTACTAGGTATCCATCTTCATCGTATCTGTATGTAGCATCTCCATATACTTCTAGGTTATCATCGAGTGTGTAACTTGCTGTTGTGCTTACTCCATATACTGTTGCTTGTAGTCTGTTACCGTTGTTGTCGTAGGTGTAGTTTTCTACTTCTGTATTATCTTTACTGACATTTGTTAATCTTCCTCTTGTGTCATAAGTATAGTCATAGTTTGTACTTACTCCATTTATTGTTTCTTTTTTTTGAGTGATAGTTCCTGTTTTATCTCTTTGGCTTAGTTCATAGCTAAAGGTATTATCACTTACACTTATTACTTCACCATAGTTGTTGTAGCTTATGTTTTGGGTAAGGGTATTGTCTGTTACTTTTGTGGTGTAGCCATTTGCCTTATCTCTTGTAAGTGTGAACTCTCCACTTGATGTGAGTAAATTATCTTTATCGTAGGTAAAGTTGTTTGTTGTACCTGCGTATGTTGTGGATTTTACTAAGAAGTCATTGTTATAGCTGTAGTTTATGGTTTGGTTTAGAATTCCTTCTTGAGTAAGTGAAGTTAATAGCTCTCCATCGTAAGTATAGTTTATACGCTCACTATCATTTGTAATAGTTCCTAGTCTATCTGCAAATAGATAGGTATAAGAAGTAGTTCCCTCAAGAGTAACTGTACTTACTAAACGGTCGTTAGTATACGAGTTTGAGATAGTTCTTGTACTTGGTTTTACTATCTTAGTGATTCTTCTGTTTTTGTTATAGGTGTAGGTGGTGGCTTTACTGAGTGGTGATGTGTGGTTTAGTCTTTTATCTATACCATTGTATGTAAATGTGTGGTTTGTGGGGCTTGGGGTGATGAGTTTACTTATGTTGGAATTAAAATCATACTCGTATTCTTGTGTAGTTCCATTTGCATAAGTGATTTTATTTACTCTATCCATTATGTCGTAGGTGTAGCTTGTTGTTTCACCTTTTTGGTTTGTAATAGTTTCTATATTTCCTTTGTTATCATAGGTGTAGTGGATGATTCTAGTTCCCATAGTTTCTTTAATTACTTTACCTTGAGTGTTGTACTCATATCTTGTAGGTTCAAGTGTTCCTAAACTTATAGATGTAGTTAAAAGAGTGTCTTTATCATAATCTCGTTTTAGAGTTCTTAATTCAGGGCTAGTGATGGTATCTACAGCATTATTGTAGTCAGATACTATAGTTGTTACTTTAGAGTTAGTGCTGATGGTTTGTGTTTTTGAGTTGGTATGCGTTTGATTTCCATCATAACTTCTTGTATATACTATTTGCTTTTTAAGTCCACTTACTTGGGTTGTTGTTTGAGAAGAGAGAATCTTTTGTTGAGTGAGTGTGTCTGTAGTATATAGAGTGCTTGTACTTACTCCACCTTTTGAGAGAGATATTTGTTTTTTATCTACTGAGATTGTTGAGGAGATAGTATCTCCACTTGGAAGTGTCCTTAGCGATAAAGTAGAACCATCAGCTTGTTTGGTGTCTGTAGAACTTGTCACATCTCCCTCTGGTTTGGTCATTGTATATGTAGTTGCTTTGGCACTATTACTTTTTGTAAACTGCCAGTCTCCACCTATGGAATCTGTATCTTGAGAGATTCTACCGTTATCATCAAAGAGGTGTGTGAATACATTTCCATTAGGGTCTGTCTCTTGAGTCATTAAGGAGACACTATTGTATTCAAATTCATAGCTTGAATAATCTTCGTATGTTACTGATAGAAGGTCTCCATTAGAATCTACATTCAAATATGTTTCTTGTCCATTTGGAGCTGTTATTAAAGTTGGAATTCCATTGTCATCTCTTGTGATTGTGATTGTATTTGAGAAGTTGTCTGTTATAGAGATAAGATTTCCATTTTCATCATAGATATATGATTCTAAAGTTTTTTTATCTGGATAAGATTTTGTGAATAGATGTTTTCCGTTAAGATTAAAAGTATATTCTAGATTGTTATCAGAAATTTTATAGGAGTCGTAATTATAACTTGTGACTCCTGTTGAGCCATAATTATAAATAGCATTAATATGTTCACTGTTTAATGCTTTATCATATATACGAAGGTCGTCTATGAGTCCATTTAGATGATAATTGCCACTCATACTGCCTATTGTCCAGTCATAAGATGGACGAGAAATTTGACTAATCGTTCTTGCCTTTTCATCGACTAAAATTCCATTTTTATACATCTTGATAGTTGTTTTATCTGCAACAAAAGTAACAAATATGAATTTTTGTTCTTGAAGTGGTATGGTTGCATCTAAATCAAGACTTACCCTGATTGCGTTACCAGTACGACCTAAGTAATAAGATATACCATTTTCGGTACTATAGTTAAATATACCATCACGATAATCAGTCCCATTTGCTATATGAGCAGAAACATTGCAGCAACCACTGTCATATTTATTGTATTTTGTCCAAAATGATAATGTTATTTCTTTTAAATTATTTAAGCTACTTGACTGTTTAACTAAAATACTCCCATTAATTCCATTAAATTTTGCTGCTTTACCGATAATCCCATCAACATAGCTAACACCACTGTTAGCAACCCCATGATTTTTTTTCCCACTAATATCTTCAGTATTACCTTCAAATCTATAATAAGCAACTAAGCCATCTTGGAGGCTAGTCTCTTTTTCAACTTTAGTACCATCACCTTTATTTATGCTATTTACACCAAGGTAATTAACATTTGAAAATGTCCAACCTTTTGCTAAATTACTATTATTATCAGTAGTATTTTCAACCTTTATACTTAGTTCTTTAGTAGTCCGTAAGTTTACAGTATCTCGTCCACGAACTCCTATTGCATTAGTCCCTGCATTTGCCCATGCTTGTGAAAATTGTGATGAAGCACGATAATAAACCATTTGATATTTATATGATACAGTTAATTTTGCAGTAGTATTCCCTGTAACTTTGTTTCCTAAAATATCTTTACCATCCCATTTAAATTGTAGATTGCCCAATTGAGAGATAGCAGGTTCCTTTTTAAAAACTCGTCCAGCTACTTCTAGTTTAACACTGACACCTATAACAGAAGCAGGTATATTTGTAGTGTCAATTGAGGTCTCTATTACATGAACATACCCATCAACTCTTTTTGAAGAGTAATGCAGGCTTGTATCTGTTCCAGCTACAGGTACATCTTCATGAAAAACTCTTGTCTTAGCTGTAACATAAGAGTTGATATCAACATTACAATCGTCTGGTGGTGTTTGATCTTCTACATCTGGTTCATCTGGAGACTCAGCATCATCTGGTGGACCGTATGGCCAGTTGTGATCCCATGGTGTGAAGTGTGTTATCTCTGCTCTCCAGTAACTTTTACCTGCTTTATAATTTGGATTATTTTGAATTCCAGCAACTTCATCTTTAAAAGAACCGTTATTATTTAAATCATTTCCAAGAGAGTCTCCTGTACTATCGAGTGCATCTACTATGCCATCTCCATCCGTGTCAAGTAGCTGTATAACTACACCATTTTTTGAGGCTTTCCATTTAGCATCATCTCTATCATAATAGCCAATAGGAACTATCTCTCCAATATCAAAACCTAAAAAGTTATCCACATACATAATAACTGGTGCATCAAATGTAACATTTTCATCATCACCAACACCATCAACTTGTAAATCTGAACAATAGGTATAGGCTGATTGGGTAGGTAAATCAGCAGGCATTGACTTTGGAGTTTTAAATTCTGTTGCTCTGACTGCAATTTTAGTAAGATTTCGAGTAGTTCCATCTTTTGATGTTACTGTTGCATTTGAAATATTGTTAAACACTAGAGTAGTCGATCGCTCTCCTCTATCATCCACAATAGGAGTAGATGTATGAATAAGGGGTGCAGTTGTTCCTAATGTAATAGTTGTTACTTTGGTATCAACTTGGAGCATGGTAACAGAAGGTGCGATTGACCATCTCTTTGCAGGGGCATATATTTTACGATCAATAGTCGTAAATCCATTTGCACTATAACGCATAGTTAAATAGGTACCACCTTCTGAAGCAAAGGCATATGTTCCATTGTTGTCTGTTAATAATGAACCATATTCTGGATGATTATGGATAGTTACTTTAACACCAGATAATGGACTAGCATCTTCTGCTAGTATCTTCCCTGTTATCATACAAAATAGTTTTTCATCATATGTATCTTTGGTTGAATCTCCTGGAATAATGTTTGCATATGTAGATCCAAAATTTGTAAGTGAAAAATTACTTGTATCAATTCGTTTATTCATAGTCATTAAAATAGAATTTGAAGTTATATTTCCAATAGTTGCATATACAGATACTGTGCCAATTTCCAATGCTTTTATAAGACAGAAATAATTTGTGTGTTATTAGTGTGAAAAACTGCTTGATTGCTCACATCTTTAGTTGTACCATCACTGTAAACACCTAGCAAGTTCAAGCTTACACTTTGAGAAACTCTCAGTACACTTTTCGGGCTTGTGATTTTTATAGATTTAAGAAGCACAGATGGTTTTACAACTAGAATGTAAGGTTTTGAAGGTGGGTTTACAACTGAGATATGAGGTTTTGAAGGTGGATTTAATGAACCTTCTTGAGTATCCTCACTGAAGATATTAAATGCGTGAACCTTAGTTTCTGTACTCTTAGGATTATTTCCATTAACTACACCAGTAGCATTTACTTCAACGGTGTAATTCCCATCACCTAAAGATGAAATCTTAAGTAAAACTGAGTAGTTATTATCATTATTTTTATCTTGCAATATTCCCGTAGAAACTAAAGCATTAGCATTGGTACCTACTTTATAAATACCATAGTTTACAGAATTAACTCCATCAATATCTACAACAGTTAATGAGATATTTAAATCATTCCCATTTAAAATAGATGATGGAGCAACTATATTTGAAGCAGTTAAATTATTATCATTAGGAGCTACAATTGTTGTAAGACCTAAAGTACTTAAAATAATGTTTAAATGATTAATAGCATCTGTTTGAGTAACGAGAGTTTTACCAAGTATATCAGCTACATCAGTATCAAAAGTATCTGATGTAAAATCAATACTATTATCTTTTAATAAGGCTAATAGTTTTGGATCTAGTGTGATACCATTACTAGCATTATTGTCACTGTCAAGTGTTTGCAACAGTTGAGCTAAATTTATAGTTGCTGTTTTATTACTTGGAAATAAGGTAAGAGGAGTAATGGTATTTTCTACATCTACTATACCTAAAGAGATACCTGCAAGGTTAAACTCTACCGTATCTCCCTCATTACAAGTGTATTCTCCTAAAGTATTTGTAACTCCTCTTTTATCTGAACTACAATTATAATCAAGACCTGAAACTGCACTATCTTGGAAAGTACCCGTGATAGTATTTGTAACTGATTCTTTTGACTTTTCATCTTTACTACTTAAACAAGCAGTAAATGATACTCCAAACAACACTACAAGCATAGTGATTATTATAAATCTTTTTATGATTTATCCTTTTTTTGTTTTTTGTAATTTTTTCAAAGTGTATTTAGTTTAGCTTTCTAATATAAATATACAAGCTGAATTTAAGTATTATATCTGTTGTACTATAAAGAGTATATTAACCCTAATCCCTAATAATTCCATACCAAATTAGACAACAATCTAAATTACTCTATAATTAGGTACTTTAAAGCGAAAAAGTAACACTCAAAGAAGTTCACCCAAGGGGTGTAATTTTTCCAAATAACAGGTATCATTATGGCACAAACTGTATTAAAATTCAATCTTGAAACCACAAATGAGAAATTAAGTAGAAAGGCAAATATAATTTCAAAATTGGAACACTTTTTGCAAGTAAAAAGTTATGATGAAAGAAAAAGAGATACTAGACTTCTCCTAAAACCTTTTTCAATATTTGGATATATGTCCCTACGCAGTTACTTTAATTTAAAATATAAGAGTAATTTCAATATTACTAAAATATAATCTTTCTAAAGCCTATAAACAGGTATCTAAAGTGAGGTATTACTATAAGCTTTTAGGAGAAGTCCACTAAATAAACTGAGCTATATAAAAGATAGTGGATTAACTAAACAAGAGCGTCACAGAGCACATGCTTTACTACTACTAAAGGCAGGTAAAAGCAAAAATGAATTAGCAGAGATATTTGAAGTATCTCAAAGAACAATTTATAATTGGATTAATGATTTTAAAGCAAATGGAATAAAGAGTTTAGCTATTCAAAAATGTCGAGGAAGAAAGACTATTTTGAATGAAGATAACGATAAAAAAGTTATTTCAGAGTTCATCAAAATGTATTCGCATCAACCAAAAAAAGCATATGCTTTAAGTGTAGAAAAGCTATCAATAAAAATGAGCTATAAGACCTTTAAACGCTATTTAAAAAAACACTCAATTTAAGCTATAAACGCATTCGCAGAAGTACAGCAAAAAAAACAGACCCTGAACTCTATGAAAGAAAGAAGAAAGAGCTTGAAGTGCTTGAAACAAAGGTTCTTGCAGGAGAAATTGATGTTGAATACTTTGATGAGAGTGGATTTAACCTCAATGTCCTTGGATTTTTTAACAAAAATAAATCAACACTTTTTGCTTCAACAAGCTATGATAAAGTTGATACAGAAGTAGTCATAGGTCATTTTAATCTCTTTGTAGATGAGATTTCAAAGCCTACTGTTGCTGTTGTTGATAATGCCTCAATTCACACAAGTAAAAAGTTTAAAGAGATGATACTAAAATGGGAAGAAAAAGGATTGAGTATCTTTTATTTACCACCTTATTCTCCTCAATTAAATCCAATTGAAATGGTATGGAAATTTATGAAGTATTACTGGATAGAATTTGATGCTTATCTATCCATAGAAAATATGAAAAACTATGTTGAAAAAGTTATTATGGGATATGGTGTTAATTTTGAAATTAAATTTGGGTAGTTACTTAGAAGGTTTCCATTCTCATCATAGCTATAGGATTCTGTGAAAAGATGTTTTCCTTCAAGATTTAGAGGTATTTTTGAGATGGACTATCCTTTTTGGTTTTGTAGGTATGTGTAAATTAGTGCTGATATTTTTTTTAGATTAGGTCAAAATTTTGATAAGTAATAGACCTCAAATAATTTCAAAACTAATATCATTAAAAAGGTTTAGATTTAATGTGAATTTGACTTGCTTACACGACTAGGGTTAAGTTAATTTCAACATAGAAGATAATCCTATTAATTGAAGTTATTTCTATCCTACTACTTAATAGGCTGTAGAAACAAGCAAGAATGTAAAAATAACAATTACTAATCCCACTACCTGATAAGAGTCATAATTAATTTTTATATCTTGCTCTCTTATCTCATTGTATATATAATCAGACCACATAGCAAAATGTAAAAACATAGGTATAATACCCATAAGTAAAGCTTCGAAAAAAGTTGCTGTTTCATTGGTATCTGTCGCTGGGACAACTTGTGAACCAACAAACATAATAAATCCTATAGCTACTATAATGCTATCACGAATTTTTTTTACTAAAATATATGTTCTTTGGTTCATTTAGGTGCTAGACCATAATTCATCATTCCTGATAAAAATCCTGATCCCGTACCTCCCATTACTGCAGCAAATGTACTTGAAGTAGCAAAATAACCTCCAAAAAAACCACCTGTTGCTCCAGCTACTGTATTTAACCCAAGAGTTAAAAGACTAGGAGTTTGGAATCCCCCTGTACATGGATTGTAAAATGACATTGTAAAGCCCACAATACCTCCAGCTATTGCTCCAGGTACACCAAACTCCCCACTAGGATCCACAAAATTAACAGGATCCCCCAACACATACCCATAAAGATTACTATCTCCACCACTAAAGTCTATAGGGTCTTTAGCTGTCCACTTTCCTGTGTGTGGGTCGTATTCTCTGTATCCGAAGTGAACTAGGTTTGTGTCTTTGTCGTGTATTCCACCTGCGAAACCAAATGGTATGTTTAGGTTTGTGTTTGTGTCTGAGAGTATATTACCGTAAGTGTCATAAGTTATCTCTTTTATGATGTTATGGTTTGTATCACTTATAGCTCTTAGTGTTCCTACTTGGTCGTAGTGAAGATAGTAAGTTTCATTGTCTTGTGTCATGCTTGTTGGCATTCTTTGGTTTGTGTAGTTAAATCTTTGTACTAGACTATCATCTTTGTCATAAGTTGCTAGTAGAGTTGTAAGGTTTGCCCATAGGTACTTTTCTACTATTTCATTGTTTACTTCTTTTGCTACTCTTTGGTTGAGAGCGTTTAGATGATAGATGATTGTTTTACTTGGAGTAGTTACACTTGTTAATGCTCCTAGTGTGTTGTATCTGTAGGTAGTTGTTTCATTTGGACTTGTCTTTTCTACTAGGTAACCATCTTCATCATATCTGTATGTAGTATCTCCATAACCTTCTAGGTTATCATCGAGTGTGTAACTTGCTGTTGTGCTTACTCCATATACTGTTGCTTGTAGTCTGTTAGAGTTGTTGTCGTAGGTGTAGTTTTCTACTTCTGTATTGTTTTTGTTTACAGTTGTTAGTCTTCCTCTTGTGTCGTAGGTATAATCGTAGAGTGTTGTTACTCCATTTATTGTTTCTTTTTTTTGAGTGATAGTTCCTGTTTTATCTCTTTGGCTTAGTTCATAGCTAAAGGTATTGTCACTTACACTTGTTACTTCACCATAGTTGTTGTAGCTTATGTTTTTAGTAAAAGTATTGTCTGTTACTTTTGTGGTGTATCCATTTGCCTTATCTCTTGTAAGTGTGAACTCTCCACTTGATGTGAGTAAATTATCTTTATCGTAGGTAGAGTTGTTTGTTGTACCTGCGTAGGTACTTGGTTTTACTATCTTAATAATTTTTCTGTTTTTGTTATAGGTGTATGTGGTGGCTTTGCTTAGTGGTGATGTGTGGTTTGTTGCTTCTCTTTTTGGGTTTGTGAGGATTGCTATATTTGGAGGTATTTTTGAGATAAGCTATCCTTTTGAGTTTTGTAGGTATGTGTAAATTAGTGCTTCGTATGTTCTTTTGTTTCTAAACTTTTTATGTTGAAAAGTGGAGATTCATTCACAGGGGTCTATTTTTTCACAAGTCAAGATAGTAACACATCTGAAATTATCAACCTCAATGATTAGTAAGATTATCAAGAGTGGATATTCAATCACAGGGCTGTAGTTTTAGGGGTGTATTTCAGTTTATAAATATAAATTATACAAAATAGAATTTCTGTCATAACCTGTTAAATATTTTTCAATATAATCATTCGGATTTGGTATTATATTACAAAGGAAAACATTATGATGTGATTCATCTAATTTTTTTTCATCTGAAAAATTATTATAAGTTGTCTCAACTTTGCCCCTTAATGTCGTAACTTGAACCTCTGTCAAGCACCAATCATCACAATAATATCTAACCCCAGCCTTTAAATCTTTTAGCATCTCCCTCCACTCTCCATTAATATCATTTTCTGAAAAAGAATCATACTTCCTCCAAATATTTCCACATTGAATTGAACACCTTATATATATTGGTTTATTAACAAACTTTATAAAATTCGGCTTAACATTCCCTACTTTAATATACACACCATCATCAAGATCAATAACACCAATAAAAGGGTTCTGTTCATAAAGAGATGACTGTGAAAGTATCTTTTGCATATCTGTTTCAAGCTCTTTGGTATTATAATTAAATACAGTTATTAAATCACCATCTTCTGCGTTTCCTGCTATAAAATATATATAAATGTATCCTTTATTATCAGGTATAGATAAAGCATATATATCCCCTTTTTTCTTTCTTATACTTTGATTACTCATTATTCCCATATCCCTTGATATTTGGACTTGTCATTTGAATAATTTTGATACTTTTTATTTTTATTTCCAATACTATTAATCTTATTATCTAAATTATCTAAGCCTTTTTTATCAAGCCCACCTTGTTCATAATTTCGTGCTTCAGTTTTAGTATCACAGGTCTTTTCTTTTCTGAATTGTCCATTTTTCCAACGTTTTTTATGCGCTGCTTTACGAGCCTTCCAAGCCTTACTAATCCCAATGTATACAACTTTACCACCAATATAAATAGCATATACAATGTAGGGATTTAACCCCTCAGGATCCACCAAATTAACAGGATCCCCTAAAACATACCCATAAAGATTACTATCTCCACCACTAAAGTCTATAGGGTCTTTGGCTGTCCACTTTCCTGTGAGTGGGTCATACTCTCTGTATCCGAAGTGAACTAGGTTTGTGTCTTTGTCGTGGATTCCACCTGCAAAACCAAATGGTATGTTTAGGTTTGTGTTTGTGTCTGAGAGTATATTACCGTAAGTGTCATAAGTTATCTCTTTTATGATGTTATGGTTTGTATCACTTATAGCTCTTAGTGTTCCTACTTGGTCGTAGTGAAGATAGTAAGTTTCATTGTTTTGTGTCATGCTTGTTGGCATTCTACTGTCTGTGTAGTTGTATCTTTGGATTAGCTTATCATCTTTGTCGTAGGTTGCTAATAGAGTTGTAAGGTTTGCCCATAGGTACTTTTCTACTATTTCATTGTTTACTTCTTTTGCTACTCTTTGGTTAAGAGCGTTTAAGTGGTAGATGATTGTTTTACTTGGAGTAGTTACACTTGTTAATGCTCCTAGTGTGTTGTATGTGTAGGTAGTTGTTTCATTTGGACTTGTCTTTTGTACTAGGTATCCATCTTCATCGTATCTGTATGTAGCATCTCCATATACTTCTAGGTTATCATCGAGTGTGTAACTTGCTGTTGTGCTTACTCCATATACTGTTGCTTGTAGTCTGTTACCGTTGTTGTCGTAGGTGTAGTTTTCAACTTCTGTATTATCTTTACTGACATTTGTTAATCTTCCTCTTGTGTCATAGGTATAATCATAGTTTGTACTGACTCCATTTATTGTTTCTTTTTTTTGAGTGATAGCTCCTGTTTTATCTCTTTGGCTTAGTTCATAGCTAAAGGTATTGTCACTTACACTTGTTACTTCACCATAGTTGTTGTAGCTTATGTTTTGAGTAAAAGTATTGTCTGTTATTTTTGTGGTGTAGCCATTTGCCTTATCTCTTGTAAGTGTGAACTCTCCACTTGATGTGAGTAAATTATCTTTATCGTAGGTAAAGTTGTTTGTTATACCTGCGTATGTTGTGGATTTTACTAAGAAGTCATTGTTGTAGCTGTAGTTTATGGTTTGGTTTAGAGTTCCTTCTTGAGTAAGTGAAGTTAATAGCTCTCCATCGTAAGTATAGTTTATACGCTCACTATCATTTATAATAGTTCCTAGTCTATCTGCAAACAGATAGCTATAAGAAGTAGTTCCCTCTAGGGTACTTGTACTTACTAAACGGTCGTTAGTATACGAGTTTGAGATAGTTCTTGCACTTGGTTTTACTATCTTAGTGATTCTTCTGTTTTTGTTATAGGTGTAGGTGGTGGCTTTACTGAGTGGTGATGTGTGGTTTAGTCTTTTATCTATACCATTGTATGTAAATGTGTGGTTTGTGGGGCTTGGGGTGATGAGTTTACTTATGTTGGAATTAAAATCATACTCGTATTCTTGTGTAGTTCCATTTGCATAAGTGATTTTATTTACTCTATCCATTATGTCGTAGGTGTAGCTTGTTGTTTCACCTTTTTGGTTTGTAATAGTTTCTATATTTCCTTTGTTATCATAGGTGTAGTGGATGATTCTAGTTCCCATAGTTTCTTTAATTACTTTACCTTGAGTGTTGTACTCATATCTTGTAGGTTCAAGTGTTCCTAAACTTATAGATGTAGTTAAAAGAGTGTCTATATCATAATCTCGTTTGAGAGTTCTTGCTTCAGGGCTAGTGATGGTATCTCTAGCATTATTGTAGTCAGATACTATAGTTGTTACTTTAGAGTTAGTGCTGATGGTTTGTGTTTTTGAGTTGGTATGCGTTTGATTTCCATCATAACTTCTTGTATATACTATTTGCTTTTTAAGTCCACTTACTTGGGTTGTTGTTTGAGAAGAGAGAATCTTTTGTTGAGTGAGTGTGTCTGTAGTATATAGAGTGCTTGTACTTACTCCACCTTTTGAGAGAGATATTTGTTTTTTATCTACTGAGATTGTTGAGGAGATAGTATCTCCACTTGGAAGTGTCCTTAGCGATACAGTAGAACCATCAGCTTGTTTGGTGTCTGTAGAACTTGTCTCATCTCCCTCTGGTTTGGTCATTGTATATGTAGTTGCTTTGGCACTATTACTTTTTGTAAACTGCCAGTCTCCACCTATGGAATCTGTATCTTGAGAGATTCTACCGTTATCATCAAAGAGGTGTGTGAATACATTTCCATTAGGGTCTGTCTCTTGAGTCATTAAGGAGACACTATTGTATTCAAATTCATAGCTTGAATAATCTTCGTATGTTACTGATAGAAGGTCTCCATTAGAATCTACATTCAAATATGTTTCTTGTCCATTTGGAGCTGTTATTAAAGTTGGAATTCCATTGTCATCTCTTGTGATTGTGATTGTATTTGAGAAGTTGTCTGTTATAGAGATAAGATTTCCATTTTCATCATAGATATATGATTCTAAAGTTTTTTTATCTGGATAAGATTTTGTGAATAGATGTTTTCCGTTAAGATTAAAAGTATATTCTAGATTGTTATCAGAAATTTTATAGGAGTCGTAATTATAACTTGTGACTCCTGTTGAGCCATAATTATAAATAGCATTAATATGTTCACTGTTTAATGCTTTATCATATATACGAAGGTCGTCTATGAGTCCATTTAGATGATAATTGCCACTCATACTGCCTATTGTCCAGTCATAAGATGGACGAGAAATTTGACTAATCGTTCTTGCCTTTTCATCGACTAAAATTCCATTTTTATACATCTTGATAGTTGTTTTATCTGCAACAAAAGTAACAAATATGAATTTTTGTTCTTGAAGTGGTATGGTTGCATCTAAATCAAGACTTACCCTGATTGCGTTACCAGTACGACCTAAGTAATAAGATATACCATTTTCGGTACTATAGTTAAATATACCATCACGATAATCAGTCCCATTTGCTATATGAGCAGAAACATTGCAGCAACCACTGTCATATTTATTGTATTTTGTCCAAAATGATAATGTTATTTCTTTTAAATTATTTAAGCTACTTGACTGTTTAACTAAAATACTCCCATTAATTCCATTAAATTTTGCTGCTTTACCGATAATCCCATCAACATAGCTAACACCACTGTTAGCAACCCCATGATTTTTTTTCCCACTAATATCTTCAGTATTACCTTCAAATCTATAATAAGCAACTAAGCCATCTTGGAGGCTAGTCTCTTTTTCAACTTTAGTACCATCACCTTTATTTATGCTATTTACACCAAGGTAATTAACATTTGAAAATGTCCAACCTTTTGCTAAATTACTATTATTATCAGTAGTATTTTCAACCTTTATACTTAGTTCTTTAGTAGTCCGTAAGTTTACAGTATCTCGTCCACGAACTCCTATTGCATTAGTCCCTGCATTTGCCCATGCTTGTGAAAATTGTGATGAAGCACGATAATAAACCATTTGATATTTATATGATACAGTTAATTTTGCAGTAGTATTCCCTGTAACTTTGTTTCCTAAAATATCTTTACCATCCCATTTAAATTGTAGATTGCCCAATTGAGAGATAGCAGGTTCCTTTTTAAAAACTCGTCCAGCTACTTCTAGTTTAACACTGACACCTATAACAGAAGCAGGTATATTTGTAGTGTCAATTGAGGTCTCTATTACATGAACATACCCATCAACTCTTTTTGAAGAGTAATGCAGGCTTGTATCTGTTCCAGCTACAGGTACATCTTCATGAAAAACTCTTGTCTTAGCTGTAACATAAGAGTTGATATCAACATTACAATCGTCTGGTGGTGTTTGATCTTCTACATCTGGTTCATCTGGAGACTCAGCATCATCTGGTGGACCGTATGGCCAGTTGTGATCCCATGGTGTAAAGTGTGTTATCTCTGCTCTCCAGTAACTCTTACCTGCTTTATAATTTGGATTATTTTGAATTCCAGCAACTTCATCTTTAAAAGAACCGTTATTATTTAAATCATTTCCAAGAGAGTCTCCTGTACTATCGAGTGCATCTACTATGCCATCTCCATCCGTGTCAAGTAGCTGTATAACTACACCATTTTTTGAGGCTTTCCATTTAGCATCATCTCTATCATAAT
The DNA here is from genome assembly GCA_965243085.1 of Sulfurimonas sp. Taxonomy (GTDB): domain Bacteria; phylum Campylobacterota; class Campylobacteria; order Campylobacterales; family Sulfurimonadaceae; genus Sulfurimonas. The sequence continues at coordinate 1,046,605 of CBDETZ010000005.1, read as the reverse complement.
AGCCAATAGGAACTATCTCTCCAATATCAAAACCTAAAAAGTTATCCACATACATAATAACTGGTGCATCAAATGTAACATTTTCATCATCACCAACACCATCAACTTGTAAATCTGAACAATAGGTATAGGCTGATTGGGTAGGTAAATCAGCAGGCATTGACTTTGGAGTTTTAAATTCTGTTGCTCTGACTGCAATTTTAGTAAGATTTCGAGTAGTTCCATCTTTTGATGTTACTGTTGCATTTGAAATATTGTTAAACACTAGAGTAGTCGATCGCTCTCCTCTATCATCCACAATAGGAGTAGATGTATGAATAAGGGGTGCAGTTGTTCCTAATGTAATAGTTGTTACTTTGGTATCAACTTGGAGCATGGTAACAGAAGGTGCGATTGACCATCTCTTTGCAGGGGCATATATTTTACGATCAATAGTCGTAAATCCATTTGCACTATAACGCATAGTTAAATAGGTACCACCTTCTGAAGCAAAGGCATATGTTCCATTGTTGTCTGTTAATAATGAACCATATTCTGGATGATTATGGATAGTTACTTTAACACCAGATAATGGACTAGCATCTTCTGCTAGTATCTTCCCTGTTATCATACAAAATAGTTTTTCATCATATGTATCTTTGGTTGAATCTCCTGGAATAATGTTTGCATATGTAGATCCAAAATTTGTAAGTGAAAAATTACTTGTATCAATTCGTTTATTCATAGTCATTAAAATAGAATTTGAAGTTATATTTCCAATAGTTGCATATACAGATACTGTGCCAATTTCCAATGCTTTTATAAGACAGAAATAATTTGTGTGTTATTAGTGTGAAAAACTGCTTGATTGCTCACATCTTTAGTTGTACCATCACTGTAAACACCTAGCAAGTTCAAGCTTACACTTTGAGAAACTCTCAGTACACTTTTCGGGCTTGTGATTTTTATAGATTTAAGAAGCACAGATGGTTTTACAACTAGAATGTAAGGTTTTGAAGGTGGGTTTACAACTGAGATATGAGGTTTTGAAGGTGGATTTAATGAACCTTCTTGAGTATCCTCACTGAAGATATTAAATGCGTGAACCTTAGTTTCTGTACTCTTAGGATTATTTCCATTAACTACACCAGTAGCATTTACTTCAACGGTGTAATTCCCATCACCTAAAGATGAAATCTTAAGTAAAACTGAGTAGTTATTATCATTATTTTTATCTTGCAATATTCCCGTAGAAACTAAAGCATTAGCATTGGTACCTACTTTATAAATACCATAGTTTACAGAATTAACTCCATCAATATCTACAACAGTTAATGAGATATTTAAATCATTCCCATTTAAAATAGATGATGGAGCAACTATATTTGAAGCAGTTAAATTATTATCATTAGGAGCTACAATTGTTGTAAGACCTAAAGTACTTAAAATAATGTTTAAATGATTAATAGCATCTGTTTGAGTAACGAGAGTTTTACCAAGTATATCAGCTACATCAGTATCAAAAGTATCTGATGTAAAATCAATACTATTATCTTTTAATAAGGCTAATAGTTTTGGATCTAGTGTGATACCATTACTAGCATTATTGTCACTGTCAAGTGTTTGCAACAGTTGAGCTAAATTTATAGTTGCTGTTTTATTACTTGGAAATAAGGTAAGAGGAGTAATGGTATTTTCTACATCTACTATACCTAAAGAGATACCTGCAAGGTTAAACTCTACCGTATCTCCCTCATTACAAGTGTATTCTCCTAAAGTATTTGTAACTCCTCTTTTATCTGAACTACAATTATAATCAAGACCTGAAACTGCACTATCTTGGAAAGTACCCGTGATAGTATTTGTAACTGATTCTTTTGACTTTTCATCTTTACTACTTAAACAAGCAGTAAATGATACTCCAAACAACACTACAAGCATAGTGATTATTATAAATCTTTTTATGATTTATCCTTTTTTTGTTTTTTGTAATTTTTTCAAAGTGTATTTAGTTTAGCTTTCTAATATAAATATACAAGCTGAATTTAAGTATTAAATCTGTTGTACTATAAAGAGTATATTAACCCTAATCCCTAATAATTCCATACCAAATTAGACAACAATCTAAATTACTCTATAATTAGGTACTTTAAATCGAAAAAGTAACACTCAAAGAGTTCACCCAAGGGGTGTAACTTTTCCAAATAACAGGTATGATTATGGCACAAACTGTATTAAAATTCAATCTTGAAACCACAAATGAGAAATTAACTAGAAAGTCAAATATAATTTCAAAATTGGAACACTTTTTGCAAGTAAAAAGTTATGATGAAAGAAAAAGAGATACTAAATAAACTGAGCTATATAAAAGATAGTGGATTAACTAAACAAGAGCGTCACAGAGCACATGCTTTACTACTACTACTAAAGGCAGGTAAAAGCAAAAATGAATTAGCAGAGATATTTGAAGTATCTCAAAGAACAATTTATAATTGGATTAATGATTTTAAAGCAAATGGAATAAAGAGTTTAGCTATTCAAAAATGTCGAGGAAGAAAGACTATTTTGAATGAAGATAACGATAAAAAAGTTATTTCAGAGTTCATCAAAATGTATTCGCATCAAGCAAAAAAAGCATATGCTTTAAGTGTAGAAAAGCTATCAATAAAAATGAGCTATAAGACCTTTAAACGCTATTTAAAAAAACACTCAATTTAAGCTATAAACGCATTCGCAGAAGTACAGCAAAAAAAACAGACCCTGAACTCTATGAAAGAAAGAAGAAAGAGCTTGAAGTGCTTGAAACAAAGGTTCTTGCAGGAGAAATTGATGTTGAATACTTTGATGAGAGTGGATTTAACCTCAATGTCCTTGGATTTTTTAACAAAAATAAATCAACACTTTTTGCTTCAACAAGCTATGATAAAGTTGATACAGAAGTAGTCATAGGTCATTTTAATCTCTTTGTAGATGAGATTTCAAAGCCTACTGTTGCTGTTGTTGATAATGCCTCAATTCACACAAGTAAAAAGTTTAAAGAGATGATACTAAAATGGGAAGAAAAAGGATTGAGTATCTTTTATTTACCACCTTATTCTCCTCAATTAAATCCAATTGAAATGGTATGGAAATTTATGAAGTATTACTGGATAGAATTTGATGCTTATCTATCCATAGAAAATATGAAAAACTATGTTGAAAAAGTTATTATGGGATATGGTGTTAATTTTGAAATTAAATTTGGGTAGTTACTTAGAAGGTTTCCATTCTCATCATAGCTATAGGATTCTGTGAAAAGATGTTTTCCTTCAAGATTTAGAGGTATTTTTGAGAGGGACTATCCTTTTTGGTTTTGTAGGTATGTGTAAATTAGTGCTGATATTTTTTTTAGATTAGGTCAAAATTTTGATAAGTAATAGACCTCAAATAATTTCAAAACTAATATCATTAAAAAGGTTTAGATTTAATGTGAATTTGACTTGCTTACACGACTAGGGTTAAGTTAATTTCAACATAGAAGATAATCCTATTAATTGAAGTTATTTCTATCCTACTACTTAATAGGCTGTAGAAACAAGCAAGAATGTAAAAATAACAATTACTAATCCCACTACCCACCCTAATCCACTAAAAACTAAATTTCAAGAGTTGAGCGATAGAGTCATCTAAATCCCATCTATTGTTAATGAGTTGTTCTTGTATAGATTTTGTACCATTTAGGTGCAAGATATTTAAAATAATGCTTCTGATAATTGTCATTAAAAATGGATTTAGATGAGCATTATGGTCATCTTCTAAAAGTGTATTATCTTTGTATTGGTGCATTGTTTCTACCTTCCAATGGAGTAAAATTTTATCATGAAAGAACTCCGCATTTTCACGAAAATTTGCTATACAGAACTCAATACTAGTGCTGTTTGTTACTTCTCCTGTTTTATGGTTTGTCTTGTGTATTTTTTTAATAGTTTTTATGATTGAGCGAACATGGGTAATTTCATTATGATAAAAAGTAGTTGGTTCATATATAAATACTTCTCTATTTATCCACTCATTAGATTGCTGGATTGCTTTAGCTTTATAAGTGCTTGATGGTTTTATCTCTCTTGATATTTCATTTATTTTATCAAGAAGTGTTTTTTGGTTACCTTTAACTTTAGCAATATATTTTGAACCACTCTGCTCAATAGAATCAAGAGTTTTTTTGTGTGTTCATCGCATCAAAGGTAAAGAGAAATTCAGGTATTTCATTTGATTTCTCTGCAATTTTTTGATGAGCAATAACTACACCTATCTCTGATAGAACTGCACCAACAACTTGTATAGCCTTTTGGTCTTTATATCTACTACCATTCATCACTTTACCATCTACGCTTAGATGTTTTCCTGTAGTATCGACATAAATTCTTATCCATTCTCTGAACAAAAGTTCAACTGCCTCACTATCAACTTTTGCAAGTATATCTGAGACAGCACTTCTTTTTGGTGTTATTATAAATTCTACACCTAGAAGTTTTTTTACTTCTTCTTTTTGAACATGTTTATCTATCCAAATAGAAATTTGTTTGTAATCTGTAGCTCCCATTCGTCCAGCTAATATAGCTAGATATAAGATATGTTCTAATTTATGCCGTTTACCTTGACCTTTACGATGGTCTGGAACTCTTGATAGTAACTCTAAAAGTTTATTTGATTCAGCTATTTTTGCATAGCCTTTTCTTGAACGCTTTTGTGCTAATTTATCTCTTGCTTTTATTGCCATTTTCTTATCACCTTATTTTTCTCAAAAGCAAGCAATAATTATTCCACTTTTAAGTGCTAGTTATTAATGGATTGGGGTACTGCTCAATAGAATCAAGAGTTTTTTTGTGTGTTCATCGCATCAAAGGTAAAGAGAAATTCATCTCCAAGCTCTGCTATCATAGCTTGTAAAGCAGGTATTTCATTTGATTTCTCTGCAATTTTTTGATGAGCAATAACTACACCTATCTCTGATAAAACTGCACCAACAACTTCTATAGCCTTTTGGTCTTTATATCTGCTACCATTCATCATTTTACCATCTACGCTTAGATGTTTTCCTGTAGTATCGACATAAATTCTTATCCATTCTCTAAACAAAAGTTCTACTGCCTCACTATCAACTTTTGCAAGTATATCTGAGACAGCACTTCTTTTTGGTGTTATTATAAATTCTACACCTAGAAGTTTTTTTACTTCTTCTTTTTGGACATGTTTATCTATCCAAATAGAGATTTGTTTGTAATCTGTAGCTCCCATTAGTCCAGCTAATATAGCTAGATATAAAATATGTTCTAGTTTATGCCGTTTCCCTTGACCCTTACGATGGTCTGGAACTCTTGATAGTAACTCTAAAAGTTTATTTGATTCAGCTATTTTTGCATAACCTTTTCTTGAACGCTTATGTGCTAATTTATCTCTTGCTTTTATTGCCATTTTCTTATCACCTTGTTTTTCTCAAAAGCAAGCAATAATTATTCCACTTTTAATTTCTAGTTATTAATGGATTGGGGGTGCCCACTACCTGATAAGAGTCATAATTAATTTTTATATCTTGCTCTCTTATCTCATTAGACTTCTTGCAAAACTCCTATATACCACAGAGAGCTAAGAAGGACTAAAATTGTGTAAAACAAATTTTTATTCCTAGCCTAAGCTAAGGGTAAAATATTTTTTTGTGCAAAGTTAGTACTTACTATCCCTTCCATAGGACACTTTATAGAGAGCCTTACTCAGCGTTAAAGAACCCCAACCCTAGCTTTGGCTACGCTTGAGAACATTTACCTTGATTAAAACTCTCTATAAAGTGCTAAGCCATATAAGGAGTTTTGCAAGAAGTCTATTGTATATATAATCAGACCACATAGCAAAATGTAAAAACATAGGTATAATACCCATAAGTAAAGCTTCGAAAAAAGTTGCTGTTTCATTGGTATCTGTCGCTGGGACAACTTGTGAACCAACAAACATAATAAATCCTATAGCTACTATAATGCTATCACGAATTTTTTTTACTGAAATAAGTAGTAGGATAGAAATAACTTCAATTAATAGGATTATCTTCTATGTTAAAATTAACTTAACCCTAGTCGTGTAAGCAAGTCAAATTCACATTAAATCTAAACCTTTTTAATGATATTAGTTTTGAAATTATTTGAGGTCTATTACTTAGCTCCTGTTTTATCTCTTTGGCTTAGTTCATAGCTAAAGGTATTGTCACTTACACTTGTTACTTCACCATAGTTGTTGTAGCTTATGTTTTTAGTAAAAGTATTGTCTGTTACTTTTGTGGTGTATCCATTTGCCTTATCTCTTGTAAGTGTGAACTCTCCACTTGATGTGAGTAAATTATCTTTATCGTAGGTAGAGTTGTTTGTTGTACCTGCGTAGGTACTTGGTTTTACTATCTTAATAATTTTTCTGTTTTTGTTATAGGTGTATGTGGTGGCTTTGCTTAGTGGTGATGTGTGGTTTGTTGCTTCTCTTTTTGGGTTTGTGAGGATTGCTATATTTGGAGGTATTTTTGAGATAAGCTATCCTTTGACATTATTTAGGTACCTGCAGTGCTGACACTCTTTCCCTAGGTTAGAGATTCTTTATGATTATAGTTTAATATGGGTTACACATTGTGAGATGTGAAACCAGAAAAATGCTATTTCAAAGTTAAGAAAATGCACAATTTAGTGCTGAGACTTTTTTTATTTTATCATACCAGAGTTGTATAAATACTCAAAATAAACTTTGATAAATAATATACTATCAACTATTAATAAAAAGATGAAAATACTTAATTCATATGCATAATAACTTATATTCAGTCCATCCTCAATTAGTGCATCATACTTACTACGACTAAAATAGTAAATCAAAAAAGGAAAAAAAACCACCAATTCAGTTACATTACTGAATGTTAATTGTTTCCATGTTAGGTATATAATAGCTATTGTCATAAAAATAATTAATGGCAACTTGCATCTTAACAGTATATTCATTTTAGTTACAACTATTATATACATTGCCTGAATCAGCAAGTGCTCCAGCAATCAAACCTGGAATTGTACCAAGAGCTATCGCAATTCCTCCCCCAGCACCAAGGATTACACCAGCTGTAATATTACCTAGATAATTTCCACCACTAGGAGTAGTAATGGCGGCAGTAACACCACCAATAATGCCTCCAGCAACTATAGCAACACCAATTAATGGATTCAACCCCTCAGGATCCACCAAATTAACAGGGTCTTGTAAAACATACCCATAAAGATTACTATCTCCACCACTAAAGTCTATAGGGTCTTTAGCTGTCCACTTTCCTGTGTGTGGGTCGTATTCTCTGTATCCGAAGTGAACTAGGTTTGTGTCTTTGTCATGTAGTCCACCTGCGAAACCAAATGGTATGTTTAGGTTTGTGTTTGTGTCTGAGAGTATATTACCGTAAGTGTCATAAGTTATCTCTTTTATGATGTTATGGTTTGTATCACTTATAGCTCTTAGTGTTCCTACTTGGTCGTAGTGAAGATAGTAAGTTTCATTGTCTTGTGTCATGCTTGTTGGCATTCTTTGGTTTGTGTAGTTAAATCTTTGTACTAGACTATCATCTTTGTCGTACGTAGCTAGTAGAGTTGTAAGGTTTGCCCATAGGTACTTTTCTACTATTTCATTGTTTACTTCTTTTGCTACTCTTTGGTTAAGAGCGTTTAAGTGGTAGATGATTGTTTTACTTGGAGTAGTTACACTTGTTAATGCTCCTAGTGTGTTGTATGTGTAGGTAGTTTCTTGTGTTGGACTTGTCTTTTGTGTTAGGTAACCATCTTCATCATATCTGTATGTAGTGTCTCCATAACCTTCTAGGTTATCATCTAGTGTGTAACTTGCTGTTGTGCTTACTCCATATACTGTTGCTTGTAGTCTGTTAGAGTTGTTGTCGTAGGTGTAGTTTTCAACTTCTGTATTATCTTTACTAACATTTGTTAATCTTCCTCTATTGTCATAGGTATACTCATAGCTTGTACTTACTCCATTTATTATTTCTTTTTTTTGAGTGATAGTTCCTGTTTTATCTCTTTGGCTTAGTTCATAGCTAAAGGTATTATCACTTACACTTGTTACTTCACCATAGTTGTTGTAGCTTATGTTTTGGGTAAAGGTATTGTCTGTTACTTTTGTGGTGTAGCCATTTGCTTTATCTCTTGTAAGTGTGAAGTCTCCACTTGATCTGAGTAAATTATCTTTATCGTAGGTAGAGTTGTTTGTTGTACCTGCGTAGGTACTTGGTTTTACTATCTTAATAATTTTTCTGTTTTTGTTATAGGTGTATGTGGTGGCTTTGCTTAGTGGTGATGTGTGGTTTGTTGTTTCTCTTTTTGGGTTTGTGAGGATTGCTATATTTGGAGGTATTTTTGAGATAAGCTATCCTTTTGAGTTTTGTAGGTATGTGTAAATTAGTGCTTCGTATGTTCTTTTGTTTCTAAATTTTTTATGTTGAAAAGTGGAGATTCATTCACAGGGGTGTATTTGAGATAAGCTATCCTTTTGAGTTTTGTAGGTATGTGTAAATTAGTGCTTCGTATGTTCTTTTGTTTCTAAATTTTTTATGTTGAAAAGTGGAGATTCATTCACAGGGGTGTATTTTTTAATTTCACCACCAGCTAGGTGGATTTTCAGAAAATGAAATATTTTCATCTTTCAAATATTTTTTAATTTGAATGTCTCCTTTGGCTAAAAGGATTTTTTCATGAAATATTTCACCAACTATCCAGTCAGAGTTGTTTTCTAAATAAAATAAAATAGAATCACAGTCCTTTTTAATTATATTTATATTGTCTAAAATAATATTCTTAGAATTATTATTGTATAAAAATAAATCATTACTTTTTAGTGTGTTCCTTTTTTCACCTTCATAATATGTCATTGGGATTAGATTGTCAGTTTTAAAAAAGTTATTTTTTAATTTATATAAAGTCTCTGTTTGCTTTGCTTTACTTATTTCAGGGTAAAACCATAGTGAAAAATATACAGTTCTATATTTTTCAACTAATTTTAGTGCTAACAATGAATTTTCATCAAGTGTGTCTATTTCTATATACAAGCATTTATTCATAAGTTACATCCACATTCACCACATTGTTGCCATTCTTGATATTCTTCATAAGTATCAAATGGCGTTAAATTTATTATAGGTGTTTTTAAATTCCATTTAAATTTCTTATTAATCATACCTTTCACTTTAGATGGAGGTTTTTTACCATGCCTAACACTACCGTCTTGGTTAACAGCATTTTGCCTAGGACTATTTTTTGATCCCCAATGTACATGAGTTTTACCACCATTATGTGATTCAGGTTTAGTTGTAGAGTGTTTGCTTAACCCTCTCGAATCAACAAACGCAACAGGACTATTCCCGACATACCCATAAAGATTACTATCTCCACCACTAAAGTCTATAGGGTCTTTGGCTGTCCACTTTCCTGTGAGTGGGTCGTACTCTCTGTATCCAAAGTGAACTAGATTTGTGTCTTTGTCGTGTATTCCACCTGCGAATCCAAATGGTATGTTTAGGTTTGTGTTTGTGTCTGAGAGTATATTACCGTAAGTGTCATAAGTTATCTCTTTTATGATGTCATGGTTTGTATCACTTATAGCTCTTAGTGTTCCTACTTGGTCGTAGTGAAGATAGTAAGTTTCATTGTTTTGTGTCATGCTTGTTGGCATACGGTTATCTGTGTAGTTGTATCTTTGGATTAGCTTATCATCTTTGTCGTAGGTTGCTAATAGAGTTGTAAGGTTTGCCCATAGGTACTTTTCTACTATTTCATTGTTTACTTCTTTTGCTACTCTTTGGTTAAGAGCGTTTAAGTGGTAGATGATTGTTTTACTTGGAGTAGTTACACTTGTTAATGCTCCTAGTGTGTTGTATGTGTAGGTAGTTGTTTCATTTGGACTTGTCTTTTGTACTAGGTATCCATCTTCATCGTATCTGTATGTAGCATCTCCATATACTTCTAGGTTATCATCGAGTGTGTAACTTGCTGTTGTGCTTACTCCATATACTGTTGCTTGTAGTCTGTTACCGTTGTTGTCGTAGGTGTAGTTTTCAACTTCTGTATTATCTTTACTGACATTTGTTAATCTTCCTCTTGTGTCATAGGTATAATCATAGTTTGTACTGACTCCATTTATTGTTTCTTTTTTTTGAGTGATAGCTCCTGTTTTATCTCTTTGGCTTAGTTCATAGCTAAAGGTATTGTCACTTACACTTGTTACTTCACCATAGTTGTTGTAGCTTATGTTTTGAGTAAAAGTATTGTCTGTTATTTTTGTGGTGTAGCCATTTGCCTTATCTCTTGTAAGTGTGAACTCTCCACTTGATGTGAGTAAATTATCTTTATCGTAGGTAAAGTTGTTTGTTATACCTGCGTATGTTGTGGATTTTACTAAGAAGTCATTGTTGTAGCTGTAGTTTATGGTTTGGTTTAGAGTTCCTTCTTGAGTAAGTGAAGTTAATAGCTCTCCATCGTAAGTATAGTTTATACGCTCACTATCATTTATAATAGTTCCTAGTCTATCTGCAAACAGATAGCTATAAGAAGTAGTTCCCTCTAGGGTACTTGTACTTACTAAACGGTCGTTAGTATACGAGTTTGAGATAGTTCTTGCACTTGGTTTTACTATCTTAGTGATTCTTCTGTTTTTGTTATAGGTGTAGGTGGTGGCTTTACTGAGTGGTGATGTGTGGTTTAGTCTTTTATCTATACCATTGTATGTAAATGTGTGGTTTGTGGGGCTTGGGGTGATGAGTTTACTTATGTTGGAATTAAAATCATACTCGTATTCTTGTGTAGTTCCATTTGCATAAGTGATTTTATTTACTCTATCCATTATGTCGTAGGTGTAGCTTGTTGTTTCACCTTTTTGGTTTGTAATAGTTTCTATATTTCCTTTGTTATCATAGGTGTAGTGGATGATTCTAGTTCCCATAGTTTCTTTAATTACTTTACCTTGAGTGTTGTACTCATATCTTGTAGGTTCAAGTGTTCCTAAACTTATAGATGTAGTTAAAAGAGTGTCTATATCATAATCTCGTTTGAGAGTTCTTGCTTCAGGGCTAGTGATGGTATCTCTAGCATTATTGTAGTCAGATACTATAGTTGTTACTTTAGAGTTAGTGCTGATGGTTTGTGTTTTTGAGTTGGTATGCGTTTGATTTCCATCATAACTTCTTGTATATACTATTTGCTTTTTAAGTCCACTTACTTGGGTTGTTGTTTGAGAAGAGAGAATCTTTTGTTGAGTGAGTGTGTCTGTAGTATATAGAGTGCTTGTACTTACTCCACCTTTTGAGAGAGATATTTGTTTTTTATCTACTGAGATTGTTGAGGAGATAGTATCTCCACTTGGAAGTGTCCTTAGCGATAAAGTAGAACCATCAGCTTGTTTGGTGTCTGTAGAACTTGTCACATCTCCCTCTGGTTTGGTCATTGTATATGTAGTTGCTTTGGCACTATTACTTTTTGTAAACTGCCAGTCTCCACCTATGGAATCTGTATCTTGAGAGATTCTACCGTTATCATCAAAGAGGTGTGTGAATACATTTCCATTAGGGTCTGTCTCTTGAGTCATTAAGGAGACACTATTGTATTCAAATTCATAGCTTGAATAATCTTCGTATGTTACTGATAGAAGGTCTCCATTAGAATCTACATTCAAATATGTTTCTTGTCCATTTGGAGCTGTTATTAAAGTTGGAATTCCATTGTCATCTCTTGTGATTGTGATTGTATTTGAGAAGTTGTCTGTTATAGAGATAAGATTTCCATTTTCATCATAGATATATGATTCTAAAGTTTTTTTATCTGGATAAGATTTTGTGAATAGATGTTTTCCGTTAAGATTAAAAGTATATTCTAGATTGTTATCAGAAATTTTATAGGAGTCGTAATTATAACTTGTGACTCCTGTTGAGCCATAATTATAAATAGCATTAATATGTTCACTGTTTAATGCTTTATCATATATACGAAGGTCGTCTATGAGTCCATTTAGATGATAATTGCCACTCATACTGCCTATTGTCCAGTCATAAGATGGACGAGAAATTTGACTAATCGTTCTTGCCTTTTCATCGACTAAAATTCCATTTTTATACATCTTGATAGTTGTTTTATCTGCAACAAAAGTAACAAATATGAATTTTTGTTCTTGAAGTGGTATGGTTGCATCTAAATCAAGACTTACCCTGATTGCGTTACCAGTACGACCTAAGTAATAAGATATACCATTTTCGGTACTATAGTTAAATATACCATCACGATAATCAGTCCCATTTGCTATATGAGCAGAAACATTGCAGCAACCACTGTCATATTTATTGTATTTTGTCCAAAATGATAATGTTATTTCTTTTAAATTATTTAAGCTACTTGACTGTTTAACTAAAATACTCCCATTAATTCCATTAAATTTTGCTGCTTTACCGATAATCCCATCAACATAGCTAACACCACTGTTAGCAACCCCATGATTTTTTTTCCCACTAATATCTTCAGTATTACCTTCAAATCTATAATAAGCAACTAAGCCATCTTGGAGGCTAGTCTCTTTTTCAACTTTAGTACCATCACCTTTATTTATGCTATTTACACCAAGGTAATTAACATTTGAAAATGTCCAACCTTTTGCTAAATTACTATTATTATCAGTAGTATTTTCAACCTTTATACTTAGTTCTTTAGTAGTCCGTAAGTTTACAGTATCTCGTCCACGAACTCCTATTGCATTAGTCCCTGCATTTGCCCATGCTTGTGAAAATTGTGATGAAGCACGATAATAAACCATTTGATATTTATATGATACAGTTAATTTTGCAGTAGTATTCCCTGTAACTTTGTTTCCTAAAATATCTTTACCATCCCATTTAAATTGTAGATTGCCCAATTGAGAGATAGCAGGTTCCTTTTTAAAAACTCGTCCAGCTACTTCTAGTTTAACACTGACACCTATAACAGAAGCAGGTATATTTGTAGTGTCAATTGAGGTCTCTATTACATGAACATACCCATCAACTCTTTTTGAAGAGTAATGCAGGCTTGTATCTGTTCCAGCTACAGGTACATCTTCATGAAAAACTCTTGTCTTAGCTGTAACATAAGAGTTGATATCAACATTACAATCGTCTGGTGGTGTTTGATCTTCTACATCTGGTTCATCTGGAGACTCAGCATCATCTGGTGGACCGTATGGCCAGTTGTGATCCCATGGTGTGAAGTGTGTTATCTCTGCTCTCCAGTAACTTTTACCTGCTTTATAATTTGGATTATTTTGAATTCCAGCAACTTCATCTTTAAAAGAACCGTTATTATTTAAATCATTTCCAAGAGAGTCTCCTGTACTATCGAGTGCATCTACTATGCCATCTCCATCCGTGTCAAGTAGCTGTATAACTACACCATTTTTTGAGGCTTTCCATTTAGCATCATCTCTATCATAATAGCCAATAGGAACTATCTCTCCAATATCAAAACCTAAAAAGTTATCCACATACATAATAACTGGTGCATCAAATGTAACATTTTCATCATCACCAACACCATCAACTTGTAAATCTGAACAATAGGTATAGGCTGATTGGGTAGGTAAATCAGCAGGCATTGACTTTGGAGTTTTAAATTCTGTTGCTCTGACTGCAATTTTAGTAAGATTTCGAGTAGTTCCATCTTTTGATGTTACTGTTGCATTTGAAATATTGTTAAACACTAGAGTAGTCGATCGCTCTCCTCTATCATCCACAATAGGAGTAGATGTATGAATAAGGGGTGCAGTTGTTCCTAATGTAATAGTTGTTACTTTGGTATCAACTTGGAGCATGGTAACAGAAGGTGCGATTGACCATCTCTTTGCAGGGGCATATATTTTACGATCAATAGTCGTAAATCCATTTGCACTATAACGCATAGTTAAATAGGTACCACCTTCTGAAGCAAAGGCATATGTTCCATTGTTGTCTGTTAATAATGAACCATATTCTGGATGATTATGGATAGTTACTTTAACACCAGATAATGGACTAGCATCTTCTGCTAGTATCTTCCCTGTTATCATACAAAATAGTTTTTCATCATATGTATCTTTGGTTGAATCTCCTGGAATAATGTTTGCATATGTAGATCCAAAATTTGTAAGTGAAAAATTACTTGTATCAATTCGTTTATTCATAGTCATTGAAATAGAATTTGAAGTTATATTTCCAATAGTTGCATATACAGATACTGTGCCAATTTCCAATGCTTTTATAGTCTTTCCATAGGCAGAAATAATTTGTGTGTTATTAGTGTGAAAAACTGCTTGATTGCTCACATCTTTAGTTGTACCATCACTGTAAACACCTAGCAAGTTCAAGCTTACACTTTGAGAAACTCTCAGTACACTTTTCGGGCTTGTGATTTTTATAGATTTAAGAAGCACAGATGGTTTTACAACTAGAATGTAAGGTTTTGAAGGTGGGTTTTCAACTTGGATATGAGGTTTTGAAGGTGGGTTTACAACTTGGATATGAGGTTTTGAAGGTGGGTTTACAACTGGGATATCAGGTTTTGAAGGTGGATTTAATGAACCTTCTTGAGTATCCTCACTGAAGATATTAAATGCGTGAACCTTAGTTTCTGTACTCTTAGGATTATTTCCATTAACTACACCAGTAGCATTTACTTCAACGGTGTAATTTCCATCACCTAAAGATGAAATCTTAAGTAAAACTGAGTAGTTATTATCATTATTTTTATCTTGCAATATTCCCGTAGAAACTAAAGCATTAGCATTGGTACCTACTTTATAAATACCATAGTTTACAGAATTAACTCCATCAATATCTACAACAGTTAATGAGATATTTAAATCATTCCCATTTAAAATAGATGATGGAGCAACTATATTTGAAGCAGTTAAATTATTATCATTAGGAGCTACAATTGTTGTAAGACCTAAAGTACTTAAAATAATGTTTAAATGATTAATAGCATCTGTTTGAGTAACGAGAGTTTTACCAAGTATATCAGCTACATCAGTATCAAAAGTATCTGATGTAAAATCAATACTATTATCTTTTAATAAGGCTAATAGTTTTGGATCTAGTGTGATACCATTACTAGCATTATTGTCACTGTCAAGTGTTTGCAACAGTTGAGCTAAATTTATAGTTGCTGTTTTATTACTTGGAAATAAGGTAAGAGGAGTAATGGTATTTTCTACATCTACTATACCTAAAGAGATACCTGCAAGGTTAAACTCTACCGTATCTCCCTCATTACAAGTGTATTCTCCTAAAGTATTTGTAACTCCTCTTTTATCTGAACTACAATTATAATCAAGACCTGAAACTGCACTATCTTGGAAAGTACCCGTGATAGTATTTGTAACTGATTCTTTTGACTTTTCATCTTTACTACTTAAACAAGCAGTAAATGATACTCCAAACAACACTACAAGCATAGTGATTATTATAAATCTTTTTATGATTTATCCTTTTTTTGTTTTTTGTAATTTTTTCAAAGTGTATTTAGTTTAGCTTTCTAATATAAATATACAAGCTGAATTTAAGTATTATATCTGTTGTACTATAAAGAGTATATTAACCCTAATCCCTAATAATTCCATACCAAATTAGACAACAATCTAAATTACTCTATAATTAGGTACTTTAAAGCGAAAAAGTAACACTCAAAGAAGTTCACCCAAGGGGTGTAATTTTTCCAAATAACAGGTATCATTATGGCACAAACTGTATTAAAATTCAATCTTGAAACCACAAATGAGAAATTAAGTAGAAAGGCAAATATAATTTCAAAATTGGAACACTTTTTGCAAGTAAAAAGTTATGATGAAAGAAAAAGAGATACTAGACTTCTTGCAAAACTCCTTATATGGCTTAGCACTTTATAGAGAGTTTTAATCAAGAGACTTCTCCTAAAACCTTTTTCAATATTTGGATATATGTCCCTACGCAGTTACTTTAATTTAAAATATAAGAGTAATTTCAATATTACTAAAATATAATCTTGCTAAAGCCTATAAACAGGTATTTAAAGTGAGGTATTACTATGAGCTTTTAGGAGAAGTCCAAGGTAAATGTTCTCAAGCGTAGCCAAAGCTAGGGTTGGGGTTCTTTAACGCTGAGTAAGGCTCTCTATAAAGTGTCCTATGGAAGGGATAGTAAGTACTAACCTTGCACAAAAAAATATTTTACCCTTAGCTTAGGCTAGGAATAAAAATTTGTTTTACACAATAGACTTCTTGCAAAACTCCTTATATGGCTTAGCACTTTATAGAGAGTTTTAATCAAGGTAAATGTTCTCAAGCGTAGCCAAAGCTAGGGTTGGGGTTCTTTAACGCTGAGTAAGGCTCTCTATAAAGTGTCCTATGGAAGGGATAGTAAGTACTAACCTTGCACAAAAAAATATTTTACCCTTAGCTTAGGCTAGGAATAAAAATTTGTTTTACACAATTTTAGTCCTTCTTAGCTCTCTGTGGTATATAGGAGTTTTGCAAGAAGTCTAATTTTAGTCCTTCTTAGCTCTCTGTGGTATATAGGAGTTTTGCAAGAAGTCTACTAAATAAACTGAGCTATATAAAAGATAGTGGATTAATTAAACAAGAGCGTCACAGAGCACATGCTTTACTACTACTAAAGGCAGGTAAAAGTAAAAATGAATTAGCAGAGATATTTGAAGTATCTCAAAGAACAATTTATAATTGGATTAATGATTTTAAAGCAAATGGAATAAAGAGTTTAGCTATTCAAAAATGTCGAGGAAGAAAGACTATTTTGAATGAAGATAGCGATAAAAAAGTTATTTCAGAATTTATCAAAATGTATTCGCATCAAGCAAAAAAAGCATATGCTTTAAGTAGACTTCTTGCAAAACTCTAAAAGTAGGAACTAAAAATGCTATCAGATTGATATGAATAAATATGAAAAATTACAGAAGAAAGAACGAAAGAATTTTAAGCGTCTTATTGGTGTAAATAAAGATACATTTAATGAAATGCTTTTAGTATTTATAGCCTATGAAAAAGAGAGAACTAAAAACCATGGAGTTGGTGGTAGAAAAAGTTTAGATTCAAAAGAAAAAGTACTATTAATGTTAAGTTATTACAGAGAATATAGAACCTTAGAACATATTGGCTTTGATTATGGAGTAAGTGAATCTACAGCTTCTCGAATAGTAAGAGATGTTGAAGATGTTTTAATAAAATCTGGAAAGTTTTCATTACCAAGTAAACGTGCTTTATATGGAGATGATGTGGACTTAGAGTTTATCGTCATTGATGCTACAGAGTCCCCAATACAACGACCAAAAAAAAGCAAAGAGATTACTACTCAGGGAAGAAAAGACACCATACACTAAAAGGGCAAATCGTTATTGACAAGGATGAACGTATTATTTGTGCTCATACATGCAAAGGTACTCCTCATGATTTTAAACTCTTTAAACAAAGTAATTTACCTGTGAAACCTCAAACTTGTATCTATGTAGATTTAGGCTATCTTGGTATTAAGAAGCAACATAATAACACTCAAATACCCTATAAGAAATCAAAGCTACATCCATTAACTGATACACAAAAAAATCAAAATAAAAGAGAAGCTTCAGCTCGCATATGTGTTGAACATATCAATGCTAAATTAAAGACTTTTCAAATCCTTAAACAGAAATATCGTAACCGTAGAAAAAGGTTCAATCTTCGCTTCAATCTGATATGTGGATTAGTTAATTTTGACCGTGGATTTGAGGTTGCTGGAAAATGAGTTTTGCAAGAAGTCTAATGAACTGATTGCGAAATTTATGTACATATCTTCTAATTGCTTCATATATATTTTAAGCATTTTTAATGCCATCTATTTTTATTATGTCACCTTTTGTAAATTTGAAGGTTTAGATTATCGTAACATCAGTTATTAACTTTGAAATATTTGATTGTTTTTCCCATAGCCTACTATAAGCAATTTTCGCTCCTATTTTCTTTAGGTTTTAGGAGAAGTCTACTTATTTTTGTTAAACACTTAGCTTGATTTTATTTCACCGGATTTATCTAAAAAATGATGACTACTGTAATAAATTAAGAAGGATATACTCAAAAGTGTTTAGAGAAAAATTTCTATAGCCCTAGCTAAATCTTCTTGAGTATCTATTCCAAAACCAGTTGATGCAACTTTTATCATTATTATCTGTTTTTGATGATAAATTGCTCTAAGTTGCTCTAGTTTTTCTATGTCTTCAATTGGAGCATCCTTTAATTGACAAAATTCATTTAAAGATTTTTTAGAAAATCCATAAATTCCTATATGACCAAAGTATTTGGCACCGCCACCTTGGTTGTGAGGTATTTTTGAACGAGAAAAGTAGATGGCATTTTCATTAGCATCTAAAACTACCTTTACTAAATTTGGATCTTGTGCTGCTTCAGCATTTATAGCATTGTAACAACTTCCCATAATAAAATCTTCTTTATTTTTTTGAAGTTCATGTAGTTTTTGCATGAGGGAGTTTACCACTTGTGCTTCGATAAATGGTTCATCTGCCTGTACATTAATAATAAGCTCATCATCTTTAAGATTTAAAATATTTGCACATTCATTGATTCGGTCAGTACCACTTTTATGAGTAGTCGATGTCAGCATCGCCTCTATCCCATGTTTTTTGCAAGTGGCAAGGATAACTTCATCATCAGCCGCAACAACAACTCTATCTAAATGTTCAATCGCTTTAGCAGTACGAACTACCATAGGTAAACCACCAATATTTGCTAAAACTTTTTGAGGAAACCTTGTTGATGCAAGTCGTGCTGGTATGATTATCATAATTTAAAACCTTTGAGATATAATTGTATCATTATATCTCTAAATATTTATTTTTTATTGAAATGATAAATTGAACTGATTTTTTTGTTTTTTTATCTTATAAGTACTAGAACATAAATAGACTTCTCCTAAAACCTTTTTCAATATTTGGATATATGTCCCTACGCAGTTACTTTAATTTAAAATATAAGAGTAATTTCAATATTACTAAAATATAATCTTGCTAAAGCCTATAAACAGGTATTTAAAGTGAGGTATTACTATGAGCTTTTAGGAGAAGTCCAATAACTCCATAGCTAATGAAAAAATGATTTTCTTCGTTGAACTATACTTAACGATACTAGTGTAGACAAGTCAAATTCACATTAAATCTAAATCTTTTACATGAGATGTTAGCTATGAATTTATTTATGCTCTCTTACTTAAGTAGCTAAACAAATTTAATCTCATATATACTTCCATAACCAATAATAATTTTTTCAACATAGTTTTTCATATTTTCAGTAGACTTATAAGCATCAAATTCTATCCAGTAATAGGGTTTAGCTGTGGAGAGTATGGAGGTAAATAGAAGATTCTTAAGCCTTTTTCTTCCCATATTTTAATGTGTTCTTTGAACTTTTTACTGGTGTAAGTAGGAACATTATCAACAACAATCGTGTTTTTAGTAAGCTGTTTTACAAAGAGATTAAAGACTTCAATAACAACTTCTGTATCTACTCTATCATAAGTTGTTGATGCAAAAAGTTTAGAGTTAAGTAGTAGGATAGAAATAACTTCAATTAATAGGTGTCAAGTTTCACCACGTTGTACCATTTCAAAAGCAATATCTTGAAACTCACTTGGTAAAATCTTAAATATTTCAGGCTTCGTTTGAAACCAACTTTGAACTGCATCAAAAGGAGTTCTGACTTTGAGTTCTTTTCTTAAAGAACCATGTCTTCTATTAGACTTCTCCTAAAACCTTTTTCAATATTTGGATATATGTCCCTACGCAGTTACTTTAATTTAAAATATAAGAGTAATTTCAATATTACTAAAATATAATCTTGCTAAAGCCTATAAACAGGTATCTAAAGTGATGTATTACTATTAGCTTTTAGGAGAAGTCCATTGAAGTTATAGAATAGACTTCTTGCAAAACTCTAAAAGTAGGAACTAAAAATGCTATCAGATTGATATGAATAAATATGAAAAATTACAGAAGAAAGAACCAAAGAATTTTAAGCGTCTTATTGGTGTAAATAAAGATACATTTAATGAAATGCTTTTAGTATTTATAGCCTATGAAAAAGAGAGAACTAAAAACCATGGAGTTGGTGGTAGAAAAAGTTTAGATTCAAAAGAAAAAGTACTATTAATGTTAAGTTATTACAGAGAATATAGAACCTTAGAACATATTGGCTTTGATTATGGAGTAAGTGAATCTACAGCTTCTCGAATAGTAAGAGATGTTGAAGATGTTTTAATAAAATCTGGAAAGTTTTCATTACCAAGTAAACGTGCTTTATATGGAGATGATATGGACTTAGAGTTTATCGTCATTGATGCTACAGAGTCCCCCATACAACGACCAAAAAAAAGCAAAGAGATTACTACTCAGGGAAGAAAAGAAACCATACACTAAAAGGGCAAATCGTTATTGACAAGGATGAACGTATTATTTGTGCTCATACATGCAAAGGTACTACTCATGATTTTAAACTCTTTAAACAGAGTGATCTACCTGTGAAACCTCAAACTTGTATCTATGTAGATTTAGGCTATCTTGGTATTAAAAAGCAACATAATAACACTCAAATACCATATAAGAAATCAAAGCTACATCCATTAACTGATACACAAAAAAATCAAAATAAAAGAGAAGCTTCAGCTCGCATATGTGTTGAACATATCAATGCTAAATTAAAGACTTTTCAAATCCTTAAACAGAAATATCGTAACCGTAGAAAAAGGTTCAATCTTCGCTTCAATCTGATATGTGGATTAGTTAATTTTGACCGTGGATTTGAGGTTGCTGAAAAATGAGTTTTGCAAGAAGTCTAATATCAAGAACTTATTTAAATCTTTCTTAACATCATCAATAGACTTCTCCTAAAACCTTTTTCAATATTTGGATATATGTCCCTACGCAGTTACTTTAATTTAAAATATAAGAGTAATTTCAATATTACTAAAATATAATCTTGCTAAAGCCTATAAACAGGTATCTAAAGTGATGTATTACTATTAGCTTTTAGGAGAAGTCCAATATTATCATAATCCTCTGCTTTGATTGTAGCATTCTTTATTGTTCCATTAACCCTTTCAACCATTCCATTAGTTTGAGGTGTATATGGAGCTGTTAACCTGTGTTCTATCTCATCTTTAGTACATTCAATATCAAACTTATGATTGCCACTAACTTTGCCTTTACCTCTTGCCCATTTGTCGGTAAACTCCAGTCCATTGTCTGTGAGAATATGAGTTATGTAAAAAGGAAAAAACTCTTTACACTCTTTGAGAAATTCAACAGCATTAGCAGCTGTCTTATTTTCATATACTTTATAATACAATAGCCTTGTAGCTCTATCTATAGCTACAAAGAGATAATATTTTTGTTTGTCAAATTTTGGTAAATAGGTTACATCAATGTGCAAATAGCCAGGCTCATACTCTTTAAACTTTTTAGCTTTTGCCTTTTGTTCAACAGGAACTCTATTTATATCAAAGGCTCTCAAAGTTCTATAGACATTACTTCTGTTTGCATTTGGAATGACATCAACCATGGTATCTGTTAAGCCATCTAACTCCATCCAAGTAAGGGTTCTTACGACCCGTATAAGCTCCTTTTCTAAAGGTGTTAAAGCATATTTTATATTATTTGGTCTTGAACTCTTATCATTTGAAAAATCTCTTTTTCTGTGTTTAGCAATAGTTTTCACATTTACATTATAGTTATCTGATAATTCAACATTTGTTAAATCAGATTGTTGTATTCTTTGTCTTACATGCTGGTTTGTTCTAGCATTGGAGGGATAGACTTGTGACATTATTTTAATCCTTTTGTGGTAAAAAGATTTTACTGTGATGTTATTAAGCTATCGCTTATTATTGAATTGGGCAACCATAACGTGGTGAAACTAGACACTTATTTAACAAATATTGATGAAATACAAGATATTGAGGGATATATAAAGGATAGAAACCATAGAATAAATACTTGTTATTATAATAGACTTCTCCTAAAACCTTTTTCAATATTTGGATATATGTCCCTACGCAGTTACTTTAATTTAAAATATAAGAGTAATTTCAATATTACTAAAATATAATCTTGCTAAAGCCTATAAATAGGTATCTAAAGTGAGGTATTACTATGAGCTTTTAGGAGAAGTCCAATAATAAAAATGAATGGTATTTAAGTAGCAACCATATTCATTATTTAACGCTAGATACACAAAGTATAGGTAATGCGATAGCAAAAAATTATGATGAACATGATGATAATTTTGAACTTTCAAGTTTTATGATGATACCAGAAAAAGTGAAAGTAGACTTAAAAAAAGGTTCTAAGAAAGAAGATTTAAAAAATAGTGAATCAGTAGAACTTGCTGAACCTATAACTATTAAAACATTTATTGACAATAAAGATATTTACATTACTCAAGGTATGGGAGACTATCAGCATTTGATTTTTGATTTTATAGATAATGAGGGTAGGAAATATACAGATTTAAGTCATGGAGAACAAACTATATATGGTCAACTAATACAAATGTATTTTTATAGTAAGTCAGAAGATGATTTTTTATTTTTATTTGATGAACCTGAAATATCGCTACATCCAAAATGGCAAATAGATTATTTAAATGAAGTTATAAACTTATTGAAAAAGACGAATAAACAATATCATTTTATATTTACTTCTCACTCACCATTTCTACTATCAGACTTACCAAAAGAAAATGTAATATTTTTAAAAGAGGGCAAACAAGTAGATGTAAACATAAACCCATTTGGTGCAAATATACATACTAGACTTCTCCTAAAACCTAAAGAAAATAGGAGCGAAAATTGCTTATAATAAGCTATGGGAAAAACAATCAAATATTTCAAAGTTAATAAATTAACAGATAAAGATTTTAGACGAGTTGTAGGTGTTAAAAGAGACACCTTTAAAGATATGATAAAAGTAGTTAGAAGACACTATAAAAAGAAGAAAGTTAAAGGTGGAACAAACAAATCTTTATCTGCAAATGATGAGACACTCATGATGCTAGAATATTATAGAGAGTACAGAACTTTTAAACATATAGGAGTTGATTATGGAGTGAGTGAATCAACAGCACATTATATTGTTACAAAGATAGAAAAGATTTTAATACAAGAGCCACAATTTCATCTTAAAACTCTAAAACATGCGATACCTATAGAAGATACTAATAATCTTGAAATAGTCGTAGTAGATGTAACTGAGAGCCAATGTGAGAGACCAAAAAAAAGCAAAAAAGATACTACTCAGGTAAAAAGAAAAAGCACACCTTAAAAACACAAATAATTACAACATCTACAGGTAAAATATTAGCTGTAACTATTGATAAAGGAAGAACACATGACTTTAAAGTCTTTAAAAACAGTAAGGCAACTAAAAAAATAATATTGAGTAAAGTTCTTGCTGATTTAGGCTATATTGGTATCTCTAAAATTTGTCCTAATTCTCAAATACCAAATAAAAGAAGCAAACTAAATCCATTAACAAAAGATGACAAAAAAGAGAACTGTGAATTATCATCAAAAAGAATTATCATTGAACAAATAAATGCAAAAATTAAGGTATTTAAAATTACTAAATACCCATATAGAAATAGACGAAAAAGGTTCGGTTTGAGAATGAACCTTATTTGTGCTATTATTAACCTTGATGCAACACCTATGAGCAGTACCGTTGAAGAGGTTTGATGTTTGGGTGTTTTAGGAGAAGTCTACTCTTTTATCTCACGGTTTTTTTATGGATGGTGGACTTATGGGTGAGTTTGCTAAAGGGAAGATTGATGATGTTATAAAACTTCTAAATAGTCCTGATAAATTAACTGATAAAGAGATACAACATTGTGAAAATATTGTCTCTATTATCGGTGAACCAATTATTAAAAATCAGTTACGAAGAATGTTGGATAGTAAAAGATTGAAAAAAATAGATAATATCAATAAAAAAATAGAAGAGATGGAGTATGAATTAAAAATATTAAAAGAAAATCAGAATAGGTATGTAAAAGATGATTTAAATAATAGAGCTAAAAAAAACTATTATACTAAGAAAAATACTGATGAATAATAAAATATTAAGATTAGCAAATGAATTTTTACTGTCTAAGAAAACTAAAGTAAGTAAATATAAAGAATATCGAAAAAACTTTAATTTTAGCAAATTAAATGAAACTTTAGAAGAAATATTTAATGAAAAAAATAATGGACTTCTCCTAAAAGCTC
The DNA here is from genome assembly GCA_965243085.1 of Sulfurimonas sp. Taxonomy (GTDB): domain Bacteria; phylum Campylobacterota; class Campylobacteria; order Campylobacterales; family Sulfurimonadaceae; genus Sulfurimonas. The sequence continues at coordinate 1,022,283 of CBDETZ010000005.1, read as the reverse complement.
ATAGTAATACCTCCCTTTAGATACCTGTTTATAGGCTTTAGCAAGATTATATTTTAGTAATATTGAAATTACTCTTATATTTTAAATTAAAGTAACTGAGTAGGGACATATATCCAAATATTGAAAAAGGTTTTAGGAGAAGTCTAATAAGTTATTTGAGAAAATAATTTTATCAAATAACTTAGAAATAAAAAAGTATATTAAAAAGTATAAATATTATTTAAAAAAAAATAATTTAGAATTTAAAAGTATAGAAAAGTTATGTAATGAAAATAAAAATAATGAAATATTAAAGAATCTATTAATATTGTATAGCAGTTATGATAATATTGTGAGTAAATGGAATTATAAAATAATAGACTTCTTGCAAAACTCCTATATACCTTAGCACTTTATAGTATACTACCCCAATAAGTCAAGACAACATTTCCAAATTCCTTATTCACCTCTAACCTGTAACTTTATGAAACAGCTACTACATTTTCAGTATAGTTCTCATCATTTATTTGTAAACTCTCCAAGTAAACATTCATTGGTTTTTTATAGTTCAGTGTTTCATGAAATCTTTTATAATTGTAGAAGTCCATATAATCCGATACATCCTCTTTTAGTTCCTTAATTGTGTTGTACTGATTTAGATAAATTCTTTCAACTTTAGCACTTCTCCAGAACCTCTCAATACAAATATTATCAGTAGCTCTACCTTTACCATCCATTGAGATAGTAATGCCATTATCTTTAAGTGTTTGGGTGTGAATATAGCTAGTATATTGACTCCCTTGATCAGTATTAAATATCTCTGGTTTTTCATATTTAAGAAGTGCTTCATTGAGTACTCCCATAACAAGGTCAGTGTCCATTGTATTGGATATTTTCCATGAAAGAACAGCTTTAGAGTACCAATCAATGATAGCTGCAAGATAAACCATGCCACCATTGATTTTAATATAGGTAATATCTGTACTCCATACTTGATTAGCTCTTGTAATATTTATCCCTCTAAGCTTATAGGAGAACTTAGGATGTTGTATATTAGCTAGAGTTAAGGAAATAGGCTCTCTTACAGCTAGTATAGCCTTTAATCCTAACTCTTTGCGATAACTCTGCACTGTGTTTAAACTTACACTGAAACCATTCTCTAGTAACTGGTAATGCACACCCCAATCCATTAATAACTAGAAATTAAAAGTGGAATAATTATTGCTTGCTTTTGAGAAAAACAAGGTGATAAGAAAATGGCAATAAAAGCAAGAGATAAATTAGCACAAAAGCGTTCAAGAAAAGGCTATGCAAAAATAGCTGAATCAAATAAACTTTTAGAGTTACTATCAAGAGTTCCAGACCATCGTAAAGGTCAAGGTAAACGGCATAAATTAGAACATATCTTATATCTAGCTATATTAGCTGGACTAATGGGAGCTACAGATTACAAACAAATTTCTATTTGGATAGATAAACATGTTCAAAAAGAAGAAGTAAAAAAACTTCTAGGTGTAGAATTTATAATAACACCAAAAAGAAGTGCTGTCTCAGATATACTTGCAAAAGTTGATAGTGAGGCAGTAGAACTTTTGTTTAGAGAATGGATAAGAATTTATGTCGATACTACAGGAAAACATCTAAGCGTAGATGGTAAAGTGATGAATGGTAGTAGATATAAAGACCAAAAGGCTATACAAGTTGTTGGTGCAGTTTTATCAGAGATAGGTGTAGTTATTGCTCATCAAAAAATTGCAGAGAAATCAAATGAAATACCTGCTTTACAAGCTATGATAGCAGAGCTTGGAGATGAATTTCTCTTTACCTTTGATGCGATGAACACACAAAAAAACTCTTGATTCTATTGAGCAGAGTGGTTCAAAATATATTGCTAAAGTTAAAGGTAACCAAAAAACACTTCTTGATAAAATAAATGAAATATCAAGAGAGATAAAACCATCAAGCACTTATAAAGCTAAACCAATCCAGCAATCTAATGAGTGGATAAATAGAGAGGTATTTGTATATCAACCGACTACTTTTTATCATAATGAAATCACTCATGTTCGCTCAATCATTAAAACCATTAAAAAAATACACAAGACAAATCATAAAACTGGAGAAGTGACAAATAGTACTAGAATTCAGTTCTGTATTGCAAACTTTCGTGAAAGTGCAGAGTTCTTTCATGATAAAATCTTAAACCATTGGAAGGTAGAAACAATGCACCAATACAAAGATAATACACTTTTAGAAGATGACCATAATGCTCATCTAAATCCATTTTTAATGACAATTATCAGAAGCATTATTTTAAATATCTTGCACCTAAATGGTACAAAATCTATACAAGAACAACTCATTAACAATAGATGGGATTTAGATGACTCTATCGCTCAACTCTTGAAATTTAGTTTTTAGTGGATTAGGGTGACACTTAGGACAGTTTCTATTGCGACAAGAGTTGTATGCAAACTCTATGTTTTATACTACCCCAAGAAAACCAAACAACATTTCAAAAGTTTTTATTTCATATACGATAAAATAAGAATAATAAAGTGAGGGTAGAAAGATGAGCAGAAAACGGACAACTTATTCAACAGAGCTAAAAACAAAATTGGTTTTAGAGCTTCTTAAAGAGGAAAAAACTCTTATAGAAATAGCTAAAGATAATGGTATTACACCCAATAATCTCAAAAACTGGAAGAAGCTATTTTTAGAGAATGCAGAGATGGCAATGGAACCTTCCAAAGTTGTAAAAGAGTATAAAGATGAAACTAAAAAACTTCAAGAAAAAATAGATGAATACGCAAAAACAGTAGGACAATTAACAGTGGAGAATAACTGGATGCGGGGAAAGCTGAGAAGCTCGGACTTATCTAGTAAAAAGGCTATGATAAATTTCGAGTTAAAGAGATTATCCGTAGTACAACAGTGTGCGATACTAGATATTAGTAGAAGTTCGCTTTACTATATACCTGTAGTCAGCGAACATAAAGAAACCATCAAGGAGGAGATAAAATCTATCTTTGAAGAGATACCAATATATGGAGCTAAGAAGGTGCATTACCAGTTACTAGAGAATGGTTTCAGTGTAAGTTTAAACACAGTGCAGAGTTATCGCAAAGAGTTAGGATTAAAGGCTATACTAGCTGTAAGAGAGCCTATTTCCTTAACTCTAGCTAATATACAACATCCTAAGTTCTCCTATAAGCTTAGAGGGATAAATATTACAAGAGCTAATCAAGTATGGAGTACAGATATTACCTATATTAAAATCAATGGTGGCATGGTTTATCTTGCAGCTATCATTGATTGGTACTCTAAAGCTGTTCTTTCATGGAAAATATCCAATACAATGGACACTGACCTTGTTATGGGAGTACTCAATGAAGCACTTCTTAAATATGAAAAACCAGAGATATTTAATACTGATCAAGGGAGTCAATATACTAGCTATATTCACACCCAAACACTTAAAGATAATGGCATTACTATCTCAATGGATGGTAAAGGTAGAGCTACTGATAATATTTGTATTGAGAGGTTCTGGAGAAGTGCTAAAGTTGAAAGAATTTATCTAAATCAGTACAACACAATTAAGGAACTAAAAGAGGATGTATCGGATTATATGGACTTCTACAATTATAAAAGATTTCATGAAACACTGAACTATAAAAAACCAATGAATGTTTACTTGGAGAGTTTACAAATAAATGATGAGAACTATACTGAAAATGTAGTAGCTGTTTCATAAAGTTACAGGTTAGAGGTGAATAAGGAATTTGGAAATGTTGTCTTGACTTATTGGGGTAGTATATTTTTACAATCACCACACTCTTTGGCGTTGTAACCTAAGGCAGAAGTTCTACATGTAGATATGTCTTGTATGGCTTTAAGTTGCATAGAATTTAGTTTATTTCTAGCGATATAGTCATCTCCGTAGAGTTTAAATATATCTTGCATCTCGTATTTAGGTTTATAGGATTTAGTATCATCTGATAAAGTCTGAATCTTAGACATGTTGGAGTTATATCAGGTTTTATTCTTTAGGCTTAAAAATGTGTCAAATTGTCATGAAATGGATGGATTTCTTGCCGTTAGGCTTCATATAACGATTGTCTTGAGAAATAAGTCGCCGCTAGGCTACTTATTTCTCTCCTAGAACTTGTTATATCTGAACTTATAAATATCTTTCTATTGCTAAAGCTCCATGAAATACACCTAAAATATCTATAGTTTCAGTATCTTTAATAAGGTATGCAATTCTATAATGTCCATAAAGTAAAATTCTTATTTCATTGTTAGTGTCATCTTCATACGGATAGCCAAGTTTTGGGAATAATGATAAGATTTGAGTTTTAGTAAAAATTTCATTTACTAGACTTCTCCTAAAACACCCAAACATCAAACCTCTTCAACGGTACTGCTCATAGGTGTTGCATCAAGGTTAATAATAGCACAAATAAGGTTCATTCTCAAACCGAACCTTTTTCGTCTATTTCTATATGGGTATTTAGTAATTTTAAATACCTTAATTTTTGCATTTATTTGTTCAATGATAATTCTTTTTGATGATAATTCACAGTTCTCTTTTTTGTCATCTTTTGTTAATGGATTTAGTTTGCTTCTTTTATTTGGTATTTGAGAATTAGGACAAATTTTAGAGATACCAATATAGCCTAAATCAGCAAGAACTTTACTCAATATTATTTTTTTAGTTGCCTTACTGTTTTTAAAGACTTTAAAGTCATGTGTTCTTCCTTTATCAATAGTTACAGCTAATATTTTACCTGTAGATGTTGTAATTATTTGTGTTTTTAAAGTGTGCTTTTTCTTTTTACCTGAGTAGTGTCTTTTTTGCTTTTTTTTGGTCTCTCACATTGGCTCTCTGTTACATCTACTACGACTATTTCAAGATTATTAGTATCTTCTATAGGTATCGCATGTTTTAGAGTTTTAAGATGAAATTGTGGCTCTTGTATTAGAATCTTTTCTATCTTTGTAACAATATAATGTGCTGTTGATTCACTCACTCCATAATCAACTCCTATATGTTTAAAAGTTCTGTACTCTCTATAATATTCTAGCATCATGAGTGTCTCATCATTTGCAGATAAAGATTTGTTTGTTCCACCTTTAACTTTCTTCTTTTTATAGTGTCTTCTAACTACTTTTACCATATCTTTAAAGGTCTCTCTTTTAACACCTACAACTCGTCTAAAATCTTTATCTGTTAATTTATTAACTTTGAAATATTTGATTGTTTTTCCCATATCTTATTATAAGCAATTTTCGCTCCTATTTTCTTTAGGTTTTAGGAGAAGTCTACTACTTTTTTTGCTATTTTTGGATTATCTTGTGTAATATAGTCATGAATAGACTTCTCCTAAAACCTTTTTCAATATTTGGATATATGTCCCTACGCAGTTACTTTAATTTAAAATATAAGAGTAATTTCAATATTACTAAAATATAATCTTGATAAATCCTATAAATAGGTATCTAAAGTGAGGTATTACTATGAGCTTTTAGGAGAAGTCCAATATCTTTTAACCAAAAACTTGCTTCGTCAGTCCAGTTGATATTTACCATTGTTTTATTCTATGTTCCATATCTTTACTAGAAATAGTTTTACTATTTTTAGAATCTTCTAAACCTTTTTTTATCATTCTATCAAAAGAAAGTTCTTTTATAATTTCATCATAAGAAGTATCCGTAGGTAGTGAGTTGATGATATTTTTTGCCATAGTTATTGGTGCAGTCATAGTTAACTCCCTTATTAAAATATACATCATTTTAGCAAAATGATGTATATTTTATCTTTAAATTAAAACTATCTTTCCATCACCATACCAAAAGCACGGTTTAACCCAGTTACAACTTGAATAACTTTCCAATCTTTTTTATTCATCTGTGGTAATGTTTTTCCTTGGCATTTCCCACCATTTAAAGTAACGTTATCACCCAATGTTGCTGAGTGATATTTTGTTCCTGAACTTAAAGTATTTTCATCTTGCGAAAAACAAATTGTTTGTTCAACATTTTTGGCATATCCTATATTAGATAAGAATCCAACTGTAAGTACTCCTAACATTAATTTATTCATTAATAACTCTCCGAAAATTAAATTTGCCATTTGATTTAACAAATAGGCATATTCAAATTTCCATACAATGTGGCAACTTGGATATAACGGTCGAATATATCCAATAAGTCGCCGCTAGACTACTTATTGGATACTATGTTTTGTTGTCCTCTTCTTGCAGTAATGGTTATATCGTTTCTATCAAGTCACCTTTTCTTTGAAGAAGTATTACATTATTTTTTTTAGCTTCTTTTTTTACATCATCATTTATATGAAAACTAGCAAGTGCTAAATGATGTGAGTAATCTTTATATTCTGGATATAGTATTTTAAAATTTTCTAATTTTTTTGTAACTAATTTTATAATATCTTTTGAATGAGCTTTATATTTTGTTTCTATTATTGCTACATCTTTTCCGTTTATCAAAACCATATCAAATTCATCTTCAATGCCAAATCTTTTTCTTGTGATGTTTTTATCTGTAAAGTCATAATCAATACCATTTAAAGTAGGGTTTGCTGATATTGAGTTATAAAAAAACTCTTCGGCAATGTGTCCTTGATTGTTTGATATATTTCCAATTAGTTTAGCTACTTTTTCAACAGTTGCTTCTGTTTTAGCATGTCTTTTATCCATGCTTATACCTAAATCTAAAATTGCTTTTGCTAAATCTTCTTTAGTAACCATGATTTACTCTTTTTCTTCATTATATCATAATCAGTAAAAATAATTCTAAAACTTAAATTTTTCAGATTATTTTTTCTTAAATCTTCGTCGTTTTACTATATCAATATACTTTTTTAAATCAACAAGTATTTTTCTTTTGTATTTTTTGTTAGGCTTTCCTAAAATAGACATCTCTTCTAACTGTTTTGCTACTGTATCTGCTCTATTCCAACCTATATGAAGCTTTCTCTGTAGATAGCTTACAGATGAGTTTCTATCATTTAAAACAATTTTTTTAGCTTCTTCATAAAGTTCATCTAGTTCACTGTGCTTCATATTTAACTCCAATCTCTTTTTATCATGGTTTTAACAAAAAGTTCATAAGCTTTTAAAGTGTCATAATCACTACTATGTGCTTCACTTTCATCAAATACAATTCCATAACTTTCACAGGCTTTAACTAATGATGGTGCTTTATTATTTGGAGTTATATCTCTATTTTGTTGCATTGTACAAAATATAGAATATTCTTGATTTTCTATTTTAGTTTTTATTCTCTTTGGTAAAAATTTTAAATCAAAGTTTGTATTATGAGCTACGATGTTATTGACATTTAATTTATCAAAAATTGATACCAACCAATCATAATCATCTTCAAAATACAAAGGATAATTTATATCTTTTCTATGATTTTCTATAACTTCTTTTTTAAGTCCATTAACTGCAATAGCATGTTTATTGTAGTAATTTTCCTTTGGAAAATAATATCTAGTTTGTTCATCTAAAATAATATTTCCTTTACAAATTATAAAACTTATTGATAATACACTACAATTATGTAGTCCATTTGTTTCTGTATCAAAAATGAAATTTATTTTATTTTTCATTTAATAATTCCGATATTCTTTTTGCTACTTTATTTTTTAAATAGTCACTGTTTAGACCACTGGGAGAAGTTGAAAAAGGAATAATTACAAGTAAAGTATTATCGTATTTTACATAGTGGACTTCTCCTAAAAGCTCATAGTAATACCTCCATTTAGATACCTGTTTATAGTCTTTAGCAAGATTATATTTTAGTAATATTGAAATTACTCTTATATTTTAAATTAAAGTAACTGCGTAGGGACATATATCCAAATATTGAAAAAGGTTTTAGGAGAAGTCTAGTGAATATATCTATTAGTTTTACTTTTTCCATCACTGTTTGGCTTAACTGTTTCACTTTTTAATTTTAAATTATATTTGCCAAAAAAAGTATGTAAAAAATCATTTTTTCGACTACTTCCTACACAAACAATTAAATTAGGTTTATATTTATCTCTTATTGCAGTAAATCTATTTAAAGACATTATATATTTCATAAAATCATTTTTATTATTAAATCCTGTTGCATTTATAATATTTTGATTCCATAATTTATTATCATCTTTATTGAATGGAACAGGTGATAAATTTAATTTAAATAATTTATTGGGAAAATTAAAATCTTGTTGTATTGTAAAAAATATTTTTTTAAATGCTAAATTAAAAGGGTATTCTTTATCATTTGCACCTTTATCTTTAAAAAAGTTATATGTTGTATTTGGCTCTTCTTCGCCTTTATTAATCCAAGTTGGTAAATCTTCTTCATAATATTTTTCTCTGTCTTCATCGGTTGTATTGGGATAACCCCATTCTATGCCACATAACCATACATTACTATTTATATCACCACCATCACACCCCGAAAATGAATTAGCCCATTTTTCAATATTTTTATTTTCCATTTTAGCTATCCTCTTTTTTAATTAATTTTTCTATTTTTTCTTCAACTTGTATTTTAAACTTTTCATCATCAATATTTGACAATACTTGATGTAAAATCATCTCCAAATCTACTCCATTTTTAGAATACCATTCTATCGTTTGTTTCATATTATATGAATTTAAAATATCTAAGATTATTGCTCTAAGTATAAATTCCTGACTAGCATTGTTATCTATCACCCCAATCCATTAATAACTAGCACTTAAAAGTGGAATAATTATTGCTTGCTTTTGAGAAAAATAAGGTGATAAGAAAATGGCAATAAAAGCAAGAGATAAATTAGCACAAAAGCGTTCAAGAAAAGGCTATGCAAAAATAGCTGAATCAAATAAACTTTTAGAGTTACTATCAAGAGTTCCAGACCATCGTAAAGGTCAAGGTAAACGGCATAAATTAGAACATATCTTATATCTAGCTATATTAGCTGGACTAATGGGAGCTACAGATTACAAACAAATTTCTATTTGGATAGATAAACATGTTCAAAAAGAAGAAGTAAAAAAACTTCTAGGTGTAGAATTTATAATAACACCAAAAAGAAGTGCTGTCTCAGATATACTTGCAAAAGTTGATAGTGAGGCAGTTGAACTTTTGTTTAGAGAATGGATAAGTGTCAAGTTTCACCACGTTGTACCATTTCAAAAGCAATATCTTGAAACTCACTTGGTAAAATCTTAAATATTTCAGGCTTCGTTTGAAACCAACTTTGAACTGCATCAAAAGGAGTTCTGACTTTGAGTTCTTTTCTTAAAGAACCATGTCTTCTATTGAAGTTATAGAATATCAAGAACTTATTTAAATCTTTCTTAACATCATCAATATTATCATAATCCTCTGCTTTGATTGTAGCATTCTTTATTGTTCCATTAACCCTTTCAACCATTCCATTAGTTTGAGGTGTATATGGAGCTGTTAGCCTGTGTTCTATCTCATCTTTAGTACATTCAATATCAAACTTATGATTGCCACTAACTTTGCCTTTACCTCTTGCCCATTTGTCGGTAAACTCCAGTCCATTGTCTGTGAGAATATGAGTTATGTAAAAAGGAAAAAACTCTTTACACTCTTTGAGAAATTCAACTGCATTAGCAGCTGTCTTATTTTCATATACTTTATAATACAATAGCCTTGTAGCTCTATCTATAGCTACAAAGAGATAATATTTTTGTTTGTCAAATTTTGGTAAATAGGTTACATCAATGTGCAAATAGCCAGGCTCATACTCTTTAAACTTTTTAGCTTTTGCCTTTTGTTCAACAGGAACTCTATTTATATCAAAGGCTCTCAAAGTTCTATAGACATTACTTCTGTTTGCATTTGGAATGACATCAACCATGGTATCTGTTAAGCCATCTAACTCCATCCAAGTAAGGGTTCTTACGACCCGTATAAGCTCCTTTTCTAAAGGTGTTAAAGCATATTTTATATTATTTGGTCTTGAACTCTTATCATTTGAAAAATCTCTTTTTCTGTGTTTAGCAATAGTTTTCACATTTACATTATAGTTATCTGATAATTCAACATTTGTTAAATCAGATTGTTGTATTCTTTGTCTTACATGCTGGTTTGTTCTAGCATTGGAGTGATAGACTTGTGACATTATTTTAATCCTTTTGTGGTAAAAAGATTTTACTATGATGTTATTGAGCTATCGCTTATTATTAAATTGGGCAACCATAACGTGGTGAAACTAAACAGATAAGAATTTATGTCGATACTACAGGAAAACATCTAAGCGTAGATGGTAAAGTGATGAATGGTAGCAGATATAAAGACCAAAAGGCTATAGAAGTTGTTGGTGCAGTTCTATCAGAGATAGGTGTAGTTATTGCTCATCAACAAATTGCAGAGAAATCAAATGAAATACCTGCTTTACAAGCTATGATAGCAGAGCTTGGAGATGAATTTCTCTTTACCTTTGATGGGATGAACACACAAAAAAACTCTTGATTCTATTGAGCGAAGTGGTTCAAAGTATATTGCTAAAGTTAAAGATAACCAAAAAACACTTCTTGATAAAATAGATGAAATATCAAGAGAGATAAAACCATCAAGCACTTATAAAGCTAAACAAATCCAGCAATCTAATGAGTGGATAAATAGAGAAGTATTTATATATGAACCAACTACTTTTTATCATAATGAAATTACCCATGTTCGCTCAATCATAAAAACTATTAAAAAAATACACAAGACAAACCATAAAACAGGAGAAGTAACAAACAGCACTAGTATTCAGTTCTGTATAGCAAATTTTCGTGAAAATGCGGAGTTCTTTCATGATAAAATTTTACTCCATTGGAAGGTAGAAACAATGCACCAATACAAAGATAATACACTTTTAGAAGATGACCATAATGCTCATCTAAATCCATTTTTAATGACAATTATCAGAAGCATTATTTTAAATATCTTGCACCTAAATGGTACAAAATCTATACAAGAACAACTCATTAACAATAGATGGGATTTAGATGACTCTATCGCTCAACTCTTGAAATTTAGTTTTTAGTGGACTGGGGTGGTTATCTATAAACTCTTTATATTGTTCTTGATGAGTGTCTTTATAAACTAAAAACAACATAGAAATTGATAGTCTATCTTGCAAATTTATATATTTATCATTATCCATTTTCCCATTCATTTTTTCAAGTAAATTATTTGATATAGCCATACACTTATTTTCATCTTGCATTTTATGAATCATAAATTCATTATCTACTTTATAGACAAATTTATCACAATATTTACAATGTCGTTTATCTTTTGAACTAAAATCAACTTCTAAATCTTCCCATTGCATAGGACAAATAGTGGGGCTAATTTCACAATCAATAAAGTGTGTAAAATCATTTATTGATGCTACATCAAAATAAATATTAGGCATACACCCAGCTGTTCTACCTCTTGGTTTATTTGCTCTATTTATTTTCGCTTGTTCCATTTCTTCATGTGATTGTATTTTTTCTTCTTGTGCATAAAGAGTGTTTAATAACTCTTTTACTTTATAGTTCATCTAAAAAACTTTACCATCTTAAAATTTATTTTCATCACACTTCCTTTTGTTTGACTGTCGGCAATTAGCCCATTCCGATACTAAGAACAATATTTGCTTATAGCTCTAAAAGGGGCAGAAATGAGCAATAAATTATTAGAAATTTTTAAAGAGGAAATATCAGAGCAAGGAAGAGAACAAGCGAGACAATATAGTTTACCTATGATGATGTATTTATCGGTAATTGCAATTCTGATGGGTGCAAAGAATCCAATTGAAATACATCAATGGATGAAGAATAACGGTAAACGAAAAGAGATAAAAAAACTATTAGGTGTAGAATTTTTTAAAGCCCCAGGAAAATCAAGAGTGTATGACTTTTTTGAAATAGTTGATAAGATTGAATTAGAAAAAGCCTTCCGCAGATGGATACGAATTTTTATAGATATACCAGCACATGCAGTAGATGGTAAAGTTCTAAGAGGAAGTGCAAATGCTAAAGATAATGCAGTATCTGTTTTATCTGCAGTTTTAGCAGAAACAAAATTAATTATTGCCCATAAAGAGATAGACAAAAAGTCTAATAGACTTCTTGCAAAACTCTAAAAGTAGGAACTAAAAATGCTATCAGATTGATATGAATAAATATGAAAAATTACAGAAGAAAGAACCAAAGAATTTTAAGCGTCTTATTGGTGTAAATAAAGATACATTTAATGAAATGCTTTTAGTATTTATAGCCTATGAAAAAGAGAGAACTAAAAACCATGGAGTTGGTGGTAGAAAAAGTTTAGATTCAAAAGAAAAAGTACTATTAATGTTAAGTTATTACAGAGAATATAGAACCTTATAGCCCATTCCGATACTAAGAACAATATTTGCTTATAGCTCTAAAAGGGGCAGAAATGAGCAATAAATTATTAGAAATTTTTAAAGAGGAAATATCAGAGCAAGGAAGAGAACAAGCGAGACAATATAGTTTACCTATGATGATGTATTTATCGGTAATTGCAATTCTGATGGGTGCAAAGAATCCAATTGAAATACATCAATGGATGAAGAATAACGGTAAACGAAAAGAGATAAAAAAACTATTAGGTGTAGAATTTTTTAAAGCCCCAGGAAAATCAAGAGTGTATGACTTTTTTGAAATAGTTGATAAGATTGAATTAGAAAAAGCCTTCCGCAGATGGATACGAATTTTTATAGATATACCAGCACATGCAGTAGCAGCTGTAGATGGTAAAGTTCTAAGAGGAAGTGCAAATGCTAAAGATAATGCAGTATCTGTTTTATCTGCAGTTTTAGCAGAAACAAAATTAATTATTGCCCATAAAGAGATAGACAAAAAGTCTAATGAGATACCAGCATTTCAAGAACTAATAGGTGAGCTTGATGAGACATTTAGTTATGGCTTTGATGCTTTAAACACACAAAAAAACTCTTAAAAAGGCATCTGGTAGCGGTTCAAAGTTTATAGCAAAAGTAAAAAAGAATCAAAAAACTTTACTGTCGCTAGCTAAAGAGATAGAGGAAGCTTCTTCTATCGATTCAAGTTTTCAAATGGAAATTAAACAATCAAATGATTTCATACAAAGAAATATATATGTGTATCAAAACTGTATATATCCATGGGATGGTGTTTTTATTCACTGATGTTACGATAATCTAAATTCATAAAGTTTAAGAAGTGCTACAAATCTAAGCAACTTGTAATTCTTCAACTTTTTGGTAGGCGACTTTGAGAGCCTCAATATATATTTTTTCCTTAATGGCAAAGTGGTTCATTTTATAGTTTAATCGAAGTTTCTCAAGTTTTATAAAACCACGAACAGATAAATGTATATGATTTCTTTGTGATGTTTCAACTTTTGTTGGAGAGTGTTCTATTTTTAAATTTTGTTTTAAAGATTTATGATATTCCTCTATTTTCCACCGTCTTTTGTAGATTTCAAGTACCTGATTGAAAGATAAGTCTATATCATTAGTAACAAGATATAAATAAGTAGATTCGCCATCATCGCCGTTTTTGACCACTTGCTTGATAAGTCTTAGAGGTTTTTTATAAGCTTCAATATATATCAGCCGACTACTACCACCCTTTATATCTATGCTTGAGATATTAGACTTCTCCTAAAACCTTTTTCAATATTTGGATATATGTCCCTACGCAGTTACTTTAATTTAAAATATAAGAGTAATTTCAATATTACTAAAATATAATCTTGCTAAAGACTATAAACAGGTATCTAAAGGGAGGTATTACTATGAGCTTTTAGGAGAAGTCCATTAACATATTTTCCTTTATTTCTTTCTTCTAAAGTGAGTGCTATTTTTCTGTTACTTTTTATTGGACATACAAACTTCTTGTTTAGTTCTTCTTCTATAAAAAGTAGATTCTTAATACTTGAAAACCATTTATCAAATAAAATATATTTATATTTCACTTCATTATTGTGATGTAAAATTTGAAGTTTATCTTGCATTATTTCATTTTTACTAAAGAGAGATTTTTTAATATTCTTCTGATGTTCCTCACTCCACTTATTTTCAGTTTTTGTGATAATTTCATATCCCAAAGGGATAGATATACCTGTAGCATCTGTATAATGAAAATTTAGCATTAAGATACCTTTTTGCATCTTTTGTGACACATGGTCATAATGCCAGCAAACTACATCATTTACTTTACTCCAAGGCTTATGCATAAGCATATCATCGATAATAATACAAGCATTGTCTTCATTCTCATAATCTCTTAAAAATGGTTTTATTGATTTCCACAAAGTCTTTTCATCATCAAGAGAATCATTTAATAGACTTCTCCTAAAACCTTTTTCAATATTTGGATATATGTCCCTACGCAGTTACTTTAATTTAAAATATAAGAGTAATTTCAATATTACTAAAATATAATCTTGCTAAAGCCTATAAACAGGTATCTAAAGTGATGTATTACTATTAGCTTTTAGGAGAAGTCCAATAGTAGATGCTTTGTGAAAACATCATGACTATTACCTGTTACTTTTGAAAGTTTTGTCATCTCTATCTTGCTAAATGAACTGATTGCGAAATTTATGTACATATCTTCTAATTGCTTCATATATATTTTAAGCATTTTTAATGCATCTATTTTTAATATGTCACCTTTTATAAATTTGAAGGTTTAGATTATCGTAACATCAGTTATTCATTCAGTAATCAGAGTTGATAAAATTGTTAATTGCAAAGAGACAAAGACACATTACTATATCTCAAATGATACAGATAGTGCAGAATCATTTTTGCAAAAGATACTCCAAGAGTGGAGTGTTGAGACAATGCACTTTTATAAAGATACAGCACTTAATGAAGATAGATGCAAAATTAATAAAGGTGCATTTAGTTTTTCAATTTTAAGAAGTATTGTAATCAATATTCTTCATCTTAATAAAGTTCAAAATATAGGTAGAAAAATTGTTGATACAACTCAAAATTTAGCTGAGGCTTTGATGCTCTTCTCTATGGTAAGATTGGAATATGGGTTTATTAAGGATTGTTTAGTATTGGAATAGGCTATTTAATCGTAGTCTCATCCACATCCCAGCATTTTAAGTTAGAAGCAAATAGTTTTAAAGTGTCTGATGAAGATTTAAAAAGTATCTCATAAAATATCTTTTGGTTATAAATAGCTATTTCAAAGAGTTGATTAGGAACTGTAAAGACTGTATGATAGTAGGGAACATCAAGAGTAGTTTTAAGTCGATTTTCTATCCAATCATATCGTTTGTCACCTTGACACTTAGGACAGTTTCTATTGCGACAAGAGTTGTATGCAAACTCTATGTTTTTACAATCACCACACTCTTTGGCGTTGTAACCTAAGGCAGAAGTTCTACATGTAGATATGTCTTGTATAGCTTTAAGTTGCATAGAATTTAGTTTATTTCTAGCGATATAGTCATCTCCGTAGAGTTTAAATATATCTTGCATCTCGTATTTAGGTTTATAGGATTTAGTATCATCTGATAAAGTCTGAATCTTAGACATGTTGGAGTTATATCAGGTTTTATTCTTTAGGCTTAAAAATATGTCAAATTGTCATGAAATGGATGGATTTCTTGCCGTTAGGCTTCATATTAACGGTCGAATATAGCCGATAAATTTCCGCTAGGTAATTTATTGGCTACTATGTTTTGTTGTCTTTTAAAAGTTACTAATGCAATAGTTAATGATTTCTTCAGTTCTACGTTCTAATTTTTGGTTATCAAAACCATTTTTATCAATATTCCCTGCCATTTGATTAGTGTCAGTTACATGTGATTTTAAATATCCATGTACTTTTTCTTTTGGTGTTAAATCTGAAACATCTGAACCAGAGTTTAACTCCTTTTCAAGAAGCATTAAGTTCCCAATTTTATCTATTGTATAGTCATATTCAGGTTCATCTTTAAAATCAAATGATTTTATATCAAATTGAACTCCATTTTCTCCACCTTGTGGGAAAATATGTTCAACTTGTAAGTTTTGATATTCTTTAGTTGAACTAATTGATTTCGAACTATCTAAGCTATTATTATATTTTAAAAGAAGATACTTGACTGCATTATTACCGTAAATATTCTCATTAAGTGAATATTTAAAGTTTCCTACATTCATAAATTTTTCTCTGAACCATATTAACCATTCTTCAATTTCAGATATAGTCCATTCTTCTTCAGATATTCCATTACACAAGTATGGAATATCTGCTCTTGGATTTGTTCCTTTAAACTTATAAACTCTAACCTCTACAGAAATTAATATTTCTAATAATTCATCTAATTTCTTCTGTTGATATAATGTAACAACCAGAGGATACATCGTTGCACTAAATTCTAAAAATTGAAATGCTTCAATATACTTTGTATGCTTTGGAACTTCACTTATTAATTGAGAATAACTGTGTGAAAAATTAGCAAAATCAGTTGTATAGTCAGTAATGAATTTTTCTAACTCTTCCTTGTTGCCTTTGAGATTTTCACATTTACTTTTTATACTATTAAATATTTTTTTTGCACCATTTCTATAATTCCATGTTTCTGATAAATATTGTTTTGCTTTAATGTAATGATGTGTAAATAATGTTTCATTTTCATCAAATCTATTTAATATTTTTAATTTATCTTTTTGCATAAAAATATCATCATTAGCATCAAAGATAATTTCAAAATTATTATTTATAATAGTATTTAGGCTGTCATCAACATACATTGTTGAGTATAGCATCAAGATAGATTTTATTTTGTCTAAGTAACTTAATTCAAGTCCTCTATCATTTATAATTTCAAACATTCTAATAGCTTCTGATTGTTTTTCAACAACTAACACTAAAACTTCTACATTATTTCTAATAAAGTTTATCAAGTCTAAAATTTCACTCTCGCTATGGCTACTAACTAAATTTATAAATTCTTTTTTTGCATTATATAAATTTTTCTGACTTCTTTTTCTTATTGAGCTAAATTTTATAGAATCATAGTCAAATATTAATTCTTCTAAAAAGTCTTTATCTCGACCCAAAGGTAAAAGTTTTAACCTTTTTCTTTTATGGATAAAAGCTTCAATTAAATCTTCTTTTCTATCCCCATCATTGAGTTTACTAATTAATACATTTAATAGTATAAATAATGTTGTTGTTCTCTGTTGCCCATCTATTATTTCATAAACTTCTTCCAAGCTATTTTTATCATCTGATCTTTTAAATATTAAAGTCCCAAAAAAATGATTAATGTTATTTTCAAAAGCTTCTTTAATATCATCCCACAACTCTTTTCTTTCTTTATCTGTCCAACTATATTTTCTTTGGTATGTTGGTATTTCAAACAAATTTCCATTATAAATTGAACCAATTTTTTCTCTCTTACTTTCTGCAATAGACATTTTAATATTCCTTATAAATTAATGTTAACGGTCGAATATAGCTATAAGTCGCCGTGAGGCTACTTATTGGCTACTATGTTTTGTTGTATTGTAATATTTAACTTTGAAGTTGCGGTAGAAGACTTATTCTATTACTAGATATCCATCAGGTGTTATTAATTCTTCTTGTTTCATTTCCCTTAGTCTATCAATATTTTGATTTTTAAAAATATTTAATTCTTCATACATAATACTACATATTGTTAAATCTTTTATATTGTAAAAATTTGCTTTGTGGGTTCCTGTTTTAGAAGATACAGATGCATCTTTAGATAATTTTTGATTTGAAGATTCTATAAGGATGCGTTTAGCATTAATTTTATCTCCTTCTTTTAATAAAATTGTATATTGAGGAAAGGTGAAATCATCATACTTAAGACCCGTTATATCTTCACATTTATTTTCATTATAGTCTTTCATGAGTGCAGCATCTGTATTATCATCAGTTACATATTTTTTAAATCTTTTTGAACAATCTATACTTTTCTTTGGTGGTTTACCTCTCGTCTTGAAATTTCTTGTCGATAATCTAATATCTTTCCCTATCATGATAGTAGGATAAATTTTAGTTGCTGGAAATTTTCTATTACTCATCCGTTATCCTATAGTGAAGTTTATTAATTTTATTTTCTGAAATCGAAAGTATGTCAGCTAAATCTTCATTAGTCATAAAATTTATTTCTTCAGGGGCATATTTTTTCATTAAGTCATAAAGATAAATTAACTTTGAAGAAATAACAGATTCATTCTCTCTTTCTACTGTCAATACACAACTATCTTCAATTTCATCAAATATTTGTTCAGTAATTTCGTTATTTTCATATTCAATCATTGATTTATAGTATCTATGTACTTTTCTTTGATTAATAAAAGACATAAATAATAATTTTTCTCTTTCATTTGAATAATTAATTTCAAATAATGTTATTGTTTTTCTTAAACTTGTTTTATATAGAGTTAAGTCATTATTATGGGATATATTATAATTAATATTTCTATCAGTTGCTTTTTTTAAAATATTAACTTTTTTCTTAAAATTATAGTTTTGTGTGCTATTACTTTCTGATGTTAATATTTGGTACTTCATTATTGCTCCAATTGTTCTTTCAGTAAGGCTAATAAATTTTCTGCTGTTTCTCTATCTAAGGATACAGATGTTTTTATTATTCTGTCTATTTCAAGTATATTATTATCACTTGCTTTTGGCTCAACTTTTCCTTCTTCGGTTAATGTAGCATTAATTTCTTTTCTTGAATGCATTTTTTCATAATGAAAAGATAAGTCAAGCCTATCTTGATTTACAGAACTGATTTCAAGTCCACTAGCATACGATTGACTATATAATTTGTCATATTCTATATAAAATTTAATTTCTTTTGTTTTCATTATAATTCCTTTTGTTTAATTGATATTATAGCCAATAATAATATAAGAGTGAGTAACCGTATCATAAACTATACATATAACTGGTGATACAACGGTCGTCGTGAGCAATAATTTTCCCGCTAGGGTAAATTATTGGTCTCCTCGGAGACTGTGAAATAACTACAAAATTACGCACATCTCATAAAGTAAAAAGATTCTAACATATAGAGCTTAAGTTCATCAAGCCTAAACCCCTAAAAGAGTATAATACATCTAATGAAAAGCCTAAATTAATGGCTTTGAAGAGGTGTTGATGAGCGAAAAGTATAAAGAAGGAATAAACCGTAATCAATAACAGTTTTTTCCTCCAAGTCTTGATGAATATGTAAATGTGAACAATCAAGTAAGAGCTATAGATTTATATGTAGAACAGCTTGACCTTAAAGAGTTAGGCTTTGATGACACTTCGACAAGCTTTGAAGGACAGAAGTCCTATTCTCCAAAGTTACTTCTCAAGATATATATCTATGGCTACTTAAACAAGATAAGAAGCTCACGAGCTTTAGAAAAAGAAAATGCTAGAAACATAGAATTGATGTGGCTAACAGCAGGATTAAAACCTACGTACAAGACTATTTCTGATTTTAGAAAGAACAACCCTAAAGCATTAAAAGCAGTGTTCAAAGACTTTGTATTATTACTTAAAGGTCTTGCACTAATAGGAGATGAACTTGTAGCCTTAGATGGAGCCTTCTTAAGAGCTAACGCATCAAAGAATACTTTGATGATGAAGAAACGCATACAACTAAACTAGCAAAACAACTTCCTCGTACTTTAGAGATATTCTTAAAAAAGAAAGCAAGATTTACAACAGAGTTAAATTTTCTAAAGAAAATAAACCGCACTCAATATAATAGAACTGACCCAGATGCAAGTGTTATGGTCAAATCAGCACATAACTTAATGGCTTATAACTCTCAAATATGTGTAGATGATAAGTTCAAGTTTATTGTTGCTACTGATGTAACATCCTCTGGCACTGATAAACAAGAACTCCATCACATGGCAATGCAGACTAAAGAAGTGATCACTAACCCTGATTTGCTAATTCTTGCTGATAAAGGATATTACTCAGCAGTAGAAATAAAGAAATGTATAGATGATGGGATTAAGACGCTTGTTCCTGCGATTAGAACAGGTCAAGAACTTATTAACAAGGGTAAGTTTACTAAAGATAAATTTGTTTACGATAAAGACCAAGATGCTTATATCTGTCCAAATGATAAACTTATTTCAAGAACGAAGTCAATAAATAAATCATATGCACGAATAATGCATATGTACAGAAGTTCACAAAGCGATTGTAATACTTGCTCTATTAGAGATAAATGTTTAGGTGAAAAGACCAAACAAAAACAAACCCAAAGATGGGAACATCAAGAACTATTAGATAAGTATAATAAAAATATGAAAACTCCAGAAGCTAAAGCACTTTACAAAAAAAGAGGCTCTATCGTAGAACATCCATTTGGAACAATAAAAAGAAACCTTGGCTGGGATCACTTCCTCCTTAGAAGTAAAAAGAAGGTTCAAGGTGAAAATGCACTTATCATGTTTACCTATAATTTCAAACGTCTGCTTAACCTCATTGGGATAGCTCTGTTTAAAAAACTGATGATAGCACTAGATAATGGAGATATAAGTAAAATAAGAGAAGAAATAGCTCTTCATATCGCCAGTTTTAGACTGGACTTCTCCTAAAAGCTGATAGTAATACCTCAATTTAGATACCTGTTTATAGGCTTTAGCAAGATTATATTTTAGTAATATTGAAATTACTCTTATATTTTAAATTAAAGTAACTGCGTAGGGACATATATCCAAATATTGAAAAAGGTTTTAGGAGAAGTCTATTCAATTTTTTGCAATATATTTTTATGCTACAATTTCCAAGGAAATATACTTGATAATCTAGTATTTTTAGAAATCATTAAGAGTATAAGACTGTGTTTTTTCACAGTCTCCGAGGAGCCAATAATTTACTCTAGCGAGTAAATCACGGCTCACGACAGTCGTTAGTTTACAAAACATCAAGGTTAATATTAAAATTGTGAATCAAGATTGATTATTGTATAATAAATATATGAGGGAATGTGCATTATGAATAGAACCAAGTATTATGATTATATTGATGAAAAAATAAATGTACTTGCTCATAGAATTGTTAACAATGGTAAGCTGAATATGTTGCATTTACATATGCATTCAGAAAATTTTTATCTTCATTTTTTCAATTTGCTTTTTAATTTTAAATTAGAAAACTTAAATCAATCTCTCCAAAATGTTGAAGCAATAGACTTAATTGATAATACTAATAAAATTGTTATTCAAGTATCATCAACAAACACAAAACAAAAAATCGAATCTGCTTTAGAAAAAGATATAATTAAAAAATATTCTGATTATACATTTAAATTTATTTCAATAGCAAAAGATGCTACAACATTAAGAACTAAAAATTACATAAATCCACATTCAATATTTTTTACTCCGTCTGATGATATTAGTGATACAACTTCTATATTAAATATAATTTCTGCACTAAATATAGATAAACAAAAAGAAGTATATCAATTTATAAAAAAAGAACTAGGCAATGAAGTTGATATTGTAAAACTAGATTCTAATTTGGCAACTATTATTAATATATTGGCAAAAGAAAATTGGGATGAAAATAATCAATATGACGAAGTAAATAGTTTTGAAATAGAACGAAAAATTACTCATAATAATTTATCTTCTGCTAAAAGTCTTATTGATGAGTATAGTTTATATTATGGAAGAATTGATGCCAAATATACAGCATTTGATAATATGGGAAACAATAAAAGTAATTCTGTTCTTGCCACAATTAAAAGAGAGTATATAAAGTTAAAAAACAATACAAACGCTGATGAAGTTTTTTTTAATACTGCTGATGCAATATTAAATAAAATAACTAAAAGTGCTAATTATATACAAATTCCAATAGATGAACTAGAACTTTGTGTTGATATTCTAATAGTTGATGCATTTATTCGTTGTAAAATATTTGAAAATCCAATGGATTATAATTATGCTATTACCTGATAATATTCATCCTGAGCTTACTATCTATTATAATGGTTCAATAGTTTTAGATACTAGACTTCTTGCAAAACTCCTATATACCACAGAGAGCTAAGAAGGACTAAAATTGTGTAAAACAAATTTTTATTCCTAGCCTAAGCTAAGGGTAAAATATTTTTTTGTGCAAGGTTAGTACTTACTATCCCTTCCATAGGACACTTTATAGAGAGCCTTACTCAGCGTTAAAGAACCCCAACCCTAGCTTTGGCTACGCTTGAGAACATTTACCTTGATTAAAACTCTCTATAAAGTGCTAAGCCATATAAGGAGTTTTGCAAGAAGTCTACTTTACAAAATAATGATAATATAGAAATGTTAGAATTATACTCTAAGGTAAAGGAGATACAAAACATGTCTTTTTCTATATTTGTTTTATCTCTTGATTGGCTATATCTTATTGATGTGGTAATTTTACAAAAAGAAAAGGTTAAATTATGTTCTTAAAAACTTTAACAATATCCACTCCTTCAAAAGTAATTCGTGAAATCACTTTTCACAAAGGTATTAACCTTATTATTGATGATAGTAAAGAGGAACATATTACTGGAAATAGTGTTGGTAAAACAACTGTTCTTAAATTAATAGATTTTTGTTTGGGGGCTAAAGCAAAAAATATTTTTGAAGACCCTGAAAATAAAAAAGAAATATATACTTTAGTTAAAGATTTTCTAGTAAAGAATGAAATTTTAATTACATTATGTCTTACTGAAAATCTTGATGATGATAATGCGAACACCATTATAATTAATAGAAATTTTTTATCTTCAAGAACTAAAATCATAAAAGAGATTAATGGTACTCATTATATTGACGAAGATTTTGAACCAAAACTTACAGAATTATTATTCCCTGAACATACAGTTTCTAAACCTACACTCAGGCAAATAATATCTCATAATATAAGATACAAAGATTTAAGTATTAATAACACCCTTAAAACACTTGATAGGTATACATCTGATGCAGAATATGAAACTTTACATTTATTTCTTTTAGGTTGTGAATTTACTAATGGAAACCAAAAACAAGTAATACTTCAAAAAATTAAACAAGAAGATACTTTTAAAGGTCGTTTAGAAAAAAATCAAACAAAATCTGCTTATGAAGTAGCTTTATCTTTAATTGAAAATGAAATAACCATATTAGACAATAAAAAAAGTTCTTTAAATATTAATGATAATTTTGCAAAGGATTTAGAAAATTTAAATAAATTAAAATATAATATAAATTTATTAAGTTCTACTATTAGTCAATTAGAAATTAGAAAAAATCTAATTTATGAAACTCAAAACGATTTGTCTTCTAGTGTTTCAACTATAGATTTACAACAATTAGAAATGATTTATAGTCAAGCAAAAAGAAATATACCTACATTACAAAAATCTTTTGAGGATATGGTACATTACCATAATCAAATGATAGAAGAAAAAGCAAAATATATTACAAAAGAACTTCCAACCCTTCTTAAAAGTATAGATGAAAATAATAAAAAGTTAAATGAACTACTAAAGGAAGAAATAGAACTTTCATCTATAATTTCAAAAAGTGATTCTTTTGAAGAATTAGAAAATATTATTGTTGAACTTAATGAAAAGTATAAGAATAAAGGTGAATACGAAAGTATTATCGATCAATTACAAGAAGTTGAAGATAACTTAGAAACATATAATAATGAATTAGATGTAATAGATGATGAACTTTTTTCAGATGAATTCGAATCAGTTGTTAAGTCTCAATTAAAAAAATTCAATAATCATTTTACTCATATTTCTACATTATTATATGGGGAACAGTATGCTTTAAAATATGATATTGAAACTAATAGAAAAGGACAAAAATTATATAAATTTAGTGCATTTAATACAAATTTTAGTTCTGGTAAAAAACAAGGTGAAATTTCTTGTTTTGATATAGCTTATACTTTTTTTGCAGATGAAGAAAATATTCCATGTATGCATTTTTTATTAAATGATAAAAAAGAACTTATGCATGACAACCAATTAGTTCAGATTGCCAAACTTGTAAATGAAAATAATATTCAATTTGTTGCCTCTATGCTTAAAGATAAACTTCCCGATGAATTAAATAATGAGGAGTATTTTGTCATAAAATTATCTGAGGATGATAAATTATTTAAAATTGAGAATAATACGTTATAGCTGAGGGAATCGGTATATAAAACTAATAATGATTTCTAAAAATACTAGATTATCAAGTATATTTCTTTGGAAATTGTACCATAAAAATATATTGCAAAAATTGAATATATAAAGTCTAAAACTGGCGATATGAAGAGCTATTTCTTCTCTTATTTTACTTATATCTCCATTATCTAGTGCTATCATCAGTTTTTTAAACAGAGCTATCCCAATGAGGTTAAGCAGACGTTTAAAATTATAGGTAAACATGATAAGTGCATTTTCACCTTGAACCTTCTTTTTACTTCTAAGGAGGAAGTGATCCCAGCCAAGGTTTCTTTTTATTGTTCCAAATGGATGTTCTACGATAGAGCCTCTTTTTTTGTAAAGTGCTTTAGCTTTTGGAGTTTTCATATTTTTATTATACTTATCTAATAGTTCTTGATGTTCCCATCTTTGGGTTTGTTTTTGTTTGGTCTTTTCACCTAAACATTTATCTCTAATAGAGCAAGTATTACAATCGCTTTGTGAACTTCTGTACATATGCATAATTCTTGCATAGGATTTATTTATTGACTTCGTTCTTGAAATAAGTTTATCATTTGGACAGATATAAGCATCTTGGTCTTTATCGTAAACAAATTTATCTTTAGTAAACTTACCCTTGTTAATAAGTTCTTGACCTGTTCTAATAGCAGGAACAAGGGTCTTAATCCCATCATCTATACATTTCTTTATTTCTACTGCTGAGTAATATCCTTTATCAGCAAGAATTAGCAAGTCAGGGTTAGTGATCACTTCTTTAGTCTGCATTGCCATGTGATGGAGTTCTTGTTTATCAGTGCCAGAGGATGTTACATCAGTAGCAACAATAAACTTGAACTTATCATCTACACATATTTGAGAGTTATAAGCCATTAAGTTATGTGCTGATTTGACCATAACACTTGCATCTGGGTCAGTTCTATTATATTGAGTGCGGTTTATTTTCTTTAGAAAATTTAACTCTGTTGTAAATCTTGCTTTCTTTTTTAAGAATAGACTTCTTGCAAAACTCCTTATATGGCTTAGCACTTTATAGAGAGTTTTAATCAAGGTAAATGTTCTCAAGCGTAGCCAAAGCTAGGGTTGGGGTTCTTTAACGCTGAGTAAGGCTCTCTATAAAGTGTCCTATGGAAGGGATAGTAAGTACTAACCTTGCACAAAAAAATATTTTACCCTTAGCTTAGGCTAGGAATAAAAATTTGTTTTACACAATTTTAGTCCTTCTTAGCTCTCTGTGGTATATAGGAGTTTTGCAAGAAGTCTACTATCTCTAAAGTACGAGGAAGTTGTTTTGCTAGTTTAGTTTAGCCCATTCCGATACTAAGAACAATATTTGCTTATAGCTCTAAAAGGGGCAGAAATGAGCAATAAATTATTAGAAATTTTTAAAGAGGAAATATCAGAGCAAGGAAGAGAACAAGCGAGACAATATAGTTTACCTATGATGATGTATTTATCGGTAATTGCAATTCTGATGGGTGCAAAGAATCCAATTGAAATACATCAATGGATGAAGAATAACGGTAAACGAAAAGAGATAAAAAAACTATTAGGTGTAGAATTTTTTAAAGCCCCAGGAAAATCAAGAGTGTATGACTTTTTTGAAATAGTTGATAAGATTGAATTAGAAAAAGCCTTCCGCAGATGGATACGAATTTTTATAGATATACCAGCACATGCAGTAGCAGCCGTAGATGGTAAAGTTCTAAGAGGAAGTGCAAATGCTAAAGATAATGCAGTATCTGTTTTATCTGCAGTTTTAGCAGAAACAAAATTAATTATTGCCCATAAAGAGATAGACAAAAAGTCTAATGAGATACCAGCATTTCAAGAACTAATAGGTGAGCTTGATGAGACATTTAGTTATGGCTTTGATGCTTTAAACACACAAAAAAACTCTTAAAAAGGCATCTGGTAGCGGTTCAAAGTTTATAGCAAAAGTAAAAAAGAATCAAAAAACTTTACTGTCGCTAGCTAAAGAGATAGAGGAAGCTTCTTCTATCGATTCAAGTTTTCAAATGGAAATTAAACAATCAAATGATTTCATACAAAGAAATATATATGTGTATCAAAACTGTATATATCCATGGGATGGTGTTTTTATTCATTCAGTAATCAGAGTTGATAAAATTGTTAATTGCAAAGAGACAAAGACACATTACTATATCTCAAATGATACAGATAGTGCAGAATCATTTTTGCAAAAGATACTCCAAGAGTGGAGTGTTGAGACAATGCACTTTTATAAAGATACAGCACTTAATAGACTTCTTGCAAAACTCATTTTCCAGCAACCTCAAATCCACGGTCAAAATTAACTAATCCACATATCAGATTGAAGCGAAGATTGAACCTTTTTCTACGGTTACGATATTTCTGTTTAAGGATTTGAAAAGTCTTTAATTTAGCATTGATATGTTCAACACATATGCGAGCTGAAGCTTCTCTTTTATTTTGATTTTTTTGTGTATCAGTTAATGGATGTAGCTTTGATTTCTTATATGGTATTTGAGTGTTATTATGTTGCTTTTTAATACCAAGATAGCCTAAATCTACATAGATACAAGTTTGAGGTTTCACAGGTAAATCACTCTGTTTAAAGAGTTTAAAATCATGAGTAGTACCTTTGCATGTATGAGCACAAATAATACGTTCATCCTTGTCAATAACGATTTGCCCTTTTAGTGTATGGTGTCTTTTCTTCCCTGAGTAGTAATCTCTTTGCTTTTTTTTGGTCGTTGTATGGGGGACTCTGTAGCATCAATGACGATAAACTCTAAGTCCATATCATCTCCATATAAAGCACGTTTACTTGGTAATGAAAACTTTCCAGATTTTATTAAAACATCTTCAACATCTCTTACTATTCGAGAAGCTGTAGATTCACTTACTCCATAATCAAAGCCAATATGTTCTAAGGTTCTATATTCTCTGTAATAACTTAACATTAATAGTACTTTTTCTTTTGAATCTAAACTTTTTCTACCACCAACTCCATGGTTTTTAGTTCTCTCTTTTTCATAGGCTATAAATACTAAAAGCATTTCATTAAATGTATCTTTATTTACACCAATAAGACGCTTAAAATTCTTTGGTTCTTTCTTCTGTAATTTTTCATATTTATTCATATCAATCTGATAGCATTTTTAGTTCCTACTTTTAGAGTTTTGCAAGAAGTCTAATAGACTTCTCCTAAAACCTTTTTCAATATTTGGATATATGTCCCTACGCAGTTACTTTAATTTAAAATATAAGAGTAATTTGAATATTACTAAAATATAATCTTGCTAAAGCCTATAAACAGGTATCTAAAGTGAGGTATTACTATGAGCTTTTAGGAGAAGTCTAATGAAGATAGATGCAAAATTAATAAAGGTGCATTTAGTTTTTCAATTTTAAGAAGTATTGTAATCAATATTCTTCATCTTAATAAAGTTCAAAATATAGGTAGAAAAATTGTTGATACAACTCAAAATTTAGCTGAGGCTTTGATGCTCTTCTCTATGGTAAGATTGGAATATGGGTTTATTAAGGATTGTTTAGTATTGGAATAGGCTACAAAAAAAGACATATAGTTAGAGGGAAATTTCCTAAGCTTGGTTTTAAAGATATTTACCTCATGTAAAAGTTCAAGGATTGGGTTCTTTAATATGCTCTTCATAGCATAATTGATATAATTTGCAAATTCCATAAAATAGTCTTTTATACTGATTTTGTTCTAAAAAAATTATAATAAATAATAGTTATTTATGGGCTTTAATATTCAAATTAAGTTTATAGGTTTCTTGAAATCTATGTGCGAAAGTTGAGTACTATTAAACTCTAAAGGCTTTATCATCATATTAAGTACACAAACATTACTAGAACAGTTTCAAACATTTTATAAGGAACATCAAGTAAATAATTTTGAAGATGCACTAGAAAAATTCGCTATTTTTGGTGGTGTAGGTTGGGGGAATATTGATACTTCAAAGCCCTCTTATGAGTTGATAGAAAAATTAATTCTTCCAGATTATAGGTATATTCGTAATGATGTAAGTGAGGTCTCTACTGGTATGCCCTTGTATCATTCTATTTTAAGTGCTATAGCGCAAGGAGACGGGAGAACTCATACG
Organism: Sulfurimonas sp.; assembly: GCA_965243085.1. Taxonomy (GTDB): domain Bacteria; phylum Campylobacterota; class Campylobacteria; order Campylobacterales; family Sulfurimonadaceae; genus Sulfurimonas. The sequence continues at coordinate 993,973 of CBDETZ010000005.1, read as the reverse complement.
GCTTACAAACGTGCGAATATTTCACAAGAAGTGGGTGATAAAGCGATAGAAGAACTTTGTAGTCTTGGAATAATAAGACTTGAAAAATCTAAAAAAATATTTACTTCATGGGCAGAAGATGATGCAAAAAAAGTTTCAAATAAGCTTTATTTCACTTCACCATTTTTACGATTTTGGTTTGCCTTTATCTCACCACTTTTTAAAGGAATAAAAATGGGTGATTATAAAGAAATAAAGGAAAAATTTTTAAATAATGAAGCTGAATTTACAAACTTAGTGTTTCAACAATTATCTCAAGAATTAATCAAAGTAATATTTGCAGATGATAAAATCCTTGAATGTTCTAGTTACTGGGATAATAAAGTTGAACTAGATATATACGCAAAAACAGCCTCAGGAAAAATTATTGTTGGAATTTGTAAATATACAAATGCTAAAGTGAAAAAAAGTGCTTTGAGAAAACTAAAAGAAAGCACTCAAATTGCAAAAATAAAAGCAGATATATTTGTTATAGTTTCTAAACGAGGATTTTCTAAGGAATTAAAAACTTTGAAAGGTGAAAATTTAAAGCTATTAAGTGTGAAAAGTTTTAAGAATTTAGATCTTTTTTAATTTATTCTTCAAGACCGTGAAAAATAAGCATATTTTGAGCCGACTGCATAATTAAAAAGTACTCATATATCTTATTTTTTCAAATATTTAAAAAAATCCATCTTCAACAAAATTAGATTCAGTCATTTTTAGGAGCTTTTTTAGTAGACTTCTCCTAAAACCTTTTTCAATAGACTTCTTGCAAAACTCATTTTCCAGCAACCTCAAATCCACGGTCAAAATTAACTAATCCACATATCAGATTGAAGCGAAGATTGAACCTTTTTCTACGGTTACGATATTTCTGTTTAAGGATTTGAAAAGTCTTTAATTTAGCATTGATATGTTCAACACATATGCGAGCTGAAGCTTCTCTTTTATTTTGATTTTTTTGTGTATCAGTTAATGGATGTAGCTTTGATTTCTTATATGCTATTTGAGTGTTATTATGTTGCTTTTTAATACCAAGATAGCCTAAATCTATATAGATACAAGTTTGAGGTTTCACAGGTAAATCACTCTGTTTAAAGAGTTTAAAATCATGAGTAGTACCTTTGCATGTATGAGCACAAATAATACGTTCATCCTTGTCAATAACGATTTGCCCTTTTAGTGTATGGTTTCTTTTCTTCCCTGAGTAGTAATCTCTTTGCTTTTTTTTGGTCGTTGTATGGGGGACTCTGTAGCATCAATGACGATAAACTCTAAGTCCATATCATCTCCATATAAAGCACGTTTACTTGGTAAGGAAAACTTTCCAGATTTTATTAACTGATGTTACGATAATCTAAATTCATAAAGTTTAAGAAGTGCTACAAATCTAAACAACTTGTAATTCTTCAACTTTTTGGTAGGCGACTTTGAGAGCCTCAATATATATTTTTTCCTTAATGGCAAAGTGGTTCATTAGACTTCTTGCAAAACTCCTATATACCACAGAGAGCTAAGAAGGACTAAAATTGTGTAAAACAAATTTTTATTCCTAGCCTAAGCTAAGGGTAAAATATTTTTTTGTGCAAGGTTAGTACTTACTATCCCTTCCATAGGACACTTTATAGAGAGCCTTACTCAGCGTTAAAGAACCCCAACCCTAGCTTTGGCTACGCTTGAGAACATTTACCTTGATTAAAACTCTCTATAAAGTGCTAAGCCATATAAGGAGTTTTGCAAGAAGTCTATTTTATAGTTTAATCGAAGTTTCTCAAGTTTTATAAAACCACGAACAGATAAATGTATATGATTTCTTTGTGATGTTTCAACTTTTGTTGGAGAGTTTTCTATTTTTAAATTTTGTTTTAAAGATTTATGATATTCCTCTATTTTCCACCGTCTTTTGTAGATTTCAAGTACCTGATTGAAAGATAAGTCTATATCATTAGTAACAAGATATAAATAAGTAGATTCGCCATCATCGCCGTTTTTGACCACTTGCTTGATAAGTCTTAGAGGTTTTTTATAACCTTCAATATATATCAGCCGACTACTACCACCCTTTATATCTATGCTTGAGATATTAACATATTTTCCTTTATTTCTTTCTTCTAAAGTGAGTGCTATTTTTCTATTACTTTTTATTGGACATACAAACTTCTTGTTTAGTTCTTCTTCTATAAAAAGTAGATTCTTAATACTTGAAAACCATTTATCAAATAAAATATATTTATATTTCACTTCATTATTGTGATGTAAAATTTGAAGTTTATCTTGCATTATTTCATTTTTACTAAAGAGAGATTTTTTAATATTCTTCTGATGTTCCTCACTCCACTTATTTTCAGTTTTTGTGATAATTTCATATCCCAAAGGGATAGATATACCTGTAGCATCTGTATAATGAAAATTTAGCATTAAGATACCTTTTTGCATCTTTTGTGAGACATGGTCATAATGCCAGCAAACTACATCATTTACTTTACTCCAAGGCTTATGCATAAGCATATCATCGATAATAATACAAGCATTGTCTTCATTCTCATAATCTCTTAAAAATGGTTTTATTGATTTCCACAAAGTCTTTTCATCATCAAGAGAATCATTTAATAGTAGATGCTTTGTGAAAACATCATGACTATTACCTGTTACTTTTGAAAGTTTTGTCATCTCTATCTTGCTAAATGAACTGATTGCGAAATTTATGTACATATCTTCTAATTGCTTCATATATATTTTAAGCATTTTTAATGCCATCTATTTTTAATATGTCACCTTTTGTAAATTTGAAGGTTTAGATTATCGTAACATCAGTTATTAAAACATCTTCAACATCTCTTACTATTCGAGAAGCTGTAGATTCACTTACTCCATAATCAAAGCCAATATGTTCTAAGGTTCTATATTCTCTGTAATAACTTAACATTAATAGTACTTTTTCTTTTGAATCTAAACTTTTTCTACCACCAACTCCATGGTTTTTAGTTCTCTCTTTTTCATAGGCTATAAATACTAAAAGCATTTCATTAAATGTATTTTTATTTACACCAATAAGACGCTTAAAATTCTTTGGTTCTTTCTTCTGTAATTTTTCATATTTATTCATATCAATCTGATAGCATTTTTAGTTCCTACTTTTAGAGTTTTGCAAGAAGTCTAATATTTGGATATATGTCCCTACGCAGTTACTTTAATTTAAAATATAAGAGTAATTTCAATATTACTAAAATATAATCTTGCTAAAGCCTATAAACAGGTATCTAAATTGAGGTATTACTATCAGCTTTTAGGAGAAGTCCAGTCTATTAAAGCTCTTTAGCTCTATATTATTCATCTAACTACTTCTATCTTTGTCTTATTTGTCTTTGTCCTAATAATCTAAGATTAGTGGCTATACAGGTAAGGGTAAAATTCATATTATTTCTAACGAGTCCTATAAATTTTGTAGTTGAGCCTTTCATCTGAGTTTTTATATCTGCAAACCTATGTTCAACTTTAGCTCTAATCTTATGTTTAGGTTTTTCATCTTTTCTTTGCTGCTTAATCTGTTCTTGGCTTAGAGTTTGTTTCTCTTTGAGACATACCATATTTTCTATATTTTCACTTTCTAAAAAAATATCTATGCTTTATCAGCATAAAGAGCTTTCATTCCATCTATATCTTTTACAAATGTTTTTACTGTGTCTATATCGTGAGTATTTGCGAAGGTGGTTTGTTCAGAGATAATAATACCACTCTGCTCATCTACTGCTATATGTACTTTATAGCCTTGTGTATATTGTTTCTTTGATACGTGAAAGCCTATCCTTACTTGTCAAGTTTCACCACGTTGTACCATTTCAAAAGCAATATCTTGAAACTCACTTGGTAAAATTTTAAATATTTCAGGCTTCGTTTGAAACCAACTTTCAACTGCATTAAAAGGAGTTCTGACTTTGAGTTCTTTTCTTAAAGAACCATGTCTTCTATTAGACTTCTCCTAAAACACCCAAACATCAAACCTCTTCAACGGTACTGCTCATAGGTGTTGCATCAAGGTTAATAATAGCACAAATGAGGTTCATCCTCAAACCGAACCTTTTTCGTCTATTTCTATATGGGTATTTAGTAATTTTAAATACCTTAATTTTTGCATTTATTTGTTCAATGATAATTCTTTTTGATGATAATTCACAGTTCTCTTTTTTGTCATCTTTTGTTAATGGATTTAGTTTGCTTCTTTTATTTGGTATTTGAGAATTAGGACAAATTTTAGAGATACCAACGTAGCCTAAATCAGCAAGAACTTTACTCAATAGACTTCTCCTAAAACCTTTTTCAATATTTGGATATATGTCCCTACGCAGTTACTTTAATTTAAAATATAAGAGTAATTTCAATATTACTAAAATATAATCTTGCTAAATCCTATAAACAGGTATCTAAAGTGAGGTATTACTATGAGCTTTTAGGAGAAGTCCAATATTATTTTTTTAGTTGCCTTACTGTTTTTAAAGACTAGACTTCTTGCAAAACTCCTATATACCACAGAGAGCTAAGAAGGACTAAAATTGTGTAAAACAAATTTTTATTCCTAGCCTAAGCTAAGGGTAAAATATTTTTTTGTGCAAGGTTAGTACTTACTATCCCTTCCATAGGACACTTTATAGAGAGCCTTACTCAGCGTTAAAGAGCCCCAACCCTAGCTTTGGCTACGCTTGAGAACATTTACCTTGATTAAAACTTTCTATAAAGTGCTAAGCCATATAAGGAGTTTTGCAAGAAGTCTACTTTAAAGTCATGTGTTCTTCCTTTATCAATAGTTACAGCTAATATTTTACCTGTAGATGTTGTAATTATTTGTGTTTTTAAGGTGTGCTTTTTCTTTTTACCTGAGTAGTATCTTTTTTGCTTTTTTTTGGTCTCTCACATTGGCTCTCAGTTACATCTACTACGACTATTTCAAGATTATTAGTGTCTTCTATAGGTATCGCATGTTTTAGAGTTTTAAGATGAAACTGTGGCTCTTGTATTAGAATCTTTTCTATCTTTGTAACAATATAATGTGCTGTTGATTCACTCACTCCATAATCAACTCCTATATGTTTAAAAGTTCTATACTCTCTATAATATTCTAGCATCATGAGTGTCTCATCATTTGCAGATAAAGATTTGTTTGTTCCACCTTTAACTTTCTTCTTTTTATAGTGTCTTCTAACTACTTTTACCATATCTTTAAAGGTGTCTCTTTTAACACCTACAACTCGTCTAAAATCTTTATCTGTTAATTTATTAACTTTGAAATATTTGATTGTTTTTCCCATATCTTATTATAAGAGCCGACTGCATAATTAAAAAGTACTCATATATCCTATTTTTTCAAATATTTAAAAAAATCCATCTTCAATAAAATTAGATTCAGTCATTTTTAGGAGCTTTTTTAGTCTATTAAAGCTCTTTAACTCTATATTATTCATCTAATTACTTCTAATCTTTGTCTTATTTGTCTTTGTCCTAATAATCTAAGATTAGTAGCTATACAGGTAAGGGTAAAATTCATATTATTTCTAACGAGTCCTATAAATTTTGTAGTTGAGCCTTTCATCTGAGTTTTTATATCTGCAAACCTATGTTGGACTTCTCCTAAAAGCTTATAGTAATACCTCACTTTAGATACCTGTTTATAGGCTTTAGAAAGATTATATTTTAGTAATATTGAAATTACTCTTATATTTTAAATTAAAGTAACTGCGTAGGGACATATATCCAAATATTGAAAAAGGTTTTAGGAGAAGTCTGTTCAACTTTAGCTCTAATCTTATGTTTAGGTTTTTCATCTTTTCTTTGTTGCTTAATCTGTTCTTGCCTTAGAGTTTGTTTCTCTTTGAGACATACCATATTTTTAGCCCATTCCGATACTAAGAACAATATTTGCTTATAGCTCTAAAAGGGGCAGAAATGAGCAATAAATTATTAGAAATTTTTAAAGAGGAAATATCAGAGCAAGGAAGAGAACAAGCGAGACAATATAGTTTACCTATGATGATGTATTTATCGGTAATTGCAATTCTGATGGGTGCAAAGAATCCAATTGAAATACATCAATGGATGAAGAATAACGGTAAACGAAAAGAGATAAAAAAACTATTAGGTGTAGAATTTTTTAAAGCCCCAGGAAAATCAAGAGTGTATGACTTTTTTGAAATAGTTGATAAGATTGAATTAGAAAAAGCCTTCCGCAGATGGATACGAATTTTTATAGATATACCAGCACATGCAGTAGCAGCCGTAGATGGTAAAGTTCTAAGAGGAAGTGCAAATGCTAAAGATAATGCAGTATCTGTTTTATCTGCAGTTTTAGCAGAAACAAAATTAATTATTGCCCATAAAGAGATAGACAAAAAGTCTAATGAGATACCAGCATTTCAAGAACTAATAGGTGAGCTTGATGAGACATTTAGTTATGGCTTTGATGCTTTAAACACACAAAAAAACTCTTAAAAAGGCATCTGGTAGCGGTTCAAAGTTTATAGCAAAAGTAAAAAAGAATCAAAAAACTTTACTGTCGCTAGCTAAAGAGATAGAGGAAGCTTCTTCTATCGATTCAAGTTTTCAAATGGAAATTAAACAATCAAATGATTTCATACAAAGAAATATATATGTGTATCAAAACTGTATATATCCATGGGATGGTGTTTTTATTCATTCAGTAATCAGAGTTGATAAAATTGTTAATTGCAAAGAGACAAAGACACATTACTATATCTCAAATGATACAGATAGTGCAGAATCATTTTTGCAAAAGATACTCCAAGAGTGGAGTGTTGAGACAATGCACTTTTATAAAGATACAGCACTTAATGAAGATAGATGCAAAATTAATAAAGGTGCATTTAGTTTTTCAATTTTAAGAAGTATTGTAATCAATATTCTTCATCTTAATAAAGTTCAAAATATAGGTAGAAAAATTGTTGATACAACTCAAAATTTAGCTGAGGCTTTGATGCTCTTCTCTATGGTAAGATTGGAATATGGGTTTATTAAGGATTGTTTAGTATTGGAATAGGCTACCATATTTTCTATATTTTCACTTTCTAAAAAAGTATCTATATCTTTTGAGTTATATGCTTTATCAGCATAAAGAGCTTTCATTCCATCTATATCTTTTACAAATGTTTTTACTGTGTCTATATCGTGAGTATTTGCGAAGGTGGTTTGTTCAGAGATAATAATACCACTCTGCTCATCTACTGCTATATGTACTTTATAGCCTTGTGTATATTGTTTCTTTGATGCGTGAAAGCCTATCCTTACTTCACTATCTATTTTATCTTGATGATTATAGCTATCTTCTTCATTCTTTATAATAATTTGAGAAGTCTTTATATCTTTAGTATCAATACCTTGTAGTGTATCAAGTTGTGCATTCTTGTATGTCTTGGAGTTATGGGCTTTAGCATTAAGAATTCTTTGAATCTTCTTTTTTGAAGGCTTTTTGGATTGAAGCTCTACTTCAAGTTTTATATTTAACTCAGCATTTATTGTTTGAATACCTTTCTTGTCTTCTTTGTATACTTCTTTAGTAGACTTCTCCTAAAACCTTTTTCAATATTTGGATATATGTCCCTACTCAGTTACTTTAATTTAAAATATAAGAGTAATTTCAATATTACTAAAATATAATCTTGCTAAAGCCTATAAACAGGTATCTAAAGGGAGGTATTACTATGAGCTTTTAGGAGAAGTCCAGTCTTATTTTTTATTTGCGTGTTATTACTTCTAATGAGAGTAGCATCAATTAAAACAGATTTTCCTTTTTTAGCTATCAGGTTTTTACTCTCTAATTGTTTATTTACAGAGTTAAATAATTTATCATAAAGTCGGTTCTTGAGTAGGGAATTTCTAAATCTACAGATTATACTCTCGTCTGGTACACTATCCTCTAGGCTAAGTCCTACAAATCTAATAAAGAGTAGGTTTACATAGAGTGCATCTTGAGTGGCTTGATCAGAGAGATTGTAATACTTCTGGAGTAATAGTACTCTAAACATCAGTATATCATCATAAGCAGGTGCTCCAGCTACATTACTTTTAGCAATTCCATTTCTATTTAGTACTGGTCGTAATTTATCAAAGTCTATAATAGAGTCCAACTCTTTAAGAAATGAATTTACTTTTTCTAATCTTGATGTTACTGCTATATCTGAAAATGTATTGTTTGTATCTTTAAATGCCATTTTTACCTCTTCTTAGTGAAGTTATTTTAGCTGAAAAGTGCTTTTAATACCTTTAAATAGGTTGCTTTGTTGGATTATACTGTGCAGTGGTCTCTATAAGCAATTTTCGCTCCTATTTTCTTTAGGTTTTAGGAGAAGTCTATTGAAGTTATAGAATATCAAGAACTTATTTAAATAGACTTCTTGCAAAACTCCTATATACCACAGAGAGCTAAGAAGGACTAAAATTGTGTAAAACAAATTTTTATTCCTAGCCTAAGCTAAGGGTAAAATATTTTTTTGTGCAAGGTTAGTACTTACTATCCCTTCCATAGGACACTTTATAGAGAGCCTTACTCAGCGTTAAAGAACCCCAACCCTAGCTTTGGCTACGCTTGAGAACATTTACCTTGATTAAAACTCTCTATAAAGTGCTAAGCCATATAAGGAGTTTTGCAAGAAGTCTAATCTTTCTTAACATCATCAATATTATCATAATCCTCTGCTTTGATTGTAGCATTCTTTATTGTTCCATTAACCCTTTCAACCATTCCATTAGTTTGAGGTGTATATGGAGCTGTTAGCCTGTGTTCTATCTCATCTTTAGTACATTCAATATCAAACTTATGATTGCCACTAACTTTGCCTTTACCTCTTGCCCATTTGTCGGTAAACTCCAGTCCATTGTCTGTGAGAATATGAGTTATGTAAAAAGGAAAAAACTCTTTACACTCTTTGAGAAATTCAACTGCATTAGCAGCTGTCTTATTTTCATATACTTTATAATACAATAGCCTTGTAGCTCTATCTATAGCTACAAAGAGATAATATTTTTGTTTGTCAAATTTTAGTAAATAGGTTACATCAATGTGCAAATAGCCAGGCTCATACTCTTTAAACTTTTTAGCTTTTGCCTTTTGTTCAACAGGAACTCTATTTATATCAAAGGCTCTCAAAGTTCTATAGACATTACTTCTGTTTGCATTTGGAATGACATCAACCATGGTATCTGTTAAGCCATCTAACTCCATCCAAGTAAGGGTTCTTACGACCCGTATAAGCTCCTTTTCTAAAGGTGTTAAAGCATATTTTATATTATCTGGTCTTGAACTCTTATCATTTGAAAAATCTCTTTTTCTGTGTTTAGCAATAGTTTTCAGATTTACATTATAGTTATCTGATAATTCAACATTTGTTAAATCAGATTGTTGTATTCTTTGTCTTACATGCTGGTTTGTTCTAGCATTGGAGTGATAGACTTGTGACATTATTTTAATCCTTTTGTGGTAAAAAGATTTTACTATGATGTTATTGAGCTATCGCTTATTATTAAATTGGGCAACCATAACGTGGTGAAACTAGACATCTAGTAACTGGCAATGCACCTTCTTAGCTCCATATATTGGTATCTCTTCAAAGATAGATTTTATCTCCTCCTTGATGGTTTCTTTATGTTCGCTGACTACAGGTATATAGTAAAGCGAACTTCTACTAATATCTAGGATCGCACACTGTTGTACTACGGATAATCTCTTTAACTCGAAATTTATCATAGCCTTTTTACTAGATAAGTCCGAGCTTCTCAGCTTTCCCCGCATCCAGTTATTCTCCACTGTTAATTGTCCTACTGTTTTTGCGTATTCATCTATTTTTTCTTGAAGTTTTTTAGTTTCATCTTTATACTCTTTTACAACTTTGGAAGGTTCCATTGCCATCTCTGCATTCTCTAAAAATAGCTTCTTCCAGTTTTTGAGATTATTGGGTGTAATACCATTATCTTTAGCTATTTCTATAAGAGTTTTTTCCTCTTTAAGAAGCTCTAAAACCAATTTTATTTTTAGCTCTGTTGAATAAGTTGTCCGTTTTTTGCTCATCTTTCTACCCTCACTTTATTATTCTTATTTTATCGTATTTAAAATAAGAAATTTTAACATGTTGTTTAGTTTTCTTGGGGTAGTATAGTTCTTTCAATATGTTACAATTATCTTCGAGTTTGGTCTTTTTCATAAGGGTATTTATACTTTAAAACCAAGCTCTTTATTCTTTTATTTTTTAAAAATGACGACTACTGTAGATTAAAACTCTCTATAAAGTGCTAAGGTATATAGGAGTTTTGCAAGAAGTCTAGTATATATTTAACTATACTTTAACACTCGCTTGTTATAATATTTCATTATCAAAATAATAAGGAAGAATATGCATACAAATAAATTAATCTTTACTCTTTTATCTCTTATCCCCTCTCTTTTTGCTATGCAAAGTGGAGAAGAACTTTTTATACAAAAATGTACTTCATGCCACTCTATCAATATGCCAACAAGTGATTCCAATCTTAAAGCACCACCCGCTGTAGGAATAATGTTTCATTTAAATGAAAATTTTTCTAATGATGAAGAAATTAAAAAACATATACTATCTTTTACTCTTCATCCAGATAAAGAAACAGCAATATGTAAAAGTGTTAGAAATTTTGGGCTAATGCCATCTCAAAAAGATAATGTAAGTAAAGAAGAATTGGAACTCATTGCAGATTGGTTAGTAGATGATGTGTATATCTCAAGAAGAAAGTACAAAAAACAAAAGAAAGAGATGTTCCAAAACTAGGAACATCTTAGAAAATCTATTTAGGAGATTTTCTTGATTCTCTTTTTCTTGCATTTTCATTCAAGAATTTTTTACGAATTCTAATTGATTTTGGAGTCACCTCAAGTAACTCATCGTCTTCAATCCATTCTAAAGCACGCTCTAGTGACATATCTCTAAATGGGATAAGCTTAATCGCTTCATCAGCTCCACTTGAACGAACATTTGACTGAGCCTTGCCTTTGATAGGATTGACAACTAAATCATTTGAACGAGAATGTTCACCCACAATCATACCCTCATATACTTCAGTTTGAACACCTATAAAAAGAGCACCACGATCTTGGATACTAAATAATGAAAATGCTAAAGTTGAACCAGAAGTCATAGAAATAAGTGCGCCATAAGAACGAGATTCAACAGCACCAGAGAATGGACGAAACTCTAAAAATGAATGGTTCATGACACCCTCACCTTTTGTATCTGTTAAAAACTGTCCTCTAAAGCCGATTAATGCACGAGCTGGAATTTCAAACTCGATTCTTTGGAAACCTTGTCCCATTGGCAACATTGATTTCATTTCTGCTTTTCTTTTTCCAAGGCGTTCTATAACACCACCAGACAAATCTTCAGGAACATCAATAACCAAATGCTCATAAGGCTCACACTTAACACCCTCAACTTCTTTAACAATAACTTCTGGACGAGAGATAGAAAACTCATAATCTTCTCTACGCATATTTTCAGCTAAGATTGTGATTTGGAGTTCTCCACGACCTGAAACTTTAAATTTACCCTCACCAACCGTTTCAAGCTTCATCGCAACATTAGTAACCATTTCAGATTCTAATCGCTCACGAAGTTTGTTAGAAGTGACATGTTTGCCTTCTTGACCAGCAAGAGGTGAGTCATTTATCGCAAACACAACCGTTAGTGTTGGCTCTTCAATGTGCATAGGATCAAGTGCAACAGGACTAACTGGATCTGCAATAGTGTCTCCAACATCAACAGTTTCCATTCCTGCAAATGCAACAATATCTCCAGCTTCAGCTTGTTCAATTTCCATTCTGTTTAAGCCAAGAAAACCTATAAGTTTAGAGATTTTACCTTTAACCATTTCTCCATCAGCTTTTGCAAGCATGATATTATCACCTTTATTTACTGTACCATTGAAGATTCTTGATATTCCGATTTTGCCAACATAGTTATCATAATCAAGTGTAAAAACCTGAGCTTGAAGAGGATTTGCAGCGTCACCATCTGGCTCTGGAACATCATTGATAATCGCATCAAATATACAAGTAAAATTTCCATCAGGATCAGCCATATCCATTTTAGCAATTCCATCACGAGCCGCTGCATAGATAATTGGAAAATCTTGTTGATCATCAGTCGCACCCATATCTGCAAAAAGGTCAAACATCTCATCAACTACGCGGTCAGGATCTGCGGAATCTTTATCAATCTTGTTTATAACAACAATTGGTTTTTTACCAAGTGCTAGCATCTTTTTTACAACAAATTTTGTTTGAGGCATAACACCCTCATAAGCATCTACTAAAACAAGCACACCATCAACCATTTTAAGAACACGCTCAACTTCTCCACCAAAGTCAGCGTGACCTGGAGTATCAATAATGTTAATTTTGTAGTCTTTATAGCGAATAGCTGTATTTTTAGAAAGAATAGTAATCCCTCTTTCTCTCTCTAAATCGTTACTATCCATAGCTCTTTCATCATGTTGTTCATGATCACCAAATGTACCAGACTGCTCTAAAAGCCCATCTACAAGTGTTGTTTTACCATGATCAACGTGTGCGATAACCGCAATATTTCTAATTTTTTGCATTAGATGTTTCCTTTTGGAAATTTTTGCGAATTATATCTAAATAATCATAAAATTTGATATAAACAGTGATATACTTATAAATAAGATAAGTTTTTTGCAACTTTAAATAGCTACTTACAACTTAATTCAAAGGCTTTAGTAAAATGAAAAATATAAATTTATTTAATTACCCAAAGAAATTAAGGAGCAGGGTAGTATACTACCAATATAGGCAAAAAAATCATACAAATAAAATTTTAATTTTTCCTCATTTCAAACTTAATACCGAATCTAATTATTGGCTTATCCAAAAAGTCTAATATACTTTTAATTTTTATTCACATTCTCAAAATTAAAGTTATTCACATAAGATTAATGATATTATTCATTCATAATAAAATCAAGGTTTGCTGTGAATATAGGTCAAGAAGTACTTAAACAATTAAAAGAAGAAATATTAGAAATCGAATATAATAGATATATAAAACATTTAATATATGATGTAAAGAAATCAACTAGTGATTTAGCAATTTTTTATGCTCCTAATGCTCTAGTTTCAAACTGGATTCAAAGTAAATATAGTGAAAAAATATCTCATCTTTTTGAAATAAATAATGGCTCTAAAGTATCTGTAAAAATAACACTTAAAAATTCTGGTCAAATAAAAATAAGTGTAAAAAAAAACACTGAGGTAAAAATATCTCACTCTTTGTTAAATCCCTCACAAATTTTTGATACCTTTATGGTTGGTGGGTCTAATCAATTTGCATATTCTGCTGTAAAAAGTGTAAGTGAAAATGCTGGAACTGTTTATAATCCTCTTTTTATCTATGGTGGTGTTGGTCTTGGTAAAACCCACCTAATGCAATCAGCTGGTAATGTTTTTGAAAATCAAGGGAAAAATGTAATTTACACAACTAGCGAACAACTTTTAAATGATTTTGTCAGACATATCCGAAATAAAACTATGGAAAAATTTCAAGAAAAATACCGTAAATGTGATGTACTTCTAGTCGATGATATTCAATTTTTAAGTAATAAAGAAGGGATACAAGAAGAATTTTTTCATACCTTTGAAGCTCTTAGAGGTGATGGAAAACAAATAATTTTAACCGCTGATAAACATCCTAAAAAAATAGGTGGACTTGAAGCAAGACTTCAAAGTCGATTTGAATGGGGTCTAGTAGCAGATATTCAACCCCCAGAACTTGAAACAAAAATAGCCATAATAAAAAGTAAATGTCAAATAAATAAAGTAAGTCTTACTCCAGACATTGTTAATTATATTGCTACTGTAATAGACAATAATGTTCGTGAAATTGAAGGAATACTCTCTAAAATTCATGCCTATTCACAACTCATGCATGTAGAGGTCAACTTGGAATTTACAAAAAATATTTTAAAAGATCAACTTCAAGAAAAAACACTCAATCTAAGCCTTGAAACAATTACTTCTTCAGTTGCAAAAGATTTAAACATTAAACCTAGTGAAATTCGTTCAAAAGGGAGAAGTAGAAATCTTGTTTATGCAAGAAGAATTGCTATATATATTTGTAGAGATTTAACACAAAACACTATGCCTCAACTCGCTCAATACTTTGGTATGAAAGATCATACAGCTATCTCACACACCCTTAAAAAAATTAATGAATTAATTCAAACTGATGAAGATTTTAAAATAAAAATCCAAGAACTATCTAATAAAATAACATCTAACTAAAAATCCAAGAAAAAAAAGATATAATAATACAAGTGAATAGATGTGAACAAAGTTAAGAGTGTTCATCACATCACAAGAAGCCGTAACTAAGGGTCAAAAGGGTGATATTCACATATTCACTCCCCACTACTACTAACTACTAAAATTATATAATACAATAGGATTTTATATGAAAATAATTATTTCTAAATCAATCATAGAAAATATTTTAATTCAAGCTTTCCCTTTTTTAGAAAAAAAAGACACATCTCAAATTACATCTCATGTTTATATAGATGTTAATGAATCAATATTAACTATTAAAGCCACTGATTATGAAATAGGATATTTTGTAAAAACTAATAATGTTAAAATCATTAATAAAGGAACAACTACAGCAAATGGGAAAAAATTACTTGATATAATTAGAATTTTAAAAGATGATAATATTAATTTAGAAATTAAAAATAACATGTTACATATATCACAGTCCCATTCTAATTTTAAACTTCCAACTTTTTCTAACCATGATTTTCCTCAATTCCCTTCAATTGAAGGGAAACATAAAATTTCTATTGATTCACATTCTTTAATTGAATCTCTTAAAAAAATTACTCCTGCTATTGATCTTAATAATCCTAAATATGAACTAAATGGTGCAGTAATTGATATTAAAAAAGATAATATAAATTTTGCTTCTACTGATACAAAAAGATTAGCTATTGTAAATTTAGAAAATAAAGGATCATCTGAACTTTCAATTATTATTCCTAGAAAAGCAATAATTGAAATACAAAAATTATTTTTTGATACAATAGAACTTTTTTATGATGAAACACATTTAATTATTATTTCTCAACAATATACATTTTTTACAAAATTAATTAATGGTAAATTCCCTGAATATACTAGAATAATTCCTAAAGAAATAGCTAATACATTAATCATTCCTAAAAAAACTATGATTGATTCAATAAAACAAATTACTACTATTTCTACAGATGTTAAAATCACATTTTTTAAAAAAACAATTACTTTTGAATCATTAAGTGATGATAATATTGAAGCTAAAACAGAAATAAAATTTAATACAGAATTTGATGAAGCTTTCGTTATAGCAATTAATAGCAAATATATATTAGATTTTTTAAATGTTATTAAAACTGATAATTTTACAATAGGACTTAATCAAGGTAATTTACCTTTTGTTTTATCTGAAGAAAATTTTAAAACGGTTATTATGCCGATAGTTATATAGGAGAAATATATGGAAAATTATGGTGCAAGTAATATTAAAGTTCTTAAAGGCTTAGAAGCTGTTAGAAAAAGACCAGGTATGTATATCGGTGATACTAGTCATCGTGGATTACATCATCTTGTTTATGAAGTTATTGATAATTCTATAGATGAAGCAATGGCTGGTCATTGTAATACTATCAATATTACATTAACTAAAGATGGAACTTGTAAGGTTTCAGATAATGGTCGTGGTATCCCAACCGATATACATCCAACCGAAGGAATCAGTGCTGCAACTGTCGTACTTACAGTTTTACATGCAGGTGGTAAATTTGATAAAGATACTTATAAAGTATCTGGTGGACTTCATGGTGTTGGTGTATCTGTTGTAAACGCACTCTCATCTGACTTGAAAATGACTATTTTTCGAGAAGGTAATATTTATGAACAAAATTTTAAAAAAGGTATTCCTCAAGAAACTTTAACTGTAACTGGTACAACTCGAAAAACTGGAACAACTATTGAATTTTCAGCTGATCCTACAATATTTACAGATACTATTACTTTTGAATATGAATATTTAGCTAAAAGATTTAAAGAGTTAGCTTATTTAAACCCTTTTATTACTATAAAATTTAATGATGAAAGATCAGGAGTAAAAGAAGTTTATCATTTTGAGGGTGGTATTGCTCAATATGTTGCTGATATGAATAAAAAAGTATTGGTTGCTGATATATTTTCATTTTCTGCAAAAGTTGAAGATATAGAATTTGATGTAGCACTTATGTATAATGATGCTTATGATGAAAAACTTGTCTCTTTTGTGAATAATATTAGAACTGCAAATGGTGGAACACATGAAGCTGGTTTTCGTGCTGGTTTAACTCGTGTCATTTCAAATTATAATTCTAAAAATAGTCCAATAAAAGAAAAAGATGTAAAAATTTCTGGAGATGATGTAAAAGAAGGTTTAATAGCTATAGTTTCTGCTCGTATTCCTGAACCACAATTTGAAGGTCAAACAAAAGGAAAACTTGGAAATACTTATGTTCGTCCACTTGTTCAAAAACAAACTTATGAACTTCTTTCTAAATATTTTGAAGAAAATCCTATTCAAGCAAAAGTTATAGTTTCAAAAGCTCTTATGGCGGCCCGTGGTCGTGAAGCTGCAAAAAAAGCAAGAGAATTAACAAGAAGAAAAGACAATATGTCTGTAGGAACACTTCCTGGTAAACTAGCTGATTGTCAATCTAAAGATGCTAGTGAATGTGAATTATATCTAGTGGAAGGGGATTCTGCGGGTGGTTCTGCTAAGATGGGTAGAGACCGTGTTTTTCAAGCAATTTTACCTCTTAAAGGTAAGATTTTAAATGTTGAAAAAGCAAGATTAGAAAAAATTCTTAAATCAGATGAAATTACAAATATGATTACAGCTATGGGTTGTGGCATAGGGGAAGAATATAAAGAGGAAAAACTTCGTTATCATAAAATTATTATTATGACTGATGCTGATGTTGATGGAAGTCATATTCAAACCTTACTTTTAACATTCTTTTTTAGACATTTCCGTGATGTTGTAGAAAAAGGATATTTATACCTAGCTCAACCGCCACTTTACCGTTACAAAAAAGGTAAAAAAGAGATTTATTTTAAAGATGATAGAGAGATGAATGACTTTTTAATTAATAATGGTGTTGAATCATTAGAAGTTGATAATGTTGGTCATAATGATTTAGTATCATACTTTAAAATGGTTGATCATTATTCTGGTTCATTAAATGCCCTTGAGAGGAGATATGCTCTTATAAATTTAATCCGTCATTTTATTGAAAATCCAAGTTTGATTTCTCTTGGTACATTAGACTTATATGCAAAAGTTGAAGAATTTTTAAGTTCTAAAAATAATAATATTTTAACAAAAACTATCAATGAAGAAACAAATGAAATTCATATTTTTGTTCAAACATTGGGTGGAATGGAAGAGCTTTTAATCAACGATGATTTATTTTCAGCACCTCATTTTAGAGAAGCAAATTTCGTTTATACAAAGATACAAGAATGGAATTTAGATTTTACAGATGATCCAATAGCTGAGTTAGAAAATCTTAAAGATTATGCAAAAAAAGGCTCATACATTCAGCGTTATAAAGGTTTAGGTGAGATGAATCCTGATCAACTTTGGGAAACAACTATGACAAAAGAAAATCGTGTTCTACTTCAAGTAACTATAGAAGATGCAGAAGTAGCCTCCGATGCATTTACATTATTTATGGGAGATGAGGTTGAACCTCGTCGTAACTATATAGAAACTCATGCTAAAGATGTTAAGCATTTAGACGTATAAATCTATGCTACTTCCAGAGCTCAAAGAGAGGGAACATCGTTTTAGACTAGCTCTTAGAATCGGTCTTCCTATTTTTGCTCTTGTTTTTGCTTTAATATCAAGTACATTGATTAGTACTTATGAATCATTCCATGTAACTTTTTATTTTACCTCTATAATACTGTTTACATTTAGTATATATTTTATTTTTTTTCTTATATACAAAGGATTTGATGTAAAAATTACTGAAAGTATTTCAAAAACATTTACAAGAGATTATTTATATAGCCATTTAAATAAAAAGTTAGAAAAAGATTATTCATTAATACTCATAAGTATAGATAATTTAAATGATATAAATATTAAATATGGTATAAAAAACGGAGATAAAGTACTTTTTCAAGTAGCTCAATATATAGGCAAATATTTAGAAAATAAAAATATACATAATTTTCCAATAGGCTATATTAAAGGTGGAGATCTTATTATAGGATTAAATGGTATGAAAGAAAATTTTACTACAATATTAGAACTTTTATGTCTAAAGAGTAGTGAATACAAAGTTGATGAGATTGAAGTGAATATATCTACAGCAATAACAGATACTTCTTTTTCAAATAATCTAGATTATTTAATAGAAAATTTATTTGAATTACAAAATAAAAATAAAAATATTTTTAATAAAAAAGAATCAATAAATCCAAATGATTTAGAATTATATGTAATTTCTGCAATCAAAGAAAAATCTTTAATACTGATAAGACAAGATATATATGAAAATGGTAAAGTTGTAATGAAAGAATATTTTAGTAGAATAAAAAATTTAGAAAATGAGATATTACATCCAAAATCTTATATGAAAGTTGTTAATAGTTTAGGTCTAAGAGCTGAATATGATTTTTTAATTTTACAAAAAAGTGTAGACTATTCCATAAATGATGATGATATGTTTAGTATAATAATCGATCCTACTTCATTAAGAAATAATAGTTTCTTGAGTAAAACAAAAGAGCTTTTAAGAGATAACAATCATGTTAAAAATAAAATAATTTTTATGATTAGTGAATTTGAATATTACTCTTATACATATAGATTTAATTCAATATTACAATCTTTAAGAAATGATGGTGTAAAAATATGTATAGATAGATTAGGTTCTCTTCATACAAGTTTTTTATATTTAAGAGAATTAGATGTTGATATACTTAGATTTGATAGCTTTTATACTAGAAATCTTGGGAATGAGAGTATTAAAAGTATATTAAATGGTTTTAATTTGATGGGACATAGAAAAGAGCTTAAAACATGGTTAAAAATGATACAAACAAAAGAAGAAAAAGATATTGCTCAAAAAATAGGTATTGATTATATACAGGGTAAATATTTAGCAGAATTAAAAGGAATTGATGAATGAAATATGGTGAAAAAGAAATAAAAGAATTTAATGTAGAAAAAGACTTAGTGGTATGGAAAAATGAAAATAAAAGAGATTATTTAATTAAAATTACATTACCAGAATTTTCTTGTCTTTGTCCACGAAGTGGCTATCCTGATTATGCGACTATATACTTAGAATATACGCCAAATGAATGGGTAGTAGAATTAAAAGCTATAAAGTTATATATTAACTCATTTCGGGATAAATATGTAAGCCATGAAAATTCGGCAAATGAAATATATGAAGTACTTGAAAAAAAATTAAAACCTAAATATATAAAAGTTATTGCTGATTATAATCCTAGAGGAAATATCCATACAGTTATTGAGATAGATAATTTAAAGGTTTAATACATTTAAAATTTTAAGGAGATAAAATGTTTGCTAATATTTTAGGAAAAAATAAAAAAGAAGTACTTGATAACAATACAGTGGAACGAATTTCTAAAATGAATTTAACAGAGATGAAAGCTTATGTAAATAATAGAATGAAAAATTTTAAAATTTCTGAAAATGGTTTAATTGAAGTTATGCGTAAATTAATATCTAAAAATATAAATGAAACTTTTTTCATAGAAGATAGTACAATGGATTCAAAAAAAATTAAAGTATTTGAACTTGTGATTTTAATAGCTTCTAGTAAAAAAGTTACAATAGTAATCTCTGAATTGATACAAGAATTTATGAATATTTATCAAAAAATTATTGTTCAAGTTGATCAAGATAATATGCAAATATATGACTCAAGATTAAAAGATGCTCTAATTAATTCGATTACTACTATAGAAAAAATGACGCTAATGAATAAAAAAATGAATGTTTTAGGTACTTAAATAATCTTCTAACCATTTTTGAGCTTCATAATGATTAGTTATTTTTAAATTCATTTGAGCTTTATAAGCTTTGGAAAGTATATTTGCGTAATCTTTTGAGGGCTTAATCCCATGTGATAATATATCTCTACCCTGTAGTATTGGTTTAGCTTTATTATTTAGGATGTTTAATTGTATTACTTTAGCTTTTAAGTTGTCAAATATATATATTTTTAAAAATGGATTGGTAGCTTGGGAAAAAAGTAAAAAATTTTCTATATTAACTCTAGTAGAAAGAAAATAAAGATCTGAATCATTATAATTAATTTTAAAATTTTCTCTTAAAAGAACAAGTATTTTCTTGACTATAGATGGAGAGTTTGTTAACTCAGAGATAAATTGTTTTATTTGTTTATTAGTAAAATAATAACAAAGAATTGATAACATAATAAGGATATTAGTATCATCATTATTTGTTTTAATCTTTGCAAAATTATCTATAGCCTGAGAAATAAAAGTAAATTGTTTTTGATTTAGTGTATCAAGTGCATTAAAATTTTTGAGTGAATTTAAGTCTTTTAAAAGGAAAAATCCTAATGATGGTTTTTTTGATTGAAGTAAAATTTTTTTGATTTCAATATATATTCTTTCATGTGCTAATTCTAATAAAATATTTTTTTTACATAAATTTTGACATAAAATAAATAGTTCATTTTCAATATTAAATTCGAGTCTACTTTTGAAACTTACAAGGCGTAGTATTCTCAATGGATCTTGTGCAAATTTTTTAATATCAACTGCTCTAAGTATTTTATTTTTAATATCTTCTATCCCTTTATAAGGATCAAGAAATATTTTTTCAGTGGTGTCAAAACCTATTGCGTTAATAGTAAAATCTCTTCTTGAACTTGCTTCTTTAAAATTCAGAGAATTATTGAGATTAATCAAAAATCCAGAATGTCCAGAAGATATTTTACTATCAGTTCTTGGTAGAGTAAAGTCAATTTCTATATCTTCAAAGGAAAGTTTACAAACACCAAAACTTTTGCCAACAGTATTGACATCTCCAAATTCTTTTAAAATATCTTTTAAAAAATCGTAAGAGGATATACCATAAAGTTCAATATCTATGTCCTTTTTGTTAATGTTAGAAATATTTAAGAAAAAGTCTCTAACATAACCACCAACGATTATACTTTTAATATTAGATTTACTCAGTTTATTAAATATTATTTGTAATTTATTTGGGTAATCAAATAAGTTTATATTTTTCATTTTTACAAGCCCTTGGATTAAGTTGTACTTTCAAGTAGTTAAAATTTCTTGCTCACTCCCATCGCTTTAAACCTTTAATCCTCTCATAAGCTTTCTCTTTAGCTAAACTAACCTCATCATCTAAATCTAGTAAATAATAAAAAAGCTTTTTATATACTTTTTTACGGAGGCTCTTTATACTACCCCAATAAGTCAAGACAACATTTTTAAATTCCTTATTCACCTCTAACCTGTAACTTTATGAAACAGCTACCACATTTTCAGTGTAGTTTTCATCATTAATCTGTAAACTATCAAAGTAAACATTCATAGGTTTTTTATAGCCCAGTG
Organism: Sulfurimonas sp.; assembly: GCA_965243085.1. Taxonomy (GTDB): domain Bacteria; phylum Campylobacterota; class Campylobacteria; order Campylobacterales; family Sulfurimonadaceae; genus Sulfurimonas. The sequence goes on along the minus strand of CBDETZ010000005.1, from coordinate 972,231 downwards.
TTTCATGAAATCTTCTATAATTATAGAATTCCATGTAGTCTGCTACTATACTACCCCAATAAGTCAAGACAACATTTCCAAATTCCTTATTCACCTCTAACCTGTAACTTTATGAAACAGCTACTACATTTTCAGTATAGTTCTCATCATTTATTTGTAAACTCTCCAAGTAAACATTCATTGGTTTTTTATAGTTCAGTGTTTCATGAAATCTTTTATAATTGTAGAAGTCCATATAATCCGATACATCCTCTTTTAGTTCCTTAATTGTGTTGTACTGATTTAGATAAATTCTTTCAACTTTAGCACTTCTCCAGAACCTCTCAATACAAATATTATCAGTAGCTCTACCTTTACCATCCATTGAGATAGTAATGCCATTATCTTTAAGTGTTTGGGTGTGAATATAGCTAGTATATTGACTCCCTTGATCAGTATTAAATATCTCTGGTTTTTCATATTTAAGAAGTGCTTCATTGAGTACTCCCATAACAAGGTCAGTGTCCATTGTATTGGATATTTTCCATGAAAGAACAGCTTTAGAGTACCAATCAATGATAGCTGCAAGATAAACCATGCCACCATTGATTTTAATATAGGTAATATCTGTACTCCATACTTGATTAGCTCTTGTAATATTTATCCCTCTAAGCTTATAGGAGAACTTAGGATGTTGTATATTAGCTAGAGTTAAGGAAATAGGCTCTCTTACAGCTAGTATAGCCTTTAATCCTAACTCTTTGCGATAACTCTGCACTGTGTTTAAACTTACACTGAAACCATTCTCTAGTAACTGGTAATGCACCTTCTTAGCTCCATATATTGGTATCTCTTCAAAGATAGATTTTATCTCCTCCTTGATGGTTTCTTTATGTTCGCTGACTACAGGTATATAGTAAAGCGAACTTCTACTAATATCTAGTATCGCACACTGTTGTACTACGGATAATCTCTTTAACTCGAAATTTATCATAGCCTTTTTACTAGATAAGTCCGAGCTTCTCAGCTTTCCCCGCATCCAGTTATTCTCCACTGTTAATTGTCCTACTGTTTTTGCGTATTCATCTATTTTTTCTTGAAGTTTTTTAGTTTCATCTTTATACTCTTTTACAACTTTGGAAGGTTCCATTGCCATCTCTGCATTCTCTAAAAATAGCTTCTTCCAGTTTTTGAGATTATTGGGTGTAATACCATTATCTTTAGCTATTTCTATAAGAGTTTTTTCCTCTTTAAGAAGCTCTAAAACCAATTTTGTTTTTAGCTCTGTTGAATAAGTTGTCCGTTTTCTGCTCATCTTTCTACCCTCACTTTATTATTCTTATTTTATCGTATATGAAATAAGAACTTTTGAAATGTTGTTTGGTTTTCTTGGGGTAGTATAGTGGGCGAGACCCTTAGTATCCCAGCAAAGATGTCTAAAAACCTAAATGTACTTTATTCGCCTCAACTACAAGTAAGGTCTTAGCTTTATGAGGTCATAATTTCGTAAGGTCTTTTTATCTCTTTAATAATTTCTCTCACACTCATATGGCGTGATTTTCTTAGAAATTCTTTACCATCTAAAAAAATTAAAACTGTTGGAATTGTCAAAACCCCAAAATAGAGTGCAATATTTTCTTCTTCTGAAATATCTACGCTCTCAATCTTAAAATCTTTAAAATTCACATCAATTGCTTCAAATAATTTCGGCTTTAATGCATGGCATACACTACAATTTGGTGCAGAAAAGTAAACCATCACTGCAAGATTTTTTTTTATTATCTCATTTATATTATTCATTACTTATTCTAGTGTAATTATTCTTAATTATATGTAGAATGGTAACATTAAAAAAATTAAAAGTGAATTTAATTTCATAATCATAGCAGATACTTTAAGCTGATTAAAGCCCCTGAACATCCTATTTTATCATCCTTTATGAAATTATATTAGTTTTGAAATTATTTAAGGTCTAATCCTTACTTATACAATCTTTCTATATAAATTAGATTTAAGAGATGTTAAAACCTCATAACTAATGGTTTGTGCTGATTTCGCCATCTCTCTAGCATCATCAAAAATTAAGATTTCTTCTGTTTGAGATAAAAATGAACTGTTATCCATAGATATTCGTCCTAGTAATTTTTCTCCATTTGGGTTTGTATAGTTCTTTGAACATATTCGTAAAAAACCATCCCCATAACCGAAGTCATAAGTACTAACTATGCAATCCATATTACTTGTATAGGTAGCCCCATATCCGAGTGCCTGATCTTTTTTTAGACTCCTTGAAGATATTTTTTTTGCATAAAGTGAAAGAATAGGTTTTAAATCTATTGTATCAAAAGCAGATGAAAACTCTAAACATCCATACGCAGCGATTCCAATACGAACCATATCCTCGTCAAAACTAGAATGACGAAAAAGTGATGCTGAATTACAAGAATGAAACTTTACTCCGCTTATCTTAGACTTTATTTGAGAAAATATTTCATTTTGCCAAAACCATTCGCTTGTTAATTCATCAGCATTTCGCTGATGTGTAAAAACTGCTTCTAAGAGAAGTTTTTCCTCTCTTATCATCTCTATGGCTTTATCAAATTCCTCTATACTGATACCATTTCGGTGCATTCCTGTATCTACTTTTAACTCTACTTTTGTTGCAGTTTGAAACTTGTTTATATCATTAATATCATTTATGGTGTATCTTATCTTATCATTTTTTATTTTTGGAAAATCAGCTAAGACTAAAATATATTCAAACATTTTTTCTAGTTTCATAGCTTCTTCATAGGATTTTACAACTACTCTGGTGATGCCATACTCTTGTGCCATTGATGCGACCTCTAAAAGCCCATGTCCGTAAGCATTATCTTTTAAAACAAGGGCTATTTTATCTTTACTTTTAGTTTTGTTTGCGATAATATCAAGGTTATGAAAAAAATGTTTTTTATTAAGAGTTATGTAAGCCATAAAGGAAGTATAGCAAAATGAAACGACTTATTGCAGAGTTTGAAAAACAAAGTTTTACTCAGATAATTTTTCCGCATAAGAAGACTGATTGGAAAGAGTATTTAGAGGATGCTGAAGAGACTTTTATAAACATCATTGAAGCTATAAAAAAACACCAAAAATGTTTTATAATTTGTGCTGATATTACTTATGTTAAATCAAAGTTTTTAAATCATCATAATCTTTACTTTGTAGAGTATGAAACTAATGATACTTGGGCAAGAGATTGTTCGGCTTTATGTGTAGAAGACAATAAAGAAATAAAACTCTTAGATTTTACTTTTAACGCTTGGGGTAATAAATTTGCAAGTAAAAAAGATGATGCCATGAATCAAGCGATGAAAAATATTTATCTCCAAGACTTAGAAAAATTTGATTTTGTCTTAGAGGGGGGAGCGATAGAGAGTAATGGTGAGGGTATCATTCTCACCACTTCTACATGTTTACTTAATAAAAATAGAAACCCAAACCTAGATTCCATAGAGATAACACAAGCTCTTCACACATTTTTTGGTGCAGATAAAATTTTATACCTTGAACATGCTTACTTATCTGGTGATGATACAGACTCTCACATAGATACCCTTGTAAGGTTTGTAGATAAGCAAACGATTATGTATGTCCAATGCGAAGATACGCAAGATGAACACTATAAAGAACTCTATCTCATGCAAAAAGAGTTAATGCAAATCGCACAAGAGTATCAACTAAGTTTAATCGCACTTCCGATGCCAGAGGCAGTTTACTTTAAAAATGAAAGGCTTCCAGCAACTTATGCTAATTTTTTATTTGTAAATAATGCTGTCTTAGTACCAATTTATGGAGTAAAAGAAGATGCTAAAGCCTTAAAGATTTTTGAAAATTTTTTTACACAAAGAGAAATAATTCCAATTAATTGTTCCCCTCTCATCAAGCAACATGGTTCACTTCATTGTGTAAGTATGAACTTTGCTAGTGGAGTTACTCTTTTGATTTAGGACTTAATTAAAAATAATATTCACTATAGGGAGAGATACATTCTTTAACGAGGGATTGCTCCTCCTCCCATCATTTGTTCGAGTTGTTTCATTCCATTTTTACCAGAGAATTTTTTTGCCATTTTTCCTGCATTTTTAAACTGTTTTATCATGCGATTTATTTCAACTTGTGTAAGACCACAACCTATGGCAATTCTTTGTTTACGTGAGTTGTTTAAAAGCTCTGGGGTTTCTCTTTCTTTTTTTGTCATAGATGAAACCATCGCTTTTATATTTTTAAGTTCCCCTGAGTTTTCAAAATCAAAGTCTTTGATGGCTTTTGACATTTTTCCCATACCTGGCATCATACCCATGAGAGAACTCATAGAACCCATTTTTTTCATAGATTCCATTTGTTCCAAAAAGTCATTGAAGTTAAACTTTCCTTTTTGGATTTTTTTGCTTAGTCTCTTTGCACTTTTTTCATCTATTACAGATGCTGTTTTTTCGGCTAATCCCTCAATATCTCCAAAACCCATAAGACGATTTACAATACGCTCAGGGATAAAAACTTCTAAGTCTTCCATTTTCTCGCCAGAACCGATGAAACGAAGAGGTACTTGTACTTGAGAGGACAATCCAAGAGCTACCCCACCCTTAGAATCTCCATCATATTTTGAGAGGATAACACCATCTATCCCAATTTGTTCTTTAAAGCTTGTCGCAGTTTTAATAGCATCTTGACCAGTAAGAGAATCAGCTACATAATAGATCTCATGCGGATTTGCCACTTTTTTAACTTCTAAGAGTTCGCTCATAAGCTCGGAATCTATCGCTAAACGACCAGCAGTGTCTATGAGAACTACATCATAGAGTTTAGAGTTTGCGTACTTCATTGCAGCTTTTACTACATCTACTGGCTTAGTTGCATCTGCATCTTGAAATAATTCAACTTCTATTTGAGTTGTGATTTGGCGGAGTTGTTCTACTGCTGCTAGTCGCTGTAAATCGGCTGCGACTATAAGCACTTTTTTTTGCTTATTTTTTAAATAAACAGCTAGTTTACCTGTAGTCGTTGTTTTACCTGAACCTTGCAGTCCAGTCATTAAGATGACGGTAGGGGGATTGGGTGAAAAAGTAAAACCTTTACTCCCTCCAATCTCTAAGAGTTCATAAAGAGCTATTTTCATAGCTTCAAGGAATTGATCTTTTCCGATTCCTTTTTCTTTTGTGCTAATGTGTACTTTTGCTATTAACTCTTTAACAACCTTATGGTTTACATCTGCTTTGAGTAAGTTTTTTTTGAGTTCATTGAGGGCTTTAGTTAAGGCTTTCTCATCGTCATGAAAACGAATCTTTTTAATGGCATTTGTAAAGGAATCTGTTAAAGTATCAAACATTCTAGCTCTTTTTTGTGAATTATATCTAAGTTTTACTGAAAATCAATAAACATTTTTGGCTCTTTAGCCACAAACTCCATACCAAGAAGTCTTACTTTTAAAGCATGGAGCATCACTCGTTTTGCTCGTCTTCCACCGTATTGTTCATCGCCAACTATAGGATGGTCAATATAACGTAGATGTGTGCGTATTTGATGTGTACGCCCATGATGAATGATACACTTTACTTTTGTTTTGTTTGCACTCACTATATCTGGAAAAAATTCTGTTCTTGCAGGTTTTCCTTTTGCTGATACATTTGAGTAGGCTTTATTATTTTTCTTTTGTGTTAAAATCGCTTTATCAACTTCTATTGGTTCAGAGATTATCCCCTCTACCCATGCAATATATTCTTTATATACATTATCTTTTTTAAACTCTTTGATTGCTTTTTCACGAAACTCTTGGTTTTTAACAAGCATCAAGACTCCGCTCGTTTCTTTGTCAAGACGGTGCAGTAAAACAGCTGGTTTAAACTGTCTTTCTATTTCGTCTGAATTAATATACGCTGGTTTATCTATAACGATAATATCATCATTTTCAAAGATAGGTTTTACTCTCTCTATCTTAGTTACACGAAAAATCGTTTTTTCATCAATTTCACCACGAGCTATCATCACTTTTTTATTTCCTACATATACTAAACCTCTATCTATCATAGATTTAGCGCTAGAGTTTGATATTGCTTCTTGAATTGCTAATATTTTGTATGCTTTTTCATTTGCCATTATTTATGACTCCTTAATTTTTTTTATTACTGTATCTAAGTTTATAGTTTCTTCAACCATGGATTTCGGTAAACCTTTTGATGCTATCAATGCTTTATGTATTTCATAGGGTTCAACATACTGAACATGATGCACATATTTATAGAGTTCTTTTTGGTCGTGAAAATGTTTACCTGTTATAATTTTACATCCAAAATGAGCAGGTTCTAATGGGTTATGTCCCCCTATTTCCTCTTTAAATGCTCCGCCTACTATGGCTATATCACTTATTGCGTAGATATTATTCAACTCACCCATGGCATCTATTAAAATCATATCTGTATCAAAACTTTTAACTTGAGAAAATTTTGACAAAGAGAGCTTATGAATAGAAGAATACTGATGCATCAACTCATACACACTCTCAAAACGTTCAGGATGTCTTGGGACAATAATCAGTTTGGCATCTACCTGTTTTTTATATTGTACAAAAGATTTTAAAATTGACTCTTCTTCTGTTTCATGGGTACTAGCAGCTACAATAACTTCAGAGTCTTGTTTTTTGTACTCTTTAGTTTTTATAATCTTAGCGGCTAACTTTATGTTCCCTATTACCTCTATATTTCTAGCACCTAGTGCTAAGAAGCGATTTTTATCAGCCTCACTTTGGGCATATATAATCTCTACATGTTGAAGCATTTTTCTATAAAACCATGCAAATTGGAGATATTTTTTAGCACTTTTTTCTGAGATACGAGCATTTAACAAGATAATTCTTGTACCCTTAGCACTCATAACCGTAAAAAGCATATACCAAAATTCTGCTTCTAAGATGACAATTACTTTTTGTTTCTTTATCCAAAAAGGTAGCAACATTTCATACGGAAGGTATCGAGTCTCATATCCATATTTTTTTGCTTGTGTTTGACCGGTGTGCGTTACTGTTGTTATTTTAATATCTACATTTCCAAGAAGTTTTAAAATAGGTTCTAAGGCTTTTGCCTCACCGAGTGAGCATACATGAAACCATATACCATTTTCAAATTGAAATTTTGGATTATTAACAAGAAAAAAACGTGCTGGAATTGACTCTTTGTATTTAGATTTAAAAAGAAGAAAAATGAGAAGTGGTAATGCTAAAATATATAGCATTACACTCAAAGTATAGTAAAAAATGCTAAAAAGCATTAACTATTGTGCCACAGCTTCCACATGAAGAATACGACCACAGTGTGGGCATGTAGTAATATCTTCTGCTTTAATCACATCTGCATAAATTTTATCACTAATAATCATGTGACAACCCATACAAGCTTGTTCTTCAACTACAACAACCGTTGTATTTTTAGCCCAACGACGAATTTTCTGATAAAAAGCTAAACCTTTTTGATTTACATCACCTAAAAGTTTTTCTTTTTCTACAAATACTGTTTGTCTTTTTTTGTTAATAACTGCTAGTTTTTTATCAACTTCGGCTTTTACCGATTCTAAGTTTGCTTGGAGTTCAGTAAATGAAGCTTTTGAAACTTCAACTTGCTCTTTTTTAGCTTCGATAATCTTGTCTAATCTTTCAATCTCTTCATTTGCGAAAGTAACTTGTTCTTTTGCTATCTCTTCTTCAAGTTGTAAAGACTTCATTTCTCTTTCTGTTTTAATATCACCACTTTTTTTAGAGTTCTCTTCAAGTTTTTGAGAAAGCTCTGTCAAGTGTAATTCATTCTTTGCTTTTTTTAACTCTTCATTTTTAATCTCATTCGTTAAATTTTCAATATCAGATTCAATACTTTTAGTTTTGGCTAAAGCTGCTTCATAATTATAATTTGCTTCTTCGATTTGAGGTTCAAACGCATCGATTTCTTTGTCTATTTTAGAGAGGTCGATTAACTGTTTAAGGTGCTGGTTCATTATACTCCTTTACGATTTATGTATGTGAACGGATTCTTTGATGACGCAATTATAACTTCTAAACCTAAAATTTTCAAATGTTTTAGTAAAATTTGTGAAAAAAATTGCTCACTTTCAAAATGTCCTATGTCAATTAATGATAATTTTATACTTTTTGCTTCCATAGCATCATGATACTTTATGTCTCCAGTTAAAAAACAGTCTGCCTCAATAGACTTTAAAAGTGAACAACCTGAACCTGTGACCAGAGCAACTTTTTTAAGCTTTTTATGTGATATAACACACTTCATCTGAGCTAATCCAAAAGCAGTAGAAATTTTTTTAGAAAAAGTATCAAAATCATCATCAACGTTAAAGTATGCGATAAAGCCATCTTTTTTTATAATTTCGTATCCCAATAGCTCTTTTACTACATAATCGTTGAGATGAGATATATCAAAATTTGTGTGCATCGCTATATTTGAGATATTCTTTTTTATCATTTTTTGGATTAGATTTGCAGGATATGTATCAAACTGCATCTGCTTTAATCCTGTAAAAATAATAGGATGATGTGTAATAAGTAATGTGTCATTTTCTAAAGAATTAAGAAGCTCATTATCAATATCAATACTCAAAGCAATTTTTTTAATCTCTTGAGAATTTTCACCCAACAAAAGCCCTGAGTTATCCCATTTTTCTTGGGTCTCAAATGGAGATAATGTATCTAAAAATTTATATATTTCTAAAATTTTCATATTATAATTTTAATTTTTCTAACTCAACTTTCGCTTCTTCAAAATCAGGTTTAAGCTCTATCGCCTGTTCATACATCCCCTTAGCTTCTTCCTTCAAGTCTGCATCTACTAACATATTTCCATAGTTATAGTAAGTAATAGGGTTTGAACCGTCTATATCAAGGGAAGCTTTTAAGTGAATCTTCGCCGATGTAAACTCCCCATTTTTACGGTAGAGTGATGCCATTGCATTATGAATCATCTCATTTTTCTTATCAAGTGAAAGTGCCTCTTTATAGTATTTTAGAGCCTCTTCATCATCACCACTTCGCTGTAAAATATATGCAATTTTAAAAAGGATTTCCCCGTTGTTTTCATCTTTAGCATTCGCTTCATTTAGAAGTGCTAATGCTTTTTGATTGTCCCCCGCTTCAAAAGCATCATCTGCTTTTTTTACTAAAGCTTCTGGGGAAAATGGTGAAAAAGTATTTGCTGTTTTCTCTTCCTCTTGGGGATCTTGAAGTCTTTGAATATGTTCAAATATTTTAAATGCAAAAAAAGCTGAAGCTCCGAGCATAAGTAGTTGAAATACTGTCATTTATAGTTCCTTTTTTTCTAAAATATATTTATTCATTAAGCCTACAAACTGGAGTGGATCAACTTGTACTCCGCCCACTCTAACTGAAAAATGTAAATGAGGTCCCGTTACTCGTCCACTTTTCCCTGAAAGCCCAAGAACATCGCCTTTTTGTATCTTTTGATTTTTCTCAACTGAAAATTTACTCATATGATAGTAGCAAGTGTATATCCCCTGTCCATGATTTATTATAACTGTCCCACCAGAATAAAATCTATCTTTTACTAATACAACTAGACCTGTATTACTGGCAATTATTGGAGTACCTACTTTTGCTCGAAAATCTGTTCCACTATGATAGCCTTTGAGTGTATCGTTATAAATTCGTGCCTTTCCAAAATCACTTGTTATAAAACTCTCTATTGGTAAAATAAACTTTGAAGTTAAATAATTTTTTTTTGTAGATTGTGCATAAATACTCATCGCTTCCTGATATTCTTTATTTATTCGTGCATTCGTTTTTTTACCCTTAGGGTTCACTTTAGACTTTGTTACTTGGATTTTTTCTTTTTTATAATTTCCATCTTTTACATGAACTCTAATAGATTTAACGACAGTTTTTCCATTTTTCAAATATGTGATTTCTACACTTTCTTGTTTAGCTTTGGCGTAATAACTAATGGGTAAAAGTGCGTACATTTTTGTAAGATCCAAAGGATTATCATAAACTTTAAAATCTCTCTTGCCCAAAGTAAGTTTTTTATACTCAAAACCTTTTTCTTTTTTAAACTCAAACAATGAAGTTGCACCATTGGCTATGCTTTCATCTGATATTTTCACATTAAAAGAAAAAAGAAAAGAACTGAGTAAAAATAATATTATAAATATCTTCATTAATAGTCTTTCATAGCACGAGCGATGTCTCTCTTTTGATCTTTTTCTTTTAAATCATTTCGCTTATCATGGAGTTGTTTCCCCTTTGCAATAGCAATTTGAATTTTTACAATATTTCTAGCGTTAAAATAAAGTTGCAGTGGCACGATGGTATAGCCATCCCGAGTGACCGATTTTATCATCTTTTCTAACTGTTTTTTATGTAAAAGAAGTTTTCTACTCCCTCTCTCTTCATGTCCATAGAAGTAATGTGTGGTTTCAAGTCTGCCAATATGAGCATTAAAAAGAAAGGCTTCCTCCTTTACAAAACGGATAAAACTATCTTTTAGATTAACTCTATTTGCACGAATGCCTTTAACCTCACTCCCTTTTAAAACCATCCCCGCTTCAAATTTTTCTTCTATAAAAAAATCATGATACGCTTTTTTATTTTTTGCTATTGTTTCACCCATTTTTTCCAACTTAATATATATTTTTTCTTGAAATTAACTTAACAATTTCTTTTGCGATAAGCTCTTAGCTTAGATATATTAGTATATATCTTTTTAGATATATTGTCAATTAATATAAAGCTTAGAAAATCCAAAAGGGAGACTTAATAGTAAAGTAAGATTAATTTTAGAGGATCCTAAAACTATAAATTGAGATAAGAAGTCATTATCATATTGTGTTACTTATATGCACATATTAAATATATTTATATTAGAAACATTAGAAAAACTTCTTTTGCTATGTTCATGCTATCTTTATTTTTTAATATGAAATGTTAAATTTACACAAAAGGTAATATATGAAAAAGAAAGTATTATTAAGTGCGATAACAATTGGACTTTTGAGTTCTGTAAGCTTAAGTGCAGCAGACGATTTTGCTTCAATGTTTAGTGAAGGTAAGGCAAGCGGTCAAATTCGTGAATTTAGTATTTCTCGAAGCGTAGAGTATACTGACTCTAAAAAGGACTATACAAGAGATGCAAATGCAATCGGTGGTCATTTAAAGTTTGTAACTGGAAACTATAAAGGTTTGAGTTTAGCAACTGCCTTTTACACTACAAACGGTTTTGCTCTAGGAAGTGATAGAACAAATTCTAAGGTAGTTGATCCTACTCTTTTTGGTCCAAACAATGAGAGTTATTCAATCCTTGGTGAGGCTTATCTTAAGTTCAACATAGACAAGACAGTATTTGTTGGTGGTCGTCAAAAAATCAAAAATGCTATGATTAGTTCAGATGATGCAAGAATGTTACCCAATCTTGTTGAAGAATATTCTGTAACTAACAAAAGCATAGCAAATACAACTTTGTCAATAACACATACAACTAAGTTTGCTCAGGGTACATTTGGACGAGCTTATGGTGGAGGTATATTATCTGCAACTGGTGGTTATTCTGCTGGTGATTCTAAAAACCAAGTTGGTAAGTTTGTAAACATGGGAACATATGCAGTTGGTGAATCAACCAATGGTGTAACTTCTGTTTCAGCAGTATATACTGGAATAAAAGGACTAAAGTTACAGCTTAGTGATTTTTATGCACATGATATTATGAACACTATCTATGCAGATGCTTCATATAAAATGAAAATCAACTCAATGACTCCCTTTGTAGCATTTCAACTTATAAAACAAAGTGATATTGGAGATAAACTACTTAAAAATACTGCAATAAGCACTAACGGTAAACTCGATAGTATGTATTACGGTATAAAAGCAGGAGTATCAGTAAATAACTTTACAGCCTATGCAGCCTACTCGGCAACTGGTAAAAATAGTGATTCTGATAAAGCAAATGAAGGTACAGCGACAAACTCTATCATTACTATGTGGGGTGGTATGCCAGGATACACGCAAGGAATGGTAACTCGTCACCATAACTTAGCAGGAACAAAAGCAACAAAACTAGTAGCTGTATATAACTGGAAATCATTTGGTCCAGATCTTAAAACTGTTGCTTATTATGCAAACTATAGCATGGATAAAAACAATGGCTATACACATGGTGACGCAAAAGAAGCAGGTTTTGATATAATCTATAACACTAGTTTTGTAAAAAACTTACAGCTTCGTTTGCGTGCTAATTATGCAGATGACTTCAATGTAAAGCCTGATGGCAATACACTTGGTTGGAGCGAATACAGATTTATTGCAAATTATAATTTCTAAACTAAAATTAAAGGAATAAAGAGATGAACAAAGAACTCGTAGACAAAATTAAGGCGAATCCTGATTATCAAGAACTGATCTCAAAAAGATCATCTTTTGCGATAAAACTTTCAATCGCTATGCTTGTGGTATATTTTTCATTTATACTTACAATCGCATTTAACCCATCAGCATTAGGTACACCTATGTTTGATGACTCAGTAACAACTGTTGGTATTCCAGTTGGAATAGCGATTATAATTTTTGCATTTGTTTTAACAGGTATTTATACCTCAAGAGCAAATGGTGAATTTGATGATTTAACAAACAAAATCAAACAAGCGGCAAAGGATTACTAGATGATGAATAGAATATTTTTATTTTTGATACTCGGAACAGCTGGCGTATTTGCAGCTGGTGCAATTGAGGGTGAAATTCAAAAACAAGATCTCAATATCTCAGCGATTGTAATGTTTTTACTTTTCGTTGGTGGTACTTTAGGTATTACATATTGGGCTGCAAAGCGTACAAAATCTGCTAAAGATTTTTATACAGCTGGTGGTGGAATTACAGGTTTTCAAAATGGTATGGCAATCGCTGGTGATTATATGTCAGCTGCATCTTTTCTTGGAATATCTGGACTTGTTTACCTTAAAGGTTACGATGGATTAATTTATTCTATCGGATTTTTAGTTGGTTGGCCAATTATTCTTTTCATGATTGCTGAGCCTTTAAGAAACTTAGGTAAATATACATTTGCTGATGTTGCTTCTTATAGACTTCGCCAAATGCCTATCCGTACACTTGCTGCGGCTGGATCTATTGCAACTGTAATCTTATACCTTATTGCTCAAATGGTTGGTGCTGGTAAGCTTATCCAACTTCTATTTGGTCTTGAGTACGAAATTGCGGTTGTACTAGTTGGTGTGTTAATGATTTTATATGTAACATTTGGTGGTATGCTTGCTACTACATGGGTACAAATTGTTAAGGCATTCTTACTCCTTTCAGGTGCGACATTTATGGCTATAGCTGTAATGGCACAATTTAATTTTGATTTTGGTGCTCTTTTTGCAAAAGCAGTAGAGATGAAAAATACTGAAACCCTAGATATAATGAGCCCGGGTGGACTTGTCGATGATCCAATCTCTGCGATTTCATTAGCCGTTGCTCTTATGTTTGGTACTGCTGGTCTTCCTCATATTCTTATGAGATTTTTTACAGTAAGTGACGCAAAAGAAGCTCGTAAATCAGTTTTCTATGCTACTGGTTTTATCGGTTATTTCTATATCTTAACTTTCATCATCGGTTTTGGTGCGATTGTTATGGTTTTCCAAAATCCTGAGTATTTAGATCTTGCTAAACAAGCTGTTAGTGGTGGCGAACCTATCCTTGGTGGTAAGAATATGGCAGCAATTCACTTGTCTCATGCTGTTGGTGGAGATTTCTTCCTTGGATTTATCTCAGCTGTTGCATTTGCTACGATTTTAGCGGTTGTTTCTGGTCTTACATTAGCTGGTGCATCTGCAATTAGTCATGACCTTTATGCTTCGGTATTTAAGAAAGGTAAGGCTGATGGTCAAGCTGAAATGAGAGTTTCTAAAATTGCTACTGTAGCACTTGGTGTTATTGCAATTATTATGGGAATTGCGTTTGAGCAACAAAATATCGCTTTTGTTGTTGGTCTTGCTTTTGCTATTGCGGCATCTGCTAACTTTCCAATTTTATTCCTTTCAATGTACTGGAGTAAACTTACAACTCGTGGTGCGGTAATTGGTGGTTCTATGGGTCTTGCTACTGCTGTTATACTTGTTATATTAGGTCCAATTGTATGGGTAGATATTTTAGGAAATGCAGAAGCAATTTTCCCTTATAAATATCCAGCATTATTTTCTGTAACAGTTGCATTTTCATCTATCTGGTTCTTCTCAATCACAGATAAATCACATGATGCTAAAGCAGAAATAGAAGCTTTTGAAGCACAATATGTTAGAAGTCAAACAGGTATTGGTGCTGAGGGTGCGTCTGAGCATTAGTTAGTTTGTAAAAGAGAATCCTCTCTTTTACTTTCGTTTCCGCCATAATGGCGATTAAAACAGCCTTTTTTAAGGCTGTTAAGAAATATGAGGTATTTCTTTATGAGTATATTAGACCAAAGAAAACTAATTGAGTCTATACATCCTTTTGAGCTCTTAAGCACTAATGAGCTTGATAACTTAATGGCTAAGATTGATATAGCCTACTATCCAACAGACACACTTCTAATCAGTAAAAATTTATGCTCTATAGCTTTTTATATTATCATCAAAGGTTCTGTTAATGAATTTATAGATGATGAAATTCACAATGTATATACATCCCAAGATAGTTTTGATGCCGATGCTCTTATATATAATAAGTGCGAAAGTAAATTTGTTGTTGATGAAGATTTAATTTGTTATGAGATTAAAAAAGAAGATTTTCTTCTTCTTATGCAAAATAAAAAAGTCCAAAGCTATTTTTTGCAAGATTTTGTAAGCAAACATCAGCATCTCAAAGAATATGACGCTGCAAGTGAATTAACACCTTTTTTAATTGCTAAAATTTCAGATATATTTTTGCATTCTATATGCATTGTTGACGAAGATGAAAGTATATATGATTCCTTACTAAAACAAAGAGATTTAAAATCAAAAATCATTATCGTAAAAAGTGACTCAAAGCATCTTGTTGTAACTGATACAGATTTAAGAGATAAGGTACTTTTGGGTGATGTAGATATTAAAGATAGTATAAAAGAGGTAGCTACTTCAAATGTAATTTCTATAGATATTCATGATTTTTTATTTAATGCTCTTTTGATGATGACGCAAAAAAATATCAAAAGATTAGTAGTCAAAGATGGTGAAGAAATTGTTGGAATTTTAGAACAGATTGATTTGTTAAGTTTCTTTGCAAACCATTCTCATCTCATCGCAGTTCAGATAGATAAGGCTGACAGCATTTATGATTTGAAAAACTTGCAAGGTGATTTAAAAAATCTCATCATTACATTAAAAACAAAAGGTGTAAAGGTAAGATATATTACTAAACTCGTATCAACTCTTAATCTTAAAATCTATAAAAAAGTCTTTCGTATGTGTGTAAGTAAAGATTTACAAGACAAATGTGCCTTGATTGTTATGGGTAGTGAGGGACGAGAAGAACAAAGTGTTAAAACCGATCAAGATAATGCACTTATTATCAAAGATGGCGTTGCCGTAGAGTTATTTGAAAAACCGATGCTAAAGTTAAATCAGTATTTATTAAGTATTGGTTTTCCAAAATGCAGTGGAAATGTTATGGTAAGTAATGAATTTTGGAGAAGAGATGTTCATTCTTTTAAGAACTTGATTCATTCTTGGACTCAAAGTATGGATGATCAAAGTGTTCAGAACTTGAGTATATTTTTAGATGCTAAGTTTGTGGCAGGAGATGAAACACTTCTTGAAGACTTGCGTTCATATCTCTCTAAAAATTTTTACAATAGAGATGATATTTTGGCCCATATTGCCAAGGCAGTTTTAAATTTTAAAACACCTCTTTCTTTGTTTTCTGGTTTTGTTTTGGAAAAAGAACATAACAATAAACTTGACCTAAAAAAAGGTGGAGTATTTGCCTTAGTACATGGTGTAAGAACCTTATCTTTGCAGTATGAGATTAAATCTACAAACACAATAGAGAGGATCAAAGAGTTAAATAACCTTGGAGTGATTGATAAGAATTTCGCTACAGAGTTGATAGAGAGTTTTGACTCTTTATCTGCTATACGATTACAAGCGATGCTTAACTCTAAAGATATAAGCAAGAGTAACTATATAAACCCTAAAAGTTTAGAGAAAAATCAAAGAGATTTACTTAAAGATAGTTTTAAAATCATAAATAAATTTAAAAAATTTATGAGTTTTCATTTTCATTTGGATATTGTGAGTTAATGTTTTTAAATTTTTTAAAAAACTTACAAAGAAAAAGAAATTTATCGAGATTAACAGATGAAAAATTTAAATTTTTGTTTGATGAGGATGTCAGTGGAGAATATATTGTTTTTGATACTGAAACAACAGGCTTAAATCCAAAAGTCGATGAAATCTTGTCAATAGGTGCTGTTAAGATTAAAGATAATAAAATACTTACTTCACAAACTTTTGAGGTTTATGTAAGAAATTTTAAAGAGATTAGTACCAAAAGTATAGAAATTCATGGAATTCGTCCATGTGATTTAGAAAATGCTAAAGATGCTACTATCGCTATAGAAGAATTTTTAAACTTTATTGGTTCAAGAGATTTAGTTGGATATTATTTAGAGTTTGATGTAGCAATGGTAAATAAGTATCTTAAAAAAATGTTAGGTATAAAATTGCCAAATAAGATGATAGAAGTATCCCAACTCTATTATGATGAGCAAATCTGTGCAATTCCACAAGGAAATATAGATCTGAGATTTGACACAATCTTAAAAAAATATGACATTCCAAATATGGGTGTGCATAACGCGGTGAATGATGCTGTAATGACGGCTATGATTTTTTTAAAGTTAAAAATTAAATAAGGAAAATAAGATGAGTAAAGAACAAGTAAAACAGATATTTCAACCAAACCCAGAGTTCGCTAAAAATGCTAATATTAAAAGTATGGATGAGTATAATGCACTTCAAAATAAAGCGATGGAGAATTATGAGGGATTTTGGGGTGACTATGCCAAAGAAAAACTTGATTGGATTGAACCATTTACAAATACTTTAGATGAATCTGATTTTCCATTTGTCAAATGGTTTGAGGGTGGAAAACTTAATGTTTCACATCAATGTATAGACCGCCATTTGGATACTAGAAAAAACAAAGCAGCTATTATCTTTGAGGGTGATAGAGGAGATAAGCAAGTTATTACATACTTAGACCTTTATTACAATGTAAATAAATTTGCAAATCTTTTAAAAGAAGATTTTGGAGTTAAAAAAGGCGATAGAGTTGTTATCTATATGCCAATGATTCCAGAAGCTGCTTATGCGATGTTAGCCTGTGCTAGAATTGGTGCAATTCACTCTATAGTATTTGGTGGATTTTCAGCAGAAGCCCTTAAAGATAGGATAGAAGATGCTGAAGCTAAGGTAGTCATTACAGCTGATGGAGCTTACAGAAAAACAAAACCTTATATGCTTAAACCTGTGGTGGATAATGCTCTTAAAGGAAAAACTCCAGTAAAAAAAGTACTAGTTATTGAGAGAAATAATGAAGAGGTAGCATGGGTAGAGGGGAGAGATTACTCTTATAATGAACTTATAAAAAGTAAATCTGGAATATGTGAGGCAGAGGTGATGGATTCAGAAGATCCACTTTTCTTACTTTACACTTCAGGCTCAACAGGTAAGCCAAAAGGTGTTCAGCATAACTCAGCTGGATATATACTTTGGGCTCAAATGACTATGGAGTGGGTATTTGATGTAAAAGAAAATGATACTTACTGGTGTACAGCTGATGTAGGTTGGATTACAGGGCATACTTACATAGTTTATGGACCTTTAGCTATGGGTGCTACAACAGTTATGTTTGAGGGTGTTATCACTTACCCTAATGCTGGTCGCCCTTGGCAAATGGTGCAAGAGCATAGAATCAATCAGTTTTATACAGCTCCTACTGCTATACGAGTGCTACATAAAATGGGTGAAGATGAACCTAAAAAATATGACTTATCATCACTTAAAGTTCTAGGAACAGTTGGTGAGCCAATCGATCCTCCAGCATGGAAATGGTACTACGAGGAAGTAGGTTCGAGTAAGTGTTCTATTGTAGATACTTACTGGCAAACAGAAACAGGTGGTCATGTAGTATCTCCATTACCCGGAGCAACACCAATCAAACCCGGATGTGCAACATTTCCACTTCCAGGGATAATGGCTGAAATCTTAGACCCAGCAACTGGAATAAAATCAGAAGTTGGAGAGAAAGGTTATATGTGTATAACTAAGCCCTGGCCAGCAATGATTCGTGGCGTATGGGGAGATGAAGAGAGATTTGTAAAATCATACTTCGGTGATGTAAAAAAAGATGGCAAGCCAGTTTATTTTACTGGAGATGGTGCTGTTTATGATAAAGATGGCTACATAACAATTACTGGTCGTACAGATGATGTTATCAATGTTTCAGGACATAGAATGGGAACTGCTGAAGTTGAAGCAGCTATTAAAAAACATCCAAATGTAGCAGAGGTTGCAGTTGTTGGTAAACCACATCCACTTAAGGGAGAGGGTATCTTTGCTTATGTCGTCTTAAAATCAGATAAGGGTGTAGCAGATGAGGTAGAAGAGGTAAAAGCTATCAATAAGGTTATCAAAAAAGAGATTGGTAATATTGCTTTATGCGATGATATGCTTTTTGCTCCAGGGCTTCCAAAAACACGCTCAGGAAAAATCATGAGAAGAATTCTCCGCTCAATAGCTAAAGGTGAAGAGATAACACAAGATATTTCAACACTAGAAGATCCGTCAATTGTTGCACAGATTGCTGATATGGTAAAGAGTTAAGATGTCACTTATTGAACTATTTAGTGATTATGTTTATAATCAAAAAGATTTAAAAGAGTATGTGGAAAAAAGAAAGAAAGTTAACGAGCGAGGAGAGTTTAATGACAATTTACTTTTTAAAGCCGCTGATAACTTAGTAAAACTTAAAAGTGAAGATAAGGAGATATACGATTTAATGTATATCACCTTAGAGGAATATGTAAAATTAGATCAAGGGCATACTTTAGAATATCCGATTAATTTTATTCGAGAGATTTTAAAACTACATAAACAAGGATGTTCTCCACAGAATATTTATGAAGACTATAAGGCAGGTTTGACGCATCCTTTTCAGGATGCTTAGATAAAAAGTAGCTACAGTACTAAATATGAGAATAGGCTTTTACTCATTTTAGAAGGGATACTTTAAAGTCTCCCCCTATAAGAGCCTTTGTCTCAAGCTCTTTTTTTTATTAATTTTCATTTTGCAATAATATTAAATTGAATATATTTAATGTCTTCTTGAAATTCTTCACCATATTCTTCCATAGCTTCATCCTCGGCATCATGAATCCAATTAACAATAATTTTATCATTTTCCGTTTCATCTAGTAAATCAAAAATATCTAAAAAAATTTTAGAACTGCTGCTATTGAAGTAAATCAATTCTAATATAAGAATAATTTTTCTATTATAGGATTCTTCTAAATATGCGACAATCCAATCTAAAATTGGAATATAAAACTCAGTAGTATTTTCAGGATAGGATTCCCCCTTAATTTTTAAAATGTGTGTATCTGGATTAAAATCAATCTCTGGTGAACTTTTTGTTTTTATTACCTGTAATCTTTGCATTTTATTTCCTCGAATTTATATTACAACTTCTATTGAAAAAAATGAATACTCTTCATCTATTTTTTCAAAACTAAATTTCAATGCTTCTGAAGATTTTCTTGCCATTTCTATAAAGCCTATTCCAGCACCTTTACTTTCTTCATTATCATTTTGTTTACGCTTTTTTTTATACAATATTTTTAATTCATCTTTATTGAGTAAAGCTAAACCTTTTAAATTAGACTCTAATATAGATGCTTTTGACTTACTTATTTTATTACCGCCAATAATAAAATGCTTATTTTCTTTCTTACCTATAACTATAATTCCTTTTCCTAAATCAAGTGATTTTCCACATCTTTCTTGAGAATAATGAATAACATTCTGTACCTGCTCAATAAAAATAGAAAAAACCTTCATAGTTGTTGTGCGATCTACTTTATCTTTTTCCATTTGGCTTTTGAGTGTTATTCCAACACCTTCAACAATATCATGTGATATTGGTCCACAAAAAGTAAATATTATCCCCTCTTTATCAAGTGCATCTTTATAACTATATATACTTTGATTTAACATACTCTCCCCTAAATTTTATTTATTTTGTAATTCATTTTGTACCATAATAATTTCATCCAAGTGGATAAAAAATATATCTACTAATTCAGGATCAAAATGCTTCCCTGATTGTTCTCGTATAAAATTCAAAATTAAATCATCTTTCCAAGAATCTTTATAACATCTCTTACTTCCTAGCGCATCAAATACATCCGCAAGTGCTGTAATCCGTCCATATATATGTATATCATTTCCTACTAAACCTCTTGGGTATCCTGAACCATCCCATTTTTCATGATGCTCATGAGCGATAATAGAAGCAGCTGCTAAAAGAGGTCTATCAGAGTTACTAATCATCCTATATCCTAAATGTGCATGAGTTTTCATAATTTCAAACTCTTCAAAATTGAGTTTCCCTGGTTTATTTAAGATAGCATCGGGAATTGCAATCTTACCAATGTCATGCATAGGAGCTGCATGAAAAAGTAATTCAATTTCTCTTTCATTAAGTCCATAGTGTTTTCCAATGATTTTAGAGTAAAGAGAAACTCGTTGAACATGTAAGCCAGTTTCATTACTTCTAAATTCAGCAACTGTACCCATAGTGAAAACGACCTCTCTTTGGGTATTTTCTATCTCATTATTGAGTTTTCCTATTTTGCTTAAGCTTATTTGTAGTTCCGCATAATCTTTACTCTGAATTCTATCACTAATTTTAAGAACTTTGTTTAAGCGTTTATTGACTTTTTTCAACTCTTTTAAGAGTTCTTTTACATCATCTTTTCTTGTATTTAAATCAATATTGCTATTAAGAATGTCCTCCATTGTACTTACAATCAAATCAGTATTAACGGTCATTAATCTCTCCTAAGTTCAAATGAAAAGCAATTAATGTTCCGTCATCTTTAGTTTCTTGTCCTACTTTATAAGCTCTAAATGCTTTTTGAAATATTTCAAGTTGCTTAGTAAAAGATTTTGTATAGGTATCAGTGACTAGTTTTGAAAAACGTTTTTTACCGTAAAGAAAACCTTTCGCTCCTCCTGTTTGATCTAAATAACCGTCAGTAGTAAGGTATATACGAGTTGATTGAGATACATCAATTATATGTTCTGTATATTTATAATTTATATCAGTTTTTTTATATCCAACTGATTCCTTATCCCCTTTAATCACTTGTAATTTATTATCTTGAACAATAAATAAAGGAGTCTGTGAACCAGAAAACTTTAAAATTTTTTCTCTCTTATTTATATAAATAATTCCAGCATCAAAACCTGTATTTGATTTAGAGTTTTTGTCATTTTGATTTAAAAGTTTTTTCATATTTTTATTAAAATAATTCATTATGATTGCTGGATTAATATCAAAATCACTTCTAATCAACTTAGAAACTATCTCTTTTTCAATTGCTTTGACTATCATAGTTACAAAAGCACCTGGTACACCATGACCAGTACAGTCAATCACCATAAATAGGGCTTCATCTTCATGGCGTAATGTTTCAAAAAAATAGATGTCCCCACCGACTGTGTCTTTAGGCTCCCATAAGAGAAAAGAATCATGAAAAAAATTATTTATATTTTCTCTTTTAGGTAGAATAGCTTTTTGAATACCTGCTGAATATTCAATAGAATCACGAGTTTGTTGATGAATTTCTGCTATTTTCTTATTTTGTGCTTCAACCATTGATAACATATTTGAAAAGCCATTATAAAGATGTTTAAATTCATCCTTATTTTCATACTCAATATTCATGTCATATCGATTACTTTTAGCCACTGAATCCATAATATTGATTAGATCGAAAATTGGTCTAGTAAAAACTTTATGCACTCTAAATGCCAACAATACGAGTATCATTAGAGTAAGAATACCAATTAGAATCATCATTTGTAATTTTTGTATAATTTTTAAGGTCAATTGCTCTGTGTCTGAAATAATTTTTAAATGTCCTATAATTTTTTCACTTAATATAATAGGAACTATGACACTTATACGTTTCCAATCAAAATATTTTTCAATTTTATCTAAAGGGTTTAATAATTTTTTTTCAAACTTAAAACTATTACTGGGGGAGACATAAGAAGCAAATAACTTATTTTGACTATCATACACTATTACCATTTGAATATTTTTATTAATTGAAAGATGTTGCAGTGTACTTTTTGCACTCATTTCATCATCAAATGTTAATGAAGCTGTAATATTTTCACTACTAATACGAGCCAACTGTGTTAAATTTTCTATAGTATCATGCTTTTGAGAACTAAATATGGAATAAGAAAATGTAATCATTGAGATAGATAGGGCAATTACCGAAGATAAACTCAACAAAAGTATCAGTTTAGTACGAATTGAAAAATTATTAAAATTCATAAGAAGCTCTTATATAGTAATAGGCACCATTGTATCCAAAAGGTGAGTATTGAGAATATAAAGGTCTTTTAGTTGAAAGGTTCTTTTCTGGGTAAGAATCCAATATATTTGTTCCTCCTATAGCGAAAGAAGTTTGTTTTGATACTTGATAAGAAATATCTAAATCTGCACTCCATTGTGCTGAGAAATTTTGCACTTTCAAACTATAAATATCAAAAAAATCTCCATATTTAGATATATTCAAAGCAACATTAATTGGATGTAATTCATAATTTAAATATAATTTAATATAATCTTGTGGTTGAGCGTTTTCTATTCTATTTTTTTCTTCAATTGAATCACTTAATCCCATTCTTGTGTCATTAAAACTTAAAATTTTTGTCTTGGAATAACTATAAGAAGCATTAAAATTCAAATTTGCATTATTTTGTAATTTTGTTTCATATTTTATTGCCACATCAATACCTTGAGTTTTTGTATTTACTGCATTGGTAAAAAATCTTACTATGGAGTTTTCCGTATAGGGTATTTCATCTGAGATCATTATTCTATCATTTATTTTTATGTAAAAATAATCTGTACTCAAGGAAAAGTTATCTTGTAGTTTGTATACAAATCCTGAGGTAAAATGAAGAGACTTTTCTGCTTTTAATTCTTTAGCTCCTAAGGATATAGCTATAGGATTACTTGTTCTTAGTGTATCTGTCTGTGTTAAAGTATCTTTAAAAATTGATGTTCCTGTCGTACTAAATTGCGATTGAGATAGGGAGGGTGCATGAAAACCTGTACTAGTAGAAGCTCTTAAAAGTAATGAGTCTTTCGCTCTGTAAGAGAGAGAAAGCTTATAATCATTTGTTGATCCAAAATCTGAATAATTTTCAAACCTTGTTGCTAACTCAAAACTAAAAGCGTTCATCTTTTTATCTATTTGTAAATACGCTGCTATATTATGGCGCTTAGCATCCACAACATTTTTAGCTTGAAAACCTGGAAAACCTTGAGCACCAGCATTATTGCTATATTTTCCATTTTTATGAGAAGCTAAATCCCCTGCTTTTATTGCAAAATTTTCATATCTAAACTCCAATCCCCCTGCAATATTAAAGCTGCTAAATTTATGTCTCATATCAAAATTAGTTGTTGCTTGTAAAAAACTAAGTCCACCACTATCAAAAGAGGTGGGAGAGCTTAGACCCATTGAGTTATTTAAAGAATCAAGAACATAATAATGTAAAGAGTTATATCCTAATTTTTGGCTCAAATCCCAGCTAGTATTATTACTAAGGTCTCCATTGACACCGAGGGTTAAAGATGCATCATAAATTTTTGCATTTATCTTTGGTAAAAAACCATTTGGATAAATAGTAATATTATTTCTATCACTATTAGCATCTCTATAATATGCGTTATTTATACTATCTCTATAATTAAAAAGAGCATCAGCATAAATATTAATATCATTTTCTTGTGGACTTAAAATATTTAATGCTAAAGTAAAATCTTGAGATTTTGCTTGACCTAGAGGAGTCTTTTTTCCTTCCCTTTCATGGTTGGTTCTTTGTCTTGTCTTTATAGATGCAGCAATATTGAGATACCCATCATAGTCTAGTGAAGTAGAGTGAAACATATCCCCTTGAACTGTATTTCCCCCACCGTCAAGATTTGTACCGATTTTTGAACTAACACTATTTTGGTGTCCATTGGTTTTTAGGATGATATTTATAACTCCAGCAATGGCGTCAGAGCCATACTGTGCAGCAGCACCATCACTAAGAATTTCTATATGTTCAATCATAACAACAGGAATAGTATTGAAATCAACTCCTGAACTTCCTTTACCTATAGTGTTATTTAGATGAATGAGTGCTGAGGTGTGTAAACGTTTACCATTTACTAGCACTAGCACCTGATCTGGATTTAAACCTCTAAGCGTTCCAATACTTACATGATCGGAACCATCATTAATAGCTGGACTTGGAGAATTAAATCCTGCAATAAAGTACTGTAAAACCTGTGTTAATTTTTTTAAACCTGAATTTTTTATCTCTTTATTTGTAATAATTTTTATAGGAACGTTTGAGTATAAAAATTCTCTACTTCCACTACGAGAACCAATGTTTGCTTTAAGTTCCGTTTCCACAAAAAATAATTCTTCCAAACTTTTCTCATATAATTCATTTGAAAATAGCATTTGAGAAAATAAAATAAAATAAAACTTTAATACTATGAATTTATAATTCATGAATCATGTCCTTTGACTATTTTTGCAATAGAAAGTAACCTTGAACTTATTTTAAAATTTGAATTATTTGCCATTTTATGATTTATTTTTAAACGAATTTTTTGCGAAACAAAATAGAGTTGTATTACTCCACCTCTTTGGGCAAATCCCTTATTTTCACTAATAGTAAGTATAGATTTTTTTTGTGTGAAGTTTATAATAGCTTTTTGATCTTCTTGAGAGCATTTTGTAACATAGAGTATATGTGTAAATTTTATATCATTTACATTGTTTACATATTGTATTTTAACAGGTTTGTTATGAATTTCTTTGTTTTCATACAGTGTATCTAAATGAGAATTAAAAGAATGATTTTGAAATACTGTGATAATAAATTCATCTCTAGTATCTTCTTTTTTCCACTTAACAAAATGCGAAATCTTCCCAATTACAACGGCTTTTAACTCATTCTCAGAACTTGCAGAATGCAGGTTTGAAAAAAATAAAAATAACATAAAAACTAGCTTAATAACTTGCATAATACAACCCTAAGATAAGATAAGATATATTGTACCTGAAATATTCTTTGCTATTTTATTATATTAATTTTTCCAATGTATTTTTCACTTTAATGATATGTTCTTTAACTCTAACTTTTTCAAAAATAGCTTTTATAATGCCCTCAGGATTGATTATAAAGGTGCTACGAACTATGCCCATATATTCTTTTCCATAATTTTTTTTCATTTGCCATACACCATATTCTTGCATCATTTGTGTACTTTCATCACTTAAAAGTGTGATTCCAAGATTATGTTTTTGTATAAAATTTCTATGTTTTTTTGTTGTATCGGCACTTACTCCAATGATGATAGCATCAAGATCTGAGAAATAATTAACTTCTTGTGTAAACTCACAAGCTTGTGTTGTACATCCTGGTGTATTATCTCTTGGATAGAAATATAAGATTATCCATTTCCCTTTTAAGTCTCGCATACATATTTCAATATCATCTTGATTTTTTAAGCAAAATTCAGGTGCTTTATCATCTACTTTTATCATTTCATTTTTTCCTTAAGATTATTTTTTATAGAAGTTTTAATACACAAATAATATGAGATACACCCACATACCAGTAAGCATAGTCATACTAACACCTATAAATGTCAGCCATCCTGCACGTTTGTGTTTTCCAAGTTGGAGTTGTTTTTTAGCCGTGAAGAGTGTAGTTGTCCAAATAATCAAGGTTATCACAGATACCATTATATGAAATATTAAAACGATAAAAGCATAATCATGTCCAACTCCACTACCATTCATGAAACTCTTGAATCCACCAACAAATCTAACACCAATTTCAAAGAATGTTAAGACTAAAACAGATACCACAAATAAGATACCTTGTAAAAGAGCGTGAAGTTTATACTTTTTTATTTTAGTTAAGAAAATAATCCCTAGCATTAAGAATGGTAAGAAGGCTACTATAATACTTACTATATCCATAAATAGGGGAGCTCTCGTTCCAAGGAAACCTGGTAAATTCATATAATCTAGCATACTATTCCTTATATTTTTTTCTTTTTTGAATGAGAGTGTAGCAAAATAAGAGTAAAATTAACAAGCCTAAAATAAGTATAATTATCTGCTTTAAGTATATATCCATCATCTCTTGATTTTCTCCTATAAAATATCCAAGCATCACCAATATAAAAGCCCATCCTCCAGCACCTAAGGCTGTGTATATAGAAAATACTACTAAATTCATATGAGAAATTCCTGCTGGAATTGAGATAAGTTGGCGAACTCCTGGGATAAGTCTTCCCATAAAGGTAGATACTGCTCCATGCTTTAAAAAATAGCTATCCATCTTTTTCATACTTGATTGAGAGATAAAAAAATATTTTCCGTATCGCATTAAAATCTTACGACCTAAGAGTAAAGCAAGAAAGTAGTTAATATAGGCTCCAAGCATAGACCCACCCAAGGCAGATAGCATAATCATTCCAAGATTCATTTCCCCTTTAAATGCTAAGTATCCAGCGGGAATAAGTACTATTTCACTAGGAAAAGGGATAAAAGAACTCTCTATACTCATCAGTATAAATATCCCTAAATACCCCCAATCAAAGATTAGATCTACGATAGTTTGAGCAAACTCTCTAATCACTCAAAACCTTTAGAACATCTTCTATCATTTGAGAAGCTACATTCTGACTTACATACGCCATTAAAGCTTTACTTTTTTCTTCTAAGGGTGAGTCAAGAATTTTTAAAAGCTTAACTTTTAATTCTTCGCTCTCTCTCTCGCACCAACCAAGAGAATTATCTACTATAAATTTTGCATTATAGAACTGATGATCCCCTGCTGCATATGGATAAGGAACATAAAAGGCTGGACATCCATTTGTTGTAAGCTCCCAAAGAGTACTCGCTCCCGCACGGCTCACGGCAAGGTCTGACTCAGAAATGAGACTGGCTAACTCTTTTGTAAAAGCATAAAGTTCAACTTTTACATCTAAATCTTTATATGCTTTTTCAATTCTTAAAAAATCACTCTCTCCTGCTTGATGAATGATTCTAATATCTCTTCTTTGAAGCTCTTCACAGACACTTAAAGCTAAATTATTAATAGCTTTTGCACCATGAGAACCCCCTAAAAAGATGATAGTTTTTAAAGATGTTCTTACTCTTGCTCTTTGAGTAAATATATCTTGAACTGGATAACCCTTAATACTCGATTGAGCGTCATAGGCTGATATAAATCTTTTTGAATAAGGCTTGAGTAAAGTGTTAAGTCGTCCCTCAACTGCATTTTGTTCATGGATAAATAAAGGGATAGACTTAGATAATGATCCAAATGATGCAGGTGCAGCAGAGAATCCACCAACACTATACGTTGCATCAATATTATGTCTTTTTAATATCTTTCTTGATTGTAAAAATGCTTTAAAAATTTTCAAAAGTGCTTTAAATTTTCCCAAATTTTTTTGATTAACAACACCTGTCGTTTCTAAGAAATAAACATTTTCAAATCTCGTATCATTTTCAAAATATTTTTTATCCTGTCCATGAGTTGAGCCTATAAATATAACTTCATGCCCTTTACTTAGAGATGCTTCTAGTAATGCCTGAACAATCATTAAATGTCCCCCCGTTCCACCACCTGTTATACATAATCTCATAAGCTTTTATTCCTTTTCTCAAAATCTGATTTTTTTGATGCCATAAGTACCATTCCAATACCTACAGAGGCTGCTAAAATTGCTGAACCTCCATAACTTAAAAAAGGTACGGAGATACCTTTAATAGGAGTAATTCCACTAATTCCATAGGCATTGACCAAAAATGCAAAAGAAAATAATAGCCCTATCCCTATGCTAAATAAGTAAATCGTTCTATCTTCCGTACGATTTGCAATTGTAAAAATTCTTTTTAACATCCATAAAAAGATTAACACAACGCTGCTAATACCAATAAAACCAAATTCTTCGGCGATACCTGCTAAAATAAAGTCAGTATGCACTTCTGATAGAAATCCAAGTTTAAAAGTTCCACTTGCAATTCCTGTACCAAAGAATCCCCCATTATGAATAGCATTTAAGGAGTGTCCAATCTGATAAGGTTCAACTTCAGTTGGTACTCGTAATTGTTCAGCAATAGATTCAGGAAAAAGTGCTAAAACAGAATTTTGAGCTAAAGCCCACCACGATTTTATTCGAAGTATTCTGTGTTCAGCCGTTACAATAAAAAAAATGAAAAACAAGACTACTACGGATAAAATACTTAAAAAAAATCTAAAACTACTTCCAGCTAACATAAGCATAAACAAAAGTGTCAAACCTAAAACAACAACTTGTCCTAAATCACTTTGAACAAAAGCTATAATAAACATTGCGGCTATAAAAATTAGTGCATAGGGTGAAAATCGTTTAAATTCATTTATAAGTCCCATGTTATCGTGATAGCCAAGACGTCTTGAAAAACTCCATGCTAAAAAATATACAAAACCTACCTTGAAAAATTCAACAGGAGCTAAAGAAAATCCAGCAAATTTTATCCATCTTTTTGCACCTCCAATTGAAGGAACTATAGACTCTGGTAAAAATGGCATTGCAATCATCAAAATTGTAGCACCAAGAAAGAGAATAAAGCCTATTGGAGTTAAGTATTTATCTGGGTTTAATTGTGCTATCGCCCATATAAGAGTAATACTAATAAAACCAAAAATAAATTGTCGAAGTACAAAATGAAACTCATTGACACCAAATAAAAGTGTTGTGTAAGTTGAAAGTGTATAAGAAAGTATAATACTTATTCCTATAAGAGTAGAGACAATTGCAAAAAGTTTTCTATCTGCCATCTATTTTAACTTGTTTATTTTGAGTACAAAATCGACTTCAGGTTGTGAAATATTTAACTCTTTTGAAATTGTTTCTAAAGTTATCCCTTGTTTATAAAGTGCAATAACTTTTTCATCATCATTACCATTAATAGAAGTCGGTATAGAGAATTGTTTTACCCCATTCTCTAAAGATGTAACACGAGAATTTATCTCAGAACTCATAAGTTCTAAATTCTCTTGAAGCTGACGAAAACCAGCGGATAAAGGTTCAATGGTATCATATACAGTTCTCTCTATTTCTGCATATATCTCTTCATCATTCATACCTTTTGTAACTTTTTGTATAGAGCTTTGTGTTTGAGTCATATTTTTTTTAAGATAATAAATTTCTCTGTTTAATTCTTCAACCACGGATGCAATTGAATGTATATTTTTCGTATAATCATAATCTCTGGTATAAACATAGTATAAAAGATATAAAATAACTCCGACCATTGCGATCATTATATATTCTAAATTAAAAAAATTGTATAAATCTAATTGCACTATTTTTTCTCTCTTGTCTCACGGATAAGAACCCTTTCTCTAGCTGTCATATAAGCGCCCCATTCTCTTTCGTCTCGCTCATGAATTCTAATAATTTTAGCTAATGTTTTACTTTGAGCTTGAAAAAAAACACCCACATCTCGTTTGGGATGAATTGGCATCTCTATACGACCATAATATTCCTGTCCCTCGTCTAAAAGAGCATCGCTAAGATTAAAATGCTCGAATCCTATTGAATCTATTTGTGCCTGAGCGCTCAAAGAAACTCGAGCAGGTTTTTCATCTTTAATAAGCATCTCTAAGGCATCAAGCTTATTATGAAGTTCTATGACAAGGTTTAAAAGCACTGGATCTGTTTCTGAAGTCTCACCTCTTGCTTTGGCTAATTTTAGCCACTGGCTAATTGCATTATCTTCTGATTCACTCAACTGATGGTATTCTCTTTCAAACAACTCTTTATCTATTTGAGCATCTGAAAAAACTAAACTTATAGGGGCTTTTACTAAACGAGGTTTCATAATAATATTTTATCTAAAATTATTAAAATAAAAAATGCAATACCAAGGTATCCATTAACTGTAAAAAATGCACGATCTATCTGAGTAAAATCTTTTCGCACAAGATAATGTTCATAAGAAAGCATTACTCCACTTAAAACAACAGCAAGAATAGCAAAAACCCCCAACCCTGAGATCCAAACAAAAAGTCCCCAAAATAATACTGTTAAAATATGAAAAAATGAAGAGAGTAAAAGTGTAGTATCCGCCCCATATTTTGCAGGGATGGAATAAAGATTGTTGTTTTTATCAAAATCTATATCTTGAAGAGAATAAAGTAAGTCAAAACCTGCCACCCAAAAAATAACACCAAGACTAAGGATAAGAGACCAAGTAGGAATACTAGCACTTACAGCTACAGCTCCAGCAATAGGTGCTAAACCAAGAGATATTCCTAAAACAATATGAGCAAGAGAAGAAAATCTTTTAAAGTATGAATAACTAGCAAGAATAAATAAAATGGGTATACTAAGTATCAAAGCTAGTGAATTTATCATATACGCCACAGCAATAAAAACAAAAGCGTTCACTATGATAAAAATCATAATTGATGAAGCATCAAGGCGACCATCGACATTTGGGCGACTTTGAGTACGAGGGTTTTTAGCATCCACATCTCTATCTGCATAACGGTTTACACCCATAGCAAAGTTTCTAGCACTAATAGCGGCTAAGACACCCATAATCAGTAGCCACCAACCAAACCAGCCATCTGCCGCAACGACCATAGAGATAAAGATAAAGGGGAGTGAAAAAATAGAATGCTCAAACATAACAAGTTCATTAAAATATTTTGCTTTTTGTATCACTCTTTCCAAACTAAAACCTTTAATCTTATTTTAACTAAATTTGTTTTAAATGCAAGTAGGAATTTAAAACCATTGAGAAAATTATTAGGTAAATCCGATGAAAAATAAAAATAATCTTAAAGCCCTATTATGAGAGATACAATAAAATCTTTCATAATTTGAATTTATCATAAAGAGAGGAAATATAGGCAAAATTGATAGAAAATATTCAAAATATTATTTTGAAGTATAAAAAATCAACCGATTAAGGTACATTTTATTTTTCATCGGATTTACCTAATCTTCAAAGTATCAAGAACTTCTAAGTGATCAAGCCCTCTAAAAGAGGGAATTTCTCTTAATAATATTTAGTGTCCTATACCAAGAACTTGATACTGAACATACCAAACAGCTACAGAAACAATATATCCTATTAAAATAGTCCAAGAGTACTTCATATGCGCACCAAAGGTATAAATACCTGGCAATTTACCCATAACTCCAACACCAGCGGCAGAACCAAAGCTGATAAGTGAACCACCAACTCCAGCGGTGAGAGTAACAAGCATCCATTGATCAAGCCCCATGTCTGGAGAGGCTTTGAGTACAGCAGACATAACAGGCACATTATCTATGATGGCGGAGAGAAAACCAACACCGATATTTGACCAAGTAGGTCCAAGAACTGATGGGTCATAGACCACTGCGGCAAGGGCTAACCAACCGATGAAATATAAGGCACCAACAGCTGCTAAAATACCAAAGAAAAACATCAGGGTATTGTTTTCAATTTTTGCCATTGAATTAAATACTTGAAAACCTTGTCCATGTAATTTTTTAAGCCTATAATCATAAAGTTTAAGAAGTGAAAGACCAAACATCATTCCCCACATAGCTGGAAGATGTAAGACTTGATGTGACATTACAGCAGAAAAAATTGTAAATATCCCAAGTGCTATAACAACTTTAGCCCCAGCCATCATTTTTGGATCAACTTCTTTAGTTGCATCAAATGGTGGTATATCCGTTGGAACAAATCTACTCAAAATCGAGGCAGTAACAACATATCCAATAATAGAAGCTGGAAATAAAAATAAGAAATCAAGAAATGTTCCCTTTCCTGCGGTCCATGCCATAAGTGTTGTAATATCACCAAATGGAGACCAAGCACCACCAGCATTTGCCGCTACAACAATGTTAATCGCACCTGGAACTAAAAAAGCTTTATTTTCTTTTTCAATAGTAATTAAGACAGTAGAAAGAATAAGTGCAGTAGTTAAGTTATCAGCAATTGGGGAGATAAAAAATGCTAAAATACCAGTTACCCAAAATAGTTGTCTATACGTATATCCTTTTGAGATAAGCTTGTATTTTAACTTGTCAAACACACGCATATGAATCATAGATTCTATATATGTCATAGCGACAAAAAGAAAAAAGAAAATTTCTGCAATTTCAAGAATAAGATGCTGTGCTTGTGTATGTACAAGGTTCATATCCATTCCATGTAGTACATAATAAAATGCTACTAACATAAATATAAAGGTACCTGCGAATAAAGCAGGTTTCGCTTTATCAATATGATATTTTTCTTCCATAGCTACAAAATAATAACTGATAACAAAGATAGCTAAACCAGCATATCCAACCCATGTAAAAGTAATATCTGGAATTACACCTCCACTACCTCCACCACTTGCCACCAAGGCAACACTTGATAATCCAAGTATTGATAACAATTTTAACATCTATTCTCCTAATTTTCTCTCGTGTGGACACCTATAGATTTATCTCTTGCTAAGGCTGATTTTACAATCTCTCTAGCCGTTAGCAAACGAAATTGCAGTAGTCTACCTATTTTTTCATTTAAAAGAACATTAATTTGTTCTAAAGCATCAGATAAGCCCTCTTTTGTTCTTACTATTGATACATTTTCCCACATTATTTTACGAAGCAGATTTTTTTTAGCCTTATCTTCTTTGAGGCTCATAATAGCTTGAGTTACTTCAAATTCAAGATGTTTTTTCTCATTTGTATTGTTTAAAATATTTACAACTGCTTCTTTTGCAAATACTAAAGCTTCTAAAAGTGAATTTGATGCTAACCTATTTGCCCCATGGACTTGAGTTGATGCCACTTCACCAATGGCATAAAGGTTTTTTACACTTGGCACTCGACCATTAAGCTCACTTTTTATTCCCCCTATTGCGTAGTGAAAAGCTGGAGAGATGGGAACTCTCTCACTTGGAACATCAAAACCTAAATCTTGTAAATTTTTAGATATATTTGGAAACCTATGAATAAAATAGTGATATTGGAAATTACTCATAGACAAATAAACTTTAGACCCTGTTTTTTTAACATAATCATAAATAGACCTACTTACAACATCTCTTGATGCAAGTTCTCCTCTCTCATCATAATCAAAAAGAAATCTTCTCCCCTCTTCATCTTCTATGGTCGCTCCCTCACCTCTTAAAGCCTCTGTAAGCAACATTTTTTGAGCATTTTGTGAATTAACATATACGGTTGGATGAAACTGCATCATCTCCATTCTTTCTAGTTCTATCCCCTTAATGAGGCACAAACCTTGTAAGTCAGCACTAATACATGGTGCATTGGTATGATACTCATAAAGAGATCCTAGTCCTCCACTGGCTATTATTACATCCTTTGCATAAATATTATGGCTCTCTCTATGATCGAGTACACTCACACCAAAACATTCATTATCTTTAATGAGTAAATCTACAACTCTTGCATCTGAGAGTTGTGCATGAGGATTATTTTTTAGTAAAAAATGATGCATAAAACGACCCGTTGCATCACCACCAGCATGAAGGATTCTCTCCCTTGAGTGAGCTGCTTCTTTTGTATAAAGTAAATTACCCTCCTCGTCACTATCAAAAAGAAATCCACGCTCAATAATATCATTTATTATTTCTAAAGAATTTTTACTTAAAATATCCACTGCTTGAGGACAACAAAGTCCACCACCCACATCTAAAGTATCTTTGGAATGTTTTGGAATATCTTCTTTATCTCTAGCTAGAGCTACTCCACCTTGTGCATAAAAGCTATTGCATTTAAATGTTTCTCTTTTGTTTATTACAAGAACTTTTTTTGTTTTAGGTAAAAGTGTTGCCGCATAAAGCCCTGCAATACCTGCTCCAATAATAATAACATCATAATATAAGAGTTCTTTTTTTCTCACACTTAAGTCTTTATATCATTTTGAGTTTGTTCTTCTAAGTAAAAGGGAGGTGCTTTGTACCCACAAGCACTCAAGCCTAATGTAAACATCGTTATAATTAGTATATGAAAAATAGTTTTAAAAATAATCATCACTCTTCTTTTTTTACGCATAGTATACTCAATGACACTTGAACAAAAAATAAAACAGCTCCCATCATCAGCAGGAATATATCAATATTTTGATAAAAATGAGAATTTACTCTACATAGGAAAGGCTAAAGATCTATCCAAAAGAGTAAAAAGCTATTTTACCTTTACGCCAAATTTTAGAGCAAAAGAAAAACTTTCTCTAAGAATTGTAAAGATGTTAAATCAAACCGTTTCAATGCATTACATCCTAGTAAACTCTGAACATGATGCCCTTATACTAGAAAACTCACTCATCAAACAACTCAATCCAAAATACAATATTTTGCTTCGAGATGACAAAACATATCCTTACATTTATATAGATAATTCTCAACAATACCCTCGATATGAAATAACACGAAAAATTATCAAAAATACCCAAGTTACTTATTTTGGTCCTTTTTCTATAGGAGCAAGAGATATTTTAGATTCTATCTATGATATATGCAAACTTGTTCAAAAAAAAGGCTGTTTAAAATCAAAAAAGCTGTGTCTTTATTATCAAATAGACAAATGCTTAGGACCTTGTGAATTAGATATATCTAAAGATACTTACAAAAAAGAACTTGATTTAGCCATAAAACTCATTGAAAACAAAAAATTTCTTATCACTCAGTTAGAGGGAAAAATGTTCTTTTATTCTCAAGAGATGCGATTTGAAGAAGCCGCACATCTTCGAGATAGAATTGCAAAAATTTCTCGTTCAGAAATTAAAAGTGAGATTGATTTTGCTAATCATGAAAATTATGATATTTTTGCTGTAAGTTCTTCTCAAACAAGGGCGGTAGTTGTAAGAATATTTATGAGAAATGGAAAGATAATCTCCTCTTCACATGACTTTATCCATTTAAATGATGGCTATGATGAGGATGAAATATACAAAAGAGTTCTTTTAGGCTTTTACTCCAATAACAAACCTCCCATTATTGCACCTATATTAATAGCCTCAGGATTTCATGACTTAGAGATGGTGCAAATACATTTGAGCTCCATATTTGAAAAAAAAGCACATATTTTAATACCTCAAAAAGGTGATAAAAAACATCTTATTGAACTCGCTCTTTTAAACGCTAAGGAGCTTCTTAAAAAAGATATATCCAATGATTCTATTAAACTTTTAGAAGAACTCAAAGACTTACTTGATTTAAAAAGAACTCCACAAAGAGTTGAAGTGTTTGATAACTCTCATATGGCTGGAGTGGCAACAGTAGGAGCTATGATAGTTTTTGATACTAATAAATTTGATAAAAAAAACTATAGAACATATCACCTCCAAGCAAAAGACGAGTATGCTCAGATGAGAGAAACACTCACAAAAAGAGTTCAAAGTTTCTCAAAAAATTCACCTCCTGATTTATGGATAATAGACGGCGGAACTACCCTATTAAAACTAGCAAAAGATATTTTAGATTCATCTGCGGTTTATATAGATGTGATTGCTATCTCAAAAGAAAAAATTGATGCAAAGAGTCATAGAGCCAAAGGAAAGGCAAAAGATATTTTACATTCACTTAAAGAAAGTTTTTCTTTAATGCCAAGTGATAAAAGACTTCAATGGGTACAAAATTTACGAGATGAAGCCCATAGATCTGCAATAACTTTTCATAAAAAAACAAAATTAAAACTCGATCAAGAATCAAAACTTTTAACACTACATGGTATTTCAAATGCAAAAATACATAAACTATTAAAACATATCGGTACATTTGAAGCTTTAAAATCATTAACAAGTGAAGAAATTGCTACAATTTTAAATCATCAAGATGCAAAAACAATAAAATCTATATATAAATAAGTTATAATTTTTCTACTTTATGCTATTATCAGCAATCATTAAATGAAATTATATTTTATGTTTTAAGGTTTATATATGGATAAAGCAACCCCTATTGATGAAGAATTCATTTTCGAAGGTAGTAGCATCATTAGTCAAACTGATTCCAAAGGTATTATCACTTATGTAAATCGAATGTTTTGTGAAGTTTCTGGATATAGTGTTGTTGAGCTTATAGGGAAAAAACATAGTATTATTAAACATCCTATGATGCCTTCTCTTATATTTGAAAAAATGTGGACTACTGTATCTAGTGGTCATACATGGAGCGGTTTAATGAAAAATATGCGTAAAGATGGTCTTTTTTATTGGATTGATATGGAAGTATTACCTATATTAGATGAAAATGAAGCACCTAGTGGTTATATAGCCTCAGGAAGAGTTCCCTCACGAAAAAATATCAAAGAAAATGATGCAGCTTACAAAGAAATTTATGTAAAGTCAAGGTATTTACATGTTAATATATAACCATAAAAAAGAATTTATAGGCATTGACGCTGTAGACCTAAAGAGATTGGGTTTTATAA
The DNA here is from genome assembly GCA_965243085.1 of Sulfurimonas sp. Lineage (GTDB taxonomy): Bacteria > Campylobacterota > Campylobacteria > Campylobacterales > Sulfurimonadaceae > Sulfurimonas. The sequence goes on along the minus strand of CBDETZ010000005.1, from coordinate 935,426 downwards.
ATTTTGAAGATTTAACATTAGAAATAGATGACTTTGCAGATTTATTTGTTAAAACTCCTGGTTTTATTCATAACTTTAAGCATGTAAATTGGATAGATTTTGTGATATGTGCGGATTCGCCAGAAAGTACTAAAGTAATTATTCATGCTAATTCAAAAAAACTTCAATGTAACCTTAACGTAGAATCATTTCACTTGACACAAGAGCCATCCTCAGAAGCATTTCTAATTTCTCTCAATAATTTAAGAGAACTAGGCGATGATCAAATAGATTATACTTCAATGGATAGTTTAAAAAATTCTATTTCGGAATCTATTACTCAAAAATCAATAGAAGTAACTGAACCATCAATAAATCTAATTGAAGATACTTTTGAAGATAGCTTTGAAGATCCAATAGAAGAATCTATTGATTTAAAATTTAATGACTATGAAGAAAATTTTCAAGATGATTTAAAGATAGAGTTGGAAGAATCTATTGATTTAAAGAGTAATGATGATGAGAAAAAAAATTCTCAAGATAATTTAAAAATAAATTTAGTCGAAAATATCATTGATGATAATGGATATAGATTTGATCCTCTTATAGCTTCAGATAAACTTGGTCTACCCGTAGAATTAATAGAAGAGTTTATAGAAGATTTTATAGTACAAGCAAATGATTTTAAAAATGAATTATTTACTTTACAGCGTAATGGAGATAAAAACCAGCTCAGAGTTCTATCTCATAAACTCAAAGGTGTTGCTGCTAACCTACGAATAGAAGACGCATTAAGGAGCCTAGTAATCATAAATACATCTGATAATGATGTAGAGATTAAAAAAGAACTTGACATTTTTTATCAAATAATTACTAAACTCTCCTCGCCGATTCAATCTATAAAGACAAATGCTCTTATAGAACCTCAAACTATTGATTTAAAATTAAAAAATGATGAGACTTTGGATAAGATAGATATAGTTGAGGAAGAGGAACTAGGTATTGAATTACAAGAAGATTTTCAAATAACTTTAGTTGATGATCAAGTAGAGCTTAAAGAAGAAGAAGAAGAAAAAGCCTTAGAACAATATGATAAAAATCATATTGCAAATGAAATCGGTTTAGATCAAGACAGTTTTAATGAGCTTTTCAAAGATTATATTGAAGAATCAGAAGAACTAACTACATCTATTTCTACAGCGATAGAGACTAAAAATATAGACAATTGGAAACATCAAGCATTAAAATTAAAAGGGATGAGCGACCATATGCGAATTTCTAGCTTCATAAGAGAGTTGGAAATACTTATTCAAACCCAAGATGCTACAGAAGCAAAACATGCAAATGAAAATATTATAGAAAAACTTAGACAACTTTCTATAATAAGGGAATAGTAGAATGTCATTTGGACTAAAAAATCGACTTAGACTTATAAGCTTTTTTCATATTCTTATTTTTCTTCCTATTATAGGCTATGTAGCTTATGAATCATTTATTAAATATCAAGTTGCTCAAACTTTACAAGATAAACTCTCTACAAATCGTCAACTTGATAAACTTCTTGGAAGTATCTCAAAAGAAAGAGCTATGACTCTAATATACTTAGCGAGTTCATCTGTTAATAATCTAAAATCTTTACGTAGACAAAGAAAAGTACTCGATGGAAGAAGTGAGTTTTTTCTTTTAAATAGAAAAAATGGAATAGATAAATTAATACAAAAGATAAAAAATACACGCTTACTTGTTGATAAAAAAGAAACAAATTTTAACGATATTTACAATAATATTTATGGTAAAGCACAAGATAAAATAATTATTGAACTTGAAAGTCTTATAGATAATCAAACAGATACTGAGATTAAAGAACTTTTTGCAGCTTATATCTCTTTAGTTCATTCAAAAAAGTTTACATTTTCTGAGAGAGATTTCATTACCTACAATTTAACTCGTTCAAGAAAACTAACAATGGATGAGCTTAGTTTATGGATTAGCTTCATTACTAAATCAGAAATTTCTACTTATGATAAACTCCAGAATCAAGTACTTATTCAAGCATTAGATACTATCTTTGAAGATAAAAAGTTTCCAAAACTTAGAGCTGATATAAACCGTCATAGAAGTAATCTTATTTCACTCTCCTCAAGTAATAGTTATACTTTAAGTCCCGCTGTTTGGTTTAAAATGCTTTCTAAAAAAATAGATATTATTTCAGCTGCTGAAGATAATATTTTACTAGCTATGGATAATAGAGCCAAACAAGTACAAATAGAGGTTTTACAACTTTTCGCAATTTCTCTAATAGTCTGGATTCTTTTTATTCTTGTTGCTAGTTTAGGTGTTTTTCTCTCTAAGGAAATTCAAAACAATATTAAAAGTCTTCAAAGTATTATTGATAGTGTAACAGTAGATACAGAAGAGCCTCATAAGATTGATTCTAATATAAACTTACAAACTGCTGCTGGTATGTCTCAAGGGTATAAACTTCTTCAAACGATTATCCAACAAACTACAGAAGATAAAATATTTGCACAAGAGGCAAGCGAGGCAAAATCTCTATTTCTTGCAAATATGTCCCATGAGATTAGAACTCCATTAAATGGTATTGTTGGATTTACTGAACTTCTTAAAGATTCTGGTTTAGAAGAAGAACAGGGTGAATTTGTTGATATTATTGAAAAATCTTCTGAAAATTTACTTGAAATTATTAACAATATTCTTGATCTTTCAAAAATTGAAAGCAATAAACTTGAAATTGAAGATATTGCTTTTAGCCCTATTGGAGAGTTTGAAAGTGCTGTTGAGATATATGCTGTTCGTGCGAGTGAGAAAGATATTGATTTGGGTTGTTTTATAGATCCTAGACTAGAACAATCTATCAAAGGTGATCCAACTAAGATTAAAGAAATTATCATCAATCTTTTATCAAATGCTGTAAAATTCACAAATAATTCAGGTACTATTGATATAAATATTAGGAGATTAAACTCTCCTGATCCTAAAAAAATTAAAATTAAATTTGAAGTTCAAGATAATGGTATTGGTGTCACAGGAGAACAAAAATCACGCATATTTGAAGCATTTTCACAAGCAGACACTTCAATCACTCGTAAATATGGTGGGACTGGTCTTGGTCTTACTATCTCAAGTAAATTTGTCGAATTAATGGGTGGTCAGTTAGATTTAGACAGTAAACTTGGTAAAGGGAGTAAATTTTTCTTTACAATAGATTTTGAAAAAGTTGAGCCCTTTAATGAATCATGTAAAGGTAATTTTTCTAAAATAAATGTTCTGATACTAGAAGATTCTAATAAACAAAAAAAACAGGATGGTTATTTACGTGAATATCTTGACTTTTTTGGAGTAAGTCACGTAACTTTTAAAAATAAAGAAGAACTTATAGAGCTTAAATCTCAACTTAGGTACGATTTATTATTTATAGATTACGAGTACTGTAGCCAAGAGGACCTGATTCACTATTCAAAAGAATCAGAAGAATTAATTGTCATGACTAAAGCTACTTATATGAAAAATCTTGATTCCCTTAATTTGAATATATTTAAAACTCTTTACGAGCCACTCAATAATACAAAAATAAAAGCACTCTTAAATACCTTTCATACTCAAAAATTTCAAGTTGCAAAAAATAAAAAAATAAAGCATAAAAAATTTGATATGAACACATCTAAATTTCATGCTAATATTTTAATTGCAGAAGATAATATTATTAATCAAAAACTTATTAAAAGGACGCTTGAAAGTATTGGTTTAAATATTACAATAGCCAATAATGGTCTTGAAGCTTTTCAAAAAAGAAAAGACGGTAACTTTGATTTAGTATTTATGGATATTCAAATGCCTTTTCTTAATGGAATTGAATCCACTAAAGAAATTTTAGAGTATGAAAAAGATTATAATCAAGTTCATATTCCTATAATTGCTCTTACTGCGAATGCACTCAAAGGAGATAGAGAGAGATTTTTAGCTGAAGGTTTGGATGAATATACTACAAAACCTCTTGTACGAAGTGAAATAATTTCTCTTTTAAATCATTTTTTATCTGATTATATTGTCGAAATAGAAGAAATACCTAAAGATAAATCTCAGGTTCAAGAAGAAGTTATTATAGAAGAAAAAATTATAACTACAATAAAAGTAACTCCAGAAATAGAAAAAATCGAACTATTAGACACAGTAGAAGAAGTTAAAGAAGTATTATTAACAAATACGTATAAAGCAGATATTCTTTTGGCTAAAAAAAGTTCCTTTGAGTCTAAACTTTTTGCTCGTCTTTTAGATTCTCTCAACTATACATATGATATTGCCCATTCTCACACAGAGATAGATAATTTTGTGGATAATGCTACTTATAAGGTAATTCTTTTAGATAAAGAATGTAAAGAACTTAATCTCTTGAAACTTTCTAAAAATGTTCAAGATTCTATTAATAAAACTGCTTTAAAAACAAAGCTTATTCTTATTGTTGATCCACTTACTACTCAAGATGAAGATGACAATTTATATGTTCAAGAAATAATTAAAAATGTAGTCAATAAAGACTTACTTAAAACTGTATTAGAAAAATTTATTTAAGGATAGATAGATGAGTGATAGCTTAATTGTTTTAGCTGTAGATGATGATATGATAAACTTAAAATTGCTAAAGTCAATGCTAATGAAAAGTGGAAAAGTACAAGAAGTTATAGAGGTAAAAAATGGTTCTGATGCTATTGGTGTACTCAAAAGTAGAAATGATATAGATTTAGTTTTACTTGATATTATTATGCCTATTATGAATGGTCTTGAAGTTTTAAGAGTTGTTCGTGCAGATGAAAATCTTCGCCAAGTTCCAATCATTGTTTTAACAACTGATGAAACCAAAAAAGGTGAGGCCTTGGATTTAGGTGCAAATGCTTTCTTAATGAAACCTATTAGAAAAAATGATCTAATAGGTAAAATCTCAACTGTTTTAATATCTTAAAATAAGTTTTATATAAGAACCTGTTTTAAAACCTCTTCAATCCTAGTCACACCAATTATTTTTAAAGCATCTCTTACCTCTTTCGGAATATCTTCTAAATCTCTTTCATAATTTTTTTGTGGAATAAGTACCTTAGACATCCCAGCTTTATGAGCAGCAATGAGTTTTTCTTTGAGCCCCCCAATAGGTAGAACATCACCACTCAAAGATACCTCTCCTGTCATAGCAATTTCGGAGCGTATTTTTCTTGAGCTAAGAATCGAAGAAATTACAGAAGCCATGGCAATACCAGCAGATGGTCCATCTTTAGGGGTTGCACCATCTGGAACATGGAGATGAATATCATAACGCTTATATACTTCACTAAAATCAACTTTTATTTTTTCTTCTTTTTCTTTAAAATTTAAAGGAATATTTTCAGAATCAATTTTCAGCTTTTTCGTATCTATCAAAGTCTTAACAACACTCATAGCTATCCTAGCAGACTCTTTCATAACATCACCTAGGCTACCAGTAAGTTCTAAGTTCCCTTTTCCCTTAATACGAATAGTTTCGATCTTTAAAACATCTCCACCAACCGCTGTCCACGCAAGACCATTGACTACTCCAACTACTGGAATTTTATCTGTTTTTTCTATTTCAAATACAGATTTATCAAAAAAATCTTTTAGGTTTTTCAAACTCACAGATACTTTAGCTAAGTTTGAATTTTGAAGAATTTGTTTAGCAACTCTGCGACTCATATCTGCTATGCGACGGCGAAGGTTACGCACACCCGCTTCACGAGTATAAGAGTGGATTAACTCTTTTAAGGCAGGAGCAGAAATGCTAAGTTCAGAATTTTTGAGTCCATGCTTTTTAAGCTCTTGAGGAAGAAGATACCTTTTGGCTATCTCAAACTTCTCTTGAGGTGTATAAGAACTTACTTGAATAAACTCCATTCTATCTCGAAGTGCGGTTGGAATTTGACCAATATCATTAGCAGTGGCAATGAAAATGACATTGCTAAGATCAATGTTGAAATTAAGATAATAATCCCTAAATGCAGAATTTTGTTCAGGGTCTAATATCTCTAAAAGAGCAGCCGTAGGATCTCCTCGTTGAGAACGTGATACTTTGTCTATCTCATCTAAAACGATAACAGGATTCATCTTTTTAGCATCTATAAGCCCTTGAGTAATACGCCCTGGCATTGCTCCTACATAAGTTCGTCTATGTCCTCTAAGCTCATTAACATCTTCAAGCCCACCAAGAGCTATGCGAATGAGTGGACGCTTTAGTGCTGTTGCTATAGAGTTTGCAAGGGAGGTTTTTCCCACTCCAGGAGGTCCCCAAAAACATAAAATTGCTCCAGCTGAGTTTTCATTTCCTATACCACGGAGTTCTAAAAGTTCTTTGACAGCAAAGTATTCTACTATCCGCTTTTTAGGTTTTTCCAAGGAGAAATGATCTTTATCTAACTGAAGTTCTACATCATCAATTTTAAGATTTTGTCTTGATTCATCTCCAAAAGGAATTTCTAAAACCCAATCAAGATATGTCTGTGTCATTGAGGCATCAGAAGAATCTGGGTGCATTCGAGAAAATCTTTCTATCTGTTTACTTATCTCTTTATAGGCATCTTCACCCATTTTAGATTTTTTTGCTTCACACTTATTTCTATACTCTTCTATCTCTTCATCTCTGGCAGTATCAGTTCCTAACTCTTTTTGGATCTGTTTTAATTGTTCTTTTAAAAAGTACTCTTTATTTACTTTTTCTATCTTTGTATGAACCTTACTTTTAATCTCTTTTTGCAGCCTATTTGCTTCTATCTCTTCTATGAGATAATCAATTAAAAGTAAAAATCTCTCTTGTGTATTTACCTCAACAAACATTTTATAAGCCTGATCTTTTTTAAGTTTGACAGTTGAGCAAATTAAATCAATAATACGATTATAATCATGATTTTCTTCTATAGTTTTGAGTAAATCAGGTGGAAAGTAAGCACTAACACTCGATAATGTTCTTACTTTTTCTCGTACTATCTCCAGCATGGCATCAATTTTTAAAGAGTTTGTTATAGTTCCTTCTAAAATATCAACCTTTGCAATTAAGGGGTTTTCTTGTACCCTAGAGAGTATTTTTGCACGAGTTAAACCTTGAAAAAGCACTTTGACTCTTCCATCAGGAAGGGCAACTTTTCTCATAATAGAACCAACTACACCAGCATCATACAAGGCATCAAAATTTCTTTCACCTTCTTTACTTTCTTTAGAAGAACATACTATTACTAAAGAGTTTTCTTCTATTGCTTTTTTTGCAGCATTAATATTGTTCTCATCACTTAAAAAAAGTGGTGATATCATAAATGGATATAAGAAGAGTTCATCCTCAGCTATCACTGGTATATTTGCTGGGAATTCTCCATAATTACTTAATTTCATATTTTAATTTCCTAATATTTCTTTTTCTAACTCTAAAAATTCTTTCTTGCTTAACAGACCTTCTTGAAGTAAATTTCTAGCATTTTGGAGTTGAGATTGTTTCATTTGACTAAGGGTTTCACTTAGGCTATGAGGCGTATACGCTGAGGCTTGATAATAAGATTGATACTCAGACCCTAGTATCTCTTTTCTTAATGCTCTATATCCTTGTCTATTGAGTGTACCTGCATCATAAAGTTTATCTATTTTAGCTAATTCTAAAACTTGTTCTTTTTGCCTTTGTTTAAAGTCATCATTTTCATTTATCAAGCTCTTATCTGTAGGAGTGTGTATATACTCCTCTTGAATTGTATTTCTTGAGACAACACTTTGAGTATCTGGAATTATAAATCCATACCAACTTCCTGTACCATCACCTTCAAACCAAGCCCTATACCATGAAGTATTTGCCCTTTTTATCTCATCCCAGTTAATCCAAGCTTGAGGTCTAATATCTCTATAATATTGTGCGCTTCGTGGTTTATCAAGTCTTATATATAAATCTGATATAGATTCATTTAACAGTGCTTCTGCCATTCTAAGGTTTGTTATCATTGTATCTACTATGGGATAGTACATAGACTGTGGATAAGAAATCTTAAATCCTTCACCCTCTAATAGAGCCTCTTGAATGAGAACCTGATCTCTTCTTGGGTTTGCTAGTGCCATATACTTTGCTTTTATCTTCATAAACTCTGAAAATTCTTTTTCATTTAAATTTGCATATCTCTTAATATACTCGTTTGAAAAATGTTCACTTAAAAGATACTCTTGATGATACATATGTGCTATTGAGAGAATTAAGGTAGCCTCTGGTAAAAGAGGCGATCCTATATGTTCCCCTTGAAGAGAGCTATAATGACTATCAGCCTCTTCAAGGTTAGCATCAACAATAGCATCAATGATTTTAGTATACCAATAAACTGCTGGTTTGTTATACTCTTCTATAACATTGTTAGAACATCCTACAAAAAGAAAGCTCATAACAAGGGCAAGCAAACTAAAGTTTATTTTTCGTTTCATACTTTAAATATCCTTAAAATCAATTATATATTTGCTATTCTAGCCAAAAGAGCTAACTCTATGTTTAAAATAGCTTTATTTTATCTTTTAAGTGCTAAAATAGACTAAAATATAGGCGAAAGGTTTTGTATGAGATTTGATATTGTTATGCCACTTTTAGGCTTTGAAGATATAAAACAAGTAGAATTACAAAAAATAGATGATATTTTCATGAAAATGCAATCAACTACAGATGAATCTATATCTTTTACCCTTATCAACCCTTTTGCATTAAGAGAGTACGATTTTGATTTACCACAAAACATACAGGATATGCTCAAGGCAGATGAAAAATCTAACTTACTTATTTTAAACATTGTCTTAATTCAAAGACCTATAGAGGATTCTATAGTAAACTTTATAGGACCACTCATCTTTAACAAAGACAAGAATTTAGCAACGCAACTTATCCTATCTAATAGCCCTCATTATAATATAGCTGAAAAAATTTCTACTTTTTTAAAAAAATAATTTCCCTCGAAAGCTTCTGATTTCTTTTTTCTCAGCTATATGAAAGCTAATAAGGTGGATAATATATAATCGTAACTAATTATTTCTATAGAGTATTGTCTTTTGGTCTAATATTTTACTTCCATATCAAGGAGTTTGTTATGCAAATTTTATCCACATTCTTTAAAATTGTTTTCTTTTCTTTAATCTTACTTGGGTTTACTTCCTCCCTATATGCCATACTTCCTAAATTTATCTGTGCAAAACCAAGAGAGTTTTCAATGGTAAAAACATTTAACATGAAAGGGCAGATTGATATTATAGGAAATACTGTCTTATGTAAAAATCATGGAGGACAATGTGGCGATCCTCAAGATGGTAGTAATAATCGTATTTATATGATGTATATTAATCTCGATAATGATCGTGAGACATTTAACCATTCATCAGCCAAAATTGATATCCCAAGTGGGGCAGAGTTAGTCTGGGCTGGATTATATTGGCAAGGGATATTTGAAAATCCAACAGATAATCAACAAAATTTGAGTGCTAAAGTGAAGTTTAAAAAAGAAGGTGCTACGTATACTGATGTCACTTCTATCGAAAAGAAACATAATTGGATTTATCTGAGTGGTGGTCCTAGGTGGTATTATCAAGGGGCAGCAGAGATTACAGACCTTATAAGCGATAAAAAAAATCCAAATGGTATGTATACTGTTGCAAATATTCAAACAATGCAAGGCAAACCAGGTGGTGGTAGTTATGGTGCTTGGGCTATGGTGATTGTTTACAAAGATGATAATGCACCTCTTCAAAATTTAGTCGTTTATGATGGATATCAAGGGGTATTTAATGGTAATAGTTCGACTACTTGTGATGGTCAAATTAAGGATCCACAATATGCTTGTGAGTATGCAAAAAAGCACGCAGCAGATGGTTGTACTTACACACTAAAAGCTACAGGTACGGCAAATCCGATACAGATTACTCTTGATAAGTTTTTAACACCATTAAACGCTCCTATAGAATCATCTTTTGCTTTATTTTCAGGTGAAGGGGACATTGAGTTCAGTGGAGATACATTGAGTTTAACAAGTCTTGGCGTATCAGCTCCAGTACTTATTGGTACTACTGGAAATGATAAAACAAACCCTATTAATAATTTACAAAATTCTAGCATCACTAAAGATGGCAAGCCAGTACTAGAGTTACAACCTCAAAAAAGATTAGCTGGTGGAGTAGCTCCATGGGCAAATTCACTTGGTATAGATATTGACTTTTTTGATATCAGTCATATTATCAAACAAGGACAACAAGAAACTGAAGTTACTTTAAAAACGACATGGGATGGTTATCTTCCTGGAGTTTTTGCTTTTTCTACTAATTTGTACGAACCACGAGTATGTTACCATCAACTGGTATTTGACAAGAATGGTGTAAAATTAGATAAGGTAAAGACTAATGATACTATTATAGTAAGAACTTGGATATCAAATATACCACAAAGCAATGATACTCTTGAAAGAGCTGAAAAAGTTCAAATTACTATGAAACTAGATGATGTTAACCTTAAATACATTAATAATAGTTTTAAGATGAAGAAATTTGGGAGGCCTCAAGAGCAGTATAAAGTAGATCGTCAAAAAATAACGTGGAAGAGTTCTACAAATACTGCACAATTGAACATAGGAACAGGTGCTAACGGAAATAAGGGAGGATACCTTATTCCAAATAAAGCTCGGAGCAATGACTTCAAAGTATTTATAGAATTTAAGGCAAAAATTAAATATACTAGTGCTAAAAATATAGATATTAAGAATATTTACAAGGTTTCTTACAAGAATGCTGGAGTTCTTGACCATTTTTTCGATAACCTTCCAATGAAAGCCTGTAGTGATATTAATACAAAGTACTCTACAAATAATCTTGGCACTTTCAATATTGTGAATGAATCAGGGGGTAAAGGTAACTTTACTAATCCTAAACATAAACAAACCTATCTAGCAACGCAAGTGGTAAATAAACCTTTTAATGTTAAAATTATATCGCTTAATGAGAACAAAAATGATTTTATAAACTACTCATCAACTTTAATTCTTTCTTTGATTAAGGATCCTTACTCTAGTCTTGGAAATAATCCCACACTCAAGCAAAAAAAAGCTGCCTGTACTGGGGAAAGAGCTCTTTGGAGCGGTAATGTAACTTTTAATTCTGATACATCTAAAACTGTTAGAGGGATAACATATGATCAAGCTATTGAAAATGTTTACTTTAGAGTTCTTACTAGTGATGGTACTGCTTCTTGTTCACTTGATAACTTTGCTATTCGCCCCAAAAGATTTGATCTTTCCATCCCCTCACCAAGTCAAGCTAAAAAAGTGAATATTAAGTATAAAGCACTAGGTGAGAAAAATAATTTAGCCAAAGGCTACGATTTTAAATTATCAGACTTAGATATTACATCTAAGGTGAAAAATCAGCTATGTCCTGTAAAAAAACTTAGTTTTACTAATCCAACACAGTCTACATTTAACGATGGTGAAGCCTTGTTACAAAATAAACTCTTAAATGATGTTGGTATCTTTAAGATTGAAATTAAAGAAAAAGATGCAAATCCATTTGCTATCGTGGATAAGAAAGATCCCAATACAGATTATATAAATATAGAAGCATATACAAGGGATATAACTATTTATCCAAATCATTTTAAGATTGGTACAATCCCTAATATTAACCAAAATGATGCAAATTTTACCTATTATGCAAAGAGTAGTGAATTAGAGAAGATGGCGCTAAAGTTTGACTTTAGCGTAACTGCAGAAAATGGAGATGATGACACCACAAAAAATTATACTGCAGGCTGTTATTCCAATGATACAAATTTAGTTATGAAGTTTAAGAATATTGATGGTGCTGATTTTCCTTCAAATATGGATATTCTTTATAAGGAACTAAGTACAGTTAATTCAAATAATAAAGCTTATTCAAATAATAAAGCTAGTGATGAGAACCTTAGTATAGGTAGTATTCCAAAAAATATATTTGGATCTAAGGGTGCTTCGGATGGTGTCGCTGATTTTAAAGTTCGTGTAAACTTTACTAGAGATATAGATAAGGCTATAAATCCTTTTCAAGTTAAGTTTGAGGATTTAGATGTATCAGACAAAATACACCCTAATGCAAGTACAAAAAATAGTACTATTGACAAGAATGCTAGCATGTTTTACGGACGAACAAATTCTCCAAGGTCAAGATTTTCAGGAAGAACTAATCAACAAGCTTTTATATACTATGAAGTCTACTGCGATAATACTTGTAATAAAGCACTTCTTCTGGACACTGACCCAAAATATACAAATGACCCTAGATGGTATGTGAATCCAGAACATATAAATGCGACTTTTGGTAGTCCCGGTGATGTAAGTCAAAAAGGAGGAACTACTTTAGTCACTCAAACGACAGCGGCAAGAGGAGTTATAGGAGATTTCGTTAGACTTACTTATGATGGAACTAAGGCTTATCCATACAAAACAACCATGAAGAACAATGCTTCTAGCTGGTTAATCCACAATAAATTTAAGCCTAATGCCACTACAAATGAATTTGAAGTAGAGTTTGAGGGTGATATAGGGACTTGGGTAGGAAAAGAGGATACAAAGACTACGACAAATAGTAATAATGCAGCAAATAGAATAAATAGGAGAAGTATGTGGTAAAACATCTTGCCTTTACAATGATAGAACTTATTTTTGCTATCGTTATTATTGCTTTTGCTGTTTTATCTCTGCCTATGATAAATAATGTCATAGCAAAAAATATTGAAGGAAGTATGTCTCAAGAAGCTATCTTTGCTGCATCAGCTGAACTTAATCAAGTTGTCTCTTTGTACTGGGATGAACTTTCTATGGAAGGAGCAGCTACCCTCTCTCGAGTAGTTTGGACATCGGCTACAGACTGTAATCTAACTACAAAACGAAGATCAGGACATATAAATCAACCTTTACATAGGAGATGTAGAGATAGCAACACTCCTCCAACGATTGTAGGTGATACTACTCTAAACTCTCTTAATGATATAAGTAGAACTTCTCATAACATCTTTATTGATACCACAAAATCAGCCAGTGGGTATAAACAAAAGTATACTTCAACATTTACTGTCGCCTTTGCTAACTTTGGCACTATAACTTCAGGAAACAAAAATATAAAAAAGATAACTGTACTTATAAAGGATAAAGATGCTAAAGAAATAACAAAACTTAGTACTTTTAGTGCAAATATCGGTGAAATTGATTACCATGATAAGGACTATTAATGAAATACCGTCATGCTTTTACTATGCTCGAACTTATTTTTGTAATCGTTATTATGGGGATTATTGGAAAGTTTGGTGTTGAGTTTATTGCTAATGCTTATAGAAGTTTTATATATACAAAGATTAACCACACACTTCAATCAAACAGTGCAATGGCAGTCGAACTTATAGCCTCGAGGTTACAGCACCGTATAAAAGATTCTATTATAGCTAGAAACTCTGCTGGATTTACAGCACTTAGAAGTGCAAGTGGGGGAGGCTTTGATGTACTTGAATGGATAGGAAATGATATAGATGGATTTCGTGGATTAAAATCAGTGCCTAGTTGGAGTGGGATTAATGATATTGAGGCTGGAACAAGTAGTCTTGTAGTGTCTCCTTCTACAAATACTGGTGATGTAGATACAATTATTAAGGCTTTATCAAACAATAATTCAAAAATCAATGATGCTGCCTTATATTTTGTGGGTTCAACTAATGATATTACCAGTGATTATGGTTGGGATGCTAATGCTACAAATAAAACGTATATTAATGCTCAAAAGGGAGCTATGCACCCTATAAAATCAGTGCTTAACCAAGGTACACAATTTGCAACGAAATCAGGCACATTTAAAAAAGTGCTTGAGTACTATAAGCTATCATGGACAGCTTATGCTGTAGGATTTAAAAATTTTGACAAGAATACTAAGATGGGAGATCTGTATCTTTATTATGATTATCAACCGTGGAATGGCGAAAAATATACGGACACAGGTACAAAAAGTTCCTTACTTATGGAAAATGTCGATACCTTTCAGTTTATGGCTATGGGTTCAATTGTTAAAATTCAAGTATGTGTAAAAAGTGCCATTATTGATGGAAGTGCTGATGGAGGGTATTCAATATGCAAAGAAAAAACTATCTATTAAAAAGAAAATCTTCTAAAACATATAGAGATGGTATGGCTATGATTATGGCTGTTGGTGTTATCGTTATCATTGCGACAATATTAACATTCGCTCTATCACTTGCTACACAAACAAGTAAAAGAACTATAGACTTATATATATATGAACAGGCGGTATTACTCTCTAAAAGTGCTGCTGAGTATGCCTTACTTAAAATCTCTTTAGACAATAATGTCACAGACCCATGCAATATAACAAATCTAAATTTCAAAGTAGATTTAGACAATGATGGTAGTGTCGCTGATGATTTTTATGATATAGATATATCCATAAAATACTCATATATAAACCCACCAGCAAGTTGTACTGCTGATAGAATATATGCAACAGTTACTACCCCTGAACAAAATGGTAGTGTCTTGATGGATATAACAGTGAGTGTCCCTATCAGTAAAGATATTACTCTCGAACCTATTCGCTATTTTAGAAGAAGTATTCAAAAACTTTAGCTAGTATAAATCTTTTAATGATATAATAATTATATTTACAAAATAAAAGGATTTAATAGATGAATATTTCTCTAACAGGAAGACATTTAGAATTAACCGATGCTATTAAAGCTCACATGCACACCTCTATTGAAACGCTCAACAAGTTTAACATGGATATTATCTCTGTAAATGTTGTCGCTCAGGCACAAACTAAAAAAGGTAAAGAACACTCTGTTGTTGAGTTTGTTATTAACCTTGCACATAAAAATTCTATCATTATCAAACAAAATGATGACGACTTATATGCTGCCATAGATATAGCTACCTCAAGAGCTCAAAAAGCGATGAGAAGAATTCATGATAAAGATTCAGGTCACTACAAAGTAGGACTCAATGAAATTAAATTTGCCGACGCAGATGTAAAATCAGCTACCCTAGAGATGGAAGACGAAATCGTTCCAGTAGAACTAGCACTCTATAAACCAAGAGAGGTTGAAGATGTCTTAAACGACTTAAAAGAGTCTGATAAAATATTTGAAATTTTCTTAGACCATGAAGATAAAACTCGTGTTCTATACAAAAGAGATGATGGTAAGTTTGGCTTGTATTAAAATAAATATTTTTATGCTATACTCTGCATAAGAGAGAGGAAAATTTTCCTCTCTGTGTTTTAATCGTCATTGAAATACTTTAGTATTTCACGAATGACTTCTAAGATTAGTCTAATAATCTTTGACATGTAAATCACTATCCTTTACGGTTTAGGATTTACTAAAACTATATGCTCAGTTCTAGCTGTCGCATATAGCTACAGTAGAACCGCATAAGTATTATATCAAGCGATACTTAAATCGCAATTTATAATTCTAGCAAAACGGTATCACGCCGTGTTACCTCAAACTTTTTACATCCACTCTCAAAAGCAGCACCCTCACCCACTAAAATACATTTATGTTTAGCCCTTGTAATCGCTGTATAAATCAGCTTCGTATTGTGCATAATAAAGTGAGAAAAAGTGATAGGGATAACTACTATATCATACTCCATACCTTGCACCTTATGTATCGTTAAAGCATAGGAGAGCATCAAGTATTGTTTTAACTCTGCGTACTCATAGACAACGACTACATCTTCATTTGGGTAAAAAACATATACAAGTTCTTCCTCCTCTTCTATTTTAAAAAGAAGTCCACTCATACCATTAAAGATTCGCCTTTGATTTGAGTTTTCACCCAACTTAAAAGCATCACCACTCCATGAAGTCATGTTCTCATTTTTTATATGCACTACCTTATCCATAAGTCTAAACTCAAAACCAGATTTTTTAACACACTTTTTTGGATTAGGGTTAAAGTAGTCTTGTAAAACCTTGTTTAGATTTGTAGTGCCTAGAGTTCCCCCTTTCATAGGTGTTATCACTTGAAAATAGTTAAGATACTCTTTGATTTGTTTATTCTTGAGTCTATACCTTGCTTTTTCAAGAGACTCTAAAACTCTATGAAGTATCTCTGAGACAATATTTTGAGAATTTTCCTCTCGTTTTTCTTGGAATTGGCTTGCACTAAGGGTATTTTTCATAGCATAAGAGTTTTGCATACTTAGCTCTATAAATTCAAAATCATCATATTTTTCTCTATATTTAGGCACTTCGCCCTTGCGTATATCATTTGCTATAAGAGTAATAGCTTGGTCTTCACTTTGACGGTAAATCTTTGTAAGTTTGACAATAGGAACTAAGTCTAGTGTTAAAACATCACTCAAAACATTTCCAGCTCCAATAGGAGGTAACTGTGCATCATCACCAACGATAATAAGTATCGCATTTTTCTTTACTTTTCTAAGAAACCTAGCAAACAAAGAGGAGTTAATCATAGAAGCCTCATCTATTAAAATAACCAAATAAGGAAAGGTATCACTCTTATCATATTTAATTATCAAAGATTGGATTGTTGCACTCTCATATCCTGTTGTATCAGCTATCCTTTGTGAGGCTATACCGCTTAATGCACAAGTCATTATCTCTTTTGTATCAAAACGAGTATTAAGTAAGTTGAGGATAGTGCGACTTGTTGTACTTTTTCCTGTTCCTGCATAACCCACAAGAAACAAGATTGAAGTTCCCCTGTTTATTTTAACAACAGCTTCTTTTTGTTGCTCCCCTAACTCTAAATCTGCCTCTTTTAAAAATTTGTCTATATCTTTTACAAATCCACCACTATCGTGTTTAGCACGAGCCTTAAAAGTATCATATAAAAACTTTTCAGCATCATATAGCCTTGCAGGAGAGAGTCTATCATTTTTCATAATCACTATATTTTTTTCAGCAATACGCTGTATTAAAATAGACTCATAAAAATTCTCTTTATCCTTAAACATAAGAAGCTCATTGAGTTCATGGAAAAGTATATCTTTAGCTACACAAGAGTTTCCTTGTTGCTCACAATAGTTTAAGAGTACATAGTCCATAGCTGAAGCTATACGGTTTTCATCTGTTTTTTTTACCCCCATTTTAAGGGCAAGTTCATCAGCTTTCTTAAAGCCAATAGAAGCGATAGAGCTTAATATATAAGGATTATTTTTTATTTTAGTGCATGGTTCTTCTACATTTTTCATAGCAGTAGCTATAGTAGTTAAAAGAATAGGAGAAACATCAAAAGGGCTTAAAAATTCGCCAAGTTCACGCATAGATCGAAATTTTTTCCAAGAGTCTTGAATCTTTTTAAGGCGTTTTTCTTTGATACCCTTAAACTCTAAAAGACGCTCAATATCATTATCTAAAATATTTACTAATTCATCGGAGCCAAACTTTTCTATAAGCTCTGATGAGAGTTTTTTTGTAAACCCTTTCACTATTTTGTTTAAAAAGAAAAATAGTTGATTTTGGTTTACCTTGATAGAGGTAAATTTAAAAGTTTTACCATACTTCTTATGCTCTTGCCAAACACCCATAAGAGTAACAGCCGAAGCTTTTATGTGTTGAACATCACTCTCAAAATAGCTTCCAGATATTTTTTCACCAGTTTTTAAAACTGCGATAAAAAAGCTCTCTTCTTCAAAAAGAATTTTCTCTATCTCGCCTATGAGAGTTGTATTCAAAGATAATCCTCTAAGCTTTTACTCTCTGTAGTCTATCTGCTTCTTGTGATTTATATAACTGCGCACAGCCTTTTGAGAGTTCACGGATTTGGAGCATATAGTCTTGTCTTTGAGTTTGAGAGATTGCTTTTCTTGCATCGAGTATATTAAATGTGTTTGATGCCATCATACATAAATCATAAGCAGGAAGAGGAAGTCCCGCTTCAATAACTCTTTTACACTCTTTACATTTTGCACTAAACTCAAGAAAAAGAGCCTCAATATCTGCAACTTCAAAATTGTACTTTGAGAACTCTATCTCACTCTCTTTGTGTATATCTCTATAATAAGTTTTACCATGCTCATTTTCACCCCAAAGTATGTCAAAAATATTATCAACACCTTGAAGATACATAGCAAGTCTCTCCGTTCCGTAAGTTATCTCAACGGCTACAGGATTACACTCTATACCACCCACTTGTTGAAAATAAGTAAACTGTGTCACTTCCATGCCATTGAGCCAAACCTCCCAACCAAGCCCCCAAGCACCTAGCGTTGGTGATTCCCAGTTATCTTCTACAAATCTTATATCGTGTTGTGAGACATCAAGTCCTAAATATTCTAATGATTTTAAATAGAGTTCTTGAATATTATCAGGGGATGGTTTGATGAGAGCTTGAAACTGATAGTAAGAACCTAGTCTATTTGGATTTTCTCCATATCTTCCATCTGTTGGACGACGAGATGGAGCTACATAAGCTGTAGCCCAAGGAGTAGAATCAAGACAACGGAGAAAAGTCGCAGGGTGAAATGTTCCTGCTCCTGAGGATATATCATAAGGCTGTACAATATTACAGCCCTGCTTCATCCAAAATTCTTGTAATTTGAGTAACATTTCGCTAAAAGTTATCATATAAACCCTCTTAAATTAATTCTTGAGATTATATCTTTTATAGGCTTTTATGTTTATAAACCTTTAAGTCCTTTTAGCCAAAAATCTAAGACATTTTACAAATAATATCCCCTATATCTTTGCCTAAAGAAGAAGCAACAACGCCACACTTTACTTTGAGTATGAAACAAATATTTTTTCTATGAGATGGAGTTAAACATTCATAATTACCCATTCCCTTAGAGATAACTATATCTGCTTCATTAAAAACTTTTTTAGCCTTTTCATTAGCACGATTATAAGAAAATCCAGGTGTATTTACACCACTATCAACTAAATTGCATAACTTGTCAAATCCACACTCTAAGGCTTCTTTCATCGTTACATCGTTAATAATAGGATTTCCTCTAACCATATATGTATACTTTGCATTTGGATACAACTCTTTGAGTACCTCAATAAACATATAATCAAAAATATGTTCACCAACATTATCCCCCAATATAAGAACATTTTTTGCACCTTCTAATTCTCTTTGAAGTTTATTCATATCATTATAAGCAAAATCTGTATGAAATATTTTTGCTAACTCTCCTTCTAAAGAAAACTCAATGGCAGCCGCTAAATCTATAACATTTCCAGCTACTGCAATTTTCGTGGCAGTTAGGAGTTTATCCTTGGAAGAAAGAAGTTTATTTTTTAGGGAAGGGACGAAGGAGAGTGCCTTTTTTGTGGAAAGTTCTTTTACTTCATTATAGAGGTCTGCTTTGTTCGCAATTTTTGCCATTTTTTCATATACATAAGATGCTATTTCAGGAGGATTATTATCAAATGAGAAATCTTTGGAAAGTTTTTCTACTGTGGATTTCAGGCTAGCTGTAAGTTTTTCATCTGCATCTATCGCATTGGCTACTTTTAAGCTTTGATTAATTATACAGCCCACACAGGCTTCATCTATATTCAATTATCAAACTTTATTTACTTACGTGTTCTTCTATGGTTTTATTCCACATAAGCTTATATTTTCTTCTCATAAATTCTACTTCCTCTTGTGAAAGTTTTAATTGCTTTGTAAAAGTTGCTATAGTTTTTCTGTCTTCATCGTAAAGTTCTTGTAGGGAATTAAGTGCTTCTTTTAAAAAATCATTTTCAACTTTTACCGCTTCAAGCGTTTCATCTTTAGCATCAATAACTTTTTCATGAAGATTTATAATAGTGCCTATAGTTTTTTCTATAAACTCAGGTTGCACAACTACTTCTTGAGTATTTCTTAAAGAGAGTTCTGTCAGTTTTTGAGGGATAACAGTGCTTGTCGCACCATAAGATGGATTTATCATTCTAACTCCATCTTGGACAAGTACACTAAGTTTTTCAGCTTCAACTAAATCATTTAAAGACGACATACTTAAACCAGTTAATTTACTATACGCCTGATCACTTATCCACTCCATGATACATCCCCTGTTTTATACGCTAATTATCGTCTCAATTTCTGAAGAATCCATTTCAACTTTTTTAGCTTTTGCAATTCTGTCTTCTTGTAGTTTTACTGCTAACTCTTCATTACTAAGAGCTAAAATTTGCATTGCTAGATAGGCTGAATTTATTGCTCCAGCCTTCCCTATTGCTACTGTAGCAACTGGCATTCCAGCTGGCATTTGCACAGTTGAGAGAAGGGCATCTATCCCACCTAAAGCTGATGCACTCATAGGTACACCAATGATTGGTTTTACTGTTTTAGATGAGAGTACTCCAGCTAAATGAGCCGCCATTCCTGCTGCTGCGATAAATACTTGCGCACCTTTTTTTTCAGCTTCTATTATATATTGAGTTGTTCTCTCAGGGGAACGGTGAGCGGAAGAGATAATCATCTCATAATTAACTCCAAATGCCTCAAATGTATCAGAACACGATTTCATTACCTCATAATCACTTTTAGAACCCATAACTATTGACACAAATTTCATCTATTTTTTCCTTATGTTTTTATATAGTAAAATTATACATTAATTTTGAGGATTTGTCCCCATCTCTTTATCTGATGGCATTCTCAAAAATGTATAGGCTGGCATCTTTGTAGGAAGAGTTATAGGGTTTGTGTTACCACTATGAACTGCTTGTAATACTTTTTTATTTTCTGCTAGAAGTTGCTTTAATCGCATAAATAATTTTCCATCTTTCTTATATGTTAAGCCAATTTCATTCTCAACTATCGCTATATCAGATCCAAGGGGAGCAACAATTTCTATCTCATCATTTGGGAAGGTTTTATACTTACATAAAAAATGTGTCCCCTCAACAGTGACAACTCCACTTACCTGATGTGTCCCTAGTTGCATAGAAAAATCTAAACTTTGAGTATCATTTCTCTCAAATGGACGAGAAACTAAATAAGCGTCTGTATATCCACGATTTTGGAGGGATTGGAGTTCATACTGGTACTTATCACTATCAAACTTATCTTCATAATAATCATCAATAGCCATTCTATAAGCTTTAGCAGTTGTCGCAGCATAATAAGCTGTTTTTGTACGCCCTTCTACTTTAACCGAATCCACTACACCCGCATCAAGTATCTCTTTCATGTGAGAAGCTAGGTTTAAATCTTTTGCATTCATAATATAAGTTCCAACACCCTCTTCCTCTTCAAGCCTAAAGAGTGTTCCCGTATCTGGATTTGCAGCATATATCTCATATTCAAAACGACAATCATTCGCACAAGATCCACGATTTGGAACACGACCACTTTGGAGTGTTGAAATTAAACAACGACCGCTATATGCAAAACACATAGAACCATGTACAAATACCTCAAGTTCAAGACTTGGAAGTTCTTTTTTGATAGCTATTAAATCTTTTAAAGAAATTTCTCGTGCTGTAATGATACGAGTAGCCCCCATATCATGATAAATCTGTGCATCAAGAACATTCATAACATTTGCTTGTGTTGAAAGATGCAAGGGCATATTTGGAGCTAAATCATGACAAAGTTTTAAAACACCGGGTGTTGCTACGATAAATGCGTCTGGATTTAATGCAGCTATTTTTATAATATGTTTTTTTAATAAAGAGAGTTGTGAATTAAAAGGAAATCCATTGATAGTTACATAAACTTTTTTCCCTCTCTCATGAGCATAAGCTATACCCTCTGCAAACTCTTGCATTGAAAACTCTTTTCCAGAGCGTATACGAAGAGAAAAGTGCGAAACACCACCATAAACTGCATCCGCACCAAAGTCAAAGGCAATTTTTAATTTTTCTAAAGTCCCTGCGGGGGAAAGTAACTCAACCTTTTGCATTAGTTCCCAAATTGAGCTAAAAGTGCTTCTATATCATCTGTTGATGCGAGATCATTATGTGTATCTCCTGAAATATGTTGTGCTGAAGCAACACGATTTTCATCATCTATCTTACCCTCAAAAAGCGTATTCATATATTTTGATAATGCACGCATTACATTTATAACACGCTCAATCTTTTGACGGTGTATATCCTGATATTGCATAATATCCATAACATTCATAATCGAGTCACCACTACTTTGGAGAGTTTCTAAAGTTTCATTGGCATCATTAAGTGCTATTTCATTCTTTTCTAATTGAGTTGCAAAAGCTTGAACGTCTGGAAATTTTTTGCACAAGGTTGTAAAGAGTTCTATATTAGAGTTGGTGATTTCTTTAATAGAATTAATATTCTCCTCTTTATCCATTAAATTCGTACTAATTACTTCTATAATATCAAAAATTTCACTGGCTTTTTCTTCACTCTCTTTTGTAACATCATCTAATTGATGCACCATTTTATTTTCATCAGTAGCTGGCATAGGCCATTGATGTGCCGTACCATCGGTATAGCCTATGGGGTTATCATTATTTTCCTTCACTGCATCATTTTGAGAACCCTCATCTATAGTATCAGTATCTTCTTGTGAAATATCATCAAATGTATCAATATTATCTGCACTATCAACCATTAAAGCGTCTAATTCTTCTTGAGTCATATTTAAGGTTCTCCCTTAGTGAAATTATTTAGAATTAATTATTTAACACTATAATATCATAAATAACTGAAATAGTGAGAGAAAATGATTGTAGACATTCACAACCATACTACATTGTGTAATCATGCTGAGGGAACGATAGATGAGTATATACTCCAAGCTATAAAATCGGGTACAAAAATATTTGGATTTTCGGAACACGCTCCTATGAATTTTGATATAAAATATCGTTTAACTTTTGAGCAGATGAAGAAATATGAAAAGAATGTCCTAGATGCAAGGGAAAAATACAAAAATGAGATAGAAATTTTACTAGGATATGAAGTAGACTATATCCCTAATTACATTGATGAAAGAGTTTTAAATGCAAAAGTAGATTACCTTATAGGTTCTGTTCATTTTATAAATAAATGGGGATTTGATAATCCTGAATTTATTGGGGAGTATAAAGAAAAAAATATTGATGAAATTTGGCAAAAGTATTTTAATGCAATAGAAGATATGGCAAATACTGGTCTTTTTGATATTGTAGGTCATTTAGATTTAATAAAAATATTTAAATTTATGCCAAAAAAAGATATTTTAAAACTTGCAGAAAATGCTTTAGTTTCTATAAAAAAAGCAGATATGGTTTTAGAAATAAATATGGCAGGATACAGAAAGCCTGTTAAAGAAGCTTATCCGTCTTTAAAGCTTTTAAAACTTGCCCATAGTTTAGAAATACCAATCACTTTTTCTTCTGATGCACACAGCAAAATACAAGTAAGTCTTTACGCCCAAGAAATCATAAATTTAGCAAAAAAAGCAGGTTATAGTGAATGTGCCTTTTTTAGAAAAAGAAAAAGAGTCATGGTAAAATTTTAAAATAAGATCTTATAATGATTAAATATAATTAAATTCAATAAAACTTATATCTATTTAAACTTATTTAGTATATAATTTCAGTTAATATTATAAAACTAAGGAAAGATGATGAAAAAAATAATTTTGACTTTATTAAGTGCTACTTTGCTCTTATCCTCACCAGCTGTTGTAGTTGAAAAAAAAGAAAAACTTCAAATTAATAAGCATGCTAAAATCACTGCTTTAATAGAATTTTCTATCGCTCAAAAAGAGGCACAAAGAGGAATAAAAGCTCAATTGAGAAAACAAAGAAGTCAAAAACTCGATGCTGCTCTGAAAGAAAAAGCTATAATAAGAGATGAGGAATCCTAGTGAAAAAAATAATCCTAATTATATTTAGTTCCCTTTTATTTTCATCTGTAGCAACTGAGATAAAGAACAATAACATGAGTCAAGCACATACAAAAAAGATGGAAAAAAGATTAGCTAAACTTGAGGTATTATTAAAAATAAAAGCACAAGAAAGAGAAAATAAATCAACACTTAGAGATTTAAAACTTCAAAAACTTGATGCTTCCCTAAAAGAAAAGGCAAAAAAAAGAGAAAATACAGACAGTGGATATAACTCTGTAGAAATTCATAAAGTTTTGAAAAAAAACTAAATCTTTGTAAAAAGGGAATTTTGAAAAGTAAAGTCTCTTTTAATCCTAAAAAATGTATACTTCTCTTATATTAATTATTAAAGGAAATATAAAATGAGTAAATATATAGAATTAACTTCAGGTAATTTTGAAACTACACTAGCCAAAGGTGTATCTCTTGTAGACTTCTGGGCTCCATGGTGTGGACCTTGTCGTATGATTGCTCCTATTATTGAAGAATTAGCTGAAGATTTTGAAGGAAAAGCTAAAGTTTGTAAAGTGAATACGGATGAAGAACAAGATATTGCTGTTAAATTTGGTATTCGTTCAATTCCCACTATTATGTTTTTTAAGGATGGAGAGATGGTAGACCAAATTGTTGGCGCTCAATCTAAACAAGCCTTAGCTGATAAAATAAACGCTCTTTTAGCATAATTAAAAAAGAAACGATAAAACCAAGGGAAAGAGGC
Source organism: Sulfurimonas sp. (assembly GCA_965243085.1). Classification (GTDB taxonomy): domain Bacteria; phylum Campylobacterota; class Campylobacteria; order Campylobacterales; family Sulfurimonadaceae; genus Sulfurimonas. The sequence continues at coordinate 910,875 of CBDETZ010000005.1, read as the reverse complement.
AAAAGCCTTTTTTCCGTTTCAACACTTCTAGCCTCTTTTTTTGGTGCAGCAATGATAGCATCCGCCTTTGCTTACTTTAACTTTAAATTTTCAGAATATAAATTTATCGACTTCAAAGACTGGACTTTTTATGAAAAGAAAGTTATTTTTTCTCCAACTGAGGATAAATATATTATTATCTTTTATTCATCCAAAGCTAAAGGTACTATGGATAAACTGGCAAAAATAGATTTGAAGCTTCCTATATTAGCCATAGATTATTACAATCAAGTTCGTCAAAACAGTAAAAAGACCACTTTTTTACGAAGTGGAACAAATAATTCTTTAAGATTTATCCAAAGATTTAATATTTATGAATCCCCCTCCATTTTTTTTATAAAAAAATTAAAAGATACATTATATAAACAAGACAGTATGATACGTAAACTTGATAATTTAGATGAATTATCCAAACATGTAAATCAATTATAGGAATACAGATGTCAGAAATTTTAGATTGTGCAATTATTGGAGGAGGTCCTGCTGGGCTTACTGCTGGACTTTATACGACTCGTGGTGGTTTAGAAAAGGTAACTATGTTTGAAAAAGGTATGCCTGGTGGGCAAATCATGAACTCCTCAGAGATTGAAAATTATCCTGGTGTGACTGGTGAAATCACTGGTATGGACTTAATGACTCCATGGCCCCAGCAATGCCAAAGATTTGGACTCAAGCATGAGATGGTTAATGTGATTCGTGTGAGTAAGTTAGGTGATTTGTTTACAATTCACAAAGAAGATGGGACTACTTCTGATGCACATAGTGTTATCATAGGAACAGGTTCTTCTCCTCGTAGAGTTGGATTTAAAGGTGAGGATGAGCTTTTTGGTAGAGGGGTAAGTACTTGTGCTACTTGTGATGGATTTTTCTATAAAGGAAAAGAAGTTGCGGTTATCGGTGGTGGTGATACTGCCTTAGAAGAAGCTCTTTATCTCGCTAAAATCTGTTCTAAAGTGTATATTATCCACCGCAGAGATACATTTCGTTCAGCTCCAAATACTATTGCTAGAGTAGAAAAAACAGAAAATATTGAACTTATTTTAAACTCTACACCAGATGAAGTGTATGGTGACGCAATGGGTGTAACTGGTCTTAAAGTTAAAAACAAAGAGGGTGTCATTCGTGATATTGTAGTTCCAGGTGTATTTACCTTTGTTGGAAATGATGTAAACAATGAGACACTTATTCAAGAAGATAAAAGCTTTTTATGTGATATGAATGATCAAGGTCAAGTTATAGTGGACATTAGCATGAAAACTTCTATAGCAGGACTCTTTGCAACTGGTGATATGCGAATAGCTGCTCCAAAACAAGTAGTAAGTGCTGCTGGAGATGGCGCAGTAGCAGCTCTTGGAGCTATATCTTATGTTGATGAGTTACTCAACGACTAATCAATATAAGTCTTTTGGCTTAAACTTGATATAATCCAAATATGAAAAAACGAATTTTTGTAACTGCGACAAATACTGATATTGGTAAAACTTACACAACAAAATTATTATTAAAAGAGTTTGCCTCTCGTGGAATTCGTGTGGGTGCTATCAAGCTTATAGAAACTGGTGTTGTCAATGGTGTAGCTCCCGATGCAAAAGAATTACTTTCATGCCTAAAAGAGTTAAACACATCCTTTCTTGGAATGGAGCAAAATGATATAGTACCTTTAAGATACACTCTCCCCGCTGCTCCATTTGTAGCCTCAAACAATACAGAGCTAGATATTAAAAAATTAGAAGATGCTATTGAAAAAATAGAAAAACTTTGTGATCTTTTCATTATAGAAGGTGCTGGTGGTTTATATGTGCCAATAGATGGAAATACTATGATGATTGATTTGATAAAGTATTTTAAAGCAACAGCCCTTTTAGTAACGCATTGCTCTCTTGGTTGCATTAATGATACACTTTTAAGCTCAAAGGCTTTGTTGGATAAAAAAATTCCACATGTTATAGCTTTTAATTGTAGAGATAATAATGATAGCTTTGCAGAAATTTCAGCACCATATTTTGAAAAAATAGCTTTTGATGTCTTGAAAGTGGATGAAAATATTGACACGATATGTGATGTCTTGTATAATCAATAAATTATTTTAAAAGAAGTAGTATGCAGCATTTAACAAAAACAGATGATTTTAGTATAGATGAGATAAATGATATTTTAGCGGATGCAAAAGTATTTTCTGATGGTCGTTTTGAAAAGATACTTGTCGATAAACTCATCATTACTCTTTTTTTTGAAAACTCCACACGAACAAAAAGCTCATTTGAAATAGCGGCAAAACGATTAGGTGCAAATATAGTACATCTTGATGTTGCACAGAGTTCAACTAAAAAAGGTGAAACATTAGTAGATACGGCTATGAACCTTGATGCTATGGGTCCTCATGCAATTATAGTAAGGCATAAAAATTCGGGAGTTCCCAAGACCTTATCAAATCATACCAAGGCTTCTATCATCAATGCGGGTGATGGTGCTCACGCCCATCCAACGCAAGCACTTCTTGACTTGTACACTTTAAAAGAGCATTTTGGAGATGTGAGAGCTAAAAAAATTGCCATTGTTGGAGATATTAAAAACTCTCGTGTAGCAAACTCAAATATAGAACTTCTAAGTCGTTTTGGTATGGAGGTAATTTTAGTAGCACCGCCTCATTTTTTACCCTCTTCAAATTTAAGAACGACACATTTTTTAGAAGAGATTATAGATGAGGTTGATGCGATTATGAGTTTGAGAACTCAAACGGAGAGACACTCTTCTCAAAGTTATGCTTCACTTAAAGATTATGCAAGTGATTTTTGCATTACAAGTGAACTTCTTGGAGATAGAGATATTATTTTACTTCATCCTGGACCTGTTCATCGAAACATTGATATATGTGACACTCTTTTAGCTGATGAGAGATGTAAGGTACTACAACAAGTTGCAAATGGCGTATCCATCCGAATGGCAGTGTTGAAAAAACTGATATATGACATTTAGTGATATTAATACCCTTGCAAAACAAAGAAAACCTTTTCTTTTTATAAGTGATTTTAAAGCTAAAAATTTAAAAGTAATTTTATTAGAAAATCTTTTAGAAGAAGATATAGAGTTTCAAATAGATAAAAAAACTTCTCTCAATAACTCTATAAACCCTTTAGAAAAACACCCTCTGTCTTTTGAAAATTATAAAAAAAAATTTGATTATGTTCTTGAAAAAATAAAATCTGGCGAGACCTATCTTTTAAATCTTACTCAAGAAACAAAAATCCAAACGCCTTATACTTTAAAGGAGATTTATACTCAAACAAATGCTGAATTTAAATTAAGATATAAAAATCAGTTTCTTTGTTTTTCTCCTGAGAGGTTTGTGAAAATTCAAAACAATAAAATTCATACTTACCCCATGAAAGGAACTATTGATGCTTCACTCCCCGATGCAAAAAGGAAAATTCTTGCAAATAAAAAAGAGTTGGCTGAGCATATAATGGTTGTTGATTTACTTCGTAATGATTTATCAATAAAGGCAAAAAATGTTTCAGTTGAAGAGTTTCGATTTGTCCAAGAGATTGATGCAGGGGATAAAAAATTACTTCAAGTTAGTTCACATATTAGTGGTGAACTTCAAGAGAATTGGCACGAAAATTTAGGTGATATTTTAGAGTCACTCTTACCCGCTGGTAGTATCAGCGGAACACCAAAAAGATCTACTTTAAAAATTATAGATGAAGTTGAGGGCTATGATAGAGGATACTTTACAGGTGTCTTTGGATTTTATGATGGAGAAACTTTTGATAGTGGTGTAATGATTCGTTTTATAGAGAAAACTGGAGATGCTTATGTATATAAAAGTGGTGGAGGGATTACTTTAGAGAGTGAGGCTAGGGCTGAATATGATGAACTCTTAGATAAAATTTATCTACCATAGTGGCTAGCTTACTCTTAGTTAACTACATTTTAATTGTACTGTTTCTTCAAGAATATTATTTAGGATATTTTTTTATATTGAGTATCATTATATATACAATTTATAATATTCAATATATCTCAAGTAAGCTAAACTTTTATCTAAGCTTATTTATGATGAATATCACTCCTTTTGTATTAGAATATTTCGATAATTCAATATTTTATTTTTATTTATTTTTTGATTTAGAGAAATATTATATTTTTATTAGTAATGAACTTGCGTATATTTTATCTTTTCTTCATTCAATTATCTTTTTTTTGGGTTATAATGGGAAAAAGTATTTTTAGGATGTATGTATGTATATAGCAACTTTAAAGTTTTCATTGTGGGCAGATTTTATAGAAAGAGATTATTTAGAGAATGAATTTAAAGACTTGATTACTAAAGGCATTATAAATGGGGCTACTTCAAATCCAGCAATATTTAAAAATGCTATCTTAAATTCTCCAGCTTACAAGAAACAACTTAAAACTCTCAATCATTTAAGCCCAAAAGAAAAGTACGAAGCATTGGCGATTTACGATATAGGTAAAGCTGCAGATATATTAAAACCTTTATACGATAAGGGTGATGATGGATATGTGAGTATTGAAGTAGATCCCTATTTAAGTAATGATGCTGCTGCAACTATAAAAGAGGGTAAAAGATTATTTATGAGTATTGGTAGAAACAATGTAATGATTAAAATACCAGCGACTGATGCAGGCTACATAGCTATGGAAGAATTAACTTCATGTGGTATCCCTGTCAATGCAACTTTGATTTTTAAAAAGCAACAGGCTATCTCTTGTGCGAATGCTTTTGCCTTAGGTGTAAAAAAGTATGGCTCAAGAGTTGATACAGTTATAAGTATATTTGTAAGTAGAATTGATCGCGCACTTGATGAGGAGTTATCTCAAAAAGGGATTGACACAGCGATTAGTGGTATCTATAATACAGCAGATATTTATCAGACGATACAAGAGATGAATGTTGATTTTTGTAGAGCATTATTTGCAAGTACAGGGGTGAAAGGGGATTCTTTAGAAAAACATTACTACATAGATAAACTTTTAGCCTACAATACAGTAAACACCGCACCAATTGAAACAATTCTAGCATTTCATAAAGAGGGTAAAAAGCAAAAATGTTTACCAATTTCAAATGAAATAATAATAAAACATTTTGAAAAAATAAAAGAAGTAGGTATAGATTTTGAAGTAGTTTTAGATAAACAAATCACTGATGGTTTAGTGTCCTTTGAAAAAGCATTTGAAGATATATTGAAATCTTTATGAGTGAGATAAATAAATTTAAGGTAAGTAGTCTGACATTTGAGCAGTTGAAGAAAATTAGAATTTATCTTAAAAAGATGATTGATCATGGCGGAAGTGATTTACATGTTAAGGCGAATTCCGTTATTCGTGCTAGAATTGATGGTAATTTGGTTAAATTTTCTGGAGAAGTTTTATCTAAAGAGGATGCTTTAACCTTGGCAAAAGAATTATTAAGGGGAAGATTTCCAGAATTTGTAGAAAAAAAAGAGATAGATTTAGTGTATCCTTTTGATGTTGAAAATCGTTTTCGTGTAAATATATTTTTTCAAATTGATGGTGTTTCAGTTGTTTTTCGTGTAATTCCTATTCAAATTCCTTCATTTTCGGATTTGTACCTTCCTGAGGTATTAAAAAAATTTACAAAACTTGAACGTGGTTTAATTTTAGTAACAGGTATTACAGGTTCAGGTAAATCAACTACTCTCGCTACGATGATAAATGAGATAAATTTAACGAAAAAAAAACATATTATAACCATAGAAGACCCTGTAGAATTTATACATAAGGATAGAGGATGTATCATAAATCAACGCTCAGTAGGACAAGATACTGTCTCTTTTAAAAATGCTTTACGTGCGGCTCTTCGTGAAGATCCTGATATTATCCTAGTGGGTGAGATGCGTGATGTTGAGACTATTAATCTTGCTCTTCATGCAGCGGATACGGGGCATTTAGTTTTTTCAACACTTCATACGATTGATGCTAAAGAAACAATTAATCGTATTATTGCCCAATTTCCAACAGATGAACAGGCTCGTGTTAGATTATCATTAGCAGGAGTTATTCAAGGAATAGTCTCACAAAGATTAATTCCAACCTTAGATAAAAAAAGACGTGCGGCTATAGAAGTTCTTGTACGTACTCCAAGAATAGAAAAACTTATTATGGAAAATAGAGATTTTGAAATACATGATGCGATTGAAGCGGGGAGAGAACATTATCATTCTCAAACCTTTGATCAATCACTTTATGATTTATATAATAATAAGATTATATCTAAAGAAAATGCACTCAGTCATGCAACCTCACCTGCTGATTTAAAACTAAGAATGAGTGGTTTAAGCGGAGGTTCTACATCAACTTCAAGTACTCAACAAGCTAATATTGACGAGGATGTTTTTGATTTAAAATAATTTATTTTAAATTATACTAAAGATATTTTAGATATAATTTCAACCATTTTATTTAAGGAATTAATATGTTAGAAGGTATAGTTAGAGAGAGTATTGGTAAGAAAGGCACAAAAGCATTTCGCCGTGATGGTTATCTAATTGCGAATATTTATGGAAAAGGTCTTGAGAATATCAATGCAGCATTCAAAATGAATGAATATATCCGTTTGGTTCGGAATAAAGAAACTATAATATTCCCAATTAGTATTGCAGGTAAAGAGATAAATGTAGTTGTTCAGTCTTATGAATCACAAGCAGTTACAGGTAAGCTTTTACATGTTGATTTAATGGTTACACAATCATGTGTCCAAACAAAATTTCATGTACCAGTAATAGCTATAGGTGAAGCAGTAGGTCTTAAAAATAAGGGTTTATTACACATAGCTAAAGCACGAGTGAGCGTTAAATGTACCCCTGAAAATCTTCCAAATACAATTGAAATTGATGTAACTGAGATGGATGTAGGTGATTCTAAACTTATTCGTGATTTAGCAGAAATCCCCAATGTTACGATTTTAGATTCTGATCGAGTTGCATTAATTTCTATTATTAAAGCTAAATAATCATGCTCATAGTCGGACTAGGAAATCCTGGTTCGGAGTATGAAAATACACGCCACAATATAGGCTTTATGCTTATAGATGAGCTAATTTGCAGAAAAATGGCTCAAAAACTCTCATCCTCTTCATTTAATGGAGATTTATTTAAATTTCAAAATCATTTTTTATTAAAACCACTTAGCTTTATGAATCTCTCTGGCAACTCTATAGCCGCAGTTAAAAAGTTTTATAAAATAGAGGAAGTTCTTGTAATACATGATGATTTAGATTTACCCTTTGGCTCACTTCGTTTTAAACATGGGGGTGGTCATGGTGGTCATAATGGTCTTCGCTCAACGGATGAAAATATATCTAAATCCTATACACGAGTAAGAATGGGGATAGGAAGACCTAAACATAAGGGAGAAGTAGCTTCTTATGTCTTAAGTAGTTTTGAGTTATCTGAGTTAAATCATATTGAAAGTTGGGTATCTCAAGCTGCAGATGCTGTAGAATTTTTATTGGAGCATTCTATGGAAGATACAAGCTCAAAATTTACAGTTAAAAAATAAAGTTAAAATAAAACCATGTTAGCCTTCAGATATATAGCACTTCATTATTTAAAATATTTTTTTATTATTTTAATGGCATTAGTTTTATTTCTTGTTGGTTTCGATTACATAAACTGGGCTGAAGAATTATCTAGTTCGGCAAATATTTTATTAATATACCTTGTATACAAATCCTTATTTGCGATAGATATGCTTTTACCTTTATCTCTTATTTTTGCAATGATTAGTACAAAAATATTTTTGATACGCTCAAATGCTCTTGTGTCCTTTTATTCACTTGGATATTCAAGAGTAGATATTTTAAAGCCTTTTGTTGTTGTCTCAACGACTATTATTGTTCTCTTTATCTCTTTACACAATTTACCAAAATTTTCACGTGCAGATGAGTTTGCTAAAAATATACGAAAGCATTCCGAATATTTACATCCATCAAGAGATCTATTTTTTACTTATGAGGATAAATACGTATATTTTTCTAAACTCCTGCCCCTTAAAAAACAGGCACTTGATATAAGAGTTTTTAGCATATATGAAAACTCTTTAAAAGAAGTAATTATCGCTAAAAAAGCGACTTATATTAACGGTGCTTGGCATATTAAAAAGGCTGATATTCTTATAAAGCCAGATGATATAAGTTTTACTTCACAAGGTATACGAATATTAGAAGAAAAAGATTTAGAAATTTTGCATGGTTTTAAACCTAAGATGCTAGATCAAATTTATGAGGGAAAAGTGAACTTTACAATCACTGATGCTTTTGAAGCTTACGAATTATTAGAGAGGCAAGGAGTTGATACGAGAAGTATAAAAGGAGCAATTTATAAGATATTTATATATCCATTTTTTGTTCCATGTGCTATTGTGATTCTTTTCTTTTTTGTGCCAATGAGTGTAAGATTTTTAAATGTTTCTTTATTTAGTTTTGGAGCAATTCTCGCTACTTTAATAGTTTGGGGAATTTTATTTATGCTTGTAGAACTTTCAAATAATAAAACAATTCCAAGTGAAATGGGTGTTATTGCTCCGATAATAGTTTTATTTTTAATAGCAATCAGGCAATGGCGAAAATACCGTTTAGCTACATAGTTTTTACACTAACACCAATCCCCCCCCCCTTGCATTCAAGACCCTGATTCCCAGCATCTCGCTCAATATAATGGACTAAAAAAGCAAGACTATTAAAACAACTTATTTATTTCCACATTTAGCTGTTACTTTATACTACATTTTCAACATAACTCAAATATACATTCATCGGTTTTTTATAATTTAGGGAAGAGTGAAATCTTTTAAAATTATATTTATACATCCAGTTTTTTACTCCTTCTTTTAATTCTTTAATTTCATTATAGTCACTAATATGAATATTCTTATATTTTAGTGTTCTAAAGAGTCTTTCTATAGCAATGTTATGCTTACTTCTACCTTTACCATTCATTGATATAAAAATTCCCTTATCGTGAAGTATGCTAGTTATGTTTATGACTTGTATATTGGATATTTTATATGACAAGATAGCTTTACTATGCCAATCAATTACAGCAGCTAAATACAACATAAGTAATAGACCTCAAATAATTTCAAAAATAAGATCATTAAAAAGGTTTAGATTTAATATGAATTTGACTTGGTTACACGACTAGGGTTAAGTTAATTTCAACATAGAAGATAATCCTATTAATTGAAGTTATTTCTATCCTACTACTTAAAAGAGGATGTAGCAGACTACATGGAATTCTATAATTATAGAAGATTTCATGAAACACTGGGCTATAAAAAACCTATGAATGTTTACTTTGATAGTTTACAGATTAATGATGAAAACTACACTGAAAATGTAGTAGCTGTTTCATAAAGTTACAGGTTAGAGGTGAATAAGGAATTTGAAAATGTTGTCTTGATTTATTGGGGTAGTATAAAAGAAGACAAAGGAGAAATACTCATCGTTTAGTAAACATTAGTTTGGTTTGAAGTGCTTTTTTAGATAAAATTTTAGAGCTAAATACATTTAAGGAAATCTAGTGAAAATAAGTGAAATACTACAAGATACTAACTATAAACTAACACAATTTAAAACTGAACAAATAAATGAGATAGAATCATTGATTTTCCAAAAAGAACTAAGAGGTAAGCAAGTCAATTTTATAAAATGTTTAGTACGACAAAAAGATATACAAGTTAAGCCAGAAGAGTTAGTGCGACAACTTTTTTTATTATCACTTCATAAAGATTATGATTATCCTTATAACCGTATGCAAATAGAATATGCAGTACATTTTGGTAGAGAGGTTAAACGAGCTGATATTGTTATCATGGATAAGATACAGCCTACTATTCCATATATAGTTATAGAAGTTAAAAAGCCTAAATTAAAAGATGGTAAAGAGCAGTTAAAGAGTTATTGTAACTCTACAGGTGCAACTATTGCTATTTGGTCAAATGGCGAACAAACACTATATTATCATCGTAAAGACCCTAATTATTTTGAGCCTATTCCTGATATTCCAAAAGCAAATAAATCTTTAAAAGATGTTTTAAAAGAAGAGTTTACGATAGAAGACTTAATCAAAAAAGATATTTTAAAAACTCAAAAAAGAAGTCTTAAAAACATTGTTTTAGATATGGAAGATGAAGTTTTAGCAAATGCAGGTGTTGATGTATTTGAAGAGGTTTTTAAACTTATATTTATTAAACTTTTTGATGAATTACAAAATACTAGAAAACTTACTAAAAATCTTGAATTTAGAAATTATGGCGAAAGTGATGGAGAGTTAAAAGAAAAAATTGAAGGTATTTTTAACGAAGCAAAAGAACAATGGAGTGGAATATTTAAAGAAGATGAAATCATAGAGCTTACACCTTCTCATCTGTCTGTTTGTGTTTCTTCTTTACAAGATGTAAAACTTTTTAACTCTAACCTTGATGTGATAGATGATGCTTTTGAGTACCTTGTAAATAAAAATGCAAAAGGTGAAAAAGGGCAGTATTTTACACCAAGGTATGTGATAGATATGTGTGTAAAGATGATGAACCCACAAGAGAGTGAGTATATGATGGATACAGCATCAGGGTCTTGTGGTTTCCCCATACATACTGTTTTTGATGTTTGGAAAAAGATATATCAAGATTTAGATATAAAAGAATCTCATCTTTTCACAGCCCAAGAAAAACACCCTAGAGCTTTAAAATATGTAAAAGAAAAAGTATTTGGTATAGATTTTGATAAAAAGACTGTACGAGTTGCAAGAATGTTAAATATCATAGCAGGAGATGGTCATACAAATGTTTTAAATATGAACTCATTGGACTTTGAGCGATGGGATGAAAATACCAAAGATGAAGATTGGCAAGATACATATTTTGAAGGTTGGAAAAGACTTAAAAAGTTAAGAAAAGTTAAAAATGAAAACAAAGAATTCAACTTCGATATAGTGATGGCAAATCCACCTTTTGCAGGGGATATAAAAGAAGGTCGTATTTTACATAGATATGACTTAGGTAAAAAACCAAATGGCAAGTATCAAACTAAAGTAGGAAGAGATATACTTTTCATTGAGAGAAATCTTGATATGCTTAAAAGTGGTGGTCGAATGGCTGTAGTTTTACCACAAGGTAGATTTAATAACTCTAGCGATAAAAATATCAGAGATTTTATAGCTGATAAGTGTAGAATTTTAGCAGTTGTTGGACTTCATGGAAATGTTTTTAAACCTCATACAGGAACAAAGACAAGTGTTTTGATAGTGCAAAAATGGGATGATGTACTTTGTCCTAAAAAAGATGATTATAATATATTTTTTGCGACCATGCAAAGCCCTAGTAAAGATAATAGTGGTGAAAAAATATATGTCAAAAATGAAGATGGTACAAATAGACTTGATGACCACGACCACTTAATAGTTGACCATGATCTATTTAATCATGATGGTGTTACACAAGATGGAATAGCAGAAGCTTTTAATGAATTTGCTAAAAAGGAGAATTTAAGCTTTTCGGGAAAGTAGATAGCCCTTTTGATGAAGTAAAATATAATGCTTTGTTGGATGGGCTTGAAGCTGTTGAACTTAAACTTAGTGATGTTTTAGAAGATAATAAAACTTTTAGATTTGATAGTGGCTATTTTCATAAAGAATATTTAACAGCTTATGTATATTTAAAATCAAAAGAATATAATTTAAATAGTGAAATATCATTAATAAGAAGTGGAACAACGCCTAAAGATAGAGATGAAACATTAAAAGAAGGTACAATTTTATTAAAAACTACTGATATAAGAAATAATATATTAATTGATGAAAAAGATACTTTTTTTTATATAGATAAATATATTAATGCAAAAATGAAATCTACCCAATTAAAAACAGGCGATATTTTAATGAATATAGTTGGGGCAACAACAGATGTAGTTGGGAGGACTGCATTAATATTAGATAATTTTCCCAGTGGAAATATTACTCAAGCGATGGCATTTAGCAGAATTGTTAGTAAAGATTTTATACCTGAATATTTATTTATCTTATTTCAAACATATTATGGACAAGTTCAAGTTAAAAGGTTAGCTAGACCTACAGGACAGTATAATCTTAATTTAGATGAAGTAGGTAGATTTATTATTCCAAAAGTAAGTATTATTTTTCAATTAAAAATAGAAAAATTAGTTAAATCGTCACATCAAAAATTAGAAGAAAGTAAAGCACTTTACAAACAATCAGAAGAACTACTTTTAAAAGAACTAGATTTATTAGATTTTGAACCATCTAAAGAAAAAATAGCTATAAAAACTTTTAGTGAAAGTTTTGGAGATAGTGGGAGGATTGATAGTGAATATTATCAGCCTAAATATGATGAGATAATTGAGAAAATTAAAAATTATAATGGTGGATTTGAGAAACTAGAATATTTTTCAAAAAGTCACTCAACAGGTTATCCATTTAAGAGTGATAGTTATGTTGATGATGGTACTTATTTAATTAGAATTAATAATATTAAGCAAGGATATTTAGACATATCAAATGCAACTAAAATACCAAATACAGATAAAGAGCTAAGTATTAAAGATATAGCAAAAGAAAATGATATACTCATTTCAATGTCAGGAAGTATTGGAAATAGTTGTAAAATACCAAAAGGCATTTCTGCTGTAATAAATCAAAGAATAATGAAAATCACACCTCAAAATATTAATTTTGAATTATTACCATTATTGATAAATTCAGTAATAGGTCAAAATCAACTTGAAAGAATAGGAACAGGTGCGGTACAAACAAATATATCTTCAAGTGATATATTAAGTATTTTAATACCTATTATTGATGATACAATTCAAAGTAAAATAGAAGAAAAAATAAAAGAATCTTTTAAATTAAAAGAAGAATCAAAACAACTTTTAGAAATGGCTAAGAAGGCTGTTGAGATTGCTATTGAGGATGGGGAAGATTTGGCTATGGAGTTGATAAAAAAGGAAAAAATATAAAATGGCAAAAGCAACACTTGAAGAACAAGAAGCATTAATTAGAAATAGTAGAAAAAATGTACATTATGATACAAAAGAGTTCACCTTAGAACTACTGCACTCAAAGTTTAATAGAAATATTGAAGATAATAGAACAAAAGAGATTAGTATTCCTTTTTATCAGAGAAATTTTATTTGGACTGAAAAAGAACAATCAAGATTTATAGAATCTATTTTATTGGGATTACCTATCTCAACTATGGTATTTGCAGAAGTTGAAAATGGTGCATTAGAGGTTATTGATGGTTCTCAACGAATGAGAACTATTAATAATTTTCTGAATAATAACCTCAAATTAAAAGGTTTAGAGAAATTAGATGGATTAAATCAATTATCATTTAATGACTTTAGCAGTTCTCGAAAAAGAAAAATTAGAAATTCTACGGTTAGGGCTATTGTTTTGTTTGATTTGGACAAAGATAATATGGATATTCCTCGTGAACTCTTTGATAGATTAAATACAGGTGGTAAACAATTAACAAAAATGGAAATTATCAAAGGTTCTCAACAAGGAGCATTTATTAACTTTATATTTGAAGAGTCTGATAAAAATCATAAATTGAGTCAACTTAGTAATTTTTCAAAACAAGATATAGATAGAGGATATAGAGAGGAATTTTTGATTAAATATTTTGCATTTAGTGATAGTTTAGAATTTGATAGCACTCTAAATGAATATTTAGATAACTATATAGATAAGCAAAATGAACTTTTTAAAGAAGATGATTATACAGATAAACAGTTAATGCAATTTAAAGAGATGTTATCTTTTGTTGAAGCGAAAAGCCTTATTAATGATATTTCCAATAATAGAAAAAATAGACTTTTAGCTATTTATATAGGTGTCACTTTGGCACTCAAAGAGAAATCATCTATAAATAAAGATACGATAGATGTATTTGTACAGCAATTTATCGAAAATGCAAAGAGTAGTAGCTTTGAGAAACTCAAAGAGAATATAAAATTAGTTAAAAATATTATTTTGAGTTAATTCTATGAGTGAATTAAGAGAGTTTTTTGAAGAACGACAAGATGAGGTGGAGCAGTTTTTTACTTTTTTAGAGCAGATAGAGAGTGATGAACTCTATAGTGATAATATATTGATATTGAAAAGTCAAGCTATTTTGATGCTATATAATTTGATAGAAGGGACTGTAAATAATGGAATTGAGCATATTTTTGATACTATTGGAGATGAAAGATTAAAACATAATGAAATTTCTAATGAGATTCGTGTCATGTGGCTTAGATATTTAAAATTGCATTTGGATAATGATGGTCAGAGTATCAAAACTCTTGAAAATATTGACAAATTTACAAATGATAAAGTAGAAATTGATATTGAAGAGTTTAGAAAGATAAACAAAAGTTATTTTAGTAGTGGTACTTTGGATAGTGGAGCTGTCAAAAAAATACTCAAAAAATTTGCGATTGAATGTAATTTTTTTGAACATAAATTGAAAGAGATTAAAAAAGATAGAAATTTTTTAGCTCATGGAGAGAAATCATTTTCAGAAGTAAGTAGAGATAAACAAGTTAGTACCCTTGTAACACTGAAAGATTCAACTGTTAATTTTCTTAATGAGTATATTAATGTGATTGAGGAGTATATTGTGGAAGAGAGGTATAAAATATGATAGGTATTATTATTTGAAAATAGAAAAACCGTTTAGTATATCAGGTTATTTTTGGTTACCATCAGATGAAGAGAATAGACTTTATGGCACATTAAGAGTAGACGATGGAGGAAAAATAGAGTTAGAAGTTTTAGGAAGTTTTAATAAAAGTTTAGAAGATTATGAAAATGATGATAGAGATATTGAACGAATAATTGGAGAAACAGAAAATGGATATGTTACTTTAGAAAAATGTTTTGCTATAACCTCTACTTTAAGAGTAGGAAAAGGTATTTCAAAAAATAGAATTCATGTATCTATACTCTATAAGAAAGTTATGTATGAAGAAGATGAAATTCTACTTTTTGATACCTTTTCTTTCTCTGTTGAGGGATTAAATGAGTGGTTAAATATTAGAAAAATTAAAATAGACTCTCTATCTGATAGTTATCTAATTAGGCATGAAGAGATAGAAAATATTGAATATAATTTAGGGGAGAATATCAAACTTGAATTTCAAATAAGAGTTACTACTCATATGGCTCACTATGAACCTTCAATGAGACAATCCTCTAGGATAAAATTAATTTCTGATGAAAAACAGTCTCTTGAATATTTTACTAAACTTGCTAATAAAATTGTAAAGTTTTTATCTTTTTCTATAGATGAGAGTATCAATATTAAAGATATACAAGTTAGCAACAGTGATATTTTTAGAGAATGCAATGGTAAAAAGTATCCTGTTGAAATAGAAGTTTACGGTCAAATTATGCATTTTTTCAAAGACTCTCCTGAAATTAAATTTTATACGATGCTTTTTCAATATACAGATATTCAAGAGAGTTTTGAAGAGAAAATTAATAGTTGGATAGATGCTTATAATGTGATTGAAACTGCTTTAAACCTCTTCTTCTCTGTCCGATATAACCCCTCTCAATATGTTGAAAGTGAATTTTTATCTTTGGCACAAGCACTTGAAACTTATCATAGACAATTATATAAAACTAAAATAACATTGAAAGATAGATTAAAAGAGATTATCAATCCATTTCATGAATATATAGGGAGTGATGAGGTAATAGAAGAACTTATTGAGAATATTAAAGTTACAAGAAATTATTATACTCATTATGATGATAAATTGATTAATAAAACTACACCTTGTGGAGAATTATCATATTTGAGTAGAAAAATGGAAGGTATTTTACAATTGGCTTTTTTAAAAAAAATAGGCTTTGATTCAGTGGAAATTAAAAAGATTTTTAAAACTACACCCCTGTGATTGAATATCCACTCTTGATAATCTTACTAATCATTGAGGTTGATAATTTCAGATGTGTTGCTATCTTGACTTGAGTATATCCATCTTTATAAGCACTTAGTATAGCTAAATCTCTTTTTACTTAGTATCGGTTTCATAAAGTCGAAGTATATCATAAAGGTGGATATTCAATCACAGGGGTGTATATTCAATGAATATATCCGTTTGGTTCGGAATAAAGAAACTATAATATTCCCAATTAGTATTGCAGGTAAAGAGATAAATGTAGTTGTTCAGTCTTATGAATCACAAGCAGTTACAGGTAAGCTTTTACATGTTGATTTAATGGTTACACAATCATGTGTCCAAACAAAGTTTCATGTACCAGTAATAGCTATAGGTGAAGCAGTAGGTCTTAAAAATAAGGGTTTATTACACATAGCTAAAGCACGAGTGAGCGTTAAATGTACCCCTGAAAATCTTCCAAATACAATTGAAATTGATGTAACTGAGATGGATGTAGGTGATTCTAAACTTATTCGTGATTTAGCAGAAATCCCCAATGTTACGATTTTAGATTCTGATCGAGTTGCATTAATTTCTATTATTAAAGCTAAATAATCATGCTCATAGTCGGACTAGGAAATCCTGGTTCGGAGTATGAAAATACACGCCACAATATAGGCTTTATGCTTATAGATGAGCTAATTTGCAGAAAAATGGCTCAAAAACTCTCATCCTCTTCATTTAATGGAGATTTATTTAAATTTCAAAATCATTTTTTATTAAAACCACTTAGCTTTATGAATCTCTCTGGCAACTCTATAGCCGCAGTTAAAAAGTTTTATAAAATAGAGGAAGTTCTTGTAATACATGATGATTTAGATTTACCCTTTGGCTCACTTCGTTTTAAACATGGGGGTGGTCATGGTGGTCATAATGGTCTTCGCTCAACGGATGAAAATATATCTAAATCCTATACACGAGTAAGAATGGGGATAGGAAGACCTAAACATAAGGGAGAAGTAGCTTCTTATGTCTTAAGTAGTTTTGAGTTATCTGAGTTAAATCATATTGAAAGTTGGGTATCTCAAGCTGCAGATGCTGTAGAATTTTTATTGGAGCATTCTATGGAAGATACAAGCTCAAAATTTACAGTTAAAAAATAAAGTTAAAATAAAACCATGTTAGCCTTCAGATACATAGCACTTCATTATTTAAAATATTTTTTTATTATTTTAATGGCATTAGTTTTATTTCTTGTTGGTTTCGATTACATAAACTGGGCTGAAGAATTATCTAGTTCGGCAAATATTTTATTAATATACCTTGTATATAAATCCTTATTTGCGATAGATATGCTTTTACCTTTATCTCTTATTTTTGCAATGATTAGTACAAAAATATTTTTGATACGCTCAAATGCTCTTGTGTCCTTTTATTCACTTGGATATTCAAGAGTAGATATTTTAAAGCCTTTTGTTGTTGTTTCAACGACTATTATTGTTCTCTTTATCTCTTTACACAATTTACCAAAATTTTCACGTGCAGATGAGTTTGCTAAAAATATACGAAAGCATTCCGAATATTTACATCCATCAAGAGATCTATTTTTTACTTATGAGGATAAATACGTATATTTTTCTAAACTCCTGCCCCTTAAAAAACAGGCACTTGATATAAGAGTTTTTAGCATATATGAAAACTCTTTAAAAGAAGTAATTATCGCTAAAAAAGCGACTTATATTAACGGTGCTTGGCATATTAAAAAAGCTGATATTCTTATAAAGCCAGATGATATAAGTTTTACTTCACAAGGGATACGAATATTAGAAGAAAAAGATTTAGAAATTTTGCATGGTTTTAAACCTAAGATGCTAGATCAAATTTATGAGGGAAAAGTGAACTTTACAATCACTGATGCTTTTGAAGCTTACGAATTATTAGAGAGGCAAGGAGTTGACACGAGAAGTATAAAAGGAGCAATTTATAAGATATTTATATATCCATTTTTTGTTCCGTGTGCTATTGTGATTCTTTTCTTTTTTGTGCCAATGAGTGTAAGATTTTTAAATGTTTCTTTATTTAGTTTTGGAGCAATTCTCGCTACTTTAATAGTTTGGGGAATTTTATTTATGCTTGTAGAGCTTTCAAATAATAAAACAATTCCAAGTGAAATGGGTGTTATTGCTCCGATAATAGTTTTATTTTTAATAGCAATCAGGCAATGGCGAAAATACCGTTTAGCTACATAGTTTTTACACTAACACCAATCCCCCCCCCTTTGCATTCAAGACCCTGATTCCCACCATCTCGCTCAATATAATGGACTAAAAAAGCAAGACTATTAAAACAACTTATTTATTTCCACATTTAGCTGTTACTTTATACTACATTTTCAACATAACTCAAATATACATTCATCGGTTTTTTATAATTTAGGGAAGAGTGAAATCTTTTAAAATTATATTTATACATCCAGTTTTTTACTCCTTCTTTTAATTCTTTAATTTCATTAGACTTCTCCTAAAAGCTCATAGTAATACCTCACTTTAGATACCTGTTTATAGGCTTTAGCAAGATTATATTTTAGTAATATTCAAATTACTCTTATATTTTAAATTAAAGTAACTGCGTAGGGACATATATCCAAATATTGAAAAAGGTTTTAGGAGAAGTCTATTATAGTCACTAACATGAATATTCTTATATTCTAGTGTCCTAAAGAGTCTTTCTACAGCAATATTATGCTTACTTCTAGCTTTACTATGCCAATCAATTACAGCAGCTAAATACAACATACCTTTTTTGGTTTTGATAAGGAATAGAGCAAATTAAATTTCATGTTGAACTGGTAAAAGCTCACAAGAACGAATGCGAGCATTAGGTATTTTATTGTCAAATGATGGGAAAAAGAGCCAAGAAATAGCAAATATTTTTGAAGTGAGGGAATTGCAAGTTTAAAGTGCAGTCAGGGAAGGGATTGTAGACCTCTACTACTTTGATGAAAGTGAATTTAATTTGACACCTAACTTACCTAGGAGACTGGACTTCTCCTAAAAGCTCATAGTAATACCTCACTTTAGATACCTGTTTATAGGCTTTAGAAAGATTATATTTTAGTAATATTGAAATTACTCTTATATTTTAAATTAAAGTAACTGCGTAGGGACATATATCCAAATATTGAAAAAGGTTTTAGGAGAAGTCTACTGTGAAAAAACACAGTCTTATACTCTTAATGATTTCTAAAAATACTAGATTATCAAGTATATTTCCTTGGAAATTGTACCATAAAAATATATTGCAAAAAATTGAATATATAAAGTCTAAAACTGGCGATATGAAGAGCTATTTCTTCTCTTATTTTACTTATATCTCCATTATCTAGTGCTATCATCAGTTTTTTAAACAGAGCTATCCCAATGAGGTTAAGCAGACGTTTGAAATTATAGGTAAACATGATAAGTGCATTTTCACCTTGAACCTTCTTTTTACTTCTAAGGAGGAAGTGATCCCAGCCAAGGTTTCTTTTTATTGTTCCAAATGGATGTTCTACGATAGAGCCTCTTTTTTTGTAAAGTGCTTTAGCTTCTGGAGTTTTCATATTTTTATTATACTTATCTAATAGTTCTTGATGTTCCCATCTTTGGGTTTGTTTTTGTTTGGTCTTTTTACCTAAACATTTATCTCTGATAGAGCAAGTATTACAATCGCTTTGTGAGCTTCTGTACATATGCATAATTCTTGCATAGGATTTATTTATTAGACTTCTCCTAAAACCTTTTTCAATATTTGGATATATGTCCCTACGCAGTTACTTTAATTTAAAATATAAGAGTAATTTCAATATTACTAAAATATAATCTTGCTAAAGCCTATAAACAGGTATCTAAATGGAGGTATTACTGTGAGCTTTTAGGAGAAGTCCATTGACTTCGTTCTTGAAATAAGTTTATCATTTGGACAGATATAAGCATCTTGGTCTTTATCGTAAACAAATTTATCTTTAGTAAACTTACCCTTGTTAATAAGTTCTTGACCTGTTCTAATAGCAGGAACAAGCGTCTTAATCCCATCATCTATACATTTCTTTATTTCTACTGCTGAGTAATATCCTTTATCAGCAAGAATTAGCAAATCAGGGTTAGTGATCACTTCTTTAGTCTGCATTGCCATGTGATGGAGTTCTTGTTTATCAGTGCCAGAGGATGTTACATCAGTAGCAACAATAAACTTGAACTTATCATCTACACATATTTGAGAGTTATAAGCCATTAAGTTATGTGCTGATTTGACCATAACACTTGCATCTGGGTCAGTTCTATTATATTGAGTGCGGTTTATCTTCTTTAGAAAATTTAACTCTGTTGTAAATCTTGCTTTCTTTTTTAAGAATATCTCTAAAGTACGAGGAAGTTGTTTTGCTAGTTTAGTTGTATGCGTTTCTTCATCTCTAAATTCTAAAGAGCTAAGGTATTCATTGATTGATGCTTCTGTACTTGCTAAATCTCTTTGTGTAGTCTTCTTCATCATCAAAGTATTCTTTGATGCGTTAGCTCTTAAGAATGCTCCATCTAAGGCTACAAGTTCATCTCCTATTAGTGCAAGACCTTTAAGTAATAATACAAAGTCTTTGAACACTGCTTTTAATGCTTTAGGGTTGTTCTTTCTAAAATCAGAAATAGTCTTGTACGTAGGTTTTAATCCTGCTGTTAGCCACATCAATTCTATGTTTCTAGCATTTTCTTTTTCTAAAGCTCGTGAGCTTCTTATCTTGTTTAAGTAGCCATAGACATATATCTTGAGAAGTAACTTTGGAGAATAGGACTTCTGTCCTTCAAAGCTTGTCGAAGTGTCATCAAAGCCTAACTCTTTAAGGTCAAGCTGTTCTACATATAAATCTATAGCTCTTACTTGATTGTTCACATCTACATATTCATCAAGACTTGGAGGAAAAAACTGTTGTTGATTACGGTTTATTCCTTCTTTATACTTTTCGCTCATAAACACCTCTTTAAAGCCATTAATTTAGGCTTTTCATTAGATGTATTATACTCTTTTAGGGGTTTAGGCTTGATGAACTTAAGCTCTATATGTTAGAATCTTTTTACTTTATGAGATCTGCGTAATTTTGTAGTTATTTCACAGTCTCAGTAGGCACTTATAAAGGGTGGTAGTAGTCGGTTGATATATCTTGAAGCTTATAAAAAACCTCTAAGACTTATCAAGCAAGTGGTCAAAAACGGCGATGATGGCGAATCTACTTATTTATATCTTGTTACTAATGATATAGACTTATCTTTCAATCAGGTACTTGAAATCTACAAAAGACGGTGGAAAATAGAGGAATATCATAAATCTTTAAAACAAAATTTAAAAATAGAACACTCTCCAACAAAACTTGAAACATCACAAAGAAATCATATACACTTATCTGTTCGTGGTTTTATAAAACTTGAGAAACTTCGATTAAACTATAAAATGAACCACTTTGCCATTAGACTTCTCCTAAAACCTAAAGAAAATAGGAGCGAAAATTGCTTATAATAAGATATGGGAAAAACAATCAAATATTTCAAAGTTAATAAATTAACAGATAAAGATTTTAGACGAGTTGTAGGTGTTAAAAGAGACACCTTTAAAGATATGGTAAAAGTAGTTAGAAGACACTATAAAAAGAAGAAAGTTAAAGGTGGAACAAAAAAATCTTTATCTGCAAATGATGAGACACTCATGATGCTAGAATATTATAGAGAGTACAGAACTTTTAAACATATAGGAGTTGATTATGGAGTGAGTGAATCAACAGCACATTATATTGTTACAAAAATAGAAAAGATTTTAATACAAGAGCCACAGTTTCATCTTAAAACTCTAAAACATGCGATACCTATAGAAGATACTAATAACATTGAAATAGTCGTAGTAGATGTAACTGAGAGCCAATGTGAGAGACCAAAAAAAAGCAAAGAAGATACTACTCAGGTAAAAAGAAAAAGCACACCTTAAAAACACAAATAATTACAACATCTACAGGTAAAATATTAGCTGTAACTATTGATAAAGGAAGAACACATGACTTTAAAATCTTTAAAAACAGTAAGGCAACTAAAAAAATAATATTGAATAAAGTTCTTGCTGATTTAGGCTATATTAGTATCTCTAAAATTTGTCCTAATTCTCAAATACCAAATAAAAGAAGCAAACTAAATCCATTAACAAAAGATGACAAAAAAGAGAACTGTGAATTATCATCAAAAAGAATTATCATTAGACTTCTCCTAAAACCTTTTTCAATATTTGGATATATGTCCCTACGCAGTTACTTTAATTTAAAATATAAGAGTAATTTCAATATTACTAAAATATAATCTTGATAAAGCCTATAAAAAGGTATCTAAAGGGAGGTATTACTATGAGCTTTTAGGAGAAGTCCATTGAACAAATAAATGCAAAAATCAAGGTATTTAAAATTACTAAATACCCATATAGAAATAGACGAAAAAGGTTCGGTTTGAGAATGAACCTTATTTGTGCTATTATTAACCTTGATGCAACACCTATGAGCAGTACCGTTGAAGATGTTTGGGTGTTTTAGGAGAAGTCTATTAAGGAAAAAATATATATTGAGGCTCTCAAAGTCGCCTACCAAAAAGTTGAAGAATTACAAGTTGCTTAGATTTGTAGCACTTCTTAAACTTTATGAATTTAGATTATTGTAACATCAGTTAGTCTATTATAGTGTTCAGTGTCGGTGGATTTGGTCTCTCATCAACTTTATTTTAGAGTTTTACTATTTTTAAGATTTATCTATACTAGTAATAAAGTGAGTGATTCTTTTTTCTAGCCAGTATGAAGGATTAAAGATAGAGCCAGCTATAAAGCCTACATGCCCTCCATAAGGAGATAACTCAAGTTTAATATTTTGTGATAATTCATCAGAATTTGGAATAATTTTTTCATTCATAAAAGGGTCATCTTGTGCATGAATTATAAGAGTTTTACTATGAATATCTTTGAGATATTGTTTTGAACTGCATTGTGTATAATAATCCTGAGCAGATTTAAATCCATGTATAGGTGCTGTGTAAATATTGTCAAAATCCCGAAAAGTTTTTAAATTCTTAATCTCATCTACATTCAAATTGATAAGTTTTTTCATATTATGCTGTTTGTATTTTTGTTTTAGAGATTTTTTTAGAGTTCTTATGAGATTTTTTTGATAAATAAGTGAAAAACCTTGATTTATCGCATCAGCACAAATGTCAAGTTGCAGAGGAGCTGAAACTGAAACTGCTGCTTTAAAAGGAGATTTCTCTTTAGTTTCTCCTAAAAGCTTTAAAAGCATATTCCCTCCAAGTGAATAACCAACACCATAAAGCTTTGACTGAGGGTATTTTGTTTGAACCGAGTGTATGAACTCTAAGGCATCTCCAGTTTCTCCACTATGGTAAGAGCGAGGAAGTTTATTGATCTCACCAGAACAGCCACGAAAGTGCATAAGTACACTATGAAAACCTGCATTAGAGAGTTCGCTCATCACTCCTTGAATATAAGGAGATTTATAAGAACCAGTTAGCCCATGAAATAAAATAACTATAGATGTGTTCGGATGAGAGGGGCTTGCATAGTTCCAATGAGCATCTATAAAGTCCGAATCTTTTAAAATAAATCTTTGCACTTGGAGTTTTAAAGGTATGACTTTACGAAAAAAAGAGGAATATAAGGTTTGAATATGTCGATTTCTCATCCAAAAAGATGGTATAAATTTCAGACTCAAATATAATCCTTTATCATTAAATATATCTTATCAAATTTTTATATATAGATGGATATAATGCGAGACTTTATCAAATGGAGTTATCATAAATGAATAGAAAAAAAATATATAATCCAAAATCAACAGAAAGTGTAAATGATAGAAAAATTTTTGGAGGTAATCCAACAGGTATATTTGAATTAAACAATATTAAATATCAATGGGCTTATAATCTTTGGGAAGTAATGTTAAACAATACATGGTTTCCAAAAGAGGTAGATATGACAAGAGATGTGAATGATTATAAAAATCTTACAGAAGCAGAAAAGACGGCTTACGATAAGGCTCTTTCTCAGCTAATTTTTATGGATTCACTTCAAACCAATAATATTATAGATAATATAAACCCTTACATAACTTCTCCTGAAATTAACCTAATTTTAGTGCGTCAATCTTTTGAAGAAGCACTTCATTCACAATCTTATGCCGTTATGGTTGACTCAATCTCAACGAATTCTGAAGAGATTTATGAACTTTGGCGAAGAGATAGGATGCTTAAAAATAAAAATGATGCAATAGCAAAAAACTATATAGAATTAGCAAAAAATCCGACGGAGACAAATTTTTTAAAAGCATGCTTCGCAAACCAAATTTTAGAGGGAATTTACTTTTATAGTGGTTTTGCTTATATCTATACTTTAGCTCGTTCAGGAAAGATGCTTGGATCAGCACAGATGATTCGATTTATTCAAAGAGACGAGGTTACTCACTTAGTTCTTTTTCAAAACCTTATAAACACTTTAAGAAAAGAGAGACCAGACCTCTTTAGTAAAAAATTAAAGGCAGAGGTTATTGAGATGTTTAAAGAAGCTGTAGTGCTTGAAATGGAATGGGGGAAGTACATAACCCAAGGTCAAATTTTAGGTTTAACGGATGATATTGTAGAACAGTATATCAAGTATCTAGCAGATGATAGATTAACATCAGTAGGGTTTGAAAAAATTTATAATGTTACTAATCCTATCAAATGGGTAGATGATTTTGCAAAATTTAATGATCAAAAAACTAATTTTTTTGAGGCTACGGTTACTAACTATTCAAAGGGATCTTTATCTTTTGATGAAGATTTTTAATATTGTTAGCTAAATCATTTAATTAGCTCTTGATCCTGGTTTAATAGGCTTACTTCCATTTTTACAAAGAGGACATGAATCTGGCATATACATTTCGAATGTAAAATCAGCTAATGCAAAAAATGGAATATTTTGAGGTAGTTTACAATTTTTGTGAGTTTTAATATCGCTATTTTCACGCTTACAAAAACCACGATTAGCTAAAGCGGCTATTGCAACAATTTTTCCACCCAGAGATTGTACTACAGATGCCGCTTCCATTGCAGAACCACCAGTTGTAATAATATCTTCACAGATTAAAACTCTTTCATCTTTACTTACTTCAAAACCACGGCGAATATTCATCATTCCATCAACTCTTTCAGCAAAAATAAACCTACAATTAAGTGCCTGAGCAAGCGCAAAACCAGCTATAAGTCCACCAAGGGCAGGGGCACAAATTGTATCTATCTTTAAGCCACTATTTTTAATCTCTTGTGCTAGTGCATCTGCTAAGATCTTTGCAGTTTTAGGATCTTCTAAAACTTTTGCAGATTGGAGATAAAATTGTGAGTGATTACCAGAGCTAAGTTTAAAATGTCCTTCTAAAAGAGCATCAGCATCCATATATATTTTTTTAACATTCATATGATTAAACCTTTAGTATTTCTGCTTCTTTACTTTTAAGTATTTGGTCTATATTTGCCGCATATTTATCAGTTATTTTTTGTACTGCATCTTGACCTGATTTAGAATCATCTGTTGTGATTTCTTTCTCTTTTTCAAGTTTTTTAATTTGATCGTTTGAATATTTTCTATCATTTCTAAGAGAAACTTTAGCATTTTCACCCATAACTTTCATTTTTTTAACAGATTCTTGTCTTTGTTCCACTGTCATAGGTGGAAAAAATAGCTTAATAAGATCTCCATCATTATTCGGATTTACTCCAATATTTGCAGCTGCAATAGCACTTTCAATATCAGCCAATAAATTTTTTTCCCATGGATTGACAACAATAGTAGTCGCGTCAGTTGCAATTACCGAACCAATCTGATCAAGCGATGTTGGACTGCCATAATAGTTTATTTTAACATTATCTAAAACCGAAATTAAAACTTTACCAGTTCTAAGTGTTTTAAATTCTCTTTGCATATGTTGGGTGCTGTTTTTCATTTTTGTTTCGCAATCGTTATATATTTCGTTAAGCATTGAAGTTCCTTAAATTTGAAAATAATTGCATTATTGTAGCAAGATATATTTAAAGAGGGAGTAAAAGCTCCATTTGTCACTCTGAACTTGATTCCCAGTCACAAGCTGAGAATGAGATCAGTTTTACCTTGGGATAGATAGACCTTTATTCTTAACCTATCTAGTAGTTTAAGTTAAATACTATTTTACAGTTTGTGTAAGTGGGACATTGGGAGTTATTTCAGCAGTATCTTCAACTGGATAAGTAGAAGTTTCTATCTTTGTAGCAGTAGGTGCAACAACATTCGTAGTCTCAAGCAAGTCATCCACCACTGATGCACCAGCAGCTGAGGAGTACATATATCCTAGGGTGATTGTATTTACAACAAATAAAAATCCGATTGTAAATGTAGCTTTAGCTAAAAAACTTGCAGGGCCTTTGGCTCCAAATACAGATTCATTGGATCCACTATACGCACCAAGACCAATACTTGAGCTTTTTTGTAATAGTACGGCAATCACTAAGATTACAACCAAGACCATTTGAACAATAAGTAAAAAACTAGTTGTCATTTATAAATTCCTAAATAATAAAAGTGGCGAATTATATCTAAAAAAAAGTTAGATTAAGATATAATTCAGAAAATTTTTGGACAAGCATGAAAAAACATATTTTAATAAATCTATTATTCATAGTCAATATTCTTTTTATTTCACTTTTTTTTACAAGTTGTGATAAGGAATCAGTAAAAAACAATTCTAAAAAAATAGTTATTGTAAGTACTTTTGTGCTGTATGATATAGCTAAATATATATCTAGGGATACTTTTGAACTAGTAAAAATTATCCCTAATGGGGTAGATATACATACTTATGAGCCAAGTCCAAAGATCATGGCAAAGCTTGAGATGAGTGACTTGCTGATATATAGCGGAGCTGGTTTAGAACCTTGGTTATCATCTTTTAACTTTAAAGTAAGAGTGCTTGGTATTGGTGATTTTATAAGACTTAGAACACTTGATAAAGAATCGGATAAACATTTTGATCATAATCAGCAATGTTCACATTCTGAAGTTGATCCACATTTTTGGTTAGATATTGAAAATATGAAAAGAGCTACAGATATAATAACTTATGAGCTTATCACTTTAGAGCCAAAAAATAAGGAACTATATCTTAAAAATAGAGATGAATATTTTACAATGTTGATAAATCTTGATAATTTTTATAAAAAAAGATTATCCTCTTGTACTATAGACACAATCATTACAAACCATAATGCATTTTCGTATCTTTCTAGTAGATATAATTTTCATGTAAAATCACTTTCAGGGTTTTCTCCCGAAAATGAATCTTCACCAAAAGATATTATACGTATTATTAATGATGTCAATAACTTTAAGTCTCCCATAGTGTTTTATGAGAATTTTCAAAGTGATAAAGCTATGAAAAGTTTAGCTAATCAAACAAATGTAAAAATAGACAGCCTGCATACCCTTGGAAATATTACAAAAGATGAGGCTAAAAAAAATCTAACTTACAATGATATTATGCTTGAAAATCTTGAAAAAATAGCAGAGGCTCTTATTTGCCACTAAGATTTAAAATACCTATCTTTGATGTTAAAAATTTAAACTTTATAGTCAATGGACAAAAAATATTATTAAATATATCTTTAGAAATTTTTCACTCGCAATATATTGCTATCATTGGACCAAATGGTGGAGGTAAAACGACACTTATACGAATGCTTTTAGGCTTAGAAAAACCTACTAATGGGAGTGTAAAAATATTTGGGAAAAAAATAAAAAACTTTAAAGATTGGAATAAAATAGGTTTTGTCCCTCAGCGTGCAGCTCAAGTAGATCAAAACTTTCCTGCAACTGCGTTAGATATTGTTAAAATGGGAAGAATATCAAAAAGAAAACTATTTTCAAGTGAGAGCGAAGAGGATATCCAAGCTGTAAACGATGCTATGATTAAAATGGATATATTAGATTTAAAAGAGAAAATGGTTGGTACTCTTTCAGGAGGACAAAGGCAAAGAGTGATGATAGCTCGCGCTCTTGCTTCAAAACCAGAAATTTTGATTTTAGATGAACCTAATACTGGGGTAGATACCCTTTCTCAGAATAGATTTTATGCACTTTTATCAAAATTAAATAAAGAAGATAAGATAACGATAGTGTTTATTACTCACGATATTGGAGTTATTGCAGATGATATTGGGAGATTATTTACCATAAATCAAAAAGCAACTGTTTGTAACAATCCAAAAGAGGCTCTCTCGTGTGAGGATATGAGTGCTTTGTATGGTATATCAGCCCATTTAGTACATAATCATAAGCATTAAATGATAGAAATATTTCAATATGAATTTATGCAAAGAGCTTTTTTAGCGGGGATACTTATAGCAATTTTGGCATCAGTGAGTGGAACATTTATCGTTTTAAAGAGATACTCGATGATAAGTGAAACACTTGCTCATTCTGCCTTAGTTGGAGTAGCTGTTGCTTTGGTATTAGAGTACAACCCATTATGGGTGGCTGTTGTTGTCTCTGTTTTATCTGCTTGGCTCATAGAGTATTTAAGAAGTGAATTTTCTTTATACTCTGACGCAATTCTTGCGATACTACTCTCAGGTTCACTTGCTATTGCTGTGATAATTGTATCATTGGGAGGGGAGTTTAATAATTCTCTGTTTTCATATCTATTTGGTTCTATTTTATCTGTTAGTAATGAAAATATAATGACTATCTTCTCTTTTGGAATTATCGCGTTAGCCTTGCTTTTAGTATTTGCTAAAGAGTTCTATTTTATAGCTTATGACGAAGAAGTGGCTCAAATAAGTGGCATCAAAGTAAAGCTTTTAAATTATCTCCTTGTAAGCATTGTCGCAATCATCATAGCCTTGTCAATTAGAATTATTGGAACTCTTCTTATTGGTGCCTTAATGGTTATTCCAACAGTTGCGGCTTTACAGTTTCGAGTAGGGTTTTTACAAACATCATTACTATCAATCATTTTTGCAGTTTTAAGCGTGGTGCTAGGAATGACTCTTTCTTTTTATTTTTCACTTCCCTCAGGTGCTACCATCGTGCTTTGTGTTTTAAGTATTTTTATATTTTCTCTTATGTTTAATAAAAAATGAAAATAAGTTCAGAGTTTTCTAAATATGCTAAAGAGTATAATTCTTATAAAATTATTCAAGAAAGAGTAGTTGAAAAGTTACTTTCTAAGATTAGTACTAGACCACAAAATATTTTGGATTTAGGTTGTGGAAGTGGAGCAGTTTGTTCTAGTATTGATTGGCAGTACCAAAATTTTACAGGGATAGACTTTGCTCTAGGTATGCTTGAATTACATCCTAAATCTAAAGATATAGAAGCCATATATGGTGATTTTAATGATACAGATCTTTTTAAAAACCTTTCAAAAAATAAATATAATCATGTGATTTCTTCTTCTGCCTTGCAATGGGCTGAGAATTTAGAAGAGCTAATGCTAGGAATGAAGAAACTAAATGCACCCATATCTTTAGCTATTTTCACTTCAGGAACTTTTTTAACTCTTAATCAAACGGCAGGTTTAAAGCCGATATTGAGAACTTCTTTAGAAACACAAGAGTTAGTAGAAAAACATTTTGATTTTGAATGCGAACTTGTTCATTATAAATTAGAATTTGCCTCAATAAGAGAGATGTTTAGATACATAAAAAAAAGTGGGGTAAGTGCGTCAAGAAATGTTCTTAGTTATAGAGAAACTAAAAAGCTTATGAGAGAGTATCCATTAGATTATCTTGAATTTGAAGTGATCTTTATTCACTCTCTTTAAGAATAATTTCCTTTTCAAGATTATAAAGTTCATATCTTATATATTTAAAATTTTCACTATTTTCATTACAATGAAGTTTAAAAATTTCCTCTAAGACACGTGAAGATTCTTGGGCTCTTTTAAAGTTTGCTACTAAAATACTTTTAACATTAGTACGTTTGAGTTCACTTGAAGTAGTTGGACGAAGCACATCGTTAATACTATCACGATTGGATAAAAGAGCTTCTATATTATCAATTCTAGCTTTATGCCTGAGAGTTTTGAGTTGCAAGGATTTTTCTTTGTTGTTATCTCGATATCTCATAATATCTTCAACAACTCGAATACCTTCTTTAAGACGGTTGAGGTTGGCATCAATCACCCGATAAAGTTCGGGTGAAAGCTGGCTTTTAGTCATCCTTACCAAATATTCCAAATAATTGTAATAAGGCAGTGAAGATATTTAAAAAATCTAAATAAAGTGCGATTGCTCCATCTATAGGAGTTTCATACATACCTTTCATAATGTTTTGAGTGTCATATATAACTAGTATGCTAAATAATATAACAACAGCACCAGAGATAGCAACATGAAGCATCGGATTGCCAAGAAATAGATTTAAAATAGAAAAGCCGATGATTACAAACAAAGCAATCATTAAAGGTTTTCCATATCCTGAAAAATCTTTAGTAGTTTTAATAGCATAAAAACTCATAGCACCAAAAACAACAGAAGTCATAGCAAAGGCATTACCTATTATAGTAGCACCACCACTCATACCAAGAGTACGAGAAAGTAAAGGAGCTAACATTAAACCTGTCATAAATACAAAACTAAACATCACAAGTAGATTGATACCTGGTTTGTGCTTAACGAAATGTAATCCTATCAAAAGACCAATCTCTAGTATAAAAAGAGGTATAAAGTAGGCATGTATAGTAGCAGCCATTGGAACACCAACATAAGCACCTACAGCCCCAGCCATCATAGAGGCTGCAAAAAGCTTATAAGTTTCTTTGACAAAAGATATTATCTGTGAGTCACTTTTTGTAGCTGACTCAAATGCAGAAGATTTTTCTCTTGCATAATCACGATCATATAGTCCCATAAATATTTCCTTTAATAGTGTTATTTACTATTATATATATAATGGGTTAATATACAGCAACAAATCAACTTTAAGGTCAATACACAAAAGTAGAATAAGTAAAAATGATGATAATTTAAACATCTTTTTACAAATTATTAAATTCATGATAAAAACTATTGACATAAGGGTTTGTTTCTCCTATAATTCTCGTCCACAAACAATGACACATCGAGTTTGATGAGTTAGAGCGGAGACGCTAAAATTGTTTGAGATCATTGAAAACTAAGCAAGTAATAGACTTAATAGAACTATTTATTAAGTTGTCAAGTTACTTAGAAATAACTAATAAAACAACAACCGTCTATTCTATTTGAATTCTTAGATAATTTATTATTTAAGTTCCCTAAATAGTATAGATAACTATACTTTAATATTTTAACGAGTATTAAAAGCTCTGACTATATTCTTTAAGCAGATGTAGTACGAGTAAAAACAAAGCCAATGAATTTTAATTCTTGGGCAAAAGATCAGTAAATAATCATAGGAATATGATCTTTACATAATCAAGTCTTCGGACAACAATTATGGAGAGTTTGATCCTGGCTCAGAATGAACGCTGGCGGCGTGCTTAACACATGCAAGTCGAACGATGAACCTTAGCTTGCTAAGGGGATTAGTGGCGCACGGGTGAGTAATATATAGATAACGTGCCTCTTAGTCTGGGATAGCCATTGGAAACGATGATTAATACTAGATACTCCTTCTCTTTATAGTAAGAGTTGGGAAAGTTTTTCGCTAAGAGATCGGTCTATATCCCATCAGCTTGTTGGTAGTGTAAGAGACTACCAAGGCTATGACGGGTAGCGGGTTTGAGAGGATGATCCGCCACACTGGTACTGAGACACGGACCAGACTCCTACGGGAGGCAGCAGTGAGGAATATTGCACAATGGAGGAAACTCTGATGCAGCAACGCCGCGTGGAGGATGACGCATTTCGGTGTGTAAACTCCTTTTATGAGTCAAGAAAATGACGGTAGCTCATGAATAAGCACCGGCTAACTCCGTGCCAGCAGCCGCGGTAATACGGAGGGTGCAAGCGTTATTCGGAATCACTGGGCGTAAAGGACGCGTAGGCGGGAAAGTAAGTCTGATGTGAAATCCTATGGCTCAACCATAGAACTGCATTGGAAACTACTTACCTAGAGTATGGGAGGGGGAGATGGAATTAGTGGTGTAGGGGTAAAATCCGTAGATATCACTAGGAATACCCAAAGCGAAGGCGATCTCCTGGAACAATACTGACGCTAAGGCGTGAAAGCGTGGGGAGCAAACGGGATTAGATACCCCGGTAGTCCACGCCCTAAACGATGTTCACTAGTCGTCGGGATGCTAGTCATCTCGGTGATGCACTTAACAGATTAAGTGAACCGCCTGGGGAGTACGGTCGCAAGATTAAAACTCAAAGGAATAGACGGGGACCCGCACAAGTGGTGGAGCATGTGGTTTAATTCGAAGATACGCGAAGAACCTTACCTAGCCTTGACATTGAAGAAACACACTAGAGATAGAGTGGTGCCCTTCGGGGAATCTGAAAACAGGTGCTGCACGGCTGTCGTCAGCTCGTGTCGTGAGATGTTGGGTTAAGTCCCGCAACGAGCGCAACCCTCGTCAATAGTTGCCAGCAGGTTAAGCTGGGCACTTTATTGAGACTGCCTTCGCAAGAAGGAGGAAGGTGAGGACGACGTCAAGTCATCATGGCCCTTATGGCTAGGGCTACACACGTGCTACAATGGGGCGTACAGAGAGTTGCAATACCGTGAGGTGGAGCCAATCTCATAAAGCGTCTCTCAGTTCGGATTGAAGTCTGCAACTCGACTTCATGAAGCTGGAATCACTAGTAATCGTAGATCAGCAATGCTACGGTGAATACGTTCCCGGGTCTTGTACTCACCGCCCGTCACACCATGGGAGTTGATTTCACCCGAAATTGGGAAGCTAACCTTTGGGAGGCTACCACTTACGGTGGAATTAGCGACTGGGGTGAAGTCGTAACAAGGTAACCGTAGGAGAACCTGCGGTTGGATCACCTCCTTTCTAGAGTAAAGTAAATCATTCATTTGAATTTACATACAAAGAAAATCTCACGAGAGATAAAATAGTTTTATTAGTCTTTACTTGCTTAGTTTTCAGTGATTTATTTATCATCACAAATAAAAGTGGGGGATTAGCTCAGCTGGGAGAGCGTCTGCCTTGCACGTAGAAGGTCAACAGTTCGATCCTGTTATTCTCCACCATTTTTTATTTATAAGCATCAAAGTTTTCAACTCACGTACTGAAGTACGCTACGTTAAAACCTTTAATACTTCTAAATCAAAAATAAGTTTCATCAAAATTAAATCCAAGTACTTAAAAGAGTATTTCGATTTGGTTTTATTAAAATCAAAAAGTTCATTAAATTACAATTGTTAAAGTCAACATATATAAATAAGAGATTATTAATATCTAAAGGTATTTATACCAATAGAAAGAAATAGTCGTTAATTATTTATATAAACTAAATAACTACAAACACAGGATCTATCTTGTTTAATGTCATTTATAATCAGAAGCTTTAGTGACCACAGCGGTTCAAGCGGAATAAAGGAGCTTAGCTTCTTTATGGGACTATAAATATTTATACATTAAGTAAGGTAGTGAACGCAAATTAGAATAAGAGGTCCTTATCGACCTCTTTAAAATAAAAAAGATATTAAGGGCCATAGGTGGATGCCTTGGCTAGTAGAGGCGATGAAAGACGTACTAGGCTGCGAAAAGTCTCGGGGAGCTGCCAAGAAGCTTTGATCCGGGAATTTCTGAATGGGACAACCCAGCGTGGTGCGAATCACGTTATCATATTTATATGAGGCGAACTCAGGGAAGTGAAACATCTCAGTACCTGAAGGAAGAGAAATCAAACGAGATTCCCTTAGTAGCGGCGAGCGAAAAGGGATTAGGGCACTTAGTGATATTATATTTGTTAGCTCAATTAGCTGGAAAGCTAGAGCGTAGAGGGTGATACTCCCGTAAGCGAAAACATTTATAAGGTACTATGCTAAGGAACGAGTAGGTCGGGACACGTGTTATCTTGACTGAATATGGGGGGACCACCCTCCAACCCTAAATACTACTACTAGACCGATAGCGAACAAGTACCGTGAGGGAAAGGTGAAAAGGACCGCGGTGAGCGGAGTGAAATAGAACCTGAAACCTATGGCTTACAATCATTTGGAGCACTATTGTATTACTTGCGTAAACAAGTGTGACAGACTGCCTTTTGCATAATGAGCCTGCGAGTTGTGGTTAGTGGCAAGGTTAATCTAACGAGAAGCCGTAGCGAAAGCGAGTCTTAATAGGGCGAATTAGTCACTAGCTGCAGACCCGAAACTGAGTGATCTATCCATGAGCAGGTTGAAGCTGGTGTAAGAGCCAGTGGAGGACCGAACCCGTAGAAGTTGAAAATTCTTGGGATGACTTGTGGATAGGGGTGAAAGGCCAATCAAACTCAGTGATAGCTGGTTCTCTCCGAAATATATTTAGGTATAGCCTCGAGCATTAGCATGAAGGGGTAGAGCACTGACAGGGCTAGGGCTGCTTACCGCGGTACCAAACCCTATCAAACTCCGAATACTTCATGTGTAACCTCGGGAGTCAGGCGTAGGGTGATAAAATCCTATGTCGAGAGGGGAACAACCCAGACTAACAGCTAAGGTCCCAAAGTTTTATCTAAGTGGAAAAGGATGTAGAGTTGCTGTGACAACCAGGAGGTTGGCTTAGAAGCAGCCATCCTTTAAAGAAAGCGTAACAGCTCACTGGTCTAGCGATTCTGCGCCGAAAATATAACGGGGCTAAGATAAA
The DNA here is from genome assembly GCA_965243085.1 of Sulfurimonas sp. GTDB lineage: Bacteria > Campylobacterota > Campylobacteria > Campylobacterales > Sulfurimonadaceae > Sulfurimonas. The sequence continues at coordinate 876,040 of CBDETZ010000005.1, read as the reverse complement.
CACCGAAGCTTTAGATTTGGTATAACTACCAAGTGGTAGGAGAGCGTTCCATTCAGCGTTGAAGGTACACCGGTAAGGAGTGCTGGAGCGGATGGAAGTGAGCATGCAGGCATGAGTAGCGAGAAAAGGAATGAGAATTTTCTTCGCCGTAAACCCAAGGTTTCCTACGCGATGCTCGTCATCGTAGGGTTAGTCGGGACCTAAGTCGAGTCCGAAAGGGGTAGACGATGGCAAATAGGTTAATATTCCTATACCGACATACAATCGTTTGAGTGATGGGGGGACGCATAGAGTTAATTGAGCTCACTGATGGAATAGTGGGTCGAAGGATGTAGGTCGAGAAGTAGGAAAATCCGCTTCTCACGAGACCGAGATCTTACAGGCTGAGCAATATCTTCGGATAGCGCTTAGAATCAATGATACTGTCGTGCCGAGAAAAGCCTCTAAACGAGATTGTATGTTGCCCGTACCGCAAACCGACACAGGTGGGTGAGATGAGTATTCTAAGGCGCGTGGATGAACCCTTGTTAAGGAACTCTGCAAACTAGCACCGTATCTTCGGTATAAGGTGTGCCACATAGGTTAGGGAATTTACTTCCCATAAGCCTTTCGTGGTCGCAGCAAAGTGTCCCTCCCGACTGTTTACCAAAAACACAGCACTCTGCTAACTCGTAAGAGGATGTATAGGGTGTGACGCCTGCCCGGTGCTTGAATGTTAAAAGGATTGCTTAGCTTCGGCGAAGGCATGAATTGAAGCACAAGTAAACGGCGGCCGTAACTATAACGGTCCTAAGGTAGCGAAATTCCTTGTCGGTTAAATACCGACCTGCATGAATGGCGTAACGAGATGGGAGCTGTCTCAACAAGGGATCCAGTGAAATTGTAGTGGAGGTGAAAATTCCTCCTACCCGCGGAAAGACGGAAAGACCCCGTGCACCTTTACTATAGCTTGACACTGCTGTCGGGATATTCATGTGCAGGATAGGTGGGAGCCTTTGATCCATGGTCGCTAGATTATGGTGAGGCATCCTTGAGATACCACCCTTGAATATTCTGATAGCTAACTCCGTACAATTATCTTGTGCGAGGACAATGTTTGGTGGGTAGTTTGACTGGGGCGGTCGCCTCCTAAAAAGTAACGGAGGCTTACAAAGGTTAGCTCAGAGGGGTTGGAAATCCCTCGTAGAGTATAATGGCATAAGCTAGCCTGACTGTGAGACATACAAGTCGAGCAGAGTCGAAAGACGGTCATAGTGATCCGGTGGTTCTGTGTGGAAGGGCCATCGCTCAAAGGATAAAAGGTACGCCGGGGATAACAGGCTGATCTCCCCCAAGAGCTCACATCGACGGGGAGGTTTGGCACCTCGATGTCGGCTCATCGCATCCTGGGGCTGGAGCAGGTCCCAAGGGTATGGCTGTTCGCCATTTAAAGCGGTACGCGAGCTGGGTTCAGAACGTCGTGAGACAGTTCGGTCCCTATCTTCCGTGGGCGTAGGAGAGTTGAAGAGAGCTGACCCTAGTACGAGAGGACCGGGTTGGACGTGCCACTGGTGCACCAGTTGTTCTGCCAAGAGCATCGCTGGGTAGCTACGCACGGATGAGATAACCGCTGAAAGCATCTAAGCGGGAAGCCAACTCTAAGATGAACTCTCCCTGAAGTACGCTTGAAGACTACAAGCTTGATAGGCTGGATGTGTACGCAGAGCAATCTGTTTAGCTGACCAGTACTAATAGTACGTTCGTCTTTTTTATAACGATTCATTTATTTGAATACAAGTTCGTTCACTACCTTACTTAGTGTATTAGACATTAAAGTAAAGATAGAACCTTTGAATGTAGTTATTTAGAAAATATGTTGAATTTAACAATTGATATTATGAACTGTCTATATAATAATAGACAACTCACTCAATACAGACTTTTATGAAGTCAAATATAAGTATATACCTTAGGGTCTATATATTTATACTTGACTTTGTCTAGGTGGCTATAGAGAGAGGGAAACGCCTGGCTCCATTCCGAACCCAGAAGCTAAGCCTCTCTTCGCTGATAATACTGCAGGTTTCACTTGTGGGAATGTAGGTCGTTGCCTAGTTAATGTCTTTTGATATTCTTATCATCATTTAAATAAATTTCTTTATATCACACCAGAATATTTCAATTTTTATGTTATAAATACTTCTCTCTTTTCCATCTTCGAGTCAATTATAGTAGCTAAATATACATGCCTTTTTTTAATTTGAGATATGTAATATCAGTTTATTTGGAGTATCTAAGGAATAGACTTTAAATAATTTAAAAATTAGACTTAATGAAAAAAACGGGTGATTAAAACCTTAAGTTTAATTCGTTACTAAGGGGCTTAAAAAGGGTTTATTTACAAATGACTGTAAAAAAATACTAAAAGTTGTATAAATTGTGCTTCGAAGAATGTTATTAAAAAGGGAAAGCGAAAAGGAATAATTAGATATTTTTGCAATGATTGCAAACAATCTTTTAGTTCAAAAAGAAGAGCAAATAAACTAGCAGAAATCATTTTCAAAAAGTATATTCTAAGACGACAAATATTGAGCCACTTGGCAGAAGATTACAAGAGAAGTATACCTTCCTAGACCAGTAGTAATAGTTTGTGATGCTACTTTTTATGGAAAGAGAAAAAATAAACTTGCTACTTTAGTTTTTAAAGATATTACATGTAATGAAATATTAATTTGGAAGCATATTGAGACTGAAACAGTAGAGGAATATAAACAGCTACTTCACTACTTGCTTTTCCTAGGTTATACAGTAGACTTCTTTCGAAAGTCATTTAATGTGCCTTTCATTTCAATAGACTTCTCCTAAAACACCCAAACATCAAACCTCTTCAACGGTACTGCTCATAGGTGTTGCATCAAGGTTAATAATAGCACAAATGAGGTTGATCCTCAAACCGAACCTTTTTCGTCTATTTCTATATGGGTATTTAGTAATTTTAAATACCTTAATTTTTGCATTTATTTGTTCAATGATAATTCTTTTTGATGATAATTCACAGTTCTCTTTTTTGTCATCTTTTGTTAATGGATTTAGTTTGCTTCTTTTATTTGGTATTTGAGAATTAGGACAAATTTTAGAGATACCAACGTAGCCTAAATCAGCAAGAACTTTACTCAATATTATTTTTTTAGTTGCCTTACTGTTTTTAAAGACTTTAAAGTCATGTGTTCTTCCTTTATCAATAGTTACAGCTAATATTTTACCTGTAGATGTTGTAATTATTTGTGTTTTTAAGGTGTGCTTTTTCTTTTTACCTGAGTAGTATCTTTTTTGCTTTTTTTTGGTCTCTCACATTGGCTCTCTGTTACATCTACTACGACTATTTCAAGATTATTAGTATCTTCTATAGGTATCGCATGTTTTAGAGTTTTAAGATGAAATTGTGGCTCTTGTATTAGAATCTTTTCTATCTTTGTAACAATATAATGTGCTGTTGATTCACTCACTCCATAATCAACTCCTATATGTTTAAAAGTTCTATACTCTCTATAATATTCTAGCATCATGAGTGTCTCATCATTTGCAGATAAAGATTTGTTTGTTCCACCTTTAACTTTCTTCTTTTTATAGTAGACTTCTTGCAAAACTCATTTTCCAGCAACCTCAAATCCACGGTCAAAATTAACTAATCCACATATCAGATTGAAGCGAAGATTGAACCTTTTTCTACGGTTACGATATTTCTGTTTAAGGATTTGAAAAGTTTTTAATTTAGCATTGATATGTTCAACACATATGCGAGCTGAAGCTTCTCTTTTATTTTGATTTTTTTGTGTATCAGTTAATGGATGTAGCTTTGATTTCTTATATGGTATTTGAGTGTTATTATGTTGCTTTTTAATACCAAGATAGCCTAAATCTACATAGATACAAGTTTGAGGTTTCACAGGTAGATCACTCTGTTTAAAGAGTTTAAAATCATGAGTAGTACCTTTGCATGTATGAGCACAAATAATACGTTCATCCTTGTCAATAACGATTTGCCCTTTTAGTGTATGGTTTCTTTTCTTCCCTGAGTAGTAATCTCTTTGCTTTTTTTTGGTCGTTGTATGGGGGACTCTGTAGCATCAATGACGATAAACTCTAAGTCCACATCATCTCCATATAAAGCACGTTTACTTGGTAATGAAAACTTTCCAGATTTTATTAAAACATCTTCAACATCTCTTACTATTCGAGAAGCTGTAGATTCACTTACTCCATAATCAAAGCCAATATGTTCTAAGGTTCTATATTCTCTGTAATAACTTAACATTAATAGTACTTTTTCTTTTGAATCTAAACTTTTTCTACCACCAACTCCATGGTTTTTAGTTCTCTCTTTTTCATAGGCTATAAATACTAACTGATGTTACGATAATCTAAACCTTCAAATTTACAAAAGGTGACATATTAAAAATAGATGGCATTAAAAATGCTTAAAATATATATGAAGCAATTAGAAGATATGTACATAAATTTCGCAATCAGTTCATTTAGCAAGATAGAGATGACAAAACTTTCAAAAGTAACAGGTAATAGTCATGATGTTTTCACAAAGCATCTACTATTAAATAGACTTCTTGCAAAACTCCTCTATACCTCAGAGAGCTAAGAAGGACTAAAATTGTGTAAAACAAATTTTTATTCCTAGCCTAAGCTAAGGGTAAAATATTTTTTTATGCAAGGTTAGTACGTACTGTCCCTTCCATAGGACACTTTATAGAGAGCCTTACTCAGCGTCAAAGAACCCCAACCGTAGCTTTGGCGACGCTTGAGAACATTTACTTTGATTAAAACTCTCTATAAAGTGCTAAGGCATATAGGAGTTTTGCAAGAAGTCTAATGATTCTCTTGATGATGAAAAGACTTTGTGGAAATCAATAAAACCATTTTTAAGAGATTATGAGAATGAAGACAATGCTTGTATTATTATCGATGATATGCTTATGCATAAGCCTTGGAGTAAAGTAAATGATGTAGTTTGCTGGCATTATGACCATGTCTCACAAAAGATGCAAAAAGGTATCTTAATGCTAAATTTTCATTATACAGATGCTACAGGTATATCTATCCCTTTGGGATATGAAATTATCACAAAAACTGAAAATAAGTGGAGTGAGGAACATCAGAAGAATATTAAAAAATCTCTCTTTAGTAAAAATGAAATAATGCAAGATAAACTTCAAATTTTACATCACAATAATGAAGTGAAATATAAATATATTTTATTTGATAAATGGTTTTCAAGTATTAAGAATCTACTTTTTATAGAAGAAGAACTAAACAAGAAGTTTGTATGTCCAATAAAAAGTAATAGAAAAATAGCACTCACTTTAGAAGAAAGAAATAAAGGAAAATATGTTAATATCTCAAGCATAGATATAAAGGGTGGTAGTAGTCGGCTGATATATATTGAAGGTTATAAAAAACCTCTAAGACTTATCAAGCAAGTGGTCAAAAACGGCGATGATGGCGAATCTACTTATTTATATCTTGTTACTAATGATATAGACTTATCTTTCAATCAGGTACTTGAAATCTACAAAAGACGGTGGAAAATAGAGGAATATCATAAATCTTTAAAACAAAATTTAAAAATAGAACACTCTCCAACAAAAGTTGAAACATCACAAAGAAATCATATACATTTATCTGTTCGTGGTTTTATAAAACTTGAGAAACTTCGATTAAACTATAAAATGAACCACTTTGCCATTAAGGAAAAAATATATATTGAGGCTCTCAAAGTCGCCTACCAAAAAGTTGAAGAATTACAAGTTGCTTAGATTTGTAGCACTTCTTAAACTTTATGAATTTAGATTATCGTAACATCAGTAAGAATAATAAAGTGAGGGTAGAAAGATGAGCAGAAAACGGACAACTTATTCAACAGAGCTAAAAACAAAATTGGTTTTAGAGCTTCTTAAAGAGGAAAAAACTCTTATAGAAATAGCTAAAGATAATGGTATTACACCCAATAATCTCAAAAACTGGAAGAAGCTATTTTTAGAGAATGCAGAGATGGCAATGGAACCTTCCAAAGTTGTAAAAGAGTATAAAGATGAAACTAAAAAACTTCAAGAAAAAATAGATGAATACGCAAAAACAGTAGGACAATTAACAGTGGAGAATAACTGGATGCGGGGAAAGCTGAGAAGCTCGGACTTATCTAGTAAAAAGGCTATGATAAATTTCGAGTTAAAGAGATTATCCGTAGTACAACAGTGTGCGATACTAGATATTAGTAGAAGTTCGCTTTACTATATACCTGTAGTCAGCGAACATAAAGAAACCATCAAGGAGGAGATAAAATCTATCTTTGAAGAGATACCAATATATGGAGCTAAGAAGGTGCATTACCAGTTACTAGAGAATGGTTTCAGTGTAAGTTTAAACACAGTGCAGAGTTATCGCAAAGAGTTAGGATTAAAGGCTATACTAGCTGTAAGAGAGCCTATTTCCTTAACTCTAGCTAATATACAACATCCTAAGTTCTCCTATAAGCTTAGAGGGATAAATATTACAAGAGCTAATCAAGTATGGAGTACAGATATTACCTATATTAAAATCAATGGTGGCATGGTTTATCTTGCAGCTATCATTGATTGGTACTCTAAAGCTGTTCTTTCATGGAAAATATCCAATACAATGGACACTGACCTTGTTATGGGAGTACTCAATGAAGCACTTCTTAAATATGAAAAACCAGAGATATTTAATACTGATCAAGGGAGTCAATATACTAGCTATATTCACACCCAAACACTTAAAGATAATGGCATTACTATCTCAATGGATGGTAAAGGTAGAGCTACTGATAATATTTGTATTGAGAGGTTCTGGAGAAGTGCTAAAGTTGAAAGAATTTATCTAAATCAGTACAACACAATTAAGGAACTAAAAGAGGATGTATCGGATTATATGGACTTCTACAATTATAAAAGATTTCATGAAACACTGAACTATAAAAAACCAATGAATGTTTACTTGGAGAGTTTACAAATAAATGATGAGAACTATACTGAAAATGTAGTAGCTGTTTCATAAAGTTACAGGTTAGAGGTGAATAAGGAATTTGGAAATGTTGTCTTGACTTATTGGGGTAGTATAATCTTTATAAAAGTGCATTGTCTCAACACTCCACTCTTGGAGTATCTTTTGCAAAAATGATTCTGCACTATCTGTATCATTTGAGATATAGTAATGTGTCTTTGTCTCTTTGCAATTAACAATTTTATCAACTCTGATTACTGAATGAATAAAAACACCATCCCATGGATATATACAGTTTTGATACACATATATATTTCTTTGTATGAAATCATTTGATTGTTTAATTTCCATTTGAAAACTTGAATCGATAGAAGAAGCTTCCTCTATCTCTTTAGCTAGCGACAGTAAAGTTTTTTGATTCTTTTTTACTTTTGCTATAAACTTTGAACCGCTACCAGATGCCTTTTTAAGAGTTTTTTTGTGTGTTTAAAGCATCAAAGCCATAACTAAATGTCTCATCAAGCTCACCTATTAGTTCTTGAAATGCTGGTATCTCATTAGACTTTTTGTCTATCTCTTTATGGGCAATAATTAATTTTGTTTCTGCTAAAACTGCAGATAAAACAGATACTGCATTATCTTTAGCATTTGCACTTCCTCTTAGAACTTTACCATCTACGGCTGCTACTGCATGTGCTGGTATATCTATAAAAATTCGTATCCATCTGCGGAAGGCTTTTTCTAATTCAATCTTATCAACTATTTCAAAAAAGTCATACACTCTTGATTTTCCTGGGGCTTTAAAAAATTCTACACCTAATAGTTTTTTTATCTCTTTTCGTTTACCGTTATTCTTCATCCATTGATGTATTTCAATTGGATTCTTTGCACCCATCAGAATTGCAATTACCGATAAATACATCATCATAGGTAAACTATATTGTCTCGCTTGTTCTCTTCCTTGCTCTGATATTTCCTCTTTAAAAATTTCTAATAATTTATTGCTCATTTCTGCCCCTTTTAGAGCTATAAGCAAATATTGTTCTTAGTATCGGAATGGGCTACCTCATATAATAGGTTTTTTTTTCAAAAGCATCTAAGCTTATATGAAATATTGGGCTTGTTGTATTTCTTGAAGTATTTATGTTAAAGATACCATCTTGCTCTGGTAGATACTCATTATCTGGATTAAAAAAAATGATGTTAGTTATGAGCGCATTATCGTATTGAATGATTTTAGTTATTTTGGTCTTGCTATTATTGAAAAGTTCAAACCTTATCCAGACATTAAAATCAGGAGCATATCCGTAACTTAAAATATTTTGAGAGTTTTCTTTAAAAGACTTCTTGCAAAACTCCTTATATGGCTTAGCACTTTATAGAGAGTTTTAATCAAGGTAAATGTTCTCAAGCGTAGCCAAAGCTAGGGTTGGGGTTCTTTAACGCTGAGTAAGGCTCTCTATAAAGTGTCCTATGGAAGGGATAGTAAGTACTAACCTTGCACAAAAAAATATTTTACCCTTAGCTTAGGCTAGGAATAAAAATTTGTTTTACACAATTTTAGTCCTTCTTAGCTCTCTGTGGTATATAGGAGTTTTGCAAGAAGTCTAAAAAATAAGTCTTCCTCTAAAATATTATCAATTTTTAAAGTTTTATTATAATCTATATAAATTGATGAATGTATCAATAAGTCATATTTTTTAGTAGTTTCATTTATCTCTAAAGTTTTAGCTTCTAGGCTAATCAATAACAATAAAACTGAGAGATATCTGTAGAGGTACAAAAAACAACCTTTTTTGATGATTGTACTCAAATACATTTTGCTTTAAGATTATGTGATACATATAGAACCTAAATAAAGATTACTATTTCAAAACTTTTCATAAGGCAAATACTGTATAATTGCAAAATATATATGAGGTAGCATAATTAATGAATTATTTCGCTAAAAGAATTATTCCGTGTCTGGATGTTAAAGATGGGCGTGTTGTTAAAGGTGTTAATTTTCTTGGTCTTAGAGATGCAGGTGATCCTGTTGAAATTGCTCGAAGATATAATGAAGAAGGTGCTGATGAGCTTACTTTTTTAGACATTACAGCATCATCTGATAACCGTGATACTATTGTAGACATCGTAGCACAAGTGGCACGAGAGATATTTATACCTCTAACAGTTGGTGGTGGAATTCGTAAATTAGAAGATATTTATAAACTTTTAAATGTTGGTTGTGATAAAGTAAGTGTCAATTCTGCAGCCATAAAAAGACCTGAACTTATTAATGAAAGTGCTAAAAGATTTGGTTCTCAGTGCATCGTAACGGCAATAGATGTCAAGAGAGTAGGTGACAAGTACCATGTGTTTTTAAATGGTGGTCGAGTTGATACTGGTCTTGACGCAGTGGAGTGGGCTAAGGAAGTAGTGAGTCGTGGATGCGGTGAAATACTTCTTACCTCAATGGATGCTGATGGTACAAAGACAGGGTTTGAGCTTAATATTACACGACAAATCTCACATACTGTAAATGTACCTGTTATAGCATCAGGTGGGGCAGGTACTATGGCACACATTAAAGAAGCTTTTGAATGTGGTGCTGATGCTGCACTTGCGGCTAGTATCTTTCACTATAAAGAGATTGATATAATGGATTTAAAACATTATCTGCATGACAATGGTATTGCAGTTAGATTATAAGGAATATTGTTCATGATTATATGTGCTGGAAATAACGAAACTTTTAACTTTGCTCAACCTATGGGAGTTGGTCTCATAGAAACTGCGATGAACTTAACGAGACTTTGTCTTTTTGATAAACCAGAATTTTTACTTTTTGTAGGAAGTGCAGGGAGCTATGGAAATCATAAAATATTTGATATTGTAGAATCAAAAACTGCATCAAACATAGAACTTAGTTTTTTAACCAATGATGCCTATACTCCACTCGATAATGTAGTAAGTACAAATACGAGTGAAACAAAAGACATAGTAGTAAACTCCTCTAACTATATCTCAACAAACAAAGAACTAAGTTCTAAGTTTTTAAAACTTGGAATAGGGATTGAAAATATGGAGTTTTTTGCTGTACTTAAAATCGCTCAAGAATTTAACATTCCAGCTGGTGGTGTTTTTTGTGTCACAAACTTTACTGACAAAAATGCTCATCAAGATTTTCTCAAAAACCATGACAAGGCAAAGGAACTTCTAGGCTCTCATGTAAAACAAAGGATTAAGGAATTAACATCGAAGTAGTTCGTAGTAAACCATCATTTTTAGACTTTACTCAAAAAGAGTTGATGTCTCAAATCAAACCATCATTTCGTGTAAAACAAATCTATGGATGGCTATATCACCATTATGTATCAAGCTTTGATGAGATGAAAAATATTCCTAAAGCTTTAAAAGAAGAATTGGCAGAAAAGTTTGTTGTTAATCCCCTTAGTATTATAAACAAAGAAGAATCTAATGATGGAACTATTAAGTACCTTTTACAAATGCAAGATGGTAAAACAATGGAAGCTGTTTGGTTAAAGATGAAAGATCAACAGCTTGATGCCAATGCTAAACTTATTCATGAGGCAAAGTATACTATTTGTGTTTCAACGCAAGTTGGATGTAAGGTAGGATGTACATTTTGTTTAACTGCAAAAGGTGGTTTTACAAGAGACTTAACTGCTGGAGAGATTGTAGCTCAAGTGGTAACTTTAAAGCGAGATAATGAGCATAAACATAATCGTAAAATAAATATAGTTTACATGGGTATGGGTGAACCGCTAGATAATTTGAGTAATCTTGCAAAAGCAATAGAAATTTTTAAAGAAGAAGAGGGTCTCTGTATTGGAGGAAAACGCCAAACGGTTTCTACGAGTGGTTTAAGTAATAAAATAGACCAGCTAGGTAAAATGAATTTAGGTGTTCATATAGCTATATCTCTTCACGCCGTCGATGATAAGCTTAGAACAGAACTGATACCTATGAATAAGGCTCATAACATTAGCTCTATTATAGAGGCTGTTAAACGCTTTCCTATAGACACAAGAAAGCGTGTTATGTTTGAATATCTTGTGATTAAAAATAAAAATGACGATATAGGTTCTGCTAAGAAACTTATAAAACTCCTTATCGGAATCAAAGCCAAAGTAAATCTAATCTATTTTAACCCATATCCTGGAACTCATTATGATAGACCCTCAAGAGAGGATATGTTAGCCTTTCAAGAGTATTTAATTAAGCATGGTTTACTTTGTACTATACGAGACTCCAAAGGTATAGATATTAGTGCTGCTTGTGGGCAACTCAAAGAAAAAATAGAAGGGGAGATTTAATGGGATACTTAGATATAGCTCAAATAATTTTTATAGTGATAGTTTTTTTTATAGGACTAATAGGATTTTTCAAAGCTGCTACAAGTGAGGATGATAAATAATTCACTTGCTTCGTTTATCAAATAAGTCTACTTTTAAGTTGTTTTTAAACTCAACTTTATTCTTTTTTATATCTATACTAAATATAAAATCTTTCCAAATGAGGCTTCCATTTAACTTTGTTAGCTCATTTAAAAAGATAATTTCATCTTTTTGATTGTATTTAAAACTTCCCTGTAAAGCATTTGTATCTAAATTATACTTCTCTCTAATATCATATGCAGAGTCAGGAATTATTGAAGGAATCCATCCTCTTTGGATAGCACTATCGTTAATAATAGCATCTTTATTTTTGTAAAAACGTTTTTGAATATCTGAACAGCCTAATAAAAACATAATAAATAAAAGTGTGAGGATAGTTTTCATATATTCCCTTGAGTCTAAGATTTAACTTAATAATTTTGAAATGATTCCATAACAAGTTCTAAAACTTTAGAAAGTAGCTTGCTCTCTATTGTAACAAAAGTTTTGGCTATATTTTTAAAGTTTGCTAAGAATTTTGATAAACAAATGATACAATTTCAATATGAAGCTATCACATTTAAAACAAATCGTAAAATATATACAAAAGTTTAGTAAAATTTCGGCTATTTATAGAGTGAGTGATACCATCGTAAAAGTGGTCTTTGATAAAGATGATGAGATTTATTTTAATATGCAACGTTCTAATTCTAGTATGTTTTCTTGTCGCTCTTTTTCTCGTTCAAAAGTTTACAATGCACCTTTTGATGTAGTTCTAGCCAAAAGATTTAATCGTGCCAATATTTTAAGTATCTCTCTTTTGAATGATGATAAAATTGTACGATTTAAAACTTCTATTAGTTCGGCTTATAAAGAAGAAATCACATTCTTACAGTTTGAATTTACTGGAAAATATACAAATATAATTATTTTAGATGAGGAAAATACTGTACTTGAAGCACTTCGTCATGTCGATTTATTTTCATCCTTTCGTGAGGTGAGAGTAGGACAGCAACTTTTAGATGTACCAACAGCTCCCTATCTCGCTAAAGAATATCTTCTTGAGGATGTTGAAGAGTTTTTGTATGCAAACTATACAAAGGATCAAACACAAAAACTCGATTCACTCAAAAAGCAAAAAGTGGTATTTTTAAATAAAAAACTTCAAAAACTTCAAAAACTATATGATTCCTTAGATGATGAAAAAAGTTTAGCAAAACTCGCAGAAGAAGCTCAACATTTTGGAAACCTCATCTTATCAAATATGCACACAATAAAACCCTATGAAGAACTTTTAAAACTCAAGGACTATGATGGTCGGGAGGTTGAGATAAATTTAGATAAAAGTTATTCTACAGTAGCCAAAATGTCAAATGCACTTTTTACTAAGGGTAAAAAAGCAAAACAAAAAGCTAAAAATCTTCATATAGAAAAAACATCACTTGAATTTAAAATACAACATATTAAACTTTTTATAAATACAGTTCAAGAGGCAAATGACTTATCAAAAATTTTACTTTTATTTCCAAAAAAAGAGCAAAGTAAAAAGATAAAAATAAATGATTCTGTGGAAACTTTTTTAATAGAGGGTTATAAAGTTTCTCTAGGGAAAAATGAAAAAGGGAATATTGAAGTACTGAAAAATGCAAGGGCTAGGGATATTTGGATACATCTTAAAGATAGACCCTCCTGCCATGTTATGATAGGCACAAATAAGCAAAACTTGCCGATGCACATTATAGAGAGTGCGGCAAGATTATGTGTAGATTTTACAACAACTTCAAAAGATAAGTATTTAGTTGATTATACTCAAAGACGTGAAGTAACTATACGCCATGGAGCAAATGTATTATACAACAAGTACAAAACGATTGAGATAGACACGAGAGGTACTGGTAAGTAAGACAGTGAATTTAATTTCATAACCATAGCAGATGGTTTTAAAGGCTTACACAAGGCTTTTAAAGATTATCCAGTGCAACTATGCCATTTTCATCAACGAAAGACTATCAACAGATATTTAACTAGAAATCCTAAATTAGATATTGCTATTGATCTTCAAATACTAGAGAATTTCACAAGTGAAGATTTAAACGGTATTTCTTCGGTAAGAAATTATATAGCACATGACTATGATAGTACAGATGATAATATTATTGAAGATGTAGTTAGATACAATTTACCAATCTTTAAAAGCATTATTGAAAAGCTTTTAAAAGATGCCCAGTAAAATTAATTACCTAACATTAGCAAACTCTTCTCTAACATTTTGAATACCTCTATCCATAAAAAATAAAATAGTAGCGGTAAGAGTAGCTTGATTTAAAAGTACCTACATTTTCTTTAGCTCTTCATAAGTACTAAGCCAAATATATAAAAGAAGAATTCTCAGATATTTTAGAAGATTATCCTCAAATAGTGGCTTTAATTGATAAAACACTAGGGACAAGTTTACAATTAAGCTTAAATTTATTTTTCATAGGATTTATCTATAAACTTTATGAATTTAAATTATCACAACATCAGTAATTAAAGCAATAATTGCTCCTTTTTTAACTAGCAATTATCAATGGATTGGGTGAGGAATTGTATCTATTGCTATTTTTATCGCTCTTAAATATGAAGCATAATCAAAATCTACATTTTCATCACTAGCTGAGAGTTCCATCTCTTTTGTCATATCATAAATTTCTCTAAATTGTAAATTTCCAGAACTTCCTTTAATGGAATGTGTATTGAGTTTTATTCTAAAAAAGTCATTTGAAGCTATTGCATCAGTTAAAGTTTTTAATATCTCCTCTGACTCTTCTAAAAAAGAACCTATCAGCATAGGTATGTGTTTAGGTTTCAAACCAATAGATGCTGCCATCTCCTCATGATTTAAATTTGAATAATCTGCATTTAATATTGGCATATTCTTATCTCCTATCACTTTTTATTATCTTATCATAATATTAGAAAATAAAAAGATTGTTATCAAAATTTGCAGGAATAATTAAAGCTAAAAATACTTGATGATTATTTAGACCCCCCCATTTTTCCATTAAGTCTCTTTTCATTAGTAGTAAGGTAAGATTCATAAATGAAGAGAATAAGAGAATTAAACAAAGGTGTACAATATATGCTGATTGCATCTTTCACTTTTGCTATCATGGGTGCATTTGCCAAGCTTTCAAGTGAATATATGAGTTCCCTTGAAGTTGTGTTTTTTAGAAACATCGCAGGAGTCATTTTAATAGGAATTGCGATTATAAAAAAGCCCTTACTTAATAAGGGTGGTAAACCTTTACTCTTGTTTTTTCGTGGGTTTATGGGATTTATAGCAGTGCTTGCATTTTTTCATAATATCGCACATATACCACTTGGTGATGCTATGACATTTTCTAAAACTTCACCTATTTTTACAGCTATATTTGCCTGGATCTTCCTATCAGAAAAGTTATCTTTAAAGGCTTGGGGAGCAATTGGAGTTGGATTTATTGGAATAATCTTTATAACGCAACCAAGCATGATAGGTTTTACAAAATATGATCTTTTAGGTATATTTTCTGGAGTAGGAGCAGCCTTAGCTTATACCTCCATACGAGAACTTAGAAATTATTATGACACTCGTGCGATAGTACTTTCTTTTATGAGCGTTGGGACCATTGGACCTATACTATTATTTACACTTTCCCCCTATGTGGATAAACCAGAATTAGACTTTTTATTTGGAGAGTTTGTAATGCCCAGCGGAATAGTTTGGTTTTATGTGATAGCGATGGGAGTTTTTGCAACAATCTCACAGCTCTTAATGACTATGGCTTATGGTGAGACTAAGGCAGGAATTGTGGGAGCTGTAAGTTACACAAATATTATTTTTTCCATAGCAGTTGGGATGATTTTAGGAGATGCTAGCCCAGACGTAGTAACAATATTTGGAATCTTACTTATAGTTTTTGCTGGGATAATGGTTGCCAAATCTAAGTAGAGCTTAATTGCTTTATGATATAATCGCTGACTATTTTTAAAGAGGGTAATTTATGACATTATTAAGCGGACCATGTGTTATTGAGAGTGAAGAAAACATTTTTAAAATTGCTAAATCTTTAGAGAAATATCATCAAGACAAGACTATAGACTTTTATTTTAAAGCGAGTTTTGATAAGGCAAACCGAACTTCACTAGAGAGTTTTCGTGGTTTAGGAATGGATGAGGGTCTTAGAATTTTACAAAAAGTTAAGGATGATTTTGGATATAAGATTGTAACTGATGTGCATGAATCAACTCAGGTATCTCAAGTAGCAGAAGTTGTGGATATGCTTCAAATTCCCGCTTTTTTATGTAGGCAAACTGACTTACTTGTAGCATGTGCGAAGACTGATAAAATTATAAACATTAAAAAAGGACAATTTTTAAGTGGTGCAGCTATGGAATATCCAGTTTTAAAAGTTCTTCAAACTCGTGGTTGCAATGAGCCTACTTATGAAAACTCACTCAAGCACGGTGTATTTTTATGTGAGAGAGGAAACTCTTTTGGTTATGGAAATATGGTTGTAGATATGAGAAATCTCGTAACTATGAGAAACTTTGCACCCGTCATATTTGATGCAACGCACTCAGTTCAGATGCCAACCGCAGAAAATGGAAAAACAGGAGGGGATTCTTCGATGGTTCCTTATCTTGCGAGTGGAGCAGCAGCGGTTGGGGTAGATGGTTTTTTTATGGAAACACATTTTGATCCAAGCATAGCACTTAGCGATGGTCCAAATATGATAACATTGGAGAAGCTTGAGGCTTTGATAAAAAAAATAAAAAAAATACAGGAGATATAGAAAATGAATTTAATTGAGGGTAAATTAAAAGTTGTTAATGGCAAGAAAGTTGTAATCGTAAGTACAAGATGGAATCATTTTATCGTAGATAGATTAGTTGAGGGCGCACAAGATGCCTTTTCTCGTCACGGTGGAAATCAAGAAGATTTAACACATGTTTTAGTCCCAGGTGCTTATGAATTACCAATGGTTATAGATCAACTTTTAGCAACGGGAAAATATGACGCTGTTTGTGCCTTAGGTGCTGTTATCCGTGGAGCTACACCGCATTTTGACTATGTGTCTGCTGAGGCTACAAAGGGTATAGCATCTGTTTCATTAGCCCATAGAAAACCTGTTTCTTTTGGTCTTTTAACAACTGATACTATCGAGCAAGCAATAGAGCGAGCTGGAACAAAGGCTGGAAACAAAGGTTTTGAATCTATGACGGTTATTATCGAATTACTTGACTTGTACGAGACTCTTTAATGGCAACAAGACACCATGCAAGAATGGCAGTAGTTTCACTCCTTTATGCGTATGATTTAGGAAATGGAAATATTGCGGAGCATACAGCAGAGATTTTAGAAGAAAAAAAGATCCGTAACAAACAAAAAGATTTTGCACTTGCTCTTTATGATGGGGTGATGCAAAACCTTGAAGCTTGTGATAGCTCAATTATAAAACATTTAAAAGAGTGGGATTTTCAAAGACTTGGTGCGATAGAGAGAGCTACTCTTAGACTTGCAAGTTATGAAATCATTTTTGGTGATTTAGATTCGGCTGTAATCATCAATGAAGCCGTAGAAATTACAAAGGCTTTTGGAACAGAACAGTCTCCTAAGTTTATAAATGGTGTTCTTGATGCTATCTCTAAAAACCTTGATGCAATAAATAGCTTAAAAACAGAGTAAATAATGAAAATAGCTTTATTTTTTTTCCTTTTAAGTTCTTATCTTTTTTCCGCAAACCAATGTATAGTTTGTCATAAGGGAATAGAACATATTCGACATGGAAGTTCAGGAATGATGCAGGCTATTATGAAAGTTGCTGAGGATGCTGGACATAAAGGCAATGACTGCATAGTTTGCCATGGTGGTAATCCAAAACAAAAAAGTAAAGAGTACGCTCACAATGGAACAGTAGCCTATTTTAAAAAAAACAAAGGTCCAAAAGAGTACTACCCAGCACCCGGAAGTACATGGATTAACAAAAATACCTGCGGAATGTGTCATCAAGAACAAGTAGATGCTCAAATGAATTCTCTCATGATGACGGAACAGGGAAAAATTCAAGGAGCATTATGGAGTTTTGGCGGAAAAAATGGCTATAAGCATGATATAGGAAACTATAAAACTTCAAACCCTTCTGATCCACACAAACGCTTAGGCACAAAAAAATATCAAAAATATATGTCAAAACTTGCATTGATGGAACCTCAAGCATTTCCAAGTGAGATGAAAGAACTCGCTCCTGCACCAACCGCAGATGAGGTACAAAAAGACCCATCATTAGCAGTTTATACTTACCTTCGTCAAGAGTGTTTGCGTTGTCATACAGGTTCTAAGGGTCGTCAAAAGCGTGGTGATTTTAGAGGTATAGGCTGTGCGGCTTGTCATATACCTTACTCAAATGAAGGCTATTACGAGGGTAATGATAAGGCGATTAATAAAAAAGAAAGAGGTCACCTTTTGGTGCATTCTATCCAGTCTACTAGGGATGTGAAAGTTAAGGTTCATGATGTTCAATACTCAGGTATCCCTGTTGAGACATGCTCAACTTGTCATAATCGTGGAAAACGCATAGGTGTTTCGTATCAAGGTTTAATGGAAAAAGCATATAATTCTCCTTATGATGATGAGGGAAATGCACAACCAAAACTTCACACAAAACGATATATGCACATGCAAGAAGATATTCACTTTCAAAAGGGGATGTTATGTCAAGATTGTCACACCTCTAATGATATGCACGGTGATGGTTTCTTAGGGGGTGCAAATGCTGCGGCAGTTGAGATAGAGTGTCAAGATTGTCATGGAACTACTAAAATGTATCCCTGGGAATTGCCTCTAGGTTTTGGAGATGAGTTTAACACTACTCAAGCTACAGGTGAAGCACGAGGTCTAGCATCAAGTGTGGCCCAATATCTTAAAATGGGAAGTGTAAGTAAGCCTCGAGATGGCTACCTTATCACGGCTCGTGGAAATCCTTACACACATGTAGTAAAAGATGGGACAGATATTATAGTGCATCTTGCATCAGGAAAAGATATAACATTAACACCTCTCAAAAAGTTAAAAGAAACGAAAAAACTCTCCGCTAAAGGTCTTTTAGCGATGGATAGTATTAGCACTCATACTGAAAAACTAGAGTGTTATACCTGCCATGCTTCATGGGCTCCTCAATGCTATGGTTGTCATGTGAAAATAGATTATTCACAGGGAAAACAAAATCCAGACTACTTAAAAGCTTCTCATGATCATGATATTCATGGTCGTACAGGTGGGATGAAAGATATGCGTAAGTACCTTGTAGATGGAGCTGTAACGGAGACAAGAAGTTTTATGCGTTGGGAAGATCCACCTCTTGCACAAAATGGTGAGGGTAGAATCTCCCCAACTGTTCCAGGGTGTCAAACAACTATTACGGTTATCGGTAAAGATGGAAAGGCACTTTTAAAAAACCATATTTATAAAATTCCTAATGTTGAGGGAGCAGGGGAAGAGGGTCAAAATGCTATAGATATGGCACCTATTCAACCTCACACTATTAGTAAAGAGGGAAGAAGTTGTGAGTCTTGTCATGTAAGCCTTAAAGCAATGGGTATGGGGATAGGTGGAAGCAAAAGCACTCAAGCCCCATCTCAAACTACTATTATAGATATTATGACCGCTAGGGGGAAAATATTGCCAAGTATCGTAGATGAACAGATGCCCGCTATTGCTAACTTGCATTATGATTATTCTAAATTTTTAGATGAAAATGGAACGCAACTGCAAACAGTTGGACATCACTGGAAACTCTCAGGACCACTCTCTAAAGAACAAAGAGATAAGCTTGATCGGAGTGGTGTGTGTTTTTCTTGTCATAAAGATATTCCAAAAGGAAATCTTGCAATATCTGCTTTGACACATATCGCAGATATGGCTCAAATAAATATAGATAACAAAACACATCAAAAGATAGTCAATAAATCACTTAACATAAGTGCATGGGTTCAAGTTGTAGTAGGAGTGCTTTTTGCATTACTTTTTATATATGTTATTTATCTTAAATTTTTCAAAAAACGAAGTATAAATCCAAGAAATGAAGGTTGGAAATGAAGTTAAATAAATCTACAAAAGTTAGACAATGAAAAAAAGATTAAGTAAACAAGAAGCCCTTGATTTAATCAAAAATGCTGACTTAAATACTCTTGGAAAAATGGCAAGTGCTAGAAAAAAAGAGTTACATCCTAAGGGTATCACTACTTTTGTAATTGATAGAAATATAAACTATACAAATATTTGTTGGGTTGATTGTAAATTTTGTGCATTTTATAGACATGAAAAAGATGCGGATGCCTATATTCTTACATTTGATGAGATTGATGCAAAGATAGATGAACTTTTGGAAATTGGTGGAACGCAAATCCTTTTTCAAGGTGGGGTACATCCAAAGTTAAAAATAGCATGGTATGAAGATTTAGTAGAACATATTCATACTAAATATCCTAGTATTACAATTCATGGTTTTTCTTCCATAGAGTTAGATTTTATCGCTAAGGTCTCTCGTATTACAATTGTTGAAGTACTTACTCGGCTAAAAGCTAAAGGTTTAGCTTCAATCCCTGGTGCTGGTGCTGAAATATTATCAGATAAGGTTCGTGATATTATCGCTCCTAAAAAGATTGACGCAAAGGTTTGGGTAGATGTACATAGACAAGCACATAAGCTTGACATAATGTCCACAGCAACGATGATGTACGGAACTGTTGAGAGTGATGAAGATATAGTCGATCACTTTGAGATGATACGAAATCTTCAAGATCAAACAGGTGGTTTTCGTGCCTTTATCATGTGGAGTTTTCAAGGCAAAAATACACAACTTTTAGCACAAATTCCAGATATGGAAAAACCATCTTCAAATCGTTACCTAAGACTTTTAGCAGTAGCAAGACTCTACCTTGATAATGTGCCAAATATTCAAAGTTCATGGGTAACACAAGGTCCATACATCGGTCAAATGGCACTCCAATTTGGGGCGAATGATTTAGGCTCAACAATGATGGAAGAAAATGTAGTAAGTTCAGCAGGAGCAGCCTATAGCATGGCAAAAGAGGAGATGATACATCTCATACAAGATATAGGAGAAATACCAGCAAGAAGAAATACAGCTTATGAGACTTTAGAGTTTTTTGGCTAGAGTGAAATAATTAAATAGGAGTAATTTTGACAAAGCCATATATTCCTTGCAAGAACTTAGAAAATGAACTAAAAGAAGAGTTAATAAATCATGTCCTATAGCATAAATATTTTAACAGTTTATGTGATTATATAATGGACTGAGAAAATAAAACGATATTTCAACGAGATTTATTTCCTTTGATCTTAGCAATAAATCTTTTGAGTTTTTTATCATAAATTGTATTCCTAATCGCAAGTAATATATGCTAATTAATAGTATTAAAGATAGGATCTAAAAAGAAAAGAATCTTAAATGGATAAATCTCACTTATATTTTTGCTATAATAATAGCTAAAAAATAGCAACAGTTTATAACTTACAAATACAAGTAACAAACTCTTTGGAGCATTACTAACAAGAGAGCATAGCTTTATAGGATGAAATACATCAACTCAAACAATAAACTTCAAGTATTAAAAGATAACTTTGGTCATAATAGCTTTAGAGAGCTTCAAGAAGAGGGTGTTGATGCCATACTTAGTGGACGAGACCTGCTTATGATTTTACCAACTGGGGGTGGAAAATCTCTTGTATTTCAACTTCCTACTCTCATAAAAGAGGGAGTGAGTATAGTTATCTCCCCTCTTATAGCCTTAATGCAAGATCAGGTTGCATCCCTTAAAGCTCAAAATATTCAAGCGGAGATGATTTCATCTGCTCAAAGTCAAGATGAGATACAAGAGATACTTTACCTCTTGCGAATCAAACGCTTAAAATTTCTCTACCTTTCCCCTGAACGCTTAAATACACAATGGACTTATGACTTACTAAACACTTTAGATATAAACTTTTTTGTCATTGATGAGGCACATTGTATCTCTCAATGGGGACATGAATTTCGTGATGATTATCGTGCCTTAGGAAATTTAAAACACAATTTTCCAAATACAAATATTTGTGCTTTTACAGCTACCTCTACAGATAATGTAACCCAAGATATTATGGATGAATTAAGATTAAAAAAACCTCTTTTACTTAGAGGAAAAATTTTCCGTAAAAATCTTTTTATCTCATCTGAGAGACGTATCAAAAATGGTTATCCTCAACTCCAAAACTTTTTATCACGCCACAAAGGTGAGAGTGGTATTATTTATGTAAGTTCAAGGAAAAAAACAGAAGAGTTGAGTGCATTTTTAAACACTAAAGGTTTTACATCACTTCCGTACCATGCAGGAATTCCAAACCATGTACGAGAGCAAAACTTTAAAATATTTGTCAATGACAAGGTAAATATCATGGTAGCTACAATCGCTTTTGGAATGGGGATAGATAAAAGTGATATTCGTTTTGTAGTGCATATGTCTTTGCCAAAATCGCAAGAAAATTACTATCAAGAGATTGGTCGTGCTGGGAGAGATGGTGAGGATAGTGAGGTTTTACTTCTTTTTAATGCTGCTGATATGGTGATGCAAAAGCAATTTTTGCACAACATTGAGAATCTTCAATATCGTGAACATCTCGAGAAAAAGATTGATTCAATCTATAAATACTCCACAAGTGAAATTTGTTTCCATAAACAGTTGGCTCAATACTTTAACGATAGTCTTGACCCCTGTAAAGATAGATGTGATAACTGTTTAGATACCGACTCTAAGAGACAAGATATTACTAAAGAATCACAAATGATTTTAAGTGCAGTATATAAAACAAATCAAACTTTTGGAAAAAACTATATCATTGATATTTTACGTGGATCTAAAGAACAAAAGCTTCTAAGTAATGGTGCTGATAATTTATCTATGTATGGGATTGGGACAGATTTAAGTAAAAAAGAATGGTTTATAGTTTTAGAGAGGCTACTTGAACTTAGCATCATAAATATTGGTGAGTACTCTGCTTTAAAACTTACAGATAAAGCCGTTAAAGTTTTAAAATCTCTTTTAGAAGTAGATATAAAATCATCTCGCCTTGATGTGGATAAAAAAGTTAAAAAGATTAAACAAAAAGAAGATTTTGATTATGATGAAGAACTTTTTGAAGAGTTACGAAAAAAACGAGCCTTACTTGCCAGTGAAAAAGGTGTTCCAGCCTACATAATTTTCGGAGATAAAACGCTCAAACATCTTGCAAATGAAAAACCATTTGATAAGGCTAGTATGCTTGAAGTCAATGGAGTTGGAGAGAAGAAATTTGAGGAGTTTGGCGAAGAATTTTTGAGTGTTATTCATCCTTAAACTACTTCTCGTCTAAAAGAGGTAAGAAACTATGATACTCCCTACACCATGCTTCTTCTCTTGGAGTTTAAACTGTTTTGAAGTTTGAATTTCCATCACATCTACTACTATATTGTGATATCTTAGGGTGAAGCCAAGACCATAATGAAGTACTAAATGTTTTTTATCAACAGACTGTGAATGAGAGAAGGTATTCCCATCTAAAAAAATATCTCTCGCAATTGCTGATGCTGCTACTGTAACGTTAAAAGATAAACTCCATGGTTTAAGTTTCATATTTTTAAATTCACCATATACCGGAATGCTAGGATCAGCTCCTAAGTCTATTGAAGAAAGAGCATAATCTTTAGGAATATTCCAACCAATCCTTGCCATAAGTCCACTTGTCGTGTTTATAGCAATATTTCCAAATTCAGCGGACACAAATGGAACGAGAGCGCTTTGAAAATTATTAGAAATTTTTGAATAATATCTCCACTTTTGAGTGTATTTTAGGTTTATTCCTAGCTCATCATTTAATTGATTTTTCCAGCCTTTAGAAGTTTTTGCACCTATAAGTCTATGAAATTCATTTTGTATTTGTTGTGAACCTGAAAGTGAACCAACTAGACCAATTTTTAAGGATAAAGATCGGAGTTCATTATTTATTGTTTTATGAATAGAGGTCTCTATATAACTCCATCCAGCATAAGGTCTATCATCAGTAATTAAGGTTGATGTATTAAAATCTGTTGGAGTAAAAATTTGATTTGTTACAGAAAAAGTTATATAAGAATAAGTTTTTTTATCTTTGTATCCTAGTAAATCAAATAAAGCATAATCTTCTTTTGAAATATGATAAAGAGCTGTTATTTGGTTACCAGTTGAGTAGCCATCATCAGTTCCAAAATATTTATCATTTTCAGAATAAAGATTGACTCTATCAAATATCCAATCGTTTTTAATCTCTTCTTTGGCAGATAAATCGTTTAAATATAATGCTATAAATGCAATGAGTAAATATTTCATATCTAAATTATATCAAAATATTTGTTATAATCTATTTATGATTTATACTTGAAATAGACCCAAAAACAAGGAATATAGATTATCTACTTATTAAATTAGAGAAGAATAAAATATCTTTAGTTGAATCATGTCTTATTAAGATGAAAAAATAAGTTAATTTACAAGGATACGTAATGAATGGACAAGTCAGAAAAAATATAAAGAGTGGTGCATCAGTAGCAATAGTACTTAAACAAAATCAATCTAGTGGTTTATTGACAGATGGGATAGTTCGTGATATTTTAACTGCATCACCTTCTCATCCCCATGGTATTAAGGTAAGACTAATGAGTGGTGAAGTTGGTCGTGTAAAGGAGATTTACTAATGTCAAATAAATTTTCAACACTTTCACTTTGTGAGGCTATGATTCAAAATTTAGACAAGATTGGCTACTTAGAGATGACCCCCGTTCAAGCCCAAACTCTTCCTTTGATTTTAGATAATAAAGATGTTATAGCCCAAGCAAAAACAGGAAGTGGTAAAACGGCAGCTTTTGGAATAGGCTTACTTCACAAGCTTCAAGTAAAAAAATTTCGTGTTCAAGCACTTGTCCTTTGCCCTACTCGTGAGTTAGCCGATCAAGTATCAAAAGAGCTTCGTGTTATCGCTAAATTTGCTCATAATATAAAAATCCTTACACTTTGTGGTGGGGCAGCTTTTGGACCTCAACTAGGATCACTTCGTCATGGTGCGCATATAGTTGTTGGAACTCCGGGGAGAATTTTAAAGCATCTAAAGAAAGAAACACTTTCTTTTAAAGACTTAGAAACTTTGGTTCTTGATGAAGCTGATAGAATGTTAGATATGGGCTTTATTGAAGAGATTGATAAGGTTTTAGAATATGCTCCAAAGGCAAGACAAACCTTACTTTTTTCTGCAACCTATACAAACGAGATAACTTTTATAAGTGATAGGATTCAAAATAATGCTCTAAGCATCAAAACAGTTTCAACAGAAGTTCAAAACAAAATCCAAGAGTATTTTTATGAAACACAAGAGAGTGAAAAAAACAATGCTTTGATAAAAGTATTTTCTACTTTTAAACCTGAAAATATCATAGTTTTTACAAATACTAAAGTCGCAGCTAAAGAATTAGCTGAAAATTTAACAAAAAATAAGATTGATGCACTTGCAATTCATGGAGATTTAGAACAGTATGAAAGAAATGATGTTTTAGTTCAGTTTGCGAACAAGTCATGTCCTGTTTTAATAGCAACAGATGTAGCAGCACGGGGCTTAGATATAAAAGAGCTTTCTATGGTTGTTAATTTTGACTTACCCTATACTCAAGAAACATATACTCATCGTATTGGACGAACAGGTCGTGCAGGTGCGGATGGTATAGCGATAAGTTTTTATAAAGAAACAGAGATAGAAGATGTGCTTGATTATAGGGATGAGAAGAGAATATTTGATAATTTAGATGATTTAAAAACTAATAATGCTTTTGAGATGAAACCCCAATTTGTTACCCTTGTAATAGAGGGTGGTAAAAAAGACAAGCTTCGTGCTGGTGATATACTTGGTGCCTTAACTGCTGATGGAGGTCTCAAAGGCTCGTTAATTGCTAAGATTGATATTTATGATAGACAAGCTTATGTCGCTATACAAAGAGAGTTTATAAATGAAGCCCATAAAAAACTCTCTCAAGGTAAGATTAAAAATAAAAACTTTTCTGTCTGGGTTTTATAGTTTATAAAAGAAGCTCTAAAATCCGAAGAAGCTATTTAATACTAAGGATGTAGATAATGGAATATAATGATAAACTTAATGAATTTATACTTTGCTTAGAGGAAAAACGTTTTTATGATGCGCATGAAGCACTTGAAGAGATTTGGTTTCCTAGAAGATTTGAAAATGATAAGGAGATTAAACTTCTCAAAGGCTTTATTAATGCATCCGTTAGCTTTGAGCTATATAAATTAGGACGAGAAGTTCAGAGCAAAAAAGTGTGGAAAAACTATTTAAAATATAGACCTCTCTTATATAGTGTAAATTCTCCGCATTTGAATATTTATCATAGTATAGCTAGAAATTTAGAAAAAATACACATCTCAAATCACCACTGACCTTAATAGTTGAGCTGACAAGTTATCATACGCTCTACTAATACTCTAGCAACTTCTAGTTTTCCATCAACAACTACATCTATATCTAAGTCTTTTAAGGCTTCTTTTTCTTCTAATGAAACTACTTTTACTATCAAGTTTACATCTTTGGTATGTTTTATAATAGCCTCACATATAAGCCTTTTTTTATCTATGTTATCAAGTGTTACAATAACAGAAGAGGCTTTTTCAACATGGATTGCATCAAGAATAGAAGATTTTGAAGCATCACCTAAGTAAGCTTCTATTCCCCTATTTAAAGCTTCTTGTACATGTTTATTAGAATTATCTATAACAATATAGGGTGCGTCGAGTTCATCCAAATGACGAGTAACAAACTTGCCAACTACACTATAACCACAAACGATAACATGTCCTTCTCTTGTTTTTAATGCTGACATATTTTCTACCTCATCTATCTCCTTGGTTAAATAAGCCGCGATTTTACCTATATGAGAGATAAAAAACGGTGTAAGCATCATAGAAAAAATCACTATCAAAACCAAAAGTTGAGCAAGTTCTTGTTCTAAAAGTCCGCCCATTCCAGCAAGTGCAAAAATTACAAAAGAAAATTCTCCAACTTGGGACAATGCTAAAGATGCTTTTATTGATGCGTTGTGCGTTGAAGAGATTCTAAGTAGCAGATACATAATAGTACTTTTTAAAATAACGATGGCAATAAATACAGCAATAATTATAAAAAATTTATCTATAAAAATAGCTAAATCTACTTTCATACCAACGGTTACAAAAAATGTACCTAAGAGTAAATCTTTAAATGGTGCTATATCTGATTCTACCTTATGATGGTATTTTGTTTCGGCAATAATCATCCCTGCTACAAATGCACCTAAAGAATACGTAAACCCCATGTAGTGACCTAGTATCGAGGCTGAGATAACTATGAGTAAAACTGAACCCATAAAAAGCTCATCAAGTTCTGAACTAGCTGAGAAGTGCAGCAACCAAGTCATAAGCCTTTTTCCTACAATAAATAATATTGCAAGTACAAATAAGGCACTTAGTATGGTATCACTTACAATCGTAACTAAACTCTCATTACCCTCAGTAATAAAAAAACCAATTAATATTAAAATAGGAATAACTGCAATGTCTTGAAAAATCAAAATACCTGTTGCTTTTTGTCCATAAGGGGTATATATTTCTTTTGAACTTTTAAGATAAGAGAGAACAACTGCCGTAGAAGATAGTGAAAAGGCTAAGGCAATTATAAGGGAGGTTTTAACACCAAAATCAAAACCATAATAAATGATAAAATATACCAAAATAGCCGTAAAAGAAACCTGCATCAAGCCATTTCCAAAAATCTCTTTTTTCATACTACCCATTCTGGATAAAGAGATTTCTAAACCTATAGTGAACATCAAAAATACTATACCAAACTCACCTATCATCTCTAAAACATGAGAATCTGCTAAATGTCTTAGGTCAAAAATGTAAACAAGAATTGTACCAGTTATGATATAACCTATGATTTGTGATACACTAATTTTTTTTAAAAAAATATTTAGAATTATTGATATAGCTAAAGCTACGACTACATATAAGATTACATTTTCCATGATTCTCTTTTAATTTTTCTAGTTATTATAACAGATTTTAAGTGCTTATGTACTATAATCGCGTGATTATTAAGATTTTGGAGCGATACATGACTAAATACATTTTTGTTACCGGTGGAGTTTTAAGCTCTCTTGGAAAAGGGATTACAGCTGCTAGTGTTGGTACTTTACTTAAACACTCTAACAAAAAAGTGGGTATGTTAAAAATCGATCCCTATATTAATGTTGATCCTGGGACAATGAGTCCGCTAGAACATGGAGAAGTTTTTGTTACTAAAGATGGGGCAGAAACAGATTTAGACATAGGTAATTATGAAAGATTTTTAGATAGTTCTTACTTAAAATCTTCTAACTTCACTACAGGTCAAGTATACTCTTCTGTAATCGAGAGAGAGCGTGCTGGTGGATACCTTGGGCAAACTATTCAAGTTATTCCTCATATTGTTGGTGAGATTGTAAAGCGTATCAAAAAAGCTGGAAAAGGTCACGAAATTTTAATTGTGGAACTAGGGGGAACCGTTGGAGATATTGAGGGGCTTCCTTTTATGGAGGCAATCCGTCAAATGAAACACGATGATGAAGTAGCTGGAACATTTTTTATTCATGTAACGCTTATCCCTTATATCAAAGCAGCAGGGGAATTAAAGTCTAAACCTACACAACATTCTGTTCAAGAACTTCGCCGTATTGGGATTACTCCACAGATGATTATTGCAAGAAGTGAGAACCCTCTTCCTAAGACATTTAAGAAAAAACTTGCGATGAGTTGTGATGTTCATCCAGATTGTGTGATAGAAGCTCTTGATGCCAAAACTATTTATGATATACCCGTTACATTTTTAAGACAACATATTTTAAAACCAATTGCCAAAGAGTTAGACCTCGGTGAACTAGATCCCGATATGGAAGCATGGGATACTTTAGTCAAAAAGATAGTACAACCTAAAGATAAAACAATAGTTGGTTTTGTTGGAAAATACCTTGAACTCAAAGAAGCTTATAAATCTTTAACAGAGTCTCTTATCCATTGTGGAGCACACCTAGATACAAGAGTTGAAATTAACTGGATAGATTCTGAAGAGCTTGAAGAAAAAGGAGCGCAAACACTTCTTGGAGACTGTGACTCTGTCTTAGTTGCTGGAGGATTTGGTAACCGTGGAATAGAGGGGAAAATCTTAGCCATAGAATACGCTCGTGTAAATAAAGTGCCTTATCTTGGTATCTGTCTTGGTATGCAACTCTCACTTGTTGAATATGCAAGAAATGTTCTTAATCTTGAGGGAGCAAACTCTATAGAATTTGATGAACAAACAGCTCATCCTATGGTTTATCTCATCGACAATTTTCTTGACCAATCAGGTGGAACTCAACTAAGAACACACCAATCACCAATGGGTGGAACGCTTCGTCTTGGAGAATACTCTTGTGATACAAAAGAGGGTTCACTTCTTCGTAAGGCATATAATGGTGCTACAACAATTCATGAAAGACATCGTCACCGCTATGAAGCTAACCCTGAGTATCGTAAAGAGCTTGAAAAAGCAGGTATGATTGTTACGGGTGAATCCAATGGACTTATTGAGACTGTTGAGATAAAAGGTCATCCATGGTTTCTAGGTGTACAGTTTCACCCAGAATTTACTTCACGCTTACAAACTCCAAATCCAGTAATACTTTCTTTTGTTAAGGCCTCTCTTAATATTGAGTAGTTTTGTTCATTAGATCCTAGATTTATTGGAATCTATGTGTAAAAGATAAGTATTTTATATGTAATTAATTATTTCTTTAGTAGAATTTAATCTAATAAAGGAAATAAGTATGCAAACCAATATTAAAAAATTATTATTTATTTTTTTATTTTTTACAGAAATATTACTGTCAAATGATTTGACTGCCTATGAAATTATGAAAAAATCAGATGATAATTTAAATACTTATCTCACCTTAAAATCTAATATTTTAATGCAGATAAAATTAGAAGATAGTATTAGAAAAAGATATTTTAACAATTGGCGAAAAAAAGTAGGAAACGAAACAAAAAGTTTAATACGATTTTATATTCCAAGTAATATAAAAAACACATCACTACTTACTTATTCAAAAAAAAATGAAGATAATACACAATGGATTTATTTACCAGCATTCAGACTAATTAAACTAATCAAATCTGAAAATCAACATGATAGTTTTATGGGTTCCGATTTTTCCTATTCTGATATTGCAGGAAGAGAACTTTCAAAAGATAGATTCACTCTCATAGATGAAACGGAGAAGTATTTTTTTATAAGAGCTATTCCAAAAGACATAAGTGATATATATTCTAAAATGGAAATTATTATTAATAAAAAATTGTTTGTTCCTTTAAGAATAACTTTTTATGATAAAAATAATAAAAAATTAAAAGTTTTAACAAATAAAAAAGTTAAAAAAATTGATTCTTTATATGTTGTTACTTATTCTATAATGGATAATGTACAAAAAAATACGCAAACAGACCTCACTATTTCTAATATTATTTTAAATAGTGAAATTCCAGATAGTAAATTTGGGATTAAAAATTTAAAAATTTAAAAAGGCAACTTATGAAACTAAAAAACGTATTAATTATTATAACCTTTCCTTACCTAGTTTATGGAGAAAATAGTTTTGATGTTAAAGGATTAGTGGACTTTGATGCAATCAAGATTGAAAAAGTTCAAAAAAAAGAGAATAAAGAAAGTAAATTTTATGAATTTCTCACTAAAAATGTATCTGGAGGTTTAGGATATGGACAAAATCAAGGAACAGATGAATCTAAAAGATCCTATGCTTATGCTGAATTAGGTCTTAAATATACTTATAATGATTGGCTACATTTAAATTTATCAGGAATTGCTGAATCTATAAGAATCAAAATACTTCAAAAAAAAGTGAATAATTATTCTTCTGTTATTCAACCTGATAAAAGAATTGCAAAATACAATAAAGATCAGATTCGTTTAGTTGATGCATACTTTAAAGCTGATATAGGGGAATATTTTTCTTTATCTGCTGGAAAGAAAAAGATTGTATGGGGTCAGTTTGAACCGTTTTCCCCTAATAATTTTGCAATGCCATTAAATATGAGTTCAACGGGAAGCACATTTAGTAAAGTGATAGGTACTTTATCTCAAAGACATCTATCATTAAGTTATTATCCTAATAATCGTGTTACTTTTGAAGGATATTTTTTTCCTGAAATCACCTCTGATGCAGTTCTTGACGAAGAGTTTTCTTCAGATGAAACTTATTATAAAGGAAATGATAGTTTTTCTGATATTGATAGACGACCAAAAGGGAGTGATGAACATCAATTTGGTGCACGTTTAATGTTTTATCCTGATTGGGGAATTGTAGGATTTACTTATTTTAAAGGTTACGATAGCAATTTTCCTATGGAGCAGAACAAACTTGCACTCGATTCAACTAAATATTATGTAGAAGGTGGAAATGGATACTCTAAAAACAATCTTATAGGATTTGAAATTGCAATTCCTAATGATAATTGGACCTATCTATTTGAGTTATCAAAATATAAAAAAGAGACTGAGCTTGAAGGCTTTTATCTTAATAATACAACTGCTAAAGAGATTAGTAATAGATATTCTAGTGAATATAATAAATATTTTAATTGGGTAAAAAATAAGAATAATAATAAACTTTGGGTACCTATAGATTCATATATTGCTGCTATTGGGGCTGATGTAAAATGGGAAAATTGGAAATTAAAATTTGGTTTATATTTTTTAAA
This sequence comes from Sulfurimonas sp., assembly GCA_965243085.1. GTDB lineage: Bacteria > Campylobacterota > Campylobacteria > Campylobacterales > Sulfurimonadaceae > Sulfurimonas. The sequence goes on along the minus strand of CBDETZ010000005.1, from coordinate 844,727 downwards.
AGATATTTATAGCGGGAGTGCTAAAGAGGGATTTGACTTAAGTAAAGAAAATGGTTCACTTGAAGAAGAAGAATTAGAAATATATCCCACTTTTAGTTTACTTAGAGAATACTCGACTAGTAAATGGGGACTAGCTGGAGGAATTCTTGGTAATGGTATTGGGATACTTACTTATTATGAAAAAACTTTTTTTGAAGATCTTGCTTTTACCGTAGGTTTGAATTATATTGAATATTATTCTGATGATACTCTTGGAGATACTGATAATGAAGGGGCATCGTATGAGAGCGAGTCTTCTTTTGGTTTGTTAACTGGAGTTAGATACCAATTTTAAGAATTTCATATCAAATAATCTTAGTTTTTTTTATAGCCTTAGTGCTTCCAATAGCTATGAAAATCACTTTTGATAATGATTCTTGGCTAGAAGAAGGTAATGAAATTGAAATCAATTATGAAAATAATAAGAAAGAATTTTCTTTATCTGATAATTTACTCATTACAATTAGCTTAGAAAAAAAATCATTTTTTAATCAAAATATACTTAGTAGTCTAAGATTACTTCAAAAAGATCTATCAAAGATTCCTGTTATAGATAAAATTAACTCTCCTCTAACTCAAACTACGGTTATTAATGAAGAGGGATTATATATTTTGAGTTATGATGAGGCAATAAAGAAACAATTATTGAGTATACAATCTTATAAAAAAGATTTTTTAGATTCTATTTATATGAATGGATACCTTGATGAAACTCAACAAATATTTCTTTTATCTTTAGATTTAAAATATGAAACTACAATAAATAATGATCTTCAAAGACAAGAACTTATATCTAGTATTAAAGAAATTTTAAATAGCTACCCCTCTTTTAAAAGCTACCGTATAGTTGGGGAAGAAAAATTATTAAATGAACTTAATGAGCGTAACTATGAAAATTTAAAACTCTTACTTGTGAGTGCAATTTTTATATTGTTTATTATAATTGTAATTATTTATAAATCAATGGTCAAAGTTTTTATTATTATGCTTGTTGCTTTCCTTGCCCTTATTAGTACTTTGGCTATTCAAAATATTCTTGGCTACCCCATGAGTATAATAGGCTTGGTTTTACCTGTCCTCATCTCTATTGTTGCGATTTCTGATGTTATACATATTTTAAGCATTAGACAGTGGCTATATAGCGAAAATAATTATACTAATTTTAAACTTTTAATGAAATCTACATGGAAACCTTGTTTTTTAACAAGCATAACTACAGCTATTGGATTTGGATCTTTTTATTTTAGCGAATTAGTACCTCTTATACACCTAGGTATTAGTTCATTTGTATCAATTTTAGTGGTGTTTGTTGTCATAGTTTCAAGCTCATGGATATTGATTTATTTATTTGAATCAGCACTGATTAAAAGTGAGAATAATTCTTTAAAATCTTATAATGTACAAATTCAAAAAATAACACTTTATATAAGTAAATATAAAAATAAAATCACTTTTTTCTCCATAATTGCTCTTTTTTTAACAAGTACAAGCTTGTTTTTTATAAAAATAGAAACAAATTTTTTAGATGTGTTCTTTTTTAAAGATAGCAAAATTTATAAAGATTTTGAATTTGTTGATAATCATTTATTTGGTACAGGAAAAATTGAAGTAATTTTAGAAGCCAAGAGCCATGATTTTTTTAAAGAATTGAGTGTATTAGAAAATATGAAAAAATTAAATAACAAAATACGTAATCATTTAAATGTTAAAAAAGTCTATTCCTACCTTGATTCTATCCATATTGTACATAAAGCATTTACTAAAGGGGAGGATGATTTTCCAAAAAATGATGATGAATTAGCACAAGAGCTTTTATTTTTAGAGTTTTCACGAAATGATGTTGATAATGATGTGTTAGCTCCCTTTTTAACCTTTGATTATAAAAAAGCTAGAATTGATATTTTTACAAAAAATTTAAATACACAGGAGTTAGAAAATCTACTTAAAGACATAAAAAAGGATGTAAATAGTCATTTTGATGGAGAAGTTAAATTTTTAGGAAGTAGTACTTATTTTTATTATTTAAGTAAATATATTTTAGATACGCAAGTTAAAAGTATTCTTATCACAATATTTATTATTGCTTTTATTTTATCAATAATCTTTGGAATAAAATATGGTTTTATCAGTTTATTTGTCAATATTGTTCCTATTGTATTCACAAGCTCATTAATTATTCTTTTGGGTAAATCATTTGATTTTTCAACAGTTTTAATTGCAAGTATTTGTTTAGGCTTGGCTGTTGATAGCAGCATTCATCTATTGTATCATTTTGAGCGATTTAAAGATATGCCTAAGAGATTAGAAAAAACATTAAGCTTATCGGTAAAACCAATTGTTATTATAACAATATTATTATGTAGTACATTCGCTGTTTTTCTTATTTCAGACCTAGTTGTTTTATTTAATTTTGGATTATTTAGCATTGTTATGATTATTTTCTGTCTTTTTTTAAATCTTTTATTATTGCCAAGTATTCTGAGTTTAGTTATTAAAAACTGATTATATTTCCCTAGAAAAACAATGCAAGTTATTAAATATCAGCAAGTCATCATTGTATTATTTACCTGTACAAAAGTTCAGGAGTGATGCAGATATTAAACTCTTGAATATGGTTAAGGATATATATTCAGAATTTCCATATTATGGAACAAGAAGAATGCTAACCGCATTAGAAAATGAGGATATTATACCTTCGATAGTTTTACCCCATCATCTAACAAGTAACATAAATAGCCCTCTACATCTTTACCTACTATCTTTTTGACTGCTTCTATGTAGTAACGAACCTGTTTTAAATGATGTGAAGAGTAAGCCATAGAACTTTTATAATCAATGATAATATATTTATCATCTTTTTTTACTAGTAAATCAATATATCGTAAATTATTTTTATATCTTATAGCTTTTTCTTTATAACATTCTCCATCAATTAGCTTTTGAAACTCTTGCATATTTATAAGAGAAATCACTCTGTTTACAATTTCTTGAGTCTCTGAGTCTTGTAAAATATAAGCGTATTTATTAAGCATCATATTTTTTGCATTTTCAATATAGCTTATCTCAAATTTACCTAGCATTTCAAGCATATAGTGCATAGCAAGACCAAAGTTTATAGCTGACAAATCTTCTGGGACTTCGGTTTCTAGCTTTAAAAGATCGCTTTGAGTTCCATAGTAAATGTCTTCAAATTCAAGTTTTATAAATGATTCTTGTTTTGCTGCTGGACTATTCTCGCAGATAAGTGCTCCTCTGGATGAACTCTCTAAGTTTAAAATGTCAAAACTCGAATCTTTTTCTTTTTTAATGATAAATAAATTATCTCTTGCCCTCGTAAAAGCAACATAAAGAGCATTAAGCTTATCTTCGATCACTAGTACTTTTTCTTTTTCAAGAGCATCAGCGTAAATCTTATCAATAGCATCTCTCCCTTTTGTTCTTAAATAAACATTTTGAAGATGAATACCATCATAATCATAAATGATGCTATCCCTTGAAGGGGGAGATTTTTTTAGCCTATCCATAACGATAACATGCTGATACTCTAAACCTTTAGATTTATGTACAGTAAGCACTCTGACACCACTTAAATCACTATCAGCAGCCTCGGCACTTAGTCTTTCATACTCAAACAACAAAGCCTCTATATCTTGATAAGATTCGACTAAATGCAAAAAACGGATAAGATGAAAATCATCACTAAAAAGTCCATACTCTTGTATCACTTTTTTAATCAGATCAAAGAGTTTTACCTTCGATACATTCACTCTATGGATTTTTGCTAAGTCTTGATGGATGAGTGCAAAAAAATTGTATCTATATATATCCTCATTAAAATACAAATATTTTAAATACTCCAATACAGCCCGAACACTTTTTTGGTTGATAAGCTTAGTAGTAGTCTCCGTTACAACTTCAAATCCTTCTTCTATAAGACTTTTCTTAATAAGCTCACCATCACCATTTGTTGAACAAAGAATAGCGATATTATTTATATTTGCCCCAAGTAAAACTAATTCTTTAACTTGAAGTACCGCTTCATTTAATAAGTCATCGTTTTGAAGTATACTTACGTAACCACCATTAGCGTTAGAGCGTGTTTTTTGGGGAGAATAGTTTTTCATGCTAGATTTAAATGTATCATTCACAAACTCTATAACTTCTTTTTGCGAACGGTAATTAGTAAGAAGTTGGTCTACCTCTGTTTCTTGTTCAACTCTAACAGAATCAAAAAGTGCCGAAACTCCACCACGAAACCGATAAATAGACTGCTTTACATCTCCAACAAAAAAGAAACTTCCATTTTCAAAGATTCCATCTTTTGATGTTATCTCATTTATCAAAGGTTTTAAAATCTCATACTGTACTATGCTTGTATCTTGAAATTCATCGAGTAAGATATGTTCTATTTGTGCATCAAGTCTAAAATATAAAAATTCACTATCATCAATTTCACGTAAGATAAAATGAACAAGAGCCGTTACATCTGAAAAACTAAGCTCACTATCATCTATATATAAGGCTTTTTTTGATTTTTCATATATATCTACTAATTCGCCCAAAGCATAAAAAAAGTTTTGTTCTTTTGCACGGTTGTATTGTTTCATAGCCTCTTGGATGGCATATAAAAAAGTATCCATCTCATGAGTGTAACACTTAGTAAATGTTCTATAATCTAGCGTTTCCCTCCCTAGCCATGTTTTTTGTAAAAGAGCATTAAAATCTTTAGCATCTACCGCTTTTTTTACAGTCGCTGATGCTCCCTTACATTTATCTACTATATCTTTTAAACTCGCTAAAGCATCTAGGGCATCTGACTCATATACTGCATAATTTTGTTTTTCAAAACTCAAATGAGAGAGTTCAAATTTTTTTATATAAAAATTATCTAAGAGTTGAAAAATACTTTCTAACTTTTTATTTGATTCAAGAGAAAGCTTAATTAAAAGATCTTTTTTCCCTGCGATACTCACCTCTTTTAGAAAATGAGATAAGAGTTTAAGTTCATGCTGTGAGTTAAATGTTGAAAAATCTGGCATAAGTGAAGCATAAAGGGAAAATTTTCTAAGAATTTGAGTAAAGAACTTATCTATCGTCATTATCTTAGTCTTAGTATTTAAAAAGTCATTTAAAATTTCAGCTTGTTTTGAGAGAATATGCTCACGAGAAAGTTCTGTCACTTTTATAATTTCGTTTAATTCTCCACGCTCTGGTAACTCCTCTAAGGTCTCGATGACTCTTTCTTGCATCTCTGATGCTGCTTTGTTTGTAAATGTTAAGGCTAGAATTTCCGAGGGGTTTGCTCCTTTAAATAAAAGGGAAAGATAACGTACCACTAGCATAAATGTTTTTCCACTTCCAGCTGAGGCTTCATACGCAAGATTACTTTTAAACATTAGTTTCGTTCACAAATAGTTGCATATTCACAATAAAGACAAGACTTCACATCTTCACATTTTTCAAAATTTATCTCTTCTAGGGAGAGTAATCTTTTGATAGTAGCTTCTAAAACTCCAAGTTTTTCTTCTAAAAAAGGCTCATCTACAATTTTACATTCTTTGAGATCATAAAAAGCACAGCCTACAATATTACCAAGTCCCCCAGAGAGTAAGTAGTAAAACTCTAGCTGAAAATCTTGTGCATCCAAAAAATTATTTTTAGTATAGAGTGGGTACGAACCTGTTTTATAATCAAGTACATAAATCTCATTTTTTCGTTTATCGACTCTATCAATATTTCCTATGAACGTAGCACCAGCAAAATTACACTCAAAACTCTCTTCACAAGAAAGAACACTCCAGCCATCATTAAACCTTGAGACTTCAAGTTCACAAAATTTTTTTAATCTTTTTTTTTGCATTGAAATCAAGTAATCATCAAGTTCACTCTCTCCTTTGGCATTTTCTAATTCTTTGTTTAAATCTTTTTCTAATGCTTCTACTGATGTATAAGAGTTTTGTTTTTTATAAAGTTGTGCCAATGCGGTATGGACATGGTTTCCTATCTCATACTCTTTGGGCATCTCTTTTGGTATTTCATGAGAATATATATGTTTTATGTATTTATAATAGTACTTTCTTTTACATGTTAAAAATGTTTTAAGCCTTGTTGTAGATATTTTTTTATCTTTAAAAGAATACTCTACTATAATATCTTTTTCTTTTTTCATAGGAGAGAGTGAACGCTTAAATAATATCTCTGCATAACTGAACTCGCTATATTCATTTTTTACTTCAATTTTGACTTGTTTTAAGAATCTTGACACACTACTCTCACTTGAATTTACATAAGAAATGGCTACTTCTTTTGAATTTGAAATGAGTAAATCATAATAATGTTTTTGCAGGTTTTCTTTATCATTTGTAGTTGGTAAATTTCCTATTTTTCTAAGATAAGTATTTAAAAACATATCTTTATTACTCTTTTTTGGAACATTAGAATCAGAAAAATCCACGATGATTACCGCATCAAACTTGACGCAAGAAGTTTCAAGTATACCCATTACAGTAACTTTTCCTCCTCTAATATCATCTAATTTTTTCAATGCTAATCTTTGCAAAAATAAAGATAAAAGAGATTTAACACTCATCCCCTGCATAAATGGTAAAATATTTTTTAAACTATAAAGTTCATTATTGTAAATTTTCAACTCTCTTTTATTTGAAAACTCTTCTTTGTATTCTTCTAATATTTTAATTATATCAATTTCACTAAAATCATTATGATAAATACTTATTAGCTGAGTATAAAGTGAGTCCCCTACTCTCACTAATCTTGCATTGTTTTCTTTAGATTTTTGATTTAACAGCTCTATACTAGCATTGAGTTTTTCGTATATGCTACTTTGTTTAAAAGAGTCGCCCATAGTAAAATTAAAATTTGACTTCTCATCAAAGCTTTTTAATTTTCCTGCTAATTTCTCATCAGCTAAAATAAGAGCAATGTTTTCTGCCTTATAGCCTTTTTTAATAAATTCATAAAGTTTATGTTTTATAAAAGCAATTTGCAAGAGTGATTCACTCAGTGATTGGCAAGTTATATTTTTATTTTTTACTCTCTTTTTTTTATTTTTGATAGTTTTATAATTAAAAGATATTATGTACTCATAATCTTCTTCTAGCTCTATGCCTAGATTTCTAAATTTAACTTGCATATTTTGATTAAATCTTGAAGTAGTAAAAAGAATGTTTACTTGAGTTTCCTTAGAACATTTTTCTAATAACTCAAATTCAAAATTTGTTAAATGTCCATCTACTTTTATACTTATCTCTTTGTGATTTTTTAAATAATCAGCATTAAAAGTATAAAGTTTTGGTAAAAATATTTTATCTAGTATCTTATTCTTTTCGCAAAGCTTTTCATACCTTATATATAACTCTTGTAAAACATTAATATGCTCTTTAAAGTCTTCGTACATCTCAAAACTATCTAGCTGAGATATATCGTAAAGTTCATGAGATAATTCTTTAAAAAAGTTAAATATATAAGAGGAGTTTTTAGTGAAAGTAAAAAAGTTTCTTTCAATTTTAAGGGACGAAAAATTTGCAAAATCTGATGCTTCTAAAAGTAATAATACTCGTGTATCTTCATCAACCATCTTAAAATCTTTTACAATACAAAGCTTTGATACAAACTCATTCATAGTAAGGAAATTTGGTAAAAAGAGTGCCTCTTGATTTATTGAAATTTGCTCGTAGCTAATCGCACGAGCGGAGGGAAGAATAATCATCCCTAATATTCAAAAGCTTCTTTAGCTCTTGTATCGGCTTTTACACTATAAAATTTTTCGTTTTTACCAATACTTATTCTAGCTATAACATTCCATCTTCCCGGTTGAGCTAATGTTACTGCCTTAAATGTATATATGCCATTATCTATACTAGGATTGATTAACTCTTGATCATTTTTATGATTATTTGGTCTCGTAATTATTGCTAAAATTTTTGCATTATTAATAAAGTTATCATTAATATCTGTTACTTTATATTTTAAAATAGTATTTTCTTGAGTCAAAACTTCTGTAATATAGGAAACTTTATATTTTTTATTAAAGGCTATATCCTGCTCTATAAGCTTATTTGCCTGTACATCAGCATAATTATAATCCATCATATAAGTATCACTCTTTTCAACTGGTCTTTGTTGTGTAATGATGATAGTTGCTACACAAAATCCAAAAACCATAATAATTGAGGCACTTATAGCATAGGGCCAGATTTTTCCACTACTAATTATTCCCACTGTTTTTCCTTCTTTCATATAATTTTTTTCTTATATACATCATTAAAGCCATCACTAATACGCCATAAAACAAGATTTTAACAGCAAATAAGACATAATTACCACCTCTCCCATTACCTTGTTTGAGTTGCACACCCTTACTCTCAGCAATTTGACCTGCAATATCAAAATATCCATTAAACATTGCTGCCGAATATTTTCCTGTAATTTGCTTCCCCTTAGCTTTTGCTCCAAGTAATGGTAGTATTGTACCTCCACTATCATTAGCGAGAGCTTTAAAGTTTTCCCAACTTTTTGCAAAAAATATTGCAATTCCAACTGCTTGAGCTGTTGATGCCACAGGGCTTAAAACTTGATTTCTATCAAAATACTTATATAAAGATGTATCACTAACAAAAATGTCTATTTGTGAATCTAATTCTGCAAATATTAGTAAAATTGTAGGCTCACTAAACTTTTGAATTATATTTTTTTCATACTCAAGTATAGCAACTTCGTTAGGTAAGTCTCGTATCATTATCAGGCGTAAAGATATACCTGTTTTTTCGTACAAATCTTGTCCTAAATATTCAATTTTTTCACTAAATTTAGAGTTATTAACTACATCATCTTTATATAAATATTCTGCTATAAGTGTTGTTTGAAAAAATATTAAGAGGATAAGGGCCCCAAGCCCTTTTGAAACTTTCAAAAAAATTTCCCTTAACCGATATAAAGGTGATTAGGACTTACCACCACATAAATTGTATATAGTGCCATAAGAACTAAGCCTAATGCAATTACTTTTTCCATTATTACTCTCCCCTCTTCACATCTATAATATGCTCAGCTCGAGAAGAGCCAATCATCTTAACTGATTTCATATCTTTAACTTCATAATAATTTGTTGCATTTTCTACTTGAGACAGATATGCTGCATAAGCTAATGCAAGTACAACTCCTACAAGAACAAGAGTTGCGATTAAAAATCCTGTTATACCGTGAATGCTAAATAAACTTCTATTTTCATTTACCATAGCTACTCCTTATTCGCTTAGACTAGTGATATAGGCACCAGCCGCTTCTTTTTGCTTCGCATTGAGTCTGTTAAATGCTGGCATTGAACCAATTACACCTTTTTTACCATTATTAAGTACATTAACAACAAGTTGTGGAGTATATTTAACAATATTTGGACCATAGTCTGTACCCATACCATCTTCTTGATGACAGCTTGCACATGCCGCAAGGTAAATATCAGAACCCTCACCACTCATACCATTTGCCACATAAGCAGATACAGTATCTATCTCAGTATCTGTAATAGGAGAACCCTCAGAATTAAAAAGAAATTCACGATTTGGCATTGGCATTTCCATTCCAAGTAAGCCATTGTTCGAACCATTAATAATAGCATATTTTACAACATTAGCTTCAAGTCTAACATTTAAGTCTGATGCTGTTCCATCAATACCATCTGCGGTTAAACCATGGCAAATTTTACATTCTGCTAAGAAAACTGATTCCCCCATTTCAACTAATCTATCGCCAGTAATTGATGCATATTTTGCCTCAAATTTTTTGTTATGTATTGCAACATCTTCGTTGTATTCACCAATTTGTGAATATGATTGGACCGGATAACCCATTGTGAAATACCACATTGCCCATACCATAGTAAGTAAGTATATGATGGCCCAACCCATTGGAATTGGATTTAAATACTCACCTATACCGTCCCAACTCTCCTCAACTAATTCACCATCAGCTGTGTCAGTTTGCATTTGACGTACATACTTAATTACAACAAAAACTGTTATAAGAACAAGTGCACCAGCACCTGCAATGGCTAGTATGTTAACAATATCACCATTAAATCCACCCTTAGAACCAAGTACTGAAGCGTACGTGAAGCCAAGCATTGAGGCTGTTACTATAAATCCCCAAAGATAAATCTTATTCATATATCTCTCCTCTTTCTATTTATTACGATTTTTAGCGTTTACTGGAGTATCGCTCAAATCATCATCTAGTGCTAAATTAGCATATTCTTCATAGTCATGTCCATCGGCATCTTCTCTATTTTTATATAAATGATATATATAAGCATAAAGAGCAACTGTCAAAAAGATAGTTACCGCTAAGAAACCATAAGATTGTAATTCAGCAATTCCCATTTTATAAACCTTTATTGCTATTTTAAACTATTCATATATGCTATAAGTGCAACAATTTCGGGAATTCTTCCTACTTCAACTGCATCAATAACATCTTGATTTTTCATATCTTTGACTATAACTCTTGCTTCAGCTAAAGCATCTTTACGAGCTTGATGAAGTGTATCCGCCATTTTAATAATTTTTGTTGTTCCATCTTTCATAGGAACTGGTTTGTTATACGGTACACCAAAGAATTTCTCGACTGTAATCATTTCTGCATATGCAGTATCAACATCTGTATTATTTACATACATCCATCTGTAGGCTGGCATAATTGTACCTGGAACAACTTTTTCAGGATCCCACATATGATTTTCATGCCAATCTGTAGTTCGATAATTTCCTACACGCATTAAATCTGGACCTGTTCTTTTTGAACCCCAAAGAAAAGGGCGATCATAAGCGTATTCACCACTTAGGGAGTAATCACCATAACGATCAGTCTCTGATTTAAATGGACGAATAAGTTGTGAATGACAAGCATTACAAGAATTTTTAATATATACATGACGACCAGCCAACTCTAAAGTTGAGTATGGGGTCGTACCGATTAAAGGACGAGATGATTGTGCAAAATTTGGAATAATTTCAACCAATCCTGCAAACGCTATTGTAGCAAATACAGCCAATGCAAAAAAGAACGGATTTTTTTCTAACCAATGAAACATAATATAATCCTTTTAATTAATCAGCCATAGGCGTTGTATTTTGTAGCTCACTTGCTTCAACACGACGACCATTTCTTGCAGTCATAACAACATTATAAACAAACATTGCAAAACCAATTAAGTACAAAGTACCACCAACAGCACGAATGACAAAATAAGGATGTAAAACAGTTACTGTATCAATGAATGAGTATGCTAAGTTACCAAATTCATCATGAGCACGCCACATCATACCTTGAGTGATACCTGCAATCCACATAGATGTAAAGTATAAAACTATCCCTAGTGTTTGAATCCAAAACTGTGTTGCCATAATCTTTTTAGAATAAATCTCACGACCATATAGTCTTGGAATCATGTGATAAATAGCAGCCATAATCATAAATACAACCCAACCAAGAGCACCATCATGTACATGACCAATAATCCAATCCGTAAAGTGAGCAATAGCATTCACAGATTTTATAGCTTGAATAGGACCCTCTAATGTTGAGAACATATAGAATGTTGAACCCATTACCATAAACTTAATAATTGGATTTGAAGCAACTTGTTGCCACTCACCTTTCATTGTTAATAGCATATTAATTGCAGATCCCCATGAAGGAAGAATTAAAATTATAGAAAATACTGAACCTAAAGTTTGAACCCAATCAGGAACTGTAGAAAAAAGGATATGGTGTCCACCAGCCCATAAATAAATAAACATTAAACCCCAAAAAGAAAGTAAAGATAGTTTATAAGAATAAATAGCCTGACCTGACTCTTTTGGTAAAAAATAATATATCATTGCAACAATTGGTGTAGTTAAAACAAATGCAACCGCATTATGACCAAACCACCATTGAACGAGGGCATCATTTGTACCTGCATACATAGATACTGAATGGTACCATGCACCAATTCCATTAGATGCATAATAAGTAGGAATTGCAAGATTATTCAATAGATGAAGCATTGCAACAGCTAAGAATGTAGCTATATAATACCAAATAGATATATATAGTGTTTTTTCTCGTCTTAAACCAATAAGCCCTGCAATACTAGCACCCCACAATAGCCAAACTGTAGTAATACCAAGATCTAGTGGCCATTCAAATTCAGCATACTCTTTAGACTGTGTAATACCCATTAATAAAGAGATAACAAGCACAACAGCTGCCACAAGATATATCCAAAAATGTGCATAACCAACATACATTAATGTTTTAGATTCAGCCATTGATACTTTAAGAACACGCTGTCCTACATAATACCATGTAGCCCATACACCACTCAAAACAAACCCATAAATAACTGAGTCAGTATGCAATACTCTTAAACGGCTAAAGTTAGTGTACTCAGCAATAGCTCCATCACCAAAGATAGTGTTGATTGCAGGAAATGCCATTTCCCATGCAATAATAACCCCAACAAGCATACCTATAAACCCAATACCCAAAGTAGTATAGATAAACAGTTTACTTATCGAATAGTCATATTCTAACGGACGATTCTCCATTTAGACTCCTCAAAGATTAAATATAAAAACACAGTGATATTTTGTGATATATAAAACAGAACTATATTTTTAATTATCTTATACTATCTATTTATCGTTTTATACCTTCTTAAAAGAGTCTTTATTATTAAAGTAAACTCTTTTATCAAGATTTTGTGTTTCTTTTCATCGCATCTAATAGGTCTTTATTATCATTTTCCATCTCTGTGAACGCATTTACTAGCCTTTTATGCGTCTCTTTTTCACTTAAGTTTTCTTTTACTATATCAGCATAATACTTAAAAAAATCATTATATGGACTAATTCGAGATGACAATACCATATCCAAACTATTATGAGGAAAATATTTTTCCCATGATACTCTTATATCTTTTACAACTTTTTTATTTATCTTGTAATATATTAAAAATACTATTAACATAACTATGGACAAAAATACAATAAATGACACAATAGCTGTGGCAATACCTAATATATTGAAAATAATAGGATTAAAGATAATTGCATATTCAATAAAAGGTAAAGAAAGTAATAATATTTTAACTATGTTTGTGTTTATTCCACCAATAGCACCTAAGTTATAAAGTGTTCTTCTCTTAGCATTTTTATCTGCAACTGAAAGTAGAATATTTTTTAAAGAATAATTATTCATATTATGTAAAATTTATAGTGCAGCATTAAATTTTAGCATTGCATCAATACTAAGTAGAATAATTACACTTAGAAAAGCAAGATTTATTTTCCAAAATACACTACGGGCATCTGAAAGTTCAAAAGTTTTTTGCAAAAGTTTTAAGCTACTTATAAATCCAAAAACAGCAGTAGCCATCAATAAAATATTTATAACTGTACTTGACGTTTTAAATATATCTACCATAAAAAAACCTGCACATAGAGTCATAATTAGCCAAACGAATGTTAGCCTTTGAAGAGAAGCTTGTCCAAATAAACGCATTACAGTTGGATAACCAGCGTCTTTATAACCACCAAAATGAAGCATGACTAACAACCAATAATGTGGAACTTGCCAAATAAAATAATAAAACCCTAAGGCAAAAAATTCTTGACTTAGTAAACTTTCTCCTGCTGTAAGCCAACCTACAGCAGGGGGAATAACGCCAAGGATTGCACCCGGAACAACGGCTAAAGCACTTTTCTTTTTTAAAGGAGTATAGACTAAATTATACCAAATAAATGAAAATAAAAAGAGATTAACTCCTATCATTCCAAGTAAATCATAAATTAGTATAAGAGAAAGCATTATTAATATAGCAGCAATAATTATACCAGTAGTTGGAGTCATTTTTCCAGAAGCAATGGGTCTATGTTTTGTTCTCTGCATTAAGGCATCTTCACGATACTCTTGCACTTGATTGAGGGTTGAAACCCCCATCGCTACAAGAAGTACAGCAAAAGTTGAAACAAACATATCAGTTTCTATCTCACCCTTTGCCATTATATAAGCAAAGAGAGCCGAGAGGCTCACGGCAAAAGAGAGAATAAATTTCGTTAAAACAATAAAATCTTTAATCATTTACAGAGCTTTTAAATACTTTGTAACTTCAGCGATTTCTTCATCAGACATTGTTGTAGCAGGCATTATTGGACTAAAACCTTCTGCAATATCTTTATTTGGAGTAAGAATAGCATCTTTGATATATATATCACTTAGAGCATTCATACCTTTAAAACTAGGACCTGCACTTGGAGTTCCATCAGTTGTATGACATCCCGTACATCCATTTGAATCAACAATATCTTTACCTTTAGCCACTGCAGCAGTTGAAATATAAGAATAAATTTCATTAATATCATCATCTGACATTGGTACAGCACCCATAATTCCAGCTGGGAAACCTTCCGCAATATCTTTATCAGGTGAAATAATTGCATCTTTAAGATACTGAGCATCTTTTGAAGCTGTTATTCCCATCAAAGATGGACCAACTAAGACTGAATCATCCATAATTGAGTGACATGAAGCACAACCATTATTTTCAAATAACTCTTGTCCTTTAGAAGCACCTGTTGCAAATGCAACTGGTTTAGAATCACTAGAGTTTATCCAAGCATCATAATCAGCTTGAGGAATTATATTGATTTTTGAAAGCATATAAGCGTGACTAGTACCACAGTACTCAGCACATTCAATATCATAAGTTCCCTCATTAGCATTAAACCACTGTTTTGTTACACGCCCAGGAACTACATCTTCTTTCATTCTAAATGCAGGAACAAAATAAGAGTGAATAACATCATTAAGTGGTGCTGTCATCTCTAAAATTACATTCTTGTTTGCAGGTACATATAACTCTGCAGTTTTATGTACAAATCCATCAGTATTAGCAGGATATGTATGATTCCATGACCATTTTTTACCCTCTACTGCAATAACAATACTTTCATTTACAGCAGGCATAGTTCTAGCAGTTACCATAGATGTATATCCATAATAGAAAAATGTAAACATCATAATTGTAGGAATTGTTGTCCATGTAATTTCAAGAAGTAAGTGGTGCGTTACATTTTCAATATCTTCATCTTTAACCTTATCTGCACGGTATTTCCATGCAAGGTAAAGCATTGGTCCAACAACTGAGAAAAATAAAACAATTGACAACCATAAGTTCATCTCTAGTGCAAAGCCTATATGCTCAGCAATTATACTACCACTGGTATTAAATCCTTCTAACATACCGCCTCCTTAATGATCTGATGCTGATGAACCACCAGCACTCGTAATTTCTGATGTTATATGAGAAACATCACCGTATTGAAAGTTATTAACATCAATCATAACAATAACAAAGAAAAATGAAACAAGAAATAATGCAAAAATTACAGTAGCTGTAATTAATTTTTCACCTTTCATGTGCATATAATACATAACAATCATCCAAGCTTTCACTAAACCGATAAACATTTGAACACCAAATGTAGCATCAGTTAAAAACATTGTTGGTTGAATTAAAGTAACAGCAGTTAAAAGTAATAATCCGCCTAGAATTTTATAATAACCAAGTCTTTCTTCTTCATAAGTTTTAGTAGTTGCCATCTTAATGACCTCCTGTTGATAGACCAGCGCCAATCATATAATAATATGGGAAAACAAATACCCAAATCAAGTGAACAAGATCCCAATACAATGTTATATTAAAATGTAAAATATAATGTTCTTTATTAACTTTATCAGCATTAATGCGCTTGAGTAACCATAACATAAGTCCTATCCCTACGATAATGTGAAAGCCATGCAATCCAGTCATTGTAAAATACATTCCAAAAAACATAATTTCACCAAATGGTTTAGACTCAGGAAGACCACCTTGAAGGGCAGGAAGACCTAAGAAAATACCATGATTATACTCAGCTGTCCACTCTACTGCTTTTACTCCTAAAAATACTATAGCAAGTAAGATAGTAGCCCAAATCATCAGCTTAGCGCCTTTAACATCAGCATGACGCATTTTCAACAGACCAAGACCCATTGTCAATGCAGATATTAGAAGTACTACAGTATTAAAACCACCAAGGTATCTATTAAGACTTGCAGAAGCATTAACAAAATCATCATGATGGAGTGTAAAATAATAGGTAAGAACCATAAACATAGCTCCAAACATCATTATCTCAGTAAGCATAAATAACCAAAATCCTAGTTTACCACCAAAAAAGTCACCTTGCCAGCCTTGAACTTCGTGTTCATTCCCCTCGCGATCAGTCGCGATTTCGGGTATATATGGATGATCAGACATTAGTCAATCCTTTTCATAGTTTGAAGATCAAATTTAACTTTTGGTTGTCCATGATGATATTCATAAGGACCAAAATCAACATAAGGAACTTTAGAATGATTTTCTAAAGGTGGTGGTGAATTTGGTGTATACCATTCTAGTGTAGTTGCATTCCACGGATTTAATGGGGAAGCTTTACCACTTTTCCAACTTGAAAGAAAATTTTGGAACATAAGTAATAGACCAGAAATTATAACAACAGCTCCAATACCAGAGATTTGATGATAAATCTCAAATTCAGGTAGGTAATCAAAATAGCGTCTTGGCATTCCTAAGTAACCAGCAATGAACATTGGAAACCATAAAAGGTTAATACCTACAAAGTTTAAGTAAAAAGCGATTTTAGCTTTTGGCTCATTGTATAATTTACCAGTCACCAATGGGAACCAATAGTGCATACCAGCAAATAATAAGAAAACAACTCCACCAAGAATAGCATAGTGAAAGTGTGCAACTGAATAGTAAGTATCTTGTAAGTGAATATCAGAACCGACCATAGCAATAGTAACACCAGTAAGACCACCAATAGCAAAAGTAATAATAGTTCCTAATGCCCATAACATTGGTGAGTCAAGGACGATTTTACCTTTGTACATTGTAGCAATCCAGTCATAAAATTTAATACCTGTTGGAATAGCAACAAAAAATGTAAGGAATGAAAAAATTGTTTTAGCAACATCTGACATACCCGAAGTAAATAGATGATGACCCCATACTAAATAACCGATACCTGCGATTGATGCAGATGAAAGTGCAATTGTACGGTAACCAAAAATTTCTCTTCTTGAAAACACTGGCATGATTTCAGACATAATTCCAAATGCTGGAAGAATCATTAAATAAACAGCAGGATGAGAATAAATCCAAAAAAGATGTTGGAAAAGAACAGGATCTCCACCTTTAGATGGGTCAAAAATACCAATACCAAAATATTTTTCCATAACTGCAAGAATAAGCGTAATACCGATAACTGGAGTTGCAAGAAGTTGAATCCATGCAGTTGCATAAATTCCCCATACAAATAAAGGCATTTGAAAAAATCCCATACCTGGAGCGCGAAGACGATGAATCGTTACAAGAAAGTTAAGACCAGTAAGGATTGAAGCCATACCAAGAATAAAAGCAGCAACAAGAGTTGTAATAACATTTGTACCTGTATTTAAACTATAAGGAGCATAAAAAGTCCAACCAGTATCAGCAAAATTAAAAAGAATTTCACCCTCAGTAATATTAAAGTTAAAAAGTGAGCTTAATGCTACTAAACAACCAAAAATATATAACCAAAATGTAAACCAATTAAGTCTTGGAAAAGATACATCTTTAGCACCAATCATTAAAGGCATGACAATATTTCCAAAAATTGCAGGAATACCTGGAATAATGAAAAGAAAAATCATTAATACACCGTGAAGCGTAAATGCTTGATTGAAGGTATCTCCATCCATAAATTGTGAACCGGGTGCAAAAAGTTCTATTCTCATCATTAATGCAGTGAATACCGCTATAAAAAAGAACACAAACATCACAGCAGCATACATAATACCTATACGCTTATGATCGACAGTAAGCATCCATTGCCAAAATGCAGTTTTTGGATGCCCTATAGCGCAGTGTGTTTCACCTACGTCTAAATATGATTTACTCATATATTTCTCCTTGATTTAATAGTTTTTCAACACTGTAATAGCTCATGTTAAAAATCTTCTTATTTACCTCTAAAGCTTTAATAAGCTACATAGACAGCAAAGAAAATAAGTCGTTTTATCTAAGCAAACTTATTTTTTTTACTGTCTTAAGGATTTTAGTCTTTGTTTTCTTCTCTTCTTAGCACATCTTTATCGTCATCTCGTCTGCCTTGCTTTACAAGATAGATGAAAAAACCTATCATAAACGATGTCATAATAATCGCTGCTAATTTTTCCCACATGAAGATGTATGTTCTTCCCTTTGGATCATAAGAAAAACAATATTCAACCATCTTAGCGACTGTTGGTCCAACTGTTCCTGTCGAAGCTTCAGTTAAAGCCATCTTCACATCAAAAGGTAACTGATCAACACCGTTGAGATACCTTGTGATTTTTCCCTCAGGAGAGATAATAATCAAGGCAGCTCCGTGAATATAATCAACCTTTCCCTGTTCCGTTACAGTTTTTTCAAATACAAATCCAACTTTTTGGGATAATACATGAGAGGAATTATTTTCACCGATTACAAATCTCCATGCATCATGCACATAATCTCTAGTAATTGTGTTAAGCATATTTTTTCTTTTTGCTGCGGCTAGCTCAAATGGTTCATCTTCTGCAAAACTTACTGTTATAACTTTATAATCTCTATTTTCTGCTAGATCTAATCTTGATAACATTTTTGCAAGCCCATTAAGCTGTGGGGTACAAATTCCTGCACATCTAAAATAGTTAAGTGTTAGAATAGTTGGCTTACCGCCCATCAACTTTTTTAAAGTTACACTATTACCTTTTTCATCAAGAAATTTTAAATCTAAGGGAACTGAATCACCTAATTTTTCTTGTATTCCCAATGTACCAGCATTTGAAATACTTATAATCAAAGATAAAGTTATTAATAATTTTTTCATAAAACTCCCTATAATTTACATAAAAATGAACCGTATTATATTTAAAAATAGATTAAAAAGACTTTAACTTAATCGTACAGTTTTATATTAGTTTAAGTTTTGTAATTAACTATTTATTATTAATTTTTTTGGTTTAAGAAAGAGAAGCATTGATAAGGCTATAAGACTAAATATTAAAAAATAAATTACATTAGAACTTAGCTTATAAGCTATTATTCCAAATATTGTATTTCCTTGAGGTATTAGAAAAAAAAGTAAACTTGTATGTTTTTTTAATTTGAAAAAATCTTTTTCATCATAAGTATTTATTTTAATTTTAATAAGATATTTATAAAATAAAACATAATATAAGATTAATAATTCAATAAGTTTATAAATAAGCAATCCATTAATAAGATAAATATTATATTTTCCATCAAAATAAGTAGGAGTAGATATTTCAAAATTATACGAAACAACTATAGCGATGAATGCAAATAGGACAACTATATATATAGCTATCTTTTTGCGTTTTTCTAAAGAGCTTACTAGTTCATCCATATATTAAAAAGCATGCCTGATAGAGACTCCAATATATATAGCTACTGTTCCCATAATAATATTAATCGGCAAGAGGTATGTATTTACTAACCAGATACAATCTTCTGCTTTTTGAGCTTTACAACCATCAACTTCAGTTTTAGAAATTATCCAAATCATTAAAAACATATTCATAACCATAGCACCCCAAATACTACCTTTGAGTGTGATGTACTTATATATTTCAAAACTTTTATTATCAAGGATGAATCCATCATCATCTATCGCATTATCTTTATATCCTAAGGCCATAAGAAAAGCAGTAAAAACTGATAATAATATAAAAGGTATTAAAAATTTAAAATAACCTTTAATCAATGTCGCACGACTAGTAAGTCTACTCTCATCTGATACTGTCTTATGAATTGTTTTTGTAATAACTAAAATAGCCATCATCCCACCAACCCACATTACGGCACTTAAAACATGCAAAAATATGACTTCATTTGTATAATCTGTCATTATTTGATATATAACATCTCTCATAAAAACTCTCCTAATATTAATAAATGTAATATTAGCAAGTAAATTATTTAAAATCTCTTAATTATGTCTGACAACAAGAAGGTTTTTCTAATTTTGTATTTTTGTAGTATTGATATTGACTATATGCCTTGAGTAAAGTCCATCCTCCATATACAATTATCAATATTGCAGCTAATTGAATCATCGTTTGACGAAACCTATTTTGAGAAAATATACCCACAACAAAAGCAAAGCTAAACAAAGCAGGTATTGTAAATATTCCAAAAATAAACATTACAAAAGCACCCAATAAAGCTGATTCAGTTGTAGTTGCTGTAACTAGCATTGTATAAACTAAACCGCAAGGAACAAGACCGTTTAAAGCACCTAAAATAAAAAAACTTTTTGGGCTTACTGAGTTTAATTGAGAAGTAAAAATCTTTTTAAACCAACTATGCTTTGTGATAGGATACTCTATAAGAGATAAAAATTTTAATTTTCCTGCAAAAGATAAACCCATAAGTATCATTAAAGCACCCGCAACTGAAAATAGTATAGCTCGTGATAAAGGTGTAATATCCCAAAGTGATCCAAAGTAACCAAACAATCCACCAAGCATAGTGTATGAAAATACTCTCCCTGCATTATAAAGGAAATGATAAGTACTTTGAGAAAGTTTTGTTTGTTGGGGTTTGATTTTTGCAGTTGTATAAGTGAGTATAAAACCCCCACACATTCCGATACAATGACCAATAGAGCCAAGAAGTGCGAAAGTTATAATTGCTAAGAGTTCAATGTTTTCCATGTTAAAGTTATACTTTAAAAGTATTAGTTATGTATTAACTTCGTGCTTCTTTCATCAAGTTTAAAAACTCAAGAAAAATATACGCACTCTCTTTTGGACCTGGACTCGCTTCTGGGTGATGCTGTACTGAAAAGATAGGCTCATTTTTATAAGATAAACCCTCTATGGTATTGTCAAAAAGGTTTGTATGAGTAACCTCTGCAATCTCTGTTATATTTTCAGGTACATTATAGTTGTGGTTTTGTGCAGTTATCTCAACGAAACCTGATTTTTCATTTTTTACAGGATGATTCCCACCATGATGACCAAATTTCAATTTATAGGTATCATATCCATGAGAGATGCTAAGAAGTTGATGCCCTAAGCAGATACCAAACATGGGTATTTTTGCATCTATTAACTTTTTAATTTGTTTTTGCTCTTCTTTAAGTACAAGGGGATCACCAGGACCATTGGATAAAAATACACCATCAATATTTTTATCTCTGTATGATTGGATTAAATCCTCAGCCTTAAAATTATTTGGAATAACTTCAACACCTATCTTAGCATTGACTATTTCATTAAGTATATTTTTCTTAACTCCGAAGTCTATTACTGCAATTTTCACCTCTTCTTTTGGTGCATCATTGTATTTAAACTCACCTTTTAAATTATATGTTGAACTAGTATGTCTATAGGCTTTTTTTGTGCTTACTTGCTCTATATAATTTATATCTTCAATAGGGGAAGAATTTTCAAGTATTTTTTTCAACTCTTCTTTATCAGAAATTTTTGTAGAGGCTACCATCATCATAGCACCCTCATCTCTAATCATTTTAGTTAAAAATCTTGTATCAACATCACAAATTCCCATCACATTATGTTTTACTAAAAAAGTGTCTAAAGATTCCTCTGCCCTAAAATTTGAATATCTCCCTTGATATTTTCTAACTATCATCCCTTTAGCATGGGCTGAAGAACTTTCCATATCCTCAGTATTTACACCAACATTTCCAATTTCTGGCATAGTAAAGGTAATAAATTGCCCAGCATACGATGGATCTGACATTATCTCTTGATAACCGCTAAGAGAAGTATTAAAAACTATTTCGCCCACACTTGTACCATCAACGCCAAAACTTTTAGTTTCTAAAAGAGCTCCATTTTCTAAGTATATCCAAGCATTTTTTAAGGCAACTGCCATTATTCCATGCCTCTTTTTGTTAGCTCTTCTCTATAGATTTTTTCATATAAAATATCAAACTCATCTGTTCCTGGAATATATCTTTTTTTATAAGTTCTTATTTTATTTACAACAGCATCATCAATCTCTGAAGCTTCTGCTATAAATGAAGTAATTGCATTGTAAATGATATTTTTAATTCTATTTTCGGTTACTTCAAAGTGAATTAAATCTTCCTCATAAAGCTCATCTAAAATCTTATGTGCAATATCTGAGTATCTCTCTTCATGATTTAAAATAATCCCAAATTCAGGTGCTAATTTCTTTTTAATCATAAAGAAAAGTTGTCTCTCATCGGCAAGCATAAATTCTATCTCTTCTTCATTATCATCACAAATATCTGCGGCTTTATCTTCTAGTGCCATCTCTTGCCCAATATTATAAACTAAAACTTTTTCTGCTTCTTTAGCAACAGCTTCAAGACCTTTCGTCATTTTTACAACACCACTATTATTTAAGTCTATTGAAATTTTATTTGCTATATGGGGGACAGATTTTAGTGATATTTTCATAGTTTTTATACGCCTACTAATTTATTTATTTAGACATTCTACACTAAGTTTAGTAAAAATATGTTGAGTTCAAATATTATGTTTTACTTTTAAAATAATGGACTGAAAAAATAAAACAATATTTCAACTAGATTTATTTCCAATAAAAATAAAAGCTATATTCGCATTAAGGGTTGGTACCGTATTCCTTAAAATTTAATGCCCTAAAATAGGGAGTTCAAAATATTAAATTTCTCAAAATAACTACTTTCAACCCTTAATGCGAACATAGCCAAAATAAATTAGAAACATATGGAGTCAATAGACTTCTTGCAAAACTCCTATAATAGGTGGGGAAATATAATTTAAAGTCTATGACTTAACATGGTTTTGGGGTCATAAGCCCAGAACCATAAAATCTATTTTTTAGAATTTTGTCTTGATTGATATTCTTGAGGATGATTACAAACGGGACATTTTTTAAGAGCTTTTTTCCCATAATGCACATGACCACAGACTTCGCATATCCATGATTCTTCTTCATCTTCACTTACAAACTCTGAATCAGCTTCTAATCTTTGTAAAAGCATTGTAAACATTTTTTCATGCTCCACTTCAACCTTACCGATACCCGTAAATAATCTAGCAGCTTCTTTGTGACCCTCTTCTTTGGCTATTTGTGCAAAATCAGGATACATAGTTAGGTTTTCGTAACTCTCACCGTCTATAGCTGTTTGAAGATTCTCTTTTGTATCTCCAAAACTCTCTTCGCTATCATGGAGCATTCTATTTTGCAGTGCTAATTCTAACTTTGCATGAACTTTTTCATTATCTGCAGCTCTTTGAAAATGTTCAGCTATATCTCTATAACCTTCTTTTTGCGCAACTTTTGCAAAATACTCATACTTATTTCTCGCTTGAGATTCACCTGCAAAAGCTTTGAGTAAATTAACCATAGTTAAGTTTTCTGTCACCATCTCCATCGCTTTATTACAACAGTGAAGTTCACCTCCACCAACATTTTGTAATTCTACTTCATTCGCACATGTATTACACTTGTATGTTTCATACTGTCTCATAATAAACTCCTTTTATATATTTAAAAGTATATACTTAAATAGCTTAAAAAATAATTATTATTAAAAGATAAGAATAATCTTTTAATAAAGAGAAGCTTACTATTATTATAATGATATTAATTATCATTATAATAATAGATTAAGCATATACTTTGTATAATTATATATTGAAATCTTTACGATTATCATAAAGGAAAATAAATGTCAGATATGCAATTAAAATCAGAAATCACTCTCTTAGTTAATACTTCAGGATTCAAAAAATCTAAAAGTATGCTCTGTCCCATTGTACGTATAGTAAGTATGCGACATAAAGATGTAGCACAAAAACAAATTTATAAAGTTGCTAAATCAATTCTATAAAAAAAGTCTTAATAATTAGACTTCTTATAATGGGCTGAGAAAATAAAATAATATTTCAACTAGATTTATTTCCAATAAAGATAAAATAAATTAGAAATATATGGAGTCAATTATCAGTAGGAAAAAAGGTCAGTATTTACAGCTGAACAAAAGTCTAAAATAGTTTTAGAGTTAATTAAAGAAGCTAAAACTATAACTAATTGGAAAAGCAGTATCTGAATTTAAAAGTGAGATAAAAGAGTTAACAACGTAAAATGATGAGTGAGCTAAAGCAACATTCAAAGCAGATTTTGCTGTAAAAAAGCTAAAGAGCTTGGGCTTATGTAACTATCCACCTCTTGTCCAGCCTAAGCATAAATTATCTATACAAGAGCAATAATATTTTTTTCAACATAGTTTTTCATATTTTCAGTAGACTTATAAGCATCAAATTTTATCCAGTATAACTGTAGAGAGTATGGAGCTAAATAGAAGATTCTTAAGCCTTTTTCTTCCCATATTTTAATGTGTTCTTTGAACTTTTTACTGGTGTGAACAGGAGTATTATCAACAACAACAATCGTGTTTTTAGTAAGCTGTTTTACAAAGAGATTAAGGACTTCAATAAGAACTGCTGTATCTACTCTATCATAAGTTGTTGATGCAAAAAGTTTAGAGTTATTAATATTCAAAAAGCCAAGTACATTAAGCTTTTTAAACATTCTTGCGTGTATTGCAATTGTCTTAGCAATGGATGACCAAGCATAAGGTAATTTAGGTGTCAAATTAAATCCACTATCTGGGGTTTTTGCAGGATCTTTTCTTATTCGTTTGTAGCTTAAATTGAGTGCTTTTTTAAAAACCTTTTGAATCTTGTATAGCTCATAGAATATTTATTGAAGGATTGTTTTTTGTAGTTGTTCTGACCTTGGACTAAAACTAAATGATGTCTTACAATCCTTACAAAAATATCTTTTAATGCCTCTTCTTGAAACTCTATTTTGAGTATTTTTACTATTAAGTCAAATACTTTAATTAATCTTTACAATATGATACTGATTATCAATATAATAATAATTTAAGCTATCTAAATGTATTATTCTAATAACGATTATCAATAAGGAGCTAGATGAAAGAAAGAATTATACTAAATTAACGATACGAATGAAGATACTTAATGTATTGTATCCGCCTTATATGCCTAATGAAGAGTATAGATATACTGGTATGTAAGTACAAAAACTCAAAGACAGCAGATAATATTCTCCTATTACCGCTAAGATTAATTATGTATAGACCCTACCATACATAATGGGTCTATATTTTTAAAAAAGGAAAAAATATGCGAAAAATTGGTTTTGCAAAATATAAAAATAAGACAAAAGAAATTTTGCCTAAAACATATAAAGTTAATGAAATAACATGCCAAAGAAGAATGTTTTGTACGATGATAAATCAATATTTATCAGTACAATCACAGTTGAATTTAAACAATAATTATATATTTAAGAATAGCTTATTGTATATTTTTGAAGACAAAATAATGTCATTTTTTCAATTTTATAAATTTAGACCTGAAAAAGCTCAAAAGATAGTAAAAATATACAAGAAAGATTCTCTTTTATTTCAACAATACTTTAAACAAAGTAAAAATATTAAGATGAGATATATGAGCAAAGATTCACTTCTTAATTCTGATTTTAAAATGCTACTTGGATATGCACATCCAGTAATAGACTTAATACAACTTATCTTTAATGGAAAAGAACTTGAGATGATGCTTGATTTAAATGAGATATTTACACGAACAATCTACAATCGAATCAAACAAGAGATAAATAAAACCATTAGACTTCTTGCAAAACTCCTTATATGGCTTAGCACTTTATAGAGAGTTTTAATCAAGGTAAATGTTCTCAAGCGTAGCCAAAGCTAGGGTTGGGGTTCTTTAACGCTGAGTAAGGCTCTCTATAAAGTGTCCTATGGAAGGGATAGTAAGGACTAACCTTGCACAAAAAAATATTTTACCCTTAGCTTAGGCTAGGAATAAAAATTTGTTTTACACAATTTTAGTCCTTCTTAGCTCTCTGTGGTATATAGGAGTTTTGCAAGAAGTCTATTACATTAGACGCACCCTACATTCATATAAATCAAGATGGGATTACTACAAGACTACATCCAAAATGGAAACATTTAAATCCTAAAAATTTAAAACAAAGAAACCGTGATATAGAAAATGGATTTAGCCAATTAAAAGATGATGACATAGACCAATGTTATTTAATCTACCCTAAAACGGATAATTTTAAAAAGCATATAACACTCAAAAATGATGTCTCTGCTAAACTCAAAATTATTCCATATTCCTTTACATATATTGACCGCAAGGAAAAGAAATGCCAAAAATAGGTTTATTTTATGCAAGTTCTACAAGAAATACAGAAGATGTAGCGAGATTAATAAAAGGAAAAATGACTGAAAATGAAGTAGATTTACATAATATCGCAGATACCGTAGATAATGCTATGCAAAATTATAATTTAATTATTATAGGTGCATCAACTTGGGGTGAGGGTGACTTACAAGATGATTTGCTTAGGAGATGAAGAAGTAAATCAAATTTATAAAGAGGAGTAAAATGGTAAAAAAAAGTAAGAGTTGATTACCCCAATCCATTAATAACTAGAAATTAAAAGTGGAATAATTATTGCTTGCTTTTGAGAAAAACAAGGTGATAAGAAAATGGCAATAAAAGCAAGAGATAAATTAGCACAAAAGCGTTCAAGAAAAGGCTATGCAAAAATAGCTGAATCAAATAAACTTTTAGAGTTACTATCAAGAGTTCCAGACCATCGTAAAGGTCAAGGTAAACGGCATAAATTAGAACATATCTTATATCTAGCTATATTAGCTGGACTAATGGGAGCTACAGATTACAAACAAATTTCTATTTGGATAGATAAACATGTTCAAAAAGAAGAAGTAAAAAAACTTCTAGGTGTAGAATTTATAATAACACCAAAAAGAAGTGCTGTCTCAGATATACTTGCAAAAGTTGATAGTGAGGCAGTTGAACTTTTGTTCAGAGAATGGATAAGAATTTATGTCGATACTACAGGAAAACATCTAAGCGTAGATGGTAAAGTGATGAATGGTAGTAGATATAAAGACCAAAAGGCTATACAAGTTGTTGGTGCAGTTCTATCAGAGATAGGTGTAGTTATTCCTCATCAAAAAATTGCAGAGAAATCAAATGAAATACCTGAATTTCTCTTTACCTTTGATGCGATGAACACACAAAAAAACTCTTGATTCTATTGAGCAGAGTGGTTCAAAATATATTGCTAAAGTTAAAGGTAACCAAAAAACACTTCTTGATAAAATAAATGAAATATCAAGAGAGATAAAACCATCAAGCACTTATAAAGCTAAACCAATCCAGCAATCTAATGAGTGGATAAATAGAGAAGTATTTATATATGAACCAACTACTTTTTATCATAATGAAATTACCCATGTTCGCTCAATCATAAAAACTATTAAAAAAATACACAAGACAAACCATAAAACAGGAGAAGTAACAAACAGCACTAGTATTCAGTTCTGTATAGCAAATTTTCGTGAAAATGCGGAGTTCTTTCATGATAAAATTTTACTCCATTGGAAGGTAGAAACAATGCACCAATACAAAGATAATACACTTTTAGAAGATGACCATAATGCTCATCTAAATCCATTTTTAATGACAATTATCAGAAGCATTATTTTAAATATCTTGCACCTAAATGGTACAAAATCTATACAAGAACAACTCATTAACAATAGATGGGATTTAGATGACTCTATCGCTCAACTCTTGAAATTTAGTTTTTAGTGGATTGGGGTGAGAGTTGATTCCTATTTCTTAAGATTAAATAATAATTGGGTTTAGTTCAGGCATGGTACTAAACCTAATTAAAAGATACGCATTTTTTTATTTAAGTAGTAAAACCTAAGGAAAATAGGAGCGAAAATTGCTTATAATAAGATATGGGAAAAACAATCAAATATTTCAAAGTTAATAAATTAACAGATAAAGATTTTAGACGAGTTGTAGGTGTTAAAAGAGACACCTTTAAAGATATGGTAAAAGTAGTTAAAAGACACTATAGTAAGAAGAAAGCTAAAGGTGGAACAAACAAATCTCTATCTGCAAATGATGAGACACTGATGATGCTAGAATATTATAGAGAGTACAGAACTTTTAAACATATAGGAGTTGATTATGGAGTGAGTGAATCAACAGCACATTATATTGTTACAAAAATAGAAAAGATTTTAATACAAGAGCCACAATTTCATCTTACAACTCTAAAACATGCGATACCTATAGAAGATACTAATAATCTTGAAATAGTCGTAGTAGATGTAACTGAGAGCCAATGTGAGAGACCAAAAAAAAGTAAAGAAGATACTACTCAGGTAAAAAGAAAAAGCACACCTTAAAAACACAAATAATTACAAGATTTACAGGTAAAATATTAGCTGTAACTATTGATAAAGGAAGAACACATGACTTTAAAGTCTTTAAAGATAGTAAGGCAACTAAAAAAATAATATTGAGTAAAGTTCTTGCTGATTTAGGCTATGTTGGTATCTCTAAAATTTGTCCTAATTCTCAAATACCAAATAAAAGAAGCAAACTAAATCCATTAACAAAAGATGACAAAAAAGAGAACTGTGAATTATCATCAAAAAGAATTATCATTGAACAAATAAATGCAAAAATCAAGGTATTTAAAATTACTAAATACCCATATAGAAATAGACGAAAAAGGTTCGGTTTGAGAATGAACCTTATTTGTGCTATTATTAACCTTGATGCAACACCTATGAGCAGTACAGTTGAAGAGGTTTGATGTTTGGGTGTTTTAGGAGAAGTCTAATAACTTCATAGCCAATGAAAAAATGATTTTCTTCGTTGAACTATACTTAACGATACTCGTGTAGACAAGTCAAATTCACATTAAATCTAAATCTTTTACATGAGATGTTAGCTATGAATTTATTTATACTCTCTTACTTATATGGAATATTAGAGTTAAGCGAAAACCCACTTCCGTCATAAAAGTATAGTTCACAAACTCCTTGTTTTACCCATCCTTTAATTATTTTCAACTGAGCATATTTCTCAAAGTACTTTTTCTATTTACTATTTTTCATGATAGACTTTTTAGCTCGTTTATAACTCATGCCTATTTGCTTTAAAAACCTTTTAGGAGTTCGTAATGTAATTTTAAGTGCTGGAAACTCTTGCGTAAATGCAAGAAAAATTCCATTTAGATTATGCTTTTTTTTATATGAATCTTTATACTCTGTCCATGCTCTTGAATGCTTAATAGCGACTTTCTTCCACGACCCCAAAGCTCATGAATACTTTTTAGATTAGAGTTTTGCAAGAAGTCTAATGAAAAAGTTACTTAAAATTTAAACTTGAAAATGTTTAGTGAATGGGGGGGGGGAGTATATTCTTTTTCAGAGGAATTTTAAACATGAATTAAGCCAAAATATTTATAATGTGTAAATCTTAAACAAAAAGGCTTTTAATGAAAAAAATTCTAATAAGTACATTAGCGACTATCGCTCTAACTACAGCTGTAATGGCAGCAAACTCACAAACAGGTTGTGGTCTTGGTGGGACAGTTCTCAAAAATCCTGATTCAGCAATTATGTTTGCACTTCAAGCAACAACAAATGGTACTTCAGGTAACCAGACATTTGGTATTACTTCAGGAACTTCAGGTTGTAAAAAAACTAAGTTTGTTATGAATGAACGAGCAGAAGAATTTGTTGCTTCAAATATGGATATTTTAGCAAAAGAGATTTCTATTGGTCAGGGTGAATCTATTGACACTTTAGCAGAACTTTTAAACATAGAAGATACAGCTACATTTAGTACTTCTCTTCAAGCTAATTTTAACAGCATCTACACTTCAGAAAAAGTTGAGATGAATGATGTTCTTGATAACATCGCTTCCACTTCAGTATAAGCACTCCTAAACTAAACGATTTATTCGTTTAGTTTATACCTCTTCACATTATTCATTAGGGATTTCTCATTTTTTATAAAATATTTTTACTTTTTACTTTTTGTATTACATCTGTATATGCTTCTTTTGAGGATTATAAAAATAAAGCTCATCAAATGAATCTATCTCAAGAAAGATATTGGAACTTACTCCTTCATATGACAGATGGAGAAAGTGAGATAGACGACAAAAACTTTTTTTTCGCAAGTGATGGGAAAACAAATCCTTCAAAGGAACTAGATGCTACGCTTGATGCACTTATTAATGAAAGAAGTTTAGATGACAACTCTACTGCTTGTCGTTTTCCAGCTCGAACAGCTTGGTTAAAAGAAAAACTCTCTATCAAAAATTTACCAAAAGTAGAATGTAAAGAGTACGATAAAATACTCAAAAGACTAAGTCCAAAATCAGCCACTTTAGTTTTTCCATCAGCACATATAAATTCACCTGCATCTATGTTTGGACACACTTTTTTACGCATCAACTCTTCTTACAAATCAAAACTTTTATCATACGCAGTCAATTATGCAGCTGATGCTGATCAAGATAAAGAAAACGGTGCTATTTTTGCACTAAAAGGCTTGTTTGGAGGATATTTTGGGCGTTATTCATTACTTCCTTATTATGAAAAACTCAAAGAGTATCGAGATACTGAACAAAGAGATATTTGGGAATATAATTTAAATCTTAATGAGCAAGAAGTATTAAAAATGGTTCGTCATATCTGGGAACTCAATGGAACTCAATCTTATTATTACTTTTTTACAGAAAATTGCTCTTACAATATGCTTTGGCTGATAGAAATTGCTCGTCCATCTGTACATCTTAGAGAGTATTTTCACTATGAAGTGATTCCTTTAGAGACTATTCATGCAAGTATCGCCGAAAATCTAGTTACAGACATAACATACAGACCCTCAAAAAGAACGAAACTTTTAAAATATGAAAAGTTAATAAATAAAGTTAATTTACATTTTGTCTTAGATATTGTCAAAAATGAAAAAAACTTAAAAAAACTTATAAACAATAAAAAAATTTCAAAACAAGAAAAGCAATATATACTCGAAGCAACAACAGAATTTTTAGAATACTCTTTTAGTAAAAATAATATGAAAAAAAGTGAATACATCAGACTATTTCATAGCCTCTCTCAACAAAGGGCACTCTTAGGTAAAGGTACAAAGCTAGATTTTCTCAAACTAGATAATCCTGCAAATAGTCATAGAGCAATGAAAGTATCCTTGAGTACAGGAGTAAGAGAAGAACAGGCTATAGGGTTTCTTGATTTTCGCCTAGCATACCATGATTTAGAAGATGCAAGTTATGGATTTTTACGAGGCACGCAAATAGAATTTTTTGACATTGGACTCTCCTACACCAAAGAAGAAGTTGATTTAGAAAAACTTACTTTAATTTCTATCGTGTCTTTAGCACAAAGAAGTGAACTTTTTGATAACTTCTCATGGAGAACAAAATACGGTTGGGATAGAGAATATTTGAATGAAAAATCAAGTTTCATAGCTACTCTAGGATTTGGTTTTAGCTGGGGAAATGAGTTTGCTTATAGTTATATGTTACTTGATCCACTACTTTATAGATCAAATAAGCTTCATGCTGGTATAGGAGGCTCACTAGGTTTAGTGATAGATAAATATGATTTTATGAATATAAATATAGAACTCACTAAGAGGCACTATGCTTCTAAAGATTCTCAAAAGATAGCAAAAATTTCACAAAGTTTTCGTATCTCACAAAATCTACAACTCAAGTTTAAATATGATTATATAGACAAAATAGTATCCAAGATTAAAAATAAACAACAAACATATAAGCTAGAAATTAATTACTATTTTTAGTCCTTAATTGATAGCTATTGTATCATCTCATGTTAAGTCAAGAATGATAAAAATCAAGTAATAATAGACACTCCAAATAAGCTATGCTCTACTGATATTACATATCTTAAATTAGTTAGGTGGTCTTGACAATGGGGATATTATACTAATAAGAAAGCAAGCTAAACTAGATAGTATCGTTAATGTTTTAGGGGAGATTCAAGAATAATTTTTCTTTAAAAAATAGTTAGCTTACTACATAAGAGCAGAAAAAAGGGCTTGATTATGTAGAATACTTCAATGAGAAAGGAAGCAATGTTAAATGAATATTGAAATAATAAAAGCAACAAAAAAAGACTCAGTATATTTGTACTATAAGAATGAATTAAAAGCTTTAAGAAAATCAGGAAGATTACGCTTTCGTACACTACTAGATACATCTGTTTTAGATTTTGCATCTAATGATTATCTAGGTCTTTCACATAAAAAAGAACTCCATCATGCCACGTGTAAAGACTTAGAAAAACTTCCCACTCATAGCTCAAAAGCATCTCTTCTTGTTAATGGTTATCATCAAATTCATAAAGACTTTGAACAAGCCTTATGTGAGGCAAACGGCTTTGAAGATGGAGTTATTTTAGGAAGTGGTTTTAGTGCAAATATTGCTATGATTGAATCTCTTGTAAGAAAGGGTGATATACTTTTTATGGATGAGAGATACCATGCCTCAGGAGTTTTAGCCACAAAACTAGAGCATATTAATGTTAAATTTTTCAAACATAACAATATGAATGAACTTAAAAAACTTTTTAAAAAATATAAGAATGTAAAAAGAAAAATAGTTGCTGTTGAGGGAATTTACTCTATGGATGGAGACTTAGTCAAAAAAGAAGTTTTTGATATTTGTGAAAATGAAGATGCTCTTTTAATTGTAGATGAGGCTCATAGTTCAGGAGTTGTTGGTGATAAACTTATGGGTGTTTTTGATTTGTATAAAATCAAAATAAAATCAAACCATATCAAAATGGGAACACTTGGAAAAGCTTATGGCAGTTTTGGCGCGTATATTTTAGCATCAGCACATATAGTTGAGTACCTTATAAACCGTGCTAAACCTATCATATATGCTACTTCGCTTTCATTATATGACACTTTAGTAGGGCATAAATCTTTAGAGTATATTTTACAAAATACAAAAGATTTAAAAAAAGAGATTCAAAAAAGACAAGGAATAGTAAAAAATATTTTAGATATACAGGTAGATGGACTTATTGTACCTATCGTGATTAATGACAATAAAAGAGTAATTAATATTAAAAATGCACTTTTAAAAGATGGCTACGCTATTGGTGGGATAAGACAGCCTACTGTAGAAAAAGCGATTTTAAGAATTATAGCAAGACTCGGTGAGAGTACTCAATCCCTTACAAAGCTATGTCAAAAAATAAATCAGCTACAATAACTTTATGGAAATAAAAAAGTTAAAAATTTCACTTGAAGATAAAATATTAGTCGATATAAATCTTAACATAAAAAAATCTTTAGCCCTTGTTGGGCAAAGTGGAAGTGGTAAAAGTTTAACACTTAAAGCACTTCTTTTTATGTTACCTCAAACAATGACTTGTGATTTAGATTATGATGCAAACTTTATCCTTAAAGCTGGGGATAGTATATCTTTTGTTCCTCAAAACCCTTTTACAGCACTCTCTCCACTTACAAAAATCAAAAAACAATTTTTTATATCACAAGAAAAACAAGAGAAGTTATTTTTACAAGTAGGGCTTAATCCTCAACTCTTAGAAAGATTTGCTCCTGAGCTTTCAGGTGGACAGCTTCAGCGTATAGTTATAGCAATGGCAATACAATCAAAACCCAAACTTATGTTACTTGATGAACCAACCACCGCTCTTGATCCTAAGACTAGAGTTTTAATCTTGAAATTACTAAAAAAACTTCAAGAAGAGATGGGATTTAAAATTCTTTTTGTAACGCATGATATGAATTCCGCAGTATCTCTTTGCGAAGATATTTGTGTCATAAAAGATGGTTTAGTAATAGAAGATGGTAAAATATTGGAAATATTACAAAGTCCGAAAAAAAATTATACAAAAATCTTAATCGAAGCAAATTTTAAAAATAGAGAATTTAGGAGATAATAATGTCAATAATTAAAAATATATTTTTAACACTTTTAGTCTTAGGATTTTTATCCCCATTTGCTCTTTTTGTATATTACTATCTAGCGTATGATTATGATATATCCTCATTAGTCGATTATAAGCCATCCACAAGTAGTAGAATTTATGATAAAAATGGTGAAAAAATAGCAAATATTTTTGATACAAAACATAGATTTTATGCACCCTTTAGTGAAATACCTCCTCGTGCTATTGAGGCACTTGTAGCCATAGAAGATACTACATTTTTTGAGCATCCCGGTATCAATATTGATGCTATTTTCCGTGCAGGGATAAAGGTAATAAAAGCGGGAAAAGCAGTTCAGGGGGCGAGTACAATAACTCAACAGCTTGTAAAAAATAAACTCTTAACTCGTGAAAAAAAACTCTCTCGTAAAATTAGAGAAGCTATTTTTGCAATAAAGCTTGAAAATGCTTTGAGTAAAGAACAAATTTTAGAAAGATACTTAAATGAAATTTATTTTGGTCATGGTTATTATGGAATTAAGACTGCCGCGGATGGTTATTTTCATAAGAAACTTCATGATTTAACACTCAAAGAGATAGCAATTCTAGTAGGACTTCCAAAAGCACCTAGTACTTATGCTCCTACGAAAAATTATGATATTTCTATGGGCAGAGCAAATCGTGTTATAAAGAGAATGAAAGTTCTTGGATGGATTGATGATATTACTTATGAAAAAGCAGTGGCCCAAACGCCAAATGTTTACAATACAACACTTACTCAGAATAAAGCTCCTTTTATCGTCGATGAGGTTGCAAGAAGAATGAAAAACCTTGGAGTCAAAGACTTTAAAACGGGCGGTTATGAGGTTTATACGACTATAGATATTGGACTTCAAGCCATAGCACGTAAAGCTGTCAAACACTCTTATGATAAATCATTAGAACGTATTGAGGGATACAAACAAAAAGCCTTAGCTCAGGCAAAAAGACTAAAAAGAGAGTTTGAATATATTGATACAAATACTTCACTCTTAAACGGAGCTTTAGTCAGTGTAGAAGCAAATACTGGAAATGTATTAGCCCTAGTAGGCTCGTATGACTATAAAATAAGTTCATTTAACAGAGCCACACAAGGAAGACGACAACCAGGTAGTTCTTTTAAACCTTTTATATATCAAGTCGCCCTAGACCTTGGTTTTTCTGGAGCTACAGAGTTAATAGATATAGCTAAAACTTATAAGTATCAAAAAAATGGACAAGAGATGAAATGGCAGCCTCATAATTATTCTAAAAATTATAAAGGGCTTATCTCCTTGAGAGAAGCCCTTGTGCATTCTAGTAATCTTGCTACTATTAATCTTGTTGATGATATAGGGCTTCGTAATTTACTCAAAAGTTTAAAAAAATTCGGAATTAAAAATGTACCACAAGATATGTCTATCTCTTTAGGTACACTCACTATCTCTCCCTATCAATTAGCAAAATATTATACCTCATTTGCCAATAAAGGTATTCAAGTTGATACACATATCGTTGATCGTGTGTATCAAAAATCTAGCCTTTTATATGAGTTTACTCCAAGTTTTTTAGAAATTACAAATGAAAGACAAGCATTTTTAATGACAAGCATACTCAAAAGTGTAGTGAATCGAGGTACGGGTATTCGATCTCGTGTAAAAGGGATAGAAATAGCAGGAAAAACAGGGA
The DNA here is from genome assembly GCA_965243085.1 of Sulfurimonas sp. Lineage (GTDB taxonomy): Bacteria > Campylobacterota > Campylobacteria > Campylobacterales > Sulfurimonadaceae > Sulfurimonas. The sequence continues at coordinate 808,950 of CBDETZ010000005.1, read as the reverse complement.
CAACCAATGATAATATTGATGGATGGTTTGCAGGTTATTCTCCAAGTATTGAGACGGTAGTGTGGTTTGGAAATGATAATAACACTCCAATGCATAAAAAAGAAACAGGGGGTAGAGTGTCTGGTCCTGCATTTAAGTATTATTATACAGAACTTTTAAAACTTTATCCACAAATTCAAAGAAAATTTCAAAGACCTGAGGGGATTATAGAAGTAGATATTGCTGGAAAGAAAGAGTACTTTTCAGATATATCAAAACCACCTCGTGTTGAAGTAAAAGTAGATCCTCAAGAAGAACTTCTTTTCTGGTAAAATTTTATTAAATCCAAATCTTCAAAGTATCAGTATTTAAGCCCATTGCAGTACTTTCGTATCCTCGAACCTCTTTAATATAAGACTTACAAAATCCTTCTACCATACAAGCACCAGCCTTTCCTCTCCACTCTCCACTTTGTAAATATCTGTCTAAATTCTCCTGATCAAACTCTCTAAAAATATAATCAGTTTGGGAAATATCTATAAGTTTTTTATCAGGAGTTTCGTATATCATACAAGTGATAATCGAGGTCATATTTCCACTTTGAGTCATCAAAATATGAAATGCTTCCTCTACACACTTTGCTTTTCGTAAAATCTGATTTTGTGAAGTTACAACGGTATCGGCTACTAAAAGAGAAAAATCTTCAAAGCCAAAAGCCCTAAGATTCGCTTCATACTTGCCTAGTGTAGCTTGATAGACAAAATTTTTAGGGCTTGATGCAATAATACTATCTTCATCAAAATTAACACTTTCTTGTATAAACTTTACGCCAGCCTCACTTAAAAGCATGGCACGAGTTTGGGAAGAAGAGCAAAGGCGTATCATTTTATAAAGATGTAGAAAAAATCGTCCCTAGAAATATCGCAACAACTCCAAGTACAATATTTAAAGGAACCATATACTTACCTATCATTCCTAGAGAAAATTTTGCAGCTGCAATATCTCCAGCATCTAAAAATGCTTCGGCTCTATTTCTTCGTTTAATCATCACAACAAGATTGATAAACATCACCGTCCAAATTCCTTCTTTTATGTGTGTGAGAGATGATAACTCACTTTGAGATAAAGAGTAGCCTTTTATCATCACTATCGCTGTTAAAATTAAGATGATGACAAAAGGAAAAACTATAGTAAAAAGTCTTTTAAGTGCCTGTGCAATTCTTCTTAGTCTTAGCTGGGGGTCTTGTATCTCTAAAAAAGATTGATGTGCTGCAAAACGCATGGCTACCATCCCTCCAACCCAAACAACAGCAGAAATAACATGTAAAAAAACTATGAGTGTTTTGTACTCAAAAAATAATGATTCCATCAAGAAAGAGCCTTAGTAATGAAGGCTAAAGATGCCTCTTTAGCCTCCGCTAATTTTGTAATATCTTTTCCACCAGCTTGAGCAAAATCAGGACGACCACCGCCACCGCCACCTAAAATAGGTGCGATATTTTTAATCCAATCACCTGCTTTTGCATTTGCATTTGCTACACCACAAGCTATGAGAACCTTGTCACCTTTGACTTGAAAAAGCATGGCACAAAGTTTTTCATTTTGGTTTTTTAACTCATCTATCTTTTCTTTAATATCCCCTGCTGCATACTCTTCTATCACAACCGCTACCCCATTAACTTCCGATACCTTTATCTCAACTTTTACTGAATTATGAGCCTCTTTAACTTCTAGTTTTAACTCTGTTATATTTGATTTCATTCTTGCAATTCCAGCTAGAACATCAAGATTTTTTACCTCATTTTCCACTTCTTGCATAAGTATTCTTTGTTTGGTAAAATATTTATATGCAGCATGACCACAAACAGCTTCAATGCGTCTAACACCTGCACTTACTCCACTTTCTTTTGTGATGATAAATGAACCGATATTTGCAGAATTTTCAACATGAACACCTCCACAAAACTCTACTGATGCAGTATCAAAACTCACGACCCTAACCTCATCTCCATACTTCTCACCAAATTGTGCTTTAGCTCCTGATTTTTTTGCATCTTCTATGCCCATAACTTCTGTTTTGGTGACTATGGCTTGTGCGACTTTAGTGTTTACTCTCGTTTCTATCTCTTTGAGTTGCGTGGCAGTTATAGGCTTTGGATGAGAAAAATCAAACCTAAGTCTATGAGCATCACATAAAGAACCAGCCTGAGATATATGATCACCCAAAACATCAAATAAAATAGCATGAAGGAGATGTGTAGCTGAATGGTGTTTGATAATTTCGTTTCTTGAAATATCTACATGAGCATCTACTATCATCCCTAGTTTCAACTCTTTTTTAACTTCTATCTGTGAGAGATTAAGTCCAAAAAATTTCTTTGTATCGAGAACTTTTGCAAAATTTTCTAAGTATCCAGTATCTCCCGTTTGTCCACCAGATTCAGCATAAAAAGGAGTAATATCTAAAAATACCCAGCCTTTTTCTCCCTTTATGAGTCTATCTACAGCTTTAAAATTTTCATCTAAAAGTGCTTGAACCTCACCTGAGTGCTGAGTGAACTCATAACCTACAAAGGTGTTTTCTCCAAACTTTTCAAGTAAGGCTTTGAAGTCTCCAGCTACCGCTGCATCTCCGCTTCCTTTCCATGCTGCTTTTGCACGAGTGCGTTGTTCTAGCATCAAGTCTTGAAATTTTTTAGAATCTAGTGCTAAGTTGTGACCTTTTAACATATCTTGAGTAAGGTCAAGTGGGAAACCAAAGGTATCATAAAGCTTAAAGGCAACTTCGCCTGAAAACATCTCTTTTGTGTTTTTCAACTCCTCATCAAAGAGGGCTATTCCGCTCTCTATAGTTTTGAAAAACCTTGCCTCTTCGAGTTGGATTTGCTCCTTAACCGCATCGGCTTTTTTCACTAAGTAGTCATATTCTCCACCCATAATACCCACAACAGTATCTACAAGTTTAAACATAAATGGTTCACGAAATCCTAGTAAATAACCATGTCTTACCGCACGGCGGAGGATTCTACGAAGAACATAACCACGCCCCTCATTTGAGAAGTTTGTACCCTGTGCCAGTAAAAAAAGAGCGGTTCTAATATGATCTGCGATAACTCTGTATGATGCACCACTAGCGTATTCATATCTTTTTTTGATAAGTTTTTCTACATCATTGATTATAGGCATAAAAAGTGATGAACTATAGTTAGATAAAACACCTTCTTTCACGGCTACTACACGCTCTAGTCCCATTCCAGTATCTATAGATGGCTTTGCTAGGGGAATTCTCTCTCCACCTTTTTGCTTCACTTCATACTGCATAAAAACAAGGTTCCAAATCTCTAAAAATCTATCTCCCTCGCCGCCTAAATAATCTTCCTCAGCACTAAAGTGTTCTACACCTTGATCGTAAAAGATTTCAGAACATGGTCCACATGGTCCAGTGTCCCCCATTGACCAAAAGTTATCTTCATCTCCTAAACGCAGGATTCTTTCTTGTGGTATATATTTTTTCCATAGCTGTTCTGCCTCATCGTCAGAATCATGAACTGTAACCCATAATTTATCAATGTCTAATTTAATCACATCAGTTAAAAATTCCCACGCATAAGCTATGGCTTCTTCTTTAAAATAATCTCCAAATGAAAAATTCCCTAACATCTCAAAAAATGTATGATGCCGTGAGGTATGACCTACATTTTCAAGGTCGTTGTGTTTACCCCCAGCTCTTAAACATGTTTGACATGAGGTAGCTCGTGGGTTTACGGGTCTTGGAATTTCACCTGTAAAAATCGACTTAAAAGGAACCATTCCCGCATTATTAAAAAGAAGTGTGGCATCATCTGGAATCAGAGGTGCTGATGCTACTCTTGTATGGCTTTTTGACTCAAAATATTTTAAATATTCTTCTCTAATGTTCATTGTTATTCTCTTAGTATAAAATTATAAAATTATAGCTTTTATGATGTTAATAAGTAATTAAGAACACCCCAATCCACTAAAAACTAAATTTCAAGAGTTGAGCGATAGAGTCATCTAAATCCCATCTATTGTTAATGAGTTGTTCTTGTATAGATTTTGTACCATTTAGGTGCAAGATATTTAAAATAATGCTTCTGATAATTGTCATTAAAAATGGATTTAGATGAGCATTATGGTCATCTTCTAAAAGTGTATTATCTTTGTATTGGTGCATTGTTTCTACCTTCCAATGGAGTAAAATTTTATCATGAAAGAACTCCGCATTTTCACGAAAATTTGCTATACAGAACTGAATACTAGTGCTGTTTGTTACTTCTCCTGTTTTATGGTTTGTCTTGTGTATTTTTTTAATAGTTTTTATGATTGAGCGAACATGGGTAATTTCATTATGATAAAAAGTAGTTGGTTCATATATAAATACTTCTCTATTTATCCACTCATTAGATTGCTGGATTGGTTTAGCTTTATAAGTGCTTGATGGTTTTATCTCTCTTGATATTTCATTTATTTTATCAAGAAGTGTTTTTTGGTTACCTTTAACTTTAGCAATATATTTTGAACCACTCTGCTCAATAGAATCAAGAGTTTTTTTGTGTGTTCATCGCATCAAAGGTAAAGAGAAATTCAGGTATTTCATTTGATTTCTCTGCAATTTTTTGATGAGCAATAACTACACCTATCTCTGATAGAACTGCACCAACAACTTGTATAGCCTTTTGGTCTTTATATCTACTACCATTCATCACTTTACCATCTACGCTTAGATGTTTTCCTGTAGTATCGACATAAATTCTTATCCATTCTCTGAACAAAAGTTCTACTGCCTCACTATCAACTTTTGCAAGTATATCTGAGACAGCACTTCTTTTTGGTGTTATTATAAATTCTACACCTAGAAGTTTTTTTACTTCTTCTTTTTGAACATGTTTATCTATCCAAATAGAGATTTGTTTGTAATCTGTAGCTCCCATTAGTCCAGCTAATATAGCTAGATATAAAATATGTTCTAGTTTATGCCGTTTCCCTTGACCTTTACGATGGTCTGGAACTCTTGATAGTAACTCTAAAAGTTTATTTGATTCAGCTATTTTTGCATAACCTTTTCTTGAACGCTTATGTGCTAATTTATCTCTTGATTTTATTGCCATTTTATTATCACTTTGTTTTTCTGTAACTAAAGCAATAATTGTTCCTTTTTTATACTTTTGTTATTAATGGATTAGGGTGCTACTACCACCCTTTATATCTATGCTTGAGATATTAACATATTTTCCTTTATTTCTTTCTTCTAAAGTGAGTGCTATTTTTCTATTACTTTTTATTGGACATACAAACTTCTTATTTAGTTCTTCTTCTATAAAAAGTAGATTCTTAATACTTGAAAACCATTTATGAAATAAAATATATTTATATTTCACTTCATTATTGTGATGTAAAATTTGAAGTTTATCTTGCATTATTTCATTTTTACTAAAGAGAGATTTTTTAATATTCTTCTGATGTTCCTCACTCCACTTATTTTCAGTTTTTGTGATAATTTCATATCCCAAAGGGATAGATATACCTGTAGCATTAAGATACCTTTTTGCATCTTTTGTGAGACATGGTCATAATGCCAGCAAACTACATCATTTACTTTACTCCAAGGCTTATGCATAAGCATATCATCGATAATAATACAAGCATTGTCTTCATTCTCATAATCTCTTAAAAATGGTTTTATTGATTTCCACAAAGTCTTTTCATCATCAAGAGAATCATTTAATAGTAGATGCTTTGTGAAAACATCATGACTATTACCTGTTACTTTTGAAAGTTTTGTCATCTCTATCTTGCTAAATGAACTGATTGCGAAATTTATGTACATATCTTCTAATTGCTTCATATATATTTTAAGCATTTTTAATGCCATCTATTTTTAATATGTCACTTTTTGTAAATTTGAAGGTTTAGATTATCGTAACATCAGTTAAAAAATCTCTCTTTAGTAAAAATGAAATAATGCAAGATAAACTTCAAATTTTACATCACAATAATGAAGTGAAATATAAATATATTTTATTTGATAAATGGTTTTCAAGTATTAAGAATCTACTTTTTATAGAAGAAGAACTAAACAAGAAGTTTGTATGTCCAATAAAAAGTAATAGAAAAATAGCACTCACTTTAGAAGAAAGAAATAAAGGAAAATATGTTAATATCTCAAGCATAGATATAAAGGGTGGTAGTAGTCGGTTGATATATCTTGAAGCTTATAAAAAACCTCTAAGACTTATCAATCAAGTGGTCAAAAACGGCGATGATGGCGAATCTACTTATTTATATCTTGTTACTAATGATATAGACTTATCTTTCAATCAGGTACTTGAAATCTACAAAAGACGGTGGAAAATAGAGGAATATCATAAATCTTTAAAACAAAATTTAAAAATAGAACACTCTCCAACAAAAGTTGAAACATCACAAAGAAATCATATACATTTATCTGTTCGTGGTTTTATAAAACTTGAGAAACTTCGATTAAACTATAAAATGAACCACTTTGCCATTAAGGAAAAAATATATATTGAGGCTCTCAAAGTCGCCTACCAAAAAGTTGAAGAATTACAAGTTGCTTAGATTTGTAGCACTTCTTAAACTTTATGAATTTAGATTATCGTAACATCAGTATGTTATATATTTTTCGTTCTAAAGGTCGTAAGACTTTTGTTGATACCAAGCTTCCAATATCACTGGACTTCTCCTAAAAGCTCATAGTAATACCTCACTTTAGATACCTGTTTATAGGCTTTAGAAAGATTATATTTTAGTAATATTGAAATTACTCTTATATTTTAAATTAAAGTAACTGCGTAGGGACATATATCCAAATATTGAAAAAGGTTTTAGGAGAAGTCTACTCAATAAACAATGCAAGTTATTAAATATCAGCAAGTCATCATTGTTAGATGTATCCCCATTCATGAAACTTATTTTGAAGACTAAAGTCATTTTCAAAGGCTTTAAAATAAAGGTATTCAGGTGCTAGGTCTAATTCATTATTCCATTTTAAAGTATAGTCAACTTGAAATTGTTTAAATTTTTCTATATTTTCTAACTCTTTAAATGCTTTTATTTTTCCATTGACAATAAAGTCCTTTAAATCTACTTCACCTTTTTTATGGTCACTAAACTCTAATAAAATCTTATACTCATTTTCATAATTAGCCTTTAATATACTTAACATGTATTCTCCTTAAACTAGAGGATCGATTTTATGATATTCACCAGTTTCTTTTATGTCTTCCCAGTTTTGTAATAATTCATTTTGATGATCTTCTGCCCATTCAACAACAAGTCCTAAAACTTTAGAGGGTACTTTACCTTCCATTACAGCAAATGTTTTGATATCTATGGAAGCTTTATATTCATTGTATTCAACATGAAAGTGTGGCGGATTATGTTCATTAAAATACATAAATATTTTTATTCCTAAGAACCTACTTATTTCTGGCATACTTGACCTCTTTTTTTATTATTATATCAAAATATATCGCTACTAGTTTGTTGGATTTATATTCATTCATCTTCTAACTTTTTTTAATCTTGCTAAAGTAGATTTAAAGTAAAAAAATGGAGTCTAAATCATTTCTTTTTCTTATAATTTAAAAGATAGTCATCAACTATTTTTAACTTCAAACTTTTACCTAATCCTCTATGAACTTTAATAGACTTCTCCTAAAACCTTTTTCAATATTTGGATATATGTCCCTACGCAGTTACTTTAATTTAAAATATAAGAGTAATTTCAATATTACTAAAATATAATCTTGCTAAAGCCTATAAACAGGTATTTAAAGTGAGGTATTACTATGAGCTTTTAGGAGAAGTCCAATGAGTGTTTTTAATAGACTTCTTGCAAAACTCCTATATGTCTCAGAGAGCTAAGTGTCTAGTTTCACCACGTTATGGTTGCCCAATTCAATAATAAGCGATAGCTCAATAACATCATAGTAAAATCTTTTTACCACAAAAGGATTAAAATAATGTCACAAGTCTATCACTCCAATGCTAGAACAAACCAGCATGTAAGACAAAGAATACAACAATCTGATTTAACAAATTTTGAATTATCAGATAACTATAATGTAAATGTGAAAACTATTGCTAAACACAGAAAAAGAGATTTTTCAAATGATAAGAGTTCAAGACCAGATAATATAAAATATGCTTTAACACCTTTAGAAAAGGAGCTTATACGGGTCGTAAGAACCCTTACTTGGATGGAGTTAGATAGCTTAACAGATACCATGGTTGATGTCATTCCAAATGCAAATAGAAGTAATGTCTATAGAACTTTGAGAGCCTTTGATATAAATAGAGTTCCTGTTGAACAAAAGGCAAAAGCTAAAAAGTTTAAAGAGTATGAGCCTGGCTATTTGCACATTGATGTAACCTATTTACCAAAATTTGACAAACAAAAATATTATCTCTTTGTAGCTATAGATAGAGCTACAAGGCTATTGTATTATAAAGTATATGAAAATAAGACAGCTGCTAATGCAGTTGAGTTTCTCAAAGAGTGTAAAGAGTTTTTTCCTTTTTACATAACTCATATTCTCACAGACAATGGACTGGAGTTTACAGACAAATGGGCAAGAGGTAAAGGCAAAGTTAGTGGCAATCATAAGTTTGATATTGAATGTACTAAAGATGAGATAGAACACAGGTTAACAGCTCCATATACACCTCAAACTAATGGAATGGTTGAAAGGGTTAATGGAACAATAAAGAATGCTACAATCAAAGCAGATAGCCCATTCCGATACTAAGAACAATATTTGCTTATAGCTCTAAAAGGGGCAGAAATGAGCAATAAATTATTAGAAATTTTTAAAGAGGAAATATCAGAGCAAGGAAGAGAACAAGCGAGACAATATAGTTTACCTATGATGATGTATTTATCGGTAATTGCAATTCTGATGGGTGCAAAGAATCCAATTGAAATACATCAATGGATGAAGAATAACGGTAAACGAAAAGAGATAAAAAAACTATTAGGTGTAGAATTTTTTAAAGCCCCAGGAAAATCAAGAGTGTATGACTTTTTTGAAATAGTTGATAAGATTGAATTAGAAAAAGCCTTCCGCAGATGGATACGAATTTTTATAGATATACCAGCACATGCAGTAGCAGCCGTAGATGGTAAAGTTCTAAGAGGAAGTGCAAATGCTAAAGATAATGCAGTATCTGTTTTATCTGCAGTTTTAGCAGAAACAAAATTAATTATTGCCCATAAAGAGATAGACAAAAAGTCTAATGAGATACCAGCATTTCAAGAACTAATAGGTGAGCTTGATGAGACATTTAGTTATGGCTTTGATGCTTTAAACACACAAAAAAACTCTTAAAAAGGCATCTGGTAGCGGTTCAAAGTTTATAGCAAAAGTAAAAAAGAATCAAAAAACTTTACTGTCGCTAGCTAAAGAGATAGAGGAAGCTTCTTCTATCGATTCAAGTTTTCAAATGGAAATTAAACAATCAAATGATTTCATACAAAGAAATATATATGTGTATCAAAACTGTATATATCCATGGGATGGTGTTTTTATTCATTCAGTAATCAGAGTTGATAAAATTGTTAATTGCAAAGAGACAAAGACACATTACTATATCTCAAATGATACAGATAGTGCAGAATCATTTTTGCAAAAGATACTCCAAGAGTGGAGTGTTGAGACAATGCACTTTTATAAAGATACAGCACTTAATGAAGATAGATGCAAAATTAATAAAGGTGCATTTAGTTTTTCAATTTTAAGAAGTATTGTAATCAATATTCTTCATCTTAATAAAGTTCAAAATATAGGTAGAAAAATTGTTGATACAACTCAAAATTTAGCTGAGGCTTTGATGCTCTTCTCTATGGTAAGATTGGAATATGGGTTTATTAAGGATTGTTTAGTATTGGAATAGGCTATTTTGATGCAGTTCAAAGTTGGTTTCAAACGAAGCCTGAAATATTTAAGATTTTACCAAGTGAGTTTCAAGATATTGCTTTTGAAATGGTACAACGTGGTGAAACTTGACAGCTAAGAAGTACTAACTAATGTTACGATAATCTAAATTAGACTTCTCCTAAAACACCCAAACATCAAACTTCTTCAACGGTACTGCTCATAGGTGTTGCATTAAGGTTAATAATAGCACAAATGAGGTTCATTCTCAAACCGAACCTTTTTCGTCTATTTCTATATGGGTATTTAGTAATTTTAAATACCTTAATTTTTGCATTTATTTGTTCAATGATAATTCTTTTTGATGATAATTCACAGTTCTCTTTTTTGTCATCTTTTGTTAATAGACTTCTTGCAAAACTCCTTATATGGCTTAGCACTTTATAGAGAGTTTTAATCAAGGTAAATGTTCTCAAGCGTAGCCAAAGCTAGGGTTGGGGTTCTTTAACTCTGAGTAAGGCTCTCTATAAAGTGTCCTATGGAAGGGATAGTAAGTACTAACCTTGCACAAAAAAATATTTTACCCTTAGCTTAGGCTAGGAATAAAAATTTGTTTTACACAATTTTAGTCCTTCTTAGCTCTCTGTGGTATATAGGAGTTTTGCAAGAAGTCTAATGGATTTAGTTTGGTTCTTTTATTTGGTATTTGAGAATTAGGAAAAATTTTAGAGATAGCAATATAGCCTAAATCAGCAAGAACTTTACTCAATATTATTTTTTTAGTTGCCTTACTGTTTTTAAAGACTTTAAAGTCATCTGTTCTTCCTTTATCAATAGTTACAGCTAATATTTTACCTGTAGATGTTGTAATTATTTGTGTTTTTAAGGTGTGCTTTTTCTTTTTACCTGAGTAGTATCTTTTTTGCTTTTTTTTGGTCTCTCACATTGGCTCTCTGTTACATCTACTACGACTATTTCAAGATTATTAGTATCTTCTATAGGTATCGCATGTTTTAGAGTTTTAAGATGAAATTGTGGTTCTTGTATTAAAATCTTTTCTATCTTTGTAACAATATAATGTGCTGTTGATTCACTCACTCCATAATCAACTCCTATATGTTTAAAAGTTCTGTACTCTCTATAATATTCTAGCATCATGAGTGTCTCATCATTTGCAGATAAAGATTTGTTTGTTCCACCTTTAACTTTCTTCTTTTTATAGTGTCTTCTAACTACTTTTACCATATCTTTAAAGGTGTCTCTTTTAACACCTACAACTCGTCTAAAATCTTTATCTGTTAATTTATTAACTTTGAAATATTTGATTGTTTTTCCCATATCTTATTATAAGCAATTTTCGCTCCTATTTTCTTTAGGTTTTAGGAGAAGTCTATAGAATATCAAGAACTTATTTAAATCTTTCTTAACATCATCAATATTATCATAATCCTCTGCTTTGATTGTAGCATTCTTTATTGTTCCATTAACCCTTTCAACCATTCCATTAGTTTGAGGTGTATATGGAGCTGTTAGCCTGTGTTCTATCTCATCTTTAGTACATTCAATATCAAACTTATGATTGCCACTAACTTTGCCTTTACCTCTTGCCCATTTATCGGTAAACTCCAGTCCATTGTCTGTGAGAATATGAGTGGACTTCTCCTAAAAGCTGATAGTAATACCTCAATTTAGATACCTGTTTATAGGCTTTAGCAAGATTATATTTTAGTAATATTGAAATTACTCTTATATTTTAAATTAAAGTAACTGCGTAGGGACATATATCCAAATATTGAAAAAGGTTTTAGGAGAAGTCTAGTTATGTAAAAAGGAAAAAACTCTTTACACTCTTTGAGAAATTCAACAGCATTAGCAGCTGTCTTATTTTCATATACTTTATAATACAATAGCCTTGTAGCTCTATCTATAGCTACAAAGAGATAATATTTTTGTTTGTCAAATTTTGCTAAATAGGTTACATCAATGTGCAAATAGCCAGGCTCATACTCTTTAAACTTTTTAGCTTTTGCCTTTTGTTCAACAGGAACTCTATTTATATCAAAGGCTCTCAAAGTTCTATAGACATTACTTCTGTTTGCATTTGGAATGACATCAACCATGGTATCTGTTAAGCCATCTAACTCCATCCAAGTAAGGGTTCTTACGACCCGTATAAGCTCCTTTTCTAAAGGTGTTAAAGCATATTTTATATTATTTGGTCTTGAACTCTTATCATTTGAAAAATCTCTTTTTCTGTGTTTAGCAATAGTTTTCACATTTACATTATAGTTATCTGATAATTCAACATTTGTTAAATCAGATTGTTGTATTCTTTGTCTTACATGCTGGTTTGTTCTAGCATTGGAGTGATAGACTTGTGACATTATTTTAATCCTTTTGTGGTAAAAAGATTTTACTATGATGTTATTGAGCTATCGTTTATTATTAAATTGGGCAACCATAATGTGGTGAAACTAGACACTTATTTCACCCTAATCCACTAAAAACTAAATTTCAAGAGTTGAGCGATAGAGTCATCTAAATCCCATCTATTGTTAATGAGTTGTTCTTGTATAGATTTTGTACCATTTAGGTGCAAGATATTTAAAATAATGCTTCTGATAATTGTCATTAAAAATGGATTTAGATGAGCATTATGGTCATCTTCTAAAAGTGTATTATCTTTGTATTGGTGCATTGTTTCTACCTTCCAATGGAGTAAAATTTTATCATGAAAGAACTCCGCATTTTCACGAAAATTTGCTATACAGAACTCAATACTAGTGCTGTTTGTTACTTCTCCTGTTTTATGGTTTGTCTTGTGTATTTTTTTAATAGTTTTTATGATTGAGCGAACATGGATAATTTCATTATGATAAAAAGTAGTTGGTTCATATATAAATACTTCTCTATTTATCCACTCATTAGATTGCTGGATTGGTTTAGCTTTATAAGTGCTTGATGGTTTTATCTCTCTTGATATTTCATTTATTTTATCAAGAAGTGTTTTTTGGTTACCTTTAACTTTAGCAATATATTTTGAACCACTCTGCTCAATAGAATCAAGAGTTTTTTTGTGTGTTCATCGCATCAAAGGTAAAGAGAAATTCAGGTATTTCATTTGATTTCTCTGCAATTTTTTGATGAGCAATAACTACACCTATCTCTGATAGAACTGCACCAACAACTTGTATAGCCTTTTGGTCTTTATATCTACTACCATTCATCACTTTACCATCTACGCTTAGATGTTTTCCTGTAGTATCGACATAAATTCTTATCCATTCTCTGAACAAAAGTTCAACTGCCTCACTATCAACTTTTGCAAGTATATCTGAGACAGCACTTCTTTTTGGTGTTATTATAAATTCTACACCTAGAAGTTTTTTTACTTCTTCTTTTTGAACATGTTTATCTATCCAAATAGAAATTTGTTTGTAATCTGTAGCTCCCATTCGTCCAGCTAATATAGCTAGATATAAGATATGTTCTAATTTATGCCGTTTACCTTGACCTTTACGATGGTCTGGAACTCTTGATAGTAACTCTAAAAGTTTATTTGATTCAGCTATTTTTGCATAGCCTTTTCTTGAACGCTTTTGTGCTAATTTATCTCTTGCTTTTATTGCCATTTTCTTATCACCTTATTTTTCTCAAAAGCAAGCAATAATTATTCCACTTTTAAGTGCTAGTTATTAATGGATTGGGGTACACTTATTTAGGTAGCTACTTACCTCAGTGAATAGATTAAAAGTTTTTTGCTAAAATTCTAGGTATGAATCAATACCTAGAAAAATTTAACTCCACAATATCAAATACTTTTTATAAGAAACTTCCACATGATGAACAAATATTCATAAAAGAAAAATCTCTAAAATTAAAGTTTTCACATCAAGAGCTAAAGCAAATTATAGATATGGCTAGAGACCTTGGTATGTGGGATGAAAAAAGAATTATGGAAATTTTTCCAGATCATGAACAAAAAAAAGTTGTCTTTGCTCGTCTTCGTAAAGCCTATGAAGATATTCGCAATAGCCCGAACTCTTATAAAAATTTTGAACTCAAAAACATTCCAAAAGAACAAAAATATACTTTTACTACAGAAGATAAAAAAGGCTTTGGTTTAGGGCTTTGTCCTGTAGCATCAGAAAAAACTCGTTGCTGCAACCTTTTAACCCTTGATGCTGTAGAATCTTGTGGTTTTGACTGTTCTTACTGTTCTATTCAAAGCTTTTACAACCAAAATACCATCACCTTTGATAGTGGATTTAAAGATAAGCTTTTAAATCTCCAACTAGACAAAAATAAAACTTATCACATAGGCACAGGACAGAGTTCTGATTCTTTGATGTGGGGAAACCGTGAGGGGATTTTAGATGCCTTGTTTCGTTTTGCAAAAGAAAATCCAAATGTAATTTTAGAGTTTAAAACAAAATCAGATAAGATCAATTACTTTTTAGAAAATGATGTACCTAGAAATATCATCTGCACCTATTCTCTTAACACTCAAACCATTATAGACAACGAAGAACATCTTACAGCCTCACTCAACAAGAGAGTAGCCGCAGCGAGAAAGTTAGCGGACAAAGGTGTCAAAGTTGGTTTTCATTTTCACCCTATAGTGGAATATGAAAACTATTTGCCACAGTACAAAGAAGTATATGACAAGCTCATTAATGAGTTTCATACAGATGAAGTAGCCCTCATTAGTTTTGGCACACTCACATTTATAAAACCAGTAATAAAGCAACTTCGTAACCGTGAGTTTAGGACAAAGATAACACAAATTCCTCACGCAGATGCAAGTGGAAAAACTTCTTATCCTGATGCAACAAAAATAGAGATGTTCAAACATGCTTACCAAAGTTTCAAACCGTGGCACAAGAAAGTGTTTTTTTATCTTTGCATGGAAGAACATCAAATGTGGGAAAAAACATTTGGCTACCAGTACTCAACAAACAATGATTTTGAGAGAGCAATGCTAAGTTCTTATGCAAACAAACTAGATATGAATTTTTTGTTATGAGTAAGTAAGGTAAAGTATTGTCAATTTTAGTGTAGTTATTTTAGTTCTAGTTTGATTATAATTAGAACATAGCCTTAAACTAAGTCTGTGGTTTTATTGAAATTTATGTGCGAAAGTTGAAATATGTTATACTTTTTTATGAAAATAATAAGTATAAGAACAGAACTAAAATTAATCCCTTTAAAAACACCGTTTATAACAGCTCTTAGACGAGTTGAGAATGTTGAGTTTGTACGAGTACAAGTAAAAAGTGATATTGGTTTCATTGGCATGGGAGAGGCTCCTGCAACCAAGATTATTACCGGTGAAGGTATTTATGATATTATGAACTCTCTATGGAAAATAGAAAATAATATACTAAATAAAACTTTAGAAGAAGTTTTCTCTCTTGTACACTCAAATTGTGAGATAGGTAATTCTGCTAAAGCCGCTCTTGATATGGCTATCGTATCTCTTATAGCACAAGAAAAGAATCAAAAATTATTTGAGTATTTTGGTTTAGAGAAACCAGAACCATTAAAAACAGATATTACAATAAGTTTGAAGAGTATTCCTGAAATGATAGAAGATTCAAGAGTAGCACTTTACTTAAATAGAAATATTTTGAAAATTAAACTAGCCGAGGATATAAGCCATGCTATTGATGTAACAAAGTCAATTTCGAGCTTATTTCCTCAAGCCAAGTTAATTATCGACGCAAATCAGGCTTGGAGTTTAGAAAATTCATTCAAATATATAGATGCAATGAAAGATATTAAGATAGAGTTAATCGAACAACCCGTTATCGCTCAAGATATGAAAAGTTTAAAAAAGATAACGGAGTATTCTCATATACCTATTCTAGCAGATGAATCAGTATTTTCACTTGAAGATGCAAAAAAGGTGATAGAATCAAAATCAGCAGATATGATAAATATAAAATTGATGAAGTGCGGAGGTTTAACAAAAGCGATAGAGATACTAGAATATGCTAGATCTCAAAATATTAAGTGTATGTTAGGTTCAATGCTAGAGGGTCCATATTCTATAAATGCAGCACTTCATTTAGCAATGGCATACACAGATGTTGTCAAGTATATAGACCTAGATAGTCCTTTATTATATAAAGAAACTTTAGACGAGTTAGAATTTAGATTTTCAGGTGATAATATAGTTTATAAATAATCGAATTTAAAGATAAAAATAATAATATTTTAGATAAAATAAGAAATATTACTTATGTGCCTAACGATTTAAAGAGGCATAAATTTTTTTGGAAAAGATATGATACAAGAAAGAAAAAATACGATTTTGATTGTAGATGATACTAAAGTGAATGTAGACATACTTTTAAATCTACTTAACAATAAATATAATATTATGGTCGCTCTGGATGGAAAGAGCGCTTTAGAAATAGTAGAAACTGAAGTAATAGACTTAGTACTTCTAGATATTATGATGCCGGGTATGAGTGGTTATGAGGTATGTCAAACTTTAAAATCTCAAAGTTCTACTAGAGATATCCCTGTCATATTTATTACTGCTAAATCTGATGAAGAATCTATAGAGGAAGGATTTAAAGTAGGAGGAATTGATTATATTACTAAACCATTTAAGTTTCTTGAACTTTTGGCTCGTGTTAAAACTCAGATTAGACTTAAATGCTTAGTCGATAACTTAGAATATATGGCATCACATGATGAAATGACAGGCGTGTATAATAGAAGAAAATTTTTTCAAGAAGCAACAAAACATTTTGAGAAGCTAAAAAATAATCTTTATGCAATAATGATAGATATTGATAAATTTAAAAGTGTTAATGATACTTATGGACATTCAGTTGGAGATAAGGTTATTAAAATGATGACTAAGATTGTAAAAAAAAATATGCTAGAAGGTTCTATTTTTGGTAGGATAGGTGGTGAAGAGTTTGCATTACTTTGTTATGTATCACATGAAAAAGAAATTATAAAGAATTTAGAAGATATTAGATTGTCTATAGAGAAATGTGAAGTAAAAATAGATGATGGGAATATTATTAAGTTTACCATTAGTGGAGGCATGGCAAAATCTTCTAAAAATACCAACACTTTAGACTTATTACTTAAAAAAGCTGATAGAGCTATGTATGAAGCTAAAGATAGTGGAAGAAATAAAGCTATTTTTAGATAATTATTTTTGGCTATGTTCGCATTAAGGGTTGAAAGTAGTTATTTTGAGAAATTTAATATTTTGAACTCCCTATTTTAAGGCATTAAATTTTAAGGAATACGCTACCAACCCTTAATGCGAACATAGCCTTATTTTTTGATAAGTAGCTTCTAAATCAAGTTTTCTTTAGATTAATATATCTCTTAATATTAAAGTTGATGTTTCATTACCTTTTTTTAAGTAATTTTACTATACACTCCTTTGTATGAAAAAAGAGAGTGTTGTAGCAAAGAAAAAGTTCGGACAAAACTTTTTAAAAGATGAAACTATTTTACAAAAAATCGTCGAAGCGATGCCCAAAAATGATAACAAGATTATTGAAATTGGACCTGGCTTAGGTGATTTAACTAAATTTTTAGTAGATGTCAAAAGTGTAGAAGCTTTTGAGGTCGATACCGATTTGTGTAAATTGTTACAAAGTGAGTTTAAAAAAGAGATTGCCACCAAGCGACTTCACATCCATTGTGGAGATGTACTCAAAGCTTGGAAGAGTAGTTTAGTGGATGAGGCGTATGATTTAGTGGCTAACCTGCCTTACTATATCGCTACGAACATAATCCTAAAAGCACTCGCAGATCCAATGTGTAAAAACATACTTGTAATGGTACAGCTTGAAGTTGCAGAAAAATTCTGTGCAGAGGCTGGTCAAAAAGTTTTTGGTTCTTTGGGCATAATAACTCAAAGTGTGGGAACTTCACATATTATTGTGAAAGTTCCTCCAAGTGCATTTGAACCTCCTCCTAAGATTAATTCTGCTGTGTTTTTGATTGCAAAGAAAAGAGATAGACCTGATAAAGATTTTGAAGATATGCTAAGAGTTGCATTTAGCCAACCTCGAAAAACTTTGATGAAAAACCTCTCTTCTAAGTATGAAAAAAGTGAACTTCTTGTGGCTTTTGAAGAGCTAAAACTTATACAAACGATTCGTCCTCATCAAGTTTGTACAAATGACTATCACCAACTCTATAAAAAAATAAAATAATATACAGGAGTTTGGATGGCAGAAGAAAATCAAGGTACTAGCGAGAGCAGACCAGATAACGGAAACCGTAAAACACAAGAACACAACATAGATGGAAATCAAAATCCTAAGAATAATACAAATGCTAATCGTAAGCCACAGCATAAAAATAATCAGAATAAAGCATCAGCTACTAAACCTGCTTATAACAAAAACAAAAACCGTAATCGACACCGTAGGCAACCTACCCCAGTTGATGAAAATTTAAAATCTTTCGTTGTAAAAAATCAAGAAGCACATAAACAAAGGTTAAATCCTCATTATAAACTCGATCTCAATTCTGCTGCAAAAATTCGTATAACACCCCTTGGTGGACTTGGTGAGATTGGTGGAAATATAATGGTATTTGAGACAGAAAAAGAAGCAATTCTTGTTGATGTTGGTATGAGTTTTCCTGATGCAGATATGCATGGTGTAGATATTTTAGTACCTGATTTTTCTTATCTTCGTGAGATTCGGAATAAGATAGTTGGTATTGTAATTACTCATGCACATGAAGATCACATTGGTGCTATGCCTTATCTTTATAAAGAGATGCAGTTCCCGATTTATGGAACATCTCTTCCTCTTGCGATGATTGGTACAAAATTTGATGAGCATCATATAAAAGAGCATAGACGCTATTTTAATCCAATAGTAAAAAGAGAAATTGTTAAAATTGGAAATGATTTTGAAGTAGAGTGGATGCACATGACTCACTCTATAATTGATTCTTCTTCTGTAGCGATTACTACTGCTGCTGGAACTGTTATCCATACTGGAGATTTTAAGATTGATTATACGCCAATTGATGGATATACAGCTGACTTACATCGTTTAGCCTACTATGGGGATAGAGGAATTTTATGTCTTTTAAGTGATTCTACGAACTCTTATAATCCTCTCCCTACAGGTTCAGAACTCAATGTTGCTCCTGCACTTGATCGTGTTTTTGCAAAAGCGGAAGGGCGTGTAATTCTCTCAACTTTTAGCTCAAACATTCACCGTGTACAACAGGCTATTCAGTATGGTGTAAAATACGGACGAAAAGTTTGTGTTATTGGTAGATCAATGGAGAGAAATATAGAGATAGCAATGCAGTATGATTATGTTAGGTTTGCTAAAAATATTTTCATTGATGCGGACGAAGTAGCTCGTTATAGTGATAAAGAAGTGCTTATTGTTACAACTGGTTCTCAAGGTGAAGCTAACTCTGCCTTGTTTAGAATGAGTATCGGCGAGCATAGACACATAAAGATTAAACCAACAGATTTAATCGTGCTTTCTTCTCGTGCAATTCCTGGAAATGAAGGGTCTATCTCTGGAATGTTAAATCATCTCCAGCGTGCAGGAGCAAAAGTCGCTCACGATAAAGATCTTCATGTCTCAGGTCACGCTTCAATGGAAGAGCAAAAACTGATGTTAAGACTTGTAAACCCTAAGTTCTTCTTACCAATTCATGGAGAATATAACCATGTGATGAAGCATAAAGAAACAGCTATACTATGTGGAGTTCCTGAGAGAAATATTTTACTTATGACCGATGGTGAGCAGATAGAAATAGCACCAAAATACATGAGAAAAGTGAAAACTGTCAAAACAGGTAAAACCTATATAGACAATCAAAATAACCATCAGATAGATGATGACATTATATTAGATCGTCAAAAACTTGCATCGGATGGTATTGTTATGATGGTAATTGAAGTCGATGGCAAACATTCAAAAATGCAAGCAAAACCAAAAGTAACAACATTTGGTATAGTCCCAGATAAACTAGATAAAGTATTTGCTAAAGAGATGGAAGATATAATTGAACACTTTTTACTTCATATTAAAGATGGTATGATTGAGAATTCGAGGGCATTAGAAAATGATTTACGCCAAATTGTTAGAAAGCATATCTATAGAAAAATGAAGAAATATCCTCTCATAGTTCCTCATGTTTTGGTATCATAAACATACATAAAAGATGATATCACAAAACTCCATTGAGGACTTAAAAGCACGGCTAGATGTAGTCGATGTTGTTGGTTCTTATGTGGAGTTAAAAAAGGCAGGTGTGAACTATAAAGCTCCTTGCCCCTTTCACGATGAAAAATCCCCCTCCTTTGTAGTAAGCCCTCAAAAACAGATATACCATTGTTTCGGATGTGGGGCTGGTGGAGATAGTGTTAAGTTTGTTATGGAATATGAAAAACTCAACTATCCAGAAGCCTTGGAAAAGTTAGCAGATTCTTATAACTTTACACTCTCTTATACAGATAATAAACATAATAAACCTCGTTCTCAAGTTATGGACAAACTACAAGAGTGGTATAGCTCACTTTTAGTATCAAAAAAAACTGCAAATGATTATGTACATGAGCGTGGAATATATGAAAGTAGTATAGAAAAATTTGGCATTGGTTATGCTCCTGATTCAAACGCTACGATTAATTATATAAAATCTCAAATGTTTACAATGAACGAGTCTGTTGAGATGGGAGTAGTTGGGCATGATAGTGGACGAAATTTTGCTAGATTTGTTGAGAGGGTAACATTTCCTATTCATTCGGCGAATGGTTCTATTGTTGGTTTTGGTGGTCGGACAATTACGGGGCATCAAGCAAAATATGTAAACTCACCAGAAACCTCATTTTTTAATAAATCTCGTCTTTTATATGCTTATCACCATGCTAAACAAGCTCTACATAAAAGAGGTGAGGTTATTATTACAGAGGGTTACTTGGATGTAATAATGCTACACCAAGCTGGATTTGATAATGCAGTAGCAACACTAGGAACTGCTCTTACCCCTGAACATCTACCATTGCTCAGAAAAGGAAATCCTCGTGTTGTAATGGCTTATGATGGAGATAAAGCAGGTAGAGTAGCTGCTTTAAAGGCATCAAGGCTTTTAAGTGCTAGTGGATTTAATGGTGGGGTGGTTATATTTGAAGAGGGATTAGACCCTGCTGATATGGTAAAAAATGGAGCGGTTGAAGAGTTATCAAATATGTTTAGAAATACTCAGCCTTTTATAGAATTTGTTTTAGATGAGGTCTTATCTCTTTATGATTTGAAAGATCCTAAGGCGAAAGAATCTTGTATGAAAGATGGTTTAAATTATTTAAAAACTCTTTCACCTTTATTGCAAGAGGAATATAAAACTTATTTAGCCTCACGCTTAGGAGGACTTGGTGTAAGTCCATCCCTTTTAAGAATTACTAATAATACTGATACAAATAAAAATGTACTTCTCATACAAAAAAATACACATAAAGATATGTTTGAACTCTCTTTAATCCGAACTATTATAGAAAAGCCACATTTTATTAGTCAAATTTTAGATGTTTTAGCCCCATCAATTTTATCATTCCATTCTCATGAACTCTCTCTTGTTCTTGGGGGTAAAATAGATTTTCCAGAAATTATGGCGATTGTAGTTGATGAGAGTATTCCTATTTTAGAAGATGAAGATGCTTTAAAAGTTGAACTAGTAATATTTTTAACGAAATACTATACCAAAGAATATAAAAAAGTACAGTTAAGAGATGATATATCATTTGAAAAAAAAAGCTTTTATATTCGTCAGTTTCGTGGTAAAATTATGAAATTAAAACGAGGCGAACTGGTATCTTTTGATAGTTAAAGATATTCTTGTGCCTTAGCAAGGAAAAAAATGAAAGCGATAGCATTATTTAGTGGTGGATTAGATTCTACTTTAGCGATGAAACTCATCATAGATCAAGGGATAGAAGTCCTAGCGATAAATATTTCAACAGGTTTTGGAAGCACAAAAGATAGACGTGAGCATATGGAGAATATGTGTAAACAAGTAGGTGCAGAGTTCAGAATTGTAAATATTGAAGATGAATACTTACAAGATGTACTTTTTGATCCTAAATATGGCTATGGAAAGCATTTTAATCCTTGTATTGATTGTCATGCAAAGATGTTTGCCGTTGCAAAAAGAATCATGGAAGTTGAGGGTGCGTCATTTCTTTTAAGTGGAGAGGTAATGGGACAACGTCCTATGAGTCAAAATAAAGAAGCTCTTCAAACAGTTCTTAATGAAAGTAATTGTAATGGTTTACTCCTTCGTCCAATGTCAGCAAAAATGTTAGCACCCACAATAGCAGAAGAAAAGGGATGGGTTGATAGAGATAGACTTGAGGGTATCACAGGAAGAAGCCGTGAGAGACAATTAGCACTTGCTAAAGAGATAGGCTTAGAAGACTTTGAGTCTCCTGGAGGAGGTTGCCTTTTAACAGATGCAAATTTTGCTAAAAAGATGTTTGATTTTATCAAATATGATACTTTTGAAGTCAAAGATATTCCACTTATGAAATATGGTCGTCATTTACGTCTTAGTAATGATGCAAAACTTGTTGTTGGAAGAAATCAAGAAGAAAACGAGCATCTTCAAAATATAGATAATGATAAATACTATCATATTAAAACACTAGGAATTCCTGGTCCTCATGCGATGCTAAGTAAAAATGCTACTCAAACAGATAAAGATTTAGCAATAAAAATCATATTAACTTACTCTAAAGCAAGTGTAGAGAATAGTTACACTCTTTTCCTTGATGATGTAGAAGTAAGTGCTTCACCCTTTAAATCAAGAGATGCAATACAAGCTTTTAGAATTTTATAATACAATCAAAAAAAAGGAGTAGTTAATGGCTGGTGCACATTTTTCGTTTAAAGACTTTAAAGAGTTACTTGCATTAAACATAGGTATGGCCGATAGGCTTGATGAAAACCGTGCTGAGAGTTTTACAATTTTGTATTGTAACTTCGAGGACATAGACCAAGCAATCATAGATAATTCCTTAAAAGATATTCTGAGAGCTTCAGATTCAGTTGTAAATAATGGAAAAGATTATTTTTTTATTCTTCCTTACACCGATAAATATGGGGCAAATATTGTCAAAAAAATGTTTAATGAGGCTTTGTCAGATTTTTTAGATTCTTTTTTGCTCTCATATCCAGCTGATGGAGAAACCCCTGAAATATTAATTGGGGGACTTCAAGACAGTGTAAGTGTTTTTTATAAGGATGCTTTACCTTGTTTGGATAGATTTGCTAAGGTTTTTGAGTAGTTCTTTGCTAAATAAGGATAGTAGGCTTTTTTTAAATTTAATTATTTTTTCTTTCTTTGAGATATTTATCTTATTTTATGTAGAAGTCTAATGAGTGTTGGAATACTAAATGCTTTATTCTTATAAAACTATTGAATATACGAGGAACATAAGATGATCTCATTAGACATCAAGTCAGATTTAAAAATATTATCTCCTATTAGTGTAGCTTTTGAAAGTGCTAAAGATAAAATGAGCCTTTCATTCTCCGATTTACTTAAAAGTGTAAGCTTAAAAGATGAAAAAGGTATTGAAGAGACTGCTTTTGTTTTGTCTTTAGACCTAGAATTAAAAAAAGACTCTCCATTACCTAGTACAAGACTTTCTTTAAAAAAAGAGGATTTAGCCTCTCTTTTAAAAGAAGATGTGATAAGTTCCAAAGATGATGTTAAAGTTTTATTATTGAATCCTGATATTAGGAAAGACCTTCCTATAGAAAAATTAAAAATTTTAATAGTTGAATCTAAACAATTTTTAAAAAAGAAGATACTTCAAAGTGAAGGTTTTAAAGAAGCTGAGACTAAAGAGTTGCCTAGGACATTAAAAGGCTTAGTCCAAATGGCTAAAAAATTTGGAATAGAGCTTAGTAAAATTACCGTAGAAGAGGTGCAAGAAACAAATAAAGTAAGACCTTTAACAAAAGAGATACAAGAAACAACTAAAGCAACGCCCTTAGTAAAAGAGAATGTTCAAGTTGATATACAGACTAAAAATATTAGAAAAAATGAATTTGATAATTCCGATGTGATAGAAGTAGAAAAGCTAAAAATACCTAAAAATAAAAATGTAAAACTTCAAAATCAAATAGAAATTATTCAAGAAGTAAAAATTAAAGATGATATAAAACTTGATGATAAAAAGCTAGAGATACTTAAAGAGGTAAAACTCACCCCACTTTTTAAAGCTCAAGAAAAAACAACTCTTAGTACTGAACAAATAGTGCAAACAAAACAATTTAAAGTAGAAGATAAAATAACAAGTAAAACAAAAGCAGATGAAACTTTGAAACTCTTGCTTCGTGGAGAAAGACCTTCTTTAGAACTTGGAAATATAACAAAAGATTTCTCAGTTGCTACAGCAAAAGTTATACTTCCCAGTGCATTGACAGAGGCTGCTAAATCTTTGGATAGCTTATTTAAAGGGGATGTTGAAGAGTCTACACAAAAATTAGATGCTTTATTTACACATAAGGCAGATTCATTTGAAGTTAAACTAAACGAAGCAAAGCAGATGATTAAATATCTCTCTCAGGATGTAAAAACTGCCATTGAAGATTATAAAGCACCCTTTACCAGGATAAAAGTACAACTTAATCCTCAAAAATTAGGTGAAGTTGAGGTAACAATAGTCCAGCGTGGTAAAAATTTACATATAAATATTAGTTCAAATACGGCTGCCATTAATACTTTAGCCATTAATGTAAATGAATTAAAAGCCCAACTAAGCACAAATGGAATAAATAATGCTTCATTAAATTTTAATAACAGCTCACAAAATACTGAACAACAAAATGCTCAGCAGCAACAAAGTAGACACAATGAGCGTCGTGCTGATGAAGAGTATAATTATTTTGAAGATGATGAGCTAAATGAAGAGATTTTAAGCTCTTTAGAAATTGTAGTTCCTAACTACGCATAAAGGATTATTATGGCAATTAACGCATACGGAGACAATTTATCTATAAATGGTGTGGTAGGTGATACTAAACCAGAAGCAAAGGATAAATCAATTTTAGGTAAGGATGATTTTTTAAAATTACTTTTAGTAGAGTTACAACATCAAGATCCAACAGAACCGATGGATAGTGCGAAAATTTTAACACAAACTTCACAATTAGCAGGTCTTGAGGCATCAGAAAATACTAATAAAGCTTTGGAAAAATTAGCGACATCTTTGAGTAGTTCTCAAGAATTTTCTACTATTGCAGCGATTGGGAAAAGAGCTGATTTAGGAAGTAATGGAATTACACATGAAAGAGGTAAAACCAGTACCTTTGAGATGTATTTTCCAGAGGATATTGCATCAGGAATTATAGAAATTAAAAATTTAGATGGTAATGTAATAGCTACAATAGACACACAAAAACAAAAAGATAAAGATGGAAAAGATATAGAGGTCAAAAAATCAGGGGTTTATGCCTTTACTTGGAATGGTTTAGATGAAAGTGAAAATTCGGTTAAAGATGGAATATATCGTGTAAGTGCGAAGTACATAGATGATAAGGGAGATAAACAAACAAGTAGGATAGGAGCATATCCAATAGAATCTGTAAGATTTAAAGACGGAAAAACATATTTAAAACTCGGTTCAAGTTATATTCCATTAAAAAATGTAGTAGAAATCTACTAAAAAGGGGCTTATTATGATGACTCAAGCTTTTTATACAGGCATATCGGGTATTAGAAGCAACCAATATGCGATAAATGTGGTATCTGATAATATGGCAAATATCAGTACAACAGCTTTTAGAGGTTCTGAGTATGGGTTTTCTTCTCTTTTTGAAGAAAGATTAGCTGCAGTGTCTGGAAGCGGTAGTATAGGTCTTGGATCACAAATTCAAGCAACATCAATGAACACAACTAAAGGTTCTTTGCAGTTGAGTGATAGAAATACGGATATGGCAATTTTAGGTAATGGTTGGTTTGGAATTGAGGGTAAAAAGGAGAGAGTGTATACGAGAGATGGTACTTTTAATTTTGATGCAAATAACGATTTAGTTTCAGCAGATGGTTATCATGTGATGGGAACACTTAGCAATAATATAAAAGATGGGGTACTCACAAAAATTATTGGTGAAATTAAATTAGGTGATATAGAATCACAAAAAAAATTGAATTTTCCAAAATCTTTATCTTTTCCACCTGAACCAACAGACAACGCTCAATTTACTGGTAATCTTGGTAATGTGAATGAAGTAAGAACTATAGGTGCAAGTACAATAGATCCACAAAATAATAGAAACCATTTAAAACTTACTTTTACAAGGTCTGATCCTCAAGTCCTACCTGGTAGTCAATGGGATATAGTAGCTACAACTGAAAGTTTAGATGGTAAAATAATTTATGATACTCAAACAGGAAAAGCTAATTTTAAAGATGACGGAGCCTTATTATCACATAACCTGAAAACTATTGATAATAATGGCAAAAAAATCACCATAGATTTAGGTAAAGGTTTTAATGGTGTGGTTGCCTTGTCAAATACTAATATTACATCTTCAAGTACTGCAAATGGTAGTATTGGAGGGGAGTTAGCTGGGTATTCTATTAATGATCAAGGAGAAGTTGTTGCTGCTTTTACAAATGGAAAGCAAAGCAGTGTTGGTAAAATTGCAATATACCACTTTCAAAATGAACAAGGTTTAGGTCGTTTAAATGCTTCTAAATATACTCAGACATCAAATAGTGGAGAAGCTATATTTTATAAAAATAAAGCAGGAAAAAATATTACTGGTACACAAATCGCTAATTTTAGGCTAGAGAGTTCAAATATAGATATGAGCAATAGTTTAACAGAACTTATTGTACTTCAAAGATCTTATGATGCAAATTCAAAATCAATTTCCACAGCAGACCAGATGATGCAAAAAGCTTTAAATATGGATGCCTAAAAGGGGTTTATTCCCAAATGGCTGTAAAAAAATAATGAAAAATTTGGGTTGCTAGATAATCATTCACTATTTTCAACTTCAAACTTTTAGTAGACTTCTTGCAAAACTCTAAAAGTAGGAACTAAGAACCATGGAGTTGGTGGTAGAAAAAGTTTATATTCAAAAGAAAAAGTACTATTAATGTTAAGTTATGACAGAGAATATAGAACCTTAGAACATATTGGCTTTGATTATAGAGTAGACTTCTCCTAAAACCTTTTTCAATATTTGGATATATGTCCCTACGCAGTTACTTTAATTTAAAATATAAGAGTAATTTCAATATTACTAAAATATAATCTTGATAAAGCCTATAAATAGGTATCTAAAGTGAGGTATTACTATGAGCTTTTAGGAGAAGTCCAATAAGAGAAGTTGAAGATGTTTTAATAAAATCTAAAAAGTTTTCATTGCCAAGTAAACGTGCTTTATGTGGATTTGAGCTTGGAAGAAAATGAGTTTTGCAAGAAGTCTAATGTTTTAGGCGCCCGAATTTTACTTTAAGTCTCAATCATCAAGTTGATTCTTAATATAAGTATCATACAAAATCGGAATGATAATAAGACTTAAAATAGCAGAACTTACAACTCCTCCTATCATAGGGGCGGCTATGCGTTGCATTACTTCGCTTCCTACTCCGTTTGTGTACATGATAGGTAAAAGTCCTGCTAATATTGCAAATACTGTCATTAGTTTTGGTCGAACTCTTGCAACTGCACCCTCGTAGATAGCGCCTCTTAACTCTTTTTTTCCAAAGCTATTTTTGAACTTCTCTTTAGCTTCATTTACTGCTTCTTGTAGATACACTATCATCACTATTGCCGTCTCCGCTGCTACTCCAAGGAGTGCTAAGAAACCAACTACTACGGCTATGGACATGTTGAAATTCAACATATCTATATACATAAGTCCCCCAAGAAGTGCAAAGGAGAGAGTAAAAAACACTATCAAAGTTGGTACTAACTCTTTAAGTGCAAAGTAAATTAATATCAATATAACAAGTAAAACAGCAGGAATAATCCAAACGATTTTAGCCATAGCAGAATCAAGATACTCACTTTGTCCTGCCCACTCTATGTAATATCCAGCAGGTAACTTAACATTTGCCAATAACTTTTTTGCCTCTTGCTTATACTCTGTAGCGGACACTCCAATTTGAGGAGTAATATATATAAATGTAACAGGTGATGCCATCTCACTTTTAATCACAGATGCACTCTCTCTATAGGCGATTTTAGCAAAAGTGCCAAGAGGAACAAAGCCTAATTTAGTTTTTACCATGATATTTTTAATCGAATCAATACTCCTACGCTCCTCCTCTTCAAAACGCAAAGCTATCGGATAACGTTCTATCCCATTGTACATACATACTCTAAGAGATAGTTCTTTGTGACGCTGTATCTTGCAGTAGACTCTGTAATATTTTATTGTTTTTAATATACTCTTCATAGCATAATTGATATAATTTGCGAGTTCTAAAAAATACAGCTTTCTATAATGAAATCACGCTTAATTATAGCTATTTTTATGATTAGTATTCAAATAAAGTCTGTAAATTAATTGAAATTTATGTACGAAAGTTGCAATAATAAGTAAAATCTAAATAAAAGTTGGTTACTAAATGAGTGAAGAATTATTACAAAGAGGACTAGATAAAAAGCCTGAAAAAATTGGAAAATGGGATTTTTATAATATTGGTGCTACAACAATTAATCAATTAAAAAAACATAAAATTATACGAGGTATTAATTATGGAAAAATAGGTCAAAAAAAAGTTGATGGCATAATTATTAGTCAAAAAAAAGTAATAGCAATAATAGAAAACAAGACTTCAGAAGAATTTAATACTCCAAAAAAACAACAAAAAGCAATCAAACAAGAATTAGAAGTAGCAAAAAAGTTAGAATGTAAAATTTTAATAGCAACAGATACTAAAGAAACAATTTGGATAAATGTACAAACATCAGAATTAATTTTAGATGAAGATGATACACCAGTAAGTTATAATTGGAATCCTACAGAAATAAATCAAGATACTAAACTAGCAATATTGATAGAAAAGATAGTTTCATCAATAGATGAAAAAAATAATAAAATAATGCCAAAAGAATTTGTAAATCCTACAGATTTAGCCAAACAAGTTTGGCAAGACCTTTGGAGTGTAAGTGGTGCATCACCTGAACAATGTTTATATACCTTTGTAGAATTATTTATTTTTAAATATTTAAGTGATTTAAAAGTATTAAAAACAACAAATAGTTTTTATTTTCTAATGGATATGTATGAAGAAGATAATACAAATGATGAAGTATTACAATATTATGCAGATACAATTAGAAAAAAAATAAAAGAATTATTCCCTGAAAATAGAGAAGATGGCACAACTATTATAAATGGAACTATTTTTGTTAGTAAAGATCAAAAATCGGTAGCAGGTTATAGCACTGTATTTAAAAAAATATTAGTAGAATTTGAAAAATATGGTAAATTAGAAAATATAAACCATGATTTTAAATCTCAATTATTTGAAAGCTTTTTAAAAGAAAGTATAAGTAAAAAAAATTGGGGACAATTTTTTACACCTTTAAAAGTTATAAAAGCCATTCAAAAAATGGCAACAAATGAGATAAAAGAAGGGATGACAATATGTGACCCTGCTTGTGGGGTAGGTAAATTTTTGTTAGAACCAATAAAAAGTAAATTAAATAGTTTTTATGAGATAACTAAAGATGATGTTATCCCAAAAATAACTGTAAGAGGTTTTGATAAAGGATTTGATAAGGATGAGCAAAAAACAATTATATTAGCAAAAGCCAATATGTTAATATACTTTAGTGAGTTAATTAGAGATAATTCTCACTTGACTCAAAAATTCTCTAAGATTTTCAATGATACTTTTACATTAAAAACCAATTCCATATTAGGAACATTAAGCGATCCAATTCTGAATGAATATGACTTGATTTTGACTAATCCCCCTTATGTAACAAGTGGTAGCAGTAATTTAAAAGAAGAGATTTCAAAAGATGCTGAACTCAAGAACTACTATAAAACTAATGCCATGGGTGTTGAGGGTTTATTTATGGAATGGGTAGTTAATGCTTTAAAACCTAATGGAAAAGCTTTTGTAGTTGTTCCTGATGGTATATTTAATAGGCAAAATGACAAAAGATTAAGAAATTTTATAAAAGAAAATTGTTTTATAGATGCAATTATTTCTTTACCATTAAATACATTTTTTACAACAAATAAAAAAACTTATATTTTAGCTTTAACAAAAAAAGAAAATAAGCAAGAGATACAAACTCATCCAATATTTACATACTTAGTTAGTGAAATAGGTGAAAGTCGTGATATTTATAGGTTTAATATTGAACAAAATGATTTAGAAGAAGCTGTTATATTATTTAATCAGTTTAAGGGAGCAAAAGAAGACTTTAAAACAAGTGATTCAAGATGTAAGATGATTGACTTTGATATTCTTAATGATAATACAGATAATTGGATTATTGATAATTATTGGAGTAAAGAAGAAAAAATTGACTTAGGTGTTGTTAGAAAAGAAGAAAAAATTAAATTTGAAACTTTTCCTGATATTTTAGATGATATATCAAATACAATTTTAAGTTTTAAAGATGAAATGTTAAATTTAATTGAAAAAAAAAAGTCTAATATAAAATATCAAAAATTTCTAATATCTGAAGTTTTTGATTTAGTTCCAATTAAAGGTGTAACAAAAACATTTATCAATCAAAACAAAGGGAATATACCTGTTTATGGTGGGAAAATAGATGAAGAACCTATTGGTTATATAGAAGATGAATTGAAGAATATAAAATATTTTGAGAATTGTTTAGCTTGGAATAGAGAGGGTTCAGTTGGTTATGTATTTTGGCATAATCATAAATTTACTACCAATGACCACCATAGACCCATGATATTAAAAGAAAAATATAAAAATATCATTAATTTGAATTACGCAAAGTACAGTATTGAAAATATATTGCTATCTCAAGGCTTTAAATGGAGTAATACGGCAAGTAAAGAAAAAGTGGCAAAATTAACTTTTAAATTACCAACCAAATATAATAAAATAGACTTAGAGATACAAAATCAAATAGTAGAAAAAATTAAACTTATAGAAGAACTAAAAATAAAGATGAAAGAGTATAAAAATTATATTAAAAATATTAATATTGAAATAGAGAATAATTTTAATTATAAAGAAGTTAATATTAATGATATCTTTAAAATATTGGGAGAAGATAATCTAACGAAAACATATATAAATAATAATAAAGGTAATTATCCAGTTTATTCTGGGCAAATAGAAAATGGTGGAGTTTTTGGATATATAAATACTTATAAATATGAAGAAGAAATATTGACATGGGTAACTTATGGAAATTCTGGTCATATATTTAAGAGAAATGGTAAATTTAATATTGGAAGAAATAATTGTGGATTAAGACCATTATTTGATAATATTGATTTAGATTACATTAAATATATAGCTGAACCAATTTTTAAAGAAAATGTAAAAGGTGAAAAACAAAAAAGTTTACCTCAAACAATAGTAAAAAAATTATTAGTTAAAATTCCAATTAATTCAAAAAATGAATTTGATATAAATAAACAACAAGAAATATCAAACAAATATCGAACAATAGATAAAATTAAAATATCTGTTGAAAAAGAATTAACTAAAATTGAAAAGTTACTTGTAGAGTATTAAAAATACAGCTACATGGAGAGTGCAAATCTAACTTTGTAGACCTATTTTTTTGATATTATCTTTTTCATTAACTCTAATAAAAAAAACCTCAATCATCAAGTTGCCTCTTAATATAAGTATCATACAAAATCGGAATGATAATCAGACTTAAAACAGCAGAACTTACAACTCCTCCTATCATAGGGGCGGCTATGCGTTGCATTACTTCGCTTCCTACTCCGTTTGTGTACATGATAGGTAAAAGTCCTGCTAATATTGCAAATACTGTCATTAGTTTTGGTCGAACTCTTGCAACTGCACCCTCGTAGATAGCGTCTCTTAACTCTTTTCTTCCAAAGCTATTTTTGAACTTCTCTTTAGCTTCATTTACTGCTTCTTGTAGATACACTATCATCACTATAGCTGTTTCAGCTGCTACTCCAAGGAGTGCTAAGAAACCAACTACTACGGCTATGGACATGTTGAAATTCAACATATCTATATACATCAGTCCACCAAGAAGTGCAAAGGGGAGAGTAAAAAATACTATCAAAGTTGGTATTAACTCTTTAAGTGCAAAGTAAATTAATATCAATATAACAAGTAAAACAGCAGGAATAATCCAAACGATTTTAGCCATTGCTGCGTCAAGATACTCACTTTGTCCTGCCCACTCTATGTAATAACCAGCTGGTAACTTAACGCTTGCCAATAACTTTTTCGCCTCTTGCTTATACTCTGTAGCGGACACTCCAATTTGAGGAGTGATATATATAAATGTAACAGGTGTCGCCATCTCGCTTTTAATCACAGATGCACTCTCTTTATAGGCGATTTTAGCAAAAGTGCCAAGGGGAACAAAGCCTAACTTAGTTTTTACCATGATATTTTTAATCGAATCAATACTTCTACGCTCCTCCTCTTCAAAACGCAAAGCTATCGGATAACGCTCTATCCCATTGTACATTGTAGATACATACTCTAAGAGATAGTTCTTCGTAACGCTATATCTTTCAATAAACTCTGAAATATTTTATTATTTTTAATATACTCTTCATAGCATAATTGATATAATTTGCGAGTTCTAAAAAATACAGCTTTCTATAATGAAATCACGCTTAATTATAGCTATTTTTATGATTAGTATTCAAATAAAGTCTGTAAATTAATTGAAATTTATGTACGAAAGTTGCAATAATAAGTAAAATCTAAATAAAAGTTGGTTACTAAATGAGTGAAGAATTATTACAAAGAGGACTAGATAAAAAGCCTGAAAAAATTGGAAAATGGGATTTTTATAATATTGGTGCTACAACAATTAATCAATTAAAAAAACATAAAATTATACGAGGTATTAATTATGGAAAAATAGGTCAAAAAAAAGTTGATGGCATAATTATTAGTCAAAAAAAAGTAATAGCAATAATAGAAAACAAGACTTCAGAAGAATTTAATACTCCAAAAAAACAACAAAAAGCAATCAAACAAGAATTAGAAGTAGCAAAAAAGTTAGAATGTAAAATTTTAATAGCAACAGATACTAAAGAAACAATTTGGATAAATGTACAAACATCAGAATTAATTTTAGATGAAGATGATACACCAGTAAGTTATAATTGGAATCCTACAGAAATAAATCAAGATACTAAACTAGCAATATTGATAGAAAAGATAGTTTCATCAATAGATGAAAAAAATAATAAAATAATGCCAAAAGAATTTGTAAATCCTACAGATTTAGCCAAACAAGTTTGGCAAGACCTTTGGAGTGTAAGTGGTGCATCACCTGAACAATGTTTATATACCTTTGTAGAATTATTTATTTTTAAATATTTAAGTGATTTAAAAGTATTAAAAACAACAAATAGTTTTTATTTTCTAATGGATATGTATGAAGAAGATAATACAAATGATGAAGTATTACAATATTATGCAGATACAATTAGAAAAAAAATAAAAGAATTATTCCCTGAAAATAGAGAAGATGGCACAACTATTATAAATGGAACTATTTTTGTTAGTAAAGATCAAAAATCGGTAGCAGGTTATAGCACTGTATTTAAAAAAATATTAGTAGAATTTGAAAAATATGGTAAATTAGAAAATATAAACCATGATTTTAAATCTCAATTATTTGAAAGCTTTTTAAAAGAAAGTATAAGTAAAAAAAATTGGGGACAATTTTTTACACCTTTAAAAGTTATAAAAGCTATTCAAAAAATGGCAACAAATGAGATAAAAGAAGGGATGACAATATGTGACCCTGCTTGTGGGGTAGGTAAATTTTTGTTAGAACCAATAAAAAGTAAATTAAATAGTTTTTATGAGATAACTAAAGATGATGTTATCCCAAAAATAACTGTAAGAGGTTTTGATAAAGGATTTGATAAGGATGAGCAAAAAACAATTATATTAGCAAAAGCCAATATGTTAATATACTTTAGTGAGTTAATTAGAGATAATTCTCACTTGACTCAAAAATTTTCTAAGATTTTCAATGATACTTTTACATTAAAAACCAATTCCATATTAGGAACATTAAGCGATCCAATTCTGAATGAATATGACTTGATTTTGACTAATCCCCCTTATGTAACAAGTGGTAGCAGTAATTTAAAAGAAGAGATTTCAAAAGATGCTGAACTCAAGAACTACTATAAAACTAATGCCATGGGTGTTGAGGGTTTATTTATGGAATGGGTAGTTAATGCTTTAAAACCTAATGGAAAAGCTTTTGTAGTTGTTCCTGATGGTATATTTAATAGGCAAAATGACAAAAGATTAAGAAATTTTATAAAAGAAAATTGTTTTATAGATGCAATTATTTCTTTACCATTAAATACATTTTTTACAACAAATAAAAAAACTTATATTTTAGCTTTAACAAAAAAAGAAAATAAGCAAGAGATACAAACTCATCCAATATTTACATACTTAGTTAGTGAAATAGGTGAAAGTCGTGATATTTATAGGTTTAATATTGAACAAAATGATTTAGAAGAAGCTGTTATATTATTTAATCAGTTTAAGGGAGCAAAAGAAGACTTTAAAACAAGTGATTCAAGATGTAAGATGATTGATTTTGATATTTTTAATAACCATGTAGATACTTGGATTATTGACAATTATTGGACTAAAGAAGAAAAAATTGATTTAGGTGTTATTAAAAAAGAAGAAAAAATAAAATTTGAGGAATTGCCATTTTTACTAGATGATATTTCCAATAATATATTAAGTTTTAAAGAAGAAATACAAGTAATAAGTGAAAAAAAAAAGTTTAAAATAGAATATAAAGAATTTTTAATGTCTGATATTTTTAATTTTGTTCCAATTAAAGGTGTTACAAAAACTTTTATCAATCAAAACAAAGGTAGTATCCCCGTTTATGGCGGAAAGATAAATGAAGAGCCTGTTGGTTATATAGAGGATAACTTAAAGAATATAAAATATTTTGAAAATTGTTTGGGTTGGAATCGAAATGGAACTACTGGATATGTATTTTTTCATAAACATAAATTTACAACATCTGATGATCATAGACCTATGATATTAAAAAAAGAATATGAGAATAACATCAATTTAGAATATGCGAGATATTTAATTCAAGATATTTTATTGAGTAAATTTTCATGGAGTGATAAAGCAGGAAGAGATAAAGTTATTAAACTGAAATTTAAATTCCCAATTAAATATAATAAAATAGATATAGAGGTACAAAATCAAATAGTAGAAAAAATTAAACTTACAGAAGAACTAAAAATAAAAATAAAAGAGTATAAAGACTACATTAAAAATATCAATATTGAAATAGAAAATGATTTCAATTATAAAGAGGTTAAAGTTAATGAAATTTTTAGTATAAAAAAAGGACTAAGTAAATATACCAATAAACATATACAAGACAATAACGGAGAATTTCCATTGTATTCATCTGCTACCATTAATGATGGAATAATAGGACATATAGATAGTTATGATTATAATTTAAAATGTATCACATGGACTACAGATGGAATATATGCAGGAACAGTATTTTTAAGAGATAATAAATTTTCAATGACTACTCATTGTGGTGCTTTAATTTTAAATGATAATAAAAATAATTTATTACTAAAATATATACTGTTTTATCTAAAAAATAATTTAAAACAATATGCAATAGGTGAGCAAAACAAAAGAGTAACAGTTAATATTATAAAAAATGTATTAATAAAAATTCCAATTAATTTTAAAAATGAATTTGATATAATTAAACAAAAAAAAATATCTAAAAAATATCAAACTATAGATAATATTAAAATAGCAATAGAAAAAGAATTAACTAAAATTGAAAAGTTACTTATAGAATATTAAAAGCGAAACAAAATAGAATTTTAACTATTACTATACCCTATTAGAAAACACTTTTAAAACCAAAAAATTGTAATATAAGCACCCATTTTTCATTAATTCCAATGAAAAAATCTCAATCATCAAGTTGATTCTTAACATAAGTATCATACAAAATCGGAATGATAATCAGACTTAAAACAGCAGAACTTACAACTCCTCCTATCATAGGGGCGGCTATGCGTTGCATTACTTCGCTTCCTACTCCGTTTGTGTACATGATAGGTAAAAGTCCTGCTAATATTGCAAATACTGTCATTAGTTTTGGTCGAACTCTTGCAACTGCACCCTCGTAGATAGCGTCTCTTAACTCTTTTCTTCCAAAGCTATTTTTGAACTTCTCTTTAGCTTCATTTACTGCTTCTTGTAGATACACTATCATCACTATAGCTGTTTCAGCTGCTACTCCAAGGAGTGCTAAGAAACCAACTACTACGGCTATGGACATGTTGAAATTCAACATATCTATATACATCAGTCCACCAAGAAGTGCAAAGGGGAGAGTAAAAAATACTATCAAAGTTGGTATTAACTCTTTAAGTGCAAAGTAAATTAATATCAATATAACAAGTAAAACAGCAGGAATAATCCAAACGATTTTAGCCATAGCAGAATCAAGATACTCACTTTGTCCTGCCCACTCTATGTAATATCCAGTAGGTAACTTAACATTTGCCAATAACTTTTTTGCCTCTTGCTTATACTCTGTAGCGGACACTCCAATTTGAGGAGTAATATATATAAATGTAACAGGTGATGCCATCTCACTTTTAATCACAGATGCACTCTCTCTATAGGCGATTTTAGCAAAAGTGCCAAGGGGAACAAAACCTAACTTAGTTTTTACCATGATATTTTTAATCGAATCAATACTTCTTCTCTCCTCTTCTTCAAAACGCAAAGCTATCGGATAACGCTCTATTCCCTTATACATGGTAGATATTTTCATCCCACCAATAGCGGAAGATATATACTCTAAGAGATAGTTTTTCGTGACCTCATATCTCGCAATAGACTCTTCATTTATGTCAATATCAAGATAGTATCCTGCACTTGCCTGATCTGCAAATACTGAAAGAGTTTGTCCAAATCCACGAAGAAGCGATTCTATCTCTTTTGCATACTTTTGAAGTCCTTGAGCATCTTTACCATAAAGCTTGATGCCAAGGGGCGTTCTTATACCACTCAAAAGCATATCTATACGACCCCGAATCGGATAAGTCCATGAGTTTATAAGCCCTGGAACTTGCAAGGCATCTTCAAGTTGGGACATAAGTTTATCATGTGTCATCCCCTCCCTCCACTCATCTTTTGGCTTAAAGGTGATAATAGTCTCAATCATCCCAAGTGGAGCTGGATCAGTAGCCGAAGTTGCACGACCACCTTTACCAAATACAATATCAACTTCAGGAAATGATTTGATAATAGCATCTGTTTTTTGTGTAAGTATTTTGCTCTGATCTACACTAATTCCATACGGAGTTACAGGCATGTACATCACACTCTGCTCATTCAATGGTGGCATAAACTCCCACTTAAGACCTTTATATAGAGGATATATATATCCAAGTGATAGGATTACTGCAACTATAATAAGATATTTTACTTTTAAGCCGTAAATGATGATGGGTGTATAAATCCAGATAAAAAATCTGTTGAGTGGGTTTTTATCTTCTGATAGGATTTTCCCCTTTACAAAATACAACATTAAAATAGGCACTAAGGTGATGGATAAAATCGCCCCTGCCATCATCGCAAATGTTTTAGTGTAGGCTAGTGGAGTAAATAGTAAACCCTCTTGACCTGAGAGTGCAAAGATAGGTAAAAATGAAACAACAACCAAAGAGAGTGCAAAAAATATAGGACGACCAACAACTTTAGAAGAACTTATAATCGCATCAAATCGTTCTGCTTTAGTGAGTAAGCTCCCCTTTTCCTCTTCTTTTTTGATTATAGTCTTATGTGCATTTTCTATCATTACGATAGTAGCATCAACCATCGCCCCAATAGCAATAGCAATTCCCCCAAGACTCATAATATTTGAGTCAATCCCGAAAAATTTCATAAGCAGAAAAGTGCTTGCTATGGTTAAGGGTAAAATAATTATGACAATAATTGAAGAGCGTAAGTGCATCAAGAAAAGGGCTATGATGATGATAACAATAACACTCTCTTCGATAAGAGTAAATTTTAAGGTATCTACTGCTTTTTCTATAAGTTGCGAGCGGTTATAAGTCTCAATAACCTCAACCCCCTCAACTTTTAAATCAAGCATTTTTTTCTCAATTCGCTTAATGGTCGAGTAAACATCCTCCCCATAACGAACCATTACGATTCCCCCAACAACTTCACCCTCTCCATTTAAATCAGCCATACCACGCCTAGCTGCTGGAACTAACTCAACTCTTGCAATATCGCCAATTGTAACAGGAGTGTTTGCTTTTGTTGCAACTCTTAAAGCTCGAATATCATCAAGATTTTTCACATAACCTTTGGCTTGAACCATCCACTCATAACCATTTTGAATAACAATCCGACCGCCCGTATCGTTGTTATTGTTTTTTAGAGTTGCGGCTACCTCTTGGATGCTGAGCTTATATCTAACAAGTGTTTCATTTTTTACACTCACTTGATATGTTGGAACAAAGCCACCTATTGAGGCAACCTCACTTACTCCATCTACCCCTAAAAGTGCGTATTTATAATAATAATCTTGCAAGGATCTAAGCTGTGCTAAATTTTTCGTTTTTGATGTAAGTGCATACTCATACACCCAACCGACACCACTAGCATCAGGTCCTAGAGAGACTTCCATACTAGCAGGTAAAGAGGATTGGATTGAAGCTAACTGTTCTAAAACACGAGTTCTAGCCCAATATAAATCTACCCCCTCTTTGAAAATAATATAAATTAGAGCATTCTCATAAGTTGAAAAACCACGAACTGTCTCAATATTAGCAATAGCTAAAAACTGAGATACAAGAGGATAAGTTCCTTGATCCTCGATAATCTCAGGAGACTGTCCAGCCCAGTTAAGTTGTACTATAACCTGAGGAGGGGAAAGATCAGGTATAGCATCAAGAGGAGTATTTTTCAAAGCCCAAAAGGAAGCGAAACTCAGAAATACTGTGAGAAAGAGAACTAAAAATCTGTTTTTTATACTCAAGTCTATTATTTTTTCAATCATATCTTTATCCTTCTATCCATTTATATAATGAATCAATATAAACCATTGACTTGGGCATCGCTATCCATCATGAAAAGAGCGTTGTTTACAACTTCATCACCGACCATAAGACCACTTTTAACTATATAAGTATCAGGGTTTAAAACTTCTACTTCTATTTCAAGTGGTTCGTATTCTCCCTCATACTCTCCTACTACAAAGACATAAAAAACACCATTTTTGCGAATAACAGCAGTTGAGGGAAGAGTAAGATAAGTAGCTTGTTTTTGACTCATACTCACACTCATATACATTCCAGGTTTAAGTTCTAAGTTTGGATTTTTTACTTCTAATCTTAGAGTAACACTCTCTTGGCTTACATCAAGATTTGGATAAATCCCACTATTTGTTGCTGTGAAAGTTTTTTCTTGTGAGGGAGTTTTTAAGATAAATGTATCTACTCCTTCTAAGAGTCTTAGTTGATTTTGATGGATATTTATCTCAACCCATACAGTATCTAAATTTACAATCTCAAAAAGAACTTGTTTTGCAGAAAATGCTGAGTTGTTGTTAAGATTTTTTTTAAAGATATATCCATTAGCAGGTGAAATGATGGTGGTAAAATCTCTATTTTTTACCTTTGCGTTTATTTCGTTTTTTGGTACTTTTAAAAGATGTAGCTTTGTCATGGCACTATGAACCATAGCCTTATTTTTTGAGTAGTGTAGTGAGGTAGCATACTCATCTTTAGCTTTTAAAACTTCAGGCGAATATACTTTTGCTAAAGCTTCCCCCTTGCTTACTTTCTTATAAATTTTATCTGCATAAAGGATTTCTACGAAACCTCCAAACCTTGGACTTACATCATAAACTCTTGATTCATCTACTTTGACAAAACCATAACTATTCATACTTTTTGCATGATTATTTTGCTCAACTTTTACAGTAACAACATTAAACAACTGCTCTACAGTCACTTTTTTAGCATGAACAGATGGTAATACAAGTATCGCTATTAATAAAAAAAATTTCATTTCATATCTCCAACAAGAGCTTCTAAGAAGGCAATATTTTTATGATACACGGCTACAACTCCGATATTTTTCTCATCAAGAGAGAGTTTTTTCTCCAAAAGTTCTATATATAAAAAAAGTTCATCACCACTTTTAATGGAACTAGAACTTAAATCAAACATATGTTCAATCTGTGGCATACTCTCATCTTTGATTATTTTATGAACAGCATAAGCACTCTGAATTTTTGCATACACTCTATGTATTTGAGACAGTATTAGATTATCAAAATTTGCTATTTCACTTTTCTTAGCTAAAACAACTTTTCTTGATTTTTCACTTAGGGCATCTTGTGTACCATATATTGGCAAAGAGTAGGCTATACCAATATTTATATAATCTTCAAAAGACTCTCTACGAAAATATCCAAGACTAAGAATAGGATCAGCATAATTATTTAACTCTTGAACTTTCACATCCTCTCTTGCCTCTTTTAAACTCGCTTTTTTAATTTTGTAAGATATATTCAAATTCTTATTATTTATATAAAGTTCTATTTGCTTAGGTTTGTACATTTTCATATCCATCTCTATGGCATCTACTTCCATCTCACTTAGATAGGAGATTTTTTGATACTCTATTTTTAAAGAACTCTCCAACCTACTTTGTTTAATCTTAAGTTCTGATAGTGACATCTCAGCGGACATGATACTCATGTGAGAGAGAGAATTACTTCTGCTTAGTGTAGAGTAAAGTTCTATGTTTTGTTTTGTGAGATGTATATACTCTTGTGTGATTTTTAGCCCC
Organism: Sulfurimonas sp.; assembly: GCA_965243085.1. GTDB lineage: Bacteria > Campylobacterota > Campylobacteria > Campylobacterales > Sulfurimonadaceae > Sulfurimonas. The sequence continues at coordinate 767,971 of CBDETZ010000005.1, read as the reverse complement.
TCTTCTATTTGCCAAATAGAAAATGCTGCTATTTTTATTTCATGGACAAGCTTTACTCGCATCTCATCTATACTCAAAATCTCTTTCACTTTTCTTGCATTTACTCTCTTTGCTAAAGCATCTCTTTTCCCAAAATATGGAATTTTTTGTTGAAAGTTTAAGGCAAGATATTGCATTCTCTCAAGAGAGCGATTAGCTATATCATTCAACTGAATATCACTCACAGTTAAGGAGAGCATTGGGTCTGCAAAGTTTTGACTCATCTCTAAATCATTATCAAGCATTGATACTCTTTGCTCTAAAGACTTTAAAGATGTATGATTATTTTTTGCATTTTCGATAAGAACTTCTAAGGGTATTGCCAAAAGCCATATAGGAAATGCAAGTGATAATAAAAGTTTCATTTCTCTAAGCTTTTATATATTAAACGATGTTTTTGCTCTTACTTTTTTACCACTTTTTGGAGTTAAGAAGATATGCACTTGCCATGTTCCTGACATAGAGATATTTATATTTGTTGTAAACTTACCATTACCTAAACTCTTTGCTTCACTTATACTTTCCATATAAGGCATACCTGGCATTGCTGGCATAAAAACTTTTACTCTCATAGTAGAGTCTTTATAGTTTTTATGTCCAACTTCGAGATTTATCGTATTATTACCAGTACTTAGTGGTTTCTCAGAACTTAGATAAACTTGTGTAGCACGAGATTTCGCAACTTTTTCAAAGGCCGCACCTTGGAGTAAAGTAGCCCCTAGAAGAAGTGCTAAAGCTAATTTTGTAATTGATTTCATTTTGTATCCTTTTTAAATTGATACAAGGATTATACTTATAGTTTGTGTGAGGTTTGTGAGGGGTTTTTTCTTGATTTACTCATAAAGTGATATCACGTAATAGACTTCTTCCAAAATGAAAGCTTAAATAGCTTTCGTTTTGTTGAGAAGAATAGGTATAAAAATAAGTGAAATAACCACAGCAGCTACTGTTCCTGAAATAAGAGCAACACCTAGTCCACCAAATACAGGATCACTTGCAAGAAGTGCTGAACCTAACATAATAGCAATCGCTGTAAGTATAATTGGTTTTGCTCTTGTAGCACTGGCAATAGCAATAGCTCTCCTTTTTTCTATCCCTTTATTTTTTATAAGACCTTGAGCAAAATCTATAAGAAGAAGAGAATTTCTTGAACTTATTCCCATGAGGGCAATAAACCCTATAAGTGATGTCGCAGTCAAGAAAAAAGTCTCTGTTGTGAGAATATCAGCAATCCAATGCCCAACGATAACTCCAATAATAGAAAGAAAACTTCCTCCTAATACTATAGCACTAAGTGCAAATGATTTATAATATACGACCAATAGTAAAAAGATAAGTATTAATGCTGCAATAAAAGCACCACCTAAATCTCTAAATGTGTCAAGTGTTACTTTCATCTCACCATCAAATCTTAAAAGAAATTTTTCACCTGTTACCTTATCTCTTAAATGAAGATCAAACATATATGTTGTGATACCAGGTTCTTTTGTTACCTCGTATTGAGCTGCAAATTTTTTCATCATTTTTTCTCTTGCTTCTAAAAGTGGATATACTTGAGATACCATATCCGTTTCAGCTACAACATTTACCATAGTTCTTAAATCTTTGTGATAAATCATAGGCACTGATAATTCCTCTTTAATCTCAACAATCTCAATAAGAGGGATCATAATTCCTTGCTTATTCATGAGACTTAATTGACCGAGTTTATTTCTAAGTAATTGAAGTGTATTTTTTTTTATAGTTTGACTCTCTTCACTCAATGAAACAAAGATAGGAATTTGGTTGTTCAAATCAATGGTATTTTTTACAGCCACTTCCATCCCTTCGAATGCGAGATACAAGATTTGATTAACTTGTTTGATACTAAGTCCACTTTGGGCTGTCTTATCTGCTATTGGGTTTAAGGTATACTTTTTATATCTTTCATCTGCCATAACATCAACATCTACCAAACCATCAATAGATTGTAGCACATCTGCTACCTCAGCAGCTAACATAATAACATTTCTGTTATTTTGTCCATATACTTCAAGAACAATAGAGGCTAGGGTTGGTGGTCCTGCAGGCATCTCTATCATCTTAATTACTGTTCCTCTTACAATTAACTGGCAAGAATCTTTAAGTATTGGGCGTAATCTTTGAACTATTTTAAAAGATTTTTCTTCACGAGAATGTTTATCACTAAGGTTTACAACTATCTCAGCAAACTCTTCTCCTTGTTTCATACCGCTTCCCTTGACGAGACCAGCATAATCAAGAGGAGACCCTTGCCCTAAAAATACTTCTATATCATTGACTTCTTTTTCTTTTTGTAAAAGATTTGTAACACACCTTGCTACACTTTTTGTTTGTTCTATTGACTTGCCTTTAGGCATATCTATGTATACTGTAAAAGTATTTGTACTCTTACCTGGCAACATTTTTGCAAGTACCCCTTTTGCTGGCAAGAGCATAATCGCACCAACGAATGAAGCAAATATTAAAAACATCACAAGTAAACTCAAAGATGCTTTATTTAAAATATTAAAAATAAAATTTTCAAATTTCTTATCTTGATGATTATTATGATCCATTATTTACTCTCCTTTCTATCTATCGTTACTGGTTTTTGCCCTATTTCAGAAGAATCTTCATCTTTTTGCTTTTTATTGACCTTCAATAACTTCTTCCCTAAATAAGGAGTAAAAATATAGGCTATAAAAAGTGATGCGAGTAAGGCGACTGGAACATTATATGGTATCGGTTTCATAAACTCACCCATCATCCCACCAACAAATGCCATGGGAACCATTGTCAGGATAATAGCAAGAGTTGCTACATTTGTAGGTGCTCCTATCTCGTCTGTAGCGGTAATTAATAATTCATCCATATCTCTATCTTCACTTCCCTCTTCATGCATATGTCTGTGAATATTTTCAATAACAATAATCGCAGCATCAACAAGTAAGCCTAAAGAAAGTAAGAAAGCAAAAAGGGTAATTCTATTAATGGTTTGATCTGTCATATAAGCAATAAAAAGAGTAATTGCCAAAATTGCAGGTACGGTAAAGGTTACAATAAGTGATTCCCTCCATCCAAGAAAAAATACCAACATAATAGCAATAATAATAATGGTAATAAGAAGATGATGTATTAATTCATTTACAGCTTCATTTGCACGCTGACCATAGTTTCTTGTAACGATACATCCAATACCAAGCTTTGTTAGTCTATCTTTATTTTCTTTAAGTAATTTATTTACATCATCAGCAACAAACACAGCATTAGTTCCTGCAAGTTTTGATACTAAAAGTGTGATTTGCTCATACTCAGTACCATCTTTAAAAAGGATATGCGCACTTTGTTTATTTTGTACATCTGTTGAATTTGTGACCGTTGCTACATCTTTAAGGTAAGTTGGACTTCCCATATATTGAGCAACAATGATATTTTCAACATCTCTAATAGAATCAATTACATTCTTTATACCAAATACAACAAGTTCATTGTCTTGTGTTCTAGCCTTGACACTGGGAACACTTACCGCTATAGACTCAATCCCTTGAACAATCTGACCTAATGATAAATGATAACCTTTTAATTTAGCTAAATCAACTTGAACATTATATTGTTGTTTATGCGCACCTTTGAGTTGAGTTTTGGCTACATTATTAAGAGCCGCAATCTCTTTTTTAAGGTTTTCAATCTCCGTAAGATATTCTGGATATGTAAGATTATTACCATTTTGATAAAAAGCTACACCAAGAATAGGAATATCAATATCAATATCAAATGGTTTTACGAGTGGTTGCATCACATTTTTTGGAAGCATATCCATATTTTGCATCACTTTATCATAAAGCTTTAAGTTTGAACTCTCTCTATCTTCTCCAATATAATACATAACATTCAAGACGGCAACATTTTCCATACTCATAGCATAAATATGTTCTATCCCTTTAATCTCTCGTAACTTTTGCTCAAGAGGTTCAACTAGAATTTTTTCAATCTCTTTAGGTTGTAGTCCTGGAGCAGGGATAATTATACTACCCCCACTAATCGAGATTTGAGGATCCTCTTCACGAGGCATTATTTCTAAAGACAGATAACCAAGAGCAAGTAAAAATATAGCTAATACTGCTGTTAATGGATTGTATAGAAAGCTTTTGGCTAAACTACCAGCATAATCTGTAGTTTTTATATGGGATAAATCTTTTTCTTCCATTGTCCAACTCACTCCTTAGATTTTATTTCAATGCATGATTATACACTCTCAAACTAAATCTTAGTATAAAAAAAATTCTTATTGCACTTAGGCACCCAAATCCATTAATAACTGCTACTTAAAAGAGGTATAATTATTACTATAAGTACAGAAAAGAAAGAGATAAATTAGTACATAAGCTTTCAAGACAAGGCTATGTAAAAATATCTGAATCAAATAAACTTTTAGAGTTACTAAGTATAAGATCTTAAATAATCCTTGGAACCCCTTAATTACTTATTAAGATCATAAGAGATATAATTATGAACTTAATAACAATTTTTAGTAAGAGTATGTTATTAAAGTTTACAGATTAAGGATTCATTATGAATCACATCAAAGAGGGAAAATACAAACCCTATCCACAAATAGATTTACCAAACAGAGTTTGGCCAACTAAAACAATTACTCATGCTCCTAAGTGGTGTAGTGTAGATTTACGTGATGGGAATCAAGCATTAATTAACCCTATGGATATGAAGAAAAAACTTGAACTTTTTACACTCTTACTTAAACTCGGTTTCAAAGAAATTGAGGTTGGATTTCCATCCGCGGCTAAGATAGAATTTGATTTTTTACGCCGATTGGTTGATGATAAACTTATTCCAGATGATGTAACTATTCAGGTTTTAGTTCAAGCAAAAGAGAAGCTTATCGCTAAAACATTTGAGTCACTTGTAGGTGTTAAAAAAGCGACCGTTCATCTTTATAATTCAACTTCTATAGCACAAAGAAAAATTGTTTTTTCTAAGAGTGAAGATGAGATTATTGCACTTGCCTTAGGTGGTATTGAATTGCTTAAAAAATATGAAAAAAACCATAATGGCAAGATTTTTTTAGAGTATTCTCCTGAGAGTTTTACTGGAACTGAATTAGAGTTTTCCGTTCGTATCTGTAATGCTGTAACAAGTTGCTGGGGTATATCTGATAGTCGAAAAGTTATTATAAACTTACCTGCAACTGTTGAGATGTCAACGCCAAATATCTATGCTGATCAGATAGAATGGATGGCTAATCATCTTGATAATCGTGAGAATGTCATTATCTCAACGCATACTCATAATGATAGAGGAACTTCTATCGCTGCAACTGAGTTAGCCTTACTTGCATCAGCGGACAGGGTTGAGGGAACACTTTTAAGTAATGGTGAGAGAACTGGTAATGTAGATATTATCACTCTTGCCTTAAATATGACAACTCAAGGTCTTGACTCTAAACTAAACTTTTCAAATATAGGAGAGGTTTTAGATATTGTTGAGAGATGTACGGAGATGGATACTCATGCTCGTCATCCTTATGTTGGAGAACTTGTATATACTGCCTTTTCAGGTTCCCATCAAGACGCAATAAATAAAGGCTTAGCGTACAGAAAAGCGAAAAAAGAAGAATTTTGGGAAGTTCCTTACCTACCCATTGATCCTGAAGATGTTGGTAGAAGCTATGAGTCTATCATTCGCATAAATTCACAATCTGGAAAAGGGGGAGTAGCCTATATCCTAGAGAAAAATTTTGGCTATCAACTACCAAAGGCTATGCACCCTGAGATTGGAAAAGTTGTGCAAGACTTGAGTGATACAAAAGGGATTGAGCTTAATCCTAATGAAATTTTAGAGATATTTGAAGAAACATATTTTCAAACAAAAGAGCATATAGTTTTAGTGGATTTTACCTACTCATCAAGCTCTAAAAATTCCATGTGTGAGTTGAAATATACTTACAATGGTAAAAATATAGTCGCTCAAGGTGAGGGGAATGGTCCTATTGATGCTTGTAAAAAAGCTTTAATGAAAAACTATAAAACTGAGTTTATTCTAAAATCTTACTCGGAACATTCTTTTGGAGATAAAAGTTCTGCAAAAGCCATAGCCTATATAGAGCTAGAAAATAAAGAAGTACTCTCATGCTTTGGAGTGGGAGCTGATAATGATATTGCTACGGCATCTATTAAAGCATTGTTTTCAGCACTCAATCATGCATTTAAATAGTAGTCTAGGACTCTTTAGAATTATTCTTTTTTCAAGCTTACTTCATAAAGAGCTAAGGCTACTCTTGAAGAGTTTGTTATAGCTCTAGCAGAGAGAGTAGCCCCACTTATAACTGCTATATCAGTTCCAACTTTTAAAGAATTTCTAGCATTTGTATTTCTAAACTGTTCTTTCCATTTTTTTGATGGTAGATATTCTAATGGCTCATTAAAGGCAATAATTTCTATATTTTTTAAAATACCATCTTTAGATATAGAATATAAAATAACAGCATTTTTTGAACGAATTTTTTGTGAGATTAGCACACCATAACCGACGAGTATAGAATCTCTTTTTGCTAAATAAACTTTAAATATTTTAGATTTTATTTTTACCTTTGCTATTGTTTGTACTTTTTTTGCTTCTTCTTTTTTAAGTAATATATTTTTCTTTGTAATACTAATGTCTAAACCAAAACTACTACTCATAGCGGTATCAACCATCACCAAGACTTTAGCATCTATAAATGATACTAAAAAAATAGATAAGAATAAAATTTTCATTAATCTCCCTTATAATTTATAGAATAATTACAGTAGTCGTCATTTTTTTAAATAAAAGAATAAATACCTTTATGAAAAAGACCAAACTTGAAGATAATTGTAACATATTGAAAGAATAGATAAAAGAACATACAAATTTTAACAGAGCAAGAATAGACTTCTTGCAAAACTATAACTAATTGGAAAAAGCAATTTATAGATAATATGGCTATTGCATTTGAACCAGCAACTGCTATGGTTATGAAATTAAATTCACTGTCTTACTTATTGCCATTTTCTTATCACTTTATTTTTCTGTAATTATAGCAATAATTATGCCTCTTTTAAGTAGCAGTTATTAATGGATTAAGGTGTCAAGAGTCAAATCATCATCCATTTTCAAATCCACTTCATCTAATATATCATAAAATCCAGCAGGTTCTCTACTTCCTGCATCTTCATGAATAATTTTACCAGATGCAGTTAAAAAGTAATGTCTAGGAACACCTTTAATCTTAAGCTTTTTGGGAACTTGATGTTTATCTCGGGAGAGATATAAAAGTATGTAATCTTTTCTCAGAGTATCTATTATCTCTTTTTTTGAAAGTGTCAGATCCTTAAATCGTTCACAAAATCTACAATCATCTGCACCAATGAATAGATACACAGATTTATTTTCTTTTTTTGCTAGTGAGAGTGCCTTATCGTAATCATGCAACCAATCAAGCTCATAACTGTAAAGTATTGAGCTTAAAAGAAAGATAAGAAGAATTTTATTTCTTAAACATGTCTGCATACGAAGCCGTAGCCCAATCATACATAGAATCCGCATTTACCACTCCATCTTGTTTCCAATCTTCACTAGCAGTAGTATTTGTAAAACTAAAGCTTAATTTTTTCTCATTATATGCATACTCACTATATATATATATTGCTTTTTCTGGTGCTGTAGAAATAATAGAAAAACAAGTTGTAACTGGTGATTCCCACTTTACTGCTTGAGTTTTATTTATTTTTTGAGCTATGAGTTTTGCAACAAAATGACCCTCAGAATTTGATGTATTTCCTGATTTAGAAAATCCCATTGGTCTAGCATCACCTGTAACAAATATATTTTTTTCTCCATACACTTCATAAGTTAAAGGATCAATATCACCCTCTAACATATTTTTTGCATCCTTTGCGACTCCTGCTCTTTGCAAAATTTTAGCACCTCTTACATGAGGATAAAAAGCAGCATCTTCAAATTTTATTTCATCAAAACCTGTTTCTACTATTTTATTCTCTAAATCAATATTAACTATAGTAGTATTAGGCATATACTCAATATAATCACTATAAAGCTCATTAAAAGCAGATAAAAATCCTTCTTTTTTAATGGTAATCGTATTGTTTTCATCCAATATAATAACCTTAGCTTTTAAATTTTTTTGTTTGAAATACTCAGCAATCACACAAGCTCTTTCATACGGAGCAGGTAAACATCTATAGTTCCCACTAGGAACGGTTAAAATAAAGTTACCGCCCTTGAAATTTTGAATCTTATTTTTTAATGTTAGATGTTCAGATCCAGGAATAAAACCAGCAGGATATTCTTGTCTAAGTCTAGTCTCAAATGCAATATCTGTCGTCCAACGAGAATAATCATAATCAATTCCTGGTGCGAACACCAAATAATCAAAGCTTAAATCACCATCACTCGTCTTTAAAATTCTTTTTTCTTTATCAAGACCAGTAGCCGTTGCATGAAAGTAAGTATAGTTATTCTCTCTAGCTGCTTGAAGGTAATCATGAGTTAAATATTCTAAATCAAGCTTATCAACTAACCATAAATTACTCATAGGACAAGATATAAACTCATGTCTTTGCTCTACTAAGATTACATCTGCCTTCGGAGCAAATATTTTTGTATATTTTGCAACAGAGAGTCCAGACCAACCACCACCGACTACAACTACTCGAGGAGATTTTGTATCAGCTATAGGAGCTTTATAAGTTGTTTTTACCTCATCTTTTGTAGAAACGACTTCTTTAATTTCTTTTTCATTTTTACAGCACCCACTTATTGCAGTTGCTGCAACGATTGCACCTGAAAACTGTAAAGCTTCTCTTCTTGATATAGCCATATCTAAACCCTTTTTTTAAAACTATTCTATTGTTTCGTTAACAACATCTACCATAAGTTTTTGTGCATTCATCAATATTTCTAATGATTTTTTATCTTTTATCCCTAAAGAACTCAACCAATTATATACTGATGGATATGCCATATGTACGATTGCAGAACCTTTTTCTTTATACATATAAAATGTACATGGAGCAAGTGCCCCAGCTTCTGGATGAGTCTTCGCAATTTGAAAAATAACAGGTAGTTTACAAATAGAGTAAGCATCAAAAAAGTCATATTTTTTGTATCCTGCTTCTATGAATTCATCTCCAAGTTTGTTAAATCCTGCTATTACAAACCCTACCGTTTCTAATGAACCTTCCATTTCTAGTTGCACACCTTCTAACTCTTCTTCAATCTCTTCATCATTTTTTGCTTCCATTTCAAAAGAAAAAGTACTTACTAATTCACCTTTTGCTTTCAGCGATTTGTATTTACTTTTTTCAAAGTGACCATTTGGTAAAGCTTTAGCAAGAGTATCTATGATAAGTTTTGAATACTCTATCATATGCTTATTTGCAGCTGGTATTCCAGTGATTTTTTCCATTCCATCAATAGATAAAGAAGAAACAGAAATATTATTTGAACCTTTTTCCATATAAAACGACATACTTAAAGGTGCAAATAGTGCTGCCCTTGGAGATATTTTAACTAACTCTAAAACTAAATCAACTTTATATGTAGTAAAAAGATGAAACATCTTGTGATGTGTTTTTTTAAACTTTCCTTTAAATGCGATGTTCATATCATTACGCCCAGAGATTACAAATCCTGCATCTTCAAAAGCTTTTTCGATTGATTCTCCCGTGATTTTCCCTTTAGAATTATCAGCTGTATAAATTTGAATGTCGTCTGACGCACTAATTACTATACCTGCTCCTAACATAACTGTTAGAACTAAACCTTTTATAATCGACTTCATTTCTTTTCCTTTTTTTGATATAACAAACTTCTATTTATTCAATTTAGAAGATAAATATTATCACCTTGATAGACAGTTCCACTTCGAATAACTTTTGCAAAAATACCTCTATCATCTTGAAGTAATTTAGGTAATTTGGCATCTATTTTTGCCAAACTATTGCAAAGTGTACAGTTTTGAGTTATCTCTAATACGACAGAACCAACTTCTAGCTTGACACCTGATTTTAAATGATAAGGGTTATAATCAATCAATATATTTTCCCCTAATACACCATATGGTATATTTATTCCATTTTTTTTGGCCAATTTATAACTATCATGTGAAGCTATCAAAACCGATCTTTGTCTGTCCTTGTTATAATATTTATCACCTAAAATACCTTTTTTATCGAGAACTAACTTAGGGCTAAGTACCTTAGTATTATTTGTTGAGTAATGTAATTCTAATATCTTTGCGACTTTAACTAATAACATATGATATTATTTCTCCCATTTGCATCTTAACAAAAATAATTTACTGATTTTGTGTGCTATTTCAATAAGGAAGTCTAAGTACAACAAATTGTTGTCTCAAGGAAGATGTAGAAAAATCTACCTTTTAAGGTGATTTTTCTACTTTATTTAAATTATATCTTTATTTAAACTAGACAATAAAAAAGAATTTAATTTATAAAGACTACTCTTCTTCCTCTTCCTCTTCCTCTTCATCGTCTTCTTCTTCGTACATCTCAAGTTCTTCATAAGATCTAAAAACATTACCTGGGCTTAAAAGATAATATAAATCTTTTTCTCTAAACTCTTCTAGTGTTACATGTTTGGTAATGTAGTCAGGATCAATTTCATCCTCAACGCCCTCAAGAACTCTGTCTTTTAAAAGAGTAAAGTATTGAACACATTCATCATCAGCAGTCTTATCTGTAATAAAACCATGACCTGGAACTAAATGATTCCAATCTCTAGCTTGAATCGCTTTAAGAGCATTGAGCTGACCAACAACAACACCATCACGATTTGAAGTTACTCTCCCATTCATTACAACATCACCAACAAGAACAACTTTATCTTCTGGAAGGTACAAAAACCAATCCTCTTCAGAGTGTGCATAACCAACTTTAACATACTCAAAGTCTACCCCGTGAAGTGTAAATTCTGTTGTATCTTCAAAAGATTTATCCACTGCAACTAGTTTAGTGCCTCTAATCGCATTTTGATAAAGAGCCCTGATCATTCTAGTTTGAGGTGGTATCTCTCTAGTATTTTCATTTGGCTTACCAGTATGCTCATCAAAGCCTAGATAGTTCACATTTACAGATTTTGGACCATATACAACAGCACCTTGAGTCTCTGTATAGTAATTGTTTCCTAACCAATGATCATCATGTTCATGACTTACAATAACTGTTTTAACGGGTAAATCAGCAATTTTTTTCATAGCAGCATGAGCTTGTTTAGCAAAGATATAAGAGGGACCTGTATCCCACGCAATCCAACTATCTTCACCTTTGATATAACAACTGTTTGACATATCACCCGCATTTTCTTTTGTTGGCATCTCCATAGCACCAAAGAAGCACCATACTCTCTCACTAACTTGAACAGGTTTGAGATTATAATTCCATTCTTTATTAACACCTGTACGGGAGCCTTCTTTAAAGCTGTCGTGATGCCAATCATAAAGTATAAAGTTACCATCTACATCAAGCTTATGTGGCGTTGCAGTTACCGTACTTTTATTAAATATAAATGGCATAGATCCAACAAATGCTACAATTAATAATAAAATAATAATTTTAGTTTTCATAAGAATCCTTATTTAATTTTTTTCTTACCTGTTTGTTTCTTATCGTTGTTATCAATGGTTTCAAAAAATATTTTATCACCTTTTTTACCTTTGAATTTGAATTTAATAAGTGGATTTTCTGACATAAAACCACTCATACTCGCTTCATATACTACAATGTCGTTCACTTTAGCCACAATATATTTAATATATTCTGGTTTTATACCTTTTTTCACTGACTCTTCTCTATCAGCCATTAAACTTGTAAACATTGCTTTTACTTTAACAATATCACCTTTTGCTTTTGCTTTAATCTTCATTTTTTTCTTTGCCATTTTTATTCCTTTATATTTATTTTAATGTAATATTGTGAGGTTTAAATCAACCTCCACAACCACCGATAGATACATCTATCTCTTTTGTTGCCATATATAAAGCTCCAGTTCCTCTTTCTTTTCCTACTACAGTTACATAAGCAGTTTGTCTCATTTTAACTCTAAAGTCATACTCTATAATTGCATCTTTAGGGATTGAGAATACACAAGATAAACATCTTGGATTTGCATCTTGGAAAAATGCTACTGACTCTAAATCAAGAGATGATTTAATTGTAATTGGAATTGATCCACCATTTTCTGCTAGTTTTGGAGCTTTAAACGAAAGTTTATCACTCGTCTTTAATTCACCATTACCATAGAGTGCTTTGATACCATCAACTGTTTTTTCTACTTCCCATACTTTTGGTTTAGTAGTTCTAAAGTTAACTGCTCTTAAATCTGTTGCTGGTGCAAGGACCATAGCAAACGCTGCTAGACCTACACCTAAAAATTTTCTTCTATCCATTTTATTTTCCTTTTTTTAATTTAATGTTTTTTCTTACTTGAATCAATCATAAACTCAACTATTAGTTTAACATCTGAATCTATTAAATCTGAATTACCACCTTTTGCAGGCATCCCACCCATTCCATGGATAGCATTATAAACAACCTTATCTTGACCCTTTAGCATTAGCTCACGCCATACAGCCACATCACCTAAGGCTGGAGCACCCATATTATCAGTAGCATGACAAAGCTTACACGATTCATTGTACTGTTTTTCAGCTTTAGAAATTAAATTATTTTCAATTTCTGGTGGTAAGTCTCTCACAGTTGAGTACGCAGGTACTACATCTTTCATTTCGTAGCCAATTTTCATAACTGTAGCTTCAGTTTTACCATCCATACCTGGATCTTTACAATCTGTCATACATCTTGTACCAGAACCAATATTTTTAGCACGATCAGCAAAAAATGCTTTTACATCTGCTGGACCTGTTGGACCATCAATATTAGGATAAAAACCATCTTTATTTGCTAGAACAACCTTTGCAAGTTTTTCTGCATTAAGAACATACTCCTCATCCATCTCTACACCATCAATGAGTATGTCATTTTGAGCTAATAAATAGGCTGTAATAGCATATGTCTCATCATTTGTTAAACTCTTAGGATTTGCATATGGCATAGCATCTCTAATATATGTAAAGAGTGTAGTAGCCTCTGGCCAATATGTACCAACAGTTCTTTTTGGAGCATCCATCCCAGGTGCTAGTCTTTGGTTTTTAAGTGTAATCACAATTCCATTTTTATCTTTATCTTGGTTTCCGCCTGCTAGCTGTGGATAACCATTTCCACCACCACCAAAGTCACCATGACATGATGCACATTGTGCTTCATAAAGTTCATCACCATCTTCAACAGAACCCTCACCTGAAGGTAACCCTGTACCATCTGGTAAAGCATCAATATCCCATGCTTTAATTTCATTTACTGTTGCAACTCTACCAAAATTAACACCTTTAACACTTTGTTGGTTATAACGGTAGGCAGTTTCAATTCCATTTTCTCGTACATAGGTGACCCCACCATCAATAGCAGTTTTATTCTTAATCTCATATACGCCTATTGCACTTACTATTTTAGTATTTTGTGTCGATGTTTCATCACTAGAAGCAGAACCATCCATGCAACCAGACAATAATAAGATAGAAACTGCAAATGCTGAAGTTCCATTTTTCATTGATTTACGATCTAATTTGAACATTATTCACTTCTCCTTTAGCATTAATAGCCCATGTGTGGATAGCATTTCTATGATAGACACCCTCAACCCCAACAATTTTTTTCTCTTGATTAACAGTTGGCTGAACATTATCAGAATCATCATAAGAACGACTTTGTAATAATAATGGTTTACCATCGTATTTATGCATATAAGAGAATCGTGTCCAAGCTTTTGGTAAAACTAAACCTTTAAGGCTAGCTTCTAGCCAATTTTTACCGCCATCAAAACTAATGTCTACCCCACGAATAGTTCCATGTCCACTCCATGCTAAACCTTCAATCTCAACTAAATCACCTTTTTTAAGATCAGTCCATGGAACTTCTGGACATGGTGAAGTGATAATAGAGTTTGTTTCTAAGGCATAAAAGTGCTGAATAGCTTTACCACTCGCTGTGAGTGCTGTATACTTAGAAGTTTCTTCTTTTGCATACCATGGTTTATCACCAAATTCCAATCTTTTTAACCATTTAATACAAAGATTAGCCTCCCAACCTGGTGCAATTAAACGAACTGGATAACCTTGTTCATCACGAAGAGCTTCACCATTTTGGGCATAAACAATCATAACATCATCAAGAACTTTTTCAATAGGTAATGTTCTACTCATTTCTGAGCCATCACTCCCCTCAGCAAGCATCCATTTAGCTTCTGGTTTAAGTCCTAATTCATCAATGATTGTTTTTAAACGAACACCTGTCCATTCAGAACAACTCATCATACCTCTTACAAACTGTACGGAGTTAAACTGTGGACCTTTCCACTCAGCAGCACCATTTGATGGGCATTCAACAAATAAAATCTTACTTTCACTTGGATATTTTTTGAGTTGATCTAAAGTAAGAACTATCGTTTTTTCTACAAGACCATGAATCATTAGTCGCCATTTAGTCGGATCAATATGTGCAACACCATTATGTGTACGCGTAAAGTGAAGACCATTTGGAACAATAATTCCATTTAACTCATGTAAGGGTGTCATAGAGATTGCTGCATGCATATCTCCAGCAGATGACATTAAAGCAGATGTTCTTCTAACAACATTATGTTCATACTTTGATGGCACTCCATAAGGATTTTTATTAATTTCATCGCCTAGAGTAGTTCCCCACTTAGTATGATGAATAATATTTTCATCATCAGCAAGTATAGTAGTTGGAGCTAAAATAGTTACAGCAGCTGCAGCACTAACAGTTGCTGTTCTTTTGAAAAAATTTCTTCTACTAACAGATGCTAACTCTTCTGTTTCGAATTTTTTATTCATAAATTCTCCTCTTTTAATTGATTTAGTATTTTTAGTATATTATCTGTGGAAGATGCAATAAATTTACATTTTTATCACAAAGTTGGCACAAAAAATAATTATACCATTTTTATAATATTTAAATGCTTTTAGGAAAATGAAGGCTACTAGATATAAAATATCCACTCACAATGTTACT
The DNA here is from genome assembly GCA_965243085.1 of Sulfurimonas sp. Taxonomy (GTDB): domain Bacteria; phylum Campylobacterota; class Campylobacteria; order Campylobacterales; family Sulfurimonadaceae; genus Sulfurimonas. The sequence goes on along the minus strand of CBDETZ010000005.1, from coordinate 752,762 downwards.
AATAGAAACACGTTTTATATCAATTTATAATAACCGTTATAAGTTTTATAAAGCTTATTATTTTATTTAATGAGTCTTTTTTTTAAATATTACTTCAATTAAGTCTATAAACTTTCTAAGAATAAAAAAAATGCTATAGACAATAAAGGTATATATGAAAGGATGAGAATAATTTTCTTTCTGACGTATTAGATCTAATCTTGTAAGTGGATCACTTACTAAGTCAATATGAAATATCAAAGCTAAGAAGAAAAAAATTATAATATAATATAAAAATTCTTTTTTTATTATAGCTTTAAACTTTTTTATCATTTTTACTCAATTACTTTTATCTTATCTTCATGAAACTCTTCTTCTTTTATTTTTATCATCAGTTCTTGGCGTTTAATTTTTAATTTCTCTAAAATCTCTTCCCCTACTTCTTCCCTATCTTGCCAATCTAATTCATGATATATATCAAATAATTTTTTGAAGTAATCATAATGGGTATCTGCACTTGTGATTTTGAAAAAATAGTATCTTCTAAAACTTATATCATCTATATCACAAATTGCTATTTTTCTATTCTGTAAATCTGGATAAACTTCTTCTCTTATCCAGTTTAAAAAAAACTCTGATTCTTTAAACCAATTGTATAAATGTAAATCTACACTCTTTAATAATTCGTAGGTTTGGGCTTGTTCCTCATTGAGTTCAAAGGTATAAATTTTTTCATCTAATTTAAATGTATCTAAAGTATCATCGTAAATAACGAATTCAAATTTTACTTGCATATATAAATCCTGATTGTGAAAAGTGTTTCTTTGTTTTATGAAAAGGTGAAAAAAATGAGAGAAGAAAAAAATTCTTCTCTAGGTAATATTATGCTCTACCAGCAAGCATTCCGTACATTGTCATTGGTTTAAGTGCATATACTTTCATAAGCCACCATATCCATCTCTCGACTGTTGGATCAAGTGGAACTAATGGAGTAGGCTTAACTGTCCAATCAAATTCAGCAAGCATAACTGTACCAATATCTGTTATCAGTGGACAAACTGTATAACCAGCATATTTTGAAGTTAATTTTTTACCTTCCATTTGAGCTATTAAGTTATCTACAAGAACTTTATATTGTTTTCTTATCGATCCACCCGTTTTACCCATTGGTACTTGAGCAATATCACCTACTGAAAATACATTATCGTATTTAACATGTTGAAGTGTCTCTTTGTTTACAGGCACCCAACCTTTAGCCGAACCTATATCAGATTCTGCTACTTCTCTTGGAGCAACTGCATCTGGAGTTATATGTAAAAAATCATATTCTACTCTTACTCTTTCATGCTTAGAAATAACTTCAAAATCTCTCATAATTGGATCATAAGGACCTTTTTCTTGCCATTTAGCATCAAAAATTGCTATTTTATTTTCTTTTTCAACAGCTACAAGATTATGTCTATAGTGCCATTTAAAGCCCTCTCTCTTGAACTGCTCATAGATCGCATCGTGGTATTCAGGTACACCAAACATTGCTCCACCATTTGGATAAAAGACAAGCTCTGCATTGTCTCTAGCTCCAGCTTCTTTAAGCCTCGAGTTTGTTAAATACATGATTTTCTTCGGCGCTCCACCACATTTAATAGGGGTACTTGGATGCGTGAAAAGAAATTTTACCTTTTTACCATCTTTAACATTCTTAGCTTTTTCGATGTATATTTGCATTTGCTCCCAAGTTGCCACTGAGCCTTCGGCTGTATAAATTGAACATATACCGCTGTCTTTTCCTAAAGCATTGTGAAGTCTTGTATTATCTCCACTAGAGTAAGCACGACCAGCTTCTTCTAATCCTTCAATTCTTTCAAAATCAAGTTGTAAACCAGTAGCTACTATTAAATAATCATACTCAATTACCTGACCTTTTGCAGTAGTTACTCTATTATTTGTTGGATCAAAATCTATAACTTTATCTGCAATTATTTTTGTTCCCTCTGGAACAAAATCATCACGCTTAAATTTAATATCATCAATATCCCAAATACCAGCTGCCACTAATGTTTGTCCTGGTTGATAAGAAACTGATAACTCTTCTGGTTCTATTACAGTTATGTCTGGATTTTCAAGATTAAGTGTCAATCTCGCTGCTGTACTCATACCAGCAAGTCCACCACCTACGATTACTATTTTAGCATCAACGCCTGACTTAACAAGCTCTTTTTGATCTTTTTCCATTGCTAAAACATCACTAGCTCCCATCAAAAGACCCGCACCAGAAATACCTGCTAATTTCATAGCTTCTCTTCTGCTCATACCTTTTGAAGATAAATCTTTGTCCATCTCCGATAACATATTGTTAAGATATTTATAATCCATATTTATCCTTTTATTTCTTTGAAACCTTATAATTTAATAATACGATAGCGTAAAATGAGTAATTTAAGGCTTAATTAACAGTCATTTTTAAAAAAATATTAAAATGTGATAAAATTGTAACATTATTTATGCTAAAATTTCACTCTTTACTATACCTAAAAGAATATATAATCCTTTCTTTTCATCCACATAAAATGGTATTGTAAAACCTTGATTTTGGATATCTTTTACGTTTACATTATTAAAATAAATAGATTGTTTATATTTTTTTGCTTTAGTGTGCATATTGATAATAATAGTATCTAAATATATTTCAAAATTACTTACACTTAGTTCAGTATTTTCTTTGATGTACGTAGATGCCTCTTTAACCTCTTGTCTATATAACTCTGATGAGAGAACATTCATATCAGGATAGTATGCTAAAAAACCAGACTCACCTTTAAGATATTTTTCTAATTCATTTTGAAACTGCATTTTAGTATCCTTTATCCCTTAACTTATGGTATTGAACACAAGAACGTTCACTTCCTATATTACAAGCTCTAGCAAATGCTAACATAGCCTTTTTATCACTTTTTTCAATACCTTTTCCACCACGTAAAAAAATATATCCAAGATAATAACAAGCTCTTGAGACTCTAGCTTTACAAGCTTTTGTAAATAATTTTTTTGATTTTTTAATATCTTTATTAACACTATCGCCATTATAATATAAGACGCCTAACTCTATACAAGATTGCATTTTTCCATTTTTACAATCCTCTTTAAACTTTTTATTAGCTAATACATTTATGCTTGAAAATATAGCTATTATCATAATTAGTCTAATCATCTGATATCCTCGAAAATTATTTAAATAGAGGTACTAAACTTCAGTATCCCTTAGAGAAAAAAAGTAATAAGGAAATTGTCAGAGAAGTTTATTTCTTAAATTGAGAGAAAAGTTATATGCTAAGAGTTTTAACATATACTTAACTTTATTATTTTATATTGCTGCTAATGTACTTAGCAAGAGCATCTATCTCTTCATAAGAGAGATCTTTGAGTGTACTTTTCATTAAAGCACCGTAGCCATATTTATTGATACTGCCAAATCTATACTCTTTTAACTCCTTTGCTAATCCCAAAGAGTCTAATCCATTGATTGCTCTATATTCAACTCGAGAAGAACCTTCAAATGTAGTTTGTTTTCCATCAGAACCATGACACTGAATACATTCTTTTTTATAGATTGCTTCACCATTGGCAACTAATAGTACACCAGACTTATAAACTGACACCGTATCTTTTGCCATCAAAGTGGCACTTGCTATTAAAACACAAAGAATAATTTTTTTCATTTTGAACCCTTAAATTAATATCTAATTATAATCACAAAAATCTTAAATTAACTAAAATTACCAATTCATTTCTTAATTTTAATCAATTATGTTACTGTTTAAGTTATTTTTTTAATCTGAATTGCTTATAGCTATTCTTTAGCTTTCAATTGAGCATAGAGCTTTGTATACTCCTCAACATCAGATCTATCGGGTACTCTTCTAATGGAGAGGTAAGTTACATTTCCATTATAATCTATTTTTCTAATTACTGTGGCATAAACCCAATAGTAACCACCATCTTTTCGGAGATTTTTAACAAAACCCATCCAAAAACCTTTTCTTGGAGCATCATCCCATAGACCTTTAAATGCTATATTAGGCATATCAGGATGTCTAACTACATTGTGTGGCTGACCAACAAGCTCTTCAAGCGTATACCCAGCTAATTCACAAAATACATCATTGGCATAAGTAATTATTCCTCTATCATTCGTTTCACTCAAAACATATTGGTCTTGTGCAAAAAACCATTCATCTGTCTCACTTGATTTATGAATTTTTTTCATTTAAGCCACCTTAATTATAATACTTTTGAAGTCCATTCATATTTGATCCCATATTTAACAATAGCATATCTGCAATAACTAAGGCTGCCATAGACTCACAAACAACTGTTCCACGGATTGCTACACAAGGGTCATGCCTTCCTTTTAGTGAAAAATTTAATTCTTCATTTTGAGTATTGACAGTTTTTTGCTCTTTAAATATTGAAGGTGTTGGCTTAAAATGTACATTCATAATTATATCTTCTGCATTACTTATCCCACCTAGGATGCCACCAGCATGATTTGTTTCAAAACCATTAGATCGAATCGTATCATTATTTTGTGAACCTAAAGCCGATGCACTTAGTACTCCATCACCAATTTCTACAGCTTTGACTGCATTTATGCCCATCATTGCATCAGCAAGTACAGCATCGAGCTTATAATATAAAGGCTGACCAAGTCCAATAGGGACTCCCTTTATAAGAACTCTAGCAACACCACCAACAGAATCATGTTCACTTTTAGCTTTAAGTATACTCCTCTTTTGTTCCTCTTCACTTTTTGCGTCAAGTGCATATATCAAACTAGTTTTTGCATATTCATAATCAAAACTATTGGCTTTAATTCCAGCAACTGCACTGATACCACTCATTATTGAAATATTTAATGTATTGAGCATTAACTTTGCAATAGCCCCTGCTGCAACCCTAGCAGCAGTTTCTCTAGCAGAAGCACGTCCTCCACCACGATAATCTCTAACACCATATTTATGAAAATATGTAAAGTCTGCATGACCGGGACGAAATACATCCTTAATACTTGAGTAGTCTTTAGATTTTTGATTTGTATTGTAAATCATCATAGCAATAGGTGTACCCATACTCAAGCCATCAACAACACCTGATAAAATATGAATATCATCCGCTTCTTTTCTAGCTGTTTCAAACTCTGATTTTCCTGGTTTTCTTCTATTTAATTCTGATTGTATATAGTCTATATCAATATTAAGTCCAGCAGGAACACCATCTAAGATACAGCCTAGAGCTGGACCATGAGATTCGCCAAAAGTACTAAATCTTAGCTTCTGTCCAAAACTATTCATTAACAACTCCCTTTAAAGTTTTTAAGGCTATTTTTGCTGCTTCTTGTTGTGCTATTTTTTTACTTTTCCCAACTGCTCTTGCATACTCTTTATTTTCTATAATAACGGCTACTTCAAACTCTTTTTGGTGGTCAGGTCCACGACTAGCTACCACTACATAATCCGGGGTAGTTCCAAATCTTGCCTGTGTAATCTCTTGAAGTAAAGTTTTAAAATCACTAAAAAGTGAACTCAAAGAGATGTCTTTATGGTTTTTTTCTATTAGATTTATAGCTATATCATTCACAACTTTCAATCCTGCTTCTAAATAAATAGCTCCCATTATCGCTTCAAAAGCATTAGATAGAAGCGATGATTTTTCACGTCCGCCATTATTTTCTTCAGCATTTGAAAGTAAAATATAGTTTCCTAAATTCAAATAACGAGCTAATTTATCAAATCCTGTCTCATTTACTAGGGAAGCTCGAATTTTAGATAAATTTCCCTCATCTGATTTTGAAAATTTTTTAAAAAGATACTCTCCAACAATTAAATCCAATACGGCATCACCTAAAAATTCTAATCTTTCATTATCATAATTTTTTTTGAAGCTTTTATGTGTCAGTGCTTCGGTAATAAGTTTTTTATTTTGAAACTCATAACCCAAACTCTTTTGCAAAAGTTTTATATCTACAACCATTTTTTAGACTCTCTTTGTTTATTTTATCTCAATAGTCTATCATAGATTTCATTTTCTTCCTCAAAACCCAAATAATTTTAAAACTAAGATCATTTAAATAGATTTCTTCATACTTGAGGCTAGGTCAGAATCTTTCAATTATAATCTTGTTAACACTTCTCCCTTTACCCTCCATTGTATTAGATAAATTAGTAGTATCTTAATTTGTTTTTACTAATTTTTTAATCTCTTTTGGAATATGCGCGAAAGATATATTTTTTACGCCAAGCTTTTTACCAGTTTCACTCAACTCCATAACATCTAAATTCATACCAGTTGGATAGTATCTTATAGCTTTATAAAAATGTTTTTCAACATTAAATGTGATTTTTTTATCTGAAAGCTCTACACTTTTTTTCTTTTTTTTCCCCATTATATTAACCTTTTATATAAATTCCAGTATCTTTTACTTCAATTTTATTCGCATTAATCAGCGTTGTAAGAGAGCGTTTAAACTCTTTTTTACTAATGGAAAAAACACTTTTAATAAGATTTGCATCACTCTTATAGTTATACGGCATAATTCCGCCATTATCTGCTAAGAGATTAAGAATTTTATCTGCTGAAGTTAAATCTTTCTTATTACCAGCTTTTCTTAGACTTAAATCAATATTACCATCTTTTCTGATTGTTTTAATGTAAGCATTTTTTTCATCACCTAATTTAATAGTTTCAAATATCTCATTATGATAAATCAAGCCCTCATATTTTTCTTCAACAATACACTTATAGCCAAGTGGCGTTTTTGCAATAATTAAGATTTTCACTTCTTGCATGGGTTTTAAACCTTTCACATGCCGTTCAAAAAAATCTCCAAGCTTTTCAGTTCCAACAAGGCGATGTGTACGTTCATCATAGATAACTTTTAGAAATCTTTTCTCTCCTACTTCAAAAGGAGTTTTTTGCAGACTCTTTGGAACAAGTAAATCTTTTGTTAAACCCCAATTCATAAAGGCACCAAATGATGTTACATCTATAACCTCAAAAAGAGCGAATTCATCAAGCATTGCTATTGGATTAAGGGTTGTGGCAACAAGTCTATCTTCTGAATCAGTATATAAGAATACATCTACAAGGGTATCTTGAAGCATCTCTTTTGTAACATATTGTCCAGGAAGAAGAACATCTTGTTCATCTTCTGCCATTAAATAGATTCCGGGGGCAGTATCTCTATCAACCCTCAAGCTATTTATAAAGCCTAATCTTAAGTGAGTACTTAATGCCATTTACTTTTCCTTGAGTCTTACTTAAAATATTTTTGACATTGTATCTCTTATGATGTTAATAAGTAATTAAGGGCTTAAATTCCTAAGATATAACAACCGATTTAATCTCGGTCATCTCTTCAATAGCAAACCTTGGACCTTCTCGTCCTACGCCACTTAGTTTTATACCACCATAAGGCTGAATATCAAAACGTAATGTCGGCATATCATTTATGATAATTCCACCAGCATCAAGTTCATTAATAGCTCGTTGCGTAAGGTTTAGATCATTTGTAAATACTGAAAACTGTAAACCATAAGGAGAGTTATTCATACGAGGAAGAGCTTCATCAAAATTTTTTATTTTTACGAGTGAGACAATAGGAGCGAAAACTTCTTTACATACGATAGCCATATCATCATGAACATCTGTCATAACACAAGGATAAAAAATTCTTCCCTCTCGTTTAGGTTCTATCAATGCTGTAGCACCCTCTTCCATAGCACTCTCAACCCACTCCATCGCTCTACTAGCGGCATCATCATCTATAAGTGGACCCATAAAGGTAGCATCATCATAAGGAGAACCAACTATAAGCTTTTTAGTCTCTTGTGCTATCTTTAAAGCAAATGAATCATATACCTTTTCATTTACATAAATTCTTTGAAGAGAGATACAAACCTGACCAGAATTTACAAATGCACCAAGAGCGCATCTAGTAGCCGCTAAATCTAAATCAGCACTAGAGTCAATATAAGTCGCTGCATTACCTCCAAGTTCAAGTCCTACTTTTTTAATTCCTGCTGATTTTGTGATAATCTCGCCAACAACAACTGAGCCAGTAAAGCTTATAAGCCTAGGTATATCTGAACTTACCAATGCTGATCCAACTTCTGCATCACCATAAACTAAACTAAGGGCATCTCTTACTGCGAACTCACTCTCTACAAAAAGTTTCACAAACTTATAAGCAGTTAAAGGAGCTTCTGGAGTGGGTTTAAGGACAACAGTATTTCCAGCTACAAGTGCTGGAGCTAATTTATGTGCAACAAGATTAAGAGGAAAATTAAAAGGAGTGATACAAGCAACTACTCCAACAGGAACACGAAAGAAGTAAGCAAGAGTTTTTTTACCGCTTGGCATTGCATCTGTGTTTATAGTTTCTCCATTCATTGTACGCATAGTTTCGGCTGATAAGCTTAGAGTTTCTATGCACCGCTGAACTTCTATACGAGAAAAGGCTATAGGTTTTCCCACTTCATCAGTGATAGTTTGTGCCATATCTTCTTTGTTCGCACCCAATTTTTGAGCCACATCTAAAAGCCAAGAGCATCGCTGTGCTAGGGTAGATACTTTTGCAGCTTTTGTTGCTACTTGAGCGATATGAAGAGCTTTTTTTGTGTCCTGTGCATCACAAATAGGAGCGGTAGAGACTACATCACCACTGTAAGGACTTCGTCTTTGATTAAGGTTTTCTTTTGTCCCTTGGAGTGAACCAAAAAATATTTTTGCGTGCATAATAAATCAGCCTTTAAATTAATTTATGAAATTATAGCATTTAAAAAAATTTAAAGAGGACTAAAGCGTTATGTTTTGAAGTAGATGTATCTTCTTGGGAGTAATGACTATCGCATCTATCATAAAATCAACATTTAAAGTGTTTTTTTTTAGATACACATAAACAGTTTTTATAAATTTATTGAGTTTTTTAGGCGTTATATTTGAGATAGCTAACTCATAATCAAGTCCACTTTTTACTTCAATAAAATGAAAAACCTCATCTTTTGAAGCGATAATATCTATCTCTCCAAAACGGGAATAAAAATTTCGCTCCATTATATCAAAGCCATTATTGTAAAGAAAGTCACAAGCCTTATCTTCTGCAATATTTCCTTTTACTCTGCTCATAATCTTATGATGTTTAGTCTTAGAACATTATCCATTGTAAAGATTCCTAAAATTTAGCTAAGAGAGTTTACAGTTTTTTCTCTTAAATGTTTAATGAGATAGCAAGTCAATATGAAATTTTACCAGTAAGTCTAAAAAACTCGAAGAAGCATTTTTTGTGAGTATATGTCACTTGCAAAAGAGTATAAAAATGAGATTGAAACTTTACAAAAAGATAAAGATTTAATAGCCAGAAAACTAGGTGAAACAATTACTGAAAAATATATTTTTCGTTCTAAAGGTCCTAAGACTTTTGTTGATACCAAGCTTCCAATATCACTCAATAAACAATGCAAGTTATTAAATATCAGCAAGTCATCATTGTATTATTTACCTGTACAAAAGTTCAGTAGTGATGCAAATATTACATACCTAAAATTAGAAAAATGGCATGTATATTTAGCTGCTATAATTGACTGGAATACGAAGAAAATACTATCTTGGAAGTTATCTAATACAATGGATGTTTCACTAACTACAAGTGTGCTAAATGAAGCATTAAGTCTATACCCTAAACCTGATATAGTCAATACTGACCAAGGGTCACAATATACAGCATCAGCTCATGTAGACATATTAAAAAAACATAATATTCAAATATCTATGGATGGAAAAGGGAGAAGTATTGACAACATTGTAATTGAAAGATTCTGGCGTAGTCTCAAGTATGAAGAAATTTATTTAAATGATTATAAAAGTATGGGTGAAATTAGATATTCCATTGATAATTATATCAATAAATATAATACAAGAAGATTACATTCAGCGACTGGGAACAAGACACCTAATGAGGTTTATTTTAAAGCTATTAATAATTTAAATAATAAATTGTTACTAAAAGTATCGTAGGTTGATGGAATAAGAAAACTTAGTTAAGTGGTCTTGACAATGGAGGACATTATAGTAAAACTAAGTGTATAAAGATAAAACACTTGCAAAGAGAAAGATATAATAGTATAATTATGTTATAACATAATTTATATAAAGGAAAAACGATGAAAAACAAATCAATCAAAACTTCATTACTCTTAGCAACACTCTTATTGAGTGCTTGCGGAGGCGGTAGTAGTACTTCTTCTCCAAAAGAGATACCAACAGTTGAAGAAACACCTAAAGCCTTCTGTGAGTACGATACTAAAGAAATGATGTATATGTATAAAGAAGAGGAATATCTTGATAAATGGATGTGTGATGCAAATGTTCGTTACTATGAAAATCCTTGTTTTGGAAATCAAGAAGAAAAAAATGAGTTCATTACAGGTGAGTATTGTGCTAACTTTGGATTAAGCATGATGAATACATCAAGTGCTTATCTAGCAGGAGCTTCTGGAGAGGGTATTACTGTTGCGGTTCTTGATGATAGAGTTGAGGCAACTCATAAAGAGTTTATCAATCAGCTATCAGAAGAAAGTAAGAGTTTTGTTATCGAGGAGACAACAGGTTACTATGCCCCTCATGGTACAAAAGTAGCAGGAGTGATAGCAGCTATCAAACATAATGATTTTTATGATGAATATGATACGGAGTATCCTAATAGAGGAATGCAGGGAGTAGCTTATAATGCTAAGATACTTTCTCTTGTAGTTGGTGGACTTAATGGAATGAATAGTATAGTTGTAAAAAAAGCTATAAATTACGCTACTCAAAAAGGAGCAAGTGTAATTAATATGAGCTTTGGAAGTAGAACTTATGATAAGTCTAATGAATATAAACAAGCATTTTTAAATGCTTTAGCTTCAGATGTTACATTCGTACATTCAGCAGGTAATGATAGACTAGACTGTAAAACTATCAATAAGTGTGGTTTTCCTTCTTCTCTACCATTTGTAGATGGGTATGAATACTTACTAAATTCTCAAGGTGGATGGATAATAGTCGGTGCTGTAGATTTAGGTTTAAAAATTACAGGTATCTCAAACAGAGCAGGACTAAGTAAAAATAACTATGTTGTAGCACTAGGGCATGGTGCATATACCACTACAAATGACAATGGATATATAACTGTTGATGGAACATCATTATCAGCACCACATGTATCTGGAGTAGTAGCCTTAATGAAAGAAGCATTTCCATACCTAAGCGGTAAAGAGATAGCAGATGTAATATTTAAGACTGCTACAGACTTAGGGGAAAAAGGCGTTGATGATATTTATGGTCATGGGCTTGTAAATGTTAAGAAAGCTTTTGAATTGGCAAGAACTCTTTAGAAGAGTTCTTTGTTTGAAGTGTGTATGCAGAGTAGAATTAGTTTCTTTTGTACCAAACATCTGTACCTGATGCACCGCAACTAGATATTTTAGTGCCTGAGCAAGATATACTTCCCCATCTATCAGATATTGTCTTACTAGCACGAGCTATACCCTCACTTTCCGTCCATTCAGACATATTATAACTTATTCTGTTTGTGTGATAAAAACCAGCATTATCATTCTTTCCACAAACATTAATGTCATCATTACCTGAAACACCGATGTGCCAATTGATTGGCACACTTTCAGTACAAAACTTCCTCTTCCCACCAAGAGGACAAAGCTCATCAGAAGAGTCTGTATACTGACGAGACATTGTGATGATATGTTTTTTTGTGGGTTATTTTATGGTATAATTTGCATTAAGAGAGAGAATAAATTCCCTCTCAGTTGTTTAATTGTTCAAGAGATAATAAATTATTTCTCTTACAACTTTGATGATAATCTCGAAAATTATCTTCAACATTTAAATCACTAGCCTTTACGGTTCGAGATTTACTAAACTTTATGCACAGTGACCGCTGTTGCATATAGCTACAGCAGAACCGCATCACAATTATAGCATAAACACTCTACTTTAAGAAATCAAAAATCACTTGAAATTTAATTAAGTTTTCTTAGAAAATAAACTAAGAGAAGCTTTTTTTAACTACACCCCTGTGATTGAATATCCACTCTTACTAATCATTGAGGTTGATAATTTCAGATGTGTTGCTATCTTGACTTGTGCATATCCATCTTTAGAACTACACCCCTGTGATTGAATATCCACTCTTACTAATCATTGAGGTTGATAATTTCAGATGTGTTGCTATCTTGACTTGTGCATATCCATCTTTATAAGCACTAAGTATAGCTAAATCTCTTTTTATCTTAGTATCGGTTTCATAAAAATATTCTAAAAATTCTTTTGATTGACTAATTTCTATTTTATTATCTTTTTTGTATATTTTTTGTTTTTCTTTAGCTTTTAAATACTCTGATTCATCTTCGCTTATTGGTTCTCCTAAAAACTCATTTAATGTTTTTATATCAAACTCTTTTATGAGTATGGAGTCATTACAGCATGGATAGTATGTTTTAGCATTAAACAATAGATAGGAAAGTGTATATGGGTATTCACATACTTTAGTAGCCATAGATGCTTCAAGTGGGTTGTTTTCTATGTATCGTAAAAGAGTGTAGAGATAATTATCTGATATGATATATTTTGATTTATATCTATCTTGGAAGAGATGTCCACTTCTTTTGTATTTTTTATTAAAATATTTTGCATAGTTAGCGTTTATCACTCTCATTAACGCAGATAGATTATCTTTGCTAGTCTCTAAAAGTATATGATAATGATTATCCATCAAGCAGTAATCATGAACAATAGCTTTATAGATAGTAGCACTCTTGTTTAAAATTTGTAAAAACATCTCTTTGTCATCAGCACAATTGAAAATATCGCAACGGTTTACCCCTCGATTTATTATGTGATGATATCCTGCTAAGTCCACTCTTAATCTTGTTGGCATCTACTATCCTTACTTGTCTTAATTAGAAGTATATCATAAAGGTGGATATTCAATCACAGGGGTGTTTATAAGGTGGATATTCAATCACAGGGGTGTAGTTTCAGTTTTTGTGATAATTTCATATCCCAAAGGGATAGATATACCTGTAGCATCTGTATAATGAAAATTTAGCATTAAGATACCTTTTTGCATCTTTTGTGACACATGGTCATAATGCCAGCAAACTACATCATTTACTTTACTCCAAGGCTTATGCATAAGCATATCATCGATAATAATACAAGCATTGTCTTCATTCTCATAATCTCTTAAAAATGGTTTTATTGATTTCCACAAAGTCTTTTCATCATCAAGAGAATCATTTAATAGTAGATGCTTTGTGAAAACATCATGACTATTACCTGTTACTTTTGAAAGTTTTGTCATCTCTATCTTGCTAAATGAACTGATTGCGAAATTTATGTACATATCTTCTAATTGCTTCATATATATTTTAAGCATTTTTAATGCCATCTATTTTTAATATGTCACCTTTTGTAAATTTGAAGGTTTAGATTATCGTAACATCAGTTCTTAAAATAATTTGCATAGTTAGCGTTTATCACTCTCATTAACAAACTGATGTTACGATAATCTAAACCTTCAAATTTACAAAAGGTGACATATTAAACTGAACTTTCGCACCTAATTATATAAGATTTAATTCGGTAGCAAGGGAATTTAGTAAGTATTTTCCATATCTCTTGACAGATAATATTCTACTTTCTTAACCCTACAGTATAGGGCTTTAAAAAAGACAATAGTCCGTGTCAAGGTATGTATACTATGTTTCTATAAATTCCCAAGTCACAGTAATTGAGCAAAGTAAATTGCTCAAAATTAGGTGCGAAAGTTAAGTTGAAGGTTTAGATTATCGTAACATCAGTAACAAAGATAGATTATCTTTACTAGTCTCTAAAAGTATATGGTAATGATTATCCATCAAGCAGTAATCATGAACAATAGCTTTATAGATAGTAGCACTCTTGTTTAAAATTTGTAAAAACATCTCTTTGTCATCAGTACTATTAAAAATATCGCAACGGTTTACTCCTCGATTTATTATGTGATGATATCCTGCTAAGTCTACTCTTAATCTTGTTGGCATCTAATATCCTTACTTGTCTTAATTTAGAAGTATATCATAAAGGTGGATATTCAATCACAGGGGTGTATATGAAATTAACTTAACCCTAGTCGTGTAACCAAGTCAAATTCATATTAAATCTAAACCTTTTTAATGATCTTAGTTTTGAAATTATTTGAGGTCTATTACTTATGTGATGATATTCTGCTAAGTCCACTCTTAATCTTGTTGGTATCCAATATCCTTACTTGTATTAATTTAGAAGTATATCATAAAGGTGGATATTCAATCACAGGGGTGTAGTTTAAATTTTTTTTTACTCTTTAGATAACCTATCTGAAATTATAGTTAAGGATAGTCCTGTTGTATATATTTCATTTTTAATCGCTTCCAGTGCTCTAACATTATACTTCCCGCTCATTAGAAATAAACCTCCACTCATAGCATGGTCTATTAGACCGTATTCTTTCTCTAGATCATCAATTATCGTTTTTAATTGCCCTATATATTTAAAATCATGCCTTAAAATTTCACGTAGACAGTAGTTGTCTATCTTGTTCTTTATAGTATCAATTTCCTTACAAGTAAAAAGTTTAACTTCTTCATAGCTACTGTACCTATGTTCACCACTATTTTTCAAAAGTTTTAAAATCCTTTTTAAGTATGGTGTTTCATCCTCTTTAAAATTCTTTTCCAATATACCAACTAGATGCCTAGTTTTTCTATGCATCCAATATTCTTTAAAGTCAACAACCTCTTTATATAAAGCTTCTAAAATATTTCTCAATAACTCTTCTCTATCATTCATATCAAAGATATCTTCTTTTAGTGATGATAAATAACTAACAACCCCGATAAAGCCTACTACGTTCCCAGACAGCTTTAGTTGTTGACATTTATTTTTATCATATTCTAAAATTATCTCGTCTTTTAATATCTTTCTATCATACTGTAAAACAAAGTAATAATTATTCCATCCACTATCTTTAGGAATATATATATCAATCTTTTCTTTTGAAAGATTCTTAAACTCAAACTCATCTCTAAATTTTTGACTTTTCTCTAATAAATTATCAATGTGAACTTTATAGATTTCTTTAAATACTTGTTCACTTAAAGGTTCTTCTGCTGGATTTCCTACTCTTCTTTTTATATTATCTTTAATATCTTCAATATATCTAGTCTCCATCGCTTCGATAACTTTTGCTAAATATTTTAGTTTTCTATATTGGAAAATAAACCAGATTGCAACAAGAACTATAAGAATAATTCCCCATTCCATACCTACTTCACCGTTCCCTTTACCGCTTCTTGTATCTCTATCAGCTTAGTTAATTTGTTTAGATCTATATCATTCTTTTTACACATAGCACCAAGCTTACATAGTTCTAATAGTTCTTGATGTCGTGAACTCCAGCCCTCTATTGTACTTTTTTTCTTATTTAAATAATTTGCTATATCTTGATTTGTTACTTTTTTCATAATTGAATTTTATTTGAATTAGGTTAAAACCAAGCTTAAAGTAAAAATACTTGGTAATAACCAAAATATTTAAGTTGAAATTTATTTGTTATATGCCATAATTCAAATATAAATACTTGGTAATAATCAGAACTACACCCCTGTGATTGAATATCCACTCTTAATAATCTTACTAATCATTGAGGTTGATAATTTCAGATGTGTGGCTATCTTGACTTGTGTATATCCATCTTTATAAGCACTTAGTATAGCTAAATCTCTTTTTATCTTAGTATCGGTTTCATAAAAATATTCTAAAAATTCTTTTGATTGATTAATCTCTATTTTATTATCTTTTTTGTATATTTTTTGTTTTTCTTTAGCTTTTAAATACTCTAATTCATCTTCGCTTATTGGTTCTCCTAAAAACTCATTTAATGTTTTTATATCAAACTCTTTTATTAGTATAGAGTCATTACAGCATGGATAGTATGTTTTAGCATTAAACAATAAATAGGAAAGTGTATATGGATATTCACATACTTTAGTAGCCATAGATGCTTCAAGTGGGTTGTTTTCTATGTATCGTAAAAGAGTGTAGAGATAATTATCTGATATGATATATTTTGATTTATATCTATCTTGCCAGAGATGCCCACTTCTTTTGTATTTTTTATTAAAATATTTTGCATAGTTAGCGTTTATCACTCTCATTAACGCAGATAGATTATCTTTGCTAGTCTCTAAAAGTATATGATAATGATTATCCATCAAGCAGTAATCATGAACAATAGCTTTATAGATAGTAGCACTCTTGTTTAAAATTTGTAAAAACATCTCTTTGTCATCAGCACAATTGAAAATATCGCAACGGTTTACCCCTCGATTTATTATGTGATGATATCCTGCTAAGTCCACTCTTAATCTTGTTGGCATCTACTATCCTTACTTGTCTTAATTAGAAGTATATCATAAAGGTGGATATTCAATCACAGGGGTGGATATTGACAAAAGACGGTGGAAAATAGAGGAATATCATAAATCTTTAAAACAAAATTTAAAAATAGAACACTCTCCAACAAAAGTTGAAACATCACAAAGAAATCATATACATTTATCTGTTCGTGGTTTTATAAAACTTGAGAAACTTCGATTAAACTATAAAATGAAGCACTTTGCCATTAAGGAAAAAATATATATTGAGGCTCTCAAAGTCGCCTACCAAAAAGTTGAAGAATTACAAGTTGCTTAGATTTGTAGCACTTCTTAAACTTTATGAATTTAGATTATCGTAACATCAGGATTTAAGAAAAATCAGTTCACTAATTTTGAGGATCGAAGAGATTATATTTTATTAATTTATGTAAAAAGATACACATAAAGTTACATTTAATCAAATAAGATAAATTTATTATACTAATCCGCAATAAATTCACTTTTCTGAGATAAAATATCCTTGTTAAATCAAGGAGAAACATATGAAAAACATTGTAAAAGTAGCATTAACTGCAACATTATTACTAACTCTGGGATCGACTACTGCTATTGCAAGTCCAGAAAAAGGTCAAAAGTATTTCACAAAGAAACTTAAATCAGCATGTGGAATTAGCGGGGCTGCACTAGCTGGTAAACATACACAGCAAGAATGGGCTGATATCAAATCTAAAGGCGGTATTGTTGCTGAACTTAAAAACATCTGTCCTAAAGTCACAGAGAGTGCTCTTAAAGATAAATATATTGGTCATTACTATGACTTTCTTTTTGAATACGGAAGTGATAGCGGAAATATTCCTGCTTGTTAGTAAAAAAAATTACATCTTTGGATGTAATTTAAAGCCTCATCTTTTAAATTTTCAACACTTTTTTTATATCTTCAACTCTATTACTGCATTTTTTACCTATAATATATATAAATATTATTGGATAAACTATGATAGAAAGCTCCCCTTGTTTAAAAATTTGTTCAAATATTAAAGAAATTAAAAGACTCGATAATAATCACATAGCAATAGGAACAAGCTTAGAAGGTGGTAAAATATTTTCTTATGATAGCTGTGATATTATTACAAGTATCTCTCATAAGCAACTTAATGATAAAACATCAGCAATTACTTTTAGTCCCAATGCTGAATTTATGGCTTTTAGTAATATCTCTTACATTTATGTATTACATCTTGGAACTCAAACAATCTTAAAAACTATCAAGACTAATGAAGAAATAATAGAAAAACTTACATTTGATTTAAAATCAAAATATATAATAGCTTCAACACAAAGTGGACGAGTTTTACAATACCGACATGACGGTTCATCCCTCATAGCAAGACTTTATTCTTTCAAACAATCAAATACTAGAAGTAAAGCAACATCTTTTGCCTTTTACCAAGATACCATGGCTTGTGCTGGAAATAATGGTATGATATTTTGCATAAATCTCCATTCAAGAGCCAATAAGATTGTATTTAAAAATAACTCATTATCAGTAACTTCACTCTGCTTTTTGGATGAAAATTATATTATTAGTGGGGATGAAAAAGGAGATTTATACTTAAACTATTTAAAAAATAATTCTCTTATAAAAAAACAAGAAACTCTTTTTACAAAAATAACACAGATTCTTTTAATGCCAAACAAAAAATACATTATGTTAAGTGGGGATGCCAATTATGTGGCTATCTATAATGCTAAAACACTCAAGTTACTCCATTCTAAATATATCGAGTTTGATAATACTCCAAAGCAAATAATCATTGCTCATAAAAATATGCTGATAGCTAGTTTAGAAAATAATTCTATAGAAAAAATATTACTACCAACTACGGATAAGCTACAGTATTTACTCATCAATAAAGACTTTGACAAGGCATATCATTTAGTAGAAAAAGACCCTCTTTTACGAGATACTAGAGAATATAAAATTTTAGAAATTGCCTACAATAAGATCTATGCTGCAGCACTTGATGCCCTCATAAAGCAAAATAAAAAAGTAGCCTTAAAGCTTATAAGTATTTTTAAATATATAGATGAAAAAAAAGTTGATATACACTTGTTATTTAAGGCATTTGATAATTACCCTAGATTTAAGACACTCTATGCTGAAAAAAAATATGCTCTTGCTTATGCAATGAGTACTAAGTTTCCTCCACTTATGAAAACGTTTCAATACTCCAAAATGGAAGAGATGTGGGAGGATACATTTGCAAATGCTCAAAGACAAATAGCCTATGGAAAAAGAGAAAATGCCTTAGCTTTACTTAATAAATTTGCTACAATATCTCAAAAAAGACCTATTATAAAACTTATTTTGAAACATCATAATGAACTCACTCAATTTACAAAAGCTTTAGAACGAAAAGACTATAAAACAGTTGCTAAAATCACAAAAGTAAATGCGCTTTTTACTTTAATACCAGCCTATGGAAATATTGAAGAAGAGATGCAAAAATCTATAAATAGTATAGAAAGAAATATCTATAGATGTGAACTAGAGCCTGCTCTTAAACAGCTTTCAAAACTGCAAAATATCGACTCTATAGCAGGGGAGGTATCATTACAAAAAGATGCATGTAAGGCGTTGAAAAAACTCCAGGATGCTTATACAATAAACGATTTTAACAAGTGTTTTGAAACTATAGATAAATATCATTCCCTCAATTCTACACAACTAGGAAGTTTACTTCAAAAACATTGGTTCAAAGTTATATCCAAATGTGAGATGTTTGCACTCAAGGGAAATATTAAAAAGATCAAAGAATCTTTAGGTGAACTTATAAAACTTAGTACTCGTAAAGAAAAGATAGGAGACCTTTTTAGACTCGCTTTTTATACAAAAATAAAAGGACTTATTTATAAAAAAAGCTATCAAAAAGCCGAAGTAATTATATACTCTTACCTAGATATTTTCGGATTAGATACGGAAATAGTTTATATTATGAAACTTTATGAATCCAAAGTAAAAATAAAACTTGCCATTACCCAAGATAGCCCTTTAAATAGAGATAAATGGTTGAATTCTTGCTTAATTATGGACTAAACCTCAAGTTTGCATTAACTCAATAATAGTGCTTACACTCTCACTAAGTAAACTTTGCTCATCTGCACTTTGAGACATGAAATTTTGCATAGCTTCTTTTTTATCTATGGCAGCATCGAGTTCTACATCACTACCCTTAGTATAAGCACCTATACGAATGAGTACCTCATTTTCTTTTAAAAGTGTGTAATACCTTCTAAATCTCATAACAGCTTGAAGATGTTCATTTGAGATAATATCATTCATCACCCTTGATGCAGAGTTTAAAATATGAATAGGGGGATAAATACCAAAATCAGTAAGCTCACGAGAAAGGACTATATGCCCATCTAAGATAGAACGAGACTGATCGGCAATAGGATCACTCATATCATCACCTTCAATCAGCACAGTAAAAAAAGCAGTTATAGAGCCTTTCCCTTCCTCTTTACCAGCTCTTTCCATAAGTTGAGGTAAAAGTGTTAAAGAAGATGGTGGGTAACCCTTAGAAGTTGGAGGCTCACCCAGAGCTAAACCAATCTCTCGCTGAGCCATGGCAAACCTTGTAACAGAATCCATCATAAAAAGAACATCTTGACCCTTGTCTTTAAAATGTTCAGCTACACTCATAGCAGCAAAAGCACCGTATTTACGCATAAGGGGTGAATCATCAGAAGTTGCAACTATAATAACCGTATTTTCCAAATTTCCACCAAGGTTTTTTTCTATAAATTCAGGGACTTCTCTTCCCCTTTCTCCAATCAAAGCGATTACTTTAATCGGTGCTGATGAACCTTTGACAATCATCCCCATCAAAGTTGATTTTCCGACTCCTGATCCTGCAAATATTCCAAGTTTTTGCCCCTTACCACAGGTTAAAAGTCCATCTATACTCTTCACACCTACGCTAAAAACTTCATCTATCATCCCACGCTTCATCGCTGCAATAGGTGGCTTTATAATCGCTGATAACTTCACATCCTTAATGTTCCCTTTTCCATCAATGGGTTTCATAAAGGGATCTACCACTCTCCCTAAAAGTGATGCTCCAACAGGGATATTCATACCCACAGAATCTAAGAATACTTTATCACCAGAACAAAAACCCTCAACAAAAGAAAAAGGTGTGATAAAAAAGGTAGCACTGTCTATTTCTGTAACCATCCCCATACTTTCTTGAGCTGTATCATTAGAAATAATCTTTACCATATCCCCAATACTAACCTTTATACCTCTAGCCGTAATAACAGTAGCATTTATTTTAATAATCTCACCAAAAGAGGTAGTATAGTTTTGAGAAGAAAGCTTTTTTTTAAGTGATTTAAAGGGCATCTATTTAGTAGCGTGTAGCAGTTGGAGAATTAATAAGTGAGAAAAATTCGCTTCTTGTTTTTTCATCTTTTTTGAAAAGTCCACGTAAGGCGGATGATGTAGTGGTTGAATTTATCTTTTGAACACCTCTCATCTCCATACACATATGACGAGCAACAATCACAACTGCCACCCCTTTTGGCGAAATAGCATCCATTATAGCATCCGCTATTTGTTCTGTTAGCTGTTCTTGAATCTGCATACGACGAGCAAAAACATCAACAACACGAGGAATTTTTGAAAGACCCACCACTTTACCATTAGGGATATAAGCAACATGTACACGCCCAATGATAGGAAGTAAATGATGTTCACAGGTAGAATAAAATTCTATATCCTTAACAAGAACCATCTCATTATTTGTCGTAGTAAAAAGTGCTTTTTCTAAAATTTCTTTAGGATTTTCTTTATACCCACCATAGATAAATTCATAAGATTTTCTTACTCTAGCAGGGGTATCTATAAGACCTTCACGTTGAGGATTTTCGCCAACATGAAGCATCATACTTTTTACTGCATTTTCAAACTCTGTATTTTTATCTTGCAAAACTCTATCCCTAGTTTAAATTTTAACGATAGGGTAGCAAGTATTAGCTAAAAAAGAGGTCTTAGAGGGAACTATTAATCATATTCATTTTTCAATGATTCTTCAAATTTATTTACATCTTCTATCGCATCTAGGATTACTTCTTGAATAGATTCTTCTAAAACTTTATACTTTTTAGAAAAATCAGCGATTGCTGAAATATTAAAATTTTCAATATCTCGTACAACTTTATGTAGCATACCTAGTGTTCCTTCATCTTTTAATAATGCTTTTTTCGCAATATCTGAAATGTGAATTTGTTCTAAAATATCACTTAAATTCACTTTAAAAATTGTGTCAATTAAAGAAAGGGTTCCAACTAAATAAGCCTCACCTAAAGCATTACTTTTTACATCTGGTTTAAGAACTTTTAAAAGATTTTGCATAAGTTCTGTTCTGTTTTTAACCATAAGCATCAAGGGTGATACTTTTACATTTTTTGTAAGAGACTTTGAATAAATCATGAGCATCAACCATTGAGATAGTTGCTTTCTTCCTAGTAAAACTAAGACATGATGAATAGATGATATCTTATTACGAAAATGAAAATTAGCTGAATTGAGAAACTGTAGAAGTTGAAGAGTTAAGGCATGATTTTTTTCAAACTCTGTTGTAATTTCATCTATATTTGTATCAGTTATTAGCATATTGTACAATTTTAATACATTAAACTGGGATGGATCAAATTTTTCATTTTCTAATATTTTTGGCTTTGCAAAACAATAACCTTGATATAAGTCACATTCTAAATCTTTTGCAGTCTGATAAGAAGATGTGTCTTCTATTTTAGTGGCTACAATTTTTATTTCATAATCTTGGAGTTGAATAATTAAGTCTTTGTCTTCTAAACCCATATTCACGTATATATTGATCTTAAAATAAGAAAGCTTATTTAAAATTGTTTTATATTTTTTGAAACTTTCTTGATTTAAATCTATATCATGAATGCCTAAAAAAAATCCTTGTTCATGTAATTGTTCTATTCTTTCAAAAACTTTTTCTGTAATTTCTATATCTTGAGATAATGAAAAGATAAAAAAGTCTCTTGGAATCGTTTTAATTAAATCACCCATCAAAAACTTTTCATCAACTTTTATAAAAGCTTTATGCTCACTTAAAAATTCTTTTGCTCCAAACTGATTTAATACGGAATTTATAACTGAGGCGCTTTGAAACCTATCATTAGCTACTGCTATTTCTTTCTTAGCATTAAGATACATAATTTCGTAAGCTTCCAATTTTTCATCAATGCTTACAATAGGTTGTCGAGCTAAATATACACTGCTCATAATAGCTCCAAAGATTTTAAGTCTTTAATATTATATCCAGAAAAAGACATATTCAACACATTTGATGGACATTATCTCCCCTTAATACTAGTGGAGGGACTAAAACAAGAGTGTTATAGAGTAATGCTTTGTTAGTGCTTAAGTACTAGGATAGAAATAACTTCAATGAATAGGATTATCTTCTATGTTGAAACTAACTTAACCCTATTCGTGTAAGCAAGTCAAATTCACATTAAATCTAAACCTTTTAAATGATGTTAGTTTTGAAATTATATTTGGATAGATTCTTAAAACTTTTGGATGGGTGTAGGAAGCTTTTTTTCTAGTTGGATTTATAGATTCTTCAAGTAGACTTCTTGCAAAACTCCTATATACCACAGAGAGCTAAGAAGGACTAAAATTGTGTAAAACAAATTTTTATTCCTAGCCTAAGCTAAGGGTAAAATATTTTTTTGTGCAAGGTTAGTACTTACTATCCCTTCCATAGGACACTTTATAGAGAGCCTTACTCAGCGTTAAAGAACCCCAACCCTAGCTTTGGCTACGCTTGAGAACATTTACCTTGATTAAAACTCTCTATAAAGTGCTAAGCCATATAAGGAGTTTTGCAAGAAGTCTAGTAAAATATCTCTATATATATCATACCAGATATCTAACTTTTTAGTGAATTTTTTTTCAGTAGTTTTTGTGAGATTACGCATAATCTTTAACTGATGTTACGATAATCTAAATTCATAAAGTTTAAGAAGTGCTACAAATCTAAACAACTTGTAATTCTTCAACTTTTTGGTAGGCGACTTTGAGAGCCTCAATATATATTTTTTCCTTAATGGCAAAGTGGTTCATTTTATAGTTTAATCGAAGTTTCTCAAGTTTTATAAAACCACGAACAGATAAATGTATATGATTTCTTTGTGATGTTTCAACTTTTGTTGGAGAGTGTTCTATTTTTAAATTTTGTTTTAAAGATTTATGATATTCCTCTATTTTCCACCGTCTTTTGTAGATTTCAAGTACCTGATTGAAAGATAAGTCTATATCATTAGTAACAAGATATAAATAAGTAGATTCGCCATCATCGCCGTTTTTGACCACTTGCTTGATAAGTCTTAGAGGTTTTTTATAACCTTCAATATATATCAGCCGACTACTACCACCCTTTATATCTATGCTTGAGATATTAACATATTTTCCTTTATTTCTTTCTTCTAAAGTGAGTGCTATTTTTCTATTACTTTTTATTGGACATACAAACTTCTTGTTTAGTTCTTCTTCTATAAAAAGTAGATTCTTAATACTTGAAAACCATTTATCAAATAAAATATATTTATATTTCACTTCATTATTGTGATGTAAAATTTGAAGTTTATCTTGCATTATTTCATTTTTACTAAAGAGAGATTTTTTAATATTCTTCTGATGTTCCTCACTCCACTTATTTTCAGTTTTTGTGATAATTTCATATCCCAAAGGGATAGATATACCTGTAGCATCTGTATAATGAAAATTTAGCATTAAGATACCTTTTTGCATCTTTTGTGAGACATGGTCATAATGCCAGCAAACTACATCATTTACTTTACTCCAAGGCTTATGCATAAGCATATCATCGATAATAATACAAGCATTGTCTTCATTCTCATAATCTCTTAAAAATGGTTTTATTGATTTCCACAAAGTCTTTTCATCATCAAGAGAATCATTTAATAGTAGATGCTTTGTGAAAACATCATGACTATTACCTGTTACTTTTGAAAGTTTTGTCATCTCTATCTTGCTAAATGAACTGATTGCGAAATTTATGTACATATCTTCTAATTGCTTCATATATATTTTAAGCATTTTTAATGCCATCTATTTTTAATATGTCACCTTTTGTAAATTTGAAGGTTTAGATTATCGTAACATCAGTCTTTAAAAGCCTTGTGTAAGCCTTTAAAAACTAAAGTACCAAATTTATCTTTTCTCTTTCCATAAAAAGTAGCATCACAAACTATTACTACTGGTCTAGGATAGAATATTTTACCCCTTATCCAAGGTATACTTCTCTTGTAATCTTCTGCCAAGTGGCTTAATATTTATCGTCTTAGAATATACTTTTTTAAAATGATTTCTGCTAGTTTATTTGCTCTTCTTTTTGAGCTAAAAGATTGTTTGCAATCATTGCAAAAATATCTAATTATTCCTTTTCGCTTTCCCTTTTTAAGCACCCGTTTTTTTCATTAAGTCGAATGTTTACTTTGATTGTTTAAAAATCAATGAAGAGAACTATACTAAATCTACTAGAAGTGTAGCATAAGGTAACAGATATTTAGGGAATAAAATTTTAAAAAAAAGTTGTCTTGACA
This sequence comes from Sulfurimonas sp., assembly GCA_965243085.1. Taxonomy (GTDB): domain Bacteria; phylum Campylobacterota; class Campylobacteria; order Campylobacterales; family Sulfurimonadaceae; genus Sulfurimonas. The sequence continues at coordinate 727,602 of CBDETZ010000005.1, read as the reverse complement.
ATTTTTGGTGGTATAGTTTTTTTAATTAAACCCTTCATTACTTTGTTTTTATAGGGACATTATACTTAGGCAAATGGATACCTTATATAGGCTTTTTTAGGGACATTATCCATAGTATAGTGAATGAAATAAGAGGATATAATTAGGTCTTGTTCTTACTACTATATTTGAAAATGTATAGTTTGTATCAATAAGCTTTTTACAAAATTTCAAGAGTAATAGTTCTTTTATTTCAAGTGAAAAGAGGACTTACTCATAAAAGAAAATTATATAAGGAATAAAATATGAAACATAAAATATTGATAATTTACATTATAATATTAGCTTCTGTTAATATATATGCAAGAGAACCTAGGGGTTATTATTTATCACATCTTCTTTGGACCGATACGAACATATCTGTTTGTTGGGAAAGTTATAGTGATTCAGATTCAACTCAAACTAGAAGAGATTTAGTTCAACATGCTATAACTACTACATGGGCGGCAGCAGAAACAAATATAGCATTCACTGGTTGGACAGAATGTACTGAACAAGCTGCTAATATTAGAATTAAAGTACAAGATTCTGGCCCACATACAAGAGGAATTGGCAGACAGCTAAACAATAGAAGAAATGGATTGCTATTGAATTTTACTTTTAACAAATGGTTTAAAGTACATAGTGAAGTACAGAAGAATAGATATATTAAAACTATTGCAGTTCATGAATTTGGACATGCCTTAGGAATTGCACATGAACATAATAGACTAGATACACCAAGTACTTGTACCAAGAATAAAAAGGGTGTAGCGGGTACTATAACTGTTGGTGCTTGGGATCAATCTTCAACCATGAATTATTGTAATAAATCATATGGTAATAATGGTATTTTAAGTGTGGGAGATATAGCAACAATAGAGCAAATGTACCCACTAGAACCTATAGCAATAGGAATAATCCCACAAAAAAGGACTTGTCCAATAAATGATAGTGGATTAAGCGAATTAATCACAATCTATATGGATGATGAAGATAGTGCAAATGAAAGTAGAAATAGCGGTTGGATCGGTGCTATTTCCCAAAAAAATAATACTAAATTTCATTTTTGTAAAGTTGATGGGAAAAAATTTAAATCATTAAATACTTATGATGACTATGCTGTCTTAAAGTTAGGAAAACAGTGTCCCAATGGAAGTAAACATTTTATTAGAGTGTTTGATAATGAAGATAATCAAAATGCAAATTATTCAATAGGAAATATTTATCCAAATATTTCAAATAGAGATACAACATTACATTTTTGCTTATTTAAAGGTAAGGGTTCAGGACTAAGTAATACTATGTCATCATTTCCTACTTTAGGAATAAAATATGGTTTATTTGCTCCAAGTAACTTTTCAAAGGCTATAGACAAAGGCTATATTCATACAGATGATGAGGATAAAGACAATAAAAATAAACACTATAGCAATGATAGTACTACAACATCAATTATAAGTGGTGGTATAAACACTAATATGAAATTATCAAGAGTAAGAAAAATTGAAAAACCAAAAGAAAATCCGTATGTAAAGTCATCAATAGATGAAAAATATAATGAAACTGAAGAAACTCAGACAATGGGTATACTAAATATAGTAAGGGTTCAATAATGAAAAATATACTTAAAGTTATAAGCATACTGATGATTGTTATTTTATTTATTGCTTGTAATAGTTCAAGTAAAGTAAATGATAATGACAATGAAAAAACTTACTTGATTAAGCATTATAAGCATCTTGATTTCACATATTTAATGGGACAAAAAATGGGTAGTACTTATCAATATTCAGCATCAAGGAATAGTAAAGATATTCATATTGACACAATAAAAGATATGGATTATAATTATGGATACAGATATAAGATAGAAGCTGAAAATTTAGATTATGAAGATGTAACAGCTATGTCAATGCTTAAATTAATCGAAAAAACATTCACGCCACTGCCATTTAATACATTACATGAATTAAAGTATTTCAAAGCTGAAAATACTAAAGATAATGAATATACAATATTACATGAGTTAAATATAAGAATATTAGATAAGGATATTCAAAGAAAATTTGATGAAATAATTATAAAAAGTGATGCTTTAAATTTTGAAAGTGAGAATAATGAAAGATTTAAGTTATATTTTGAATTTGATTATAATGAATTAAATGAAACTATTAATTTTATTAAATTAACTGATATTATTGAGCAATAGCACGACAATAAACAATCAAAGCTGTATCAAATAGATACAGCTTTAAAATATAATATCCCCAGAAAAACTAATTATCTTTGATGAGGGTGAAGCTTTTTATCTCGATGAACTGAGCCTTTCCAAAAATGATTTACTAACCAATACCCAGTTAAAGAACCAAGCGTTGAATATATAAGTGTTCCAAAATAAAGTGGTATGAAAATATCATCAAAATTTTCACTAAACCAATCAAGAGTCATCTCAACAGGTGCTATTTCTGTACCTAATATAAAGGAGCCTGTTAAATATTCCATATAGTACATTGGTGGCATTGTCAGGGGATTACTAAGCCAACACATGGCAAGGGCTATAGGCACATTAAACTTAAAAAATGGTACTATTGCTAAGACTGCTAACATCTGCATAGGCATAGGTATAAAAGCAATAAATAAACCGATAAGTACAGCTTTACTAACCATTTTACGATTTGTTGAAAGGTACTCTGCTGGAATATTATACTTTTTTATAAAAGATTTAAACTTTTCGTGTTTAGATGTTTTTTTAAGTGTTTTTCTTATCATAGCATCAATTATACAGCTCTATAGCTTATATATTAAATAATATGCTAAAATTTCATCATTAAATAGGAGCATTGATGTCATTTGAAAAATTAGGGCTTATTAAGCCATTACTGAGTGCGATAAATGAATTAGGATATGAACATCCTACATTAATCCAAAAAAGAGCTATACCTTTAGTAATGGCTAAAAGTGATATATTTGCTACGGCACAAACTGGAACTGGTAAAACTGCTGCATTTGGATTACCGATTTTACAAAGACTTCGTAAGAGTGATGGATCAAGTGATAGAGCTTTAAAAGCTGTTATTTTATCTCCTACTAGGGAACTTTCTATTCAGATTTTTGAAGATTTTACTAAATATTCTAAATATATGAAGCTTGAATGTGCGGTACTTGTAGGTGGCAAAGATATTGAATCTCAACAGCGTATATTAAACAAAGGTGTAGATATTGTGATTGCTACACCTGGTAGATTTTTAGAACATACACAAAGAGGTTTGAACGTTTCTAGCGTTGAAATACTTGTTTTAGATGAAGCAGATAGAATGTTAGATATGGGTTTTACAAAAGATATAAGAAAAATCCATCCACTTCTACCAAAGAAACATCAGACCTTACTTTTTTCAGCAACCTACAGTGATAAGGTAAGGAAACTCTCAAAACTTGTTTTAAGAAGTCCAGCCTTTATAGAAACATCAAAGAAAAATTCAACAGTTGATACTATCAACCAAAAAGTATATTTAGTAGATAGTCATAGAAAAGCCGAGCTTTTAGCTTATCTTATAGGATCGAGAAATTATCCTCAAGTTTTAGTTTTTACAAGAACTAAAGTAAGTGCAAACGAGCTTTTTGCAGAACTCCAAAAAGATGGCTTAAAATGTGGGCTTATCCATGGTGATATTACTCAGGCAAAAAGATTAAAAACACTTACTCTGTTTAAAGAGGTGAAATTGAGAGTGCTTGTAGCTACCGATATCGCTTCAAGAGGCTTAGATATAGAAGAGTTACCGTATGTTATCAACTATGAGCTTCCATCAGTGCCTGAAGATTATGTACATCGTGTAGGGAGAACAGGAAGAGCTGGAAGAGAGGGAGAAGCTATCTCACTTATAGATATTTATGAAAAGTATGATATTAAGGAGATTGAAAGGGTAATAGGACAGAAGATACCTCAAGAAACAGTTGAAGGCTTTGAGCCAGATCCAAGTATCCGAAGAAAAGATATTGAAGATAGCAAACTCAAAAGTGAGCATAAAAAACCAGAGAAAAAGAAAGCTAGGCAGTATAATAAAAATACTTCTAAGTTATCCAAAACAAAGCAAAAAAAAATCACAAAAAGAGATCCTAGATAATTCCTAAAATCTAAAAAAATAATGGCTAAATTAGTAGAAACATTTGTATAGTATAAAGTATGATACTCAAAATATTGAATTTAATATAAAAAGAAAAAGCTCACTTAAAAATACTTATATTTGTATTGATGCTGATGGTGTACTGGTCAAAACAAACAACACAACAAGCATAGAAGATATAAGGAAGATGCTTATCCGTAAATCCGCTTGGATAAGTAAAAAACTTGATTTATTCAAATCAAGAGGAGTAAATAAAAATATTAGGACTGATTCAAGACTTTATTATATGGGCAAGAACTACAATGTTCAAATGAACACTGATAAGACTACTAAAACTATTACTATCAACTTTACACACTCAAAATTTCATATAACAACCCCACCTAAATTTACAATAAGCAGGCTTAAAAAAGAAATAGGAAACTTTTATAAGCGAAAAGCAATAGATAAAATAATACCACTCACTAAAAAGTGGGCAAAAATTATGGGTGTTATTCCTCAAGATATAAGTTTTAGATACTCAAAAAATAGATGGGGAAGTTGTAGCTCAACTGATCGTATCTCATTTAATTATCATCTTATAAAGCTACCTTTATCTTTAATTGAATATGTTATTGTTCACGAATTAGCTCATATAGTTCATCATAATCACTCAAAGGACTTTTGGAAATTAGTTCATAAATATCTTACAGATTACAAAATTAAAGAAGAGAAGATTAGAGTATTTGAAAAACTGATTTAAGAATATATACTACCCCAAGAAAACCAAACAACATTTCAAAAGTTTTTATTTCATATACGATAAAATAAGAATAATAAAGTGAGGGTAAAAAGATGAGCAGAAAACGGACAACTTATTCAACAGAGCTAAAAACAAAATTGGTTTTAGAGCTTCTAAAAGAGGAAAAAACTCTTATAGAAATAGCTAAAGATAATGGTATTACACCCAATAATCTCAAAAACTGGAAGAAGCTATTCTTAGAGAATGCAGAGATGGCAATGGAACCTTCCAAAGTTGTAAAAGAGTATAAAGATGAAACTAAAAAACTTCAAGAAAAAATAGATGAATACGCAAAAATAGTAGGACAATTAACAGTGGAGAATAACTGGATGCGGGGAAAGCTGAGAAGCTCGGACTTATCTAGTAAAAAGGCTATGATAAATTTCGAGTTAAAGAGATTATCCGTAGTACAACAGTGTGCGATACTAGATATTAGTAGAAGTTCGCTTTACTATATACCTGTAGTCAGCGAACATAAAGAAACCATCAAGGAGGAGATAAAATCTATCTTTGAAGAGATACCAATATATGGAGCTAAGAAGGTGCATTACCAGTTACTAGAGAATGGTTTCAGTGTAAGTTTAAACACAGTGCAGAGTTATCGCAAAGAGTTAGGATTAAAGGCTATACTAGCTGTAAGAGAGCCTATTTCCTTAACTCTAGCTAATATACAACATCCTAAGTTCTCCTATAAGCTTAGAGGGATAAATATTACAAGAGCTAATCAAGTATGGAGTACAGATATTACCTATATTAAAATCAATGGTGGCATGGTTTATCTTGCAGCTATCATTGATTGGTACTCTAAAGCTGTTCTTTCATGGAAAATATCCAATACAATGGACACTGACCTTGTTATGGGAGTACTCAATGAAGCACTTCTTAAATATGAAAAACCAGAGATATTTAATACTGATCAAGGGAGTCAATATACTAGCTATATTCACACCCAAACACTTAAAGATAATGGCATTACTATCTCAATGGATGGTAAAGGTAGAGCTACTGATAATATTTGTATTGAGAGGTTCTGGAGAAGTGCTAAAGTTGAAAGAATTTATCTAAATCAGTACAACACAATTAAGGAACTAAAAGAGGATGTATCGGATTATATGGACTTCTACAATTATAAAAGATTTCATGAAACACTGAACTATAAAAAACCAATAAATGTTTACTTGGAGAGTTTACAAATAAATGATGAGAACTATACTGAAAATGTAGTAGCTGTTTCATAAAGTTACAGGTTAGAGGTGAATAAGGAATTTGGAAATGTTGTCTTGACTTATTGGGGTAGTATATAAATCATCGCCCAAGAGTACTAGTTTATATTTTTTAGCGAGTATATGTGTTTTATCTAACCATCTTTTGGATGCGTTAATCTCACAATCTTGTTTATCATCTCCATCCGTATTTGATATCATCTCTGGTAATAATGGAAGTATTGTATTGGTCTTTGGTTTTGCTATTATTGGTGTTATTGCACTATGGTAATATTGAAGAGTCTCACTACCTTTAGTATCTGTTTTTTTTCTTGTTTGACAATGCTCACAATGTATTTTTGTTGAAGAATGGTAGTAAGTGCCATCAAGAAGAACAAGGAGTGTCTTATTATCAAAATAGGTATATTTTTCTAAGGTTTTTTTTTCTAAAAGTAGTTTATATATTTTATCGAATGTAGGTTGTAGTTTATCACTATCTATATCATCTAATGTATCTCGTACATGATTATCACTTGGTATCTTTTTTATACCAAATAGTGATTTAGCATTACTTTTACCGCTTTTTGTATTCATTTTTCTTGCAAAGTCTAACCAAGATGGATTTTGAAAATAATACATTGCAAATGCTGATAGTGTTATATCACTCATTGTATATATTAGTTTCTCTTTACTCCTTGAATCTGGTAGTTTTTCAAACTCTTTTGCTATAAGACTTATTATCTGTTTTTGAAAATTCATTTATAAATTCTTTACTGCTAATTTTTAAAAGTATAGCAATTCTTATACCTTTTATTTTTTTACAAATTTTTTGGGGTAGAGTGAATTAGAATTGCTGTTGAATTATGGAAGTATGATTCGTGGAGATGTTATTGATTCTTTATTATTGAAAGCTACTTTAAAAAAATAAAATACTTTACTCCTACTCACTCCCATCGTCCTCGATGCTAGTGCATAAAGCAGTTAATCGAATATAAGTACCCATACTAGAGTCATGGGTACTAGAAATGATTTTTAATCTATGATTTGCTACATTAAGCTCTTCTATCGTAAGTCAAACTTATTACTGCTTCTTGTGATTAATATACATTCCCCCTGAAATCAACATCATTTTCTGGTTCCCACCGCTCATGTGTGGGAAAGCATACGAGAGTTCCATCGACATAGTATCTCTGTTAAAGTACTTATGATATAATCATAATATGAGTAAAAAAGAACGATTAGAAAAAGAAATTAGTTTTTTACAAGAAGAGTTTAGAGGATACTTTTTAATTCTTCTTGCTCTTTTGAGTGGAGAAGCTGGTCTGATATACGCTGTAGTCTCAGGTGAAAAGCCTATCTATATTTTATATTTAGCGGTATTGGGTTTTCTTTTTGTGATATTTATATTTTCAAAAATAAAAAATATAAAAGATAATGTATATACAAAATTAGATGAATTGGAGAAAGAATAATGCAAATAGCAGGATTAGTAATAGCCACTTTAGTAGTTATGGTGTCGGTATATTATTTAAATAAAATAAGTGAACTACCTACAAAAGTATAAATATTTTAATATTTACTTGTTTCTCGTTCCCATCCGTCCTCGGTGGGAATGGGCTAACATTGTCATTTTGAACTTGCACCCAAAGGGCATACCAATTCAGAATCTAGCCACACAACTAGATTCCGTGTCAAGCATGGAATGACGGAGGCAGCAATTCTAACCCAACACCAAAAATCACCACTCAATCATTTTTACAACATTAAAAAATAATTAACTAAAAACTTTTTATAGCCGTTAGTATTTTTTACGACTTCAATATCTTCTGTTTTTATTTCAATAAAGCTCCAATTATCACTATTAATGGGAGTAATAGTATTTTTGACATAGGTATAGCCTTGTGAATATTTACTAGTCCAAATGGATACCATCTATATAGCCTTTTATCATTGTTTGATAGAGAATATCCCAATCTAAAAAGTAAAAAAATGTTGTGAAAGTATTGATATGGTTAAAGAATGTTTTTCTCTTGTTTATAAGTCCATATAACTCTTTATAATCATCATCATATGTTAAGCATAGTGTATGAGTTAAGAATGCTAATATGTTAAAAACAAATAGCAACTCACTTAGTCCTTTTTTGCCGTGTCCAAAGTTATGTTCAAGATTGTAACCTCCTGTTTTTAATGTATTATTATTCTCATTTTCAATCTTCCATCTAGCACGACCTGCTTCTACAATCTCTTCTACATTTTCATCTTTAATTATATAGTCTGTTATAAAAGCACCACTATAAATTATCTTCCCTTTTACCTCTTTAACTTCAACACTACACCAATTTACTTTTATAGGATTCTTTTCTCCTGTAAGTTCTACTTCATGTAGATATTTATAGTTGTAACTCTCTTTTTTTCTTTGTTTATTTAGTTTAGTAGCTGTTTTAGTATCCATATTACCGAGGTTATCAACCATATGTACAGTTTCATATAATTTTTTATGAGAAGTCTCTTTGCAGACAAATATATAGTTATACTCTTTCTCTCTTATCTTTTTAATAAGTGAAGTCTTTGAATATAAATCATCGCCCAAGAGTACTAGTTTATATTTTTTAGCGAGTATATGTGTTTTATCTAACCATCTTTTGGATGCGTTAATCTCACAATCTTGTTTATCATCTCCATCCGTATTTGATATCATCTCTGGTAATAATGGAAGTATTGTATTGGTCTTTGGTTTTGCTATTATTGGTGTTATTGCACTATGGTAATATTGAAGAGTCTCACTACCTTTAGTATCTGTTTTTTTTCTTGTTTGACAATGCTCACAATGTATTTTTGTTGAAGAATGGTAGTAAGTGCCATCAAGAAGAACAAGGAGTGTCTTATTATCAAAATAGGTATATTTTTCTAAGGTTTTTTTTTCTAAAAGTAGTTTATATATTTTATCGAATGTAGGTTGTAGTTTATCACTATCTATATCATCTAATGTATCTCGTACATGATTATCACTTGGTATCTTTTTTATACCAAATAGTGATTTAGCATTACTTTTACCGCTTTTTGTATTCATTTTTCTTGCAAAGTCTAACCAAGATGGATTTTGAAAATAATACATTGCAAATGCTGATAGTGTTATATCACTCATTGTATATATTAGTTTCTCTTTACTCCTTTAATCTGGTAGTTTTTCAAACTCTTTTGCTATAAGACTTATTATCTGTTTTTGAAAATTCATTTATAAATTCTTTACTGCTAATTTTTAAAAGTATAGCAATTCTTATACCTTTTATTTTTTTACAAATTTTTTGGGGTAGAGTGAATTAGAATTGCTGTGACGGAGGGTGTGATTGTAAACTTATGATATAATTGCGATATGGGTAAAATAGATAAAGAAAAAGAGTATATTGGTATCCTTAAAGTATATATGGGTTTATTGATAGCTTTAATCATAAGTGTTGTTGCTGGTACAGCGAAATTATTTAATAGCAATCTTATAGATGTAACTTTTTGGCTAGGTATCTTCTCTACCATGATTTTATCTATTATATTTTTACTTTTAGCAAAACATACACATAAAAAAATAGATAAATTAGAGGATATATGATGAACATAGAAACTATAGCAATTATAATAGCATTTTCTACAGCACTTTTTTCCATTGTTTATGGAGCGTATGATTTAATGAATGAAAAATAATCATTGATTTCCCCCTCATACAAAACTACACCCCTGTGATTGAATATCCACTATTTTCCTCGTTCCCACCGCTCCCGCGTGGGAATGTAAACTAACTCTTATGCATACTATCTAACTGCAATGATGATTCAAATTCCCATAAGCATTCCCACCGAGACGGTGGGAACGAGGAAGATTCCGTGTTAAGCACGGAATGACGGAGGGTGTGATTGTAAACTTATGATATAATGATACTATGGCAAAAATAGATAAAATAAAAGAGTTTATAGGGTTTCTAAAAGCAGTTTTTATTACTGCAATTATTATAATGTCTTCGCTCATAGCATATCTATATGATAAAGATATTGAAGATAATTATTTAGTTGTGATTTCCTTGATTGTTGATTTAGTTATTGTTATATTGCTTTTAAAAAAAATCATAAAAGAGATAAACTCACTGGAGGATTTATAATGAATGCTTTTGAAATAGGCTTAACCATAGGAATGATAACCTTAGTATATATCACTTACGAATTGTTAAAGTATGAACCTTTAGAAAAGAGCTAAATATATTAGAGGATATATGATGAACATAGAAACTATACAAAAACTAAAGGATTTATAATATGTTATCATTAATAGTATCTTTACTTACAGGTAGCCCATTCCGATACTAAGAACAATATTTGCTTATAGCTCTAAAAGGGGCAGAAATGAGCAATAAATTATTAGAAATTTTTAAAGAGGAAATATCAGAGCAAGGAAGAGAACAAGCGAGACAATATAGTTTACCTATGATGATGTATTTATCGGTAATTGCAATTCTGATGGGTGCAAAGAATCCAATTGAAATACATCAATGGATGAAGAATAACGGTAAACGAAAAGAGATAAAAAAACTATTAGGTGTAGAATTTTTTAAAGCCCCAGGAAAATCAAGAGTGTATGACTTTTTTGAAATAGTTGATAAGATTGAATTAGAAAAAGCCTTCCGCAGATGGATACGAATTTTTATAGATATACCAGCACATGCAGTAGCAGCCGTAGATGGTAAAGTTCTAAGAGGAAGTGCAAATGCTAAAGATAATGCAGTATCTGTTTTATCTGCAGTTTTAGCAGAAACAAAATTAATTATTGCCCATAAAGAGATAGACAAAAAGTCTAATGAGATACCAGCATTTCAAGAACTAATAGTATACTACCCCAAGAAAACCAAACAACATTTCAAAAGTTTTTATTTCATATACGATAAAATAAGAATAATAAAGTGAGGGTAGAAAGACACCCCAATCCATTAATAACTAGAAATTAAAAGTGGAATAATTATTGCTTGCTTTTGAGAAAAACAAGGTGATAAGAAAATGGCAATAAAAGCAAGAGATAAATTAGCACAAAAGCGTTCAAGAAAAGGCTATGCAAAAATAGCTGAATCAAATAAACTTTTAGAGTTACTATCAAGAGTTCCAGACCATCGTAAAGGTCAAGGTAAACGGCATAAATTAGAACATATCTTATATCTAGCTATATTAGCTGGACTAATGGGAGCTACAGATTACAAACAAATTTCTATTTGGATAGATAAACATGTTCAAAAAGAAGAAGTAAAAAAACTTCTAGGTGTAGAATTTATAATAACACCAAAAAGAAGTGCTGTCTCAGATATACTTGCAAAAGTTGATAGTGAGGCAGTTGAACTTTTGTTCAGAGAATGGATAAGAATTTATGTCGATACTACAGGAAAACATCTAAGCGTAGATGGTAAAGTGATGAATGGTAGTAGATATAAAGACCAAAAGGCTATACAAGTTGTTGGTGCAGTTCTATCAGAGATAGGTGTAGTTATTGCTCATCAAAAAATTGCAGAGAAATCAAATGAAATACCTGAATTTCTCTTTACCTTTGATGCGATGAACACACAAAAAAACTCTTGATTCTATTGAGCAGAGTGGTTCAAAATATATTGCTAAAGTTAAAGGTAACCAAAAAACACTTCTTGATAAAATAAATGAAATATCAAGAGAGATAAAACCATCAAGCACTTATAAAGCTAAACCAATCCAGCAATCTAATGAGTGGATAAATAGAGAAGTATTTATATATGAACCAACTACTTTTTATCATAATGAAATTACCCATGTTCGCTCAATCATAAAAACTATTAAAAAAATACACAAGACAAACCATAAAACAGGAGAAGTAACAAACAGCACTAGTATTCAGTTCTGTATAGCAAATTTTCGTGAAAATGCGGAGTTCTTTCATGATAAAATTTTACTCCATTGGAAGGTAGAAACAATGCACCAATACAAAGATAATACACTTTTAGAAGATGACCATAATGCTCATCTAAATCCATTTTTAATGACAATTATCAGAAGCATTATTTTAAATATCTTGCACCTAAATGGTACAAAATCTATACAAGAACAACTCATTAACAATAGATGGGATTTAGATGACTCTATCGCTCAACTCTTGAAATTTAGTTTTTAGTGGATTGTTGTGGTAGAAAGATGAGCAGAAAACGGACAACTTATTCAACAGAGCTAAAAACAAAATTGGTTTTAGAGCTTCTTAAAGAGGAAAAAACTCTTATAGAAATAGCTAAAGATAATGGTATTACACCCAATAATCTCAAAAACTGGAAGAAGCTATTTTTAGAGAATGCAGAGATGGCAATGGAACCTTCCAAAGTTGTAAAAGAGTATAAAGATGAAACTAAAAAACTTCAAGAAAAAATAGATGAATACGCAAAAACAGTAGGACAATTAACAGTGGAGAATAACTGGATGCGGGGAAAGCTGAGAAGCTCGGACTTATCTAGTAAAAAGGCTATGATAAATTTCGAGTTAAAGAGATTATCCGTAGTACAACAGTGTGCGATACTAGATATTAGTAGAAGTTCGCTTTACTATATACCTGTAGTCAGCGAACATAAAGAAACCATCAAGGAGGAGATAAAATCTATCTTTGAAGAGATACCAATATATGGAGCTAAGAAGGTGCATTACCAGTTACTAGAGAATGGTTTCAGTGTAAGTTGAAACACAGTGCAGAGTTATCGCAAAGAGTTAGGATTAAAGGCTATACTAGCTGTAAGAGAGCCTATTTCCTTAACTCTAGCTAATATACAACATCCTAAGTTCTCCTATAAGCTTAGAGGGATAAATATTACAAGAGCTAATCAAGTATGGAGTACAGATATTACCTATATTAAAATCAATGGTGGCATGGTTTATCTTGCAGCTATCATTGATTGGTACTCTAAAGCTGTTCTTTCATGGAAAATATCCAATACAATGGACACTGACCTTGTTATGGGAGTACTCAATGAAGCACTTCTTAAATATGAAAAACCAGAGATATTTAATACTGATCAAGGGAGTCAATATACTAGCTATATTCACACCCAAACACTTAAAGATAATGGCGAGACCACTGCACAGTATAATCTAACAAAGCAATCTATTTAAAGGCATTAAAAGCACTTTTCAGCTAAAATAACATCACTAAGAAGAGGTACAAAGTGGCATTTAAAGATACAAACAATACATTTTCAGATATAGCAGTAACATCAAGATTAGAAAAAGTAAATTCATTTCTTAAAGAGTTGGACTCTATTATAGACTTTGATAAATTACGACCAGTACTAAATAGAAATGGAATTGCTAAAAGTAATGTAGCTGGAGCACCTGCTTATGATAATGTACTGATGTTTAGAGTACTGTTACTCCAGAAGTATTACAATCTCTCTGATCAAGCCACCCAAGATGCACTCTATGTAAACCTACTCTTTATTAGATTTGTAGGACTTAGCCTAGAGGATAGTGTACCAGACGAGAGTACAATCTGTAGATTTAGAAATTCCCTACTCAAGAACCGACTTTATGATAAATTATTTAACTCTGTAAATAAACAATTAGAGAGTAAAAACCTGATAGCGAAAAAAGGAAAATCTGTTTTAATTGATGCTACTCTCATTAGAAGTGATAACACGCAAATAAAAAATAAGACTAAAGAAGTATACAAAGAAGACAAGAAAGGTATTCAAACAATAAATGCTGAGTTAAATATAAAACTTGAAGTAGAGCTTCAATCCAAAAAGCCTTCAAAAAAGAAGATTCAAAGAATTCTTAATGCTAAAGCCCATAACTCCAAGACATACAAGAATGCACAACTTGATACACTACAAGGTATTGATACTAAAGATATAAAGACTTCTCAAATTATTATAAAGAATGAAGAAGATAGCTATAATCATCAAGATAAAATAGATAGTGAAGTAAGGATAGGCTTTCACGCATCAAAGAAACAATATACACAAGGCTATAAAGTACATATAGCAGTAGATGAGCAGAGTGGTATTATTATCTCCCAACAAACCACCTTCGCAAATACTCACGATATAGACACAGTAAAAACATTTGTAAAAGATATAGATGGAATGAAAGCTCTTTATGCTGATAAAGCATATAACTCAAAAGATATAGATACTTTTTTAGAAAGTGAAAATATAGAAAATATGGTATGTCTCAAAGAGAAACAAACTCTAAGGCAAGAACAGATTAGGCAGCAAAGAAAAGATGAAAAACCTAAACATAAGATTAGAGCTAAAGTTGAACATAGGTTTGCAGATATAAAAACTCAGATGAAAGGCTCAACTACAAAATTTATAGGACTCGTTAGAAATAATATGAATTTTAGCCTTACCTGTATAGCTACTAATCTTAGATTATTAGGACAAAGACAAATAAGACAAAGATTAGAAGTAGTTATATGAATAATATAGAGCTAAAGAGCTTTAATAGACTAAAAAAGCTCCTAAAAATGACTGAATCTAATTTTATTGAAGATGGATTTTTTTAAATATTTGAAAAAATAAGATATATGAGTACTTTTTAATTATGCAGTCGGCTCATGGCATTACTATCTCAATGGATGGTAAAGGTAGAGCTACTGATAATATTTGTATTGAGAGGTTCTGGAGAAGTGCTAAAGTTGAAAGAATTTATCTAAATCAGTACAACACAATTAAGGAACTAAAAGAGGATGTATCGGATTATATGGACTTCTACAATTATAAAAGATTTCATGAAACACTGAACTATAAAAAACCAATGAATGTTTACTTGGAGAGTTTACAAATAAATGATGAGAACTATACTGAAAATGTAGTAGCTGTTTCATAAAGTTACAGGTTAGAGGTGAATAAGGAATTTGGAAATGTTGTCTTGACTTATTGGGGTAGTATACTTTGTCTCTTTGCAATTAACAATTTTATCAACTCTGATTACTGAATGAATAAAAACACCATCCCATGGATATATACAGTTTTGATACACATATATATTTCTTTGTATGAAATCATTTGATTGTTTAATTTCCATTTGAAAACTTGAATCGATAGAAGAAGCTTCCTCTATCTCTTTAGCTAGCGACAGTAAAGTTTTTTGATTCTTTTTTACTTTTGCTATAAACTTTGAACCGCTACCAGATGCCTTTTTAAGAGTTTTTTTGTGTGTTTAAAGCATCAAAGCCATAACTAAATGTCTCATCAAGCTCACCTATTAGTTCTTGAAATGCTGGTATCTCATTAGACTTTTTGTCTATCTCTTTATGGGCAATAATTAATTTTGTTTCTGCTAAAACTGCAGATAAAACAGATACTGCATTATCTTTAGCATTTGCACTTCCTCTTAGAACTTTACCATCTACGGCTGCTACTGCATGTGCTGGTATATCTATAAAAATTCGTATCCATCTGCGGAAGGCTTTTTCTAATTCAATCTTATCAACTATTTCAAAAAAGTCATACACTCTTGATTTTCCTGGGGCTTTAAAAAATTCTACACCTAATAGTTTTTTTATCTCTTTTCGTTTACCGTTATTCTTCATCCATTGATGTATTTCAATTGGATTCTTTGCACCCATCAGAATTGCAATTACCGATAAATACATCATCATAGGTAAACTATATTGTCTCGCTTGTTCTCTTCCTTGCTCTGATATTTCCTCTTTAAAAATTTCTAATAATTTATTGCTCATTTTTGCCCCTTTTAGAGCTATAAGCAAATATTATTCTTAGTATCGGAATGGGCTATGGGAGAAACACTTCTTCAACCTAAGTATAAATCTAAGTTCTTGTTTCCTGTTAAAGCTATGAGTAGAGTCTTTCGTGGTATCTTCATAAAGAGAGTTAAAAAGGCTTATTATGATGGCAACTTAGAAGTTCATGATGAGTTAAAAAATCCAAACTACTTTGAGAACTACATAGAGAATCTAGTATCTCGTAAATGGGTAATATATATGAAGTCACAGTTTAAATCTTGTTCTAAGATAGTAGAGTACATGGCAAGGTATACCCATAAGTCTGCTATTGCTAACTCTAGGATTATCTCCATAGATAACAACATCATAAGATTCAAATACAAAGATTATAAAGACGACTCTAAACACAAGATAATGAAACTAAGTAGCGATGAGTTCATTCAAAGGTTTCTATACCACATACCACCTAAAAGATTCTTTCGCATAAGATATTATGGAGCTATACAAAGAGTAGCAAAGATGGAGGGAATCAAAACTATAAAGATAAAACCACAACATACAAAAGTAAAACAAAAATGTAAAAAGTGTACATGTGAGGATATACAAACTGTTGTAGTTGTAGATAGATACACAAGAGTAGTCCAAGGATTAATGACACCAAGAATATTATCCCAAAGAGAGGAGAAAAGCTTTAATGATAGTGGCTAATTTAAACCAAAACAACAATCAAACTAGAACTAAAATAACTACACTAAAATTGACAATACTGCAACTATTGTCAAAAAATAAGAAAGAGCATAATAATAGCTTTGGAATTATATTATTGCTACAGGTAAAAGAGAAAATATTAGTAAAACATCACATATTCACAACTGATGTTACGATAATCTAAATTCATAAAGTTTAAGAAGTGCTACAAATCTAAGCAACTTGTAATTCTTCAACTTTTTGGTAGGCGACTTTGAGAGCCTCAATATATATTTTTTCCTTAATGGCAAAGTGGTTCATTTTATAGTTTAATCGAAGTTTCTCAAGTTTTATAAAACCACGAACAGATAAATGTATATGATTTCTTTGTGATGTTTCAACTTTTGTTGGAGAGTGTTCTATTTTTAAATTTTGTTTTAAAGATTTATGATATTCCTCTATTTTCCACCGTCTTTTGTAGATTTCAAGTACCTGATTGAAAGATAAGTCTATATCATTAGTAACAAGATATAAATAAGTAGATTCGCCATCATCGCCGTTTTTGACCACTTGCTTGATAAGTCTTAGAGGTTTTTTATAACCTTCAATATATATCAGCCGACTACTACCACCCTTTATATCTATGCTTGAGATATTAACATATTTTCCTTTATTTCTTTCTTCTAAAGTGAGTGCTATTTTTCTATTACTTTTTATTGGACATACAAACTTCTTGTTTAGTTCTTCTTCTATAAAAAGTAGATTCTTAATACTTGAAAACCATTTATCAAATAAAATATATTTATATTTCACTTCATTATTGTGATGTAAAATTTGAAGTTTATCTTGCATTATTTCATTTTTACTAAAGAGAGATTTTTTAATATTCTTCTGATGTTCCTCACTCCACTTATTTTCAGTTTTTGTGATAATTTCATATCCCAAAGGGATAGATATACCTGTAGCATCTGTATAATGAAAATTTAGCATTAAGATACCTTTTTGCATCTTTTGTGAGACATGGTCATAATGCCAGCAAACTACATCATTTACTTTACTCCAAGGCTTATGCATAAGCATATCATCGATAATAATACAAGCATTGTCTTCATTCTCATAATCTCTTAAAAATGGTTTTATTGATTTCCACAAAGTCTTTTCATCATCAAGAGAATCATTAGACTTCTTGCAAAACTCCTATATGCCTTAGCACTTTATAGAGAGTTTTAATCAAAGTAAATGTTCTCAAGCGTCGCCAAAGCTACGGTTGGGGTTCTTTGACGCTGAGTAAGGCTCTCTATAAAGTGTCCTATGGAAGGGACAGTACGTACTAACCTTGCATAAAAAAATATTTTACCCTTAGCTTAGGCTAGGAATAAAAATTTGTTTTACACAATTTTAGTCCTTCTTAGCTCTCTGAGGTATAGAGGAGTTTTGCAAGAAGTCTATTTAATAGTAGATGCTTTGTGAAAACATCATGACTATTACCTGTTACTTTTGAAAGTTTTGTCATCTCTATCTTGCTAAATGAACTGATTGCGAAATTTATGTACATATCTTCTAATTGCTTCATATATATTTTAAGCATTTTTAATGCCATCTATTTTTAATATGTCACCTTTTGTAAATTTGAAGGTTTAGATTATCGTAACATCAGTTCACAACTCTAAAAGCTACTAAAACATTGCTATCCACTCACAAACTCCATAGCTTGCATTCTTTCATATAACAAGGCGTAGAAACGAACATCTTAGCAATCTAGCTTTTATGAAATGTTAATGTTTTTGGTGCTAAAATGTCGCTTAACTAATAGTTTAATTTTTGGAGAGAAAATGAAAAAATTACTTTTAATAATATCAATTACTTTGATATTTAGTACATCTGCTAATGCAGGTTTTTGGGGATTTATGGCAGATACCAAAACATTATTTGGAAAGAATAACTCAGGTAGCACTCATTATAGTACTAATGTTGATGCAACTACAGAGGAAGAGAAAATACAACAAGTATTAGCAAAGTTAGGTTTTTATAGTAATAAATTTGATGGAAATTTAAATAGTTTTGATACAAGAAGTGCAATTGAAGATTTTCAATTACATTATAATTTAAAAGATACTGGTACATTAAGTCAAATTCAAAAACAAGACTTGCTTTATATGCACGATTTACTGAAAAACTACAAACTAGAATTGAAAAATCCAAAAGTAAAAGATACTAAAAGATTAAAGAAAATATATAGAGCTTTTGATAAGCTAGAAAGAAAATTGAGTAAAAATAAGTTATCAAAGAAATATCTGAGTTTTCAATTTAAAAAAGAGATTAAGATAAGAAAAGTTGAAATTGCTAAGGCAAAGAAAGAACAAGCAATAAGAGAGGCTAAGGCAAAGAAAAATTTAATATTTGCCGACTCTAGAACTAAGTTGATTTGGCAGGATGATGTGAATGCTAAGAAAATAAGAAAACCTTGGATAACACAAGCTAACTATGACGCAGGCAATTATATGCATACAGAGGGAGATACTGCTATTTTATACTGTAAAAACCTAAGCTTAGCAGGAAAAATAGACTGGAGATTACCAACGAAAAATGAATTGAAAAATCTTTATAAGAAAAAGAGTATGTTAATTAATTTAAACTCTGACAACTATTGGTCTTCTACTACCTATGAGAACGCTAAGCGCAATGTTTGGATTGTCGACTTCTACGATGGCCGTGTGGACGAATACAGTAAGAACGGCAACTATTATGTTCGTTGTGTAAGAGCAGGACAGTGATTTAATTTTTTCTCGTTCACAGTCTCGTCCTCGGTGGATGGGAATGAATATACAAACATAACTGACTAAGAGAGATAACAAATTCGAGGAGACCAATAATTTACTCTAGCGGGTCAACTATTGCTCACGACTGCCGTTATGTGTCTATCGTAAGCACCTTGCTTATGATTAGAAAATTTGAAAGAAGTTAAGATTTAAAAAAGAAAGTTTACAAGCTTAAACACCAAGAAGAAAAAGAAAAGCCTTCTCAGTAAACGCCAACAAACTGACTAAACGCAGTAAGTGAAAAAACCTTAGAAACGCAACGGACTTCCGTTGAAGCTTTAAGGACATTAAGAACAAGACGACATAACAAAAACGTGGAGACTAATAGTTGACCCTAGCGGGTAAACTATTGCTCACGACTGCCGTTATATGAAGCCTAACGGCAAGAAATCCATCTATTTCATGACAATTTGACATACTTTTAAGCTTAAAGAATAATACCTGCTATAACTCTTACATGTGTAAGATTCAAACTTTATCAGATGATACTAAATCCTATAAACCCAAATACGAGATGCAAGATATATTCAGACTCTATGGAGATGATTATATCGCTAGAAATAAACTAAACTCTATGCAACTTAAAGCCATTAGAGAGATATCGGTGTGTAGAACTTCTGCTATGGGTTACAACGCCAAAGAGTGCAATGATTGTAAGAACCTAGAGTTTGCATACAATTCATGTAGAAATAGAAACTGTCCTAAGTGTCAAGGTGACAAACGATATGACTGGATAGAAAAGCGACTTAGATAAACACCCAATAAACACCCCTGTGATTGAATATCCACTTTTAGGGTGTAAAAAACATAACAAAATGTAGCAAGAAAATATGTTACCAAAGCCGATTTTTAGCTTTTAAAATCTAAGAAACTTAGATACCATACTAAAATATAAAAGAGTACAAAAACGGGTAACATATTTTTGTACTCGACCGTTAGACTCACACTGAAATATTCCTAAAATAAAATTATATGTCAATTTGCCAATTTTTTTATACTTAAATTATATAAACTGTATAATACGAAATCAGATACAATAAAAGGTTGCTAAAATGCTACATAACAATATAATAAATAGAGACTTAGAATTTAAGCAACTTCCCAATGAGCAAACTGATAAAGTTTTAGAAATAAACTCGAATTATCTTCACTTAAACATAAAACAAAAATTAGATTTTTCA
This sequence comes from Sulfurimonas sp., assembly GCA_965243085.1. GTDB lineage: Bacteria > Campylobacterota > Campylobacteria > Campylobacterales > Sulfurimonadaceae > Sulfurimonas. Next base: position 707,067 of record CBDETZ010000005.1, on the reverse strand, counting down.
AAAACTATGTGGAATAAAAAACATCTATCTAATCCAAAGGCAAAGATAAGACTTGCAACAATGTTTTCTGGAATAGGAGCAGTTGAATTTGCTTTAAAAAGATTAAAACTATCCACTAAAATAATTTTTGCAAGTGATAATGATAAGTTTGTAAAACAAAGTTATTTTGAGAACTATAAAATATCAGAAGAAAATTGGTATAGTGATGTTATCAACATTGATGGTAATAAATATAAGAATAAAATAGACTTACTCGTTGGAGGAAGTCCCTGTCAATCTTTTTCAATGATTGGAAAAAGAAAAGGATTTGCTGATACAAGAGGAACATTATTTTATGAGTTTGCAAGAGTAGTTAAAGAAAGTCAACCAAAAGTTTTTATATATGAAAATGTTAAAGGATTGACTAATCATGACAAAGGGAATACCTTTGAAACAATTCTTGCAACATTTGATGAACTTGGTTATAAATATTCACATAAAATTTTAAATGCAAAAAACTATGGCATGGCTCAACATAGAGAAAGGATATTTGTTGTTGGCTTCTTAGATAATTCAACTGATTTTAATTTTCCTGAACCAATAGAACTGCAACACACTATGCAAGATTTTTTAGAAGATTATATAGATAGCAAATATTACCTAAAAGAAAAAGGTGTAAAATTTGTAACAAGCTCTAAAAATAGAAAAAAGAGGTACACTCAAATTAATGGAAATATAGCTCTTTGCCAAAAAGCAAATCAGCAATTTAATTGGCATGGCGATTTTATATATGAACAAAAGAGTCAACAAGAGTTCAATGAATTTGTTTTTGATATAAAAGAAGTTGAAGAAAAATACTATCTTTCTGAGAAAGTAAAAACTTATGTATTGGCTGGTGGAACAAAAAACTTTAAAACTTCAACTAAAACGGACCTAGAAGTAGCAAGACCACTCCTTCAATCAATGCACAAAATGCACAGAGCTGGAGTTGATAATTATGTTACACACAATAAAGGTAGAATCAGAAAACTAACACCCACAGAATGTTTAAGATTAATGGGTTTTGGAGACGGTTTTAAACAAATTGTTAGTGATACACAAATGTATAGACAAGCAGGAAATAGTATTGTTGTTGATGTTTTAATAGCAATTTTAAAACAAATGGACATAAGCAAATTTGGAGAATCATAAATGAGTGAATTACAAAAAATAAAAATTGGTGATACTGAATATAATATAATTGATTCCATTCAAAATTTACGTGCAGAAGATAGTTTTATTTTTAGGCAAAACAAATTATCTTTACATAAAGGCAATGGTGAAGCTAGAAAATATGTTGGTAGCTACTTAGGCTCAAATGGTAAAAGGTTAATTAGACTTCTTGCAAAACTCCTATATACCACAGAGAGCTAAGAAGGACTAAAATTGTGTAAAACAAATTTTTATTCCTAGCCTAAGCTAAGGGTAAAATATTTTTTTGTGCAAGGTTAGTCCTTACTATCCCTTCCATAGGACACTTTATAGAGAGCCTTACTCAGCGTTAAAGAACCCCAACCCTAGCTTTGGCTACGCTTGAGAACATTTACCTTGATTAAAACTCTCTATAAAGTGCTAAGCCATATAAGGAGTTTTGCAAGAAGTCTATTGATTTTTTTAATTATAACAATTGGGGAGATACTAAAAAAAATGGGAAGAGAGTTTATCCTGTAATTCAAGAAAACTGTTTTTTCAGTAAAACTAATCTAAAAAAATATTTATTTGATACAAGAATTGAGTATCAAAAACAAGAACAAGTTTACCACAATGATATTTCAGATGACTTTGATAGTCATCTTGAAAAAGTCAATAGACTTCTTGCAAAACTCCTTATATGGCTTAGCACTTTATAGAGAGTTTTAATCAAGGTAAATGTTCTCAAGCGTAGCCAAAGCTAGGGTTGGGGTTCTTTAACGCTGAGTAAGGCTCTCTATAAAGTGTCCTATGGAAGGGATAGTAAGTACTAACCTTGCACAAAAAAATATTTTACCCTTAGCTTAGGCTAGGAATAAAAATTTGTTTTACACAATTTTAGTCCTTCTTAGCTCTCTGTGGTATATAGGAGTTTTGCAAGAAGTCTAATGCTTTAACAGCAATATCATAAATACCTTCTGTATCATTTAGATGCGATAATTTAACAGAATGAAAAATAACATCAGTATTTTTATTATTATTTTTGAGTTCACACTTAATCCAGTTAATAAAATTGTTATGTGCTAAGTCTGTATTTGAATAGACTTCTCCTAAAACCTTTTTCAATATTTGGATATATGTCCCTACGCAGTTACTTTAATTTAAAATATAAGAGTAATTTCAATATTACTAAAATATAATCTTGCTAAATCCTATAAACAGGTATCTAAAGTGAGGTATTACTATGAGCTTTTAGGAGAAGTCCAATAAGTATTTATAAAGTTCCATACTTTAGTTTGATTATTATTTGTAAAATCACTTTGTGCTTTTTTTAACTCATTTTCAAAAATATTTTTTTCAATATTTTCCTTGTCTTTATTTGTATATCCTAAAATAAGTACATCTGTATAATTTTCTGCTTTTAATGCACTTAATATGGGACCATCACTATATTCTATACATAAAGATGCTCTTAAGTCTGTAATTCCATACCATGTTAGTAGTATTTTTTTCATCTATTTTCCTCAATTAAATTTCCTATTTTCTTCCCTATAGTTTGTTGTATATCTCTATATTCATCTGGTAGAATTCTTATAATAAAATCACTATCAAAATGTTTTGCAGTTCCAATAATATTTTTTTCATTTTTTTCATTATTCCATATATAATGGGTATGCTTATGTTCAGATATTACAATGTTTGGATTTAATAGACTTCTTGCAAAACTCATTTTCCAGCAACCTCAAATCCACGGTCAAAATTAACTAATCCACATATCAGATTGAAGCGAAGATTGAACCTTTTTCTACGGTTACGATATTTCTGTTTAAGGATTTGAAAAGTCTTTAATTTAGCATTGATATGTTCAACACATATGCGAGCTGAAGCTTCTCTTTTATTTTGATTTTTTTGTGTATCAGTTAATGGATGTAGCTTTGATTTCTTATATGGTATTTGAGTGTTATTATGTTGCTTTTTAATACCAAGATAGCCTAAATCTACATAGATACAAGTTTGAGGTTTCACAGGTAAATCACCCTGTTTAAAGAGTTTAAAATCATGAGTAGTACCTTTGCATGTATGAGCACAAATAATACGTTCATCCTTGTCAATAACGATTTGCCCTTTTAGTGTATGGTTTCTTTTCTTCCCTGAGTAGTAATCTCTTTGCTTTTTTTTGGTCGTTGTATGGGGGACTCTGTAGCATCAATGACGATAAACTCTAAGTCCATATCATCTCCATATAAAGCACGTTTACTTGGTAATGAAAACTTTCCAGATTTTATTAAAACATCTTCAACATCTCTTACTATTCGAGAAGCTGTAGATTCACTTACTCCATAATCAAAGCCAATATGTTCTAAGGTTCTATATTCTCTGTAATAACTTAACATTAATAGTACTTTTTCTTTTGAATCTAAACTTTTTCTACCACCAACTCCATGGTTTTTAGTTCTCTCTTTTTCATAGGCTATAAATACTAAAAGCATTTTATTAAATGTATCTTTATTTACACCAATAAGACGCTTAAAATTCTTTGGTTCTTTCTTCTGTAATTTTTCATATTTATTCATATCAATCTGATAGCATTTTTAGTTCCTACTTTTAGAGTTTTGCAAGAAGTCTAATAAATCATCATAGATATAATACTCTTTTATCATATTTCTCAAAAGGTCTTCATTAACTTTATGAGCATCTGGTTTATCAAGAGTTACTTTTTGAGATTCAACATGCTTAATTAGTTCACGAGGATCTAATGTTATATAAATTATTTGATAATTATTTTCCCTTGCGAGTTTAGTGTATGGTTCTACTTGCCAAGGAGCAATATTTGTGTTATCACATATGATTACATCAGTTTTTTTTTCTATACTTTTTGTAAATGCAAGTAAATTTTTTTGATGATATTCATATAACTTATCAATTTCAAAAATATATTGATTTTTAACCATAAAATATTCATCAGTTGAATAAACAGATACATCAACATTATTTTGTTTCATTTTATCTACAATACAATTAGTAATAGTCGTTTTACCACTACCTGGTACTGCCCTAGTTATTATAACAGTTTTTTTAATCATCACTGATTCCTATTATTTTAATACTATTCGCTGAATTAGTATCGCCGGTCAAATAAATTCTTAATGCATACAAAATATCAGGAATATTCTCAAATCCATTTTGCTTAGTCATATCCAATTTAATTCTTGAGTTAAATCGTAATTCTTTTTCAATAGTTACTTTTGTAATATCATCTATTATTTTAATAAAGGTTTTTGTCGTTAAGTCCTTTGGACATAATACATCTTGCATTTTTTTTCTGTATCTTAACAAAGCAAGTAGCAGTTCTAATCTAATTACCACTGAAGGTTTTATAGATTTATTTTTATATAACTCACTTGGTATTAACTTCATTTTTAAACTTTCTACTAATCTATCTACTATCACCCCAGTCCACTAAAAACTAAATTTCAAGAGTTGAGCGATAGAGTCATCTAAATCCCATCTATTGTTAATGAGTTGTCCTTGTATAGATTTTGTACCATTTAGGTGCAAGATATTTAAAATAATGCTTCTGATAATTGTCATTAAAAATGGATTTAGATGAGCATTATGGTCATCTTCTAAAAGTGTATTATCTTTGTATTGGTGCATTGTTTCTACCTTCCAATGGAGTAAAATTTTATCATGAAAGAACTCCGCATTTTCACGAAAATTTGCTATACAGAACTGAATACTAGTGCTGTTTGTTACTTCTCCTGTTTTATGGTTTGTCTTGTGTATTTTTTTAATAGTTTTTATGATTGAGCGAACATGGGTAATTTCATTATGATAAAAAGTAGTTGGTTGATATACAAATACCTCTCTATTTATCCGCTCATTAGACTGCTGGATTTGTTTAGCTTTATAAGTGCTTGATGGTTTTATCTCTCTTGATATTTCATCTATTTTATCAAGAAGTGTTTTTTGGTTATTGTCTAGTTTCACCACGTTATGGTTGCCCAATTCAATAATAAGCGATAGCTTAATAACATCACAGTAAAATCTTTTTACCACAAAAGGATTAAAATAATGTCACAAGTCTATCACTCCAATGCTAGAACAAACCAGCATGTAAGACAAAGAATACAACAATCTGATTTAACAAATGTTGAATTATCAGATAACTATAATGTAAATGTGAAAACTATTGCTAAACACAGAAAAAGAGATTTTTCAAATGATAAGAGTTCAAGACCAGATAATATAAAATATGCTTTAACACCTTTAGAAAAGGAGCTTATACGGGTCGTAAGAACCCTTACTTGGATGGAGTTAGATGGCTTAACAGATACCATGGTTGATGTCATTCCAAATGCAAACAGAAGTAATGTCTATAGAACTTTGAGAGCCTTTGATATAAATAGAGTTCCTGTTGAACAAAAGGCAAAAGCTAAAAAGTTTAAAGAGTATGAGCCTGGCTATTTGCACATTGATGTAACCTATTTACCAAAATTTGACAAACAAAAATATTATCTCTTTGTAGCTATAGATAGAGCTACAAGGCTATTGTATTATAAAGTATATGAAAATAAGACAGCTGCTAATGCAGTTGAATTTCTCAAAGAGTGTAAAGAGTTTTTTCCTTTTTACATAACTCATATTCTCACAGACAATGGACTGGAGTTTACCGACAAATGGGCAAGAGGTAAAGGCAAAGTTAGTGGCAATCATAAGTTTGATATTGAATGTACTAAAGATGAGATAGAACACAGGCTAACAGCTCCATATACACCTCAAACTAATGGAATGGTTGAAAGGGTTAATGGAACAATAAAGAATGCTACAATCAAAGCAGAGGATTATGATAATATTGATGATGTTAAGAAAGATTTAAATAAGTTCTTGATATTCTATAACTTCAATAGAAGACATGGTTCTTTAAGAAAAGAACTCAAAGTCAGAACTCCTTTTGATGCAGTTCAAAGTTGGTTTCAAACGAAGCCTGAAATATTTAAGATTTTACCAAGTGAGTTTCAAGATATTGCTTTTGAAATGGTACAACGTCAGCAATTCTAACCCAACACCAAAAATCACCACTCAATCATTTTTACAACATTAAAAAATAATTAACTAAAAACTTTTTATAGCCGTTAGTATTTTTTACGACTTCAATATCTTCTGTTTTTATTTCAATAAAGCTCCAATTATCACTATTAATGGGAGTAATAGTATTTTTGACATAGGTATAGCCTTGTGAATATTTACTAGTCCAAATGGATACCATCTATATAGCCTTTTATCATTAGACTTCTCCTAAAACCTTTTTCAATATTTGGATATATGTCCCTACGCAGTTACTTTAATTTAAAATATAAGAGTAATTTCAATATTACTAAAATATAATCTTTCTAAAGCCTATAAACAGGTATCTAAAGTGAGGTATTACTATGAGCTTTTAGGAGAAGTCCATTGTTTGATAGAGAATATCCCAATCTAAAAAGTAAAAAAATGTTGTGAAAGTATTGATATGGTTAAAGAATGTTTTTCTCTTGTTTATAAGTCCATATAACTCTTTATAATCATCATCATATGTTAAGCATAGTGTATGAGTTAAGAATGCTAATATGTTAAAAACAAATAGCAACTCACTTAGTCCTTTTTTGCCGTGTCCAAAGTTATGTTCAAGATTGTAACCTCCTGTTTTTAATGTATTATTATTCTCATTTTCAATCTTCCATCTAGCACGACCTGCTTCTACAATCTCTTCTACATTTTCATCTTTAATTATATAGTCTGTTATAAAAGCACCACTATAAATTATCTTCCCTTTTACCTCTTTAACTTCAACACTACACCAATTTACTTTTATAGGATTCTTTTCTCCTGTAAGTTCTACTTCATGTAGATATTTATAGTTGTAACTCTCTTTTTTTCTTTGTTTATTTAGTTTAGTAGCTGTTTTAGTATCCATATTACCGAGGTTATCAACCATATGTACAGTTTCATATAATTTTTTATGAGAAGTCTCTTTGCAGACAAATATATAGTTATACTCTTTCTCTCTTATCTTTTTAATAAGTGAAGTCTTTGAATATAAATCATCGCCCAAGAGTACTAGTTTATATTTTTTAGCGAGTATATGTGTTTTATCTAACCATCTTTTGGATGCGTTAATCTCACAATCTTGTTTATCATCTCCATCCGTATTTGATATCATCTCTGGTAATAATGGAAGTATTGTATTGGTCTTTGGTTTTGCTATTATTGGTGTTATTGCACTATGGTAATATTGAAGAGTCTCACTACCTTTAGTATCTGTTTTTTTTCTTGTTTGACAATGCTCACAATGTATTTTTGTTGAAGAATGGTAGTAAGTGCCATCAAGAAGAACAAGGAGTGTCTTATTATCAAAATAGGTATATTTTTCTAAGGTTTTTTTTTCTAAAAGTAGTTTATATATTTTATCGAATGTAGGTTGTAGTTTATCACTATCTATATCATCTAATGTATCTCGTACATGATTATCACTTGGTATCTTTTTTATACCAAATAGTGATTTAGCATTACTTTTACCGCTTTTTGTATTCATTTTTCTTGCAAAGTCTAACCAAGATGGATTTTGAAAATAATACATTGCAAATGCTGATAGTGTTATATCACTCATTGTATATATTAGTTTCTCTTTACTCCTTGAATCTGGTAGTTTTTCAAACTCTTTTGCTATAAGACTTATTATCTGTTTTTGAAAATTCATTTATAAATTCTTTACTGCTAATTTTTAAAAGTATAGCAATTCTTATACCTTTTATTTTTTTACAAATTTTTTGGGGTAGAGTGAATTAGAATTGCTGGTACAACGTGGTGAAACTTGACAGGTTATCTTTAACTTTAGCAATATACTTTGAACCACTTCGCTCAATAGAATCAAGAGTTTTTTTGTGTGTTCATCGCATCAAAGGTAAAGAGAAATTCATCTCCAAGCTCTGCTATCATAGCTTGTAAAGCAGGTATTTCATTTGATTTCTCTGCAATTTTTTGATGAGCAATAACTACACCTATCTCTGATAGAACTGCACCAACAACTTGTATAGCCTTTTGGTCTTTATATCTACTACCATTCATCACTTTACCATCTACGCTTAGATGTTTTCCTGTAGTATCGACATAAATTCTTATCCATTCTCTGAACAAAAGTTCAACTGCCTCACTATCAACTTTTGCAAGTATATCTGAGACAGCACTTCTTTTTGGTGTTATTATAAATTCTACACCTAGAAGTTTTTTTACTTCTTCTTTTTGAACATGTTTATCTATCCAAATAGAAATTTGTTTGTAATCTGTAGCTCCCATTAGTCCAGCTAATATAGCTAGATATAAGATATGTTCTAATTTATGCCGTTTACCTTGACCTTTACGATGGTCTGGAACTCTTGATAGTAACTCTAAAAGTTTATTTGATTCAGCTATTTTTGCATAGCCTTTTCTTGAACGCTTTTGTGCTAATTTATCTCTTGCTTTTATTGCCATTTTCTTATCACCTTGTTTTTCTCAAAAGCAAGCAATAATTATTCCACTTTTAATTTCTAGTTATTAATGGATTGGGGTGACTGCTACTGGTGGTTCAAATAGTACTAATATTAGTTTTGAATATTATGATTTTCAATAATTAATATAGTAAAAAATAAATACCTAGATTCATCTCTAGGTATTTTTCTTATTTTATAATTTGTATAGAATTTATCCCATTTAGTTCAACAGGAGGATGTAAAGAAGCACCATTGTAAGTATAAAATATTTGAATATATTTTATTGTTCAATTTGCAAGGGTTCATAAATTGTTAATCTTATATACATTGTTATATTCTTTCTTTCAAACGAAAACTGTTACCTTATTAAATTTTTTAGAATCATCTTGCTTAGGAATTTCATCAGTGAGAATAAAATTTACTTTACATTTTTTCCAGCTTCAATTTAGAAAATTTTGTTTTCAAACTAAAGAAGTTCAGATAGGACAATTTTTTGTATTATTTACACACTCTCAATTTTCAGAATGTTTATTTCCAGCACAAGTTGGAGTTGTTGGAGTCGATGTATCTGGTACAGTCGGTTGTGTAGGTATTGGGTCAATTGGTACTGTTTCATTATCAGCTACATCTGTTGTATCATCAGTACTTTCAGCATTCTCCCTATCCGCAATCTCCTTATAAATCATAGCCATAGTCTCAGAATCTCTAATATCCTTTTTTACAGTAAACTTCTCTTTTATATCCTGATGTTACGATAATCTAAACCTTCAAATTTACAAAAGGTGACATATTAAAAATAGATGGCATTAAAAATGCTTAAAATATATATGAAGCAATTAGAAGATATGTATATAAATTTCGCAATCAGTTCATTTAGCAAGATAGAGATGACAAAACTTTCAAAAGTAACAGGTAATAGTCATGATGTTTTCACAAAGCATCTACTATTAAATGATTCTCTTGATGATGAAAAGACTTTGTGGAAATCAATAAAACCATTTTTAAGAGATTATGAGAATGAAGACAATGCTTGTATTATTATCGATGATATGCTTATGCATAAGCCTTGGAGTAAAGTAAATGATGTAGTTTGCTGGCATTATGACCATGTCTCACAAAAGATGCAAAAAGGTATCTTAATGTAGCCTATTCCAATACTAAACAATCCTGAATAAACCCATATTCCAATCTTACCATAGAGAAGAGCATCAAAGCCTCAGCTAAATTTTGAGTTGTATCAACAATTTTTCTACCTATATTTTGAACTTTATTAAGATGAAGAATATTGATTACAATACTTCTTAAAATTGAAAAACTAAATGCACCTTTATTAATTTTGCATCTATCTTCATTAAGTGCTGTATCTTTATAAAAGTGCATTGTCTCAACACTCCACTCTTGGAGTATCTTTTGCAAAAATGATTCTGCACTATCTGTATCATTTGAGATATAGTAATGTGTCTTTGTCTCTTTGCAATTAACAATTTTATCAACTCTGATTACTGAATGAATAAAAACACCATCCCATGGATATATACAGTTTTGATACACATATATATTTCTTTGTATGAAATCATTTGATTGTTTAATTTCCATTTGAAAACTTGAATCGATAGAAGAAGCTTCCTCTATCTCTTTAGCTAGCGACAGTAAAGTTTTTTGATTCTTTTTTACTTTTGCTATAAACTTTGAACCGCTACCAGATGCCTTTTTAAGAGTTTTTTTGTGTGTTTAAAGCATCAAAGCCATAACTAAATGTCTCATCAAGCTCACCTATTAGTTCTTGAAATGCTGGTATCTCATTAGACTTTTTGTCTATCTCTTTATGGGCAATAATTAATTTTGTTTCTGCTAAAACTGCAGATAAAACAGATACTGCATTATCTTTAGCATTTGCACTTCCTCGTAGAACTTTACCATCTACGGCTGCTACTGCATGTGCTGGTATATCTATAAAAATTCGTATCCATCTGCGGAAGGCTTTTTCTAATTCAATCTTATCAACTATTTCAAAAAAGTCATACACTCTTGATTTTCCTGGGGCTTTAAAAAATTCTACACCTAATAGTTTTTTTATCTCTTTTCGTTTACCGTTATTCTTCATCCATTGATGTATTTCAATTGGATTCTTTGCACCCATCAGAATTGCAATTACCGATAAATACATCATCATAGGTAAACTATATTGTCTCGCTTGTTCTCTTCCTTGCTCTGATATTTCCTCTTTAAAAATTTCTAATAATTTATTACTCATTTCTGCCCCTTTTAGAGCTATAAGCAAATATTGTTCTTAGTATCGGAATGGGCTAATCTTAATGCTAAATTTTCATTAGACTTCTCCTAAAACCTTTTTCAATATTTGGATATATGTCCCTACGCAGTTACTTTAATTTAAAATATAAGAGTAATTTCAATATTACTAAAATATAATCTTGCTAAAGCCTATAAATAGGTATCTAAAGTGAGGTATTACTATGAGCTTTTAGGAGAAGTCCATTATACAGATGCTACAGGTATATCTATCCCTTTGGGATATGAAATTATCACAAAAACTGAAAATAAGTGGAGTGAGGAACATCAGAAGAATATTAAAAAATCTCTCTTTAGTAAAAATGAAATAATGCAAGATAAACTTCAAATTTTACATCACAATAATGAAGTGAAATATAAATATATTTTATTTGATAAATGGTTTTCAAGTATTAAGAATCTACTTTTTATAGAAGAAGAACTAAACAAGAAGTTTGTATGTCCAATAAAAAGTAATAGAAAAATAGCACTCACTTTAGAAGAAAGAAATAAAGGAAAATATGTTAATATCTCAAGCATAGATATAAAGGGTGGTAGTAGTCGGCTGATATATATTGAAGGTTATAAAAAACCTCTAAGACTTATCAAGCAAGTGGTCAAAAACGGCGATGATGGCGAATCTATTTATTTATATCTTGTTACTAATGATATAGACTTATCTTTCAATCAGGTACTTGAAATCTACAAAAGACGGTGGAAAATAGAGGAATATCATAAATCTTTAAAACAAAATTTAAAAATAGAACACTCTCCAACAAAAGTTGAAACATCACAAAGAAATCATATACATTTATCTGTTCGTGGTTTTATAAAACTTGAGAAACTTCGATTAAACTATAAAATGAACCACTTTGCCATTAAGGAAAAAATATATATTGAGGCTCTCAAAGTCGCCTACCAAAAAGTTGAAGAATTACAAGTTGTTTAGATTTGTAGCACTTTTTAAACTTTATGAATTTAGATTATCGTAACATCAGTTAAGAATCTACTTTTTATAGAAGAAGAACTAAACAAGAAGTTTGTATGTCCAATAAAAAGTAATAGAAAAATAGCACTCACTTTAGAAGAAAGAAATAAAGGAAAATATGTTAATATCTCAAGCATAGATATAAAGGGTGGTAGTAGTCGGTTGATATATCTTGAAGGTTATACAAAACCTCTAAGACTTATCAAGCAAGTGGTCAAAAACGGCGATGATGGCGAATCTACTTATTTATATCTTGTTACTAATGATATAGACTTATCTTTCAATCAGGTACTTGAAATCTACAAAAGACGGTGGAAAATAGAGGAATATCATAAATCTTTAAAACAAAATTTAAAAATAGAACACTCTCCAACAAAAGTTGAAACATCACAAAGAAATCATATACACTTATCTGTTCGTGGTTTTATAAAACTTGAGAAACTTCGATTAAACTATAAAATGAACCACTTTGCCATTAGACTTCTTGCAAAACTCCTTATATGGCTTAGCACTTTATAGAGAGTTTTAATCAAGGTAAATGTTCTCAAGCGTAGCCAAAGCTAGGGTTGGGGTTCTTTAACGCTGAGTAAGGCTCTCTATAAAGTGTCCTATGGAAGGGATAGTAAGTACTAACCTTGCACAAAAAAATATTTTACCCTTAGCTTAGGCTAGGAATAAAAATTTGTTTTACACAATTTTAGTCCTTCTTAGCTCTCTGTGGTATATAGGAGTTTTGCAAGAAGTCTATTAAGGAAAAAATATATATTGAGGCTCTCAAAGTCGCCTACCAAAAAGTTGAAGAATTACAAGTTGTTTAGATTTGTAGCCAGCAATTCTAACCCAACACCAAAAATCACCACTCAATCATTTTTACAACATTAAAAAATAATTAACTAAAAACTTTTTATAGCCGTTAGTATTTTTTACGACTTCAATATCTTCTGTTTTTATTTCAATAAAGCTCCAATTATCACTATTAATGGGAGTAATAGTATTTTTGACATAGGTATAGCCTTGTGAATATTTACTAGTCCAAATGGATACCATCTATATAGCCTTTTATCATTGTTTGATAGAGAATATCCCAATCTAAAAAGTAAAAAAATGTTGTGAAAGTATTGATATGGTTAAAGAATGTTTTTCTCTTGTTTATAAGTCCATATAACTCTTTATAATCATCATCATATGTTAAGCATAGTGTATGAGTTAAGAATGCTAATATGTTAAAAACAAATAGCAACTCACTTAGTCCTTTTTTGCCGTGTCCAAAGTTATGTTCAAGATTGTAGCCTCCTGTTTTTAATGTATTATTATTCTCATTTTCAATCTTCCATCTAGCACGACCTGCTTCTACAATCTCTTCTACATTTTCATCTTTAATTATATAGTCTGTTATAAAAGCACCACTATAAATTATCTTCCCTTTTACCTCTTTAACTTCAACACTACACCAATTTACTTTTATAGGATTCTTTTCTCCTGTAAGTTCTACTTCATGTAGATATTTATAGTTGTAACTCTCTTTTTTTCTTTGTTTATTTAGTTTAGTAGCTGTTTTAGTATCCATATTACCGAGGTTATCAACCATATGTACAGTTTCATATAATTTTTTATGAGAAGTCTCTTTGCAGACAAATATATAGTTATACTCTTTCTCTCTTATCTTTTTAATAAGTGAAGTCTTTGAATATAAATCATCGCCCAAGAGTACTAGTTTATATTTTTTAGCGAGTATATGTGTTTTATCTAACCATCTTTTGGATGCGTTAATCTCACAATCTTGTTTATCATCTCCATCCGTATTTGATATCATCTCTGGTAATAATGGAAGTATTGTATTGGTCTTTGGTTTTGCTATTATTGGTGTTATTGCACTATGGTAATATTGAAGAGTCTCACTACCTTTAGTATCTGTTTTTTTTCTTGTTTGACAATGCTCACAATGTATTTTTGTTGAAGAATGGTAGTAAGTGCCATCAAGAAGAACAAGGAGTGTCTTATTATCAAAATAGGTATATTTTTCTAAGGTTTTTTTTTCTAAAAGTAGTTTATATATTTTATCGAATGTAGGTTGTAGTTTATCACTATCTATATCATCTAATGTATCTCGTACATGATTATCACTTGGTATCTTTTTTATACCAAATAGTGATTTAGCATTACTTTTACCGCTTTTTGTATTCATTTTTCTTGCAAAGTCTAACCAAGATGGATTTTGAAAATAATACATTGCAAATGCTGATAGTGTTATATCACTCATTGTATATATTAGTTTCTCTTTACTCCTTGAATCTGGTAGTTTTTCAAACTCTTTTGCTATAAGACTTATTATCTGTTTTTGAAAATTCATTTATAAATTCTTTACTGCTAATTTTTAAAAGTATAGCAATTCTTATACCTTTTATTTTTTTACAAATTTTTTGGGGTAGAGTGAATTAGAATTGCTGATTTGTAGCACTTTTTAAACTTTATGAATTTAGATTATCGTAACATCAGAAGGTAAATGTTCTCAAGCGTAGCCAAAGCTACGGTTGGGGTTCTTTAACGCTGAGTAAGGCTCTCTATAAAGTGTTCTATGGAAGGGATAGTAAGTACTAACCTTACATAAAAAAATATTTTACCCTTAGCTTAGGCTAGGAATAAAAGTTTGTTTTACACAATTTTAGTACTTCTTAGTTCTCTGAGGTATATATGAGTTTTGCAAGAAGTCTAATGAAAAATTTGATGGTTCTAAAAAATGACGACTACTGTAGGCTAGAATAAAGAAATTGATTCTAAACAAGACATAAAAGTGACAATTTCATATAAATGTTAATTTTTTTTAAGTCTTTGGAAGCCCTTAATTACTTATTAACATCATAAGAGATATAATTACCAGCAATAATGAACTTATAAAGGGAAAAAATGAAAAAATTATTTGTATTTTTAATGTTTGCAACTACAGTTTTATTAGCATCACCTTATACTAAGGCTGATAGAATTCATGATATGCAAGAGATGGCTCAGGCCATGAATACGATACAAAGTGGTTTTTTTTATAATAACTACGATACCGTATCTAAGGGAGTAGAACACCTCTCAATAGCCATGAGAAGAGTGAGACCTCCTTTAGAAGAGCTTGAAGAAGAGGATTTAATGGCTAGGTATATGAACAATAAAATTCGTATGACAAATAAAATTGTAAAGAAGATAAACCAAAAAACTTTGACAATTTTGCAGAGATATAAAAATGGTGATTCAGCACAGGCAATTCAAGCATACACTAAGATACTTGGTCAATGTATGAAATGTCATAGAGAAACAAGAAATTGGTAAAAGGAAAAAAATGAAATTTATAATACTCGCATTTATTACAATGAGTTCTTTATTTGGAAGTAAGCTTGTCTTGACAGGTACGGTTGTATCAAATAATCAAAAAATGATCCCAGTTAGATATATGGGCTATGTCAAGAAAGTGAATTTTGAGGTTGGAGATAGAGTCGAAAGAGAAGATGTTTTATTTGAACTCGAATCAGCAGAATTTGATATTATGGAAGCTCAAGCAGATTTAGCACTTGCTCATGCAAGATTGATGTTAGAATCTTTTTATTCAAGATCTTATCGTATTAGAAAAGATAAAGAAAACTTGATCCGTAATAAAAAATCTTTTACGAAACAAACATTTAATACACGACTTTTAGATTTACAAGAAATTGCAGATAATGCAGATAGAGCTTTAGAAGCTATGCAGGTTACAATTAATCAAGCATCAGAGAAAGTCAAACAATTTGCAAGCATTGGAGGTTACTTAAAAGTACTGGCTCCAAATGATGGAATTTTGGTAGATAAAAGAGTTCGTGTTGGGGATATGGTAGGTCCTGGTATGCTTGCTATGATTATTGTAGATATGGATCATTTAGAAATACAAGCTGAAGTTTCAGAATCTGATTTGAAATATGTCAGAAGAAATAAAGTAGTTGATATTAGTGTCCCCTCTTTGAACTATAAAGCATCAGGATATATTAAAGCTATTGTTCCTAGTGCTAATCCAATGGCACATACTTTTAAAATTCGTATACATTTTGAAAAAACAAATGATATGGTTTTCCCTGGCATGTACGCTAAAGTAAATGTAGATTTAACAGATGAAATAGCAGGTAAAATTCGTTAAGTTTTAAGGAAACGAGTATATTTGAAAAGTAAGCTTTTCTCAATATTTAAAGTGAATATCTATCTAATATAATTTATCTTTTCATTCCATTAATGAGAGTATCAAAACTAAGGGCAAGTAATTATAATGTCCCTAGAAAAACATAGAGAGCAAAATTTAAAGCAAAATTAGTTTTTGTGAGTAAGTAATACAGTAAAAATAATTTCATAAATGGAATATGAATTGCTAGTATTAAATATGAAGATAATAGATAAAGAGATTTTAAGACAATTAATGGCTATCAGAGATAATAGTAAAAGTCAGCAGGAACGAACTCGAGCAGGTGCTATTTTACTTTCAAACAATGATGTACATCTGAATGCTATAGCTAAAGTATTTAGTGTTACAACAAGAAGTCTATTTGGATGATTTAAAGACTTTAAGGATGATGGAATATCAAGCCTAAAATGTAAAGATGGAAGAGCTAGAAAGCTTCTTATAGATGTAGATAAGCATAAAGAAATCATTGAAAAGCATATACAAAATTATCCCCATCAACCTAAAAGAGCGTTTGCACTTACAGTAGATGAAATAGGAATACAAATGAACTATGATACATTTGGGCTGTTCCTAAAAAAAACTCAATTTCAGCTACAAGCGAGTAAGAAAAGATACCGCTAAAAAGCCATATGCTTGGAATAAAGTGGGAGAGACCCTTAGTATCCCAGCAAAGATGTCTAAAAACCTAAATGTACTTGAATTTTTCAATAAAAATAAATCTACTTTATTCGCCTCAACTAAAAGTGATAATGTTGATTTAGAAGTAGTTATAGGACACTTTAATTTATTCCTAGAAGATACTACAAAGTCTACAGTTGTAGTTGTTGATAATGCTTCAATACACACCAGTAAAAAGTTTAAAAATATGCTTCCAATATGGGAGAAAAAAGGACTCACAGTTTTTTATCTTCCATCATATTCACCACAGCTAAATCCTATTGAAATGGTTTGGAAATTTATGAAGTATTATTGGATGGAACTTGATGCTTACAAGTCAGCTAAAAATATGAAACAATATGTTGAAAAAGTGATTATAGGATATGGTATAGATTATGAAATTAAATTTACCTAGCTACTTAGTAGGCTCAAAGAATGGATGAAACATTTTCATGGGGTAGCTACTAAGTATTTACTGGAAGAGGTTTGAGGTATCAACCCTTAATGCGAACATAGTCTAGTTCTTTATTTTGTAATATCTTAGGTAATTCTATTATTGTGATAGTATTATCATCCTTTGATAGCATTGTTATTTTTCCTTTCAAATGTTCTTCAATAATTGTTTTACACACATAAAGTCCTAAACCTGTACCATTTTTAGATTTTGTAGAAAAATATGGTTCAAAAACTTTGCTAAGTATATTTTGGGGGATGCCACCAGCATTATCTTCAATCTCAATTATTATCTGAGTTCCTTTCTCATAAGCTTTAACCTTTAGTTTTTGCTTATCTTTATTCATTTCTTTAAAGGCATCAACAGAGTTTTTCAAAATATTTATAATTGTTTGAACTAATTCATTTTGGTATGTCGTTATTTTGATATTGATATCTATATCTTCTTGATAGTCTATATTTAAAACTTCCATTTCTGACTTGAGTAATTGAGTCGATTTATTAAATAAGTGAGTGATAGTTAATTTTTGAAGTTCTTTATTATGTTTAAAAAAATTTCTAAAGTCATCTATTGTTTCAGAGAGGTACATTACAGTACTTTCTATCTTGATGTAAGATTCATTAATCATAGTATCATTTAAGATATTTAATACTTTTTTTATTTTGAGAGTTGCTATAATAGTGTTTATTACAGAGAGGGGTTGTCGCCATTGGTGAGCTATCATACTTATCATTTCACCCATAGCAGCCGTTCTGGAGTTTTCTAAAAGTTTTGTTTGATGCTCTTGAATTAATTTAGCACTTGTTATATTCTCTCCAAAAATTATAAAACCTATATGATTTGCATTTTTATCATATTCTGGAACTAGAGTATTGAGTAGCCAAATTTCTTTACCTTTAAGAGTAAAACTTATTTTTTCATACTTTAAAACTTCTTTTCTTTGCATATAATCAAAAATTTTTTCTTTTAATTCTGGAGATATTGTTGATTTTTGAGTGTCAAAGTAGTTTCTATTTATCAGATTTTCTTTTTTAAAATTTAAAAGTTCTAAATAAGCATATGACACTTCTGTTATATGGTGCGTTCTATCTATTTTTGTAAGTATTACTCTTTGATCAATTGTTTGACGTTCTTTAATTAGCTCAAGATTTAACTCATTAATTTTTTCAATATTTAGTGTTAGTTGATTATGAGTATTAGTCATATTTGTTTGATCACTTATGATAAGAGCTACATATTTTTTTTCTAAGTCAAAAGGAATTACACTCACATCTTGACGCATATGTTTAAAATTAGATATATTTATTTGGTTAATTTTTATAGGGATAAGATATTTTGTAACACTGGCAGTATAAAAAGTGGGAGTACCCATTCTAAGAGCAGTTTTTACTTTTCTTTGAAGTGTTTTTACATTTATGTTAGTAAAAATTGAATAAATAGTTTCGCCAATAATTTCATTTTCTTTTATCGATGTATGGAGTTCTAACCATTTGTTGAAGTAAAGAATTTGAAGCTTATCATTAAGTATAAGAATCCCATTATCAATACTTGCAATAAGCCTTTCGTTTACATCAATGTTTTTAGGATAATATTTAGTTGATTTTTCAGCCACTTTATTGATCCATCCTTAGTCAGGATAAATATCTCTCCATTGATTTTTTGATCTTGGAAGTTAAGTTGTGTATCGATAACGATAACCTGTGAATATTGTTTAAAAGCTTTGTTGTTACCCATCTCATTTAAAGGTATTTTAGAGATACTAGGAAGTGCAAATTTAACTTGAGTATTCATCTCTTGTGCTAATCTTGTTGTAAGTGATGAAGTGAGAATATTTGTTAATTCCAAAATAGCATCATTTAAATCTTCTTCACTTTCAAGTTCTAGGTGTGTTGCCAAATTATTTGCACTTTCATTATCAATAAAAAAAGCACATTCTCCAGAAAATTCACCAACAAAAGCTTGAGTTGAAAAAAAATAACTATCACCTCGAAGTGAGTGAAATGTATTTAAAAGTTCTTGAATATCCATAATCTTGATGTTTGGTATACTTAGTGATGCAAAAGCATCAAGTAAATCTGCCACTATAGCAGTAGCATTTCCATATGCTACATTCATCAACTCTTGGAGAACATCTTTTTCATCTTCACTTAGATCTATTTTAATCATTTTATATAATCTTTAAAATTTCTTTTATTTTATCAGGATTAATAGGTTTTTGAACATGAAGTTGAGCACCAAGATTTATTACTTTTGTTTTTGCCTGTTCTTGCACATCAGCTGATACTACTACAACTTTGACCTTTGGATGCTCCTCTATTATTAAAGGTAGTGCTTCATAACCATCCATTACAGGCATTGTTAAATCTAAAAATACAACATCTGGCTTATGATTTTTTACTATCTCAATAGCTTCAGCACCATTGGTTGCTTGGTATATATCAGCATCACCAACATGTATTTTAAGTGATTTGATTAAACTAAGTCGTGCTAGTTTTGAATCATCTGTTACTAAGTATTTCATTTTTTTCCTTGATTAAAAAGTCTCTTCTTTATATTTTATACAAGAGCAAATTATGTAGATAGAAGCTGTTCTTACATTTGGTATATTATAGCATTCACCAAATCCAAAAGCAAGAGAGCTAGCATCTTTTCAGCAATTCTAACCCAACACCAAAAATCACCACTCAATCATTTTTACAACATTAAAAAATAATTAACTAAAAACTTTTTATAGCCGTTAGTATTTTTTACGACTTCAATATCTTCTGTTTTTATTTCAATAAAGCTCCAATTATCACTATTAATGGGAGTAATAGTATTTTTGACATAGGTATAGCCTTGTGAATATTTACTAGTCCAAATGGATACCATCTATATAGCCTTTTATCATTGTTTGATAGAGAATATCCCAATCTAAAAAGTAAAAAAATGTTGTGAAAGTATTGATATGGTTAAAGAATGTTTTTCTCTTGTTTATAAGTCCATATAACTCTTTATAATCATCATCATATGTTAAGCATAGTGTATGAGTTAAGAATGCTAATATGTTAAAAACAAATAGCAACTCACTTAGTCCTTTTTTGCCGTGTCCAAAGTTATGTTCAAGATTGTAACCTCCTGTTTTTAATGTATTATTATTCTCATTTTCAATCTTCCATCTAGCACGACCTGCTTCTACAATCTCTTCTACATTTTCATCTTTAATTATATAGTCTGTTATAAAAGCACCACTATAAATTATCTTCCCTTTTACCTCTTTAACTTCAACACTACACCAATTTACTTTTATAGGATTCTTTTCTCCTGTAAGTTCTACTTCATGTAGATATTTATAGTTGTAACTCTCTTTTTTTCTTTGTTTATTTAGTTTAGTAGCTGTTTTAGTATCCATATTACCGAGGTTATCAACCATATGTACAGTTTCATATAATTTTTTATGAGAAGTCTCTTTGCAGACAAATATATAGTTATACTCTTTCTCTCTTATCTTTTTAATAAGTGAAGTCTTTGAATATAAATCATCGCCCAAGAGTACTAGTTTATATTTTTTAGCGAGTATATGTGTTTTATCTAACCATCTTTTGGATGCGTTAATCTCACAATCTTGTTTATCATCTCCATCCGTATTTGATATCATCTCTGGTAATAATGGAAGTATTGTATTGGTCTTTGGTTTTGCTATTATTGGTGTTATTGCACTATGGTAATATTGAAGAGTCTCACTACCTTTAGTATCTGTTTTTTTTCTTGTTTGACAATGCTCACAATGTATTTTTGTTGAAGAATGGTAGTAAGTGCCATCAAGAAGAACAAGGAGTGTCTTATTATCAAAATAGGTATATTTTTCTAAGGTTTTTTTTTCTAAAAGTAGTTTATATATTTTATCGAATGTAGGTTGTAGTTTATCACTATCTATATCATCTAATGTATCTCGTACATGATTATCACTTGGTATCTTTTTTATACCAAATAGTGATTTAGCATTACTTTTACCGCTTTTTGTATTCATTTTTCTTGCAAAGTCTAACCAAGATGGATTTTGAAAATAATACATTGCAAATGCTGATAGTGTTATATCACTCATTGTATATATTAGTTTCTCTTTACTGGACTTCTCCTAAAAGCTCATAGTAATACCTCCCTTTAGATACCTGTTTATAGGCTTTAGCAAGATTATATTTTAGTAATATTGAAATTACTCTTATATTTTAAATTAAAGTAACTGAGTAGGGACATATATCCAAATATTGAAAAAGGTTTTAGGAGAAGTCTACTCCTTGAATCTGGTAGTTTTTCAAACTCTTTTGCTATAAGACTTATTATCTGTTTTTGAAAATTCATTTATAAATTCTTTACTGCTAATTTTTAAAAGTATAGCAATTCTTATACCTTTTATTTTTTTACAAATTTTTTGGGGTAGAGTGAATTAGAATTGCTAGCATCTTTTAGGATACTTATCCCCACACTCATATCTAAAAGTGGTAGTTTCTTATTTTCTAAGAGTTTAGTATCTTGTACCCTTGAGAGTTCTAATTTAAGACTAATCCAATCAAATTCCCTAGATTCATCTTGCCCAACAAAAGTTAGAACTATTTTTGTTGGTGATACTATCTCAATAGATCGAAATTCACCATTTTTAAAATGATTAAATCTTTTTAAAAAGTCTTCAAAATCATTTAATGGTTTCATCTATTGACATCCTACACATTCCATACTTCTATCTTCAACATCATTTGAAATTTCTGGTGATTGTGAACGGAGATAGTAGGTTGATTTTAAGCCTAACTTCCAAGCTAACATATAAATCTCATTAAGATATTTTCCACTTGCTTTATCAAGTGTTATAAAGATGTTGAGTGATTGACCTTGATCTATCCATTTTTGGCGAATTGCAGCTGCTTTAATGAGAAGTGTTTGATTTAAATCATAGGCTGGAGTATAGTAACTCCAAGTATCAGGTGAAAGTTTTGGTACAACTACTGGAATTAAGCCAGAGAGGTTTTCTTCAAACCACTTCCTTTTAAAAACTGGTTCAATCGCTTGAGTTGTACCTGTAAGAATTGAAATAGAAGAAGTGGGAGCAACTGCCATAAGATAACCATTTCTCATTCCTTGAGATTTTACTTTGGTGCGTAATTCTTCCCATTCATAAGTTGATGCAAAAAGTCCTCCACGATCTACGAGATTAATCACTTCTGCATTTGCATGATCTTGAGGCATAATCCCTTTACTCCAATCTGAACCTTCAAAATCTGGATAGATGCCTTTTTCTTTTGCTAAATCTGATGAAGCAGATATGGTGTTGTAACAAACAGATTCCATGATTTCATCAATTTTATCAAAATGTTCTTGACTTCCCCAAGTGATGCTTTGTTCTGCTAACATTTGAGCTTCACCCATCACACCCAAACCGATTGAACGAGATTTCATGTTTGTTCGTTTTACTTTTTCAACTGGGTAGAAGTTTAAATCGATTACATTATCCAAGCATCTTACTGCAATTGGGACTATTCTCTCTATTTCAGCTTTTGTATTTATTTTAGATAGGTTTATAGATGCAAGATTACAAACTGCTGTGTCTCCGTTTATTTTTTCTTTTTCAACAACGAAGATAGGAAGACCTCCAAGTGAGTCAAGTGCTGTAACTTTTTTTGCTGGTTTTTCTATGCCACTATCTACTTTAATAATCTCTTCTTCTTCATAAGAGATACTATCGCCATTTTCAAAAATGAATTTTATTTTGTAATGGTTAGGCTGAGTGTTTTGAAAAATTTCTGTACAAAGGTTTGAGCTTCTAATCACGCCCTTATGTTTGTTAGGATTTGCTCGGTTTGCATTATCTTTAAAACAAAGAAATGGTGAACCAGTTTCAAAATAAGATGTTAGGATTTTTTTCCAAAGAGCTTTTGCTTTGATTTTTTCTTTGATAATACTTTCATCTTCTTCTAACTCTTTATAACGAGTGTCAAATGCTTCACCATAAAGTGTACTTAACTCTCTGACATCATAAGGGTCAAAAAGAGTCCAAATAGCATCTTCTTGAATCCTTTGCATAAACAAATCGTTGAGCCACATAGCAGGAAATAAATCATGGGCTCGTCTGCGTTCTTCACCAGAGTTTTTCTTTAAATCTAAAAAGTCATTAATGTCTATGTGCCATGGTTCCATATAAACAGCGATAGCACCTTTTCTAGTCCCTAATTGATCTACTGCTATTGCAATGTCATTTGTTATCTTTAAAAAGGGTACCGTGCCACCAGCTGCATTTTTATGTCCATCTATGAATGAACCCATACTTCTGATACCTGTCCAGTCCCATCCAATCCCTCCACCAAACTTAGAAAGCATAGCAATCTCTTGGTATGAGTCAAATATACCCTCTATATTATCTGGAGTTGAACCGATATAACAAGATGAAAGTTGATGCCTAGTTGTTCTCGCATTTGAGAGAGTTGGCGTTGCTAACATCACTTGAAACTGAGAAATCATGTTGTAGAACTTTATAGCCCACTCCTCACGATTTTCTTCTCTTTGAGCTAAGAACATAGAGATAGCCATAAACATGTGTTGAGGGAGTTCTATGGGCTTAGAATCTCTATCTTTAATGAGATACCTATCATAGAGTGTTTTAACACCAAGGTAATTAAATAGCATATCTCGTTCTGGTTTGATGTAAGTATCAAGTTTTTCAAGATCATACAGTTGTGCTAAACCTAACATCAATCGACCCTCTTTCTCCCCTCGTTTAAAATATTTTTCCAATGATGAGTAGCCAGTAAAACTATTCACTTGATGGTAAAGATTAAACATAAAAAGTCTTGAAGCAACAAAGGTCCAGTTAGGAGCATCTATGTCAATCTTATCAACCGCAGTTTTAATAAGTGTTTGTTGTATCTCTTGAGATGTTATCCCATCACGAAATAAAATTTGTGCATCAACTTCTAACTCACTTTGAGATACGTTAGTTAAATCTTTTACAGCTGCAGATGTATATTTTTGAATTTTACTTATGTCTAATGGTTCGGTTCTTCCATTGCGTTTTATAATTGTTATCATTTATTTTCCTATTGAATGCTTATGAATTTATTTAAAAACTCTAGCAAAAATATTATCTACATTTTTTGTATAGTAATCGTAGTTAAAACATTCACGAATTTGTTCTTCACTTAATGACTTTCTTAATTCTTCATCGGCTAACAAATGATTAAGATAAAGGGATTCACCATTTTCATCTGTAGTGGCACGACCAGCTTGAATCTCTTCCCAAACTTTCATAGCATTTCTTTGTACGATTCTATAAGCATCTTCACGTGAAACACCTTGGATTGGAAGTTCAAGTAAAACACGCTGAGAGAAAACTAGTCCCCCTGTTAGGTTTAGATTCTTCATCATATTTTCAGGATAAACTGTTAGATTTGCAATAACATTATCCATACGATGAAGCATAAAGTCTGTAGTAATAAAAGCATCAGGTAACCAAAATCTTTCAGTTGAAGAGTGGCTAATATCTCTTTCATGCCAAAGGGCAACATTTTCCATAGCAGGTACTGCATAAGCTCTTATCATTCTAGCTAGTCCAGTTATGTTTTCTGTTAGGATTGGATTTCGTTTATGAGGCATTGCAGATGAACCTTTTTGCCCTTTTGCAAAAAACTCTTCACATTCATATACTTCTGTTCTTTGCCAATGACGAACTTGAACCGCAAATTTTTCAATGCTTGAAGCGAGTAATGCTAAGGCAGTTGCTAGTCTTGCATATCTATCACGCTGAATAACTTGGCTAGATGCTGGTGCTGGTTTTAGACCTAAGTCTTCACAAGTATATTCTTCAAGTTCTAAAGGTGCATGAGCAAAATTTCCCATTGCTCCACTTACTTGACCAACACAGATAACATCCATAGTTTGTTCTAAGTTCTCTAAGTGTCTAGCCATCTCATCATACCAAACACATAAGACAAGACCAAATGTAATAGGCTCACCATGAATACCATGAGAACGACCAACCATTAAAGTCATTTTATGCTCTTGAGCCCGTTTTTTTATAGACTCCATAATCATCTTAACATCTTTAATGACTAACTCTAAAGAATCTTTCATCTGGAGTGCTACTGCTGTATCAACAGTGTCCGAAGATGTCATTCCGTAATGGAACCATCTTGACTCATCACCTAAGGTTTCAGATACCGAAGTTGTAAAGGCTATAAGGTCATGTCTAGTAACTGCCTCAATCTCATCTATACGTTTTATATCAAAACCTGCATTAGCTACAATCTTGTCTGCATCATCTTGAGGAATTTTCCCTAATCTAGCCCATGCTTTAACAACTGCTTTTTCTACATCTAACCATGCTTGGTATTTTGCTTGGTAAGTCCATTTTGATGCCATCTCTTCTCGTGAATATCTATCTATCATTTATTAACCTTATGAGTATTATTATGCTAAAATTCGCATAATCAAGTCAGTAATTTTACAGAATTTTTAGTAAATAATTGATTAAAAAGGAATTAAATTTTGCCATTTGTTAAGAAGAAAATCTTTGTTAAAGAAAAGCAAAAAGCAGTGCTTTTTATCATAAACGAATTAGGATATACACAAAGAGAAGCACAAAGATTTATCTCAAAAGGAAGAGTGCTTGTTGGTGGAGAAGCGATGCTAAAAACTGCAGGGGAGATTGAAGGTGAGATAGAATTTATTTACTTTGAAGCTATTACAAAAGGTTTAGTCCCCAACCATGTAGATAAAGAGTTTGTTTTATTTGACAAGCCAAGCGGAGTACTCATTCATCCACAAACTAAAGAGACACCGTATTCTTTAATAGATGAACTCAAATATCAGTTTGGAAGAGATGCAAACATAGCACATAGAATAGATAAAGAAACAAGTGGACTTGTGCTTTGTGCTAGAAACAAAGTAAGTGAAAGAGAGATTAAGATGATGTTTCAAGAAAGAGAGATGAAAAAAAAATATCTTGCTTTAGTTCATGGAGAGTTTAAAGGAGAACTTTGTGTGCAAGCTCCTCTTTTAAGATCTCGTTCACAGAGTACAATACTAAGGATGCAAGTGCATGTGGATAAAACTGGAAAATCGTCTAAGACGGATTTTAAAGCCTTAGAGTATTTTCCTAAGACAGATATGACTTTAGTAGAATGCTCACCTTATACAGGAAGACAGCATCAGATACGAGTTCATTTGTTTCACGTGAAACATCCAATAGTTGGTGATCCTATCTACGCTCAAAGTGAAGAAGATATGGTAAAGTATTTAGATCGAGTATTATCACCCGCGGATAGAATAAAAAAGAGTGGGGCAACAAGACTTTTACTTCATGCTAATGAATTAGAATTTAATTTATATAATCAAGATTATCATTTCAAGTCAAAGGTAGATTTTTTTAAAGAGATTGAAAAAAGTATGATTATTAATTTCCAAGAAGTCTAATATTTTAAGAAAAGCCCTAAATATAGGAGTTTAAAAAAATATCATTGTGAATAACTTTTTGAAGTATATTAGTAAACATAAGCTACAAGGGGATTTAAAATACTCTATCCCATTTAAAGCCCTAATATAGGTAGTTTGGCTTATTTATAAAATAAAATTTTAAGTAAAAATTTATATAAATTTAATCTTAAAAAGTAAAAAAATTAGTAAACTTATTTTCACTAAAGTTTAGTTTATTCACAACTTATAACAATGTGTGAATAATAGACATCAGAATCAATTGAAAATAAAACTTCAAGAGTTTAGTAGACTTCTTGCAAAACTCATTTTCTTCCAAGCTCAAATCCACGGTCAAAATTAACTAATCTACTGATGTTACGATAATCTAAATTCATAAAGTTTAAGAAGTGCTACAAATCTAAGCAACTTGTAATTCTTCAACTTTTTGGTAGGCGACTTTGAGAGCCTCAATATATATTTTTTCCTTAATGGCAAAGTGGTTCATTTTATAGTTTAATCGAAGTTTCTCAAGTTTTATAAAACCACGAACAGATAAATGTATATGATTTCTTTGTGATGTTTCAAGTTTTGTTGGAGAGTGTTCTATTTTTAAATTTTGTTTTAAAGATTTATGATATTCCTCTATTTTCCACCGTCTTTTGTAGATTTCAAGTACCTGATTGAAAGATAAGTCTATATCATTAGTAACAAGATATAAATAAGTAGATTCGCCATCATCACCGTTTTTGACCACTTGCTTGATAAGTCTTAGAGGTTTTTTATAAGCTTCAAGATATATCAACCGACTACTACCACCCTTTATATCTATGCTTGAGATATTAACATATTTTCCTTTATTTCTTTCTTCTAAAGTGAGTGCTATTTTTCTATTACTTTTTATTGGACATACAAACTTCTTGTTTAGTTCTTCTTCTATAAAAAGTAGATTCTTAATACTTGAAAACCATTTATCAAATAAAATATATTTATATTTCACTTCATTATTGTGATGTAAAATTTGAAGTTTATCTTGCATTATTTCATTTTTACTAAAGAGAGATTTTTTAATATTCTTCTGATGTTCCTCACTCCATTTATTTTCAGTTTTTGTGATAATTTCATATCCCAAAGGGATAGATATACCTGTAGCATCTGTATAATGAAAATTTAGAATTAAGATACCTTTTTGCATCTTTTGTGACACATGGTCATAATGCCAGCAAACTACATCATTTACTTTACTCCAAGGCTTATGCATAAGCATATCATCGATAATAATACAAGCATTGTCTTCATTCTCATAATCTCTTAAAAATGGTTTTATTGATTTCCACAAAGTCTTTTCATCATCAAGAGAATCATTTAATAGTAGATGCTTTGTGAAAACATCATGACTATTACCTGTTACTTTTGAAAGTTTTGTCATCTCTATCTTGCTAAATGAACTGATTGCGAAATTTATGTACATATCTTCTAATTGCTTTATATATATTTTAAGCATTTTTAATGCCATCTATTTTTAATATGTCACCTTTTGTAAATTTGAAGGTTTAGATTATCGTAACATCAGATCTCTGAACAAACCACCTTCGCAAATACTCACGATATAGACACAGTAAAAACATTTGTAAAAGATATAGATGGAATGAAAGCTCTTTATGCTAATAAAGCATATAACTCAAAAGATATAGATACTTTTTTAGAAAGTGAAAATATAGAAAATATGGTATGTCTCAAAGAGAAACAAACTCTGAGCCAAGAACAGATTAAGCAGCAAAGAAAAGATGAAAAACCTAAACATAAGATTAGAGCTAAAGTTGAACATAGGTTTGCAGATATAAAAACTCAGATGAAAGGCTCAACTACAAAATTTATAGGACTCGTTAGAAATAATATGAATTTCACCCTTACCTGTATAGCTACTAATCTTAGATTGGATTTCTCCTAAAAGCTCATAGTAATACCTCACTTTAGATACCTGTTTATAGGCTTTAGAAAGATTATATTTTAGTAATATTGAAATTACTCTTATATTTTAAATTAAAGTAACTGAGTAGGGACATATATCCAAATATTGAAAAAGGTTTTAGGAGAAGTCTATTATTAGGACAAAGACAAATAAGACAAAGATTAGAAGTAGTTAGATGAATAATATAGAGCTAAAGAGCTTTAATAGACTAAAAAAGCTCCTAAAAATGACTGAATCTAATTTTATTGAAGATGGATTTTTTTTAAATATTTGAAAAAATAAGATATATGAGTACTTTTTAATTATGCAGTCGGCTCACTATTACCTGTTACTTTTGAAAGTTTTGTCATCTCGATCTTGCTAAATGAACTGATTGCGAAATTTATGTACATATCTTCTAATTGTTTCATATATATTTTAAGCATTTTTAATGCCATCTATTTTTAATATGTCACCTTTTGTAAATTTGAAGGTTTAGATTATCGTAACATCAGTTATCTGATAATTCAACATTTGTTAAATCAGATTGTTGTATTCTTTGTCTTACATGCTGGTTTGTTCTAGCATTGGAGTGATAGACTTGTGACATTATTTTAATCCTTTTGTGGTAAAAATATTTTACTATGATGTTATTAAGCTATCGCTTATTATTGAATTGGGCAACCATAACGTGGTGAAACTAGACAGTAAATGATGTAGTTTGCTGGCATTATGACCATGTCTCACAAAAGATGCAAAAAGGTATCTTAATGCTAAATTTTCATTATACAGATGCTACAGGTATATCTATCCCTTTGGGATATGAAATTATCACAAAAACTGAAAATAAGTGGAGTGAGGAACATCAGAAGAATATTAAAAAATCTCTCTTTAGTAAAAATGAAATAATGCAAGATAAACTTCAAATTTTACATCACAATAATGAAGTGAAATATAAATATATTTTATTTGATAAATGGTTTTCAAGTATTAAGAATCTACTTTTTATAGAAGAAGAACTAAACAAGAAGTTTGTATGTCCAATAAAAAGTAATAGAAAAATAGCACTCACTTTAGAAGAAAGAAATAAAGGAAAATATGTTAATATCTCAAGCATAGATATAAAGGGTGGTAGTAGTCGGTTGATATATCTTGAAGCTTATAAAAAACCTCTAAGACTTATCAAGCAAGTGGTCAAAAACGGCGATGATGGCGAATCTACTTATTTATATCTTGTTACTAATGATATAGACTTATCTTTCAATCAGGTACTTGAAATCTACAAAAGACGGTGGAAAATAGAGGAATATCATAAATCTTTAAAACAAAATTTAAAAATAGAACACTCTCCAACAAAAGTTGAAACATCACAAAGAAATCATATACATTTATCTGTTCGTGGTTTTATAAAACTTGAGAAACTTCGATTAAACTATAAAATGAACCACTTTGCCATTAAGGAAAAAATTAGCCCATTCCGATACTAAGAACAATATTTGCTTATAGCTCTAAAAGGGGCAGAAATGAGCAATAAATTATTAGAAATTTTTAAAGAGGAAATATCAGAGCAAGGAAGAGAACAAGCGAGACAATATAGTTTACCTATGATGATGTATTTATCGGTAATTGCAATTCTGATGGGTGCAAAGAATCCAATTGAAATACATCAATGGATGAAGAATAACGGTAAACGAAAAGAGATAAAAAAACTATTAGGTGTAGAATTTTTTAAAGCCCCAGGAAAATCAAGAGTGTATGACTTTTTTGAAATAGTTGATAAGATTGAATTAGAAAAAGCCTTCCGCAGATGGATACGAATTTTTATAGATATACCAGCACATGCAGTAGCAGCCGTAGATGGTAAAGTTCTAAGAGGAAGTGCAAATGCTAAAGATAATGCAGTATCTGTTTTATCTGCAGTTTTAGCAGAAACAAAATTAATTATTGCCCATAAAGAGATAGAAAAAAAGTCTAATGAGATACCAGCATTTCAAGAACTAATAGGTGAGCTTGATGAGACATTTAGTTATGGCTTTGATGCTTTAAACACACAAAAAAACTCTTAAAAAGGCATCTGGTAGCGGTTCAAAGTTTATAGCAAAAGTAAAAAAGAATCAAAAAACTTTACTGTCGCTAGCTAAAGAGATAGAGGAAGCTTCTTCTATCGATTCAAGTTTTCAAATGGAAATTAAACAATGGACTTCTCCTAAAAGCTCATAGTAATACCTCCCTTTAGATACCTTTTTATAGGCTTTATCAAGATTATATTTTAGTAATATTGAAATTACTCTTATATTTTAAATTAAAGTAACTGCGTAGGGACATATATCCAAATATTGAAAAAGGTTTTAGGAGAAGTCTAATCAAATGATTTCATACAAAGAAATATATATGTGTATCAAAACTGTATATATCCATGGGATGGTGTTTTTATTCATTCAGTAATCAGAGTTGATAAAATTGTTAATTGCAAAGAGACAAAGACACACTACTATATCTCAAATGATACAGATAGTGCAGAATCATTTTTGCAAAAGATACTCCAAGAGTGGAGTGTTGAGACAATGCACTTTTATAAAGATACAGCACTTAATAGACTTCTTGCAAAACTCCTTATATGGCTTAGCACTTTATAGAGAGTTTTAATCAAAGTAAATGTTCTCAAGCGTAGCCAAAGCTAGGGTTGGGGTTCTTTAACGCTGAGTAAGGCTCTCTATAAAGTGTCCTATGGAAGGGATAGTAAGTACTAACCTTGCACAAAAAAATATTTTACCCTTAGCTTAGGCTAGGAATAAAAATTTGTTTTACACAATTTTAGTCCTTCTTAGCTCTCTGTGGTATATAGGAGTTTTGCAAGAAGTCTAATGAAGATAGATGCAAAATTAATAAAGGTGCATTTAGTTTTTCAATTTTAAGAAGTATTGTAATCAATATTCTTCATCTTAATAAAGTTCAAAATATAGGTAGAAAAATTGTTGATACAACTCAAAATTTAGCTGAGGCTTTGATGCTCTTCTCTATGGTAAGATTGGAATATGGGTTTATTAAGGATTGTTTAGTATTGGAATAGGCTAGGAAAAAATATATATTGAGGCTCTCAAAGTCGCCTACCAAAAAGTTGAAGAATTACAAGTTGTTTAGATTTGTAGCACTTCTTAAACTTTATGAATTTAGATTATCGTAACATCAGTTGTGTATTTTTTTAATAGTTTTTATGATTGAGCGAACATGGGTAATTTCATTATGATAAAAAGTAGTTGCTTCATATATAAATACTTCTCTATTTATCCACTCATTAGACTTCTTGCAAAACTCCTATATGCATTAGCACTTTATAGAGAGTTTTAATCAAAGTAAATGTTCTCAAGCGTCGCCAAAGCTACGGTTGGGGTTCTTTGACGCTGAGTAAGGCTCTCTATAAAGTGTCCTATGCAAGGGACAGTACGTACTAACCTTGCATAAAAAAATATTTTACCCTTAGCTTAGGCTAGGAATAAAAATTTGTTTTACACAATTTTAGTCCTTCTTAGCTCTCTGAGGTATAGAGGAGTTTTGCAAGAAGTCTATTAGATTGCTGGATTGGTTTAGCTTTATAAGTGCTTGATGGTTTTATCTCTCTTGATATTTCATTTATTTTATCAAGAAGTGTTTTTTGGTTACCTTTAACTTTAGCAATATATTTTGAACCACTCTGCTCAATAGAATCAAGAGTTTTTTTGTGTGTTCATCGCATCAAAGGTAAAGAGAAATTCAGGTATTTCATTTGATTTCTCTGCAATTTTTTGATGAGCAATAACTACACCTATCTCTGATAGAACTGCACCAACAAATTGTATAGCCTTTTGGTCTTTATATCTACTACCATTCATCACTTTACCATCTACGCTTAGATGTTTTCCTGTAGTATCGACATAAATTCTTATCCATTCTCTGAACAAAAGTTCAACTGCCTCACTATCAACTTTTGCAAGTATATCTGAGACAGCACTTCTTTTTGGTGTTATTATAAATTCTACACCTAGAAGTTTTTTTACTTCTTCTTTTTGAACATGTTTATCTATCCAAATAGAAATTTGTTTGTAATCTGTAGCTCCCATTAGTCCAGCTAATATAGCTAGATATAAGATATGTTCTAATTTATGCCGTTTACCTTGACCTTTACGATGGTCTGGAACTCTTGATAGTAACTCTAAAAGTTTATTTGATTCAGCTATTTTTGCATAGCCTTTTCTTGAACGCTTTTGTGCTAATTTATCTCTTGCTTTTATTGCCATTTTCTTATCACTTTGTTTTTCTGTAACTAAAGCAATAATTGTTCCTTTTTTATACTTTTGTTATTAATGGATTAGGGTGAATTAAGAATTAGGTAAATCGATTTACTGAAAAATATACTTGCAAGAATAATCATTAAGCATTTATATCTCTGAACACCTCGCCTTATTCCTATTTTTTTCTTCTTCTTGAACTTTTTTCAAAAATGCTTTTACATTTTTAGCCGCTTGACGGATTCTGTTGTCATTTTCTATAAGTGCTATACGAACATAACCCTCTCCATAAGCACCAAAACCAATTCCAGGAGCAACACAAACACCAGCTTCAACAAGAAGTCTTTTTGAAAACTTTAATGAGCCTAGATGTTCTACACATTGGGGTATTTTTGCCCAAATAAACATACTTGCTTCATTTTTTTGAATCTTCCAACCAGCTCTCTCAAAACTCTCTATAAAAACACCTTGGCGATGGTTGTATTTTTCAGTAATATCACGGACACATTGCTGATCTCCATTGAGGGCAACGGTAGCTGCAACTTGGATAGGGGTAAACATTCCATAATCTAACCACGACTTTATCTTTTGCAGGGCACCTATGAGTTTAGTATTTCCAACAAAGAAACCTACCCGCCAACCAGCCATATTATAAGATTTAGAGAGTGTGAATGACTCTACTGCCACATCTTTAGCTCCCTCTACACTCATGATAGAAGGTGTTACATAACCATCAAAAGTAATATCACCATAAGCAATATCTGAAATGATATAAAACCTTTTCTCTTTTGCCATCGCAACTAAACGAACATAAAAGTCTTGTGTAACAGTTACTGTTGTGGGATTGTGAGGAAAATTTACTAAAACATATTTTGGTTGTGGTGAAGACTCTTTAAAAACACGGTCTAAATCTTCAAAAAATTTATCTTCATTGAGTCTATATTTTTCATCAAATTCTATACCAAACTTTACAACACTTCCACCTGCTAAGATAAAAGAAAACTCATGGATTGGATATGTTGGGTCTGGAACAACAGCTACATCTCCAGGATTTGTTATCGCATAAGTTAGATGTGCATAACCCTCTTTTGAACCCATAGTGGCTACACATTCAGTCTCAGGGTCTAAAATACAGTCGTATCTTCTTTCATACCAATCAGCAATTGCTTTTAATAATTTTGGTATACCTTTTGAAACTGAATAGCCATGTGTTTTAGTTTTTTCAGCTGATTCTACGAGTTTAGCACGAATATGTTCAGGTGTGTCACCATCAGGATTTCCCATAGAAAAGTCAATAACATCAGCACCCGCTCGACGCTCTTTCATTTTCAATTCATTAACCTCAGCAAAAACATACTTTGGTAGTCTTTTCATTTTGTCAAATTGAATTTCATCAAACATATTTATTTAGCCTTTACTTTATTTATTATCTTGAACCACTTGGCTCTAATACTAACTTATCCCTCACATTTTTAAGTGTGTACATATCTGCAATTTTTATATATTTTGCATTATTAGGCATTACGAGAAATAATGTTCTTGTGATTTTATCTTTTTTTATCACTTCTAATAGATGTAAATACTGATTATAATAACTTATCTCAGGATACCATCTATCTCTATAAGAACTCTTAATTCGAAGGTTACTTATTTTTTGAACATCCAACCAATGTGCATATAGAGATCTTTTTAATTTAAATTCTTCTTTTTCTACTAAGATTGGCACATTAAGATAAGCAGAACTTGTATCTATGCTGTATTCCCATGCAGTATCAGAATGTTTTACTATATCTATGATACTTGCACCACTTTTTTTTAGTTCTTCTTGCAAGATTAATGGATCTGTTGCATATTCAGATTTTAAAGATATACTCCAAGTAAATTTACTTGAATCGAGGTGAGACTCTGTTGTGACATATCGATAATAACCCATATTTCTCAAAGTATCCCCCATTATTTTTACAAAAAATAATGGGAATGCACTTGTTTTAAAACTTAAATTTAATTCTTGAGGTTTTTTAAAAAAAAGGTTTAAAAGACCATTTTCTTTTAAAGTTTGTACCACCTTAACAATATCAACTCTCTTTTGTTGATAAAAGTTTTTTTCTGGTGAAAATATTAACTTTATAAATTCTTTATTTTTATTGAATGATTTTTCATTAACAAATGTTTTTATCTTAATTGTCAATAAGCTATCTAGTTCTAATTTTTGTGATAAAAGTAAGGTAGTTAAAAATAAAAATACACTCAGTATCTTTACCATTTACTACCTTTGTTTAAAAGTTTAAACTCTCGAACTGTTATCTTTTTGAACTTCCCAGCTACATATTTAAATCGCATACTTTGTTGAGATGAAAACTTTTTTATTTCACCATTAATTTCTAATTTTGCAGTGCCTTTACCAAATAAAAGTAGCCAATCTTTACTAGTATCTAGGGAAAAGTTTTCTTTAAAAATTTTGCCATACCTTTTCTTTGTCTCGATATTGATATATCCTACCCAAAGTTTACGTTTTAATAAAATTTTTAATGAACGTACTACTTTTAACGCCTTTATTTTTTCGATTTTTTGTTCGCTTATATTTATATCGAGTTCTTTGAGTCCGAGCATTTCCTCTGTAATATTATTATCTTCAAGAAGTATCTCATTACTTTGATTTTCATCCTTAAAAAGAAGTAGATTCTTTCTAGGAAATATTTCTAAATTTTTTTGAGCATTTTCTATTTTTGTATTATCAATTACTACAGCCGTCTCTTCAAGTGAATTGACATAGACAAATAAATAATACAAAAAAAATAAAAATACTAAAAATATAAGAAACATAGAAAGAACTATATTATTTTTCTTCTTTTTTGCTACAACAAATATTTTTTTTTCTTCTTTGGACTTACTATCCTCATCATAAAAATATGCTCTCGCTTTTACTTTTAACTCTTCTAAATCAAGTCCATATGTTTTCTCAATAATAGACACAAAACCAAAGAATTGTACACTTTGTAAATCCTCAAATGATTCGTGAATTAAGGCTTGTACAAACTCTCTTGATATATGAGTGTCACTATGTATCTTTTGTGCGCCAATCTCTCTTAGTACCTGCAAATTATCGTTCATTAATTACTCCCTCTCATTCTATCCATTAAAATTGCAGCGGCCACACTTACATTTAATGAATCAAACTCATGTGCCATTTGAATACTTACAACTTCATCTAATTTTGAAATGACACGTGAACTTAAACCCTCACCTTCACTTCCTAAAACCAATACTCTTTTTTCAACTACTTTCACATCTCGTATATCTTTTGCACCCATCGTAGCTCCATAAATAGTAAAACCTGACATTTTAAAATCATTTAAAACATCATGTACATTTTGCTCTATAGCAAATGGCATATCAAATAAAGCCCCTGTGCTTGAGCGTGTAATACCATCAAATGGCAATTGTTTTACACCACAAGCGATAATAGCATCAACGCCAAGGGCATAAGCTGAACGCACAATCGCTCCAATATTTCCAACATCCGTTAGTCCTGATAAAACTAAGACGAACTTTTTTGATAAAAACAATTGATATGTGTACGGTTTATAGTCACTTACCTCTGCCAAGAAACCTTGATGTGAAGCATTTTTACACATCTTTTGTGCTGCCTCATTTGGAATACGCTTCACTTCAAAGCCCATTTTCATCAAACGAGAATATTCTTTCTTCTCTATCTCTTTTGCAAGGTACAGAATTTTAATCATCTGAGGATATTTGTTTATTAAATAATATATTGGTTGTTTTGCATAGATTAACATGAGAGTAATTCTAGCTAAAAAAAGTTAAAATAAGGCAATTTATAAAATTTTATAAAGATAAGAGTCTGTTATAGCACTCTTTGGTGTTTTCTGAAGTAATTTTACAAATAAGTTTTGCTTGCACTTTCTTTGGTAAATCAAGTGATAAAACATCATTTTCGCTAATTGCTGATATTTTATGCTTCTTTGATGCCCTTAGGACCACTACCCACTCACCTTTAAAGTTTTTATCAAGTTTTTGTAAAACTTCTTGGGCTGTTCCATGAATATATCGTTGAAATTTTTTTGTAAGTTCTTTTGCTAAAAATATTTCTCTTCTTGGTGATGCTATTTTAATCTCAAGTAAGAGCTTTTCCAAACGATGAGGAGATTCATACAAGATAGTTGTAAAACCATTGTGTAAAGCTTCTTGTAAACCAGCACTACGAGAATCACCTTTATGATCTAAAAAACCGAAAAAAAGCATTTTAGTTTCAACAAAACCACTCGCTACAAAAGCAGTTAAAAGTGCATTTGCTCCAGGGAGGACATCATACTTTATATTATTATCAATTGCGTAACGAACTAAAATCTGTCCAGGGTCACTTACTCCGGGCATTCCAGCATCACTCACATAAACAATATTTTCTTCAAAAAAAGAGCGTTCTAGTTCTTCTACAAAAGATTTTTCATTATGTGAATGTAGGGAGATAAACTTTTGATTTTCTTTAAAAATAGTGCTATAACGCTCTTTTAAAATATGAATGAGTTTTTTTGTAACACGAGTATCTTCGCAAAGGAGTATATCAGCATCACTTAGAAGCTCTATAGCCCTAAGTGACATGTCGCCTATGTTTCCAATGGGAGTTGGAACTAGACTTAACAAGGTCTTACTATTTTTTACCGTAACGAGCGTTAAATTTCTCGATTCTACCAGCAGTATCAACCATTCTCTCACTTCCTGTAAAGAAAGGGTGACATTCAGAACAGATGTCAATTTTTAGTGTGTCTTGAGTTGCTTTGTTCTCAAAGCTATTTCCACATGCACATGTTACTGCGCAAGTTACAAATTCTGGGTGTAAATCTTTTCTCATTTTTTTGCCTTTTGCCTATCGTCTTGTGTGCGAAGGGCTATATATTTTTAAATCCGTATGGGTGCAGATTTTGTGAAGTAGGATTATATCTAAATCAACTTTAAAGTAATATTTTACTCGCAACTGCTAGTACTGCTGATTCAGAACGCAAAACCATTGGAGTATCGAGTGCAAATACATCTTCATCAACTAAGTAGTACTTCTCTTTTTGCGAAAATCCACCTTCACATCCGATGAGTACTGTCTCTAGTGTAGAATAAGCATCTACAGTTTTATTTGTAAAATCAAAAATTTTTGTTTGTGGAAACTCTCGCATAAAACATTGTATATTCTCATAGCTATCAAACTCTATATGAGTGCTTCTTCCAGATTGTTGCATAGAATTTTGTAAGATTCTATTAAATCTCTCAAAATCAAGTTTAAAATTATTTTGGCTTCTATCACAATGTATAAAAGAGATTTTACTCACACCTATCTCACTCAATGATGCTAGTATTTTTTCTATAGACTTTATATCAATGATACACCAGCCTATATGGAGCTTTTTTTTTGCTTTGACACTTTTATCTTGGGATGAAATTTGTTTTAGCTCTAAACTTCTATTTTCTATAGATATTATCTTGTACTCATATAAAGTATCCATACTTTTTTTAGAGCGAAAACTAATCTTATCCCCTAAGCTATGTCGTCTCACTTTTACTAAATACTTAAAATGCTCTCCCTTTAAACTCAAATATTCACTTGGGGTATCATCGAGTAAAAGATATATCAAAACAACATCCAAGCAGAGATACTCAGTGTTAAAAATACTTCTATACTCAGTAGAACACTTGCATATTTTTTATATGCTTCTAAATCAGATTTTAAATACTTGAGAGTTTTCACTCTTTTAACTTCTAAAATAATTATAGCTACAGAAAAGATTATCATAATGATATTTTCAACACTAAATTCTAAGTGTTTTGCGGCCATCATAACTATACCTGTAAAAATAACTCCACCTATAGCAATAGAACCTATAGGAGTAAATAAACTCATTTTTCTTTGATAATCCACTCTTGTTTTAGCTCTAATAAGCATCAAAAAGTTTAGTAAAATTACAATCAAAATCCCTATAACACTATAGTAGTGTGTTATAATACTCATGTCGTACATTTCATCCATAGTAGCCCTTAATTAAATAGTTTTAAGCTTAAAAAAGATATAACATTAATTATTTTTTTCATACTTCTCAAACCATTTCATAACTTTATTAATATTGAATTATACTTTTTTCAACAATTTTAATACATCTTGAATTCTGATTCTGTGTCATATCCAAACATAATATCATAATCTTTGACTTAATAGACTTCTTGCAAAACTCATTTTCTTCCAAGCTCAAATCCACGGTCAGAATTAACTAATCCACATATCAGATTGAAGCGAAGATTGAACCTTTTTCTACGGTTACGATATTTTTGTTTAAGGATTTGAAAAGTCTTTAATTTAGCATTGATATGTTCAAGACATATGCGAGCTGAAGCTTCTCTTTTATTTTGATTTTTTTGTGTAAGTGTTTAAGAAAAATAAATGACATAAAAGTAGGAATGAAAGTTGCTATATGAACAGTATGATAAGTAATAGACCTCAAATAATTTCAAAACTAAGATCATTAAAAAGGTTTAGATTTAATATGAATTTGACTTGGTTACACGACTAGGGTTAAGTTAATTTCAACATAGAAGATAATCCTATTAATTGAAGTTATTTCTATCCTACTACTTATGCTTAATTTCTTTGGTTCAAAATATGACATTAATTTTTGTTAGGCACTTATTATTATTGCTAGAGTTATTTTTATTGGGTTCATTTTATTTTTTACTTTCTGTTTTTATTGGTATATTATCCCCATATTTTAAAAGTGGAGATTTATGCACAGGGGTGTATCCTAGTCCGCCTATTTTTGCTTTAACACCGTTTCCACTACTTCCTACAACCTTGACATTTAATGTACCCATTTTTATCCTTTTATCATGTTTTACTAGTAAATCCATTTTTGATATCATTTAGCGACATCCACTGTATTTCTGATTCTCCTTTTACCTTCCACTTACAACTTCTCTTGTTCCATCTCTCCTGAGATGGAATTTATCATCTTATTTAATGTATCTATGCATTCCACCTTTGGAGAGACTGTGAAATAACCACAGTCTCTCTCGGTGGGAACGAGGAAAATAGTGGATATTCAATCACAGGGGTGTAGTTTTAGGGGTGGTTTAGTAGGGGGTGTAGTTTCTAATAGTTTCTAAAGACTTAGATTTTAGTATCGAAACCTTGTAATCTTCACAGCCATAAAAAGTACTAATGTTACACCACAATCCACTAAAAACTAAATTTCAAGAGTTGAGCGATAGAGTCATCTAAATCCCATCTATTGTTAATGAGTTGTTCTTGTATAGATTTTGTACCATTTAGGTGCAAGATATTTAAAATAATGCTTCTGATAATTGTCATTAAAAATGGATTTAGATGAGCATTATGGTCATCTTCTAAAAGTGTATTATCTTTGTATTGGTGCATTGTTTCTACCTTCCAATGGAGTAAAATTTTATCATGAAAGAACTCCGCATTTTCACGAAAATTTGCTATACAGAACTGAATACTAGTGCTGTTTGTTACTTCTCCTGTTTTATGGTTTGTCTTGTGTATTTTTTTAATAGTTTTTATGATTGAGCGAACATGGGTAATTTCATTATGATAAAAAGTAGTTGGTTGATATACAAATACCTCTCTATTTATCCGCTCATTAGATTGCTGGATTGGTTTAGCTTTATAAGTGCTTGATGGTTTTATCTCTCTTGATATTTCATCTATTTTATCAAGAAGTGTTTTTTGGTTATCTTTAACTTTAGCAATATACTTTGAACCACTTTGCTCAATAGAATCAAGAGTTTTTTTGTGTGTTCATCGCATCAAAGGTAAAGAGAAATTCATCTCCAAGCTCTGCTATCATAGCTTGTAAAGCAGGTATTTCATTTGATTTCTCTGCAATTTTTTGATGAGCAATAACTACACCTATCTCTGATAGAACTGCACCAACAACTTGTATAGCCTTTTGGTCTTTATATCTACTACCATTC
This sequence comes from Sulfurimonas sp., assembly GCA_965243085.1. Taxonomy (GTDB): domain Bacteria; phylum Campylobacterota; class Campylobacteria; order Campylobacterales; family Sulfurimonadaceae; genus Sulfurimonas. The sequence goes on along the minus strand of CBDETZ010000005.1, from coordinate 666,187 downwards.
ATCACTTTACCATCTACGCTTAGATGTTTTCCTGTAGTATCGACATAAATTCTTATCCATTCTCTGAACAAAAGTTCAACTGCCTCACTATCAACTTTTGCAAGTATATCTGAGACAGCACTTCTTTTTGGTGTTATTATAAATTCTACACCTAGAAGTTTTTTTACTTCTTCTTTTTGAACATGTTTATCTATCCAAATAGAAATTTGTTTGTAATCTGTAGCTCCCATTAGTCCAGCTAATATAGCTAGATATAAGATATGTTCTAATTTATGCCGTTTACCTTGACCTTTACGATGGTCTGGAACTCTTGATAGTAACTCTAAAAGTTTATTTGATTCAGCTATTTTTGCATAGCCTTTTCTTGAACGCTTTTGTGCTAATTTATCTCTTGCTTTTATTGCCATTTTCTTATCACCTTATTTTTCTCAAAAGCAAGCAATAATTATTCCACTTTTAATTTCTAGTTATTAATGGATTGGGGTGCTAATGTTATTAGCCTATTCCAATACTAAACAATCCTTAATAAACCCATATTCCAATCTTACCATAGAGAAGAGCATCAAAGCCTCAGCTAAATTTTGAGTTGTATCAACAATTTTTCTACCTATATTTTGAACTTTATTAAGATGAAGAATATTGATTACAATACTTCTTAAAATTGAAAAACTAAATGCACCTTTATTAATTTTGCATCTATCTTCATTGGACTTCTCCTAAAAGCTCATAGTAATACCTCACTTTAGATACCTATTTATAGGATTTAGCAAGATTAAATTTTAGTAATATTGAAATTACTCTTATATTTTAAATTAAAGTAACTGCGTAGGGACATATATCCAAATATTGAAAAAGGTTTTAGGAGAAGTCTATTAAGTGCTGTATCTTTATAAAAGTGCATTGTCTCAACACTCCACTCTTGGAGTATCTTTTGCAAAAATGATTCTGCACTATCTGTATCATTTGAGATATAGTAATGTGTCTTTGTCTCTTTGCAATTAACAATTTTATCAACTCTGATTACTGAATGAATAAAAACACCATCCCATGGATATATACAGTTTTGATACACATATATATTTCTTTGTATGAAATCATTTGATTGTTTAATTTCCATTTGAAAACTTGAATCGATAGAAGAAGCTTCCTCTATCTCTTTAGCTAGCGACAGTAAAGTTTTTTGATTCTTTTTTACTTTTGCTATAAACTTTGAACCGCTACCAGATGCCTTTTTAAGAGTTTTTTTGTGTATTTAAAGCATCAAAGCCATAACTAAATGTCTCATCAAGCTCACCTATATACTACCCCAAGAAAACCAAACAACATTTCAAAAGTTTTTATTTCATATACGATAAAATAAGAATAATAAAGTGAGGGTAGAAAGATGAGCAGAAAACGGACAACTTATTCAACAGAGCTAAAAACAAAATTGGTTTTAGAGCTTCTTAAAGAGGAAAGAACTCTTATCGAAATAGCGAAAGATAATGGTATTACACCCAATAATCTCAAAAACTGGAAGAAGCTATTTTTAGAGAATGCAGAGATGGCAATGGAACCTTCCAAAGTTGTAAAAGAGTATAAAGATGAAACTAAAAAACTTCAAGAAAAAATAGATGAATACGCAAAAACAGTAGGACAATTAACAGTGGAGAATAACTGGATGCGGGGAAAGCTGAGAAGCTCGGACTTATCTAGTAAAAAGGCTATGATAAATTTCGAGTTAAAGAGATTATCCGTAGTACAACAGTGTGCAATACTAGATATTAGTAGAAGTTCGCTTTACTATATACCTGTAGTCAGCGAACATAAAGAAACCATCAAGGAGGAGATAAAATCTATCTTTGAAGAGATACCAATATATGGAGCTAAGAAGGTGCATTACCAGTTACTAGAGAATGGTTTCAGTGTAAGTTTAAACACAGTGCAGAGTTATCGCAAAGAGTTAGGATTAAAGGCTATACTAGCTGTAAGAGAGCCTATTTCCTTAACTCTAGCTAATATACAACATCCTAAGTTCTCCTATAAGCTTAGAGGGATAAATATTACAAGAGCTAATCAAGTATGGAGTACAGATATTACCTATATTAAAATCAATGGTGGCATGGTTTATCTTGCAGCTATCATTGATTGGTACTCTAAAGCTGTTCTTTCATGGAAAATATCCAATACAATGGACACTGACCTTGTTATGGGAGTACTCAATGAAGCACTTCTTAAATATGAAAAACCAGAGATATTTAATACTGATCAAGGGAGTCAATATACTAGCTATATTCACACCCAAACACTTAAAGATAATGGCATTACTATCTCAATGGATGGTAAAGGTAGAGCTACTGATAATATTTGTATTGAGAGGTTCTGGAGAAGTGCTAAAGTTGAAAGAATTTATCTAAATCAGTACAACACAATTAAGGAACTAAAAGAGGATGTATCGGATTATATGGACTTCTACAATTATAAAAGATTTCATGAAACACTGAACTATAAAAAACCAATAAATGTTTACTTGGAGAGTTTACAAATAAATGATGAGAACTATACTGAAAATGTAGTAGCTGTTTCATAAAGTTACAGGTTAGAGGTGAATAAGGAATTTGGAAATGTTGTCTTGACTTATTGGGGTAGTATAAAGTTCTACATGTAGATATGTCTTGTATAGCTTTAAGTTGCATAGAATTTAGTTTATTTCTAGCGATATAGTCATCTCCGTAGAGTTTAAATATATCTTGCATCTCGTATTTAGGTTTATAGGATTTAGTATCATCTGATAAAGTCTGAATCTTAGACATGTTGGAGTTATATCAGGTTTTATTCTTTAGGCTTAAAAATATGTCAAATTGTCATGAAATGGATGGATTTCTTGCCGTTAGGCTTCATATAACGGTCGAATATAGCCAATAAGTCGCCGCTAGGCTACTTATTGGCTACTATGTTTTGTTGTGTATTTTATGTCAAGAATACTTAATCCCGAAAGCTTTCTAAAAATGCTTTTAATTTTACTAGTTCCGTAAGGTCTTTATCAAAATTATAAATTGATTTATCTTTTAATGAAGATTCGTTGTTACATTTTCTTCCAGCTTGTTTTTTATCATCTTTATTACAGCCATCATATCTTTGATATATTTGTATCCATAGTTTATCAAATTCTTTTTTATTTAATTTTTTATCTTTTAAACATTCTTGCCAAGATTCAAGACAATCTGCAATGGGGGAATCTATTGATTTTATTTCTCTTAAAAGTGTTTCCAACTCTCCGTTACCATCAATATTCATGATAAATATTTTTAAGTCTAATTCATCACTTGCAAATACAGTATCTTTAATAATATTTATCTGTTTTGTTCGCTCATCTATTCCAACCTTATCAGCATCAAAAATAATTCCAACTTGATTTATTTCATCACCTTTTAGAAGTCTTGATTTTAACTCTTCAAGCTTGTTTTTTAATTTTCCCATTCCACCCATACAATTATATTCATCTATTGTACATATTGGATTTCCAACTTCAACATTAATATCTATATGAGCGATAAGTGCTTCTATAAAAAATTTGTCATTTTCACTTTCTACTATTAATATGTTACTCACCTCTATATCTTCCATGGTGAGTTAGCTCATAGTCTAATTGCTCATTATCTAGGTTTCTCATAAATATTTTCTTAGTTTTTTTATTTTTTCCCATTTCAAAATATACTGTATCAACATCATTTAACTTTAACGATACTCTATTATAAGACTCTATACACTCTTTTGAATGTGTTGTAGCAAAAACTTGTATATTTCTATCTTTTGACAATTTTAAAATAATTTCCCAAAAATCATCAAATAAACTATAATGGATTCCATTTTCTATCTCATCAATAAATAATGTTCTATTTTCTAAAATAAACATAGAAAAAATAATATTAATAAATGTTTTAATACCTTGACCTGTTTCTGATAGTTTTATCCAACTATCTATCATTAGATATGGCTCATCATTAATGGTATCAATTTTAGAAATATCAAACATTTTATTCAAATATTCATTTAAGAGATCTAATTTATTATCTAATTTTAACTTACTAATCGCCATGTTGTACATTTCATTAAAGTCTGAAAAAGCTGATATGTAACTTAATGAAAATGACATAAAAGAGTATTGTATATTTTGATCTAATGTATTAAAAAGTTTAGTGTAGTCAATATTCATTAATGGTTTAGAGATTACTTTTATACTGTACATATCCTCTTCAAATTTGATATATACATCTTCTTTATTACATTTTAAATTTAACTCATGATTTTCAATTATAAGTTTTTGAATATCTTCTTGGCGTTCAGTTCGCACCAGTATATTATTAATTAAATTTCTATGTGTTTTAATTTCTCTTAATCTATTATAAATATCCCCTGGAAATTCAGCACTACAAATTAAACAAGCTTCCATAAATGAAGTTTTCCCTACATTGTTTATACCACCAATTAAATTAACTCTTTTAAATCCATTGACTTTAAATGAGTGAAAACATTTGTATTTTACAATTTCAATATCATTTATAAAATTATTCATAAATATCCTCTAAAATAGGCTCAGTCTTTTTTTTATATTTTATAAATATATCTAATACTGTATCTTTTTCTTTATCATATTTATGTATTTGAAATAACATACTTGCAAATAATAAATATGTTTTTGTTGTTTCAATAATAATTTCTAAAATTTCACTTTCTTTATAACTTGGTGTTAATTCTGAACCTGTCCATCTCCTTGAAAGTTGATAACTTCCTGAATGTGTATAATCACTCATAATACCCCAAACACCACTTTTTAAGTCTTTAAAAAAATTATTTCCAGTATAATAACTATCAAGTTTCTCTATTTTACTTCCCATACTGCCTTCATCTTTCATAAAATTAAAATTATTATTTCTAATCTTTTCTAATTGTTCAGATGTTGCAAAAGCATTTACCCATAAAGCTCTGAAAAATGTTTCATATATAGTTCTTACAAGTGCAAAAGCTGAACCATTTAAATCTTTTGAAATAAGTAAATGCAAAGATTGTAAATGTTCGACATCTATATCAAAATATGCTAAAAACAAAGTTTGTTTTTCTGTATTTCCAAAGTGTTTATTATTGTTAACTAAAGCAGAAATTTGGTTTACTATTTTGCTAAGTTCATTTAATTGATTTCTTACTTTATCTGTCATTTTGATTTATCTTCCCAATATTTAGCTTTTTTATCATCTTTCTTTACTCCTTCTCCATATTTATACATAAATGAGATAGTGTTCATTGCCTCTTTATTCCCATCTCTTGCTTGTTTAAGATAAATATCAAAAGCTTTTTTAAACCATTCTTGAGATTTTTCACTTTTATTAGCATTCTCATATACAACTCCTAAATTAAACATTGCTCCTTCACCTTTAGTTGTTACAAGATAATTTTCATAGTATTTTATTGCATTTATATAATCTTTGGTTTGATTATATGAATATGCTAATCTAAATTTAGAACTATCATCTCCTCTTTCGACTGCATTTTTATACCATTTAATAGCAGTTTCATAATCTTTTTTCTCAAAACTTTTATCAGCTATTTCTACAGCTTTATTTTGTAAATTATATGGAGATGATATTTCATGTATATGTGAATTATATGAAAATAACAGTATGACTACTATAGCTAATGGAGTTAAAAATATATAACCAGTAGATGTGTCATTATTATTTTTAAAAGTTTTTTTAACCCTTTTTGAGAAAATAAAATATAAGAGTAATATAATAACCCAGAACAAAGAAAATAGTAATAATATTTCTTCTTTGGCTATTCCTTGATCTGGAAAAGTTTTTAACGATAAATATATAGAAAGAGGAACTACAATAAACTTTGCAATAAAATAAGTAATTGCTAGTTTTTTAGTTAAATAATTTTTTGTAAAAAAAGATAATGCGAATAACAATACGAAAAATACTGCAAATGCATGAAGATAAAATAATTTATCAATATTACTTGCTATTTCTAAATTATTATTTAAATAAACTAATGTAAGGTATTCAGTAAAATTATTGTTAAAAAATTCACTAGTAGCTTTTATATTATTTATTACCCCTAATATTAAAAAGATAGCAAATAAAATTAGCCAACCACCAATTTTATTATATTTATTTTCTTCCTTTTGGATTTCTTCTTCTTTTTTAATTTCAAATTGTTGATGTTGCTCTTTAAATCCATTTTTGATAGTATCAAAAAGTTTTTCTTTTGACATTTCGTTGTATATAATTCTTACAGCATCAAATTCATCTTTAATGGACTGAACTCTAAATTGCATATACATAGACTTTGCTTTATCATTATTTCCTTCTGAATGAGCAATGGCTTTTGCCCATAAACCTTTTATAGGTTCAGTTTTTTCCATCTCTTCCATAACATATTCAAAAAGTATTTCATCTTCTGCTCTTTCTGTAATTTCTTTTTTCTTGAAATAATCTATCATTTATTTATTCCTAAATCATATTTTATAAATAGTTGTTTTTCATTCTAACTGATTTTCACTTTGAAACTAATATGTTCGTTTCTACGAGACTGTGAAAGAACTCTAAAAAGTCATTCTGAACTTGATTCAGAATCTAGCGTTTAAGGGCTTTTAGATTCCGTATCAAGTACGGAATGACAGTTCTTTCACAGTCTCTACGCCTTGTTATATGAAAGAATGTAAGCTATGGAGTTTGTGGGTTGGTTGCAGTGTTTTAGTAGATTTTAGAGTTGTGAGTATATGGTATTTAACTAATATTTTCTCTTCTATATGTAGCAATAATATAGCTTCAAAGCTATTATTATGCTCTTTGTCATTTTTTAAGAATAGTTGTAGTATTGTCAATTTTAGTGTAGTTATTTTAGTTCTAGTTTGATTGTTGTTTTGGTTTAAATTAGCCACTATCATTAAAGCTTTTCTCCTCTCTTTGGGATAATATTCTTGGTGTCATTAAGCCTTGGACTACTCTCGTGTATCTATCTACAACTACAACAGTTTGTATATCCTCACAGGTACACTTCTTACACTTTGGTTTTACTTTTGTGTGTTGTGGTTGTATCTCTATGGTCTTTATACTCTCCATCTTTGCTACTCTTTGTATAGCTCCATAATATCTTATGCGAAAGAACCTTTTAGGTGGTATGTGGTAGAGAAACCTTTGAATGAACTCATCGCTACTTAGTTTCATTATCTTGTGTTTAGAGTCGTCTTTATAATCTTTGTATTTGAATCTTATGATGTTGTTATCTATGGAGATAATCCTAGAGTTAGCAATAGCAGACTTATGGGTATACCTTGCCATGTACTCTACTATCTTAGAACAAGATTTAAACTGTGACTTCATATATATTACCCATTTACGAGATACTAGATTCTCTATGTAGTTCTCAAAGTAGTTTGGATTTTTTAACTCATCATGAACTTCTAAGTTGCCATCATAATAAGCCTTTTTAACTCTCTTTATGAAGATACCACGAAAGACTCTACTCATAGCTTTAACAGGAAACAAGAACTTAGATTTATACTTAGGTTGAAGAAGTGTTTCTCCCATGATTCCAGCACCAGCTACAACGAAATGAATATGTGGATGATATACAAGTGTTTGACCCCAACTATGAAGTATGCCAAAGAATGCTAAATCTATTTTTGGTTTATTATCTCTATATTTAGATTCATCAATATCCCACCATTTTAAGTTATTGGCAAATAATTTCAGAGTATCAGATGAAGATTTAAATAGTATCTCATAAAATATCTTTTGGTTATAAATAGCTATTTCAAAGAGTTGATTAGGAACTGTAAAGACTGTATGATAGTAAGGAACATCAAGAGTTGTTTTAAGTCGTTTTTCTATCCAATCATATCGTTTGTCACCTTGACACTTAGGACAGTTTCTATTGCGACAAGAGTTGTATGCAAACTCTATGTTCTTGCAATCACCACACTCTTTGGCGTTGTAACCTAAGGCAGAAGTTCTACATGTAGATATATCTTTTATTGCTTTGAGTTGCATAGAATTTAGTTTATTTCTAGCGATATAATCATCCCCATAGAGTTTGAATATATCCTGTAGTTCATATTTGGGTTTATAGCTTTTATTATCATCTGATAAATCTTGAATCTTACACATGTAGAAGTTATATCAGGTTCTATTCTTTAGGCTTAAAAGTATGTCATTTTGCAATGAAATGGATGGATTTCTTGCCGTTAGGCTTCATATAACTATTAGTTAAGCGACATATTAGCACCAACAACATTAATATATAATTAATGTTGTTGGTGCTAATATGTTCGTTTCTACGCCTTGTTATATGAAAGAATGTAAGCTATGGAGTTTGTGGGTTGGTTGCAGTGTTTTAGTAGATTTTAGAGTTGTGAGTATATGGTATTTAACTAATATTTTCTCTTCTATATGTAGCAATAATATAGCTTCAAAGCTATTATTATGCTCTTTGTCATTTTTTAAGAATAGTTGTAGTATTGTCAATTTTAGTGTAGTTATTTTAGTTCTAGTTTGATTGTTGTTTTGGTTTAAATTAGCCACTATCATTAAAGCTTTTCTCCTCTCTTTGGGATAATATTCTTGGTGTCATTAATCCTTGGACTACTCTCGTGTATCTATCTACAACTACAACAGTTTGTATATCCTCACAGGTACACTTCTTACACTTTGGTTTTACCTTTTGTTGTTGTGGCTTTATCTCTATAGTCTTTATACTTTCCATCTTTGCTACTCTTTGTATAGCTCCATAATATCTTATGCGAAAGAACCTTTTAGGTGGTATGTGGTATAGAAATCTTTGAATGAACTCATCGCTACTTAGTTTCATTATCTTGTGTTTAGAGTCGTCTTTATAATCTTTGTATTTGAATCTTATGATGTTGTTATCTATGGAGATAATCCTAGAGTTAGCAATAGCAGACTTATGGGTATACCTTGCCATGTACTCTACTATCTTAGAACAAGATTTAAACTGTGACTTCATATATATTACCCATTTACGAGATACTAGATTCTCTATGTAGTTCTCAAAGTAGTTTGGATTTTTTAACTCATCATGAACTTCTAAGTTGCCATCATAATAAGCCTTTTTAACTCTCTTTATGAAGATACCACGAAAGACTCTACTCATAGCTTTAACAGGAAACAAGAACTTAGATTTATACTTAGGTTGAAGAAGTGTTTCTCCCATGATTCCACCACCAGCTACAACGAAATGAATATGTGGATGATATACAAGTGTTTGACCCCAACTATGAAGTATGCCAAAGAATGCTAAATCTATTTTTGGTTTATTATCTCTATATTTAGATTCATCAATATCCCACCATTTTAAGTTATTGGCAAATAATTTCAGAGTATCAGATGAAGATTTAAATAGTATCTCATAAAATATCTTTTGGTTATAGATGGCTATTTCAAAGAGTTGATTAGGAACTGTAAAGACTGTATGATAGTAAGGAACATCAAGAGTTGTTTTAAGTCGTTTTTCTATCCAATCATATCGTTTGTCACCTTGACACTTAGGACAGTTTCTATTGCGACAAGAGTTGTATGCAAACTCTATGTTTTTACAATCATTGCACTCTTTGGCGTTGTAACCTAAGGCAGAAGTTCTACATGTAGATATGTCTTGTATGGCTTTAAGTTGCATAGAATTTAGTTTATTTCTAGCGATATAGTCATCTCCGTAGAGTTTAAATATATCTTGCATCTCGTATTTAGGTTTATAGGATTTAGTATCATCTGATAAAGTCTGAATCTTAGACATGTTGGAGTTATATCAGGTTTTATTCTTTAGGCTTAAAAGTATGTCAAATTGTCATGAAATGGATGGATTTCTTGCCGTTAGGCTTCATATAACGACTGTCGTGAGCCGTGATTTACTCGCTAGAGTAAATTATTGGCTCCTCGTTTTTGTTATGATGTCGTGTTTTTCATCTTCTTGCACTTCAAACTGAAGTTAGTTTACTTGCTAAGATTTTAGCAGGTTTTACTTCTTTTTTGTTTGTTGGCTTTTTTTGTCAAGTTTGTTTTTTATTTCAGTTCTATATGTAGGGCTGAAATAGTTTTGTATCTCTACGATGTAGAGTTGCTAAGCTCAATACACTTTTCTCATCTTAAGCAAGGTGCTTACGATAGACTCATAACGACTGTCGTGAGCAATAATTTCCCAGTTAGGGTAAATTATTGGTCTCCTCGTACTTGTTATAAGCTTTATTATTTACCATAGTGTAGTTTTCTTATTTTGTACAATTTCAATAACTTTATTCTGATTGTCAATTATTTCATTGATTTGGTTATTATCTAATTGTAATGTTTGTAAGTAATACAGTGTCTTGTAATATTGCTTAGTGTTTTCTTCTAAATTATTAAATTCTAATAATTCTTCAAGTTGCCACCATTCCATAGCAATAATACTTTTTCCTATTTCTTCAAAACGTTCAAGAATAAGTGTCTTATCTAAATCTAATCTATCATAAGATATTGCAAAAAAATCTTTAGTATAATTGAAAATATTATATTTAAAATAATCAAACATTTGATCTTTATTTTGGGCATTTCGATTGTTTTCTACAATAAAATTTTCAAATTCTTTTTTATCATATTTTATAAAATATTCAATATCATTGTACATATAACTGTAAGCTCTTACCCCATCATATTTGGATGTATGTAAATTCTTTGTTGAATACGAAGCTATTAACATTTCAATAGCTACTTTATCAAGTATATCAGTACTGCTTGTTACAAAATTAAATTCATCGTCCTTTTCAACTTTATTATATTGAAAGCTCGACCATTTTTCTAGCATCTTATTGATTGTGATATTACTATCATATGGAATACTCATATATCTGTCTTTAAATCCTCCAATTGATGATAGTACTATAATAGAGTTTTCATTTACATCTAACTTTTCGAGCAATCTCCAAATAGCATATGTTATCCTATCACTAGCTAACTCACTATACGGTTCAGACTCTTCTTTTAAGATAGTTTCCAGTTTTCGATGTCTGAAAATATTTTCTAAAACTTCAAAATATATTTTATCTGCTATTGATTCAAACCCTTCTTCTTTGCAAATAATTTTTTTTAATAATATTGAATTATTAGATTCCATATAATAATTAAAAAAAGTTTTTAAAAGATTTATATCTGTAAGTAAATAGGCGGTTAAATTACTCGATACTTTATAAATAAGACCATTATTAAATATTCCATTTTCAATTAAAAAAGGATTATTTTTTAGTAAAGAAAAAAATGTATTTGCTGACTTACAATATCTAATTAAATATAGGTTTACTAGCTTATTATTCAAGTTTAATAGTATTTTTTCATTTATGTCATCAATTTGATTCTCAGTAATAAAAAAACTATCTTGATATGAATTTTCTAAATAATTAATAATTTCTATAGAGTTTCCTCGTGTAAAAATCTCTTCTGTTAAGATACCCCTTATATGCTTATCAAAAAACTGTTTACTATAATCAAATTCTTTTTTCATAACGATGTTCCTCTTCTATGCCTTATAACGGTCGAGTACAAAAATATGTTCCCTGTAACTCAAGTTTTTTCTATCTGTTATGATAGCAGGTTTTTCAAGCAAGTTGAAATATTTTCGTCCGAGGGAACATATTTTCTTGCTATGTCTTGTTATGATGTCGTGTTCTTGATGTCCTTAAAGTTACAACGGAAGTTAGTTGTGTTTCTAAGGTTTTCTCACTTACTGCGTTTAGTCAGTTTGTTGGCGTTTACTGAGAAGACTTTTCTTTTTCTTCTTGGTGGTTAAGCTTGTAAACTCTTTTTTAAGGTTTCAACTTTTTTACAATCTTCTCATCTTAAGCAAGGTGCTTACGATAGACTCATAACTATTAGTTAAGCGACATATTAGCACCAACAACATTAATATATAATTAATGTTGTTGGTGCTAATATGTTCGTTTCTACGCCTTGTTATATGAAAGAATGTAAGCTATGGAGTTTGTGGGTTGGTTGCAGTGTTTTAGTAGATTTTAGAGTTGTGAGTATATGGTATTTAACTAATATTTTCTCTTCTATATGTAGCAATAATATAGCTTCAAAGCTATTATTATGCTCTTTGTCATTTTTTAAGAATAGTTGTAGTATTGTCAATTTTAGTGTAGTTATTTTAGTTCTAGTTTGATTGTTGTTTTGGTTTAAATTAGCCACTATCATTAAAGCTTTTCTCCTCTCTTTGGGATAATATTCTTGGTGTCATTAAGCCTTGGACTACTCTCGTGTATCTATCTACAACTACAACAGTTTGTATATCCTCACAGGTACACTTCTTACACTTTGGTTTTACTTTTGTGTGTTGTGGTTGTATCTCTATGGTCTTTATACTTTCCATCTTTGCTACTCTTTGAATAGCTCCATAATATCTTATACGAAAGAACCTCTTTGGTGGTATGTGGTAGAGAAATCTTTTTATGAACTCATCGCTATTTAGTTTCATTATCTTGTGTTTAGAGTCGTCTTTATAATCTTTGTACTTAAACCTTATGATGTTATTGTCTATAGAAATAATCCTAGAGTTAGCAATAGCAGACTTATGAGTATACCTTGCCATATACTCCACTATTTTAGAACAAGATTTAAACTGTGACTTCATGTATATTACCCATTTACGAGATACTAGATTGTCTATGTAGTTCTCAAACAATCTTGTGTCTTTAAGTTCATCATGAACCTCTAAGTTACCATTATAATAAGCCTTTTTAACTCTCTTTATGAAGATACCTCTAAAGACTTTACTCATAGCTTTAACAGGAAACAAGAACTTAGATTTATACTTAGGTTGAAGAAGTGTTTCTCCCATGATTCCACCACCAGCTACAACGAAATGAATATGTGGATGATATACAAGTGTTTGACCCCAACTATGAAGTATGCCAAAGAATGCTAAATCTATTTTTGGTTTATTATCTCTATATTTAGATTCATCAATATCCCACCATTTTAAGTTATTGGCAAATAATTTCAGAGTATCAGATGAAGATTTAAATAGTATCTCATAAAATAGACTTCTCCTAAAACCTTTTTCAATATTTGGATATATGTCCCTACGCAGTTACTTTAATTTAAAATATAAGAGTAATTTCAATATTACTAAAATATAATCTTGCTAAAGCCTATAAACAGGTATCTAAATGGAGGTATTACTGTGAGCTTTTAGGAGAAGTCCAATATCTTTTGGTTATAAATAGCTATTTCAAAGAGTTGATTAGGAACTGTAAAGACTGTATGATAGTAAGGAACATCAAGAGTTGTTTTAAGTCGTTTTTCTATCCAATCATATCGTTTGTCACCTTGACACTTAGGACAGTTTCTATTGCGACAAGAGTTGTATGCAAACTCTATGTTTTTACAATCACCACACTCTTTGGCGTTGTAACCTAAGGCAGAAGTTCTACATGTAGATATGTCTTGTATAGCTTTAAGTTGCATAGAATTTAGTTTATTTCTAGCGATATAGTCATCTCCGTAGAGTTTAAATATATCTTGCATCTCGTATTTAGGTTTATAGGATTTAGTATCATCTGATAAAGTCTGAATCTTAGACATGTTGGAGTTATATCAGGTTTTATTCTTTAGGCTTAAAAATATGTCAAATTGTCATGAAATGGATGGATTTCTTGCCGTTAGGCTTCATATAACGGCAGTCGTGAGCTGTGATTTACTCGCTAGAGTAAATTATTGGCTCCTCGTTTTTGTTATGATGTCGTGTTTTTCATCTTTTAGCACTTCAAACTGAAGTTAGTTTACTTGTTTAGATTTTAGCAGGTTTTCTATTTCAGTTCTACATGTAGGGTTGAAATAGTTTTATAACGCTACATGTAAAGTTACTGAACTCAATAAGCTTTTTTCATTTTAAGCAAGGTGCTTACTATAGGCTGATAACGACTTAGTTGAACTACAAGCGTACCATTGAAGAAGATGTAATCTGCATATCAGAAATACAGCTGTCAGTATAATCGATAGAATTACTAGTGACAGATGTGCTTGCTAATTCTAATGATTTGTTGTCTAATCCACTTAAAAGTTCTATACAAGATTTTGCCAAGGCACTTGATAATTGAGGAGGAACAGCATTACCAACATGTTCACATCTTTTAGAATGACTTCCGAAGAATTTATAATCCATTGGAAACCCAGTGATACATGCGGCTTCTCTTACTGTTATTGACCTATGTTCTTTTGGATGTACTGGAAAATTACTATGACCTGGTACTAATGTTGGGCTTGGTTTATCGCCATGCAATCTCATTGTACTTCCTCTGGAATAAAATTTACTTATTTTTAAATGTTCCGGTAGTTTTTCTATGTTTTTAGCAATATTTTCACCCTCTGGAATATACTTAAATCTTTCTATAGTTTTAGGTGCATGATTCATTGGTATATTGTCAATATCATCTTTATCATTATAATTAATTAATGATAACACATCATTTATTGTAAATGGTTTTTTATATTTTTCTTTATGTAAATTTTTATCTAAACTTCTCATTAAGGATTTATCCATATATATCGGCTTAGGAAAATAAAATTTTCTTTTAATATCATCTCTAACTGCAACAATAATTATTCTTTCTCTTTTTGTACTAGAACCATACCATGCTGCATTTAAAACTTTATGTGAAACTTTATATCCCATAGAATTATAAATTTCATAAATATCATCTAAAACAGATATTAGGTGTCCATCTTTCTCTAATCTTTTTAAAATATTCTCTTTTTTAATTCTTAAATCTCTACCTTGTTTTTCAATATTATCAGTTACTCTATTTTCTTTTCTAAGTTTTGATTTTAAGCCTTTAAAGTTTTCTAAACTTTTCCATAAAATATTTACTTCTTCTTTTATATCATCAGGTGTATGTTGAGACAATACCTTTGCATTAACAATTCCTGGAACATTTTCAATCATACTTATCTTAGGTTGCACTTCATTAATTAATTCTAATTGCTTATGATAAAAATAATTTCTTTCATCATTAGGAGATCTTTCTCCTGCTAACGAAAATCCTTTACAAACAATGCCTCCAAAAAATACATCTAATTCTTTTTTCTTCATTTTTGTATTTTTTAATAAATTATCGATATCAATATCTAAAATAGATGTACTATCAATAAAAGCAGTTTTCTTAATATGAGGATTATTATAAATTAATGTTTCTAAACATTTTTCTTCAATATCATTTACATATCTTGATACAAATCCATTTTGACCAAATCCAATATGTGTTCCACCAGCTCCCACAAAAGTTTCAAAAATAGTATATGCCATTATAAAGTCCTTAATAAATTATTATATTTTTCTATATATTCGTATGCTCTGCTATTATTTCTAATATGTTGTTGTAGCGATAACTCATTTAGCTCGATAGGGTTATATATAATTTCTCTTTGACTACTTCTTGGCTCAAAATTTATACATCCAAAATCATCTCTTAAAATATTAAGCCAACTTGATATATACCTTCCATCTGATTCTGTTAGAAATAGTACATCTCTATTATTATATTTTTTGGAAATATGATTTTTTATATCTTGATTATTTAAGTGGACTACTCTATCGGTAAAAACTTCATAAAGCTCTTTTACATAAGGTTGCATATAAGAAAACATTATTTTAGAAGCAAATTCTTCAAAAGTTAAATGTGCGAATGTAAATCCAAAGGGAGTAGGTAAATTTTGACTTGTAATTAATCCTATTGAAGAAAGTGTAATAAAAGCATTTCTCCAATTATTATTATTTTGTGTACCAATTTTTCTAAGAAATTCATTTTCTAAAATTGTTCTATTTATAGAATTATATTTATGAGATAAATATGACAGATGCTTCAAAAGAATATAAGCTTCATAAATTCGAGTATCTCTAAAATAATATTGTGATATAGTTACCAATCCACTAATAGATGCTTGCTTTAATTTATATAATTCTTTTTGTTCAATATGACGAATAATACTATTTGTGTCATTAATTTCAAAGAGTAAAGTACTTAAAGGATATTTAAAATTACCAATATTAAAATTATTTTCCCGTACAACAGAGGAAGGGAAAAGTAATATAGAATTAAAATTTTGATGATATTCAAATCCTTTTGGTGAAATTCTTTCATCATAGAAATATTCATATTGTAAAGATTGACCAATCCCTCTTACATAGTCAGTAACACCAATATCTCCTGCTTTACATTCAATTATTGCTCTAATTTTATTATTTTCTAGTAATGTGAAATCAGCAGTAATTCCATTTATGTAAGTATCTTCATGAATATAAGTAGTGTTATTAGATATAGATAAAAGACTATTTATACCATATTGAATATCTTGATTTTGTATAATTAAATCATGTACTCTATTTTCTCTCATTATTGCTCATTTTAATTTAATTGTATCATAGTTATACTAAAAACTGATGATGAACTGCTTGAGAAATAAGTGCCTTTTAGTATTTCAGACGGAAGTCTGTTTTTTTTAAGTGTTTGAGTGCTTTCACTTTCTTTTTTTCTTCTTTACATGTAATAGTTTTTGTTCTTCATGTGGAGTATGTTTGCCTCTTCACCTAGTGCTTGTGATAGACTCATAACGACTGTCGTGAGCCGTGATTTACTCGCTAGAGTAAATTATTGGCTCCTCGGAGACTGTGAAAGAACTCAAAAAAATGTGTAATTTATATTTCAAAACGTAATTTTTATGTCAAATATGCTCTAAATCATGGATTTTTCAAGTAAAGTAAGACTAAAGTCAAGTTCTAATTGAGAATATGGTAAGTTCTTTCACAGTCTCTCGTATTTGTTATATCTTTTGTGTAGTTTATACTTTTTAAATATATGTCACTAAGTTTTCACTCAGTGACAAAATGAAATTATTTAGAAGGGCAGTTGCCTCTTCCTCCACCTGATGGATTACCAGTTGTGCTTGGACCATTTGGTGGTGTGCAAGTTCCTTTTCCCATTAGAGTTTCCTTTTCTTAAATTTACCTATCTTTCATAGATAGGCATATTCAAATTTCCTTTTTTGAATAAGGCTACTTGGATATAACGTTTAAGGAGAGCAATATTTTACCCGCCCTTGGGTCAAATATTGGCTCCTGCGTTTTGTTATATGGTTAATAAAAGTTTGTGTCTTTTAAGAACTTTTCACCTAAAATAAATGGAATGTACTCTATACCTTTTGGTAAGTTTTCGACATCACAAATAAATGGTTTTGATTTTGATTCTTTAGACATAAAGTCGCTTCTATCACTTTCTTTCATATGAATAGTTGGATCAATTAGCATAAAGTTTTCAGCAAGTACCCATACATGATAATGCACTTTTTCACTTTTAACTCCTTGTATCTCATTTTCAATGTAATCATATGAAGTGTTATATTCATGTTCTCCATCAAATAATATATCTCCAATCATTATTACAGATGGTATATTTAAACTACTTAAAAGATTATGGATTAATATAGACATACCTGCACAGTCCATTGCTGTTTTATATCTATCAATACCGGCAAGGTCTCTTTGGTCGATTATGGTGGAAAAACTTTCATTCACAGTATCGAAGATTTTTTGATTTTCTTCTTTTGAATAATCTCTAAATTTAATTCCTTGAAAATAATGCACTTTATATTGTATTGATTTTGCAATTGCTTGATCAAGTTGTTTCCAAAATTTGTCTGTTATATTCAACTTATTCCTTTTTACGTATAACTATTAGTTAAGCGACATTTTAGCACCAAAAACATTAACATATTATAAAAACTATCCTGCTAAAATGTTCGTCTTCAACACCCTTGTTATATGAACGAATGCAAGCTATGGAGTTTGTGAGTGGATGGCAGTGTTTTAGTAGGTTTTGGGCTTGTGGGTATATGGTGTTTTTCTAATATTTTCTCTTGAACATGCAACAATAGTATAGCTTCAAAGCTATTATTATGCTCTTTGTCATTTTTTAAGAATAGCTGTAGTATTGTCAATTTTAGTGTAGTTATTTTAGTTCTAGTTTGATTGTTGTTTTGGTTTAAATTAGCCACTATCATTAAAGCTTTTCTCCTCTCTTTGGGATAATATTCTTGGTGTCATTAAGCCTTGGACTACTCTCGTGTATCTATCTACAACTACAACAGTTTGTATATCCTCACATGTACATTTTTTACATTTTTGTTTTACTTTTGTATGTTGTGGTTTTATCTTTATAGTTTTGATTCCCTCCATCTTTGCTACTCTTTGTATAGCTCCATAATATCTTATGCGAAAGAACCTTTTAGGTGGTATGTGGTAGAGAAACCTTTGAATGAACTCATCGCTATTTAGTTTCATTATCTTATGCTTAGAATCATCTTTATAATCTTTGTATTTGAATTTTATGATGTTGTTATCTATGGAGATAATCCTAGAGTTAGCAATAGCTGACTTATGAGTATACCTTGCCATGTACTCTACTATCTTAGAACAAGATTTAAACTGTGACTTCATATATATTACCCATTTACGAGATACTAGATTCTCTATGTAGTTCTCAAAGTAGTTTGGATTTTTTAACTCATCATGAACTTCTAAGTTGCCATCATAATAAGCCTTTTTAACTCTCTTTATGAAGATACCACGAAAGACTCTACTCATAGCTTTAACAGGAAACAAGAACTTAGATTTATACTTAGGTTGAAGAAGTGTTTCTCCCATGATTCCACCACCAGCTACAACGAAATGAATATGTGGATGATATACAAGTGTTTGACCCCAACTATGAAGTATGCCAAAGAATGCTAAATCTATTTTTGGTTTATTATCTCTATATTTAGATTCATCAATATCCCACCATTTTAAGTTATTGGCAAATAATTTCAGAGTATCAGATGAAGATTTAAATAGTATCTCATAAAATATCTTTTGGTTATAAATAGCTATTTCAAAGAGTTGATTAGGAACTGTAAAGACTGTATGATAGTAAGGAACATCAAGAGTTGTTTTAAGTCGTTTTTCTATCCAATCATATCGTTTGTCACCTTGACACTTAGGACAGTTTCTATTGCGACAAGAGTTGTATGCAAACTCTATGTTCTTGCAATCACCACACTCTTTGGCGTTGTAACCTAAGGCAGAAGTTCTACATGTAGATATATCTTTTATTGCTTTGAGTTGCATAGAATTTAGTTTATTTCTAGCGATATAGTCATCTCCGTAGAGTTTAAATATATCTTGCATCTCGTATTTAGGTTTATAGGATTTAGTATCATCTGATAAAGTCTGAATCTTAGACATGTTGGAGTTATATCAGGTTTTATTCTTTAGGCTTAAAAATATGTCAAATTGTCATGAAATGGATGGATTTCTTGCCGTTAGGCTTCATATAACTATTAGTTAAGCGACATATTAGCACCAACAACATTAATATATAATTAATGTTGTTGGTGCTAATATGTTCGTTTCTACGCCTTGTTATATGAAAGAATGTAAGCTATGAAGTTTGTGGGTTGGTTGCAGTGTTTTAGTAGATTTTAGAGTTGTGAGTATATGGTATTTAACTAATATTTTCTCTTCTATATGTAGCAATAATATAGCTTCAAAGCTATTATTATGCTCTTTGTCATTTTTTAATAATAGTTGTAGTATTGTCAATTTTAGTGTAGTTATTTTAGTTCTAGTTTGATTCTTGTTTTGGTTTAAATTAGCCACTATCATTAAAGCTTTTCTCCTCTCTTTGAGATAATATTCTTGGTGTCATTAATCCTTGGACTACTCTTGTGTATCTATCTACAACTACAACAGTTTGTATATCCTCACATGTACACTTTTTACATTTTTGTTTTACTTTTGTATGTTGTGGTTTTATCTTTATAGTTTTGATTCCCTCCATCTTTGCTACTCTTTGTATAGCTCCATAATATCTTATGCGAAAGAACCTTTTAGGTGGTATGTGGTAGAGAAACCTTTGAATGAACTCATCGCTACTTAGTTTCATTATCTTGTGTTTAGAGTCGTCTTTATAATCTTTGTATTTGAATCTTATGATGTTGTTATCTATGGAGATAATCCTAGAGTTAGCAATAGCAGACTTATGGGTATACCTTGCCATGTACTCTACTATCTTAGAACAAGATTTAAACTGTGACTTCATATATATTACCCATTTACGAGATACTAGATTCTCTATGTAGTTCTCAAAGTAGTTTGGATTTTTTAACTCATCATGAACTTCTAAGTTGCCATCATAATAAGCTTTTTTAACTCTCTTTATGAAGATACCACGAAAGACTCTACTCATCACCACAATCCACTAAAAACTAAATTTCAAGAGTTGAGCGATAGAGTCATCTAAATCCCATCTATTGTTAATGAGTTGTTCTTGTATAGATTTTGTACCATTTAGGTGCAAGATATTTAAAATAATGCTTCTGATAATTGTCATTAAAAATGGATTTAGATGAGCATTATGGTCATCTTCTAAAAGTGTATTATCTTTGTATTGGTGCATTGTTTCTACCTTCCAATGGAGTAAAATTTTATCATGAAAGAACTCCGCATTTTCACGAAAATTTGCTATACAGAACTGAATACTAGTGCTGTTTGTTACTTCTCCTGTTTTATGGTTTGTCTTGTGTATTTTTTTAATGGTTTTAATGATTGAGCGAACATGGGTGATTTCATTATGATAAAAAGTAGTCGGTTGATATACAAATACCTCTCTATTTATCCGCTCATTAGACTGCTGGATTGCTTTAGCCTTATAAGTGCTTGATGGTTTTATCTCTCTTGATATTTCATCTATTAGACTTCTTGCAAAACTCTAAAAGTAGGAACTAAAAATGCTATCAGATTGATATGAATAAATAGACTTCTTGCAAAACTCCTATATGCCGCAGAGAGCTAAGAAGTACTAAAATTGTGTAAAACAAGTTTTTATTCCTAGCCTAAGGGTAAAATATTTTTTTATGTAAGGTTAGTACTTACTATCCCTTCCATAGGACACTTTATAGAGAGTCTTACTCAGCGTTAAAGAACCCCAACCGTTTGGCTACGCTTGAGAACATTTACTTTGATTAAAACTCTCTATAAAGTGCTAAGGTATATAGGAGTTTTGCAAGAAGTCTAATATGAAAAATTACAGAAGAAAGAACCAAAGAATTTTAAGCGTCTTATTGGTGTAAATAAAGATACATTTAATGAAATGCTTTTAGTATTTATAGCCTATGAAAAAGAGAGAACTAAAAACCATGGAGTTGGTGGTAGAAAAAGTTTAGATTCAAAAGAAAAAGTACTATTAATGTTAAGTTATTACAGAGAATATAGAACCTTAGAACATATTGGCTTTGATTATGGAGTAAGTGAATCTACAGCTTCTCGAATAGTAAGAGATGTTGAAGATGTTTTAATAAAATCTGGAAAGTTTTCATTACCAAGTAAACGTGCTTTATATGGAGATGATATGGACTTAGAGTTTATCGTCATTGATGCTACAGAGTCCCCCATACAACGACCAAAAAAAAGCAAAGAGATTACTACTCAGGGAAGAAAAGAAACCATACACTAAAAGGGCAAATCGTTATTGACAAGGATGAACGTATTATTTGTGCTCATACATGCAAAGGTACTACTCATGATTTTAAACTCTTTAAACAGAGTGATTTACCTGTGAAACCTCAAACTTGTATCTATGTAGATTTAGGCTATCTTGGTATTAAAAAGCAACATAATAACACTCAAATACCATATAAGAAATCAAAGCTACATCCATTAACTGATACACAAAAAAATCAAAATAAAAGAGAAGCTTCAGCTCGCATATGTGTTGAACATATCAATGCTAAATTAAAGACTTTTCAAATCCTTAAACAGAAATATCGTAACCGTAGAAAAAGGTTCAATCTTCGCTTCAATCTGATATGTGGATTAGTTAATTTTGACCGTGGATTTGAGGTTGCTGGAAAATGAGTTTTGCAAGAAGTCTATTTTATCAAGAAGTGTTTTTTGGTTATCTTTAACTTTAGCAATATACTTTGAACCACTTTGCTCAATAGAATCAAGAGTTTTTTTGTGTGTTCATCGCATCAAAGGTAAAGAGAAATTCATCTCCAAGCTCTGCTATCATAGCTTGTAAAGCAGGTATTTTATTTGATTTCTCTGCAATTTTTTGATGAGCAATAACTACACCTATCTCTGATAGAACTGCACCAACAACTTGTATAGCCTTTTGGTCTTTATATCTACTACCATTCATCACTTTACCATCTACGCTTAGATGTTTTCCGGTAGTATCGACATAAATTCTTATCCATTCTCTAAACAAAAGTTCAACTGCCTCACTGTCAACTTTTGCAAGTATATCTGATACAGCACTTCTTTTTGGTGTTATTATAAATTCTACACCTAGAAGTTTTTTTACTTCTTCTTTTTGAACATGTTTATCTATCCAAATAGAAATTTGTTTGTAATCTGTAGCTCCCATTAGTCCAGCTAATATAGCTAGATATAAGATATGTTCTAATTTATGCCGTTTACCTTGACCTTTACGATGGTCTGGAACTCTTGATAGTAACTCTAAAAGTTTATTTGATTCAGCTATTTTTGCATAGCCTTTTCTTGAACGCTTTTGTGCTAATTTATCTCTTGCTTTTATTGCCATTTTCTTATCACCTTGTTTTTCTCAAAAGCAAGCAATAATTATTCCACTTTTAATTTCTAGTTATTAATGGATTGGGGTGTCTACTCATAGCTTTAACAGGAAACAAGAACTTAGATTTATATTTAGGTTGAAGAAGTGTTTCTCCCATGATTCCACCACCAGCTACAACAAAATGAATATGAGGATGATATACAAGTGTTTGACCCCAACTATGAAGTATGCCAAAGAATGCTAAATCTATTTTTGGTTTATTATCTCTATATTTAGATTCATCAATATCCCACCATTTTAAGTTATTGGCAAATAATTTCAGAGTATCAGATGAAGATTTAAATAGTATCTCATAAAATATCTTTTGGTTATAAATAGCTATTTCAAAGAGTTGATTAGGAACTGTAAAGACTGTATGATAGTAAGGAACATCAAGAGTTGTTTTAAGTCGTTTTTCTATCCAATCATATCATTTGTCACCTTGACACTTAGGACAGTTTCTATTGCGACAAGAGTTGTATGCAAACTCTATGTTTTTACAATCACCACACTCTTTGGCGTTGTAACCTAAGGCAGAAGTTCTACATGTAGATATGTCTTGTATAGCTTTAAGTTGCATAGAATTTAGTTTATTTCTATCGATATAGTCATCTCCGTAGAGTTTAAATATATCTTGCATCTCGTATTTAGGTTTATAGGATTTAGTATCATCTGATAAAGTCTGAATCTTAGACATGTTGGAGTTATATCAGGTTTTATTCTTTAGGCTTAAAAATATGTCAAATTGTCATGAAATGGATGGATTTCTTGCCGTTAGGCTTCATATAACGGTCGAATATAGCCAATAAGTCGCCGCTAGGCTACTTATTGGCTACTATGCTTTGTTGTATCTTTCTTCTTTAGGCTTGTTTTTGTTGAAGATTTTTAAAATACTGATTTTGTTTTCATAAATTTTAAATTGGATGGTGTATTTCATAAATATCATATCTCTTACATTGGCATCATCGGAGTAAAAGGATTGTCTACATTTAAGAGGAGAATAAACTAAGTTGTTGATTTGTTTGTCTAACTCTATATAGAAATTTTCACTTGCACTTGCTTTATCTTTTGAAATATGTGTTAAAATTTTTAGTAATTGAGTTTTATATAGTCTGGTTCTAAAGATTTGCATTAGCATTTAAATCTTTGAAAAATATTTTCATTTCTTTTTCGTACTGCTCTTGAGATAACATTTCCATTGTCCCATTTTCTGAATCTTCGATGATTTGCTCTAAATCTCTTTTTCTTTCATAAAAGTAAGGGTCTATTTCAAGATTTTTATCTTTTGAAACAGTTATATTTGAATGACTTTCTTTTACAAAATTCATAAACTGTTGCATATAACTATCCTGTATCTGTATTGATAAAGTTTGCATTCCAAAATCCTTCAATTTAATAATATATCTACATTATATCAAAACTTAAGTGAGCTTCACTTAAGTTTTATGGACTAATCAGCCCATACACCCCAATCCATTAATAACTAGAAATTAAAAGTGGAATAATTATTGCTTGCTTTTGAGAAAAACAAGGTGATAAGAAAATGGCAATAAAAGCAAGAGATAAATTAGCACAAAAGCGTTCAAGAAAAGGCTATGCAAAAATAGCTGAATCAAATAAACTTTTAGAGTTACTATCAAGAGTTCCAGACCATCGTAAAGGTCAAGGTAAACGGCATAAATTAGAACATATCTTATATCTAGCTATATTAGCTGGACTAATGGGAGCTACAGATTACAAACAAATTTCTATTTGGATAGATAAACATGTTCAAAAAGAAGAAGTAAAAAAACTTCTAGGTGTAGAATTTATAATAACACCAAAAAGAAGTGCTGTCTCAGATATACTAGACTTCTTGCAAAACTCATTTTCCAGCAACCTCAAATCCACGGTCAAAATTAACTAATCCACATATCAGATTGAAGCGAAGATTGAACCTTTTTCTACGGTTACGATATTTCTGTTTAAGGATTTGAAAAGTCTTTAATTTAGCATTGATATGTTCAACACATATGCGAGCTGAAGCTTCTCTTTTATTTTGATTTTTTTGTGTATCAGTTAATGGATGTAGCTTTGATTTCTTATATGGTATTTGAGTGTTATTATGTTGCTTTTTAATACCAAGATAGCCTAAATCTACATAGATACAAGTTTGAGGTTTCACAGGTAAATCACTCTGTTTAAAGAGTTTAAAATCATGAGTAGTACCTTTGCATGTATGAGCACAAATAATACGTTCATCCTTGTCAATAACGATTTGCCCTTTTAGTGTATGGTTTTTTTTCTTCCCTGAGTAGTAATCTCTTTGCTTTTTTTTGGTCGTTGTATGGGGGACTCTGTAGCATCAATGACGATAAACTCTAAGTCCATATCATCTCCATATAAAGCACGTTTACTTGGTAATGAAAACTTTCCAGATTTTATTAAAACATCTTCAACATCTCTTACTATTCGAGAAGCTGTAGATTCACTTACTCCATAATCAAAGCCAATATGTTCTAAGGTTCTATATTCTCTGTAATAACTTAACATTAATAGTACTTTTTCTTTTGAATCTAAACTTTTTCTACCACCAACTCCATGGTTTTTCACCCCAATCCATTAATAACTAGAAATTAAAAGTGGAATAATTATTGCTTGCTTTTGAGAAAAATAAGGTGATAAGAAAATGGCAATAAAAGCAAGAGATAAATTAGCACAAAAGCGTTCAAGAAAAGGCTATGCAAAAATAGCTGAATCAAATAAACTTTTAGAGTTACTATCAAGAGTTCCAGACCATCGTAAAGGTCAAGGTAAACGGCATAAATTAGAACATATCTTATATCTAGCTATATTAGCTGGACTAATGGGAGCTACAGATTACAAACAAATCTCTATTTGGATAGATAAACATGTCCAAAAAGAAGAAGTAAAAAAACTTCTAGGTGTAGAATTTATAATAACACCAAAAAGAAGTGCTGTATCAGATATACTTGCAAAAGTTGATAGTGAGGCAGTAGAACTTTTGTTTAGAGAATGGATAAGAATTTATGTCGATACTACAGGAAAACATCTAAGCGTAGATGGTAAAGTGATGAATGGTAGTAGATATAAAGACCAAAAGGCTATACAAGTTGTTGGTGCAGTTCTATCAGAGATAGGTGTAGTTATTGCTCATCAAAAAATTGCAGAGAAATCAAATGAAATACCTGCTTTACAAGCTATGATAGCAGAGCTTGGAGATGAATTTCTCTTTACCTTTGATGCGATGAACACACAAAAAAACTCTTGATTCTATTGAGCAGAGTGGTTCAAAATATATTGCTAAAGTTAAAGGTAACCAAAAAACACTTCTTGATAAAATAAATGAAATATCAAGAGAGATAAAACCATCAAGCACTTATAAAGCTAAACCAATCCAGCAATCTAATGAGTGGATAAATAGAGAAGTATTTATATATGAACCAACTACTTTTTATCATAATGAAATTACCCATGTTCGCTCAATCATTAAAACCATTAAAAAAATACACAAGACAAATCATAAAACTGGAGAAGTGACAAATAGTACTAGAATTCAGTTCTGTATAGCAAATTTTCGTGAAAATGCGGAGTTCTTTCATGATAAAATTTTACTCCATTGGAAGGTAGAAACAATGCACCAATACAAAGATAATACACTTTTAGAAGATGACCATAATGCTCATCTAAATCCATTTTTAATGACAATTATCAGAAGCATTATTTTAAATATCTTGCACCTAAATGGTACAAAATCTATACAAGAACAACTCATTAACAATAGATGGGATTTAGATGACTCTATCGCTCAACTCTTGAAATTTAGTTTTTAGTGGATTAGGGTGCAGCCCATACTGTAAATTTACATATCAAGCCACTTATTACAATAACTGGAATAGCGACAT
The DNA here is from genome assembly GCA_965243085.1 of Sulfurimonas sp. Classification (GTDB taxonomy): domain Bacteria; phylum Campylobacterota; class Campylobacteria; order Campylobacterales; family Sulfurimonadaceae; genus Sulfurimonas. The sequence goes on along the minus strand of CBDETZ010000005.1, from coordinate 639,589 downwards.
ATGTTAGATAAACTCCGACATAAGGGACTGAAACAAGTGTTACGATATATAATATTAATGTTGACCAAAAAATAAATTCTGCTTTATCACCCATTGGCTATTTTCTACTGTATTCTAAATATATTAATGTTGGCATCCACCACCATGCAAGTAGCATCCAGCTATATGGGTTTGATAATGTTATAAGTACACTTATAATCCAAACAATAATTCGTTGTTTTTTATTGATATTGTAATACCAATTTTTTAATTTAGTCAATTCTAACTCCGAAAATTTAATTTACCAATTTACTTTCATAAATAAGCATATTCAAACTTCCAGATAATCTGGCTACTTGGATACAACTATTAGTTAAGCGACATATTAGCACCAACAACATTAATATATAATTAATGTTGTTGGTGCTAATATGTTCGTTTCTACGAGACTGTGAAAGAACTCTAAAAAGTCATTCTGAACTTGATTCAGAATCTAGCGTTTAAGGGCTTTTAGATTCCGTATCAAGTACGGAATGACAGTTCTTTCACAGTCTCTACGCCTTGTTATATGAAAGAATGCAAGCTATGGAGTTTGTGAGTGGATAGCAATGTTTTAGTAGCTTTTAGAGTTGTGAATATGTGATGTTTTACTAATATTTTCTCTTTTACCTGTAGCAATAATATAATTCCAAAGCTATTATTATGCTCTTTCTTATTTTTTGACAATAGTTGCAGTATTGTCAATTTTAGTGTAGTTATTTTAGTTCTAGTTTGATTGTTGTTTTGGTTTAAATTAGCCACTATCATTAAAGCTTTTCTCCTCTCTTTGGGATAATATTCTTGGTGTCATTAATCCTTGGACTACTCTTGTGTATCTATCTACAACTACAACAGTTTGTATATCCTCACATGTACACTTTTTACATTTTTGTTTTACTTTTGTATGTTGTGGTTTTATCTTTATAGTTTTGATTCCCTCCATCTTTGCTACTCTTTGTATAGCTCCATAATATCTTATGCGAAAGAACCTTTTAGGTGGTATGTGGTATAGAAATCTTTGAATGAACTCATCGCTACTTAGTTTCATTATCTTGTGTTTAGAGTCGTCTTTATAATCTTTGTATTTGAATCTTATGATGTTGTTATCTATGGAGATAATCCTAGAGTTAGCAATAGCAGAATGGGTATACCTTGCCATGTACTCTACTATCTTAGAACAAGATTTAAACTGTGACTTCATATATATTACCCATTTACGAGATACTAGATTCTCTATGTAGTTCTCAAAGTAGTTTGGATTTTTTAACTCATCATGAACTTCTAAGTTGCCATCATAATAAGCCTTTTTAACTCTCTTTATGAAGATACCACGAAAGACTCTACTCATAGCTTTAACAGGAAACAAGAACTTAGATTTATACTTAGGTTGAAGAAGTGTTTCTCCCATGATTCCACCACCAGCTACAACGAAATGAATATGTGGATGATATACAAGTGTTTGACCCCAACTATGAAGTATGCCAAAGAATGCTAAATCTATTTTTGGTTTATTATCTCTATATTTAGATTCATCAATATCCCACCATTTTAAGTTATTGGCAAATAATTTCAGAGTATCAGATGAAGATTTAAATAGTATCTCATAAAATATCTTTTGGTTATAAATAGCTATTTCAAAGAGTTGATTAGGAACTGTAAAGACTGTATGATAGTAAGGAACATCAAGAGTTGTTTTAAGTCGTTTTTCTATCCAATCATATCGTTTGTCACCTTGACACTTAGGACAGTTTCTATTGCGACAAGAGTTGTATGCAAACTCTATGTTTTTACAATCATTGCACTCTTTGGCGTTGTAACCTAAGGCAGAAGTTCTACATGTAGATATATCTTTTATTGCTTTGAGTTGCATAGAATTTAGTTTATTTCTAGCGATATAGTCATCTCCGTAGAGTTTAAATATATCTTGCATCTCGTATTTAGGTTTATAGGATTTAGTATCATCTGATAAAGTCTGAATCTTAGACATGTTGGAGTTATATCAGGTTTTATTCTTTAGGCTTAAAAATATGTCAAATTGTCATGAAATGGATGGATTTCTTGCCGTTAGGCTTCATATAACGACTGTCTTGAGAAATAGTTTTGCCCGCTAGGGTAAACTATTTCTCTCCAAGTACTTGTTATGTTTTTACCGATTTATTATAACTAAATTTTATTTTATTTCGAGCTGTGAAATTTTTGATAAAAAAGCAGAAGTAATAATCTTAGGCATGACAAAACTACCTTCTCGTCTTTTCCCGTAGATTTTAATTTCATAGTTCTTTAATGCCATTTTTTTTAACTGTTCAATTGTTATAGATAAGGCAACATGTTCTTTTACAATTGCCATTGCTTGACCACCACCTGAAATAATATTTACATCAGAATCAATTTCTAAAAACTTAAAAGTATATCCATCTTCTCCAACTGCATTATTAAAAAATGCCCATTCTGCACCAGTTATTTTTAAATATAATTGAATAAATTTTAATTCATTATCTTTTTGAACTGTTCTATAGCTAGCAACAACTGGAAACCTATCTGTAAAACCATCTCTTAATAAATAAGAAGGTGTTGATATCCATGTTTGTTTTTTAAATTTGTCATACTTAACAGTAATATCTTTTGTTACTTCTTTCTGAGAACTTGGGGCTAAATTATAGCCAGCTCCCACACAACCACTTAAACCTAACATTAAAAAAATTGTTAATATACCTAAATATATTTTATTCATTGAAAATCTCCAAAAACTAAACTAACTATAAAATATAGCTGTGTTCAATTTTCTTTGAATACTGAACATAACGACTGTCGTGAGCCGTGATTTACTCGCTAGAGTAAATTATTGGTCTCCTCGTACTTGTTAAGCGTTTATTTTGCTTCACTGATACTTGCTTCAATTAAGCCATTACTATTGAGGAGACAAGATATTTTGTGCTTCAGCTCAAAATTAAAGCTATTCTTTGCTGTAAAAGTACTTGTTACTCTCGTTCTTCCGTTTGGTGTTTCATAAATCGACAAATCCATAATTCTTGAAAAATCTACAGTACTTGGATGACTAGCTTTTGATTTTGCATAATTTTCACAGAGATTAGTAGCCCTTGATTTGTCAATATGACGTTTAGCTTTGAATTTTTTGTCATATTTGACATCTGATTTAGAAAAATACACATTAAAAGCCATGGATTCTTTACGACAGGTAACATAAAATACAGGATTTGATTTACTTCCCTTGGTACTTGAAATATAAGCTGACGATGCATCAATATCTTTGCATCTTGAATTTTCTCGATGGATTTTATTAACACCTGAAATGATGATATTTTTATATGGGTGTGTTTTCTTATCAAAATAGAAATCAGCTTCTGTAAACAATTCTTTTCCTGACGAGTCTACTTTCTTGCCACGAAGAAATTTACTTGTAATCCAACCACGATGAGATTGACTTAAATAGCTCGGATTAGTTACTCTAATTTTCGACCATTTTCCTTGTGAACACTCTTCAACTACAGTAACCGAATAATCTACAGTTATGTAATGCGTCTTTTTAAATATTTTGGTTGCTTGTTGATTTACAACTTTATTGAAGTTAGTACCAGGACCTTTTCTTGCATTAATCTCTGAACCATTAATTTTGTATGCTTTACCAGTTTTCGTAGAGCTACTCCCACATGATTGTATGTTTTCTGCAAATGCACTCATAGGCAATAAGCCAATCATTGCTTCAACCTTAAAATACAGGATTAACTAGCGACAATTATGCACCGTTTAAAGAAGAAATAATGCTAAATATAGTAAATAATATGTCAAAATGCAATATTTTTAAGATATTTATAATTTTTTAACTATTATCCTTAAATAAAAGTATGCTTTTCTTGCCTTTATTTACAACATTTATGGTGTGTTAATTGTAGATATTCCATTAAAAGAGCATAGTTTAGCTTAAAATTTGAGGGGGAAATTATGGAAGTTAAGAGAAAACTACTTGATATTGTAAGAGATACTATACGGTTTAAGCATTAAATAATTTCAAAACTAATATCAGTTAAAAGGTTTAGATTTAATGTCTGCTACTTAGTCTACATTCCCACGCAGGAGTGATGGGAACGAGAATATTTTTTTATTTAATCCTATATACGGAAAGTAATTTTAATATTATTTATACTTTAATATAAGTCTAATTTTTAAGACCTATAAGAGTTTGAAGCAGTTGATCAGAGGTAGTTATGGTTTTACCATTAGCTTGAAAACCTCTTTGAATAATAATTAACTGAGTTAATGCTCGTGAGAGATCAACATTGGAAGCTTCAAGAGCTGATGAGCGAATATATCCACGTCCAGCAGTGGTTGCTGTTCCTACAATAGGATCTCCCGAGTTTGCTGTTTGGATAAATACATTTCCTCCCTCAACAGTTAAACCCTCATTATTTGTAAACTTTGCCATACCAATTTGAGCTAAACCAAAAGAACGACCATTTGAAAATGAACCAACTAAAGTACCACTTTGATCAATTCTAATACCAACTAAATCACCACCAGTAAAACCATCTTGTGATATTCCTGAGGTTGCTGATTTTTTATCAAAACTTGTCATTCCATCAAATCCATTAGATGTACCAAGACGAAGATTTACTTGTTGATCTGGTGCTGAACCATTGTTTCCTGTAAATGAAATATTTGGTGGACTATAAGATGCTAAGGATCCATCATTGTTAAATCTTACTGAACCAGTTTTTTCAAAAGTAGGGGCTACTGTATTAATAGTCGCAGGTTCTGGTACTGTAACTGTCATATTCCATGTACTCCCCGTAGATGTATCAAGAGCTGTTTTTCTAAATACTATTCTAAGTGTATGTTTTGACCCAAGTGAATCAAACACATCTATAGAACTAGAATGTGTAGCCGTATTAAAACTTTGGGAGTATGCTTTACCTGCTGTTCCCGCTGGTAATACTGCGTTTAATGCCTCCATATTTCTAGTAAATCGAACATTTTCAGTTGTACCAGTAGTTTTAAATGCATTCAACTTTAAATTTACATTATATGCATCAAGACTTCCTCCTGGATTGATAACCTCTATCTTCCCTTGTTCATTTAATGATACTTCAATATTATTATCAAAGTTACCATCCCCATTAACATCAATTGCACGAGCTTGAATTTGTAAAGCTTCTCTTAAATCGGCAATCGTTGTAAATTTTTTATCTCCATCTTTTGCAATCGTAGGGGAAGCTGAGTCATAGGTATATTTATACGCAGTTTTATAAATACCCATCGTTAGACCACTATTATCTGCTCCCCCATTAGTGATTCTAATATTATGTGATGCAGTACTACTTCCATTATCATTGGTAAGAACAAGATTCAAACCATTAAGAGAAGCGATAATACCTGTTGTTCCTGTTTGTGCATTTATCTTAGCTACAAATGCATTAGCATTTTCTGATGCTGTACCACCCCCAGCATCAGTTATCGCAAGGCTTGTCCCATCATCAAGTGTAAATCCAATATCTAAACTACTACCAGCTACAATTGCTGCTCCTTCATGAGTAGTTGGGATAAAAGAGCCCCATACACCTTGTCCATTTTGTAAAGAAAAGGCTTCTCCAACTTCATTAAACATAACACCTACATTACCAGCAGCAATTGGATTTCCATTTTTATCTATTGCTGGTGTAGCCCCTGTACTATTTGTTTTAATCTCATAAGCAGGTGAAAAACTTTTAACTCTTGGTCCAGAATTAAGATTAGCTTTTAACACAACTTCTTTACTTGGCTGTGCTGGTGTTGTAAGTCCTGGAGGTATATGTATATTTGTTATAGGAGCTGTTGCATCAACTTTTCCAGTTACCGAGTCTCTTAACCATCCTTGAACAATAAAACCATTATTATCTACAAAATTTCCAGTTGCATCAAACTTAAAATCCCCTGCACGAGTATACTTATAGGTGTCTCCTCCATCTGGTGAAACCATAAAAAATCCATCACCTTGAATAGCCACATCTGTATTTTTATCAGAATTTTGCACAGAACCTTGTGAAAAAATTCTTGTCATTGAACTAATTGTAGAGCCAAGACCTACTTGAACAGCATTCTTCCCACCTAAGTCACCTTGAGGTGCTGTAGCAATTGATTTTGTTTGTGCTAAAAGATCTGAAAAATTTGCACGAGAATACTTAAAACCTGTTGTATTTACATTTGCAATATTATTTGATTCTACATCCATCGCAATTTGATGTGACTGTAGTCCAGATACACCGGAAAAAAGTGATCTTAACATCTTATGTCCTTTTAATTTATTTTATAAATTTAAGGGAAATCAATTCCCAATATTTCTTACAAATACCAAGCATATAGTGTTCCAACTTTAGAAAAAATCTATTTATCAATAATATCAGATTTAGTACCTGATGTTACGATAATCTAAACCTTCAAATTTACAAAAGGTGACATATTAAAAATAGATGGCATTAAAAATGCTTAAAATATATATGAAGCAATTAGAAGATATGTACATAAATTTCGCAATCAGTTCATTTAGCAAGATCGAGATGACAAAACTTTCAAAAGTAACAGGTAATAGTCATGATGTTTTCACAAAGCATCTACTATTAGACTTCTCCTAAAACCTTTTTCAATATTTGGATATATGTCCCTACGCAGTTACTTTAATTTAAAATATAAGAGTAATTTCAATATTACTAAAATATAATCTTTCTAAAGCCTATAAACAGGTATCTAAAGTGAGGTATTACTATGAGCTTTTAGGAGAAGTCCATTAAATGATTCTCTTGATGATGAAAAGACTTTGTGGAAATCAATAAAACCATTTTTAAGAGATTATGAGAATGAAGACAATGCTTGTATTATTATCGATGATATGCTTATGCATAAGCCTTGGACTAAAGTAAATGATGTAGTTTGCTGGCATTATGACCATGTGTCTAGCCCATTCCGATACTAAGAACAATATTTGCTTATAGCTCTAAAAGGGGCAGAAATGAGCAATAAATTATTAGAAATTTTTAAAGAGGAAATATCAGAGCAAGGAAGAGAACAAGCGAGACAATATAGTTTACCTATGATGATGTATTTATCGGTAATTGCAATTCTGATGGGTGCAAAGAATCCAATTGAAATACATCAATGGATGAAGAATAACGGTAAACGAAAAGAGATAAAAAAACTATTAGGTGTAGAATTTTTTAAAGCCCCAGGAAAATCAAGAGTGTATGACTTTTTTGAAATAGTTGATAAGATTGAATTAGAAAAAGCCTTCCGCAGATGGATACGAATTTTTATAGATATACCAGCACATGCAGTAGCAGCCGTAGATGGTAAAGTTCTAAGAGGAAGTGCAAATGCTAAAGATAATGCAGTATCTGTTTTATCTGCAGTTTTAGCAGAAACAAAATTAATTATTGCCCATAAAGAGATAGACAAAAAGTCTAATGAGATACCAGCATTTCAAGAACTAATAGGTGAGCTTGATGAGACATTTAGTTATGGCTTTGATGCTTTAAACACACAAAAAAACTCTTAAAAAGGCATCTGGTAGCGGTTCAAAGTTTATAGCAAAAGTAAAAAAGAATCAAAAAACTTTACTGTCGCTAGCTAAAGAGATAGAGGAAGCTTCTTCTATCGATTCAAGTTTTCAAATGGAAATTAAACAATCAAATGATTTCATACAAAGAAATATATATGTGTATCAAAACTGTATATATCCATGGGATGGTGTTTTTATTCATTCAGTAATCAGAGTTGATAAAATTGTTAATTGCAAAGAGACAAAGACACATTACTATATCTCAAATGATACAGATAGTGCAGAATCATTTTTGCAAAAGATACTCCAAGAGTGGAGTGTTGAGACAATGCACTTTTATAAAGATACAGCACTTAATGAAGATAGATGCAAAATTAATAAAGGTGCATTTAGTTTTTCAATTTTAAGAAGTATTGTAATCAATATTCTTCATCTTAATAAAGTTCAAAATATAGGTAGAAAAATTGTTGATACAACTCAAAATTTAGCTGAGGCTTTGATGCTCTTCTCTATGGTAAGATTGGAATATGGGTTTATTAAGGATTGTTTAGTATTGGAATAGGCTACCATGTGTCACAAAAGATGCAAAAAGGTATCTTAATGCTAAATTTTCATTATACAGATGCTACAGGTATATCTATCTCTTTGGGATATGAAATTATCACAAAAACTGAAAATAAGTGGAGTGAGGAACATCAGAAGAATATTAAAAAATCTCTCTTTAGTAAAAATGAAATAATGCAAGATAAACTTCAAATTTTACATCACAATAATGAAGTGAAATATAAATATATTTTATTTGATAAATGGTTTTCAAGTATTAAGAATCTACTTTTTATAGAAGAAGAACTAAACAAGAAGTTTGTATGTCCAATAAAAAGTAATAGAAAAATAGCACTCACTTTAGAAGAAAGAAATAAAGGAAAATATGTTAATATCTCAAGCATAGATATAAAGGGTGGTAGTAGTCGGCTGATATATATTGAAGGTTATAAAAAACCTCTAAGACTTATCAAGCAAGTGGTCAAAAACGGCGATGATGGCGAATCTACTTATTTATATCTTGTTACTAATGATATAGACTTATCTTTCAATCAGGTACTTGAAATCTACAAAAGACGGTGGAAAATAGAGGAATATCATAAATCTTTAAAACAAAATTTAAAAATAGAACACTCTCCAACAAAAGTTGAAACATCACAAAGAAATCATATACACTTATCTGTTCGTGGTTTTATAAAACTTGAGAAACTTCGATTAAACTATAAAATGAACCACTTTGCCATTAAGGAAAAAATTAGCCCATTCCGATACTAAGAACAATATTTGCTTATAGCTCTAAAAGGGGCAGAAATGAGCAATAAATTATTAGAAATTTTTAAAGAGGAAATATCAGAGCAAGGAAGAGAACAAGCGAGACAATATAGTTTACCTATGATGATGTATTTATCGGTAATTGCAATTCTGATGGGTGCAAAGAATCCAATTGAAATACATCAATGGATGAAGAATAACGGTAAACGAAAAGAGATAAAAAAACTATTAGGTGTAGAATTTTTTAAAGCCCCAGGAAAATCAAGAGTGTATGACTTTTTTGAAATAGTTGATAAGATTGAATTAGAAAAAGCCTTCCGCAGATGGATACGAATTTTTATAGATATACCAGCACATGCAGTAGCAGCCGTAGATGGTAAAGTTCTAAGAGGAAGTGCAAATGCTAAAGATAATGCAGTATCTGTTTTATCTGCAGTTTTAGCAGAAACAAAATTAATTATTGCCCATAAAGAGATAGACAAAAAGTCTAATGAGATACCAGCATTTCAAGAACTAATAGGTGAGCTTGATGAGACATTTAGTTATGGCTTTGATGCTTTAAACACACAAAAAAACTCTTAAAAAGGCATCTGGTAGCGGTTCAAAGTTTATAGCAAAAGTAAAAAAGAATCAAAAAACTTTACTGTCGCTAGCTAAAGAGATAGAGGAAGCTTCTTCTATCGATTCAAGTTTTCAAATGGAAATTAAACAATCAAATGATTTCATACAAAGAAATATATATGTGTATCAAAACTGTATATATCCATGGGATGGTGTTTTTATTCATTCAGTAATCAGAGTTGATAAAATTGTTAATTGCAAAGAGACAAAGACACATTACTATATCTCAAATGATACAGATAGTGCAGAATCATTTTTGCAAAAGATACTCCAAGAGTGGAGTGTTGAGACAATGCACTTTTATAAAGATACAGCACTTAATGAAGATAGATGCAAAATTAATAAAGGTGCATTTAGTTTTTCAATTTTAAGAAGTATTGTAATCAATATTCTTCATCAGACTTCTCCTAAAACCTTTTTCAATATTTGGATATATGTCCCTACTCAGTTACTTTAATTTAAAATATAAGAGTAATTTCAATATTACTAAAATATAATCTTGCTAAAGCCTATAAACAGGTATTTAAAGTGAGGTATTACTATGAGCTTTTAGGAGAAGTCCATCTTAATAAAGTTCAAAATATAGGTAGAAAAATTGTTGATACAACTCAAAATTTAGCTGAGGCTTTGATGCTCTTCTCTATGGTAAGATTGGAATATGGGTTTATTAAGGATTGTTTAGTATTGGAATAGGCTAATGTCTCAAAGAGAAACAAACTCTGAGCCAAGAACAGATTAAGCAGCAAAGAAAAGATGAAAAACCTAAACATAAGATTAGAGCTAAAGTTGAACATAGGTTTGCAGATATAAAAACTCAGATGAAAGGCTCAACTACAAAATTTATAGGACTCGTTAGAAATAATATGAATTTTACCCTTACCTGTATAGCTACTAATCTTAGATTATTAGGACAAAGACAAATAAGACAAAGATTAGAAGTAGTTAGATGAATAATATAGAGTTAAAGAGCTTTAATAGACTAAAAAAGCTCCTAAAAATGACTGAATCTAATTTTATTGAAGATGGATTTTTTTAAATATTTGAAAAAATAAGATATATGAGTACTTTTTAATTATGCAGTCGGCTCATTGTTATATCTTCAAAAAGTAGTTCACTTAAAAAACCTTCTAAGATTTCAAAGTTTACTTTACTTCTTAATATTCTCTTTATTGCCCAGTCAAAGCTTATTAGTTTTCTTTGCATTAGTGTAATCCTTTGAGGTATTAATGTGTTGGATATTTTATCTTAAAGTGGATAAAAATTAAATTGTTGAGTTTAAACAAATTATAAAATTGCTGACTAATTACACAGTCTAAAAAAAGTATTCGCTTACTAGTTTAGGAACAATAATCCAAATTTATTAAGTCCTTTTTAGGAATAACAATCTCAAAAATGACGACTACTGTATAGAATAATATATTAATTATAAAGTTTTATCAATATAATTAATAATGAGTATCAATATAAGAGTAAACTAAGTTTCTTTTGGTTAGAATTTCGATAACAATTATCAATACAAGGATTAAACATGATAAGCACAAAGATTTTAGGTTCCATAGCTTTAACAACTCTCTTAGCACTTGGTACTGTTGGTTGCGGTAGTAGTAGCAGTAGTAGTACACCCACTGAAAAAGGGATAACAACTAGTCAAAAAAGAGCAGCTTTAACTACTTATGCAGATATTGCATCAGCTAACTATACTCAAGCATATAATGATGCTGTGGCATTAGATACCGCCATATCTAAATTTACAACTACTCCAACAGAGGCTACACTTTTAAGTGCAAAAACTGCTTGGATAACTGCTCGTGAGTCTTATGGAACAACAGAAGCGTATAGACTCTCAAATGGTCCTATTGATTCTGAAGATGCAGGTTTTATGCAAACTTGGGATGCACCAGAGGGGCAATTGAACGCTTGGCCTTTGAATGAGTCTATGATTGATTATACTCAAGTACAAGCTAGTGCTTCTGTAACAGGTGGAAATATTATTGATGGAACTGGTAACTTTTCTAGTTTTACACATCCAAATGGTGCTGATACAATCAAGTTAGGTGAAGATGGTACAGGAAGTATTGATATTACTACTATTAATGTAGGACTACTTGAAAAGTTTACTGAGGTTGATGGAGATGCAAATGTTGCAACTGGTTATCACGCTGTAGAGTTTTTACTATGGGGACAAGATCAAGATTATGATAATCCTGAAAACGATACTATTACAAATGGTGCAGATGTAGCAGGGCAACGCCCAGTGTCTGATTATTTAGCAGGAAATGATGCAAGTGGAAGTGATAACCATGAAAGAAGAATAGCTTTTATTAAAGCAGCATCTAAACTTATCGTAGCTGATTTAGCTAAGATGAAATCAGCTTGGAGTGATACTACGGGTTCTTATCGTAAAGCTATCCTAGGTGGTGGAACAAATGCAATTACTGAGGATATTGCAATCAAACAAATTTTGATAGGGATAGGTGTATTTATAAGCTCTGAACTTGCAAATGAAAGAATGGCTGTTCCAGTAAATACTCCAAGTGAAGAGGATGAGCATTCATGTTTTTCTGACAATACACATAGAGATATTGTACTTAACTATCAAGGTTTTAAAAATGTTCTAAAAGGTGAGTATTTAGGTAAATCTAAAGGTACGAGTCTTTATTCTCTTGCTTCATCTGCAAATAAAGCAAAAATTGATACTCTTCTTAGTGCATTAGATACTAAGGTAGCCGATATTGATAAAGCAGCAAAAAATGGAACACACTTTGACACACAAATCAAAAAAGGGAATGCAAATAAACAAAATATTATCGATACTTTTCACCAAATGAGAGATTTAGGTGGTGCGATAGTTGGCATAGCAAAAGATTATGGGATTACATTAACTACAGATGATGTAACAGATCCAGAAGAATCAGCACAAGGTAAAAGCTAGATAAAGTGAAAATTATTATATATCTAATGATAGTAGCCTTTTTGGCTACTGGATGTAGCAATGACTCAGAAGAAAAACAAAAAACTTTAACAACTAAACAAAATACTAATGTCAAAAAAATCACTCCAAACATTCACACAAGCAAACAATCGAAACAAGCATTTAAACAAGCATTTAAACTCAATCATGATGAAGAAGATATACATATATTAGGAAGAAGTTTTTTTACTATTCCTTGGTCCCAAGCACCATCAGTTACAACCGCACGAGATGGGTTAGGGCCTTTATATTCAGCAAATACCTGTATCCATTGTCATCCAAATAACGGAGCTGGTACTCCTATGAAAAATGGATTTATTTCACGCTCTTTAGTTATGAGACTCTCCATTCCAAATACCCAAAATATGGATGATGATTTGATAGAGAAAAATGGTTTTGTACCAGAACCAACCTATGGTGGGCAACTCAGCCTTCATTCAAATACAAACACCCCTTTTGAGGGAAGAATATCTCTAAATTACAAAAATATTATTTTAAAGTATGAAGATAATTCAACTTGTAAGATTCAAAAGCCTACATACAGTATAAATAAACTTCAATATGGAGAGTTTGACAAAAATGTAAATATTGCCCCACATATTGGCTTAGCTCTCATTGGTCTTGGTGCTATTGAGATGATAGAAGAAAAAGATATTTTAGCAAAAGAAGATATTTACGATAAAGATAAAGATGGAATATCTGGCAAGGCTAACTGGGTATATAACCCCGAATCAAACACTACAGAACTTGGACGATTTACATGGAAAGCAGCCGCAGCAACAGTAAAGCAACAAGCAGCAAATGCAGCTCACAATGATATGAGTTTATCAAACCCCATTTATCCAGGGGATAACTGTACAGATAAACAAGTAGAATGTTTAAAGGCAAACCAAGGCATACACGATTTTGATTTGCCAATGTATAGACTTGATGCTATAGCCTTTTATCTTAAAACATTGAGAATCCCTAGAGAGAGAAAAACAGCCAATTTTGCCAAGGGAAAAAAAATATTTAACTCCCTTGGTTGCGTTAAATGTCATACTTCGGAGTATAAACTCTCCGATGGTAATACAATAAAGCCTTATAGTGATTTTTTACTCCACGATATGGGTGATGCACTCTCAGATGGACATACTATGTTTAAAGCAAGTGCCAATGAGTTCAGAACTCCCCCTCTTTGGAGCATGGGCTTGTATGAAAAGGCTTCAGGAAAAATGGCACTTTTGCATGATGGAAGAGCTAGAAATATAGAAGAAGCTATTCTTTGGCATGGGGGAGAATCGACTTCACAACAAGGAGCATTTAAGGCTCTTAATAAACAAGATAGAAACTATTTGATAGAATTTCTAAAAGGAATATAATGAAAAAAACATATACTACAATTCTCTTACTTCTTGTCTCTTTGGGATTATTTGGGTGTGGCGGATCTAATGACTATGATGGAAAAACAGGTCTTATATCCTCTACATCTAATCAATCTTCTAAGGATATATCTATAAAAAATATCTATGATAATGTTATTTTACGAGATATAAATAGTAGCTATAATCAATCTTTAGTCTTAGTCTCTAGCGTAAAAAGCCTCAATGAAACTCAATCAACGGCTACTCTTGAAACTTCACAAAAAGAGTTTAAAAAATTAGCTCTTCTTTACAAACGAGTAGAGAGTGCGTATGTAGCAGGTAGAGAGTCTGATGATATGCGAGATATTGCAGATTTTTATCTTGAGCAGTTTATTTTTAACTCTAAAGGGGATACTCTTTTTAGTGATTTAGAAAAGATATTTAATGGAACTGGGGGGCTTTATAAAAATTCTCATAAGGGAATTACTGCTTTAGAATACACTCTGTTTGATAAGGCTATCAACAACAATGAGATGCTAGAGAAAATGAACTCTATTCGTCTAACCTCAGCTCTAACTATGGCAAAAACAATCTCACAAAACTTACTTTTAGTGAAAGATTATTATGAAAACAAAAGTACTTTTTTAGAAGATGCTGATACCGCTATAAGTCTTGTACTTAATCAATTGGTAGATAATGCTTACAAACTTAAAGAGAAGCGTTTAGGTGACGCTGGAGGATTTACTCTTAAATATAAGGATAATCCAGATGTAAAAAAATTAGAGTATTATAAAAGCGTCAATACACTTGAGGCAATAAAAGAGATTTTGACTACCCATAAAAATATTATGGATAGTGGTTTAAGCAAGATTGCAACACTTGGAAATGCTTCTAGTGAAGCAGAAGCAATTGTAAACAAACTCAACGAAGCAATTACAATTTGCGACAGTTATTCAAGCTCTTTAGAGGCTGGTTTAAGCTCCTCTAAAACTTTAGAACTTTATAATGCTACTGCTATTTTACAAGCTAACTATACAGCACTTATCAATGGTCTCAACTTTGAACAAGACTTGTTAGAGGCAGACGGAGACTAAAATGGAGTACTTTGGTACTGATTATTTTTTAAATATTGACAATAGAGTTTATTGGCTTTATATCTTAAGTGCCTTGTTTATTGCTTTGTATTTTATCTATAAAAATCCACAGTACTCTTATGCTTTGAGTAAAAAAATATGGTGGCACAAGAGTGCAAAAAATGATTATCTGTATTTTGTCATTATTTCATTTATAAAGTTAGCTATCATCTTGCCATTAGTGACTTATCTTTTTTCTGCAAAAGATGTTTCACTTTTTGTAAGTTTATTTTTAGAAGATAACTTTGGGTATATCCAAAAAGTAAATTATTCAAGAGAGTTTGTAGTTATTTTATACACACTCACTCTTTTTGTATTTGGGGATTTTTCTCGTTATGTTTTGCATCGTTTAGTGCATACTGTG
The DNA here is from genome assembly GCA_965243085.1 of Sulfurimonas sp. Lineage (GTDB taxonomy): Bacteria > Campylobacterota > Campylobacteria > Campylobacterales > Sulfurimonadaceae > Sulfurimonas. The sequence continues at coordinate 624,282 of CBDETZ010000005.1, read as the reverse complement.
CCTTTCTTGTGGAGACTCCATCAGGTGCATCACTCGGCTGAGGTTTTAAATCCTTTGACTTTTTATAGAGTGCATCCTTTTGAAAATATGCTCTTTGCCCTTCGTTATGCACTTGTTTTTGGTTTAGTAACGGGGTTATTTATATATATATTTGGAGCTTCTATCGGTATTGTTGAGATTGCAGGGGCGAATGTTTTTGTATTTGTTTTTGGAGTACTTGGAGCGAACTTACGGCATTCACATATTCCTCTAAGATATGGAATTTTTTTAGAAAAGATATTTATATCGCCGTCTATGCACCAGTTACACCACTCTACAAAATATACAAATAAAAATTATGGTGGGATTTTAGCCATTTGGGATTATATGTTTAACTCTTTAGTTCATTCAAAAACAGATGAAATTATAGAGTTTGGTTTAAAAAATAAAAAAGTTCATAGCAATGTTTTTAACATGCTCATCGAACCATTAAGGAAATAAAATGAAAAAAATAATAATGAGTTTAGGGCTATGTTCTGTTCTTAGCTTTGGGGCAAGTAATGAAGAACTACAAAAAGAGATAGATCTTTTAAAGACACAAATGTCACAGATGATGAAAAGTCAAAAACAGATGTCAAGTGAGCAAGAGGCTACAAATGAAGCTATTTTAGAAGAGATTTCAAATGCTTCAGGTAACGATAGTGCAAAATATGAAAGCTTTAGCTCCCTTGGCGAAGGTGCTTCAAAAGTGTACCATACAAACAATACTGTTTCAATCGGTGGGTATGGTGAATATAAATATAAAAAATATAGTGACTTTAAAAATACTACTTCAACGCAATATAACGCAAATAAAAATAAGGGTGAATTTAATATCGTAAGGTTTGTTCCCTATATAGGTTTTAAATTTAATGACTGGATTGTTATGAATACAGAGATAGAATTTGAAGATGGAGGAGCAAGAAGTGATAATACAAAAAACTATAAATATGCAATCGTTGAATTTTCTTACCTAGACTTCTTGCTAGATAAAAGCTTTGCTATCCGCGTAGGGCATATACTTACGCCTTTTGGATTAACAAACCTCAACCATGAACCAACTGCTTACCTTACAACTGATAGACCTGCTGTTGAGACTTATATCATCCCTTCTACTTGGCATACCAATGGTATTCTTGCACATGGAAAGATTGATGAACTTGAATACTATGCAGGTTTTATTACCTCTCCTGATGCTGATCACTTTGGAGATGCTGAGGGAAGATTTATCCAACAAGGTCGGTTAGGGGCTAAACAATACACAGATAGCTACTCATTTGTAGCAAGAGCCACTTACAATCTAGGGGATGGATTAAACATTGGAGGTTCTGTACTCTATGGATATAGTGAAGGAAGTAGTTCTAAGGTTGATGTAACGATAAGTATGGCAGAGCTTCATGCTACTTACAAAAACAATAACTTTGATATTCAAGCCTTAGCGACATTTGGAAAGTTTGGTGGAGATGTTTCAAAACTACCAAAATCTACAAAAGCAGGTATCGCTGATAGAGTAAATGGTCAGTATATTACAGTGGGTTATGATATTTTCTCAATATTTAATCTTAAACATAAAGGTTTTATAGTTGGAGAGATTGAGCGTTTAGATATGGATAGCTCTTCAAAAACACTTTATGTCGATAACAATAGGTTTATGGAATATACCACAGGTTTTGCATATCAACCTGACCCTAAAGTTACTCTAAAAGTCGATTACAAATTACGTGATTATGCTACTGATGCAAGATTAGAAGATGAAAAATCTTTTACTCTTAGTGCTGGATTTATTTTCTAAAAAAAGGACAAAAATGAAAAAATTAAACTTACTAAATTTCCTTCTACTGAGTCTACTATTTTTAAGTGGCTGTGGTAGTAGTAGTGATAACACCACGAAATTAACAAAAGAAAAACTCGGAGAAAAACTCTTCAATGATACAAACTTATCTTTAACAAGAAATACATCTTGTGCAACTTGTCATGACCCAAAACATGGATTTATTGATCCTCGTTTTAAAGAAGAGGGAAAAAATCAAAATATCTTCATACATGGTGCTTTTTCAGTTGGTGATGATGGATCGGCTTTAGGTGGGCGTAATACTCCAACAGCGTCTTATGCAAAATTTAATCCAAAGTTTCATAAACGAAAAGATGGAACATATAAGGGTGGACAATTCCATGACGGAAGAGCCGATACTTTAAAGATACAAGCAATGGGACCACCACTCGATGGTGCAGAGATGCAAATGAGTGATAAAAATGCAGTTGTAGATAGACTAAAAGAAAGAAATGGCTTTGCACAAGAATTTCAAAGTGTATATGGAACAGATATATTTGATGATATAAATAAATCTTATGATGCTATGGCTGATGCTATCGCTGAGTTTGAAAAAACAAAAGAGTTTGCACCTTTTGATTCTAAATATGACAGACTTCGTGATTGTATAGAGAGTGGTAAAGGAGAGGGAACTTGTCTTGGGGATGGGAAATGGACACTTGATGAAGAGCTTGGGAAAAGTCTCTTTTTCTCAAATGCAAATACTAATTGTGCCACTTGTCATACAATAGATTCAAAAACTGAAGCACCTCAAGGTTCAAAAGAGTTGTTTACAAACTTTGAATATGAAAATATTGGTACACCTAGAAATATTCTTGCAATGGATGCAAGAGCAGCTCTTAATCTTCAAGATGCTAATGCTACTTTTGCTGGTTTAGGTGCTACTGTAAAAGAAACAGATGCTAATTATAAAGCTCATTTAGGAAAAACGAAAGTACCAACGCTTCGTAATATTGCAATCACTGGACCCTATATGAATAATGGCGTATTTGCAAAACTAAGAACTGTTTTAGAATTTTATGATCATAAAGCAGGAAACGGTCATCACGCTATAAATCCAGAGACACTAAATCCTTGGATAGCTAACGACAATATTCAAACTGTAAACACAAGTGTTTTAGTCGCTACAGAGCCTTTAACAGACAGAAGAATTATGGCATTAGAAGCATTCTTAAATACCCTCACAGATGCTAAATATGAACATCTTATCCCTGATTTAGCTCCAAAAGGAGAATTAGGTAATTAGATACAAAGAATTTGCTTTATCTTAGTAGGTAAAGTAAGGAGACCACTGCACAGTATAATCCAACAAAGCAACCTATTTAAAGGCATTAAAAGCACTTTTCAGCTAGAGTAACATCACTAAGAAGAGGTAAAAAGTGGCATTTAAAGATACAAACAATACATTTTCAGATATAAGTAGTAGAACATAAATAACTTCATAGCCAATGAAAAAATGATTTTCTTCGTTGAACTATACTTAACGATACTCGTGTAGACAAGTCAAATTCATATTAAATCTAAACCTTTTTAATGATCTTAGTTTTGAAATTATTTGAGGTCTATTACTTAGTAATTCTTTTAGTTGCTGGAGATAAATCAAGTACTTTTTAGACCCCATCATATTGTAGATTCTAATGACCAGTTATCTGTAGAGCCACAACCAGTATCACAACTCACACCTGTACTACAACCAGATACATCTGTAGTATTGATAGCTACTCTAATTAGGAAGTTATTTCCATCAGCTTTTTGAGAATAAAACTTATGTTGAGAACAAAACTCTTCATTCATAAGTTCAGCTACAATATTTGCATAATTATATGCATCTTGTTGTGTTTTAAATGTATTGTTATTGGTGTAATCACTTTTTTTAAAACACGAACATTCTTTCTCTATTTGTACTGTATACATAAAACACTTCCTTTTAATCATTAAATTATGTAAGTATAGTTATTATAAGAAAAATAATCATACAGAAAAAAAAGTAATTTTTCTTTGTAAAGGAGAGATAAAAATGAAATTAAAAAACTATAAAGAATTTGCAGACACGATTAAGAACACACCAACTCAAGATAAGCCAAAAAAGATAAAAGCTGCTGCTGATTATGTTGAGTACATAAAACTCCATGATGAAGAAGCCTACAAAAACTACTTAAGCTATTCAACTTACTTAAAACTCTGTGTTTAATCTCCTATGAGCGATTTGTTATTTCACTCTTTTGTCTAAGATAAAATCAACTATCATATGGATAAAAGTTTGAATAAGCTGATTTGCATCTACGCTAAAAGTTGCGAGTTCTTCGTATCTACCTATACGTTGCTCAAATAAGGCTCTAGCTCTAGGTTCATCTTGAAGTAAAGGACGCTTAGCATGTTCTTTTACTGGTAAACGCTTTAAAATAACATCAAAATCAGCATTTATATATACAATCAAAGACTTGTCTGATATAGAACTGTATATGGGTAATCCTCCACCTGTAGAAATCACTTGACCTGTATTTTGAGTGAGTTCGTTCATGCACTTTTGTTCTAAACAACGGAAATAATTTTCTCCCTTAGTTTCAAAAATCTCACTAACACTACTCTCTTGTTCTTTTTCAATAATGCTATCTACATCTACAAATTTTTTATAGAGTTTCCTAGCAAGAATTTTACCTACGCTAGTTTTACCACTTCCCATAAAGCCTATTAATACTATGTTATCGTATGCCAAGTTACACCTTTTTTTCAGTATTTTATTTATTGCATGACTATACTTAAATACCCCTTTATGTGGCATTAGTACATCACGGCTGATTCATACAAACTTATTTACCTATTTTGTCACAATGAACTTGATTCAGGGTCTACTAGATTCTGAATCAAGTGCAGAATGACAGTCTGTCTGAATCAGCCGTGATTTGTACATAAAGAATATTACAGTACAATCCTTTATGAAAAGAACAAATGAACTTCTCACAAAAGAGATCAAACAATTAATCTTTCAAATTGCGATTCCATCAAGTATAGGAATGTTTTTTAACACTATGTACAATGTAGTCGATACCTTTTATGTAGGTCAAATATCTACACAAGCCATCTCTGCCCTTACTTATAGTTTTATGGTGTTTTTTATGCTCTTGTCTATTAGTTTTGGTCTCTCATCGGCGATTACTGCCTATGTTGGTGGAGCATTAGGCAATCATAAACGCCATCTTGCAGGTATATATGTGTCCAACGGTATTAGCTTATTTATTATTATTTCTTTTGTTTTATCTCTTGTGAGCGTCATACTTTTGGAGTATATATTTATTCTCATGGGTGCATCAGGAATAGTTTTAGACTATGCACTTGAGTACACCTACATCATCCTTCTTGGAATTTTTCCTATGCTTCTAGGACTTGGTGCGAACTCAGTTTTAATAGCACTAGGAGACACAAAAAGTTATAGAAATATTTTAATCCTTGGCTTTATTTTAAACGTAATTCTTGACCCATTATTTATCTATGGTTTTTATATCATACCTGCAATGGGACTTAGTGGTGTTGCCATAGCAACAGTTGTAATTCAGTATATCACGCTCATTTATATGCTCTATAAACTTTATAAAACAAAGCTTTTTGATATACAGCTCTTTTTTAAATCCACTCCAAATATAAAAGCTTTTAAACATTTACTCATCCAAGCAATTCCAGCTAGTTTAAATATGCTTTTAATGTCCTTTGGAAGTATGATAGCTATGTATTTTGTATCCACATACGGATTTAAAGCTGTTGCTGCATTTGGTATAGGCTACAGAGTTGAGCAAATTATTTTACTCCCAATGCTTGGATTAAATACCGCTGTAATGTCCATAGTATCAAATAATTTTGGTGCAAAAAATTTCAAGCGTATAGATGAAGTCATACATAAATCTTTAACTTACGGCTATATAATGAGTGCCATTGGAGTAGTTTTAATTGCTTTATTTGGAAAACACATGATTATGGTATTTGACACAGATGTAGAAGTTGTAGATATTGCATATACCTATATAATATTTGAGAGTTTTATATTTTTTGCATTTATTACCTTGTTTATCTCTGTTTCAACGCTTCAAGGTATTAAAAAACCGTTTATGGTACCTTATGTTAGTTTTTACAGACAAATATTTATGCCTCTCATTTTCTTTTATGCAGTTGTAAATATATTTAATTTAGATATTATTTACCTATGGATTAGTATGTTTCTTATAATATATAGTGCTGCAATCTATATGAAAATCTATACAAAAAAACAATTAGAACTCGCCTATAATATCCGCATTGTCAAGTGAGATAGAGGTAGTTACTCCCATAATAGTTTTATTTTTAATAGCAATCAGGCAATGGCGAAAATACTGTTTAAGCACATAGCTTATACTCTAACAAAAATGTAAGCACTTTTTGGATAGAATTATTAAAAATATACTAGGATTTTTATGATTGATTTTAAAAAATTAGTGGATGAGTATAAAACACCACTTTATATATATGATTTAGATTATATGTCATCTCAATATACAGAGTTAAAAGATGCCTTTAAAGCTAGAAAATCAATCCTTTGTTACGCAGTAAAAGCAAATTCAAATCTTAGTGTTATTAGACATTTCGCAAAACTTGGAAGTGGAGCAGACTGTGTTTCTATTGGTGAAGTTCGTCGTGCGTTTTTGGCAGGTATACCCTCTTATAAAATTATTTTTTCAGGTGTTGGGAAAACTGATGATGAAATTCGTGAAGCAATAGAAAAAGATATTCTTTATATCAATATTGAGAGTGAAGCTGAACTTAGTCGTGTAGAGATAATCGCAAAAGACTTAAACAAAACTTGTCGTATTAGTATTAGAGTAAATCCAAATATAGATCCACAAACACACCCCTACATCTCAACAGGTTTACATGACAATAAATTTGGAGTTGATTTAGGCACTGCAAAAAGAATGTATATCAAAGCAAATAATTCTCAAAACTTAAATCCAATTGGAATTCATTTTCATATAGGTTCTCAACTAACAGAATTAAAACCCATTTATGAGTCCGCTGAGATAGTGGCTGATTTAGTTCGTTCATTAGAAAATCTTAAAATCCAACTGAAATTTTTTGATGTCGGTGGTGGACTTGGCATAAAATATAAGAATGAAACCCTTATAAATACTTATGAATATGCACAGGCAATTTTAGCTACTTTAAAAGGTTTAGACCTAACAGTTATTTGTGAACCAGGAAGATTTTTAACGGCAAATGCTGGATATTTTATATCAAAAGTTTTATATGAAAAACAAAATGGTGAAAAGAAATTTTTAGTAATTGATGGTGCTATGAATGATTTACTCCGTCCATCCTTATACAAAGCATATCACAAGATAGAAGCGATTACAGACTCTACATCTGATGTTCGCCCTATTGATATTGTTGGACCAGTCTGTGAGAGTGGTGATTTTTTTGCAAAAGATTATCTTCTTCCAGAACTCTCTCATAATGACTTAGTAGTAGTACATAGTGCGGGTGCCTATGGTTTTGGTATGGGAAGTAATTATAATACACGAGGAAGAAGTGCCGAAGTAGCACTTGAAAATGGCGAGGCAAGACTTATTAGAAAACGAGAAACATTTGATGATTTAATCGCACTCGAAAAAGAATTTTTGGTTTAAAATGTATTTCATAGATGTTCAAGGCACTCTCATTAGCGATATTGATAAATCACCAATTTCTGGTGCAATAGAGTTTATTAATAGCTTGAATAAAAAAGAAATTCCTTATATGATTGTGACAAATAACACAAAAAAAGAGAGTAAGAATTTTTATCAATTTTTACAAAATCAAGGTTTTAATTTTTCGTATAAAAATTATCTGGATCCTTTAATGCTATTAGAATCACGAGTTGAAAAAAATTCAGTAGCGGCTTATGGTTCAAAAGATTTTTTAAATACATTACTTGATATGGATTATACATTAGATTATAAAACCCCCGAAACAGTCTTAGTTGCAATAAAAGAAGATTTTTTAGCGGATGAATATGCTCAAATGATAGATTTTTTACTAGGCGGTGCATCATTAGTTGGTATGCATGAAACATCTATTTATGCAAAAAATAAGAAAAGATACCCTGGTCTTGGAGCTGTTTTAAAGCTTTTAGAATTTGCCACAAGTGTGAGTTATCAAGTTGTTGGTAAGCCTAGTGATACTTTTTATGAAGAAGCTTTAAGAATGTTGCAAGAAGAAAATAAAAGAGTAGAATTTACAGATATTACTATGATAAGTGATGATGTAAAAGGTGACTTAGGTGGAGCAAAAGAGCTTGGAATGAAGACGGTTTTTGTACGAAGTGGCAAATATAAAACGCAAGAAGAGATAGTACCTTTTTTACAAGAGAGATTAAAACCAGATTTTGTATATGCTGATATACAAGAGATGATGGAGAAGATATGAAAACATTAAATGATTGTCGAGTAGCAATAGATAGCATTGATAACGAAATATTAGAACTTTTAAACAAGAGAATGAAAGTTGTTCAAAGAGTAGGCGAAATAAAAAGTGATACTGGTGGAGCTATTTACAGACCTGAGAGAGAAAAAGCAATTATTGAACGTTTATCAAAACAAAGTAAAAGTGTTCATGGTCTTTTACAAGATAAAGCAATTGAAGCTATATTTTTAGAAGTATTTGCAGTCTCTCGTAATTTGGAATTACCAGAGAGAATAGCATATCTTGGACCTGAGGGAACATTTACCCATCAAGCAGCAGAAAATCGTTTTGGGGCAATGAGTGATTATATCTCTCTAGGTTCTATCCATTCTGTTTTTAAAACAGTAGAATCTGGTCGTGCAAAATTTGGTGTAGTGCCAATTGAAAACTCCAAAGATGGAGTAGTTGGCGAAACACTTGATTTACTCTCTAAGTCTAGTGTAAAAATAGTGGCTGAATTATATATGCCAATTCATGCTTCTTTTGCTACAAAGGCAAAAAGGCTTGAAGATATTACAAAAATATATTCAAAAGATAAGGGTTTTGGACAGTGTAGAGAGTTTCTACAAGAACATGGTTTTGTAAATATTGAACAAATTCCTGTAGATTCAACGGCAAAGGCGGCAATTCTCGCAGCTGAGGATCCTAGTGCGGCAGCTATATGTTCACATATTGCTGCAAAGCTTTATGGTCTTCCAACTATGTTTGAAAATATCGAAGATGATCATGATAGTTTAACTCGTTTTATCATCCTTAGTGACTTTAAAAATGAACAAAGCCAACACGATAAAACGTCTATCTTAGTAAAACTTCATGATGCAAGAGAAGCTGGTTCTTTGGTGTATTTTTTACAAGACTTTGATGAAGAAAATATTAATCTTTCCAAGATTGAATCTCGTCCCTCAAAGGATAAGGGTGGTTTTGGTTACTGGTTTTATATAGATTTTTATGGTCATATAGATGATGTGGCAATACAAAGAGTTTTAGCAAAACATGAGGGTGAGGTTACTTGGCTTGGAAGTTATGTAAAGGGTAAGGAGTAAAATTGAACTTTAATAAAAAACTAAAAAATGTAAAAACATATGAAGCGGGTAAGCCTATTGAGCTTGTGGTAAGGGAGTTTGGGATAGAAGCTAAAGATATTATTAAGTTAGCTTCAAACGAAAATCCTTACGGTTGTTCAACAAAGGTTCAAAGTGCAGTTATAGATATTGTTGCAAATATGGCAATGTACCCCGATGACTCAATGAGAAAACTAAAAGCAGGTCTTAGTAAAAAATTTAAAGTTGAAGATAAAAACATTATTATAGGTTCTGGCAGTGATCAGATAATAGAGTTCTTGATGCACGCAAAAGCAAACTCAAATTCTAAGATTTTGATCAATAGCGTTACTTTTGCAATGTATGAGATTTATGCAAAGCATGTTGGAGCTGAGATTATTAGAACATCTTCACAGCACCATGATTTAGAAGAATTTTATAGACTCTATAAAAAAGAGCAACCAGATGTTATTTTTCTTTGTACCCCAAATAATCCAACTGGGGATGCGATAGATACTCAAGATATATTCGAGTTTTTAAATAAGATTGACAGCAATACTTTAGTGGTTGTAGATGGTGCCTATATGGAGTATTGTCAAGCTAAAAATGCTCGTAAAAAAATTGAACCAAAAAATATTGTTGAAAAATATGAAAATGTAATTTATCTAGGTACCTTTTCTAAAGTGTATGGACTTGGTGGCATGAGAGTAGGGTATGGAATAGCAGATTCTAAAATCATTAAAGAGTTATATAAATTACGCCCTCCATTTAATGTGACAACTCTATCTCTTGAAGCTGCAAGGGTAGCTTTATTAGATGAAGAATTTGTAAACAATAGTATCTCCCAAAACTTCAAAGAGATGAAACGATATGTTGAAATGGCAGAAAGAGAAAATATAGATATTATTAATAGTTATACAAATTTTGTAACATTATGTTTAAAGAAAAATCAAAATTCTACAGAAATAAGTAAAAATCTTTTGGAAAAGGGGATGATAGTACGGGATTTGAGTGGCTATCAAATGAATGCTATTCGAGTGACAGTTGGAACATCTTTACAAAATACTAGATTTTTTGAATTGATTTCAAAGTTACTATAAAACGAGTATTAAATGGATTTTAAAGCACTTTTTTCACAATTATCTATTTTATATACAAAGCTAACAAAGCAACAGAGACTTATCATTGCTATTGCGATTATTGGAATTATAGCATTTTTAATTTTGATGGTTGTCTTTACGGCTAATAAAAATACAAAAGATAAATATGAAGTTCTTTTTGATTCACTCAGTGCTTCTGATGCTGCTAAAGTAGTAGAGCAGTTAGAAAAAGATGAAATACCTTATAAACTTTTGGCAAATAATATTATTAAAGTTCCTAAGGATGTAGTTTATAAGCAAAGAATAGCAATATCTTCTTTAGGAATTCCAAAAGATGGTGGTGTAGGTTTTGAATTATTTGATACCCAAGAATTTGGAGCAACTAGTTTTGATCAAAAGATTAAACATCTTCGTGCTTTAGAAGGAGAACTTTCTCGGACTATAAATGCTCTTCTTCCAATAGATAAAGCATCGGTAAGTTTAGCCCTCCCAAAAGAGACTTTATTTGTTTCAAAAGAGACTCCTCCAACAGCATCCATTATGGTAACTCTTATTGAGGGAAGCACTTTATCCGCAAAACAAATTAGAGGGATTAAGAACCTTGTATCAGCATCCGTACCAAAATTGACATCAAATAATGTGATGTTGATAAATGCAGATGGTGAGACACTTGGGGATGAAGAAGAGATGGCTCAAATGGGTGAACTCTCTATAGTACAGCAAAAATATAAAACAAAAGAAGAGAAGAAAAGACAAAGAAAAATTATTCAAATAATTTCACCCTTTGTTGGTGGTAAGGAAAAAGTTATTGCCCAAGTAACGATTGAATATGATTTTTCAATTAAAAACTCAACTTCTGAAACTTTTGATCCTGAAAATGTTGTAAGAAGTGAGCAAATAAGTGAAGAAAAACGAGAGGGTGGTTCTTCTGAAGTAGTTGGAGGAGTTCCAGGAGCTGTCAGTAATATCGGACCAGTTCAAGGTTTAAATAAAAATATTCCAAATGAAAAATATGAAAAAAATACGGGTACAACGAATTATGAAATTGGTAAAACTATTTCAACTACTCAATCACAATTCGCTCGTATTAAGAGAATTACAGCAGCAGTAATTGTAGATGGAAAATATAATTTTAAGTTCAATGATGATGGCATAGCAACAGAAGAAGGAGAGTACAAAGCACTTGAGGATAGTGATTTAGTTGCCTTATCTTCACTGGCTAGTCAATCTATCGGTATTGATATAGCTAGAGGTGATATTATTAGTGTAAAAAATCTTCAATTTAATAGGGATAATACGAAACCTAAAATAGATGGGATAACACAATCTGTAATATTTTTTGAAACTTATTTAACACCTTTTTCTAGTTTATTTAAATATTTATTTGTACTTTTACTCCTTCTAATTGTATATAAAAAAGTTATTTTACCTTTTTCAGTTAGAATGCTTGAAATATCAAAAGAAGATGATGATATGGAAGCTCCTAAACTTGATTTAGGAGATGATGAGGATGATAACTTAGTAGAAAAAGTTCAAGAGATGCGTAAAAAAGTTGAGGCTCAACTTAATGTTGAGGGTGGATTTAATGAAGATGAACTCAAGCACGATGTACTTTTAGAAAAAGTTACTAATATGGCTGAAGATGCTCCAGAAGAGATAGCCAGACTTCTTCAAGCCTTATTAACTGAAGAAGCTACTATCATGGATAAAGGATAAATAATGACTCTTTCCCCAACACAACAAGCAACATTTGATGAAATGGGTATGGCTGAAAAAATTGCTATATTGTTGTTACAACTAGGTGAAGAAGTAACAGCGGATATTTTTTCAAATATAAATATTGAGTCGATTACGGAAATTTCTAAATATATTGCTGGTAACCGAACAATCGATAAGGCTGTTGCAACAGCAATACTAGAAGAGTTTCATGCTATTTTTCAATCGGGACAATTTATTACATCTGGTGGTATAGAGTATGCTAGAGAACTTTTATACAGAACATTAGGTCCAGAAGAAGCAAAAAAGATTTTAGATAAACTCTCAAAAAGTATGCAAAATATACAAAATTTTGCATACCTTTCTAAAATTAAACCTCAACAATTATCAGACTTTATCACACATGAACATCCTCAGACAATAGCGCTTATTTTAGCACATATGGATGCTACAGAAGCTGCCGATACCTTACAGTTCTTCCCTGATGAACTACGAAGTGAAGTGGCTATGAGAATGGCAAGACTTGGTGATATTTCACCTTCTGTGATTAAAAGAGTATCGGCTGTATTGGAATCTAAACTGGAATCACTTGCCTCTTATAAGGTTGAGGTTGGTGGAACTCGTGCAGTTGCGGATATTTTCAATCGTCTTGGAGCCAAATCATCTAAGGCAACTCTTGCTACCATAGAACAGGTTGATGAGGGTCTAGCTACTCAGATTAAAGAGATGATGTTTACATTTGATGATATGGTTTGGTTGGATAAAGCTGCGATTACTGAAACACTCAAGGCTGTTGAGAAAGGAGAATTGATGCTAGCGCTTAAATCTTCTCCTGAAGAATTAAAAGAAAAATTTTTCTCTGCTATGAGTGAAAGAGCCAGAGATGCTTTTGAAGAAGAGATGCAGTTCTTAGGGGCTGTAAGAATGAAAGATGTTGAGACAGCACAGCGAAAAATTGTTGAAACGGTGAATGGACTTGCGGAGTCTGGTGCGATTCAGATGGGTTCAACTGAAGAGATGATAGAGTAAGTATGGCTACCTTGATAAGTACTCATAAAATGGAAGAACATTCCATTTCAAAATACAATTTTAAAGTTTTACCACATATTTCTGAGGATAAATTTAGGTCTTCCTTAGTAAGTGATGAATTGCCTCAAGAAAGAGAAAATTATACAGAGGATAGTAATCCAAGTCGCAGAGAGAGTGATATAGATTCTTCTTCTATGAGTAGAAATTCTAAGGAAGCTCTTATTGAATCACTCATGAAAAAAACAGATGAGATGAGTTCAAATTTTATTAAACTACAAATGAAATTAGAATCTCGTGAGCAAGAGTATTTACTAGAATTAGCTAGAGTCAAAGAAGACTCTTTTAAAGAAGGATTAGAAGCTAGTGTTTTAAAAGCAGAAGAAGATTTACAAGGTGAGATAATAAAAAAAATTGAACAGTTTAGGAATTCGGTAATTACATTAGAGAATGAAGCCAAAGAGTATTCAAGAGCTTTGGAAAATATTAAAGGTCAATTAATTTCTGCTGCTATTGATATATCTAAAGAGGTTATCGATATTGAACTTTCGAAAAATTCGAGTGAAATTGCGAAAAAACTAGGTGATGCCCTTATATCCGAACTACAAAGTGCATCAAAGATAACACTTAAAGTAAATCCTAAGGATCATGGATTAATATTTGAGCATGTTGCACGACTTAGTCATATAGAAGTAGTTTCAGATAGTGCAATTAGAGAAGGTGGGGTAATAGCTATTAGTGATGCTGGAAATATTGACTCACAAATATCAAAAAGATTTCAAAGAGTAAAGAGAGTAGCCCTTAGTGAATAAGATAAAAATAAAAGAAAAGAATATAAAAGAATTAGAAATAGTATGTAGTGATATTAGAGAAAAAATTTTAAAAGTAGTGAGTAAAAATGGTGGACATTTAAGCTCAACTCTTGGTGCTACAGAACTTATAGTAGCTATGCACAAAGTATTTGATTCTCAAAAAGATCCCTTCATTTTTGATGTATCACATCAGTCTTATGCGCATAAACTTCTTACAGGAAGATGGGAAGAGTTTGACACTTTACGCCAGTTTAATGGTCTTTGTGGATATACAAAACCAAGTGAGAGTTCTGATGATTATTTTGTGGCTGGACATAGCTCCACCTCTATATCTTTAGGAGTCGGAGCGGCAAAAGCAATAGCTCTTAAAAAAGAAGAAAAATCAAGAATACCTGTTGTTATGATTGGGGATGGGTCAATGACTGCTGGTATGGTTTATGAGGCACTCAATGAACTAGGAGATAGAAAATATCCTATGATAATCATACTCAATGACAATGAAATGAGTATAGCAAAACCAATAGGTGCAATAAGTCGGATTTTAAGCTCTGCGATGGCTGGACCTTTTTATCAAAAATTCAAGAAACATACTGAAAATTTTGTAGATAACTTTGGTGAGGGGGCACACTATTTAGCTAAAAGATTTGAAGAGGGCTTGAAGTTGATTACTCCTGGACTTTTATTTGAAGAGATGGGAATTGACTATATTGGGCCCATAGATGGACACAATTTAAAATCTTTGATAGATACCTTAGAACTAGCTCGGGGGATGGATAAACCAGTGATTGTTCATTGTCAAACTCTCAAAGGTAAAGGTTATGAAATTGCTGAGGGTAAAGAAGAAAAATGGCATGGAGTAAGCCCTTTTGATTTAGAAAGTGGAGCGAGTTCTAAAAAATCTTCTTCAAAAACTGCAACACAGATTTATACAGAAGCCTTAATCCATTTAGCTAAAGAAAATGAAAAAATTGTAGGAGCTACAGCGGCAATGCCAAGTGGAACTGGCTTGAATTCTTTGATGGAGTTATACCCTGATAGATTTTGGGATGTAGCAATTGCCGAACAACATGCAGTGACTTCTATGTCAGCCCTAGCTAAAGAGGGTTTTAAACCATTTTGTACAATTTATTCGACATTTTTACAGCGTGGCTATGATCAAGTAATACATGACACGTGTTTAATGGATTTGCCAGTGGTGTTTGCACTTGATCGGGCAGGGATTGTTGGAGAGGATGGAGAAACACATCAGGGTGTTTTTGATATTTCTTTTTTAAGAGCGATACCAAATATGACACTTTTCGCCCCACGTGATGAAAAATCATTTCATCAGGCGATGGCTTTTGCATCTGAGTACCAGCATCCATGTTCACTACGTTATCCAAGAGGGTCTTTTAGAGATACAACTTTACCTGAATCTATAAGCTTTAAATTAGGTAAATCTCAATTATTACGTTCTAATAATAGCGATATTCTTTTTATAGGCTATGGTAATGGAGTTGGACGTGCATATGAGACGGCAAAACTATTAGAGATAGATGTGAGTATTTTGGATTTAAGATTTGTTAAACCTTTAGATAAAGAGATGCTTTTAGCTATGAGTACAAAACATAAAAAATGGTATATATTTTCTGATAGTGCTAAAATGGGAGGAGTAGCATCGGCAATTTTGGAACTTTTAGCAGAAGAATCTATTATAAATGTTGCTATTGTCAGTTTTGAATATGATGATAAGTTTATAACACACGGAAATACTAATCTTATAGAAAAATCTTTAGGTATTTTACCTAAGCAATTAGTCAAAAAAATTATGTTTTAAGGATACTCTTAACTTAGTTTTAATATAGTTTATATAAAATAATTATAAGGTTTTATTGTGTTTAAAAATCTCACGTTAAAGATGAAAATATTCATCCCTCTTACTTTGTTTAGTATTTTAAGTATGTTTTTTATTGCTATTACTGTTCATGGTATTAATGAAGATAGTATGATTAAAAATAATCTTATTGCTGCTACAAATACGGTAAATCAATTTAAAATTTTTCGAGCATATTATGCTAAAAATGTTATTCCAAAGGTCAAAAAAAGTCAAGCTTTAAAAATAAATTTTGATCATAAGACAGAAGCAGATACCGTACCTCTTCCTGCAACAATGATACATGATTTAAGTGCTATTCTTAGCGAAGGTGAAAGCGGTATTAAGTTGAAACTCTATAGTAAATATCCTTTTCCTAATCGAGCTAATCGAACTATAGATGGATTTCAAAAAGAAGCTTTAGCATATTTTAAATTGAAAGAAAATGCAGAGCCTTTTTTCAGACAAGAAGAGATGAATGGGCAACTTATGATGCGTGTTGCTATTGCAGATTTTATGGTGGAAGATTCTTGTGTTAAATGTCATAATACAAGAGCAGACACTCCTAAAAATGATTGGAAACTAGGTGATATTCGTGGAATTTTAGAAGTCGATATGCCTTTGGATAGACAAGTTCAAGCCTCAAATACAGTTATCAAAACTACCTTAGTATGGATTTTAGCTCTTGAAATTATCTCTATGATAGTTTTATATTTTATTTTAATTAAAGCAGTTCTTATACCTTTGGAGCATTTTAAAATAGGTTTACTAAACTTTTTTAAATATGTAAATAAAGAGAGTAATACAGTTGAACCTATTATAGTCATAAGTAAAGATGAATTAGGTCTGTTAGCCATAGAGATAAATAAAGGTGTACAAAAAATTAAAATTGGAGTAGAAAAAGATAAACAATTGCTATCGGATGCTACGAATATTGCTGAAAATATGAGTAGGGGTAATTATTCACACCGTTTGAATGAAAATCCACATGATCCAACCTTAGCAGAGTTGAAAAATGTAATGAATACTATGCTCGAAAGTTTAGAAGCAACAGTAGGTAAGGATGTAAATGAGATAGTGAAAAATATTAAATCTTTTACAAATATGGATTTTACAAAAAAGTTTGTAAGTGCAGATAGCCAAATTGAAAAAATGATAAATAGATTAGGGATAGATATATCTATAATGCTTGTCAAAAATTCTACTGATGCACAAGAACTTAAAGATAAGTCAATAGTACTCAGTGATTATGTACATGAATTAACACAAGGTTCAAATGAACAGTTTAAAAACACTCAAGAAACTGCGAGAGCTACAGAGGAAATAGTACATAACATTACGCAAATTGTTGATCAAACAGAAGAAGTTGGTCGTCAAAGTGAAGATATTAAAAATGTTGTCACTATCATTAGTGATATTGCAGAACAAACAAATCTTCTTGCACTTAATGCCGCGATAGAAGCAGCCCGTGCGGGTGAACATGGTCGAGGTTTTGCTGTTGTTGCAGATGAGGTTAGAAAACTTGCTGAGAGAACACAAAAATCTTTAGCAGAAATTAATATTAGCATTAATACTTTAGTACAATCAATTTCTTCAATCGTAAGTGATTTACAATCCCAGAGTCAAGAGCTAAATAATTTTCATAGTTTTATAAATAGACTGAATGAATCAACACAAAAAAGTATGACAATCGTGCGTAAAACAGAAGAGGTAGCACAGGATTTAGATAAGTCATCAAATGATATACTTAAAGATATAAAAACGAAAAAATTTTTAACTTAGAAAAAAATAATATTAAAAATTATTTCAACATTATTAGCCCACAAAATCTTCCACTTTTAGAGTCAACTCTATGTGAGAAGTACTTGTCACTTTTACAAGAAGCACATTCATTGGAGATGTCAATATGTTGAGTGAGAATAGCAGAGTCTAAAAGTTGTTTTTTTAAAACACTTCTAATATCTAGGTAGTATCGATTCTTTTTTACTTTTAAAGAGTAATCCAGATGAAGTTGAGAAGCTTCATTATAAATATTGACACCAACCTCATAACAACAAACCCCAATACTTGCTCCAATACTTACACATATATCTTTTGGCTTTGAGTGATAGTTATTTTTCATAGTATCAATTGTATTTTTAATAATATTTTTAAATGCACCTTGACGACCTGCGTGAGCTACCGCTATTACTTGCTTAGTTTTGTCATAAAAAAGTATAGGCGAACAATCTGCTACCATTACCATTAATGGAGTATTTATTTTATTTCTAACAAGAGCATCACACTCTTGAGGATTGTTAAAATTATCGCTCTTGTTTATAATATGAACATGAGAAGAATGAACTTGTTTCATATGAATGAGTGAGTATTTCTTGTAATGTAAGAATTTAGCCAATTTTTCATGTTTTTGATGGACTGATATAGCATTATCCCCTACATGAAAGGCTAAGTTTCCTACATCCTTAGTTGTAAAGCAATGACTTAAGTTTGTAAAATGATTTAATAAAGTGCTTTGAATAAT
Source organism: Sulfurimonas sp. (assembly GCA_965243085.1). GTDB lineage: Bacteria > Campylobacterota > Campylobacteria > Campylobacterales > Sulfurimonadaceae > Sulfurimonas. The sequence continues at coordinate 605,901 of CBDETZ010000005.1, read as the reverse complement.
TTGCATATAATAGTATAGCAAACAAAAAGGTTATCATTGAATAAATTAAGTATGCACCCCATTACACTTAGGGGAGAAAATGTAGAAGATAAACGTCTTGAAATTAGAAAATACTTTTTAAATACTTATAAACTATATGAAAAAATGTTTGAACTTTTAAAGGATGACACAGTTTTTTATAAAAAAAGTGAGTTAACTCGTCACCCTATGATATTTTATTTTGGACATACTGCCACATTTTATATAAATAAATTAATCAGTATGAAAATTATTCAAAAAAGAATTAATCCAAATTATGAGTCTATCTTTGCAGTAGGTGTAGATGAGATGGCTTGGGATGATGTAGAATCTAGTCATTATACTTGGCCTAGTGTTGATGACACAAGGGAGTATCGTATTGAAGTAAAAGAGCTAGTTTTAAAGCTTATCGAAGAACTTCCTCTAAGTTTACCAATTGCTTTTGATTCTGATATGTGGATTATTTTAATGGGTATTGAGCATGAGAGAATTCACCTTGAAACATCCTCAGTTTTGCATCGTCAAATGCCCTTAAAATTTATACAAGATGTTGAAGCTTTTAAAATTTGTGATTATTATTCTGATGCACCTAAAAATGAGTTGCTAAAGATACCACAAACTGATGTAAAGCTAGGAAAAGAAAAAGAGGATAAATACTATGCGTGGGACAATGAGTATGGTATCTCATCGCAAAAAGTAAAAAGTTTTCAAGCATCAAAATATTTGGTTTCAAATGAAGAATATTTAGAGTTTGTTGAAGATGGTGGATATAAAAGAGCTGAGTTTTGGTCAAAAGAGGGGCTAGAGTTTTTAAAATACTCAAAAGCAAAACATCCTGTATTTTGGTCGAAAAAGAACTCTCAATATTTTTATAGAACACTTAGCTCACAAATTGAACTCCCTATGAATTTTCCTGTAGATGTGAATGCTTTAGAGGCAGAAGCATTTTGTAAGTATAAAAGTCAAAAAGACTCCCTAATCTATACACTTCCAAGTGAATATGAGTATGAAGCATTATGCCAATATGTTGGAATTAAAGATATTGTAAGGGACTCCGATGCTAACTTAAATTTTAAATACATGAGTGCTACACCTGTGGATACTTATAGTTTTTACGCAGAAGATGGGAATGAATTATTTGATGTTGTTGGAAATGTTTGGCAGTGGTCTCGAAGTACTATGAAACCATTTAAAGGCTTTAAAATACATCCAGCTTATGATGATTTTACAGTACCAACATTTGATGATGAACATGCACTTATACTTGGTTCATCGTGGGCTAGTAGTGGGAATTTGATTATGAAAAAGTCACGATATGCTTTTAGAAAGCATTTTCATCAAAATGCTGGTTTTAGATATGTGGTGACAAAAAAAAATGATAAAGAGAGAACAATGGATATATATGAAACAGATGAATTAGTATCACAGTATTGTGAATTTCAATATGGAGATACTCATTTTGGAGTAAAAAATTTCGCAATAGCTTGTGCAAAAATTGCCTCAAGCTTTAGTACAAATAAAACCAAAGCATTAGACTTAGGATGTGCAACAGGAAGAGCTACATTTGAGTTAGCAAAAGAGTTTGATAAGGTTGAGGGGATTGACTTTTCAGCTCGTTTTGTTCAAGTAGGTTCAAAGCTACAAAAGGATGGGTATGTAGCATTTTCTTCACTTGATGAGGGTAGTCTCAGTATCAGTAAAAAAATCACGATAAAAGATTTAGCTTACGAAAACTTGAAGAATAAAGTCTCTTTTTGGCAAGGAGATGCTTGTAATATGAAGCAGAATTTTAACTCCTTTGACCTTATCATGGCAACAAATCTTATTGATAGACTCTATCAGCCACTACTTTTCTTAGATACTGTAGGAGAGAGATTAAACGATGATGGTATTTTAGTGATAACCTCACCCTACACTTGGCAAGAAAGCTCAACAAAAAAAGAGTTTTGGCTTGGCGGATATAAGGATGATAATGCTAAAGAGATTAAAACACTTGATTCATTAAAAAATATTTTATCCGACAAGTTTGAATTAATCCACACACAAGATTTAGAGTTTGTTATCAAAGAAACAGCTAGAAAATATCAACATACTATTTCAGAGTTAAGTGTTTGGAAGAAAAAATAAAATATCTTTTTAAAGAATCAGCTCCTAGGGAGAATACAAATGCTGAAAAGTACACCCTAAGAGAGGAGTTGTTTAAAACAAAAGATTTGATACCTGTTTGGGTGGCAGATATGGATATAGATACACCTGATTTTGTTCTTGAGGCTGTTAAAAAACGCTTAGAACATCCTGTTATGGGTTATGAAGAAGTTCCTAAGAGTGCTTTTATGGCTCAAATACAGTGGATGAAAAAAGAGCATGGTATATCATTTAAGCTTGAAGATATATTGTATTCTCATTCGGTTGTTGCTAGCATGAGTGTATGTATTGAAGCTTTTAGTAACGAGGGAGATAAGATAATTGTTCAAACTCCGGTATATCCACCTTTTTTTCATTCAGTAACTCAGGCTAAAAGAAAGCTATTAAAAAATCCTCTCAAAGAGATGTCAGAGGGAAATTATACCTTTGATATAGAAGATTTAAAAGCAAAAATTGATGAAAATACAAAACTTTTACTTCTTTGTTCTCCACATAACCCCGTTGGAAGAGTTTGGAGGAAAGAGGAACTTTTAGAAATACTTGAAATTTGTTTAAAAAATAATATTGTAGTATTTGCAGATGAAATACATTCTGATTTAGTATATAAACCAAACATACATACCCCTTTTGCTTCCCTATCTCAAAAGGCAAGAGATATAACAATCACCGCAATAGGAGTGGGAAAAACATTTAATATGGCAGGTTTTGCGATAAGTTCCGTAGCTATACCCAACAAAGATTTAAGACAAAAGTTTCAAGCTGTGTATGAAAAAAATCATTTTGCACAAGGGAGTACCTTATCTCATGTAGCTTTTGAATCAGCCTATACACATGGTAAAGCATGGTTAGATGATTTAAAAGTTCATTTGATTCAGAATTATAATGATTTAAAAAAACTTTGTGAGCGTTACCCTCAAAAATTAAAAATAACACCTATCGAGGCTACATATTTAGCATGGTTAGATTGTCGAGGAATGGGAATGAGAGATAAAAATTTGAGAGAATTTTTCATCCATGAGGCAAAACTTGGACTCAATGCTGGAATTAGTTTCTCAAAAGAGGGAAGCGGTTTTATGCGATTGAACTTTGCAGTATCTTCAGCGAAGATGTTAGAAATAATCCAAAGATTAGATAAAGCCTTAGGACATGATGTCCCTACAATCCATTGTATTAGATAACTTCCAAGATAATATTTTCTGTAGATATATAAGTATCAAGTTCACATTAAATCTAAACCTTTTAAATGATATTAGTTTTAAAATTATTTAAGGTCTGGTACTTATAAGATAAAATGATTATTTAGATCCCCCATCATTTTTTTCATTAAGTCACGAAAGTTGAGAAAGTTTAAATCAAACTAAGTCCAATTTTCCCTTTTTCATTATCAATATCAAGCACCTCAATTTGAGGTAAATATTGATTTAATGATAAAACTTCCAAAGGATGAGCAATTCTTTTAGTACTCATCTTTGATATATGAATCATCCCATCATTTTTAAGCCCAATATCCACAAATGCTCCAAAGTCTGTTATATTTCTTACAATACCAGAAACGAAACTACCCTTTTTTAACATATTGATATCAGTTAAAGCCTCTTTAAAAGGGATGGCAGGTAAATCTTCTCTAGGATCAAAGCCTGGTTTTAAAAGTTCTTGTACTATATCTTTAAGAGTTTCTTCTCCTACTCCTAATTCTTTAGCCCTGTCTTTTATGTTTATGGCTTTTAAATCATTCGTATCTAATTTATTTGCAATATTGTAAGTTTCAGGATGAATTCCTGTGTTATCAAATTTATTTTTTGCATCTTTTATTCTTATAAATCCTGCTGCTTGTTCATAGGCTTTTTTCCCTAAGCCTTTGACTTTTAAAAGTTGGCTTTTAGTAGTAAAACTTCCATGTTCATCCCTATAGATTATAATATTTTTTGCAATTTTAAGTCCTATTCCTGCGACATGTGAAAGTAAGCTGGCTGAGGCTGAATTTATATCTACCCCCACCCTATTTACAAGGTCTGATGTTACATCGTCCAAGCGTTTATGAAGAAGTTTTTGATCTACATCATGTTGATACTGTCCAATACCTAAAGACTTAGGGTCAATCTTAACAAGTGTAGCCATAGGGTCACGAAGTCTTTGAGCTATAGAAATTGCACCTCGTATAGTTACATCTAAGTTTGGATATTCTTCAAGAGCAATCTTTGATGCAGAATATACTGATGCCCCTGCCTCTGATACAACCGTATAACTTAGATTTATTTTTTCTTCTTTATTAAGATAAGCAAAAAATTCTTGTGTTTCACGAGAACCTGTACCATTTCCTATAGCTACGCCATTAATGCTATATTTTTTTAGCAATTCTAAAACTTTTCTTTTAGAATTTTCATAATCTTTTTTAGGGGCTGTTGGATAAATTACAGCCGATTCTAAATAGTTTCCATTTATATCAATAACTGCCAATTTACAACCACTTACAAAGGCAGGATCTACACCTAAAAGTACCCTATTTATTACAGGGGGAGTCATTAAAAGTTGAGAAAGATTTTTACCAAATACAGATATAGCCGCCTTATCCGCTTTTTCTTTTAAGTCATTTTGAACTTCTCTCTCAATAGAGGGTAATAATAATCTTTTCAAACCATCTTTATAAGCTTCAAAAAGTAAATCTTTTGAGCTTGAGGCATTACGAGGGATTTTATAATTCTTGATATTATCTTCAATTCTTTGTAGATCTACACTTAGCTTTACTGATAGTTCTTTTTCTTTAACTCCACGCATAATAGCAAGGTATCTATGGGATGCAATACTTGCAATTTTTTGTGATTGCCCTGCGAAGTTTTTAAACACTCCATTTTCTTTAAAAGATTTTGTTTTCTTAGTTTCTATCATTCCATAACGAAGCATAGAGTTCCTTATAGCTTCACGCTCACGAGGAAGTTCAGCATATTTTTCTGCTAAAATATCTTGAGCACCTTTAATAGCATCACCAAGTGAATTAACAGATAATTTCACAAACTTTTTAGCCTCAATTTTAAATTCACTTGTCGTTAAATGTGCATTTTCTAAAATCTGTGCAAGTGCTTTTAAACCATTGGCTATAGCGGTTTTTGCACGAGAGGATTTTTTCTCTTTAAAAGGTCTATAAATATCTTCTAATTCTCTCAGAGTATCTGTTAAATCAATACTTCTTTTTAAAGAATCGCTCAAAACTGCTCTTTCTTGTATAAGACGAGAAACTTCAAGCTTACGCTCTAAAAGTTTTTTTGAACTCATATATACTATTTCAAATTCACGAAGCACCTCATCATCAGCACCACCCGTCATCTCTTTACGATAACGAGCTATGAAAGGGATGGTAGAACCCTCCTCTAAAAGTTGTAAAATATTTTGAATGTATTCTTTTTTAAGCGCTGTTTTTTGGGAGAGTCTTTGTATTAAATCTTGCATAATCTTCTTTTTTCTAATTATAGCAGTTAATGACTCAGAACTATTAAAATATTTCCAAGAGTTAATCCGCCAAAAGTACCTATTAAATAACCCATAATTGCCATTAAAACACCTACACTTACAAGTGATTTATTGTATGTTGCTGCTAGGATTGGGGCAGATGCTACACCTCCTATGTTTGCTAAAGAGGCAACTGCTATTGAGAATAAATCTAGTTTAAATATCTTAGCTCCTAGAACCATAATAAAAGCATGAATAAGTAAAATTATAAAACCAGCTAAGACATAAATACCCACATCTGAAAAACTCTCAAAAACTGCTTTTGAACCAATGAGTGCGATGATAATATATAACATTGTAGTAGCAACTTCACTAGAACCATTGATGTTTTTTAGTCTTGTGAATGAGCCTACTACTCCAAAGGCTGATGCGAGTAAAACTATAGTGGTAGTTTTATTAAGAATTATAAAATTTTCTGCAATGACTTGTGCTATAAAAGATACTAAAACACCTAAAAATATTAATACCCAATAGCGTTTAGCACCCATATCACAGGCACATCCGATATTGCCGAGATTTGCCATATTCTCATCACTTTTTGTAAAAGCATTAAATACTTTTGCAAAAGGAACTAAAAATAACAGTAACATCACCCACAAAGTATAGTTTACACTATCTACTATAAGTGCATATCCAAAAGCCTCTTGACTCACTTCTAGGGCTGAACCTACAGCAATCATATTTGCAGTTCCACCCATCCAACTCCCTGCTAATGCTCCGAATGCTGATGCCATATCCTTGTTAAAATCAAAAATAATTGCTACAAGTATAAAGCCAATGCTTAAACTTACTAGGGCTAAAATGTATGCAATGATTAGAGATTTTCCGAGTTTAAAAAAATATGTGAAGTTAATCTGTAAAAGCATCAAAAAAAGCATAGCAGGAAGTAAATTTGTTTTTGTTAGTTTGTAGATATTGTTAATCTCATCATTGTACTCAAAAATAGCCATAGAGGCTAAAAACATAGAAAAAGCGTATATCATGACAACGGAGGGGATGTATTTAAAAATTTTCCATGAAGTTTTTTTCTCTAAGATATTAAAAGCAGTTGCGATAAAAGCTAAAACAAAAAGATAGATAATTCCCGAACTAATCACAAGGGGCTACTTTAAAACCTTGTATATTTGCTCGTAAATCTCTCATGAAATTTTCTCCAGGATCAAATTTTTCTGTTCTATACCTAGCGTCTCTTTCTAACCAAAGTTCATGCATTTGAAAACATCGGTATTCATGATGCCCAACTACATATTCTATACTAGAAAACTTTTTTTTAAGATACTTCACTATAAAAATATTTGCAAGTAATTGCTCTACTGTAAGATCCTCTTTATATCCACTGCCACCAACATTTTCTATCCCAATTGAGCTGTAATTTAAGCCTATGACATGTCTTGCCATAAAATCAAGTGGCATCAACTGATGGATTGTTCCATCTCTTTGAACCATAAAATGTGTCGATACATTTAAAGCACTTGCCTTACTTATCTCAGTTCTATCGCTTGGAAGTGTTTGACTCTTAAACCTTGCTAATGACTTCTTAAATGTAGCTATTGCTGTGTAATGAATAAGTACTATTTTTGGAGTAATTTTAATATCATCAACTTCTAATCCATAATGATTTTGAATGTACTCTTTCGTCAAGCTTATCCGTTGTTCACCAAAATATATTGGAGTTTGTATTATCTCATAGGAAAAAAGTGAAACACAAATACTTATAAGAAGTAAAATATTTTTTTGCATAAAAGTTACCCTATATTTTTTTTGATAGTGTAACATATCTATACAAATCTCTCTTCAAGATAGGAGGAAATATAGTATGAAAAAATTATCTCTAAGTTTATTATCAACTCTTTTCATGGTAGGTGGCTTATATGCCGTTACTTTGAGTTCTACTAGTGCTGAAAATTCTCTCATTATATACAACTCAAATATTGCTTTAGTACATGAAAATAGAAAGTTACATCTCTCTAAAAATGATACAAAAATTATTTATGAAGATGTTGCATCAAGTATCAATACTGATTCTGTTAATGTTACATTACCCAAAGGTATAGAGCTTTTTTCACAACAGTATCGTTATGATAAACTCACACAAAGTAAGCTTCTTGATGCTTATATCGGAAAAAATATATCTGTAAAAGTTATGAAAAATGCTAAAGATTTCAAGACTATAAAGGCACAACTTCTTTCAAATGATGGAGATTCTTGTATCGTAAAGCATAATGCAAAAATCAGGATAGTTGAGAGTAAAAATATTATTTTTGACACTATCCCCTCCCAACTCATTACCAAACCTTCCTTAGTTTGGAATGTACAAAGTAAAAAAAATATAAATGCTAAAATGAGTATAGATTATCTCATAAATCAAATCACTTGGAGAAGTAATTATATTTTAAATATCTCTCAAAATCAAGCAAATTTAAGTGGCTGGATAAGTATAGATAACCGTTCAGGAAAAGCTTTTAAAAATACAAATCTTCATGTTTTAGCAGGAGAAATAAATCGAGCCTACTCCTCAAGACGAAATTATAAAAAGACAGAGTATATGGCTATGGCTCAAACAGTCCAAGATGTTTCACATCAAGCACATGAGGGTTATCATTTTTATACAATCCCATTTAAAGTAAATCTTGCAAATAATGAAAACACACAGCTAAAGTTTATTACACAAAACAATATTGCTATCAAAAGAAAATATATAGCAATGATGAGTAATCCAAACTATCTTCATGGAGAGCGTCAAAAAGATGTTACACAAATTATCAAAATGGATGGACTTGAATACCCTCTCCCTCGAGGTGTAGTTAGATCATACTCAAAACTTAAAAATACGAGTATACTTTTAGGTGAAAGTAGCATTGTACATACTCCAAAAGACACTCCTATTTCACTAATAATTGGAAAAAATTTCGATGTAAAAGTAAAAGAAACTCTTCTAAAAAGAGATAAAGAGACTTTGTATGTGAATGAAAATGTAAAATATAGTATCAAAAACTCTTCCAATGAAAATAAAAAAGTTCTGATACAAATTCCATTTAACAAAGATAGTGACAGCACAATTAAAAGTAAAATAAAATATACTTATACAAAAGGAAATCTTGTAGCATTCAACATTCATGTAGAGGCAAATTCTACAAAAGAGTTTACAGTGTACTATAGGGTAAAAAAAATATCACAAAGGTAAAAAATTGGCAAAAAAATATATCATCCTAGATACAGAAACAACAGGCGTAGGTGAGTTAGATAGAATAATACAGTTGGGCTATGTGGTCTTAGGAGCAAAAGAGATAGAGGTGCATAATGAGTTTAACTCTTGTGATGTACCTATTAGTTTTGGAGCGATGGAGGTGCATGGTATTACCCCTGAAATGATTGAGGGGAAAACTACAGCACAAGAAACCAAAGCTTATAAAAGACTCCAAGAGCTTAACTCAAATGACAACTATATGATAATTCATAATGCTCCCTTTGATTTAGGTATGCTTGAAAAAGAGGGTTTTAGAAATCAGATGCAAGTTATTGATACACTTAGAGTTGCAAAGCATATACTTCCAGATGAGGATGCCCATAGATTACAATATTTTCGTTATAAATTTGAGCTTTATAAAGAAGAAAAAAAAGAGGCTGATACCCTTGGTATAAAAGTCAAAGCTCATGATGCAATCGGTGATGTTTTAATACTCAAACTTTTACTCTCAAAATTAAGAGTGATAGTTCAAGAAAAATACCCAAGTGAAAATCCAGTTCAAAAGATGGTAGAACTCACATCAACCCCGATATTAATCTCTACTTTTAAATTTGGAAAACATAAAGGAAAAACGCTTCAAGATGTATCACAATCAGATGCTGGTTACTTGAGATGGATGTTAAGCTCTATGGAAAATCTTGATGCTGATTTAAAATATTCTATAAATATGGTTCTGGGGTCATAAAGCAGGTGAAATTACAATGCTCTAAAATCTAATATCAAATCCATTGAAAATTAAGAGATGTAAGGGTTGGTACCGTATTCCTTAATGCGAACATAGCCATACTTATTTTAGAAATTCGCTTCAAGGTCGTCAAATTTACCTGCACTAGTTTGTTGTAATATGCTACTATTGCTTCACTTTAAATAAGGTTTGATATAATTCTTCTATAAGTATCTAAAAATAGGAGTAAAGAAACAGATGAAATCAATTTTGCTTACAGGAACGGCAGGTTTTATAGGTTCAAATTTTACACCGTATTTTTTGGAAAAATATCCAAATTATTATCTTGTAAATTTAGATTTACTAACTTATGCAGGGGATATAGAAAATTTAAAAGAAGTTGAAAATCATCCACGATTTAAATTTATAAAAGGTAATATCTGTAATCGTGAACTTGTCGAATTTATATTTGCTGAGTATGACATAACTGGAGTAATACACTTTGCTGCAGAATCACATGTTGATAATTCTATAAAAAATCCTGGAATATTTATTGAGACTAATGTAAGGGGTACATATACATTAGTGGATGTGGCTCAAAAATACTGGATGGAAAAACCTTTTACCTATAAAGAAAAGTATCAAGCTTGTCGTTTTCATCATATTAGTACGGATGAAGTGTATGGCACATTAAACGAAAGAGACTTATTTATAGAAAGCACACCCTATGCTCCAAATTCTCCATATAGTGCTTCTAAAGCCAGTAGTGATATGATTGTTAGAAGCTATCAAGAAACATTTGGTCTTAATACGGTTATTACAAATTGTTCAAACAATTATGGAGCTAAACAACATGATGAGAAACTCATTCCCACTATTATTAGAAAAGCTTTAGCTGGTGAGTCTATCCCAATCTATGGAGACGGTAAAAATATTAGAGACTGGTTATATGTACTTGATCACTGTAAAGCTATAGATTTAGTTTATCATACTGGTAAAGAGGCTAATGTATATAATGTCGGTGGAAAGAATGAGAGGACTAATCTTCAGATAGTCAGTAGCATTTGTAGTATTTTGGATAAAAAAGTTCCTCAAAAAAAATCATATAAAGAATTAATTACATTTGTAGAGGATAGAGCAGGACATGATAGAAGATATGCAATAGATGCGAGCAAGTTAGAGAATGAACTTGGATGGAAAGCTGATGAGAATTTTGATAGTGGAATTGTTAAGACTATAGGGTGGTATTTGAACAAATACAATAAGACTAAGTGAAAAGATTATCTTTACTACAAAATATTTACCTTATCAAAGAGCTAACTAAAAGAGATATACTTTCAAGGTATAGAGGAACTATTTTTGGTATTTGGTGGTCACTTCTTGTACCTCTAGTAATGCTTTTGATTTTTACTTTTGTATTTGGAGAAATTTTTCAAGCACGCTGGCATGGAGGTAACGGGAATATTTCGGAATTTGCTATAAATCTGTATAGTGGACTTATACTCTTTTGGTTTTTCAATGAAGTTATAACAAAAGCTCCTAACCTTATTATCTCACAACCAAACTTTGTGACAAAGGTAATATTTCCCCTTGAAATATTACCTATAGTAACAATATTATCAGCACTTTTTCATTTTTTTATCAATGCAATTATTTTATTCAGTGGCTCCTTTTTAGTATTTGGGGAGTTCTTTTTTGCAATTTTAATTGTAGTAATTGTAATTATTATTGTTTCTCCTATGCTTTTAGGATTTGGATGGATACTTAGTAGTTTAGGAGTATACTTTCGTGATATTTCAACTATTATAGGGGTATTAATGAGTATGCTTATGTTTCTCTCCCCTATTTTTTATCCATTAGAGGCAGTTCCTCAGTCAATGCAATGGATTTTTTATTTTAATCCTATGACATTTCCTATTGAATGGATACGGATGGCTATCAATGAAGGAGTTTTCCCCCCTTTAAGTTCTATCGGGACTTATGCATTTTTTTCTTTTTTTGTCTTTGTCCTTGGATATAAAATTTTTCAATCCATGAGAAAAGGTTTTTCTGATGTCATGTAAAGCACTTGCAATTTGTTTTGAGAATGTCACAAAAGATTATAAAGTTTATAATAAACCTAGTGATCGATTACGAGCAATGTTACCGTGGAATTCTCATAATAGTTTTTCGAAAATATTCAATGTACTAAAAAGTATTAATCTAAAAGTGGGACATGGTGAAGTTGTAGGAATCATTGGACGCAATGGTGCTGGAAAATCTACTCTTTTACAAATTGTTGCACAAACCATTATTCCTAGTAGTGGAGAAGTTTTTGTTAATGGAAAAGTCGCCGCACTTTTGGAACTTGGAAGTGGCTTTAATCCTCAATTTACTGGTAGGGAAAACATATATCTCTCTGCCGCAATCGGAGGTCTCTCTAAAGTAGAAATAGAAGAGCAATTTGATTCAATTGTTTCATTTTCTGATATAGGTAATTTTATAGATCAACCCATAAAGTATTACTCAACTGGAATGACCGCAAGGCTCGCTTTTTCTGTTGCTATAAGTATAGAGCCTGAGATACTTATAATTGATGAAGCACTCTCTGTGGGAGATGGTGCATTTGCACGTAAATCTTTTGAGAGAATCATGAAGCTTAAGGAAAGAGGCACGACTATACTTTTTTGTTCACATAGTCTTTTTCAAGTAGAATCTCTCTGTGATAGGGCGATATGGATTGAACAGGGAGAAATTTTTGATGATGGAAATCCAAAGAGTGTAACAGTTTCATATCAAGCATTTTTAGATACTTTAGAGTATAAAGATACATTGGATAAAATAGTGCCTTCTAGCGTAAGTGGTTATGCTAAATTTAAAAAAGTTTCTGTTTTACTTGATGGCAATACAACTACACCACTTAAAGGATTAAGTAAAAGCTCAACTTTAATTATAAGCGGAACATTTATCTCAGATTTATCTCTTGCTTCACCATCCGTTGCTATTACCATTTCAACAAAAGATGGTCGAATAATATCAAGCGTAGCTGCATGGAACGATGGAATCAAATTAAAACGTAATAAAGTAGGAGAAGGAGAATTTAAAATTTCTTTTAGCTCTCTTGCTCTTTTAAAAGGATATTATAATGTCGGTGTTTATCTCTTTTGTGAGAGAGGAATTCATACATATGATTGGGCAGATCCAATTGTAGCTTTTGAATTAGAACAGCATGGAATTGAACAGGGAATAGTTGTGCTAGAACATAATTGGGAGTGTGAAAATAGTGCAAAATAATATACAATGGCTAGAAACTATTGATATTTCAAAGTTACAAGTTCTTTTCAATGAAATTTTCGGTACACAAATAACTCAAGAATTTTTAAAGTGGAAATATCGTGATGCAAAACACTTAGGAACAGCTATAGAGAAAGATGAACAACTGCTTTCATATTATGGTGGTATGCCAAGAGATGTTTTTTATAGAAGGAAAATCATACATGCAGTACAAATAGGTGATGTTATGGTTCACCCTAATCAAAGAGGTGCTTTTACGAGAAAAGGTGCATTTTATAAAATGGCAGATGCTTATATAGAGAAAAAAATTGGTTTTCAAAAAGAATACTCGCTTGCATTTGGTTTTCCAAGTCAAAGAGCTTACAAATTGGGTAAATGTTTAGGATTTTATGATGTAGTGGATTCGCTTGTTGAGCTGGAATGGGGTAGTGGCAAAAAAAAATATTTAGGTTTCTGGAGTTACCGTGAAGTGAAAAATCTTGATGAAAATTCTGTTTCTAAGTTATGGGAAGATATGAAATATAGCCTAAAAGAGTCTATTGTTGGAGTGCGTAATTTTAAATGGATAAATGAACGTTACTTAAAACATCCCCAAAATACCTATAAAGTTTTAACTATAAAAAGAGTTTGGAATAAAAATATAAAAGCGATTATTTTTCTAAAGGAACATGAAGATGGCAGTTTAGAATGGATGGATATGATTGGAAATGTTGCAGATTTACCTCTTATGTGGACTATTGCATACCATTATATGTCTCAATATGGTTTTAAAAAACTTTTTTGCTGGATAACGAAGAGTCAAGTTGATTTTTTTAAAGCTAGCAATCCTATTGTGCATGATATTGATATAGTAATTCCTTTTATTGTAAAAAATGCTGTTATGAACATAAAAAATATAAAAAATCATTGGTGGCTTATGTCCGGCGATATTGATTTTAAATAGGAATATATGAAAATGTACGAAGTACAACTTAGCCCTTATAAAACCTCTAGTATTCCTAAAGATAAAAATATTTTAGTTTTAGCACCACATCCTGATGATGAAGTTTTTGGTTGTGGGGGAGCAATTGCTTTACATGCAGAATCTCGATGCCATATAACTGTTGTTTTGGTAACTTCTGGAAGTAAGGGAGGTAATCCCAATATAAGAGAAGAGGAGAGTAAAAAAGCATCTAAATTTTTAGGTACTTATACTTTAGAAGTTTGGAATTATGTTGATAGAGAAGTTTCATTTTGTGTAGAATTTGTAGAGAAAATAAAAACAATAATAAGAAAAAAAGACATAACATTACTCTATGCTCCTTCTCCTTGGGAAAATCATCCTGACCATAAGGCTGTTAGTGAAAGTGCAATGGAAGCACTAAGAGAATCTTCAGATTGTTCTATAATGTTTTATGAGGTAGGTGCACCCCTTCGTCCAAACCTACTTATTGACCTTTCAAGCGTTCTTGATAAAAAAGTATCAGCTATGCAGTGTTTTAGTTCTCAGATTAAAAACCAAAGATATGATGAGCATATTTTAGCTCTTAATAATTATCGAACTTACACCCTCCCAAAATCAGTAAAGAGTGCAGAAGCATATGAATTTTATACGCAAAAAGAGATACGAAATTATGAAATCTCTTTTTACAAATCAGAGTATGAACATCAAAAAAAATTAGGAATATCTCACTCCTTAAAAAAATATCCACTTGTAAATATTTTGATACGAAGTATGAATAAAGTTCAATTACACAAAGCAATTCACTCTGCCTCAATACAAACTTATAAAAATATTGAGATATTTGTGGTAAATGCTACAGGAAAATCTCATTCACAGGTTCCAAAAGAACTAAATGGGATAAAGATACATTATATTAATAGTAATATAGTGTTAGAGCGTGCAAAATCCGCAAATGTGGCACTTCAAAATATGAATGCGGAATATGCACTTTTTTTGGATGACGATGACTGGATTGTGGCAACTCATATCGAGAAGTTAGTTGATGCTTTAGAAGATAGTCCTTTATCTATATTAGCTTATTCAGACACGAAAGTTGTGGATGAAAATATTAAAGAGTTAGGGATATTTAACTATGATTTATCAAAAGAACATATTTATGCAAGTAATTTTATGCCCATTCATAGTGTGTTATTTCGTTGTAGTGCATATACTCTAAATGGATGTCGGTTTGATGAGAATCTTAGCATTTATGAAGATTGGGATTTTTGGATTCAACTCTCAAGTTTAGGAAACTTTAAACATGTTGAAGGCATCGGTGCATACTATGCTTTAGCTCATGGTGGAAGTTCTGATGTACATAATCGAGATAAAAATAGATATGCAAAATCTAAAATATTTGAAAAATGGCAGAAAAGTTGGAAAACAAAAGAGATAGAATTTCTAGCCGACGAGGCTACTAAGAGCAGAGAACTTTTGCCTTTGAAAAAAGTTCTTCAAGCACTTAAAGATGAAAATACTAGACTCAGAGAAAGTAATGAAGAGATTTTAAAGTCGCGCTTATGGAAATTAGTTATGATGCTTAGAAAATTAAAACATATTTTTTTCATGGATTTTACTTATTTAAAAAAAATATATCTTAGGTTATATACAAAATACTATATTGATACTATTCGAAAGTTTGAGTATGGAGATAAAAACTATGGAGAAATTTTACACCAGACACCTTTTGTCACAAAAAATGGAAATAAGTTATGCTTTTTTTCTCATTACGACAAAGATGGAATTATTGATCCGTATGTAATTCACTATTTAGAGAAACTTTTGTCTTTGGGATGTGACATCATATTTGTATCGGCCGCTGAGGCTATCGCAAAAAATGAGCTAGAGAATATGAAAAATATATGTGCACAAGTTATTTTAAAAGAGAATATAGGATATGATTTTGGCTCATGGAAAACTGCGTTAACTAGCTCAGAACAATTGTTGGGGAACTATGAAAAACTTATATTGTGCAATGATAGTGTTTATGGCCCTTTTCATGATTTACAAAATATTTTTTTACAAATGCAAGAGAGAGAATTAGATGTGTGGGGAATAACGGAAAGTCGTGATATGGGTTATCATCTTCAAAGCTATTTCTTAGTTTTTGATAAAAAGGTATTTCAAGACTTTAAATTTTTACATTTTTGGGAAAGTTACACGATATATAAATATAAGCGTAATGTTATTGAGTATTACGAAGTTGGGCTGAGTAGATATATGTTGAAAAATGCTTATAAATTGGCTGCATATTGTCCAATGGATCAGTCTATGAGTGATACTTACAATATGAGCCACTTCTCTTGGAAAAGTCTCATCACAGACAAAGGGTGCCCTTTTTTAAAAATAGAACTTTTAAGAGATAATCCTATGATGATTGACCTCTCTGAAGTAAAAGATGTTATCGGAAATGAAATTGATTATCCTATAGAACTTATTTCTAATCATCTTAAAAGAGTGGCGAAATCAAGTAAGTTCGGATTTTTGAGTTATCTGTTATGAATGAAACTATAGGCATCGTACTCGCCATGTTTAATGGTGAGAAATATCTTCAAGAGCAGTTGGATTCTATTTTGCTGCAAACATATACAAAATGGAAGCTCTATATTTGTGATGATGGCTCAGTTGATGATAGTGTGATAATAGTCAAAAAATATGTAAATAGCTATCCTGAAAAAATTATCCTTATGGAAGATGAAAAGCCAAATGTAGGAGCAACACTTAACTTTTCACGTTTAGTTTGCCATACTAAAGAGTCATATATTATGTTTTGTGATCAAGATGATATTTGGGTAGATAAAAAAGTGGAAATTTCCTATAATTGCATCAAAAAACTTGAGTCAAACAATAGTAAAATTCCTGCGCTTTTTTTTTCAGATTTGAAGGTTATGGCTAAGAGCGGAGATATAAAAGCGACTTCTTTTTGGAAGAATCAAAAATTAGATCCGCATATTTCTGAGGATCTCTATTCTCTTTTGGCTCTTAATGTTGTAACCGGATCTACAATTATAATCAATAATACGCTTAAAGAAATCGCTTTTCCAATACCAACTTCACATGTAGTGCATGATCATTGGCTAGCTGTCATGGCATGCTACTATGGAAAAATTTCTTTTACTCGAGAAGCTTTAGTTTTATATAGACAACACGAGAAGAATAGCTTTGGTGCGCCAGAGATAGGTATTTACTATTTTATGCGAAAAATATTTTTATTATTTTTAAATATAGATGAAAACTATAAAAAATACCTTTTCTATCCGTTTAAAATAGATATTTTTTCACTTTTTTACAAAAAAATAACCCTGAATGCAAAGAGATTAAAAATATGAAAATTGGTATATTAGGAACAAGAGGAATTCCAAATCGATATGGTGGATTTGAACAGTTTGCTGAATACCTCTCGGTAGAATTAGTTAATCGTGGACATGAAGTAGTAGTCTATGCATCGAAGTCTCATCCTCTAAAAATAGACTCATACAAAGGAGTTTCTATTATACGAATATGTGATCCTGAAAAATATATTTCTATAGCAGGACAATTTGTTTATGATTTTCTATCTATTTGGCATAGCAGAAAACAAAAATTTGATATTATTTTACAATTAGGTTATACAAGCAGTGCAATGTTTTATCCATTACATCCAAGAGGGGTTCCTGTTGTAACGAACATGGATGGTTTAGAGTGGAAAAGAAGTAAATATTCTTATTTTATAAAAAAATTTTTAAAATTAAGTGAAAGATTAGCCATTATACAAAGTGATTTTTTAATAGCAGATTCTACAGAAGTAAATAAGTATATAGAAACAAAACACAATAAAAAATCAATTTATATTCCTTATGGTGCGAATGTAATAGAAGAGTTTGATGAAAATGTATGTAAAGAGTTTGATGTACTCAAACATAAGTACAGTATGCTTATCGCACGCTTAGAACCAGAAAATAATATAGAGATGATTTTAGATGGTATGGTGGTGTCAAAAAGTAGTAAATTTTTTTTAGTAATTGGTAACCACGATACAAAGTATGGAAGATTTATAAAAGAAAAATATAACAAAATTTTAAATATTTTATTTATAGGTGCTATATATGATATTAATAAGTTAAATAGTTTAAGATTTTATTCAAATCTCTATTTTCATGGTCATAGTGTAGGTGGAACTAATCCATCTTTACTTGAAGCAATGAGTTCAGGTGCATTTATCTGTGCTCATGACAATTCTTTTAATAGAGCTGTTTTGCAAGATGATGCAATATATTTTCAAACTTGTAACGATGTTGCAAAAAACTTTCTTATTGACAAAGAACTCTATCCACATTTTAGATCAATCAATAAAGAAAAGATTCATAAATATTACGCTTGGAAAGATATAATTAATGATTATGAAGATTTTTTTTCCAAGATAAGTAAGATGTAAGAGATAAGAGTATATAATATATAGTTGCCTGATGCATTATTTATCATATGCTTTAGAGGGCTTAAAATTATATTAAAGAGGTAAGAACATGACAGTTGATGGCGGTATTACAGACCAAGTTAAAGAAGAAGTAAAAGATATTTTAACTACACTCACGGGTGGAAGTAATGATGTAGATTATCATAAAATTAAGGGTAGTGATACGATTATCGCTACTACTAAAAGCGAAGGGAAAGTAGTAAATATAGTAGTTGCAAGTAATGATGCAGTAAAAAGTGCTACGGTAGATAACGGTGTATTTGAAACTATTGTTGATACTCCTGCAAAAACTTCTATTGTGAATGTTGCAGCAGATAGTTTACTTCAAGCTAATAAGGCAATGGAATTTATAAGTGCTGAACTAAAAGGTGTAGGAAAAGATACCACTCAAACAGCAATTGCAAGTAGTTTGAATTCTTTTGGAAAGCTTATGGATCATTCTAATCATGTACAAGTTACTAAGATTAAACCTTCTTCAGATGAAGAAAATGCTACACAAGATGTTATAACACTTGATTTATCAAAAGTTGAGAATGTTATACAGGTTTTAGACTTGAGTGCTTCTACTGGTATAAGCGATACAAAAGTTATCATAAATCATGCTAAGGCAGTACTAGCTATTGGTTCAGCAACTATCGAGATAATTGGAAAACAAGGCACAATTGTCGCTGGAGATGATGCGAATCAACTTATTATTGGTGGACTTGGAGCAGATACTCTTATGGGTGGTGGTGGAAATGACTCTATTGTCGGTGGTCAAGATGACACATTTGGATTTAACAGCACAGATGGAAAAATATCTATTGATGGTCTAAGCGTCTTTTCTGACTTTACAAAGGCAAATTCTACTTTTGACTTCTCAAAGGATATATTTGGTGTTTCTACTGTAGGGGAACTAAATAGTAACATTAATTCAGTCTTAGGTATGGAAACTTGGGGAACTGCAGATGAATATACAACATATGTATTCCAAAGTGGTCTAGAAATTACACTAACCGGTGTTACTGCTGATGAAGTTACAGCGGAGATGGTAGCATTTACCATATAATTCATTATTCAAAGTCCTTAATGGACTTTGAATCTTTACCTTTCTCAAAAATAGTTTTATCTTGAAACAAAAAAAAATATCATCGTGTTATTATAATAATGGATTTTTTAGAGGCTTTGCCTATGATCCGTTTGTTCCAAGTTTTGAAGTTTCTCTTTATGAAAATGATGCTCTTTTAGCAAAATCATTTTCTAACTTAGACTCAACTCCTCAAGATTTGCAACAGATAGATGTACCACCAATAGATACTTGCATGTTTGCCCTAAAAATACCTTCTTTTCTCTTTGATGGGAAAAAGCATACATTAACTGTAAAAGTTGATAGTTGGAAACTAGAGAGTGATCCACAACCTGTTTCTATTAATTTTTGTTATGGAGATTTGAGTGGTGATGTTATATATGAGGATGGGATTTATCAAATTGATATAGATTTTAAAACTACTCCAAAAAAGCCACCTTTGCTATTAATCTATGAAGATATAGCATCTGCACCCATAGCAACAGAGAAAATATTTTTAGATAAAACCATCAAATCTTCTATCAAGTATCAGAGTACTAAAGAGTTATATTTTAAATGCAACAATGTTCTTTTAGAAAATAGTAAGCGACAAGAAAATTCTCAAATCGTAGGTAAAGTTATCTCTATAACAAAAAATGAAATAAGCGGTTTTATTATCGATGTTGCAAATTTGCATCAAACATTGAGTGTACAACTTTTTATAGATGGCATTCCTGTAACGCTCATAACTCCTATGCAAAAAAATCGATCTATAGCTAAACTACTAAAAATAGATTTTGATTTATTAAACAACTGTTTTTTTAAGTTAGAAACACCAGAAATTTTACTAGATGGAGAGAAACATAAAGTTGAAGTTATCTGTAAAGAAAACTCTAAAGTGTTAGATGGTGGATTAAAAGAGATTCAATTTACAAATGGGTCTATACCTTATGAGAAAATAGTGAAGCACATAATAAAGTCTCCCCTAGGAAAACCACAAAATATCGCAAATAGCTATGATGTATCAATAGTGATTTTAAATAGAAATGGGAAAGAAATTTTAAAAGAGCTATTTGAGAGTTTTTTACATTTTAACTCTGTTAATGCAGAGTTTATCATTGTTGATCATGCTTCAGATGATGATAGTTTGGAGATGATAAAAGAATTTTCTTCTAAAATTCCAATAAGAGTTAAAGCATTGAATTATAATGACTCGTTTTCAGCTTCATGTAACCTTGGTGCATCGATGGCAAAAAGTGATAATCTTCTCTTTTTAAACAATGATATTATATTGGTTCAAGATATTTTGCCTCCAATGTTGAAAAATTTAGAAGATGAATCTATTGGTTTTATAGGAATTAAACTTATCAAAAAAGATACAGGGCATATCAGCGAGGTTCAGCATCTTGGTGTAAGATTTAAGCTTGTTCAAAGTGAATATTTTCCTTATGAAGTTGGACCAACATCAAAAGAGTCTCAAAATGAGTATGCTCCTACATTACTACCTGCGGTAACTGGTGCTGTTATGTTGTGTAGAAAAACTGATTTTGATAAAATTGGCGGTTTTGATGTTAATTATTTTTATGGTTTTGAAGATGTTGAAATTTGCATAAGAATGAATAAAATTCTTGGGAAAAAATCTTTATGTAGAAATGATTTAGCGGCTTTTCATAAGCATGGATTTACAAGATTAAGTGGAAGAGAAAAAAGTGTTTTAAATACGCAAGAACATAACACAAAGGTACTTTTTTCATCTATGGGACTTTGGCTGAAACAAAAAGCCAGAGACACCCTTTTTAGTGGAGATAAAGAGTGGAGTTTAGATACTCTAAATATCGCTTTTGTAGTAAATGATAGACTTATTTTGGATGAGAGAACAGATAGCGCTCTTATCATTTCAGTTGCCAAAACACTTAAAGCTTATAAAAGTAACATTAAACTCTTCTTTCTATCACCTGATTATGATTGGTACGATGTTTATGGTATAGATATTTTAGTGCTTTGTGACAAAAATTATGATTTAAGACTACTTAATAATGAAAAAGCATCTATTACAAGAGTTCTTTATGTAGAAGAAGAATTAGAAATAGAAGGCTTTAAACAACTTCCTTGGTTTAATAAATATGACCTTTTAGCCTCAAATATAACAACTCCAGACAGCAATATAGTTGCGTTTAATGAAAATAATATCGAAGAATTACTCAGTATCGTTTCATCACAATTGAGAGTTGCAATATTAGTTCCTGTATTTAAAAAAGATTTTAAAGATAGTGATTACTTGGCAATGGCAGAACTACTTTGTAATGAACTGCGCGAAGAGAATGTCAAAGTATCTATACTATACATAGAAGAGTGGGGAAATCCGCCGATGGTAGTAGATGTTTATGTGCATCTATACGATAGCTTTTGTCAAAAGTATCACTTTTCTCCAAGGCGTGCAGCAATTAATATACTTTGGATACTTGATGATGTAAATAATGTTAATAGTAATTTGCTCCAAGAGTATGATGACGTTTGGACACTTCAAGAAGTAGCAAAAAAACCATATTTTTCACCTAAAATACAAACTTTAAAAAAAGCTAATGTTGATATAAAACGCTATGTTATGCTTGGGAGTTTTGATGAGGTTCCACCTGTTCTATATCCAAATACATATTATGTGTGTGAAGGGATTACATATCCTACTGATGATGGAGAATATGCAAAAACAGTTGAGATTTACATTTCTACTGAGCTAAAGAGCTTTTATAAACCGTTCCTTTGTAAAACAGTTGATAATATTGTTTATACAGCACGATTTAAAGATATGAGTAAAATTTTTTCTAATAACATTAATTTAAAGAAATGGAAAGGACGAATCAGGTACAATTTTAAAAATCTAATAGAAAGTTTAATAATAAAAATCAGGAAGTAATTTGGACATACTGTTTATCCACCCTAACCATTTAGGGCAGTTTGGTCGCTTAGCAAAAAAATTAGCTCAGGATAAAGATAACTCTGTCTATACTATAGCTGAAGAAAAACATGTAAAAAAAGAGATAGAAAATATCACTACTTATACTTACAAAGATATTGAAGAAATAAGTGAGGAAGTTCATCGTTACAATAGATCCATGCAAAAAGCTTTAATAAGAGCAGATTTAGTATGTTCTATGTTAATGGATAAAAAGAGAAATGGTTTTGAACCGGATATTATCTTTGTTCATACTGGTTGGGGTGAATCATTTTATCTTAAAGAGATATTCCCTCTTACCCCTGTTGTCGGTTTCTTTGAATATTACTATCATTCCAGAGGTAAAGATGTAGGTTTTGACCCTGAATTTCCAATGTTTGTAGATGATATTTTTCGCTTAAAAGCATTAAATGCTATTCATCTTTTGTCTTTAGAATCTTGTGATGTTCGGATATCACCGACACAGTGGCAAAAAAGCTTGTTTCCAAAAGCTTATCAAAATAGTATAGATGTTATACATGAAGGGATAGACACACAAAAAATACAAGCAAATCCAGATGCTATTTTCTTCTTAAATGACGGCACAAATTTAAATGCTGGAGATGAAGTTTTAACATATGTCTCAAGAAGCCTTGAACCTTACAGAGGCTATCATCAGTTTATAAGAGCATTACCAAAGATATTGGATGCTAGACCAAACTGTCATGTAGTCATTGTTGGGAATGATGATGTCAGTTATGGTAAGAAAGCACCTGCTTCTAAGAGTTATAAAGATATATACTTTGATACTATCAAGAATAATATAGATTTGTCTCGAGTGCACTTTACTGGAGTTCTTGAGTATGAAGAATATCTTAAGATTCTTCAAATCTCAACTTGTCATGTATATCTGACCTATCCTTTTGTACTCTCTTGGTCTGTTCTTGAAGCTTTAAGTACTGGATGTGTAGTAGTAGGATCAAATACTGATCCTGTGAAAGAAGTTATAAGTGATGAAAAAAATGGATTGCTTGTTGATTTTTTTGATACGGATGCCATAGCTCAAAAAGTAATAGATGTTCTAAGCAATCCACAAAAATTTAAACACTTATCTAAAAATGCAAGAGAGTTTGTACAAAAAAATTATGATTTTGAAGAGCTAAGCTTTAAAGCATATAAAAAACTTATAGATAAATTGACTTTTTAGGAAAATAAATGGAAAATGAATTACATAAACTTATACATGAAGCAAATATAAAACTAGATGCTCGAGCATTTAAAGATGCAGAGTCTATTTTAAAAAAAGCACTCAAGATACAAAAAGGAAATGCAGCAGCACTCATGGGTTTAGCCATGGTATATAACCGCACAGCAAGACCAAAGAAAGCTAAAGAATTGTTAAACTCTTTAGTGCTTCTTTTTAAACCAGACAAGAAACAAAGAGGTAAAAAACTTATACCAAAGAAAAAGCTTTCAAACCCTGTGATGGCAACTCTTTATGCACAACTTGGTGTTGCGAATCAACTTTTGGAAGAAAAGGATGTAGCACTTAAGATGTATAAAAAAGCACTCAAACTTTTTCCATCAAAAGAGATAGAATATATAATAGATTCCATAGAGAACCCATCAAAAAAAATCTCTGTTCAAAAAGTACTGATAAGAGAGACCGAAGCACTCTTAAAAATAAATAAAATAGATGAAGCTCAGTTTATACTTACAAAAGGTCTTGCAAAGTTTCCAACTGATGCAAAGTTGTTATACCTTATGTCACTCTCTTTTAGAAAACAAAAAAACTTTGAAAAAGCACTGCCATTTTTACAACAGGCGATTATCATAGACCCTGAACAAGCACTTTACTATAATGACCTTGGAGTAGTTTTTCAAGAAAGAGAAAATTATACTAAAGCAATAAGTTTTTACAAGAGGGCAATTTCAAAAGATTCAAAATATGCCATAGCATATAGTAACATGGGAGTGGCATATAAAAAAATTGAGATGATACCTGAGGCTATAGAAGCTTATAAAAAGGCCTTAATAATAAATGAAAATTTAGCACCTGTACATAATAACCTTGGAAATCTTTTGCATTTACTTGGCAAGAAAAAGAAGGCAATAAAACATCTAAAAAAAGCACTGGAAATAATACCTGACTATGCTGACGCAAAGCAAAATTTAGCAACTATTTTAGAAGAAAATAATGAATAGTAGTAGCGTGATAATAGGCAAACTAGAGGAGATAGAAAAAGATCTTATAGTTCATGGTTGGGTTATATTCAAAAGTAACCCCTCTTTAAAGTTAAATGTAAATGTAATAGCGGATAGTAAGGTTATAGCTGAAGGTAAAGCAAATAAACATATAGATGAATTGGCTAAAAGTCAAATAATTGACGGAAAATACGGATTTGAAATTAAACTACCGCCTAATATAAAAGCTGGGACATTAATAGAAGTAGTTGTAAAACATCTAGATGAACCTATAGGTAAAGAGTTTTTACTTCCTGATTTTAAGGCTAACAAGAAGATAAAAAAACAAAAAAAAGAGGAACTTAAAAAACTTATCTTGGACTCAGGAGATTTTATTGAAAACTTTTATAAAAATAGGTATAAAGATATTGAAAACACGAAATTAACATCTATAGAACATTTTATTAAATATGGACTTACTGAAAATAGAGATCCAAATGAAGATTTTGATTCAAGGTTCTATCAAGAATATTATCAAGATATACAAAATTCAGAAAAAATTAATATTCTCAATATCGGGGAAATGAGGATGAATCCATTCTTGCATTATATACACTACGGTAAAGAAGAAGGAAGATTCAAAAATGAAAAAGAAAAGCTGAAAAAAGACTTGCTAAATCAAAAGTCAGAAAAAGAAAAGCTGCAAAAAGACTTGCTAAATCAAAAGTCAGAAAAAGAAAAGCTGCAAAAAATTATCAAAATCTTACAACTAGAAAAAAAAGACTTGCAGAATGAAGGTGAATATAAAGTCTCTTTATTTGAGAATAGTATTCGAGAAAAAGATATGATAATAAGAGTAATTAAATCTAAATATAATCATTTAGAAGTAATATACAAGATATTAGAAAATATATATATTGAAATGAATGAGACAATTTTTTGGAAATTTATAAATCTATTTAAGGGGAATAAAATTTATGATGAAAGAAAAAAGTAATTATTATAATGAATATGAAAAATTAATCAAAATCATAAATCATAATTTCAAAGAAAATGGTTTGAGAACTTTAGTTTTTGAATCGTATACTAATTTAGAAGAAACTATATACGATTTTCCATCTCAAAAACTATTGTGCATCAAGGACAATACAAAGTTTTTATATGAGGCATATTATAAAATATTAGATAGAGTAATTGATGATAGAAGTTATCTAATCTTAATGAAACAGTTAGAGGAAAATAGAATAAGTAAACTAAAAATTATCGAAAATTTATGTAATAGTGAAGAGTGTAAAATAAAAAAAACTTCAATACAATTTGAAATCATGGAAGCATAAGATGTTGATTTATATAGATATTAGCAATTATGTTGAAACTAGGGGGCATACAGGAATCCAAAGAGTTGTGAGAGAAGTGTTATATCGTTTAAATACTAAACTTCATTCTTTTCAATATAAAGTTATATTTTTTGATAAAAGTATTAAAAAGTTTAAGGTCATTGACTTTGAAGAATTAAATTATTTTTTAAATAATAGTAAAAATCATAAATTTAAAAAAAAATTCGAACAAATAAGTATTGACTATATAAAAGAGGGAAATCTTTTTTTTGATATGGATGGAGCATGGAATAATGGTTTGAAAAGAAATTATCTTTATTCTAAATTAAAATCCAATAAAGTTACTATTTATAATTTTATATATGATTTAGTTCCTATTATTTTACCGCAGTATTCTCATATAAATACAGTTAGAAATTTCACAACATATATTCATGCAATATATAAATATAGTGATTTAGTTTTTTTTGATTCACGCTCTGCAGAAAAAGATTTTTTAGATATAAAAGATAGTATAGGAAATGTCAGGAATATCTCGACAAGAGTCGTAAAACTTGGCTCAGATATTTCTTTGCTAAATACTGAAGTTAATAATGATTTATTTAGTACAAAATATATATTGTTTGTAGGAACAATAGAACCTAGAAAAGAGCAGGCTTTAGTTCTTGAAACTTTTGAAAAAATATATCAAAAATATAATGATATAAACTTAGTCTTTATTGGCCGTCCAGGTTGGAATAATGATAGGCTTATTGAAAAAATAAAAAATCATTCATTATTGAATAAAAGTATTTTTTGGCTTGAGAATATTACGGATGAAGAACTAGTTTCTTTTTATCAAAATGCTTATATCAATGTATATTTATCAAATTATGAAGGATTTGGTTTACCTATTTTGGAAAGTTTATCATATGGAAATATTACAATTACATCAAAAAATAGTTCAATGTATGAGGTTGGTAAAAATTTTGCTGATTATTTAATATACAATACTATCAATGAACTTTACGACATTTTAGAGTTATATATAAAAAATAAAGATCTTTATAACTTAAAAAAAGTATTTATTAAAGAAAAATTTCACGCTTATAAATGGGATAATACCTACACTTCTATTATTGATGTTTTTGAGAATTTTAACAGAAACCTCACTATCAATACACCTGAAAAACTACAATTTATATTTATTAGTATTGATTTTGAAAATTTAATAGGAACTATTGAATCAATAGATAAGTATATTGATTTTGTTAGTGAATACATTATAATTACTAAAGAAAATATGCTTGATGATTTTAAAAAAATAGTTTCAAAAAATAAAATAACTATAATAAATGAAAATAATATACTGGGAAAATATTCTCTAGATTTCTCAAAAAGAGATCATGTATCTAAGAATTGGTTATTAAGGGCTTCTATCTTGAATTTAGATAATTTAGAAAATCAATTTATAATGCTTGATGATGACAATAGACCTTTAAAAAAAATATCTATAGAACATTTTATAGAAAATGGAAAGTATAATGCTTATTATTTTTTTGATCTCTTACATTGGAATAGTTTTCAAAGTGATTATGACTTTGGACAACATAATATGAAACAAATGATTGATGAAGAAGGTTTGGAATTATTGTCATATTCATCTCATAAGCCACAAATCATAGATAAAAAAATATTTACTGAAGTTATTGATAAATATTTTCAAATTGGTTTAGAAAAAGCTATAGATGAATGGAGTATTTATTTTAATTATGCAGTTTCAAAGTATCCTTTTTTATTTAATAAAAAAAAGTATGATACATTAAATTGGCCAGGCAATCCATCAGACTGGAAACAACAGTATTTTCCAGATCAGTATAATTTTGAAAATTATTATAAAACTAATTTTCATGGAACTATAGAAGAAAAGCTTAAAAATAAAGAAAGTACAGAAAAAGCATATTTAGAAAATGATATTATTGAGTATAATAACAATAAGTTATATAAGAAATATGATTTGGTTCATGGAGTATTTGAGTTTCTTAAAAAAAAGAAAAAGATATATATATTAAATATTCCTTATTTTATTATAGTAAAAAAATTTTCATGGAAAAAACTATTATTGAATTATAAAATTATTAATTGTAAACATAATACTATTGAGTTAATGTATTACATTAACGGAAAAGAAGGTGCCAAGACTAGATTAATAGTAAATAATGATTTTGAAGATAGTACTATAGAATTTCCGATAAGTTGTACAAGCTTATCAGTAGGAGAACATGACTTATTAATTGATTGTCGAATAGATAATGAAAGTGTATATGGGATAAAAAGCCCATATTTAATCAAGTTATTCGTAGAATAGACTAAGGTATAAAATGAAAAAAGCTATTATAACAGGAATTACAGGGCAAGATGGTGCATATTTAGCAGAGCTACTTTTAGATAAGGATTATGATGTGTATGGTACATATAGACGTACATCATCTGTCAATTTTTGGCGTATTGAAGAACTTGGTATAAAAAATAATCCAAATCTTCATCTACTTGAATACGATTTGACAGATCAAGCCAATAGTATTAGAATGATTATGGATATACAGCCAGATGAAGTATATAATCTAGCGGCACAAAGTTTTGTAGGTGTCTCTTTTGAACAACCCTTAGCTACTGCACATATTACAGGACTTGGTTGTGTCCATCTATTAGAAGCAATAAGGATAATAAATCCTAAAATAAGATTTTATCAAGCTTCAACTTCTGAGATGTTTGGTGAAGTTCAAGAGATTCCTCAAAGCGAAAGTACTCCATTTTACCCAAGAAGCCCTTATGGTATAGCAAAACTTTATGCTCATTGGATGGTCATTAATTATAGAGAATCTTATGATATTTTTGGATGTAGTGGAATTTTATTTAACCATGAATCACCACTGAGAGGTAAAGAGTTTGTAACAAGAAAAATTACAGATTCAGTAGCAAAAATAAAGCTAGGCAAACTTGATTACATGGAATTAGGAAATATGAATGCTAAAAGAGATTGGGGATTTGCTAAAGATTATGTAGAGGGGATGTATTTAATGCTTCAAGCTGATAAGCCAGATACTTATGTTTTAGCAACAAATAGAACTGAAACAGTAAGAGATTTTGTTACTATGGCATTTAAAGGCGCAGGAATCGAAGTTGAGTTTAGAGGTAAAGAAGAGGAAGAAGTGGCTATTGATAAAGCTACTGGTAAAACTGTAGTAAAAGTAAACCCTAAGTTTTATAGACCAGCTGAAGTTGAACTTTTAATTGGTTATCCTCAAAAAGCAAAAGATGAATTAGGTTGGAAAGCAAAATGTACACTTGAAGAGTTATGTGCAATGATGGTAAAAGATGATTTAAGAAGAAACGAAATTGGTGTCACTTTTTAAACTATGAAAAAAGTGCTTATTACAGGTATAGATAGTTTCACAGGAAATTATCTATCTGCTATATCTTTTGCCTCTCATGGGAAAATACAAGACTTTTATAAAGTAAATACGATAGGCACTATAAATATTCTAGATACTTTAGTTGAATTAGATATAAATCCAAATAAGGTTAATGAATCTTTATGTCCAATTCCTACAAACCATTATGCTGCAAGTAAGTATGCTATGGAATCAATAAGTAGAAACTACTTTAGTAGACTCAATATAATCATTGCAAGACCATTTAACTATACAGGTATTAATCAGAGCAATAATTTTTTGATTCCTAAAATTGTAAACCATTTTAAAGAGAAAAAAAAGACTATAGAACTTAATGATATAGAATTTGTATGTGAGGCTTATAAAAAACTCCTAGAATCTGATACAAAATCTCAAATGGTAAATATCTGTTCAAACAGAGGGATAAAGCTTCTTTGTGTAATTGATATGATGAATGACATTGCAGGGTATAAAATAGAAGTAAAAGTAAATCCAGCTTTTGTAAGAAAAGATGAGATTAAAAGTTTGACAGGTTCACCAAAGAAACTTTTTGAGATGATTGGGGAAGTGAAGCAAAAAAAAATTAAAGATACTCTTAAGGATATGTATAATGACTAATATAATTTTATGTGGTGGAAATGGAACCAGATTGTGGCCTATAAGCCGTAGTCTAATGCCAAAACAGTTTGTTAAATTATTCAATAATCAATCACTTTTTCAATTAACAGTTGAAAGAAACTCTAAAGTATGTGATAGTCAATTTATAGTTTCAAATGCTCAACAGTACTTTTTAGCACTTGATCAATTAGAAGAACTTTGTAAGGAAAACAGCTCATATCTTTTAGAACCAGAGGGGCGTAATACAGCACCAGCAATAGCACTGGCATGTTTTGCACTTTCTAAGGATGAGATAGTACTTGTGACACCATCTGACCATCTGATAAAAGATGAAAAAGAGTATAAAAAAGTTTTAGAAAAAGCAAAAGATTTAGCATCTCAAAATAATCTTGTTACATTTGGGATAAAGCCTACCTTTCCTGAAATAGGCTTTGGATATATAGAATCCGATGGACTAGACGTAAAAGCTTTTCATGAAAAGCCAGATATTGATACTGCTAGATCATATCTTAATGCTGGTAACTACTACTGGAATTCTGGAATGTTCTGTTTTAAAGCTGGAGTATTCTTAGCTGAATTAAAACTTCACTCACCAGAAGTATATGAAAAAAGTTTAGAAGCATTTAGTAATGCCGATAAAAAAAATTTATATAGAATCAAACATGAGGATATGATAAATATACCAGATGATTCTATAGATTATGCAGTGATGGAGAAGAGTAGCAAAGTAAAAGTTATACCATCAGATATAGATTGGTCAGATATTGGAAGTTTTGATGCTCTTTTTGAGGAGTTACCAAAAGATGAAAATAACAATACTTTAAATGAAAAGCATATATCTATAGATAGCAAAAATAATCTAATTTATGGTCAAGATAGATATATAGCTACAATAAATGTAGAAGACTTAATAATAGTGGATACCGGAGATGCTCTACTAGTAAGTAAAAAAGGAAGTTCTCAAAAAGTAAAAGAGCTTGTAAGAGAAATCAAAAAAACTACAGAGTTACACAATATACATCTAACAAGTCATAGACCGTGGGGTATATATACAGTACTTGAAGATACCCCCGGTTATAAGATAAAAAGAATAAAAGTAAAACCAGGAAAAAAGTTAAGTTTGCAAAAACACTTCCACAGAAATGAACACTGGATAGTTGTAAGCGGTACTGCCACCGTAACAGTAGGGGATGAAGTAAAACTTCTAAGACCAAACGAATCTACTTATATAAAAATAGGTGAAGTGCACAGACTTGCAAATAATGGGATAATTCCATTGATACTTATTGAAGTTCAGGTAGGGGAATATACAGGGGAAGATGATATAGTAAGAATAGATGATGATTTCAATAGAGTCTAATTTAAATAATGACTTTACATTTTTAAACTCTTTGATACGAGTATTACGCCCAGACTTATGTGAAATTTTTTCTTTACAGTCGAAAAAAGATGAAAAAAAATGGTTTTTTTGGCTGATTAATGAGGGAGTTAATGAGTATCCTTCTTTACTTCAAAACAGAGATTTTTTAAAACTTTTAAATAAAAAGAAGAAGAATAGCCCACTTACAGTTTTACAAGAGTTAATACTTATAAATAGGTCTGACCTTCAAAAGGTGTTTTTATTAAAAAAAGATTTAGCTGGCTTCTTACAATGGTTCTATAGTTATGGAGTAAAAGAACATAATCTTTGGAGATTGTTAAATGATGAGCAAAGAGATATTGTACTATCTCAACCTGCTCCTTGGACAGAGAAACTTAAACCAATAATAAAAGCTGAAAAACAGAAAAAAATAAATAATTATCCAAAAAAGTATGGAGTGAATGTTATAGGCTATATATTTGGGCAGCTTGGTATCGGTGAAGATGCTAGAATGTTAGGAAAATCCTTTCTTGAAGCTGAGATTCCATTTACAATGATAGATTTTCCTCCTGGAACTGACATATCACAAGATGACAGGAGCATGCAAAAGTATGTATCTACAAAAGCTAAATATTCATTTAATATATTTTGCATGACAGCTTTAGAAAATGGAAGATACTATGCAGAAAATGGAAGCTCTCACTTTAAAGGACATTATAATATAGGGTATTGGCCATGGGAACTTAGTAAATGGCCTAAAGAGTGGAAGAACTTAACTAGATTAGTTGATGAAGTTTGGGTATCAACAAAGCATACTTATGATTCTATAGTGAAAAATTCTACGGTACCTGTTTATATCATGCCTATGGCAGTTGAATTAGGTCCTATAAGTGAAAAAAAACGTCAAGATTTTGGATTACCTAAAAAAACTAAACTTTTTTGTTTTTCTTTTGATCTAAATTCTTCTATACATAGAAAAAATCCACAAGCTTGTGTAGATAGCTTTTTAAAAGCTTTTCCAAAAGATTCAAAAGAGGATGTAGGTCTAATTGTAAAAGTACATCCTCCAAAAGTAAAAAATAAAAACTGGGAAAAACTTAAAAAACTAGCTTCAAAAGATAAAAGAATATATATTATAGAGAAAACTCTTTCTAGGGAAGACCTACTTGCACTTTACTCATGTTGTGATTGTTTTTTGTCATTACATAAAGCGGAGGGTTTTGGAAGAGGAATTGCAGAAGCTATGCAACTAGGACTGCATGTAATAACTACAGGGTATTCAGGAAATGTTGACTTTTGTAAAGGTGAGAATGTAGACTTGGTCAATTATAAACTTAAAAAAGTCAAAAAAGGTCAATACCCTTTTGGAGACAACCAAGTATGGGCAGATGCAGATGTAAAACATGCGGCATCTTTAATGAAAAAATTCGTTAGTAGAAAAAAGAAGAATAATGGAATTATAGATTATAAAAACTTCTCAATAAAACATGTTGCTAGCAATTATAAAAAAAGATTAGTGGAAATTTGTAAGCTAAGTAATAGGCTTTGTTTCATTAAGCCTTGACCAATACTATGACTCCAAGCAAAAGATAAACTTAAAGTTATAGGGCTATACTTTGTATGCTTACTTCTTAACAAAAAAATTATATGAGGATTCTATATGTATTTAAAAGAAAAATTAAAGATAGGGATATTGGCTAATTGTCAGGGAGAAACACTTGCAAGTAACCTTAAAAAATTACCTGGTGTGGAGAGTGTTTTTCATCTCCCAATACATTTAGTTCATCTTGATAGTTTTTCTAAGTTAAAAAAAAAATTTGATGAATTAGTTAAAGATGAGACTGCGATAGTGCTAACACAAATAATAAATGGCACTATGTTTAAAGAATATATTACGAAAAACTTACTTCGAAATGCTAAAGCCAAAGTTTTAACAATATCAAATTTATATTTTAGTGGTTTGCACCCAGATATAACATATATTGGTTCTATAGGACGGCGACTTCTATCTCCCCTAACGCACTATCATAGTAAAATTATTCTAAAGTGTTTCTTTGAAGGTAAAAGCGTAAAAGAATGTTTTACTAGTTTTAATGCAAAAACATATGAAAAAATGGATTATTTTAAAGAATTTGAATTGTCAATGAATGAGTTTAAAAGAAAAGATAAGGAAGTAGATATACCTATTTATAATAAATTCAATGATTTAGTAAGAACTACTCCTACAATGTATACTGTAAATCATCATACCCCTTATATATATCAAGAATATACAGCTTTAGTTGCAAAAAAGTTAGGTCTTGAATATTTTAATATTCCGATACATTATTCTGAAAATTTGTTTGCATCAAATGCTTGGTGGCCAATATATCCTGAAATTGCTAAGTATCATAATATTAGTTATGAGATGCCTTTAATGTTTAAACCTCCTAATGATTTTAATGGTGGAAAATTTCTTTCTTTAGAAACTTTTATTGAGCAATCCTACATTATGTATGAAAAAGATATAGACGCTCTTAGGAAGACATTTGCTGTACAAAACTTAGTTAAGTTACGCAAAGGGTACATCAAACCAATATCAGTAATAGAAAAAAAGTTAAAAGCATTAACTGAAATTTATGCCGAAGTTGAAATACATAATGAAAGTAATTTTTCATGGGAAGGTCACCCATTACAAAATGTTAATCTTTCATATCACTGGTTAGATGCTAAGGGGAACATGATACAGTATGATGGAATACGCTCAAAGCTTGAGAACAATAGTATTCCAGCTAAAGGTTCTGCCTTTTCTTCTATGATAATAATGACACCTGAGAAGGGGGGGCATATAAACTACAGATGACAATGGTAGAAGAAGGAGTAAGTTGGTTTGAAAATGTAGGATTTAAACCATTTGAAATCGAAATAGAAGTGACTTAGTTAAAAAGGAATTTAAAAATTATAATGTCCCTAGAAAAACAAAGCAATTAAGCAAGTATTCTTATTCCAATATAATAGCGATAAATAATTATGAATAAAAAAAGAAAAATTAATTTAGCATAATTTGACTTAATTAATGTATAATATTTTATATCAAAGTTTAAGCCAGAAAGAAAATAATGTATAAATTTCAAAATTAGGAAAAAATTCATGTGTAATTTTAATAAACAAGATCAAGAAACAAAAGCCCTCATCCATCTTTTTATGGAAAAAGCTTCTCAAAGTGTAGGAGGGACAAATTTTTTACTTGGGCTTATTGAAGCTATGAAAACAAAAAAACCAAATCCCCTTATGTATAAAGAAAAAAAAATTAATTCTAATAATACAAGCATTATATGGAATAAGGTTGTTTTTAAAGATAAGGTGGATGTCTTAGAAGAAATTTTACTCAAGTATAGAAGTTCTGAAAATTCAGACTTAAATATTTTAAACAATGATAATGCTAAAAAAAGAAAGATTATCTTAAATATGCTCAAAACTCTGGCACCTATAGAATTTTTAGTAAAGCCACAAAATCCTAATGACGGAGAAGGGTTTAGCTTTAAAATTTTTGATATTATTGATGAGGATAATGTAAAACTAAATCCGATTTTTATTGCAATGTTTTTTTGTTCAACCGAGTTTACTAAAAAAGCGTTAAAATACGAGATATAAGGGAAAATAATGAAAAAAATGATTTTAATAAGTTCAATACTCATCGGTTCTTTTTCACTTCAAGCCTTTAGCTTTGCTGAGATGGTGAATAAAGCAGAAGACTCTATGAAAGATTTTAAAAAATTCGCTCATCCTTCCGATATGAGTCCAAAAGAAGTAGTTGAAACCATGACAGGTGGAATTCTTAGTACTGAGCTTATTACAAAAGCCTTTAAACAAGCCTTAAAAATAGGTGTAGAAAAAGCTGTTGATATTTTAGGTAAAAAAGGTGGGTTTATGGACAATCCTGCTGTTCATATCCCATTACCTCCACCATTTTCTCAAATGGAGTCAATGATTCGTGCAGGTGGAGGTGGAGATATGATAGATGAGTTTATTTTATCCATGAATAGAGCGGCAGCTCAAGCAGCTCCTCAAACTGCTGCTATTTTTGTAGATTCTGTGGATGAGATGTCTTTTAATGATGCAGCTGATATTTTAATGATGGATGGAAGTCCTGCAACTAATTACTTTGAAAAACATACAAGAGAAGATCTTAAAAAGCTCATCACTCCTATCATCATAAAAGAGATGAAAACAAACAAAGTCTACACATACTATGAGACGGTAAAAGAAGTTGCTGATCCGGGAATGAAAGCATTTGCTAAAGTTTCAAACTTTATGGGCCTGGCTGAAAAACTACATATAAAAAAGCATATCCCTCAGGAAGGGATAAACATAGAGGAATATGTAACGGATCATACAATTGATGCTATTTTTTTAATGATTGCTCAACAAGAAAAAATGATTCGCACAAATCCAGCTCACCAAACAACGGCAACTCTTAGAAAAGTTTTTGGAAGTGTGATGCCATAGCTTTAAAGCTTCAATGCTATAATTGCGAAATAATTTTATACATTTAAGGCTTACAATGGCACAAACTATAACAGAAAAAATATTCTCACAGCATCTAAATCGTAAAGTGTTTGCGGGTGAAATAATCCGATCAGATATAGATATGGTCATCGGAAATGATATTACCACTCCTATCTCAATATCCGCATTCAATCTAAGTGGAGCCAAAGAACTTGCTAATCCAGATGGGTTTTCAATAGTCCTCGACCACTTCATTCCTGCTAAAGATATCGCATCTGCAAATCAGGCAAAAATTTCTCGTGAATTTGCAAAAAAGCATAAACTAAAGAACTTTTTTGATGAAAAAGATATGGGAATAGAACACGCTCTTTTACCTGAAAAAGGTCTCATCGTTCCAGGTGATGTAATTATTGGTGCAGATTCTCATACTTGTACGCATGGTGCATTAGCTGCCTTTTCTACGGGCATGGGTTCAACAGACTTAGCCTTTGCAATGATTACTGGAGGAAATTGGTTTAAAATTCCAGAATCGATTAAGGTAGTTTTAAGTGGGAAACCTAAACTTCACACTACTGGTAAAGACATTATTTTAGAGATTATCAGAATGATTGGTGTTGATGGTGCTTTATACAAAACCTTAGAGTTCACTGGTAGCACAATACAACATTTAAACATGGATGATAGATTTTCAATGTGTAATATGGCTATAGAAGCTGGTGCTAAGAGTGGGATAGTAGCTTATGATAACATTACTAAAGAATTTTTAGCAGATAAAAACTTAGTAAGAGAGCCTAAAATTCATTATTCCGATGCTGATGCAAGTTATACTCAAATACTTGAAATTGATGTTGCGAATTTAGAACCTGTGATTGCTTATCCATTTTTACCATCAAATGGACACCCAATAAGTAAAGCAGTTGCAGATAAAATTAAAATAGATCAAGCATTTATTGGAAGCTGTACCAATGGTCGTTTAGGTGATTTAAAAACTGCTTCTGAAATTTTAAAAGGAAAAAGGGTTCATGAAGATGTTCGTCTTATCGTAACACCCGGAACGCAAAAAATTCTTAAAGAAGCCTATAAACTAGGATATATGGATATTATAATAGATG
Source organism: Sulfurimonas sp. (assembly GCA_965243085.1). Lineage (GTDB taxonomy): Bacteria > Campylobacterota > Campylobacteria > Campylobacterales > Sulfurimonadaceae > Sulfurimonas. Next base: position 569,105 of record CBDETZ010000005.1, on the reverse strand, counting down.
CAGGTGGTGTTGTTTCAAACCCTACTTGTGGTGCGTGTCTTGGTGGATATATGGGAATACTAGGCGATGATGAAATCGCAGTTTCAACTACAAATCGTAACTTTGTTGGTCGTATGGGAAGCAGAAGTTCTAAAGTATATTTGGCAAATTCGGCAGTGGCAGCAATTTCAGCGATTACTGGCTATATTTCAGATCCACGCTAATTATGATACAATTTTAAAAAAGGATATTCTTATGAAAACACTCTTTTTAACTCTATTTTTATGGTTAAATACATCTATTATCGCTTCAGATTATGATTATGAACTTACTCCAGTTATTGGGTTTAACATAGCTGAGGGAAATCTTCACTTAAAAAACTATGCTATATATGGTGTCGAGCTTCAGTTCAATGATGTAGATTCAGTAATTAAACCTGAATTATCTTTCTTATATTCTAGTGCTGATTATGAAAAAAATCTACTTGGATATGAAGATTTAGGAGACACTACTGTATCTCGTATTGCATTAAATGGTGTTTATGAATACAAAAAAATTGCTTCAATAATACCCTTAGTAAAAGCTGGTATAGGTTATGAATTTATAGATGATCCTTACCATAACAATAGAAATAGTTTATTTTTTGATTTAGGTGCTGGAGTAAAAATTCCATTCTCTAATAGTATGGCTTTGAAACTTGAAGCAATTTATATGATTAAAGATAATGACACAAGACATGATAGTAATCTCGCTCTTTTGGCTGGTTTAAATATTGCATTTGGAGAGAAATCTCAAAAAACTGCTCCTTTTGAAATAGTTGAGCCTGAAGTTACAAAAGTTACTGAGCCTGTGATTGAGAAAATTATTGAGCCTAAGCTTACAAATATTCTTGAACCTGTGATTGAAAAAATCACAGAACCTAAAGTTACAAACATTCTTGCGCCTGTTATTGAAGAAATCATTGAACCTCCCGTGCTAAAAATTACTCAAGCCTTAGTTGATGGGGATGATGATAAAGATGGTGTTTCTAACTCCAAGGATAAATGTCCAAATACTCATCCTAATGTTACAAAAGTTGATACAGATGGATGTGCTATGAGTGTAAACCTTCATGTTAAATTTGAATTTAATTCTTCTAAGATAAGTAAAAATTCCTATTCCCATATCATGGATTTCGCTAACTTTATGAATGAGTATAAGAGTTATAAAGCTATTCTTGAGGGACATACAGACTCTATAGGTACAAAATCATACAATATGCTTCTTTCTCAAAAAAGAGTAAATATTGTCACAAAATTTATAATAGAAAAGGGAAAAGTAGATGCTTCTAGGTTATTAGTAATTGCAAAAGGGGAATCAGAACCACTTGTATCAAATGATACAAAAGAAAATCGTGCAAAAAATAGAAGAATTCAAGCACATATTACTAAAAACTAGATGCTTAGTATCCCCTGTGTGATTTTTGCAGGTGGAAAAAGTTCTCGTATGGGAGAAGATAAATCTCTTCTTCCCTTTTCTTCATCTCCAACACTCACACAATTTCAACTCTCTCGCCTCAATAAAATTTTTAAAACTGTTTATATTTCATGTAAAAAATCTTCAAAGTTTGATTTTAAAGCAAATTTTATTGAAGATATTCAAAGTGAAAATATTTTTGCACCAACAATAGCTTTTATCTCTATATTTGAAAAACTATCTGTAGAAAAATTCTTTGTAATTAGTGTTGATTCACCTTTTATCTCAGAAGCTATTATTCATAAAATTGTTGAAAACGACAAAAAATCACTTGATGCTATAATAGCTAAAACACTCAATGGTATCGAACCGATGTGTGGGGTATACCATCGTTCCTTAGAAGCTAAACTTATAACTATGGTAAAAAAAGATACACATAGATTAGGGGAATTACTTCAAAATTCTAAAACAAACTACATATTCTTTGAAAATACAAATTTTTTTTTAAATATTAATAATCCCTCAGAGTATCAAAAAGCCCTAACACTTATTTAATTCCTATTTGCTATAATAAGCTAAATAAAAATAAAGAGAACATATGAATTTAACACATCTTGATGAAAATCAACGCCCAAAAATGGTTGATGTATCTGATAAAAAACAAACAACAAGAGTAGCCATTGCAAGTGGTATTATAGAGATGAGTCAAGAAGCTTTTGATGCTATTGTAAGTGAGAAAACGAAAAAAGGACCAGTATTGCAAACTGCTGTAATTGCTGCTATCATGGGTGTTAAAAAAACAAGTGAATTAATCCCTATGTGCCATCCTCTAAACCTTAGTGGTATAAACTGTGATATAGATGAGCTAAGTGCTTTACCAGGCTTTAAACTAACTGTAACAGCCAAACTTAAGGGACAAACTGGTGTTGAGATGGAAGCTCTTATGGGAACGAGTATTGGTCTTTTAACTATATATGATATGGTTAAAGCGATTGATAAGGGAATGATTATCAAGAATGTGCAACTTGAAAAAAAATCAGGAGGTAAAAATGGAGATTATAAACGATAGTCAAAAAAAACTAGAACTTGAATATCCCTGTTCTTGGTGCTATAAGCTTATAGGGCATGAAAAAGCGGTCTTAGAAAAAGCGATACACGATGTAATCTTAGAAAGAGAGCATACACTCAATCACTCAAATAAGTCTAAAAAAGGAAAGTATGTAAGTATGAATCTTGATATAGTCATTCAAAATGAAGATGAGAGAAATTTTATATATGAAGCATTAAAAGCACATCAAAATATTAAGATGGTGCTTTAATAATGAGGGAGTGTAAAAAAAACCTTTTTAACTATTACTATAGTTTCAAGCACTTTTTAGACCCCAATATTTTTCATTAAGTCAAATTGTTACAAAAAGTATCGTGGGCTAATGGAAGAAGAAAACTTAGTTAAGTGTTCTTTATAATGAAGAACATTATATAATAAGCTGTATTAAAATTTTACTGAAAGAGAAAAGGTTATTCAAGTTTTGAAATTAAAAGTATCCGCAATTCAGATGAGTATGAGTAAAGATAAAAACTCAAATATCTCAAAAGCAATCTCTTTAGTACGACAATCAGCTCAAAATGGAGCAAAAATTATACTTTTACCAGAACTTTTTGAGTCACTTTATTTTTGTAAAGATAAGAATAAAAAATATTTTTCATGGGCAAAATCTCTTAAGAATAATTTACTTATAAAACAGTTTTCTGATTTAGCAAAAGAGTTAAAGATTGTTTTATTAGTAAGCTATTTTGAAAAGTCCCATGATGATTATTTTAACTCCCTAGTTGTTATTGATGCGGATGGTAGTGTCATGGATAACTATCGTAAAACACATATTCCTGATGGTGCTGGGTATGAAGAGAAATTTTACTTTAAAGAGGGTAACACAGGTTTTAAAGTTTATAATACAGCTTATGCAAAGATAGGTGTAGGGATTTGTTGGGATCAATGGTTTTGTGAGACAGCAAGAGTTTTAACACTTCAAGGTGCGGAGATTATTTTTTTTCCTACTGCGATTGGAAGTGAACCTCAAATCAAACTAGATTCAAAAGAGCATTGGCAAAGGGTACAGATGGGTCATGCTGCTACAAATACTGTACCTATTGTTGTTTCAAACCGTATAGGAAAAGAAAAGGGGGAGAGTTGTGAGATTGACTTTTATGGTTCTTCTTTTATGACGGACTATACAGGTGCAAAAATAGCAGAAGCTTCACGAGAAAATGAAGAAATTATTTATGCTGAGTATGACCTGATAGAAAATGCAAAACAAAGAGACTACTGGGGTTTACTCCGTGATAGAAGACCTAATATTTATCAAGACTTAATAAAATAAATTTTTTGAAGATTGAATTTGCTATTTTTAAGTCCTCCATTGTCATTTTTTATATTCTCTTTGTATAATATGATATAAGAAAAGATATAGTTTGCATCTTCTTTTAACTTGTAATAGAAGATTTAGAAGTAAAGTGAGGCTTTAGTAGTCCTTATTTTTTGGTATATTCATACATTTCATTTATAGTGAAATTATATAGAACTTGAGGTAAAAAATGGCTGTAACAGTAGAAGAAGCACTAGAGATAATTTATAATAATGTATCCCCTAAATCAATTAAAATTTTACCCTTAGAAGAGTCACTTGGTTTTATTCTTGCTCAAGATATTGTTGCTGTGCATAACTTACCACCATTTGATAACTCTGCGATGGATGGCTATGCGGTTAAAGTAGTTGATGGAGCTAAGTCTGTATATGTAAATCATACTATTTTTGCAGGAGATAACTCTGATGCTGTTCTTGAAGATGGCTATGCTATAAAAATCATGACAGGGGCAAGAATACCAAAAAACTGTGAATGTATAGTTCCCATAGAAGATTCTACAAAAGTACAAGATGGTGTACTCTTACCAAAGAAGCTAGAACTCGCTAAACATATTAGACTCTGTGGTGAAGATATAAAAGCAGGAGATTTACTCCTTTGTAAAGGTGAAAAGTTAAATGCACATCAGCTTACGCTTTTAGCTTCACAGGGAATTAGCCATACAAAAGTATATAAAAAACCTCGTATCTCTCTCTTTGCATCAGGCAGTGAACTTAAAATGCACTTTGAACAAGTTGAGTCCTATCAGCTTTATAACACAAATACCCCTACTTTCTTCTCTCGTGCTAAAGAGCTTGGATGTGAGGTTGATTTTATTGGTACAGCTTGTGATACTCTTGATGATTTAAAACAGCATATACAAAGTGCCTTAGATTCTGATCTTATCATAACAAGTGGTGGGGTAAGTGTTGGAGATGCAGATTTTACACGAGAAGCCTTTGCCTCATTTGAGTGTGATGTGTTTTTCTCTAAGATTCAAATCAAACCAGGTAAACCTACAACTGTTGGAAAAATTGGCAATACTTTAGTTTTAAATCTTCCTGGAAATCCCTTAGCCGCAGCACTTAATTTTGAACTTTTTGGACAAAGTATTATCCTCGCTCTAAGTGGAAACAGATCAAAATACTTAAATACTATTTACGCAAAGATGAAAGATGATTACAAAATTAAAAAAGGAAGAAGAAGTTTAATCCCTGGATTTTTTGATGGTGAATTTTTCTTGCCTTGTCAAAAGTTTGCAGCAGGGATGATCTCACCTTTAGCTACTTCAAATTCTTATATTATGGTAGATGAAGAGTGTGAGGGCTTTGAAGCTTCGAGTGAAGTGAAAATCATCTCAACTAGATTTTCTTTTTCGTCTCAAAAGCAAATAAGTCTTATTAGTACTTCTTAAACACTAGAAGGATTTAAAAAACTTTTCCCTTGTTTTAATTTTTCAAAAAGTTTCTTATCCTTCCAATCATTTTTAATGGCATCAGAAAAAATAATCTCGTTTAAGTCTATTAATCCCATCTTTTTTGAGTAGGCATCTTCTTTAAAACATTGTGCATAACCTGTGTCTGTTTCATGGACTATTATGCTATTGAGTTCTACCTCTTTCTCACCATTTATTCCCTTTGTTTGTTCTAAGAGTGTGTCTATCATTACAAATATTATACGAGAAAACTGTTCACAAGAGGGTGATACAGGAAGAACTACCCATCTATGGGAGTGTTTTTGCATATCATTTATAAAATCTTTAGAATCTTTACTCCATAAAGTTACTGCATGGTCAAAAGCATCAACAAGAGCTTTCATATTTTGCTTCATGAGACCAAAATCATATACCATTTGCCCATGATCTAAAAAGTCTGATTGAAAAAGTAACTCTATTTTATAAGAATGTCCATGTAAAGAACTTCTGCATCTTATGGTGGAACATCCACGAACTATATGAGCATTTTCAAATTTAAAAAGTTTTCTTATTATCATTATACACCCTTATTCTTATCCCAAATTCTTATATGTAATCTATCTGAAAAAGTATATCCTTTTGATTTACAAAACTCTATCAAAGGTTCAGTGTTTTTTTCAACTTCTTCTTTACTGCCACCTAAAGGCATACAATAAACTTGTGTTGAAGGAGAATGTATTCTTATGCTGTTAATCTCTTCTTCTAAGCCAAGGTTAATAGACTCCGCATCTACTGAAAATTTAAAAAAAGACTCTTTTGCATTGGATGTAAGAGAGTAAATAACTTCTCCATTGACTCTTTTTTTTAATGGCTCATTAGAATTTGAAAGTTTGACTGATAAAGCAAAAATACACTTTTTGTATACTGGGTATTTAAGAAAATCAACATTTAAAGAGGCATTGGTTTCAAAGGTTATTTTGTGTCCTTTTTTATCCAAAGCGTTTAAAAAGTTTACAAAAATCTCTTCATTTGCATATATTAGCGGTTCTCCACCAGTTAAAACTATATCTACAGACTCAGGGAGTTCATACAGATTTAAGATATTTAGAAGTTCTTGTGTTTTACTTATTGGAATCCACAAATGGGAAAAATGTTCCTTATTTACAGCATACACTGTATCACATCCTAAAACATCCACACCAGAAGGTGAAATTTCATGGCAGCCAAAACCTTCACACTTCATATTACAGCCACCAAATCTTAAAAATAAAGAGGGTGTGCCTGTATATTTTCCCTCGCCTTGAATGGAGTAAAAATGCTCTACTAAATATATCAACTCTGAAACTTCTCTTGCATGAGATTAACCACCCGTTTCATAAAAAGCTCGTGTAGAAATCTCGCCATCTTCACCACCCCAGCGATTTTTTTCAGGTTTTGTTCTTACAACCTCTTTTAAGACTAAGGCGGCTGCTTTTATATCGCCTTTTTTAATAGACTCTGCTATACTCAATGCTTCATCAAAATAAAGACAAGGAATAAGATTACCCTCAGCTGTTAGTCTAATACGGTTACATTTTTTACAAAAATCATCTTCATAAGGTTCTATAATTCCAAATCTATACCCATCTTTCATAGTGTAATAATGTGAGGGTGATGAACCATCAAAGCCATCGTCTGAAAATTCGTATTTTTGACTAAGAATTTTTAAAAGTTCTGGTGACTTTAAACCTTGAATCTCTTTAGCTGCGTGAGTATTTTCCATATATTCTATAAAACGGACAGATATATTTCGCTCTTTACAATACTCTAAAACATCTATAATTTCTGAAGCATTTACACCCTTCATAGGTACCATATTAGCTTTTACTTTTAAACCTACGGCTAAGGCTTCTTCTACTCCTGCTAAAACATTTTTAAGGACATTTTTACCTGCTATATCTTGAGCTACAGAGGGAATAAGTGTATCTATACTTACATTGATACGTTGAAGCCCTGCATCTTTGAGCTTTTGTGCAACACCTTTGAGTAAGTAAGCATTTGTGGTCATCGCAAGGTCGATGCTAGGCTCATAATCATAAATCATTTTTATGAACTTATCTAAACCCTCCCGTAGAAGTGGTTCTCCGCCTGTGATACGGATCTTTTTTACACCCTCATCAATGGCTACTTTCATAAACTCAAAAAGCTCTTCAAATGTTAATAGGTTTTCTTTAGGTACCCATGAAAAAGGTTTCTCTGGCATGCAGTAAGTACATCTAAAGTTACATCTCTCAGTAACTGAAACACGCAAGTAATCGACCACTCTATCATAACTATCTACTAACATTAACTACTTGTATCTGCATCATAAGTAATTGCTTCATATACTGAAAAGAATATTCCACCAAAAACTATTAACGCTATCATAATTTTAATATATTCCATTATAAATTCCTCAAACTTCTTATTTTATGTAAAATCCTTAGATACATTCAGAGCAATTAAAATACTAAATATAACTTTTAAGTAACCTATACTTTCTTTAGTCTCATCTATTTGTGCCATAAAGAGATTATACTCTTATTATCTAAAAATCATATAAACACAATTTTATGGCATGGTAAATTAAAACTCATTCTCAGCTTGACTGGGAATCTAAGCCATTAGGTAATAGGACATAAATAACTTAGCAATTTAAAAGACTAATGGTCTTAGCAATAGCGAATGTACCAGCAAATCCAACTGCAACACCATAAAAGACTAGTCTCCAAGCCTCATATTTAACTTTTAAATCTTCACTTGAACTATCATTAATCATATTTTTTACTGCAACTTTTAACTTTTCAACCTCTAGTAGTTCTTTTTCATTTAGAGTTGTCATATATTTAGCCCTCTCATTACCTTGCTAATATCTCAGTTTTCATGGTTTTAAATTCTTCTTTTGTTAGTAAGCCTTGTTTTTGCATCTCGTAGGCATTTCTGATATTTTCTAATTTTGTGGCTGTTGTACTCGTTGATACTTTTTGTGTAACTTTAGCATCAATCATTGTTTGAATATCTTGCTTACTTATTTTAGTTGTTTTATCATCTTCCTCTTTTTTAGTATTTCCTGAGGGTATTAATGCACTGATTATGCTATCTTTTTTCTCATATGCACCTGCCAGTGTTGTTTCTTGCATCTCTTTTAGGGCTTGGGTTTCGTTTACTAATTTGAAATCAAATTTCCCAAGACTAGCTCCATAGGTATTGATTTTAAGATAATATATTTTTCCTTCTATTGCATCTAACTCTAACTTTTTTATATCAATATCATTCCTTAGAGCACTAAAGATAATAGAACCTGACTTTACATCATACTTAATAAATTCATCATTTACTAGAGAGTCATCTATATATTTTCCATTTAATAATATCTTATATGTTTGTATCCTTGAATTTTCATCAATAGAATTAGTCTCTCGTGCAGTATAAATATATACTAAGGCAGCATTTTGTTTTACAGTGTTCTTTGTAAAGGGTACTTTAGCACATGAGAAAAATAGTGTACTTAGGAGGGTGGTGAGTAGGGTTAGTAATATTTTTTTCATTTTCTCTCTTTGATATTAATGTTTTTCTTTCTGTTCTTTTGTAATTATACTTACATATAAAGCACCTAGTGCCGAAAAAGCTAAAAATACTAATGAAGTTATTATTAAGCTATCCATTTTACGACCTTACTTCAATCTTTATTTCGTTAAGGAATTATATCATAACTGCTATATTTAACTTACCTTTATGTATTTAGCTTCTTCTTTTAATCTTTGTGCAATCCATACTTTTATGATAGATTGTCTTGTTACGCCAATTTTTTTTGCTTCATAATCAAGAGAGTTTATTATCCATTGAGGAAAATCTACATTTACTTTTTTTGTTTGTGTAGCATTTTTTGTTAATGTTGACATATCCAAATATTCGCTAATGTCTTCACTCTCATCAAACAACTTATCTAGTTCTTCCGCTTTCACTATAAATCCTTTAAGTAACAGTGCGAGGGCTGATTAAACCCTCATTGTATTAATAAAGACGTTCTATAAATAAAAACATTAATATCAATAGCACTATTACTATTTTGGGGAACACTACAACTCCTTAGTGTCAAATTCCCACCCAGCATACACCCACTTAAAAAGCAAAAAAAAAGGTGCTTAGAAGTTAATCTAAGCACCTTTTTCATTTGACAGATCACAGTAATCAGCTGTAATGTTAGAATTGTTTTGTTCCCAATTAAGATTATATCATAATTTGATTACTTCTAATTTTATTAGATTATTTCACATGGTAAATCAAAACTAAGAAAATTGCTCAATTTGTCATCTTGAACTAGATTTACTCTCAAGCTGAGAATGACATTAGTTTTGATTTAACATGATTTTGCGAAGAAGTGGAGTAGAGGGTTTTCCAAGCAGGAGTGCTTGGAAAAATTTGTAACTTTTAAGAAAGAGTTCTTAGAAGTTTACAGAAGTAATTAAACGGAAGTGATTTCCACCTCTTGCATCATCAGTTGCTTTATCATCAAATGAACGGTTTAAAGCAATTGCTTTAAAGTTGAAATCTCCAATCTTTTTAATAAGAATTAAATCAATCTCAGTTGTTTCTTTTGCAGCATCTATATCATTACTATTCATAACACCTTGAGCAATGACTTTAAAACCACCAATTTTAGTAACAGCTTTAAGTTTAAAAGCAGTTGAACCTGGTTGTGCAACATACTTACCATCTGTATAAACACCTGCAGTTGGTAGTTTAGTTTTCTTAAAATCAGTAGCTGTATTAGCAACTGGTATAGCATTTTTATCATCACTTACAGTTGAAGCAGCAGCACTTACGCTAACTGAACCAAGTTTTGTACCAGCACTTAGAGCAAAAGCAGTTGTGTCTTCTGTCAAATTTAAAGCATCAGCTTTTGCACCACCAGCCATAATAGTTGCCGCAACTACTTTAAGAGCTACTGGACCAACTTTTGTACCAGCATCTATCCAAAGAGCTTTTGCTAAACCACTTAACTCATACCCGTAAGCATTAACAGAAAAAGCATCAGTTTTATAATGTGCAACCGCTGCAAATGTATCAACAGCAGCACCACCACTAGCAGTTGAAAGATAACCATTATGAGTAGGTTGAGCTCTAAAATGACCCTTAGTGTTTTGTTGTGCAACATATGCACCAACAAGAGTTAAGTTAGAAGTTGCTTTATTTACTACTAAAGCAGCATTGAAAGTATTTGGAACTGAAGCCCAGTTTTCACTAAATGCAAGAGGTGTTTGAATTTGTTGCTTACCAATCTTAACAGTAGTTTTACTACCTATTGGAGCAGTGATATATGCTTCATTTACAGTTAATCCAGCGTCAGCTGTAGCATCACGACCAGCACCTAAAAGCTCTAAATTTGAAGCGTCAATAACTTTAACCCCAAAATTAACATTACCTTGTTTACCAGTCATACCTAATTCAAATGTAAGTTGAGAAACATTTCCTGGTGCAGCTTTAGTAAATAACTCACCAGTACCAGCATCTTTTGTTTCATACCATAGTTTAGCTTTACCATTTACTTTAATGTCTTCTAAAGCACTTGCTGTTGTTGTTAACGCCATTGCAGCTACTACTGCGGATAATATAATTTTTTTCATTCGAACTCCTGTTTTGTTTTGTTACACCACTCATATATAAGTGATAGCTAATGAAATTAGTAAATAAACTCATTCACTAAAACTTTTCATGTAATGTATTTGAGACAAGAACATTATAATGCTTATTAATTTAAATGAAGTTTAAACGAGAGAGTTTAGTTAGACTTTGTTTACTCTTGATACAATTTATCAATTTATCAAATATCTTAGAGTTTATTTTTCCTCTTGTATTTCCACGACTACAGTACTTGCAAGTATGTCGTGAAGTGATTTTTTATCCTCTCTATAAAGTGGGAGAAGTAAACCTAAAAGTGTTGTTGCAGTAAAAAGAAAGGCAAAAAAACGGATAAATGCCATAAAATAACTTATATTTTCATGAGTTTTTGAGTTTATCACTTTTATGTGATAGGCTTTTTTCCCTGGAGTTTGTCCGTATTTTGCTAAAAGTACAGCATATACTAAACCATAGATACTGACTCCTAGTAAAGGTGCAAGTTGAGAGTCTTGAAAATCTGCAGCCCCATCCATAAATATATAAGTAATTATATAAAGTATAGGGATATAAATCATAAACATATCTGTGATAAATGCTTTTATACGGTCGGTATATCTAGCGTATTTTACTTTAGTTTTTAAAGTGCCTTCTTGTTTTTGTTTGTTTGTTTGTTTTTTTAAGTGTCTAAATCTCATAATGTAAGTATAATCCTAAGGATAAAAATAAATAGAGGGAGACAAGGGAGTAAATCCCTTGACTATGTTAATGTAACATAGGTGCAAAAATGCACATAAGAATTATTGTGAGTAAAATCTTATTCATAAAATCTCCCTTATTATAATATAGGAGGGCAAAAAAAAAGCTTAGGAGGTAATTAATCCCCTAAGCTTCTATAAAAAGCTTTTACCGCTCCCTAAATTATAATAAGTTCTACTCACAGTTTGTATTATAGCAAAAAAAAATTAATGCGTACTTACCAAATCTTCTGCGATAAACACAGAAGGATTACTAGTGAAGATCTCTCCAAACTTGTTTTTTCCAAAGGAATGCGAAAATTGCAAAGATTACTATATAAATCATCACATATATAGCTATCTCTTCTCTTTCATGACGCTTTGTATCTCCTGCATCTTTCATGTACTCTAAAACTTTTTCAGCAGTATCTGCGGTTACACCAGTTCTTGGCATCGCAGTTCCAGCTAAGTGATTTTGAGGATTTTCGATAAATGTTCTTAAAAAATTTTGAGAACGAGAACGAGTGTACATACTTAAGTCTGGAGGTAATTTACCCATATATACTTTTAAAGAATCTTCATATTCTAAAACTTTAATCTCATAGGCTAACTCATCTTTTTTATCTTTAAAGCTTGGTTTAGTTCCTAGTTGAGTCCAGTTTTCATATTTTACAGCGTGGCATCTCCCACAAGCATTTTCATAAGCCATTTTAGGCGTTAATTGATCTTGTGATACGGCTATAGACTTTAAGTAAGCAACCATGTCCGCTATCTCTTGATTCATATCTCCCCCAGCCCCAAAAAACGAACTCATAGGATGACTTTTCCCACCCTCGTAAAAGACGTGTTCAACTTTTAAAGCATGAGCCGGATTTTTAATGACATCTGCTAAAAATTTTGCATCATAAATCACACCTGCATTACTTAAATCTGGTGGATTAACACCATAAGCAATAGCTGAGTCATGAGCATCCATTGATGCGGCTATACCGATGGAGTCTATGGAGTGACAAGCCACACAAGCCCCTCCACCCATCATAAGCTCTTGCCCACGACTTGCATCACCTTTTTTAGTGATGATCGGCAAATCTGCGTATTCAAAATTTTTACTTTCTACATGCTTGTGTAAAACATTGTGAGCAAAAGGCTCAACAAGGGAGTATGTTACAAGGGAGAAGAATACGATTACTGCTAAGATTAGTGTTTCATTATTTTTCATCATATTCACCTTATACTTTTTTTTCAAAAGAAGTTATAAATGGTAACGCTAACCATTGTACTACAAACAATATAGCTGATACCAAACCGATACTGCTATAAATCCCCTCTGGAGGAAGTTTACCCATTGCGGTAAGGACTATCATATTTGAGAGCATTAACCAAAACCAAATCATAAATGCTGGACCACGACGGTTTGCAGCTATGGCATTTGGGCTTCTATCTAAAAAAGGTAAAAGAACAAAAATAACTTGTGCAAAAGCAAAAAGAATAAGACCTAAATCAACAGAAAAAGGGCGTAAAATCTCATAAGACCATAAAAAGTACCACTCAGGATAAATATGGGTAGGAGTTTTCAAACCATCTGCAGGATCAAAGTTTACAGGATCCATAGCAAAACCATAGTTGTAAAATACAAGATAAAAGAAGAAAATCAGATAAACACCTACAACCATCATATCCTTAGACATAAAGTCATTTGCAAATCTCATAACTTTAGAACCAGCTTTATCACCATCTAAATACTTTTTACTCTCTGCATCAAAATCAATCTCTTCACCATCTTGGTTATTTACATGAGGAATTCTTAAAGCTGCAAAATGAAGCCCAATAAGTCCCATAATAGCCAAAGGAATAAGAAGTACATGAAGCATAAAGAAACGACTTAAAAATGCTTGTGCAGGAACATAATCCCCACGAATCCATTCAACAAAACCATCAGCGTGAAGTGAACCACCAGCAAATAGGTTTGTTATAACCATACCAGCCCAGTAAGACATTTGACCCCATGGTAACATGTAGCCTGAAAATGCTTCGGCTGAAAATGCAACAAAAAGGAGCATACCAGAGATCCAAATCATCTCACGACCTTTTTTATAAGAACCGTAATAAATCCCTGTAAACATATGAATATATATAATCAAGAAAATAACAGATGCCGCAACACCATGAACATGTCTCCATAACCAACCAAAATCAACTTCTCTCATGATAGTATAGTTTACACTATCAAATGCTAAATCAACATTTGGTTGATAATACATAAGTAAAAATATACCCGAAACTAAAAGCATTACGAAAGTGATTACAAGAACCATCCCCATTGCCCAAAGAAAATTAATATTTTTTGGAATCCAATACTCTGAACCCATAACTTTTTCAACTTTTTCAATCGCTAAGCGTTGGTTGAACCAATCTTTAATACTTGTTGCTTTTTTAAAATCTGCCATCATTTTCCTTTATTAAAGCGTATTGCCATTTTCTTTCATCTTTTTCCATTCAGGACCTTGTTCACCTAAAACCAGTATATTTCCATCAATTCTAAAAGGAGGAATATCTAAACCTCTTTCTGGTGGAAGCTTAGTTACAAGTCCAGATGCAGAAAACTGTCCACCATGACATGCACATAAAAAATCATTTGTATCATCTCTAAAAGCTGGAATACATCCTAGGTGAGTACACAAACCAATAGCAAGCATAAAGTTATCATTTCCAACCTTAATATTTCTCGCTTGTGCTTGAGAATTTCCCTCTTCTTCTTTCATAAGTTGAAGAGATTTTTTTAAAACAAAAATAGGCTTCCCTCTCCATTTTTCAGTCACCATTTTTCCCTCTTCATACACGGACATATCAAGAGTGGTAAAACCTGCTGCTTTTACACTTGGAAGGGGATCCCAAGATTTTTTCATTGCGATCAATGAACCTATTGCACCCACTGCTGCAACAGCACCAAATGCTTTACCCATGAAACCTCTACGGCTATTATTTTCCATATTTGCTCACTTTATTATAATTTCTTTTAAATTTAATTATAACTTTATAAGTATTAAGCTTATGTTAAATTACTCAACTTTTACACATAAAAATTCATCTAAAGGAACTTGAAATAGTAGAGTATTGGATTTAAGACTTTTCTTCTACTAAAAAGATACAACTAAAAAAAGAAAAAGGGCGATTATTCCACTAATAAGGGCATGAGGGAGTTGAGTTTTTACATGTTGGACTTCTCCTAAAAGCTGATAGTAATACCTCAATTTAGATACCTGTTTATAGGCTTTAGCAAGATTATATTTTAGTAATATTGAAATTACTCTTATATTTTAAATTAAAGTAACTGAGTAGGGACATATATCCAAATATTGAAAAAGGTTTTAGGAGAAGTCTGTTCTATAACTTCACAATCTATCGCCATAGAAGAGATAATTGTAGTATCTCAAATAGGAGAACAATGATTACCTGAAATAACTGCACCTATACAAAGAGTAACTGATATGTCAACCCTATAACTGCCTAACAAAAATTAATGTCATATTTTGAATCAAAGAAATTAAGCATATCTTGTATATACTGATTAAAGCTTTCAAAAGAGTCTAAAACATTTAAATCCATCCATGTATAAGTATAATGTCCTCTATTGTGAAGACCACTTAACTATACTACCCCAATAAGTCAAGACAACATTTTCAAATTCCTTATTCACCTCTAACCTGTAACTTTATGAAACAGCTATCACATTTTCAGTGTAGTTTTCATCATTAATCTGTAAACTATCATAGGTTTTTTATAGCCCAGTGTTTCATGAAATCTTCTATAATTATAGAATTCCATGTAGTCTGCTACATCCTCTTTTAGCTCCTTGATTGTATTGTATTCGTTAAGATAGATTCTCTCTACTTTAGCACTTCTCCAAAATCTTTCAATAGCAATATTATCAGTAGCTCTACCCTTGCCATCCATTGAGATAGTGATGCCATTATCCTTCAACCTTTGAGTATGAATATAGCTTGTATACTGGCTTCCCTGATCCGTATTGAATATCTCAGGTTTAGCATATTTAAAGAGTGCAACATTAAGTACTCCCATAACAAGGTCGGTATCCATAGTATTTGAAATTCTCCATGAAAGCACAGCTTTGGAGTACCAGTCAATGATAGCAGCAAGATAAACCATACCACCATTGATTTTAATATAGGTTATATCTGTACTCCATACCTGGTTAGCTCTCACAATATCCAATCCTCTGATTTTATAAGAATATTTAGGATGTTGTAGGTTTGGCTGAGTCAGGTACATTGGCTCTCTTAGAGCTAGGATAAGCTCTTAAACCCAACTCCTTACGGTAGCTCTGTACTGTATTCAAACTCACACTAAAGCCATTCTCTAGTAATTGACAATGTACCTTTTTAGCCCCATATATCGGTATATCCTCAAAGATAGATTTTATCTCTTCTTTGATAGCCAGTTTATTTTCACTCATTGTTGGCGTGTAATACAAGCTACTTCTACCCAGTTCTATCAGTTGACATTGTTGCACTACAGATAGGGTCTTTAGCTCGTAATCTATCATAGCTTTTTTGCTAGATGAGTCCGAGCTTTTTAGCTTTCCCACAGCCCAATCCTTCTCTAAAGTTAGTTGCCCAACTTTTTTAGCATATTCACCAACTTCAATCTGCAGTTTAGCATTAGCATCTTTGTACTCTTTTATTGTTTTGGAAGGTTCCATTGCCATCTCTGCATTGTTCAAAAATATCTTCTTCCAGTTTTTTAAATTATTAGGTATAATTGAATTTTCTTTGGCTATTTCAACAAGAGTTCTTTCCTCTTTTAAAAGTTCTAAAACCAATTTAGTTTTTAGCTCTGCTGAATAAGTTTTTCGTTTTCTGCTCATCTCTTTACCCTCACTTTATTGTTCTTATTTTATCGTATTTAAAATAAGAAATTTTAACATGTTGTTTGGTTTTCTTGGGGTAGTATAGTCTTGGAACATTATCCATTGTAAAGATTCCTAAAATTTAGCTAAGAGAGTTTACAGTTTTTTCTCTTAAATGTTTTAGGAATAGTTTTAAATTAAAATTATTTACATCTATTATTAGTCTTTATAATAAAACTAATAGATATATCATTCCAGCCTTTATTTAAATGTCCCGCAACATTTGTATTTAATATTTTAAGTGCTTTTGATAGTTCAAAATCTTGCCCATCTATTACACCCTTGGCATTAATTACATTGTCTCTTAAGACATATGACATTGGAATGTTTTTTGTCACACCATTTAATCTTATTCTAACTTCTAAGGACTTATCATATATGTTTATGATTTTTGCTTCTATTGTCTTAGAGGATAAATTATTGACAAAATATTTTTTAATATTGATGGTTTTAACATCACTATTTGCATCAATACTTTCAAGCTCAATAGAAACTTTTGCATCTTTTAACAATGACTTCACATCCGTGTTATTTTTAGTATTTATCCTTAGTTTTATATTATTGAAATGACCACTAACACCTATTTTTGATAAAGTTTTAAAAGATGTCCATTTTACATCAATTTCATTTTTATCTACACAAATATCTGCTTGAACATTTGCAGAGAACAATAAAATCCCTAAACCCATGGAAGCTAATATATATTTTTTCATTTTAAACTCCTTTGTTTAAGATAAAATTATAATATATCCTTATGTCTTAATTGTGTCTAAGTATGGACTTGATATACAATAACCTTCATTCTGTATATTGTATAAATATTTCTTTGGTAATTTTAGTCGTAGTTTTTTTATAAACTGTCTGATATGATTTTGACTTTCGTAATTATCATTTTCTAAAATACCCTCTATCTCATAATATGTAATAATAGATTTTTTTTTCAAAAGTAATGTCAAGAACTTAGCTTCTTTTACTGTTAATTTAAATTCTTGATCTTGCACTTGAATAAGTAGTAAGTTTTTCTTGTAAATATATTCATCATTTAACATTACTAAATTAGCATCATTTACTTTTTCTATAAACTTATCAAACACTTCAAATAATTTTGTTTTTGTTATAGGTTTTACTATATATCTTAATAAATTTAATTCAGTAAAGGGAAGCATAAATTTAACATCCGTATAGGCACTTATAATACAAACAAAAACTTCAGAATCTTTTTGCCTTACATACTGTATAAACTCTAATCCTGTGACCTTTGGCATTTTAATATCGCTTATGATAATGTCTATCTTATGTTTATCATACATCTCTTTTGCTTGGAAACCATCTTTAGCACAATAGACTGTTTTAAATAAAAATTTTAGTGTATCAGCGATTTCATCTCTTAGACCATCTTCATCTTCTGCAAATAAAATATTGTAATTTTTTAGTAATTTTAATTTGTCTTTATCCATATTATTATAGTATCAAGATATGTTAAATTTATTATTAAAAAGTAAGATACTCTTATCTATATGGATTGTTTCAGGGGTAATACTTAGCTCACTATTCTTTTTTATACCCTATATTACTAAAAAAAATATTGACAGCTTGGTTATTCAAAATAGCAAGAATAATGTTGAGCAAATAAAATTAATAAGATCATACTACTTAAACAATATTGTAAACAAAGTCAAAGCTAATTCTACAAAATTTAATTTTGTATCCAATCATACTTCAAATAATTCTTTACCTCTTCCTGCAACCCTTATACATGACTTGAGTCATTTATTTAATAAAAATATGGGAACTAAATTTAGAACTTATAGTAACTATCCCTTTAAAAATAGAATTTCTAGGGTTTTATCATTTGAGGACAAACAAACTCTTGAGATTATTAAAAAGACAAATGACATATATATTTCTAAGGATGTTGTAAACAATAAACCTGTATTAAAAGTAGCAATTCCTGATTATATGATAGATATATCTTGTGTAAATTGTCATAATAATCATAGTGATAAAACTTGGGAAAATGATAAATGGCATATTGGAGACATTAGAGGTGTTATTGAAATAATCACACCATTAGAAAAACCATTGTTGCAAATACAAAGCATGAGAACAACTATATTAGTATTCATTGCTGTTATTTTTGTGATACTCATCATATACTACTCCTATATGCTACTCAAAAATCAACAAGAACTTTTAAATATAAATGATATTTTAGATATTAAAGTCAAACAAGAGATACAAAAGAACAATGAAAAAGAACAAATATTAATACAAAAATCTAAATTAAGTTCTCAAGGGGAGATGATAAATACTATAGCTCATCAATGGAGACAACCATTATCTGAATTGTCAGCTTTATTTATGAACATTGATATGCAATACACTATGGGTACATTCAATCAACAAATCTTAAATGAAAAAATCTCAAAAAGTGAGATATTGTTAAACTATTTATCCAATACAATTGATGATTTTTCAAATTTTCTCAAAGAAGACAAAGAAAAAAGTTTATTTTATATAAATGAAGTTATTTCAAATGTCTTAAACATCTCCAACATAGAATCATTTAAAGATATAGAGATAAAAAAAGTGCTTCAAGACAACTTACAAATGTATGGTTTTAAATCAGAATTATCACAAGTTTTGTTAAATATTATCTCCAATTCAAAAGAACAGTTTATAAAAAAAAGCATTCATAATCCTATTATTAAAATAAAAATTTATAAACATAAAGAAAATTTAATAATAATTATTGAGGATAATGCTTTAGGTATCCAAACTCATGAATTAACTAAAGTTTTCGACTTATATTACACTACTAAAAAAGATGGTAGCGGCATAGGACTTTATATATCAAAAATCATTATAGAAAAGCATTTCAATGGAAAAATAAGTGTTAAGAATCATAAGGATGGTATCTCTTTTAAGCTAGACTTGCCTTGCTAATTAAGAGATGGAATTTATTATCTTTTCTCTTAAAAACTTAGGAAGCATATTAATAGCTAATATAATGAGATAAAACCTAAGAGGAAAAGCATAAATTCTTTTGTTTTTTTCTATCGCTTTTATGATTTTTTTTACACCCTCTTTCGTTTCTAAGATAAAAGGCATATTAAATTCATTTTTATCAGTCATTTCACTTTTTATAAATCCAGGGAGGATGCTTATCACTTTGATACCATACTTGTTGTACTTATATCGTAAACCCTCTGCGTAAGCATTTATCGCTCTTTTACTTGAACTATAAGCTTTTGAAGTTGGCATTGAAATGAGAGATGCTAGAGAAGATATAAATACTATTTTTCCATGCTTTTGTTCTTTAAACTTTGGAAGTAAGACTTCTAAAATCGCATGATTTGCAAGTACGTTTACATCATAAAGTTTTTTGAAGTCTTTAAATGAGGTGAGTTCTTCTGAATGACCTATAGATATTCCTGCGTTTAATATCACCATATCAAGAGCGTCAAGAGAAGTAATCTTTTTTTGTAAGTCTTCAAATTCTGTTACATCTGCTACAATAATCTCTACACTTTTAGCATCTACGGAGAGTTCATCTTGTAAGGATTTGAGTTTTTCTTCTCTTCTAGCTAGAAGAATAAGAGAATTTTCAGGTTTAGCATATTGACGAGAAAGTTCAGCCCCTAAACCAGAACTAGCTCCTGTAATTAAAATCTTAATTATACAATCCTAATCATTACAGGTTTAGAATTTACAAAGTCTAATGAAGCAAGAGAAGTCATCATGTTTTGAATATCACGCTCAACTGCCATATGAGTTGAGATAAGAAGATTTGCAGATGTATCATCAGATGGACGCTGTAGCATGGTCTCAATAGAGATATTATTTTGCTCAAATATTTTAGTTATTTTTGCTAATACTCCAGTACGATCTGAAACATTAATGCGAAGATAGTATTTTGATTTTATGTTTAGAGTTGGTTTAAGTCTTAGCTTATTTCCCTCCATTGGTCTATCAAATCCTAGCATTGGAGCGGATTTTCCACTTCTTGCAATGTCTATAATGTTTGCTACAACTGCTGAAGCAGTAGCATCACCACCAGCACCAGGACCGTAGTAAAGAGTTTCTCCCACTTTATCACCCACTACGCTAATAGCATTCATGACACCATCAATCTTGGCTATCATCTCTTCTTGTTTTATAAGACAGGCATGAACACGAAGTTCTACTTCATCCCCATCTTTTTTAGCAATTCCTAAAAGTTTTACGGCGTAACCGAACTCTTTTGCAAAAGCAATATCATCTTGAGAAATATTTTCAATCCCCTCGATTAAAATATCCTCAGGTTTAGCATCAATACCATAAGCGATTGATGCAAGGATAAGAAGCTTATGAGCTGCGTCAAAGCCACCCACATCAAAAGTTGGATCAGACTCTGCGTAACCTAAGTCTTGTGCCTCTTGTAAGATGTCGGCGTAAGCTACACCCTCATCAGTCATTTTAGTCATCATGTAATTACAAGTACCATTCATAATTCCCATGATTGATTCTATATGATTAGCGGAGAGTCCATCACGAAGTGCGTTGATGATAGGAATCCCACCAGCGACAGATGCCTCATACTCAAATGCAATATCTTTTGCTATCTCTTGGAGTTCATAACGGTGGTATGCAAGAAGTGCCTTGTTAGCAGTTACAACAGCTTTTCCACTTTGAAGTGCTTTTTTTACAATCTCAAAAGGTTCTTCAACTCCACCCATAAGCTCAACAACAACATCAATCTCTGGGTCGTTTAAAATATCATCTACATTATCTGTTAAAACAATATCTAAACCTCTTTCTTTTTTTAAGTTTTTAACAACTCCACTTTTAACAACAATATCTACACCCGCGCGAGCAGAAATGACATCCGCATTATCTTTTAAGATATTTACTACACTTGAACCTACTGTTCCTACACCTATTATTCCGACTTTAATCATCTCTATCCTTATTAAGCACTTATCGCTTGGTTTATATATTTTTTAGGCACTATAGGTTGTCCATAAATATAATTTTTCTTTGAATTAAACAATTGTAGCGGTTTTTACTTTAAATCCAAAATATAAGGAATACAGTAAAAATAATTTCATAAATGGAATATGAATTAAGTAAGTGGGGAAATATAATTTCATAAAGGATGATAAAATTAAATTGACTGTCGTACTTACTCATAATTATTTATCCCTATTTTTTGTATTTGCTCATACTTTACACTAAGCAATTTCTAATCCTAGCTTTCAAAGAAGTCTATTGGATTTAGTATTTCTTAAAAGAAACTCTAAAAAAAGGCTATTTCATTTAACTAGGGTAAAGTTTAATCGCTAACTTGATAAAACATTTTCATGAAATTCTCACAATTAAAATTAACTACACCCTATTTAAAACATGAAGCCTTATTTTTCGATAAAGTTGAACCTACACCATTAGCAAAGCCTTTTATCATTTCTGCAAGTCAAGATGCAGCAAAACTTTTAGGGGTCGATCAAGACTTACTTGATGACGGAATGCTTTTAGATATAGTCAATGGCTCTAAAAAATTAGAAGGTTCTGAGCCTTTTGCAATGTGCTACGCTGGACATCAGTTTGGATATTTTGTAGCACGATTAGGAGATGGTCGTGCTATTAATCTGGGTAAAGTCAATGGGCAGAACTTACAACTTAAAGGTTCAGGACCTACTCTTTATTCTCGTTTAGGGGATGGAAGAGCAGTTTTACGCTCAAGTATTCGTGAGTATCTTATGAGTGAAGCGATGCACGGTTTAAGCATCAGCACTTCAAGAGCTTTAGCACTTATAGGAAGCGATACTGATGTAGCAAGGGAGAGATGGGAAAAGGGTGCTATTGTACTTCGTTTATCACCAACATGGGTTCGTTTTGGAACATTTGAGTATTTTAATGCTTCTCGTGAGCCTAAAATGATTCAAGATTTAGCAGATTATGTGATAGAGGAATCCTTTACTCATTTAAAGGGTGTTGAGGGCTGTTATCTTAAAATGTACGCAGAGATAGTAAAAAACACGGCACAAACCATAGCCTCTTGGATAAGTGTAGGGTTTAACCATGGTGTGATGAATACGGACAATATGTCTATAGATGGACGAACCATTGATTATGGTCCTTTCGCTTTTTTAGATGATTATGAATCCTATTATATTTGCAACCATACAGATAAAGAGGGAAGGTATAGTTTTAAAAGTCAAATTGGTATCGGATACTGGAATCTTGAAAAATTAGTTACAGCTATCTCTCCGATACTCCATCATGAGGCAGCTTTGGAAATTCTCGAAGAAGTATATTATCAAGCTTATGAAGAGGAATATCTCAAAAGAATGAGAAAAAGGTTTGGTTTTTTTCAAAATGATGATGAAGATAAATTTTTAATAAATGCAATGCTTGGACATTTGGAAAATGCTCAAATAGATTACAATCTATTTTTTAGAAAACTCTCACGTTATGATGGAGATAAAAGCCCTATTTTAGATATAGCAGTGTCTCGTGAATCTTTAGAGAGATGTTTGGAGATTTATGATAAAAGAGTTCAAAAAGAAACGCTTACTCAAGAAGAGAGGCAAATAAAAATGCTAGAAGTCAATCCAAAATATATTTTAAAAAACCATATTCTTCAAGTTGCGATAGATAAAGCAAAAATGGATGATTTCTCTATGGTAAATGATTTACTCAAAGTGGCTTTAAACCCTTTTTCAGAACAGGAAGAGCTAGAGTACCTTTGTATAACAACACCACAAAAATTTAAAAATATTAAATTAAGCTGTTCCTCTTAAATAGACTTCTTTCAAAAGTCTTATAATAAATAAGAACTGCTCCTTTTTTACATAAAAAAATAAATACTTATCATGAATATTTAAGTATTAGCAAAAGATAAAAGTTTTTATGTTACAATATTTGCCAATTTCGTGACTATTTTGTGATAGATAGTTCTAATCAATATAAAGGAAATGTAGATGTTTAACAAAATAGTTAAGACAACAGTTGCGCTTTCATTAGTAGCAACAGTAGCATTTGGTGCTAATAGTACTAGATTTAATGTAATAGATGGAGATGTTGGTGAAAAATACGAGCATTTACTAGGGTCGAGTTTAGAAAGTATAGGATTTGCTGTATCTGATCCACATGAAAGGGTTGATCTCGCTTATGCTAAACGTTATGGTAATGCAGAGGATTCTGACTATGATAAGAATTGGGCTAAGAACTTAGATAATTTAGGTTTTTTCTCTATAACAAATGATAAGGCTCTGTACCCTATTTTAAAAGTTGCTCCAGAAGTAGCAGGTTTTGCTCCCTTTAATCAACTTATTTACAAAAAATCATCTGA
The DNA here is from genome assembly GCA_965243085.1 of Sulfurimonas sp. Lineage (GTDB taxonomy): Bacteria > Campylobacterota > Campylobacteria > Campylobacterales > Sulfurimonadaceae > Sulfurimonas. Next base: position 545,224 of record CBDETZ010000005.1, on the reverse strand, counting down.
AAATAAAACCTATGTTGGGCATTTAGATCCTAATACAATGTTAGATATTGTAGGAACAAAAGATGTAAATGTAAGAAAACAGTTTGTAGCAATGTATGATAAATTAGATACATGGACAAGTAAAGAACTTGGTGGTACAGTTGAGACTAAAACATTTGATGCTTTACCAGCAAAAACAATGATGAAGTTTGAAATAAAGTTTGATAGACCTACAGAACTAAGTGATTTTATTGATGAATTTCAAGAAAAATATGAGGCTGCATTTGAAGATCAAAAGTATATCATTGCTGGATATAAAAACTTTAAAGAAACATACGAAGAAGATTTAGAGATGGATTTTTCGCAATATGATGCGTTTTTTGTGTATTCATTATGCCATTTTACATTCTCTTACAATGTATTCAACAAAGGTCGCCCAGAGGGTGGTGTATTTGCACCGTGTTCAATGTATGCGTATATTAAAAAAGGTTCAAGTACTATGGTACTGGCTATGCCTACACTTGCAAACTGGACTTCTATTTTAAATATTACAGATCCTGTAAAACAGGAATGGGTTAAAAAAATTGATACTGAAATCATTTCAATTATGAAATCCATGGGAGCGAAAGAAGTATTATAATTAGAATGAAGTTTATGAAATTTTAATTTAAACTAAAATTTCATAGCTTCAAAAGTTATAATCTCTTCCGTTAACTATAAAAATATTTAATATAATAATTAAGGCTTCTTAATGATAGAAATTTTTGAAAATAATAGAGAGCGAATAATCACAGGACTTGCTTTACTTGGGGGAGTTTTACTTATAGGAATTATAGATAATTTTTTCTTAATGTGGTTGGTTTTAGGTCTAGTGTATCTCATCGCTTTTAAAGAAGCACTTAACTTATTTAAGATAGAAGATGAAAGCTTATATCTTTATGCAGTTGGGATTTGGATTTTAGCGGGAATTTATCCTCATGCTTCTGATATATTTTTGTTGATCGGTGTTGCTTATGCTGGAGCTATTGCTTATAACAAAGACTTAGAGTGGACAAACTTTTTACCTTTTATCTATCCAACCGCAGGTATGCTTTTTATCCTCAGTCTATATGGGGATTATGGGGTCTTATCCTTGTTATGGCTTTTAGTTCTTGTCGCTATGACAGATGTTGGGGCTTATGTATTTGGGAAAAATTTTGGAAAAACTCAGTTTTGCGAAACAAGTCCAAATAAAACTTTAGAGGGTGTCTTTGGTGGTGTAGCTGTAGCTACCCTAAGTGGTATGTTTATCGGCTTACTTTTGACAAACTTTTTAACGGCTCTTCTCATCTCTTTTCTCGTAGCATCTAGTTCTATCTTTGGTGACTTATATGAGAGTTATCTCAAACGTGCTGCTGATGTAAAAGATAGCGGAGATATTCTCCCTGGTCACGGTGGAGTCCTTGACAGAATAGACGGCTACCTTTTTGCTTCTATAGTGATGCTTGTTCTTTTAAGAGGTCTCGCCTAATTGATTTTACTCGGTTCAACAGGTTCTATCGGTGTTAATACACTCAAAGTTACTAAAAAGTTTAACATTAAAGTTGAAGTTTTAGTTGCTGGTAAAAATATAGAACTTTTAAACCAACAAATAAAAGAACATCAACCAGAAGTCGTTGTTATTGCCGACGATTCAGACATATCTAAAGTAAATCATTCAAAAGTTTATGCTGGTGCTGAAAATATTTTAAAAGTAATAGCTGATTCTAAAAGTGAACTACTTGTAAATGCTCTTGTAGGATTTTTAGGGCTTCGTCCAACATTAAAAGCCATTGAGTGTGGCAAAAAAGTAGCTCTTGCAAATAAAGAAAGTTTAGTTGCTTGTGGTAAATTTATAGACACTTCAAAAATTCAAGCCATTGATTCTGAGCATTTTGCTTTATGGTACTTGATGCAAAAGAGAACAGTTCAAAAGATGATTATCACAGCAAGTGGTGGTGCGTTTCGAGACTGGGATTTGAATAAACTTGCATCTGCTACATTGGCGGACACTCAAAAACATCCTAACTGGGCTATGGGGCAAAAAATCACTATAGATTCTGCCACTATGGTAAACAAAATGTTTGAGCTTTTAGAAGCAAGATGGCTTTTTGGAGAAGATATAGAGTATGATGCCATCATTGAAACAAAATCACTTATTCATGCTTTGATTGATTTTAAAGATGGTTCTACTACAGCACATTTTGCTCACGCAAATATGCAACTTCCCATTGCTTATGCACTTGATGTAAAGATGAATAAAAATATATTAAAGCATGTTGATTTACTTACAATTGGAAGTTTAGAATTTAGAGAAATAGAAAAAAATCGTTATCCCATCTGGGAGATTAAAGAAGATTTACTCCAAAATCCTAATAAGGGTGTGATAGTCAATGCCGCTAATGAAAGAGCCATAGAGAAGTTTATAAACAAAGAGATAGGCTTTATGGATATAAGTAAAACTATCATAAAAGCCTATGAAGCAAATTTTTCTATGCCTCAAAGTGTTGAGGAAGTTTTTGAGATTGACAAAGAAGTAAGAGCTTCTATATAGAAAACATGATGATGAATGATCCTATTTTAAATTATATTATTTTCTTTTTACTCCTTGAGATATACGAGATGCAATGGCAAAAGGCACAAACAGTTATGGGGATGTTAGCTCGTATGTTTGAGATATATAAAAAGAGTGTCCTTTTATTTTTAGTGATGCACCCTACCTTTTATTTCGCTATATACTTTATGCTTATTACTGACTACAATATGTATGCTTTGAGTTTATTTGCTATCAAAACACTTGATATTGCAACGAAAATTCTCTTAATAAAACAAGTTTTTATAGCTAAAGAAATTAGTCATGAACTCTCTTTAGCCTTACTTACACCCACAAAAACAATACCGTATCTAGGTGTGATAGCATATGCACCTTTAATATATTTAGCGTTCACATAAAGGTAGTTTAATGATATTAAGTATAGAAAGTTCCTGTGATGATTCCGCTATCTCCATAACAGAGATAGCCACTAGAAAACTTCTTTTTCATAAAAAAATATCTCAAGAGTTAGAACACTCGGTATATGGCGGTGTTGTCCCTGAACTTGCTGCTCGTCTTCACGCACAAGCCCTTCCTCAAATACTAGAGCAATGCGAACCTTACTTTAAAGACTTAAAAGCAGTAGCTGTTACTTCTACTCCAGGGCTAGCTGTAACCTTAGTTGAGGGTGTAACAATGGCTAAGGCAATAGCGGTGGCACTGGATATTCCTATAATCGGTGTAAATCATTTAGTTGGACATATCTATTCTTTATTTATAGAAAAAGAGACTGATTTTCCTTTAACTGTTTTACTTGTCTCAGGTGGACATACTCAAGTGATGGAAGTGAAATCATTAAGAGATATAAAAACAGTGGCAAAAAGTATGGATGATAGCTTTGGTGAAAGCTTTGACAAGGTAGCTAAAATGATGGGATTAGCGTATCCGGGTGGTCCAATAATTGAAGATTTAGCCAAAGGTGGAGATAGATTAAAATATAATTTCACAGTTCCTCTACATCAATCACCACTCATCGCTTTTTCATACTCAGGGCTTAAAAATGCTGTTCGTTTAGCTATAGTAGATGCTGATGGGGATAAAACAAAATACAAAGACATTGCCGCCTCATTTGAGCATATCGCTACCAAACATTTAACGATGAAATTAAAAAAATATTTTAAAACTTGCAAGCCTCAAACCTTTGCTATTGTTGGAGGGGCGAGTGCAAATATATATCTTCGTACACAAATAAAAGAACTTCTAAAGCCTCATAATACAAAGTTATTACTAAGCGAACTCAAATACTGCTCCGACAATGCAGCAATGATAGGTCGTGTAGCAGTTGAGATGTACAAGGAAAATATGTTTTCTTCTATAGAAGAGTTAGACATATCTCCTAAAAGTATTTTATAAACTGATAAGTGAGATAAGAAATATAACTTAAATAAGACTTAGTCAAAAAGAGAGCTTTACTAAATAAGAGCATATTTATCAGATTTAAAATACACTTTCAAAAATATTATTAAGGAGCCAAAATGGCAACAACAAAATTTAAAGGCACAGATGTAGAGTTAATCGGAAATGAAGTAAATGTAGGAGACAAAGCACCAGCAATTACTGTTGTTAATTCTGAGGGTTTAGGCGATGTAACTGTTGGTGGGGCTAGCGGTAAAAAACAACTTATTATCGTTGTTCCTTCACTTGATACAGGGGTATGTGCTACTGAAACTCGTAACTTTAACACTAAAGTAGCTGATTTAGAGGGTGTTGATGTGACTCTTGTTTCTCTTGACCTTCCATTTGCATCAGGTAGATTTTGTTCAGCAGAGGGAATTAGTAGATTAACTGTTACTTCTGACTTTAGAAACAAAGATTTTGCTAATGCTTATGGTGTTTTACTAGGTGGATCAGTTTTAGCTGGTATTACTTGTAGAGCAATTTTTGCTGTAAATGCTGAGGGTATTGTTAGCTATAAAGAAATCGTTCCAGAAATAACAGAAGAACCTAACTACGAGGCTGCAATCGCTGCTGTTAGTTAAAAAATAACTGTGTATACCTTAAAAATAAATCATTTTTAAGGTTTTACACATGAGTTATAAACCCCTTATATACTTACAACTCTTATATTATCGCTAAGCATTCTTTGTAAAATATTTTCTATTGATACAAGTGTTCCCCCAGAAGAAGCACAAGATGTACAAGCTCCTTGATATTCTATATACACCACTATATGACCATTTTTTTCTTCTACATTAATAAGATCTAAATCACCATTATCTTTAATTAAAAAATCTCTTATATTATCTTCAATTATTTTATCTATGATATTAATCTTTTGTACCATTGTCATACCTATAAAGTTTTCTTTCTCATTCATATTTTTCCTTTGTCCCCTAAAGTATCATTTCAGACTTAATATTAGCTTAATAAAAATTATCAGCAAGTTATAAATCAGCTTTAACTCAAAAGTAAGTGAGGAATTATAAAGTATAAACAATAAGTTCTATTGCATCGAGGAGTTCATCATTTGTAAAACCATTAGCATGAATGTAAGCTAGAGCAGCCCCAGCACCAACCCCTTCTTTTAGCTCACCATCATCATAGTTTTTAAGTACTACTATTTCTGTATCTGCAAAAGAAAATGTCGTATAAATCGCATGAGGGGTATAACTCAAAAGAGAAAGTAGATGTTTTATATCAGAGTGTTTATCATTCACTATCCATGCGGTAGTGGCTAGTGTGATGTTATCTGATTTTATTTGCATCAAAACATCTTCTCTTAACTTATCAGCGATTAAAAGACAAGCTGCCATTTGTCTACCACCAGCAAGGACAATATGAAATCTTCTTGATGCCTCAAGTAAAAAACCAGCACAAAAGAGTAGCATATTATCACTTACTAAAGAAAGTTTTTCAAAATTACTCATATTGCCATGAAGATGGGAGAGTGCTTTTTGAATTGTTTGTGCTTTTATGGAGTTTGAAGTATTTACAAAACTAGAAAAAAAATCATTTTCACAATCATATCCAAGAGCTAAACATGAAGCTGTAGCTGTAGTGATTCCAGAAGGAATACTTTCCCCTAAGATAAGATAAGAACCTTTAAGCTCATATTTTTTTCCATAAAGCATTCCCTTGTAAAAAATATCTTTAGCATCAATATTTGAGCCCTCTATGATAGAGTTTGACGGACTTATATCAAAAGTATGGTAACTTGTTTGTTTTGGTCTAAACTCTAAGCCCAAATCTAGTACTTCAATGGAAGAAAAGGGACTTAAATTATGAACGGCTCTTGTTATAAGGGCAAGAGAAGGAAGAGCTTTAGAATTTTTAGCGAGTTCTCCAAGAGAGAAAAATTTTTGATTTGATATAAATTCTGCATCAAGTGTAGGATTAGAGATTTCTTCAGAAATTTCAGCCTGTATGATACCTTTTATTTCGTAGGTTTTAGTTAGTGATCCAGCAAGTAAGAAATCAGCCTTTCCCTGAGGTAAAGAATCTTCTTTATTTGTAAAAATATTATATGTTTTCATAAAAGCATTATATAATAATTTTATATGACTAAGATAGATAAAGGTTCAAGACAAGAGCTATTTAAAAAATAAACTTATCGCATTCTTTACATCATCCTCTGTGATAATTTTTCTCCCTCTTCCAAAATAAGGTTTCCCTCCAAGCTTGATATTAAGGGCTAAAGCCATTGCGGTAATAGGGTGTCCTAAATTTGGATTTTTATGTTTCATTCCATTTTTATAAAAAGCTAAAACATCCTTTTGTCCTGCAATAAACATAATCAAAACAGCAGTTAAACGAGCAGGAATATAGTTGAGTGTATTATCCAACAAAGCCGAGGCTTTTCCATACTTTACGTAGCGTGATTTTTTAGAGTCGAGCATCGAAGCCATAAGATTAATCGCTTTGTATATTATGATTCCAGGAAGTCCAAAAAACAAGAGATAAAGCATTGGTGCGATAACGCCATTACTCAGGTTTTGAGCATAAGTTTCAATGGCTGCCTTATAAACATCACTATCGCTCATATTCTCTGTATTATGGCTTATTAACAGGGAGATAGTATGTCTTTTATCTTGACTCACTAAAACTTCTTTCACTGCATCACGAAGCATTTTATGCGATATAAACATAGAGGCAAAAATAGAGGAGATAAGAATATCGAGAAAGCTGGTAAGATAACTTAAAAATTCTGCTACTAAAAAAGAGCTAAGCCCAGTAACTAAAACAACAAATACGAGAAGCCAAATACCACGAGAAATACTTTTCTTATAGTAGCGGTTTTCAAAAAAGGTGATAAGTTCGCCTATATAGACAACAGGATGTTTAATAAATTTAAATTCTCCGAAAAATTTATCTATGAAATAAGCGAAAAATGTGATGAAAATATTACTCAATGAGATATTACCTTATAATTATTTGAAAGTGTAGATAGTGTATTTAGAATTTTGAGGGTTGATTATATAGAAAACAAGGTTTAGCAAAGCCAAAGACCTATTAAAGGTCTTAGGACTTATGAAGCTAATGCTGCTTTTGAAGCTTCAACAACTGCAGTAAATGCGGCTATATCATTCATCGCCATATCAGCAAGAATTTTACGGTCAAGCTCGATGCCAGATTTGTGAACGCCGTTCATGAAAGTTGAATAATTCATCCCATTTAAACGAGCCGCTGCATTGATACGAACAATCCATAATTTACGGAAATCTCGTTTCTTTTGCTTACGATCTCTATGAGCATATACCCATGATCTTTCAATTTGTTCTTTAGCTTTTCTAAAGTGTTTACGACGACCACTATAGAAACCTTTTGCTAATTTTAATATTTTTTTGTGTCTTCTTCTACGAACTACACCAGTTTTTACTCTTGGCATTTTTTTCCTTTTTCTTTACCCAGATACTTATTCATATTCAAGGTGCCATTTTTATGGACTTTCCCAATTTATAATATTAAATTGGAGATGTAATGAGCTAACTAATCTTAGTTAATCATCGCCTTAATATTTGCAGAATCAGCCTTAGAAACAACAGTTGGACTGTTTTGTTCACGACGAGTTCCTGCATCTTGTTTTGTTAAAATATGACTTCTAAACGCTTTACCACGTTTAATTTGACCATTTTTCTTAACTTTAAAACGCTTTACAGCGCCTTTTACCGATTTCATTTTTGGCATCGATAACTCCTTTAGTAAAACTCATTTATTTAATTTTTTTGAGATAATTTGAGATAAAAAATAAATTGAATAAAAATTATATCCAAATTATTCTAAACTTTTGTTATACTCTTAGAATGAATTCAATTAAACATATACAAAACGCTCTCAAAGACTTAGATGAGGAAGTTCAAAAGATACTGTTAGATTGGAGCATTCCCTTAAATGAAAAAGATAATTTGATGCTTCCGATTTTACAGCAAAAAAGAGTTTTAGATCAAACAAAAGAAGATTTAACATATCTCAAAGATAATCCACCAACTCCAAATCAGCCATGTGGAATATCTAAATTTAGAGAAAAATAAAGAACTATAATAGTTTCTCTATTCTTTTTCCATAATCAATATCAGCTTTTATAAAGTGAGATATTTGTAATTTTTGAATTTTTGAATCACATTTACTAAGACTTTGTGCAATATTTTGAACTAAATCTTCTTGCTCCTCTTTATCTAATATTCTATAAAGGTTACCAGCTTGAATAAAGTTGTTACATTCATCATTATCATAATTATATTTATCTGCATTTCCATCTATCTTTAAAGGTGGTTCACTGAATTGTGATGACTCCGTTGGTACATCAAAGTTACTGGGTTCATAGTTCCTTGATTCTTTTCCATTAGAATCAAAACGTGAACTACCATTTCTATATCCATTATTTACTTCCACGTCAGGTTTATTAATGGGTAAGGAATTATAATTTACACCTAGTCTATATCTTTGTGTGTCTGGGTAGGAAAATAATCTTCCTTGTAGCATTTTATCTAAGGAAAAACCGATACCAGGAACTTTATTTGAAGGGGAAAAAGCGGATTGTTCGACTTCAGCAAAATAATTCTTTGGGTTGCTATTAAGTTCTAAGATACCAACTTCTATGAGTGGATAATCAGAATGTGGCCAAATTTTTGTTACATCAAATGGATTTATAGAGTAGTTTTGTGCGTCAATTTCAGGCATTACTTGAATACTCATTTTCCATTGAGGAAAATTTTTATTCTCAATAGCTTCATATAAATCTTGTGTTGCATAATCTGGATTTGTACCTGCAAGGACTGTTGCTTCTTTCGCAGATAAATTCTTAATCCCTTGTATAGTTTTTAAGTGAAATTTAACCCAAAATCTTTCATCTTTAGCATTGATTAAACTATATGTATGCGACCCATAGCCATTCATATGCCTATAGCCATCAGGAGTACCTCTGTTACTAAAGAGGGTAGTTATTTGATGAAGTGATTCAGGTGATTTAGACCAAAAATCCCACATCATATTGTCAGATTTTAAATTTGAACCAGGCATTCTTTTTTGCGTATGAATAAAATCTGGAAATTTAAGAGGATCACGAATAAAGAATACAGGCGTATTATTTCCTACTAAATCCCAGTTTCCATCATCTGTATAAAATTTTGTTGCAAATCCTCTTGGATCTCTAGCAGTATCTGCTGAACCTCTTTCTCCTCCTACTGTTGAGAAGCGTGTGAACAAACGTGTTTTTTTACCAATATTACTAAATATACTTGCTTTTGTGTACTGACTAATATCCTTCGTTACAGTAAATACTCCATGTGCACCTGCACCTTTAGCATGTACAATTCTCTCTGGTATCTCTTCTCTGTCAAAATGTGCAAGCTTTTCTTGTAGGTATACATCTTGCATTAAGATTGGACCCCTTTGTCCTGCGGTTAAGGAGTTTTGATTGTCATCAACTTTCTGTCCGTTTGCCATTGTTAAATCAATTTTCTTCATTTTATTTCCTTTATATTATAAGATATAATTATCTAAGAGAAATGATAACATGAGTAAACTTAAAGAATAATTATTATCTTTAAAGAATAATTATTTACGGAGCGATTTAACTTTAAAGCTACGTCTATGTATATCGCAATAATCATATTTTTTAATCATCTCGATATGTAACCTAGTTCCATAGCCTTTATGTTTTTCAAATTGATACTGAGGGTATCTTTTTGCCTCTTTTAAAATATCTCTATCATGAGTTACTTTTGCAAGAATAGAAGCAGCACTCACTTGAGCAATTTTCCCATCTGCTTTTACCATAGTTTTTAAACCCTCAACACCAAATGTAGTATTTCCATCAAACAGATAATTATCGCATTTTAGCTTTTGCATAATTTGTCTTAAAGCACTTGCTAAACACTTTGAAATTCCCTTAGAATCAATCTCTTTGGCTGAAAATTTTACTACATGATAAGAGCTTTTGAGTATGATTTCTTCATAAAGTAACTCTCGTCTTTTTTCACTTAACTTTTTTGAATCATTTAAACCTTGAACTTCCGTATTTAAGATACAAGCAGCGACAACTAAGTCCCCAGCAATTGATCCACGACCCGCTTCATCTATTCCGCATAACATATACGTTGTCTCCTCAAAATCATTATTTCAGGTTAGCATAAGGGGGGAGAGGTAGAATACTCTGAAATATATAAGGATTATACAATGAAATACAATAAAATATTATTGAAATTAATAACTTCTTCTGTGGCAATTACTCTTACTTTATCTATGGCTGGATGTGGAGCATCTTTTTCTAAGGTTGGAACGAGCATAACAGGTGATAAGATTGCGGTGAGTAAAAAAGATGTACATGCAAAAACAAAGATGAGCGATACAATTTTTTTAGAACCTGTATCACCAAAAGAACAGATTATTTATTTTAAATTTAGAAATACTTCAGATGAAGAACTAAATGTTGCAAGTAAGATTAAAGCTAAATTTGAAAAAATGGGTTTTAGAGTAACTAAAAATCCTAGAGAAGCAAATTTTTTAGTTCAAGCAAACTTACTAAAAGTTGGAGAAATGGATGAGGCGGAACAAAACAGATACTTAAATTCAGGTTTTTCAAGTGCTATCATTGGAGGGGCAACTCTTGGAGGTATTTCCATGATAGGCAAAGGAAGTCATAGAGGATCAATGGCCGCAGCTGGAGTTGGTGCATTACTAGGTATGGCATATAATGCATTTAAGGTAGAAAATATTTACTTTGCACTTGTAACAGATGTAGAGATAAGACAACGACCACTAGAAGGTGAAACGGGAACACAAAATGATATTATGAAAAATAAAAGTGGTATGAGTGGAAGAAGTAATCAATCATTTACAAATAAAAATATTAAATGGAAAATATACAGAACTAGAATTGTAAGTTCCGCCTATGGTGCAGGACTAGAATTTGAAGTTGCACAACCTTTTTTAGAAGATGGGATGGTTAGAGCTATTGCAGGGACTATGTAAAACTAAACTTTAATCCCCTAAAGCCCAAATATCAAAAGGTAGTATTTCTATTTTAGAGAGAGGATGCGAAATATTGCCCTCTCTATTCATTGTTATGCTTGTTATCTTTTGAATTGAATGTGTGAAAATAAAAGCTTCTAACTGTTCTATTCTTTTAAATAAAGCTCTCTCATCTGAAAAAGGCATACAAAGAATAATTTCATTGAGTTTTGGTATATAAAACTCTATTTTCTCATAATAGTAACATTCTACACCTGATTTTAATAACTCTAAATATACCATATTCTCAAATAATCTTCCAAAATGTTTATCAGTAGTTAATGCACTTTTTAAAGATATATCACAAAGATATATCTTTTTTGTAGCTTTAGAATGTTCAAATTTCCCTAAGGAATGGATATACTTCTTAGAAATAAGGGAAGTAAAAGATTTATAAAGTTTATCCTTAGAAATTTTTCTTGTCACTTTTAATCTCTCATATATAGAAAATGGGGAGAGCTTTTGAGACATCATCTTTGTACAAAACCTGAGTATATCAAACTCCATTTCACTAAGTGAAGAGATCAGTGCTTTTTGTATATAAAGAATTCTTTTATCTGAATGTAACTTATGAATAGATGGAAATCCCCCTAGCTGAAAAAAATGATTTAAGGCACTTGAATCATATTTATGCTCATAGGCTAAAAATTCTTCATAATCTAAAGGATAGAGTTGTAGAGTTTGAAGAAAATCTATATCATAATAATCCACAGAACAGATGATAAGTTGTGATACATTGACAAAATTAATTTTAGGAGTATAATTATCAAATACAAGTATATTAATCTTATGCAAGATACAAAATTTTGATAAATCAATATTTAATTGCGTAAAATCAATGCGAATATCTTCACAATCAATATAAAGATAAGAACTCTTCTTCAAGCTTAAAAGATAGTTCTTTACAAGCTTAGTTTTGCCACTTTGAGAGATGCCATTTATCTGATAACTTTTATCTTCAATACTTGCTTTTCTATCTATATATTTATCTACATGTAGGTCAGTTTTGTAAAACTCTTCTAGTAATATTTCCATAATTATCCAATATTTTGAGAAGTGAAACTTTAATCATCATAACATAAAATACTGTTATGAGTGTTCAACAACAAGCTACTCTCAAACTACTTATGGAAGATAATAAGAAAGAGGCGAGTTCTTTAGAGTTCTTCTTAGTTAAAAAATAAGTACCCACTTTTACTATTAAGTCTTAAATTACATCTTTAAAATTTAGCGTTAAGACCAAAATAAATGCCTCTTGACGCTGTTGCGTATCCATCAACTACTTGATACTCTTTGTCGAACAAGTTCTCTACTTTAGCGTAGGTGGAAAAGTTTTTATTTATATCATAGTTTGCAACAAGATTTACAAGTGTGTATTTTCCTGTTTGTCTGCTTTGATTATTGGCTCTATCGTATCTTTTACCGATATACTCTCCCCAAACACCAAGGTGTAAAGTATCAGTTAGATAAAAGTCAAGATTAGCTTTGAGAGTCTCTTTAGGTCTTCTTGCTAGATTTTTCCCATCTTTATCTTTTGCACTAAGTAGAGTATAGTTAAGTGATACGAAAACTTCGTCTGTAAGGTTTTGCGTATATTCAAACTCATAGCCTTTAAATACACTTTCCCCATCAAGATTTTTGTATATTGCGGGATTTCCTCCGTATCCATCAGGGTCATACCAGTCTATTAAGTTACTCACTTCACTATGAAAATATGTAGCTTTGAAGTTTTTATATGCTAGTGAAATATCATAACTCCTAGTATCTTCAGGATTTAAGTCGGCATTTACTGCTCCCCATGGATTTAACTCTTGCACTATATTTGGTACATTGTAAGCAAGTCCAACATTTGCAGTCACGAATAAATCTTTTATAAAAGTGTATTTTAGTCCTAATTTCCCAGTAGTTTCACTATCAAAATTATCATAATTATCATGTCTGATGCTTTGTGTGAAAATAAGTTTATCTAAGGTATTTGAGTTTGTTGCATAGATATAGTTGTTTTTATTTTTTTGATTTGTGCTTGAACTATCAGTTTTTATATAAGTAACTTCATCACTACTAGCACCCAAACCAAGACTTATAAAATCTTTAACATTATAGGTGATGGTGTCGCTAAGCTCTAAGTTTATATGCGTTCCCTCAAACTCTTTTACATACTCACTCCCATACTGAGCGACTGTGCCTATCTCATCTCTTTTAAAATCGCTCTTTTGTATTTTAGCTGTAATTGTGTGATTTTTATACTCTTGTGTATAGCCTAAAGAATACAAAAGGTTTGATACATCGCTTTGAAAAGTTGCATCATTTGGATTGCCATAACTGTCATAATCTTTGAGTGCTTTTATAGAGCTTATACCTGCTGTGATTTTTGCCTTATCTGTTATATAATAATTTGCTTTTAGACTAAGGTTTGTATTTTTATAGGCATCATCTTCATAAGTTTTAACATCATCACCCCAAGGCGAACTAACACTAAAGCTATCACTTTTGATGTGGTTCGCACTTAGTTTAAAGTCATACTTTGCAGTTTTGTGAGAAACACTAGCCCCAATTTTTTTTGTATTAAAGCTCCCTGCTTCAATATTAGCATTAAGATGTGTTCCTTTTTTTGCCGATTTAGTTATGATGTTAATAACACCAGCACTAGCATCAGCACCCCAAATACCACTCTGCGCACCTTTGATGATTTCTATTTGTTCAATATCATTAATCATAAGATGTTGAATACTAGCACCACTAGTGTTGGATGGATCTTGAAACCTCACTCCATCTATTAAAACAAGAGTTCTGTTGTTACCTGCACCTCGAAGGTATAGAGAACCTACACTTCCTAAACCTCCATTACTTGTATAATTTAGCCCAACTACATTACGGAGAGCCTCGTTTACACTAGTGTAATGTTTTTCTTCAATTTCAGCACTTGAGATAATACTAAAGTTAGATGTAACATCTTTTAACAACTGTGGACTTTTACTAGCACTTGTGATAGTTATGGTATCGAGCTTTAGATCTTGTGCATAAAGTGAGCTAAGTAGAGCAACTGATAGGAGTGATAATTGTATTTTTTTTGACATAGGTGTCCTTAATATTTTTGTATTTTTTATATGAGTGAAAAGATTAAGGTGAGGGAGGGCTATTTATTCTAAGTCTAAGAGGTTTACCTGATAAGCTTAGTGTTGATGCACCAAGAGCTATGATTTTTTGCATAGACATATACGCTTGAATGGCAGCTAGTGAAAAATAATTTTTACCAAAACCTTTAGGCATCATATATCTATGTTTCTCTTATAATTTTTTTGGAAGTATAGCAAAATTATATAATAAAAATCTTCATCTCAATCGGACATAAAGCCAAGAATTGCTATAATTCGATGATAAAAACATCAAGGATTCTTATGTCATCTCAACGCCCTACTTTAAAAAGGCACAATCACCGTGTTCATCCATGTAAAGATGAGAAAAAAGAAGAACTTTTAAAATTTTTACTACAAAAAAATTCTGAAAAAAAAATCATTGTACTAAGCTCACAAAAATTAAAACTAAGTATAGAAGAAGATAATGTTAGTATTGTTAATGATGAGGAGTTAGCATCAAAACCTGATTTAAGATGCGAACTCATGATTAGTTTTGATCTTCCTCCAAAAGCAAGTACCTATATGCAAAGAATTAGCCATACTGATACTTATGCTCTTATATTAGTAAATCCTAGTGAAGAAAAAATTATTCATCCCATAGAAACGCTCATTGGTAGAACTATCATGCAAGAGCCTATCGAAGGATTTTCTGAGATAAGAGAAGATAAAACAGCACAAGCGACAAAAAAAGATTTTGAACTAAGAGAAGAAAGAAAACAAGAATTTATAAATCGTGATGAAAAGATAAAGAAACCAAGAACAGATAGACCAAAAAAAGCTTATGATAACAAAGAAAAATTTGAAAAAAAACCTTGGGAGAACAAAGAAAGAAAAGAAAATAAATACCTTGGTAAAGATGAGAATGGTAAAGCTACTTTCTTTGGAAAATCAGGAGAAAGAAATCATCGCCATGACGGTACTTCAAAAGTAAAAGCTCCTAAACTAACTGGTAAAAAAATTAGCATCAAAGGCTTAAAGAAAAAAGAGAAGTAAGAGTCTACTTTTTTTCAAAGCTTATCATTTCATCAGGAGATAAAATCTCTTTTTTTCCTTTTGAAGCAATTTCTGCCAACTCTTCATCATAATTTCTACATTCTCTAGGTATTGTAGCAAAAGGATCTGATATTATCTGATCACACATCATACCATTGATGCTAAAGTGACTACATCCTACTAGCACAATACTAGATATAATAAATGAAATAATTTTAAACATTTTAAACCTTCTTCTTTATGATAAGATCAAGGTATTTTGATGGTGTTACACGCATCATCTCTTGAGCTAACCATCGTATTTGAAAATATGCAGCACCACTATCTCTAAGTGTAAAATAATTTTTAAGACTTCTAAGATTAAAGGTAACTAGCATATCAACTTTGACATTATCTGAAATGATGTGTTTAAAGGCATCCCCAACATTACGCTTTTTTTTTCCAGCTTCTAAAGCGAGAAAAAGAGCTTCTGCATCACCATCACACTCAATAATAAAAGGAATCGAACTTTTTGCAACTGCGATAGAGTGAAAATCTTCCACTAACTTTGATTGATACTCTAGCTTATCATATATTGCAGAAATTTCAATTGTGTTATATGCTTCATCAGAAGTTACAAACATATTAAAAGCTAAAATTTTTGATATGAAAAACTCTTTATCTGCTCCGTGTCTCGATGCCACAAAAGCATTGATAATGGAACTCATAGTATAACGAGTACTTCTTACACTTATAGCTTGCATACGGTGACGAGCATGTTCTTGGAGTACCCCACGGCTCGTTCCTCGAACTAAAAAACTAAGGTTTGCGTGTTCTAAAATGGAATGATGAAAATATGTCCACGCTAAATCATCTAGTAAATTTGAGTCTTCTATCGCATTAATAGAATCACGCATTAATGAATCAGGTAAAGTATTCTCGATACTTTGTATTACTTCATTTTCACTATTTTCAAATGAATCATAACAGGTTCTTGCCGCTGTTTCTGCAACACCGATACCTGTGTCTTGCAGTAATACTACCTCTGGTTTAGTATATTTAATCCCAAAAACATCTTCCATAACGTCAACCTAAATTTTAATTACTTATATTCTACAATAAATTACTTAGAAAAAAGCTATTTTTGAACTCCATTGACTACTGGTACAAAATCACACTCTTCAAGTTCTTCTTTCTCAATTCTGTTCGCATTTTTTCTAAATCTTGTAATAATTTGCTTAGACCCTTTTTGCATAGGGGCAACTAAAATTCCACCATCACTTAATTGTTTAAAAAGTTTTTGAGGTATCTCTTTTGCGGTACAAGAAAAAAGAATTCTATCATAGGGAGCATATTGAATCCAACCATTTTGCCCATCATCAATTCTTGTGTGAATATTGTGAATATTAAGTTCTTTAAAGCGAGATTTCGCTTGAAGCATAAGAGACCCTATTCTCTCTATAGTAAAGACACCACGAAACATTTGGGAAAGTACCGCAGCTTGATAACCACTGCCACAGCCAACTTCTAAAACCCTATCTGCTCCCATAGCTTCTAAATACTCACTCATCTTTGCTACTGTAAGTGGTGAAGATATCCACTGAGCCTCACCCATAGGCAAGGCATCAAGTCTATATGCACTATGTTTAAATCCATTTGGGACAAATAACTCTCTATTTGTATTTGCTATTGCATTTATCACATTTGTACTAAGTGTAAATTTTTGGTTACACTCATTTGCTAAGCGAGCTGTTTTTGTAGCAGTTATTCTATCCACGTGCCACATCCATCGTTGATTTTAAAAGAATATAGCAAGATTAATTCCTTTATAGAAAATAAATTTTTTATATTGTAACTCATATTTTCTTATTTAATCCTATATATAGAAAGTAGTTTTAATATTATTTACTCAACTTTCGCACATAAATTCCAATAAATCTATAGACTTAACTTCAATAGTAAAGCCCATAATTAGATTCTAGTTTGAAATTTAAGAAAGTTTGTGCCATAATTCTTTCGTTTTAGAAAAAGTTAGACCCTTTGGCTGAAATCTTTTCGTATGACTTTTTCGCTTTGAAGTACCTAATTATAAGGAAATATAGCTTGTTATCTAATTTGGTATGGAATTATTTAGGTCTATCATTTATGATTAGTTTTTGATTTTTAATTATTTCTTTTTTTATCAATTAGTAATACTCTTGCCTTATTTTTAACTCATTTATGTCATTTGTTTTAATTTTGTCATATATCATACTGTTGATTTCAATCTCTTGCGTTGAGTAAAGGGATGGAATCACTTTGATTGTGAGTAATGACTTTTTAGATATACCATTTTTATTTGTAACATCATATACGATATTTACTTCCTTATATGTTTGAAGTCCTATAAAATTTTCTTCGGGGTAGTATTGAAGATAGCGTCCATTTGATTGGACTCTTCCTAAAGAGTTACTCTGGCTTGCATTTGCGTCTAAGACAATAGGATTTACAATCCTCAAACCATCTATATTATAAGCATCAATATCATCTTCTAGTACATAATAGTTAAAGTGATCACCACCATAAATATTATCCATTGCATTATCAGGTACCATGGAAAAAATCAAGTTTTTACTAAAAGAGGCTTGGTATGCTCCTAAATATTGATTCTCTTGCTTACCTAAAAGAGCATCTACTTGTGATAGGGCGTATCCTCCAACTGCTAAAAGGTATTCTCCCTCTTCTAGGTTAAGGTTTAGATAGGAATCGTAACTATGAGAAGAACCATCACTTTTTCCAGAAGAACTATCATCATTTTGTGCTATAAAATTCCATTCTTCTTTTGAAGCTCTTTTAAAAAGGTATATATGAATATCTATACCTTTTTTTACACCATCTCTATCTATATCTACATAATTACTACCATTATCAGATAGTTCTGATAGCATATCTATGATTAGATTTCCACCCTCAAAGTTAAATATCCAGTGATCAACACTTTTAGAGTTATCTTGGGCAATTATATCTCCTTGAACTACTTGCACAGCATCTACATTATATAACTTTGAGAGGTCTGCTATAGCTTTATTTGGAGTTATTTTTATGATATTAAAATCGTCTAAGATTATCTCTTCTTCATTATCAAATATAATTGTTTCGATTTTAAACTCATTATTACCCCATTGTGTGATAGTTATTGTGGAGTTATCTTCACTAATATTTACTATCAAATCACCATTTTTAATAGTGAAGGAAAGGTTTTCTTTACTTATTTCATGTAGATAAAGTTTATCATCTCCTCCCTCATCCTCTATGGTATCGTTTCCATCTCCTTTATAATATATATAATTATCATCACCTAATCCACCTAAGATAACATCATTCCCACCATTAGCACGAAACTGTTCATTTTCTTGAGTTGCGTTTATAATATCATCATTAGCTGTGCCATTATAAAAATATTTTACTACAGAAATATTTACAGTTACGTCAGCACTTAATCCTACTAAATTTTTAGAAACAACTCTTAAACTATAGCGATTTTCTAGCTCATGGTTTAAAGCTCTCTTTAATCGAATGATTCCCGTGTTATCAATACTAAAGGTAGAATTATCATCTAAACTAAAAGATATAATAGGACTGTCACCACCATCAAGTTCTTCCACTATTGCTATTTTAACCCCTATATCTATGTTAGCCATGATACTTATATTCAATCCCTTAATAACAGGCACATGCTCCGCTACATTTAAAATATAAATCCGTACACTTACCTCAGGGCTAACTCCTCCAGCGTTTGTGGCTTTTACTTGGAGTAGATAACTCTTTATGTTTTCATAATCTAAGTTTGAAGAAGATGAAACTGATATAGTGCCGTTTACATCAACTCTAAAGTTTTCATGTCCCTCTCCTGTAAGTTCAAATGAGCTAATTTCTCCCTCTCCACTAGATGCTACATCTACTCTTCCTATAATCACACCTGCTTGAGCATCTTCTTTTACATCTCCTCTAAAGGAAGTGAGTCTTACTAGTTGATCTATTTTATTTTCTACTTTTACATCTAAATAAACAAGATTACTTCTCATACCTTGTGAATCTAGTGCAACTAAAGATAGATGATAGTTTGCTTCATTTGCGCTGTTAAATACTGCTCCATCTGCTATGCTTACTATACCAGAACTATCAATTGTAAAATTTTGATGTCCTTCTCCTCTGAGTTCATAACTCTTTATAGTTTTACCACCTAAACGCACAGTAGCTACTATTCCTATGATTGTATTTGATAAGAAAGGTTCTGATATACTTATTGAGAAACCTTTTATTTGAATGGTATCGTCTCTATCAATCACCCTTATATGCAGACTCCTAGAATCACTATCTCCCTCACTATTTGTAGCAATCACATTAAGGGTATAGTTAGTTTTTCTCTCGTAGTCAAGGTTTGCTATATCGGATACTTTGACTTCTCTATTTATATCTATGGTAAAATTTTCTGCTCCTATTCCTTCTAATCTTATAGAAGTTATTGGGCTAGGACTACTTTTTAGTGGTACTAAACCTAAACTAGTGCCACTCACTGCATCTTCATAGATATATGTATCAAGATACCCTAGTATAGGTCTCTTTGTATCTATATATATAACTACTCTTTCTTTGAGACTCTCTCCCTCATCATTTATTGCTATAACAAAGAGGTTAAAGTACTCTTGATTTGTTTGACTTATAGAATCATCTAAAACGCTAATAACACCAGAATTGTTAATACTAAATTTATCAACAGAGTTTCCAAATAATCTATACTCTCTTATTGGTGAAACTCCTTCTTTGAGAACTTTTACCTTGCCTATTACTGTGTTTATATCACTACCCTCTATCATACGAAGAGTTGTTTTCTCTAGCTCTGGGACATCTGCTACATTATCTATACGGATGATTATAACTCCCATTCTACTTGTACCTTGTATATTTGTAGCTTGTACTTGCAGTACATAGTTAGCTCTACTCTCGTAATCTAGTAAGGCACTACTTGAGACTCTTAGTGTTCCATCTAGCTCTATTTCAAAGTTTTCTTTTCCACTCCCTGATAACTCTACACTAAGAAGTGGGTCATGACTAAGTATAGTTACTACACCAACCTCTTGACCTACTAGAGCATCTTCTTTTAAGTGGGTATCTAAGGTTTGTACTATTGGTATATCTACAGCATCTGTTATAGCAAATGTGATATTTACAACTTTACTTCCTCCTAAAGAGTTAAAGGCTTGTAAGCTTATACTCGCACTAAGTCTCTTCTCGTAATCAAACTTAGCACTATCACTGACTCTGATAGTTCCATCTATATCCACCGTAAAGTCATCTCTATCTGCTCCACTTAGTTCTATGCGTTGTATCGGTGAAGCAGCCTCATCAAACACTATATTACCAGCTACTGTTCCACTTTGTGCATCTTCAGATATAATCCCTCCACTAAAGCTTACATCTTCTGGTACATCTGCAATATTATTTACAATGATGTAAAGTGTTACAGGCTTACTCTCTCCCTCATCATTAGATACCTTGATAGTGAGAGGGTAACTAGTTCTTGTCTCATAATCTAGTGTCTCTTTGAGATAAACCTTAGCCTCGCTATCTATACGAAACATCTCACTACCTTCGCCATCTAAGGAGTAAGAACTCACACTACTTTTACCCTCACTAGATACAAGAATCTCTCCAATAAGTGAATTGATTGTTGTGTTTTCATCAACATTAAACCATTGACTTTTGACAATAGGAACAGTACTTAACTCTAGTGCTAATGTCTTATATACATAATTATAAGCATCATCATATATATCTTCTCCTGTGTAGATTTTGTTTACGATAGGCTTTAGTGTTGCGTCATAAGGTTTTACTAACCAATCTTTGTGAGCCATTGGCAACCAGTAAAAAAGGTCATCTCTTCCTAAGGCTTGATTATCACTTGGGTATAGTTTTTCTATAAGAACTCTTGAGGCTATGTCATCAAGTCTTGTTTGAAGTCTTAACTTGTCATAATGCTCTCCTAGTAAGTCAAGACTGAGTTGATACGCTATCTCTGTGAGTATATTTACCTTATAATCATTTTGCAGTAGTCTTTGTTTACTTAGGATGAGACGCAGTTTACCATTTAGCTGTGTAAAGCTACTATCTACTATAAGGTCATCATCTCTATCTATATCAAAGCCTCCACTCACTTCGAGTATAAAGTCACCATCATACTCGCCAATAGCGTCTAAAAGAGCTTGTTCTTTTACTGAGTAAGTTGTTTGTTGTGGATATGGTACGGGTATCTTTATCACTCCTGCTTCATCTATCTTTGAGCTACTAGTTGTAAAGCCTTCATAGATAAATTCTCTGTCTACATCATTTTCTTGTGTAGCCTTATAAAGTTTCACTTTTGCACCACTTATAGGTCCTAACTTACTTTGGTTTAAGTACAATAGTATGGAGTACTCACATGGAAGACAAGCACAGCTTTCATCTTCACACATGGGTGGATTGGAGGATTCAAAGTCACTACTATTTCCTCCATCATAACTTCTATAGTTAAAACGATAGTGAGGAGTACTAGACCTTCCGCTATTACTGTACCTACCGCCACCACTGCTAGTAGCTCTATGTATTACATCTACCGTTGGAGCTTCATTTGGTTTAGGACGACTTATTATTATATCAGCTATGTGTCCACTCTTTCCTAAGTTTGAGTATTGATATTTATTTGTAATGTTAAAGCTATCTGATTGGGTAGCACTTACTGCGTTTATTGTTAGAGAGATAGTATCTGAAGTGTTATAATCTAGTTCTTCATATCCCTTTGCTGAGGCATGAGTAGCATAAGTTCCAGGATATACAGAACTAAGTGTTAAGTCTCCTGAACCTATAGCATTTACTCCACATCCACTTGAGTGATTTTGCATAAGAGAGTTAGAAAGTGTCATTTTTACTGCGGTTTGATTCCACTTCATTTTGGCACTAAAGATTCCTGAGGGAGATTTGAAGTCATGGTTTTTACCTGCGATTTCTCCAAAGACTGTACTCTTATTTATATCTGTAAGTGTTTTACAAACATCATCCTTATCGACAATATTTATAATCTCTCCATCAACATGAGCTTTTACATACTGCCCATCTAACATATAAAGCTTAGCATATATATCAAAGGGAAGGACTTCTTCACTACTCACATTTGCGTCTAAAGAACTGTCATGTTTATGGGCTACTGTTATATATTTGTCTTTGCAATCGCATCCGAATTGTTTTTCTTTTTTGTATTGGGAGGGTGTAAATACGCTATTGTGAAACTCTATAGCTTTTGTTAAAGAGTTATATATTTTAGTGGATGTTATTGGAGTTTTCATATAGTAACTAAAGGCATGAAAAGCAATAGAGTCACTTTCTACTTCATTCCAATTACTATTATGACAATAAGGCTGTGTTTCTTTTGGAAGTATGACTGAGGCACAAGGAACAGTAGTATGTGTATCGATATTTACATTTGAATTAGCCACCCAGTAGTAATATCTCTTAGGATTAGATATTATACTTCCTGCTCCATTAAGTACATGAATAGGGTCGTTGTCGTAGGTTAGGTAATTACTATGAGGTATCTTTATTTTAGATGGAGATGCTATTCCTACCGTTATAAAGTATTTTCTCATCCAAGGAGTGATACCTCCAGTAGAATTATAAGCTTTGTTTGTAAAGAAGTTCCCTTGTGCGTGAGCTAAAACTAGTACACCATGACCTAGTTTTATACTTTTTTCATAGGCTTTTACCTGTACTTTTATATCTTCTTTTTGATAATAGTAACTAACTGCTTCTGTTAGTACAACTGCAATATTTGCTCCTTTACCTACGATAGGCACTCTTCCTAAAAACTCTTTAAAAGCATCCCACCAAAGTTTTTGACTAAGATTTTCATCTTTAAACTGTAACCATGCTTCAAAGTATTCGGGGATGACACCCTGTCCTGTATTAAAGGCTAAGTCGTATTTTCCTATGTACTTTTTAAGTTTAGGAATTGTTTTTTTATAGGCTATAAATTGATTAAATCCTTGAATATAGGAAGCATCTTTGGAACCAGCTCCCATACCATTAGCAAAATAAATATCTGTTTTTCTCTCGTCGATACTGTCTGCAAAAAGAAGCGATGAAAATAGTAATAGCAGGCTTATAAAAGATTTCATTATTCAAGCTCCAGCATTTTAGTGATATTGAAGTCACAGTTTTCCTTTTTCATATCTTCATCATGAAAAGGGATGTGATACACTCCACCACTCATTGCTTCATTAAAGTCAATATATGCTCTCATTCTCTCTTTAGTATTAAAATAAGCATTTTCCATAAAATCAACACTATTATCAGGTACTAAAATATCAAGTTTTTCATTTAAATAGCCATTACATGAATATAAATTCCAATTCTCTTTTTCCAACTCTTCTGAAGCAGCTGCGATAATGGGGTCTTCTAAAAGCTTTGGATAACGAACTGCATACTGCATCATATAAGCCTGTTCAATAGGTCTCTTGTATCTAAAGTATATTTTTCTCTCCACATCATCTCTAACCCCATTATTATTTACATCTATCCCAAGAAGGGTAGAATCATTAAGGGCTTTGTTAGGCTCAGGTGGGAGTTTATGTCCGTTTATCTCTTTGTATATTCTTATGTTTAGGGCTTTTGTGGTGGTGATATTATTGTATCTTGCATCTATGCTAAGTAAACCCTCTTTGAGTGCTTTTAGTTTTGCCTGTTGTATCTCTACTTCTTGTGTGTTTGGTATTATCCATTGTACTTGTGAGCTTATATCTTCTTGTGAATTATCTCTATATCTTGCAAAGACTTGAACAAGAGAAGTATCTCCCTCTTTGATTTCTATAGTATCTGTTTGAAACTCTAAGGCTATGAGTTCTTTTGTGGGTGTAGTAGATGGATTTGTTATAGTTTTGTTTTGGTCTGTGTTTGTTTCATCGTCTTGTGTTTGGTTCTTGTCTGTGCTTGTCTTATCATCTTGTGTTTGGTTTTGGTCTGTACTCGTTTCACCCACTTGTGTTTTTTCTTCTTTTATGTACTCTACACTAAAACTTATGACTTTACTAAAAGTATCTTCTTGTTTTACTTTGAGAGTGAAATGATTGAAACTAGTGCTTGTGTCTAGTTTGAGTTCTATACTAGCATCTCCATTTTCATCAGACTTAGTTATATACTTGTCGTTAAGATATACAGAAACATCTGCTAATGTTTTTATCTGAAGTTGGATTTCTTGTTTTGTGGTAGAAGTTACTAAGTTTATAAGTCTTGGTGCTTCTACTAGAGTTTTCTCATCCTTAGTAGATGTACATGAGCTTAGGAGAAGTATGCTTATAAGAAATAATATAGTTTTTAACATGATAAAGTCCTTTAGAGTTGTAATATTAAATTCTATCAGATAGTCTTATAATAGTCAATGTATTGTCTCTCTTCTTGCTTGTTTTAAGGGCTTTTAGATTCCGTATCAAGTACGGAATGACAGAATTTTAGAAACCAGCTACATTTAAAGTATAAATCCGTACACTTACCTCAGGGCTAACTCCTCCAGCGTTTGTGGCTTTTACTTGGAGTAGATAACTCTTTATGTTTTCATAATCTAAGTTTGAAGAAGATGAAACTGATATAGTGCCGTGGGCATCAACTCTAAAGTTTTCATGTCCCTCTCCACTAGATGCTACATCTACTCTTCCTATAATCACACCTGCTTGAGCATCTTCTTTTACATCTGCTTTAAAGGGAGTGAGTGCTACTGGTTCATCTATGGTATTTCCTACTTCTACAACTATATGTACTTCGTTTCCATATCCTCTAGTGTTTAAGGCTCTTGCTCCTAGGTGGTATCTAGTCTTTTTTTCATAATCTAGTTTTGCATGAGAGGCTAGGTATATCGCTCCTTGTTTATCTATGCTAAAGTTGTCACTCTCTCCGTATAAGGCTATTTTTAGTATATCTGTAGCTCCTATGTTTAAGTCTAGTTGTCCTATCTTTGTGTTAGGGGTTATATCTTCATCTACTCTTATAGTTAAATCTTTAAGGGATGGCACTCCTACTTCTGGGTCTTGGTTGTCTATGATGATTTGAAATTCTATTATATTTGAATCTCCATAGTGTGTTTTTGCTCTAGCTAGAAACCTATAGCTTTGAGTATGTTCATAATCAAGATAATCAGAAATAATAACAGTCCCATTAGTATCAATATCAAATGGGATATTTGGACTAAGAATCTCAAACTTTTCAACTACACCTAAACCCTCTCTTAGTAGTTCAAGTTTTCCTACTACTGTTGATATGGCTGTATTTTCCTCTATATGTTTAAAAAATACTAAGGGATAGAGTGGAGTGTCTATCTCGTTGGAGATATTTATACTTATTAAGATTGGGTAACTTTCATTTCCTGCGTCATTTTTAGCTTGTATCTTAAAGCTATAGAGTTTTGAGTGTTCATAGTCTACATCTGCATCTTCTTTGAGAGTTACTACTCCGTTTGTATCTACCTCAAATGTCTTAGTGTTTTCTCCTAAGAGTTTATACTCTCAGCAATTCTAATTCACTCTACCCCAAAAAATTTGTAAAAAAATAAAAGGTATAAGAATTGCTATACTTTTAAAAATTAGCAGTAAAGAATTTATAAATGAATTTTCAAAAACAGATAATAAGTCTTATAGCAAAAGAGTTTGAAAAACTACCAGATTCAAGGAGTAAAGAGAAACTAATATATACAATGAGTGATATAACACTATCAGCATTTGCAATGTATTATTTTCAAAATCCATCTTGGTTAGACTTTGCAAGAAAAATGAATACAAAAAGCGGTAAAAGTAATGCTAAATCACTATTTGGTATAAAAAAGATACCAAGTGATAATCATGTACGAGATACATTAGATGATATAGATAGTGATAAACTACAACCTACATTCGATAAAATATATAAACTACTTTTAGAAAAAAAAACCTTAGAAAAATATACCTATTTTGATAATAAGACACTCCTTGTTCTTCTTGATGGCACTTACTACCATTCTTCAACAAAAATACATTGTGAGCATTGTCAAACAAGAAAAAAAACAGATACTAAAGGTAGTGAGACTCTTCAATATTACCATAGTGCAATAACACCAATAATAGCAAAACCAAAGACCAATACAATACTTCCATTATTACCAGAGATGATATCAAATACGGATGGAGATGATAAACAAGATTGTGAGATTAACGCATCCAAAAGATGGTTAGATAAAACACATATACTCGCTAAAAAATATAAACTAGTACTCTTGGGCGATGATTTATATTCAAAGACTTCACTTATTAAAAAGATAAGAGAGAAAGAGTATAACTATATATTTGTCTGCAAAGAGACTTCTCATAAAAAATTATATGAAACTGTACATATGGTTGATAACCTCGGTAATATGGATACTAAAACAGCTACTAAACTAAATAAACAAAGAAAAAAAGAGAGTTACAACTATAAATATCTACATGAAGTAGAACTTACAGGAGAAAAGAATCCTATAAAAGTAAATTGGTGTAGTGTTGAAGTTAAAGAGGTAAAAGGGAAGATAATTTATAGTGGTGCTTTTATAACAGACTATATAATTAAAGATGAAAATGTAGAAGAGATTGTAGAAGCAGGTCGTGCTAGATGGAAGATTGAAAATGAGAATAATAATACATTAAAAACAGGAGGTTACAATCTTGAACATAACTTTGGACACGGCAAAAAAGGACTAAGTGAGTTGCTATTTGTTTTTAACATATTAGCATTCTTAACTCATACACTATGCTTAACATATGATGATGATTATAAAGAGTTATATGGACTTATAAACAAGAGAAAAACATTCTTTAACCATATCAATACTTTCACAACATTTTTTTACTTTTTAGATTGGGATATTCTCTATCAAACAATGATAAAAGGCTATATAGATGGTATCCATTTGGACTAGTAAATATTCACAAGGCTATACCTATGTCAAAAATACTATTACTCCCATTAATAGTGATAATTGGAGCTTTATTGAAATAAAAACAGAAGATATTGAAGTCGTAAAAAATACTAACGGCTATAAAAAGTTTTTAGTTAATTATTTTTTAATGTTGTAAAAATGATTGAGTGGTGATTTTTGGTGTTGGGTTAGAATTGCTGTTATACTCTACTATAGTTTGATTAGTATCTGTAAATACAGTACGAGCCACAACTATACCCTTAGGACTGTTTTCAGGTATATCAAAAGTTTCTATAGATACTAGTTGTGGTACAGATGCCTTTGGATTATGGAGGATTAAGCCCTCTGTTACTTGTATGTTAAGTCCTACCCAACTACCATTTTCTCCATCTTCACTTATAGCTCTCATCTTAAAGGCGTATCTATCTCCTGTGTTTATATACTCCGTTAAAGCTATACTAAGAGTTCCATCATCACTCATGTGGAAGTACTCACTGTAACTACCTTCTATCTCGACATTTGAAAAAGTTTTATCGTTTTGAGTGATGACTTTAGCGATTACAGTATTGTTCGTTAGTCCTTGAGGTATCTCTAGTGTTAGAGGTGCTAGAAGTGGGGTATCTGGGCTAAAAGGTTCATATATCAAAGTGTAGCTTTCATCAAATCTAGGGCTATCGCTATATGTTTTTAGCACGATGGGTTCTACGAAAGTATCGTAAGGTTTATAGAGTACATCTTTATCCACTCCTGGAGCCCAAAGAAGTATATCTCTATAGACTATACTCATATCACTATCTGTTGGGTAGAGTTTCACTTTTATAAGTTTTTTTGCCGTCTCGTCTAGTTTTTTCTCTATCTCTTGAAAATCATAATGAGAACCTAAGACCCCTCCACTTACTTGAAAGATGGCTTCTGTAAGTACATTTACTCTAAAGGAGAGTAACTTTAAGTCACTCCCTTTTATGATGGCATGTATAGTTCCATGGTTGGGAGTAGGAACATCATCTGCTATCAAATCATCATCCCTATCTACATCTTCTCCACCTTTGACAGATATAACATAGTATCTATCATCATCAAAGTTAGTTTTTTCAGCATTACTTATGTTTATAAGTCCTGCTTTGAGTATATCTTTATCTGATGTTGTTTCTCCTCTATAAAGAACACTTGCCTCATCATCTCCGTACTCACTTGCATCTACTATCTTAACACTTGCTCCTGCTATTGGTCCATACTCTGCTGTACTTTCCATCCCTCTTACTTACCCCAATCCATTAATAACTAGCACTTAAAAGTGGAATAATTATTGCTTGCTTTTGAGAAAAATAAGGTGATAAGAAAATGGCAATAAAAGCAAGAGATAAATTAGCACAAAAGCGTTTAAGAAAAGGCTATGCAAAAATAGCTGAATCAAATAAACTTTTAGAGTTACTATCAAGAGTTCCAGACCATCGTAAAGGTCAAGGTAAACGGCATAAATTAGAACATATCTTATATCTAGCTATATTAGCTGGACTAATGGGAGCTACAGATTACAAACAAATTTCTATTTGGATAGATAAACATGTTCAAAAAGAAGAAGTAAAAAAACTTCTAGGTGTAGAATTTATAATAACACCAAAAAGAAGTGCTGTATCAGATATACTTGCAAAAGTTGATAGTGAGGCAGTAGAACTTTTGTTTAGAGAATGGATAAGAATTTATGTCGATACTACAGGAAAACATCTAAGCGTAGATGGTAAAGTGATGAATGGTATCAGATATAAAGACCAAAAGGCTATAGAAGTTGTTGGTGCAGTTTTATCAGAGATAGGTGTAGTTATTGCTCATCAAAAAATTGCAGAGAAATCAAATGAAATACCTGCTTTACAAGCTATGATAGCAGAGCTTGGAGATGAATTTCTCTTTACCTTTGATGCGATGAACACACAAAAAAACTCTTGATTCTATTGAGCAGAGTGGTTCAAAATATATTGCTAAAGTTAAAGGTAACCAAAAAACACTTCTTGATAAAATAAATGAAATATCAAGAGAGATAAAACCATCAAGCACTTATAAAGCTAAACCAATCCAGCAATCTAATGAGTGGATAAATAGAGAAGTATTTATATATGAACCAACTACTTTTTATCATAATGAAATTACCCATGTTCGCTCAATCATAAAAACTATTAAAAAAATACACAAGACAAACCATAAAACAGGAGAAGTAACAAACAGCACTAGTATTCAGTTCTGTATAGCAAATTTTCGTGAAAATGCGGAGTTCTTTCATGATAGAATTTTACTCCATTGGAAGGTAGAAACAATGCACCAATACAAAGATAATACACTTTTAGAAGATGACCATAATGCTCATCTAAATCCATTTTTAATGACAATTATCAGAAGCATTATTTTAAATATCTTGCACCTAAATGGTACAAAATCTATACAAGAACAACTCATTAACAATAGATGGGATTTAGATGACTCTATCGCTCAACTCTTGAAATTTAGTTTTTAGTGGATTGGGGTGCCTCTTACTATATACTCACAAGGAACACATCCGCAGCTACTTTTTTTCTCTTTATCTGTACACCCTTGGTAAGTTCTTGAAGGGCTAGGAGATTTGACTGGGTAGCGACAATCAAAGCTAGAATTTTGTGCATTCCAAAAAAGACGGTGTGCTGGACATACCGATGTTGTAAGTATTTTTTTTCTTACTTCTATCTCTGCAAATTTACCTATGTTTAACTCTTCAAAGTTTTGTGCTTGGTATTGTTTGAAGTGGCTTCCAGATGGTGTTTTTACTATAGCATATATTTTCACAGGTTGCGTATCTAAACAACTTTCTTGAAGCTCACTATCGTCAAGTTTATTACCAGTAGCGTAGAGTTCAAACATATCTCCAGGTTTTACATCAAAAGCACTTTCTACATAAGCATGTTCTCTTGCTACTCCCTCTACATCTTTTATATCATGGTGTACATTTGGTCCTTGCATATCTAAATCCATGTTTATATCACTGCCATAGTTCCATGATAGGGTTGTTTCTATTACGCCGCTTTTACTTACAGTATTTTTATTAGAATCTAAGACATTTTTGATAGCAAGCATTATGGCATCTTTAGCTTGAGTGTCTATGAGAACTTTTCCATCAAATGGGTTGTAGATGGTTTTGCCATTAGCATCTTTAAGATTTATCCCCATATAAAATTCAAAAGAGTGTACTGTACTGTTTATCCCTCCCTCTTGAGCTCTGTAGTAACTGTTGTACATACTTCCTAAGTTTGATACATGAACATACTCTGCTTTTGGCTCAGCAGGGGAATCAGAGAACTCTTCTACATCTTCAGGTTCATAAATATCTTCCCACATAACACTTCGTACTTTACTCTCTATATCATTAACACTAAAACCAAAGCTTGCTATCCTAGCTACTAAGTCATTGTCCCAGTCTATTCTTGGTGTGTTTTTTTGTATATCAGCACTCATTGGAGAAGCGACACTTATAGCTTTTAGATTACCAGCATCACAGTTGTTGTTTTTGATGGCTTCAAAAGCTTCATAGGTAAAAAGGTTTCCTTGTGAGTGTGCTACGGTGAGGACATTCCTCCCTTTATCTAAACTTTCCTTATACGCTATGATTTGCTTTGAAAGGTCTTTTTTATGGTCTTCCGTCAAAAGGTCTGTTAAACCATTCCAACCTATCTTTTGGAGGAGGGATTCTAGGATGTCTGAGCCAAAGCCGTGGGTGTTGTTGTAGGCGTAGGATACTTTAGCTATTTGTTTGTTGTAGTTGGAAATATTTCCTCTATAGGTTATTTTTAGTATTGCTAATTCTAAAATTTCTGCATTTTCACTTGCTTCAAATTCTTCAGTTTTTATTCCATTTGCAAAATAAATATCTATAGAGGAGAAGCTAAGGATAGGGTAAAATAATATTGTAAATAATAATAAAAGTTTCATTATTTACTTCTCATACTTACTAGTATTAAAATCACAAAATTGTTTTCTTGTACCTATTTTTGGGAGAATATACATACCACCACTAAGTAAAGAATCATATTTTAAATACGCGACACTCCTTTCTTCTGTATTGTAAATAATATTTTTTATGAAATATTTATTATTTATACTTTTATCAACCAATATAGATTCGTTAGAGTATATTGCATAATTCTTATAGTAAGATTCACAATGCCTTGGTGCTCTAATGTAATCATGGATTTCGATAGCCTTTGTCGGATCTTCCAAAACTTTCTGCCAAGCCCTCCCAGCCTGCATAGCAATATCTATATGTATAGGGTGTTTATCTTTATAAGTTTCATATATCCATCTCTCTACATCATCTCTTACCCCATTGTTATTCACATCTATCCCAAGAAGTGTAGAATCATTAAGGGTTTTGTTAGGTTCAGGTGGGAGTTTATGTCCGTTTATCTCTTTGTATATTCTTATGTTTAGGGCTTTTGTGGTGCTTATGTTATTGTATCTTGCAGTTATACTAAGTAAACCCTCTTTGAGTGCTTTTAGTCTTGCTTGTTGTATCTCTACTTCTTGTGTGTTTGGTATTATCCATTGTACTTTTGAGCTTATATCTTCTTGTGAATTATCTCTATATCTTGCAAAGACTTGAACAAGTGTAGTATCTCCCTCTTTGAGTTCTATAGTATTTGTTTGAAATTCTAGGGCTATGAGTTCTTTTGTGGGTGTAGTAGATGGATTTGTTATAGTTTTGTTTTGGTCTGTGTTTGTTGTATCGTCTTGTGTTTGGTTCTGGTCTGTGTTCGTTTTGTCGTCTTGGTTCTTGTCTGTGTTTGTCTTATCATCTTGTGTTTGGTTTTGGTCTGTACTCGTTTCACCCTCTTGTGTTTTTTCTTCTTTTATGTACTCTACACTAAAACTTATGACTTTACTAAAAGTATCTTCTTGTTTTACTTTGAGAGTGAAATGATTGAAACTAGTGCTTGTGTCTAGTTTGAGTTCTATACTAGCATCTCCATTTTCATCAGACTTAGTTATATACTTGTCATTAAGATATATAGAAACATCTGCTAATGTTTTTATCTGAACTTGGAGTTTTTGTTTTGTGGTAGAAGTTACTAAGTTTATAAGTCTTGGTGCTTCTACTAGAGTTTTCTCATCCTTAGTAGATGTACATGAGCTTAGGAGAAGTATGCTTATAAGAAATAATATAGTTTTTAACATGATAAAGTCCTTTAGAGTTGTAATATTAAATTCTATCAGATAGTCTTATAATAGTCAATGTATTGTCTCTCTTCTTGCTTGTTTTAAGGGCTTTTAGATTCCGTATCAAGTACGGAATGACAGAATTTTAGAAACCAGCTACATTTAAAATATAAATCCGTACACTTACCTCAGGGCTAACTCCTCCAGCGTTTGTGGCTTTTACTTGGAGTCGATAACTCTTTATGTTTTCATAATCTAAGTTTGAAGAAGATGAAACTGATATAGTGCCGTTTACATCAACTCTAAAGTTTTCATGTCCCTCTCCACTAGATGCTACATCTACTCTTCCTATAATCACACCTGCTTGAGCATCTTCTTTTACATCTGCTTTGAAGGGAGTGAGTGCTACTGGTTCATCTATGGTATTTCCTACTTCTACAACTATATGTACTTCGTTTCCATATCCTCTAGTGTTTAAGGCTCTTGCTCCTAGGTGGTATCTAGTCTTTTTTTCATAATCTAGTTTTGCATGAGAGGCTAGGTATATCGCTCCTTGTTTATCTATGCTAAAGTTGTCACTCTCTCCGTATAAGGCTATTTTTAGTATATCTGTAGCTCCTATGTTTAAGTCTAGTTGTCCTATCTTTGTGTTAGGGGTTATATCTTCATCTACTCTTATAGTTAAATCTTTAAGGGATGGCACTCCTACTTCTGGGTCTTGGTTGTCTATGATGATTTGAAATTCTATTATATTTGAATCTCCATAGTGTGTTTTTGCTCTAGCTAGAAACCTATAGCTTTGAGTATGTTCATAATCAAGATAATCAGAAATAATAACAGTCCCATTAGTATCAATATCAAATGGGATATTTGGACTAAGAATCTCAAACTTTTCAACTGCACCTAAACCCTCTCTTAGTCGTTCAAGTTTTCCTACTACTGTTGATATGGCTGTGTTTTCCTCTATATGTTTAAAAAATACTAAGGGATAGAGTGGAGTGTCTATCTCGTTGGAGATATTTATACTTATTAAGATTGGGTAACTTTCATTTCCTGCGTCATTTTTAGCTTGTATCTTAAAGCTATAGAGTTTTGAGTGTTCATAGTCTACATCTGCATCTTCTTTGAGAGTTACTACTCCGTTTGTATCTACCTCAAATGTCTTAGTGTTTTCTCCTAAGAGTTTATACTCTACTATAGTTTGATTAGTATCTGTAAATACAGTACGAGCCACAACTGTACCCTTAGGACTGTTTTCAGGTATATCAAAAGTTTCTATAGATACTAGTTGTGGTACAGATGCCTTTGGATTATGGAGGATTAAGCCCTCTGTTACTTGTATGTTAAGTCCTACCCAACTACCATTTTCTCCATCTTCACTTATAGCTCTCATCTTAAAGGCGTATCTATCTCCTGTGTTTATATACTCCGTTAAAGCTATACTAAGAGTTCCATCATCACTCATGTGAAAGTACTCACTGTAACTACCTTCTATCTCGACATTTGAAAAAGTTTTATCATTTTGAGTGATGACTTTAGCGATTACAGTATTGTTCGTTAGTCCTTGAGGTATCTCTAGTGTTAGAGGTGCTAGAAGTGGGGTGTTTGTGTTAAAGGGTTCATATATCAAAGTGTAACTCTCATCAAACCTAGGGCTATCGCTATATGTTTTTAGCACGATGGGTTCTACGAAAGTATCGTAAGGTTTATAGAGTACATCTTTATCCACTCCTGGAGCCCAAAGAAGTATATCTCTATAGACTATACTCATATCACTATCTGTTGGGTAGAGTTTCACTTTTATAAGTTTTTTTGCCGTCTCGTCTAGTTTTTTCTCTATCTCTTGAAAATCATAATGAGAACCTAAGACCCCTCCACTTACTTGAAAGATGGCTTCTGTAAGTACATTTACTCTAAAGGAGAGTAACTTTAAGTCACTCCCTTTTATGATGGCATGTATAGTCCCATGGTTGGGAGTAGGAACATCATCTGCTATCAAATCATCATCCCTATCTACATCTTCTCCACCTTTGACAGATATAACATAGTATCTATCATCATCAAAGTTAGTTTTTTCAGCATTACTTATGTTTATAAGTCCTGCTTTGAGTATATCTTTATCTGATGTTGTTTCTCCTTTATAAAGAACACTTGCCTCATCATCTCCGTACTCACTTGCATCTACTATCTTAACACTTGCTCCTGCTATTGGTCCATACTCTGCTGTACTTTCCATCCCTCTTACTATATACTCACAAGGAACACATCCACAGCTACTTTTTTTCTCTTCATCTGTACACCCTTGGTAAGTTCTTGAAGGGCTAGGAGATTTGACTGGGTAGCGACAATCAAAGCTAGAATTTTGTGCATTCCAAAAAAGACGGTGTGCTGGACATACCGATGTTGTAAGTATTTTTTTTCTTACTTCTATCTCTGCAAATTTACCTATGTTTAACTCTTCAAAGTTTTGTGCTTGGTATTGTTTGAAGTGGCTTCCAGATGGTGTTTTTACTATAGCATATATTTTCACAGGTTGCGTATCTAAACAACTTTCTTGAAGCTCACTATCGTCAAGTTTATTACCAGTAGCGTAGAGTTCAAACATATCTCCAGGTTTTACATCAAAAGCACTTTCTACATAAGCATGTTCTCTTGCTACTCCCTCTACATCTTTTATATCATGGTGTACATTTGGTCCTTGCATATCTAAGTCCATGTTTATATCACTGCCATAGTTCCATGCTAGGGTTGCTTCTATTACGCCTTCTTTAATCTCAAGATTATTATTTTTAGTATTGCCATGTATCTTTTCATCAGTGTCTGTTAATTTATAGCAAACACCCTCTTTAGGATTTACAAGTATTTCTGTTCCCTCTATACTTGCTAATACATATTTACCATCTAGTTGAAATAATTTACCACTTGTAGTATTAAAAGGGTAAACTGAAAGATTCTCAACATCTTTATCCATACCTTTTGCATCATATTTATGACTTATATGTATCCGTTTATCTATACAGTTCTTTGAAGTTGTTGCTGAAGAGCAGGATTGTTTTGGTTTGTATTGGGATTCAGCTTTTTCATGTTTAATTATAGCCTCTAAAATACCTTTTGTTATCATTGTTTTTGCTTGAGTTGTAGATACTATTTTAGTAACACCTATATCAGTTACTTCAACTTCTCCTCCCATATAGTAGCTAAATCCATGGTATTTTATTGTTGGATAATCAGTAAATGTCCCTGCTAAATTAGGAATTGAACCTCTATTTCTATGTTTATTTTTGATTGTTGTTGGTGCAGCTGAGATAAAAGGTACTAAATCATTATCAAAGGAAACTCTAAGTCCTCCACCAGACACTACAGCACTAGGAGAAGCAACTCCAATCATATGAAAGTAATCTCTCTGCCAAGATGGAATATATTCATAAGCCTTATTTGTAAAGAAATTTCCTTGTGAGTGTGCGACTATGATAACCCCATGACCATTATTTATACTCTCTTTATAGTGTTGAACATGAGTTGCTAAATCTAAGATATTAAATGATTGAGACAGTAGATTAACAGCTTCTATGATCTCATTTTCTACAATATACGCGTTAAGGTAATCTTGTGTCTTTGCCCAGCTGATAACATCACCTGTAAGCTTTTGAAACATAACTTCTATGACATCGCCTACACCCCATAACTCATGAGCATTATAAGCTACCCTTGGAATTGCTTTTTGGTTCATGTTTGGGTTTGATTTTTTTAAGGCTTCGACATAATTTTTCCAAGTGCTTTTTTCACTTAATTCATCTTTTCCAAACATCCCATTTGCAAAGTATAAATCTATTTGTCTCTCATCAATTTCCGCAGAAACAGAAGATATAAAAAGTCCAAGAAGTAGCAATATTTTAAGTAAAAATCTCATGATTAAAGTCCTAAAGCTTCTGTGACATTAAAGTCACAAGAAGCTTCCACATTTAAACTTTCGGGAACTCCAAATACCCCACCACTCAGAGCATTATTATATTTCATATATTTTCTTATGCGTTCTTCACTATTGTATGTATTATCATTAATAAACTTTGCATAATTGGAATCGAAAGGAATATCATATTTTCTAAATAAGTATGTCTCACATCCAAGATTTTTATTCTCAGGTTCTTGCCAATCATAAGCGTTCTTTATTAAATTAGGGTCTGCCAACATAGATTGGTATGTTTTAGTAGACTGCATCATCAACTTCTGATTTATTTTTTTATCGTAAGTGAAGTATATCTTTCTCTCCACATCATCTCTTACCCCATTATTGTTTACATCTATCCCAAGAAGTGTAGAATCATTAAGGGTTTTGTTAGGTTCAGGTGGGAGTTTATGTCCGTTTATCTCTTTGTATATTCTTATGTTTAGGGCTTTTGTGGTGGTGATATTATTGTATCTTGCATCTATGCTAAGTAAACCCTCTTTGAGTGCTTTTAGTTTTGCCTGTTGTATCTCTACTTCTTGTGTGTTTGGTATTATCCATTGTACTTTTGAGCTTATATCTTCTTGTGAATTATCTCTATATCTTGCAAAGACTTGAACAAGTGTAGTATCTCCCTCTTTGAGTTCTATAGTATTTGT
Organism: Sulfurimonas sp.; assembly: GCA_965243085.1. Taxonomy (GTDB): domain Bacteria; phylum Campylobacterota; class Campylobacteria; order Campylobacterales; family Sulfurimonadaceae; genus Sulfurimonas. The sequence goes on along the minus strand of CBDETZ010000005.1, from coordinate 508,314 downwards.
TTGAAATTCTAGGGCTATGAGTTCTTTTGTGGGTGTAGTAGATGGATTTGTTATAGTTTTGTTTTGGTCTGTGTTTGTTGTATCGTCTTGTGTTTGGTTCTGGTCTGTGTTCGTTTTGTCGTCTTGGTTCTTGTCTGTGTTTGTCTTATCATCTTGTGTTTGGTTTTGGTCTGTACTCGTTTCACCCTCTTGTGTTTTTTCTTCTTTTATGTACTCTACACTAAAACTTATGACTTTACTAAAAGTATCTTCTTGTTTTACTTTGAGAGTGAAATGATTGAAACTAGTGCTTGTGTCTAGTTTGAGTTCTATACTAGCATCTCCATTTTCATCAGACTTAGTTATATACTTGTCATTAAGATATATAGAAACATCTGCTAATGTTTTTATCTGAAGTTGGATTTCTTGTTTTGTGGTAGAAGTTACTAAGTTTATAAGTCTTGGTGCTTCTACTAGAGTTTTCTCATCCTTAGTAGATGTACATGAGCTTATGAGAAGTATGCTTATAAGAAATAATATAGTTTTTAACATGATAAAGTCCTTTAGAGTTGTAATATTAAATTCTATCAGATAGTGTCTAGTTTCACCACGTTATGGTTGCCCAATTCAATAATAAGCGATAGCTTAATAACATCATAGTAAAATCTTTTTACCACAAAAGGATTAAAATAATGTCACAAGTCTATCACTCCAATGCTAGAACAAACCAGCATGTAAGACAAAGAATACAACAATCTGATTTAACAAATGTTGAATTATCAGATAACTATAATGTAAATGTGAAAACTATTGCTAAACACAGAAAAAGAGATTTTTCAAATGATAAGAGTTCAAGACCAAATAATGGACTTCTCCTAAAAGCTCATAGTAATACCTCACTTTAGATACCTGTTTATAGGATTTAGCAAGATTATATTTTAGTAATATTGAAATTACTCTTATATTTTAAATTAAAGTAACTGCGTAGGGACATATATCCAAATATTGAAAAAGGTTTTAGGAGAAGTCTAATATAAAATATGCTTTAACACCTTTAGAAAAGGAGCTTATACGGGTCGTAAGAACCCTTACTTGGATGGAGTTAGATGGCTTAACAGATACCATGGTTGATGTCATTCCAAATGCAAACAGAAGTAATGTCTATAGAACTTTGAGAGCCTTTGATATAAATAGAGTTCCTGTTGAACAAAAGGCAAAAGCTAAAAAGTTTAAAGAGTATGAGCCTGGCTATTGTATTATAAAGTATATGAAAATAAGACAGCTGCTAATGCAGTTGAGTTTCTCAAAGAGTGTAAAGAGTTTTTTCCTTTTTACATAACTCATATTCTCACAGACAATGGACTGGAGTTTACCGACAAATGGGCAAGAGGTAAAGGCAAAGTTAGTGGCAATCATAAGTTTGATATTGAATGTACTAAAGATGAGATAGAACACAGGCTAACAGCTCCATATACACCTCAAACTAATGGAATGGTTGAAAGGGTTAATGGAACAATAAAGAATGCTACAATCAAAGCAGAGGATTATGATAATATTGATGATGTTAAGAAAGATTTAAATAAGTTCTTGATATTCTCTAACTTCAATAGAAGACATGCTTCTTTAAGAAAAGAACTCAAAGTCAGAACTCCTTTTGATGCAGTTCAAAGTTGGTTTCAAACGAAGCCTGAAATATTTAAGATTTTACCAAGTGAGTTTCAAGATATTGCTTTTGAAATGGTACAACGTGGTGAAACTTGACAAGATAGTCTTATAATAGTCAATGTATTGTCTCTCTTCTTGCTTGTTTTAAGGGCTTTTAGATTCCGTATCAAGTACGGAATGACAGAATTTTAGAAACCAGCTACATTTAAAGTATAAATCCGTACACTTACCTCAGGGCTAACTCCTCCAGCGTTTGTGGCTTTTACTTAGAGTAGATAACTCTTTATGTTTTCATAATCTAAGTTTGAAGAAGATGAAACTGATATAGTGCCGTTTACATCAACTCTAAAGTTTTCATGTCCCTCTCCTGTAAGTTCAAATGAGCTAATCTCTCCCTCTCCACTAGATGCTACATCTACTCTTCTTATAATCACACCTGCTTTAAAGGGAGTGAGTGTTACTAGTTTATCTATTTTATTTTTCACTTTTACATCTAAATAAACAAGATTACTTCTGATACCCTGAGTATCTAATGCTACTAAAGAGAGATGATAGTTTACTTCATTTGTACTGTTAAATACTGCTCCATCAGCTATGCTTACGATACCAGAACTATCGATTGTAAAGTTTTGATGTCCTTCTCCGCTTAGTTTGTAACTCTCTATAGTTTTACCACCTAGACGCACAGTAGCCACAAGCCCTATGCTTTTCTTAGATAAGAAAGGTTCTGATATACTTGTTGAAAAGCCTTTTATTTGAATAGTAAGTAATAGACCTCAAATAATTTCAAAACTAAGATCATTAAAAAGGTTTAGATTGAATATGAATTTGACTTGGTTACACGACTAGGGTTAAGTTAATTTCAACATAGAAGATAATCCTATTAATTGAAGTTATTTCTATCCTACTACTTAGTAGTCGGTTGATATATCTTGAAGCTTATAAAAAACCTCTAAGACTTATCAAGCAAGTGGTCAAAAACGGCGATGATGGCGAATTTACTGATTTATATCTTGTTACTAATGATATAGACTTATCTTTCAATCAGGTACTTGAAATCTACAAAAGACGGTGGAAAATAGAGGAATATCATAAATCTTTAAAACAAAATTTAAAAATAGAACACTCTCCAACAAAAGTTGAAACATCACAAAGAAATCATATACACTTATCTGTTCGTGGTTTTATAAAACTTGAGAAACTTCGATTAAACTATAAAATGAACCACTTTACCATTAAGGAAAAAATATATATTGAGGCTCTCAAAGTCGCCTACCAAAAAGTTGAAAAATTACAAGTTGCTTAGATTTGTAGCACTTCTTAAACTTTATGAATTTAGATTATCGTAACATCAGTTAGTATATGAAGAAGCTCATAAGTATATTCCTAAAAGTGATTTAACAAGATTTAAATCATTTACTTTATCTATTGAAAAAATTGTAAAAGAAGGTAGAAAGTATGAAGTTACTGCAATGATTGTAAGTCAACGACCATCTGAAATATCAGAAACTATTTTTTCTCAATGTAGTACTTTCGTTGCAATGAGATTAACAAATCCTAATGACCAGAATTATGTAAGTGCCTAACAAAAATTAATGTCATATTCTGAACCAAAGAAATTAAGCATATCATACTGTTCATATAGTAACTTTCATTCCTACTTTTATGTCATTTATTTTTCTTAAACACTTATTAAAGCTTTTAGCAGATACTTTAAATTAATTAGTTGATAAGTTACCTACCTTACAGCAGGGAGAAGCATTCTTAATGGGAGAATCAATTATAATGCCATCATTAGTTACAATAGATAAATGTGAGTTAGCACCATCTTCCACAGATATAAAATATTTACAAGTTTGGAAAGAAGAGTGGAAGAATATTGATTTTAATACTTTAACAACTAGATGGAATGAAAATTAATTATAGTTTGAAACTACAAAATATGGCTGCAAGAGGGAGTATATCTTTAGCCATAAGAGCTAAGAATGCCTCACTCTTCTATGACCTTTATGTCCTGTATAGTTTTTCTTAAAACATGCTTGGCAAATACTATATTTTGTATTTAGAGGGAGTGGGGCTTTGCACATTCTGCAAGTTTGTGTAAAATTTGCTTGATGCAGGGATAGTTCTATATATCTGTTTAAAACACCTCGTGATATTCGTGCTTTTTTCTCATCTACAAAATACTCATCAAACCTATAAGAAAGCCATAGATAAAGTGAAATCTCTTTTACCATATCTTCTGCTCTTAGAAGTTCATCTGTTGTTTGAGCATGACTGCCAAAGAGTTTTGGAGGAGTATATCTAACCGATACTTTTTTCTCTAAAGCCATAATATACTCTTCATAAGCACTGATAATATAGGGAGATTTTAATGTTAAAGGCGCACACGATAGATGGTACTTCGTTGCAATATCTAAATCAAACTTATCAACTATCTCCGCAGCAAGGAGCATATCCTCAAGACTTGATGCACGAAAAGGTCCGTTGAACTCCATGTTTTTCACAAAAAACTTTAAAATTTCAAATAAGGAGTTCTCTTCTAGTATATTTCCAACTAGCTGAATGTGCCCTAGATTTGCCATCACCCTAAAAGGGATAGTAATTGTTTTAGCACTCTTGTAAAAGTTTTTTTGTACGATTTTAAGAGCCTCAGGATTTAATGCACCGACAAACCCCTCTTCACTAAGTCCATAACGACCAGCACGACCAGATATTTGATGCACTTCTGATGGGAAAAGACTTCTTTGACTTACTCCATCAAACTTTTCAGCCTTTGAAAAAAGAAGCGTTTGTATAGGAAGGTTCATCCCCATTGCTATTGCGTCAGTAGCTATTAAAATCTCTGCTTCGCCCTCACGAAAGCGTCTAGCTTCTTCTCGTCTTACTTCAGGAGAGAGGTTTCCATACACAACCGCAACAGAAAAGTTTCTTGAGAAGTCTTGCTTTAATCTCAGCACATCTTTTCTGCTAAATGCTATTATCGCTGTTGAAGCCTTAACATCTTTAGCCTCAGTAAAATTTTCTAAAAGTCGTAAAGGAGTTTTTCTCTCAAACTCGATAATCTCTAAGTCTTCCCCTAGATACTCAGCAAGAGCGACTATCGCCTCCTTAGCATTTGATGAGCCTGTCATGATAATTTCTTTTGCAGGTGATCCAATGATAGCATTTGCCCATGCCCAACCACGATCACGGTCATCTATCATCTGCACCTCATCAATCACACAAACATCAACATCGACTTCAAAGTTTAACATCTCTATTGTAGAACTTATATGCGTTGCATCATCATCTAAAATCTGCTCTTCTCCTGTTATAAGTGATGCTGCAACCCCTTGTTCTTTTAAGTTTTCATAACCCTCTAAGGCAAGTAAACGCAGGGGTGCTAAGTAGTAACCAGTATCTGCATCTCTAAGATGTTTCATCGCCTCATAAGTTTTACCGCTGTTTGTTGGACCAATGTGAAGGGTAAGTTTTCGTCTCATCTCTCTAGCCATAGGAAAGAGGTTTTTAAAGTCTCGTATAGTCCTTGCTAGTAAGGTATAGCGTTGTTTTTTTATCAGTTGTTCTTGAATGTTATAGATAAAAATTCTACTTGTTTTTTTCACTATTTTTGGTGTTATTGTGAGTGAGTTATGTAAAAGTTCTATTGAAAACTCATATACTTTTTCGTGCAACTCTTCTTTTGTAAAGTGAAGCAAGGTCGCATAATTTGCACATATCGTCACAAGCTCATCTAAATCATGAAAAAAACTGCTCTCTTGTTCCTCTTTTGCTTGAGTTAAAATCTCCGTAAAATCAAGCGTTTGAGACTTCCAAATAGATTCGAGTAAACCACTAAGCTCGATATGAAGTTCTAAAGTATAGACATGAGTTTTTTGTGAATACGGTAAGTGTACACTCTCTTTAATTTTTACTAAAACTTCTTCTTCATAAAGTACCAAATCTTCAACATCAAGCATAGTTTCTATCAAGCTTTTTAAAATGGAAGCCTTTAAAAGAGGATAAACAAACTTTGTTTTGGGAGGGTTAGCACGGAGTGATGTTTCTATTTCTTTGTTTGTTAGATAGGTGTGTGGGTTTTGAAGGGAATGTATAAAATTCTCTATAAAATTTTGTTTATTTTCAACTACTCTTTCTTTATCTATTTGTATTTTTTTTATTATCTCTTGATTTTGTGTGCTTTCTAGGTACTCAAAGCTATATGGTTTGGTATTTAAGGTTAAGATTTTATGAAAATGCTGTTGGTATATTTTGTATTTTAGAGATGCGTTAAACTCTAAAGAATCATCTATATCAAAGAAGCCATCTAGTGCTTTTTCAAGAGTGGTTTTTTTCATATCATAGCGAATATGTTTGAGCTTTGATTGCATCTTTTCTATGCTTATTTTTTTACTTCTTATCTCGTGAAATGCTTCAAGTAAAAGTATCTCTTCTTCTGTAGTTGTATCTAACTCTTCTAAAAGTTCATAAATTTTTTCTGTTCTTTGAAGAGATACTTTTTTTGGCATAAGTGAGGGATATACTTGTGCATTTGCCATAAAAAAATTAAGCACTTCTTCTCTAAATTCACTTCCCTCAATACTCCATCTCTTTCGTATCTCCTTAAGCATCACCTCTTTAGTAAACTCTATATCATAAATTCCTAGTGTGTGAAAAAGCTCACTCAATGTTTGAGAATCTACTCTCTCAACCCCAATATCAAAAGCATCATCATCAAAAAATCTTCGCATTTTTTGATTTATTTTTGTTTGTTTTTTATTTTTCTTTCCCATAAGGTATTGTAACAAAAATCTTGTGATAAGTAGCTACCCAAATATGATTTCAAAATAAACACCATATCCCATAATAACTTTTTCAACGTAGTTTTTCATATTTTCTTACAGTAGTCGTCATTTTTCAGAACCATCAAATTTCAATCGCTCAAAAACAGTTATTAAGTAGTAGGATAGAAATAAGTGTCTAACAAAAATAAATGACATAAAAGTAGGAATGAAAATTGCTATATGAACAGTATGAAATATATAGCATTAAATCACCAAATAATCGAAGCACTGCAAACAATAGTGAAAACAGATAGAAGATATAAGAGTAGAAGAAGAGCACAAGGTATAAAAATACCAGAGATAGCAAAAATTATAGATGTTTCACAAAGGACTCTTTATCGTTGGTTTGATAGATTTGATAATGACAATCTAAAAAGTATTCATAAGCTTTGGAGTCGTGGAAGAAAGTCGCTATTAAGCATTCAAGAGCATGCACAGAGTATAAAGATTCATATAAAAAAAGCATAATCTAAATGGAATTTTTCTTGCATTTACACAAGAGTTTCCAGTACTTAAAATTACATTACGAACTCTTAAAAGGTTTTTAAAGCAAATAGGCATGAGTTATAAACGAGCTAAAAAGTCTATCATGAAAAATAGTAAATGAAAAAAGTACTTTGACAAATATGCTTAGTTGAAAATGATTAAAGGATGGGTAAAACAAGGAGTTTGTAAACTATACTTTTATGATGAAAGTGGGTTTTCGCTTAACTCTAATATTCCATATAGATGGTCACCGATAGGAGAACCATTGAAAATTCCAGCAAACCGTTTTAGCAAAAGAATTAATGTTTTAGGATTTTTAAACACACAAACAAAAGATCTTTTGATGACTTCGCCAAGCAAATCACAAAAACTACAATCTGTGTATTGGATAATGCATCCATACACACCAGTAAAAAATTTAAAGAAAAAATTGATGAATGGGAAAAACTTGGATTACATTTACTTTATCTTCCTCCATATTCACCTGAACTTAATCCTATTGAAATGTTTTAGACTCTTTTGAAAGCTTTAATCAGCATATCATATTGTTCATATAGCAACTTTCATTCCTACTTTTATGTCATTTATTTTTGTTAAACACTTAAATTCAGATATATAAAATGGATTTTTAAGTGACATTATAATAAACTTCTTAAAAAATTTAAAAATTACACTTTCTAAAAAGTGTTCTAAAGGAAAAAAATATGTTTATAAGTGAAACTATTCATATAAACTTTCAAGTAAGTCCCTCAGAAAAAGAAACGATAATCTTACGAGCATCAGAAAATGGCTTTGATGATATTTCTACTTATTTAAAAGTAGTAGCCTTAAAAATACAAACATTTAAGCTTTCTCCTGTAGATATTTCTAAAGAGGAAAGCTCTGTAGAACTCACTTTTAATGTGTCACAAGCACAAAAAGAACAGATAGAAGAAAAAATGAAAGAGAGTGATTGTAAAGACCTCTCAACTTATCTAACTTATATCGCCTTGCATGGAGTTGTAACTGCAGTAGTAGAAGTACGATCAACTGGAAACCTTGATGCGATGTTACAGCGTATCGCTAAAAGTCGTAATCTTTCACTATGACACAAACACAAAAATTAGTAAAAGCCCAAGTTGAAAAGTACGAGACTAACTATGAAGATGAACTAGAAAATATAGAAGAAGAAAATGAGGCTCAAAAAAATATAACTTTTGCTAAGCAATTAAAAAAAGAGCTTTCTCAAGATTTATTTGGACAAAATCAAGCGATAAATACCGTTGTAAACAGCATGAAAAATGACATCATGGAAAACAAAAATGCCCCAAAAGGAACGTATCTTTTTTTAGGTTCTCCTGCAACTGGTAAAACTTATTTAGCCGAACTTATGAGCAAATATTTACCAAAATACAAAATTATGAAATTTGACATGACTCAGTACCACCAACAAAATGGTGGAGAACTTTATGGTTATCCCGCTGGATGGAAAGGCTATGGTGTTGGTCAATTAACAGGTTTTGTACATAGAAATCCTAAGGCTATCATAGTTCTTGATGCCTTTGAAAAATGTGATACAAATATTCAAAGCAATCTTCTTTCCATCTTTGAGGGTGGGAAGATGCGTGATGGTTGTGGTTGGGATAAGGTCACTGATGATCCATGTAGTGAAAACCTTGATATTATTTATTCCGATGAAAACGCAAACTACATTGTAGACTTTACAGAGGCGATATTTATTATTACCACAAGTTTAGGGAAAGAACTTTATCTTGATAGTAGATTTAAAGACCTCATAAAACATGATTATATTCAAGCTGAATCTATGATACTCGAAGCCATTAGACGAGAAAAAAAGAGAGATAGTAGAAGTGGTGGGATGCAACAAGCCATTCTCCCAGAGCTTGTTTCTAGGTTTTCACAAGCTCACATCGTTTTGTTTAACAAGCTTGATTATGATGCCTATGCAAATATCGCAAAAAAAGTATTTTTAACTTATAAGGATGAGTTTAAAGCTAAGTATGAGATTGAGTTTGACGAGGCAAATAATTTTGACAAGTTCTTAAAAATTCAGATACTAAACTTCGCACCAGAACTTGATGCAAGGCGTATCAAAGACAAGGTAAGCACAACATTTTTTAATGCTATCATAGAGTATATGATGAGTGGTGATTCAAGTAAAAAATATACTAAGATAAAAGTCTCTTTATCTAAAACTTGCTTACAATATTTAAACGATATAGTGAACCCTCTTATAGAAGATGAGATGCTAGTAAAAGAACTTTTTAGAAAAAATATAACACTTAAAATTGATGATAGTATCAGCGATAAAAACGGTGTAATCACTTACAAAATGAATACTTGTAAATTTAAACAGGTTACAAGAATCAAAGACTTTAGTGAAGATGGGCTTGTGTTTGATATACCAAATATCTCTTTTGATGATATAGCAGGTCATCATAAGGCAAAACAAAGACTTCGTGAGGTTATTAACTTTTTTAAAGAACCTAAACGCTTAGAAAGTTTTCACATCTCACCACCAAAAGGCATGTTGCTTTTTGGACCTCCTGGTACTGGAAAAACGATGTTAGCCAAAGCTTTTGCCAAAGAAGCCGACTTGCCTTTTATCTCTGTAACAGGCTTAGAGTTGCTCGACCCTGAAAAAACAAAAAAAATTTTTGCAAAAGCTAAAGAGTATGCACCTGCTATTATTTTTATAGATGAGATAGACACTATAGGAAAACGGGATGGAAAAAGCGGTAGAGAAGTGCCTATAAACAAACTCCTTTCTGAAATGGATGGATTTAGCGATAATAATGGCGAAAATGTCTTCGTAGTTGCGGCAACAAATTTTAAAGATAATATTGACGCCGCAATTATTAGACCAGGAAGAATAGAAATTCACATAGAGATTAATAACCTTGATAAAGATGCTAGAAAGTATTTTTTAAATAAAGTCATCGAGAAAAAACCTGTTAGTGGGGAGTTTGATATAAACAAGCTCCTTATGTATACGGCTGGATTATCAGGAGCTCAACTTGAACTCGTAGGTAAAGAAGCCTCCTTTTATTGTTTGAGACACGGATTATTTGCGATTACGCAAGATATTTTAATCGAGCAAATTAATGCCATCAAGTATGGCGAAAGACAGTCATACCTTTCTCCCCAACAGATGTTTGAAGAAACTGCTATTTATGAGGCAGGACATGCAGTTATATCTAAAATCTTGATGCCACATCTGCATATAGAGTATGTAAGTTTAACGCCTAAAAATAAGGTGGAGCATTTTATTTCACATAATTACAATGATATTCAAGATAACATGACGGTAAAAGATTTTAAAGATAAAATATGTATAGCTTTAGCTGGAAGAACAGCACAAATAAAACTTTTTGGTGATGTAGATGGTATAGACACAGGTGCATCAAATGACATACAACAAGCAACTTGTGATGCCTATACCGCCATCGCTCATTATGGAATGGACAAAGAGGTAGGGTATATCAATATCAATGGTGTTATGGACGCAAAATCTATAAGCACTAAGGATACAAGTCATTATCATGAAAAAATCGAAATGGCACTTGAGAGATGGATGCTTGAGGGTGAAAAAAATATTACAAATCTAGTAAATGAAAATTGGAATGTTATTGAAAGTTTGTCAAAATTACTTCTTAAAAAAGAGATTATTTATGCAGAAGAGTTGGACGCAATATTACTCTTATATGTCGAGAATAAATGATTTTAAAAATTAAACAAGAATTATATGAGAATAAATTTTTTTTATATAAAAGTATTTTTTTAGTCATACTTACAATCACTCCACAGTTAGTAACTTCTCCATCTTTAAAACATACTACTCTCCTTATTTTATTATTGATTTTTTTAGTATTAATATCAAAATTAAGTAAAGTACTATTTTCCATATTCATAATTTACTTAAATTTAATCAATATTTTTGTACTAAATATTGTAATACATTGGGGAAATTATACCGGTGATTTATCATCTCGGATGAATGTATCTTTACAATCACCTAATTATGAAATTTTTGAATATTTAAGTACATATGTTGATTATAGGGATTATCTTTTTATTTTGTATAGCTTTTTAATACTCTTGTTTTTATTTAGGTTTATTATAAAATCTAATTATAAGCATAAAGTTTTAAAAAAATTCAGTTTATCTATTGCAATTTTATTTATAATAATACTTCAAAATCAAGAACCAATTAAAATTATAAAATATTATTTTAAAACAGCTCAAATGAATGAGTCAATTCTTCAAAGAACTCAATATTTGAAAAATTTAAAAATAACTGTAAAAAAAGATCGCTTATCCTTATACGATAAGATAATCATTATTCAAGGTGAATCTTCAAACAAAAATCATTTAAATATTTATGGTTACGATAAAAACACCACACCATTTTTATCAAATCTATTAAAAAATAATCAACTCTATTTGTTTGAAGCTATCGCTCCTTCAAATCAAACTAGATATTCTGTACCAATGTTTTTTACAGATGCAAATGTTTCTAATTGGTTTACACAATATAGCACATCTCAATCAATAATTACAAGCTTTAAAGAATATGGGTACCAGACATATTGGATTACAAATCAAGGAAAGGTTGGAGAGCATGAAGACTCTATAACAAATATTGCAAGAGAATCAGATACAGCACTTTTTTTAAATAACATGACAACAGATGCAGTAATTACAGATTATTTAGAAAAAAGTATATTAAATAATAATAAAGAATTATATGTAATGCACCTTCTTGGTTCACATTTTAGATACACTACAAGGTGTGATAATAAAAATATTTTGTATAAAAATCCAAAGAATATAATTGAAGAATACGACAACACTATATATTACACTGATTATATTATTTCAAAGATATTTGATCATTTTACTAAGTTAAATCAAAAAATTCTCATTCTATATGTATCAGACCATGGTGAAGTTATAAATAATAATAAAAATGGTCATGGTTATCTCCCTGCCTATAAAGATGAATATGAAATACCTCTGCTTGTTTACAGTAATATTAAAAATGATAGAATAATTGAATTACTATCAGATAATAAAAAATATGTTTTCAACGCTGAAAATCTAAATCATTTTATTTTATATATAAGTGGTATTTCTAATCAAAAAAATACTTCAAATTCTTTAGAGGTATTTAGTTTACACCCAAAAAATATTATAAATTATTCAAAGATAAAATTTTATAAATAATTGTCTTAATGACGAGAAAAATAAAAAATACTTGACTTTAATCATTATCTTTAACTATAATGACGGATAAACCTTATATAAATGGAGTTTAACCGTTAAAATGAAAACTATAGCCTACATAAGAGCAGATAAATATTTTCATCCAGCAGGAGAACAGCTTAAAGTCATTAATGCTTATGCAATTGCAAATAATATAAAAATTGATGAAGAATTTATAGATTATATCTCACAAAACAAAAGATTAGATGAAAGAACTCATGTAACAAGGAACTTTCAATCACAAGAAGAAGCAACAGTCCTTATCTATGATACATGGGTTTTAAGCTCTAATATGGAAGATGTAACAGAAATGTTTTCTTGTCTTTTAAAACACCATGCAAAGGTTCATTTTATAAAACAATCTGTTATAATAACGAGACAAAGTGAATCAATGTTGATTTTTGCCTTGCTTGATCAACTTCGCAAAACCTTACAAGTACAAGATAAAAAACTTATAGGCAGACCTAAGGGTAGTAAATCTAGCTCTAAGTTTGATCAATATATTTCAGAGATTATTATTTTTATAAAAGAAAAAAAGAGTGTTAGCGAAATGGCGAGAAGCTTAAATGTGAGTAGAAGTTCACTCAAAGACTATATTGATTCTCGTGAGTTAAAACAAGTTGTGCTGAGTTCTTTATTAGTAGAGGTATCAGAAAATTCGCAAGATGAACTAATTAATTCTATAGTTTGTCCAAATGAAGAAGGGGTAAAGTGATGAGTGAAAAAATACAAGCATATAAAATACCAATGAAATGGAGAATTAAGCGATACTATGTGTATTTTATAGCAACAGTATTTATTTTAGTTCTTCCATGGATAACAGTTGATGGAAATCATTTCTTTCTTCTTAGTTTTGATAAACTCAAGTTGCATTTAGCCTTTATTCAGTTTGATATGCAAGAATTATACCTCATGCCATTCCTACTTATGTTTATGTTTCTTGCAGTGTTTGGTATGACAGCTATGGGTGGGCGTGTATTTTGTGGATGGGTTTGTCCTCAAACGGCTTTTCGAGCAATTTACCGTGACTTGATAGAAACTAAAATTCTTGGAATGCGTAAAAATATTAAAAACAAGCAAAAAGAACCAGATATGACTTTAACTAAAAACAAGGTTAAAAAAGTTATAGCAATACTCATCGCTTTTTTTGCCAGTTATTTAGCTGCATCAAACTTTCTTTGGTTTTTTGTTCCTCCAGAAGATTTTTTTGTATATTTAGCTGATTATGAAAATCATTGGACACTTATAGGGATAATGACAGGGATTTCTTTATTTCTTGTATACGACATTGTATTTTTAAAAGAAGATTTTTGTGCTTATATTTGCCCCTATTCACGTATTCAATCTGTTTTATATGATGAACATACTGTTATGTCTCTTTACAATACAAACCGTGGTGGGCATATTTATGATGAAAATCATGATAAGCAATACACAAAACAAAAAGACCTTCAAGTGGATGAATCTCATGCTGAGTGTACTACTTGTGAAGCCTGTGTGACAATTTGTCCTACACATATTGATATTCGTAAAGGTTTACAATTAGAGTGTATTAACTGTCTTGAATGTGTTGATGCTTGTACTACCGTTATGGGAAAACTTGGAAAACCATCTTTAGTGACTTGGTCAAGTGAGTATGAAGTAATTGATAAAAAAGGTAAGACTCAATTTTTTCGTGGAAAAATTTTAGGCTATATAGCTTTACTTATTGGTCTTATGGTTATTTTAGGAATGATGGGTTCAACGAAAGAAAATATGTTGTTAAATATTAATAAAGAAACAAGACTTTACTCTACAAAACTGATGCCAGATGGTAAAGTAAGGGTTGATAATGCCTACGTCTTTTTACTGCAAAATACACAAAATGAAACAATGAAATTTTATTTTGAAGTGATTCCACCAAAAGGGATGGAGGGTAAAATTATTATCGCTAAACCTACAAAAGAATTTACAGCAGTTCCTGGTGTGAGAAAGAAAAAAGTTGTTATTCTTAGGACAACAGAAATTTTATCGGAGAATAAGCGAGGAGATACGGTTATTCCTATTAAGATAAGAGCTTTCTCCTTAGACAGAGATGATGTCGAGGTTTATAGAAATGCTGTTTTTACATTTCCTAAATTAGATGTACTTAAAGCAAGTAAATAAAATTTTAATGTATTTTTAAAAGATAATGATTGATACTAGAAGAAGTTTATTGAAAGAAATATTAAGATAATTTTTCAAAATCTAAAGGAAAAAATATGTTTAAAATTATAGTTGAGAAAGAGTGTGGCTGTTTTAAAAGAAGTGATATAGAATCGGTAATTTTATTAGATTCAAAAGATGAAGCACTTTTAAAAAGTATAGAGATGAAGGATATGATGAATAATGATTTTTGTTCTAAGCACAAATTTATAGTCAAAGAAGAAGAGAATAAATTTATTATTGCAATGAATTAGTATAAAGTAAGGAATAATATTTATTGTTTAGTAAAATTTTTGATATAATGTCTCTATGAAAAGAAGAAATTTTTTAGGCTATATCGCGCTAAGCCCTATTTTCGTTAATGATTTAATGAGTAATACTACAGATATTTACTTGACTAGAGAAGAGTGGAAATTACTTGTAAGGGTAAATACTAGACTCAAAGATGTGAAAAAGTATGTTGGTTTTGGAAATTTTAATCTTATTTCATTTAAAGAAACATTATTTTATGCAAGAAACTACTCTCAAATAGGAGCATTTACAAAAAAGGAACTAGAGTTAATTGACAAGTTATTTAATGAAGAACCTAGCTCTTATGGTTTTTATGGGGAAAGAACATGCTTTAATATAAACAATAAAGTTTCAAATAAAGAAGTAAAAAAAATTCCTTATACAGGTCACTTTATATTTAAAGGTAAGGCATTAGAAGATTACTATAACTTAAAAAAAGATGTGGGAGATACCTTAATTCTTACATCAGGTGTAAGAAATGTTGTCAAGCAACTGAGCCTTTATGTGAATAAAATTTACAATTCAAAAGGAAATATGACTAAGGCTTCACGGAGCATAGCACCTCCTGCTTATTCTTATCATACTATAAGTGATTTCGATGTTGGTAGGAAAGGGTGGGGATATAAAAATTTTACAGCAGATTTTGCATCGACCGACGAATTTAATAAGATGATAAAACTAGATTATATAGGGATGAGATATAAAAAAAATAATAGTGATGGCGTTCGATTTGAACCGTGGCATGTTGAAGTTATATAAATTTTTCTTACTTACCTTTATTATAATTACTCTCGAAGCTAATAACACCTTTAATTTTGACCTCATTAAAAAAGGGGTGGATGACAATAATACGCTTCTTGTTATAGGAGGGATTCAAGGTGATGAACCAGGTGGATTTATATCTGCCTCACTACTTTCAACTCATTACGAGATTACAAAAGGTTCGGTATGGATTGTTCCCAATTTGAATTTTTATAGCATTATCAAAAGAAGTCGAGGTCCTTATGGAGATATGAATAGAAAGTTTGCAACACTTTCTAAAAAAGATCCAGAATATAACACAATCCAAAGAATTAAGAGTTATATAAAAGATGAAAGAGTGAGATTAATTGTAAATCTTCATGACGGAAGTGGTTATTATAGACCAAAATATATTGATAATTTACACTCTCCTTATAGATGGGGACAATGCTCTATCATAGATCAAACAAAATTAAATATTAAAAGATATGGTCATTTAAAAAAAATTTCCGATGAAGTTGTAAAATATGTTAATGCAAACCTTTTAAAAGAGGAACATAAGTATCATGTTCATAACACTCGAACAAAAGAGGGTGATAAAGAGATGGAAAAAACACTTACTTATTTTGCCATTAGCAATGGTAAAGCTGCTTTTGGAAATGAAGCAAGTAAAAGTTTACCAACACACAATAGAGTGTATTACCACCTCTTAGCATTAGAAAAATATATGAATATCATGGGAATAGAGTACAAACGAAAATTTAAGATGGATTCTAATGGGGTTTATGCGGCTATTAACAATGATATATATATATCGCTTTATGGAGATAGAATTAAATTACCTATGAGTGAAATTCGAGGTTTTTTAAAATATTTTCCTATTAAAAAAGGTCAAATTGTTGATTTTAAAGCCAGTAACCCTCTGATGATGATAGTAAAAAAAGGAAATATTTATACAATCCATTATGGAAACAGAAGGCTTTCGAAGCTAAAAGCATCTTATCAAGAGTATAATGATGAAAGGGCAAAGGTAGGTTTTTTAATAGATGGTAAGCATCAAGATATTGAATTTGGCACAATCGTGAATGTTTCAAAGAATTTTTTAGTAAAGTATGATGAAAAATTTAGGGTAAATGTTATCGGTTATACCAACAAGAAAAAAATCGAAACCGATGTTAATATAAGTAAGAATCAAATTGCTAAAAGATTTTCAATTGATAAACGAGGATTTATATATAGAGTTGAATACTACTCAAAAGATAAATTTGCAGGAATGGTTTTAGTAAAATTTATAAGTTAAAATTTATAATATTTTTATACCTTTCTTTTAGTTAAAGTTAGATACAATTCTAACTCGACAAAATTTTAAAGAAAGTGGGTGATGTGATATGCCAGGTATAGTACTACGTAGTGATGATAATTTTGATGCATCTTACCGCCGTTTCAAGAAGCAGACTGATCGTAACTTAATCGTTACTGAAGCTCGTGCTAGACGTTTTCATGAAACTGAAACTGAAAAGCGTAAGAAATTCAAAATAGCTTCTCGTAAGAAAATGCTCAAGCGTCTTTATATGATGAGACGTTACGAATCACGCCTATAAAATAAGCCTTCGGGCTTATTTTACTCGTAAACTAGGGCTTTATAAGCTACTTTAAGAAAACTTTTCAAACCCCTTATCTACCCTCTCAGCAATAAATACTTTTTTTACCTCTGAAAAATATCTCAGCTCTTAACACCAAGTTGATAGTTCTTTGTGCCGCAGCATTTGGGTGCAAATACTTTATGGTGTGTTTTCTACACCATTAGATTAAATAGGGCAAGGTAGTGCTTTATTGCTAAATGTCGGAATTCCGATATTTAGCAACCTATTTTATGTTTATCTGCTTCTTTCATTTCCCGACTCTCTTTAATCGCTTCTCTCTTAGGCTCTCTACTGTTAAATCATAGCATTGAGTAAGTTTATCCCCATTAATTTGATTGTGCAAGTTTTGCCTACTGTAGGGGCTTAAAGTAGCTATGTTTTTAAAAGGTGTACTTTTAGGTGTCCTTTTTTTATGGATTTATATCTTTTATAGCATTTAATACTATAGTCTCATCAATCATTTTTATCCCTGCAAGATATACTGTCTCATCTACTTTTACATAATAGACTTCTTGCAAAGCTACGGTTGGGGTTCTTTAACGCTGAGTAAGGCTCTCTATAAAGTGTCCTATGGAAGGGATACTAAGTACTAACCTTGCATAAAAAAATATTTTACCCTTAGATTAGGCTAGGAATAAAAATTTGTTTTACACAATTTTAGTACTTCTTAGCTCTCTGAGGTATATAGGAGTTTTGCAAGAAGTCTAATGTATAAGCTACAAATTTTGCACCTTTATTTTTATAGCTATAACATAGCCCATTCCGATACTAAGAACAATATTTGCTTATAGCTCTAAAAGGGGCAGAAATGAGCAATAAATTATTAGAAATTTTTAAAGAGGAAATATCAGAGCAAGGAAGAGAACAAGCGAGACAATATAGTTTACCTATGATGATGTATTTATCGGTAATTGCAATTCTGATGGGTGCAAAGAATCCAATTGAAATACATCAATGGATGAAGAATAACGGTAAACGAAAAGAGATAAAAAAACTATTAGGTGTAGAATTTTTTAAAGCCCCAGGAAAATCAAGAGTGTATGACTTTTTTGAAATAGTTGATAAGATTGAATTAGAAAAAGCCTTCCGCAGATGGATACGAATTTTTATAGATATACCAGCACATGCAGTAGCAGCCGTAGATGGTAAAGTTCTAAGAGGAAGTGCAAATGCTAAAGATAATGCAGTATCTGTTTTATCTGCAGTTTTAGCAGAAACAAAATTAATTATTGCCCATAAAGAGATAGACAAAAAGTCTAATGAGATACCAGCATTTCAAGAACTAATAGGTGAGCTTGATGAGACATTTAGTTATGGCTTTGATGCTTTAAACACACAAAAAAACTCTTAAAAAGGCATCTGGTAGCGGTTCAAAGTTTATAGCAAAAGTAAAAAAGAATCAAAAAACTTTACTGTCGCTAGCTAAAGAGATAGAGGAAGCTTCTTCTATCGATTCAAGTTTTCAAATGGAAATTAAACAATCAAATGATTTCATACAAAGAAATATATATGTGTATCAAAACTGTATATATCCATGGGATGGTGTTTTTATTCATTCAGTAATCAGAGTTGATAAAATTGTTAATTGCAAAGAGACAAAGACACATTACTATATCTCAAATGATACAGATAGTGCAGAATCATTTTTGCAAAAGATACTCCAAGAGTGGAGTGTTGAGACAATGCACTTTTATAAAGATACAGCACTTAATAAAGATAGATGCAAAATTAATAAAGGTGCATTTAGTTTTTCAATTTTAAGAAGTATTGTAATCAATATTCTTCATCTTAATAAAGTTCAAAATATAGGTAGAAAAATTGTTGATACAACTCAAAATTTAGCTGAGGCTTTGATGCTCTTCTCTATGGTAAGATTGGAATATGGGTTTATTAAGGATTGTTTAGTATTGGAATAGGCTATACTCAAGATGTAAGGACATTATTTAAAAAAGATAAGATAAAAGAAAGTATATACTATAATACTTGCTTTACTAAATAATAAAAGAGTCTTTGGTTGGCTTGTTCATAATGGTGTAGTAAAGGATAACATTGTAGAGTTTTCAGAAAAACCAATTTCTAGTATACCTTAATTAAGTCTATTAACTGGGGAAATAAAGAAGAAGAAGTATTATTACATGATGAAATTGCAAGTCTATGCAAAAAACATACTAATCACGATGACTGTTTGATACAATTAAATAATAAAGTCAATCAATTCTTTAAAGGTAGCCCATTCCGATACTAAGAATAATATTTGCTTATAGCTCTAAAAGGGGCAAAAATGAGCAATAAATTATTAGAAATTTTTAAAGAGGAAATATCAGAGCAAGGAAGAGAACAAGCGAGACAATATAGTTTACCTATGATGATGTATTTATCGGTAATTGCAATTCTGATGGGTGCAAAGAATCCAATTGAAATACATCAATGGATGAAGAATAACGGTAAACGAAAAGAGATAAAAAAACTATTAGGTGTAGAATTTTTTAAAGCCCCAGGAAAATCAAGAGTGTATGACTTTTTTGAAATAGTTGATAAGATTGAATTAGAAAAAGCCTTCCGCAGATGGATACGAATTTTTATAGATATACCAGCACATGCAGTAGCAGCCGTAGATGGTAAAGTTCTAAGAGGAAGTGCAAATGCTAAAGATAATGCAGTATCTGTTTTATCTGCAGTTTTAGCAGAAACAAAATTAATTATTGCCCATAAAGAGATAGACAAAAAGTCTAATGAGATACCAGCATTTCAAGAACTAATAGGTGAGCTTGATGAGACATTTAGTTATGGCTTTGATGCTTTAAACACACAAAAAAACTCTTAAAAAGGCATCTGGTAGCGGTTCAAAGTTTATAGCAAAAGTAAAAAAGAATCAAAAAACTTTACTGTCGCTAGCTAAAGAGATAGAGGAAGCTTCTTCTATCGATTCAAGTTTTCAAATGGAAATTAAACAATCAAATGATTTCATACAAAGAAATATATATGTGTATCAAAACTGTATATATCCATGGGATGGTGTTTTTATTCATTCAGTAATCAGAGTTGATAAAATTGTTAATTGCAAAGAGACAAAGACACATTACTATATCTCAAATGATACAGATAGTGCAGAATCATTTTTGCAAAAGATACTCCAAGAGTGGAGTGTTGAGACAATGCACTTTTATAAAGATACAGCACTTAATGAAGATAGATGCAAAATTAATAAAGGTGCATTTAGTTTTTCAATTTTAAGAAGTATTGTAATCAATATTCTTCATCTTAATAAAGTTCAAAATATAGGTAGAAAAATTGTTGATACAACTCAAAATTTAGCTGAGGCTTTGATGCTCTTCTCTATGGTAAGATTGGAATATGGGTTTATTAAGGATTGTTTAGTATTGGAATAGGCTACTTTAAAGGGGTAAAAGTGTATAATTTAAAAAAAACAGGTAGGTTTAAATGAAAAAGTTTATAATAACGATATTAATATTAGGACAGATAATTATGGCAACAAGTATAGAATATATTAAGGTAAATGGTTTAAAAATCCCTTTAATTTATGAAGAAGATAAAAGACTCCCCCTCGCAACAATGCAGTTTGTATTTACAGATGCTGGGAGTATAAAAGATGTAGATAAGGCAGGCTTGGCAAAAATGAGTGCTAGAGTGATGAATGAGGGTACGAAAAAATTAGGTTCATCAGCTTTTGCAGAGATACTAGAATCTCAAGCTATTCATATCTCTTCATCTACTGGACTTGAAACTTTTGTTGTGGAGGTTGGTTCTTTAAAAGAAAGTTTCTCTAAAGCTCTAGATTATTTTGATACTCTTTTAAAAGATCCAAATTTTACAAAAGAAGCATTGGAGAAGGTAAAAACCATAACTATGGGTTCTCTTAGTAGAAAAGAAAATGATTTTGATTATATAGCGTCAAATGAGCTCAAAGCAGTTCTTTTTAAAGGAAGCGTCCTAGAAAACCCATCTTCTGGAACTCTTGAGAGTGTAAAAAATATAGAACTTTTTGATGTAGAGAAGTTTATTAAATCAAATATAGTGAGTTCAAAACTTATAGTTGTTTTGGGTGGTGACATAGACTTTAAAACCACAAAAGAAAAAATTATACAGATAATTAGTTCAATGACTCAGGGTAAAAAAACTGAAACTAAAAACTACCAAGTTGTTAAGAAACCTCATACAAGTATCTTAAAAAGAGAAACAGAACAAGCCTATGTTTATTTTGGTTCACCGTATAATATGAAAGTGAATGATAAGGACTATTATAAGGCTAGAGTAGCTACTTTTATTTTAGGTACAGGTGGTTTTGGATCTCGTTTAATGGAAGAGATTAGAGTTAAGAGAGGACTTGCCTATTCTGCTTATACTAGAGTGAGTGTAAGTAAGGCTAGTTCTCATATGACAGGTTATTTACAGACAAAGTTAGAGTCTATGGAAGAAGCAAAGAAAACAGTGAGCGATGTGTTTAAAAAGTTTGTGCAAAAAGGTGTAAGCCAAGATGAATTAGAGCAAACGAAAAAGTTTTTATTAGGCAGTGAGCCACTTAGAGTTGAAACTATGAGCCAAAGATTAAACCGTACTTTTATGGAGTATTACATAGGTCAAGAAATAGGTCATTCTTTAAAAGAGTTAGAAAAAATCAAAAAACTAAAACTCAAAGATTTAAACAAGTTCATCAAAGAACATAGAGAGATTTTAGATATGAGTTTTGCAATTGTTACTAAATAGTTATCTTATTTTATAGTATAATTATTCAAAAATTAGGATAATACTATGAGTGGAAAATTTCGTTTAGTCACAAGAAGTGATATGGATGGTTTAGTGTGTGCTGTAATTTTAAAGCAGTTAGAGTTAATTGATGAAATCAAGTTTGTACATCCAAAAGATATGCAAGACGGTACGATAGAAATTACTCAAAATGACATCATCACAAATCTTCCTTATGTGGCAAATGCACATCTAGTGTTTGATCATCATGAGAGTGAGTCTATTCGTAATGCTAAAGCGGATAACCATATTATAATTCCTGATGCTCCCTCTGCTGCTCGTGTCATATATGATTATTATGTCAAAGATAACGATTTATCTATGATTAAAGAAGATATGATGTTAGCTGTTGATAAAGCGGATGCCGCACAGTTTTCAAAAGAAGATATTTTAAATCCACAAGGTTGGGATTTACTTTCATTTTTAATGGATTCTCGTACAGGTCTTGGACGTTTTCGTGAGTTTAGAATTGCTAACTATGAACTTATGATGAATCTGATTGATTATTGTCATGATCATGGTATCGATGATATTATGCAACTCCCAGATGTCAAAGAAAGAATAGATTTGTTTAACAAGTACTCCGTAGAATTTAAAGACCAACTAAAACGATGTTCAACAATTGATAAGAATTTGATTGTTCTTGACTTACGAGATGAGGAGATAATTTTTCCTGGAAATCGTTTTATGATTTATGCAATGTTTCCTCAAACAAATATCTCTATTCATGTACTGTGGGGTTTTAAAAAGCAAAATACTGTTTTTGCAACTGGCAAGTCTATCATTGATAGAAGCTCAAAAACTAATGTGGGTGAACTAATGCTAAAATATAATGGTGGTGGACATAATGCAGCAGGAACATGTCAAATAGATAATGATAAATGTGAAGACATTTTAAAAGAGTTAATGACTATCATTACAAAAGACGGATAAAAATATGTTCAAATTCACAATCCAAAAAAAATTCTAATTTAACAATAACTGAAGAAAGGTTCACTAGGTTCTGCAAGAAATTTATTGATAGCAGAGATAATCTTTTCTTGAAGTTGCATGTTAAATTATCTACCAAAGCTTAAAAATAATATTCAATAATAACCCTTAAAGTAGACATCTATAAGGGTAGTTCTTTTAATTTCATTATTTATCCTAAATTATATGCTACTATTTAGACTTGATTATAGCAAAGTATTTTAATTCTCAATTTACTTAGCTATTTTCTATTTGTAGATAGTAAATTTAAAATAGTTATAGCCATTTATATTATAACTTTTTAAGATATAACTCTTTTCAAATCAAAATTTTTATAATAATTTTTTAAAAAGGATAAAAAATGATAAATAAATTACGAGTAAAGGGAGATATTTTTAAATTAGTTTTTATCACTCTTCTAAGCGCTTCATTGTTTCTTCTCTTAGGATGTAGTGACTCAAACGATTCTTCTAAAACACAAAAAGAACTTAAAAATCCAAAAACATCCATAATGATAGATAGTGTAATATCAGGCTTAGACTATATCTGTAGCTCAGGAAAAACTGGTACAACAAATACTAAAGGAGAACTCACGTGTGAAAATAATGATACAGTGACTCTTCCTATAGGAACTACAAGTTCAGCTCAATTAACTAAATATATAACACCTTTTAGCCTTTTTCCAAACAACAAAGAAGCAGCCCTAAACTTTGCACAACTTGTCCAAACACTAGATACTGATAAAAATGTAAGTAATGGTATAGAGATAAATAAACAACGTTTAAAAACTCTAGGAAAGATAGATTTCAAATCTCTTAGCTTTGATACAGATATACAAACTCTCTTAGGAGATGTACCTTTAGTAAACGAAACAGATGCTCTTAAACACTTAGAAACTACTTTGATAGAATTAGATATAAAAAATGATGCTTCTCCCACAAGGGAGTCTCCTCCACTTATCACATCCGCATCTACTGTAAGTGTTAAGGAAAATCAAAGATCAGCATTTACTATAGTCGCAACAGATAAAAACAATGATACGCTTACCTACTCTCTTAGTGGAATTGATTCTGATAAATTTAGTATAGATAAAACTACAGGAGTAGTAAACTTTAAAACAGCTCCAGACTATGAAAGTAAAGCTTCATATTCTCTCACAGTAGCTGTAAGTGATGGAAGTCTAAGTACTAGTCAAACCGTCGCTCTGAATGTTTTAGATTTAATAGAAACAATCCCACTAAATACTGCCCCATCAATACAATCAAGTTTAAGTCTAAATATACAGGAAAATCAAACAACAGCATTTAGTATCAAAGCAATAGATAGAAACAATGACAGCCTTAGCTACTCATTGAGAGGTGAGGATGTCGATTACTTTAACATTGATAAAAGCTCAGGAGAAGTTACGTTTAAAGCAGCACCAGACTATGAATCAGGAAAAAGACTATACAATATCATAGCAGAGGTAAGTGATGGAAATTTAAGTACTAGTCAAACAGTCTCTATAACTATTTTAGATTTAGACGAACATATAAGCCCTCCGATAATTCCTATAACACAAACTCCGACTATAACACCCCCCATAAGCTCAGTAATCTCAGTAGTTTCAGGGAATAATGCACCAGTAATAACATCAGTATCCCCTCATAGTGTAGCAGAAAATCAAACAATAGTATTTACAGCAACTGCTACAGATACACTTATTTATTCACTTAGTGGGGTTGATGCAAACTTTTTTAACATTGATTCGAGTTCTGGTGTAGTTACATTTAAAACCGCCCCAGACTATGAATCAGGGAAAACCTCGTACTCTATCACACTTAGTGTAAGTGATGGGAATTTAAGTACTTCACAAGCACTAATTATAAGTATAATGGACGTAGGAGAAATAGTCCCAATACTAACAAGTACGAAAATAAAGGTAAAAGAAGATGTAAACGCTAGTTTTGTAATAGGGAATGTAGCCATTATAGATGTAGGAGATACTAACATAACAAGTATAAGCTTAAAAGGAAGAGGTGCTTTAAACTTTAGTGTAGCCAATGATGGAACTATTACCCTAGCTAGTAATGCTAGTTTAGACTATGAAAGTGCAAGAGATTATAATCTTACCGCAGTGGCTACCAATATGGCAGGAGATAGTTTAGAGGTATCTCTTAATATAAATATAACAGATGTAGCAGACACTACACAACTTTATATAAAATCAGCAGTATATGATAATAACCGCACTAAGCTAATACAAGATGATAAGCTATATATATACTTTAACAAAAGTATAAACAAAAGTACTATATCAACGGATGGTGCCTCAAATTATGTGATAAAAGGTACCGGAATAATAGGAACGGCAAGTGGAAGTGACTATAACGATACTGTTTTTTATAGACACACCATAAGTCAAGATGGAATTTCAGGTGCAATAGCGATTTCAACATCAGGAGATACAAATATTTCTATGGCTAAAAATACCATAACAGATATAATGAATCTTTATCCAGTTCATTACAAGGAAGCTGTTGTTGAGAAGTTTGTTTACATCAAAAAAACAGGACAAATTACAAGTTATGATGATAATGGAAGTACAAACACTAAAATAAAAGATGATGGACATTACCAAGTTGGAATATTACCTAGCTACACAAGAGATGATACGAAACAAATAGTAATAGATAATCTAACAAAACTTATATGGCAAGATAATAGCGATGCAAAGAAAGTAAAAAGACAATGGCTAACAAACAATCATTATGATAACTGTATTTTAAATAGTTTAAGTTCTTCATGTCATAATACAAATGGAACTACAGCTGCAACTTATTGTTCTGAATTAAGTATAAGTACTTTTACTGATTGGAGACTACCAACAACTAAAGAGTTAGTAAGCATTGTGAAGTATGGCAGGAATACACCATCTATAGATAAAGTCTTTAGAAATACATCTTTTGAACATTACTGGTCTTCTAATATGGTGGAGAAGTATCATCAAGCGTGGTCTATATACTTCCGTAATGGGGATGTCTCTACAAAAAATAAAAATGAAATGTGTTATGTTAGATGTGTTCGGAATTAAGAAAAAAATAAAATAACAGGAAAAGTAAATGAAAATAATTCTTTTTATGATAATGGGGCTTAATTTAATACAAGCTCAGATTTTAAGAGATGATGTAAAGTATGTCATACTAGACACAAAAACAAACTTAATGTGGCAAGATAATGCCACAGGGAAAGTTGCAAAATGGAAAATAGCCATAAAAAGATGTGAGGAATTGACACTAGCAAAATATAATGATTGGAGACTTCCAAATATAAATGAATTAGAAAGCATAGTTAAAAGAGAGTATTCTCCATTTATAGTTGATGGTTTTAAACAAATTCAATTTGTTCGTTATTGGTCTTCTAGTAGTCTTGTCGGTACGAAGGCATGGTATGCCGATTTTAAAGATGGACATATTAACAATAGTGTTAAAAAAAAATATGAAAATCAAGTTAGGTGTGTTAGAGATGGACAATAATTTGATTTTTATTATTTAGAGTATTTATAAATATAAGTAATAAGACATAAATAATTTTAATTTTGCAATTATATATAATGTCCCTAGAAAAACAAACCAATTAACCAAGTATTCTTATTCCAAATGATAGAATAAGAATACAAAAAATAGGGATAAATAATTATGAGTACAAAAAGAAAAACATATAGTGCAGAATTTAAAGCAAAATTAGTTTTTATACTACCCCAAGAAAACCAAACAACATTTCAAAAGTTTTTATTTCATATACGATAAAATAAGAATAATAAAGTGAGGGTAGAAAGATGAGCAGAAAACGGACAACTTATTCAACAGAGCTAAAAACAAAATTGGTTTTAGAGCTTCTTAAAGAGGAAAAAACTCTTATAGAAATAGCTAAAGATAATGGTATTACACCCAATAATCTCAAAAACTGGAAGAAGCTATTTTTAGAGAATGCAGAGATGGCAATGGAACCTTCCAAAGTTGTAAAAGAGTATAAAGATGAAACTAAAAAACTTCAAGAAAAAATAGATGAATACGCAAAAACAGTAGGACAATTAACAGTGGAGAATAACTGGATGCGGGGAAAGCTGAGAAGCTCGGACTTATCTAGTAAAAAGGCTATGATAAATTTCGAGTTAAAGAGATTATCCGTAGTACAACAGTGTGCGATACTAGATATTAGTAGAAGTTCGCTTTACTATATACCTGTAGTCAGCGAACATAAAGAAACCATCAAGGAGGAGATAAAATCTATCTTTGAAGAGATACCAATATATGGAGCTAAGAAGGTGCATTACCAGTTACTAGAGAATGGTTTCAGTGTAAGTTTAAACACAGTGCAGAGTTATCGCAAAGAGTTAGGATTAAAGGCTATACTAGCTGTAAGAGAGCCTATTTCCTTAACTCTAGATAATATACAACATCCTAAGTTCTCCTATAAGCTTAGAGGGATAAATATTACAAGAGCTAATCAAGTATGGAGTACAGATATTACCTATATTAAAATCAATGGTGGCATGGTTTATCTTGCAGCTATCATTGATTGGTACTCTAAAGCTGTTCTTTCATGGAAAATATCCAATACAATGGACACTGACCTTGTTATGGGAGTACTCAATGAAGCACTTCTTAAATATGAAAAACCAGAGATATTTAATACTGATCAAGGGAGTCAATATACTAGCTATATTCACACCCAAACACTTAAAGATAATGGCATTACTATCTCAATGGATGGTAAAGGTAGAGCTACTGATAATATTTGTATTGAGAGGTTCTGGAGAAGTGCTAAAGTTGAAAGAATTTATCTAAATCAGTACAACACAATTAAGGAACTAAAAGAGGATGTATCGGATTATATGGACTTCTACAATTATAAAAGATTTCATGAAACACTGAACTATAAAAAACCAATGAATGTTTACTTGGAGAGTTTACAAATAAATGATGAGAACTATACTGAAAATGTAGTAGCTGTTTCATAAAGTTACAGGTTAGAGGTGAATAAGGAATTTGGAAATGTTGTCTTGACTTATTGGGGTAGTATAAGGTGAATAAGGAATTTGGAAATGTTGTCTTGACTTATTGGGGTAGTATAAACAATAGATGGGATTTAGATGACTCTATCGCTCAACTCTTGAAATTTAGTTTTTAGTGGATTGTGGTGGTAGTCAGTTGATATATCTTGAAGCTTATAAAAAACCTCTAAGACTTATCAAGCAAGTGGTCAAAAACGGCGATGATGGCGAATCTACTTATTTATATCTTGTTACTAATGATATAGACTTATCTTTCAATCAGGTACTTGAAATCTACAAAAGAGGGTGGAAAATAGAGGAATATCATAAATCTTTAAAACAAAATTTAAAAATAGAACACTCTCCAACAAAAGTTGAAACATCACAAAGAAATCATATACACTTATCTGTTCGTGGTTTTATAAAACTTGAGAAACTTCGATTAAACTATAAAATGAACCACTTTGCCATTAAGGAAAAAATATATATTGAGGCTCTCAAAGTCGCCTACCAAAAAGTTGAAGAATTACAAGTTGCTTAGATTTGTAGCACTTTTTAAACTTTATGAATTTAGATTATCGTAACATCAGAAGATAATAAACTTCTCCTAAAACCTTTTTCAATATTTGGATATATGTCCCTACGCAGTTACTTTAATTTAAAATATAAGAGTAATTTCAATATCACTAAAATATAATCTTGCTAAAGCCTATAAACAGGTATCTAAATGGAGGTATTACTATGAGCTTTTAGGAGAAATCCAATATAGATGGAATAATTTCTAAATATATAAATTCTAATAAATATAACAAAGAAGTAGGCTTATTAAGTATTGACATTGATGGAAATGACTATTATGTTTGGAAAGCGATAGTATCTATCAATCCAATTATTATTATTTGTGAATACAATTGGATATTTGGCAACAAATTGAAACTAACAGTTCCCTATGATGCAGATTTTAATAGAACTACAAAGCATCATTCTAACTTATACTTTGGTGCTTCAATTCAAGCACTTTATACACTTGCTAGAAGTAAGGGTTATGAGTATATAGGTTGTACAAAAGCTGGAAATGATGCTTTTTTTGTAAAAAAAGAATATGCAAAAAAGTATATAAAAGAGTTAATTACTACACCTTTAGAAACATTTAATGAGCAAAAAGCAAAAGAGTCAAGAGATGAGAAAGGAAATTTAACTTATATAAGAGCTAGTAAAAGATTAGATATAATCAAAGATATGAATATCATTGATTTAGAAACTAATGATGAAGTTAAACTTCACACTCTTAAAGAGGAATTATAAATGAGTATAAATGAAAAAATTCAAAAAAATAATTATTTTGAATATCGAAATATTGATGCTTCTGTATATGAGAAAGCTATAATTCCTAGATGGATGAAAGAAGAGTTGTCAAATAAAAATTTGACTATTCTAGATTATGGTTGTGGCTTAGGACAAATACTTCAAGCACTAAAAAGTGATGGTTATAAAAAAGCTTATGGTGTAGATATAGAAAATTCTGCAATAAAACATTGTAAAAATAATAATTTACAAGTTAAAGAACTAGACTTAAAGCTGTTGAAAAATCCATATCAATTTAAATTTGATATTATTATATTATCTCATATTATTGAACATATTCCAAAAGAAAATATTATTGATACTTTAGTTTTAATAAAAAAAGAGTTTTTGCAGACGAATGGTAAGTTATTGGTTGCTGTTCCTAATGCTCAGTCAAACACCGATAGCTATTGGGCATATGAAGACTGGACACATACTACTCTTTTTACAAGTGGTTCTCTTTATTATGTATTAAAAGCCGCAGGATTTGATAAAGTAGATTTTTTGGATATAGACTGTACCTTAGGAAGTCAATCAAAAATAAAAACCTTTATAAGAAGTTTTTTTTTAAAAATATATATTGCAAACAAGAATTTTTGGAATAAAATTACATGTAGCTCATATCATAAGTCATCAGCACAAATTTTTAGTTATGAAATAAAGTGTAGGGCATTTTAATATAATGATCCAAAAGATAAAAGTATTAATCAAGTATATACTATATTACTCTATAAATTTATTAGTAAGACCTACAAAAATTATAACAAAAAATTCTCTTTTACTTATCCGTCTTGATGCTATAGGAGATTATATTTTATTTAGAAACTATATTGAAATTCTTAAAAAAAGTGAAAAATACAAAGATTACACGATTACACTTTTAGGAAATAATGTTTGGAAAAGTTTAAGTGAAGAGCTTGATAGTGACTATGTGGATAAATTTTTGTGGCTAGATAGAAATAAGTTTAGTAAAGACTTCGCTTACAGATATAAAAAATTTCAAGAGATAACCTCAGTAGGATATGAAATCGTTTTAAGTCCTGTGTATAGTAGAGAATTTTTTATTGTGGATAATATTGTGAAACTTTTACACTCAAAGCTGAAAATTGGAAGTATTGGTGATGTATCAAATATCAAGAAATGGCAAAAAAATATTAGTGATAAATATTATGATGAACTTATAAAAGCAGATGAAAATATAATGTTTGAGTTTACTCGAAATAAAGATTTTTTTGAAAACCTTCTTGATGTAAAATTAGATATTATAAAACCTATTATAAAACTAAAAGATAAAAAACTTGATTTTAATTTATCAAATTATTATGCGATATTATTTATAGGTGCTAGTGCTAGTTTTAGAAAATGGGATATAAAAAAATTTGCTGAAATTGCTAGTTATCTTAAAAATAATTATTGCTGTCAAATCGTCCTTTGTGGAGCACCTAGTGATAAGATAGATGCTTTAGAATTTGCAAAATATTTTCAAGATGATTATGTGGATTTAGTAGGAAAAACATCCTTACTTGAATTACTGTATATCATCTATAAGGGAAATCTTATGATAGCAAATGAGACTTCAGCTCCTCATTTTGCTATTGCCTTAGAGATGACAAATTTATTTGTCATCTCTAACGGAAATCATTATGGAAGATTTACTCCATACCCAAAAGAAGTAAGCGAAAATTATCATGTGATTTATCATCCTAAAATAGAAAAAGATTTACAAGACTGTAAAAAACTTAGTAATATTTATGGATATGGAAGTAATTTAGATATAAATGACATAAGTGTAAAAAGTGTTATAGTAAAATTAAGCAATTATCTCAAAAAAAATGAAAAACTATGCTAAATCATCCCTCCTGATTCTACTCCCCAAGTTGTTCTCCATCTCTTTTTTACAAGACTAAGCCCTATGATAGTGATAAGTACGATAGCTGCAAATACTAAAAACCCTTCTGTATATCCACCAAATTTCTCTTGTGAATAACCTAAGGTTTGGATAAGAGCCGTTCCACCAAGACCACCAGCACATCCAACGAGACCCGTCATAATTCCTATATCTTTTGCAAATCGTTGAGGAACAAGTTGAAAAACAGCACCATTTGCCATGCCAAGGTTAGCCATGATTAAAAATAGTACGAAAATAGCTAGAAAAAATGGTAATTGTAAGTAGTAGGATACTGATGTTACGATAATCTAAACCTTCAAATTTACAAAAGGTGACATATTAAAAATAGATGGCATTAAAAATGCTTAAAATATATATGAAGCAATTAGAAGATATGTATATAAATTTCGCAATCAGTTCATTTAGCAAGATAGAGATTATGAGAATGAAGACAATGCTTGTATTATTATCGATGATATGCTTATGCATAAGCCTTGGAGTAAAGTAAATGATGTACTTTGCTGGCATTATGACCATGTGTTACAAAAGATGCAAAAAGGTATCTTAATGCTAAATTTTCATTATACAGATGCTACAGGTATATCTATCCCTTTGGGATATGAAATTATCACAAAAACTGAAAATAAGTGGAGTGAGGAACATCAGAAGAATCACCACAATCCACTAAAAACTAAATTTCAAGAGTTGAGCGATAGAGTCATCTAAATCCCATCTATTGTTAATGAGTTGTTCTTGTATAGATTTTGTACCATTTAGGTGCAAGATATTTAAAATAATGCTTCTGATAATTGTCATTAAAAATGGATTTAGATGAGCATTATGGTCATCTTCTAAAAGTGTATTATCTTTGTATTGGTGCATTGTTTCTACCTTCCAATGGAGTAAAATTTTATCATGAAAGAACTCCGCATTTTCACGAAAATTTGCTATACAGAACTGAATACTAGTGCTGTTTGTTACTTCTCCTGTTTTATGGTTTGTCTTGTGTATTTTTTTAATAGTTTTTATGATTGAGCGAACATGGGTAATTTCATTATGATAAAAAGTAGTTGGTTCATATATAAATACTTCTCTATTTATCCACTCATTAGATTGCTGGATTGGTTTAGCTTTATAAGTGCTTGATGGTTTTATCTCTCTTGATATTTCATTTATTAGACTTCTTGCAAAACTCCTATATGCATTAGCACTTTATAGAGAGTTTTAATCAAAGTAAATGTTCTCAAGCGTCGCCAAAGCTACGGTTGGGGTTCTTTGACGCTGAGTAAGGCTCTCTATAAAGTGTCCTATGCAAGGGACAGTACGTACTAACCTTGCATAAAAAAATATTTTACCCTTAGCTTAGGCTAGGAATAAAAATTTGTTTTACACAATTTTAGTCCTTCTTAGCTCTCTGAGGTATAGAGGAGTTTTGCAAGAAGTCTATTTTATCAAGAAGTGTTTTTTGGTTACCTTTAACTTTAGCAATATATTTTGAACCACTCTGCTCAATAGAATCAAGAGTTTTTTTGTGTGTTCTATACTACCCCAATAAGTCAAGACAACATTTCCAAATTCCTTATTCACCTCTAACCTGTAACTTTATGAAACAGCTACTACATTTTCAGTATAGTTCTCATCATTTATTTGTAAACTCTCCAAGTAAACATTCATTGGTTTTTTATAGTTCAGTGTTTCATGAAATCTTTTATAATTGTAGAAGTCCATATAATCCGATACATCCTCTTTTAGTTCCTTAATTGTGTTGTACTGATTTAGATAAATTCTTTCAACTTTAGCACTTCTCCAGAACCTCTCAATACAAATATTATCAGTAGCTCTACCTTTACCATCCATTGAGATAGTAATGCCATTATCTTTAAGTGTTTGGGTGTGAATATAGCTAGTATATTGACTCCCTTGATCAGTATTAAATATCTCTGGTTTTTCATATTTAAGAAGTGCTTCATTGAGTACTCCCATAACAAGGTCAGTGTCCATTGTATTGGATATTTTCCATGAAAGAACAGCTTTAGAGTACCAATCAATGATAGCTGCAAGATAAACCATGCCACCATTGATTTTAATATAGGTAATATCTGTACTGCATACTTGATTAGCTCTTGTAATATTTATCCCTCTAAGCTTATAGGAGAACTTAGGATGTTGTATATTAGCTAGAGTTAAGGAAATAGGCTCTCTTACAGCTAGTATAGCCTTTAATCCTAACTCTTTGCGATAACTCTGCACTGTGTTTAAACTTACACTGAAACCATTCTCTAGTAACTGGTAATGCACCTTCTTAGCTCCATATATTGGTATCTCTTCAAAGATAGATTTTATCTCCTCCTTGATGGTTTCTTTATGTTCGCTGACTACAGGTATATAGTAAAGCGAACTTCTACTAATATCTAGTATCGCACACTGTTGTACTACGGATAATCTCTTTAACTCGAAATTTATCATAGCCTTTTTACTAGATAAGTCCGAGCTTCTCAGCTTTCCCCGCATCCAGTTATTCTCCACTGTTAATTGTCCTACTGTTTTTGCGTATTCATCTATTTTTTCTTGAAGTTTTTTAGTTTCATCTTTATACTCTTTTACAACTTTGGAAGGTTCCATTGCCATCTCTGCATTCTCTAAAAATAGCTTCTTCCAGTTTTTGAGATTATTGGGTGTAATACCATTATCTTTAGCTATTTCTATAAGAGTTTTTTCCTCTTTAAGAAGCTCTAAAACCAATTTTGTTTTTAGCTCTGTTGAATAAGTTGTCCGTTTTCTGCTCATCTTTCTACCCTCACTTTATTATTCTTATTTTATCGTATATGAAATAAAAATTTTTGAAATGTTGTTTGGTTTTCTTGGGGTAGTATATTCATCGCATCAAAGGTAAAGAGAAATTCATCTCCAAGCTCTGCTATCATAGCTTGTAAAGCAGGTATTTCATTTGATTTCTCTGCAATTTTTTGATGAGCAATAACTACACCTATCTCTGATAGAACTGCACCAACAACTTGTATAGCCTTTTGGTCTTTATATCTACTACCATTCATCACTTTACCATCTACGCTTAGATGTTTTCCTGTAGTATCGACATAAATTTTTATCCATTCTCTGAACAAAAGTTCAACTGCCTCACTATCAACTTTTGCAAGTATATCTGAGACAGCACTTCTTTTTGGTGTTATTATAAATTCTACACCTAGAAGTTTTTTTACTTCTTCTTTTTGAACATGTTTATCTATCCAAATAGAAATTTGTTTGTAATCTGTAGCTCCCATTAGTCCAGCTAATATAGCTAGATATAAGATATGTTCTAATTTATGCCGTTTACCTTGACCTTTACGATGGTCTGGAACTCTTGATAGTAACTCTAAAAGTTTATTTGATTCAGCTATTTTTGCATAGCCTTTTCTTGAACGCTTTTGTGCTAATTTATCTCTTGCTTTTATTGCCATTTTCTTATCACCTTGTTTTTCTCAAAAGCAAGCAATAATTATTCCACTTTTAATTTCTAGTTATTAATGGATTGGGGTGCAGAAGAATATTAAAAAATCTCTCTTTAGTAAAAATGAAATAATGCAAGATAAACTTCAAATTTTACATCACAATAATGAAGTGAAATATAAATATATTTTATTTGATAAATGGTTTTCAAGTATTAAGAATCTACTTTTTATAGAAGAAGAACTAAACAAGAAGTTTGTATGTCCAATAAAAAGTAATAGAAAAATAGCACTCACTTTAGAAGAAAGAAATAAAGGAAAATATGTTAATATCTCAAGCATAGATATAAAGGGTGGTAGTAGTCGGCTGATATATATTGAAGGTTATAAAAAACCTCTAAGACTTATCAAGCAAGTGGTCAAAAACGGCGATGATGGCGAATCTACTTATTTATATCTTGTTACTAATGATATAGACTTATCTTTCAATCAGGTACTTGAAATCTACAAAAGACGGTGGAAAATAGAGGAATATCATAAATCTTTAAAACAAAATTTAAAAATAGAACACTCTCCAACAAAAGTTGAAACATCACAAAGAAATCATATACATTTATCTGTTCGTGGTTTTATAAAACTTGAGAAACTTCGATTAAACTATAAAATGAACCACTTTGCCATTAAGGAAAAAATATATATTGAGGCTCTCAAAGTCGCCTACCAAAAAGTTGAAGAATTACAAGTTGCTTAGATTTGTAGCACTTCTTAAACTTTATGAATTTAGATTATCGTAACATCAGAAGCATACAATAGAGCTAAGTATTTAAAGGAAAGAACTAAGCTCATGCAATGGTGGAGCAGCAATTCTAATTCACTCTACCCCAAAAAATTTGTAAAAAAATAAAAGGTATAAGAATTGCTATACTTTTAAAAATTAGCAGTAAAGAATTTATAAATGAATTTTCAAAAACAGATAATAAGTCTTATAGCAAAAGAGTTTGAAAAACTACCAGATTCAATAGCCCATTCCGATACTAAGAACAATATTTGCTTATAGCTCTAAAAGGGGCAGAAATGAGCAATAAATTATTAGAAATTTTTAAAGAGGAAATATCAGAGCAAGGAAGAGAACAAGCGAGACAATATAGTTTACCTATGATGATGTATTTATCGGTAATTGCAATTCTGATGGGTGCAAAGAATCCAATTGAAATACATCAATGGATGAAGAATAACGGTAAACGAAAAGAGATAAAAAAACTATTAGGTGTAGAATTTTTTAAAGCCCCAGGAAAATCAAGAGTGTATGACTTTTTTGAAATAGTTGATAAGATTGAATTAGAAAAAGCCTTCCGCAGATGGATACGAATTTTTATAGATATACCAGCACATGCAGTAGCAGCCGTAGATGGTAAAGTTCTAAGAGGAAGTGCAAATGCTAAAGATAATGCAGTATCTGTTTTATCTGCAGTTTTAGCAGAAACAAAATTAATTATTGCCCATAAAGAGATAGACAAAAAGTCTAATGAGATACCAGCATTTCAAGAACTAATAGGTGAGCTTGATGAGACATTTAGTTATGGCTTTGATGCTTTAAACACACAAAAAAACTCTTAAAAAGGCATCTGGTAGCGGTTCAAAGTTTATAGCAAAAGTAAAAAAGAATCAAAAAACTTTACTGTCGCTAGCTAAAGAGATAGAGGAAGCTTCTTCTATCGATTCAAGTTTTCAAATGGAAATTAAACAATCAAATGATTTCATACAAAGAAATATATATGTGTATCAAAACTGTATATATCCATGGGATGGTGTTTTTATTCATTCAGTAATCAGAGTTGATAAAATTGTTAATTGCAAAGAGACAAAGACACATTACTATATCTCAAATGATACAGATAGTGCAGAATCATTTTTGCAAAAGATACTCCAAGAGTGGAGTGTTGAGACAATGCACTTTTATAAAGATACAGCACTTAATGAAGATAGATGCAAAATTAATAAAGGTGCATTTAGTTTTTCAATTTTAAGAAGTATTGTAATCAATAGACTTCTCCTAAAACCTTTTTCAATATTTGGATATATGTCCCTACGCAGTTACTTTAATTTAAAATATAAGAGTAATTTCAATATTACTAAAATATAATCTTGCTAAAGCCTATAAAAAGGTATCTAAATGGAGGTATTACTGTGAGCTTTTATGAGAAGTCCAATATTCTTCATCTTAATAAAGTTCAAAATATAGGTAGAAAAATTGTTGATACAACTCAAAATTTAGCTGAGGCTTTGATGCTCTTCTCTATGGTAAGATTGGAATATGGGTTTATTAAGGATTGTTTAGTATTGGAATAGGCTAATAAAATGAACCACTTTGCCATTAAGGAAAAAATATATATTGAGGCTCTCAAAGTCGCCTACCAAAAAGTTGAAGAATTACAAGTTGCTTAGATTTGTAGCACTTCTTAAACTTTATGAATGTAGATTATCGTAACATTAGTTACTTAATTCTCAAGGTGGATGGATAATAGTCGGTGCTGTAGATTTAGGTTTAAAAATTACAGGTATCTCAAACAGAGCAGGACTAAGTAAAAATAACTATGTTGTAGCACTAGGACATGGTGCATATACCACTACAAATGACAATGGATATGTAACTGTTGATGGAACATCATTATCAGCACCACATGTATCTGGAGTAGTAGCCTTAATGAAAGAAGCATTTCCATACCTAAGTGGTAAAGAGTAGCAGATGTAATATTTAAGACTGCTACAGACTTAGGGGAAAAAGGCGTTGATGATATTTATGGTCATGGGCTTGTAAATGTTAAGAAAGCTTTTGAATTAGCAAGAACTCTTTAGAAGAGTTCTTTGTTTGAAGTGTAGGATTAGTTTCTTTTGTACCAAACATCTGAGCCTGATGCACCGCATGAAGACACAACTGAGCCTGAGCAAGATATGCTTTCGAATCTACCAGATGATACATCTTTAGTGACATTAGCAGTAGTTTCACTTCTCGTCCATTCTGATATAGCATAGCTTGTGAATCTTTTCGTATAAAGTTTATAATTTGGTTCATCAAAAGGATAACCGCATGCAAATGTATCGCCATTACCATTAGAATCATAATAATAATAAGGAATTGGAATCTTCTCCACACAAAACTTCCTCTTCCCACCAAGAGGGCAAAGTTCATCAAAAGAATCCGTATACTGACGAGACATTGTGATGATATGTTTTTTTGTGGATTATTTTATGGTATAATTTGCACATGAGAGAGAATAAATCCCCTCTCTATAGTTTAATCGCTCAAGAAATAATAAATTATTTCTCTAACGACTTTGATGATTATTTTTGAGATAATCTTCAACATTTAAATCACTAGCCTTTACGGTTCGAGATTTACTAAACTTTATGCACAGTTGCCACTGTTGCATAAAGCTACAGCAGAACCGCATTGACATTATATCCAATACTTTTGTAAACATGAATATGAGCTAAGAAAAGCTTTTTTTTATTGTATATTTCTATTTTTTATACCAAACATCTGTACCTGATGCACCGCAACTTGATATAATTGAACCACTACAGGTGACACTAAACTCATCAAAAGTATAAAATTCAAAAGTATATTTTTTTGTTGCACTTACAGTATCTCCACTTAACACCCATTCAGAAGAAAGAATGTTAGATGTGAGGCTTCTTTGGATATCCCAATGGTATTTTTCTTGTCCGCTGTAATTACCGCAACCGTAGAAAGTAGGAACTATTCCTTGTGCCTCAAAAAGTCCATTATCAAATTTATGGTAGCTAATAGGTACAGTTAAAGAAGTACAAAACTTTCTCTTCCCACCAAGAGGGCAAAGTTCATCAGAAGAGTCTGTATACTGACGAGACATTGTGATGATGTGTTTTTTTGTGGATTATTTTATGGTATAATTTGCACATAAGAGAGAATAAATTCCCTCTCTATTGTTTAATCGCTCAAGAGATAATAAATTATTTCTCTAACGACTTTGATGATTATTTTCGAGATAATCTTCAACATTTAAATCACTAGCCTTTACGGTTTAGGATTTACTAAACTATATGCACAGTTGATGCTGAGCATATAGCTACAGCAGAACCGCATCACAATTATAATATAAACACTCTACTTTAAGAAATCAAAAATCACTTGAAATTTAATTAAGTTTTCTTAGAAAATAAACTAAGAAAAGCTTTTTTTTATTAAAATATTCTACTTTTTATACCAAACATCTGAACCTGATGCACCGCAACTAGATATTTTAGTGCCTGAGCAAGATATGCTTCCCCATCTATCAGATATTGTCTTACTAGCACGAGCTATACCCTCACTTTCCGTCCATTCAGACATATTATAACTTATTCTGTTTGTGTGATAAAAACCAGCATTATCATTTTTTCCACAAACATTAATGTCATCATTACCTGAAACACCGATGTGCCAATTGATTGGCACACTTTCAGTACAAAACTTCCTCTTCCCACCAAGAGGACAAAGCTCATCAGAAGAGTCCGTATACTGACGAGACATTCTAAGACTACTTACTTAGAGTCATTTAATCACTAGACTTCTTGCAAAACTCATTTTCCAGCAACCTCAAATCCACGGTCAAAATTAACTAATCCACATATCAGATTGAAGCGAAGATTGAACCTTTTTCTACGGTTACGATATTTCTGTTTAAGGATTTGAAAAGTCTTTAATTTAGCATTGATATGTTCAACACATATGCGAGCTGAAGCTTCTCTTTTATTTTGATTTTTTTGTGTATCAGTTAATGGATGTAGCTTTGATTTCTTATATGGTATTTGAGTGTTATTATGTTGCTTTTTAATACCAAGATAGCCTAAATCTACATAGATACAAGTTTGAGGTTTCACAGGTAAATCACTCTGTTTAAAGAGTTTAAAATCATGAGTAGTACCTTTGCATGTATGAGCACAAATAATACGTTCATCCTTGTCAATAACGATTTGCCCTTTTAGTGTATGGTTTCTTTTCTTCCCTGAGTAGTAATCTCTTTGCTTTTTTTTGGTCGTTGTATGGGGGACTCTGTAGCATCAATGACGATAAACTCTAAGTCCATATCATCTCCATATAAAGCACGTTTACTTGGTAATGAAAACTTTCCAGATTTTATTAAAACATCTTCAACATCTCTTACTATTCGAGAAGCTGTAGATTCACTTACTCCATAATCAAAGCCAATATGTTCTAAGGTTCTATATTCTCTGTAATAACTTAACATTAATAGTACTTTTTCTTTTGAATCTAAACTTTTTCTACCACCAACTCCATGGTTTTTAGTTCTCTCTTTTTCATAGGCTATAAATACTAAAAGCATTTCATTAAATGTATCTTTATTTACACCAATAAGACGCTTAAAATTCTTTGGTTCTTTCTTCTGTAATTTTTCATATTTATTCATATCAATCTGATAGCATTTTTAGTTCCTACTTTTAGAGTTTTGCAAGAAGTCTACTAAATTACAATAAAGCCCCTAAAATGTAACAGTTTTATTTTACAGCTTGTCAAGGTAATTACTCCACCATCAGCAATTCTAACCCAACACCAAAAATCACCACTCAATCATTTTTACAACATTAAAAAATAATTAACTAAAAACTTTTTATAGCCGTTAGTATTTTTTACGACTTCAATATCTTCTGTTTTTATTTCAATAAAGCTCCAATTATCACTATTAATGGGAGTAATAGTATTTTTGACATAGGTATAGCCTTGTGAATATTTACTAGTCCAAATGGATACCATCTATATAGCCTTTTATCATTGTTTGATAGAGAATATCCCAATCTAAAAAGTAAAAAAATGTTGTGAAAGTATTGATATGGTTAAAGAATGTTTTTCTCTTGTTTATAAGTCCATATAACTCTTTATAATCATCATCATATGTTAAGCATAGTGTATGAGTTAAGAATGCTAATATGTTAAAAACAAATAGCAACTCACTTAGTCCTTTTTTGCCGTGTCCAAAGTTATGTTCAAGATTGTAGCCTCCTGTTTTTAATGTATTATTATTCTCATTTTCAATCTTCCATCTAGCACGACCTGCTTCTACAATCTCTTCTACATTTTCATCTTTAATTATATAGTCTGTTATAAAAGTACCACTATAAATTATCTTCCCTTTTACCTCTTTAACTTCAACACTACACCAATTTACTTTTATAGGATTCTTTTCTCCTGTAAGTTCTACTTCATTTAGATATTTATAGTTGTAACTCTCTTTTTTTCTTTGTTTATTTAGTTTAGTAGCTGTTTTAGTATCCATATTACCGAGGTTATCAACCATATGTACAGTTTCATATAATTTTTTATGAGAAGTCTCTTTGCAGACAAATATATAGTTATACTCTTTCTCTCTTATCTTTTTAATAAGTGAAGTCTTTGAATATAAATCATCGCCCAAGAGTGCTAGTTTATATTTTTTAGCGAGTATATGTGTTTTATCTAACCATCTTTTGGATGCGTTAATCTCACAATCTTGTTTATCATCTCCATCCGTATTTGATATCATCTCTGGTAATAATGGAAGTATTGTATTGGTCTTTGGTTTTGCTATTATTGGTGTTATTGCACTATGGTAATATTGAAGAGTCTCACTACCTTTAGTATCTGTTTTTTTTCTTGTTTGACAATGCTCACAATGTATTTTTGTTGAAGAATGGTAGTAAGTGCCATCAAGAAGAACAAGGAGTGTCTTATTATCAAAATAGGTATATTTTTCTAAGGTGTTTTTTTCTAAAAGTAGTTTATATATTTTATCGAATGTAGGTTGTAGTTTATCACTATCTATATCATCTAATGTATCTCGTACATGATTATCACTTGGTATCTTTTTTATACCAAATAGTGATTTAGCATTACTTTTACCGCTTTTTGTATTCATTTTTCTTGCAAAGTCTAACCAAGATGGATTTTGAAAATAATACATTGCAAATGCTGATAGTGTTATATCACTCATTGTATATATTAGTTTCTCTTTACTCCTTGAATCTGTAGCCTATTCCAATACTAAACAATCCTTAATAAACCCATATTCCAATCTTACCATAGAGAAGAGCATCAAAGCCTCAGCTAAATTTTGAGTTGTATCAACAATTTTTCTACCTATATTTTGAACTTTATTAAGATGAAGAATATTGATTACAATACTTCTTAAAATTGAAAAACTAAATGCACCTTTATTAATTTTGCATCTATCTTCATTAAGTGCTGTATCTTTATAAAAGTGCATTGTCTCAACACTCCACTCTTGGAGTATCTTTTGCAAAAATGATTCTGCACTATCTGTATCATTTGAGATATAGTAATGTGTCTTTGTCTCTTTGCAATTAACAATTTTATCAACTCTGATTACTGAATGAATAAAAACACCATCCCATGGATATATACAGTTTTGATACACATATATATTTCTTTGTATGAAATCATTTGATTGTTTAATTTCCATTTGAAAACTTGAATCGATAGAAGAAGCTTCCTCTATCTCTTTAGCTAGCGACAGTAAAGTTTTTTGATTCTTTTTTACTTTTGCTATAAACTTTGAACCGCTACCAGATGCCTTTTTAAGAGTTTTTTTGTGTGTTTAAAGCATCAAAGCCATAACTAAATGTCTCATCAAGCTCACCTATTAGTTCTTGAAATGCTGGTATCTCATTAGACTTTTTGTCTATCTCTTTATGGGCAATAATTAATTTTGTTTCTGCTAAAACTGCAGATAAAACAGATACTGCATTATCTTTAGCATTTGCACTTCCTCTTAGAACTTTACCATCTACGGCTGCTACTGCATGTGCTGGTATATCTATAAAAATTCGTATCCATCTGCGGAAGGCTTTTTCTAATTCAATCTTATCAACTATTTCAAAAAAGTCATACACTCTTGATTTTCCTGGGGCTTTAAAAAATTCTACACCTAATAGTTTTTTTATCTCTTTTCGTTTACCGTTATTCTTCATCCATTGATGTATTTCAATTGGATTCTTTGCACCCATCAGAATTGCAATTACCGATAAATACATCATCATAGGTAAACTATATTGTCTCGCTTGTTCTCTTCCTTGCTCTGATATTTCCTCTTTAAAAATTTCTAATAATTTATTGCTCATTTCTGCCCCTTTTAGAGCTATAAGCAAATATTGTTCTTAGTATCGGAATGGGCTATCTTGAGTAGGATATAAATTGTTTTCCATCTTTTGAAAAAAACTTAAAATTTCTTAAAAATACCCACTCCCAATAAGGTAAGCAAGAGAGTATAAATAAATTCATAGCTAAGATCTCATGTAAAAGATTTAGATTTAATGTGAGTTTGACTTGGTTACACGAGTAGAGTTAAGTTCAATGAAGAAGATAATTTTTTTATTAAGTCTAATTTTTTACTGAGGACTGTTTTACTGATGTTGGATACCAGTTGAGAGACTTGATGTCATTGATAACCTCTATAGTAGAAACAAAGTGATATTTAGCACTTGCTTCAAAGTGTGGTTCCTCTGTGAAAAGTGCTGGGGCTTGGGTAAGTAGTTCTTGGTGAGTTAGTGGAAATTTTGACATGGGTGTATCCTTTTTAATTTAGGGTGATTTTGAGATGAAGTGCCTATATAGGCAGAAGGACTTATTTCTTAGAAGCGAGAACTTCTACTACAATTGTTAAGACTGAGATGGTTACTATTTTGTTAAGAGGTGGCATTATGCACTTCCAACTGGAAAGTAATAGATGGTGTTTACAGGTTTTGTAATATTCACTTGGATCAAGTAAACAGGGTAGTTCATTGTATTCATGATACTCCTTTAGCTACTCACAATAATAAGAGATTGGCTTTAGTAGTATTGTTGTAAGCAGGGAATTACTTTTGAAGAAAAGTTATCGCTAATTCTTCCCTTACATATATATGTAACCTAATTTACTGCTATATGTCTCAATAAAACTTAAATGGATAGATAGTATATTTTGATATAATGCTGAAATAATTAATATGTTTATAGACTTGAAAAGAAAGAAATCTACTTCTACGGTTGGAAATAGGTTGGAAAAATTAACAATAGAATTTAGAGGATACAATAAAAGCACCTATTCTAGGGCTTTAGAAAGGATAGTAAACAAATGATTTTAATGATAGATAATTACGATAGTTTTACTTATAATATAGTTCAGTACTGTAGAGAATTAGGGGCAGATTTAAAAATAATAAGAAACGATGAGATGAGTGTTCTAGAGATA
Organism: Sulfurimonas sp.; assembly: GCA_965243085.1. Taxonomy (GTDB): domain Bacteria; phylum Campylobacterota; class Campylobacteria; order Campylobacterales; family Sulfurimonadaceae; genus Sulfurimonas. The sequence continues at coordinate 464,525 of CBDETZ010000005.1, read as the reverse complement.
GAAAAATTAAATCCTCAAAAGATTATTATTTCTCCCGGACCAGCAAGCCCTGATAAGGCTGGTGTTACACTTGAAGTTATAAAATATTTTTCAGATAAGACACCAATCTTAGGTATTTGTTTAGGTCATCAAAGTATTGCTCAAGTCTTTGGTGCAAATATAGTTCGAGCAAAAAATATGATGCATGGTAAAACATCAATTATGAGAAGAACCGGTGAATGTGAAATATTTAAAGACATTCCAAAAGATTTTATTGCAACTCGTTATCATTCTTTGATTGTAGATAAAGACTCTTTACCTGAGCTTATAGAAGCTACAGCCTTTAGTGGTGATGATGAAGAAATTATGGCATTAAGAATTAAAAATAAAGATATATATGGTGTTCAGTTTCATCCAGAATCAATTATGAGCGAGTATGGTTATGATATTTTAGATAATTTTTTAAAATTGTAAGACTAATGAAATATAAGATTATTTTATTTAGTATTATAAGTATAGATATTTTAATTTTATTTTTTCAAACTTCTGTTATCTCTATTTCAAATCACGAGGTAAATTTACTCTCTGGTAATTTTTCTTTTATTCAGTATATTGAATATTTGTCATTAAGCCTTTTTGGAAAAAATGATATAGCACTCCGCTTTCCTATGATATTATTTCATATAATGAGTGTACTTTTATTGTATAAAATCTCTCAAAAATATTTAAAAGAATTACGAAACCGATTATGGCTTATTGTGATTTTTATATTATTACCAGGTGTAATTAGTTCAGCACTTCTTGTAGATAGTGCAGGTCTTATAATTTTTAGTTTATTATTATTTATTTATATACATGACAATTTTTTTATTAAACTTAGCTATCCACTTCTTTTAATCTTTAGTCTTATCGATCCTACATTTGTATATCTTTTTTTGAGTTTGATATTTTATTCGTTATATAAAAAAGACAAGTATTACCTTTTTTTTAATATGGCATTATTAACACTTTCATTACTCTTATATGGAGTTCATATTCACGGTTCGCCAAAGGGTCATTTTTTAGATGTGATAGGTTTGTATTCGGCAATATTCACTCCTATTATATTTATATATGTATTTTATGTCCTTTATAGAAGATTTTTATCTAAAGATATAAATATAATATGGTTTATATCGGTGATTCCATTACTTTTATCCTTGCTCTTGTCTATACGTCAAGTGATATATATAGAAGATTTCGCACCCTATTTTGTTATGGCATTACCTTTGGCCGCACAAACATTTTATTCATCATATAGAGTAAGATTAAGAGTATTTAGAACAAAATATAAGGCAATATTTTCAGTTTCCATCGTTTTTTTACTTGTGAACTTCTTTGTAGTTTTATTTAATAGAGAATTATATACTTTTATAGATAATCCAAAAGAGCATTTTGCAAGAAAAATGCACATTGCAAAAGAATTAGCTCAAGAATTGAAAAACAGAGGTATTTATTGTGTTTCAACACAAGATAATATGGCTCAAAGACTGATGTTCTATGGTATAAAAAATTGTAAAGAAAATAAACTAATAGAGCAAAGTTTAGATAAGCTCGGTAAAGAATATGTAACAATAAGTTACAAATATAGACCTATATATAAAGCAATTGTTACAAATATAAACAGTAAATAAATATATTTAATATTAAGTATAAATGCAAGATAACTGTTACACTATATACGCTACAATTCTGCACAAATATTAAAATAGGGACTTTCACATGGCTCAAAAAGCGATACGAGAATACGATGCTAAGTCAATCTTAGCAAAACATTGGAATAAATACTTTCCAGATTTTACTTATGCCTACGAAACGGTTCTGGTTCAAAATGGATCACAACTCATAGAAGCTGCTAAAACTACATCTTGGTTAAATGAGAAAACATTAGTTGCAAAACCAGATATGCTTTTTGGAAAGCGTGGTAAAAATGGACTAGTTCTTTTTAAAGATACTAAGCCAGGGGATGTTTCATTAGCTAAAGCAGCACAGTGGATTGGTGAAAAATCTGCGAGTGAGCAAAAAGTTTTCTTTTCATTTGATGGAGATACTCCTACTGGTGAGCCAAGTGTTGATAAATTAACGCACTTTGTTGTTGAACCATTTACAGCTCACACTCAAGAAGAAGAGTATTATGTATCTGCTACTTGTGTTGGAGATAATGATGTTATCTATATGTCTGCTGAGGGTGGAATGGAAGTTGAAGAGGGTTGGGATGAAAAAGTTACAGAACTAGCATTCCCAATTACAGCTACTGAAGAAGAGATAGCTTATAAAATAAGAACAAATGTACCTCAAGATGTTGCAGAAAAAGATAAAGCTGCTTTTGCTGAGTTTTGTATAGGTTTTTTTAAAGCATACCGTGAATTAAATTTTGCATATTTAGAGATAAATCCTTTTGTTATGCAAGGGAATAAAATAGAATTATTAGATATGGTTGCAAAACTTGATGATACTGCTGGATTTATGATGGTAGATGAATGGGATGATGTTGAGTATCCTACGGCATTTGGTATGGAAGCAAAATCTCCAGAAGTTGAAGCTATCGAAGAAGCTGATGCTAAAACTGGTGCATCACTTAAACTTACACTACTTAAACCAGAAGCAAGAATTTGGACTATGGTTGCTGGTGGTGGTGCTTCCGTTGTCTATGCTGATACTATTGCTGATATGGCAGGTATTGAAGATCTTGCAAATTATGGTGAATATTCTGGTGGTCCGACTACTGGTGAGACAAAATTTTATGCTGAAATATTACTTGATTTGATGACTAGAGAAGCAGATCCAACAGGGCGTGGTAAAGTAATGATTATCGGTGGAGCAATTGCTAACTTTACTGATATAGCAAAAACATTTACAGGTATCATCCAAGCCTTTGAAGTATATGCTGATAAAATGAAAGCAGTTGACCTTAAAATCTACGTTAGACGCGGTGGACCAAACTATGAGAAAGGTCTCAAAGATATTAAAGAAGCAGCTGATAGATTAGGTTTATACATTGAAGTTTATGGTCCTGAAACGCATGTTACTGACATCGTTCGTATGGCACTAGAGAAGTAAGGGGAAATAATGGAACAACTATATACAAAAGACACACAAGCAATTTTTTGGAATAATAACACAACTGCAATCCAAAGAATGTTAGACTATGATTATACAATTCAGAGAAAAACTCCCTCAGTAGCTGCAATTGTTGCACCTACAAGTAATAATAAATTTGAGAAATTCTTTTTTGGACCAAATGAGGTAATGATACCTTTATTTAAAACCACAGCTGCGGCAAAAGCTGCACAGCCTCAGGCTGATGTTCTGTTAAATTTTGCATCATTTAGAACAGCGTATGATGTAACTATGGAAGCATTAGAGATTGGTGGATTTAGTTCAATGATGATTACAGCAGAAGGTATCCCTGAACGATTAGCTCGCGGAATGAACCAAACTGCTCGTGAGAAAAATGTAATTATTATCGGACCTGCAACTGTTGGTGCAATCACTCCAGGTGCATTTAAAGTTGCTAACATCGGTGGAACTATTACAAATATTGTTCAATCAAAACTTCACCGTGCAGGTTCTTGCGGACTTGTAACACGCTCAGGAGGTTTATTTAATGAACTCTCTAATATAATCTCTATTAATGCTGATGGTATTGCAGAGGGTGTAGCTATTGGTGGAGATAGGTTTGTTGGTTCAGTTTTTATTGACAATCTTCTAAGAATGGAAAAAAATCCAGCTGTTAAGTATATGATTCTTTTAGGTGAAGTTGGTGGTACTGAAGAGTATAAAGTTATCGAGGCTATTAAATCGGGTGCGATTACTAAACCAGTTATCGCATGGTGTATTGGTACTATTGCTAAATATTATGACTCAGGTGTTCAATTTGGTCACGCTGGAGCTTCAGCAAATGGTGAGATGGAAACAGCTGATTACAAAAACAGTGCAATGAAAGAAGTGGGCATCCATGTACCTACATCATTCAACGAACTCCCAGCTATGATTAAAGAAGTTTTTGAATCTCTTAAACTTGATGATATTCCAGAACCTGAGATGAGTACAGTCCCAGCAAGTAGAAGAAGTAAAGAGTTTATTTGTACTATCTCTGATGATAGAGGCGAAGAGTGTACCTATGCAGGTTTCCCAATCTCTTCAGTTGCAACTCCATCAACTGGTAAAGGTATCGGTGATGTAATCTCGCTTTTATGGTTCAAAAAACAGTATCCAAAATGGGCTACAGACTTTATAGAAACAGTACTTAAAACTGTAGCTGACCACGGTCCAGCAGTTTCAGGAGCTCACAATGCAAAAGTAACAGCACGCGCTGGAAAGTCTGTTGTCGAATCTCTTGTAACGGGTTTACTCACAATCGGTCCAAGATTTGGTGGTGCAATAGACGGTGCAGCTAAATATTTCAAATATGCAAATGACAATAACTTAGACCCAAAAGCTTTCTTAAAATACATGAAAGGCGAGGGTGTACCAATTCCCGGCATTGGTCATCGCATCAAGTCGCTTAAAAATCCAGACTTAAGAGTAACAGGTTTGATGAATTATGCAGCAGAGCATTTCCCATCAACACCACTTCTTGATTATGCAAAAACAGTAGAAGCACTCACTACATCTAAAAAAGAGAATCTTATCTTAAATGTTGATGGTACTATTGGTATATTAATGGTGGATATGTGGAGAGCCTTAGGTTACTCAGAAGAAGAGATTAACGACTTTGTTGATTCAGGTACGCTAAACGCATTTTTTATTGTAGGACGAAGTATCGGTTTTATTGGACATGTACTTGATGAAAAACGCCTTGCAATGCCAATGTATAGACATCCTATGGATGATATTCTTTATGATGTTCCAGAGGCAGAAAAAATTAAATAACTTTTTAAACAAGGAGTTCGACTCCTTGTTCTCCCTCGAAACTAATGTCATTCTCCTCTTGACTGGGAATCTAAATCCTGAATAAAGTTCAGGGTGACAAATTTAGCACACTCTCAAAGCCCTCATTTTTATATTTCATTTTTTTAGATATACTGAAGTCTAAGTTAATTATTTTTAGGTGTATTAAAATGAAAAAATCATTCACATTATTAGAGTTAGTCTTTGTTATTGTACTTATAGGAATTATTTCAGCTGTAATGATACCAAGAACAGGTTCAAATAGTTTACGAGAGGCTGCAATACAATTAGTTTCGCATATTAAATATACACAACATTTGGCGATGATGGATGATAAATTTGATTTAAATGATATAGCTAATAATAAACAATGGTTTCAAAGTAGATGGCAATTAGTTTTTTCAACTTCTGGTGGGGGAATGTTTTATTGGATATTTTCAGATTTTAAAGGTTCAAGTACTGGCAATCCGGATGCTAATTCAGCCTCTTCAGAAGTTGCAAAAAATCCATTAAATTCTAACTTATATCTCATTGGAAGTACATACCGTAATTTTTTTGCTGGAAGTGCAAATAGGATCAGTAAGGAACTAGATTTAAAAAATAAATATGGAATAAAGGATGTAAAATTTACTGGTGGAAGTGCTTCGACTACAAAAAGAATAATGTTTGATCATCTAGGAAGACCGATACAAGGAACAACTAACGGAGGAAGCCAAATTAAAACAGCACTGGAAGGTTTATTAAAATCAAAACTATATATTAAGCTTTGTAAAGATTCATGCGTAGGGGATGCTTCTGTAGAAAATTCTGATGAAATTAGAATTGTAATAGAACCAGAAACAGGTTATACAAAAATATTATAAATTTAAGCAACCTCTAAGCAACACTCCCCTATAATTCCCATCCACAAACAATGACACATTAAGTTGATGAGTTAGAGCGGAGAGGCTAAGATTGTTTGAGATCATTGAAAACTAAGCAAGTAATAGACTTAATAGAACTATTTATTAAGTTGTCAAGTTACTTAGAAATAACTAATAAAACAACAACCGTCTATTCTATTTGAATTCTTAGATAATTTATTATTTAAGTTCCCTAAATAGTATAGATAACTATACTTTAATATTTTAACGAGTATTAAAAGCTCTGACTATATTCTTTAAGCAGATGTAGTACGAGTAAAAACAAAGCCAATGAATTTTAATTCTTGGGCAAAAGATCAGTAAATAATCATAGGAATATGATCTTTACATAATCAAGTCTTCGGACAACAATTATGGAGAGTTTGATCCTGGCTCAGAATGAACGCTGGCGGCGTGCTTAACACATGCAAGTCGAACGATGAACCTTAGCTTGCTAAGGGGATTAGTGGCGCACGGGTGAGTAATATATAGATAACGTGCCTCTTAGTCTGGGATAGCCATTGGAAACGATGATTAATACTAGATACTCCTTCTCTTTATAGTAAGAGTTGGGAAAGTTTTTCGCTAAGAGATCGGTCTATATCCCATCAGCTTGTTGGTAGTGTAAGAGACTACCAAGGCTATGACGGGTAGCGGGTTTGAGAGGATGATCCGCCACACTGGTACTGAGACACGGACCAGACTCCTACGGGAGGCAGCAGTGAGGAATATTGCACAATGGAGGAAACTCTGATGCAGCAACGCCGCGTGGAGGATGACGCATTTCGGTGTGTAAACTCCTTTTATGAGTCAAGAAAATGACGGTAGCTCATGAATAAGCACCGGCTAACTCCGTGCCAGCAGCCGCGGTAATACGGAGGGTGCAAGCGTTATTCGGAATCACTGGGCGTAAAGGACGCGTAGGCGGGAAAGTAAGTCTGATGTGAAATCCTATGGCTCAACCATAGAACTGCATTGGAAACTACTTACCTAGAGTATGGGAGGGGGAGATGGAATTAGTGGTGTAGGGGTAAAATCCGTAGATATCACTAGGAATACCCAAAGCGAAGGCGATCTCCTGGAACAATACTGACGCTAAGGCGTGAAAGCGTGGGGAGCAAACGGGATTAGATACCCCGGTAGTCCACGCCCTAAACGATGTTCACTAGTCGTCGGGATGCTAGTCATCTCGGTGATGCACTTAACAGATTAAGTGAACCGCCTGGGGAGTACGGTCGCAAGATTAAAACTCAAAGGAATAGACGGGGACCCGCACAAGTGGTGGAGCATGTGGTTTAATTCGAAGATACGCGAAGAACCTTACCTAGCCTTGACATTGATTGAATTCCGCAGAGATGTAGAAGTGCCTTTCGGGGAACATGAAAACAGGTGCTGCACGGCTGTCGTCAGCTCGTGTCGTGAGATGTTGGGTTAAGTCCCGCAACGAGCGCAACCCTCGTCAATAGTTGCCAGCAGGTTAAGCTGGGCACTTTATTGAGACTGCCTTCGCAAGAAGGAGGAAGGTGAGGACGACGTCAAGTCATCATGGCCCTTATGGCTAGGGCTACACACGTGCTACAATGGGGCGTACAGAGAGTTGCAATACCGTGAGGTGGAGCCAATCTCATAAAGCGTCTCTCAGTTCGGATTGAAGTCTGCAACTCGACTTCATGAAGCTGGAATCACTAGTAATCGTAGATCAGCAATGCTACGGTGAATACGTTCCCGGGTCTTGTACTCACCGCCCGTCACACCATGGGAGTTGATTTCACCCAAAATTGGGAAGCTAACCTTCGGGAGGCTACCACTTACGGTGGAATTAGCGACTGGGGTGAAGTCGTAACAAGGTAACCGTAGGAGAACCTGCGGTTGGATCACCTCCTTTCTAGAGTAAAGTAAATCATTCATTTGAATTTACATACAAAGAAAATCTCACGAGAGATAAAATAGTTTTATTAGTCTTTACTTGCTTAGTTTTCAGTGATTAGAAGTTCATTTGAATTAGTAGCACAATCATTTTTGAAATGATTTTTGTTTTAATCAAGGCGGGTTCTTGAGCGAAAGAGGAGCATACTCTAGTATGTGACGATTGAGTGAAAGGTTCTAACGCAGAGTAAAGCTAAAAGCATTCAAAAAAAAGGGCCTATAGCTCAGCTGGTTAGAGTGCACCCCTGATAAGGGTGAGGTCCCAGGTTCAAGTCCTGGTAGGCCCACCATTTTTTGAGAATTTGCACTTGAAAAACTTGTTCACGTACTAAAGTACGCTTCACAAATTTTTCAAGCACAACTTCATTAAAAAATAAGTTTTTATCAAAATTAAATCCAAGTACTTATTAAAAGTATTTCGATTTGGTTTTATTAAAATCAAAAAGTTCATTAAATTACAATTGTTAAAGTCAACATATATAAATAAGAGATTATTAATATCTAAAGGTATTTATACCAATAGAAAGAGATAGTCGTTAATTATTTATATAAACTAAATAACTACAAACACAGGATCTATCTTGTTTAATGTTATTTATAATCAGAAGCTTTAGTGACCACAGCGGTTCAAGCGGAATAAAGGAGCTTAGCTTCTTTATGGGACTATAAATATTTTTACATTAAGTAAGGTAGTGAACGCAAATTAGAATAAGAGGTCCTTATCGACCTCTTTAAAATAAAAAAGATATTAAGGGCCATAGGTGGATGCCTTGGCTAGTAGAGGCGATGAAAGACGTACTAGGCTGCGAAAAGTCTCGGGGAGCTGCCAAGAAGCTTTGATCCGGGAATTTCTGAATGGGACAACCCAGCGTGGTGCGAATCACGTTATCATATTTATATGAGGCGAACTCAGGGAAGTGAAACATCTCAGTACCTGAAGGAAGAGAAATCAAACGAGATTCCCTTAGTAGCGGCGAGCGAAAAGGGATTAGGGCACTTAGTGATATTATATTTGTTAGCTCAATTAGCTGGAAAGCTAGAGCGTAGAGGGTGATACTCCCGTAAGCGAAAACATTTATAAGGTACTATGCTAAGGAACGAGTAGGTCGGGACACGTGTTATCTTGACTGAATATGGGGGGACCACCCTCCAACCCTAAATACTACTACTAGACCGATAGCGAACAAGTACCGTGAGGGAAAGGTGAAAAGGACCGCGGTGAGCGGAGTGAAATAGAACCTGAAACCTATGGCTTACAATCATTTGGAGCACTATTGTATTACTTGCGTAAACAAGTGTGACAGACTGCCTTTTGCATAATGAGCCTGCGAGTTGTGGTTAGTGGCAAGGTTAATCTAACGAGAAGCCGTAGCGAAAGCGAGTCTTAATAGGGCGAATTAGTCACTAGCTGCAGACCCGAAACTGAGTGATCTATCCATGAGCAGGTTGAAGCTGGTGTAAGAGCCAGTGGAGGACCGAACCCGTAGAAGTTGAAAATTCTTGGGATGACTTGTGGATAGGGGTGAAAGGCCAATCAAACTCAGTGATAGCTGGTTCTCTCCGAAATATATTTAGGTATAGCCTCGAGCATTAGCATGAAGGGGTAGAGCACTGACAGGGCTAGGGCTGCTTACCGCGGTACCAAACCCTATCAAACTCCGAATACTTCATGTGTAACCTCGGGAGTCAGGCGTAGGGTGATAAAATCCTATGTCGAGAGGGGAACAACCCAGACTAACAGCTAAGGTCCCAAAGTTTTATCTAAGTGGAAAAGGATGTGGAGTTGCTGTGACAACCAGGAGGTTGGCTTAGAAGCAGCCATCCTTTAAAGAAAGCGTAACAGCTCACTGGTCTAGCGATTCTGCGCCGAAAATATAACGGGGCTAAGATAAACACCGAAGCTTTAGATTTGGTATAACTACCAAGTGGTAGGAGAGCGTTCCATTCAGCGTTGAAGGTACACCGGTAAGGAGTGCTGGAGCGGATGGAAGTGAGCATGCAGGCATGAGTAGCGAGAAAAGGAATGAGAATTTCCTTCGCCGTAAACCCAAGGTTTCCTACGCGATGCTCGTCATCGTAGGGTTAGTCGGGACCTAAGTCGAGTCCGAAAGGGGTAGACGATGGCAAATAGGTTAATATTCCTATACCGACATACAATCGTTTGAGTGATGGGGGGACGCATAGAGTTAATTGAGCTCACTGATGGAATAGTGGGTCGAAGGATGTAGGTCGAGAAGTAGGAAAATCCGCTTCTCACGAGACCGAGATCTTACAGGCTGAGCAATATCTTCGGATAGCGCTTAGAATCAATGATACTGTCGTGCCGAGAAAAGCCTCTAAACGAGATTGTATGTTGCCCGTACCGCAAACCGACACAGGTGGGTGAGATGAGTATTCTAAGGCGCGTGGATGAACCCTTGTTAAGGAACTCTGCAAACTAGCACCGTATCTTCGGTATAAGGTGTGCCGCATAGGTTAGGGAATTTACTTCCCATAAGCCTTTCGTGGTCGCAGCAAAGTGTCCCTCCCGACTGTTTACCAAAAACACAGCACTCTGCTAACTCGTAAGAGGATGTATAGGGTGTGACGCCTGCCCGGTGCTTGAATGTTAAAAGGATTGCTTAGCTTCGGCGAAGGCATGAATTGAAGCACAAGTAAACGGCGGCCGTAACTATAACGGTCCTAAGGTAGCGAAATTCCTTGTCGGTTAAATACCGACCTGCATGAATGGCGTAACGAGATGGGAGCTGTCTCAACAAGGGATCCAGTGAAATTGTAGTGGAGGTGAAAATTCCTCCTACCCGCGGAAAGACGGAAAGACCCCGTGCACCTTTACTATAGCTTGACACTGCTGTCGGGATATTCATGTGCAGGATAGGTGGGAGCCTTTGATCCATGGTCGCTAGATCATGGTGAGGCATCCTTGAGATACCACCCTTGAATATTCTGATAGCTAACTCCGTACAATTATCTTGTGCGAGGACAATGTCTGGTGGGTAGTTTGACTGGGGCGGTCGCCTCCTAAAAAGTAACGGAGGCTTACAAAGGTTAGCTCAGAGGGGTTGGAAATCCCTCGTAGAGTATAATGGCATAAGCTAGCCTGACTGTGAGACATACAAGTCGAGCAGAGTCGAAAGACGGTCATAGTGATCCGGTGGTTCTGTGTGGAAGGGCCATCGCTCAAAGGATAAAAGGTACGCCGGGGATAACAGGCTGATCTCCCCCAAGAGCTCACATCGACGGGGAGGTTTGGCACCTCGATGTCGGCTCATCGCATCCTGGGGCTGGAGCAGGTCCCAAGGGTATGGCTGTTCGCCATTTAAAGCGGTACGCGAGCTGGGTTCAGAACGTCGTGAGACAGTTCGGTCCCTATCTTCCGTGGGCGTAGGAGAGTTGAAGAGAGCTGACCCTAGTACGAGAGGACCGGGTTGGACGTGCCACTGGTGCACCAGTTGTTCTGCCAAGAGCATCGCTGGGTAGCTACGCACGGATGAGATAACCGCTGAAAGCATCTAAGCGGGAAGCCAACTCTAAGATGAACTCTCCCTGAAGTACGCTTGAAGACTACAAGCTTGATAGGCTGGATGTGTACGCAGAGCAATCTGTTTAGCTGACCAGTACTAATAGTACGTTCGTCTTTTTTATAACGATTCATTTATTTGAATACAAGTTCGTTCACTACCTTACTTAGTGTATATACATTAAAGTAAAGATAGAACCTTTGAATGTAGTTATTTAGTTAATTAAGTCTAATCACTTAATAAAATGTTGAATTTAACAATTGATATAAAATGAACTGTCTATCTAACAATAGACAACTCACTCAATACAGACTTTTATGAAGTCAAAAATAAGAATACTTAGGTAATTTTATTCTTGACTTTGTCTAGGTGGCTATAGAGAGAGGGAAACGCCTGGCTCCATTCCGAACCCAGAAGCTAAGCCTCTCTTCGCTGATAATACTGCAGGTTTCACTTGTGGGAATGTAGGTCGCTGCCTAGTTAATGTCTTTTTACTTAAATCTTTTATTTATTAATATTACTGAAACACTTTATATGTTATTCTTTCACATTACTTTTTAGGAATTACTATGAAAGAATATATTAAACAACAGATAAAAAAATCTTACGAAATTAAACAATATATCTATAAAGATGAAGCACTTTTAAATAATATAGAAACTGTAGCAAAAAAATGTGTAAAACTTTATCGTGGAGATAAAAAAACTATTTTAGCTGGTAATGGTGGAAGTGCGGCTGATGCCCAGCATATTGCGGCTGAGATGGTTGGTCGTTACGGATTTGATAGACCCTCTTTACCCTCACTTGCTCTTACTACAGATACATCTGCTTTAACTGCTATTGGAAATGATTATGGTTATGATAGAGTTTTTTCTCGTCAGTTAGAGGGGATGGGACAAGAGGGTGATATATTTATAGGTATATCTACTTCTGGTAATTCTCTTAATATTATTAAAGCCTTTGAAGTTGCAAAGAAAAAGAATATTTTCACAGTTGCTTTGGTTGGAAGAGATGGTGGGGAAATGGCTAAGATAGCTGATATTTCCCTTATTGTACCATCAGATTCTACTCCTCGAATACAGGAATCTCATATACTGATTGGGCATATTATTTGTGATATTATTGAAAAAGAGATATTTGCTGATGGAGTGAGTTGATTCTTGATGAAAAAAGCACTTTTTTTAGATAGAGATGGTGTCATAAATATTGAAAAAAGTTATTTATTTAAAATAGAAGATTTTGAATTTATAGATGGGATTATGGATCTTTGTAAATATTATATTGAAAATAATTATAGTATCTTTGTTGTTACAAATCAATCAGGCATTGCTAGAGAATATTACAGTGAAGAAGATTTTAAAAAACTTACTTTGTGGATGATAAGTGAGTTTTTAAAGCATGGTATTGAAATAAAAAAAGTGTATCATTGTCCGCATCATCCTTCTATATCAGGAAAATGCTCCTGTAGAAAACCACAAGCTGGTATGCTCTTACAAGCGAAAGAAGAGTTTGGACTAGATATGAAAAATTCTATTATTATTGGAGATAAGGAACGAGATATTGAAGCTGGTTTAAATGCTGGACTAGTAGAAACATATCTATTTGATGTATATAAAAGCATTGATAATTCTAAGGCTCGTAAAATAGTATCAAAATTAGAAAATATATGGAAAAATAGATGTTAATTTTAAATACTGGTGGCACTTTAAATAAAAAGTACAATCCTTTAGAGGGAACTTTAGAAGTAGCATTTGATAATGATGCTATTAGCAATATACTAGAAAGTTCAGACTTTGAATATAATCTTGCAGGACTTATTTATAAAGATAGCTTAGAGATGGATATAAATGATAGAAAAATAATTGCTAATATTATAATGGAATCAAATGAAGATACTTTTATATTGGTTCATGGAACGGATACTATGAGTATTACAGCAGAATTTTTATCAGAAGTGTTTGAGGATAGAAAAATAATTTTAGTAGGGGCTATGAAACCATTTGAGATTGATAAGCTTGAGTCAAGTTTAAATATTGGTATGGCTATAGGATTTGCTAAGGCTGTTGAAGAATATGGTGTTTATATCTGTATGAACGGTCATGTTAAATTGTGGCATCAATTGCTAAAAAATAGAGAAAAAGGCAGATTTGAACTTGTCTAAAAACATTGCTTGTACTCATTGTCACTTAGAATTTGATGAAAATATTTTGATTAAAGAAAATGAATATTATTTTTGTTGTAAAGGCTGTCAGGGAATTTTTCATCTTTTAAATGAGTCTGGTTTTAATAGTTTCTATGATAAAACAGCCAACATCACTTTAAGTCCTCCTATTTTGCAGTATGAGTCTTCGGCTAATTTTGACTCTGAATCATTTTACGATAAGTATGTTAAAAAAAATAAAGATGGTTTTAGTGAAGTATCTTTAATAATAGAGGGTATTCATTGTTCAGCCTGTGTATGGTTAAATGAAAAAGCACTTCATAAAATGGATGGGGTGATTGAAGCTAATATTAACTTTACAAATAACAAAGTAACTGTAGTCTGGGTTGATGATATTCTTAAACTATCAGCTATTATAGATATGATACGAGCTGTAGGTTACAATGCTTTTGCTTATGACGCTTCTATAGTTGAGTTACACGCTAATGCCAAGAGAAAAGAGTATTATTTACGACTTGCCGTTGCTATTTTTGCATCTATGAACATTATGATGATAGCAGTAGCTCAATATGCTGGATATTTCACGGGTATGACGCAAAGTATGAAAAATATTATGAATACAGCAGAGTGGATACTCTCAACGCCTGTTCTTTTTTACAGTGGATGGATATTTTTTCGTGGTGCTTACTATGGTATGAGAAATAAAGTTGTAAATATGGATATATTAGTTGCAACTGGTGCATTACTTACATACCTTTACTCAATTTATATTACCGTATTTGAGCTTGGAGAGGCTTACTTTGATTCTGTAAGTATGATCATAACCTTTGTTCTAATAGGGAAGTTTTTAGAAGTTTTAAGCAAAAAAAATGTGGCAGATACCTTAGATATTATAGGCAAACAAATTCCTAGTGAAGTAAATATACTTAAGGATGAAAAAATTGTTTTATGTAAGATAGATGATGTGAAAGTGGGTGATATTATAGTAGTCGCATCAGGTGAGAAAATTTTGTTTGATGGAGTAATTATTAAAGGGGAGGGTTCTTTTGATGAATCTAGTTTGACTGGGGAAAGTGAAGCTATTTATAAAAGTTTTGATTCAAAAGTTATTAGTGGCACACTTAGTATTGATGCAGATATACATGTTAGAGCGATAAAAGATTTTGAACACTCGACATTATCATCTTTAGTATCACTTTTAGAATCAGCTATCAATAAAAAACCAAAAATACAAGAACTTGCAAATAGATTATCTGAGTATTTTTCTTCAATAATTTTAGCCTTGTCTTTTGTGACTTTTTTAGCATGGTACTTCTCTTCACATAGTTTTGAAGAAGCTTTTATGATTGGAATTTCAGTTATTATAATAGCCTGTCCCTGTGCTTTAGCTCTTGCTACCCCTGTTGCAACATTAGTTGGACTTAGTTTAGGTGCATCAAGAGGAATATTGTTTAAAGAAGCCGCGCAACTTGAAACTATGGCTAAGGTAGATACTTTGGTTTTAGATAAGACGGGAACTATTACTCTTGGAAAACCAGAAATTATAAAAGAAACTATATCTAATATATTTGATATTGAGTTATTATACTCACTAGTGAGGCTGTCAAAACATCCTGTAGCAGTAGGAATAAAATCGTATTTGATACAAGATAAAGAGTTTAATGGATATGTATTAGATAATTATATGCAGGTGTCTGCCTCAGGGATTAGAGCTAAATATAAAAATATGAGTTTATTAGGTGGAAATAAAAAATTTATGCTAGAAAATGATATTAATGCTGATTTTGAAAGTGAAAATACACTCTTTTATTTTGCAATAGATAAAAAACTAGTAGTAATTTATGAGTTAAGAGACAAGTTGAAAGATGATGCAAATGAGGTATTAAATAATTTATCTCAAAGAGGTCTTGAGATTATCATGCTTACTGGTGATAATGAAAATAGTGCCACAAGAGTAGCAAAAGAGCTTCATATTGATAGATATTATGCTCATCAGACACCAGAAGATAAGTCTAAATTTATACAAAGACTTCACGCTGATGGAAAAACTGTAGTTATGGTAGGAGATGGGATTAATGATATTTTAGCATTAGCAAATGCTGATATAGGTATAGTTATGGGAAGTGGAAGTGATATTGCAGTTGATGTGAGTGATGTTGTTTTGTTACATGATTCACTTAGTTCACTAGAAGATGCTTTTAAAATTTCTAAAACAACATACGGACTTATAAAACAAAACCTTGCTATCTCTCTTGTATATAATGCTATAACTATTCCTCTCGCGATGGCAGGATATATAATACCATTAATTGCAGCTATATCTATGAGTGTAAGTTCTTTACTTGTAGTTGGTAATTCAATGAGAATTAGATATAAATGGAATAAAAATTAAGGAAATGGAAAATGGATGATATTACAATAATAATGATGATGGGTGTATCTATCTTTTTAGGCTCAATTGCATTATTTGCATTTTTATGGGCTATTAAAAGTGGTCAGTTTGATGATGAAGATAAGTTTTTAAATGCTGTTAAGTTTGATGGAGAAGAGGAGCTTAATGCTGCCGCACAGTTACAAAAAAAAAGAGAAAGCCTAGAAAAAAGTTATAAACCAAAATAGTTTATAACTTTAAAGTAATGCTTATTTACCGATAGTTTGAGAAAATGCTTCTAAATCAGCATTAGAGTATTTAGCTACTTGAGCTTTCATAAGACCTTTCATTGCACCACCATAAGAACCATCTTTGTAGCCTATAAGTGAAGCAGCAATATCAGCATGACTCATCTCTGCAACATTCTTAGATTTACCTAAAGCTATTTTACTCCAGTCAGCACCGTGGCAAGAAGTACATCCTTTCGCATTTACTGCTGCTATTGAAGCTGTTGCTAATGCTAGTGTAGCGATTGAAGCGATTACAATTTTTTTCATTCTATTTCCTTAAGATTAAATTTCGTCTAAAGTATAGTGGTTTGTGTCTTAAAATCATGTTAATAAATATAGTGTATTATATTATAAAAATATAGATATACTGGGCGGAATGATGAAATATATAGATAGTGAACTAGAAGATAAAACAATTCTTATAACAGGTGGGGCTGGTTTTATAGGTTCAAATTTAGCTTTTTATTTTCAAAAAAATCATCCAAAGGCAAAGCTAGTTATTTTAGATTGTTTTAGAAATGGAGAAACTTTATCTAATGGAAACCTAAAGAGTTTTGGGCATTTCAAGAACTTACTAGGCTTTAAGGGTGAAGTAATTTTTGGAGATATTAATAATAAAAACTTATTATTATCACTAGAAGTAAATTATAAATTTGATTATATATTTCACGAGGCAGCTATCTCAGATACTACAGCAAAAGAGCAAGGTTTGATGATTCAAACAAATGTTAATGCCTACAAAGATATTTTAAATCTGGCAATTTCTCATAATGCAAATATGATTTATGCCTCTTCTGCTGCTACTTATGGTAACGCTGAGTCACCTCAGAGAGTTGGAAGAGAAGACCCTCAAAATGTTTATGGTTTTTCAAAACTAAGCATGGATTATTTAAGTCGTGAATATATGAATAAAACCGATATATCTATAGTAGGACTTAGATACTTTAATGTGTATGGCAAAAATGAATATTTTAAAAACTCTACTGCGTCAATGGTTTTACAATTTGGGCTTCAGTTATTAGCTGGTAAAAATCCAAAGCTGTTTGTTGATAGTGATAAAATTTTTCGTGACTTTATATATATAGAAGATATTATTCAAGCAAATGTAAAAGCGATGCATCCAAAGAAAAGTGGAATTTACAATGTAGGAACAGCAAAGGCAAGAAGTTTTCAAGATATTGTAGATATTTTACAAACTGAACTAGTAACTGATTTAGAATGCGAATATATCGCTAATCCTTATCTAGGTTCTTATCAATTTCATACCCAAGCTGATATTGATACAGCGAGAGATGCTTTAGGCTATGAACCTGCCTATGAGATGGAAGATGCTATAAAAGATTATGTAGGTGAAATAAGAAGAGTCTATGAAGAAGAAGTGAAGTAGATGAATATTTTAGTTATTGGTGATTTAATGATAGACCATTACCTTTGGGGGTCTTGTGAACGAATATCCCCTGAAGCTCCTGTACAAGTTGTGGATATTGCAAGAGAGACAAAAGTTTTAGGTGGTGCTGGTAATGTAATCAACAACTTAAATGCTTTGGGTGCGAAAGTAAGTGTGAGTAGTGTTATCGGAAATGATGCTAATGGTCTTGAGCTAAGGGAGATGTTACATGATATTGGAGTTGATACATCAAATATCATCATTCAAAATGGAAGAAAAACATCTAAAAAAAGTAGAATTATTGCAAGTTCGCAACAGGTAATAAGATACGATAGAGAGAGTAAAAACGATATAGATGATGATTCTGTAGGAAAAATCCTTGATGCTCTGATTTCTAAAATACAAATATATGATGTTATTATTTTATCTGATTATGGTAAAGGTATTTTAACAGATAACTTATGTCAAGGGATTATCTCTTTGGCAAAAAATCATAATATTAAAGTTTTGGTTGATCCTAAGGGGAGTGACTTTAGTAAATATAAAGGTGCTTATCTCTTAACACCAAATAAAAAAGAAGCAATCTTAGCAACTTCGGTAAAAATCACAGATGATAAGAGCTTAAAAACAGCACTTTTAAAGTTAAAAAATATTTGTGAATTAGATATTTCGCTCATAACATTATCAGAAGATGGAATTGCTACATATCAAAATGAGTTAGAAATATTTCCCACCGTCACAAAAGAGGTTTTTGATGTGACTGGTGCGGGGGATACAGTAATCGCTTCTATAGCCTTTGCTCTAGCATCAGGAAAAGATATAGCACAAACAGCAAAATTTGCCAACTTAGCCGCTGGTGTTGTAGTTGGAAAAATTGGTTCTGCTACTGTCACTTTAAGTGAGATACAAGAGTATGAAGCAAGTTTACATAAAAGTACATCTGATGCACATATAAAAAACTTTGAAGAAATCGAAAAAATCATTACTCGATATTCAAGTAAGGGTAAAAAAATAGTATTTACAAATGGTTGTTTTGATATTTTACATGTAGGTCATGTGAAATATTTACAAATCGCTAAAAGTTTCGGTGATGTATTAATTGTTGGTCTTAACTCCGATGCTTCTGTTTCTCGTCTCAAAGGTCCTTCTCGTCCTGTGAATATTGCACAAGATAGAGCTTATCTTTTAGCGGCTTTAGAAGCCGTGGATTTTGTTGTACCTTTTGATGATGATACACCTTTAAATTTAATCAAGATGATTAAACCTGATATTTTAGTTAAAGGTGGAGATTATAAGGATAAAGTTGTGGTAGGCACTGAATTTGCAGGAGAATTAAAATTAGTCGATTTTGTAGATGGGAAGAGTACAACTAAGACAATCGAAAAAATCCAAAAATCTCACCTTATTTTTTAGAGAGGCTGAGGAAGCTATTAAGTACCAGACCTTAAATAATTTGAACATAGAAGTTATTTCTATCCTACTCCTTAAGGTTTGTTTTATTTTTTATGGAATTTACCTATCAATAGAGGAGTGCTAACTTAAATTATTCAAGACATCTCCTCTAAAATAAATGGCTATAGTGATTCAAATTTTGCAAGTGGATCTGGATTTGATGTCAGTCCAATTTTTTAATACACTAATAAACTATGTTATAATGATAGTAATATGTTAGAAGGAATAAATCAGTATGGCAAAAGAACATTCATTTGATATTACAGCAAAAATAGACACTCAAATTTTTAAAAATGCGATTAATCTCGTTGATAGAGAAGTTTCAAACCGTTATGATTTTAAAGGAACTAGTTATGAGGTTACTTTTAATGAAAAAGCAAAAACACTAGTGCTGATAGCATCAAGTGATAACAAACTTGATGCACTCAAAGATATAGTAATTGCTAAGTTTTTAAAACAAGGCTTGTCTTCTAAAGTGATTGATGAACTTAAAGTTGAAGACTCTTCGGGTGGCAATAGAAAAGTTACTTTTAAAGTAGTTGATTATATCGAGTCAAAAGAAGCAAAAAAAATCACTGCTGACATTAAAAAGATGAAACTTAAAGTAAATGCTCAGATTGAGGGTGATTCAATCCGTGTAAAAGGTGCAAAGCTTGATGACTTACAAAAAGTTATGAAGATGGTACAAGAGAGTGACTGGGAAGCACCTCTTAACTTTGAGAATATGAGATAATATTATGGCTATACTACACTTTTAAATATCCTTACTCGAAACAGAAAACTCACACTTTGAAATAAGCTTCCTCCTTTAATAGAGTTTAGCTCAGAAAATAAGAAAAAAATTATTAGGATTATTATGAAAAAATGGTTTATCTTACTTATACTTAGTAGTGCAGTATTTGCAAATACTATAGAAATAGAAAGTTTACAAAGACAAATGAAGTTCTTACAAACACAATTAAATAAAGTAGAAACAAAATTAGTCCTGATTAAGCCAAAAAATAGTAAAAAATCATATACTGCACCATCATCTTATACAAGTGCTTTTTCTCAAAGTGCTTTTATGCCAGATATATCACTTATTGTAGATATATCTTATGCTTCAAGAAATATCAAAGATAGTGCAATTGCACACCTAGAAGTTCCTGATCTGGCACATGGTATCTATGCAACACACTCACATAACGGACAGACACATCTTCCAATGAATGCCAACAATGGTTTTAATTTAAACTATGCAGAATTAGGCTTTGCATCAAGTGTTGATAATCTTTTTGACCTAAAGGCTGTGTTACATTTTTCTGAAAGTGGTGTAGATATAGAAGAGGCTTATTTTACAACTACAAGTCTTTCTCATGGTTTATCACTGAGAGGGGGTAAGTTTTTATCTGACTTTGGTCGTTTAAATTCTCAGCATCAACATATTTGGGATTTTAGTGATGCTCCTCTTATTTATAAATCATTTTTTGGAAATCATAACATAAATGAGATTGGTGCAAGTATCCAGACAATACTCCCTACACCTTTTTATTCACTCATTGGCTTTGAGCTTTTACAAGGGGATAACCAAAGTAGTTTTGGTACATCTGCTATAGCTCCAGCTAATGAAAATGAAGATATAGTTTCACAAAAACCTCAACAGCCTAACTTACTTATTGCTTACGCTAAAGCTTCCACCGACATAGGAGACACAACCCTACTTACTGGTATCTCTTACGCTTCAGGGGAATCAAGATTAGATCACCAAGGAGATGAAAATCCACATGCTTTTAGTGGAAAAACAGCTATAACAAATATAGAGCTGACAACAAAAACCATGTTTGATAGTTATAGCTACTTACAGTTTCAAGGCGAATGGATGCAAAGAGATATGAAAGGACAACAGTACGCTCCAAATGATGCTAAAGATGCTTTTGCAAATAATATCTCTCTGGATAAACTCCAAGAGGGTTATTATGCTCAGCTAATATATGCTTTTAACAAAGAGTATAAAGTTGGTCTAAGGTATGATAATATTTATAAAAATAATGTTATAGCAAATGGAATAAATCAAAATAAAGAAAATAACTTAGACGCTTACTCTCTTAAACTTGATTATAAAGCAAGTGAATTTTCACTCTTTAGAATCCACTATAACAAGAATAATGCTCTTTTTGATGAAGATGGAAAAAAACAAAATTTAGATGAAATAATTTTTGAAATGAATTTTGCAATTGGATCACATCCAGCACACACATTTTAGGAGAGAGAAATGAAAATATTTTTTATTTTATCCTTGTTTATATCTTCTTTGTTTGCTACAAATATTGTAGTGAGTTACCCTTATATAAAAGATTTACTAAGGCAAATTTCTAAAGATAAACTAGAAATTACAACACTTAGTGATGGTCGATTTGACCCTCACTATGTTCTTGCAAAACCCTCTTTAATTATGAAAGTTAAAAGAGCAAATGGATTGATAATAAACGGTGCTCAACTGGAAATAGGCTGGTTACCATCACTTATAAAAAAAGCATCTAACAAAAAAATTCAGTCACATTTTTTAGAACTAAGTCAATCAGTCCAACTCAAAGATAAACCAATATCACTCAGCAGAGCCGATGGTGATGTGCATCCTGATGGTAATCCACATTTTATATTTGACCCTCATAATGTACCTCAGTTAGCAAAATCAATAACACAGTTTTTAAGCTTACTTGACACAAAAAATAGTGTTTTTTATCAAGAAAACTTGTCTTTATTTTTAAGTGATTGGGATAATTTTTTACATACTTATGATACAAAAATGCTCAAACTCCAAAACTTAAAAGTTGTACAGTTTCATAAGATGTATGATAATTATTTTCAACGCTATAAGATTCAAACTATAGCGACAATTGAACCTCTTCCTGGTGTTTCTCCCTCAGCGAGAGATACTTTTAAACTTATAGAAACACTCAAAAATTCTCATACGAAGCTGATAGTTCTAAGTAGTTTTAACCCTAAAAAATCAGCACTTTTTTTAGAAAGTAAAACAAAGGCAAAAGTTATAATCTTGCCAGCAGATGCTTATGAGATGAGTTTAAAAGAGATGTATGAAAGTATGTATGATAAGTTGAATAGATAATGTTTGAGATACTTTTTAGCGTTTGGTTATATGCCTTAGTCATTGTCGCAATTCATGCTTATTTTGGTCTTAAAATTATTAAAAGAAATATTATTTTTACAGACCTTGCAATTGGTCAAGCAGCAGCTGTTGGTGTTGCGATAAGTATAGCTTTTTTTCATTCGCAGTACTCTTATATATTGGCACTTAGCTTTAGTTTACTCTTTGCTATGCTCATAGCTTACGCACAAAAAAAAGTCTTTAGCATAGAAGCTTTCATAGGGCTTTTATATGTTTTAGGGGCTAGTGTTGCGATGTTGGTACTATCTTCTGGATTTTCAGATGCAACTAGTGAGGATTTCTCATCGCTTCTAGCGAGTGATATACTCTTTACTTCAAAAGAAGATATGTATATTTACTCTAGCATATACTTTGCTATCGCAGTATTTTTATATGCTATCTACAACAAACTAAGTCCTCTTCTTAAAGAGGTAGTTTTTTTTACACTTCTTGCGATTACAGTCACAACATCTGTAAAAAGTGTCGGTGTATTTGTGGTTTTTGCACTTCTTGTTGCTCCAGCCTATGTAGCTCACATACAAGCTAGATTTAACAAACTACTTTTTGCAATATTTTTTGGAACTTTCAATGTTAGCATAGCTATCGTAAGTTCTTTTTACCTAGACTTCTCTACTGGATATACCATCGTATTTTTAAATGCTTTTTTTGCGATTATTATCGCTTTGATATATAAATCAAATAAACTAGGAGTAGGTAAATCCAAGGAAACCATCAAGTAATAATATTTTGTTTGATTTTCTTGGGCTAGTATACTTTAAGATAAAACTGAATTTATACAAAATTCTTGAAGTTTTGTTTCCTATAAGATTAGTAAGGTATTATTATATCCATAAACGACCTCCCTGGTGTGTTGGTCGTTTTACTTTAAGTGAAGTTTAAACTCCGTTATATCTTTTGATAATTTTCTTAACTCTAGCTCTTAAATTTCTAAGTGCATCAGAGCTTGTTTTACCATCAGCAGTTAAATTTTCAAAATCATCTCCTAGCTGTGCTTTTGCCATCCAACCAATTTTATTATGATATTTAATCCCAACAAATCTAACATCTCCAAAGTGACCCTTACAAAGTCTATATATCTCTTTTATTCTATCTGCATCCATCTTTTCTGCCATGAGCTTATCCTTTAACTTTATTTTTAGTATTTTATCTCAAAATGATTACAATGACTAGGAATCTGTCTAATTGAATATGATCTCCTCCATTAGACTTTTGACAAACTATCGTTTGAAATTAGAACACTTTGATGAAATTAGCTTATCGCAAGATCAGTTTATATGTCTCCTATCTATCCATAATTTAGGAAATATTTTGAGTCTTCTATCGTTTATATTAAGTTTTTTTACGTTAAAATTTTTTTTAGGTGCGATATTCATAAGTTATCCACTCTCAATAAATTTAGTTCGATGGCGAACTTTTTTTGGCGATACGAAGTATTATTAAATTCAATAAAGAAGATTATTAAGGATAAACAATTATAAAATATCAATTTACTAAATGAACAATAAGGAATTATAAAAATGGAAACTTTTAAAACAAGAATAGTACAAAAAGAAAAAATTTATGCTTTATCTGATTTTGCACAAGCTGCTAAATTAGTAAAAAATAACCAATATATAAAAGTTACAATTGGTTGTGCTTATAAATTGATTATGGAAACACAAGGTATTGAAAAAATTTTTCCTATATACATTAAAAATATAAGTAAGTATATCGAAGAAGCCCCATGGACTGATCGGGTTGAGATTACAGAGCCTCAAACAGGGCAGAATTTTTTTATATATAGAACCAACCCTAAGATAGATTTCGAGATTGTAAAAAAAATATCAATTATATATATTTCATTACTTAGTTTATGTGAAAGAAATTTACAAGATTCTGATATACCAGGTATTCATTCTATAAGGATTAGGGGAACAGAAAAATTTTTTGACTTAGAGTTAGATACAGATAAATTAAGAATTACTGGTAGCACATGGGTAGGAATTGATTTCAGAAATTAAGTAATAGACTACAGTAGTCGTCATTTTTTAAAATAAAAGAATAAATACCTTTATGGAAAAAAACAAACTCGAAGATAATTGTAAAATATTAAGTAATAGAACATAAATAACTTCATAGCCAATGAAAAAATGATTTTCTTCGTTGAACTATACTTAACGATACTCGTGTAGACAAGTCAAATTCACATTAAATCTAAATATTTTACATGAGATATTAGCTATGAGTTTATTTATGTTCTCTTACTTATATATTTATCAATTACATAAGTTAATTCTACTATAATAGAGCATTTAATTACAAGGTTTAAAAATGAAAAATATATTTATACTATTGAGTTTACTTTTAACACTCAATGCGAACGAGTACCAAAAAGTAGATAGCCTTATATTAAGTGGTCCTATGGCTTCCGTTTCACACCCTCTTTTACATATCATAGAAAGTGGTTCACTCAAGGATGTAGCTAAAGATATTTCATTTGTTATGTGGAAAAATCCTGATGAACTACGAGCATTAACCCTTCGTGGGCGTACGGACTTTATAGCTATTCCAACAAATGTTGCTGCGAATCTATACAATAAAGGTGTAGATATTAAACTTTTAAATGTCTCAGTTTGGGGTATTTTAGCAATGCTTACAAGAGATAAAGATAAAAAAACTTTAGCTGATTTTAAAGGTTGCACTATCGCTATGCCTTTTCGTGCTGATATGCCAGATATAATTTTTGAAGAGATTATAAAAAAGCAAGGTTTAGACCCTAAAAAAGATTTCAATCTTCAATACCTTAGCTCACCAATAGACGCTATGCAAATGCTCATAATGAGAAGAGTAAATCATGCACTCTTAGCTGAACCAGCTATCTCAATGGCGTTAAGAAAAACAAACTCTTTTCCCCTAAAACTTATAGCACCTGATCTTTATAGAAGTGCTGATTTACAAAAGGAATGGGGAGAGGTTTTTAATGTTGAATCTAAAATCCCTCAAGCTGGAATGGCAGTGATTGGAAAAAAAGATGCTTATCTTGTAAAAAGATTTAATGAAGAGTATGCTAAATCTCTTGCGTGGTACAAAACACACCCAAAAGAAGCTGGAGAACTTGTTGAGAAGCACATCTCTATGCTTGATGCACAAGCTGTAGCTGATAGCATAAAACATGTTCAACTACACAATGTAAGTGCTAAAGATTCTCAAGAAGATTTAGAGTTTTTTTATGAACTTTTAAAGAAAAATAAGCCTAAAAGTATAGGGGGGAAATTACCAAACGATGAATTCTATTATTAAAATTATAAAAGATTTTCCTGCTTATCTTTGGAGTGGATGGAGTTCTATCGCTTCTATCTTGCTTTTCATAGCCTTTTGGGACATGGGAAATCAAATATACGGAAACCTAGTCCTCCCCTCCCCCCTAGAAACATTTCAAACCTTAGCTACTATGCTCCACGATGAAAAGGTTTGGGTTGAGATAGATATTACACTCTACCGTGCAGCTGTTGGATTTGGTTTATCGCTTCTTTTTGGTTCGACATTAGGACTACTTGCAGGCTTTTTTGCAACTGCTTCGATGATGAGTCGTCCTATCGTTACTATATTAGTAGGGATGCCTCCTATCGCTTGGATAGTTTTAGCAATGATTTGGTTTGGTATGGGTGATGAAACGGTTATCTTTACCATCATAGTCGCCTCTTTTCCTATCATCTTCGTGGGAGCATTACAAGGTACTCGAACACTTGATGGAGATTTAAAAGAGATGGCGGATAGCTTTTCCTTACCTTGGCACATGAAGTTTTTTGATATTTATTTTCCTCATATTTTTTCTTATGTTTTTCCTGCTTGGGTGAGTGGGCTTGGTATGGCTTGGAAGATAGTTATCATGGCAGAACTCTTAGCAACAAGTGATGGTATGGGTCCCTACTAGCAGTCTCTCGTTCTCAGCTTGATACTCCAACAGCCTTAGCCCTAGTTTCTATCATGATAGCTTCACTTATGTTTATAGAGTATTATACTACCCCAAGAAAACCAAACAACATTTCAAAAGTTTTTATTTCATATACGATAAAATAAGAATAATAAAGTGAGGGTAGAAAGATGAGCAGAAAACGGACAACTTATTCAACAGAGCTAAAAACAAAATTGGTTTTAGAGCTTCTTAAAGAGGAAAAAACTCTTATAGAAATAGCTAAAGATAATGGTATTACACCCAATAATCTCAAAAACTGGAAGAAGCTATTTTTAGAGAATGCAGAGATGGCAATGGAACCTTCCAAAGTTGTAAAAGAGTATAAAGATGAAACTAAAAAACTTCAAGAAAAAATAGATGAATACGCAAAAACAGTAGGACAATTAACAGTGGAGAATAACTGGATGCGGGGAAAGCTGAGAAGCTCGGACTTATCTAGTAAAAAGGCTATGATAAATTTCGAGTTAAAGAGATTATCCGTAGTACAACAGTGTGCGATACTAGATATTAGTAGAAGTTCGCTTTACTATATACCTGTAGTCAGCGAACATAAAGAAACCATCAAGGAGGAGATAAAATCTATCTTTGAAGAGATACCAATATATGGAGCTAAGAAGGTGCATTACCAGTTACTAGAGAATGGTTTCAGTGTAAGTTTAAACACAGTGCAGAGTTATCGCAAAGAGTTAGGATTAAAGGCTATACTAGCTGTAAGAGAGCCTATTTCCTTAACTCTAGCTAATATACAACATCCTAAGTTCTCCTATAAGCTTAGAGGGATAAATATTACAAGAGCTAATCAAGTATGGAGTACAGATATTACCTATATTAAAATCAATGGTGGCATGGTTTATCTTGCAGCTATCATTGATTGGTACTCTAAAGCTGTTCTTTCATGGAAAATATCCAATACAATGGACACTGACCTTGTTATGGGAGTACTCAATGAAGCACTTCTTAAATATGAAAAACCAGAGATATTTAATACTGATCAAGGGAGTCAATATACTAGCTATATTCACACCCAAACACTTAAAGATAATGGCATTACTATCTCAATGGATGGTAAAGGTAGAGCTACTGATAATATTTGTATTGAGAGGTTCTGGAGAAGTGCTAAAGTTGAAAGAATTTATCTAAATCAGTACAACACAATTAAGGAACTAAAAGAGGATGTATCGGATTATATGGACTTCTACAATTATAAAAGATTTCATGAAACACTGAACTATAAAAAACCAATGAATGTTTACTTGGAGAGTTTACAAATAAATGATGAGAACTATACTGAAAATGTAGTAGCTGTTTCATAAAGTTACAGGTTAGAGGTGAATAAGGAATTTGGAAATGTTGTCTTGACTTATTGGGGTAGTATATATATCATCCTTGAACCCATTAAAAGGGAGCTTGAATTATGGAGAAGTTAGAAGTTACAAACTTAAATCATCATTTTGGTTTTACGGAGATTTTAAGAGATATAAACTTTACCCTAAACAAAGGACAAATCCTCTCAATCGTTGGACCTAGTGGTGGTGGTAAAACTACACTTATGCACCTTTGTGCAGGACTACTAGATGTTGAAGAGGGAAATATTACAAACACCTTTACTAGCACTGCCTTTGCATTTCAAGAGGGACGCTTACTTCCATGGAAAAATGTTATAGATAACATCACCTTAGGACTACTTGCAAAGGGTGAGAAAAAACTTCATGCTATTAAAAAAGCTCAGGAGATAGCTCTAAAATTTGGACTAGAAGAGAGTGATTTTCTAAAATTTCCAAAAGATTTAAGTGGAGGGATGAAACAGCGTGTTAGTTTTGCAAGAGCCTTAGTAACAAAGCCCTCTCTTCTTTTTCTTGATGAACCTTTTTCAGCACTAGATATTGGACTTAAAAAAGAACTTCAAGCTATCTTGATAGAGATGATAGACAAAAAAGAGATAAGCATACTCTTTATAACCCACGACTTGATGGAAGCGATACGACTAAGTGATGAGATACTTCTACTCAAAGCCGACCCTGGTCATATAGTAAAAAAATTCTCCTACACCCTAGCACAAAACAAACGAGATGATAAATATGTATATAGTGAGAGTGCAAAAATACTCCAAGATGCAGAGATAATAGATACTTTTGAACTGGAGTTAAAGTAATGAGTGAAAAGACAGTAGAAAAGAAATTACACGCAACAAACCATTATCTACACTACCCTGATGAAGACAATATCCCTCCCTATCTTGCTTATGGGTTTCGTCCTACATTTTTACTCTTAGCTCCTTATATGGTGATAAGTATGATTTTATGGGGTCTTGTTTGGGGTGGGATTTTAAACATAAGCTTTATGAACGATACCCTTACTTGGCATGTATATGAGATGCTCTTTGGCATACTAACCGCTGGACTTTTAGCATTTTTAACAACAGGCTTACCTGAACTCTTTCCTGGCATGGTTCCCTTTGTAGGTAAACGGTTAAAGTACATCATCTATCTTTGGATAGCTGGACGGCTTAGTTTTTGGTTTATAGATTATGTTGGTGTTTATACAACTGCCTTTTTAAACCTATCTATGCTTGGCTGGATTATATGGTTTGCTAAAGATACCGTACTTGACAAACTCCAACGCCATGCTTCCCTAGGTTATACAGCAGTAGCCCTTTTTATCATAGAAGCGTGGTTCTTTGCATCTCAGGCAGGACTTGTAGATACCTACTCTTTAGATATTCTCAAAGTAGCACTAGGGGCAATAGTAATTCTTATCCTCTTAGCACTTCGCCGTGTGAATATGGAAGCTATTAATGAGCTGATGGAAGATAAGGGGATTGATGATGTGTTTGTATCTCGTCCTCCTAAAACAAACTTAGCGATATTTACAGTGATAGTATTTACTATAGTGGAGTTTTTTTATCCACAAAACTCTGCCTTAGGATGGTTAGGTCTAGCAACAGCAACTGCGATACTTGGCATCACCAGTGAGTACAAACTCAAAGATGAATTTATACTCAACCAGCCTTTTGTAATATATCTTGCTTGCATCTATGTAATGTTTTTCTTAGGATACGCTCTTATGGCTTGGAGTATCTTAAACCCTAATATTGATGGCATAAATCATTTTAGACATTTCATCACAAGTGGGGGAATAGGTTTATCTTACATAGTCATTATGATAATAATAGGATGGATTCACACAGGAAGACATTTAACATCAAATATCTACACACACCTCATGGTTATCCTCATCATTATAGCTACTTTTATGAGAGGATTTATCCCTTTCTTTGAAGAGTACACAAGTGAGTTATATCTATGGTCTTCTATAGTCTGGTCTATCCCATTTATGATATATATAAAAGTGTTTTTTAACTTTTTACTTAGGGCTAGGGATGATGGGGTTAAGGGGTAGAGGTGCATTGATAGTAGTTATACCAATACCCATTAAGAACCAATACTTTTAAATTACTCAATAATCCACTCATAAGCACATGGTTTTTGGGTCTTTTTAGTATCTGCCATACAACAGTTAAGCAATTCTTAGCCCATTATTTATGAGTCTTGGTATTAGCTTTATTCTTTTGTTTAAGGGTATGAAAAGAATCTTAATTTGAATAGGTGAATCCATGACTTATGCTTAAACTCCATAATATAGATTTCTATAGAGAAAAAAAGTGGACTTATGAAAAACCGTTTTTTGCCTCTTTAATGTATCTATTTTAGGAGATTCACTTCAAAGTCATCGGATTTACCTATAATTTCAAAATAACTTATAATATCTTATAATAGACTTCTCCTAAAACCTTTTTCAATATTTGGATATATGTCCCTACGCAGTTACTTTAATTTAAAATATAAGAGTAATTTCAATATTACTAAAATATAATGAGACCACTGCACAGTATAATCTAACAAAGCAATCTATTTAAAGGCATTAAAAGCACTTTTCAGCTAAAATAACATCACTAAGAAGAGGTACAAAGTGGCATTTAAAGATACAAACAATACATTTTCAGATATAGCAGTAACATCAAGATTAGAAAAAGTAAATTCATTTCTTAAAGAGTTGGACTCTATTATAGACTTTGATAAATTACGACCAGTACTAAATAGAAATGGAATTGCTAAAAGTAATGTAGCTGGAGCACCTGCTTATGATAATGTACTGATGTTTAGAGTACTGTTACTCCAGAAGTATTACAATCTCTCTGATCAAGCACCCAAGATGCACTCTATGTAAACCTACTCTTTATTAGATTTGTAGGACTTAGCCTAGAGGATAGTGTACCAGACGAGAGTACAATCTGTAGATTTAGAAATTCCCTACTCAAGAACCGACTTTATGATAAATTATTTAACTCTGTAAATAAACAATTAGAGAGTAAAAACCTGATAGCTAAAACAGGAAAATCTGTTTTAATTGATGCTACTCTCATTAGAAGTGATAACACGCAAATAAAAAATAAGACTAAAGAAGTATACAAAGAAGACAAGAAAGGTATTTAAACAATAAATGCTGAGTTAAATATAAAACTTGAAGTAGAGCTTCAATCCAAAAAGCCTTCAAAAAAGAAGATTCAAAGAATTCTTAATGCTAAAGCTCATAACTCCAAGACATACAAGAATGCACAACTTGATACACTACAAGGTATTGATACTAAAGATATAAAGACTTCTCAAATTATTATAAAGAATGAAGAAGATAGCTATAATCATCAAGATAAAATAGATAGTGAAGTAAGGATAGGCTTTCACGCATCAAAGAAACAATATACACAAGGCTATAAAGTACATATAGCAGTAGATGAGCAGAGTGGTATTATTATCTCCCAACAAACCACCTTCGCAAATACTCACGATATAGACACAGTAAAAACATTTGTAAAAGATATAGATGGAATGAAAGCTCTTTATGCTGATAAAGCATATAACTCAAAAGATATAGATACTTTTTTAGAAAGTGAAAATATAGAAAATATGGTATGTCTCAAAGAGAAACAAACTCTAAGGCAAGAACAGATTAAGCAGCAAAGAAAAGATGAAAAACCTAAACATAAGATTAGAGCTAAAGTTGAACATAGGTTTGCAGATATAAAAACTCAGATGAAAGGCTCAACTACAAAATTTATAGGACTCGTTAGAAATAATATGAATTTTACCCTTACCTGTATAGCTACTAATCTTAGATTATTAGGACAAAGACAAATAAGACAAAGATTAGAAGTAATTAGATGAATAATATAGAGCTAAAGAGCTTTAATAGACTAAAAAAGCTCCTAAAAATGACTGAATCTAATTTTATTGAAGATGGATTTTTTTAAATATTTGAAAAAATAGGATATATGAGTACTTTTTAATTATGCAGTCGGCTCATAATCTTTCTAAAGCCTATAAACAGGTATCTAAAGTGAGGTATTACTATGAGCTTTTAGGAGAAGTCCAATATCTTAACTAAACTTAATGTAAAAAAGATAGATAATACTGATATAATATCGTTAATTATACGACAGTCTTATTATTTTAAATAATTATCTAATGTGAGGAAAAATGAAATTAAGAGTCATGCGTAGAAAAAAATACAAAAGATATAAAAAATTAGAATCGCAAAATATTGAATTTACTAAGTTTATTGGATGGGAGTGTCTTAAAAAATATGAAAGTAGAAAAAAAACAAAGCATCTAAATAATAATTCATTGAATAATATACATGATAGACTTGTTCTACCTTGCAAGATTGATTTTAAAGAGAATATAAATAATGTAGAATTGTTAATCAATAGAATTAAAAAGTATCTACAATTACCTAATGGTTTTACTCGAATTGATTTAAGTAAATTAAATAAGATCTCTATTAATGGTTTAATGTTTTTAATTTCAGAAATTGATACGATTGTTAATAAAAAGAAAAACGCAGAAACAAGGTATAACTTTACGAAAGTATTTAAATACAATCCTAAATATGGGCTTAATAAAAATAATGATAAATTAAAATATTTATTATATAAAATAGGTTATTGGGATTATTTTAATATAAAAAAACCGTATTCGATTCCTGCTAGCACGGAAGAGGAATATTTTTTAAATATTAAATCTGATGTATTGTCAAAATCGGTATATGTAGTTGATTTAAGAGGATTTATATCAGAAAGAGTTTCTTTTTTAAAGAATGAAGAAATTCAAGATTATTTTGATGATGCTATAACAGAAGCTATGTCAAATAGTATACTACCCCAATAAGTCAAGACAACATTTCCAAATTCCTTATTCACCTCTAACCTGTAACTTTATGAAACAGCTACTACATTTTCAGTATAGTTCTCATCATTTATTTGTAAACTCTCCAAGTAAACATTCATTGGTTTTTTATAGTTCAGTGTTTCATGAAATCTTTTATAATTGTAGAAGTCCATATAATCCGATACATCCTCTTTTAGTTCCTTAATTGTGTTGTACTGATTTAGATAAATTCTTTCAACTTTAGCACTTCTCCAGAACCTCTCAATACAAATATTATCAGTAGCTCTACCTTTACCATCCATTGAGATAGTAATGCCATTATCTTTAAGTGTTTGGGTGTGAATATAGCTAGTATATTGACTCCCTTGATCAGTATTAAATATCTCTGGTTTTTCATATTTAAGAAGTGCTTCATTGAGTACTCCCATAACAAGGTCAGTGTCCATTGTATTGGATATTTTCCATGAAAGAACAGCTTTAGAGTACCAATCAATGATAGCTGCAAGATAAACCATGCCACCATTGATTTTAATATAGGTAATATCTGTACTCCATACTTGATTAGCTCTTGTAATATTTATCCCTCTAAGCTTATAGGAGAACTTAGGATGTTGTATATTAGCTAGAGTTAAGGAAATAGGCTCTCTTACAGCTAGTATAGCCTTTAATCCTAACTCTTTGCGATAACTCTGCACTGTGTTTAAACTTACACTGAAACCATTCTCTAGTAACTGGTAATGCACCTTCTTAGCTCCATATATTGGTATCTCTTCAAAGATAGATTTTATCTCCTCCTTGATGGTTTCTTTATGTTCGCTGACTACAGGTATATAGTAAAGCGAACTTCTACTAATATCTAGTATCGCACACTGTTGTACTACGGATAATCTCTTTAACTCGAAATTTATCATAGCCTTTTTACTAGATAAGTCCGAGCTTCTCAGCTTTCCCCGCATCCAGTTATTCTCCACTGTTAATTGTCCTACTGTTTTTGCGTATTCATCTATTTTTTCTTGAAGTTTTTTAGTTTCATCTTTATACTCTTTTACAACTTTGGAAGGTTCCATTGCCATCTCTGCATTCTCTAAAAATAGCTTCTTCCAGTTTTTGAGATTATTGGGTGTAATACCATTATCTTTAGCTATTTCTATAAGAGTTTTTTCCTCTTTAAGAAGCTCTAAAACCAATTTTGTTTTTAGCTCTGTTGAATAAGTTGTCCGTTTTCTGCTCATCTTTCTACCCTCACTTTATTATTCTTATTTTATCGTATATGAAATAAGAACTTTTGAAATGTTGTTTGGTTTTCTTGGGGTAGTATATAGTGTTGAACATGGTTATATAGAAAAAACTGAAAATAGGAAAAAAGGGAAATGGTGGCTTTGTGGACACTATGACAAAAAAGAAAACTATTTAGAGTTTTCTTTTAGAGACTATGGTGTTGGATTAAGAAAGACGTTAGAATATAATTCGGATGATAAAGTAAAGAGTTTTTTTAGAAGTATTTTAAATACTAGACTTCTCCTAAAACCTTTTTCAATATTTGGATATATGTCCCTACGCAGTTACTTTAATTTAAAATATAAGAGTAATTTCAATATTACTAAAATATAATCTTGCTAAAGCCTATAAACAGGTATTTAAAGTGAGGTATTACTATGAGCTTTTAGGAGAAGTCCACTCAAAAAACTGATTCTGATATAATTAAATTATTAGTTAATGATATGCTACCTAAATACAAAGGTAAAAAAGATAAAGTACGTGGATATGGTTTTAAAAAATTTAAAGAATTTGCTCAAAATATTGAGTACGATTGTGAAATGAAAATTGTATCAGGGAGTGGTAGATATGATTATAAATATTTTTCTACTTCTAAAGTTGATGAAGAAAATTTAACAAATATGAATTTTAAAATTAATGGATTTCTGATTAGTTGGAAAATATACTTAGGAGATGAAAATAATGTATAAAGAAATAATTGAATATGATTTTGCAGATAAATATAGTCCATACCCTGGTCCAAGGGATGAAAATATTGGTCCAAATTCAGGTGAAAAATTTAGGGAAACAGTTTTAGAAGTTTTTTTTAATGATAATCAGCCAATATTATTAAATATAGATGGTGCTAAAAACTCTTTTGGTCCATCTTTTTTATCAGAGTCTTTTGGGTTATTTGCTAAAGCCCACACGTTAAAAGTATTTAATGAATTGATAATAGTCAAAGAAGATACAGAGAAAGGGAAAAGATTTAAAAAGAAAATGATGGAATATATTTTCCGAGAAATAGCTAATGTATGATGAGTCTTCATTATTAATTAGTATATTAGCTTTTTTAATATCTACGGGTAATTTTTTTTATAATCGGTATCGAACAAAAAAACTTATTGAGTATCAAAGTAGAGATTTTAAATATAAAGAAAAAAAAGACAAGGAAGATTTTATCTTAGCCTTTAAAGATGATTTAAATACTTTAAGAATTGATTTAATTGAAATAAATTCCAGTAAAATTACAATAGACTATAAAGATAAGGATCAATACCTATATGTAATAGAAGATAAATATAGTAAAGAAGTTTTAACTAAATATCTGTCTGAAACATTGTATAACAAATTTTTGGATTTAAAAATTGATATTGATGAAACAATAGATAAAGTAATTTACCAGAAAAATTATAATACAATTTTCACATCTAGCAAGAAAATGAAATTTTTTTTTCAATCAATTTAAATTTGCAATTACACCCCTGTGAAGAATGGCACTAACTTAAGCACTATTCCATCTTTTTATAGTGACCATTTTTAACAACTTCAGCTCTTGCTAAATCTCTAGGTCAGCAATTCTAATTCACTCTACCCCAAAAAATTTGTAAAAAAATAAAAGGTATAAGAATTGCTATACTTTTAAAAATTAGCAGTAAAGAATTTATAAATGAATTTTCAAAAACAGATAATAAGTCTTATAGCAAAAGAGTTTGAAAAACTACCAGATTCAAGGAGTAAAGAGAAACTAATATATACAATGAGTGATATAACACTATCAGCATTTGCAATGTATTATTTTCAAAATCCATCTTGGTTAGACTTTGCAAGAAAAATGAATACAAAAAGCGGTAAAAGTAATGCTAAATCACTATTTGGTATAAAAAAGATACCAAGTGATAATCATGTACGAGATACATTAGATGATATAGATAGTGATAAACTACAACCTACATTCGATAAAATATATAAACTAC
The DNA here is from genome assembly GCA_965243085.1 of Sulfurimonas sp. GTDB lineage: Bacteria > Campylobacterota > Campylobacteria > Campylobacterales > Sulfurimonadaceae > Sulfurimonas. Next base: position 429,026 of record CBDETZ010000005.1, on the reverse strand, counting down.
TTTTAGAAAAAAAAACCTTAGAAAAATATACCTATTTTGATAATAAGACACTCCTTGTTCTTCTTGATGGCACTTACTACCATTCTTCAACAAAAATACATTGTGAGCATTGTCAAACAAGAAAAAAAACAGATACTAAAGGTAGTGAGACTCTTCAATATTACCATAGTGCAATAACACCAATAATAGCAAAACCAAAGACCAATACAATACTTCCATTATTACCAGAGATGATATCAAATACGGATGGAGATGATAAACAAGATTGTGAGATTAACGCATCCAAAAGATGGTTAGATAAAACACATATACTCGCTAAAAAATATAAACTAGTACTCTTGGGCGATGATTTATATTCAAAGACTTCACTTATTAAAAAGATAAGAGAGAAAGAGTATAACTATATATTTGTCTGCAAAGAGACTTCTCATAAAAAATTATATGAAACTGTACATATGGTTGATAACCTCGGTAATATGGATACTAAAACAGCTACTAAACTAAATAAACAAAGAAAAAAAGAGAGTTACAACTATAAATATCTACATGAAGTAGAACTTACAGGAGAAAAGAATCCTATAAAAGTAAATTGGTGTAGTGTTGAAGTTAAAGAGGTAAAAGGGAAGATAATTTATAGTGGTGCTTTTATAACAGACTATATAATTAAAGATGAAAATGTAGAAGAGATTGTAGAAGCAGGTCGTGCTAGATGGAAGATTGAAAATGAGAATAATAATACATTAAAAACAGGAGGTTACAATCTTGAACATAACTTTGGACACGGCAAAAAAGGACTAAGTGAGTTGCTATTTGTTTTTAACATATTAGCATTCTTAACTCATACACTATGCTTAACATATGATGATGATTATAAAGAGTTATATGGACTTATAAACAAGAGAAAAACATTCTTTAACCATATCAATACTTTCACAACATTTTTTTACTTTTTAGATTGGGATATTCTCTATCAAACAATGATAAAAGGCTATATAGATGGTATCCATTTGGACTAGTAAATATTCACAAGGCTATACCTATGTCAAAAATACTATTACTCCCATTAATAGTGATAATTGGAGCTTTATTGAAATAAAAACAGAAGATATTGAAGTCGTAAAAAATACTAACGGCTATAAAAAGTTTTTAGTTAATTATTTTTTAATGTTGTAAAAATGATTGAGTGGTGATTTTTGGTGTTGGGTTAGAATTGCTGTCTCTAGGTACTGTTAATAATTTATAAGCATTACATCGTTTTTTTAGTAATCTAGGTTCTATCCTTCCGTCTCTATTACGAACAACCTTTTCAGATATAAGTTTTAGAAGCTTTTGCAGTTTTTTTTGACTAAATACTTCCTCGTTCCCATCGCTCCTGCGTGGGAATGCATACCACAGCGACAATAACAAAACAACCCTCTAATCTCAAGCAATGTACACCCCCCCCCAATGAGAAGAAGTACATATACACCCCTGTGTTTGAATATCCACCTTTAAACATAAAAAATATGACATTAATTTTTGTTAGGCACTTATTGTTAAGCTGAGAATTACATTAGACTTCTTGCAAAACTCCTATATACCACAGAGAGCTAAGAAGGACTAAAATTGTGTAAAACAAATTTTTATTCCTAGCCTAAGCTAAGGGTAAAATATTTTTTTGTGCAAGGTTAGTACTTACTATCCCTTCCATAGGACACTTTATAGAGAGCCTTACTCAGCGTTAAAGAACCCCAACCCTAGCTTTGGCTACGCTTGAGAACATTTACCTTGATTAAAACTCTCTATAAGGTGCTAAGCCATATAAGGAGTTTTGCAAGAAGTCTATTAGTAGATTTACCGTGCTACAAACAAATTATGTTATAATGACAACATCTTGACAAAAGGATTTTTGATGCAGGCTATTTTATACTCTCAAGCTAGAAATAATTTAAGAGATATTATCAATCAAGTGTGTGATAATTTTGAAGAATTTATTATCACAACAAAAGATAAACAATCAGCCATATTAATCTCTCAATCAGAATATAACTCTATGAAAGAAACTATTTATTTGCTATCTTCAAAAAACAATAGAGATAGACTTTTAGATGCAGTAGAACAGATAGATAAGGTAAGTTATCTTAAAAAAGAGATAGATGTATGATTTTAGGTTTTGCTGATAAAGCTTGGGAAGATTACCTTTATTGGCAAAAAAATGATAAACAGACAATCAAAAGAATAAATCTTTTAATCAAAGATATTCAAAGAAATCCTTACGATAAAGATGGTTTAGGTAAACCAGAAAAACTAAAAGAAAATTTCAGCACTTACTACTCTAGAAGAATAAGCTTCGAACATAGATTGGTCTATAAGATACTAGATGACATTATCATAATAGCCCAGTGTAGATTTCATTATTAACACAGTATATAGTTTTTGGTTTATAGATTATGTTGGTGTTTATATAACTGCCTTTTTAAACCTATCAATGCTTGGCTGGATTATATGGTTTGCTAAAGATACTGTACTTGATAAACTCCAACGCCATGCTTCCATAGGCTATACAGCAGTAGCACTTTTTATCATTGAAGCGTGGTTCTTTGCATCTCAGGCAGGACTTGTAGATACTTACTCTTTAGATATTCTCAAAGTAGCACTTGGGGCTATAGTAATTCTTATACTCTTAGCACTTCGCCGTGTGAATATGGAAGCTATTAATGAGCTGATGGAAGATAAGGGGATTGATGATGTATTTGTATCTCGTCCCCCTAAAACAAACTTAGCGATATTTACAGTGATAGTATTTACCATAGTTGAGTTTTTTTATCCACAAAATTCTGCCTTAGGATGGTTAGGTCTAGCAACAGCAACTGCGATACTTGGCATCACCAGTGAGTACAAACTCAAAGATGAATTTATACTCAACCAGCCTTTTGTAATATATCTTGCTTGCATCTATGTAATGTTTTTCTTAGGCTACGCTCTTATGGCTTTGAGTATCTTAAACCCTAACTGATGTTACGATAATCTAAATTCATAAAGTTTAAGAAGTGCTACAAATCTAAGCAACTTGTAATTCTTCAACTTTTTGGTAGGCGACTTTGAGAGCCTCAATATATATTTTTTCCTTAATGGCAAAGTGGTTCATTTTATAGTTTAATCGAAGTTTCTCAAGTTTTATAAAACCACGAACAGATAAGTGTATATGATTTCTTTGTGATGTTTCAACTTTTGTTGGAGAGTGTTCTATTGATGTTACGATAATCTAAACCTTCAAATTTACAAAAGGTGACATATTAAAAATAGATGGCATTAAAAATGCTTAAAATATATATGAAGCAATTAGAAGATATGTATATAAATTTCGCAATCAGTTCATTTAGCAAGATAGAGATGACAAAACTTTCAAAAGTAACAGGTAATAGTCATGATGTTTTCACAAAGCATCTACTATTAAATGATTCTCTTGATGATGAAAAGACTTTGTGGAAATCAATAAAACCATTTTTAAGAGATTATGAGAATGAAGACAATGCTTGTATTATTATCGATGATATGCTTATGCATAAGCCTTGGAGTAAAGTAAATGATGTAGTTTGCTGGCATTATGACCATGTGTGACAAAAGATGCAAAAAGGTATCTTATGCTAGCCCATTCCGATACTAAGAACAATATTTGCTTATAGCTCTAAAAGGGGCAGAAATGAGCAATAAATTATTAGAAATTTTTAAAGAGGAAATATCAGAGCAAGGAAGAGAACAAGCGAGACAATATAGTTTACCTATGATGATGTATTTATCGGTAATTGCAATTCTGATGGGTGCAAAGAATCCAATTGAAATACATCAATGGATGAAGAATAACGGTAAACGAAAAGAGATAAAAAAACTATTAGGTGTAGAATTTTTTAAAGCCCCAGGAAAATCAAGAGTGTATGACTTTTTTGAAATAGTTGATAAGATTGAATTAGAAAAAGCCTTCCGCAGATGGATACGAATTTTTATAGATATACCAGCACATGCAGTAGCAGCCGTAGATGGTAAAGTTCTAAGAGGAAGTGCAAATGCTAAAGATAATGCAGTATCTGTTTTATCTGCAGTTTTAGCAGAAACAAAATTAATTATTGCCCATAAAGAGATAGACAAAAAGTCTAATGAGATACCAGCATTTCAAGAACTAATAGGTGAGCTTGATGAGACATTTAGTTATGGCTTTGATGCTTTAAACACACAAAAAAACTCTTAAAAAGGCATCTGGTAGCGGTTCAAAGTTTATAGCAAAAGTAAAAAAGAATCAAAAAACTTTACTGTCGCTAGCTAAAGAGATAGAGGAAGCTTCTTCTATCGATTCAAGTTTTCAAATGGAAATTAAACAATCAAATGATTTCATACAAAGAAATATATATGTGTATCAAAACTGTATATATCCATGGGATGGTGTTTTTATTCATTCAGTAATCAGAGTTGATAAAATTGTTAATTGCAAAGAGACAAAGACACATTACTATATCTCAAATGATACAGATAGTGCAGAATCATTTTTGCAAAAGATACTCCAAGAGTGGAGTGTTGAGACAATGCACTTTTATAAAGATACAGCACTTAATGAAGATAGATGCAAAATTAATAAAGGTGCATTTAGTTTTTCAATTTTAAGAAGTATTGTAATCAATATTCTTCATCTTAATAAAGTTCAAAATATAGGTAGAAAAATTGTTGATACAACTCAAAATTTAGCTGAGGCTTTGATGCTCTTCTCTATGGTAAGATTGGAATATGGGTTTATTAAGGATTGTTTAGTATTGGAATAGGCTAATCTTATGCTAAATTTTCATTATACAGATGCTACAGGTATATCTATCCCTTTGGGATATGAAATTATCACAAAAACTGAAAATAAATGGAGTGAGGAACATCAGAAGAATATTAAAAAATCTCTCTTTAGTAAAAATGAAATCATGCAAGATAAACTTCAAATTTTACATCACAATAATGAAGTGAAATATAAATATATTTTATTTGATAAATGGTTTTCAAGTATTAAGAATTTACTTTTTATAGAAGAAGAACTAAACAAAAAGTTTGTATGTCCAATAAAAAGTAATAGAAAAATAGCACTCACTTTAGAAGAAAGAAATAAAGGAAAATATGTTAATATCTCAAGCATAGATATAAAGGGTGGTAGTAGTCGGTTGATATATCTTGAAGCTTATAAAAAACCTCTAAGACTTATCAAGCAAGTGGTCAAAAACGGCGATGATGGCGAATCTACTTATTTATATCTTGTTACTAATGATATAGACTTATCTTTCAATCAGCTACTTGAAATCTACAAAAGACGGTGGAAAATAGAGGAATATCATAAATCTTTAAAACAAAATTTAAAAATAGAACACTCTCCAACAAAAGTTGAAACATCACAAAGAAATCATATACACTTATCTGTTCGTAGTTTTATAAAACTTGAGAAACTTCGATTAAACTATAAAATGAACCACTTTGCCATTAAGGAAAAAATATATATTGAGGCTCTCAAAGTCGCCTACCAAAAAGTTGAAGAATTACAAGTTGTTTAGATTTGTAGCACTTTTTAAACTTTATGAATTTAGATTATCGTAACATCAGTTATTAAAAGAGAATGGATTTTTAAGAGGTAAGACTTTTGAAATAAATCTAAAAATAGATGATTTAACATATAGTAATATCAAAGATATTTTAAATGAAATTGATATTTTTATAAGTAAAAAAGAAGATGTTTATAATGGTAAATATTTACAAGTATTCAACGTTACAAAAAGAAGTGAATAGACTTCTCCTAAAACACCCAAACATCAAACCTCTTCAACGGTACTGCTCATAGGTGTTGCATCAAGGTTAATAATAGCACAAATAAGGTTCATTCTCAAACCGAACCTTTTTCGTCTATTTCTATATGGGTATTTAGTAATTTTAAATACCTTGATTTTTGCATTTATTTGTTCAATGATAATTCTTTTTGATGATAATTCACAGTTCTCTTTTTTCTCATCTTTTGTTAATGGATTTAGTTTGCTTCTTTTATTTGGTATTTGAGAATTAGGACAAATTCTAGAGATACCAATATAGCCTAAATCAGCAAGAACTTTACTCAATATTATTTTTTTAGTTGCCTTACTGTTTTTAAAGACTTTAAAGTCATGTGTTCTTCCTTTATCAATAGTTACAGCTAATATTTTACCTGTAGATGTTGTAATTATTTGTGTTTTTAAGGTGTGCTTTTTCTTTTTACCTGAGTAGTATCTTTTTTGCTTTTTTTTGGTCTCTCACATTGGCTCTCTGTTACATCTACTACGACTATTTCAAGATTATTAGTATCTTCTATAGGTATCGCATGTTTTAGAGTTTTAAGATGAAATTGTGGTTCTTGTATTAAAATCTTTTCTATCTTTGTAACAATATAATGTGCTGTTGATTCACTCACTCCATAATCAACTCCTATATGTTTAAAAGTTCTGTACTCTCTATAATATTCTAGCATCATGAGTGTCTCATCAAGCTCACCTATTAGTTCTTGAAATGCTGGTATCTCATTAGACTTTTTGTCTATCTCTTTATGGGCAATAATTAATTTTGTTTCTGCTAAAACTGCAGATAAAACAGATACTGCATTATCTTTAGCATTTGCACTTCCTCTTAGAACTTTACCATCTACGGCTGCTACTGCATGTGCTGGTATATCTATAAAAATTCGTATCCATCTGCGGAAGGCTTTTTCTAATTCAATCTTATCAACTATTTCAAAAAAGTCATACACTCTTGATTTTCCTGGGGCTTTAAAAAATTCTACACCTAATAGTTTTTTTATCTCTTTTCGTTTACCGTTATTCTTCATCCATTGATGTATTTCAATTGGATTCTTTGCACCCATCAGAATTGCAATTACCGATAAATACATCATCATAGGTAAACTATATTGTCTCGCTTGTTCTCTTCCTTGCTCTGATATTTCCTCTTTAAAAATTTCTAATAATTTATTGCTCATTTCTGCCCCTTTTAGAGCTATAAGCAAATATTGTTCTTAGTATCGGAATGGGCTAGTTTTTTCACAGTCTCTCGTTTTTGTTATCCTTTTAATATGTTAAATATTTCTACTGATGGTGTTTTTAAAATATTCATGCCTACATGATTGATATCTGTCTCAAATAACCCACTGTGATTTGTTTGTATAAGAATAGATTTTTTTGATTTTTTGATTTTCATTGCTTTAGCTAAAAGAGAAGCAGATTCAGTTAAAGTTTCTTTTTCTTTTTGCACTCTAACTAGAATAGGAGTACCTTCATATAGTTCCATAAGTATTGCATCAATACCTTTATTTCTTTGCACTGCATTAAATTTTAAGCCATCAAGTAATTCTAATGCTTTCTTATCAGCACTTAAATAAGAAGCTCTACCTTTTTTTAATAAGTTTGATTCAGTTTTTATAGGATTTTCTATTCTACTTTTTGACAATTCAATAGCTTCACTAGATTTATCTATTCCAATATAATTTCTGCTTAATAGTTTGGCAGCTACACATGTTGTACCACTACCACAAAATGGGTCTAAAACAATATCATTTTTATCGGTAGTAAGTTCAATGATTCTCTCCAATAGCAACAATGGTTTTTGCGTTGGATAACCAACTCGTTCTTTGGCTTTTGGATTCAAATATGGTATATCCCAAACATCATTTAGTGGAACACCTTTCTTTTTATCTCCAAGTAAAACATTACCTTCTTTATCTGTATCATAAATTGATTTATTATCCGCATCTCTCGTTCTTCGTTGTAATATTTGATCAACATTCGTAGTTTCTGAATAAGGAGTAAATACTGTATTAAATTTGAAATTTTTAGTTTTTGAATAAAAATATATATTTTGATGGGTAGGGAGTAATCCTTTTTTTGAATTTGACCAGCGTTTATAACTCCAAATAATTTCAGACTGAAAGTTTTTTTCTCCAAATACTTTATCTAGGACAGTTCTAATAATATGTTCCCCACTTTTATCACAATGTACAAATATTGAACCATCATCTGTTAAAAGCTGATACATTAATTTTATACGTTCATATAAAAAGTGAGCATATCCCTCACTACTTCCCCATGTGTCATCAAAACTAAATTCTTTTGTTCTATCTTTGCTTTTTAAAGTATGTTTTCTTTCTGTGAAAAAGGGAGGGTCTAAATATATTAAGTTAATAGAGTTTTTTTCAATTTGTTCCATTTTATCAATACAATCTCCTTCAAGAAAATAGTTTGCTATATTTTTCATTTAGATAGTTCTCTATTATTTGCTATTTCAGTCAATATAGCTTTTAAATCATAGCCACTTATTTTTGTTAAGTAATTCCATGCATCATCTCCAGCATAGTATTCTCCGTCAACACCTTTGTACAAGGTTTTAAGTGTTTCTTGAATTTTAATAGCTTGTTCTCTTTGGGGATAGTAAAACATTACACGAACTGGATTGTATCCATGACCTTTTATAACTTTTACTCGTGTATGCTCTTTTGTGATATGGTCTCCATCTGTTGTAGCATCTCTCCATTTTAACTCAACTGCATCGTTGCCATTTAAAAAGTCAATTTCAAAAGTTTTTGGTTTCTTACCCTCTGTATTCTCAACAATCGCTTTCCCTCCATTACTATTTGAAAAGAAAATACATAATGATGCCGATTCTTCTAAAAAAGAACCTGCATATTTATATAAAAATCGTCCACTATTTTGATACTCATCTATTAACATACCTTCTGTATTTGATATACCTAATACTCTGTATATTAAATAATGGGAGTTGTCATCTTTTTTCATTTCTATTTTTCTTGCAGTAATTTTTGAATCTAAATTTCTTGCATATTCATCTGCTAGATATTGAATTTTTGATTTTAATAAGTTAAGGCAACTTCCATCTTCAATAGCATCATCAATTTCTTTTCTTTGATAATCATATAGTGCTTTAAGTAAATCTTCTTTTTTCTTTTTTTTAATATCAATATTTAAAGTTGTACAATAGCTTTTTAGCTCTGGCATTTTAAATTGTTCTATTTTCATTTGTAAGTTCCTTTGACTATGAGCCGACTGCATAATTAAAAAGTACTCATATATCCTATTTTTTCAAATATTTAAAAAAATCCATCTTCAATAAAATTAGATTCAGTCATTTTTAGGAGCTTTTTTAGTCTATTAAAGCTCTTTAGCTCTATATTATTCATCTAATTACTTCTAATCTTTGTCTTATTTGTCTTTGTCCTAATAATCTAAGATTAGTAGCTATACAGGTAAGGGTAAAATTCATATTATTTCTAACGAGTCCTATAAATTTTGTAGTTGAGCCTTTCATCTGAGTTTTTATATCTGCAAACCTATGTTCAACTTTAGCTCTAATCTTATGTTTAGGTTTTTCATCTTTTCTTTGCTGCTTAATCTGTTCTTGCCTTAGAGTTTGTTTCTCTTTGAGACATACCATATTTTCTATATTTTCACTTTCTAAAAAAGTATCTATATCTTTTGAGTTATATGCTTTATCAGCATAAAGAGCTTTCATTCCATCTATATCTTTTACAAATGTTTTTACTGTGTCTATATCGTGAGTATTTGCGAAGGTGGTTTGTTGGGAGATAATAATACCACTCTGCTCATCTACTGCTATATGTACTTTATAGCCTTGTGTATATTGTTTCTTTGATGCGTGAAAGCCTATCCTTACTTCACTATCTATTTTATCTTGATGATTATAGCTATCTTCTTCATTCTTTATAATAATTTGAGAAGTCTTTATATCTTTAGTATCAATACCTTGTAGTGTATCAAGTTGTGCATTCTTGTATGTCTTGGAGTTATGGGCTTTAGCATTAAGAATTCTTTGAATCTTCTTTTTTGAAGGCTTTTTGGATTGAAGCTCTACTTCAAGTTTTATATTTAACTCAGCATTTATTGTTTGAATACCTTTCTTGTCTTCTTTGTATACTTCTTTAGTCTTATTTTTTATTTGCGTGTTATCACTTCTAATGAGAGTAGCATCAATTAAAACAGATTTTCCTTTTTTCGCTATCAGGTTTTTACTCTCTAATTGTTTATTTACAGAGTTAAATAATTTATCATAAAGTCGGTTCTTGAGTAGGGAATTTCTAAATCTACAGATTGTACTCTCGTCTGGTACACTATCCTCTAGGCTAAGTCCTACAAATCTAATAAAGAGTAGGTTTACATAGAGTGCATCTTGGGTGGCTTGATCAGAGAGATTGTAATACTTCTGGAGTAACAGTACTCTAAACATCAGTACATTATCATAAGCAGGTGCTCCAGCTACATTACTTTTAGCAATTCCATTTCTATTTAGTACTGGTCGTAATTTATCAAAGTCTATAATAGAGTCCAACTCTTTAAGAAATGAATTTACTTTTTCTAATCTTGATGTTACTGCTATATCTGAAAATGTATTGTTTGTATCTTTAAATGCCACTTTGTACCTCTTCTTAGTGATGTTATTTTAGCTGAAAAGTGCTTTTAATGCCTTTAAATAGATTGCTTTGTTAGATTATACTGTGCAGTGGTCTCACTATTGTAATTATAGCAAGTTGATGTTCTAATTTTATTTAGTAGATGTTTATTTTCTATGTGGCTTAATTATTTAATAGTTCTGCGATTTCTTTAGCAATTTCCTCAACAGTATGTGTTGCATTACTTCTTGCAACTTTATCAGCCAAAGATGGGCTAAAGTCAACAACTTGCTGTTTTGTTATATTATGCCAAATAGGTAGAAAAATACACCCCAAAATACACCCCTGTGAATGAATCTCCACTTTTCAACATAAAAAGTTTAGAAACAAAAGAACATACGAAGCACTAATTTACACATACCTACAAAACTCAAAAGGATAGCTTATCTCAAAAATACCTCAAAATCTAGCACCCCTCATAAGCCCAAAAGCTAAATCAACAAACCACACATTTGCATACAATGGTATAGATAAAAGAGTAAACTACACATCACCACTAAACAAAGCCACGACATACACCTACAACAAAAACAGAAAAATCACTAAGATAGTAAAACCAAGTACAAGTGGAGATGTGTTTAGCACTTCTTCAAAAGCGGATGGAACAAGTAAAACCTCACAAAGATGTGGAGTCCTAAAAACTGTAAATTACTGATGTTACGATAATCTAAACCTTCCTTAATTTTTTAATATTAAGTGTCTTTTCGCTATAGTGTTCGTTGAATAAGTAGTTATCTAACAAGAGGAATATCCAAAAAATGACAAAGTTTTTAAAAGAAACAAATATCATAGATTACTCGAATCAGGAAATACAAAAACTAGTAATGAGTTTATCAACTGGTTGTAAAACGGATATTGAAATAGCAAGAAATTGTTTTGAATATGTGAGAGATAATATAAATCATAGTGGAGATTATAAAGATAATATCACCACTTGCAAAGCAAGTGATGTATTAAAATATAAAACTGGTTGGTGTTATGCAAAAAGTCATTTGTTAGCTTCTTTATTAAGAGCTAACAATATTCCTACGGGATTTTGTTACCAAAGATTAAGTTGTTCAGAATATAAAAAAGATATTTATTGTCTTCACGGATTAAATGCAATTTATTTAAAAAATTATGGTTGGTACAAAGTAGATTCAAGAGGAAATAAAAAAGGTGTAGATGCACAATTTAATCCACCTATTGAAAAACTAGCATTTGAATTAAAAGAAAATGAATATGATTTACCAAAAATATATGAAGAACCCTTACAAGCGGTTGTTCAAACATTAGAAAAATATAAAACATATGATGAGATGATAAATAATTTTCCTGATGTTGAAGTTAGCAAAATAAATGTACATTGAAAGATACATCCCTATGCATGAATCTCCACTTTTCAAGATATAACAATATGACATTAATTTTTGTTAGGTGCTTATTACTTGTAAACTGGTATTTTTCTAGTGAAAAATAAAATTTATATGACAAATTGACATATAATTTCATGGTTACTATTTTATACAGTAGTCGTCATTTTTCAGAACCATCAAATTTCAATCGCTTAAAAACAGCTACTAACTCCTTATCTCTAAGCTCATAATTCAATAATATTTCTGATAGATATTCAAGACCATAGAGAAATAAACTTTGAGCTTTTCTCCCGTGCTTTAGGGTTATAATAGGCTTTGTTTCATTAAGCCATTCACCAATACTATGACTCCAAACAAAGGATAAACTTAAAATAGCTATCAATGTATCTATCTTGTGGTTATCAGTCATATGCGTTTCTTCAAGGTTAAATCCTCTTTTTTTTAGAGCTGAAAACAATACTTCAATTTCCCATCTTTGTTTATAAAATTCCAATGCTTTTTCTTGATTAGTATTTGTGGCAATAATTAGAAATTCATCCTTCATCCTCAATCCGATTAGAGATAAGCCTTTATAATCATATATCGTTTTTTTAGTTCTATAAAAAGTATGTTCATTTAGATTAAGATTTCTAAAAAGAGTATTAACCTTTACATCTCCTCGACCAACTTTCACTTTTTTATTATTCATAATTCTAATGGCAAATGGTATTTCTCTTTTCTTGAGCCACTTAAACCAAACTTTCCCTACAAACTCTCTATCTGCTGTTAAAACTTCAATCTTATCTACACCAAATATATCAATAAACTTTTTTATAATTCTAATTCTATCTTTAAAACCTGAATTACCTTGCTTCGTTGTTTTCTTCAATATATACTATACAATAGGGATGGCCATCCCTTTATAAGCAACGCTTAACATCAATATATTGATATGTACTTTACCAAATTTCCAATTTGTTCTATCAATTGCTAATACCCATCTTTCTTTAGGTAAAAAACTTGACAACATCTGTGCAATTATCTTTTTATCGAATGAAAACTCATTGAAAAATCTTCCTATCCTTCTATAGTTTGCTGTTTTGGATTCTTTTGCATTTAATACAGTTGCTAACTTTTTAAGATTTACTGCTCTTAATTTTGAAATTGATACTATCAATCCAACTATTACAAATATTCTTGCTCTGTTAAAATTTGTATGTTCTTTTATCTGTTCTTTCAATATGTTACAATTATCTTCGAGTTTGGTCTTTTTCATAAGGGTATTTATACTTTAAAACCAAGCTCTTTATTCTTTTATTTTTTAAAAATGACGACTACTGTAACTATTTTATGAGTTAGAATATTGTATCTAACTAAAATAGACTTCTCCTAAAACCTTTTTCAATATTTGGATATATGTCCCTACGCAGTTACTTTAATTTAAAATATAAGAGTAATTTCAATATTACTAAAATATAATCTTGCTAAAGCCTATAAACAAGTATCTAAATGGATGTATTACTGTGAGCTTTTAGGAGAAGTCCAATGGAGATTTAGAATAGACTTCTCCTAAAACCTTTTTCAATATTTGGATATATGTCCCTACGCAGTTACTTTAATTTAAAATATAAGAGTAATTTCAATATTACTAAAATATAATCTTGCTAAAGCCTATAAACAGGTATCTAAATGGAGGTATTACTGTGAGCTTTTAGGAGAAGTCCAATGAAAAATTTTAATAATAATTATTTTGTTCTGGGTAAAGGTAGTAGCCCATTCCGATACTAAGAACAATATTTGCTTATAGCTCTAAAAGGGGCAGAAATGAGCAATAAATTATTAGAAATTTTTAAAGAGGAAATATCAGAGCAAGGAAGAGAACAAGCGAGACAATATAGTTTACCTATGATGATGTATTTATCGGTAATTGCAATTCTGATGGGTGCAAAGAATCCAATTGAAATACATTAATGGATGAAGAATAACGGTAAACGAAAAGAGATAAAAAAACTATTAGGTGTAGAATTTTTTAAAGCCCCAGGAAAATCAAGAGTGTATGACTTTTTTGAAATAGTTGATAAGATTGAATTAGAAAAAGCCTTCCGCAGATGGATACGAATTTTTATAGATATACCAGCACATGCAGTAGCAGCCGTAGATGGTAAAGTTCTAAGAGGAAGTGCAAATGCTAAAGATAATGCAGTATCTGTTTTATCTGCAGTTTTAGCAGAAACAAAATTAATTATTGCCCATAAAGAGATAGACAAAAAGTCTAATGAGATACCAGCATTTCAAGAACTAATAGGTGAGCTTGATGAGACATTTAGTTATGGCTTTGATGCTTTAAACACACAAAAAAACTCTTAAAAAGGCATCTGGTAGCGGTTCAAAGTTTATAGCAAAAGTAAAAAAGAATCAAAAAACTTTACTGTCGCTAGCTAAAGAGATAGAGGAAGCTTCTTCTATCGATTCAAGTTTTCAAATGGAAATTAAACAATCAAATGATTTCATACAAAGAAATATATATGTGTATCAAAACTGTATATATCCATGGGATGGTGTTTTTATTCATTCAGTAATCAGAGTTGATAAAATTGTTAATTGCAAAGAGACAAAGACACATTACTATATCTCAAATGATACAGATAGTGCAGAATCATTTTTGCAAAAGATACTCCAAGAGTGGAGTGTTGAGACAATGCACTTTTATAAAGATACAGCACTTAATGAAGATAGATGCAAAATTAATAAAGGTGCATTTAGTTTTTCAATTTTAAGAAGTATTGTAATCAATATTCTTCATCTTAATAAAGTTCAAAATATAGGTAGAAAAATTGTTGATACAACTCAAAATTTAGCTGAGGCTTTGATGCTCTTCTCTATGGTAAGATTGGAATATGGGTTTATTAAGGATTGTTTAGTATTGGAATAGGCTAGCTATATTGCTATCTCTAAAATTTTTCCTAATTCTCAAATACCAAATAAAAGAACCAAACTAAATCCATTAACAAAAGATGACAAAAAAGAGAACTGTGAATTATCATCAAAAAGAATTATGATTGAACAAATAAATGCAAAAATTAAGGTATTTAAAATTACTAAATACCCATATAGAAATAGACGAAAAAGGTTCGGTTTGAGAATGAACCTTATTTGTGCTATTATTAACCTTGATGCAACACCTATGAGCAGTACCGTTGAAGAGGTTTGATGTTTGGGTGTTTTAGGAGAAGTCTATTGTAGAAGGCCATATAATCGACTTAATTAAAATATTTTCACTCCTCTCTTATAATCATTGAGATATACTTCTTCTATGCCTATTTTATTATCAATATTTTATTTTTTTTATTTCGCTGTTGTGGGGGTGTATATTATATTTATGCCTAAGGTTCTTGCTATGAGTGGTTACTCGGCTAGTGATATAGGTATTGTCTTTGCAGCCGCTCCTCTTGTGAGATTTATCCTCCCTTTTGCTTTTATACGAGGCTTGAAGATTGATACTAAAACATTTAACTTAGCACTCCTTATCATGCTTGTGAGTTCTCTGAGTTTTTACTTTTCACTAGATAATTTTTATAAACTGCTCTTTTCAAATATAGGCATAGGAATAGGTCTTAGCCTTGTCTTGCCTTATATGGAAGTGATCTCTTTAGAGGAGGTTGGTAAAGAAAGATATGGAAAAATCAGACTCTTTGGTTCAGTAGGTTTTGTTTTAGTAGCGCTTGTTTTAGTCAAATTTTTGAGTTCCCCTATCATTGCCTTAAATTATTTTTTAATTGCTACATTTTTAACAGCTTTTATAGCCTTTATTATTGTAAAAAACTGCCATGGGAAAAAAGAAAAAGAGGCTAAAGAGATAGTAAATGATATTAGTCTTTTAAAAGATTGGAAGCTTTGGTTAGGGCTAACTTTGATGCAGGTTAGCTTTGGTTCTTTTTATAACTTTTTTACTATTTATGAAACTGACTTTGGAATAAGCTTAGATATGACAATCTATCTATGGAGTTTTGGAATACTCGCTGAGATAGTAATGCTCTTTTATCAGGGAAAATTTCTAAAAAATAATTTGCTCATAATCCTACAGATTACAACTTTTGCATCCGCCTTTAGATGGTTTTTAGTGTATCTATTTCCACAAAATCTAGTGATTTTATTTTTTTCACAATCTATCCATGCTTTGAGTTTTGCACTTTTTCATTCGGCTGCTATCTCTTACCTGTATCATATCTATAAACATAAGGCTTTAGCACAACAGTTTTTTTCAGGAATCACTTATGGTTTAGGGGGATTTCTAGGAGCTTTAATAGCTGGATATGTGTATGAGTTATATCCAAGAGAGTTGTTTTTAAGTTCAACACTCTTTTCTCTCTTGGCATTTGGATTTTTGTATCTACACTCAAAGAAGATTAATAATCTATAATCAAGTTTGCAGTAAATGTTTTGTCTGTATGATTTATTGAGGCTGGTGATTTGTTTACATAGTCGATTTTATAAGCAATACCAAAAGAAAAAAGATCAGAGATTTTACTCACAAAAGAACTTTTTGCATAGACAAAATAATTATCCATCTCATCAACTTCAACTCTATAGTTGAGATCTTGGGTGAACTTTAAGTTATCCAAAATTTGCCAGTTGTGCACACCTTTAGCTCTAAAGGAAGTATAATCACTTCTAAGTTTTGGTCTCTTTCGCTCATCTTGTGCATAAAGAATATTTCCTACCAAGACAAGCTTGTGATTTTTCTCCTCTAAAGCTGTATATTTAGCTCCAGGACCTGTATAAAGTTGATAGTTATAACCTGAGAACTTATCTTTTTTATATCCTAGTAGATAATCAAAAGAAAATTTATTTGTTATCTCATAGTTATATTGTGATTCTAGTAAATACTTATTGTTTTTTTCAATTCCTTTATCATCAGAATACTGAGCATCTAGTAAAAGGTTGAAATGATGTTTATCCCAGGATTTATTTATTTTTAAATCAAGGTTGTACGCTCTTGTATCTGTATTTCCAGAAGTATTGATAAAACCAAATTCAGCATGTGTTACAAAGGAGTTATCCTTTTTTTTAACAATGATAGGGAGAGAAGCCTCTAGTGTGCTAAGACTTGTTTGAAGTTGGGCAATTTGTGCTTTTTTATCGCTAATCTCTTTTTGTGTTGCTATATTTGCTACAAGTGAAACACTTAAAAGTAGAGTTGTTGTGAGTATTTTTCTCATATATTATATTTCCTTTTTTGGTGTATGAATATCCATTTGTGGATAAGGGATTGAGATTCCTTTCTCATCAAATGTAAGTTTTACTTTTTCTAGCATATCAAAATATACATCCCAGTAATCTTGTGTATTTACCCAAGCACGAAATGTAAAGTTTACACTATTATCACCTAATTCTCCTACGGCTACAAAGGGAGGAGGGTCTTGAAGTACTCTCTCATCTGAGTTCATAATTTCAAGTAAGGTATCTTTAGCAAGTTTTAAATCATCATCATAACCTATACCAAAAACATGATCAACTCGACGGTTTGGTTTGTTAGAGTAGTTTGTAATATTTCCAGCGATGATAGCTGAATTTGGTACAATAATCGTTCTGTTGTCAAGAGGTGCAATGATAGTAGAAAAAAGGTTTACATCCTCAACAACTCCTGTAGCACCACCAGCTTCTATATAATCTCCAACCTTAAATGGACGAAAAACGATGATAAGAACAGCCGCTCCAATATTGGCAAGTGAGCCTTGAAGTGCTAAACCAATAGCAAGACCAGCCGCACCAAATACTGCTATAAAAGAGGTAGTATTTATACCCAAAGAGTTCAGCGATGCCAAAACAACCATAAGTAATAAAACGAAATATATTAAACTCTCTGAAAATTCAACTAAAGTTTGATCAACTTTTGCTTTTTCCATTAGGGTTTTTGTAAGGAGTGTTAGCTTCTTGACTGCCCATTTTCCGATTATAAATATAAAGATGGCGGAGAGTACTTTTAAACCATACTCACCGATATAAACAATAAGCATATCTGAGTATGCAAAGGCTTCGTTTGTAGCTGATTGGATGCTTGGAACTTCCATGATTTTCTCCTAAATTTTTACTATTATCATAGCTAAAATTTATAAAATATGAAGTTAGTGATGATTTGTGATATGAATTTTTTCTAGGTGCCTTGTAATAGAATGGTAAGAAGTCTAATATCTCATGTAAAAGATTTAGATTTAATGTGAATTTGACTTGTCCACACAAGTATCGTTAAGTATAGTTCAACGAAGAAAATCATTTTTTCATACTTTAGACTAGGCAATTTCTACTCTTACTTTTGAAAGAAGTCTATTGCATAAAGGATGATAAAATAAGATTTTCAGGAGCTTTAATCAACTTACCAAGAGATTCGAGAACTTTTGAACCAAGAAAGCATTGAGATAGAACTACAAATTTATTGTCTTAGAAGAGGATGGAATAAGTGTCTTATGGGATTAAAACAGTTTAATAAATATTTTAAATATATTTAGATATAATATCCATCCGCTTTACTGTTTTAACAAACTTTAAGAGTATTTCTATCCATATATAGGTTATATGAATAAAAGTATTGGCAAATGATACCTGCCTGTGAGCAGTAAAGATGTACAAACAAAGGACTACTTATGAAAGTAAGAGCTTCAGTAAAAAAGATGTGTGATGACTGTAAAGTTGTCAAAAGAAAAGGCGTTGTTAGAGTAATCTGCAAAGTTAAAAAACATAAACAGAGACAAGGATAACCATGGCTCGTATATCTGGTGTTGATTTACCTAAAAAGAAAAGATTAGAGTACGGTTTAACGTATATCTATGGTATTGGTCTTCATGCTTCTCGTCGTATTTTAGATGCGACAGGCATTGACTATAACAAAAGAGTTTTCGAATTAAACGAAGGCGATGTAGCTGCAATTACTGCTGAAATCAGAAAAAGCCATATGGTGGAAGGTGATTTACGTAAGAAAGTTGCAATGGATATTAAAGCTCTTATGGATTTAGGTTCATATAGAGGTATTCGTCACCGTCGTGGTCTTCCATGTCGTGGTCAAAAAACTAAGACAAATGCGCGTACTCGTAAGGGTAAACGCAAAACTGTCGGCGCTGCGTAAGGAATTAGATTATGGCAAAAAGAAAAGCTGTTAGAAAAAAAGTAGTAAAGAAAAATATTGCTCGTGGTATAGTTCATATCGCTGCATCATTTAACAATACACTTGTAACAATTACAGATGAGATGGGTAACATGATTGCTTGGAGTTCTGCGGGTTCTTTAGGATTTAAAGGTTCTAAAAAATCAACTCCATTTGCAGCACAGGCTGCTACTGAAGATGCAATTGCAAAAGCACAAGTACATGGTATAAAAGAACTTGGTATTAAAGTTCAAGGTCCTGGTTCAGGTCGAGAAACTGCAGTTAAGGCTGTTGGCGCTATTGAAGGTATTCGTGTTACATTTATGAAAGATGTTACACCATTACCACACAATGGTTGTCGTGCGCCTAAACGTCGTAGAGTTTAAGGAGATTACTGATGGCAAGATATAGAGGTCCAGTAGAGAAAATCGAAAGAAGATTTGGTGTTAGTCTTAACCTTAAAGGTGAGCGTCGTTTAGCAGGTAAATCTGCATTAGAAAAAAGACCTTATGGTCCTGGACAACACGGTCAGCGTCGTAAGAAAGTTTCTGAGTATGGTTTACAACTCAATGAAAAACAAAAAGCAAAATTCATGTATGGTGTTTCTGAAAAACAATTCCGTGCATTATTTGTTGAAGCAAAAAGAAGAGAGGGTAATACTGGTACAAACCTTATTACTTTAATAGAAAGCAGACTTGATAATGTTGTTTATCGTATGGGTTTTGCTTCAACTCGTCGTTTTGCACGCCAACTTACTACGCATGGTCACATCCTAGTAGATGGTAAGAAACTTGATATTCCTTCTTATCGTGTGAAAATTGGTCAAAAAATCGAAGTTCGTGAATCAAGTAAGAAAAATGTGCAAATTGTTCGTGCAATAGAGCTAATAAACCAAACAGGCATAGCTCCATGGGTTGATATTGATGCTGAGAAAGTGTTTGGTATCTACACTCGTTTACCTGAACGTGAAGAAATTGTTATCCCTGTTGAAGAACGTTTAATCGTTGAGCTTTACTCTAAATAAGAGCTACTAAAAGGACTTAGATGAAAAAGATTAAGACAACTCCCCTTGCTCCACAAGAGTTCGAGGTAGAACAAATTTCTGAGAATGAAGCCAATATTATGGCATATCCATTTGAAATGGGATATGCTATATCTTTGGCACATCCTCTTCGTCGTTTTTTACTAAGTAGCTCGGTTGGATATGCTCCAATCGCTATTAAAATTGAGGGTGCGAAACATGAGTTTGACTCTGTACGTGGTATGCTTGAAGATATTTCAGATTTCATTTTAAACCTTAAAGAGATTCGCTTTAAGCTTACAGGTGAAGTAACTGAGACAGAAGTTAACTATAGCTTTACAGGTCCTTGCACCATTAAGGGTTCGGATCTTAGTAATGACGAGGTTGACATAGTAACACCTGATTCTCCTTTAACTACTCTAAATGAAGATTCTATACTTAATTTCACTATTAAGATAGCTCAAGGGATAGGTTATGTAGCTAGCGAAGATACTCATGATGAGCTTGAAGATGGCTATATTGCCCTCGATGCATATTTTACTCCAGTTCGTTCTGCAACTTATAAGATTGAAAATGTCTTAGTTGAAGATAATCCTAATTTTGAAAGAGTGATTATGAATATTAGAACTGATGGACAAATTACTCCATTAGATGCATTTAAAAACTCTTTAGAAGTTATGTATGCTCAACTTGCAGTGTTTAATTCTGAAATTAGTATTAAAGCTCCTGTAACAATAGAGAGAGTAGAAGAGTCTCCAGATTTAAAAAAATTAACTACAAATATAGATAGTTTAGGTTTAAGCGCGAGAAGTTTTAACTGTCTTGACCGCTCAAATATTAAACTTATAGGTGAAATAACATTAATGAGTATAAATGACTTAAAAAATGTTAAAAACTTAGGTAAGAAATCATATGATGAAATTGTAGACAAAGTGCAAGAATTTGGTTTTGCAGTTGGTGCGAATTTAGCAGATGATCTTGTTACAGCATTAAAAAAGAAAATAGAAGCCCTACAGGCTTAAAAAGAGGATATTAGATGAGACATCGTCATGGATACCGTAAACTAGGTCGTACAAGTGCACATCGTGCTGCTTTACTTAAGAACCTTAGTATTTCGTTAATCGAACATGGTAAAATTGAAACTACCGTTATCAAAGCAAAAGAATTACGTTCATATGTTGAAAAACTTATTACAGTTGCAACTAAGAATGACTCTAATGCTCACAGAACAGTATTTGCAGCACTTCAAAGTAAAGAAGCTACAAAAACACTAGTAAATGAAATTGCCCCTAAGTATGTTGATCGTGCTGGTGGATATACTAGAATTACTAGAACAAGAATTCGTCGTGGTGATGCTACTACTATGGCGTTCATAGAATTAGTTTAATTATTATTTCTTTTTATTCCAGTTTTTATATACTGGAATAAAATCCTTCTCTCTTAGTATTAATCTATTCCATTAAAGTTTAAGTCTTAACGAAAAATTCTATCTATATCTTTAACAATTGCACCAGGAACAGTTGCAATTTTCATAAACTGAGACATTTTAAGCTGAGGATACATTATTGCTATATAATATTGGGGTGCTAAAATTTTTGCTTTATTATTTTGGATAAGTACAGGGTAGGGTAAAAGACCAGAATTTTTATAGCCTATTTTTTTAACAAATTTAGATGTTCTTGTCCCTAGTTTAACGCCGATAATAATACTTCCATTTGCTAAATGTTGCTCAAAAACAATTTTTTTAGATTTTCTAGCCTTTTTCAATAACTCTTTATTCTTTCCCTCTGCAATGAGTTTCATATCTTGATAATAAGGCATATTTTCCATAAAATGAAATCTTTCTAGCGTTCTGAATTTAATCATCTCTTTAGAATTTTTTGCATCCTTAAAAATATTTCGTAAACTTTTCAATGTACTAGTGGCAATTTCTTTGTCATACTCTTTTTGCATAAATGCTTTCATTAGGTAGATAGGGTTTGAGATTACAGTAAGTTTATTTTTTGTATCAAGAACTATACGAAGTGTCCCTGCAAAACCACGCATTGATTTACTTGCCATTTTTTTCATAGCCTCATTAGTAAATACTATTGAGATAATTTTACCTTTTTTATCAACTTTAAATGTTGATAAAACTTCAAATCCTGCTTTTTCTAATTCACTTTTTAGTTTATCAACACTAATAAGTGGAGAATGAAGATAGGCAGTAACTCTGGAATCTACAATATCCCCAACTAAAATTCTCTCTTTTCTATGTTCTTTATTTTCGTTAAATCTATCGGGGGCAACACGGTTAGAAAAAAACACTTCTTTCTTTTGGTAAAGACTTTGCATAGAATCTTTAGTAATCATTTCCCCTTGAGTATTAAGTAAGATAAGTTTAGGAACTATCACTTTTACTTGAGGTGGCTTAGGTACTAGCGGCATAGTAATAAAGATACTTGACTCTTGAGTATTCCTTTGCTGGGAAACTTTTTCTGCTATTTCTGTAACTACTTGTCTACAAGCGGCTTTATCAAGCTCTTGCGCTATAAGAGAACTGCTAGTGAAAAGTATTATAGTTGCAATTTTTGAAATATTCATTTTTTTCATCAGTATTCCTATATATTATTGAAGTAACTCTACTTCTATTCTACGATTTTTTGCTCGACCTTGAGCTGTATTATTCTCAGCAATTGGATTTTTTGAACCCATCCCTATCGCTGTTAGTCGTGTCAATTTTATACCATAAGCTATAAGTGCCTTCATAACTGCTTTTGCACGGTTTTGTGAAAGTTTTTGATTGTTACTTTTTTTACTAGTGTTGTCAGTATAACCGTAAATAATCACTTCATAGGTTTTATTTTCTTGTAAAAATTGAGCTAACTCTTCAATTTCACCTAAAGTCTCTGGCAAAATATTTGCTTTTGAGGATGCGAAGCTTATGTTTAAAATACTTCTTTGAGGGTATTTACTTGTATTAGAATCTGTATTACTTAGAGCATTCTCATTCTCAACAGTGTTTTGATCTTTGGCTATACCTACACGTTTATCTATTTGATTTATCTCTACTCTCTCTACAGATATTGGTTTTATATATGGAAATTCTTTTATATCTATTGTTGAAGCATTGCTATGTGATGCTAAAAGAATAGAAGTGATGAAAAAAAAGTATTGCATTAGTTTTTCGCTCCATTGTTATTTTTTAAAAGTATTTCTTAATGATATAGTATAAAACTTATAATTTTTCTTAACTTTTAACTTAATAGACATTTATACAAATAAAAGGAGTACTTTTGTGTAATAATTGGACAAATTTTTATAAAAGGTATAGGGTATGAAAGAAAAAAGACTAGTTTTAGGTGGTGGTTGTTTTTGGTGTGTAGAAGCAGTTTTTTCAAATGTTAAAGGGGTTTTATCTGTTTTTAGTGGGTATACGGGAGGGTTAAAAGTCAATCCAAGCTATGAAAATATATGTACAGGGACAACAGGACATGCTGAGATTGTAGATATTAAATACGATGCTGATATTATTTCTATGAAGAGTTTATTAGATATATTTTTTGAAATTCATAACCCAACAACTCTTAACCAACAAGGAGCAGATATAGGCACTCAATATCGTTCTGTAATTTATTACCAAACACAAGAGATGAATGAAGAGATTAGTCAATATATTAAAAATATTCAAAAAAACTTCAATGAAAATATTATTACTGAAGTAAGCGATTTAGGAAATGTATTTCTTGCCGAAGCCTATCATCAAAATTACTACAAATTAAATAGTTCTCAGGCTTACTGTATGGCTGTAATAGCACCAAAACTTCAGAAGTTTATGACTAAATTTCCTCAAGATGTAGGCTAAATTTTCTATACAAGTTTTACTTTTTTACTTTTATAGTTATTGATAAGTTTAATAGTTACCATTACTGTAATCACTTGAAAAAGAGCAGCTAAAATAAAAGCATAATAATGAAGTTGATCTATACTTTGTGCATGGTATGCTAATGTAGCCATGGCTATGAGAAGTGTAAGTGGCATGGAGTGAGATAAGCCCATAAGGATAGAATCCAATGCACCAAGTTTTTTTATAAAAACAAAAGAAGCAACAACCCTCATACAAATCATAGCAAGTACGATAAGAGATGCTTTAAAGATGAGACCATCCATATTTAAGGCATTTAAGTCAAAAGAAGTGCCAATATGAATAAAAAATATAGGGATTAAAAAGCCAAAACCAAAGGAAGCAAGTTTTTCTGGAAGTTCATGTTTATGCTCAAAGTATGTAGGGATAAATATCCCCGCTAAAAATGCACCAAAGGCAAGTTCAAGATTAAGATAGAGCATTGAAGCAACAAGAAGTAACAGTATAGCAAGAGAGAGTCTTATATCTTGTTCTTGATTATCTTTTTGTGGCATCAAGGCCACAGAAACTTCAGGGTACCACCAAAAGAGTAACTGCATAGCTCTAAAAATAAAGTACATAACAATAAGAAATATAGTTAAAGTAAAGAGTGTTTGAAACAACTCTGAACCTAAGCCAAATTCAAGTCCAGCGGAACTTATAGTTAAAATAGCGATACTAACAACTTCACCAATTCCTCCAGCCGTCATGGAAATGTCTAACCAAGGAGTTTTACCATACTCTTTAGAAAGTGTTGCTACAAGACCAACGGAGATAAGAGGAAGAAGAATAATAAAAATATTTCCAAGTTTAAAATATAAAGAAAAAATAATAGCAAAAGTATAAAGTAAAACAAGGTAAAAGAAAACTCTTTTCATAATAGTTTTTGGAGTTTGAAGTACATTTTTAAGATTGATTTCAGTCCCTGCAATAAACATAAGGTACAAAAAACCAACCTCAGCCACTATATCAAAAAGATGTTCATCGTGTAAAAATCCAATATAACCGAAAATAGAACCTAAAATAATTTCAATAGGCGTAGTTGGGAGTTTAAGAATTTTTGCAAAAAATGGAGAAAAAACGATAATGAGAGCAATTGTAATGATTAATGTTACATTATTAGGCATCTTATTTTTTCTTTTTAATGAATTTTACTAGCTACTTCTAAATGAAGTGATTGAAGCATATCTAAATCTTTTGATGCTTCTCGTCCTTTTGTTGTTAAATAGTTTCCAACAACAATAGCGTTTGCTCCATTCTCAAAGATTTCATTTTGCCTTTGATCAAACATAAGCTCTCGACCACCCGCAACCATAATCCGCTGGGCATTTGGAATACTCTCTCGTGTGAGTTTAACTAAACTTAGTGCCTCGTCTACACTTAGAGAGTTTGGCTTTAGTTCTAAGGCTTCATTATGATGGTAGAAGTTAATAGGAACAGAAGTAGGTTTGAGTGATGCGAGTGACTTTAGCATAGAAATTCTATCTTCTTGTGTTTCACCAAGACCAAAAATTCCACCAGTTATGAGAACTAAACCAGATTTATTTACATTTTGACAGGTTTCATATCTTTGACTCCAAGGATGTGTTGTACAGATTTGAGGATAAAAAGATTCGGATGTTTCTAGGTTATGGTTATAGGCTTTTATTCCAGCTTCTTTGAGTGTTAAAAGTTGTTCTACAGAAGCAGTTCCATTACAAGCGATAAGTCGAAGTTCAGGCACTGCCTCACTTACAACTTTCGCTACATCACAAACAAACTTGAGTGTTTTATCATTTAAACCCTTGTCTGCTGTTACTAAACAAAAACCTAAAGCACCAGCATCTTTTGCCAATTTTGCCTCTTGTAAAATCGAGTCTATATCTTTTTGTTTATATCTATCTATATCAGCTTTATAGCGAACACTTTGAGAACAAAACTTACAGTCTTCTAAACAAGTTCCGCTATTGATATTACATATAGCACATAAAAAAATTTTTTTATGCATGTTTAGTCCTTGTGTAATTATAAATTTTAGTATCAAAATCTTTAGCTTTTTTATCTCTAAAGTAGTGAGTGACTTGAAAAGTTTTCTCTTTTATCTCCAGCATAGCACATTCAGAAATGGGTTTGTTTCTTGCACATACTTCACCTGAGTTTAAAAAAAGAGTTCCATTGTTAAATTCTGATTCAAAGAGATGCGTGTGACCAAACAAAACAATTTCGGTATCAGGAGTCATATAAAAAGGGTGGTGCATGAGTTTAAAAGTAGTGTCAGCTAGTTTAAAATAGTAAGGTTCTTGTACAAGGTTATAGTCATTATGATGACTCACTAAATGAGCATCATTGTTTCCGTAAACAGCGACATATTCTTTAGTACAGTTTTTGAGGAGTTCAAGTGTTTGAACTTCTACAATATCTCCAGCATGCACAATAAACTCAGCCCCATTTTCCAAAAGCATCTCTACAGCTTTTTGAGCTTTTTTATATTTTTTATGGGTGTCTGAAATTATTCCTATTTTCATAAGATTATTTTTCTTCTGTTTCTCTTGGCGTTCTAGCCTTGCATTTAACGCACTCATATACATCTTTGTTTCTGTAAGTTCTCTCAGCTAAAAGACCTTTTTTACACCCTTTTTCTTTACACTTTATAGTAGTAGGTTCAAACTTAGAGATAAATTTACACTCAGGGTAAGCCTCACATCCCCAAAAAGGACCACGGCGAGAGTTTTTAAGAGAGATTTTTCCACCACAATCAGGGCATGGAGTTGTAGAGAGTTTTTCTTCAATGTTGATACTTTTAGTATTTTTACAATCAGGATAATCGCTACAAGCTAAGAACTGACCATTTCTACCATTTTTGATAACCATATCATTGCCACATTTATCACACTTTTCATCAGAGAGATTTTCTTGTTTTGGAGCTGGGTTACCCTCTTCATCTACTTGTTCAGTATATTTACATTTTGGAAAACCACTACATGCTATAAAGTTACCAAACCTTCCAGAACGTAAAAGCAGTTCAGATTCCCCACATTTAGGGCAGTCTCTCCCAAGAGGTTTAGCAAGTTTAAGAGAAACGATATTTTCTTTTCCAGCTGCGACTTGATCCATAAAAGGAAAATAAAAATCACTTAGAAGTTTTTGCCAATCAACATTTCCCTCACTTACTTCATCAAGTCTTTCTTCCATGTTTGCAGTAAAAGATATATCAACGATGTTTGCAAAGTTTTCTTCAAGAATTTTTGTTACGGTAAAAGCCATCTCCGTTGGAACGATTTGTTTTTTCTCTATGTTCACATAGGTACGGCTACTAAGCGTCGCTACGGTTGGAGCGTAAGTAGAAGGGCGACCAACACCTTCTGATTCCAGTTTTTTGATGAGTGATGCTTCTGAATATCGAGGAGGCGGTTCAGTGAAATGTTGTAGAGGTTTCACACTTTGAAGCTCTGCTTTTTCCCCCTCTTTTAAAGTTGGAAGGAGCTTATCCTTGTCCTCTGTTCCTATTACAGCATAAAAACCATCAAAGATGAGTTTTCTCCCACTTGCTCGGAACTCATTTTCATCGCCTTTAAAGATAATGCTTTGTTGCTCAAACTGTGCATCTTCCATTTGACAAGCCATAAATCTTTCATATATGAGACGATAAAGTTTAATCTCATCCGCTTTTAAAAAACTCATTGCTATTTCTGGAGTGAAACTAAGCATTGTAGGGCGTATTGCCTCATGAGCTTCTTGTGCCCCTTTAGACTTTTTGTTGTATGTTTTAGCTTCTTTTGGAAGGTATTTTTTTCCAAAACGATTTTCAATCACATCACGAACCGCTGAAACTGCTTCTGATGCAAGGTTGAGTGAATCTGTTCTCATGTAGGTTATAACACCTGAAGTTCCATCTGGAGTTTTTACACCCTCATAGAGTGCCTGTGCTACCATCATAGTTTTTTTTGGAGTAAATCCTAACTTGCTTGAGGCAGTTTGTTGAAGTGTTGAGGTCATAAATGGTGGAGGTGTTGAGCTTTTTCTTTTTTTTGTTTCTATTTTTGCGATGATGTACTTATCTGCATTTACACTTAGCTCTATCGCTTTAGCTTTTACTTCATTTTCTATGCTCATTTTAGTGATTTTATCATTTTTATGAGAGATAAGGTTCGCATCAATATTTGTTTTAAAGAGTGTATCAATACTCCAGTACTCAAGAGGTATAAAAGCTTTTATCTCTCTCTCTCGATCAACAACGAGTTTAAGAGTTGAACTTTGCACTCGTCCTCCTGAGAGACCTTTTTGTATTTTTGAAGCGAGAAGTGGTGAGAGTTTATAACCTACGACACGATCAAGTAAACGACGGGCTTGTTGCGCATTTACCATATTCATATCTATAGTTCGTGCAGATTCAAGAGCGTGTTTGATAGCAGACTTTGTAATCTCATGAAAAACAATACGAGGAAGTTCTAAGGGGTCTTTTTTAATAGCATGAGCAATATGCCAACCAATAGCCTCCCCCTCACGATCCTCATCGGTTGCGATATAAATAGTATCTGCTTTTTTGGCAAGTGCTTTTATCTCTTTAACGATAGCAGCATTTTCTTTTGCAACAGAGTAAGTAGGAATAAGATGGTTACTTCCCTCTTCTATACTAATTCCAAAACGAGATTTTGGTAAATCACGGATGTGACCTTTAGAGGCGATAACCTCATAATCTTTGCCTAAAAAATTCTTTATAGTCCTTGCTTTAGCTGGTGACTCAACGATAATTAGATTCAAATAGTATCCCTATATTTTCCTATATTAATAGTATAGTAAATTATTTTAGTTTTGGAAGTGTAGCGAAAAAATCATAAATAGCTAAAGAGATATGTAAATTTACTAAAGTTATTTTTTACAGTGTCGATTATACTAAATATCAAGGCAAGGAAGCTAAGATAGAAATTACTAAGAGCCAAAGGCTTTTACCCTAAAAGGATTTATTATGGGATTTAGAATTAACACAAACATTGGTGCTATGAACGCACACAGAAACGCAACGATGAACAATATTGGACTTGATAGAAGTCTTAACTCACTCTCTTCTGGGTTAAGAATTAATAAGGCTGCTGATGATTCCGCTGGTTTGGCTATAGCGAATAAACTCTCAGCTCAATCTCAGGGTTTAGGTCAAGCGGTTAGAAACTCAAATGATGGTATCGGACTTATTCAAACAGCAGATGGTGCGCTTGAAGAGTATGGAAATATCTTAAAAAGAGTTAGAGTACTCGCAATACAAGCTTCAAATGATACACAAGATAGTACTTCTCGTGGTTATATCAAAAAGGAGATAGTAGCTCTCATGGGAGAAGCAGATGATATCGCCAAAACTACAAAGTTTAATGGTGTAGCACTTCTTGATGGAAAAGGTGGTGGAGCTAGTAATGGAGTCTTTACATTTCACACAGGTGCATACGCTAAGGAAACACAATCTGTAACAATTGGTGATTCACAGGTAACTACTTTAGTTGGAGCAACAGCAACGCATTTTAGTGTTAGTTCACGAGTAACTGCTGAAGCTACTATTACCACAATGGACAATGCTATTAAAGCAGTAGATGGGCAGCGTGCTGTACTGGGTGCGGCTCAAAATAAACTTGAATCAACAGTAAGAAATATCTCTGTTACTCAGGTAAATGTTAAAGCGGCTGAATCAAATATCCGTGATGTGGATTTTGCAGCTGAATCTGCGACTTTTGCAAAACACAATATTTTAGCTCAATCTGGTGCTTATGCTATGAGTCAAGCTAACTCTGTGCAACAAAATGTGATGAGACTATTACAATAGACTTCTTGAAAAACTATTGAGTAGTATGTAATCCCTAAGTGCTTTTACCTTGGGGTTACAAAAAATTTTATGTTTCATATCTACCTCTTTGAAACCTTTTAAAGATGAGACTGAAGCAAGTGTCGCTGTTCTATAATCCTCACCCTTATTAAGGTAGATGAAAAAATCATTTTCCCAAAGAGCCAGTCTAATCGCTAAGGCAATAGAGTAAGTTGTAAGAACTCCATCTTCTTTTATAATACTTTTTATATCCTCAAAGTATTCTTTTGTCCAAAGCATCGGATTTACATTTGGCGAAAAAGCATCTTGATAGATAATATCAAATTTCTTCTTCTCGAAAGTTTTAATATATTTTCTAGCATCCCCTAAATAAATCTCTATGTGAAACTGCTTATCAGAGTAAACACCCTTATTTATCAAAGTATTTAGAATATTTTTATACTTTTCAAACTCTTTAGGGTAGGTAAAATATTTTAAAGAAGATATTAAATTTTTATCAAGTTCTGGTGAATAAATATTTATTTTTGAAGTTATTTTATTTTTTTCTACAAAAAGAAGTGTTGCCAAAGTGTTAAACCCTAAACCAAAACAAATATCTAAAATAGTGATTTCTTTTTTGTCTTTTTGCACTTTAAATGCAGGAATAACATGTTTTGTGAGAGACTCATGTAAGGCCCCATCTTTTGTAGAATGGTAATGTTGCTCATACTCTTTAGAATATGCAGTATAAGATCCATCTTCACTTAGAGTCATCGTATGAAGAGAATTGTTAAACTTATCCACTCACTCTAGTTAAATCTAAGGCTAAAGCTTCATTATCCATAATATCTATATCTCTTCGCAATACTTCACGAGCTATATCTTTTGCATCTTCTAGTGAGTGCATTTTATATGTACCACATTGATATAAATTTAACTCTGGAATATCTTTTTGTTCTTTTACATTTATAACATCTTTCATAGAAGCTTCCCACGCATCAGCAACCTTCTCTTCTGAGGGCGAACCTAACAAGCTCATATAAAAACCTGTTCTGCAACCCATAGGCGATAAGTCTATTATTTCAGTATTGCTAGAGTTCAAATGTTCACGCATAAATCCTGCGAAAAGATGCTCTAAGGTATGAATCCCCTCTGGAGATAAAATAGCCTCATTTGGCTTCACAAAGCGTAAGTCAAAAACTGTAATATCATCGCCACTAGGGGTTTTCATCCCCTTAGCTTTACGAACCGCTGGAGCTGGCATGATTGTGTGGTCTACTGTAAAAGAGTCTAATAATGGCATGGAAAATCCTTATAAAGTTAATTTAAAGCATTTTAGTAGTTTTTTGATTTACTATTTACTTGAAGATATACAACTGCTTCTAAAGCATCTTTCATTACATGTTTTGTGTACTTTTTTAGTGTTTGTTCATCATCATAACCGCTTAAAACTGCTATAGAATTTATATTTGCATTGTTTGCTGCCATGAGGTCTAGTTTTGTATCTCCTATCATCCAAATATCTTTATCTTGAGGGTCAAAACTCTCTAAAGCTTTGTGAATTGGCTCGGCATCAGGCTTAGGATGGAGTACATGTTCTCTCCCTATGAGTACTTTAAAATATTGCATAATATCAAAATGCTCCATTAAAATTTGAGAATAACTTCCTGTTTTTGTTGTCACTATACCTAATGAAGCGAATGTGCTTGCAATTTCTATAGCTTCTTTTGTAAAACTTAAAAGTTGTGTTTGTTTTTTAGAGATGAGGCAATACCTTTTTTTGTAAATCGCTACATAATCCCATATTTTCTCTTTTGGCACACCAAGCTTTTGATACATAATATCCAAAGGGTAGCCAATAAGTGCTTTTATTGCTTCATCACTTGGATGAGTTGCTTTGTGAGTATCAAAACTATGATGAAATGTACTTACAATAGCATCAGTAGAGTCAATGAGTGTACCATCTAAATCAAATAAAATAATCATTCTATAACTAGCCTTTTGTCATTTAAAATCTCTAAAATTATATCTACACTTTATATAAAAAATGATAAAATGCTTGAAAATTTAAAAGGAAAGAAATGTCTTATACGCTAATCCATAATAAAGATGAATCTAAATATGAATACCATATAGATACTCATGTAGCTTACATTACTTATAATATTCAAAATTCAAATATGCACTTAACACATACGATAGTACCAAAAGAACTCTCTGGAAAAGGTCTTGCTAAAACTCTTTTAGAAGATGTTCTCCAAGAGATAAAAAAAGAGAATAAAAAAGCCGTAGCTGAGTGTTCATATGTAGCAAAATATCAAGAAAAAAATCCTCAAATGAGTGATTTATTTGCATAAGGAAGAAGAAATGAAAAACGCAAAAGTATTATCTTTATACATGACAATGCCAGATATGATACGAGCAGGTCATCGTATGAAAGTTGAAGATATAGACATTGATGAAAATGGAATCATGGGAAGTAGAGACTATGAAAATGGCAAGGAACATCCCATGGTTTTAGTTTGTAAAAAGAGTTATGACATCATAGAAGAGGCAGAACTTGTTTTTGAAAGAGGTTTACTGATGGAGGATATTTATGTAGATAATGACCTTTACCATCTCAACAAAGGCTCTGTTATCGAAATAGGTGAAGTACTTTTTGAGGTGACTGGGGCTTGTGAAGATTACCGTTACCTTTACGCATTTGCACCTGAATTACCCGAACTCATTCATGGTAAGCGTGGTCTTTTTATATCTCCTCTTGACTATGGAGGAATCCAAGTTGGTAATGAGGTTAAGATAATAAAAGCGATTTAAGATGGAAAAAATAGGAATTGAAATAGATTATAGTAACATTTGTAAAGACTATAACACATCCTACCTAGATCGTGATAATTTAGATCCAAATAGCTCTAAATGTATGAAAGAGGTACTTGCTTGGACTAGAGAGTTTTTATTTGAATTTCTAAAAAAGTTTGAGTATAGTTTGTATAATTTACACTCTAGCACTTCAGTGAAAATAGATGATATAGCCTCTAAAAGATTTCTTTTTTACTCTTTAGAAAAAGAGATAACCTTGCAAAACTATGTGATGCGGAAAGAATATATACGGTATGACTCCCTTAAAGACTGGGAATTAAAAAATGATAATAGCATACTTATCCGAAATGATGCAGATGGAGGAGGAATTTATTTTTTCTTTCATAAAGACTCTACAGAACATCAATGGATAAAAGAAACTCTTAGGGACTTTGATTTAGATGAAATTCCCTTTGAAGCTAAATAGAAGGATAACTTAAAGTAGCTCTTATTTAGAGCAAACTTTTTTTATTCTTAATTATTTTCATTGATTATACTTTCTAGCTTATTATTACAACTTATTGAGTTAGCATATAAAAGGTGCTAATATAAAGAGTTTTCGTTCTATTAGTACCAAAACACTTTAGGAGAACTCTTATGGAAAAAGAACTCAAAGAAAAATTAAAAAAAGTTGTAGAACTTGTTAATAATGTAATGGTCGACCCTGAAATCGATATCGAATATTGTATGCCTGGAGTAGCAATAACTTCAAAATCTTGTGATACTTCAAAAGATCCTTATATCTTTGTGAAATATATTGTGAGTGAGTACACTCAACCAACACGAAGAATTCATTTAACAAAATCCTACATAAAATATGAAGCCCAAAAGATAGCTGAGTTAGTTACATTTTCTATCCAACAATTTAAAATGGAGGTAGACTCTGTAGAAATGGGATAAATTTATATCCCTTAAAAAGTTTTTAAATTCCTTTAAAGGAGGAATATTATGTTAGTAGAACAAAAAAAAAAGTTACAAGAAGTTATAAGGCTCATTGATAAGATGGAGGTA
The DNA here is from genome assembly GCA_965243085.1 of Sulfurimonas sp. Lineage (GTDB taxonomy): Bacteria > Campylobacterota > Campylobacteria > Campylobacterales > Sulfurimonadaceae > Sulfurimonas. Next base: position 395,515 of record CBDETZ010000005.1, on the reverse strand, counting down.
AATCCTGATATTAACGTTGAGTATTTTATTCCAGGGGTTTTAGTCACTGCAAATGGTGGGGACGAATCTGGAAATCCATATATCAAATTTTCGTATGCACCAAATAGTTTAAAAGCACATATACAAAATGTACCTTTAACCCGAAGTTATCTTGAAAAAACTCCTCAAGATTTAACAAATATAATTACTTTTTCTTTAGAACGATTTATGGAAGAGATTGATTCACGCCAATATGGCGCACAATAATTAGTAGTATAGGGTTATATCTTTCTATAACCTTATATTAGACTTCTCCTAAAACCTCTTTTAATATTAGGCTATGAACCCCTGTATAGTTACTATAATTTAAAATAAATTTTGAGCTAAGCCAAGGAAATAGGTGCTTAAAGCCTATAATTACTATGGACTTTTAGGAGAAGTATACTTACAAAAATGAGAAAAACTTCAAGATTTATAACATTACAATCGCAATAGATGGTGGTGTATTTTTTCCGATGAAAAAGTTACTTAAAATTTATAATGGATTTAATAAAAGTTTGAGGCTAAAAATGCTTGATGATTATCTAGTTATAAGATAAAATGATTATTTAGATCTCCTTCCCCTCCCCAATTTTTTTAATTAAGTCGTTTTTTAAGATAAATTAGAGTGAGATTATGTTCATAGAATAGGCTGAGTTCTTACTCTTTATAAAAGCAAAAAGTATTTTAATATGTGAAATTATATTTGGATTTCTACTTATTTGCCTTTAAGAAATACTTCGCTATAATTCCACTATCGTAATAACTTTTGAAATAATCCCTCTGTGATTAGAAGGTATCTTGTGTACTCAGGATATAAGACGTTAAATGTCGGTAAGAGGCACAATAATTATAATCTTATTTTTATTCTGCAAACAATACCCTAAATAATATTTTAACAATAGGAAAAAAGATGACAGTAATTAGACTTACTCGTATGGGAAGAAAAAAACAACCGTTTTACAGGATAGCAGTAACAGATAGCCGTAAACGTAGAGATGGTGGTTGGATTGAACTTATTGGACACTACAATCCAATGCCAGTTGAGAAAGTTTTAGTGATAGATAACGAAAGATTAGATTATTGGTTAAGCGTTGGCGCTAAAATGAGTGATCGTGTTAAAAAAATAACTGGACGTTAGCCATGATTTGTGACTTCGTTGCACAATTTGCAAGACTGATTGCTTCACACCCTGAAGATATAAGGGTTGAGGTGAAAGAGGGCAATGAAGTAACAGAAATAGTTCTTTTTGCTAATCAAGCGGACATTGGGAAGCTAATTGGTAAAGAGGGCAAAATGATTGGTTCAATAAAAACTGTTATTTCAGGTTGCAAAGCTAAGGATGGTATAAGTTACCGTATCAATGTCGAAGCAATATAAAGAACAACTCCTTCACATCGCAACTATCGGCAAAACTGTCGGTATCCACGGTGATATGAAATTTCATGATAAATCAGACTTTCCAGAACAGTTTTTTGACGGTGTTAGCTTTTTTACAAACCTTAAAAAAGAGATTACTTTAGAAGATGTTGATTTGGGTAGAGGTCTTGTTCGCATTAAAGGAATAAGTTCTATAGAAGATGCAAAAAAATACACAAATGTAAAACTATTTACAAGCCGAGATGAAACGAGAAAAAATTGCCGTTTAGAAGAGGGTGAATTTTTTTGGTTTGATATTGATGATTGTGAAGTTTTTGAAAATGGTGTGCGCTTGGGTCAGGTTCATGAAGTTGAGAGAATTGCAATAACGAATTATTTGGCAATGATAACAGATGAAGCATTAGTAGCAAAAGGTTTTTCTAAAAAGTTTTTAATTCCTTTTGAAGAGCCATTTCGAGTGAGTGTCGATATAGTAAAGAAAATCATCATCGTAAGTGGTGGTATGGATATTTTAGAAGCTTCATAAATATGAAATTTACTTTTGTCACCCTTTTCCCTAAGCTTGTTGAAGGCTACTTCCAAGATTCAATTTTAAAACGAGCTATAGAGAAAGGTTTATTAAAAATCAATTATTTAAATCCAAGAGAGTTCTCAAATAATAAGCATTCAAAAGTTGATGATACAGCAGTAGGTGGTGGAGCAGGAATGCTTATGAACACTCAGCCTTTGTTTGATTCTCTTGATTTACTAAAAATTGAAGATGAAAATATCCATATAGTTTTTTTAACACCTGTTGCTAAACCTTTTAGACAAAATGATGCAAAGCGTTTAGCAAAAAAAACTCATTTAGCTTTTGTAAGTGGAAGATATGAGGGAATAGATGAACGAGTGATTGAGAGATACGCTGATGAAGTCTTTAGTATAGGAGATTATATTTTAACAGGCGGAGAGTTGGCATCACTTGTTCTGTGTGATGCTATTAGTAGAAATGTACAAGGAGTTTTAGGTAATAGTGACTCTTTGAGTGTAGAGAGTTTTGAATCAGCACTTTTAGAAGCTCCATCTTTTTCTAAACCAAAAGTTTATAGAGGAAATGAAGTCCCTAAAGAATATCTAAAGGGAAATCATAGTAAAATTCGCACACTAAAAATAGCACTGTCCGAATGTAAGACTAAATTTTTCAGACCAGAGCAGCTTTTAAAGCATAAAATTAAGGAAAACCTATGAGAAATAAATACATAGAAAATTTTGAAAAAGCACAAGTAGCAGAGAAAGCTTTACCAGATTTTCGTGCTGGAGACACTGTAAGATTAGCAGTATCAATTAAAGAGGGTGAAAAAAGTCGTGTTCAAAGTTATGAGGGTGTTTGTATTGCCCGTCGTGGTCAAGGAACTGGTGAAACTATCACTATTCGTAAAATTGGTGCTAATGGTATTGGTATTGAAAGAATATTTCCAATTTATTCTGATTCAATAAATGAAATCAAAGTAATCCGTCGCGGTCGTGTTCGTCGTGCTAAATTATTTTATCTTCGTGATCTCGCAGGTAAAAAAGCTCGCATTAAAGAACTTAGAAGAAAATAATCTTCTAAGTCTTAGCCCTTTTTTATCTACAAACTTCAAAAATAGATACTTTTTTTTCCACTACACTACAAACCTACTTAATAAGCAATAGACAGATTTTAAAATACTCTAAGAATAACTTTCCACCCCAATCCATTAATAACTAGAAATTAAAAGTGGAATAATTATTGCTTGCTTTTGAGAAAAACAAGGTGATAAGAAAATGGCAATAAAAGCAAGAGATAAATTAGCACAAAAGCGTTCAAGAAAAGGCTATGCAAAAATAGCTGAATCAAATAAACTTTTAGAGTTACTATCAAGAGTTCCAGACCATCGTAAAGGTCAAGGGAAACGGCATAAACTAGAACATATTTTATATCTAGCTATATTAGCTGGACTAATGGGAGCTACAGATTACAAACAAATCTCTATTTGGATAGATAAACATGTCCAAAAAGAAGAAGTAAAAAAACTTCTAGGTGTAGAATTTATAATAACACCAAAAAGAAGTGCTGTATCAGATATACTTGCAAAAGTTGATAGTGAGGCAGTAGAACTTTTGTTTAGAGAATGGATAAGAATTTATGTCGACACTACAGGAAAACATCTAAGCGTAGATGGTAAAGTGATGAATGGTAGTAGATATAAAGACCAAAAGGCTATAGAAGTTGTTGGTGCAGTTCTATCAGAGATAGGTGTAGTTATTGCTCATCAAAAAATTGCAGAGAAATCAAATGAAATACCTGAATTTCTCTTTACCTTTGATGCGATGAACACACAAAAAAACTCTTGATTCTATTGAGCAAAGTGGTTCAAAGTATATTGCTAAAGTTAAAGATAACCAAAAAACACTTCTTGATAAAATAGATGAAATATAAAGAGAGATAAAACCATCAAGCACTTATAAAGCTAAACCAATCCAGCAGTCTAATGAGCGGATAAATAGAGAGGTATTTGTATATCAACCGACTACTTTTTATCATAATGAAATCACTCATGTTCGCTCAATCATTAAAACCATTAAAAAAATACACAAGACAAATCATAAAACTGGAGAAGTGACAAATAGTACTAGAATTCAGTTCTGTATTGCAAACTTTCGTGAAAGTGCAGAGTTCTTTCATGATAAAATCTTAAACCATTGGAAAGTAGAAACGATGCACCAATACAAAGATAATACACTTTTAGAAGATGACCACAATGCTCATTTAAATCCATTTTTAATGACAATTATTAGAAGCATGATTTTAAATATTTTACACCTAAATGGTGCTAAATCTATACAAGAACAACTCATTAACAATAGATGGGATTTAGATGACTCTATCGCTCAACTCTTGAAATTTAGTTTTTAGTGGATTTGTGTGATAACTTTCAAATCATTCAATGCTTTAAGTAAACTCTAAGCAAGACTCCCCTATAATTCCCATCCACAAACGATGACACATCGAGTTGATGCGTTAGAGCGGAGACGCTAAGATTGTTTAAGATCATTGAAAACTAAGCAAGTAATAGACTTAATAGAACTATTTATTAAGTTGTCAAGTTACTTAGAAATAACTAATAAAACAACAACCGTCTATTCTATTTGAATTCTTAGATAATTTATTATTTAAGTTCCCTAAATAGTATAGACAACTATACTTTAATATTTTAACGAGTATTAAAAGCTCTGACTATATTCTTTAAGCAGATGTAGTACGAGTAAAAACAAAGCCAATGAATTTTAATTCTTGGGCAAAAGATCAGTAAATAATCATAGCAATATGATCTTTACATAATCAAGTCTTCGGACAACAATTATGGAGAGTTTGATCCTGGCTCAGAATGAACGCTGGCGGCGTGCTTAACACATGCAAGTCGAACGATGAAACTTAGTTTACTAAGTGGATTAGTGGCGCACGGGTGAGTAATATATAGATAACGTGCCTCTTAGTCTGGGATAGCCATTGGAAACGATGATTAATACTAGATACTCCTTCTCTTTATAGTAAGAGTTGGGAAAGTTTTTCGCTAAGAGATCGGTCTATATCCCATCAGCTTGTTGGTAGTGTAAGAGACTACCAAGGCTATGACGGGTAGCGGGTTTGAGAGGATGATCCGCCACACTGGTACTGAGACACGGACCAGACTCCTACGGGAGGCAGCAGTGAGGAATATTGCACAATGGAGGAAACTCTGATGCAGCAACGCCGCGTGGAGGATGACGCATTTCGGTGTGTAAACTCCTTTTATGAGTCAAGAAAATGACGGTAGCTCATGAATAAGCACCGGCTAACTCCGTGCCAGCAGCCGCGGTAATACGGAGGGTGCAAGCGTTATTCGGAATCACTGGGCGTAAAGGACGCGTAGGCGGGAAAGTAAGTCTGATGTGAAATCCTATGGCTCAACCATAGAACTGCATTGGAAACTACTTACCTAGAGTATGGGAGGGGGAGATGGAATTAGTGGTGTAGGGGTAAAATCCGTAGATATCACTAGGAATACCCAAAGCGAAGGCGATCTCCTGGAACAATACTGACGCTAAGGCGTGAAAGCGTGGGGAGCAAACGGGATTAGATACCCCGGTAGTCCACGCCCTAAACGATGTTCACTAGTCGTCGGGATGCTAGTCATCTCGGTGATGCACTTAACAGATTAAGTGAACCGCCTGGGGAGTACGGTCGCAAGATTAAAACTCAAAGGAATAGACGGGGACCCGCACAAGTGGTGGAGCATGTGGTTTAATTCGAAGATACGCGAAGAACCTTACCTAGCCTTGACATTGATTGAATTCCGCAGAGATGTAGAAGTGCCTTTCGAGGAACATGAAAACAGGTGCTGCATGGCTGTCGTCAGCTCGTGTCGTGAGATGTTGGGTTAAGTCCCGCAACGAGCGCAACCCTCGTCAATAGTTGCCAGCAGGTTAAGCTGGGCACTTTATTGAGACTGCCTTCGCAAGAAGGAGGAAGGTGAGGACGACGTCAAGTCATCATGGCCCTTATGGCTAGGGCTACACACGTGCTACAATGGGGCGTACAGAGAGTTGCAATACCGTGAGGTGGAGCCAATCTCATAAAGCGTCTCTCAGTTCGGATTGAAGTCTGCAACTCGACTTCATGAAGCTGGAATCACTAGTAATCGTAGATCAGCAATGCTACGGTGAATACGTTCCCGGGTCTTGTACTCACCGCCCGTCACACCATGGGAGTTGATTTCACCCGAAATTGGGAAGCTAACCTTCGGGAGGCTACCACTTACGGTGGAATTAGCGACTGGGGTGAAGTCGTAACAAGGTAACCGTAGGAGAACCTGCGGTTGGATCACCTCCTTTCTAGAGTAAAGTAAATCATTCATTTGAATTTACATACAAAGAAAATCTCACGAGAGATAAAATAGTTTTATTAGTCTTTACTTGCTTAGTTTTCAGTGATCTATGTTATTTAACATATTTAACTAAAAAAGTGGGGGATTAGCTCAGCTGGGAGAGCGTCTGCCTTGCACGTAGAAGGTCAACAGTTCGATCCTGTTATTCTCCACCATTTTTTGTGAATTTGCACTTGAAAAAATAACTCACGTACTTTAGTACGCTTCGTCATTTTTTCAAGCACAACTTCATCAAAAAACGAGTTTTATTACAAAAGATTTAAATTAAATATAAGCTTTTAAAAAGAAAGTTTATATTTGATTTTATAATCAAAAAGTTCATTAAATTACAATTGTTAAAGTCAACATATATAAATAAGAGATTATTAATATTTAGAAGTATTTATACTAATAGGTAGAAGTAATCGTTAATTATTTATATAAACTAAATAACTACAAACACAGGATCTATCCTATTTAATGTTATTTATAATCAGAAGCTTTAGTGACCACAGCGGTTCAAGCGGAATAAAGGAGCTTTGCTTCTTTATGTGAGTATAGATATTTTTACATTAAGTAAGGTAGTGAACGCAAATTAGAATAAGAGGTCCTTATCGACCTCTTTAAAATAAAAAAGATATTAAGGGCCATAGGTGGATGCCTTGGCTAGTAGAGGCGATGAAAGACGTACTAGGCTGCGAAAAGTCTCGGGGAGCTGCCAAGAAGCTTTGATCCGGGAATTTCTGAATGGGACAACCCAGCGTGGTGCGAATCACGTTATCATATTTATATGAGGCGAACTCAGGGAAGTGAAACATCTCAGTACCTGAAGGAAGAGAAATCAAACGAGATTCCCTTAGTAGCGGCGAGCGAAAAGGGATTAGGGCACTTAGTGATATTATATTTGTTAGCTCAATTAGCTGGAAAGCTAGAACATAGAGGGTGATATTCCCGTAAGCGAAAACATTTATAAGGTACTATGCTAAGGAACGAGTAGGTCGGGACACGTGTTATCTTGACTGAATATGGGGGGACCACCCTCCAACCCTAAATACTACTACTAGACCGATAGCGAACAAGTACCGTGAGGGAAAGGTGAAAAGGACCGCGGTGAGCGGAGTGAAATAGAACCTGAAACCTATGGCTTACAATCATTTGGAGCACTATTGTATTACTTGCGTAAACAAGTGTGACAGACTGCCTTTTGCATAATGAGCCTGCGAGTTGTGGTTAGTGGCAAGGTTAATCTAACGAGAAGCCGTAGCGAAAGCGAGTCTTAATAGGGCGAATTAGTCACTAGCTGCAGACCCGAAACTGAGTGATCTATCCATGAGCAGGTTGAAGCTGGTGTAAGAGCCAGTGGAGGACCGAACCCGTAGAAGTTGAAAATTCTTGGGATGACTTGTGGATAGGGGTGAAAGGCCAATCAAACTCAGTGATAGCTGGTTCTCTCCGAAATATATTTAGGTATAGCCTCGAGCATTAGCATGAAGGGGTAGAGCACTGACAGGGCTAGGGCTGCTTACCGCGGTACCAAACCCTATCAAACTCCGAATACTTCATGTGTAACCTCGGGAGTCAGGCGTAGGGTGATAAAATCCTATGTCGAGAGGGGAACAACCCAGACTAACAGCTAAGGTCCCAAAGTTTTATCTAAGTGGAAAAGGATGTGGAGTTGCTGTGACAACCAGGAGGTTGGCTTAGAAGCAGCCATCCTTTAAAGAAAGCGTAACAGCTCACTGGTCTAGCGATTCTGCGCCGAAAATATAACGGGGCTAAGATAAACACCGAAGCTTTAGATTTGGTATAACTACCAAGTGGTAGGAGAGCGTTCCATTCAGCGTTGAAGGTACACCGGTAAGGAGTGCTGGAGCGGATGGAAGTGAGCATGCAGGCATGAGTAGCGAGAAAAGGAATGAGAATTTCCTTCGCCGTAAACCCAAGGTTTCCTACGCGATGCTCGTCATCGTAGGGTTAGTCGGGACCTAAGTCGAGTCCGAAAGGGGTAGACGATGGCAAATAGGTTAATATTCCTATACCGACATACAATCGTTTGAGTGATGGGGGGACGCATAGAGTTAATTGAGCTCACTGATGGAATAGTGGGTCGAAGGATGTAGGTCGAGAAGTAGGAAAATCCGCTTCTCACGAGACCGAGATCTTACAGGCTGAGCAATATCTTCGGATAGCGCTTAGAATCAATGATACTGTCGTGCCGAGAAAAGCCTCTAAACGAGATTGTATGTTGCCCGTACCGCAAACCGACACAGGTGGGTGAGATGAGTATTCTAAGGCGCGTGGATGAACCCTTGTTAAGGAACTCTGCAAACTAGCACCGTATCTTCGGTATAAGGTGTGCCACATAGGTTAGGGAATTTACTTCCCATAAGCCTTTCGTGGTCGCAGCAAAGTGTCCCTCCCGACTGTTTACCAAAAACACAGCACTCTGCTAACTCGTAAGAGGATGTATAGGGTGTGACGCCTGCCCGGTGCTTGAATGTTAAAAGGATTGCTTAGCTTCGGCGAAGGCATGAATTGAAGCACAAGTAAACGGCGGCCGTAACTATAACGGTCCTAAGGTAGCGAAATTCCTTGTCGGTTAAATACCGACCTGCATGAATGGCGTAACGAGATGGGAGCTGTCTCAACAAGGGATCCAGTGAAATTGTAGTGGAGGTGAAAATTCCTCCTACCCGCGGAAAGACGGAAAGACCCCGTGCACCTTTACTATAGCTTGACACTGCTGTCGGGATATTCATGTGCAGGATAGGTGGGAGCCTTTGATCCATGGTCGCTAGATCATGGTGAGGCATCCTTGAGATACCACCCTTGAATATTCTGATAGCTAACTCCGTACAATTATCTTGTGCGAGGACAATGTCTGGTGGGTAGTTTGACTGGGGCGGTCGCCTCCTAAAAAGTAACGGAGGCTTACAAAGGTTAGCTCAGAGGGGTTGGAAATCCCTCGTAGAGTATAATGGCATAAGCTAGCCTGACTGTGAGACATACAAGTCGAGCAGAGTCGAAAGACGGTCATAGTGATCCGGTGGTTCTGTGTGGAAGGGCCATCGCTCAAAGGATAAAAGGTACGCCGGGGATAACAGGCTGATCTCCCCCAAGAGCTCACATCGACGGGGAGGTTTGGCACCTCGATGTCGGCTCATCGCATCCTGGGGCTGGAGCAGGTCCCAAGGGTATGGCTGTTCGCCATTTAAAGCGGTACGCGAGCTGGGTTCAGAACGTCGTGAGACAGTTCGGTCCCTATCTTCCGTGGGCGTAGGAGAGTTGAAGAGAGCTGACCCTAGTACGAGAGGACCGGGTTGGACGTGCCACTGGTGCACCAGTTGTTCTGCCAAGAGCATCGCTGGGTAGCTACGCACGGATGAGATAACCGCTGAAAGCATCTAAGCGGGAAGCCAACTCTAAGATGAACTCTCCCTGAAGTACGCTTGAAGACTACAAGCTTGATAGGCTGGATGTGTACGCAGAGCAATCTGTTTAGCTGACCAGTACTAATAGTACGTTCGTCTTTTTTATAACGATTCATTTATTTGAATACAAGTTCGTTCACTACCTTACTTAGTGTATTAGACATTAAAGTAAAGATAGAACCTTTGAATGTAGTTATTTAGAAAATATGTTGAATTTAACAATTGATATTATGAACTGTCTATATAATAATAGACAACTCACTCAATACAGACTTCTATAAAGTCAAATATAAGTATATACCTTAGGGTCTATATATTTATACTTGACTTTGTCTAGGTGGCTATAGAGAGAGGGAAACGCCTGGCTCCATTCCGAACCCAGAAGCTAAGCCTCTCTTCGCTGATAATACTGCAGGTTTCACTTGTGGGAATGTAGGTCGTTGCCTAGTTAATGTCTTTTTATACTTTGATTTTACTCAAAACTTTTACAAATTCTTTTTAGAATATATATTTGAGTCCTTTAAATATTTTTTATTAGCTCTTGATTTATTTCCCATGAACATTTTATTTTACTCTTGTTTATTTTTGATAATCTATCTAAAAAATAATCTCTTTGTACCTCTTTTGCTCCTAAACTTTTTAGATGTTGTGTTGGTACTTGACAATCTACAAAATCATAATCCCAATATTTTAAATGTTTGATAAGTATTGCATAGGCAGCTTTAGAAGCATCACTTTCATTTGCAAACATTGATTCACCACAAAATACTTTTCCAATGCTTAAACCATAAAGTCCACCCACCAATACACCATCCTTGTATGTTTCTATAGAATGTGCTACACCCATTGAGTGAAGAGCTTCATAAGCTTTGATTGTATCTTCTAGTATCCAAGTGTCATTTTGACCTTTACGTGGTTTTGAAGCACAATTTTGCATCACTTGTTTAAAGTTAGTGTTAAATTTATAGTTAAATTTTTTAATACTTTTTTTGAGGGATTTTGAGAGTTTAAAATCATCGAGTTCCATTATAAGTCTTGGATTTGGGGACCACCAAAGGATGGGATCAGATTTACTGTACCAAGGAAAAATTCCAGATTGATAGGCTTTAATAATTCGCAATGGATGTAAGTCTCCTCCCCATGCTACGATACCATCCTTATTGGCTTCATTTGCATCAGGGAAGTGAAATTGCTTGGTATTAACTTCTTTAATCACGCTGTTTAAAACTTAGTATGAGTTCATCAATAAAATCAACTCTAACATTTCCACCATTTTTCAACTCACCAAATAGGATTTTTTCACTAAGTTTATTTGTAATATGCTCTTGTATATATCTTTTAAGTGGTCTTGCACCCATTTCAATTGAGTATCCTTTTTCTGCAATATTATTGATGGCTTTATCGCTGAGTGTAACTATAATTTTTTTCTTTTTTAAGTTTTTATTTAATTCATTTATAAACTTAGCTACAACTCCTTTAACAGTTTTTAGGTTTAATGGAGAAAAGTTTACAATGGCATCCAGACGATTTCTAAATTCTGGTGAAAAAAATGATTTTAACTCTTCATTTTGAGAAAGTGAACTATCTTTATTAAAACCCATCACGCTTCTCGCTGTTGCTCCAATATTTGAAGTCATAATAAGAATCACATTTTGAAAATTTGCCTTATACCCATTGTTATCTGTGAGTGTAGCATTATCCATGATTTGTAAAAGTATATTTATCAAGTCTGGGTGTGCTTTTTCAATTTCATCCAAAAGTAAAACAGTATAAGGATGCTTCTTGATTGCTTCAGTAAGTAAACCACCTTGCTCAAACCCAACATATCCAGGGGGAGCACCTACTAGTTTACTAATAGTATGTTTTTCCATATATTCACTCATATCAAATCTTTCAAAATGAATTTCAAGGGTATCACTAAGTGCTATTGCAAGTTCAGTTTTTCCAACTCCAGTTGGACCTGAGAAGAGAAAAGAAGCGATAGGTTTGTCTTTTGGACTTAGTCCCGCTTTTGATATTTTAATTGCCTTTGAAACTTCTCTGACTGCTTCATCTTGACCTATAACTATAGCTTTTAAATTTTGCTCAAGATTTGATAATGATAGAGTTTCATTTTTATTTATTTTAGTATTTTGTATATTTGCCATCAAAGATATAGTAGCTTGTATGTCTGAGCTAGTAACTTTAGTACGAGATCTATTTTTAAGATGAAAAGAAGCGGCTGTTTCATCGATCACATCAATAGCAATATCTGGTAAAAACTTATCGGTAATATATCTTTTAGATAACTCTACTGCATTTTTAAGTGCTTTGTTTGTATAAGTAATTCCATGATGCTCTTCGTATTTACTTTTTAAACCTTGAAGAATTTTATAACTTGTTTTTATTGAAGGCTCATTAATGTCTATTTTGGAAAATCTTCGACTAAGTGCCTTGTCTTTTTCAAAATTATTTCTGTATTCAAGGAATGTTGTAGCACCCATACATTTTAACTCCCCTGAAGCAAGGGCAGGTTTGAGCTGGTTTGCAGCATCCATACTTCCACTTGTTGAACCTGCTCCTATAAGAGTATGAATCTCATCAATGAAAAGAATAGCATTTGGATGTTTTTTTAACTCATCCATGAGACCTTTGAGGCGTTTTTCAAAATCTCCTCTGTACTTCGTTCCTGCGACTAGGGCAGATAAATCTAAGGCAAATAGTTCTGCCTCTTTGATAATTTCAGGAACATCACCCACGACTATATTTAAAGCCAAACCCTCAGCAATAGCTGTTTTTCCAACTCCTGCTTCACCTACTAAAATAGGATTATTTTTTTTTCTTCGACATAAAATCTGGATAACTCTTTGAATCTCTTTTTCTCTTCCAATAACAGGATCAATTTTACCTTCTTTTGCTTTTTCTAAAAGGTTTATAGAGTACTTGTCTAAAAAATTATCTGCTTCATCTTCATCGCTCTCCTCATTCTCATTTGAGTGAGATATAACTTGTAAAATATCGAGCCTAGATATTTGATAGGCATCTAAAAGCATATAGGAAAAAGTATGTTGCTCTTCATAAAGGGCAGCAAAAAGATCTCCAATATCAGCAGAATTTTGTTGCGCACTTTGGATATGTTTAATCATTCTATTTATAAGTCTTGAAAGAGCAACACTTTCATGAGGATCTGCGTTTATATAATCAGGTAAGGTGTCAATATTTTCTTTAATATAGGAGGATAAATATTTTTTCATCTCCTCTACATTACCACCACAAAGAGTAATGATTTGTGCTCCATCTTTTGAAGAAAGTAAAAGATAAAAAACATGCTCAATTGTTAAGTATTCATGTCTTAGTTCTTTTGCATAAAGAAGAGATTTATGAAAAACTTCATTTAAATTTTGGCTAATCATTATTCTTCCTCCATCATTGCTTTGAGCGGAAAACCATTGTGTGCAGCCTTTTTACTGACTTGAATCACTTTTGTTTCAGCTATTTCATGAGTATATACTCCACATAAGCCTCTTTCTGTTTTATGCACTTCAAGCATGATTTTTTCAGCTTCAGTATGATTTTTATAAAATACATTCATTAGAATCTCTACTACAAATTCCATTGAAGTATAGTCGTCATTTAAGATGTAAACTTGGTATTTTTTAGGATGTTTTATTTTGACTTCATCTACAAGTTCATAGTGTGTATCATTTGACATTATTGAGCAGCCTTTAAAAAATCATTTATTATATCTTGAGGGTTTTCTAAACCTATAGATACTCGAATAAGCCCCTCCGTTATACCGAGAAAATCTTTAGTTTGAGTATCAAAATCTCTATAAATTGTTGATGCCATATGAAGTGCAAGTGTTCTTGAATCTCCAATATTAGCGGTGATGGTAGTAAGATGAGTTTTATTTAAAAATGTAAATGCTTTTTCTTTTGTTTGCATATCTATAGTAAAAAGTGTTCCACAACCATTAGAAAAATCAGTTTTATATCTTTGATGATGAGGATGTGTTTCTAAGCATGGATGGTTAATATTTAGACCTTTTGCACTAAGCTCTTTAGCAACTATTTCAACACTCTCTATAATTCTTTGCATTCTAAGGGGAAGAGTTTCTAGCCCTAGCATTGTCTGATAAGAAGCATGAGCATTTGCACTCATTCCAAAGTCTCTCATGACTCTTTTTTTAGCATTTGGAATAAGAGCCATTGCCCCAGCACTTTTAATAAACTTATGAATGTCTGAGTATCTATGAGACTTGAACTTATCTTTACCATCAATATTTATAGCACGAAAAACTGCACAACCGCCAAGAGCTGAAGAATTTCCTGTAATTATTTTAGTTGTTGAGTAAACAGCTATATCAGCACCTAAAGCAAGTGGTGAAATACTTAATGGTGTTATGGTATTATCAATAATCAATACAATTTCTGCATCATTAGCAATTTTTACAATGGCTGAAATGTTTGGAAGTCTCATATTTGGATTTCCAACGCTCTCTAAAAAGATGATTTTTGTTTTGTCTGTAATGGCGTTTTGAATACTTTGCAAGTCATCAACATCGAAAAAGTGAGTTTTAATTCCAAAACGAGATAGCGTTTCATCAAACAAAGCATAAGTTCCACCAAACAATCCACCTATAGAGATAATCTCATCTCCACAAGAGACTATAGACATAGTAGCAAGAGTAGTTGCCGCCATTCCTGAACTTGTTGCGACTGCTCCAATACCTCCATCCATTTTTGCTAGGATAGATTCAAGTTTTGCTGTGGTTGGGTTTCCCATACGGGAATAAAGTGATTTTTTTACACTTCCATCAAAAATACCCTCTCCAATCTCTGGAGTTCCATAAGCAAAGGACGCTGAGTTAGTGAGAGTTGGACTTACCGATCCCTCTTTATTTCCAATCTCTTGGACAAACTGAGTGCAATATTTCTCGAAATTATTCATTAATTTTAGCCTTGAAAATAATACTTTTATTATATCGAAAAAGGCTAAATCATTCGATAATAACTCTATTTCGTCCCTCATTCTTTGCTTTATAGAGCATCATATCTGCTTGAGCGATGTTATCTTGAAGAGATTCTCCATTACTCATAGTAACACCTATAGATACACTAACGTAAATTTTTTCATTTTTTTCACTTAAAACATAACTTTGTTGAACCTCTTCTCTTAATCTTTGAAAAATATTATGAGCACTATATTTATTGATATTCTTTATTACTATACAAAATTCTTCACCCCCAAATCTAGCTGTTATATCTCGGTAATCTGTTGTTGACGTTAAAATTTCAGAAAGATGAATTATAACCTTGTCACCTGTGTCATGTCCATAAGTATCATTTACTTTTTTGAAATGGTCTATATCTATCATGGCAATTGCGTATGTTTCGGAACTCTGAGAAATTTCATCTATATATTCACTCATATGGGAGAAAAAATACCGACGGTTATACAGCCCAGTTAAAAAATCACGATTTGCATGGTTTGTAACGAGATTTAAATTTTCAAGAGCGTCTATTGTATTGTTTATTCTACAAGAAAATTCTTCTTTAGAAAATGGTTTGGAGATATAATCGTTTGCTCCATGTTTTAAAAACATGGCATTTATTTCTGAATCTTCATTTGAAGATAAAGCGATGATACTAAGTTCATCTTTTTTATATATTTTACGTATTTGGTGTGTTAATTCAAGACCATCCATTACGGGCATATAATAATCCGTAATTACTAAAGATATATGGGGATATATAGCTAACATCTCAAGGGCTTCTTCTCCATGAGATACAGCTATAACATCAAAAAAAAGATTTTTAAGCATAGTCTTTATATGTTGTCTTGTAACCAGTGAATCATCAACAATTAAAACTTTATGATTTTTATTTTTAGCTAATCTAGATATGACATTGATAGTATAGTTAATATCTTGGAGACTCCCTTTTGTTACATAATCTATAATCTCTTTTTGAAGGATTTTTTTTCTAAATTCTTTATCAATACTTCCACTTAAAATAATCACACGTTGATTTTTTGATAAAGCATAATCAACAATCTCTCCATTTGGAGCATCAGGAAGATTTAAATCAAGCAAAGTGATAAAATATTTATAAGCTTTAAAAAACAATTTAGCTTCTTTTAAGTTATAAGCAATATCTACTTCAAACTCTAGTGTTTCGCTAATTTTCTTTGCAATGAGTTTGGCTAATGTTTTATTATCTTCTACTATTAATATTTTTTCCATGATTTGATAAGTATCCATATAATTATTTTTACGAGTTTACTATAATTTAGCTATATTTATAGCTATTAGTGATAATATCTTTCTTATGAAATTACTAAGTACTATTTTAGATAAATTAAAATTAAATCAAAATATTTTCTTAACGGGTGGTGCAGGGGTTGGCAAGACTACTATCACTAGAGAAATCATAGAATCTTTTGAATCTGATGCAAAAAAAGTAGCAAAATTAGCATCAACTGGAATGGCAGCTACTCTCATTGGCGGACAAACTTTACATAGTTTTTTTGATTTAGGGATAGCATCTGATATAGAAGATTTAGAAAAAAATGCAAAGCTTCAAGCGAAAAAAAAGATAAAGAAGCTTATTAGCTCGATTGATTTAATAGTCATAGATGAAATATCTATGGTAAGTAGTTCTTTGTTTGAAATGATTCATCTTCGCCTGATTCAGAGTGAATTTAAGGGTGTCTTTCTAGTTGTCGGTGATTTTTTACAGCTTCCTCCTGTGGTAAGAGGTGGAAGTGAAGTGATGTTTGCCTTTGAGTCAGAGGCTTGGAGGGAGTTTGCTTTTGAGATGGTAGAATTAACACATATATATAGAACCGATGATAAAAGTTTCATAGAATTACTTCATAATGTGAGATACGGTTTTATAGATGAAAGTATTCATAATCATCTTAATAAGTATATAAAACCTTTACCTGAAAACTTAGGCGAATTTACTTATCTTTTTGGAAAAAATAACTCAGCATCAGCACATAATAAAAGGCAGTTAGAACATATTGATGAGGAGTCCTTTATCAAAGAAGTTCAAATTGTCAAGCATGTAAAAAGTGTGAAGGATAGAGAAATTGAGCGTTATATGGCTGATTCAAGAATAGAAAAAGACTTAGAACTTAAAATTGGTGTACCCATTCTGTTTACTCGAAATTCTTGGAATTATTTCAATGGAGAAAGAGGAACAGTTGTCAATAAGGATGATACTTATATTTACATTCAAAAGTCTAATGCAAAGATAGTGAAACTTGAAACTTTAGGAATGAGTAAGAGTATGTGGAGGGAAAAAACTGTAGAGGGAAAAAAAGAAATGATTGAAGAGAACCTTTTTACCCTGTATCAATACCCTATAAAACTTGCCTTTGGTATAACTATACATAAGTCACAAGGGATGAGTATAGCGGACTTAATCATAGATACAAATGAAATTTTTGCACCATCTCAGTTTTATGTAGCACTCTCGAGAAGTTCAAATCCTTCAAGATTGAACTTAATATCACCTAGATGCCAATGGCATGATTTAGCTTTTGTAAATCAAAAAGCAGTTGCATTTGTAAGGGGAAAGAATGCTTAGTACTTTAAAAAAAGTTTTTTTATTTGAGAGTCTCTGCGATGATATTTTAATAAGTATAGAAAAAAATTGTGAAATTGTTAGTTTTAAAAAAGATAATATCATCTTTTATGAGGGTGATACATCAAGGTACTTATATCTTGTTCTTGAGGGAAATGTAAAGCTATATAAAGTATTAGCGAATAATAATGAATTGATTTTAAAATATTTTAAAAAAGATGAAAGCATAGCTGAGGTAGCAGTTTTTGATGGTTTTGATTATCCAGCAACAGCAGAAACTATGTGTGAGGTAAGATTATTAAAAATAGATTTTCATAATTTAGAAGAACTATTTTTGAAAAATTCACATATTTTGTTACAAATAAACAAATCTTTAATAAAAAAGATTAAAAATTTAGAGTCAATTCTCTCTAGGTATTTGGTTCTTGATGCAAAAGCAAGAGTGATAGAGTATATTTTAGAAAATCCAGATAATTTTTTTACGCTTAAACAGCATGAAGTGGCGAGTCTTTTAAACATAAAACCTGAGACCTTATCTCGTATGATTAAACCTTTCAAAGAGGATGGAATCATTGATATGAAAAATAAAAATATCAATATTAAAAGACTAGCCTTATATAAAAATTGATATAAGTCAATGATTTAAATTAAAATATATTTTACACTTTCACATAATTTATACAGGAGACGAAAATGAATTTGATACCAAAAGAGGCACAAAAAATCGAACCAATGGGTACAACAGTAGACTTTTTTAAAGCCATAGAAGATGAAAAAAGTGTTTATTATTTTGATACAAGTAAGTGTGGAGCACCTTATCCGATGGTTAATGCTATGGCAGGATTACAACTTTTAGATGAAAACTCAAAACTTGTAATGATAAATCATAAAGTACCAGGTGGGCTTTTCCCAAAGGTTGAAGTTGATTATGATTATGATGTAGAAGATTTACCTGATGGAAATGTAAAAGTGGTATTTCGTAAAAAAGTAGATGCCAAGGGAGACACAAACTTTAACGAGAATAAATGTCACGGATAAAAGTTTATGGCAGTTTCTCAGGAGTTCGCACCGCCATTTAAGCTTATTGCACCTTATTTTATTATAGGTGTACTAGTGTATGCTTTGAGTGTATTGTTACTTTTTAGTTTTGATATAACAACTCTTTCACACTTAGATAGCTTTATGCTTTCATGGGTACATCTTCTTTTACTTGGTTTTGTGATGATGGTAATTTTTGGAGCAATGGCACAGTTAGTTCCTGTTGTTTTAGAAGTTGGACATTTTGCAGTTGAGTTATACTACATAATATATCCTTTGCTTTTTATAGGAACTTTTATGATGGTTCTTGGCTTTGCCATTTTACCAGCATTACTTCCCTATGGGGGTTTAGTTGTTTTAATCTCTCTTATAGTTTTTATATTTGAGACCTTTATGACACTTAGGCGTGTAAAAAAATTTAATCTTGTAATGTCTAGCGTAGCCTTAGCAAATAGCTTTTTGTTTTTAGGTTTGATTTTTGGAATTGTTATGGCACTTGGATATGCTGGGGTAGTAAGTGTTGATATAATGGCTTTACTTAAGGGACATATATATCTTGTTTTTATAGGTTATGTTGGTGTAACGATTATGGGGATGAGTATGGTTCTTCTTCCAATGTTTTGGCTCTCACATAGTTTTTCTTGGAAAAGTGTTACTTCTGCTTTGTGGCTAGTAACTTTGGGGGTACTTAGTGTTTCAGTTTCAAGTTTATTTGAGAGTCTATACTTAGAATACGCTGGGTATATATTAACTATAAGTGCATTATTTTTGTATTTTAATCAAATGTATATCATTTATAAAACAAGAGTGAGACTTGAAAACGATATATATTTTAGAAGTATGTTTGTTTCTTATATAGCCTTGTTTATATCTTTAGTGTTAGGGATTATTTATCTTTTTTTACCATCGCAAAATTTACTTTTAGCTATTGCTTGGATGGTGATATTTGGATATGTTAGCTTTATGATACTTGGACACTTATATAAAATTGTTCCATTTTTGGTTTGGTTTGAAAGGTTTTCACCGCTTGTTGGAAAAGAAAAAGTACCAATGTTAGCTGATATGCTACCAGTACGAAGTTCAAATTTACAGTTTATATTTTCACTCACAGGAATTTTAGTAGGCTTTATAAGTATACTTATGCAAAATAATCTCTTATTTCACGCAGGAGTGAGCTTTTTATTTTTAGGAAGTGTATTTGTAGTTAAGGATTTAATTTATATGATAAGGTTTAAATAATGTACACAAAAGAAGAGATATTTAAAGCAATTTCAACAGTTATAGACCCTGAAGTTGGATTTAATCTAGTTGAGATGGGATTAATTTATGATGCCGTCTCAACAGAAGATAATGAGATTAGAGTTACCATGACTTTAAGTACTAAGGCATGTCCTTTACATCAAATGATTTTGGAGTGGGTAGAACAAGCGGTAATAAATGAGCTTGAAGATATAAAGTCGGTAAACATAGACCTTGTTTGGGAACCTGTTTGGAATGCGTCTATGGCTGATGATAATGTTAAAGATAAGTTAGCTATGAAATAGTGAAGTGAAAATCTAAAACTTTAAGATACAATTGGTAAAAAATGGAATTACATTGTTAAGTAAAATAGATAAAGGCATACTCTATATGCTTATGGGTGCTTTAATCTCTGCACTCAATGGAGCTATAGCAAAAATACTCACTCAAGATTTAAGTGCATTGGAATTAGTTTTTTTTCGTAATCTTATAGGGCTTATGATAATCTTATACACACTAAGACATACTCCCCCTATTTTAAAAGGTGGGAAATTTCATCTTCTTATTACTCGTGGACTTTTTGGTTTTACTGCAATGATTTTATTTTTTTACACTATCACTATTATACCTTTGGGTGAGGCTATAACTCTGAACAAAACCTCTCCACTCTTTGGAACAGTTCTAGCTTTTTATCTTTTAAAAGAGCATCTAAACAAAAGAACAGTCTTAGCCCTCTTAATCGGTTTCTTGGGAATCATTTTTATCACAAAACCGATGGGAATGAGTATATCTTATGAGTATTTTTTAGGAATACTTGGTGGATTTTTCGCAGCTGCCGCATATACAACAATCAAAAAAATAAAAGATATATATGACGCAAGAGTAATAGTACTCTCTTTTGTAGGGATAGGAACAATCGCACCAGCCTTACTTTTTTTAGTAGCTCCTTATGTTGATGCACCCGAGGAGATTGCTTTTTTATTTCAAGAGTTTAGAATGCCTAGTAGTTTATCTTTATGGTTACTTATAGGATTTATGGCTTTAATCTCAACACTTTCTCAATGGTTACTTACAAAAGCATACAGTGCATCAAATATAAGTATCATCGGTGTTATCTCTTATACCAATATTCCTTTTGCCATAGGGTTTGGTTGGATGCTAGGTGATGATTTTCCTAATAGTCTGACTTTTATAGGGATAGGATTTATTGTCTTTGGGGGTATTTTAGTTTCAAAAGGTAAAAAATAGTTTTTTAATTTCGCTAACTGAACTTTTGCACCTATAAAGAGACCACAGAAGAATAACACTTTCCTCGTTTCCACCGTTTGGGTGGAATACGTATATAGGAGTTTAAATTATGAGAAGTATTATTTTAAATTCGAGCTAAAGAGATCTTATTTCCTTTAAATTCCAAAATTTCAACTGTTATTTTATCCCCCTCACTCACTACATCTGAAACTTTTTCTACCCTTTGATCTGAGATTTTTGAGATGTGGCATAAACCATCGGTACCATCTGGAAGTTCTATAAAAGCACCAAAATCAACTATCTTTTTAACAGTTCCCTCATACTGATCTCCAACTTCATACTTAATTTTAGCAATTTTTGGAGTACTTAGAATTTTTTCTATTGCTTCTTTTGCTCCATTGACACCCTCTTTATTTATGCCAGTAATTTTTACCTTTCCATCTTTTTTATCTATGTCAATTGCCACATCATAAGTTTCAATCATTCCACGGATATTACTCCCACCTTGACCG
The DNA here is from genome assembly GCA_965243085.1 of Sulfurimonas sp. Classification (GTDB taxonomy): domain Bacteria; phylum Campylobacterota; class Campylobacteria; order Campylobacterales; family Sulfurimonadaceae; genus Sulfurimonas. The sequence continues at coordinate 374,171 of CBDETZ010000005.1, read as the reverse complement.
ATAATCTCACCGATATAACTCGCATCAATAGTAAAAACTTCTACACAAGGAAGAACTCCATCATTGAATTGAATCTTTGATTCAGCCTCTTGCATAATATCTATAATATAACTTCTTCCCTCTTTGGCTTGATACAATGCTTCTTTTAAAATATCTAAAGAAACCCCACCTAGTTTTATATCCATCTGCATAGCCGTAATCCCATCTTTTGAACCTGTTACTTTAAAGTCCATATCTCCATCATGATCTTCAAGTCCCATAATATCAGAGAGTATCGCATAGTTTTCACCATCACTCACCATACCCATAGCAATTCCAGCAATAGTATCTGTTGTAGCAATATTTGCTGCACGAAGTGCCATATATCCACCACATACGGTAGCCATAGAAGAAGAACCATTTGATTCTAATATCTCCGATACTAAACGAACAGTTGCTCCATCAAGGTTAATGATTGGTTCTAATGCTCGTTTAGCTAAGTTTCCATGACCTAGTTCACGTCTTTTTGTTCCCATAATTGGACTTGCTTCACCTACTGAAAAACCAGGAAAATTATAATGCACCATAAAATGCTCATTTTGAGTACCTGTATCTGTTAAACCCTCAAACATTTGTGCATCTTTGGCTCCACCTATAGTGAGAACGACTAATGCCTGTGTTTGACCTCGTGTAAACAAACATGATGAGTGAGCATTTGGAAGTACATTTGTGTCTATAGAGATAGCTCTTACCTCATTTAAAGCTCTTCCATCTGCACGATTTTTTTCATTAAGTATTTGCCCACGAACCTGCTCTTTTTTAGCACTTTCTATTACCTCTTTTAGTTCTTCTTCATCCCATGTTTCATGGATAGTAATCACTTTTTTTCTTAATCTTCTAAGTGCGGTTGAGCGTTCAGATCTAGCCATTTGTTTCATTGCATCTTTTATCTCAGCCATGTGATTTTCTTTGACATACACTAACATTTCTTCGTTAATTTCACTATGTTTTAAATCTAAAGCAAATATATCTTTTTTCGATGAGGCAAAATTTTCTTCATATTTTGCATTTGTATCAAATAAAAGTGCCTGTGTTTTTTCAAAAATCTCTATAAGATCATCTTCTGGAACTGAATTTGCACTTGTGGACGAGCCAAATGTACGCATCTCTATCATCAATAAATCATCTTTTGTACCAGATAAATATAAGTCAAGACTTGAGTTTTTCAGTTGAGATAAGCTTGGATTTAGAACTAATTTTCCATCAACTTTTGCTGTACGAACAGCCGAAACAGAGATATTAATATCTATGTCTGATGTATACAGTGCAGCAGATGCAGCATTAAGAGCTAAAACCTGTAAATCTGATTCCTCATCCGCAGAAAACACCATAATCGTTATTTGTGTTGGATGAGCAAAACCTACTGGGAAAAGTGGGCGTAAACTTCTATCTACTATTCGAGATGTTAATGTCTCAAAATCACTAGGTTTTGTTTCACGTTTAAAAAATCCACCTGGAATTTTACCTGCAGCATATGTTTTTTCTATATACTGAACCGTAAGTGGTAAAAAATTCTCTTTGACAATTATTGTTTCATCTATAACTACTGTTGCTAAAATTACACTTTTAGCTGAACGAAGCCATGCACTTCCATTTGCCTGCTTGGCTACATCTCCAAAACTGTACTCTTCATTTTTATTTTCTAAGTTTAAATTTACATCGTATTTCATTTATTTTTCCTCTAGTAATTTTTCTATCATTTCATCAGTAACTTTTTTTAATTCTTCATAATATAAAGATGTTTGCACATAATCATCTATATCATGTAAGAAAAATATCTCATCTGCATATGCTTCTAACATTTCTAAAACATCGCTTGGTAATAAGGGGCTGGCAATATAAATTGCTTTTGGATTTTGTGCTAGTATAGTTTTTAAGGCTAGCATAAACTTCATACCAGTTTGAGCACCATCATCTACTAATAAAACTATTTCATTATTCATAGATGTAAATGGTCTACCTTTTCTATATCTGTAGATAGAACTCAATATTTTTTCTTCATGTTTTCTGTGTGCTTCGCCATAAATATAATCATATTTAATTTCAAATGCTGAGACTAAATTTTCATTAATAACTATTTCTTCACTTTCACTTACTCTTGCTATTTCACATTCATTATTAGCAGGTGCAAAGATTGATTCAGAAAATAGGATATTTAAAGTATTGTCTAGCTTCTCTCTTATATGAGATGCTAATTCTAGTCCTCCTCGTGATACAGAAACTATTTTCCATGACTCATCCTTTAGTTTTTGCATAGGAATAACATCACGAAGCCTTATAGCTGCATCTTTACGATTTTTTAGTATATTTTTATATCTATTCATATATTACTCTTTTGCATCTAATTTATATGCAAAAAAAGGATTATTTTCTGATGCCATAAATGGTTTTAGATTTATTGTAAAATATATATATCTCTCCGGAATATTTGATATACCTCCAGCTAATGTATTTTGAAGTACTGGTCTATTGTTTTGAACATACCTTATTCCAAAGTCCCAACATCTCTTAGAATATATAAAACCTAATTCTTTTCTTTTAATCACTTCTAACTCTAAATCATAATCATAAGCTATTTTATAGGTATAATAGTTATCATAAATATATTCTATAGATGATGTTAGATAGCTACTATACGGTGTATAACTTAAGGTACTAGGTAAAAAGGTATCTCTATAAATATGAGATAAAGCTGTATTAAATCCATAATCTTTATAAGAGAGTTTATTATGAATTTTAGAAAACTTATTTTGCTTATGATTATAAAACATATTATTATAAATACTAAAATGATTCGTAATTTTATAATCTAATTCATTTTCTAAGTCACCAAATTTTTTCCCACCTGAATAAATTACAGCTTGAGCCAAACGGTGATAAAGAATTTCTGATCCAAATATATCGTATAAAAATTGAGAGAAATAAACTTGAGTTTCTTTTTCTTTATCTGTTATTTTATAAAATTCACATCTTGGGCTAGTTTGATTGAGAGGATCTTTGCAAAAATCTTTATTATAGGAATAAAAACCACTTTTTATATCTGAGCCATCAAAAATATAGCTTGAACCTAGGCTAATAACATGTGTATATTTGTCATAAGCTTTTGTTAAGTCACTAGAGATATTTATTTTATTATCACTTTTTACAATATATCCATTTTTATATTCATCTCTTGTTTGTTGGGACTGATTCCCATTAAAAGCTGAATGTTGCATATATAGATGAGTATCAAAAGAGATATTTAAATACTCATCAAATAATGAGGCATGTAGTTTTATAGGAATATTAATATCAGTTTGTAAAACTTTTTTATTTATCTCTCTTTGAATATTATTACTTTGAATATCTATGTTATATAAAAGATGATTTTCAAAGAATGTTTGAAGATAATGATGATAATGAAGTGTTGGAATTTGTTGGAGAGTATCTGCATTACTCTCTTTTGTTAGATCTTGATAATATTTAAAATAAGCTCCAAAATAATCAGAATCTGTGTTATAAAACATATTTATTCGTGATAAAACTTGCGTAGCCGTTGCTGTATCAAAGACATTATTACTCGCAAGGTTGATATAATCAACATCATTCATGTAGCCTATATCAACATATAGACCTGATTGACCCTCAAAATTTAAACCTGTCCATTGGTTTAAAAAGTTGCTATTGTTATATTTAAAGTCAAATCCTCTATGTGTGTTATGTGCTAGTTTATTTTTAACTGCATATTTGTCATTCTCGTCAAAATAGCCAACTGTAAATTCTCCTTTTGAAAGACTAGAATCTTTAAACCTAAACTTAGAGTAAATACCATTGCCTCTTTTACTTCTAAGCTGTGGCTTTAACTCTAAATCCCACCAATTTTCTTGAGCGATATATATAGGTTGTTCATAAAAAGCACCCTCATCTGATGAATAGCCTAAAGATGGTTTTAACAAACCTGTTCTTCTTGTTTTATCCATTGGATAAGCAATCCATGGAGTATAAAAAATCGGTATATCGTATATATAAATTCTAGCATTATATAGACTCAACCATTGATCATCAAGATTATATTCAGATGATGAAAATTCTATTTTCCATAGAGGGTGATTTGGATTACAAGAACTTATAACTCCTGAACGTATCTTTATTTTTTGTTTCAATTCTTTTGCACTCTTAGCAGCAATCCAAATTTGATAATCATCGGCTAACATATAAAAAGGCTGAAACTTTTTTTCCTTATTTTTAATATTTAATTTTGCATAATTTCCTAAAATTTTGTAAGTACCTTCTTTGTTTGCTCTTACATTATTAAAAAGTTCTAAGTCCCCAGTTTCTTTGTTATATACAGCCTTAGAAGCTGTTAAATAATAATCTTTATACACAACAGCCACATCTTCTGAGGCACTTATAATATTGTTTTGGGTTTCTATTTTTGTTGCAAATATTTCAATTTTTTCATTTGATTGAAGATAAGTAAGAAAAAGTAAAAAAATAACAAGTAATTTATGCATCCACTACCAATGTTTTTGCTGTTTTATCATGCCAACCTTGACGTGATGGATCTAATATTGCCCAAAGAAAGCCAAGATAAAAAAGAAGTTCACTTAAAACTCTAAAAATAGCTCGGTTTAATGAGACTATCACATTAGGAGTATTGAATGTTTGAATTTCAATCACTCTAATTTTCATAACTATTTTTCCGATAGTAGCCCCGTATTGCATCACAAAAAATGTTTGATATATTATCTTCAATAGCATATATTCTAATACAAAAGAATTTGTAAAAATTATAATTTCTTCGGTTGTTTTAAGTTCAGAAAAAGATTCCCATAAAGCAATTAAAAGTAAAAAAGACAATAAGAATTCATCCATAATCGCTGATACCGCCCGTTTTAGCCTACTTGCAAGAACTATATTTTCTCTATAAAGTAAATTTTCTAATTTTTCGTTCAATTCTTATCCTATAAAGCTTGATAAGCAATATCAGTTCTTATTTTTTTTCCACTAAAATGCACTTGTCCACATCTCATATATGCTCTATCTCTAGCTTGTTTTATACTATCACCTAAACCCACACATACAAGTACTCTCCCTCCATCTGCGTAAAGAGTTCCATCTTCTTCACTCACTCCAGCATAAGAGATATGAGTAAATTCATTTATCTCTTGATGATGAGATTCATCTATAATAATTTGTGCTGGAGTAGAAGAAGAATATGGGTAGTCTTTAGATGCCATAACAATACCTACTGCAAATTGTGAAGAAAATTCTACTTTTATTTCTGAGAGTCTGGAAGTCGAAGCTTTTAAAAACATATCTACAACACTAGAAGTCATAAGGGGCATTAATATCTCACACTCTGGATCACCAAAACGTACATTAAATTCTAGGGTAATTGGTTCATTATTTACAACCATAATACCAATAAAAAGAACACCTTTATAAGGTGAATTTTCTTTTTTCATTCCATCTAATGTTGGACGAATAATTCTATCTTTTACTTTTTGATATAGAATTTCATCAACAAGTGGTGTTGGAGCATAAGCACCCATCCCTCCAGTATTTGGTCCTTGATCTCCATCAAGTAGCCTTTTATGATCTTGAACTGCTGGGAGTAAGATATAATCATCTCCATCACATACAGCAAACATTGAAAGCTCATATCCATCTAAAAATTCTTCTACAACTATTTTAAGTCCAGCATCCCCAAAACTTTTTCCAATGAGCATTTGAGATATTGCCACCTTTGCTTCACTGTGGTTTTGTGCAATGATCACACCCTTACCACCGCAAAGCCCATCGGCTTTAACAACGATAGGAGTATTTAAAGTATCTGCAAATTTAAAAGCTTCTTCTATTGATGCCGTTTGTATGTAATTTGCAGTTGGGATATTATACTTTGCTAAAAAATTCTTCATATAAACTTTTGAACCCTCTAGTTTAGCCGCTTCTTTACTTGGACCAAATATAGTAAGTCCATTTGATTTGAAAATATCAACAACCCCATCAACTAAAGGAGATTCTGGTCCCACAATTGTAAGTTCAATCTCATTATCTTTAGCAAAAGTTGCTAAATTATGATAGTCTTTGATATTTAAATTTGTACCTAATGATGAGGTAGCCCCATTTCCAGGTTGAAAAAAAAGTTCGTGTTGAGTTTTACTTGAATCATTTGAATTTATTTTTTCTTTAGAAATCGCTCTTGCTATTGAGTACTCTCTTCCACCACTACCTAAAATCAAAATTTTCATTCACCGCTCCATGCTTAATATTAAACTCTTTAATACATTTACTAATATAAATAAAATAAAAAGTTTATTTGAATTAATAGCCCAAAAAGCCGTCTCGTCATTGGCTTGGTTCTAAAAAGCCTAATTTAGGTGAAGAGAGAGCTTACTATCGGCGACAACTTCTCGACTAGAGTAAACTAATCTCAATTGAAACCATCGGCACACGTAAGTTCTACTAGTTCACAATTTGAAAATGTAGAACCCTCATATTTACGAAGTATCGAACTTTCTAGACTATCAAGTATATTATACTAAAAATTACTTCATTATGCTAATATTTTAAGGTGTTCTAAACCTTTTTAATATATTTATCCAAATCTTTAAATAATTTTTCTAAACTTAACTTGTATGCTCCAAGAAGCTCAGTCCAATTACTTTTTGAACCTTTTTCAAATTCATACTTTATAGCGGCAGCACTTTCACAAAGATTATACGCCCCAACATTTAAAGCAGCATTTTTAATATCCATAGCTAAACTTTTAGCTTCTTTAAAGTAAGAATCTCTTACTAATTGTTCAAGCACACGAGAGGAATTCATATACATTGCTTTAAAATCAACTAAAGTAGACTTGTAAACATTCAGATCGCCATCACATTTTCTCAATCCAGCATTTACAGATAATTCTTTAAACTCTTCTTTTGTACTATATTCGTTAGGTCTGCTAATTGACATTATATTAAGAATTTCGTCTTTACTACTAAGCGCTTGATAAATTTCATGATAAAACATATCTAAAATTATTGGCTTTGATATATACCCCTGCATACCTGATGCAAATGTTTTTTCAATGGTACTCTCCATAACATCTGAGTTTAAGGCTAATATACGAATACTATTATATTTATTATTTTTACGTATCTCTTCTGATGCCTCATAACCATTGAGTTTAGGCATATTAATATCCATTAATATAAGATTGAATTTTTTACCAGACTGTACTAAGTTCACTGCTTCTTGCCCATCAAAAACAAAACTTAATTCTATTCCTGTATCTGATAAAAGACTTGTAATAAGCTTATGATTTAATTCATTATCTTCAGCAATTAATATTTTTTTAGCTTTTAATTTTTTTAAGTTATGCTTAGGATCTATTTTTACAGAAGTTTTCGATGCATACAGATTAATTATCATATTAAGAATACTTTGTTGTGTTAATGGAGTTTTTAAATATAAATGAACATCCAATCCTTGAAAAAAATCATCTTGTATATTTTTATAAAGTTGATCAATGATAACTATTTTTATCCCCTTTTGTGCCATCTCTTTTAACTTTCTTATAGAGGAACTATTTAAACTTGATTGATGTACAATAAGGAAATCGAATTCCATCTTATCTTCTAAAACCATGGCTTCAAAAGATGGGATAGAATGTATTTCATAATGAAAATAATTTAACTTATCTATTAATGAATTAATATTTTCTTCTGAGGAGTCGACTAATAATACTTTTTTCTTTAAAAGTTTCTTTGAAGGTAGGCGGTATTGACGTCTATTGAAAGTGTCCATTAAAGTAAAGACTATAGTAAAAATAAAAGTATTTCCTTTATCTTTTGTGGACTCAATGAAAATTTCTCCACCCATCTTCTCAATTAACTGCTTTGATATTGATAGACCAAGTCCAATAATATCAGTTTGCAAATATTTCTCTTGACTTTTTCTTATTTGTATATCATTGTTTTTAACAACAAATTCTAGTTTAATCGTTTCTTTATAGGCTACTAACTTTCTTATACCCAGACTGATTGAACCAGCTTTTGTAAGATTTATTGCATTTAAAAGAATACTTATCATAACTTGACTTAAACGTAAAGAATCCCCTACTATAAGAGAAGGAACATCTTTCTCTACATCAAGTAGAATTTTTGCTTTATTATTATTGGCTTGAATTAAAATAATTGTCAAGACATACTCTAAAGTATCATTAATATTAAACTCGCTATTTTCTATTTCTAAGTTAGCAACTTGAATTTTAGAAATATCTGAAATATCATCTATAATACGGAGTAAATTATTTGTAGAGTTTTTGATTCTTTGTACATAGTCTTTTTGAAATGTGGAAGGTCTATTGTTAAGCATCAACTGAGTTAATCCTATTATCGCAGTTACTGAAGTTCTTAATTCCTGACTTATATTAGATAAAAATCTATCTTTGTTTTGAGTTTCTTCAGTGATTTTTTCTATTTTTGAATGGTTAAGTAAGTCCTTATTACCAGAGAGCTTTTTCTCTTTCTTATATACAAAGAGGATTCTTAATAGTAAAAGAATAAAAAGCAGACTAAGAAACAATGAAATTTTCCAAATAATATTTTCTTGTAACTCTTGAGTATTCATTTTCAGTTGTACATTTTTACTACTTTTTAAAACTTCTTCTTGATACTCTTCTTGTATAGTTTTAGTGACTTGTATTTTAGTTTTTGCTACTTGTGTTACTTGTAATTTATCTATTGTATTAATAACTTCTTCTATAGAAATCATATTCTTGATAGGTGTAATCTCATTAGAACTAGAAGTTTCTAATTGGATAGGTTCTAAAAGGATAATTTTTTCAATTATTTCGTTCATATTATCTTGTTTTAATCTTGTAACATAGACATCCTTATATTCTATTCTAAGAATATCTAAAATGATTTGTAATACTTCTTTATTTTTTAATGGTTCTACTAATGTTACATAATATTTTCCAGATTTTCTAGCCTTACATTCAAAGCCCCATTTTTTTTGTAAATTTAATAGGTTCTCGTTTTTTTGAATGAAATTATTAAGTTTTATCAACTCTTTTTTAGCATCAGTTTTATTACTAAATGAACCGACTCTAATGGAACGGAGATAAGTAGCTTCTAAAATTGAACTAAACAAAATTAATGTTATTAGTATAACAATATGTCTCACGAAGCAACCTGTTTAAATTATTTTTAACATTGTACTATAAAAAGTTAGATAACTTAGATAAGAGCAAAGCAAGATTCTATAGTTTTTTTCTCAGATATTAGATAAGTAATATTTTTAGGGAGAATTAAAGCTGTAGTTTTCCCTATAACAATTACTTTATTTAAAGAGGTGATGGTATGTCTTTTTAAAAAGCACTTGACACTTGATGGCGAAGTAAATATAAGAACAGCATCATGCTCAATTTTTATATTTTCTATACTCTTTGAACAGCTACTTTCATACATAATAATTTCGTGAATTAAGTAGTTTTTACCCTGAAGTTTTTGAACAAAATCAGAAGCAATAAGCTTAGCTCGTAGGTAAATCCATCGAGTTGATTTTGGATACTGTTTTATTTTTAAGGCTAAATCATCTCCATAACCAGATCCAATTTGCAAAATTTTTCCACCAATATCCCTATAAGCTTGTGCCGTTGCTTTGGAGATGCAAAGAGCTGGTTTTAAAATATCAGGAGAATATTGTTTTAAAGATTCACTAGTTTGTTTGGAAGTGATAATAAAATAATCAATCTCAAAAATATCAATTCTAGGTTTAAAAAGCTTAATATCTAAAGAATTAATATTTATTGCACTTGGATGAGAAGAGATAGAAAAAAGATAATTTTTTTTTGCTATGAACAAGCCCTTATCTTTTAACTTACTCCCACTCTATAGTAGCTGGTGGTTTAGAAGAAATATCATAAACAACACGGTTAATCCCCTCAACCTCATTAATAATACGACGAGAAATTCTCTCTAGTAAGTCATGTGGGAGATGTGCAAATGTAGCGGTCATCCCATCAACAGCTTCAACAACTCTTACACAAGCGGTGTTATCATAAGTACGGTTATCCCCCATTACCCCAACTGATTTTACATTAAGTAAAACTACAAATGCTTGCCATGTTTTTGCGTAGTATCCACTTGCTTTTAGCTCATCTAAAAGGATAACATCAGCTTCACGCAAGATAGTTAAATCAGGTACATTTACATCACCCATAATTCTAATCGCAAGTCCAGGACCAGGGAATGGATGACGATTAATCATAGATTCAGGAAGACCTAACTCTAGTCCGATTTTACGAACCTCATCTTTAAATAACTCTCGCAAAGGCTCGATTAACTCAAAATCCATCCAATCAGGTAAACCGCCAACATTATGATGAGACTTAATTACTTCTGATGGACCATTTACTGAGATAGATTCTATAACATCAGGGTATAGAGTTCCTTGTGCTAAAAACTTAATACCATCATGTTTTTTTGCTTCTTTTTCAAACTCTTCTATAAAAGTATGCCCAATGATTTTTCTCTTTTGCTCAGGATCTGAAATACCTTTGAGTTTACTAAGAAAGTTATCGACTGCATCAACTGTGATAAGAGGCGTTTTTAAGTTGATTTTAAAAACCTCTTCAACTTGCTGACGCTCACCTTTTCGCAAAAGCCCATTATCAACAAATACAGGGATAAGTTGGTTACCTATCGCTTCATAAAGCATAGCAGCAACAACTGAGCTATCAACCCCCCCACTTAAACCACAAAGAACTTTGGCAGTACCTACTTTCTTGCGGATTATTGCAATTTGTTCTTTTAAGAAGTGTTCCATCTTCCATTTTTCACTTACGCCACATATCTTTCTTGCGAAATTTCGTAGCATCAAATAACCCTCTTCAGAGTGTTGAACTTCTGGATGAAACTGCATAGCATATACACGCTTTTCTTCATTTGCAATAGCTGCAAATGGTGAATTCTCCGAAGTAGCTATTGGCACAAATCCCTCAGGCAATTTATCCACTTTATCAGAATGTGACATCCAGACAATTCTATCCTCATCACAGTCCGCTAAAAGAGGAGAGGATGTTTGAAGTTTCAACTCTGCTTTTCCATACTCATGGTGTGAGGAACGGATGACACTTCCACCAAAATCAACTGCAATTCTTTGCATACCATAACAAATTCCAAGAATAGGAATACCCATAGCATATACAGCAGTATCTACTTTATAAGCATCTTCATTATAAACAGAAGATGGACCACCACTAAGGATTAGACCTTGAGGATTTTTAGCTTTAATTTCTTTTACGGAAGTATGATAAGGTAAAATTTCACAATAAATTTTATCTTCACGCAGTCTGCGAGCTATAAGTTGTGTATATTGAGAACCGAAATCTAAAACGATGATGCTAACATTTGTCATTGAAAGACCTTTAAAATAATAAGTTAATTAATATCCAAAGGATACACTAATTTAGATTAATTCTTGGTTTGTAATAAGGAGAGAAGAATGGGGGAATAATTCCACAGGTACTTGAAATCTACAAAAAATGCTGGAAAGTAGAGGAATATCACTCTCTAATGAACAGGATTAATTAGTCAAAAGTAATGTTAATTTAGATGCTTTTTTTGCATCCATTTTTGTTAAAATTTGTCCTACCGTTTTAGGTTTTAGAGATATTAATATATCAGCAGCTTTTTGAGTATCCATATCAGATAAAATATTTGCAGCAGCACTTGCTTTCATTTTTGCAAAGGTCTGAGCGATTTTATTCTTTTTAATCTTTTTAATCTTTTCTAAAATACTCTCATTTTTTTTCAGCATACTTTGAATATTCTCTTCTTTTTGGGTAATTACTGAAAGTTTACTCTTTAGTAGTTCTTCTTTTTGATTTAGACGACTTTGCTTTTTTTTCAAAAGTTCTTCTGTTGCTAACTTTAAAGCATTTAATGCTTGTTTTTGCTCATCTATACGCTCCAATTCAACTAAAAGTTCACTCTTTCTCTCTTTAAAAATTTCAGTACAATCAAAAAGTCTATCACTTGTTTGTAAAGCCCCTAAAGGTAATAAAGCCAATAGACTCAGTAATACTATTTTCATACACTTTTCCTTTTATTATTTGCATGTGCCATTAAAGCTACTTCATCTAAATCTTTTGCTTCTTTTATCTTTATCTCTTTGAGCATTTTCTTGATCTCTTCTAAGTCCAAATAATTAAATTTTTCATATTCAATCATATCAGATTTTAATTGCTCTTTTGCTTGAGTAACTTGATTTCTAGCAAAATCAAGCCACTCTTTATTGTGTTGGATTAAATTTCTTTGAGAAGAAAGAAGTGTCCTTGATGCTAACATCTTAGACATTGTACCAGCTATAGGAGATTTTACATCATCCAGAGCGTCGTAAGAAAGTTGTAATGCCGCACTTGCAGAATTTAAATCTGCATTTGCTCCTTGAAGTATTTCTTCACTTTTTTGCATTGTCCTTTTTTTCAAAGTTACAAGTGAGGTAAAGCGAGTCTTCATAAGTAGAGAGCCTTATAATATAATTGTGTCATCCCTCTCAGGTGAAGTTGAGATAATTCCAACCTTAGTTTTTGAAATTTCTTCAATTATTTTAACATATTCTTGTGCTGTTGCTGGTAAGTCTTCCAGTCTTCTTACCCCTACTGAATTATCCCAGCCTTTAAAAGTTTTGTAAATCGGTGTAACATCTTCTAAATTTGATGGAAGATAGTCTATCACTTGTCCATTGAGTTCATAGGCTACACAAACTTTCACCTCATCAAAACCGTCCAAAACATCTAGTTTCATAAGTGCTAACTCATCACAACCATTTAATCTTGATGCGTAACGAGTAGCTACTGCGTCAAACCAACCACATCTTCTTGCTCTACCTGTTGTTGTTCCAAACTCATTACCCTGCTCACCTAGGCGTTGCCCATCTTCACCTAAGTCTTCAGTTGGGAATGGTCCATTTCCAACACGAGTACAGTATGCTTTAACGATACCTGTCACTTTTCCAATATCTTTAGGATTAATCCCCAAACCTGTACAAGCACCAGCACTCACAGTTGCTGATGAAGTCACATAAGGATATGTTCCATGATCAATATCAAGCATAGTCCCTTGAGCACCTTCTAAAAGAATTCTTTTATCATCGTCAAGTGCTTTCCAAACCATTTGAGTTGTATCTGTAATAAAGGGAGCTAATTTTGCTTTATACTCTTGGAGTTGAGTCAATAACTGAACCTCTTTTGGTGTTTGTATCTTGTAAATATCAAAAATTTGTCTATTTTGCTCAAAATAAGTGATGATTGATGTACAAAGTTTTTGAGGGTTTAAAAGCTCTCCCACTCTAAAACCAGTACGGTTAATCTTATCCGCATAGGCTGGTCCTATCCCTTTGCCCGTTGTGCCTATCGCTTTATCACCTTTGAGTCTCTCTTTTGCTTGATCTATAAGTGCATGGTAGGGAAGATTTAAGTGTGCTTTGTCAGAGATAAAAAGACGACCCTCAAGACCTTCAAACTGTACCATCTCTTGGATGATTGATTCAGGTGAAAGGACTACGCCATTTCCAACTACATTTATCGCATGAGGATTGAGTATTCCAGATGGGATAAGATGAAGTGCAAATTTTACGCCATCTACCCAAATAGTATGTCCAGCATTATGACCACCTTGACTTCTACAAACCATGTCATAATCTAATGCTAACCTATCAACTATCTTACCTTTACCCTCATCGCCCCACTGAATTCCTACAATTAAATCTGCTTTCATTATATCTTTGCCTTTTTTATTCTAATATTTATTTACTTATTTTTTCACAAAGTGCATCTGTATAAATCGCAAAACCAACTGATGTTAGTTCCTCATTTTTATATCTTCCACCACGAGCGAAAACTTCATTATTATCAATCACTCTAAAAAATAATTCATCATAATAAAGCATTTTTGCATAATACATTGGTGCTAAAACTGCATTGTCACATTTCATTTGAGAACATAAGTCTTTTATTTTTTGAAGTTCTACTTTAATAGCATCAGGTGCTATCTCTATCACAGCATCAATTTGCTCTACATACTGAAGATATACAAGTTTTTCTAACCAATTTACTTTTAAACTTAAAAACTTTTCAACATTTATATGTTTAAAATCATCAATATTTAATGAGTCAAACATCTCAACTAAAAGTTCTGGTATCTTTATGTTTGATATTTGCATCAAAGGTTTTAGTTGAAGCTTATTAAAAATATCTACTGCTATGTTTGTCACGGATGAGAGTTTTTTCTCACCTAAAAATTCAACACCAACTTGGTATTGCTCTTCTGTTGGAAAACGATACACTGCTTGAATGTAAAACCATTTTTTTTGCTTAGTGTTTGAGCCTAATCGTTTTTTTATGATTCTAACAACATCTATCGTAGAATCAGCACGAAGTGAAAGCGAATTATTTTGTGCATCATTCACACGGATAAGCTCTTTATCATCAGCGATACTTAAATGTTGGTGGTATGAAAATACAGGAGTTACTATCTCCTCAAAACCATTTTCATCTAAAATAGTGCTTGCAATATTTTCTATACGACGCTTTATTTTTGCGTTATCACCAAAGTATAACTTACTTCCATTTGGAATTTCATGCTCAAGTATCATTTGTTTTGCCCTTGATTAAATCCATCTAATGCCCCAAAGAAAGCTTCACTAAAAATCTTATTTGCCTCTCCATTATACTCACGACGACCTAAGCTTGAGAGTGCTAACTCTACTGCGTTTAGAACCCATGCCATTTCATGTACTGGAATCAGTCCCATTTGGTTGATTCTAAAAATTTTCCCCTTTAAATGGTCTTGCCCCCCTGCTACATTAACATGATATTCTTCTTTTAAAAGTTTTCTAATCTCACTCGCATCAGGGTCGATAATAGTTGCCATTGATTTCGCAGGAACTGCTGGATAAATTTTTAGTCCTATAGCTTCTAATGCACGAGAGACAGCCTTAGAACGACAGGCTGTATCACCATAAAGTCTACTCAACCCACCACCAGCTTCAACACTCTCTAAAACTTCTAAAAGTCCTATCACTAAGGTGGTAGCAGCTGTATATGCTGTCGTATTTTTTCTTTGTTTAGTTATCTCTGAAGCCAGATTAAGATAGTATCCTTTTCCCTCTCCTATTTTTTCAATTGCCTTATTTGAAAGACCTAAAATAGAAAGTCCAGGAGGAAGCATCAAGGCTTTTTGACTCCCAGCTATGAGACAATCAATATTTGTCACATCAATTCTTTCAACACCAACAGCAGTAATCCCATCAGCGATGATAGAAATATTTGGATTAATCTCTTTTACAGCCTTTGCAAGCTCTTCAACAGGATGGCGAAGTCCACCAGCAGACTCACTAATTTGAACCGCTATTGCATCGATGTTTGCATTAGCCTTTAGAGCTTCAACAATCGCTTCAACACTTACAGGGGTGTCCCATTCATTTTTAATCTCAACTGAGCCAAGTCCATGAGCCTTTGCAATTTTTCCAAATCTCTCACCAAACTTTCCAGAATTAACATTTAAAAGTGTGTTGTGGCAAAGGTTAGTAACCGCAGCTTCCATAGCTCCAGTGCCAGTTGATGCGAGTATAATGACTTCATCAGTATTTAAAAGATTAAAAAGATGTTTTCTTGTTTTTTCAAAAATAGCTTCAAATTCAGGTGTACGATGGTGCATAGTTTCTTTAGCCATTGCATTACGAACATTTTGGGGTACTGGAGTTGGTCCAGGAGTAAAAAGTAGCATATATACATTCCTACGGAGATAAAATTTATAATTTAAAACCTCGTATTATATCCGAAATTATTTAAACTTAGTTTGAAGACTTATGTTTTAGGCATTCTTGCAGTAATCGTATCTAAAACTTTAAAGATAGCCACTTCATTAAATGGTTTAACCATATAACCATTTGCCCCTTTTTTTATCATTCTTAAAACACTATCTTTTGAACCCTCTGTCGTAGCCATAATTATACGTGTTTTCATCCATTTTTTTTCAGCACGAATAGCTTCTACAACTTCTTCACCATTCATATTTGGCATATTCCAATCAAGTAAAACAATGTCTATCTTTTCTTTTTTCATTTGTTCCATTGCAAAGTTACCATCTTCTGCTTCATAAGTATTTAAAGTTACCCATTTTGGTGCTTTAAAATACCTTTCAATTGTATTTTTTAAAACCCTTCTAACAATTTTACTATCATCTACAATAAGTATATTCATTTTTTCTCTTTGTATGCTAAAATTTCATTATCAAAATTTTAACATAACTATGTTCCATTTATTCTTTAATATTGTTTTCTCATTTCAATATTAAAACACTCTATTAAACAAAGGAGTATAATGACAATACTTGACTCAATTATATTAGGTCTTATTGAAGGGTTTACCGAGTTTCTTCCTATCTCTTCAACGGGACATCTTATTGTAGCTAGTAAATTTCTTGGAATTGATCAAAGTGCTGTTACAAAAGCTTATCAGGTCATTATTCAGTTTGCTGCGATACTTGCTGTTGTCTTAAATTATCGTGATAAATTTACAATTAAAAAGATAGATCTTTGGACGAAGGTTATCCTTGCTTTTATCCCTATAGGAACGGTAGGATTTATATTTTCTAATCAAATAAAGGCATTGTTTTCCATACAAGTTGTAGCTGTAATGTTTATCATTGGTGGTATAGTATTTTTAATCGTAGAGATATTTTTTATAGATGAAGAACAAGAAACAATAGATGATATTGAAGATGTATCATTAAGACAAGCTATGATTATCGGATTTACTCAAATTCTTGCTCTGATTCCAGGGGCGAGTAGAGCTGGAAGTACTATAATAGGGGCTTTATTGCTTGGACTTAGTCGAAAAGCTAGTGCAGAATTTAGTTTTTTACTTGCTTTTCCTGTTATGAGTGCTGTAACTGCTTATGATTTACTCAAGCATTATAAAGATTTTTCTGATGCAAACTTAATCACTTTAGGTGTAGGATTTGTAGTTGCATTTTTTGTAGCATATCTGACAATAAAACTTTTTTTAGCCTTTTTAGAGAAATTTACATTTATCGCATTTGGCATCTATAGAATTATTTTTGGTATTTTATTACTCATTATATTTTAAAAAATCTTATTTTTTTAAAATAGGAATACTTTTTGCTAAGAGTTCTTTAAAAGGAAATATTATGCATTCTTTAAACAGATATAACAGTAATCTACATAGTTTTTTGAGTAATTTAGAAAAATCATTTTACAATCTAAGTCAAAAATTTTTATAATTTTTTAAAGAGTTTGTAAAATAATTTTTGCTAAATCCAATGCTTTAGAACGATGAGAGAGTTTTCTTTTGGTTTCATCGTTTATGTCTCCTAGTGTTTTATTATATCCCAAAGGTACAAATATCGGGTCGTATCCAAAACCACCATCACCTGATGGTTCGATCACTACATCACCATACATCCATCCATGTACACAGTACTCACTTCTTTTTGTAACTATTGCTATTGCAGCGGTATAGTGTGCTTTTGAGCTTTTTACACCTTTTTTTTTGATGGAATTAATCAGCTCATTTAAATTATCTTTATCAGTTGCATCAATACCTGCATATCTAGCACTGTAAATACCTGGTTCACCATCAAGTACATCAACACTTATTCCACTATCATCTGCTAATACAACAAGAGTATCATCATTTAATACTTTAAAAACTGCTCTTGCTTTAATGAGTGCATTTTCTTTAAAAGTAGTTCCATCTTCTATAATCTCAAACTCTTGGATAAGTTCTCCATAAGCAATTACTTCATAATCCTCACACAGTGCTTTTATCTCCTTAACCTTACCTTTATTTGATGTAGCTAAAACTAATTTCAAATTTATTTCCTTATAGTATAATTTCGTCATTATACTATATAAGGATATATGAATGTTTAAAAAAGTTCTTCCTCTTTCTTCCATAATCTTCTTACGATTTTTAGGGCTGTTTTTAGTTTTACCAGTTTTATCTGTGTATGCACTTGATCTCGAAGGTGCTACTCCTCTTTTAGTGGGTATTATTGTTGGTGGTTATGCACTCACTCAAGCAATCTTTCAAATTCCATTTGGAACATTAAGTGATAAGATAGGGCGTAAACCTACAATTTTATTTGGTCTTATTATCTTTTTAATTGGTTCACTTATTTGTGGATATTCTACAGATATATATACCTTAATGCTTGGGCGTTTTTTACAAGGTGCTGGAGCTATTGGTTCTGTTGCTACTGCGATGGTGTCTGATCTTGTAGAAGAAGAATCTCGTGGTAAGGCTATGGCTATTATGGGTGGATTTATTGCAATGAGTTTTGCTCTTGCTATGGGTTTAGGTCCTGTTATCGCTGCAAATTTTGGGATTAATGCTATCTTTTTTATCACGGCGGTACTTGCTGTATTCTCTATAATTTTACTTTTCACTAAAGTTCCTACTCCTCCAAAGATTAGACATATCTATCATAATGATTCAAAACTTAGAGATATTTTAAAAGATAACAATCTTCTCAATATGATAATTATTAACACCCTCCAAAAAGGTCTTATGACTATGGCATTTGTTTTAATTCCTATCATCCTTACAAGACCTGAGTATGGTTTTAACTGGGAAAAAGCAGAACTTTGGCAAGTGTATCTCCCTGCAATGATAGCAGGTCTCATAGCAATGGGTCCAGCTGCCGTATTTGGTGAGAAGAAAAATATCCCTAAACAAATATTTTTACTCTCAATCGTACTTTTCTTAGTCTCATTTTTAATCATGGGATTTACAACTTCTAGTACAGTGTTTGTAGTTGGTGTTGTATTTTTCTTCGTTGGTTTTAATATGATGGAGCCACTTGTACAGTCGATGATAAGTAAATTTGCTAAAGTACACCAAAAAGGTGCAGCACTTGGAATCTCCAACTCATCTGCTTACTTCGCAACTTTTTTAGGGGGAACATTTGCAGGTCTCTACCTAGATATCAGCGATAGAGGAACATTGGCTGCGAGTATATCTGTTATAATCATTTTATGGCTTATATGGACAGCTTTAAAGCTTCAAAATCCTATAAGACACTCCCACCTTTATATCAAGCATGATGAGGTAGATTTAGATAAATTAACCGCCTTAGAAAATGATAATATCGCAGAATGGTATATCAATGAAACTCAAAACCTTGTAGTTATTAAATATGTAAGTGATGCTATCAAAAAAGAAGACTTACAAGCAAAGATTACTAAATCTTAATTATTTTTTAAACTTGTCATATCTCATTTGAGATGTGACATAACTTTTCATCCCTCGTCATTTCGTACTTGACACCAAATCTAGTTATCATAGGATATGGTGTTAATTTTAAAATTATATTTGAGTAGCTACTTTCTATCAATCCAACTATTACAAATATTCTTGCTCTGTTAAAATTTGTATGTTCTTTTATCTGTTCTTTCAATATGTTACAATTATCTTTGAGTTTGGTCTTTTTCATAAAGGTATTTATACTTTAAAACCAAGCTCTTTATTCTTTTATTTTAAAAAATGACGAGTACTGTAGTATAATGCGAAAAAAAGAAAAACTAAGGCTATAAAAATGATAAGAGTTGGTGTATTTGGTGCAAGTGGTAGAGTTGGAAAATTACTTTTAGAAGATTTAAAAGAAACCGATAATATGAGTGTGAGTACTGTTTATGTAAGAAGTAAACTTGATTTTTCTATTGATCCTTCTATTTTGATTACAATGGATATGAAATCATTTTTAAATGCTTGTGACGTTGTTGTAGACTTCTCACTACCTGATGCTTGTGAAACTTTACTAGAAACAGCTATGGACACTCCAAAACCTTTGGTGATAGGAACAACTGGATTAAACACTTATCAGCTTAACCTACTTCAAGATGCAAGTACTGTTATGCCTATTTTGTATGCTACAAATATGTCTCTAGGCATTGCTCTTTTAAATAAGCTAGTGTATCAAGCATCCGCTGCTTTGGAAGGTTTTGATATTGAAATAGTAGAGATGCACCATAAACATAAAAAAGATGCACCTAGTGGTACTGCTCTAACTCTGAGTGAATCGGCTGCAAATGCTCGTGGTTTAGATATAAACAAAGTTCGAGTAAGTGGAAGAGATGGCAACATAGGAGAAAGAACAAAAGACGAGATAGCCGTTATGGCTTTGCGTGGTGGCGATATAGTTGGTCGTCATACTGTTGGGTTTTATAATGATGGAGAGTTTATTGAATTAAACCATACAGCAACTTCGAGAAATACCTTTTCAAAAGGTGCAATACGAGCTGCTTCGTGGTTAGTAGATAAAGAGATTGGACTCTACTCCATAAGGGACTGCTTAGAGTTAGACTAGCTTATAAGTCTTCTATTGAGCTTTTGGCTAGATTTGCCCATGGTGAAGATTTATCGGCATCTATAGATTTTTGATATGCTTCTTTAGCCTCTTCATATCTCAAAAGTTTTGATAGTATTGAACCAAGTAAATACTTTTGTCTTGCTCGATTGGATTTTTTTAAATCTACCTTGTTAAGAGAGAGAATTATATCTAAAGCTTTATCTAGGTTTGCAATATTTAAGTAAGCCTGATACATCATAAACTCTACAAAAGGACTTTGAGCAAAAGAGGAGGATGAATTTTGAATTTTCATAACCTCTTCTCCATACTTTATGATAATATTATCATCTTTAGTGTCATTTCCCATACTCATAACGGATACATATCTCTCTATATCTTTGTAATCTCTTTTAAATATTTTTTGAACATCTACAATAGCTGCTAGTAACTTGTCTTTTTTTTCTAATCTTTCATAAGTATCAAATATAATTCTGTATATCTCTTTGTATTTTGAATCCTTATCATCTGAGATTAATACCATTAACTCCTCTGATGCTTCTATAACATTGCTATAATTTCCAGTTGCAAAATCTACTTTTATATACCTATACAACCATAATTTTCTCAAATCTATATCTTTAGATTTTAGGTTTCTAGCTGATACCTTTTTTGATAAGAGATAATCAGCACCCATCATAGAACATTCATATACCCCATCATCCCATTCATTTGAAAGTGTAATATCATAATCATTTGAAATATTTAAAACTTTTTGACATTCTTTATTTTTTAATGCTAACTTCATAACGCCAATAGCTGAATTAACAATTATATCTTCTTTATCTTCATAAAATTCAGCGTCTAGTTCTAAAATAGATTCTTTCATATCCAGTACCTGAGAATATTTTTTATTTATAAAAAGTAACTTTGCTTTTTCATATACAGCACGATTTCCAATAGTATCCGTATCATATTCTTCTATGAGATACTCAAACTCTTTTAATTTTACTGAATAATTCGCATCATTTGTATCAAAAAATAAAGCATCCTTGGCTATCTCTATCATCTCAATAAATACACCATCTTCAAATTGAGTTATATATTCATTTAATGCTAAAAGTGATTCTTGTTTATTCTCTGTCTCAGACAACCATATAGCCCTATTTTTTAATAATATCTCATATTCATCATGATTTTTATCAGTAGCATCAATTATAGCTTTGGCTATAATTGATGCAGTTATAAACTCACCTTCATCAGCGAATTTATACATCATATCTAATGACTTTTTTAAATCATGCATAAAAAAATCTGACTGAGTATTTACTATTTTCATAATGTATTTACTTGCGTTTTTTTTATCACTATTACTTATAATTTTATAATAAGCTAGTCTATATGCTGCACTAAGTGCTATTTCTATATTTTTTGTTTCATCTAAAGCTTTTTTATAAAAAGACACTGCCTTAGAAGCTGAACCATCACGTTCAAGCATCTCCCCTTTATATATATACCCCCATTTCGTATATTTGGAATTCTCATGCTCACTAAATAATCTATCAAAAAAATAATCAGCATCGCTACTCATACCTACTTCTGCATAAGCTTTAGCAATAAGAGCCAAAACTTCTGGTATATTCTCATCTGAAGAGTATTCTCTTAAAAATACTTTAGACAAAGATATGACGTTATCGTTATCATTTAATTTTGTATATATTCTAATTTTATAATAAATGAATTCAGTATTAAAAAGTGATGAAGGGTAATCTTCAATTGATTCTTGTGCTAAATCTAAACAATGCTCATATTTTTTTTCTTTGTAAAGTTTTTTTATTTTTAAATAATCAGTAACATCATCAACTCTCTTAATGCGAACAGGATTGCCTTTAATATCTAAGCTTCCAACAAAGGGTAACTTATTCAAAGCTGATTGAAAGGGAAAGTTTATAGCAGTCTCTACTTCTCGTTCTTTTTTTATATAGGGTAGTTTCTCTTTGTATCCCACTATCATCCAATGTTTTGCAATTTTTACATTTGCTTGATACAAAGTCTCATCCTTTGTCAAATCAAAAATCATAGGGTATAGTTTTATCTTTTTAAAGGGAGTAATTATTAAAAAAAAGGTATCTTTTTTAATTTTATTTTTGATTTTAAAAAAACTGTTTTGTAAATTTTTTATTTTAACGGAGGGTCTTTGATTAAAAGCACATACCACTTTTGTCACTATAGTAAAATCATCTATTATTTCTTGACAAAGAAAAGGTTCTGAATCTCTTAAATGTAGAATTGAATAATTTTCAAAATTCTCTTTCGCTCCGTTGAGAGTTATCTCAAGAGCAAAGAGCTTTAAAGAGAAAAAAAAGAAGAGTAAATATTTTAACAAGTTCTCTTCCTTTTTTAGTTTAAGTTTTAATATCCGCTATTATACACTAAAGCAGTGATAAACTCTAAAAGAGAGTCTACAGCAAAAATAGCAAAAATAGTTCCCAAAGTAGCAAAGCCAATAATAGACTTCACTACAAAAGAAGAATTCCCAACTACAATATTCCCATCATTTTGCTCTAATGGTTCTTTCATAAACATATATACGATTAGTTTAATATAATAATATCCTGCAATAGCAGAGTTAAGTGCCATAACTAAGGCCAACACTTTGTAGTCTGCATTCACTGCTGAACTGATTAAATAAAGCTTACCCCAAAACAATGCAAAGGGTGGTAAACCAGCTAAACTTAGCATAAACAGACCCATAATCATCGCAGCCGTAGGATTTGTTTGAATCATACCTGAAAACTTCTCATAAGAGTGATCACTTGACTGACCTGGAAGTAACTCTTTTTGACGAGATATCCATAACATTCCAAATGCACCTAAGTTAGTAGCACTAAATAAAATCCAGTAAAGAAACAAAGCAGTATTTGACTGCGTTGTACCAATTAAGATAGCAGCCATTACAAAACCTGCATGAGAGATAGAACTATACGCTAACATTCTTTTCACATCTGTTTGAACTAGCGCCCACATATTTGACATAGTCATAGTAAGAATAACGATGATATAAAGAACAATCTCTAACCAAATAACACCACTATGAATTAAAAATTCAAATAATCTCATAATAACTACAAAAAGAGCTATCTTTGGAACGATTGATAAAAAACCTGCCATTGCCGCAGATGAACCCTCATAAATATCAGGGGCCCATGTATGAAATGGAACAAGGGCTACTTTAAATCCAAAAGCAGCTAACATAAAGGCAGTTCCTACTAAAACAAACCCAATATCAGCATAATTATTAGCAGCAAGAATACTTGCTATTTGATTGATTTCGACTGAACCTGTAAGTGCATAAAACACCATTGAACCAAATGAATAAAAACCAGCAGCAAGAGCGCCCATACTAAAGTACTTCACAGCAGCTTCAAATGATTTATCACGGTTGTGCATAGCAATAAGAGTATAAATCGCTAAAGAAGAAGTTTCCAGTCCAACAAAGATAAGAATTAAACTATCGGTTGCAACCATAAACTGAAGTCCAGCAATCATAAATAAAAATAATGCAAAATACTCCGGAGTTGATGATTCATGAAAACTTTTACCAGAGATTACCAATGGTAAAAAGAAGATGGAAGCACCCACAATAATAAGTTGAGCAAGAATAGCTAAACCATCTATGAGCATCATATCAAAAACACCCATCACCGTACCATCAGTTGCAAATGTTGAAGCCGATGATAAAACAGCATTAAAATCAATAAATAAGAAAAGGATACTTAATGCCACATACAATGTTTTATCAAGTCCACCTTTAATAATATCTATTAAAATAATAAGAAGTGCTCCAATAACAGGTACTAGCATTGGAAAAAGAGTTATTAAATTTAATGACTCTAATGAAATATTTACTGGCTCTAACATTAGTGTGCCTCCTTAGAATTTCTAGTAATTTCTATGTCTTTTATAAGGTTGGGGATTCTACTCTTAGCTTCGTCTGTTATAGATTTATCGTGCATAAGCTGTACTACAGATTCTACTGAATTATTAATAGGATCTAAAACTGGCTTAGGGTAAATCCCCAACCATACAGTTATGATAGATAAAGGGATTAAAGCTAAGAGTTCTCTTTTACTTAAATCAGGTAAATTTTTATTTTTCTCATTTGTTACTTCACCAAAAAACATTTTTTTATACGCACTAAGCATATAGATAGCCCCAACAATGATAGCCATTCCTGCTAAAAGAGTTAAGATATGTGATTGTTGATAAAATCCGATTAAAGATAAAAACTCACCCACAAAGTTAATAGTTAGTGGCATACCAACAGACGCCATTAACATGAGACCAAAGATAGTTGCGTATCTAGGCATAACTGATGCTAATCCACCAAACTCTGACATTAATTTTGTATGTCTCCTATCATAAATCACTCCAACAAGTAAGAATAATGCACCCGAGACAACTCCGTGAGCTATCATCAAAAATATACTCCCAGTGATCCCCTCAACATTTAATGCAAAGATTCCAAGGATAATAACACCCATATGTGATACTGAAGAATACGCAACAAGTTGTTTAATATCCTCTTGAGCATAAGCAACCATAGCAGTGTAGACAATCATAATAATTGCAAGTATTGCTATTGGGAACATGAAAAATGTTGCTGCATCTGGAAATAATGGGAGGGAAAAACGGATAAATGCGTATGTACCCATTTTAAGTAAGATTGCCGCTAGTATTACAGAACCAATTGTTGGTGCTTGACCATGTGCATAGGGTAACCATGTATGAAATGGAAACATTGGTACTTTGACAGCAAAACCAATGAAAAAAGCCACAAATAACCAAAGTTGAAAATTTTCAGGCAAGATAAGTCTATGCCAATCAAGTATTGCAAAACTCCAAACACCTGTAGCCTGATGATAAAAATATGCCATAAATAGCATACCAACTAACATAACTAGCGAACCTGTAAATGTATATAAAAAGAACTTAACAGAAGCATAAATTCTTAAAGGTCCACCCCATGCACCGATGATATATAACATCGGTACAAGTGATAATTCCCAAAATATATAAAAAAGAATTGCATCAAGTGCGACAAAAACACCAACCATTGTCATTTGAAGCATTAAGAGTGTAATAATCATGTTCTTAACATTTTTAGTATCACTCAAAGAGGCAATTCCTATCATAGTAAAAAATGCAGCTAAAATAACAATAAAAAGAGAAATTCCGTCTACACCAACAATATAGCTAATTCCAAAAGCTTCTATAAGAGGCATTTGTTCGATAAACTGCATACCAGAAGCATTAGAATCAAAAGAAAACCATAACCATAAAGATAATGCAAACTCTATCGTAGCAACGGACACACCATAAGCGCGCATACTATCTTTTTGAATCATAAATCCAAAAATTCCAGCTACTGCTGGAAAGAAAATTAAAATTGATAAAATATTATCTAACATCTATTAAGCTCCTAAACCAGATAAAATAGCTTGTATTTCATCCAAATGTCTAACTGCCAGCCCAAAAGCCACAGCTAGTGATAGTATAGTTACTAAACCTATAACCATCCATCTAAGCATAGTAGATAAATTACCACTTTGCATTACTCTCGTATTTTCTCCTGTATCATAAAGAGTACTAGCTATCCCATCTACAGTTGCATCAACTATTTTTTGATCTATTTGTTTCCAAAATACCATTGATAGTTCTTTGTATGGTTTAACTAAATACTCTTCATAAAAGTGAGGGATATAGTATTGATTAATCAACAATTTATAGATGAAACTATTCTCCATTTTACTTGTACCGTCTGGAATTTTAATATCACTTGCAATATATTTTTTATAAGCAAAGAAAATAGCCAAAATAACAAACAGTTGCGTACCAATTGTCATAATCCAGTAAGTTAATTCTGAGTGAACATGATACTCAGTAGCTGGTAAGAGTTGTGTTACCATCTCAAAGAAAGTTCCCTTCATTGTAAAACCAGCGATAATTGCTAAAATCAAAAGAGGGCTTATTGCAACTAACATAAATTTATATGCTTCGTGAGGATGAAAACCTAAATCAGTGTGTCTATCTTCACCGTGAAAAATAAGTGCAATAATTCTAAAAGAATAAAAAGCAGTCAAACCAGCAGTAAAGAGAAGCACTGTATATATAATAAAATGATGATCAACAAAGGCAACTTCTAGTATTAAGTCTTTTGAAAAGAATCCAGCAAGAGGAAAAATACCTGCAAGAGCTACAGATGCTAATGTCATCATAATCATTGTAGTTTTCATCGTTTTACCAAGTCCACCCATTTTAAAGGGATCGAGTTCATTGTTCATAGCATGCATAACATTACCAGCACCTAAAAATAATAATGCTTTAAAGAATGCGTGAGCCATAAGGTGAAATAATGCAACCCAATAAGCACCAAGTCCAGCAGCGGCAAACATATACCCTAACTGTGATAGCGTAGAGTAAGCGATAACTCTTTTTATATCACGATTTACAAGTGCCATAGAAGCCGCAAAAATTGCAACAAAAGCACCAAGTGAAGCGATAAATAATCCTACATGAGGGATTAAGCTATATAATTCATTGGAACGCACAACTAAGTAAACACCTGCGGTTACCATGGTAGCTGCATGGATAAGTGCAGAAACAGGAGTTGGTCCCTCCATAGCATCTGCTAACCAAGTATGCAATGGAAACTGTGCAGATTTTCCCATAGCACCTATAAATAAGAAGATACCCATCCAAGTTAAAGTTTCTTGATCTAAAAATTGCATCGCTGCGAAAGATTCAGTATATTGTAATGTCCCTGTATTCCAATAAATAAGAAAAATACCAATTAACATTCCAAGGTCTGCAATACGGTTCATAATAAAGGCTTCATTTGCAGCCCAAGTAGCACTCTCTTTGTGATACCAAAAACCAATAAGAGCCCATGAACAAAGACCAACACCTTCCCAACCTATAAAAAGACCTGCGAAGTTATCACTCATAACAAGTATCATCATTGAAAATACAAAAGCTGATAACCATGCAAAGAAACGATTAAATGCCTTATCATGATCCATATAACCAATTGCATAAACATGTACAATTGTAGAAACCAAGGTAACAACCATCATCATAGTTACAGAAATTTGATCAACTACAAAACCAAAAGGGATATAAAGATTACCCGCTTGTATCCATGTCATCATCTCAACATGAACCACTTCCCCACCGCTGAGAATATGCTTTAGTAATATACTACTTGAAACAAAAGAAACAAAGAGTAAAAAACTAGGGATTACTCCAGCTATTGTAGTTTTTTTACTTGCTCCTAAGGTGGCAGCAAACATTGAACCTACAAAGGGTGCAAAGAGTGCTATATATAAATATATTTCCATCTATTATCCTTTCATCGTTGACATTTGATCTAGGTCGATATTGCTATGGCGTTTATGCCATACAATTAACAATCCTAAGCCTACTGCAACTTCCGATGCAGCAATTGCAATCACAAAAAATGCAAACATTTGACCAGTTAAATCACCATAATAGTGAGAAATAGCAGCAAAGGCGATATTTACAGAATTGAGTAAAATTTCAGTTGCAAAAAATAACAAAAGAAGATTTTTTCGTCTCATAACACCTATCAATCCTATAGCAAAAAGAATTGTTGACAATACAAGATAATGATTTAATCCTATTTCCATCATGAAGTAACTCCTTTTTTACTCTCTTGTGTCTGCTCATCATCGCTAAGTGTTTGAGATACATCCATTTGTTTACTTGCTAAAACGATACCAGATATCATTGCAACAAGTAACATAATCGCTGCAACTTCAAAGGGAACAAGATACTTAGTAAATAAAACCATACCAACTTCTTGAGTATTTCCAACTCCCTCAGTCATTGGATAAAGAGCAGTAATATTATCCGTTACCATCGGTGCTGCAAATATTAAAACAACTAAAACAGCCGCTAATACACTCAAACCAAAGATAATGTACTTGTTTCCTTGCTTTTCTTTAAGCTCTCTTGTTGTATCAAAAAACATCATACCAAAAGCATATAGAGCCATAACAGCACCAGAATAAACAACGATTTGAACCGCACCTAAAAAGTCAGCACCTAGAATAAAGAAAAATGCTGATATAAATATCATCCCCGCTGCTAATGCAGTTAATGCGTGTAATGCCTGTGATGTTGTAACCGTGATATAAAACATCGTTATTGTCAAAAACGCAAACAGATAAAAAGCTATAGCTTCAAACATTCCTAATCTCCTTAATATGATAGAGGTGTTTTAATAACACGCTCATCTTCATGTGGTGTAATAGCACCAAAACCTTCAAACTCTTTTTGAGTACCATTTGCCATCATCTCTAATGGAGTTAGCATTCCATTGTAGTCGATAAAATGCTCTCTTTGCTCAGAACAGTTTTCATATTCACCACCGTGAGTAATCGCTAATTCAGGACAAACCTCAGCACAATAACCACAGAAGATACATCTCCCTAAGTTAATAGTATATTCGCTTACCTCTTTACGAGAATTTTCATCTATTTTTGTATCCATTTTAATACAATTTGATATACAAATTTTCTCACAAAGTCCACAACCTATACATCTCTCAGCATCTGATTCCCATAATCTCTTCATCTCAT
Organism: Sulfurimonas sp.; assembly: GCA_965243085.1. Lineage (GTDB taxonomy): Bacteria > Campylobacterota > Campylobacteria > Campylobacterales > Sulfurimonadaceae > Sulfurimonas. Next base: position 345,115 of record CBDETZ010000005.1, on the reverse strand, counting down.
GAACAGCACGGTATCTAGGACCAATGGGCATCTTTTCTAATGGATATTGAATTGTGTGAATATTAAACTTAAGCATTTCACGCAAAACGACCCAAAGACCTACAAAGAGTTCACCTCTAAAAGTTCTTTGCACAACTCTTGTAAACTTAGCCCAACCATCAGTAGGATAATCTGCAATATCTACTTTGAAGTATCCATCACTACTTACATTTCTATCATTAAATGCTTCGTTTTTCATCTCTACCACCTTATATCATTATTATTGCAGCAATGAGTATATTTACTACTGCTATTGGCATCAATACTTTCCAACATAACCACATCAACTGATCTGGTCTTACATCTGGCCATGCGGCTCTTGTCCATAAGAAGAAGAAAAAGAAAAATGCAACTTTGCTAAGTAATGCTAAAGCACCAAAGAAACTTCCATCTCCATATCCACCAAGAAAAAGAAGTGGAATTACAAAAGAGATAAAGAACATATTTGCATACTCACCGATAAAGAAAAGACCCCATCTCATACCAGAATACTCCGTACCAAAACCATCAATAATCTCATGATCATTTGCGATTAGGTGAAATGGTGTACGACCAGTTTCAGCAAATGCAGCAATCCAAAAAAGAATGAATGCTATAAATCCAACACCATAAAGATTAAAAACAATCCAACCATTTTCAATTTGATAATTATTAAAATCAATTAAAGACAATGAACCAACCATCATAATTGGAGCAAGAATTGATAAACCAGTCACTACCTCATACGAGATAAATACAGCAGCAGCCCTAGCCGCTGAGAGTAAGGCGAACTTATTAGCGGATGCCATACCACCAAGAAGTGGACCATAAAGCCCAACTCCCATGATGCCAAGGATATATAAAATACCTATGTTAATATCCGCTATGATAGGATGAACTGTATATCCAAAAATCTCAAATTCAGGTAAAAATGGAATCGCTGCTGCTGCCATAAATGCAGTTGAAGCTGTAATAACAGGTGCCATCTTAAAGATAGGAGCTACAACATTTGTAGGGATAATATCCTCTTTAGTAAAGAGTTTTATCCCATCTGCTGCAACTTGTAAAAGCCCATAGGGACCAACATTCATAGGCCCTAAACGACGTTGCATAAATGCAAGGATTTTACGCTCGAAATAAGTCCCTATACCTGCTAATGCTGAGAATACAAGCAATACTATAACGACCTTTATAACCGTTTCTATTAAATATGCTATTTCCATATATTACACCTTTTGTATTGAAGCTGTTGCAAAGCGATAAGAACTAAACAAAGCCTCTGAATTTAATTTAGAATCAAATGAGGGGATAAGAGCTATATCACCTGCGATTTTATTATCACTTATAATAGTCGCGGTTACTTCACCATATTCACTCTTCACTTTTACACTATCCCCAGCATTAAGCTCTGAGTTACTTAAAAACTCTTCACTCATGTAGATACCACTAAGCTCATCGAGGTTTGTAGCTTTATTTGTAAAATCACTAAACTGTCTTACTGGATTTGCAAGGTAGATTAAGTTTTCATTCATTGATAATTGCTCATCAATCTTACTCACTTTTTCATTTGGTGATACTTTTTTTGCTATATTTTTCAACTCATATCCACGCATCTCTTCACCTGCATTAGTATAATAATCAGGTAATGAATCAAAACTATTCGCTAAAAAACCTTTAGAACTTGGTAACTCTATCGTATAATCTATCGTATTTTCTTGGCTTAAGCCAAGAGCATTTGCAATATCATTTAAGTTATATCCCCCATAAGCTATGGCAACATTAGTAGGATTTACCCTTTTGTTGATAGAAGTAAGTGTACCCTCTTGTTGATTTATAGCGGGCATATCCAAATCTCCATCTCCTAGAGCTGACAGAGTAAAATCACCTTGAGTATTGTAAGCGATTGAATAATCTCCAGCCTTATCGTCTAATGTATTGATAAGAGATACACCTAAGGTATTTGTAAGAGTTGGAATCATTACAATTTTAAATGCGGAGTATTTTTCTATTAAGGCTACAAGTCTTGCACAGTTTTTCGCATTTGGATGATTGTATAAATCAGCTCCAACAACTAAAGAAAAAGTTTCTTTTTTCTTTAAGAATTTTTCTAATGACTCTGTAAAAGTTTCAGCAGCTCCAAGAAGTGAAAGAAGTCTGTTATCATCAACTTCCACTTCTTTACTTACTTTTTTAGGAACCATTTTAGATTTTTCAATTTCAACTTCTTCCTCTTCGCCTGTTTCTTCGTTAAGTTTCATCTCTTTAACAATCTCAACTACTTTTTCTTTTATAGTCTCAGTAACTGTTATAGTCTTAGAAGAGTGAAATGAGGCTAAATAATCGACTATTTCAGATGGTAGATTTTCTTTATCTCCAAATAAATCAAGGATTAAATAAAGTGCTATCTCTTCTTGAAGTGGTTTATGTGAAATACTCATAATATTTTTACTCAAAGCATCAGTAATAGGATCACTTACTGGGTGAAAATATAAACCAGCCCCTTTATTTACTGTAAGTGAATTATTTAGAGCATATCTTGCATTTGGATTGTCCGTTTTAAGAGCAGTTCCAATGGAAACAATAAAGTTACTATTTGCCATCTCTTTTAAGTCACTTCCATACAAACGAGTACCACTTAAAGTTGCATAATTTGCTAAAAATGTTTGAAATGATTTTGCTTCATTGTTAATAAGCTTGTATCCAAACTTCTCTTTTAATCTTTGTAAAATCAAGGCTTCTTCATTTGTAATAGTTGAAGTAAACTTGATAGTGTCTGCTTTTTTAAAAGCTTCTATTGCAAGATTAAATTTAGAGACTTCTTTTGTGACATCTTTATTTTGATAATCAAAGCCATATCTACCTGCACCACAAAGGGAAACATAATTCCATTCGTTCATAACACGGTAGATTTTATCTTCAGGATTTTCAATACTTGTATCTTTAATCTCATAAGAGATTTGACAACCAGCTGAACAATGACCACAAGTTGCAGGGACTTTTTTCAATTCCCAAGCATTTGCTTTATACATAAATTCAGTATCAACTAAAGCACCAACAGGACAAACTGTTGCACACTCTCCACAAGAGGTACAATCAAGAACATCAGTACCATTAGTGAGACCAATAACAGACTTATTAAGCTTATTCCACATCGCATAAGCATCTTTTGGCATCTCAGCTTTATACTCAGCATTAAGAGCGTCAGCACCACGAGCAATGGTAGTTAAAGAGTTGTCCCCTATCATATCTTTACAAGCGGTAACACAACGCTCACATACGATACAAAGACCTGGATCATAATGTAAATGTCCCCAATCATGAGAAGGTCTAGGAACATCTTTTACTGTGTAGCTTTGTGAATCAACACCAATTTCTAGTGTATAGTTTTGGAGTTCACACTCCCCTGATTGATCACAAACACCACATTGAAGAGGATGATTAACATCATAAACTTCCATAATTGCACGACGCTCTTTGTCAATATTTTGAGTTGAAGTGGTGATGGACATTCCATCTTTACTTTTTGCATTACAAGCATAGGCTTGTTTTCCATCAACTTCTACAAGACATATACGACAAGCAAGTGTTGGGCTACACCTTGATAAATAACATATTGCAGGGATATAAATATCATTAGCACGGGCTGCATTTAAGATAAAAGTACCCTCTTGCGTTTGGATCTCTTTTCCATCAATATTAATTGTAATATTACTCATTAGTCACTCTCACTATTTTGGATTTTTCAAATCTATACTTACTAGAATCTACCGCTATATCAAATGTTGGATTTAAGGCTATCGTTCCTTTTAAATCTTCATCTAGTTTAAATGTCCTTTGGATTGTAGTTGATCCAAAAGATATTTCTATACTCTCGCCATCAGAAATTTTTGCAGCCTGAGCAAATTGTGCTGAACCTCTTAGAGATGTATCACGCTCTAATTGCGAAGTTTTATTTGTATACGCATTAAATTGTAATACTGGGTTTGAATGATAAATAACCGTACCATTAAACTCTGCTAAGTCTTCAATCTTTTCTAATTTTCCATCCATCTCACAATCTACTTCATCAAGAAGATAACCTCTATCATCATCTCCATGAGCTGATAAAAAGTTTTCTAATTCATCAAATTTCACTGCTTTAAAACCAGATTTTTGACTTAATAATTTCGTACAATCAATCGTATTTTTGTGTTTGATTGCACATACACTTGCTATATCATTTAATGTGTATCCATCAAAATCTAAGGCAACATTTGTAGGAAGAACTCTATTGTCAATACTTACAAATGTTCCCTCTTGTTGATTAAGCGAGGGGATAGAAAGATTTGCAAATTCTAAAGATGATATAACAAAATTTCCACTTGCATTATAGCCAACTACATTATCAACCATATCTTCATCAATATCTAAAGAGTTGATTAATGAGACACCTAAAGTGTTTACCTGTGAGGGAACTACGACTACGCTAAAGGCACTATATTTTTCTATCAATGCTACAATTTTTGCAATATTTCTAGCTCGAGGATGTGCCATAATATCAGAACCAATAATTAAAACATGATTTTTAGCACGAGAAAAAGATTGTATCATTTGACTAATCTCTTCTTCTCCTATATTACTCTCAGCACCAAGGTAACCTAGGTCAAGTGAGTCCAAAAATTCTTTTTCATCCTCATCTAAGTCAGCGTCTCTTACAATGCCATTTGCTAAAAGAGCGATAACTCCCTCTTCTGCTCCAGCCTCATATTTCATAAGCTGTGAAGCTGTGTTTTTCATTAAAACATCTTCAAGTGGATGTGCATAAACAATTTTTGCACCATTGTGTTTTGAGGCTGTTGTGAGAGCATATCTAAGAGCAGGATTATCAGTTGCTATTCTACTTCCTATGACTATCGCTGCGTCACAAAGTTTAATAGCGTCAAGAGAACCACTATAGTGCTTTTTACCACTTATACTGCTATACGCATCCATAAATGATGCAAAAAGGCGTGCATCTTCATTGAAAAGTTTCATTCCAAATTTCTCTTTAAACTCTTCTAATATATATGCTTCTTCATTTGTAATCATTGAAGAAAAACGGATAGCTTTTGCAGATCTAATAGCTTTTATAGCCTTGTTTAAATCAGCCTCATTCTTACTTGCTTTGTTATCAAAGTCAAAGCCAAAACGACCAGCACCACAAAGAGAAGTATATTCAAAGTTATTTTTCACTCTGTAGATAGTTTTATCGCCATAAATTCCAGCATCTTTTACTTCATACTCTAAAGAACATCCACCTGAACAATGCGCACAAGTAGCAGGAACACGAGAAAGTTCCCAAGCATTTGCCGTATATTGAAAATCAGAACTTATCAATGCTCCAACTGGACACACAGCTATACATTCTCCACAGTATGTACAATCTAAGGTCGCAGAATTTTTAGGAATGATAGTTGAGCTATAGCCACCAAATTTAACATCAATAGCATCATCACCAATCACCTCATTACAAACATGCACACACTTTTCACATAAAATACAAAGTGCTGGATCATAATTAATCATTCCCCAGTTTTCTATCTTACGAGGTATATCTTTCGCTGCGAAGTTTTGTTGTCCTACATTAAACTCTAAGGTTTTATTTTGTAAGTCACACTCTCCAGATTTATCACAAACACCACATTCAAGAGGATGATTTACATCATACAGTTTCATTATATTTGTTCGCTCATGTTCTAAATCATTTGAATTTGTAGTAATCTCTATGCCCTCAGTTGGAGGGGTGTTACAAGAAAGTACAAAACCATCTAAGCCTTGGGCTTCAACCACACACATTCTACATGATGCACATGGCGTAGTTTTTGAGATATAGCACATAGTAGGAATATAAATATCATTTTTACGAGCAACTTGAAGAATAGTTTCCCCTTTTTGTGCCTCTACAGATACGCCATCAATTGTAAAATTAATTTGCTTACTCATATCTGCCCCCTAAGCCTGAACCATAGCGATGTAATAACAACGCATACAACGATCAGCTTCACTCATAGCTTCATCTTGTGTGAAACCTAGATTAACCTCTTCATTGTTATGTTTTCTAAAATCTGCATCAATTACAGCAGAATACTCACGAGGAAGTCCTGGTAACCAACCCGTTATTTTTTCTTTTTTGTTATACACTTTTAACTTGACTAAATGATCTTCCATAATCTCATCATCCGTTAAAGTAATCTCTCCACTATGGACATATCTACTCATAACCGAAGCTGCTCGTTTTGCTTGACCAACTGCATTTACAATTGTCATAGGACCGTATTCGCAATCTCCTGAGGCAAAAACTCCCTTACGAGATGTAGTGTAATCTTTTCCATTTGTTTTGATTGTAGCCCATGATGTCATGTCAAGATCCCAATCCTCTGGTAAAAAATCTAAGTCAGCGGATTGTGATACTGCAGGAATTAAATAATCAAACTGTATCGTCTCAGAAGCATCTTCAATTTTTACTAATTGAGCGCGCCCTCCATTTGGATCAGGAACAAGCTCAAATTTATCTATAAGAAGTGATTTTAAAATATCATCTTCATCATTCATAGTGTTTACAGCAGAGTAGAACATAAACTCTACACCCTCTTCAACTGATTCATGGTACTCTTCATAAGTGGTGTTACGAATAATCGTTTTTTCATCACGACGATAAATCATAACAACTCTCTTAGCACCAGCTCTAATGGAACATCTCACAACATCCATAGAGGTAAATCCACCACCAACACAAGCAACTGTTTTACCAGTTAAATCAACAAAATCTTCATCAATTGCGTATTCTTTTTTTTCATCTTCTGTGAGTTTAATATCAAATTTTTCATATAAGTTTACTTTATCAAGAAAATCAATCGCACCCCAATAACCTTGAATCTCCGGTCTTTCGTTATCACATCTTACTTTTTTAGATATTCTAGTACCTGAAGCTATCATAATCGCGTCATAATCTTTCTCAAACCTATTCATATCATCCGCAGATACTCTATGGTTCATGATAAAGTTTACACCCATATCTTTGACACATTCAATATCTTTTAAGTACTTATCCCATGGCATACGATATTCTGGTACACCTACAGTGACTTCGCCACCGAGAACTGGAAGTTCCTCATAAACATCAACTTCAATACCATCAGCAGCTAAATAATACGCAGTCGTTAAACCAGCAGGACCAGCCCCAATAACTGCAACTTTTTTGCCATTAGAAGGTTTTTTTTCTAAAGGATGAAAAAAATCATATCCATGATTAGTTTCCCAATCAGCACCTAATCGTTTAAGTGCCATTATAGAGATAGGTTCATCAAGGTTAGTACGGCGACAAGCATCCTCACATGGATGAGGACAAACACGACCACATACATGAGCGAGAGGCATAGTTTGACGAGTTGCTACAAGTGAATCATCAAAACGCAAATCTCTAACACCCTCAATATAAGCAGGAATATCAACATGAGCAGGACAAGCATCTGTACATGGTGCAGTTATCTTAGCAATATACCCTATAGTTTCATCATAATGCTTTGATGCTTTTTGATTGTTAATACAATCCATAAATACATCTTCAAAATGCTCCATTAAATCAAGTATAGGATTTGGAACTGTTTTTCCAATCTCACACTTTGAAGTAATTTGCATACTTTTACCAATCTCTTTTATGTGATCTAAATCAGCTACAGCACCCTCGCCACGAGCAATTTTATCTAACTGGTCATATAAAATCTGTCCACCCCATCTCCCAGGTGCACATCTTCCACATGCTTCAGAATAGACTTGATACTGTGCAGCGTACTCCATCGCTAAACGGATTACATCCACATTTTCATCAAATAAAGCAACACCATCCCAACCTATAAAAGCTTTGGAATCTCTATGATCATCATATTGTGCTGGTAAATTATATGCTGATTCTTCCCACTCTTGCTCAGGTTTACCGACATTATTTACGAGTTCACCATTCCAAGTAGAAAAATAGACTTTAGCCATCAGATAATCCTATTTTTTTACTACGATAGTCCAATCGACTTCGTTAAATTTTAGTGAATTATAAAGTTCATATTCACACTCTTTTACTAAATTAGCACTACTTTGTACTCCAGAAAAATTGCCAATCTCAAAAATAAAGATAAGTGTTTCATTTTCTGCATGAGTTTCTTCAAGAATCTCTTTCATTCTTCCTAGAAAATCTGCTTTTAAATGTCTTAAATCATATCGTTTCATCTATCCACTTCCCCAAAAACTATGTTAGTTGTTCCAATAATAGAAACAACATCTGGAATATAATGACCAGGTAAGAGGTCTGTTAATATTCCTGTATGCCAAAATGATGGAGCACGGAGTTTTAATCTATATGGGTATGGTCCACCCTGAGAGTTAATGTAAAAACCTAGTTCACCTTTTGGTGATTCTGTCGCTACATAAACTTCACCAATTGGTGGTCGCATGCCTTGAGTAACTAACACAAAGTGTTGCATTAAAGAGTAGTTTTGAGTCATAATATCAAGCTTTGGAGCTGAAATATACTTTGGAGAGTGAGCCATTAAGTCTGTTTGTCCATCTTTGACACATCTCTCATACATCTCTATAGTTTGATAAAGGATCTTTGCAGACTCTCTCATCTCTTGCATATAGATGCGGTAACGAGCATAATTATCACCCTTATCAGACCAAGGCACATTAAACTCTACTTCATCATATAACTCGTACGGCTCTTCTTTACGAATATCCCATTTAAATCCAGATGCTCTTAACATTGGACCTGTGCAGCCCCATGAAAGTGCCATCTCTTTAGAGATTGTTCCAACCTCTTCCATTCTCATGAGCCAGATACGGTTCGTATCAAGTAAATCTTCATAATCTTTAATATTTTGAGGTAATTTATTTAAAAACGAACGCAATTGATGGATAAAGCTATCTTGAATATCTAAAGGAACACCACCAATACGGATAGCCGCATGAGTAAGTCTCGCTCCACAATATCCCTCAATTATATCCATCAAATATTCCCTTTCTCTAAATGCAAAAAGAAAAACTGTCATAGCACCAATGTCAAGTGCAGTTGTGGCTAACCAAAAAAGATGAGACATTAAGCGGTTCATTTCCAAAAGCATCATACGAATTACTTTAGCACGACGAGGAACTTCTAAACCTATAAGTTTCTCAACTGCTAATGCAAATCCGTAATTATTAGATGATGAGGCAATATAATCCATTCTATCAGTTGTTGGCATGAACTCATTATAAATCATATTTTCAGCCATTTTTTCCATACCACGATGGAGATAACCAATATCTGGATGTGCTTTTACAATCTGTTCTTGTTGTAAATGAAGCATTAAACGCAACTGACCATGGGCAGATGGATGCTGAGGACCGAAGTTTAATATTAATTCATTATCATCTCTATCAAAAGTAATATTTTCAAAGAAGGGTGTTAATCTATTTTTTACCTGTGCCATATTTTACCACCTTACCTTTGTGGATCATCAACAATAGCTGATGTCTTTTTATCAAATTTTGAAACTAAAAATACTCCACCATCTTCTTGATAGTTTTGCTCATTTTTTGCCTCATTGCCTGTAATTTTCGTCCCCTTAGGTACTTCAAAACCTAAACGAGCAAAACGCTGAGAATCATAACGATCAACTCTTGCAGTATCACGAATTTCAGGGCCTATTGTCTCTCTTGCTTCTTTACCATAAATCTTATCTACCTCATACCAAGAAGCAAACTCATCACCTTGAAGTGGGTAAGTTTTAAGAAGGGGATGTCCTTGCCAATCATAAGGCATAAGTATTCTTTTCATAAAGGGATGATTATTTGCTTGTATTCCAAACATATCAAACATCTCTCTCTCACTCCAATCTGCACAGCGGAAAAGTTTTTCTACAGAATCAACCGCTTGTCCATTATCTATGAAATATTTAATACGAATACGCTTTCGTTTATTCATACTTAGCATTTGGTAAAAAATCTCAAAAGTATTATCTTTAGCTAACCAATCAATCGCCGACATCTCTGAGAGTTGTGTATATTCTAAAGTGTCTCTCATAAGCTCTAAAACACCATAAATATCTTTAGCATTGATATAAACTACCATTTGCCCAACTTGGATAAAGGACTCTTTTACTTCAAATTTAGCAGAAATACTTGCTAAGTCTGAGCTAAATACAGCATCCGTATCTACTTCTTGCTTAGGAACTTGAGGAGATACATAATATCTATCTGTATAATACGCTTTTGCTTGTACATCGTCTTTAGCTTTATAGGCTCTCATTACATTAGCCTTTTTGGTTTTTGCGATTTATTTGCAGAATTTGCACGAATTTTTTTCTGTAATAGCATTACACCATATTGGAGTGTCTCTGGACGAGGTGCACAACCAGGAAGATACAAATCAACAGGGATAATTCTATCTACACCTTGAACTGTTGCGTAAGTGTTGAACATTCCGCCAGTATTTGCACATGAACCCATAGAGATAACCCATTTAGGTTCAGTCATCTGGTCGTAAAGTCTTTTGATAAACTCTGAGTGTTTCTTTGTAAGTGTTCCTGCGACTATCATTACATCTGATTGTCTTGGAGAGGCTCTAAATATCGTACCAAAACGGTCAAAATCATATCTTGAAGCCCCTGCTGCCATCATCTCAATACCACAACAAGCAAGACCATAAGTCATTGCCCATAGTGAATTTGAACGACCCCAGTTTACTATTTTATCTATACTTGTAAGTGCGACGGGGAGTCCACCATCTTGTGTGTAATTTACTTTATGTTGTGCCATTCTAACGCTCCTTTTTTCCACGCATATACAAAACCAATTGTTAATAGAAGAATAAACATTAACATCTCAGCAAACCCAAACCATCCAAGAAGTTTAAAATCAACAGCCCATGGGAACATGAAGATGATTTCAACATCAAAGAGTAAAAATAAAAGTGCAAATAGATAAAACTGTGGCGATATTCTATTTGGTTGTTTTGTTATTTCTGGTCCACATTCGTAAACCGATAATTTAATTTTTTCGCTATCTTTGCGTGCTAAAGCACGAGAAGCTAAACGAGCGATTATTGTTGTCGCTGTAAATGCACCAAATGTAACTACAAATAGTACAAATACGCCAAAATACGGATTTGCTGTAGCAATATGCTCCATATAATCTACCTTTTTTTAGAGAAACTAAAGCTCTTGAAATTTAGTTCTTTTTATATTTGTTTCCTTGATGTTTCACAAACACTACAATGAGGTAGCCTTTGCCTAAGGGTATGCCAAGGAAAAACAGTTACTTGCACTATAACTAAAAGAGTATTAAAAATAAGTTAGAGGGGATAAAAATAGCCTTGATGTGTCACTAATCGCAACACTATTTTTTTTAAGAGAAAATTGATGTCAAAGCTATTTTTTTAAAAATCCCATAGATTTTTCACTATCAAAATTTGCATTTTTTTCTCTTAAAATTTCTTCAATAAAATCTTTTTGAGAAAATATCGCTTTTTCTTTTACCGCTACTTTATAAGCAGTATTTTTTATAATAAGATTTATCTGTCCGCCTGTCAATGAGTATTTTGCTAACTCGATTAAATCAATATCATCTTCGTATGGTGCGGTAGTTGGAAGCATTAGTTTCCATAATTTTAATCTTTGTTTTTCATCTGGTTTTTTAAATTCTATCTTATAATTAAACCTTCTTGAAAAAGCTTTGTCAATATTTTCAAGTAAATTTGTTGTAGCTATGAGCATCCCTTTAAAGTTTTCAATCTGTTCTAAAAAGATATTTTGCATCTGATTATGCATCTGGTCTGAGCCTGTTATGTTACCACTTGACCTTGCACCTAAAAACTGGTCTGCTTCATTTAGTAACAGTATTGGCTCTGATTTTGTTTTTTCACACAAGTCATAAAAAGTGTCAAAAATTTTGCGTACATTTTTTTCACTTTCGCCTACATACATTGAAAGAATTTTTGAACAATCAAAGGCTAAAACTTGTCTTTTCAATGATTTTGCAAGTGAATAAGCAGTCATAGTCTTACCAGTTCCAGCTGATCCATAAAAAATTATTCTAGCATCTATCCCACTTTTCTTATCTTTTATCCCCCACTCAACAAGACGCAAAACCACTTCTTTATCTACCTGTCTCATTAAATTTTCAAGTGTTTCTTGCGTTTTTTCATGCAAGACTACATCTTCTAGTGAAGTTCTAGGCTCTATTAACTCAAATATATCTTGTTCTTCAATCAAAGCATTGAGTTTTAATCGTCTTACTTTTTTATTTTTTTGTGGATGAATGATACTTTGAAGCACCTCATCAACTATAAAAAATGCACGCGAGATTCCACCAAAAGGGTTGAGCATCTCCTCATAGTCGATAATCCCTTCATTAATAAGGTTAGAACCATCCTCAAGTAAAGAACGATTTTTAATTCTCTCGTATTCATCTAAAGATATAAGTTCTATGAGTGCATTCATCTCACGCAAAGAAGCATCCGTTGCACTATACTCTTCACGCAAAAGAGCGATAAAAATAACTTGTTCTTTTATTTGCATCTTTTTTTGTTTGAAAAATTTGTCTAGTACTAGTTTTTCTGCCGTTTGGGACACTCTCTCCTCTATCCGTTTTTCAAGTAAACTAAGCTTTGTTTTAACTCTATCAATTCCTAGAGAATGTTCATGAACATTTTGGCGAATTTGGCTCATTTTTTGATATAACTCTATTCTAAAAAATTGGTCTTGCAAATATTCTAAGTGATCCCCATAAGGTTTAATATCTGGTAAATCTGATTCTAATGTTCCATACTGTAGAAGTTTTAAAAATGATGGAGATAAACCAATAGAAGAGTTTAAAAGCTCAAGTGGCGTTACCTCGGATATTTTTATAGGGGTAAAACTTTGCTGAAGTAACCATCCGAGTTCTAACAAACTTTTTATACGCTCCAAATACTGTAAAAATTGATACGCATCATCACCATATAAGTCTTGTAAAAGATTTAACACTAAAGTATCATCATCACCTTTTATATAATTTTTGGCTAAATGTTGCAATATCTTTGCTTCAATTACATTACATTTTAGATGTTCAAAAATACTTGATTTTTCAATATTTTTCGCTTTTAAAAAATTGACTAAACTTTGCATTTAAAACCTTTTATTTTATAAATGAATATAATAATTCTATCTCTTGTTTCCAAATAGTTTCATCAATAGTTTCTAAAACAAGTGGAATATCATCCATTCTTGAATCATTCATAATAAATCTAAACGCATCAAGTCCTATCTCGCCACATCCAAGTGAATGATGTCTATCTACCCTACTTCCAAGTGGCGGCTTAGAATCATTTATATGCATCCCCATTAAATACTTTGAACCTACTATAGCATCAAAATTTTCCCAAGTTTTATCATAAGTTTCACGAGTTCTTATGTCGTAACCTGCTGTGAACATATGACAAGTATCTATACAAACGCCTACACGAGATTTATCTTCAATCTTGTCTATAATATATGCTAAATGCTCAAACTTATACCCTAAGTTAGTTCCTTGACCTGCTGTATTTTCTATAACTGCTTTTACATTACTTGTTTTATCAAGTGCAAAATTTATAGATTCTGCAATAAGATCAAGGCATTCATTTTCTATTTTTTCTACAAACTCAGCATCTCTTTTCTCAGCAGCTTTAAATTTAACTAAATGACTTCCTGGGTGGAAGTTAAGCCTATCTAATCCTAATATCTCACATCTTTGAAGCTCATCTATAAAGGCTACTCTACTTTTTTCCAACTTCTCCGTGTCAGGATTCCCCAAGTTAATGAGGTAAGAATCATGAGGAAGTATATGTTTAGGCAGTATCCCACTCTTTTCTAACATCTCAAACCAAGTATCTATAGTCTTAGTGTCCAAAGGTTTGGCATCCCATCTCTTTTGGTTTTTAGTAAAAAGAGCAAAAGCTTTTGCCCCAATTTCCTCCGCATTTTTAACCGCATTAAAAACTCCACCACTCGCACTTGTATGTGCTCCTACAAATTTATTCATTTTATATCCTTGATTTTAAATATTATTTTATTTTTGACATCTTTAAAGAAAATCTCTTTTGAATTAACTCTATACATAATCTCTACTGATTTTGTACTTATTTTTTGTGTAAAGCCATCTTTTGTTATAATCATATTTCTAGCCTCATATATCTCATGACCTAAAAGTATATTTTGAAGTATATCATCTGGATAATAAGATGAAAGGTAGTCACTATTAAATCCACTTTTACTCATGCAGCCTTTACTTGTACAAATCAAATGATTTATCGTAAATTTTTCTATTGGCTTGCTAGCTACAAACAACTCTAACTCAATCGCCTTATCAGTATTACGAATATATCCAATGTCTGCAAACTTCATCTTTAAAGATTTTATGATAATGATTTTAGTCTGTGTTATTTCATAGTTTTTAATACTACATCCACTTATAAATAGCGTTAAGATTAATAGTATATGTTTCATATATGAATTGTATCGAGATTTTATAAAATATTTTTTATGCTAAGTAGCAGACCTTAAATAATTTTAAAACTAATATCATTTAACAGGTTTACATTAGACTTCTTGCAAAACTCCTATATACCACAGAGAGCTAAGAAGGACTAAAATTGTGTAAAACAAATTTTTATTCCTAGCCTAAGCTAAGGGTAAAATATTTTTTTATGCAAGGTTAGTCCTTACTATCCCTTCCATAGGACACTTTATAGAGAGCCTTACTCAGCGTTAAAGAACCCCAACCCTAGCTTTGGCTACGCTTGAGAACATTTACCTTGATTAAAACTCTCTATAAAGTGCTAAGCCATATAAGGAGTTTTGCAAGAAGTCTATTAGACTTCTCCTAAAACCTAAAGAAAATAGGAGCGAAAATTGCTTATAGTAAGCTATGGGAAAAACAATCAAATATTTCAAAGTTAATAAATAGACTTCTCCTAAAACCTTTTTCAATATTTGGATATATGTCCCTACGCAGTTACTTTAATTTAAAATATAAGAGTAATTTCAATATTACTAAAATATAATCTTGCTAAAGCCTATAAACAGGTATCTAAAGTGATGTATTACTATTAGCTTTTAGGAGAAGTCCAATTAACAGATAAAGATTTTAGACGAGTTGTAGGTGTTAAAAGAGACACCTTTAAAGATATGATAAAAGTAGTTAGAAGACACTATAAAAAGAAGAAAGTTAAAGGTGGAACAAACAAATCTTTATCTGCAAATGATGAGACACTCATGATGCTAGATAGAGAGTACAGAACTTTTAAACATATAGGAGTTGATTATGGAGTGAGTGAATCAACAGCACATTATATTGTTACAAAGATAGAAAAGATTTTAATACAAGAACCACAATTTCATCTTAAAACTCTAAAACATGCGATACCTATAGAAGATACTAATAATCTTGAAATAGTCGTAGTAGATGTAACAGAGAGCCAATGTGAGAGACCAAAAAAAAGCAAAAAAGATACTACTCAGGTAAAAAGAAAAAGCACACCTTAAAAACACAAATAATTACAACATCTACAGGTAAAATATTAGCTGTAACTATTGATAAAGGAAGAACACATGACTTTAAAGTCTTTAAAAACAGTAAGGCAACTAAAAAAATAATATTGAATAAAGTTCTTGCTGATTTAGGCTACGTTGGTATCTCTAAAATTTGTCCTAATTCTCAAATACCAAATAAAAGAACCAAACTAAATCCATTAACAAAAGATGACAAAAAAGAGAACTGTGAATTATCATCAAAAAGAATTATCATTGAACAAATAAATGCAAAAATCAAGGTATTTAAAATTACTAAATACCCATATAGAAATAGACGAAAAAGGTTCGGTTTGAGGATGAACCTTATTTGTGCTATTATTAACCTTGATGCAACACCTATGAGCAGTACCGTTGAAGAGGTTTGATGTTTGGGTGTTTTAGGAGAAGTCTACTCTCTATAATATTCTAGCATCATGAGTGTCTCATCATTTGCAGATAAAGATTTGTTTGTTCCACCTTTAACTTTCTTCTTTTTATAGTGTCTTCTAACTACTTTTACCATATCTTTAAAGGTGTCTCTTTTAACACCTACTACTCGTCTAAAATCTTTATCTGTTAATTTATTAAGTTTGAAATATTTGATTGTTTTTCCCATATCTTATTATCTGATGTTACGATAATCTAAACCTTCAAATTTACAAAAGGTGACATATTAAAAATAGATGGCATTAAAAATGCTTAAAATATATATGAAGCAATTAGAAGATATGTACATAAATTTCGCAATCAGTTCATTTAGCAAGATAGAGATGACAAAACTTTCAAAAGTAACAGGTAATAGTCATGATGTTTTCACAAAGCATCTACTATTGGACTTCTCCTAAAAGCTCATAGTAATACCTCACTTTAGATACCTGTTTATAGGATTTAGCAAGATTAAATTTTAGTAATATTGAAATTACTCTTATATTTTAAATTAAAGTAACTGCGTAGGGACATATATCCAAATATTGAAAAAGGTTTTAGGAGAAGTCTATTAAATGATTCTCTTGATGATGAAAAGACTTTGTGGAAATCAATAAAACCATTTTTAAGAGATTATGAGAATGAAGACAATGCTTGTATTATTAGACTTCTCCTAAAACACCCAAACATCAAACCTCTTCAACGGTACTGCTCATAGGTGTTGCATCAAGGTTAATAATAGCACAAATAAGGTTCATTCTCAAACCGAACCTTTTTCGTCTATTTCTATATGGGTATTTAGTAATTTTAAATACCTTAATTTTTGCATTTATTTGTTCAATGATAATTCTTTTTGATGATAATTCACAGTTCTCTTTTTTGTCATCTTTTGTTAATGGATTTAGTTTGCTTCTTTTATTTGGTATTTGAGAATTAGGACAAATTTTAGAGATACTAATATAGCCTAAATCAGCAAGAACTTTATTCAATATTATTTTTTTAGTTGCCTTACTGTTTTTAAAGATTTTAAAGTCATGTGTTCTTCCTTTATCAATAGTTACAGCTAATATTTTACCTGTAGATGTTGTAATTATTTGTGTTTTTAAGGTGTGCTTTTTCTTTTTACCTGAGTAGTATCTTCTTTGCTTTTTTTTGGTCTCTCACATTGGCTCTCAGTTACATCTACTACGACTATTTCAATGTTATTAGTATCTTCTATAGGTATCGCATGTTTTAGAGTTTTAAGATGAAACTGTGGCTCTTGTATTAAAATCTTTTCTATTTTTGTAACAATATAATGTGCTGTTGATTCACTCACTCCATAATCAACTCCTATATGTTTAAAAGTTCTGTACTCTCTATAATATTCTAGCATCATGAGTGTCTCATCATTTGCAGATAAAGATTTTTTTGTTCCACCTTTAACTTTCTTCTTTTTATAGTGTCTTCTAACTACTTTTACCATATCTTTAAAGGTGTCTCTTTTAACACCTACAACTCGTCTAAAATCTTTATCTATTAATTTATTAACTTTGAAATATTTGATTGTTTTTCCCATAGCTTATTATAAGCAATTTTCGCTCCTATTTTCTTTAGGTTTTAGGAGAAGTCTATTATCGATGATATGCTTATGCATAAGCCTTGGAGTAAAGTAAATGATGTACTTTGCTGGCATTATGACCATGTGTTACAAAAGATGCAAAAAGGTATCTTAATGCTAAATTTTCATTATACAGATTCTACAGGTATATCTATCCCTTTGGGATATGAAATTATCACAAAAACTGAAAATAAGTGGAGTGAGGAACATCAGAAGAATATTAAAAAATCTCTCTTTAGTAAAAATGAAATAATGCAAGATAAACTTCAAATTTTACATCACAATAATGAAGTGAAATATAAATATATTTTATTTGATAAATGGTTTTCAAGTATTAAGAATCTACTTTTTATAGAAGAAGAACTAAACAAGAAGTTTGTATGTCCAATAAAAAGTAATAGAAAAATAGCACTCACTTTAGAAGAAAGAAATAAAGGAAAATATGTTAATATCTCAAGCATAGATATAAAGGGTGGTAGTAGTCGGCTGATATATCTTGAAGCTTATAAAAAACCTCTAAGACTTATCAAGCAAGTGGTCAAAAACGGCGATGATGGCGAATCTACTTATTTATATCTTGTTACTAATAATATAGACTTATCTTTCAATCAGGTACTTGAAATCTACAAAAGACGGTGGAAAATAGAGGAATATCATAAATCTTTAAAACAAAATTTAAAAATAGAACACTCTCCAACAAAACTTGAAACATCACAAAGAAATCATATACACTTATCTGTTCGTGGTTTTATAAAACTTGAGAAACTTCGATTAAACTATAAAATGAACCACTTTGCCATTAAGGAAAAAATATATATTGAGGCTCTCAAAGTCGCCTACCAAAAAGTTGAAGAATTACAAGTTGCTTAGATTTGTAGCACTTCTTAAACTTTATGAATTTAGATTATCGTAACATCAGTTATTATAAGGGACTTCTCCTAAAAGCTCATAGTAATACCTCACTTTAGATACCTGTTTATAGGCTTTAGCAAGATTATATTTTAGTAATATTGAAATTACTCTTATATTTTAAATTAAAGTAACTGCGTAGGGACATATATCCAAATATTGAAAAAGGTTTTAGGAGAAGTCTAAGCAATTTTCGCTCCTATTTTCTTTAGGTTTTAGGAGAAGTCTAATAAAATATTTACTTCAAAACGCATATTTGTAGAACATCTTATTGGAGTTCTTAAACGATTTGCTATTAACTCTTCGGCTATAGAGGAAATAAACTTTTCCTTATTAAGAGGAACTAAATATAACACTTTTTATTTTTTTAGCCCCTAAATCCTTGAATAAAAGCATAAGTTTGGATACAATTCCACTCCCTTAAAATAGTTGGGCTAGGATCCAACGAGTTCTTTAGAAGGAAAAACATGGAAAAAATTCGTTTAAAATTGAAAGCTTACGATCATCGTGTATTAGATAGATCAGTAGCGTCAATCGTAGAGGCTGTAAAGCGTACAGGTGCACAAATTCGTGGCCCAATACCTTTGCCAACAAAGATTCGTAAATATACAGTTCTTAAATCAGTTCACGTTAATAAAAAAGCTCGTGAGCAATTTGAGATTCGTATGCACGCAAGAATGATAGATATTGTTTCAGCTACGCCTGAGACTGTTGATTCATTAATGAAGCTTGATCTTGCACCTGAAGTGGACGTTGAAGTTCGCTCTATGGATAAGTAGGAGTAGGTCGTGGAATATATTGTTGAAAAAATCGGTATGAGCCGTACAATCACAGTACCTAGTAAGCCTGTTACTCTTTTAAGAGTTTTAGAGCAAAAAGTGTGTGAAGTGAATGAAGGTACTGCTATTGTTGCTTACAACAGTGGTAAAAAAATGAATAAAGCAATTGAAGGTCAGCAAAAGAAGTATAGCCTATCTGCTGAGTTTAATCGTATAGCAACACTTGAAGTAGCAAACACTGAAGCTGGTGACTTAGATATGGCACCATTAACAGAAGCTACTGTACTGCGTACAACTTTTAATACAAAAGGTCGTGGTTTTACTGGTGTAATGAAACGATGGAACTTCGGTGGTGGACCAGCATCTCACGGTCATAGAATGGGTCGTAGAACAGGTTCAATCGGTAATGCTGAATGGCCAGGTCGTGTAATGAAAGGTAAGAAAATGCCAGGACATTACGGAAATACACAAAACAGTGTAAAAAATGAGATCGTTTCTTACGATGCTGAAAACAAAATCATTGCGGTTTTAGGTTCTGTATCTGGTGCAAACGGTGCTTTAGGTCGTATAAAGGTAGCTTCATAATGAGTGCAATCGTTTTAAATGATAAAATGGAAAAAGCATCTGAGATAGCATTACCAGAGTCTTTTTCTGGAATCAACCCTCATAACCTTTACCTTTATGTAAAGTCTGCTCAAGCTGCACAGCGTGCAAATACAGCAACTGCAAAAGGTAGAAGTGAAGTGCGTGGTGGTGGTAAGAAACCATGGGCTCAAAAAGGTGGCGGTCGCGCTCGTGCTGGTTCACGTCGTTCTCCTATCTTCGTAGGTGGTGGTAAGGCATTTGGTCCTCACAATAACCGTAACTACGATTTAAAAGTAAACAAAAAGCAAAAGAAATTAGCTTTAAACTTTGCTTTAAATGAGCATGCACAAAATGGTACTCTTTTTGTAGTTGATTCTATTGAAATCGCATCTGGTAAAACAAAAGATGCAATGGCAATGTTTAAACTCCTTAATCAAAGAGATACTCTTTTTGTTAAAACTTTATTAGATGAGCCAACTTTTTTAGCTTTTGAAAATATTCAAGCTACTTATGTTGTAGAGTCTAATGAATTAAACGCTTATTTAGCTGCTAACTATCGTTCACTCGTAATTGAAAAAGCAGTTTTTGAAGCTCTAGTAAGTGAGGCAAAATAGATGGCAGATATTACAGATATTAAATCTATCATATATACAGAAAAGACTCTTGGTATGCAAGAAGCTGGTGTTATAGTTGTTCAAACTTCACTACGCATGACTAAGACAGGTCTTAAAGAGGTTTTTCGTGAGTATTTTGGAATTATTCCAAATAACATTAACTCATTGAATCAAAGCGGAAAAAGAAAAACTTTCCGTGGTGTTAAAGGGAAACAAAATAACTTTAAAAAGTTTTATGTTACTTTACCTGAGGGTGCACAAATAGAAAGTTTGGCGGTATAACATGGCAATTAAAACTTATAGACCGATAACTCCGTCTCGTCGTTTTTATACTAATGTTGATAGTTCGGACATCACGGCAAAGCCAAGTGTTCGTGCATTACTAGTAAAAATACCTCAACACGCTGGTCGTAATAACAATGGTCGTATTACATCTCGTCACCGTCAAGCTGGTGCAAAAAAGCAATACCGTATCATCGATTTCAAAAGAGATAAATTTGACATTCCTGGTACTGTTGCAGCTATTGAGTATGATCCATACCGTAACTGTAGAATTGCACTTATTAACTATGCTGATGGTGAAAAGCGTTATATTCTTCAACCAAAAGGTTTAAGTGTTGGCGATACGATCATGTCCGCTGCTGCTGATCTTGATATTAAAGCTGGTAATACTATGAAATTAAAAAGTATCCCAGTTGGTACATTAATTCATAATATTGAACTTAAAACTGGTAAAGGCGGACAAATGTGTCGTGCTGCTGGAACTTCTGCTCAAATTATGGGTAGAGATGGTAAGTATGTTTCACTTAGAATGCCTTCATCTGAAATGCGTTTAGTTCTTGGTGAGTGTCTTGCTACTGTTGGAAGCGTTGGAAACGAAGAGTTTGGTAATATCGTTATTGCAAAAGCTGGTCGTCAGCGTCACCTAGGTATTCGTCCTCAGACTCGTGGTTCAGCAATGAATCCAATTGATCACCCACATGGTGGTGGTGAGGGAAAAACGAACTCAGGTCGTCATCCAGTGACTCCATGGGGTAAACCAACGAAGGGTGCTAAAACTCGTCGTAAAAAAGCAAGTGATAAGTTAATTATTACTCGCCGTAAACCAAATGCAAAAAGGGTAGGATAATATGGCTCGTTCACTAAAAAAAGGTCCATTTGTTGATGACCATTTAATGAAGAAAATTGTTAAAGCTAAGGCTGAGGGCAATAAAAAACCTATCAAAACTTGGTCAAGAAGATCAATGATAACACCTGATATGGTTGGTTTCACATTAAATGTTCACGATGGACGAAAATTCGTTCCTGTTCATGTATCAGAGAACCACATCGGTTATAAGCTTGGTGAATTTGCACCAACTCGTACATTTAAGGGCCATAAGGGCTCTGTTCAAAAGAAAGGATAGGCATGGCTAAAGCATTATTAAAATTTATCCGTGTATCTCCAATCAAATCTCGTCTTATTGCTAGAGAAGTTCAAGGTATGAATGCTGAGGCTGCATTAGCAGCCTTAGAGTTCACTCCAAATAAGGCAGCTAAAATTATCTCTAAGGTTATTGCATCAGCAGTAGCTAACAGCGGTATGGAAGCAGAAGATTGTATTGTATCGTCGTGTCGTGTTGACAATGGTCCAGTTCTAAAACGTTTCCGTCCACGAGCTCGTGGTATGGCTTCAGGAATTAGAAAACCAACAGCACATATCTTAGTAGAAGTAGAGGGTAAATAGAATGGGTCAAAAATGTAATCCTATTGGTTTGCGTCTTGGTATAAATCGCAACTGGGAATCTCGTTGGTTTCCAGATTTTAAAACAGCTCCGGCTAATTTAGGTGAAGATTACAAGATAAGAACATTTTTAAAAAAAGAGCTTTATTATGCTGGTGTTGCTAACATCATCATTGAGAGAACAGTTAAAAGACTTCGTGTAACTATCGTTGCTGCTCGTCCTGGTATCATTATTGGTAAAAAAGGTGCGGACATTGAAAAACTTAAAACTGCTGTTCAAAAGTTAGTTGGTAAACCAATCGCTATCAACATCAAAGAAGAGAAAAAAGCACAAACTTCAGCACAATTAGTCGCTGAAAATGTTGCTACTCAGTTAGAGCGTCGTGTTGCATTTAGACGTGCAATGAAGAAAGTTATGCAAGGTGCACAGCGTTCTGGTGCCAAAGGTATTAAAGTAGCTGTTGCTGGTCGTTTAGGCGGTGCTGAAATGGCTCGTACTGAATGGTACTTAGAAGGACGTGTTCCTCTTCATACTCTCCGTGCTAAGATTGATTACGGTTTTGCTGAAGCACATACGCAATATGGAATTATTGGTGTGAAAGTGTGGATATTCAAAGGGGAAGTTCTTACTAAAGGCGTACCTGTTGAAGTTACAGAAGAAAAAAAAGAGCGTCCACGTAAGCGTGCACCTAGACGCGAAAATAACGAAAAGGCTGAATAATTATGTTGATGCCAAAAAGAACTAAATACCGTAAGGTAATGAAAGGTCGTAACCGTGGTTACGCTCGTTCTGGTTATAAATTAGCGTTTGGTGACATAGCATTTAAAGCGGTAGAAGCAGGTCGTATTGATTCTCGTCAAATAGAATCAGCTCGTATCTCTGCAACTCGTCACATTAAAAGAAATGGTAAGATTTGGATTAGAGTATTTCCAGCTAAACCTTTAACGGCTAAACCTCTTGAAACTCGTATGGGTAAAGGGAAGGGAGCAGTTGATAAATGGGTTATGAATATTAAGCCAGGTCGTATTATATTTGAAATGGCTGGTATTCCGCATGATATAGCTCGTGAAGCTTTAACTCTTGCAATGCACAAGTTACCATTTAAAACAAAAATAATCACTGCGGAGATGAACAATGAAATATTCTGATTTAGCAGAAAAAAATTCAGCTGAACTTCAAGCGATGCTTAAAGAGAAAAAGACTGAACTTTTTACTTTAAAAATTAAACAAAAGATGATGCAACTTCAAAATACTAGTGAGCTTAAAATCGCTAAAAAAGATATTGCAAAAATCAATACTGCTATGACAGCAGTAGCAAACTAAGGAGCCTATATATGACACATAAACGTGAAATTCAAGGTAAAGTAGTAACTATTGCAGGAAATAAAACAATCTCTATGGTTGTTGAGCGTCGTGTAATGCATCCACGTTACCACAAAGTTGTAAAGCGTTTCAAAAAGTACCTAGTACATGATGAGCGTAATGAAGTTAAAGTTGGAGATGAGATTGTTGCAATCGAATGTCGTCCACTTTCTAAGACTAAATCTTTTAGACTTAAAACAGTAATAACGGGAGCTAAGTAATGATCCAAGGTTTTACTCGTTTAGTGGTAGCTGATAATACAGGTGCTAAAGAGATTATGTGTATTAAAGTGCTTGGTGGTTCTAAGCGTCGTTATGCATCAGTAGGTGATGTTATCGTTGCTTCTGTTAAAAAAGCGACTCCTACTGCCAAAGTTAAAAAAGGTAAAGTTGTTAAAGCTGTTATAGTTAGAACACACAAAGAGGTTCAGCGTGAAAACGGTTCTCTTATTCGTTTTGATGATAATGCAGCTGTACTACTTGATGATAAAAGAGAACCTATCGGTACTCGTATCTTTGGACCTGTTGGTCGTGAAGTTCGTTATGCTGGATTTATGAAGATTGTTTCTCTTGCTCCGGAGGTTGTTTAATGGCAAAATTTAATTTCAAAAAAGGCGATACTGTAGAAATTATCGCTGGAGATGATCGTGGAACTAAGGCGACTGTTTTATCAGTTATGCCTAAGAAAAACAAGCTCATCGTTGAGGGTTGTAAAATAGCTAAAAAAGCTATTAAACCAACAGAAGAAAACCCTAAAGGCGGACATATCAATAAAGAGATGCCAATAGATGCTTCAAATGTTCGTAAAGTGGAGGCATAAAGATGGCTCGTTTTAAAGAAAAATATTTAGGTCTAAAATCTGAATTACAATCTGATTTAGGAATTAAGAATCCTATGCAAGTACCAAAAGTAGAGAAAATAATTATCTCTGTTGGTGCTGGTTTTGCGATGAAAGACAACAAGCTTATCAAAAATATTGAAGATACAATTACTACAATTGCTGGTCAAAAAGCAACTACAGTTATTGCAAAAAAATCAGTAGCCGGTTTTAAAGTTCGTGAAGGTATGCCAGTTGGTATCCGTGTAACACTTCGTGGTGAAAATATGTATAACTTTCTTGACCGCCTTGTATCTATTGCACTTCCTCGTGTAAAAGATTTCCGTGGTGTTCCAAGAAATGGTTTTGATGGTCGTGGTAACTATAACTTCGGTCTCCAAGAACAACTTATTTTTCCAGAAGTTAGTTATGATTCAATTATGCAAATTCATGGTATGAATATTACTATGGTAACTTCTGCTGATTCAGATAAGGCTGGTTTTGCTCTTTTAGAGAAAATGGGTATGCCTTTTAGTAAAGGGAGTAACTAATGGCTAAAAAGTCTATGATCGCAAAAGCTGCGAGAGAACCTAAGTTTAAGGTTCGTGGTTATACAAGATGTCAAGTATGTGGTCGTCCACATTCTGTTCTAAGAGATTTTGGAATTTGTCGTATCTGTTTTAGAGATATGGCATTAAAGGGATTAATCCCAGGTGTTAGAAAGTCTTCTTGGTAATCCAAGAGGAAACTTCTATTCATTAGCAGTTATTGTTAACGAATAAGTGCGGTTTACTGCACATGAACTCTCTGCTAAAGAGAACTAAGCGTTAGCGTAGTTGGCGGAATTACTTCCGACAACGTGACTACAATAAAAGGAAAATTTAAATGGCAATTAATGATCTAGTATCAGACGCGTTAACTCGTGTTCGTAATGCAGGTATGAGAAGATTACCAGTTACTACTTTAGTTCACTCTAAAAGTGTTGAAGCAATGACAAATATCTTAGTAGAAAAAGGTTACTTAGAATCTTGTAATGTAATCGAGAATGGCGTTAAAAAAACTATCAAAGTTGTACTAAAGTATGACGATGATGGAAGAACAGTAATCAATGAAATGAAAAGAGTTTCTAAACCTGGTAGAAGAGTTTACAAAGGTAAAGAAGATATTAAGCGTTTTAAAAATGGTTACGGAACTATTATTGTAAGTACATCTCATGGCGTTCTAGCTAATGACAAGGCATATGACCTTGGAATTGGTGGTGAAGTTATGTGTACAGTTTGGTAGGGGTGAGATATGTCAAGAATTGGTAAAAAACCTGTAGATTTTGGTACTGATGTTAAAGTGAGTTCAAATGGCGATATATTAACTTTTGCTAAAGGCAAAAATAGTGTTGATTTAGATACAAAAGGAAATGTTGTTTTCTCAATCGAGGGAACTGTATTGACTTTTTCTGCTAAATCAGAAGAAAAAGCTCATAGAGCATTATGGGGAACTTATAGAGCATTATCTGCTAATATTGTAACTGGTTTAACTACTGGATATACAAAACAATTAGAGATTAATGGTGTTGGTTATAGAGCAGCTGTTAAAGGCAAGGTTCTTAATCTTCAACTTGGTCACTCACATGATATTAACTTTGATTTAGTAGATGGTCTTGAAGCTAAGGTTGAAAAAAATGTTATCACTTTAAGTAGTCATGACAAACAACTTTTAGGTTCAGCCGCTGCAAAAATAAGAAGTTTCCGTCCACCAGAACCATACAAAGGTAAAGGTGTTAAATACATGGAAGAGCATATCGTGCGTAAAGCCGGTAAAACTGCTAAGAAGTAAGGGAGGATATTAAAAAATGAATGCAAAAGTATTAAAAAACAAAGTAGCAAATCGCATTAAGCGTAAAAAGCGTATTCGTGCAAAAATATCTGGTTGTGCTTCACTTCCTCGTGTTTCTGTATTTAAATCAAATCGTTACTTAAGTGTACAAGCAATTGATGATAGCTCAGCTACAACATTATGTGCTTTAAACTCAAAGATAACTGGTCATAGTGCTAATAAAGAAGGTGCAGCTGCACTGGGTCTTGCATTTGCTGCAAAACTCAAAGAAGCTAAACTAACTGAAGTTGTATTTGATCGTAATGGTTACCAATATCACGGTGTTATTGCTGCGTTTGGTGATGCACTTCGTGCTAACGAAATTAAGTTTTAAGGAGACATGATGGAAATTAACAGAGATGATTTTGAAGAATCAATTGTAAATATTGGTCGTGTTACTAAGGTTGTTAAAGGTGGTAGAAGATTTCGTTTTACTGCACTTATCGTAGTTGGTAACAAAAATGGTACTATCGGATATGGTGTTGGAAAAGCAAAAGAAGTTCCTGATGCAATTCGTAAAGCTGTAGATAACGCTTTTAAAAACTTAACAACTGTAAGTATCAAAGGTACAACTATCGCTCACGATATTGAGCATAAGTATAATGCAAGTCGTGTTTTACTTAAGCCAGCATCTGAGGGTACAGGTGTAATCTCAGGTGGAGCTATGCGTCCAGTTCTTGAGCTTGCAGGAATACAAGATATTCTTACAAAGAGTATCGGTTCTAACAATCCTGGTACAGTTGTTCGTGCTACGGTTGAAGCACTTGCTAGACTCAAAGGATAAAAAAATGTCAATAGAAAATTTATCTCCAGCTGAGGGTTCAACAAGTAACCGTAAAAGAGTTGGTCGTGGACAAGGTTCTGGAACGGGTAAGACTTCTGCTCGTGGTCAAAAAGGTCAAAAGTCTCGTTCAGGTTACAAAAGAAAAAGAAACTTTGAGGGTGGACAACAACCACTTGCAAGGCGTTTACCAAAGATTGGTTTTACATCTAGACTTGTAAAACCTTATGTCATTAATGTTGGTAAAATTACAGCAGTAGCTGAGTTAGCTGAAATTACTATGGAAACTATCCGTAGTGTTCACAAAATCGGTTCTGGTGTTACTAAAGTTAAATTAGTAGGTGCTAAGGCGAAAGATTTAGCGTCGAAAATTAAAGACCAAAACGTTACGACTACAGGATGTAAAAAGGATTAGGTATGAAGTCTATTAAAGATTTAGTTACTCAAGACGATAGAAAGAATATTATCGAGTCAATTAGACTTATAAAAGATAGCAAACATGATAAATTACATAAAAATAGAGGTTCTATGGCAAATAGAATCTCTCTAGCTGTTTACAGTGCTTTAGAAAATAAGCAAGAAGATATTGCTAATAATTATGAAGTAATTAAAGCAAGTATTTACAGTAGTTAGGTTTAGTATGGATTACAATATAGATGATGAAATGGAAATTTACTATGAAACTTTACAGGTTAATTTAGACCTAATATTAGACTCTCTTCATAAATATTCCGTTAAATATCAATGCCTTAATGAGATTGACATTTTACTTACTAATGTTAGGGAAGAAAATGGTAATATTGTGTCTTTACTAGCTTCGAATACTCTTACAGAAATTAGATTTTATGGTGAAGTATTTAATACACAGATAGCAGACTTTGATGATATTAAGATGATAGTATTTTCAAGTTACTATTTAGCAAATACATGGATTAGCAAGGATGAATGTAAAATATTTTTGATTATAAATGCTATTAATTTAGTTAAAGATATAATTCAAAGAGAAAGTACTTTCAAAGAATGTAATGGTGTAGCTAAAAAGAACGCTTTCCTTATGTTGGATAAATTACTAGATAGATTGAAAAGTGAAAGAGTGGAGTTTAGACCTGAAAAAATTTCATTTGAATTATTTCAGAAATATTTTGGTAAATATGGGTTATATGCTATTTTAAAAACTGCATATTACCCCTTTCAATCAGATAAGCCCAAAGATGACAATCTTGAAATACTAAAAGCTTTTATTTATTTATTGAAAAATAATACAAAATTAAAAGTAGAAATAATAATTAATCATCTAGAAAATTATTCTGATTCTGTCGAAAATAAAATTGAACTAGAAAGTATTGAAAATGATTTATATAAATATGGTTCGGAAGAATTACGTTTTAGTTTGAAAGAAAGGAAAAATGCTAATGAATAAATCTTTAGTAAATAAAATTTTAATAACAATCGGATTTCTATTTATCTATCGCCTACTGGCTTATGTGCCAGTTCCAGGCGTTGATACTGCTGTTATAGCATCATTTTTTGATTCACATCAATCAGATGCCCTTGGACTATTTAATATGTTCTCGGGTAATGCTGTTGAGAGACTCTCTATCATTTCGCTCGGTATCATGCCTTATATCACCGCCTCAATTATTATGGAACTTCTTGCTGCTACTTTTGCACCGCTTGCTAAAATGAAGAAAGAGCGTGATGGAATGGTTAAGTATATGCAAATTATTCGTTATGCGACTATTGTAATTACTATTATTCAAGCTGTCGGTGTGAGTGTTGGATTACAAAGTTTAACAGGTCCTAGTGGAAACCCTGCTATACTTGTTGAACAAAACACATTTATAATGCTCTCTGCTGTTTCGATGTTAGCTGGAACAATGTTATTAATGTGGATAGGGGAGCAAATTACTCAAAATGGTATCGGTAATGGTATCTCTTTAATAATCTTTGCAGGTATAGTATCAGCAATTCCATCTGCGATAGGTCAAACTATTACAATGGTAAATACAGGTGCAATGAGTTTTCTTACAGTAATTGCAATTCTTGCTCTTATTTTAGGAACTGTCGCCGTTATTATTTATGTTGAGTTAGGTGAACGTCGTGTTCCTATTACATACGCTAAGAAGACTATGATGCAAAATCAAAACAAGAGAGTTATGAACTACATTCCTATCAAGGTTAATTTAGCGGGTGTTATTCCAGTTATCTTTGCATCAGCGATATTGATGTTTCCCATGACAATTATGAGTTCTAGTACAAATCCTACTGTTCTTGCTTTTGCAGATTACCTTAATCCAAATTCATACTTTTTTAACTTTATAACTTTTATGTTTGTTGTTTTCTTTGCATTCTTTTATGCTTCAATCACATTTAATGCAAAAGATATAGCAGATAACTTAAAAAGACAAGGTGGATTTATTCCAGGTATTAGAACAGGAAATGCTACAAAAGAGTTTTTAAATGAAACTGCGAGTAGATTAACATTTACGGGTGCTCTTTATCTTGGTTTGGTAGCTACTTTACCATTTATGATTATCAAAGGGATGGGTGTACCTTTCTTCTTTGGTGGGACTGCTGTTCTTATCGTTGTTCAAGTTGCTCTTGATACAATGAGAAAAGTGGAAGCTCAGCTTTATATGAGTAAGTACGAAACACTTAGTGCAGTCGGTCTATAAGAATGGCGATTTCGCTAAGAAAGAGTGATGAGATTAAAAAATTGCGAGCAGCTAATAAGATTGTTGCAAATGCCTTAGAACTTCTTCAAGTAAATACAGAAGTTGGAATCTCTTTAAAAGAGCTTGATGCCATGGCTGAGGATTATATCCGTAGCCAAGGTGCAAAGCCTTCATTTAAAGGTCTTTATGGTTTCCCTTCTACTGTTTGCTGTTCTCTTAATGAAGTGATTATTCATGGTATTCCTACTGATTATAAACTCCAAGAAGGTGATATTATTGGTTATGATATTGGAACTGAACTTGAAGGATATTTTGGTGACGCTGCTGTGAGTGTTCCTGTTGGTAAAGTAAGTGATGAAGATCTAGCCTTAATAGCCTGTGCTAAAGATACTCTTTACCATGCAATAGGTGAGATTAAACAAGGTATGAGGTTTAAAGAGCTTTCTTTTATTTTAGAAGAGTTTATTCTATCTCGTGGGTTTGTGCCACTTCACAATTTTTGTGGACATGGGATAGGCAAGAAACCCCATGAAGAACCAGAAATACCAAATTATCTTGAGGGTAAAAATCCTAAGGCTGGGCCTAAGATAAAAAATGGAATGGTTTTTTGTCTTGAACCTATGATATGCCAAAAAGATTCCAAACCAATTATTCTAGAGAATAAGTGGGATGTTGTAAGTGCCGATGGTTTACGCGGTTCACACTATGAGCATACTGTTGCAATTATCAACGGTAAAGCTGAAATATTATCTCTTGCGTAATATTTTACTAAAGAGAAATTAAAGGACTATTAATGGCAAAAGCTGATGTTATTGAAGTTGATGGTAAGATTATTGAAGCTTTACCAAATGCAACTTTTCGTGTTGAATTAGAAAATGGACATATTATTTTATGTCATATCGCAGGTAAAATGCGTATGCACTATATCAAAATACTTCCAGGAGATAAAGTCAAATTAGAATTAACTCCCTACTCACTAGATAAGGGTAGAATTACTTACCGCTACAAATAGAGAGAAGTGGATTGATTTTTACTAATAACTTCTAAAGTAAAAAAAAATAATATTGAGTTAATAGGATTTACACTATTTATATTTACAGCTTTTACATTATTTGTAACAAATAGATGAAAATTATACATCAAAATCTAGAGTCTTTAGAAGAGGATTAGCTCTTATAAAAGATAAAGGTAGCCCATAAATTCAAAATTATATCACAAGCCAAGCCTTGTGATATAGGTCTTTATTAAGCTATGTAAATCCTATTATGATAAACATGGAAAATGATGTAAAAAAATGCTACAGTTGGATACCTATAAATATTGGTTATATAAATTTTAATTATATAATCGATAGTGATAATGTAGATTATATTTTTGATGTTGGAAATTATACACTAGAAAATACAAGTATAAAAAAAAAGATTATCATTATTTCTAAAACACATTTCTCAGATTTAAATACAGGAATAAGTAAAATATTTGATAAAGAAGAAATATACCCCCCCCATTGGTAAACACTAAAATCCATTAATAACTGCTACTTAAAAGAGGAACAATTATTACTTTAATTACAGAAAAATAAAGTGATAAGAAAATGGAGGGGGGTCTAAAAAGTGCTTGAAACTATCCTACTACTTATTACATTAGAATATCTAATACATATTTACAATTAAGCTTAAATTTATTTTATATACAATAAACTCAATATATATAAAAGGACTTACTATGCTAAGTATAGGAATAGGTGAGATTCAAAAAAATAGTTCTATCTTTTCAAATCTTACAGAAGTGATTCAGATAATAGATAAGCGTAAAAAGATTGTCTTAGCGATGGTTTACCCAATTGAGAACACGAGTGTAGTAAATACTCTCGCAGGAAAGTACAGAGATAAAGTTGAACCTACAGAACTTACACTTCAAGAGATAAAGACTTTAGCAATAGAATCTGAGATGGAAAAAAAATATGCTTTATCTTCTTGATACAAATGTAATTATAAGATTTTTAGTCGGTGACCATAAAGAACATCTTGAAAAAAGTATAGAAATTTTTAAAGAGGTAGAGACCGCAAAACTTCAAGTGGAGATACTTGAGGGGTGTTCTTATGGAAGCCTTTTTTGTACTTACAAAGTTTTATAAAATTCCTAAAAATGAAGTTATTAATAACCTTAAAACAATACTAGACTTCTCCTAAAACCTAAAGAAAATAGGAGCGAAAATTGCTTATAATAAGATATGGGAAAAACAATCAAATATTTCAAAGTTAATAAATTAACAGATAAAGATTTTAGACGAGTTGTAGGTGTTAAAAGAGACACCTTTAAAGATATGGTAAAAGTAGTTAGAAGACACTATAAAAAGAAGAAAGTTAAAGGTGGAACAAACAAATCTTTATCTGCAAATGATGAGACACTCATGATGCTAGAATATTATAGAGAGTACAGAACTTTTAAACATATAGGAGTTGATTATGGAGTGAGTGGATCAACAGCACATTATATTGTTACAAAGATAGAAAAGATTTTAATACAAGAGCCACAATTTCATCTTAAAACTCTAAAACATGCGATACCTATAGAAGATACTAATAATCTTGAAATAGTCGTAGTAGATGTAACAGAGAGCCAATGTGAGAGACCAAAAAAAAGCAAAAAAGACACTACTCAGGTAAAAAGAAAAAGCACACTTTAAAAACACAAATAATTACAACATCTACAGGTAAAATATTAGCTGTAACTATTGATAAAGGAAGAACACATGACTTTAAAGTCTTTAAAAACAGTAAGGCAACTAAAAAAATAATATTGAGAGCCGACTGCATAATTAAAAAGTACTCATATATAGCCTATTCCAATACTAAACAATCCTTAATAAACCCATATTCCAATCTTACCATAGAGAAGAGCATCAAAGCCTCAGCTAAATTTTGAGTTGTATCAACAATTTTTCTACCTATATTTTGAACTTTATTAAGATGAAGAATATTGATTACAATACTTCTTAAAATTGAAAAACTAAATGCACCTTTATTAATTTTGCATCTATCTTCATTAAGTGCTGTATCTTTATAAAAGTGCATTGTCTCAACACTCCACTCTTGGAGTATCTTTTGCAAAAATGATTCTGCACTATCTGTATCATTTGAGATATAGTAATGTGTCTTTGTCTCTTTGCAATTAACAATTTTATCAACTCTGATTACTGAATGAATAAAAACACCATCCCATGGATATATACAGTTTTGATACACATATATATTTCTTTGTATGAAATCATTTGATTGTTTAATTTCCATTTGAAAACTTGAATCGATAGAAGAAGCTTCCTCTATCTCTTTAGCTAGAGACAGTAAAGTTTTTTGATTCTTTTTTACTTTTGCTATAAACTTTGAACCGCTATCAGATGCCTTTTTAAGAGTTTTTTTTGTGTGTTTAAAGCATCAAAGCCATAACTAAATGTCTCATCAAGCTCACCTATTAGTTCTTGAAATGCTGGTATCTCATTAGACTTTTTTTCTATCTCTTTATGGGCAATAATTAATTTTGTTTCTGCTAAAACTGCAGATAAAACAGATACTGCATTATCTTTAGCATTTGCACTTCCTCTTAGAACTTTACCATCTACGGCTACTACTGCATGTGCTGGTATATCTATAAAAATTCGTATCCATCTGCGGAAGGCTTTTTCTAATTCAATCTTATCAACTATTTCAAAAAAGTCATACACTCTTGATTTTCCTGGGGCTTTAAAAAATTCTACACCTAATAGTTTTTTTATCTCTTTTCGTTTACCGTTATTCTTCATCCATTGATGTATTTCAATTGGATTCTTTGCACCCATCAGAATTGCAATTACCGATAAATACATCATCATAGGTAAACTATATTGTCTCGCTTGTTCTCTTCCTTGCTCTGATATTTCCTCTTTAAAAATTTCTAATAATTTATTGCTCATTTCTGCCCCTTTTAGAGCTATAAGCAAATATTGTTCTTAGTATCGGAATGGGCTAACTCATATATCTTATTTTTTCAAATATTTAAAAAAATCCATCTTCAATAAAATTAGATTCAGTCATTTTTAGGAGCTTTTTTAGTCTATTAAAGCTCTTTAACTCTATATTATTCATCTAACTACTTCTAATAGACTATACTACCCCAATAAGTCAAGACAACATTTCCAAATTTCTTATTCACCTTTAACTCTGTTACTTTATGAAACTGCTACTACATTTTCAGTATAGTATACTACCCCAATAAGTCAAGACAACATTTCCAAATTCCTTATTCACCTCTAACCTGTAACTTTATGAAACAGCTACTACATTTTCAGTATAGTTCTCATCATTTATTTGTAAACTCTCCAAGTAAACATTCATTGGTTTTTTATAGTTCAGTGTTTCATGAAATCTTTTATAATTGTAGAAGTCCATATAATCCGATACATCCTCTTTTAGTTCCTTAATTGTGTTGTACTGATTTAGATAAATTCTTTCAACTTTAGCACTTCTCCAGAACCTCTCAATACAAATATTATCAGTAGCTCTACCTTTACCATCCATTGAGATAGTAATGCCATTATCTTTAAGTGTTTGGGTGTGAATATAGCTAGTATATTGACTCCCTTGATCAGTATTAAATATCTCTGGTTTTTCATATTTAAGAAGTGCTTCATTGAGTACTCCCATAACAAGGTCAGTGTCCATTGTATTGGATATTTTCCATGAAAGAACAGCTTTAGAGTACCAATCAATGATAGCTGCAAGATAAACCATGCCACCATTGATTTTAATATAGGTAATATCTGTACTCCATACTTGATTAGCTCTTGTAATATTTATCCCTCTAAGCTTATAGGAGAACTTAGGATGTTGTATATTAGCTAGAGTTAAGGAAATAGGCTCTCTTACAGCTAGTATAGCCTTTAATCCTAACTCTTTGCGATAACTCTGCACTGTGTTTAAACTTACACTGAAACCATTCTCTAGTAACTGGTAATGCACCTTCTTAGCTCCATATATTGGTATCTCTTCAAAGATAGATTTTATCTCCTCCTTGATGGTTTCTTTATGTTCGCTGACTACAGGTATATAGTAAAGCGAACTTCTACTAATATCTAGTATCGCACACTGTTGTACTACGGATAATCTCTTTAACTCGAAATTTATCATAGCCTTTTTACTAGATAAGTCCGAGCTTCTCAGCTTTCCCCGCATCCAGTTATTCTCCACTGTTAATTGTCCTACTGTTTTTGCGTATTCATCTATTTTTTCTTGAAGTTTTTTAGTTTCATCTTTATACTCTTTTACAACTTTGGAAGGTTCCATTGCCATCTCTGCATTCTCTAAAAATAGCTTCTTCCAGTTTTTGAGATTATTGGGTGTAATACCATTATCTTTCGCTATTTCGATAAGAGTTCTTTCCTCTTTAAGAAGCTCTAAAACCAATTTTGTTTTTAGCTCTGTTGAATAAGTTGTCCGTTTTCTGCTCATCTTTCTACCCTCACTTTATTATTCTTATTTTATCGTATATGAAATAAAAACTTTTGAAATGTTGTTTGGTTTTCTTGGGGTAGTATACTTTGTGTTTTCCCAGGCATTATTAATTTTAGTCCTTCCTTTATGCTTTATAACTTTTTCACTTGATTTGCATCACAAACTTCACCATCTATATACATTACAGCACTCTCATAATCACAAAAATCATCTTTTAATATCTGTATATCAGAAGATGAATACATAAAACAATATGTTTTAATTAGTATATCTGAACCATATCCACCTTTTAGTATGATTGAATGACTATCTAAAACTACAAAACTTGTTTTGTCTTTAGATCCATATATACATTCAGCAAATAAAGATGTTGTGAATGATAAAACAAGACTTATTAATAATAGACTTCTTGCAAAACTCTAAAAGTAGGAACTAAAAATGCTATCAGATTGATATGAATAAATATGAAAAATTACAGAAGAAAGAACCAAAGAATTTTAAGCGTCTTATTGGTGTAAATAAAGATACATTTAATGAAATGCTTTTAGTATTTATAGCCTATGAAAAAGAGAGAACTAAAAACCATGGAGTTGGTGGTAGAAAAAGTTTAGATTCAAAAGAAAAAGTACTATTAATGTTAAGTTATTACAGAGAATATAGAACCTTAGAACATATTGGCTTTGATTATGGAGTAAGTGAATCTACAGCTTCTCGAATAGTAAGAGATGTTGAAGATGTTTTAATAAAATCTGGAAAGTTTTCCTTACCAAGTAAACGTGCTTTATATGGAGATGATATGGACTTAGAGTTTATCGTCATTGATGCTACAGAGTCCCCCATACAACGACCAAAAAAAAGCAAAGAGATTACTACTCAGGGAAGAAAAGAAACCATACACTAAAAGGGCAAATCGTTATTGACAAGGATGAACGTATTATTTGTGCTCATACATGCAAAGGTACTACTCATGATTTTAAACTCTTTAAACAGAGTGATTTACCTGTGAAACCTCAAACTTGTATCTATGTAGATTTAGGCTATCTTGGTATTAAAAAACAACATAATAACACTCAAATACCATATAAAAAATCAAAGCTACATCCATTAACTGATACACAAAAAAATCAAAATAAAAGAGAAGCTTCAGCTCGCATATGTGTTGAACATATCAATGCTAAATTAAAGACTTTTCAAATCCTTAAACAGAAATATCGTAACCGTAGAAAAAGGTTCAATCTTCGCTTCAATCTGATATGTGGATTAGTTAATTTTGACCGTGGATTTGAGGTTGCTGGAAAATGAGTTTTGCAAGAAGTCTAATGTCTTTTTCATGTTTTATGTCCTTAAAACTCATAACCAAGATTACTAAAATGAGCATTTGTCATTTTGGATTTTTTTCTTGTATCATAGTTATATTGATACCCATTAATAACCTTGCCATTTTTAAATGTAATTTCTTGTGCTATATTAGACTTCTCCTAAAACACCCAAACATCAAACCTCTTCAACGGTACTGCTCATAGGTGTTGCATCAAGGTTAATAATAGCACAAATGAGGTTCATCCTCAAACCGAACCTTTTTCGTCTATTTCTATATGGGTATTTAGTAATTTTAAATACCTTAATTTTTGCATTTATTTGTTCAATGATAATTCTTTTTGATGATAATTCATAGTTCTCTTTTTTGTCATCTTTTGTTAATGGATTTAGTTTGCTTCTTTTATTTGGTATTTGAGAATTAGGACAAATTTTAGAGATACCAATATAGCCTAAATTAGCAAGAACTTTACTCAATATTATTTTTTTAGTTGCCTTACTGTTTTTAAAGACTTTAAAGTCATGTGTTCTTCCTTTATCAATAGTTACAGCTAATATTTTACCTGAGTAGTATCTTTTTTGCTTTTTTTTGGTCTCTCACATTGGCTCTCTGTTACATCTACTACGACTATTTCAAGATTATTAGTATCTTCTATAGGTATCGCATGTTTTAGAGTTTTAAGATGAAATTGTGGCTCTTGTATTAAAATCTTTTCTATCTTTGTAACAATATAATGTGCTGTTGATTCACTCACTCCATAATCAACTCCTATATGTTTAAAAGTTCTATACTCTCTATAATGGACTTCTCCTAAAAGCTCATAGTAATACCTCACTTTAGATACCTGTTTATAGGATTTAGCAAGATTAAATTTTAGTAATATTGAAATTACTCTTATATTTTAAATTAAAGTAACTGCGTAGGGACATATATCCAAATATTGAAAAAGGTTTTAGGAGAAGTCTAATATTCTAGCATCATGAGTGTCTCATCATTTGCAGATAAAGATTTGTTTGTTCCACATTTAACTTTCTTCTTTTTATAGTGTCTTCTAACTACTTTTACCATATCTTTAAAGGTGTCTCTTTTAACACCTACAACTCGTCTAAAATCTTTATCTGTTAATTAGACTTCTTGCAAAACTCCTATATACCACAGAGAGCTAAGAAGGACTAAAATTGTGTAAAACAAATTTTTATTCCTAGCCTAAGCTAAGGGTAAAATATTTTTTTGTGCAAGGTTAGTACTTACTATCCCTTCTATAGGACACTTTATAGAGAGCCTTACTCAGCGTTAAAGAACCCCAACCCTAGCTTTGGCTACGCTTGAGAACATTTACCTTGATTAAAACTCTCTATAAAGTGCTAAGCCATATAAGGAGTTTTGCAAGAAGTCTATTTATTAACTTTGAAATATTTGATTGTTTTTCCCATATCTTATTATAAGCAATTTTCGCTCCTATTTTCTTTAGGTTTTAGGAGAAGTCTATATATATTTTAAGCATCTTCAATGCCATCTATTTTTAATATGTCACCTTTTGTAAATTTGAAGGTTTAGATTATCGTAACATCAGTATTATAATAAAAAATTATGATTTAAGAAGTCATTTTTTTCATTAAGTTACACTTTCATAATATTTAGATAAAATCATACTCTTAAAATAAACAAGTATAAACTAGACTCAAGGACTTTTATGGAACAGACTACAGCAAGACTAAATATATATGCCTTATTATCACGTATATTACTTCAAGAATTAGATGACGAGATGCTTCAAATGATTAAAGATGATGAGGCTATTTTGGATTTTTTTCCAACATTAAAAGATTGGAAACAGCTTAATGAAGTCGATAATAAAACACTTTTAGAAGAGTACTTTAACCCTGATTTTGTTAATCTTTCTATCTTGCACCTTATCCCTTATGAAACTTTTTATACTCGTGATGATCAGATGATAGAAACAGGTGGAGCTAATCCTGTAACTGATATTTATAGTGCTTATGATTTTATGGTTGATTATGAAGCTGCTCGTGCTGTTTCATCTGATCATATTGGGATAGAGTTAGAGTTTATGCATCATTTAGCAAATGCTGAACTCTCAGCCCTCAAAGATGGACATGCTGAGGCAGTTAAAGAGTTAAGAGAAACACAAAAAGAGTTTTTAAATAAACATCTACTTCAATGGGCACCAATGTATTTGATTAACATGAAATACGAGGCAAGAACACCTCTTTATTTTGACGCAGCAGATATGGCTTTGGAGTTTCTTTTAAGTGATAATGAATATCTTGTAAATGAGCTAAATTCTTAAATGTCAATCATACATCTTGATGCAACAGCTTGTGTCCGCTCTTTAAGCGTAAATAGCCTATGTAATAAATGCGAAATTATATGTCCTACTGATGCTATTGTCATCGCAAAAAATCCACTTCCCTCTATAA
This sequence comes from Sulfurimonas sp., assembly GCA_965243085.1. Lineage (GTDB taxonomy): Bacteria > Campylobacterota > Campylobacteria > Campylobacterales > Sulfurimonadaceae > Sulfurimonas. The sequence goes on along the minus strand of CBDETZ010000005.1, from coordinate 306,134 downwards.
ACTTTTCTTTATGTGTTGGATGTGGTGGCTGTGGTGGAGTATGCCCTACTGAAGCCTTTGGTTTAGAAGAATTCTCATCTACTGATTTCTTTTTTGATTATTTAGAAGAAGAGGATGCTTTAATATCGTGTAAAAAAAATCTCCCTTGCTTATCAGCTTTAAGTGTGGAACACTTGATTTCAATGGCAGTTCTTAAAAAAGAGATGATACTTGATATTGGTCATTGTGAGACTTGTGAGATAGCATCAACTTGTTATAAGCAAATAATCACTAATCATGAAGAAGCAACTTATATTTTAGAAGCTATGGAGAGTAATGTAGAGATAAAACTTGAAAATATCTCTTATGACAAAACTGAAAAAACAGATAGAAGAAGTTTTTTATCAGCGATAAATCTAAAAACATTTGGAAAAACAAAACGAAACTTTGAAAATGAAGTAGAGAGGGCGACAGATGAATTAACGGAGCATACTTTAGCAAAAACGGACATTGCACTCTTAAAGAAAAAAAAACTCCCTGAGAAAAGAAAGTTATTTTTCACAGCAATAAAGAGAGTGAAAAAACCATCACAATTTCATATAGTCGAAGCAGATGAGATTAGTTTCACATCCCAAAAACTCATGGATAAAGATACTTGTACAGCGTGTCAAATGTGTTATAGAGTTTGTCCAACAGGAGCTTTAACTTCAGATATAAAAAACTCTAAAATAGACTTTGATCCCTTTATGTGTGTGAAGTGTAATATTTGTCATGATGTATGTGAGCCAAATGCACTTACAAAATCAGCATCCTACAATATAAAAGAATTTTTTGAACCATCTGTGCAATCTCTTATATCTTTTAAAGTAAGAAGATGTAATGAATGTAGTGTTGTCTTTAGCACAAATACTAAAGATAAACTGTGCTATAGATGTAAAGTAGAAGAGGAAGAAGCAAGAGAATTATGGGGTATAGAAGATGATGAATAATGAAAATAAAATATCTAAACAAACTCTATTGTTTGGGTATATTGGCGAACATGCAGCTGCGAGTAGGTTCTCTGCGATATGTAACAAAATGTTTAAAAAAAACTTTGATAATGCTATGATAATTCCTATGAATATACGAGAAGATGACTTTTTTTTTACTGTGAGTAATATGAAAAAATCCCATGTAAATGGTGCAGTTATCTCAAATGAATATGTAAAAAAAACTTTAGAGCTACTTGACTCATCAAGTGAGCTTGTAAAGCGTAGCGGAATGTGTGATATTATTTTTAAAGAGGGCGAAACATTACGTGGAGATATTTTTACTACTAGGGTTCTTTTAGAAAAACTTAAAGATTTAAGAGTCAAAAAAATTGCTATGATTGGTGTATCTCATCATGCTAAAGCATTCTCACTTATGGCGTGTGGATTTGAACTAAGCTTTTTTTATGATAACTTAGAAGAGTTGATGCAATTTTGTGAGGAGATGGAACTCTCTAACGCAGATGTAAACCGTATAGCCCATGGGATGGAGATTGATTTGAGTGATTATGACGTAGTTCTTGATTTTTCAGATTTGGATAATCTTGATATGATAAGCTCACTAGCAAAACACAATTTAGATATGAAAAATAAAAAAGAATACTCTAATCTAAAAACAAGAGCCAATCAATTAAGTGCCTACTATATCGGTTATGACGATATGATAGAAGAGTTAAGTTCTCAAGCCTACAGATTAATAATTAAAGGATAATATAATATGGATAATAATGATATAAATGATTTAAGAGCGGAGTTCAAAAAATTTGTAACAGATAAATGTTCAATGGATCCAGAAGAGTTAATGAATGAAAATCAAAACCCTGACGCTGGAGACCAAGTAGATGAAGAACCAGTCCCTCAGTTTGTTGATGCCCTTACATCAATACTTTTAGCTCCCTCAAAGAGTGGTGTGTATCTATCACGCTTAGACATCAAAAGAATTGCAGAAGCGATTGATGAGTCTATCCCTATTAAAGAGCGTGTAAAGATGGTTAAGGCACTTTTTAGACATACTATCAAGCAAGAGTTTTTAGTAGATGCTTTCGCAGAGATTGAAAAGCATATGAATGGGCGTATTTTAATATACAAAGAATTAGGAGAAGCTTTTCCAGCATCAAAAGAGATCTTTAATACAAATGTTAGCAAAGCTCAAAGAACTATGAAAATGTTTGAAACAATCATTACAGACTTTGAAGAGATAGACCCAACCGATGATCCCTTGTTTGTTTAGATTTAATTAAATGTTGATTTACAAAATGAAAAAGTATACTTAGTCTAGTATACATAGATGCTAGAGATATATTAATCTCTAAAAACTATCTAAATATAATATGCTTAAATTTTTTTGATTAATTGATACATATTGATGTTTATTATCGAGATGACAAAGCAGTTAAAAATGTAAAACCTTAGGAAAAGTTAATAATATTAATATAATTTATTCATGAAAAAAAAGATAAAACAACTTGCTATCATTGGTTCTACAGCATCTGGAAAAAGTGATTTAGCTATTATAATTGCTAAAAAAATAGATGCTTATATCCTCTCTATCGACTCTTTGAGTATTTACAAAGAGATAGATATAGTTTCTGCCAAACCCTCAAAACAAGAGCTTCAAAGTGTTCAACATTTTGGCATTAATGAGATAAATCCTGATGAGCATTTTAGTGTTCATATTTTTATATCGCTTTATAAAAAAGTTTTAATGCAGTGTCAAAGAGATTCTAAAAACCTTATCATTGTTGGTGGAACTTCTTTTTATCTTAAGTCTTTACTTCAAGGTCTTTCACAACTTCCAAATATCACAGATGAGACATCTGAAAATGTAAAGACCGAACTTACAAATCTTAAAAAATGTCATATACTCTTAAATGAGATAGATCCAATATATATGCAAAAAATTACCGATAATGATAACTATAGGATTGAAAAAGCTCTTCTTATTTATAGAGCTTCTAAACTCACACCTAGTGAGTGGTTTAGAAATAATCCTCCTAAGCCAATTATCAGAGATTTATCTATTTTTAAAATTGAAGTAAGTCGGGATATTTTAAGACAAAGAATTTTAAAAAGAACTCAAAAGATGTTAGATTTGGGGCTTATAAATGAAGTGTGTTGTTTAGAAAAAAAGTATACACGGCTTCCAAATTCTATGGGGGCTATAGGGATAGTAGAGGTTTTAGAGTATCTTGATGGAAAAATTACGAAGGAGTTGATGCTAGAAAATATCTCAACGCATACATCTCAACTTGCAAAAAGACAAGAAACTTTTAATCGTACTCAGTTTGAAAATATTATCTCAGCTCCATTAAAAGAACTAGAAAATATTATAATGTCCCTAAAAAAACAAAGTAATTAAGCAAGTACTCTTATTCCAAATGATAGTAGAAAAAGAAAAAAATATAGTACAGAATTCAAAGCAAAATTAGTTTAGATGGTACTAAAACTATAAATGAGATTGTAAGTCAATATGGAGTTTTACGACTTAATAGACTTCTTGCAAAACTCCTATATGCCGCAGAGAGCTAAGAAGTAGTAAAATTGTGTAAAACAAATTTTTATTCCTAGCTTAAGCTAAGTAGCTAGGTAAATTTAATTTCATAATCTATTCCATAAGTGCCTAACAGTTTACTTGCCTATAGGTTTCGCTAAGGATATTAAGCTGTTAAATCCTCGATGGACTGAGTTTGAGATTCACTCACATTAGAAGTTATTATATACCTATCTCTTCCTGTTTCTTTTGCCTGATAAAGCATCTCATCAGCACGAGAGATTAGTATATCTTCATTTAAAGCATCATCAGCGATGCAACATACTACACCTATAGATATAGTAAGATATTTATTTACCTTTGAACCACTATGTTCTATCATCTCATCTCGTACTTGCTTTCCTATCTCGTAAGCAAGTTTTGCACTACTTGATTCATCTGTCTGAGTTAAAAGTACACCAAATTCCTCTCCACCTAGGCGAAAAACAAAATCACTCGCCCTAACTAAAGTTTTCTTTAAAACTTTTGCTACACTTTTGAGTGCATAATCACCTTCAATATGCCCATAAGTATCATTATACTGCTTAAAATAGTCAATATCAAGCATCATAAATGTTATATAACTATGAGTACGCCTTGCTCTCTTTAATTCCCTCTCATATACAAGATTAAAATATCTCCTATTGTGCATAGATGTTAAAGTATCTGTATAGGACACAGTTTCAAGTTTTTTATTTGATATTTTAAGCTTTTTCGTCACCAACTCTAACCTTGTCTGGTCACTTTGTATACTCCTAAAAACTGAGTACATTATTATAAGTACAGCAAATATAATTAAAATCAAAATAAGTCCTAGTCTAAAAACTGATTTATCATACTTTTGTAAAAATATTTTCCTGTCGTATTTAGCCATATCTACTTCATAATTGATTAGTTTTTGTAAAATTTTATCTATATGCAAAACTTTTTTTTCAAGCTCTTCTATGGATATATTATTTATACCCTGAGAAGCATTAAGTAGCTTTAAAAAATATTGATTTAATATTTTAACCTCTAAAGCAACATATTTCACATATTGCATCTCTTGAACTCTTTTAAAGTGAGCTTCATAACTTAACCATATTTTATTTATATCCTTAATTATGTTTTTAAATGCCTTAGTGGCTTGAGGTTTACTTAACTCTGAAAATTTTGCCTTATAAATAGTGGATGATAGTCCACCATGATAAGATTGTAAGATGGTATTTAGCTCTGTTACTGGTAAAAGAGAACCGAAATAAAGAGAGTCAAGGTTTTTCTTCATTGATTCAACATTTATTGCACCTAAAATTCCAACTGCGATAAGCCCTACTGTAATTAATATAAATAGAAAAAAAAGTTTACTTCTTAATTTTAATGCTTCTAAAAATTTCATAGTACTTCCTAGTATTTAATAATATAAAAGCATATTTCATACCAATTTTTTATTTTTCTTTATTACTCCACCTAGTGTACTCAAAACAAGTTCACATTAAACCTAAAATTTTTAAATTATTTTAGTTTTGAATTATTTAAGGTCTAGTACTTAATAAGGGGTCTTGACAAGGGAGGAGATTATATTTAGCAAAATTCACTAACTTTAGGTAAAATAAGTAAATTTTATATAACAAGGCTAGATAATGGAACTACAAACCAAAGCACTTCACGCAGGGTATGAAAAAGATTCTCAAGGGACTATGGCTGTTCCTATATATATGACAACGGCTTATGAGTTTCGTGACTCCGAACATGCGGCAAATCTTTTTGCTCTTAAGGAATTAGGAAATATTTATACTCGTTTAAATAACCCAACTACAGATGTTTTTGAAAAGCGTTTTGCCCAGCTTGAGGGTGGCGAGGCAGCTATTGCAACTTCGAGTGGAATGAGTGCTACATTTTTTGCTATTGCTAACTCTGCTGAAGCTGGAGATAATATCGTTTGTGCAAAACAACTCTACGGTGGGAGTTTAACACTTATGTCTCATACTCTTAAAAGGTTTGGTATTGAAGCACGATTTTTTGATGTGCAAAACCCAGAATCTATAGAGGCACTCATAGATGATAAAACAAAGGTCATCTTTTTTGAATCTTTAACAAATCCAAGTATAGATGTAGCAGATATAAAAGCTATCACAAGTATTGCAAATAAACACGCTATCTTAAGTGTAGTTGACAATACAGTCGCTACTCCTATAATATGTCGTCCTTTTGAGCATGGGGCAGATATTTCCGTTCATAGTGCATCAAAATATACAACAGGACAAGGTCTTGCAATTGGTGGAATTTTAGTTGAGAGAAAAGGGCTTGTAGAAAAACTCAAAGCAAATCCTCGTTATGCTCACTTTAATGAGCCTGATGCCTCTTACCATGGACTTGTATATGTTGATGTGCCTCTTCCACCTTTTACTCTTCGTACTCGTCTGTCTTTACTCCGTGATATTGGTGCCGTGTCCTCGCCTTTTAACTCATGGTTATTTATCCAAGGATTAGAGCATTTATCTCTTCGTATGAGGGAACACTCAAATAATGCACAGCAACTAGCACAATTTTTAGAGTCTCATCCTAAGGTTTTAAGAGTAAACTATCCAGGATTGAAATCAAATTCAAATTATGAAAACGGACAAAAATATTTTACTAATGGCTTATGTTCAGGACTTCTTAGTTTTGAAGTAGCATCTCTGCAAGAGGCGACAAAAATTGTAGATGCTACTGAGCTTTATTCTTTAGTTGTAAATATTGGTGATTCTAAATCAATCATAACTCATCCTGCCTCAACTACGCATCAACAGTTAAGTCAAGAAGAGCTTATTGCCTGTGGCGTTCCATCTGGACTTATAAGAATTTCTTGTGGACTAGAGTCGGTAAATGATTTAATCGCTGATATGAAACAAGCATTAGAGAAGTAAAAAAGTAGTATTAAGCCATTTTCGCTAAAATAATAAAACATTTTTAAAAGAGCATACAATTTGAGTTTAAACCTACAAACACATACTGAACATTTTACGAACCCTCTATACCTTGAGAGTGGTCGTATATTAGAGCCTTATGATATTACTTATGAAACATATGGTGAGATGAATGATGACAAAAGTAATGTCATAGTAGTTTGCCATGCTCTTACTGGTTCTCATCATGCAGCTGGAAGATATGAGGGTGAGACTAAAGCTGGTTGGTGGGATGGTTTTATTGGTTCAGCTAAGGCTATTGATACCGACAAGTATTTTGTTATATGCTCAAATGTGATTGGCTCATGTTTTGGTTCTACTGGACCTATGAGTTTGCAACACCCACATCACAATTATTATCGTTATAAATTTCCTGTGATAACTATTAAAGACATGGTTAAAGCACAGCGAATTTTATTTGATCGTTTAGATATACATAGAGTTTATGCTATTATCGGTGGGTCTATGGGTGGTATGCAGGCACTTCAATTTGCAATCCATTATCCTAATTTTGCTCAAAAAATCATCTCTTTGGCTGCGACCTATGCGACACAACCTTGGGCTATTGCTTTTAACAAGGTAGCACAAGAATCAATCCTAAAAGATCCTGATTTTAAACAAGGCTATTACGACCCTGAATTTATTGCTGAAAATGGTTTAGCTGGTATGGCAGTTGGTCGTATGGCTGGGCATATTAGTTTTTTGTCTCATGAGTCAATGCAAAGTAAATTTGGAAGGGAATATAAAAGAACAGATGGACTTTATGAACTGTTTGGAAAATTTCAAGTTGAATCATACCTAGAATATAATGGTTATAATTTCACAAAATGGTTTGACCCACTTACTTACTTGTATATAACAAAAGCGATTAATATTTTTGATTTATCTCGTGGTTTTGATTCCCTTCATAATGCTATGAAAAAAATTCAATCACAACTCCATCTCATTAGCTTTAAAAATGATATATTATTTAAAAATAAAGAGATGCAAAAACTTCACGCTGTTCTTAACGAAATAGGAAATACAAACCATCACTACATAGATATTGATAGTCAATATGGACATGATGCCTTTCTTGTAGAGTTAAATAAATTTGAAAATTATGTAAAGGATGTTCTAAATGGCTAAAAGTGACTTTGAAACAAAATTAGAAGGTGCAAAAAAAATTCTTGAAATTTTAATGAATCCAAAAATCACACTCTCAGAAAGTGTTAAATCTTATGAAAAGGGGATGAAAGAACTCTCTGATGCACAAAAAATACTTGAAAATGCTCAAATAAAAATAAATGAAATAAAAGCTTCATAAATGCGTGCTGCTGTTCTTCAACTCCCTGCACAAGGAATGAGTTCTACAAAACTTTATAACTATATTCGTATTGCTAGTAAACAAAAGGTGAAAGTTCTTGTTTTAGGAGAGTATATCCTCAATCCATTTTTTAATGAACTGCGTTTTATGTCAATAAGTATGATAAAAGAACAAGCCTTGCATCAAAGTAGAATACTCAAAGACCTAGCTTCAATATATAACATGACTATAATAGCACCTTTAGTTATTGTTAAAAAAAAGCTTGTATATAAAACTATTGCAAAGTTTTCACCCTCTTCAAGTTCTTATTATAATCAACAGCTCCTCATAAACTATACACATTGGAATGAAGAAAAATTTTTTTCAAATGAACAAAAAAAGATAGAGTCACCCTTAATATTTAAAATAGATAATTTTAAATTTGCAGTTATGAATGGTTTTGAACTTCATTTTGATGAGATTCTAGCTACTTTAAATACTAAAAATATAGACTGTATTTTACTTCCAAGTGTATCAACTTTTGATTCATTTCATAGGTGGAAAATTCTTATTCAAAGTCGTTCATTTACTCATAATTGTTATATTTTACGAGCGAATCGCATAGGTGAATATAAAAATAAAGATATATCTTGGCAGTTCTACGGAGATTCTTTTTTATGCTCCCCAAATGGAGAGATTTTAGAACACTTAGGTGATAGAGAAGAATTAATGATTGTAGATATGAGTCATTCAGAAGTGATCAAATCCAGACGACTTTGGGGATTTAAAGAAGCTCTAAAAAAAAGAAAATAAAAAGATAACTACTCTAAAAATAGTCCATCAAGTAAACCATCAACAAATTCATATTTATCAAACTTTATAAGGTCTTGAGGCTGTTCACCTATACCGATATATAAAATAGGAATTTCTAAAGCATAGGCGATACTAAATACGCTACCACCTTTTGCAGTACCATCAAGTTTTGTGATAATGATGCCATCAATTCCTATCATTTCATTAAAGGCTTTTGCTTGAGCTATAGCTGAGTTTCCTTGTGTACCATCAAGTATTAAAATAGTTCTGTGAGGGGCACCTTCATGTGCTTTATTACAGATTTTATTAATCTTGATAAGTTCATTTGCTAGATTAATTTGGGTATGAAGCCTACCCGCAGTATCTATAATAACATGATCAAAGCCTTTTGATTTTGCTGAATCTATAGTATCATAAGCAACAGCAGAACTATCATGACCTTGTTTTGAAGAAATTATAGGAATATTTAGTTTTTTAGACCAAAGTGTGAGTTGCTCAATAGCAGCTGCACGAAAGGTATCAGCCGCCCCTAAAATAACCTTTTTACCTTCGTCTTTATACTTTTGAGCCAATTTTGCAATTGTGGTAGTTTTACCAGCTCCATTGACTCCAACAATGAGTTCAATAAAAGGACTTGTAAACTTTGGCTCTGTATATGAACTATAGGCAAGAGTTGCTAAAAGTTTTGAACGTAAAATTTCTCTAGTGATTTTCTCTTGATATGTTTGTTCAATGATAATCTCAACTAAATCATATTCTACATCAGCCTCAAGTAGAATTTCTTCAAGTTCATCTTTTGTAAAAAAAACTTTTTTATTAGGGGCCACAGATTTTATAGCATCAACTGTTTTACTAAGTGATTTTTTTAAGAAGCTAAACATAAAGTTATTTTCCTAAAGCTCTTTTTATATCACTCTCAATAAACTCTTCTTTAACTTCACCTATATAATAAGTGATTAGTTTCCCACCTTTATACAGTACCATAAGTGGGATAGGAAATCTATCGCCTAAATCTATTGTATTAGCTATAGCATCTATTAGAGGACGGTTCTTATTTGAATTTATAAGGGCATAATCTGCATTATACTTTTTTTTAAATTCAATAAGTTCGGTATTAGAAATATCTTCCTCAATACTTAGACCTAAGATAATTAAATCGTCTTTAAATTTATTTTGTAAGGATGTTAAGTGTGTTGCAGAAGTCTTACATGGAGGACACCATGTAGCATAGATATCAAACATAATAATTTTATCCTCAGCACTTTTAAGTACAAATCCATCAAGTTTTTTTTCTATAATATATTTTTTATTATCAGTAGAGGTAAGTATAAATTCATTTGAAGTAGTAATTTTTTCTTCTTTATTCCCACAAGCTTGAAAGAGTAATGAAATACTTAAAAGTGATATAAAAATTGTTTTTTTTAACATTTAAAATTCCTTTATTTTTATTTATTTAGGGTAGGATACTCGAAATTATAGCCATAAAGATTTAATATGACTCTTACAAAAGCACAATTTAGAAAAGATTGCTTAACTAAATTACAATCATTGCCTTCACATAACAAGTATTACCGAGATTTATTAGTATGTAAAAACCTCTTAAGTGAATTAGGAAAAATCAAAAATAAATCTATATTGTTTTACTATCCTATAAATTTTGAGGTAGATATAAAAAAAGTTATGCATAACATGCGAAGAAAAAATAGCATTTGTCTCCCCTTTATGCAAGGACAAAGTTTTAAAATGGTAGCATACAGGTTACCACTAAGTAAGAAAAAATTCGGTATTTTTGAAGCAGGAAATTCATTAAAGAGTATAAAAAAGATAGATATAGCTATTGTACCTATACTTGGAGTAGATGGCAACTTAAAAAGAATAGGTTTTGGGAAGGGGATGTATGATCGTTTCTTTTCTAAGGTAAAAAAGAAACCATATACAATTTTTATACAAGCAACTACTTGTTATACGCGAGAAAAAATTTGTAATAATTATGATATTTCATGTGATATATTACTTACGCCAAGAGCAAGAAAGTTAGCTAAAAAATATATATAGGAAAAAAAAATGTTAAATGAGTTACTAATAGGTGGCGGTATTGCTACTGTTAGTGGGATTATTGGCTTTTTTATTTCAAAAAAATTAATTAGTGCAAGTTTTGATATTTATACGGATCAAGCAAAGGCAAAAGCAAGCGTAATTGAAAATGAATCGCATGTACTTTTGAAAAAAGCACACTTTAAATCTAAAGAGCTTGAGTTAGAAGCTAAAAAGAATTTTCAGAGTGTAAAAGATAGAGCCAAGTTAGATCTAAGTCGAAGAGAAAATAATGTAAAGAGAAAAGAACTTAACTTTGATAAATATAAAGAAAATGAAGAAAAGAAGATTCATGAAAATTACACAACTATTAAAGCGAAACTAATTGATATACAAAGAAATGAAAAGTCACTAGAATCACTAAAAGAAAAATATGAAGAAAAAATTGATGAGGCACTGCACAATATAGAAAACTGTTCAGGAATGACAAAAGAGGAAGCAAGTGTTATTTTACTTGAAAAAGTAGAAGAAAGGTCTCGTGTCGAAATATCGCATATTGTACGAAAATATGAAGAAGAAGCTAAAAATGAAGCTAAAGGAAAAGCAAATTATATACTGGCACAAGCGACTAGTAGATTTGCTGGAGAATTTTCTCAAGAAAGATTAACTAATTTAGTTCATTTAGATAATGATGAATTAAAAGGTCGTATCATTGGGAAAGAGGGTCGAAATATTAAGGCTTTAGAGGCACTTCTTGGTGTTGATATTGTGATAGATGACACTCCAAATGCGATTTTAGTGAGTTCTTTTAACCTTTATAGACGAGCCATAGCAACGAAAACACTGAAACTTCTTATAGAGGATGGAAGAATTCAACCTGCAAAAATTGAAGAAATTTTTCAAAAAGTTTCAGATGAATTTGAGGCTGGAATTTTAACAGAAGGTGAAGAAATACTTTCTGATTTAAACATTGGGGTAATGCATCTTGAACTTGTTAAGCTTATAGGACGTTTACGATATCGTGCTAGTTATGGGCAGAATGCTTTAGCTCATACACTAGAAGTAGCTCATTTAGCTGGAATGATGGCAGCAGAGATGGGTGGAGATCCAATACTAGCAAAAAGAGCAGGTTTACTACATGATATTGGTAAAGCTCTTACTCATGATCATGATGGAAGTCATGTAGATTTAGGTGTTGATATTTGTAATCGTTATAATGAAAGTAGCGTTGTTATAAATGCAATATATGCTCATCATGGTTATCAGGAAATTGAAACTGTAGAATGTGGGGCTGTTTGTGCTGCTGATACACTCTCAGCAGCAAGACCTGGTGCTAGACGTGAGGTTTTAGAGAGTTTTTTAAAAAGAGTAACAGAGATAGAAGAGATAGCATCATCTCATCAAGGGGTAAAACAAGCGTATGCTATTAATGCTGGACGAGAGGTTCGTGTTCTTGTGAATGCTATTTTAATAACAGATGATGAATCTATTTTACTCGCTAAAGAAATTGCTAAAGAGATAGAAAAAAAAGTACAGTACCCTGGTGATATAAGAGTAAATGTTATTAGAGAAAGTAGGGCTGTGGAATATGCTAAATAGATATAAGTCTATTTATAAGTTAAAGAAATGCAAATACTAGGTTTGGGAAAAGTATAAAAAGACTAAGCCCTAAAAGTTGTAAAAGTATAAAAGGGAGAATACCCTTATAAATTTCTATCGTTTTTATACTATCTCCTGCAGCACCCTTTAAGAAAAATAGAGATAAGCCAAAGGGGGGTGTTAAGAATGAGGCTTGAAGATTTATAGCTATTAAGATGGCAAACCAAATTGGATCTATTCCAAAAGCATCCATGACCGGTACTAAAATAGGTACAATGATAAAACTTATCTCTATAAAATTTATAAAAAATCCAAGTATAAAAATACTTACCATAGCAAGTCCTATAAATACCCAAACATTAGCAATATCTTCACTAAAAAATTCTAAAATTAAATCACTTCCACCAAGCTCATTGAACACAAGTGAAAATGCTGTAGCCCCTATGAGAATCATAAAAATCATACCGCTTAATTTTACTGTTCCAAGTGCTGTATACTGTAAGATAGCAAAAGAAAATGATTTATTTAAAGTAGAAAGTATCATGGCTCCCACTACACCAAAAGCAGCTGATTCTGTAGGTGATGCAATTCCTGCAAATATACTTCCTAAGACTGATCCCATTAAAAGTAAAGGTGGAATAATTGAGATGATAATCTCTTTAACACTCACTCTCTTAAAAGAAGAAATAGGAGCTATTGAAGGTTCAAAATATGCACGGATAAGAATGTATGCTACATAAAGTCCTACCAATAATATACCTGGTAAAATAGCTCCTTTAAATAAATCTCCGACACTCACACTCATCACATCACCTAGTATGATTAAGATAATAGAAGGGGGAATAATTTGTCCAAGAGTCCCTGATGCAGCTACTGTACCTGATGCTAAACCTTTGTCATATCCTGCTTTTAACATCAAAGGAAGAGCGATAACACTCATCATAACTACTGAAGCAGAAACTATGCCAGTAGATGCAGCAATCATTGCTCCAACTAAAACAACACTTACTGCTAAACCACCACGAACATTACCAAACAAGGCACTCATAGATATAAGAAGTCTCTCAGCCATTTTTGATTTTTCTAGTACTAAACCCATTGCAATAAAAAGAGGTACAGCCATAAGTGTTGTATTACTCATTAATCCAAAAATTCTAAAGGGAAGAATATCGAAAATTTCAAAGCCTAGTTGAGGACTGAAAAATGCAAAAACCATAGCTACTGTTCCAAAAACAAAGGCGACGGGTATTCCTATTAAAAGTAATACAAGAACTACGGCAAACATAAACAAGGCTATCATAATGAATTCCAGATTTTAAAATCTTTACTTATATTAAGGATTGATTGAAGACAAAGAAAAGTAAAAGATAAGGGCATTAAGGACTTTACTATGAAACGGTATTGTAAACCGCCAGGATTTGAAGAACCCTCCATCTGAGAAAAACTCATTAGAGTAAACTCAATACCAATATACACGATAAGTAAAGAAAAAGGAAGTATAAAAAATAAAGAAGCAATTAGATTGATAAGTACTTTCATTTTCGGTGGATATAATTCATAAAAAATATCTACACGAACATGAGCATTTTCTCTTAGTGTATAAGCAATTCCAAATAAGATAACAACATCAAAGAGATGCCATTCTAGTTCTTGAAGGGCAATAGAACCACCTGAAAAGAGATACCGTGCAGTGGCATCATACACTACTAAGAGGACTAAAATAGCTAAAACAAAAGCTGTAAAGAAACTAAGCTGTTTTATTATATTATCTAACATTGAAGTACTTATTAGAGTTCATGATTGATTATATCCCTCATAATTTTTTTAAGTTTAGCTCATAATATTTAAGCTAAATATACTACCCCAATAAGTCAAGACAACATTTCCAAATTCCTTATTCACCTCTAACCTGTAACTTTATGAAACAGCTACTACATTTTCAGTATAGTTCTCATCATTTATTTGTAAACTCTCCAAGTAAACATTCATTGGTTTTTTATAGTTCAGTGTTTCATGAAATCTTTTATAATTGTAGAAGTCCATATAATCCGATACATCCTCTTTTAGTTCCTTAATTGTGTTGTACTGATTTAGATAAATTCTTTCAACTTTAGCACTTCTCCAGAACCTCTCAATACAAATATTATCAGTAGCTCTACCTTTACCATCCATTGAGATAGTAATGCCATTATCTTTAAGTGTTTGGGTGTGAATATAGCTAGTATATTGACTCCCTTGATCAGTATTAAATATCTCTGGTTTTTCATATTTAAGAAGTGCTTCATTGAGTACTCCCATAACAAGGTCAGTGTCCATTGTATTGGATATTTTCCATGAAAGAACAGCTTTAGAGTACCAATCAATGATAGCTGCAAGATAAACCATGCCACCATTGATTTTAATATAGGTAATATCTGTACTCCATACTTGATTAGCTCTTGTAATATTTATCCCTCTAAGCTTATAGGAGAACTTAGGATGTTGTATATTAGCTAGAGTTAAGGAAATAGGCTCTCTTACAGCTAGTATAGCCTTTAATCCTAACTCTTTGCGATAACTCTGCACTGTGTTTAAACTTACACTGAAACCATTCTCTAGTAACTGGTAATGCACCTTCTTAGCTCCATATATTGGTATCTCTTCAAAGATAGATTTTATCTCCTCCTTGATGGTTTCTTTATGTTCGCTGACTACAGGTATATAGTAAAGCGAACTTCTACTAATATCTAGTATCGCACACTGTTGTACTACGGATAATCTCTTTAACTCGAAATTTATCATAGCCTTTTTACTAGATAAGTCCGAGCTTCTCAGCTTTCCCCGCATCCAGTTATTCTCCACTGTTAATTGTCCTACTGTTTTTGCGTATTCATCTATTTTTTCTTGAAGTTTTTTAGTTTCATCTTTATACTCTTTTACAACTTTGGAAGGTTCCATTGCCATCTCTGCATTCTCTAAAAATAGCTTCTTCCAGTTTTTGAGATTATTGGGTGTAATACCATTATCTTTAGCTATTTCTATAAGAGTTTTTTCCTCTTTAAGAAGCTCTAAAACCAATTTTGTTTTTAGCTCTGTTGAATAAGTTGTCCGTTTTCTGCTCATCTTTCTACCCTCACTTTATTATTCTTATTTTATCGTATATGAAATAAAAACTTTTGAAATGTTGTTTGGTTTTCTTGGGGTAGTATAAAAAGAGATTCAATTTATGTTTAAAATTATACCTAGCCTATCAAAAATGTGGCTTAAAGTTCTAAATATAGGACTTAAAGATAATTTTAAACACCTCTCCACAACTCTTATAAGTGTCTAACAAAAATAAATGACATAAAAGTAGGAATGAAAATTGCTATATGAACAGTATGAAATATATAGCATTAAATCACCAAAGCACTGCAAACAATAGTGAAAACAGATAGAAGATATAAGAGTAGAAGAAGAGCACAAGGTATAAAAATACCAGAGATAGCAAAAATTATAGATGTTTCACAAAGGACTCTTTATCGTTGGTTTGATAGATTTGATAATGACAATCTAAAAAGTATTCATAAGCTTTGGAGTCGTGGAAGAAAGTCGCTATTAAGCATTCAAGAGCATGCACAGAGTATAAAGATTCATATAAAAAAAGCATAATCTAAATGGAATTTTTCTTGCATTTACACAAGAGTTTCCAGCACTTAAAATTACATTACGAACTCTTAAAAGGTTTTTAAAGCAAATAGGCATGAGTTATAAACGAGCTAAAAAGTCTATCATGAAAAATAGTAAATGAAAAAAGTACTTTGACAAATATGCTTAGTTGAAAATGATTAAAGGATGGGTAAAACAAGGAGTTTGTGAACTATACTTTTATGACGAAAGTGGGTTTTCGCTTAACTCTAATATTCCATATAGATGGTCACCGATAGGAGAACCATTGAAAATTCCAGCAAACCGTTTTAGCAAAAGAATTAATGTTTTAGGATTTTTAAACACACAAACAAAAGATCTTTTGATGACTTCGCCAAGCAAATCACAAAAACTACAATCTGTGTATTGGATAATGCATCCATACACACCAGTAAAAAATTTAAAGAAAAAATTGATGAATGGGAAAAACTTGGATTACATTTACTTTATCTTCCTCCATATTCACCTGAACTTAATCCTATTGAAATGTTTTAGACTCTTTTGAAAGCTTTAATCAGCATATACAAGATAAGTGCTTAATTTCTTTGGTTCAAAATATGACATTAATTTTTGTTAGGTACTTATGAAACGGAATTGCCAGAATAGAGATGATTTCACATCTGAATTATTTGAGCAAAAAATCTTAGGTTAAGGTTTGTTTTATTTTTCATGGGATTTACCTAGTTTGTTTTTCTAGGGACATTATATTTAGTTTAGAACAGATATAATAACTTTTATCTTGATTTTTGAATTCACTATAAACTACTCCACGATACTTTTTTGACTTAATATAATTTACTTCAAGAGTATGTAAGAGAATAACTATGCAAAAGGAGATAAATTGAAAACTATTTGCCCCTTATGCTCTAGTAAAAATGAAATTTTTTTTCAAGAACAAGAGATTTATTATAAGTGCAGTGTATGTGATGGAGTTTATGTAGATGAAGAAAATAAACCAGACTTAGAGTCTGAAAAACAAAGGTATGAATTACATGATGATAATACAGCAGACGCAGGATATAGAAAATTTGTAAACCCTATCGTATTATCTATTTTAAATGATTTTAAAAGTACAGACAAGGGTTTAGATTTTGGTGCTGGGACTTCAGCAATAATATCAGTTGTTTTAAAAGAACATAGTTATGATATAAAAAACTATGATCCATATTTCCATATATATCCAGAATTCTTAGAGAAAAAATATGATTACGTATCTTCTTGTGAGGTAATTGAACATTTTTATACACCCTATAAAGAATTTAAATTATTAAAAAAATTACTCAAAGAAAATGCGAAGATGTATCTTATGAGTGAACTTTACGATGAAAAGATTGATTTTAGTTCATGGTACTATAAAAATGACCCCACTCATGTATTTTTTTATTCAAATAAAACTTTTGAATGGATAAAAAATGAGTTTGGATTTAAATCTGTAAAAATTGATAAAAGACTCATAATATTAAGTAATTAAAATACTTATTGAAAAGAAGTACCACCATCAATTACGATAGTTTGACCAGTAAGCCAGCTAGAGTTGTTCTCACAAAGAAAAACACACGCACCTGTTAAATCTGTTACTTCACCCATACGAGAAAGTGGAGAGCGTTTGACAACCTCTGCTTTTACCTCTTCATAGTTTGGAAATGCTTTCAAAGCATCGGTATCAATTGGACCACCACTTACTGCATTTACACGGATGTTTTTTTCACCGAGTTCAGCGGCTGCGTATTTTACCATTGTCTCAACTGCCGCTTTGTTTGTACCATGACCAGAATAGTTTGGAGTATAGACAAGGTTTCCAGTTGAACTCATAGAGATTATAGAACCACCACCAACTTTTTCGATTCTCTTTGCGGCTTCTTGAGCTCCTACAACAAAGGCAGAAACAGTAGCTGTCCAGATATTTGTAAGCCCCTTTGGTTTAAGTCTCATAAAGGGAGCAAAACCACCAACAACAGAACGACCAGAAATAATAGCATTTGAGATGAAAAAATCTAATCTATCGAAGTCTTCATCAAACTCTTTATATACATCTTTGTATGTAAGTGGTTCTAAAATATTTAGTTTGTAAGCACGACTTTTGATGCTATATTTTGCTTCTACGTCTGCGATGATTTCATCTGCTATATCAGCATTTGTAGCATAGGTAAATGCAACATTACATCCACGCTGTGCGAATGCGTAAACTATAGCTTTACCAATTCCACGAGTACCACCAGATACAAACAGGGTCTTTTCTTTTAACATACTATAATCCTTTAATCTCATAATTTTTCATAACTTCTTCAATTTTTTTCATGCTCTGTAATGAGGGAGCTACCAGAGGAAGTCTATACTCAAGCGTTGGTATTAACCCTGCTATGTACATAGCGGCTTTGATTGGCATGGGGTTTGATTCACAAAACATCACTGAATTGAGAGGGTAAAGTTTATCATTGATAGCCTTAGCACCTAAAAAATCACCTGCTAAGGCTAGTCTTACAAGTTCACTTTTTAAATCTGGCATTAAGTTTGAAGTAACAGAAGTAATCCCAGCTCCACCATTCGCTAAGATTGGGTAATCAATAGCATCATCACCAGAAAATACTTTAAGCTCAGGTCTTTGGGAGAGTAGGGCAATGGTTCTTTCTAAACTTCCAGTTGCTTCTTTAATTCCGTAAATATTTTTAATATCATCAAAGAGTCTGATAACGGTCTCAGGTAAGATGTCACTTACTGTACGACCTGGTACATTGTAAAGCATAAATGCAAGATTAGGAACGGACTCAGCAATCGCTTTATAATGCTGATAAATTCCTTCTTGCGATGGTTTATTATAATAAGGAGCAACGGAAAAAATCGCATCTACTCCACAAGCAAGAGCTCTTTTTGCAGTATTTATCGCCTCTGCTGTAGAGTTACTTCCAGCACCTGAGAGAACTTTAGTATTTGTTCCCTTACAAATTTCAACTGCAATTTCCATACATCGAATATCTTCATCTGCACTAAGAGTAGCACTCTCACCTGTTGTTCCAACAGGACAAACAGCATCCATACCATGCTTAATTTGTCTTTGTATAAGAGCTGCATAAGTCTGCTCGTCTAATTTACCATTTTTAAATGGGGTTATAAGTGCTGTTGAAGAACCTGTTACAATATTCATCTTTTATTAGCCTTGTAAAATTTAATGAAAAGATTATATCGAAAAAGTATTAAAAATAGTAATTATATGAATAAAAGCACGACGAAGTATCGTGCTTATTGAACTAAGTAAAAAAGGGGGTTATTTAGCTTCTATTTTAGCTATTAACTCGTCTTTAGTGCTAATAGTCTCAATATTTGTGATTGAAGCATTATTTACATAAACAATAACAATTTTTTTCACATCAATTTCTGCTTTAAATGGGGCAGCCACTTCGCTTTCATTTAAAAGTAAAACAGTATGTTTAAAATCTTTTAAACCAGGAAGAATAAACATACTTTTAATGATAGAGGGTGCGGAACTTACATCTGCAACAAATTGTGTATTATTATCAGCTAGATATGAAGCTTCTTTTGTTTGAAGGTAATCATTTACTATGTGTGCCATATCTTTTGAAAAAGCAAAAATTACTTTACTAGTTGTTGTATCAAGTGTATGAGCCTTGTCAAACTGATCTTTGAGTGAAAGCTTTAGAGACTTACCAACAACTAATGATGGTTCTACATTCTCGTTAATTTCTTTGTCTGAACTACAGCCTATAAAAAGTAAAGTAATAAGAAGCCCTAGTAGTGTTTTTTGAATTATTTTCATTTTATCTCCAATTTTTTTTGAAATAATACATAAGTAAGATACTAACTATTCTGTGTATAGAATCTAATTCGTTAGATTAATAAATAGTAAAGTTTATTTAAGAATATATTTATAAGTAATTGCTATAATTTAAGTAAATATACTACGGAGGTTTTATAATGAAATATTTAAAATTAATGATTATTGTAAGTACTATGATATTGAGTACTTTATTACAAGCGGATATAAAAGAAGGAAAAGTACTTTTTGAAGAGGCTGACTGTATGCGATGCCATAAAAGTGAAGACTTTAAACATAAGGAAGATAAGATAAATAGTTATCTTATCTTATCCAGAAGTGTGAAAGCTTGTGCTAGAAATAGTGCAGTTCCATGGTTTAATGAAGATACGGAAAGTGTTACCGAGTATTTAAATGATAAGTACTACCATTATGAAAGGTAAACTTATTTTTTATTTTTTTGTATTTTATCTATAGTCTTTTGTATAGATTTTATTCTATTATCATCACTTGGGTGAGTTGACAGAAACTCAGCAGGAGCTTTACCTTTGGCAGATTTCATATTCTGCCAAAACTTTATAGCTTCATTCATATCGTAACCAGCCTTATACATTAGATGTATTCCTATCTCATCCGCCTCATGCTCATGACTTCTACTAAATGGAAGCATAACACCATATTTCGCACCATATCCATAAACACTATTAAATGTACCGGCATATTTTGGAGCAGTTGCCTCTAAAAGTATGTTGCCTAGTTGTTTTACACCTGAAGAGATTTGTTGATGACTCATTCTTTCAGCTCCATGACGAGCAAGTGCATGGGCAACTTCGTGTGCCATTACAGTTGCTAATTGATCATCATTTTTAGCCATCTTAAGAATTCCGGTATATACAACAACCTTACCACCAGGCATACACCAAGCATTTACTTGTTCATCATCAATTAGATTAAATTCCCATTCAAAGTTTGGTTTCTTAGCAGCTTTTGCAATACGCTTACCAATTCTTTTTATACGCTGTGTTTGAGCTTTGTTTTTTGAAATTTTAGCCTTTGATATAAACTCTTTATAACTTTTTGCACCCATAGCATGTTCGTCACCCTCAGACATAAAAACAATTTGATTTCTATCTGTAATGGGTGCTTTAGCTAGGCATCCACTTAGTAAAAGAGAAAAAAGTATTGTGTAAATGTATTTCATCTTAGTTTCCTTTTTTTAGGATAATAGTAGTTGATTTATCAAAATTAAAATATTTTTTTGCTACGGTTTGCACCTTTGAAGCTGTTATATTTTTAACATCATTCTCATAACTAAGGAGCGGTGATATATCCCCACGTACTAGGTAACTTCCATAAAGATTAGCAACAGAAGTGGAACTCTCTAGTGAATATATGAAATCAGATTTTGTATTTATCTTCACTTTATTTAGTTCGGCTTTTGTAACCTTTGTTGTTTTCATAAGCTCTATCTCTTGTATGAGTTGGGCCTCTACATCTTGTGCTTTTACACCAGGATTACATACTGCTAAAAATATGAATAAACCTGGATTGATATTTTCCATGTTATAAGCATACACAGTGTTTACCATTTGCTTTTCATCTACAAGCCTTTTATAAAGTCGTGAACTTTTTCCAGAATAAAGTATCTCAGAAATTACACTTAAAGTTACTTGATCAGGATCTTTAAAATCAGGAATATGAAAAGTGATAGCGACAATTTCAACTTCACTATCTTTGTTCAGTATTACACGTCTTGCACCATTTTGTTCTGGTTCTACAAACTCAAATTTAGGAATTTTTACTTTATTTTCAATCTTTCCAAACTCTTTTTTAGCTTTTTTAAATACATCTTTTGGATTTACATCTCCAGTTACGATTAAAATCGCATTATTTGGTTGGTAGTATGTTTTATGAAAATCTTTTATATCTTGGATTGTCCATGTTTGAATATCATTCATGAAACCTATAGGTGTCCAGTGGTAAGGATGGTAAACATAAGCAGCATTAAAAAGTGCAAAATAAAGGTAACCTGTTGGATTATTTTCAGTTCTCCATCGTCTTTCTTCAGCAACTACATCTCGCTCTGGTTGAAACTCTTTATTTTTAAGTTTAAGGTTTTGCATAAGCTCTGCATAAAGAGAGAGAGATTTTCCAAGATTATCCGTACTAGATTTAATATAATAATGAGTATAGTCAAAGCTTGTTGATGCGTTATTAACACCGCCTATACTTTTTACTTCTTTATCAAACTCTCCTGCATCGAGATTTTTTGTAGATTTGAAGTTCATGTGTTCAAGCATATGTGCGATGCCTGTTTTACCCATAATCTCATTTCTGCTTCCAACCTTATAAAATATATCTGTAGAGATAACATTTGTAGAATTTTTAAGTGGGATAACAACTATTTGTAGTCCATTTTTGAGTGTTTTAGTTTCGTATTTTGGTAATGATGATGACATAAGTGTTCCTAAGATTAGTGTTGTGAGTAGTATTTTATGAATTAGCATTGAGTGTCTCTTTTCTATCTATGCCTATTGCCTGTGTAATATTGTCGTAACCATCAGCTTTAAGTAATTCAATAAGCTCTTTATTAAGGTTCATTATCATATCTGGACCATGAAAAATTAGACCGCTAAGAATCTGAACCAGTGAAGCACCTGCTTTAATCCGTTTGTAGGCTTCATGAGCTGAATCAATACCACCTACAGAGATAAGAATAGTTTTTCCAAAAAGTTCTTTTGCTATTGCTTCAAAGATTTTAAAACTTTTTTCTTTTAAAGCTGCACCACTAATACCCCCTATATCTTTAGGATTTTTCACTAAAGAATAGTCTGTACTCGTATTCGTAGCGATAATCCCATCAGCACCTTTTTCTACTGCCATTTTACTTAGCGATACTGCATCTTCTATACTCATATCAGGTGCTATTTTTAGAAGTATAGGCATTTTTGTAAGAGCCTTTACCTCGCTAAACAAGCTAGATATAAACTCTTCATTTTGTAAATCTCTTAAACCTGGAGTATTTGGAGAGGAGATGTTTATAACAAAATAATCCCCTAATCCATCAAAAGATTTAATGAGGTGGGTGTAATCATTAATGGCTTCTTTTTCTGGAGTTATTTTATTTTTACCAATGTTGATACCAATAGGTGTCGTAAAAGGAAAACGATTTTTTAAGCGTTTTATAACAGGATACGCTCCATCATTGTTAAATCCCATAGCATTTTGGATAGCTTCTTCTTCAATGTGGCGAAACATTCTGGGTTTTGGATTTCCAAGTTGAGCCTTTGGCGTTACAGTTCCAATCTCGCTAAAACCAAATCCTAAAATTTGTATACCACGAATCATAGTCGCATTTTTATCAAATCCAGCAGCTAAACCAATAGGGTTTAAAAAATCTCTTCCAAAAATATTTTGAGTAAGTATATCATCGGCGATAAAGTGAGATTTTAGGATTGGGTTAAATGGAATTTGACAAATATTTGGAACTCTTAAAATACATTCTACTAGGTGATGTGCTGTTTCTGCTTGAAGCTTAAAAAGTATAGGTTTTATTGTTTCATAGTTTATCATTATTGGAGTATTACCTTGTGTAAGATTTTGATATTATACTTAAATAATGGTAAGATGTATTAATCTTTAGCTAGAAACTAAATAAATCATTAAAATATACAAGTTATCAATGAAGCTCTAGTTAAGATTTTAGAGAATTTAAAAAAAGGATAGATATTATGACTACAGTATTAGTACCCCTAGCCAAAGGTTTTGAAGAGATAGAGGCTGTTACAATTATAAACGTATTGAGGCGTGCACATATAGATGTTGTTGTAGCCTCACTTGATCATGTCGCTCTTGTCCAAGGAGCAAATGGTATCGTTATTGAGGCAGATGTCTCTTTGGACAATGTCGTAACAGATATTTTTGATATGATGGTTCTTCCTGGTGGATGGGATGGGACAAATAGACTAGCAGAAAATAAGATTGTACAAAATATGTTAAAAGAGATGGATGGTTTAGGAAAATATATAGCAGCCATTTGTGCCGCACCTTTTGCTCTACACAAAGCTGGAGTACTTAAACACAACTATACATGCTACCCATCAGCTGAAGAAAAGATAAGATTAGATGGTTATCAAGGTGATAAGTCAATGGTTGTTGAAGATGGAAATGTTATGACATCTAGGGGACCTGCAACTTCTATATGCTTTGCACTGAAAATAGTCAAAAAGCTTAAAGGTGAAGAGACTTATAATGAACTCAAAAATGGACTTTTAGCTACTTATTGTGAATAGGCTAAAGTCAAGGTAAATAGATGAAACTTGTTTTAAACTCTGGATAAGAAAGCCTAAACCCTCTCAACTTGATAGCTTTTTACAATATTTTTTTTTGTTACTAACTTTTCTTTACTGATGTTACGATAATCTAAACCTTCAAATTTACAAAAGGTGACATATTAAAAATGCTTAAAATAAGTAAGAGAGCATAAATAAATTCATAGCTAACATCTTATGTAAAAGATTTAGATTTAATGTTAATTTGACTTGTCTACGCGAGTATCGTTAAGTATAGTTCAACAGACTTCTTGCAAAACTCTAAAAGTAGGAACTAAAAATGCTATCAGATTGATATGAATAAATATGAAAAATTACAGAAGAAAGAACCGAAGAATTTTAAGCGTCTTATTGGTGTAAATAAAGATACATTTAATGAAATGCTTTTAGTATTTATAGCCTATGAAAAAGAGAGAACTAAAAACCATGGAGTTGGTGGTAGAAAAAGTTTAGATTCAAAAGAAAAAGTACTATTAATGTTAAGTTATTACAGAGAATATAGAACCTTAGAACATATTGGTTTTGATTATGGAGTAAGTGAATCTACAGGTTCTTCAATAGTAAGAGAAGTTGAAGATGTTTTAATAAAATCTGGAAAGTTTTCATTACCAAGTAAACGTGCTTTATATGGAGATGATGTGGACTTAGAGTTTATCGTCATTGATGCTACAGAGTCCCCCATACAACGACCAAAAAAAAGCAAAGAGATTACTACTCAGGGAAGAAAAGAAACCATACACTAAAAGGGCAAATCGTTATTGACAAGGATGAACGTATTATTTGTGCTCATACATGCAAAGGTACTACTCATGATTTTAAACTCTTTAAACAGAGTGATTTACCTGTGAAACCTCAAACTTGTATCTATGTAGATTTAGGCTATCTTGGTATTAAAAAGCAACATAATAACACTCAAATACCATATAAGAAATCAAAGCTACATCCATTAACTGATACACAAAAAAATCAAAATAAAAGAGAAGCTTCAGCTCGCATATGTGTTGAACATATCAATGCTAAATTAAAGACTTTTCAAATCCTTAAACAGAAATATCGTAACCGTAGAAAAAGGTTCAATCTTCGCTTCAATCTGATATGTGGATTAGTTAATTTTGACCGTGGATTTGAGCTTGGTGGAAAATGAGTTTTGCAAGAAGTCTATTAAAATATGGGAAGAAAAAGGCTTAAGAATCTTCTATTTACCTCCATACTCTTCACAGCTAAACCTTATAGAACAACTTTGGAAATTTATGAAGTATTACCTGGATAGAATTTGATGCTTATAAGTCTACTGAAAATATGAAAAACTATGTTGAAAAAAATATTATTGCTTATGGAAGTACATATAAGATTAAATAGACTTCTTGCAAAACTCCTATATGCCTTAGCACTTTATAGAGAGTTTTAATCAAAGTAAATGTTCTCAAGCGTCGCCAAAGCTACGGTTGGGGTTCTTTGACGCTGAGTAAGGCTCTCTATAAAGTGTCCTATGGAAGGGACAGTACGTACTAACCTTGCATAAAAAAATATTTTACCCTTAGCTTAGGCTAGGAATAAAAATTTGTTTTACACAATTTTAGTCCTTCTTAGCTCTCTGAGGTATAGAGGAGTTTTGCAAGAAGTCTAATTTGTTTAGCTACTTATTTAAATAGCATTTAGATATACTTACACATAAAATATGAGATATTGGAATAGAATAACTATATATTTTACTGAGTATCCAGCATCATATTTTTATTCAGAATATAAAGCAATATTTTCTAACAAGTCTAATATAAGTCTATAATAAAATTCAAAAGTGAGAACAAAAATTGCTGTTCAAGATTTATGCTACTAACATAAAAACTATTTTTTTAGTTATGATATTAAGTATATTATTAAACGCATGCTCCAATGTAATAATGGGCTTTGAAAAAGATAGTATATTTTACACAAAAGAAAAAGAAACAACAATAAAAACTCTTAAAACACAAACAACTAAGATAAAGAATCCTACAACTTTTCACTATGATCCATACGAAGGAGAATAAATCTTAAAAATCATAATTTCAGTCTTCCTTGTATTAGCAAGTATCACTTCCATTGGTTTTATTTACTATAAAAATGAAATTAAAGAAGAAAAAATTTACAATATAATGGATCAAATTATAATGACATTAAATTCTAGGCTAAATTATCATAAAATGGATGACCTTAAAATGGCTCTTTTTTTATCACAGAACAAAGGTATTATAAATGCTTTAGAAAATGATGATGAAGACTTAGCTTATACTATACTTTCAAAAATTACAAAAACAATTAATAAAAATACAAATATACTTATTCGATCGCAAATCATTACCAAAGAACATAATATTTTTGCAAGAAGTTGGGATGATATATATACTGGAATGCCTATTGGTGATTTTAGAACTGACTTTGATTATTTTAAAACACATAGAACACCTCGTACATCAATTGAAATTGGAAGACGTTTGGGGATTAAAGCTACAGTCCCTATATATAAAGATGATGTTTTTTTAGGTTTTGTAGAGATAATATCATTTTTTAAATCAATTACAAATTTTTTTAGTTCTATTGGAGTTGATTTATATGTTTTACTTGATGTAAAACATGCAGATAGTGCTGTTTTGATGATGCAAAACTTAACAATTGATGAGTATATACTTTCTAATAGGGACTATAATTATAATCATACTCAAATGTTAAATAAGATTGATTTTCAAGAGTTAAAACTAGCTAAGACTCTGTATGTAGATAATAAATATATATTTTTTCAAACAATGTATGATGGAAATCATAAATCTATAGGCGGATTTGTTTTTGTTTTACCAGAGAGATATTTAGAGTATTTTAGAAAGCCAGAAGATGATATATCTTTTTTAATTAATGTGACTAGAAATGGTCTTTATGATGTAGTAAAAAAAGAAAAATACAAAAATAATGTGTATGAAAGTTATTCTGCAAACTCCATGCTATACCTACAAGATGTAATTAGTAAAGAGGATAGGCAAGTATTTTTAGATGAATCTTATGAAAAATTTGACAAACTTACGAAAGATGAACTCATTCAGATAATGCTAAATAGAAATATTGTTAAAAAGATAAATGGGAAAATTAAATGAAAATATTATTGTTAGAAGATGAATACTCATTGCGTATTAGTATAGAAGAATTTTTAAGTGATATAGGCTATGAAGTTGATGGTTTTATGGATGGAGAGGAAGCTCATGATGCCATTTATAATAAGTCGTATGACATTTTACTTTTAGATGTAAATGTACCCTCTTTAAATGGTTTTGAACTTTTAAAAAAGATTAAACAAAATGGCAAAAATGTTCCAACGATTTTTTTAACATCTATGATTGATATAGATGACTTAAAAGAGGGTTATAAAAGAGGATGTTGTGATTATATACGAAAGCCATTTGATTTAGAAGAATTAGAATTACGCATAGAACAAGCCTTAGCAAATTTACTTGAGGAGAATAGTTCTGTTATACATATCAATGATCAAGTAACTTATGATATGAAAAAAAGAAAGTTACTCTTTGGAGATAAGGAAATAGTTCTTAGAAAAACAGAACTTGATATTTTAGAATCACTTATCAAAAATAAAAATGCTGTAGTCTCAACAGAAATGCTTCAAGATGAAGTTTGGGGAGAGTATGTAGAACCTGCTACGATAAGAGTACAACTTAATAATTTACGTAAAAGATTACCCGGTAAAATAATTCAAAATAGAAGAGGTTTGGGGTATATAATTGAAAGGTAACCATTATTCAGCAAAATATGCACTGATTTATACGGCATTAATATCAATCGTTTTTTTGATACCTTTATTCTTTTATTTTATTTATATGAAAAATATACACTCTATAAAAAATGAATTATTACTTAAAGAGAAGTCCCTTTTAGTCATAAAAGCAATGCAAGAGTATAATCAAAACGAAGAATATTTTGAGTATCCAAGATTTAATACATTTAAATCAGGCTTGTACAATGAAAAATTTGAGCCAATTTTTTCTTTAATAGAATATAAAATAAAATATTTTAAAGATCCTTACCATTTAGATAATCATAATGCTTATTTGATTATTAAACTTCCAAAAGCAAGATACTTTGATGCTAAGTATCTTATAGTAAAAAATCAAATCTCTTTTTCTATAGTCTATGAAAAACTTATGTTAATTCTTTTAACTATGATTATCCTTGTATTTATACTTAGTATATACTTTTTGAAAAGTTTTGCAAAACCTTATAAAAAACTCAATAAAACCTTAGATAATTTTATTAAAGACTCTATGCACGAGATAAACACACCTTTATCAATAATCAGTGTTAATATAGATCTTTATAATAGAAAAAATCCTGCTAATAAATATATGAATAGAATGAAAGCCGCAACAAAGGTTTTATCTAATATATATAATGATATGGATTACCTTATAAAACATGATAGATTAAAGTATGAAAAAGAAGAGATTGATATAACAGAATTTTTAAAAGATAGAATTGATTATTTTAGTGAAGTTGGAAAGATGAAAGAACTTAAAATTAATTCTGAAATTGCAAAATGCTTGAAGATAGAGATGAATCCTAAACAACTTCAACGGGTTATAGATAATACTATATCTAACGCAATTAAATACTCTTATGAAAATTCAAGGATTGATATAAAGCTTTATATGAAAGAGGGGAAATGTCATTTAAGTTTTAGAGATTATGGTGTAGGTATTGAAAATGTTAAAAAAATATTTAGTCGATATTATCGTGAAGATACTGGAAAAGGAGGATTTGGTATAGGTCTTAATATTGTAAAATCTATTATCAATGAACTTGGTATAGAGTTGAAAATAAACTCTACTCTCAAAAAAGGAAGTACATTTCTCTACATATTTCCATTAATGTCTCCAAAAGATATATAAATAAAACAAATTTTACATAAATTTTACATTCTACAGTTATACTAACTCTTGAAACTAACTTAAGAGGAAAAATAATGAAGAAAACCTTAAGAGGAAAGATAATGAAAAAAACTTTGCTTATGTCATTAGTTCTTGCAGGATCCCTTGTAGCCGCTGATTATAGTAGCGTCATACAACATCCAGATGCAAGTAAGTTGATTAAAAAAGATTTATTGCCACCTGCAAAGCACTTTAAAATGCCTGCTAATTGTGTGACAACAAATTCAGAATCTATAGCAAGAGGTGCTTTTTTATTTAATAACTTAAATGGGAAAAAAGCGAAAAAAAATCCACCTAAAGGACTATCTCGTAAGCAGATGCAGCCAGGTAAAACATATCTTCCTGGAGATAAAATACCATCAAAACAATATGGTAATTGTATAGCTTGTCATGATATTGAAGGATCAGTAGGTCCGGGTAATGTAGGTCCATCTTTAGTTGGATATAAAAAAATGTTTGTAGATAGTGGTGTTAGAGATGCTCAGTATGTTTATCAACAAATCGCAGATGCTCGTGCCTTAAATTCAAAATCACTTATGACTATTAATTTAGCAAATGGTTTATTCTCGTCAAGTGAAGTCTGTGACCTTACGTCATATATCTTAGCACCAAAATAAAGGAATATTATGAAAAGAAGAGATTTTTTTAAACACTTAGGTTCTGCCGCTGTAGTAGCTGCAACAATAACACCAACAATGAGTTTCGCATCTGCACCAAAGCCAGGAAATACGATTAGTTATAAAGATGCTTTAGATGCAATTACTGGTGGTAAATCAGCAAATAGTTCAAAAAAAGTGCATTTGAAAGTTCCAGAAATTGCTGAAAATGGTGCTGTTGTACCTGTAACTGTTACAGTTGATTCCCCGATGACTGATGCTGATCATGTAAAAGCTATTCATATCTTAGTAAGTAAAAATGGTAATGCACGATGTATTGATGCTTATTTAACTCCAGCAAACGGTAAAGCAATGCTTGCTACTCGGGTAAAGCTCAATGGAACGCAAGAAGTCTCAGCAGTAATTGCATTAAGTAATGGAGATTTTTTAATAGCATCTCAAGGTGTGAAAGTAACTATTGGTGGTTGTGGTTGATTATCAACTTATAAATTAATAAAAAATAAATTAAGGAAATAAAAATGGCAAAAAGAAAATCACTGATTAAAATCAAACCAAAAAAATATAAAGATGGTGACATTGTAAAAGTAAGTTTTATGGTTATGCATCCAATGGAAACTGGAACACGTAAAGATAAAAAAACTAAGCAATTGTTGCCAGCTAAATATATAAATCATGTAAAGTTTACGTATAGCGGAAAGGTTATAACAACTTTAAATGTATGGGAAACTTTGTCTACTAACCCAGTATTTACAACATATATGAAAATAAATGGTAAGGGTAATCTTACTGTAACATATACAGATAATACTGGCGAAGCTAATGAGAAAAGTAAAAAGATTAAACCAAAAGGATAATTAATGAAATCAGGAATTAAAATAGTATTGTCTATCGCTCTTCTTTCTTCATTGTCTTTTGGAGGAGAATCATTTGCGATGAGTGATTCTGATCGTGCAATGTATATAGAAATGTTAGAAAATAATCCAGCGGATATTTTAGTTGAGAGTGGAAATGAATTACTTGAAGAGTTAGTGGGTGGAGATGCTGCTTTAGCAACATTTTACAAGGTAACTGAGGATGATTTAGCTAAATACATAGCAGGTTTCCCTCGTTATATTGAAGACTTTAAACAAGTTGTTACCATTAGTCAATCTTTACAAGGACTTATGCATAAACATGGGCATAAACCATTTAAACTCAAAAGTTCAAAAATGTTTGAATTAAGTTCTTATGTAAAATCAATTGCAAATGGTGAAAATATCAATATTGATATTAATGCAAATAAGCACATGAAAAAATCGTATGCTATGGGTGAAAACAATTATATGACACCTCGTGGTGGAAGAGGTTTAGCCTGTAACTCTTGTCATTCAGATGAAGTTATTGGAACTGTTTTAAGAACACAACCACTACCAGATTTAAGTTCTAAAGGTGTGGCAGTTGCTGCTACATGGCCTGCATATAGAATGACTAAGTCATCTCTTAGAACTTTACCTAGACGTTTTCAAGGTTGTATGAAAAATGCACTCTTAAAAGTAATACCTTTGGGTTCAGAAGAGATGGTCGCACTTGAAGTTTATTTAACACATCAAGCAAAGGGCTCGGAAATAGCAATTCCAGGTCTAAAAAGATAAGGAATAAATATGGATATTTCTAGAAGAGACTTTATGCATATTGCAACTGTTCTTGGATTGAGTGCTGCAACAGCAGGGAACGCAAGTCCAAAAACATCATCACAAATATCGCTCAAAGATATTTATGCTTTTAATGCTAAAGGTAATTTTACATTGTTGCATATGTGTGATATTCATGCGCATATAAAGCCACTATATTGGAGAGAGCCATCTACATTATTGTCTGCTCCAAACCTAACTGGAACACCTGGTTTTTTATGTGGTGAAGCTTTTGCAAAGCATTATGGGTTAGAGCCTAGCTCACTTGATGCTTATTTTGATACTCACGTTGATTTTGAGACATTAGCGAAGAAGTTCGGTAAAATGGGCGGAATAGCTCATATGAAAACATATCTTGATCATGTAAGAAAAGAAAGAGGAAAAGAGAATGTTCTTTTCCTTGACTCTGGAGATACATGGCAGGGTACAGGAGTAGCCTTAAAAACTCGTGGTGAGGCTATCGTTAAGGCACAAAATTATCTCGGTGTTGATGTTATGACTGGACATTGGGAATTTACTTATGGTAAAGAAAGAGTGATGGAACTGCTTGAAATGTTAGATGCAAAGTTTGTGGCTCAAAATGTTGTTGGTAATGATCCTTTTGCTGATGAGTATGAAGAACTTATTTTTGAACCATATACTATTGAACATAGAGGTGGAGCGAAGATTGGTATCATTGGTCAAGCATTTCCATTTACCTCTACTGCAAACCCTAAAGAGTTTACAGAAGGTTGGAGTTTTGGTATCAGACCTGATACGCTTCAAGATTATGTAAATGAGTTAAGAAAAGAGCATAAGGTTGATTGTGTTGTTGTTATTTCTCATGATGGATTTAGTGTTGATCAAGAAGTGGCTCGTATGGTTCATGGTATTGACTTTATTTTAAGTGGACATACCCATGACCCATCACCAAAACCTATTACAGTTAATGGTACAGTTATCGTTATCGCTGGTAGTCATGGTAAATACATAGGTCGTTTAGATATAGATGCTAAAAATGGAAAAGTAATTGACTATGAGTATAAGTTAGTTCCTATAGCTTCAAATATGATTCCAGCAGATCCAGAGGGTGTTGCACTTGTCAATAAGCTTTATGCACCATTTGACAAAGAGTTTAGCGAAGTTTTAGGTACAACTAAAAACACTTTATACAAAAGAGATACATTTTTCTCAACATTTGACGAGTTGATAAATAATGCGATTTTAGATGAGATGAAGTGTGATATGGCATTTACCCCTGGATATAGATGGGGGACAACTGTTTTAGCAGGTGAAGATATTTTAATGGAAAATGTATACGAAATGTGTGGTATCACATATCCAAATGTATATACTTTTGATTTAAAAGGTAAACAGATTGCTAATTTGCTAGAAGATATTGCAGACAATGTATTTAACGCAAACCCTCTTTATCAGCAAGGTGGAGATATGAGTCGCCTTGGTGGAGTTACTTATAGTATTGAAGTGGCTGGAAAAGCTGGAAAAAGAATAAGTAAACTTATGATTGGTGGTAAGCCAATAGATTTAAATAAAACCTATGTTGTTTCTTCATGGGGTGGAAATTTACAAAATGCTGGTACAAATCTTCAAGAAGACAAGATTAGAGCAGTCTATGATGTAACTCGTGATTATATTAAAAAACAAAAAGTAGTTGATGTTAGTAATGTTGGAAATGTTACTATACTTGATTATAATTGTGGATGCCCTGTAAAAGGTGCGACAAGCTGTTGATAAAAAATAGATGCTAAGCTTATTAGCATCTATTTATCTAAATATATATTTATAATTAAACAATAAGGAAATAATAATATGAAAAAAAATTCAATAATAAAATTAGCAGTATCAGCTGCGGCTCTTATGTTAATGACTACATCAGCAAATGCTGGTTATACAATGAAGAAAAAAGTTGGAGGAGTGGATACTAAACTTACAATGTTTGGTTTTTCTCAACTTGAGGCTCGTGGTGGTGACGGTTATATCAAAGATGGAGAAGATTCCGCAATTTCATTTGGTGCACAGCGTATTCGTCTTGGTTGGAAATATCAAGCTGGAAAAATTCGTGGTAAAGTATTCTTAGATTTTAATCAAGATCATGCAGTAAATGGAAAAACAGGCGATGGTTCATCAATGCCAAAAATGGTTAAAGATGCTTTTATCTCTTATGTAGCTGATCCTGCATTTGTTATTAAAGCTGGTCTCATTAAAATGCCAAATGGTATGAGTTTTACGATGCCAGGATGGAATCTTGATATTGCAGAGCGTGGTTTCGATAAAAAACTTGTACTTGAGAGAAATACAGGTCTTATGATTTCAGGTCGTGCTATTGGTGGAAGTGGAAAAGTAAATGGTTTTGAGATGGGACATGAACGCCCATGGAAAGGTTTTGGTTATGATGTTATGATTGCTAATCAGGCTGATAGAAGTGCAGTTGTAAAAAGTAGTAAAAATGGTGGAAACTCTTATGCACTTCGTGCTATGTATGATTATACAGAAAAACTTCATGTAGAGGCTTCTTATGCTTTAAGTGAAAATGCAAAAGGTCCAAGTGGGAAGGAAGGTGGTGAAGATTATTCTAATATAAATATTGGTGTTGATTCTAACTTAGGAAATTTAAGTTTAAAAGCAGAGTATTTTAATGCAGAAAATCTTACCGGTGAAAAAGGTTATGATGAGCAAGTTATTACAGCAACTGCTGGATACTTTGTAACTCCATCTTTAGAGTTAGTTACTAAATTTATGAAAGGTGATGCACAAAGAATAGGTAAAGATGATTCTAGTTTAACAAATATTTACTTAGGTTTGAACATTTTTATGTCTATGCCTTATGAAGATTTTTCTCGTAAAGCTAAACGTATGAGAAATCAACATAAAGTGGTTCTAAACTATATTTTAGCAAGTGGTGATACTAAGTCTAACCAAATAAAAGGTGGTTACACTGATAGTGCATTTATAGCACAGTACCAATTCAAATTCTAGAAAAATAAATTTAGATTAAAGGTTATGCTTTGAAATTACTTCTTTTATTACTTGTATGTATTGAAATTCTCCCCGCATTTGATTATGCACTTAAACCAAAGAAAGTGAATGAGTTTACTCATTGTTTCTTTGGACTATCAGAAGTGATGGATGAGCGTAACAATGGTAATATGTCCAACTCCTGTTTTGTTAATATGGGGACCAATTATATCGTGATTGATAGCGGTCCTACATACTCTTATGCTAAACAAGCATATAAAAAAATGAAAAAGATTAAGAATCTACCTATATCTTATGTAATAAATACTCACAACCATGATGACCATTGGTTAGGAAATAGTTATTACTCTGAACTAGGTGTTAAGATTGTCGGTTCAAGTGCATTTGCTTTAGAGACAAAAGTAAAAATCACTAGAATGCAAGAAAGAATAAGTCCAGAAGCTTTTTTAAAAACTACTCAAGTATTCCCTTTTATTTTTGTAGAAAATGAAAAGCTTTTAGATTTTAATGGAAAAAAAGTTCATTTAATAAATGTAAATCAAAAAGCGCATACAAAAAGTGACCTTTTAGTTTA
The DNA here is from genome assembly GCA_965243085.1 of Sulfurimonas sp. Lineage (GTDB taxonomy): Bacteria > Campylobacterota > Campylobacteria > Campylobacterales > Sulfurimonadaceae > Sulfurimonas. The sequence continues at coordinate 271,372 of CBDETZ010000005.1, read as the reverse complement.
TATCCCTGCTGATAAAATGATATTTGTAGGTGATTTAGTTTTTAATGATAGGTTACCATTTATTATTGATGGTGATTTATTAGGTTGGATTAAAACCCTAGATAAGATTAAATCAATGGACGTTGATTATGTGATTGGTGGGCATGGAAAAATTGTAGATGCTAGTTCAATGAATATGACATATAATTATTTAAGCACATTACACAAAGAAGTTTCAATACTACTTGAAGAGGGTGAAGATATATCAGATGTTGTAGATTCTGTAGTTATGAAAAAATATGAACATGAAAATTTTTACAATACGATGCATAGACAAAATGTAGAAATAGCTTACAGAATTTTGGAATGGGCTAGTGAATAAAATATTTTTTTTAGTATTAAGTAGCACTCTATTATTCTCTGGCGAATGGATGAGTTATAAAGAAGCATTTTCTCAGCAACAAAAAAATACTAAAACTATAATGATTAAAGTTATTAAAGATAATTGTAAATATTGTGTTGAGATGCAAAAAAATGTATTTGATAATTTGGAAATGGATCAATGGTTAGATAAACGCTTTAATATGGTAAGATTAGAGTACCTCAAAGACAAGCTTCCTTTAGGTTTAAAACCTATTGTTACTCCAACTTTTTATTTTATAAATAAAAAAGAAAAACTTATAAAAGAGATAAAGGGTGCTTGGACTATTAAAGATTTCAAGTACCTTACAAGGAATATAAAATGATAAAAAAAATATTTATTTTGCTCTCCCTATGTTTTGTTTTATCCGCTGAAACTGAACTAGCAGAGCCAATACCATCTATATTTGAACAGAGGAAAATTTTATTTTCAATAAATACTTCAGATGATAAGAAAATTCATGCTTTACTTAGCACAGCAAACAATGTTTTAAAATTTTATTCTCCAGAAAATGTACAAATGCGTATAGTTGCTTATGCTGATGGTATGAAAATGTTATTAGAAAAAAATAAAGATATTGCCATAAGAGTAAAAGCATTAAGTCTTGTAAATGTTGAGTTTGTAGCATGTGGAAATACTATGAGAACAAAAAATATTAAAGAAAAAGAGTTAATAGAAGATGTTGAAATAGTTACAGCAGGGGTAGCAGAATTGATTGAGAAATCACTATATGGATGGACAAATATAGTCCCATAGCATAAGGAATTTATTTATGAAAAATTTATTATTATTATTATTATTACTATCATCTTTCTTAAACGCTGAAGAAAGTGTAAAAAAAGTTGTTTTTGATTTGACAACTGGAAGTATTGAAGTTTTTGAGAAAAAAGTTTTATCTGGAATTGCATTTCATAAAACATATTATCAAAATAATTTAGAAGAACTTAAAGTAGCTGTAATTGTACATGGAGATGCGTATAAATTTTTTGTAAAAAACTTAAATATCTCTAGGTATAAAAATGATTTAAAGTTAATTGCTAATCAAGAAAGTTTATCTAAAAGAATTAAAAGTTTAGCTGATATATATGAAGTAGAGTTTTTACTATGTAAATCAGGAGTTGATAAACTTAAGATTGATACAAATAATCTTTACAAGTATACAAAATTAGTAGCAACTGCAACTATAGGACTTATTGAGAAACAATCAGAGGATTATGTGTATGTTCCTATTTTTAAATAGTATTTGTAATTTTTTATAGTCTGTAAAATATTAAGAAAAAGTAATGACTAAAATTTAAGGAAATATGACTAAAATCTTCTTATCTTTTATAAAGGTCTTTACTTTAAAATGTCATACTCATGTCCTCTCAATTTCGTACAAGTTGATTCTAATGCTTCAAGAATAAGTTCGCTTATAGTTGCTACTTTAGTATTTGCTTATTTATTTACATCGCTAACATTTATTTTATATTTTTTAGTGTTCGATTTTTCTTTAAAATTATTTTTGAATAAAAAATATTCACTTATATCAATTCTTGCACTATATTTACGAAAATTATTTACTATGAAAGAAAAACTTACTGATGGTGGAGCAAAAAGACTAGCTGGAATCTTTGGCTTAATCTTCGTTTTATTGTTACTTATTACAGATCTATTAGCTTTAAAAGCTTTATCATTTTTAGTAGCTGGAATATTTTTATTATGTTCACTCTTAGATTTAATTTTTAACTATTGCTTAGGATGCAAAATATATTATATTATCAAAAAAATATATCCAAATTTTATGAGCTAAGGAATTATTATTAGTATGCAAATGGTGGTAGATTCTCTTCGTTCACAAGGGAAGATTTATAAAAAAATGCTAGAGATTTCCCCTAAAGAACTAGGAATAAGAAATAAAATAAAAATTTATAAAGCAACAGATACAAGTAATAAGTATTGGGCAATTTTTACAGTAAGCCAAAAAAGCAGAATTTTGATGAAAGATGTGCAAAAGTTTGAAGATATTTGTAGAAAGTTATCTATTTTTTGCGGACTTAACTTTGATTATAAAATGATTTTCATTGATGCTCCTTTATGTTCTAAGGCAAAAGAAGAGTTTAAAAATCACTCTTGGAAAATACAATAATGTTACTTTGTGATATTGGAAATACTTCCTATCATTTTCTTGATAAGAATAATGGCTATAAAGAAAATGTACAAAACTTTAATCCTCAAAATGTAAAAGAAAAAGTCTACTACATATGTGTAAATACAAAAATTAGAAATATTTTAGAAAAATTAGAGAATTGGATAAACTTAGAAGAGTATATTTCTAGGAAAAATTATTATAGTACTATGGGAATAGATCGTATTTGTGCTTGTGAAGCCATTAAAAATGGTGTAATTATTGATGCAGGAAGTGCTATAACTGTTGATGTAGTTGATACTGGTGTATTTCAAGGTGGCTTTATCTATCCTGGAACAAAGGCAATGAGTGAAGCTTATAAAAATATTTCACCAAGTTTAGAATATTCATTTAATTATACGCTTGATCTAAATACTTTAGCAAAAAATTCAAGAGATGCTATCAGTTATGCTTATCTTAAAACCTTGCATAGAGAAGTAACTTCACACAAAAAAGATATATTTTTAACGGGTGGTGATGCAGACAAACTTTGTAATATTTTCCCAGATGCCAAGATAAATCAGCATCTAATTTTTGATGGGATGAAAAAAGTTTTACAAAGAGTGTTATAGAAACATAATAGCCTCTTATTTTATATCTTGTAAAAACCTACTCATAAAGCGTACACCTGCACCAGTTCCACCATATACATTACAATCCCAGTTAGTCTCTGTATAAGCTGAACCAGCTATATCAAAATGTAGCCACTTATCTTTGTTTTCTTCACGGATAAATCTATCTAAAAATAATCCAGCAGTAATAGCTCCACCATAAGGCTTTGAAGATACATTTGATATATCAGCTATACCACTTTTAAGAAGTTTTTTAAGATGTTTGTTAAATGGCAATGAGCCTACAAGTTCACCTGAAGAGTTAGCTGCTGAATTAAAACTATCTTTAAGCTTACTTGAGTGTCCCATAACTCCTGTTGTATATTGACCTAAAGCGACCATACAAGCACCTGTAAGAGTTGCAAAGTCAAACAAATAATCAGCTTTTACCTTGTCTTGTGCATAATCTAGTACATCACAAAGAACTAAACGACCCTCTGCATCAGTGTTTCTCACTTCAACAGTTAATCCACTTCGAGTAACTAAAACATCATCAGGTTTATAAGCATCACCCCCTATCATATTTTCAACTGCACCGATAAACATATGAACTTCAAGATCAAGTTTTAGCTCACTTATAGCTTTCATCATACCAAGAACAGCACAACCCCCAGCCTTATCCATTTTCATAGTAACCATAGATGTAGCAGGTTTAAGACTTAATCCACCGCTATCATATGTTAAACCTTTTCCGATAAGAGAGATGATTTTTTTAGCTTTTTTCTTAGGTTTGTATGTGAGATGGATAAGCTTACTCTCATGTCTTGATGCACGACCAACTCCAAGCATCGCTTCCATCTTTTCTTTACGAAGTTCCTTTTCTCCAAGAACCTCACATTTGAGACCATTTTCTTTTGCTAATTTTTTGGCAATATCAGCGAAAGTAGGGGGATTTAAATCTTCTGGAGTAGTGTTTACAATGTCACGAGTAAAACAAGTAGCATCAGCGATAATAATAGCTTCCTCAAAACGAGACTTTATTTTTTTAATATCACTACAAATTAGATAAAGATTTTTAAGTTTTGTTTTTTTCACCTTTGATTTATATTCATTAAACTCATAGCCACCAAGAACTATACCCTCTACAATGGCTTGAATATTTGACTCTTGCACATCAAAGCTAACCGATTTATAGTTAGATGACTTGAGTGCTTTTATAGTAAGACTACAAGAGCTTCTAATATCATCATTTGAGCTACTCTCAACTCCACACACAAGAAGAGCTTTCTCATGTAAAAAACAGATAGTATCTTGAGATGCATCAAATCCTGCTAAATGCAACGTTTTATATTGCTTATGTTCTTTGAAAGATTTGTCATCTAAAAATTCTACTTTTATATCACTGTTAATATCATTTACTAAATCAATTTTCATATATGTTCTCCCTTAGTTGGTAGTAGTTTGTTTGTAAATCCAGCTTTTTTTCTAAACTCTTGTTCACGAGGATCAATTCGCATAATTGTTAAAAATATATAAACATAAAGCCCTACCCATATAGCAAAGCCTCCTAAACATAATGGAATTATATACAATAAATCTGATACACCTAACATAATTTCTCCTTAGTTAATTAAAATGTAAAATATCTTTTGCTTGCATCATATCTTTATCGCCACGACCAGATAGATTTACAATGATGAGTTTACCCTTTATATTTGGCATTTTCTTTAAATATGCTACAGCATGAGAACTTTCAAACGCAGGTATTATACCCTCTTTTCTTGATAGCCATACAAAAGCATCCAGTGCTTCTTCATCGGTTACATTGTCATATTTTATAGATTTGTTGTCATAGTGAAAAGCATGTTCAGGACCAATACCAGGGTAATCAAGTCCAGCAGAGATAGAATGTGCTTCTAAAATTTGTCCATCACCATCTTGAAGGAGATACGACATTTGACCATGTAAAACACCTGGGCGACCTTTTTTGAGTGAACACCCATGTTTATCTGTATCAATCCCAAGACCACCAGCTTCAATACCTATACACTCTACAGAATTATCTTCTAAAAAGTGTTGAAACATACCAATGGCATTACTCCCTCCACCAATACAAGCGATAATATAATCAGGAAGTCTCTCTTCTTTTTCAAGAATTTGAGCTCTTGCCTCATATCCTATGATTGCTTGAAAATCTCTAACCATCATAGGATAAGGATGAGGACCAGCTACTGTACCGATGATATAAAAAGTATCCCTAGCATGAGTAACCCAATGACGAATAGCATCGTTCATTGCATCTTTGAGTGTTCTACTTCCACTCTCAACGGAGTTTACTTTTGCTCCTAAAAGTTTCATTCTAAAAACATTAAGCTCTTGTCTTTGAACATCTTTAGCCCCCATAAATATCTCACATTCAAGCCCTAGTAAAGCACATATAGTAGCAGTTGCCACGCCATGTTGTCCAGCTCCTGTTTCGGCAATAATTTTTTTATAACCAAGTCGTTTAGCCATAAGCCCTTGTGCGATTACATTGTTTACTTTATGTGCGCCAGTATGGTTTAAATCCTCTCGTTTTAAGTAAATTTTAGCACCGAGTTCATCAGAAATATTTTGAGCAAAGTAAAGAGGAGAGGGACGACCTACATAGTCTTTTAAGTAGTAATGAACCTCTTTCCAAAACTCTTTATCAAAGCGAATCTTTTCATACTCATCGGCAAGTCGTAAAAGAGCAGGCATAAGTGTTTCAGGAACATACCGCCCACCAAAAATTCCGAAGTGTCCATTTTCATCAGGATCGTATTTTGAAGCTGAGGGGATGTAGTCATTCATTTTAGTTAAACTCCTTTTTTGTATTGCAATGTAGCCTTGTTTCTAGTGTGTCTCTAAAGTATGTTTGAATATTTGAACTATTGGATGCACTTAATATTCTTGTGAAATTTCCATCAATGTCACAAGAGTTACAACACATATATGCTTCTTTTTTTTTATTTTTTATAATATCTTCATTTTCAAAATCTAAAATAGTTGCTTTTAACTGTTTTTGGGCAGTTTCTCTATGACTTTTCCAGTTAGTTCTTTTTGAAGTTTTTAATTCAATAAAACAGAATGTATCATCATTATAAATAGCACAGTCACATCTTTTGTCATCAGTTGAAGTAGAAACACAAGAATCTGTTTTAAGGAAATTGATAGGAAAACTTGTATTGTTTATAACTTTAAACTCTCCATTGTTTTCTACTATAAAAGCTGGTTTTTGGTCATCACCATCTTTAATAAAAAAGTATTTTTTTTCTATGCTCTCTAAGCAGTCATCAAAGTTATTTATCACTTTTAAACTCGCTGTATATATCCATTAGTTCATTAAAATCGTCATCAAGCATACCACCAATATCATCAATTATATTTGATTCAATCATTCCAGTAGATTTACCTTTAATATTTTCAGATTTTCCATTTTTAATGAGGTATGCAGAAAAATTATCAGGGTTTATATGTTGAGTTTGTGGAATGATAGTAGATATTTTTTCTTTTAAAATATCGTTATTATTTGAAGCCTTGTATGCAAAAATAAGTACATTTAATATTGATAAGATATATGGGCTATGCGTCATAATTGATAAAGAACTTTCTCCTCGATTTTCTATCATAAATTTAACAGTATCTATTTGTGACTTAGGATATAGATTTAATTCTGGTTCTTCTATAATTATATCTTTATGTTTTGTTGCAAAATATTTTAAAGTTAAGTAAAGTGGAAGTGCAGATTGAATTCCGCTAGAGCTATATTCAAGTGTTAGATAGTTATCATCTTTATAGTTTCCATAGTAAATTCTATCTTGAGAGTTTTCATTTTTATATTTTATATTGAGTATATCTAACTCTTTTATCTCATTTCTTGCACTATTGTAATGAGCCGAAAACTCTAAAAGTATTTTTGGAAAAGGTATTTCTGCTCGTATTATATTACTTAGTGATTGACTAAAAAATGAAATTAAATTTCTTTCGGCTGGGATATATTTAGATTGATGATTATTAATATCTTTATCTATATTAGTTAAGTCATCCCTATACTCTTTGTCTTTTCTTAGACTGGTGATTGTTTTAGCTAAATTTTCATCACTTTCAGCTATTATTTTTAATAGTTCATCTAGGTTATTATCATTTTCTACTGTCCTTATTAAATTATTAACCTCAATTCTTAATCTAAGTTTTTTAAAATTTTGGTTAGCTTCTTTTCTAAGTGTAGAAAACTTGATGTTTAAATTTTTTACTTCAATAATAAGTGTATCATTTTCTTTAAGTAAAATAAAACATTTTTCATTAAGAAAATTAATATTGAAATCTTTAAAATTTTGGATAACTTCATCTTCATTGAGAGTATAATTTGTTACAACAGTAATAAGTTTAGCTAAAGTACTCTTTCCACTACCATTATCACCAATAAACAAATTTGTATGATTGAGTTCTATATCTATATCTTTTAAAACTCCAAAATTCTTAACAATGAGGTGTAACACTAATCAACCTCTATCAAACTATAAACAGGAGTTTTTTCTTGAAGTTTTTTGATGCCATCTAAAAATGTAAGACCTATTATAAAACAAGATTCAACACAAGTTGCTCCTGCTTTATTTATGAGTGAAGCGGCTGCGTTTGCTGTTCCACCTGTAGCAATTAAGTCATCTATCATTAAAACTTTTGCATTGGGTATATTGGAGAAAGCATCAATATGAACTTCAAGCTCATCTATACCATACTCTAAAGCATATTTTTCACTTATAGTAGTGTAGGGGAGTTTGCCTTTTTTTCGGATAGGGACGAAACCAAGACCTAACATTTGAGCAAGTGCCGCACCAAATATAAAACCTCTCGCATCAATACCTGCGACATAATCTAAATTATACTCTTTGTATCTTTGATATAAATGGTTCATCAAGACACCGTAAGCTTGAGCATCATTTAAAATCGTAGTAATATCTTTGAAAACTATTCCAGGTTTTGGAAAATCAGGAATATCTCTAATGGAACTTTCTATTATCTTTCTTTCAGTTTTACTTAATATCATTTTAATCCTTATAAAAGAGCATCAACTCGACCCTCAAGAGCTTTAATTTTGGCATTTAATCTATCTGTTTCTTGTCTATGTTTTGTATTTCTGGATTTAAGTACTTTAAGCTCATTTCTAAGTTTTGTGAGTTCTTGACTCAATATATCTACATTGCCAAGAGCTCGTTGGAGTTGAATTTGGTATTTTCGTATAAGTATTTCTGCTTCTTTAAGAGTCAGCTTCATTAAGTCGTTACTTCGTTGTTCACGGTTTGTAATACTTTTAAAATAATACATTTTAACAAATAAAAATACAGATAAAATTGATAAAAATGTTAAAAGTGACCATTCCAAAAACATTGTTTTACTCCTCTTGAAGTTCTATCTTTAGCACTCGACTTGAATGTCTTCCACCATCAAAACCTCCTGCACACCAGGCATCAAGTATGGATTCAGTGACACCACGTCCAATAATTCTTTCACCAAAACATAAAACATTCGCATCATTATGTTCCCGTGCTACTGTTGCAGTATAAGCATCATGACAAAGGGCAGCTCTAATACCGGCGTGACGATTTGCAGCCATACTCATACCTATACCTGAACCACAAATGAGAATACCATAAGTTCTTTCATCATCTAGTACCTCTTGGCAAAGTTTATGTGCATAATCAGGATAATCAACTCGGTCAGTTGTAAATGGACCTAAGTCTATTACCTCATGACCTTTTTCCCTTAAAAATTTAACGGTATAATCTTTGAGTTGGATTCCAGCATGGTCTGTAGCGACAAAAAATTTCAAATAATCTCCTTAAGAACTTAATAATAAACTTAGTATTGTTTGAACGGGCATTAATAGTAAATAGTCCTTTAATGGTGTCATAAGTATAACAAAGACAATGATAATTCCATATTTTTCATTTTTATAAAAAAACTCTGCTATTGCATTGAGTTTATGTTTTAATGCAAGGTGCATAACTACATGAGCCCCATCAAACTGAGGGATAGGGAGTAGGTTAAATACCCCTAAAACAACATTGATTATGAGGAGTTGAAATACAAACAGATATAAGAAAATATACTCCATCCCATCAGTAGTTGTTGGTTTGTCCATAGCGACAATAGCGATAGATGCAAAGACTGCTAGAGTAAAATTATAAACAATTCCTGCTAAATCAACTTGCATAGCTCCATTGTATCCTGCATTTTTTATAACTGTAGCCATATTTACAGGAACTGGTTTTGCCCAACCAAATAAAAATCCACTCTCGCCACCTAAAAGGATAGGGAGAAAGTACATTGTTGCGGGGACTATTATAGTACCAACTAAATCTACATGAACTATAGGATTTATAGAGAGCCTACCTGCCTTTTTAGCTGTATTGTCGCCATAGGCGAAAGCGACAAGTCCATGTCCTATTTCATGTCCTATGATAGCTAGAGCTAAGGCTAAAACAGCAGCTATAATTTTGAGTATATCAATAGATTCCATGATCGTCTTTATCTATTTTTAGTCTTTCTTCTTTTGCTAAATTAAGATGAAAAGGTGCTTCTAAATCATTTGGAGTTTTTCCCATTCTATCCCATCTAATTTCCCAATTTTCATCGACAGAAAAGTAGACAAACCAAGGAGTTCCTTCTATATTTTCATAAGGTACTGCTCCCCAAAAACGACTATCACTTGAGTGGTCACGATTATCGCCCATCATAAAGTAAGTATTTTTAGCTATTTTTATTGGTGAAAAATTAAATAATGGCATCATTCCTGGATCACCTCTATTAATGATTTTATCATCATGATGGATACCTGGATGTTTTTTCATATATGGATTTTTAACCCAAATTTTTCCAGAAAAAAGAATAGTTTCATACTCTTTAAAATTTTCTTTTATCCAAGCATCCCCTTTAGCATGATGAATAAATAAATCTTTATTCCTAAGAAAAAGTTCATCTCCCTCTATCGCTACGCATCTTTTGACAAAATGTTGTTTAGTATTGTGAGGGTATCTAAAAATCACAATATCTCCACGCTGCGGTGTATCTCCATCAAGAAGACGAAGAGAATCGCTCCATGGCATGATGGAGACTTCAAGAAAAGGAAGGTGTGGCATAGGGATACCATAAGCAAATTTTTTAGCAAAAAGATGATCTCCAATAAGAAGAGAATCTTTCATAGACCCAGAAGGAATTCTAAAGGCTTGAGCTATAAAAAAGATGACAAAAAGAACAATGATTACTGTACCAGTCCATGAGTTAGAAAATTTATATGCTTTGGATATAATTTTTTTCATTATTGTCTCTCCTTAGCATTTATTTGAGCGGCTTTTAAAGTATTTTGCAAAAGCATAGAAATTGTCATAGGTCCAACTCCTCCTGGAACTGGTGTAATATAAGAGCATTTTTTACTTACATTAGCATAATCAACATCGCCAACAAGTTTGCCATCATCTTTTCTATTAATACCAATATCGATGATAATTACATCCTCTTTAACCATATCTTCTTTGATGAGATTTATTACTCCAACGCCAACTAAAATAATATCAGCATTGAGTGTATGTTTTTTTAAATCATCTGTAAATATATGGCATATTTCAACTGTAGCATGAGCATTTAAAAGTAATGATGCCATAGGTTTTCCAACGATGTTTGAAGCTCCCACAACAACACAGTTTTTACCCTTTAGCTCAATTTTATATTCAGCTAATAACTCCATAACTCCTAAAGGGGTACAAGGAACAAAACCATCAAGCCCCGTTGTTAATCGTCCAACATTAAAGGGGTGAAAACCATCTACATCTTTTGCAGGATTTACAAGTTCTAGTATTTTAGTGGTATCAATTTGAGCTGGAAGTGGGAGTTGGATTAAAATTCCATCGATACTTTTGTTTGTATTCATCATAAAAATTGTATTTTCTATGGTTTCTTGTGAAATATTTTCTGGCATTTCGTGTGTTACTGAGTAAAAACCAACTCTATCACAGGCTTTTTTCTTCATTTTTACATACGCAGCACTTGCTGGATCTTGTCCTACTAGTACAACAGCAAGACCTGGAGTACAACCACATCTCTCTTTGAGTATTTTAACTTCATTGGCAACATGGATTTCTATTTTTTTTGAAAGTTTTTTACCATCAAGAATTTGCATTTAAACCTCATAAATTATTTTTTTGTTATTATACCCTTATAAAATTACAATAGGATTATAATGAAATATGTAATATTACTTTTTTTATCACTTGAATTATTAAGTGAATCTACTTTCATTACCCCTCTTGAATACTCAACTCAACTTTATAAAGACCCTAGAGGTATAGGATGTCAGCACTGTCATGGTGAAAATGGTGAGGGTAAGCTAGTAGCTAAATATAGGCATAAGAATAAAAAAAAGGAGTTCCGTGGTCCAAAAATTACAGATTTAAGTTTTAAAAGTTTTTTTAAAGCACTCAACAAAAGAAATAGAGGTATGCCTAGATATTATCTAACAAGAAAAGAGGCACAGGCTTTATACTTTTATCTGCATCAAGAGAAAAATGAGAAATAAAATAAATTAGAAATGTGTGGAGTCAATTATGAGTATGAAAAAAAGTCAAGTATTTACAGCTGAACAAAAGTCTAAAATAGTTTTAGAGTTAATTAAAGAAGATAAAACTGTATCTCAGCTAGCATCACAATATTTAAGGTCTGGTACTTATAAGAAATCAAAATAAAAGAGAAGCTTCAGCTCCCATATGGGTTGAACATATCAATGCTAAATTAAAGACTTTTCAAATCCTTAAGCAGAAATATCGTAACCGTAGAAAAAGGTTCAATCTGATATGTGGATTAGTTGATTTTGACCGTGGATTTGAGCTTGGAAGAAAATGAGTTTGGCAAGAAGTCTATTCTTTTATTTTAAAAAATGACGACTACTCTAGTAAATTACATAAAAGAAGAGAAAACTAAAAAAATATGTGTATAATTTACTTCATGAAAACCTATACATATATAATCTTTTCTTTATTCTTTGCAAACTCTTTACTCTCTCAAAGTATAAATGTAGCAGTTGCAGCAAATGTTTCCTATGCAGTGGTGGATATAAAAAAAGAGTTTGTGAAAATCTATCCTGATATTAATGTGAAAATTATTTTAGGCAGTAGTGGTAGACTAACAGCACAAATCAAAAATGGAGCTCCTTTTGATATTTTTATGTCTGCAAATATGAAGTATCCAAGGCTTTTATACAAAGATGGTTTTACTCTTAGCGAGGTCAAGGTTTATGCTGAGGGTGCTTTAGCATACTTGAGTAATAAAAAACAAGATTTCTCAAAAGGCTTAACTCTTTTGCTTGATAAAAATATCAAAAAAATAGCAATAGCAAATCCTAAAACTGCACCTTATGGAAATGCGAGCTTTGAAGCTTTGAGAAATGCGAATTTATTAAAAAAAGTACAGGCTAAATTTGTATATGGAGAGTCAATATCTCAAACGCTATCATTTACAATAGTAGCAACAGACATAGGTTTTGTTGCTAAATCTTTACTGTACTCTCAAAAGATGAAACATTATAAAGAGGGTAAATATTGGGCTGAAGTAGATAGCAGTTTATATACGCCAATACAACAAGGGATAGTGATTATAAAACAGACTAAGATAAACACAGCTGCGAAGAAATTTTATGAGTTTGTTTTGAGTCAAAAAGCAAAAAAGATATTTTCTTCTTATGGATATAAAAGTTTATGAAGAGATTAATAGCAACAGTAAGCCGTGTACAAACTTTAGAGTGTTTAAATATAGTGAGTTTTGACTTAGGAGATGTAAATTTAAAAATGATGAGCCTTGATTTGGACGAGAGTATAATAATTGGAACAAAAGTATCTTTAAATATAAAACCAATTTCAGTAGCAATTGCAAAAAATTTAAGCGGAGAGTTAAGCTACTCAAATCAAATAAGCTCTCAAATACAATCAATACATAAAGGCGAACTTCTTTGTAGCATAGGACTTACATCACCTTCAATGGAATTTGAATCTATCATCACCGCTTTATCGGCTCAAAATATGAACCTTAGAATAGGCGATGCAGTAACAGCCCTCATAAAAGCAAACGATGTATCCATTTGTGAGGTTTTATGATGATGCAAACTCTAAGCTCTTTAGAATTTGCACCATTTTTACTCTCTTTTAAATTAGCAAGTATTACGACCTTAATTTTATTTTTCTTTAGCTTACCTCTTGCTTGGTATCTCTCACAAACTAATTCTAAATATAAACCATTTATAGAAGCCCTTACAGCCTTACCTATAGTTTTACCCCCATCAGTTTTAGGTTTTTATATCTTAGTGTCTTTGTCTCAAAACTCTTTACTTGGGGCTTTTTTTGAAGATGTTTTTGGAGTGAAGTTGGTTTTTAACTTTACAGGGCTTGTTGTGGCGAGTTGTTTTTACTCTCTTCCCTTTATGGTACAACCTCTTCAAGGTGGTTTTGAATCTATAAACAAAAATATGTTAGAAGCCTCTTATATCGCTGGAAAAAGTAAATTACGGACGATTATAAGTGTTGCTCTGCCAAATATGAAACCAGCAGTTTTAACGGCTCTTGTCATTACTTTTGCTCATACTGTTGGAGAGTTTGGCGTTGTTCTCATGGTCGGAGGAAGCATCCCAAATGAAACAAAAGTTGCCTCAGTAGCAATCTATGAGATGGTGGAAATGATGGACTATACAGGTGCTCATATTTATAGTTTTTTGATGCTCATTATAAGTTTTTTGATTCTTTTAGCGGTTTATACATTTAACCATAGTAAAAAAATTGGTGGATTTTCTTGATGCTAAGTATAAACATAAATAAAAAGCTTCATGGTAGTCAAGGAGATATGGAGTTAGATGTTAATCTTGAAATAAAAGAGGGTGAATTTCTCGCTTTGAGCGGAAAAAGTGGAAGTGGGAAAACTACACTCTTGCGAATTTTAGCTGGACTAGAAGAATCTAAGGGAACGATAACATTCTCAAATAAAATTTGGCAAGATGAAACAAGTTTTTTAGCAGCACAAAAAAGAAAAATAGGTTTTGTTTTTCAAGACTACGCACTCTTTGAAAACATGAGCGTGAGAGATAACCTTTTATATGTAAAAAGAGATAAAAAACTCTGCAAAAAACTCTTAGAAATGACAGAACTCAGTGAACTTAAAGACAAAATGCCAAATACTCTTAGTGGTGGACAAAAGCAAAGAGTGAGTTTATGCCGAGCGATGATGCAAAAACCTAAACTACTACTTATGGATGAACCACTCTCAGCGCTCGATTCACAGATTCGCTCAAAGCTACAACAGGAGATATTAACACTTCATAGAGAGTTTGAAATGACAACTATTATGGTTTCGCATGAGCCTAGCGAGATCTACCGTTTAGCATCACGCGTTATCGTGCTAGACCAAGGCAAGGTTATTAATGATGGCACTCCAAAAGATATTTTATTACGACAAAGTGGTTCACAAAAGTTTTCTTTTGAAGGTGAACTCTTAGAAATTGTGAAAGTCGATGTGATATTTATAGCTATCATTGCCATAGGACAACAAGTAGTTGAAGTAGTAGTAAGCTTAGATGAAGTGAGAAATCTAAAAGCTGGTCAAAAAATAACTGTAAGTACAAAAGCATTCGCTCCAACAATTATAATGTCCTTAGAAAAATAAACCAATTAATCAAGTATTCTTATTCCAAATGATAGAATAAAAGATTTCAATCCAAAAGAAGACCAGATAAACTTCAAAATATCATCTTCAAAAAATACATTTATAGACGACAAACTCTAAGTGATTTAGCAGAGGATTATAAGAGAAGTACTCGTTGGATACCAAAGCAAATATTTGAGTATGAACCAGAGATAAAAATTCATAAACCTAGAGCAATTGTTTTAGTATGTGATGCTACATTTTATGGCAAGAGAAAAGACAAGCTTGCTACTTTAGTTTTTAAAGATAATATCACAAAAGAGATTTTATTATCTAAGCATATCGAGAGTGAACTTTTAGCTGATTACAAACAACTGCTAAATCAACTATTAGAGCTAGGGTACACAATACTAAGTAGCAGACCTTAAATAATTTCAAAACTAACATCATTTAAAAGGTTTAGATTTAATGTGAATTTGACTTGGTTACACTAGTATCGTTAAGTTAATTTCAACATAGAAGATAATCCTATTAATTGAAGTTATTTCTATCCTACTACTTATGAGGTCTTTAAAGATTTTCCAGTACAAATATGTCACTTTCATCAGGCAAAGACCTTAAGAAAATAATGTATAGATTAACTCAAACGAATGAGAATAATTTTACTAAAAAGCTAGATGAGTGGCATGTAGTTTATAAAGATTTTGAAATTCCAAATACAACAAACACTCTTGATGGTGGAACTTTTTCTCCATTAACAATACTCATTAAAGTTCATAGAGGATTAGGTAAAAGTTTGAAGTTAAAAATAGTTGATGACTATCTTTTAAATTATAAGAAAAAGAAATGATTTAGATTCCATTTTTTTACTTTAAATCAAATTTACTTTAAGTGCCAATTTAATTACCCCTATAAAATAAATTCATCTTCAACTTTTTGACATTGTAGCAAATTATCAAATTGGAAAAGATTAATTAAAGTCGTTTGAAAAAATGATTTTTTTGTGTGTTTTAAATGTACTAATTTTGGAAAGTTAAAAAAGAATTTCAAAATTTGTATTTTATAGCTTAAAGTTGTTTCTAAAAAGTGCTTGAAAGTTCGTAATCAAGGGGTTTATTGATGGCTCCGGATGCTGGATTCGAACCAGCGACCAAGTGATTAACAGTCACCTACTCTACCGCTGAGCTAATCCGGAATATAAATTAATATTCTAATCATTGTTTAAATAATGACTGACGACTAATATGGTGAAATTATACTTTATGAGTACAGAAATGTCAAGAGTTTTTTAGCACTTTTTCAATTTTCTTTTTTTATTCTCTTTTGGAACTAAAAACTCTAAATTTCCAAGTATCTTTTTTACTACTTGAGACTTTTTTATTAGTATATTTAACCTATTTAGCGTATTTTCATCAAACAGTAACTTAATGTCATCTTGGGTTAAAGGTCTTTTATCTAAAGTGTTGAGAATCTCTTCATCGCTATAGTATGCGTTATTCGGTTCTGCGTGAGTTCTTGATGCTATATGTATAGGTAAAGAATTATCGAACATATTTGAGATCTCAAATAGCTCTTTATAGCTGATACCCATCACCGGATAAGCTGGTGGTCTGTCTATTGTTCCTATATCTATTCGCTCTACATCTAAACAAATTAAAACTTCATTTAACTTTTTTAGCTCTTCTTTAGTGTCATTTAAACCATGTACAAAGAGTATCTCTATAAAAAGTCTTCCTTTGTAGATTTTTGAGAACTCTTTGACTTTTTCAACTACTTCATTTATATTTATGCTTTCATGTGGTCTGTCTATTTTTTTAAACACTTCAAAACTTATAGCATCAAGGGAGAGTTTTACCTGATCGAGTTTTAATAAAGTTGCAAACACTTTAGCATCTACTAGAGTTGCACTATTTGTAAGGATTAAAGTCTCAGTTGAGCCTTTAATCTTATCTATTTCATCTATAAGTTCTTCAAGATTTGGATAAAGTGTTGGTTCACCATTTGCGGTTAAGGTTATAACATCTATTGAATTGTTAAGATGTTTTTTAAGTTGTTTTATTATGCTTGAAACATCTACTATAATTGATTGTGCATCAACAGTTGCCATAGGGGCAAGCTCACAGTATAAACAATCAAAATTACATTGCTTAATAGAAGGGGAGAGATCAACCCCTAAACTCATACCAAAACGGCGTGAGTTTACTGGGCCAAATATTATATTATTTTCCACTAACTCTCTGACATTCACTTACGAAGTGTTTTGCATTTTCTACAGGAATATCAGGGAGAATTCCATGCCCTAAGTTAAATATGTGTCGTTTTGATCCCATTACTTTTTGGATATTTTCAACGGACTCAGTAATCATCTCTTTTGAGTATAAACGGCATGGTTCCATGTTTCCTTGAAGAACATATTTATCCCCAAGTTTCTCTTTTGCAAGTGCCATTGGAGTAGCCCAATCAACACCAAATACATCAAAGTTTCCATATACTTTATCATAAAATGCAGAAACACCTTTAGGAAACATGATAATAGGAATTTCAGGGTATTTTTCTTTTAAATACTCAGCTATTTCAACCATATAAGACCATGAAAATTCGTCATATTTATCAGTTTCTATCGCTGATGCCCAAGAATCAAAAATCTGAACCACATCTATACCTGCTTGAATCTGTTTTTCCATATAAAGCTTAACAACTTCTGTAACTTTTTTCAAAATTTTATGAAGTAAATCAGGATTTGAGTACATCATTTTTTTACAAATGTTATATGTTTTTGTCCCTTGCCCCTCAATCATATAAGTTGCTAAAGTCCAAGGAGCACCAGTAAAACCGATTAGTGCTATCTCATCGCCTCTTTCATCCAACTGCTTACGCAAAATTTTGATAGTATCAAACACATAGCTAAGTTTACTTGCCGCTTCATCTCCTCCTATAAGTCTGTCTATATCTTCATCACAGGTAATAGGATCAGAAAACTTTGGACCCTCCCCTTGTACAAAAGACAAGTCCATTCCCATCTCATCAGGAATAACTAAAATATCAGAAAATAAAATCGCAGCATCTACCCCAACTATATCTAAGGGCTGTATAGTAACCTCCGCAGCCGCTTTTGGATTATGACAAAGATTTAAGAAGTTTCCAGCTTCTTTGCGTACTGCCATATACTCAGGGAGGTATCTCCCTGCTTGTCTCATCATCCAAACAGGAGTGTATGGTGTTTCTTTTCCTAAACATGCGTCTACAAATATTTTACTCATTTAAAATCCTTATTGTTAATGTTTTCCGACTTTACCAAGAAAGTAAAGACCTATTGATACTGCTGTAATTGAAAGTGCGAAATAGAGTAAGTCTAATGGATTATTATACTCAGTATATGCAACTTTTTGAAAAAATCCAACTACAAGAACCATCACAATTACTTTTGAGATTTTATCTTTTAACTGATCTAGCGTATGAATGGCTAAAATTTTATTGTCCGTTCCATCTTTACCCTTAGCCACATCAATATCAGATATAAACAACTCATATAAACCAAAAGAAAAAAGTAACATTACAACACCTATAAGATATAAATCAACAGCACCAATAATCCCACCAACCACATCTTCATGAAAATTTTCAGGATGTGCGTGTGTCAAGTAAGTATTTAGAACAAATTTACTTGTATCATATATGTCAAAAGAAGCAACTACAAACAAAACAATAGCCCCCATAAGACCAAAGACTACAGCCAAAATAACCATAAATCTTGATGCCCATAAAGAGCTTTCAAAAATTTTTTCAATCATCTATTTTTCTCCTTCCATCTCTATCCATTTTTGGGCAATTCTTACAGCATTTGTTGCAGCTCCAACTCTTAGATTATCTGCGACTACAAATAGATGTAAGATATTTTTTGCATAGATGTCATTTCTAATTCGCCCTACAAAAGTTTCATTTTTATCTACACAAGTTACTGGCATGGGATAAAGTGCTTCATCTGGATTATCTAGTATCACAAGATTTGGAGCTTTTCTTAAAATATCTCTAGCAGCCTTAGCATCAATATCAGTGTCAAATGTCAAAGTTAAAGCCTCTGCGTGACCACGAAGAGTTGGAACTCTTACACATGTAGCACTCAAAGCTATCTCTTTGTTCATTATTTTAGTCGTTTCATTGATCATTTTCATCTCTTCTTTAGTGTATCCATTCTCCGTAAAAACATCTATCTGAGGGATTACATTTAAAGCTATTTGTTGGTTAAAAGCTTTATGCTGGGATTCACTTAGTTTAAAAGAGAAGAAGTCTTGCATTTGATTTACCAATTCTTCCATAGCAATTTTACCTGCACCTGAGGTAGCTTGATAAGTACTTACATCTACTCTTTTAAGCCCATAAGCATCATCAAGTGGTTTGAGAGTTTGAACCATTTGAATTGTTGAGCAATTAGGATTTGCAATTATTCCTCTTTGTTCCCATTTTGCAATATCTTGTGGATTTACTTCTGGAACAACTAAGGGAACATCTTTATCCATTCTAAAGTGTGAAGTGTTGTCAATCACAACAGCACCTGCTTTTACAGCATCAGGTGCAAATTCTGCACTTACACTTCCTCCAGCTGAAAATAATGCTATCTCAATCTCTTCTTCTTCAAATATATCATTTGTGAGTTCTTGTATAGCTATACTTTTTCCATTAAAATCTACACTTTTTCCAACACTTCTCGCTGAAGCTAATGGCACAAGTTTATTAAGTGGAAAATCAATCTCGGAGAGGATAGTAAGTATCTCTTCTCCAACAGCTCCATTTGCTCCAACTACGGCTACATTGTATTTTTTATTTGACATTTTTTCTATTCCTTAGTTAATTCTATTTTGTATAAATAATTCTTCTGCACCTATTTCTAAACCCTCACTTAGTATCACAGCTCTCTCTACAACTGAAATAAGTTCTCTTATATTTCCAGGCCAAGAGTATGACAAAAGTGTTTCTTTGGCATCATCACTAAATATTTTTAAATCAAAATCATATTTTTTACAATTTATCTCACACATAGATTCTGCGATTTGCAAGATTTCATCTTTTCTTTCACAAAGTGGCGGAATATAAAGAGGAATTGTATTTAAGCGATAGTACAAGTCTTCTCTAAATTCTCCAGCCTTAATTTTATCTGTTAAGTTTGCATTTGTTGCTGAGACTATTCTTATATCTATTTTGATAGACTTTGAAGAACCTAAGCGACGCAGCTCTTTTTCTTGTAAGGCACGAAGTAGTTTTGCTTGAACACCATAAGGCATCTCAGCTATCTCATCTAAAAAAAGTGTCCCACCACTTGCTAGTTCAAACTGCCCAGCCTTTGCTTCAATCGCATCAGTAAAAGCTCCTTTTTCAAATCCAAAAAGTTCGCTCTCTATTAAATTCTCAGGAATTGCTGCCATATTGATCGCTATAAATGGTTTCTTAGCTCGTAGTGAATTTTCATGAATATAGTTTGCAAAAACCTCTTTTCCTACCCCACTTTGACCTAAAAGTAAAATACTTGCATCAGTTTTGGCAGCTTTAGTTGCAATATTTAAAACACTCTCAAGCACTTTTGAAGTTCCTAAAAAACCATTCTTCTTTTTAATATTTTTACTTTTAACTTTTTTCTTTATATTTTGAACTTCACTTTCTCTTTTTATCGCAGCAACTAAAGTATCTACATCAAAAGGTTTAAGTAAAAAATCTTTTACACCTAAGTGGATTGATTCTATTGCTCTTTGGAGCGTTGCATTTCCAGTCATGATAATAATTTCAAATCTTCCATTTAAAATTTTTATTAACTCTATACCATCCATACCAGGCATATTAATATCTGTAATTACTAAATCAAAAGTATCATCCAAAGCTTTTAAGGCATCTTTAGCATTTTTAAATGTTTTAACTTCAAACTCTTTATAATCACTCATAGCGATTTCAAGAGATTTTCGCATGTTTATATCATCTTCAACGATTGCAATTTTCAAGAAAAGTCCTATTTAGTCTAGCTATTTTAAAGAAGAAATTTTAACAAAATAATCATTAAAATCGACTTTGAAACATCTTGTTTTCAGTGTGATTATTGTTGTCGAGCTGTATTGGGCATTTATTGTAAGTGATTTATATTCAAGACCTAGACCAATTTTATGAATAAAATCTATAAAAGATTCATTGTTTTGAGAAATAACCTCTAGGAGGTTCTTAGTATCTTTATACGCTAATTCTATAGAGTTCTGGACCAAGCCAGTACATTTTGTCATTGCACGAGAAATTTGGAAGGATTCATTAAAAAGCTTCATATCCTTTACCACATAGCGATATGAAATAAGATACTCTCCTGCATTAAGAGCAAGTGAGTAAAAAAATATTACTGAGAAAATTGCGAATAAGCGATAGTTATTTCCATCTCTACTTCGCATAAACCCTCTTTAAAAGTTGTTTCAACTACATTTGCATTTCTAATCATTGCATTTACCGATGTACGAACAGTTGATCTTTTCACCATCATATTTTCAATAGTATCTTGTCCAGCAACACGAACACCTTTCACTTTTTCAGCAATTAATCTATAGGCATCAGACACAGCAGCTCTTTTTGCGAGTGCGTATGCTTGTGCTGGAGAAGATGTATTCATAGGAGCAACACCCTGACCTACAACACTAATTAGCATATTTTCTTTTGTACCTAGAACAATTTCTTTTAATCTATTTGCCTCAATAGATTTCATACTTAGAGGCTCTGGTATTAGAGTACAGCCTATAAAAGTTATCGCGATTAAAGCACTTAAGAGAGAAGGTATTTTCATTTTATTTCCTTATAAAGAGACGCTTTTGCATATCTTACAATTATGGTATTTTCAAAGATTAATAGCAAAAATTATTCCAGTTCTAAAGTAGAATCAATATTTTCTTCATCCACTTCTTCTTTTTCTTCTTTAGGACAACGAGAAATACTAGCAACATCATCCCCTTTAACAATATATACACCCGAAGTATTTCTACTTGATTTAGAGATAGTTTGCATATCTACTCTTATCATTTTTCCTGCCTTTGTAAGTGCCATCATGTCCATCCCCTCATCTACCATCAAACAACCAACAATATTTTTACCAGTTTTAGCTGTCATTTTCATAGCTATAACACCAGAACCACCACGGTTAGTAAGACGATATTCTCCAGCATCTGTGCGTTTACCAATACCTTTTTCTGCAACGATTAAAATTTCTTGTTCATCACTTGCTATGATATTAGCATCAACAACCTGATCGCCTTCATGTTTAAACTTAATACCACGAACACCACGAGTACTTCTACCCTGCTCTCTCGTTTTTTCTATCTCAAATTTAATACATTGAGCTAGTTTTGTAACAATGAAAAGATATTTAGTATCAGGATTAGCAATTTTAGCAGTTATGAGAGCGTCATCTTCATCAAGTACAATAGCTCTCACACCATTACTTCTGATGTTTGAAAATTCACTTAAATTTGTACGCTTAACAACACCTTTTTGTGTAAAGAAAACTAAACCTTTCTCATCAGAAAAATCTGTAGTTGGGATGATAGAACGAATTTTTTCATCCGCTACAAGATTTATTAAATTTACAACCGCCTTACCTTTAGCAATACGACTTCCCTCAGGAATACGATACACTTTTAACCAGTGAAGCTGACCGCGATCAGTTACAAAAAGTAAAGTATCATGCGTATTACAAGTAAAAAAGCTTTCTATAAAATCATCCTCATAAGTAGTTACCGCAGTTTTACCTTTACCACCCCGTTTTTGTTTCTCATAGTTTATTAGTGGCACACGCTTGATATAACCACGGTGAGTAATAGTAACAACCATTGGCTCATTTGGGATTAAATCTTCTATATCTATATCATCATAATCATCTTCTATTTCAGTTCGTCTTAGATCCGTATAAACTGCGGAAACTTCATCAAACTCTTTAGAGATAATTCCATGAAGAACTTCTTCGCTTTTTAAAATTGACTCAAGGTAATCTATTAGTTTCGTAAGTTCTGCGAGTTCTGCTAAGATTTTTTCTATCTCTAAACCTGTTAAACGACCAAGTCTCATTGCTACGATACTTGCTGCTTGAATATCACTAAAGTCATATTCATTAACTAGATTATTTTTAGCATCCTCTTCGTTTGATGAAGCACGAATAGTTTTGATAACCTTATCGATAATATCAATAGCTTTTCTCAGACCCTCTAAGGTATGAGCACGAGCTTTTGCTTTTTCAAGATCAAAAATTGTACGACGGATAATTACAGTTTTACGATGGTTGATAAAGTGTTTTAAAATTTCTATAATTCCAAAAATTCTAGGTTCTTGGTTTAATATAGACAACATGATAATACCAAAAGTCGTTTGCATATTTGTCTGTTTAAAAAGATTGTTAAGAACTATCTCACTCATGGCATCACGTTTGAGCTCAATTACTACACGCATACCATCACGATCAGACTCATCACGGATTAAAGATACCCCCTCAATCATTTTATCTTTTACAAGATTTGCAATATTTTCAATGAGACGAGCTTTATTTACTTGATATGGAAGTTCATCTATAACAATAACTTCTTTTTTAGCAGTTTGTTCTATATGTGTTTTAGCACGAACCTTAATACGACCACGACCTGTTTCATAGGCATCCATGATCCCTTTTTTACCGAATATTATTCCACCCGTTGGGAAATCAGGTGCTTTGATATGTTCCATTATTTCAATTAAAGAAATATCTGGATTTGCTAAGAGTGCTTTAAGTCCGTTCATAATTTCTGTAGGATTATGTGGAGGAATATTTGTAGCCATACCAACTGCAATTCCGGAAGAACCATTGATAAGTAAGTTTGGAACACGAGTTGGCATTACATCTGGCTCTTTTGTAGTGCCATCGTAGTTATCTGTCATGTTTACCGTATTTTTTTCTAAATCTTTAAGCAGTTCGCCTGCATACTTAGTCATACGAGCTTCCGTATATCTCATGGCTGCTGCACTATCACCATCAACAGAACCAAAGTTTCCTTGACCATCTACTAATTCCATTCTCATTGAGAAGTGTTGAGCCATTCTTACAAGAGCATCATACACAGAGTTATCACCGTGAGGATGGTACTGACCAATGACATCACCAACTATACGAGCTGATTTTTTATACTTAGCTCCATGCGAAAGACTAAGTTTATCCATAGCATAAAGAATTCTTCTGTGAACTGGTTTAAGTCCATCTCTTACATCGGGTAAAGCTCGACCCACAATTACACTCATAGAGTAATCAAGATAACTATCTTGAAGGGTCTTTTCAATATTTATTTGTTGTATATTGTCGTTATTTAGCAAGTCGCTCATTAAAACACCTAAAAATAAAATTCCTTTATAATATCTTAAAAATACTTAAATAAATTGTAAAACAAATGAAAATTAATTATTTTATATTATCTTTTTTACTTTGGCTTGTTGAGGTTGAAGAGGTTTTTTAGTGTTTGATTCTAAATCTATACTAATTTATATTTAGGATTAAGAGTTTTTGCTGCTATTTTATGTATAGAAATAAAAATACTAGAGGGTATTTTGATAGAAACTTTTTTTGTAATGACAAAATTTTATGTAGACAAATAAGCTTCATAACTAAAAAATATAATAAGACCTAAAATAGTTAAGCTGATAATAATTTCCATGATTATAACTCCTCCAATGAGTTATTCAGTCCCAAAGACTCTGAGTAATGATGTTCATGCTTTGAATATTTTTTAAAAGTTCTGCTGTTTTATCATAGCCTTTTAACTCTTTTCCAATTTTTAAAGTACTAAAAATAGTTCTCCCTATAAGAAATCTCCCCTCTTTATTATTTAACTTTGTTTTAATTCCCCAAATATTATGAAATACGATAATTTTATCATTATATACTCCTACATAAAGCATAATATGACCTTTTTTATACAATAATGTTTCAAAAGCCACTGCTTTTTTCTTAATTATTTTTTCTTTTTCAAAGTTATTTAAATGACTCAAATCAATTATTTTTCCTACCTCAGCTTGTTTTGATGAGTTTCTTGGAAGTGCTATTCCAAAAGGAGTGTATAAATCCATTACAGTAGAAGAACAGTCTCTTTGTTCGTAGACTCCACCCCATCCGTAATTTGTTTTTGAGACTTCTTTAATGATTGTATTTATATTAGTTCTATTTAATATTAGTGGGGCTAATGAAGCAAATTTTTTAGATATTAAAGATTTATGGTACATTGCCTCATTATTTTTAAAAGTTGAAACACTAAGGATTGTGTAATTTTTTTCACTTTCACTTACAAGAGCAAATATCATCCCAATTCTTGTTTGAAAGAGTGGTTTATTCGTTTGGGTATAGAGAGAAATAGCTTCTTTAGTGATATATACCTGCTTTGCATTTTGCCATTTTTGAGCATTTATATCATTTATAAAAACAATATTTTTACTCTCTATCCAGCCATAAGTATAACTACTAAATACAAAAAGCCATTGTTTATCCTTAGAGTAGTGAGAAATAAATAAAGGGACATTAGGATTAATAGCACTATTTTGAATATAATCAAATGGAAAACCCTCTCCAGCCAAAGAAGGGTTTTTTAAAAATGGCTTGTTAGTTGGTAAGGCTCTTATATTTGTATACCTTAGAGTTAAGCCCTTTTTATTAAGATGTAAATAGTTTTTAAAATTAGATAGTTTATACATAGAAGCAAAAAAACTTTCTTTAATCGGCAGTAAATTTTCACCATAACTTTTTTTATTATTAAAGTACTTAAAAGACCATTGAATATCTTCTAATGTTTGACTAGGTTTATCTATGTTCCACATACTAAAATATGATTCTTCAAATTTATCATATATAATTTTTTTATTCGCTACAATCTTATCAGTATAATATTTTACATCTTGAGGAATATCTAGTAAATCTTGTAGTACTATAGGGGATAAATTTGCTTTTGCTTTTAAAGGAATAATCTTTTTTTCTACAAAACCACAGGAAACAAATAAAAAAAATAAAATAAAACTTATGATGTATTTCAATACATACCTCTCTTAATCAACATCTCCAAATTTACTAACAACCTTACCAATAACTTCAATTTCTTCAAGATCTAAAGTTTGTGTCGCATATATCTTATTGTCGGATATTATATCAAACTTTCCATCTTTTGTTTGTTGAATTCTTTTTATAAATAGTCCGGATTCTGTTCTTATAATGAAGACTCCACCTTTGTGTAAATCTGTTTTACTTCTGTTTATAAAAATAATATCATTATAAGAAAAAGTAGGTTCCATTGAATCACCAGATACATTAATAGCTTCGATATACTTTAGCTCTCTTTGACCACCCAAGCTAAGAACAAATTGTTCTGGAATTTTCAATAATTGCATATCCTCATCCAGATTATCAGATCCACCCCCTGCTGATGCAGATATGTCACTAAAATACTTAATCATAAAAAATTTATTTGTAGTTTCTATTAAGCTCTCAGGAGACTGTCCGTAGAGTATCCAATTTATAGAGATAGATTTAACTGCACAAAAATCTAAAAGTTCCAGATATGGAATTTTATTTCTTTTTTTCATAGTTGCAAAGTTCATCTGCGATAGACCTAAAATATCTGCTACATCTTTATCAAAGATTTTTTTACCTGTAAAATCATTTGAGATTATACTTTTAATCTCTTCAACGATTACACGTAAAGTATTCATTGTATTTCCTTACTCATCATCATTTTGTCTTTGTTTGTATTTTTCCTTATGGTAACCACCAAATATAAAAAACATAAAAGTGACAAAAAGTACTAAGATAAAAACATCTAAAAATAACATTTAATTCTCTCTAAAAGTGGAATAATTTTGTCTAATAGCATCATAAAGTATTATTCCTGTACTTATAGCTAGGTTAAGACTTCTTCCCTCTTTAGTCATTGGTATAGTAATATTTTGTTTTTTGTATTTATTTAAAATCTCTTCTGGTATTCCAGCTGTTTCACTTCCAAAAAAAATGAAATCATTCTCTTTAAACTTCGCTTCAAAGTAAGGTTTTTTTGTTTTTGTTGTGGCAAAGTAAGCATTAGTATTTATATCATTTTGCTCAAAAAATTCTTCAATATTTTCCCAAATATGCAAATCTAGTTTATCCCAATAATCCAGTCCAGCTCGTCTAACAGCTTTTTCATCAATATCAAATCCTATAGGCTTTATAAGATGTAATGAAGATCCTGCATTAACACAAAGACGACCAATAGCACCTGTGTTATTTGGAATTTGAGGATGAACTAAAACTATATTAAAGGACATTAAAAAATCACCGTTTTATTAGCGTAAACAAATATCCTATCTTCAAGTGCTAATTTTAAAGCACGAGAGAGAACTACTTTCTCAACATCTCTTCCTAAACCTTGCATATCCTTCCAACTATAGGCGTGATCTACATGTATAATTTCTTGGGATATAATCGGACCTTCATCAAGATTATTATTTACAAAATGTGCTGTTGCTCCAATGATTTTTACCCCTCTTTCATACGCTTGTTTATAAGGATTTGCACCAATAAATGCGGGTAAAAATGAATGATGAATATTGATAATTTTATCTTTAAATGTGCCTACAAATTTAGGAGTAAGTATTCTCATATATTTTGCTAAAACTATATAATCTATATCTTTATATCTATTGATACATTCTATGATTTTATGTTCATGTTCCTCACGGTCAAGATTTTCGTGTGAAATTGTGATATATGGAATATCAAATTTCTTTACAATCGATTCAAGTTTATCATAATTTGATATAACTGCTAGTATATTTGCATCAAGTTCCCCAGCTTCATGACGAATCAGTATATCACCTATGGCATGGATCTCTTTTGTTGCCATTATAATGATATTTTTCTTTTTAGGTTCAATCACATCAACAGAAGAATTTTTTGGTAAAATTTTAAGAAGGGATTTATGAAGTTGGGGTAGATCAACATCTCCATCAACTACACTTCTCATAAAAAACTTATTATTTTGATAATCAACAAACTCATTATTTGAAAGAATATTTAAATTATGCTTAAAAAAAATAGTTGATACTTTGTATACAATACCTTTTTCATCGTTAGCATCTATTAAAACTCTGTATTGACTCACTATTTTTTCCTTTTTTCAAGAAATTCAACTCTTGTGTCAATAGTTGCCAAAATATATTCTAAAAAATTTAGCGTAATATCAACTTTTGCTTCAATATTTGTATTATTTGGCGATTGGAATCCTTCAAAAAGCACAAGTAATCTTTCTTTTATCGAGCTGAGATACATAAGTTCACTGTCCGATACATTAAGTTCTACCTCTTCTTCAATAAGTATTTTTTCTTTTACCTCATGCTTATTTTTTTTAGTATCAAAAGGTATCTCCTCCATCTCTGCAAGTGTAGATAATATAACATCTTTTAATTCCATGATTTTAATAACCATCGCTCAAATTCATTAAATTCAACATCCGTATTCATTTTTACAAAAAAATCTTTCATTTGAGAATTTACATTTAAAAATTTTTTTCTCATTCCAGAGAGTCTTCTTATAGCAATTTTTGCTTCACTATTTGAAGGATTTTTTTTTAAAATCTCTTTATAAATATCAAGCGCTTCTTCTTTAAGACCTTGGAGTTCATAAATATTAGCTAGTGTAAGAGTTTGCATTTAATATGTATACTTATCTATGAATATTATTAGCAATTATAGAACCCATCTCGCTTGTTGAACAAACCTCTTTAGCATCAAACTGTGCTAAATCTTGAGTTCTATAGCCTTCACTTAATGCTTTTTTTATAGCATTATCAATTTTTTGAGCAGCTTCATTTTCACCAAAAGCATATCTAAGCATCATAGATGCTGAAGAGATTGTAGCGATTGGATTTGCTATACCTTGACCTGCAATATCTGGAGCTGAACCATGTATAGGCTCATACACTCCTATCTTATCCCCAATGGATGCTGATGGAAGTAGCCCAATAGACCCACAAAGCATAGAAGCCTCATCCGATAAAATATCACCAAAAATATTTCCTGTAAGCATCACATCAAACTGTTTTGGATTTAAAATAAGTTGCATTGCTGCATTATCTACATACATATGAGTAAGTTCTACATCTGGATATTCTTGTGAAATTTTAGTTACAACATCTCTCCATAGTTGAGAAACATCAAGAACATTTGCTTTATCAATGGAGCAAACTCTTTTATCTCTTTTTTGTGCTGCTTTAAAGGCACGATGTGCGATGCGTTCAATTTCTGCTCTAGTATAGACCATTGTATTCCAGCCTTTATCTTCCGTACGCCCTTTTGGTTCACCAAAATAAATACCACCGATTAACTCACGAACAACCATAATATCAACACCCTTTATAATTTCAGGTTTTAAAGATGATGCGTTAATAAGCTCGTCGTATACGATAGCAGGACGAAAATTTGCATAAACACCTAGTTCCTTACGAAATTTCAAAAGCCCACTCTCTGGTCTTAATTCACGAGGAAGATTATCCCATTTATGACCACCGATAGCACCAAATAATACAGCATCAGATTGAAGAGACTTACTAATAGTCTCTTTTGGAAGAGGTTCTCCTGTAATATCATAAGCACTTCCACCCATTAAAGCTTCATCATATGAAAAGTCAAAGTCAGAACATGATGCCACTGCATCTAAAACTTTAACAGCTTCATCTATGATTTCAGGACCTATTCCATCACCCTTGATGAGTGTTATTTTATATGATTTCATTATTTACCTTTCATTTCATTGTGTGCAAAGTTCATTAAACCACCTGCATCAATTAGTTCTTGCATAAAAGCAGGGATTGGAGTAAAATTATATGATTTATTTGTAGTTTTATTTGTGATAGTACCAGCATTCATATTTACACTTATCTCATCTCCTTCATTTATTTCTGCACTCTCAGCTAGCTCAAAGATTGGAAGTCCCATGTTAAAAGCATTTCTATAAAAAATTCTTGCAAAAGTTGGAGCAATAATAGCAGCAATACCAGCAGCTTTTAATGCGATAGGTGCATGTTCTCGTGAACTTCCACAACCAAAGTTTTCACCAGCTACGATAAGATCACCTACACTTATGTTATTTACAAATTCTGGGTCAGCATCTTCCATCACATGTTTAGCCAATTCCTCAGGAACGGAAGTGTTAAGATACCTTGCAGCTATAATTAAATCTGTATCAACATCTTTTCCAAAAGTCCAAACTTTTCCATCAATATTTGCTTTTTTCATAATTATAATTCCTAATTTTAAATATAATAATTTTGTGATTATATCCAAAAAGAGATATTATTGGATTTAAAAAAGTAGAATGTTAATTTTTCTCGAGTCTTGGGAGTCCCTTAATTACTTATTAACATCATAAGAGATATAATTACAAAATTATTATATAAAGGTTATTTATGGGTTTAGCAATCGGTCTTGTAGGACTTCCAAATGTAGGTAAATCAACAACTTTCAATGCACTCACTAAAGCACAAAATGCAGAAGCGGCAAATTATCCTTTTTGTACCATAGAACCAAATAAAGCGATAGTTCCTGTTCCTGATAAAAGATTAGCAGAGTTAGCAAAAATAGTTAATCCTGAAAAAATCCAATACTCTACTCTTGATTTTGTTGATATTGCAGGTCTTGTAAAAGGTGCTTCTAAAGGTGAAGGACTTGGAAATAAATTTCTTTCTACTATTCGTGAAACTGAAGTTATTCTCCAGATTGTTAGATGCTTTGAAGATGAAAATATCGTCCATACTGAAGGAAGTATAAACCCACTAAGAGATGTTGAGATTATCGAGGGTGAACTTATCTTAGCAGATATAGAAGTTTTATCAAATAGAATTGATAGGCTTAAAAAACAAGCTAAAGCGGATAAATCTGCAAAAGCTTCTCTTGAAATGGCAGAAGAGCTTATAGAGTTTTTAGCCGATGGAAATTTAGCTCGTAATTTTGTTAATGCACATAGCGATATTTATAAACAACTTAACAATGAAGTGAGATTTTTAACAGATAAAGAGATTATATACGGTGCAAATACTGATGAAGAGGGTCTTTTAGAAGACAACCAATATCTTAAAGCACTCAAAGAACATGCTCAAAAAAACAACTGTGAACTAATCAAAATTTGTGCAAAAATTGAAGAAGAACTGATTGGACTCGAAGATGAAGAAGTACAAGAGTTTTTAACCGATCTTGGTGTAAAGGAATCTGGTTTGGAGCAAATTATTCAGAAGGGCTTTGCTAAACTAGGTTTGATGAGCTATTTTACAGCTGGTGTTAAAGAGGTTCGTGCATGGACAATCAAACAAAATTCAATGGCTCCTCGTGCAGCTGCCGCCATTCATAATGACTTTGAGAAAGGCTTTATTCGAGCAGAAGTTATAGCTTATAAGGACTACCTAGAGTGTGGTGGTGAGAGTAAGGCTAAAGAAGCTGGTAAAATGCGATTAGAGGGTAAAGAGTATATAGTTCAAGATGGTGATGTTATGCACTTTAGATTTAACGTTTAAGTTTTATTTAACCCATTTTTTAAAGAGTTAAAAATAGCCATTTTTACTCTTTTTAAACTTGCATCGAAATCTTCAAGTTTTCTATCAGACATTTTTTTCTTTTTATCTTTATATCCTGGAAGTACAAATAATAAATCTTCTTTTTTTCTTTCACTTATATCCTTAGAATCCAATTTTACTAAAATATTTGATATTTTAATTTGTAAAACACGTATCTGCATATTTTTTGAATTTTTTGCTGATATCACTCTTTGATATAATTGATCAAAACTATTGATATTTAAAATACTTCTATTAGCTATCAAGTCACTATTTATTACAGCATTTACTAACTTGATTTTATCACTTGAAGGATTCATTGATGCTAGTAATTCTATGAAAGAATTAGATATTTCTTCATAAAAAAATTCTTTATAATTTCTATAATAATCTTCTGCTAGACTATGAATGTATTTTGCCCTATTGCGTTTTTGTAACTCTTCTAAAGCCTCTTCCCTCGAATATTTTAATATTTCCATGGCAAACATTACCCATTCACTAGCTATTTTCTTAAAAAGGATATTAATAATATGTTTAAGCGTAAAATCTGAAAGTTTATTCAGGTACACAAAATTAAGATGCTCTTTTAAAATATTTCGTACAAGACTAGTCGCTAGAATATGCATAATGTTAGATTTATCTTTTTCTGATCTTATATTGAGTACTTCTTTTTCAAAAATAAATTTCTTTGCAAAGATGGATTCTATTAACTCTTCTGTTGTCATAAAGTTTGAACCTAAATTAATTTTGCTATAGTTTGTGCATATTTAACATCTTTACCAGCGGATACATTGAGTTCTAGCATACCTTTTTCAGCAATAAGGATAATAGTAGAACCCATTTCAAAGCATCCAAAGTCATCTCCTTTATTTAAGTATAAATCTTTAAACTCATAAGCTTTAGAAGCCTTTACATCGGCATTAGTTTGAATAAGTTTTTCAAATGAAACTTGCATCACGCCAACATTTAAGGCACTGACTAAAATCATGAAAAACTTTTTTCCTGCACTCGTTTCACAATGAATAACTACCCTTTCGTTTTCAATAAATAAGTTCAGTCTTTTCCTAAGAGAGGGCATATTTACAGGATAAAATTTTCCAGGAATGTGCACAGCTTTTAGTACTTTTAGATTCGTTGGAATATGATAACGATGGTAATCTTTAGGAGAAAGATAAAAATTTAAAAATGTCCCATCATGTATTACATTTTTTTCTTCTTGAGTAAATTCATTCCCTATGAAATCATCGCATTTATACTTCATACCTTTAATCTGAAGAGCGTAATCACTTTTCATAATTCCACATTCAGAGATAAAAGAGTCACAAGGTGATATAAAATCACTTCCATCAAGAGAAAACTTTCGATCTTCACGTAAACGTCTTGTAAAGAGAGCATTTAAACTTTTATAGGTATTAGGAGAATGAAAATCACTCATATCAAGACCCATTAGTTGGACATAAGAACCATTAACTATCTTTTGAAACCATTTGGGAAATTCTTTTGAAGCAAATTTTCCAAAATTTTGAGAGATGAGAGATGTTATGTGTCTTTTATTCATAGTTCTTTTTAATCCTAATTTATTTTTTTCTTAGCTAATTCTTCAATGAGTACCGTAGCATAAGAGCCTTTAGGTAAAGTGAAGTTAAGTTCATACTGAGCCTCGATAGGATTAAACCTACCCTCAACTTTTGTTGGATATATCCAAGCGTATCTTCTTGCCCCATCTGCATTTATTTCATCATCAAAATCTTTTTCTATTTGACCTGCAGCGTCAGAAGACATTTTTACCTTTTTACCACAGAGCATTCCAGTTACAGAAATATCTCTAGCATTAAAGCGTTCTAAATCTTCATCACTTCCATCAAAGTCAAATAACCTTCCATGAGGGTAATGCTCCATTATATCGCCTATCAAGACTTTGAAAGGATGCTTTTGAGCTTGTAGTTTTTTTATTTGAGTGAGTGGCATATTTAAAAGAGATTCTAGCTCTTTTGCTTGAAAACTTGAGACTAATGTATTTATCTCTAAACGACGACTTAACCACATATTAAAAAGATGACTTTGATAGGCATTTATTAAAAGTTTTTTTACCCTTGGATTACGTTCTCTTTTTTGACCTTTTGCAATTTTTTCACCCTGTATATGGTTGTCTCCATCATTTCCAAACCTTTGATAACCGAAATAATTTGGTATTCCAAATTTAGAAATATTTTTTAAGGCCTCATCTAATTTTAAAGCACTAGTAGGGTTTATTTTTTTAAGTTTTATATAAAATCTATTTGCTTTTAAATGCCCTATTTTAATTTTATTATTATGATACACCTTTGAGAGTATTTTAATTCCCTCATGCTCAAAATTTTCAAGTGCTGCTTCATGTTGCTTATGTATAGATATATATTGTTTTGTCATCGCATGTTTATCTTTTAAACCTGCGTAGCCTATATCTCTAGTTTTAATCTCTAAGTATCTAGCGAAAATTCCTATCATTTCAGGAGTTGAAAGATTTTTTTTTCTTACAAACATTACTAAGTGTTCACCCTCATTAGAAAACTCATACAAAGGAATCTCTTCAACAACAAAGTTTCTTGGTGTTTGTTTAAAGTGAAAATCTATACTTGAATGACCAAGTGAATAAAATCTATCCATCTATCTACCTTTTAAAATGATGCGATTTGCATCTATTTATGTATCGAACTCGTTGAGCGACTGCAAATATATTTAAATCAGTTCGACTCATTGCGGCTCTTCTAATCATAACTTTTCTCTGCCTAGGAGAAAATGACACCAGCATCTCATACTCTTCCCCACTGCACCCTATCTTATTATCTAAAGTTCTATAAAACTTAAAGCCTATTTTACTTGATTTACTCAGTTTTTCTAAATCGCTAAACAATCCATCTGATATATCCATTCCAGCATTTAGGTATCTTGAGCTGTTTTGTATAAACTTATCTCTAAGTTTAATATTTACAAACTTTGATGTAAGATGTATCTTCCCCCCACAGAGTAGCTTTTTCAAATCCTTTGCGGAGTTTCCAAGTTTTCCAGTAAAGGCAAGAATATCACCTTTTTTTACACTACTTCTTAATAAAGGGTTCTTTGTTTTTGAAATAATAGTTATGGTTATATCTAACTTAATATTACTAATCGTATCGCCACCAATTATCTCTATGGAAAACTCTTTTGCAATATCTCTAAATCCTAATGCTAAGTCTTTCATTTGTTTTTTACTAATGAAACTGGGCATTGCTACGCTCAAAAGTGCATACTTTGGAGTTGCATTCATGGCAATAGCGTCAGATATATTTATAAGCATAGCCTTGCGTGCAATTTGGTAATAGTTCATCCAAGTGCTTTTAAAATGCACATTTTCAAAAAAAGCATCTTTTGAATAGACATAATTATTAATAACTGCCCCATCATCACCAATATGTTTATTATCAAAAAGGGATATAAAATATTCTTCTAAATTCAAGCTAACTTCTTTGTATAGTCACCAATAATTCACAATTAAGTGTATCTTAATGACTAAAAATATAAAATACTCTGTATTATACCATTTTTAGGGGCATTTATTGAAACCATCAATTGAAAAAATATTTAAAAATCTAAACTTTTTTTTATTACTATCTTTAATTTTGTCTTTTATTATTTCTTTATTTGTAGTTGAGCAACTGTACTCATATCAAAAATTTGAAAATTTAAAAGAACAAAAAATTATTTTACTCGAAATAATAAATGAAAAACAAAAATTTGACACAATTAATCTAATAAAATTTAATGCTAACATATCAATATTAAAATTTAAAATTCAAAATCTTATAACTCAAAACGAATATAATTATATCTCAAAATATCTAACGCTTGATATGAATGAATATAATACCCAGCTTTATTCCTTAAAAGATTTCATTTTTATTTATGATGTAAAGCTAAGGGCTTATTTTGAATTTGAGGAAAATACTTTAGAGAATAAAAAAGAATCTTTTGAAATAGACAAACTTAGTGCTGAAATACTTAAACATATTGACACAATAATAATGAAAAATATTTCTTATGATAAGAATCGTTTTAATATTTTTCTTAATATTTTTGCATTCTTATTTTTGAATTTATTATTTATTAGTATTTGGTACAAAAATAAGTTAACAAATATCCATAAAGATTTATTAACCTTGTATACAATTGATTCTGATAAAAATACTAAAAAATTCTTTTTTCAAGAAACGGCTACTATTAATTTAAAAATGAAAAGAAAAATTTTAATTTCAGACAATCCTAACATGATAGATTCTACAACTGAAATATATAATAATAAAGGTATGTTACAAGCATACTCTGAAAAAAGAAATGCAAATAAGCAAAATTTTGTTTGTATTTCTATTTTAGAAATAGATAATTTTTCAAAATCAAATCGAATATTTTCCCAAGAATTCACTCAAAATATTTTAAAAAAAGTTGCTTATACTATTTCATTACATGAACAAGCTACAGATATAATTTCAAGAACTGATTATAATCAATTTACTCTTATCTTATCAAGAGATTCAAAAGGTCAACTCTTTAGAGATGTTGAGTCAATACGTCAAAGTATTTCTAAAATAAAACTTGCTTCAGTAGAAAAAAAAGTGATAAATATTACTGTGACCGGTAGTTTTATTATAAAAATACAGAGTTCTTCCTTAGAAGAATCTATCAAAAAAGCAAAAAATCTTTTAGAAAATACTAAAAAAATCACTAAAAATAAAATTTTTCAAACGAAAGATATAGCAAAATAAAGTTACTTTTAATCTTTATAAAGTCTACTAAGGATATAATTAATATTATTTAGTTCTAAAATCAGAAGGAAGTTTAATGAGTATTCCAATTTATACTTACGATGCCATTGTTGTTGGGGCAGGTCTAGCGGGCTGTGCAGCAGCAAGAGAGTTACAAAAAGCAGGAAAGAAAGTGGCCGTTATTACAAAACTGCATCCTTTAAGAAGTCATTCTGGTGCAGCACAAGGTGGAATTAACGCAGCATTTAGTGATGAAGATAGTGTAGAGCTTCATGAGTTTGATACGGTAAAAGGTTCAGACTATTTAGCTGATCAAGATGCAGTTGAA
Source organism: Sulfurimonas sp. (assembly GCA_965243085.1). GTDB lineage: Bacteria > Campylobacterota > Campylobacteria > Campylobacterales > Sulfurimonadaceae > Sulfurimonas. Next base: position 234,859 of record CBDETZ010000005.1, on the reverse strand, counting down.
TTTATGTGCCAAAAAGCCCCTGAAACTATTAGATGGGTAGAGAGAATGGGTGCTGCTTTTAGCCGTACAGAAGATGGAAAAATTGCACAACGTCCTTTTGGTGGGCAAAGCTCTCCTCGTGCATGTTTTGCAAAAGATAGAACGGGTTTGACCTTACTTCAGACTATTTACGAACAAGCTCACCGTATTGGTGTAAAATTTTGGGATGAGTGGTATGCAGCTGATATTATCTATAAAGATGGAAAAGTTTCAGGTGTAGTTGCATTTAATATTCGTGATATGCAAACAGTGATCTTTAATGCAAAATCAGTAATGTTCGCTACTGGTGGTTATGCAAGGTCTTATAAAATCAACTCAAATGCTCATGCAAATACAGGTGATGGGCTTTCTATTGTTGCTCGTCATGGTCTCCCACTTGAAGATATGGAATTTGTACAATTTCACCCATCAGGTTTGTCTGGCAATGGTGTTTTAATCTCTGAAGCAGCAAGAGGAGAAGGTGGACGACTTTTAAACTCTAAGGGTGAAAGATTTATGGAAAAATACGCTCCAAATGCTATGGAGTTAGCTTCTCGTGATGTGGTCGCTCGAGCTATATTAAATGAAATTCGTGAGGGTCGTGGTGTAGGACCTAGAAAAGATGCTGTATATATTGATGTAACACATCTAGGAAAAGATTTAATTATGCAAAAACTTCCTGAACTACGAGAACTTGCTATTACTTTCTTAGGTTTAGATATGATTAAAGAGCCTATTCTAATCTCTGCAACGGCACACTACTCTATGGGTGGTATTCCAGTAAATATTGCTGGTCGTGCTAGAAAAAATAATACTGAATTTATCGAAGGTTTTTATGCTGCTGGTGAGTGTTCTTGTGTATCTGTTCATGGGGCAAACCGTCTTGGTGCAAACTCTGTTCTTGAGGCTTTACTTTTTGGTAGGTTTGTTGGTAAAACAATGGTTAGCGACATAGATAGTATTGAACTTCGTAAAGCCGAACAATCTGATGCGGACACTGCTTTAGCAGAGCTTGATTTTATTCTCAAAAACAATGGAAAAGAACATGTTCCAACTTTAAGAGAAGAGTTACAACAATGTATGACAGCTAATGCTGGTGCTTTTAGAAGTAAAAAAACTTTAGACTTAGCTATTAAAACGATTAAAGAACTTCGTAAAAAATATAAAAATATTAGAATAAAAGATAAATCAAATGTGTTTAACACTGAACTTCAAGAAGCTATAGAATTTGGTCATATGCTTGACTATTCACTTTTTATAGTAGAGAGTGCTGTGGCTAGAAATGAGAGTCGTGGGGCTCACTTTAGAGAAGACTTTGACACTCGTAATGATGAAGAGTTCTTAAAGCACACTATGGCGTATATGGATAAAGATGGAAAAATTTCGCTTGAGTATATGGATGTCGTTCTCGGCAAACATGAGCTTAGAGCTAGAACATACTAAGTAAGGGAGAATAAATCTATGAGTACACATACAATTACTACACAAAAAGTAAACTTCAAAGTATTTCGTTTTAATTCTGCTGAAGATTATCTTCCGTATTATGAAAATTATAACATGAATGTAAGTTCTGAAGAAGTTATCTTAGATATTTTAGACAGAATTAAATGGGATCATGATGGAAGTTTTTCCTATAGACGATCTTGTCGTCATGGTATTTGTGGGACATGTGCTATAAAAGTGAATGGTCGAGTAACTCTGGCTTGTAAGCAAAGTATGACAAGCATGATTGAAATTTTTGGTACAGACTTACTTATCGAACCACTTAGCATCAAGAGATCTATTAAAGATATGATAATTGATAAAGCAGATTTTTGGGAGAAACATGAGGCGATTCATCCTTACCTAATATCAGATGTTGAAGAACATCCAGAATATGAGCATTTAGTGACACCTAAAGAAGCAGAAGAATTAAATGAAGCCGATTTATGTATCCAATGCGGTGCTTGTCATTATGCTTGCCCTGTTGTTGAGATAAACGAGGACTTTTTTGGTCCGGCTGCATTTGCTAAAGCGTATCGTTTTGAAGCTGATATTCGTGATGATGCAGATACGACAAGACTGGAAAAATTACATGAAGAAAAACAGGGTTTATGGGATTGCGTTAAATGTTTTGAATGCCAAGAAGTTTGTCCTAAAGATATTAATCCAATCGAAAAAATTACAAAACTACACAATATATTATTCACACAAGAAGTAGCAACTTCTAATATTGCTACACGCCATGCAGTTGGATTTAAACATTCAATCGCTAAAAATGGTGTACTTGATGAGGGTGGTCTTGTACTTTATTCTGAACTTGCAGGGATAGTTAAACATGTTCCAGTTGCTGCAAAAATGTTTATAAAGGGTAAAATTGTTCCACCATGGGGTATCACAAAGTCCGATAACCTTGATGAGATTAAAAAACTTGTAGAATCTTCTTCTACAGTGAAGTTCTAGGAGTTATTTATGTCAAAATTAAAATACGCACTTTTTACAGGATGTACAGCTAAGCAAAGTACTCCTGAGCAATATATGTCCACTATGGCACTTGCTGCAAAGCTAGATATTGAGTTTGTAGAACTTACAGAAGCATCATGTTGCGGAGCTTCGCACTTACAAGATTACGATGATTTTTTATCCTTAGTTTTAAATGCAAGAAATATTGCTTATGCCGAAAAACATGAACTAAGTATGGTAACTATTTGTAATACTTGTCAGCTCAATACTGCGATGACTAAACACCGATTAGATAATGATGTAAATCTCAAAGCGAGAGTAAATGAAAAGCTTAAAGAAGTTGGGCTAGAGTATAAAGGTACATCAAATATTATTCATTTTTTATATGCGATAATTGATGATATAGGTCTTGATAAAATTAAGGAGATGGTAGTCAGACCTCTAAGCCAGTTTAATATCGCACCTTTTTATGGTTGTCATAATATTCGTCCCTCTGAGCTTCAAAATGAATCCCACAAGACTCCAGAAAATCCATATAATCCTAGTTCACTTGATGATTTAATTATAGCTTGTGGTGGAATAAATGTAGATTATGAAGAAAAAAATAAATGTTGTGGTTTCCATGCAGAACTTCAAGCTCCCAAAACTGCAGCAATTTTAACTGGTAATGCTATTGCTGGAGCAATGGATGGAAATGCTGACTGGATGGTAACTCCATGTCCACTTTGTCATCTCAAACTTGATACCCAAACACATCATGCCTCAGAAGCTATTGGACGAGATGTGTCTCTTCCCGTTCTTCATATGCAACAGATGCTAGGTTTAGCGCTTGGTTGCTCTGCGGATGAATTGGGTCTCAAGCATCATCTAGTAAATGTAGATTTCGTTTAATATCTCTTAAATAGCTTAATTAAGTATATTTAAAAGCTATTTAAAAATACGATAACAATTTTTTCCAGAAAGTTTTGCTTGATACATTGCTTGATCTGCGTAATGGAGAAGTTCTTCAAGTTCAAGTGTATCTTCTGCATTAAAAAATGAAACTCCTAAACTAGCTGTAACTTGCATAGTTAAATCAGCGCTTATAACTTTTTTAGATACAGCTAAAAGTAATCTCTTTAGCACGAATGTACAATCTTTTTCTGATTGAAGTCCAAGCATAACAATAACGAATTCATCACCACCAATACGTGCAATTGTATCACCATCACGGAGCGAATGCTTCATGCGATCTGAAACAACTCGTAATAAAGTATCTCCCTGATTATGTCCATAAGTATCATTGATCTCTTTAAAACCATCTAAATCTAGGTATGCGACAGCTAAAAGAAGTTTACTTCGTCTTGTTTGTATCATTGCTTGAGAGAGTCTATCGGTAAATAAAACACGATTAGCAAGACCTGTAAGAGAATCATAATGAGCATTATACTCTAGCTGTTGTTGTTGCTCTTTAAAGAGTGTTATATCCGAAAAAATAGCAAGGTAGTTGAGAAGTTTTTGGTTTTCATCTTTTACCTCAGTAATAGTTATCAACTCAAGATAAATTTCTCCATTTTTATGTTGATTCCATACTTCTCCTCTCCAAAATCCATTTAGACTTACTGACTTCCACATATTAGTGTAAAAATTATCTTCATGTTTACCTGAACTTAACATACTCGGATTTTTTCCCAATAACTCTTTTTTTGTATATCCTGTAATACGTTCAACAGATTCATTCGCATCAATAATTTTATTATCAGGTGAGGCTATAATAATTCCTTCTCTAGTATGAGTAAAAACACTTGCAGCCAAACGTAAAGATTCTTCAGATTTTCTCCTCTGTGTTATATCTTCACCTGAACTAAGCGTAGCAATGATAGCCCCTTGTTCATCAGTTAAATACGAATTATTCCATGCAATAAGACGATTCTCTCCTGATTTTGTTTGTATTATATTTTCAAAATAATTTACACTCTCTAATTCACCTTTTATAATTTTTAAAAAAAAAGGATACAATTCTTCCATTCCCATTGGTTGTGCTGAACAAAGTTCAAACCATGGTTTTCCAAGTAGTTCTTCACTTTGATATCCAAGAATATCACAACCCTTTCTATTTATAAGAATGATATTGCCTTTTGTGTCTAATGAAATAATAATTGATTCTACCGTCTGTAAATAGTGTTCAAATCTATCACGTTCGATGATAAGCTTCTTTTCAAACTCTTTTTTTTCTGTAATATCTCTTCCTACTCCAAGAACTCCTATGATTTTACCACTTGTATCACGCATAGGAACTTTAGTTGTATGAATGATTTCCTTATGTCCATCATTAGAAAAAGAAATCTCTTTTTCACTAATATGCACTCCAGCATTTTCTATAACCTCTTGATCATTAAGACAAAAGAAATCTGCTAAAGAACTTTCTACAAAATCATAATCCGTTTTTCCTTTAATTTCTTTTTCTGATGCACCAAAAAAATCTTCAAAACGAGTATTACACATCAAATATTTACCTTGAGTATCTTTGAGCCATACAAGATCGGGTATTGTTTGGACAAGTGTTTTTAAAAAATTACGCTCATGAGATAATTCTGTTTCAATACGTTTTCTATCAAAAACATTTCCAAGTAAGACACTAAAGAAGTTTAAAAGCGTAATTTCATATTCAGAAAACTTATGAAATGATTTGACTGCATCAAAACCAACAAAGCCTTTACATTTCGTGTTTTCAAAAAGAGGAAGTGTTAGTAAACTTTTAATACCCTGAGATGCTAAAAAGTGATGAAGCCTCCCCTTAGAAAGGCTAGACACATCTTCAATAAGGATATATTCGCCTTTCATATGTCTTTCTAACCATTCTGGTTCAAAACTTATATCAATATTTTGAAGCTTTTGAATCTGAGGAGAAATTTTATCTGCATACCACTCAAAAGTATTGGTAGCCGTACCTTTATCAATATTATAATTAAAAATATATGCACGATCTGCATTGGCGAATATTGCCATCTTCTCTAAAGCACTTTCAATAGCAGCATCAACATTTTTTAATGGAATATTAATAAATAAGCTTGCTAAGTCTAAAAGAAGTTCTCTATATTCATTTTGATAGATTGCTTTTTTTTCATAATTTTGATGTACTTTTAATTCACGCATAAGTTGTAGCGTATTGGAAGAAAGGGTACTATAAGTTGAACGAACAACATCTATCAGCACATCAGAAGAATTAAGAATCTTTTTTGTCGCTTTACTTTTTGCGACATCTAAGGATAGACCTCCTTGTATTCCTAAAATAACAAATGCCATATATTTATCAGTTTCAAGAATATGGGATGCCAACCATCGTGCTAAAAATTCAACTACTTCTTCAGCTAACCCCTCTACATCTTTTTTACTATGTTCTTCCTTAAAACGTAGAATTGTAGTAATAAATTTTTGATGATCATTATTTACTAAATCCTCTTTAAAATATTCATTCCACATATCTTTCTCTACCTGAAAATGGTAGTTTGCATATTTTATAAGATCACTAAAAATTATATTCAACTCTTGAGACTTGACATCATAAGCAACTAATGCTGCTAATTTATTTAGCAATTTAATTAACTTACGATGTTGCTCGTCAATTACTGCAAGACCTGTATTAAAATGTTCATTCCATGGGAATATGTCAATCTTTTGCATTGGGGCATCCAAGTTAATATTTTATTATACCAATAAAGTGCTATCCTTATATAGTTTTATAATATAAAATAGTATCTAATAGTATATAGAAAGTTGCTTAATTAGTAAATTAAATTAGAGTGAAATTCTTATACTACCTCCAAGAAAATTAAACAATAAAGTGAGGGGAAATAAATAGACTTCTTGCAAAACTCCTATATGCCTTAGCACTTTATAGAGAGTTTTAATCAAAGTAAATGTTCTCAAGCGTCGCCAAAGCTACGGTTGGGGTTCTTTGACGCTGAGTAAGGCTCTCTATAAAGTGTCCTATGGAAGGGACAGTACGTACTAACCTTGCATAAAAAAATATTTTACCCTTAGCTTAGGCTAGGAATAAAAATTTGTTTTACACAATTTTAGTCCTTCTTAGCTCTCTGAGGTATAGAGGAGTTTTGCAAGAAGTCTAATGAGTAAAAAACGAATAAGTAGCTAAACAAATTTAATAGACTTCTTGCAAAACTCCTATATACCTAGAAGAACAAACTGTCTAGTTTCACCACGTTATGGTTGCCCAATTTAATAATAAGCGATAGCTCAATAACATCATAGTAAAATCTTTTTACCACAAAAGGATTAAAATAATAGACTTCTCCTAAAACCTAAAGAAAATAGGAGCCAAAATTGCTTATAATAAGATATGGGAAAAACAATCAAATATTTCAAAGTTAATAAATTAACAGATAAAGATTTTAGACGAGTTGTAGGTGTTAAAAGAGACACCTTTAAAGATATGGTAAAAGTAGTTAGAAGACACTATAAAAAGAAGAAAGTTAAAGGTGGAACAAACAAATCTTTATCTGCAAATGATGAGACACTCATGATGCTAGAATATTATAGAGAGTATAGAACTTTTAAACATATAGGAGTTGATTATGGAGTGAGTGAATCAACAGCACATTATATTGTTACAAAGATAGAAAAGATTCTAATACAAGAGCCACAATTTCATCTTAAAACTCTAAAACATGCGATACCTATAGAAGATACTAATAATCTTGAAATAGTCGTAGTAGATGTAACAGAGAGACAATGTGAGAGACCAAAAAAAAACAAAAAAGATACTACTCAGGTAAAAAGAAAAAGCACACCTTAAAAACACAAATAATTACAACATCTACAGGTAAAATATTAGCTGTAACTATTGATAAAGGAAGAACACATGACTTTAAAGTCTTTAAAAATAGTAAGGCAACTAAAAAAATAATATTGAGTAAAGTTCTTGCTGATTTAGGCTACGTTGGTATCTCTAAAATTTGTCCTAATTCTCAAATACCAAATAAAAGAAGCAAACTAAATCCATTAACAAAAGATGACAAAAAAGAGAACTGTGAATTATCATCAAAAAGAATTATCATTGAACAAATAAATGCAAAAATTAAGGTATTTAAAATTACTAAATACCCATATAGAAATAGACGAAAAAGGTTCGGTTTGAGGATGAACCTCATTTGTGCTATTATTAACCTTGATGCAACACCTATGAGCAGTACCGTTGAAGAGGTTTGATGTTTGGGTGTTTTAGGAGAAGTCTAGTTATGTAAAAAGGAAAAAACTCTTTACACTCTTTGAGAAATTCAACTGCATTAGCAGCTGTCTTATTTTCATATACTTTATAATACAATAGCCTTGTAGCTCTATCTATAGCTACAAAGAGATAATATTTTTGTTTGTCAAATTTTGGTAAATAGGTTACATCAATGTGCAAATAGCCAGGCTCATACTCTTTAAACTTTTTAGCTTTTGCCTTTTGTTCAACAGGAACTCTATTTATATCAAAGGCTCTCAAAGTTCTATAGACATTACTTCTGTTTGCATTTGGAATGACATCAACCATGGTATCTGTTAAGCCATCTAATTCCATCCAAGTAAGGGTTCTTACGACCCGTATAAGCTCCTTTTCTAAAGGTGTTAAAGCATATTTTATATTATCTGGTCTTGAACTCTTATCATTTGAAAAATCTCTTTTTCTGTGTTTAGCAATAGTTTTCACATTTACATTATAGTTATCTGATAATTCAACATTTGTTAAATCAGATTGTTGTATTCTTTGTCTTATATGCTGGTTTGTTCTAGCATTGGAGTGATAGACTTGTGACATTATTTTAATCCTTTTGTGGTAAAAAGATTTTACTATGATGTTATTAAGCTATCGCTTATTATTAAATTGGGCAACCATAACGTGGTGAAACTAGACACTTATCAATTAGATCCAATGCATCTGGACGCATGGGATTTATAGAAAAAAATGGAATTATTACATCCTTATTTTCTTGATACAGTTTTAAAAGATCTTCATTAGATGCACAAACTGTAATGTCTTTATGTATTACTTTTCCTGTATTATCAACTTTAGCATCAACACCAAATAATACTGTTTTAGTCAAATACTTAGAATCTCTTACATTATTTACTAAGGCATCTGTATATGCTTTATAAGGATTTTCAATTAATTTTTTTGGATCAATACCCATCTTTTTTCCAAAAATTTTAATTGCTATCTTGTCATAAAAACGATTAAACTGCACTTCGCTGCTTAAGAGGTGCATATGTATATCTACTGTTTGCATTTAACTCAGCTTTTGAACAGTTGGTGGATTGGTTCTAAAGGCATTTTTAAAAGCGTTTATGCGTCTTTCTTTTATCTTTCCAGCAGCTAATGGAGATAAAAAGTAGGCTAGATTTATACACTCATCAGGGTCATAATTGTTATCATGAGTGAAATACACTTCTTTACCTAATTTTACTGCTTGAGTAGAAATTTTTCTAGCATAAGCGATAATCTCTTTGTGATGCCTATCATATTTATGCCCACTTCCAAAATATACAAATTTCCCATTTAAACCCATAGTTGAATAGTCTTGATAGTTTAAGTTTTTATCATAACGAGTGAGTTGCTTGGAGCTATATCTATCTAGGTCTGCATCAAGCTCTTCTAGTATAGGGGTAGGTTCTATATCTGCTTTGTTGAGATTAAAGAGATATTTTATCTCTATAAGCTTCCCTCTATATCCATCTCTGATAGCCTTTGAAAAGAGGTTTATCATATCATTAAAATTTAATTCGTGAAAATCATTTGAAAACTCAAAACCTTGTTCAAGAAGTGGAATATTAGTATCGTAACCTATAGGGCTGATAGCAGGATTATATAAAAAAATACTCCCTGCAACATTTTTACTCTTTTTTTTCAGTAATTGCTTCAAATCATTTATAGAGATTTTTATATCTTCTCTTGTCTCATCTTTTTCATTGATGTATATGTAATGTTTTGTTAAGTATTCGTGGTCAAAATTTGTTGAAAATATTCCAAATGTTTGCATTTATTTTTCCTATAATTATTATTGCAATTGTACTATAATTCTTAAAAAAAAATCAAAATTTTTTTAATAAAAGTATCTGATTGATGCAAAACCATAAGAATTTGTGTTTTTAATAAGTTCTAGCTGTTTTACATCAATAATCCCACCAAGTGCAAAAATTTTAATATCACATTTATTTAGAAGTTCTTCTAAATCTTTTATCCCTTTTGGTACACCCTTATTTGGTGATGTAAAAATTGGGCTATATGTAACAGCATCAGCTCCTAAAGTTTGAGCTTTTAAGACCTCTTGATGAGTATGAGTACTTACAATCACTTCAAGACCTAGTTGTTTAGCCCTTGTAATTTCATCAAATTGTAATGATGTAAGATGTACACCCTTAGCCCCTAAAGTTTTAGCTAAATCAATTTTTTGATGTATAAAACCTTTGACACCTCTATATGAAGCACAAACTTCCACAAAACACTTCGCATGACTATCATAATTTTGATTTAATTTATCACGGTATAAGATATAATCTACTTGATGTTTTAGAATTTGAGCGCTTAATATTTCTTCAAAGCCTTTTTTATTATTTGTATAAAATTCTTGCGATGTTATTAGATACTTCTTCATATATACTCGTTAATTTTTGATATTATACTTAAGTTTTTAAGGTCTTAAACGATATATCTAAACTATGATAAACATTTCAACTTCTAAGCAACTTGATATTATTCTTCCTAACACGAATAAAGCACTAGCTAAAGTACTCAACACTGTAAGTCCTCAAGAACTTGCACTTATTAGCAAGGCTAAAGATTTAAAATCTATTGTGAATAATATTTTAAAACAAACTACATCTACCACAGATAAGGATTTACTTCAACTTGTTAAAAATAATCCAACCCTTAAAAGTTTAGGGGAAGTATCTACAACTATTAAAGATCTTCTCTCTTCAATAAAATCAGATGAAAAACCTTTACCTATGGAAAAAGTATTAAAAAACTTTTTAACAAATATAAAAGATATTAAGAATCATGAATTTAAGCAAAAATTAGAAAACTCTGGGATATTTTTAGAGTCTCATCTTAAAAATGTAAAAAATCCACAAGTAGAATTAAAAAATACCCTTATCTCTTTAGTAAAGACATTAGAAAATAGTAATCTTGCACATAATAGAAGTATTCTCAGTGAATCAAAAACACTTCTAAATACTCAAGTGTTAAAATCAGCCAAACAATTAAATATAATTAACAATGACAACAATGACCCTAGACAATTACAGCAACTCAAATCAAGTCTTGATGCTCTTATATCAAAAATAAAAATTTCCCTTAAAGGTTCAGATACTATACATAATCCTGTACTTTTAAAAGCTATAGAAAAACTTGAACAGCAGTTTGAGATAAAAACAATACTTGGGGAAAAATCTCTTGAAGGATTTAAAACTCTCTCCCCTGAAAACTTTAGACTCTCTAATATTAAAGAGTCTTTAAGTCAAGTCTTTAGCCATCTAAGTAAAAGTTTTACAATGGAGTCTAAAGGAATATTGAACTCTTTGGAGAAAATTTTTCAAGTACTTAAAAATGTAGAACAAACTTCTACTACACCTCAAAGTGCTATTAATAAACTACTAGAACAAAATACTCCTCAAGATATACTCAAACTTACAGAGAAGATAAAAGATGTCATTTTAAAAGCTGATCCGATTTTTTCAAAAGATACAAACACTATTTTAAATAAACTAGAATCTCTAAACTCTCCCCAAGCACTCAGTCCTCAAAACAATGTAAAAGAGATTATATCTACTGATCTTAAAGCTATTTTACTCCAAGCCACAGAAGAGATTGCTAAATCAACGCATCCCAATCAAAATGAAATTTTAAAACAGATGGATAAGCTTTCTCTTCAAATAGATTATTATCAACTTTTATCTCATTTATCAAATGGAACTTCTATGTATCTCCCTTTTTCATGGGATATGATGCAAGAGGGAAATATCACAATAAAAAAAGATGATGATGAAAAATTTTATTGCGATATTGATTTAAAACTCCAAGAATATGGTGACTTAAACCTCAAACTTACTCTTTATGATAAAAATCAACTTAACTTACATATATACTCCTCTAGCGATACATTTAAAGCACTTCTTAAAGAGAATATCCCTCAACTAAGATCTTCATTAATTGATGCACTAATTACACCTAGAGAGATAAGAATTTTTGAGCCAAAAGTACAAACTCCCCTTTCTCCTTATCAAGTAGAAGAAGAAAATATCTACATGGGATTTGAGGTAAAGGGATGAAAACTAAAGCGGCTGCATTGAGATACGATAAAAAAAAAGACAATGCACCTCGGGTTGTGGCTAAAGGTGAGGGGAAAACCGCTGAGAATATCATCAAGATTGCTCAACTTCATGATCTTCCTATTAAAAAAGATGAAGACCTTATTGAACTTCTATCAAATGTAGAACTTGATAAAGAAGTCCCAGATGCACTTTATAAGGCTGTAGCTGAAGTGTTTAGCTTTATTTATAAGACTACTAAAAAATAAGGCTATGTTCACATCAAGGGTTGGTACCGTATTTCTCAAAATAACTACTTTGAACCCTTAATGCGAACATAGCCAAAAATAAATTTAGTTTTTTTATTAGACTTCTTGCAAAACTCCTCTATACCTCAGAGAGCTAAGAAGGACTAAAATTGTGTAAAACAAATTTTTATTCCTAGCCTAAGCTAAGGGTAAAATATTTTTTTATGCAAGGTTAGTACGTACTGTCCCTTCCATAGGACACTTTATAGAGAGCCTTACTCAGCGTCAAAGAACCCCAACCGTAGCTTTGGCGATGCTTGAGAACATTTACTTTGATTAAAACTCTCTATAAAGTGCTAATGCATATAGGAGTTTTGCAAGAAGTCTATTAAGTCTATTTTATCTTTATTGGAAATAAATCTAGTTGAAATATTGTTTTATTTTCTCAGTCCATTATAGATTTAGATGACTCTAGTACTCAACTCTTAAAACTTAATTTTTAGTGGATTCATTGATGATATTTTTTTTAATTTTAGCCTTACCTAAACTATCAAGGTCTCGTCGTGTTCTTATGGGTTGGAGATCACCATTAATTGTAGCGTTCACTTCATCAATCAATGTGCGTTGAGTATTCGAATTCGACTTCCCTATTAAGTATCTTAATGAAATTCTGAACTTTTCAGATTCATGTTTTACTGGTTGAGTACCATGCAAAGTACAATTATGCCATAATGCCGTATATCCTGTACTGCCTGTTAATATTTTAACCTCACAGTCTATTTTTTTACCACTATCATCTTGATAAGACCAAAGATTACTGGTTAGATTTTTTAGTTTATGCGGAAAAAGTGTCGCACCAAGTTTATGACTTTTAGGAATTACCTGTAGTGGCGAATCATAAATACCAACATCATGAATATATACATAAAGGGTCAAGAAAGTGGAAGGGTCTAAGTCTGTTTTTCCTTTTGGCCAGTCGATTATATCCTGATGAAAGTCAATACCTCTAAAATAGGTGATATCTCGGTATTCTTTTTTAATGTAAGGTCCTAGGTTTGCGACATTAACTCCATCTATTTTCATTTTAACCCACTCTGGTACTGAAGACTTAGGAACACCACACACAAGCTTTTTTATCACAATTTCATAGTCGTCACCTAGCAACTCTGTTATTAAACTTTTGATGGCTGCATTTTCTTCAATGAATTGGATATCATCTGAAAATTGATTCAGAAAGTTAAAGGTGTTGCAAGGGTTAGTTTTGAAGTGGTTTTTTTGCTGATTATACTCATCTTCCGATTGAAATAGCTCTGCGCTAAATTGTCTAGCACTAATCATTTTTTTGTAGAGTTTATCTACATTTTCCTTGTTCAATGGTTGATTAAAAATATGAATACCTTCATTCAGAATTTCTTTAACTTCATTTTTCATTATTGCTTCTCCTATAGAATAGACTTCTTGCAAAACTTATATAAAGTGTCCTATGGAAGGGATAATAAGTACTAACCTTGCATAAAAAAATATTTTACCCTTAGCTTAGGAATAAAAATTTGTTTTACACAATTTTAGTACTTCTTACCTCTCTGAAGCATATAGGAGTTTTGCAAGAAGTCTAACGATTAAGTAAAGCAATATATTAGCACCAAGACCATTAATATTTCATAAAAGCTAGATTACTAATATGTTGATTCTACGCCTTGTTATATGAACGAATGTAGGCTATGGAGTTTGTGAGTGGATTTATAATGTCCTCCATTGTCAAGACCACTTAACTAAGTTTTCTTATTCCATCAACCTCATTAGGTGTCTTGTTCCCAATCGCTGAATGCAATCTTCTTGTATTATATTTATTGATATAATTATCAACTGATATTACGATAATCTAAACCTTCAAATTTACAAAAGGTGACATATTAAAAATAGATGGCATTAAAAATGCTTAAAATATATATGAAGCAATTAGAAGATATGTACATAAATTTCGCAATCAGTTCATTTAGCAAGATAGAGATGACAAAACTTTCAAAAGTAACAGGTAAGTAGTAGAACATAAATAACTTCATAGCCAATGAAAAAATGATTTTCTTCGTTGAACTATACTTAACGATACTCGTGCAGACAAGTCAAATTCACATTAAATCTAAATCTTTTACATGAGATGTTAGCTATGAATTTATTTATGCTCTCTTACTTAATAGGTGAATAAGGAATTTGAAAATGTTGTCTTGACTTATTGGGGGGGGGTAGTATAATGATGACTTGCTGATATTTAATAACTTGCATTGTTTATTAGACTTCTCCTAAAACCTAAAGAAAATAGGAGCGAAAATTGCTTATAGTAAGCTATGGGAAAAACAATCAAATATTTCAAAGTTAATAAATTAACAGATAAAGATTTTAGACGAGTTGTAGGTGTTAAAAGAGACACCTTTAAAGATATGGTAAAAGTAGTTAGAAGACACTATAAAAAGAAGAAAGTTAAAGGTGGAACAAACAAATCTTTATCTGCAAATGATGAGACACTCATGATGCTAGAATATTATAGAGAGTACAGAACTTTTAAACATATAGGAGTTGATTATGGAGTGAGTGAATCAACAGCACATTATATTGTTACAAAGATAGAAAAGATTTTAATACAAGAGCCACAATTTCATCTTAAAACTCTAAAACATGCGATACCTATAGAAGATACTAATAATCTTGAAATAGTCGTAGTAGATGTAACAGAGAGCCAATGTGAGAGACCAAAAAAAAGCAAAAAAGACACTACTCAGGTAAAAAGAAAAAGCACACTTTAAAAACACAAATAATTACAACATCTACAGGTAAAATATTAGCTGTAACTATTGATAAAGGAAGAACACATGACTTTAAAGTCTTTAAAAACAGTAAGGCAACTAAAAAAATAATATTGAGTAAAGTTCTTGCTGATTTAGGCTATATTGGTATCTCTAAAATTTGTCCTAATTCTCAAATACCAAATAAAAGAAGCAAACTAAATCCATTAACAAAAGATGACAAAAAAGAGAACTGTGAATTATCATCAAAAAGAATTATCATTGAACAAATAAATGCAAAAATTAAGGTATTTAAAATTACTAAATACCCATATAGAAATAGACGAAAAAGGTTCGGTTTGAGAATGAACCTCATTTGTGCTATTATTAACCTTAATGCAACACCTATGAGCAGTACCGTTGAAGAGGTTTTGGTGTTTTAGGAGAATTCTTCTTAATAATCTTACTAATCATTGAGGTTGATAATTTCAGATGTGTTGCTATCTTGACTTGTGTATATCCATCTTTATAAGCACTAAGTATAGCTAAATCTCTTTTTATCTTAGTATCGGTTTCATAAAAATATTCTAAAAATTCTTTTGATTGACTAGTCTCTATTTTATGAGCCGACTGCATAATTAAAAAGTACTCATATATCTTATTTTTTCAATAAAATTAGATTCAGTCATTTTTAGGAGCTTTTTTAGTCTATTAAAGCTCTTTAACTCTATATTATTCATCTAACTACTTCTAATCTTTGTCTTATTTGTCTTTGTCCTAATAATCTAAGATTAGTAGCTATACAGGTAAGGGTAAAATTCATATTATTTCTAACGAGTCCTATAAATTTTGTAGTTGAGCCTTTCATCTGAGTTTTAATATGAGCAAACCTATGTTCAACTTTAGCTCTAATCTTATGTTTAGGTTTTTCATCTTTTCTTTGCTGCTTAATCTGTTCTTGCCTTAGAGTTTGTTTCTCTTTGAGACATACCATATTTTCTATATTTTCACTTTCTAAAAAAGTATCTATATCTTTTGAGTTATATGCTTTATCAGCATAAAGAGCTTTCATTCCATCTATATCTTTTACAAATGTTTTTACTGTGTCTATATCGTGAGTATTTGCGAAGGTGGTTTGTTCAGAGATAATAATACCACTCTGCTCATCTACTGCTATATGTACTTTATAGCCTTGTGTATATTGTTTCTTTGATGCGTGAAAGCCTATCCTTACTTCACTATCTATTTTATCTTGATGATTATAGCTATCTTCTTCATTCTTTATAATAATTTGAGAAGTCTTTATATCTTTAGTATCAATACCTTGTAGTGTATCAAGTTGTGCATTGGACTTCTCCTAAAAGCTCATAGTAATACCTCCATTTAGATACCTGTTTATAGGCTTTAGCAAGATTATATTTTAGTAATATTGAAATTACTCTTATATTTTAAATTAAAGTAACTGCGTAGGGACATATATCCAAATATTGAAAAAGGTTTTAGGAGAAGTCTATTCTTGTATGTCTTGGAGTTATGGGCTTTAGCATTAAGAATTCTTTGAATCTTCTTTTTTGAAGGCTTTTTGGATTGAAGCTCTACTTCAAGTTTTATATTTAACTCAGCATTTATTGTTTGAATACCTTTCTTGTCTTCTTTGTATACTTCTTTAGTCTTATTTTTTATTTGCGTGTTATCACTTCTAATGAGAGTAGCATCAATTAAAACAGATTTTCCTTTTTTAGCTATCAGGTTTTTACTCTCTAATTGTTTATTTACAGAGTTAAATAATTTATCATAAAGTCGGTTCTTAAGTAGGGAATTTCTAAATCTACAGATTGTACTCTCGTCTGGTACACTATCCTCTAGGCTAAGTCCTACAAATCTAATAAAGAGTAGGTTTACATAGAGTACATCTTGAGTGGCTTGATCAAAGAGATTGTAATACTTCTGGAGTAACAGTACTCTAAACATCAGTACATTATCATAAGCAGGTGCTCCAGCTACATTACTTTTAGCAATTCCATTTCTATTTAGTACTGGTCGTAATTTATCAAAGTCTATAATACAGTCCAACTCTTTAAGAAATGAATTTACTTTTTCTAATCTTGATGTTACTGCTATATCTGAAAATGTATTGTTTGTATCTTTAAATGCCACTTTTTACCTCTTCTTATTAGTGATGTTATTTTAGCTGAAAAGTGCTTTTAATGCCTTTAAATAGGTTGCTTTGTTGGATTATAAGTAATAGGATTATCTTCTATATTGAAATTAACTTAACGCTAGTCGTGTAACCAAGTCAAATTCATATTGGACTTCTCCTAAAAGCTCATAGTAATACCTCACTTTAGATACCTGTTTATAGGATTTAGAAAGATTATATTTTAGTAATATTGAAATTACTCTTATATTTTAAATTAAAGTAACTGCGTAGGGACATATATCCAAATATTGAAAAAGGTTTTAGGAGAAGTCTATTAAATCTAAACCTTTTTAATGATCTTAGTTTTGAAATTATTTGAGGTCTATTACTTACTGTGCAGTGGTCTCATAGATAGTGAAGTAAGGATAGGCTTTCACGCATCAAAGAAACAATATACACAAGGCTATAAAGTACATATAGCAGTAGATGAGCAGAGTGGTATTATTATCTCTGAACAAACCACCTTCGCAAATACTCACGATATAGACACAGTAAAAACATTTGTAAAAGATATAGATGGAATGAAAGCTCTTTATGCTGATAAAGCATATAACTCAAACGATATAGATACTTTTTTAGAAAGTGAAAAGATAGAAAATATGGTATGTCTCAAAGAGAAACAAACTCTAAGGCAAGAACAGATTAAGCAGCAAAGAAAAGATGAAAAACCTAAACATAAGATTAGAGCTAAAGTTGAACATAGGTTTGCTCATATTAAAACTCAGATGAAAGGCTCAACTACAAAATTTATAGGACTCGTTAGAAATAATATGAATTTTACCCTTACCTGTATAGCTACTAATCTTAGATTATTAGGACAAAGACAAATAAGACAAAGATTAGAAGTAGTTAGATGAATAATATAGAGTTAAAGAGCTTTAATAGATTAAAAAAGCTCCTAAAAATGACTGAATCTAATTTTATTGAAGATGGATTTTTTTAAATATTTGAAAAAATAGGATATATGAGTACTTTTTAATTATGCAGTCGGCTCATCATGCATACAGTATCTTTTAGTTTCAGCCATTGTTACCTTAGCAGTTCCAAATGGTTTTTTATCAATATTTGAATTTAAAAATAGTTGATAAAGATTTATACTGGACTTCTCCTAAAAGCTCATAGTAATACCTCCCTTTAGATACCTGTTTATAGTCTTTAGCAAGATTATATTTTAGTAATATTGAAATTACTCTTATATTTTAAATTAAAGTAACTGCGTAGGGACATATATCCAAATATTGAAAAAGGTTTTAGGAGAAGTCTACTAAAGCTTCTTAGTATTGCTATACTATAAGAGTCTATATAAGCTATATGATCATCTTCACAAGTAAGTTCATCTAAATGATAGTGATAAGTTTCCACTCGCCAATGTTGCAAAATCTTCTCTTTAAACTCTATTGCTGTTGTTTTGAAATTAGCAATAAGGTATTGGACTCTAGTTTTAACTTCGCCTGTCTTATTAGTTATAGTTGTCTTTGTAAGCTTAATAATCGTTTGAATGTTTTTAAAATCGCTATGGCTCATAACTAAATCACAATCTCTATTTTGAAAGATTTCTACTTTTCTCTTTACTTCTTTATTTCCCTCTATTAAGTGTGCATCTGTATCTTAGTAGGTGTCTGTAGCATTAGAAAAGTTACTCGCTGTAAATATTACTTTTTCTTTTAGTAGTTTTTGATTACCTTTAACTTTAGCTATATATTTGTTTTTTTGCTCATTAATCTTATTGAGTATATCTGATTGTGTTAGTAAAGCATCAAATGTAAATACTTGTCCATCGCTACTAAAGAGCTTATCTTCAAGTAGTTGTGTAAATGCTGGTATTTCACTTTTTTTAGTTTTACCAAGTAATACATGTGCAAATGTAATCTTTGTATCTTTATCAAATACATTGAGTATTGATTTATGTCCTTCTTGTGTATATTGACCACTTATATCACTTCCATTTAGCCACTTACCATCTATAGCTATATTTTTATTCTTGATATGCTTTTTAAAGAACTCTCTAAATACCCTCTCTAAGGCATTATTTGGTATATTTACCAATATTCTATGGAATGTTGAACGAGAGGGTATCTCTATTATTCTTTCATTAAGTATCTTTTTTAAAGTTGAATTATTTTTATTAAACTCCATCCATAGATGCAAATCTTTAAAGGTTGTATAGCCTTTTAGTATCCCAAAAAGTGTTATAAATATAATCTCACTGAGTGGATATATTATTTTACCCTCATGCTCTCTAAAATCCTCTATACTCTCTAATTCTTTTAAAAGTACTTTCTTTTGTTTCATTTTCATTTACTGCAGCCTTTTAGCTACTTCTTAAGCAAAAAATGCTCCTATATTTAAAACTTAATAATTAGACTTCTTGCAAAACTCCTTATATGGCTTAGCACTTTATAGAAAGTTTTAATCAAGGTAAATGTTCTCAAGCGTAGCCAAAGCTAGGGTTGGGGTTCTTTAACGCTGAGTAAGGCTCTCTATAAAGTGTCCTATGGAAGGGATAGTAAGTACTAACCTTGCACAAAAAAATATTTTACCCTTAGCTTAGGCTAGGAATAAAAATTTGTTTTACACAATTTTAGTCCTTCTTAGCTCTCTGTGGTATATAGGAGTTTTGCAAGAAGTCTATTTATTGGAACTTATTTTGGATTTCATCGGATTTACCTAATATATTTCATACTGTTCATATATCAACTTTCATTCCTACTTTTATATCATTTATTTTGGCTATGTTCGCATTAAGGGTTAGTACTAGCCTATTCCAATACTAAACAATCCTTAATAAACCCATATTCCAATCTTACCATAGAGAAGAGCATCAAAGCCTCAGCTAAATTTTGAGTTGTATCAACAATTTTTCTACCTATATTTTGAACTTTATTAAGATGAAGAATATTGATTACAATACTTCTTAAAATTGAAAAACTAAATGCACCTTTATTAATTTTGCATCTATCTTCATTGGACTTCTCCTAAAAGCTCACAGTAATACATCCATTTAGATACTTGTTTATAGGCTTTAGCAAGATTATATTTTAGTAATATTGAAATTACTCTTATATTTTAAATTAAAGTAACTGCGTAGGGACATATATCCAAATATTGAAAAAGGTTTTAGGAGAAGTCTATTAAGTGCTGTATCTTTATAAAAGTGCATTGTCTCAACACTCCACTCTTGGAGTATCTTTTGCAAAAATGATTCTGCACTATCTGTATCATTTGAGATATAGTAATGTGTCTTTGTCTCTTTGCAATTAACAATTTTATCAACTCTGATTACTGAATGAATAAAAACACCATCCCATGGATATATACAGTTTTGATACACATATATATTTCTTTGTATGAAATCATTTGATTGTTTAATTTCCATTTGAAAACTTGAATCGATAGAAGAAGCTTCCTCTATCTCTTTAGCTAGCGACAGTAAAGTTTTTTGATTCTTTTTTACTTTTGCTATAAACTTTGAACCGCTACCAGATGCCTTTTTAAGAGTTTTTTTGTGTGTTTAAAGCATCAAAGCCATAACTAAATGTCTCATCAAGCTCACCTATTAGTTCTTGAAATGCTGGTATCTCATTAGACTTTTTGTCTATCTCTTTATGGGCAATAATTAATTTTGTTTCTGCTAAAACTGCAGATAAAACAGATACTGCATTATCTTTAGCATTTGCACTTCCTCTTAGAACTTTACCATCTACGGCTGCTACTGCATGTGCTGGTATATCTATAAAAATTCGTATCCATCTGCGGAAGGCTTTTTCTAATTCAATCTTATCAACTATTTCAAAAAAGTCATACACTCTTGATTTTCCTGGGGCTTTAAAAAATTCTACACCTAATAGTTTTTTTATCTCTTTTCGTTTACCGTTATTCTTCATCCATTGATGTATTTCAATTGGATTCTTTGCACCCATCAGAATTGCAATTACCGATAAATACATCATCATAGGTAAACTATATTGTCTCGCTTGTTCTCTTCCTTGCTCTGATATTTCCTCTTTAAAAATTTCTAATAATTTATTGCTCATTTCTGCCCCTTTTAGAGCTATAAGCAAATATTGTTCTTAGTATCGGAATGGGCTAGGTTAGTACCGTATTCCTTAAAATTTAATGCCTTAAAATAGGGAGTTCAAAATATTAAATTTCTCAAAATAACTACTTTCAACCCTTAATACGAACATAGCCTTTATTTTTGTTAAGTAATAGACCTCAAATAATTTCAAAATTAAGATCATTAAAAAGGTTTAGATTTAATATGAATTTGACTTGGTTACACGACTAGGGTTAAGTTAATTTCAACATAGAAGATAATCCTATTAATTGAAGTTATTTCTATCCTACTACTTAAACACTTACTAACCTTGTATAAAAAAATATTTTACCCTTAGCTTAGGCTAGGAATAAAAATTTGTTTTACACAATTTTAGTACTGCTTAGCTCTTTAGAGGTATATAGGAGTTTTGCAAGAAGTCTATTAGACTTCTCCTAAAACATCCAAACATCAAACCTCTTCAACGGTACTGCTCATAGGTGTTGCATCAAGGTTAATAATAGCACAAATAAGGTTCATTCTCAAACCGAACCTTTTTCGTCTATTTATATATGGGTATTTAGTAATTTTAAATACCTTGATTTTTGCATTTATTTGTTCAATGATAATTCTTTTTGATGATAATTCACAGTTCTCTTTTTTGTCATCTTTTGTTAATGGATTTAGTTTGCTTCTTTTATTTGGTATTTGAGAATTAGGACAAATTTTAGAGATACCAACATAGCCTAAATCAGCAAGAACTTTACTCAATATTATTTTTTTAGTTGCCTTACTATCTTTAAAGACCTGATGTTACGATAATCTAAACTTTCAAATTTATAAAAGGTGACATATTAAAAATAGATGGCATTAAAAATGCTTAAAATAAGTAAGAAACTTCGATTAAACTATAAAATGAACCACTTTGCCATTAAGGAAAAAATATATATTGAGGCTCTCAAAGTCGCCTACCAAAAAGTTGAAAAATTACAAGTTGCTTAGATTTGTAGCACTTCTTAAACTTTATGAATTTAGATTATCCTAACATCAGTTAGTACTTCTTAGCTCTTTGAGACATATAGGAGTTTTGCAGGAAGTCTAGTATATCCTCAGCTTGTTTAGACTGAATGTATGTGAGGCCACCATAATCCACTAAAAACTAAATTTCAAGAGTTGAGCGATAGAGTCATCTAAATCCCATCTATTGTTAATGAGTTGTTCTTGTATAGATTTTGTACCATTTAGGTGCAAGATATTTAAAATAATGCTTCTGATAATTGTCATTAAAAATGGATTTAGATGAGCATTATGGTCATCTTCTAAAAGTGTATTATCTTTGTATTGGTGCATTGTTTCTACCTTCCAATGGAGTAAAATTTTATCATGAAAGAACTCCGCATTTTCACGAAAATTTGCTATACAGAACTGAATACTAGTGCTGTTTGTTACTTCTCCTGTTTTATGGTTTGTCTTGTGTATTTTTTTAATAGTTTTTATGATTGAGCGAACATGGGTAATTTCATTATGATAAAAAGTAGTTGGTTCATATATAAATACTTCTCTATTTATCCACTCATTAGATTGCTGGATTGGTTTAGCTTTATAAGTGCTTGATGGTTTTATCTCTCTTGATATTTCATCTATTAGACTTCTTGCAAAACTCTAAAAGTAGGAACTAAAAATGCTATCAGATTGATATGAATAAATATGAAAAATTACAGAAGAAAGAACCAAAGAATTTTAAGCGTCTTATTGGTGTAAATAAAGATACATTTAATGAAATGCTTTTAGTATTTATAGCCTATGAAAAAGAGAGAACTAAAAACCATGGAGTTGGTGGTAGAAAAAGTTTAGATTCAAAAGAAAAAGTACTATTAATGTTAAGTTATTACAGAGAATATAGAACCTTAGAACATATTGGCTTTGATTATGGAGTAAGTGAATCTACAGCTTCTCGAATAGTAAGAGATGTTGAAGATGTTTTAATAGACTTCTTGCAAAACTCCTTATATGGCTTAGCACTTTATAGAGAGTTTTAATCAAGGTAAATGTTCTCAAGCGTAGCCAAAGCTAGGGTTGGGGTTCTTTAACGCTGAGTAAGGCTCTCTATAAAGTGTCCTATGGAAGGGATAGTAAGTACTAACCTTGCACAAAAAAATATTTTACCCTTAGCTTAGGCTAGGAATAAAAATTTGTTTTACACAATTTTAGTCCTTCTTAGCTCTCTGTGGTATATAGGAGTTTTGCAAGAAGTCTAATAAAATCTGGAAAGTTTTCATTACCAAGTAAACGTGCTTTATATGGAGATGATGTGGACTTAGAGTTTATCGTCATTGATGCTACAGAGTCCCCCATACAACGACCAAAAAAAAGCAAAGAGATTACTACTCAGGGAAGAAAAGAAACCATACACTAAAAGGGCAAATCGTTATTGACAAGGATGAACGTATTATTTGTGCTCATACATGCAAAGGTACTACTCATGATTTTAAACTCTTTAAACAGAGTGATTTACCTGTGAAACCTCAAACTTGTATCTATGTAGATTTAGGCTATCTTGGTATTAAAAAGCAACATAATAACACTCAAATACCATATAAGAAATCAAAGCTACATCCATTAACTGATACACAAAAAAATCAAAATAAAAGAGAAGCTTCAGCTCGCATATGTGTTGAACATATCAATGCTAAATTAAAGACTTTTCAAATCCTTAAACAGAAATATCGTAACCGTAGAAAAAGGTTCAATCTTCGCTTCAATCTGATATGTGGATTAGTTAATTTTGACCGTGGATTTGAGGTTGCTGGAAAATGAGTTTTGCAAGAAGTCTATTTTATCAAGAGAGATAAAACCATCAAGCACTTATAAAGCTAAACCAATCCAGCAATCTAATGAGTGGATAAATAGAGAAGTATTTATATATGAACCAACTACTTTTTATCATAATGAAATTACCCATGTTCGCTCAATCATAAAAACTATTAGACTTCTTGCAAAACTCCTATATACCACAGAGAGCTAAGAAGGACTAAAATTGTGTAAAACAAATTTTTATTCCTAGCCTAAGCTAAGGGTAAAATATTTTTTTGTGCAAGGTTAGTACTTACTATCCCTTCCATAGGACACTTTATAGAGAGCCTTACTCAGCGTTAAAGAACCCCAACCCTAGCTTTGGCTACGCTTGAGAACATTTACCTTGATTAAAACTCTCTATAAAGTGCTAAGCCATATAAGGAGTTTTGCAAGAAGTCTATTAAAAAAATACACAAGACAAACCATAAAACAGGAGAAGTAACAAACAGCACTAGTATTCAGTTCTGTATAGCAAATTTTCGTGAAAATGCGGAGTTCTTTCATGATAAAATTTTACTCCATTGGAAGGTAGAAACAATGCACCAATACAAAGATAATACACTTTTAGAAGATGACCATAATGCTCATCTAAATCCATTTTTAATGACAATTATCAGAAGCATTATTTTAAATATCTTGCACCTAAATGGTACAAAATCTATACAAGAACAACTCATTAACAATAGATGGGATTTAGATGACTCTATCGCTCAACTCTTGAAATTTAGTTTTTAGTGGATTGGGGTGATGTGAGGCTTTCTAACTCTTTTAATAACTTTTGAAATAAATTGATTTTCATCTTCTTATCCCCCTATTATAGGTCTTTTAAACTAGTATAGCACTTTGGACTTTATTTTTCAACCCTTAATGCGAACATAGCCAATTTAAATGTACTTAGCTTACTTTTATATGAAAAAATTTATTCTTTATCATCTTTAAATTGTTTACTAAATTCAGAGAGTAAGGAGTCTAAACTTTCTAAGACCTCACTATCCAAGTATTCACTATCAACTTCAATAAAATCAGTAATTTGGTATGTTAATGCAAATGTAATACTTTTGTCATCCCTAAATGTTTGTACTTCTTCACCTAAAGATAATTTTATATAGACATAAAAATCATCATCACTTTCCATCTCTTGAAGTTCAAGTTGCAGTATTGGACTGTCAGTTAAGTTTAGTTTAATACCTTCTTTTTGAAGCATAGTTATCATTTTTTCTTTTGCCTGAAGTATTGTTTCTTCTTTGAGATATGTAATTTTATTCGTTACATGTATATTTGCCTTGCTTACGCCTGTAAGTGTCCAACATCCAAGAGCAAAGAGGCAAAAAGAACTAAGAAGTAAAAGACTTACATATCGTATCATTTATTTGCCTTATAAATTTTTTTTGCATTATCTAAGATAGAGAGAAACTCTCTTTTTTTAACATAATTAGCACTTTTTACTAGTATACTTTCATTTTGAGGGTTTATAAAAATAACTAGCGGAGTAAATCTTGTTCTAAATTTTTTAGGAAATAAATTAATATCGTACTTATTATCTACAACTAGAGTGATTACTTCTGTATTTAGTCTGGACTTTACAAGTGAAGAGCTTAAAACCTTACGTTCAAACTTTCGACACCATGGACAATAATCAGCACTTAAAATCATAACAAGCATTTTATTTTCTTTCTTTGCTTTTGTTAAAGCTGTGTTATAATCTCTTTGAAAATTCATCTCTTTGGCAAAATTGTCTATATTACTAGCAAAGATATTAAAACTTATAAAAAGTAGAATAAATACTATTTTCATCTTAGTTACTCGCCTAAAGTAAAGAGATCAAGTAGGTAGGATTTAACCATCATATCTTGCAATTCTCTTAGTGATATATATGCCATTTATTTAACCTTTTAAAACGTAAAGTATTACTTATCGTTTAGTATTATATGCTATAATACTTAATGAAATATTAATGGAGAAAAAATTTGGAATTTAAAATATCTGAATTAGTAGCCAAAACAAACACACCCAAATCGACTATACTATATTATATTAAAGAAGGTTTACTCCCTCAGGCAAAGAAATTAAAATCTAATGTTCATAGATATAATAATGAGCATGTTGAACTTATTAAATATATAAAGTATATGAAAAATGAGATGGGTAGTACAAATGAGCAAATTAAGCTAGCTCTAAAGCAAAAAAATAACTCATTTTCTAGTTCATATACTATGCTTGAACCATTAATGAATACACTTAGTGGCATCACTTCTAATACACAACATTATTCTAAAGATGAATTTATTATTCATTTTGATATTGACACAAACTTATTGGCTACACTCTTAAAAAATGGTATTTTGATGCCATTAAGTCAAAATGACTATACACAAAAAGAGGCTTCTATCATAAGCCTTGTTGAAAATTTTATAGATATTGGGGTTGATTATAGCATTATTAAAGAGTATGTTAAACATGCTAAAATACTTTGTGAACTTGAACATACAATGCAGAAAAAATTATGTGAGGTTAAGGGTGAAGAAAATTTTTCAACACTTTGGAAAATTATGTTTGATACTTTATTTAACACAAAGGAATATATCTTTAATAGATATATTTATAAGGTTTTGTATAAAGCCTTAAAAGAAGAAATTATTACAAATAAAGAGAATTAAATTCCCTCTATTGTCCGCAGTTTCGTTTTACCAACCATTAAATCAATAGTCATTAAAATTCTTTTAAATACAGAATCTTGACGATATTCTAGGTTGTGTTTTTTACAAATTTCTTTTACAATGGGTTGCATTTTTTGGTAAAAACTATGAGGCATATTTGGAAATAGATGATGTTCTATTTGGTAATTTAAAAAACCATGACCAAAGTCGATTAAATCTGTTCCTGTATTATAATTCACACTTCCCATAATTTGTCTTAGATAGTATTCGCCTTGAGTCTTGTGTGGGGTTGAAAACTGGTAAATATCTTCTGCTGAGTGGTTAGGTACAATCACTAAAAATGAGTGCAAATTAGCAAAGGCTTCACCCATAAGTATGATAAGAAAAGCACTAAGCACAGCATCAAAACCACCTAATGGGAAGAAAAGAAAAGGGAGAAAAACAAACTGAAAAAGACCATAAGGTAAGAGATAACTTTTCCATAAGGCTAAACCATTTTTTGTAAAAGGACTTATTTCATAATCAAGAGTAGGTTCTTCTTTTCTTCTAGCACGCTCTTTATTTTCTAAAATTCTAAGGGTATTTGGTGCATAATATGTAAACTTCCAAGTAAAAGCAAAAAGGTAAACAACTGTATATTTTATAAAATTAGGAATTTTTGCTTCATGTAACCATACAAGATTTTTTTCTACATTATCTGGATCATCAACTTCACCTAAATGGTAATGGTGCATGATATTATGCTCATAAGCCCAAGCATCTGGAGTTATCCAGTCCATCCAGTCTATCCATCTTCTGTTACCATAAGCATAACCATCTTTGGTATAGCGATGTGGAATATTTGGTACTTTATCATAAGCACCGTGTAAAATAGGATGGGTTACATTTGCCCATCTCGAAACATTTCCAAGACTTATTAAGAAAGCTGCCACAAGTCCAAAGAACCAAAAAATATACGAAGAAAGATCATTGGTATAGTTTAAGTAGCTTATTAGTAAAATGAGGAGAAACCCGCTAAGTGTAGAGCCTCTTCCCCAACGTTCTAGTTTAAGTAGATGTTGAAAATCTTTCTCTGTTGTAGCTCCTAAAGTTTTTTTAATCTCATCTATATCTGTTTGTAATTGTTTCTGATTTACATCTTTATAGTCCGTATAAGTATTTGTCATGGATAACCTTATTAATATATTAAGCGGACATTATATATAAAAAAGCTTAATGTTAATACTATTTAGATAAAATACCAAACTTTTATGTTATAGATTAAGAGACCACAAATAATTATTGGAGATTTACATGGATGCAGCCAAATATATTTGGATGAATGGTAAATTTGTAAATTGGGATGATGCCAAGATACATGTGCTTTCGCATACATTACATTATGGAAATGGTGTAATAGAAGGAACAAAAGCGTATAAAACTAAAAAAGGTTATGCTATTTTTCGTTTAAATGAGCATACGACCAGACTTAAAGAATCAGCGAAAATGACTCTTATTGATATACCTTATACTGTTGAGGAGATGAATAAAGCACAGGTTGATTTAATTAAAAAAAATAAGTTCACTGGGGATAATGTTTACCTAAGACCTTTTGCTTTTTTAGGTTATGGAGTGATGGGAGTTTATCATAAAGATGCTCCTGTTGAGACTGTAATGTCTGCTTGGGAATGGGGTGCTTATCTCGGTGAAGATGGGCTTAAAAATGGAATTAGACTTAAAATTGCATCAATGACAAGACCTGCAAATACCTCAAATATGGGTAAGGCAAAAGCAACTGCTAATTATCTTAACTCTCAAATGGCAAAATATGAAGCTATTGATTGTGGTTATGATGAGGCACTGTTACTTGATGATCAAGGCTATGTGGCTGAAGCATCAGGTGCATGTTTTTTTATGGTAAAAAATGGAGAGTTAATTAGCCCTCCCAATGACAACTCTCTAGCTTCAATAACACAAAAAATGGTTATAGAGATGGCAGAAGATTTTGGCATAAAAGTAAGAAGAAGACGCATAACTAGGGAAGAAGTGTATGTTGCAGATGAAGCCTTTTTAACGGGAACAGCAGCGGAAATTACTCCTGTTGCAAATGTTGATGCAAGAGTAATTGGTTGTGGTTCTCGAGGTAAAATAACTGAAAAAATTCAAAGTACATATTTTGATATCGTATTTGGAAGAAATAAAAAATACGAACATTACTTAACATATATAGATTAGATTTAAAGAAAAAATTATGAAAGAAAAAGGAACATACATGGCATCAGATATGAATGACTATTTTAACAAAAAAAAGAGTGAAGGTGGCGGTGGTAAAAAAAATACTGGTGGTTCAGGTGGCGGTAATGGTGGTGGGCGTGGTCCAGAATTTCCAAAGATTAATTTCAACATGAATACTCCTAAAGCAGGAGTAGTTTATTTTATCGTAGCGGTAGTATTGATGATGGTACTTGCAAAACCTTTTACAATTATAGAAGAGGGACAGCGTGGAATTTTAAGTACTAATGGTAAGTATCAAGATCAAGCCTTACTTCCGGGTCTTCACTTTATTATTCCTGTTATTCAAAAGGTCTATATAGTAGATACTAAGGTTCGTATTATTAACTACGCTTCACGTATTGAAGCAAACTCAAATGCATCAGGAATTAGTTCAAAACCTGCAATAACGGTTCTTGATAAACGTGGTCTTCCTGTTTCGATTGAGCTTACTGTTCAGTATAGACTTAACTCTCAATTTGCAGCACAAACAATCTCAAACTGGGGATTTTCATGGGAAGATAAAATTATTAATCCAGTTGTCCGAGATGTTGTTAGAAATGTTGTTGGGAAATATGATGCAGAATCACTTCCTCAACTTAGAAATACTATTGCAACAGAAATAGATGAGGCTGTTAGAAAAAATGTAAGTGGTCTTGAAAATTCACCAGCTATTTTACAATCAGTTCAGCTTCGTGAGATTGGATTACCAATAAAAGTAAAAGAACAGATTGAGCGTGTTCAAGTTGCTAAACAAGAAGTTCAGCGTGCAGAGCAAGAGGTTCAGCGTGCAAAACAAGATGCGTTTAAGCGTGCAGAAGAGGCTCGTGGTGTAGCTGAAAAAGCAAGAATTGAAGCACAGGGTATAGCAGATTCTGTAAGAATTCAGGCAGATGCACAAGCAAAAGCAAATATATTAATCTCACAATCTTTAACAGCAAAACTTTTACAGTTAGAACAAATCAAGGTTCAAGGAAAGTTTAATGATGCACTTAAAGTAAATAGAGATGCGAAAATTTTCTTAACACCAGGTGGTTCAACTCCAAATATTTGGGTTGATACGAAAAACCTTAGACAAAGAACTACGGCGAACTAAGAATGCAAACAGCTATTCACAGAGTAGATTGGGAGAAGGTAGACCTTCTTCCAGTAGTTGTTCAAGACAATGCTAATAATGAAGTTCTTATGATGGCTTATATGAATAAAGAAGCACTTGATCTTTCTCTCTCCACAAAAATTGCACATTATTTTTCTCGTTCTAAAGGGCGTATTTGGAAAAAAGGTGAGAGTAGTGGGCATATACAAAGTATCCACTCTTTTTCTCTTGATTGCGATAACGATACCTTGCTTATCAAGGTTACGCAAAAAGGAGTTGCTTGTCATACAGGACGAAGGTCATGCTTTTTTACAGAGCTTGAATCTGGTGATGCTAACTCCAAAGTTACTATAAATACAGAGGATATGTATGGAGTGATAGATACGCTTTACCATACCATCCAAAAAAGAAAAAATGCTGATCCTAGGACATCTTGGACAGCAAAATTAATTGATAAAGGTGAAAATACAATCCTTAAAAAGATTGTAGAAGAAGCAGGAGAGTTTTCTTTTGCATATAAAGATAATGACACCCATGAAATGATTTATGAAGCGGCTGATTTAACATACCATATGTTAGTTGCACTTGCCGTTAAAAATATATCCCCAGATAGAATAAAACAAGAACTAGCCCGTAGATTTGAGATAAGTGGCATTGCAGAAAAGAATGCAAGAAAAAAATAAACTATTATAATGAAATCTAAAATCACCGCGTTTTTAAATAGCCTAATCACTTATGATTATCTTTTATTCGCTGCTACTTTTATCCTCTTTATATTATTTATCATTTTAGGCTTAGTGCTTAGAAAAAAAGTATCTTTAGCGATTTTTTTCGTGATTTTAGCTTTTTTGATACTTATCTTAGTTCCTAGTGTAGGTTATCCTCAAATGCATAAGTATCTTTTTAAAAATTCTACTGCCCTTACAGAGCAAAAAAGACTTCAATTTACTGACGCTATAGTTGTAAGGGGAAATTTAATCAATGAGTCAAAATTAAATTTTAAAAGCTGTAAAATAACAGCTAAAGTTCATAAAGTCAGTAAAAATAAGTATAGAAATTATCTTTTAAAATTTAAAATAATTAAAAAGATGTCCATAATAGAAAAAGACATAGCTAAAGGTGAGGCGAGAAATTTTAAAATAATTATTGAGCCTTTTATATATTCAAAAGATTACAACATAACTATAGGAGCAAAGTGTAAATGACACTCTTAAACTATTGGCATTATATATTTTTATTAATTGCATTTATTATATTCATATCAGGGTTAGTTTCGGCCTTGAAACAAAAAGACAAGAAATTGATAATTCCAATGATTATCTCTAGTACTGTTATATCCATTTTTTTTAGCAATTTTTTCTGTATTTGTTGTAGACAAATACACTAAAATAGTTAAAATATCTAAACTCAAAAATAAAAGACTTTTAAGTACAGAAAACATTATATATACAGGTTTTGTTAAAAACATGGGCAATCATTCTATTGGTAAGGTTACATTAGAGATTAAGTTAGTTAATAAAGGGCATGTAACAGGGAATGTTAGAGCAGGAAGTTTTTATAAGCCAAGAGGATTTATGGATTATTTTGGTTTTAATAGTTCTGATTTAAAGTCTCAACCCCAAACTATTATAAAAGAATTTGTAATAGCAAAGAACTTAAAAGCAGGTACTGGGAAGCCTTTTAGAGTATACTTTAAATTTCCAGGGTATTTTAGAAGTGTAGCTCATTTTGTAACGGTAAGTGGTAGGTGATAATTTTAGTATTTAAAACCTAAAGGTTTTAAAGCTTTATTTATATTCTTGATTTGTAAATTTTTATTTTTACACCACTTTGGAGCTAGTAGAGAATCATCGTCAATTCCTGCGGTTACTCTTTGTACAGATACATTTTTAGGTTTAAGATTGATGGTCTCTACGAGAATATCAAGATACTCTTGTTCACTAATAGGGGTAAATTTACCTGAGGTAAATTCATTTGCTAAGGCAGTTCTTTTAACAACATAAAGTGGATGGTATTTAACAGAGTCTATGCCCCATTTATAAGCTTCTTTTGCGGTGGCTATCATCATATCTTTGCTTTCACCTGGAAGACCAAAGATAAGATGCCCACAAACATTTAAACCAGCTTTCTTTGATTTAATAATCCACTCTTTCACATTGGCACTATTATGACCACGATTAATTTTTTCTAGTGTTTCATCGTATATAGACTGTATTCCAAATTCTATCCATATCTCTTTAGTTTTATTGAGTTCACGGAGATAGTCTAATGTTTCTTGCGTAATGCTATCTGAACGAGTTCCAATACTTAAACCTAAAACATTATCAAAGGAAAGAGCTTTTCCATAAAGAGCTTTGAGTGTTTCAAATGGTGCGTAAGTATTTGTAAAAGATTGAAAATATACTAGAAATTTTTCTGCTCCATATTCTCTTTTTTGACGTGCAGAGATTGATGAAAATTGTTGTTCTAGTTGAAGAAGTTGCTTATCTAAAAATGGATTTTCTTTTGAATTTAAATTTAAATGAAAACCCTTGAGTTCTTGAACTTCATTTGTACTTGCAGAAAAAGAGTCATTTTCACAAAAGGTACATCCACCTTTGGCTACAGTACCATCAATATTTGGACAAGTAAATCCTGAGATATTGATACCTACTTTATAGACTTTAGTCTTGAATTTATTTTTTAGGTAATTACCAAAAGTATATATTTGTTTCAATCTTAATTCTCCTTTTTAAAATTTTATTTATCAAACTATATATTTTCCAGTAAAACATGCTGTACAATAATGGTCTTGTGTTGAATTGACACTTTTAAGTAAAGATTCTTCACATAAATAAGCAAGAGAATCAGCACCAATAAAATCACATATTTCTTGTGTAGTCATATTTGCTGCAATAAGATTTTTTTTAGCAGGGGTATCAACGCCGTAATAACAGGGGTCTGTTGTAGGTGGCGAAGATACACGCATATGAACTTCACTCGCTCCCGCTTCCTTTAACATTCTGATAATTCTTCTTGAGGTTGTACCACGAACAATAGAGTCATCAATTACAATTACCTTTTTTCCAGCTATTACCCCAGTCATGGGAGAGAGTTTCATTTTAACTTTTAAATCACGCATCTCTTGAGTTGGTTCAATAAATGTGCGCCCTATATAATGATTTCTCATAATACCCATTTCATAAGGTATTCCACTCTCTTGTGCGTAGCCAATTGCTGAGGGTACACCTCCATCAGGAACAGGAATAACAATATCAGCTTCTACTGGCTGAACTTTTGCTAACTCTTTACCCATATTTTTTCTAGTTTGATAGACCGACTGACCAAAAACATTTGAATCAGGTCTTGCAAAATAAACATACTCAAAAATACAATGCTTAGGAGTTGCCTCAAAGACTTTAATACTTTTAGGCTCTTTATCCTTTTCAAAAACTAGTAGTTCACCTGGTTCAACATCACGAATAAATTCAGCCCCAACAAGGTCAAATGCACATGTTTCTGATGCAACTATATATCCTCTGTTTGGTAAGCGACCTAAACTAAGAGGACGGAATCCATAACGATCTCGCATAGCGAACATTTTTTTTCTGCTTAAAAATACAAGAGAAAATGCCCCTTCAATCCTCTCAACTGCATCAATTATTCTATCAAGCAGTTTATCTTTTTCACTTTTGGCAATAAGGTGAATAAGGTTTTCTGTATCCATAAAGGTTTGAAAAATAGCACCTTTTTCAATAAGTTTATTCCGAACTTCTTCTGCATTTGTGAGGTTTCCATTATGGACAATTGCCATTTCGCCTAAATCATACCTTGCAAATACTGGTTGTGCATCAAGTATAGAGTCATCACCAGCAGTTGAATAACGAGTATGCCCTATAGCACTCGAACCACTAAGGGTTTTAAGTTTTCCTTCATCAAATACACGCATCACTAAACCACGTTTTTTAATAGTATGAAGTTTTTTTCCATCTGAAGAACTAATCCCCGCCGCTTCTTGACCACGATGTTGCAAGGCATGTAAAGAAAAGTAAGCTAATTTAGAAGCTTCCTTATGACCGAATATACCTACAACTGCACACTTTTCATTCATATTTTCGAGCAAGATAAATCCTTAAAATAACTCTTATTTAATTTAATGCAATTATACTAAAAATATACATAAATAAGCTCAATGAAAATAGAAGTAATTTTATAAATTTATAAATTGATGGAACAAAAAATGCTTTGTATATTAAAATATCTAATTAAAGGTAGCTCAATGAACATTGTTTTACGAAATAACCTTATCCTTATCACTACAGATTTTGAGACTTTAAATGTCTCGTGGATGAAAGATTTTTTAAATCATCACGCTCGAGGTATGCTATTTCTCCCTAAAGCAGTACTTGTATTTAGGAATGAATCTTTAAAGGAAATTCGAGAAGATTTTTTATATCAGCTTAGTGAATTTCACGCTTCAAAAAATGATTTTTCACATGAATTTTTTCTCCGTTCTATGTTGAAGTATGGTACTCAGCCTATTAAAATAGAGTTAGAACAACTTCAAGAACCAGAAATTGTGGAAGTTAATTTATATGCTTATGACAAATCAACTGTATTAATATCTTTGAATAATCCAAATTCTTGGGTTATATCTTATCTACATTCTCAGCTAGAAGTTTATATACAAAGAGGTACAGATATTTCATTAGTCATAAATGTTCAAGAGTACAAAGCAAAGGCAAGGCTTGAGAGAGCATTAAATAAACGCCACATCTTACATTATCAAATTCAATATACTTACGACAATCATTTCATGTCTAAATTATATTCTGATTTTGCAAATTTTAGTTTTGGAGATCTTTGTAAAGACAATTCAGAAACTGAAAATCTTGAATTCTATACGATTTTAGAATGTCCTATAGGTGCAAGTCAAGATGCTTTGAAAAAATCATATAAAAAATTAACAAAAGTATATCATCCTGATAAGATTTTTCACGAAACGCCTAATATGGTTGAACATTATACACAAAAATTTCAACTTCTTCAAGAAGCATATACAGCATTAAGAGTAGTGTCTTAAAGAAATTCTTCTATTAGTTCTTCTTTATGAATATTTTTGAGAAGTGCATTAAAATCAGAAGAAGAGTAAAGAGCTAAGTTTCTTCCTTGTTTAGATAAAAGTTCTTTTGAAAATCCCCGTTTAGAAAATAGGGCAATTTGAGTTGCAATAATATTTAATTTATCACATTTTTCATGGAGTTTATGAAATTCTTTCATATTTACTTGATGATTAGTCCATTTACATTCTCCAACAAATGTTTCTTCTTTATTCGTTATAGTAAGTATATCAATCTCCATATTTGCATCCCAATAACTACCTGAGCTAATAATTTGAGAATCTCGAATATGATAATTCAGTAAAATTTCAGACAGTTCCTCAAATACTAAACTTGTATAAGAATTTTGTTTTATTTCAAAATCCTTGAAAAATTCTTCATAGTTTTTCTCAGATATATCTTTGGAGTGAGGAGCTATAAAATAAAACCAAAACCTTACAAATGGTTGTGTAAAAAGTACTTTATGCGAGATTCTATGCCTTGTAATGGAACGCTTTAGCTTTTTAGGGGAACCTAAATTTCTTATTGGTTCTTCTCGAGAATACTCTATACTTATTAAAGCTTTCTCTTGCAAGTAATTTAGAGCTGTACCACCATTACCATTATTTAAACCTGCTCGATTAAAAGCTGAAAATATTCGTCTATCACCAATGGCTAAAGCTCGAAGTAGTCTTTTATTCTTTTCTTCACCTAAAGTGAGTTGTTCAATCTTCTCATTTAAAGAAGAAAAATTTTTTAAGATTAATTTTTCTACAAGAATTTTTAGGGGAATAGTTGTATCAATATCCCAACCAAGACCACCAAAAATAGAAAAATAAGTAATATGAGTCTCCATATCATCTGGATAATTTCTAAAATAAAAAGATCGAAATTGATTAAGTAGTTTGGACATACATGAATTATATATAAAAATTATTAATGTGAGGAATACAAAGGGTATCTCCTAAGAAGGAGATATAAAAATAATAAGAAGCTCTTAGTAAAAATCTTAAATCTGTATACTCATTTTGAATGATCTTTGGAGTAAAAAATATCTTAATTTTAAATATCCTGAAGGCAAGTATAAAAAAAGAATGACTTACCAATGAACCTCAGCCGTTAGCATTACGGAATTCCAGTCCTCAGCATTTGTTTCTTTTACATCATAAGATTGACCTGAAAGTAACCATTTGAAGTTTTTATTTTGTTGCCATGCTAAACCATAAATGATATTTTCTTCACTTGAATCTATAACTCCAGTAAGAATATCTTCATTTTCCCATTTATCATAACGAGCAATTATCGAATACTGTTTTTTTGTACCAAAACGGTATGTTCCATTTAGGGAGTAACCTTTACCATTCCAGTTAGAATCACCTGCTTTTTCTAAATCATTTTCAGAATTAACATACTGAGCCGCTATTAAGAATGATGGCATATTATATACTGTATGAAGACCATACCAAACATAATCAGCTGTTTTACCATTAGCATCAGCATTATGAGAGTTATCTGTGTTATACTGACCAAAGAAAGATGCATCAAAATAAGATTCTTTTAAAGGTTTCCTTTTCTTTTCTCCATTTCCAAGAAAGGCTATAGTAGTTCTCCACTCAGCAGAAAGACCATCTCCTAATTCTTCGTCATTATCTCCATCATTATCATTTGTTCCATGATAACCCTCACCATTAAAAATACCTAATTCTGACGTAAAATAAGGGGTTTTTGTTTTAAAGCTTACACCTAAGTCCGCAGAGTTTGTTAAGTGTGATGCCTCACCTGCTTCTACAAAAACCTTAGCTAAAGAACGCATCCACCAACCTTGATGCTCTTCATAGTCAATCCAAGGGCGATGAACCATACCAAGTTCCATACCAGTTGAGGGAAGAATATCATTTAAGTAGAGATAAGCATACTTAACATATACATCTGCATGACCTTCTCCATTAGCTTGTTTATCATTTGTGTATGTTGCATCAAGAGTTACTCGAAAATAAGATTTAGGATCATCTAAAACATAGGCTTTAACTTGGAGGTAGTTACGACGCATTTCAAAGTTTGTTGTACTATCATCTTTTTTCATATTTTTAGCGTTTATACCTATATAATGAGTACCATTAAATTTAAGTTTTGAAGCTTTTGAATAAACTGGAGTTGGAGTTTTAAGTTCTATTCTTCCTTCAGCATTACTTGTAAAAACTTGTCCATTTTTATCTGTATAGAATCTTATCTGCTTACTAGCACTCACAGTACTTAGAGTGAGAGCTAAAATTGTTGGTAAAATTATTTTTTTCATGCTTTTAATTCCTTTGTTTATATTCATTGATTAAGTTTTAAACTGACCTAATTGAGTATTAAGATCTTCGGTTAAAGTAGATAAATATTCAGTAGTAATAGTTATCTCTTTTACACTTTTTGAATTAGAGTTGGATAATGTATTTATTTCCTTAACATTGTTAACCATATTGATGATACTTTCATTTGTTTTTAAAGTATACTGATATGATTTTTTAACAATCCCTAAAGCATTTATCATATTCTCCTTACTGAGATTTACTTTAACATTAACCTCTTCACTCATCTCTAGCATATCTTCAATAATATCAACATTATTACTCATTGCATCGGCACTATCAATAATATTTTGAACTATTAAGTTCACAGATGCCTGTATTTCAGTTAAAGATTTTTGTGTTCTTTCCGCTAGTTTTCTTACCTCATCGGCAACAACTGCAAATCCTCGTCCATGTTCACCAGCACGAGCAGCTTCGATTGCGGCATTGAGTGCAAGTAAGTTTGTTTGATCAGCAATGTCTCCAATAACTGTTAATATACTTTTAACTTGTTCAGCATCACTTGATAAAGATTTTAATTTATTTGCTAATTCATGCTCAACTTCAGCAGAACTTCTTATTTGTGTAATGAGTAATGTATACTTTTTAGATATATCGGATATATCATCGGATATCTCTGATATTCCAGTCATGACACTGGTATTTAGTTCTAAGCTTTCACTTAAATCTTCTTGAATAACATGTGCATCTTGTGTGGTAGTATTAACAATATCAGTAGATTTATTTATATTAGTATTGATCACATTTGCAGTAGCTGATAATTGAGTTGCGACAGATACATTTTCAATACTTGAAGACTTAGCTGCTCCAACAATACTACCTAATCTAAGCATAAATTCATTTAAAGAACCAATCATAAGTTTTAACTCATCATTGTAGCTATGAACGTACGCTTGAGTTAAATCATTTTTATTTGAGGTTATTTGAGAAGTGATTTTTCTAAGAGGAATTATAATACTTCTTGAAATGAGAAAACCTGCACTAGAAACAATAAGAAACAATAGTCCAATCACAATATAGTAAACAACTTTTATATCGTATCTTAAAATTTGTATAGAATTTTCAAGGCTATTTGAAACTATATTGAGCATTTTTTCTGTCTTATATACACTTTGACGCATTTCATATTGAATACCTAAATTTTCATTTAAACCTAAAATTGTATAGGCCTCAGATACTTCTTGAAAGCTTGTTAAATACGTTTTAATATTAATTAGAAGTGCAGATTTATTAATGATCGTAGAATTTTGTACATACTTAATTAATTTAGAAGTATTTTCTGAATGCTTAATAATATATTTAGCTTCAAGTCTTAAGAAGAAATCTTTTTCATTTCTTCTTAGTTGAAGAACTTGTGATCGAAGCGAGTCGTCTTTTAATACAAAAGCTAATTTTTCAACGATATGAATATTCTTTCTTAGTTTTTTTTGTAGTCCATCTTCTTTATTAAGACCGATCTTAATATACTGTTGAGTGAGTTTAAAAAAATTATTTTGATATCTTGTATACAAAGCTTTTAACAAGTCTATCTCAGAAACATGGATGTCTAAAATTTTCATTTCTTCATTTATACGATCTATTAAAGACAAGGTTTCCCTTATGTTAGTATTGAATTTATCTATATATTTGACTTTTTTTCTGGCCACAAAATCTTTTTCATGCTTTCGTTCTTTAAGTGTTAAAACTACCAAAGTAGATATATCTTCTCTTAACTCAGTTAATTTTAAAATTTTAGCATCTCTATATATTGAGATTAAAATAATCAAGATTAAACCGAGGACTACTATTCCACTAAAAATATACAGTCTTGTTGCTATTTTCGTATTTTTAAACATTATTGATACTCCAAATCTAAGATATCTCACAATGATATGACAATCATGTGACAATGATATGACAATCATACCATAAAAAAATGATTATTTTTTAATCATTATTATTTGCTTCATTTATTTAAAATCAGATATACTAATAAAAATTAAATTTCAGGAGAAATGAATGGGTAAATTTGTGAAAAATACAGAAGAGTTTTTTAAATTTTGTGAAGAAAATGATGTTCAATTTGTAGACTTTAGATTTACAGATATTA
The DNA here is from genome assembly GCA_965243085.1 of Sulfurimonas sp. Lineage (GTDB taxonomy): Bacteria > Campylobacterota > Campylobacteria > Campylobacterales > Sulfurimonadaceae > Sulfurimonas. The sequence continues at coordinate 195,467 of CBDETZ010000005.1, read as the reverse complement.
AAGGGTCTTGGCACCATATTAGCTATAAGATGAGTGCAGTTAATGCTTCTCAGCTACAAAATGGTCTTCCTTTTGATGGTTCTTCTATCGAAGCATGGCAACCGATTAATGAATCTGATATGTTACTTAAAGTAGATATTGAGACTGCATTTTTAGATCCATTTACTGCTGATCCTACTATCATAGTATTTTGTGATGTTTATGATATTTATAAAGATCAAGCTTATGAAAGATGTCCTCGTTCAATTGCAAAAGCAGCACTCAAATATGCTGAAGCTACTGGTGTTGCTGATGCAGCTTACTTTGGTCCTGAAAATGAATTTTTTATGTTTGATTCTGTAACATTTGTTGATAATATTAACGAATCTGGCTTTAAAGTAGATACAGAAGAGGGTGAATGGAACTCAAATAACCCTTATCCAGAGATGTATAACACAGGTCATAGACCTGGAACTAAAGGTGGCTACTTCCCAGTGGCACCAACAGATTCTGCTGTAGATATTCGTGCTGAGATGATGCAAATTTTAGAACAAGTTGGTCTTGAAGTTATTCTTGGTCATCACGAGGTTGCTCAAGCTCAACACGAGATAGGAATTGTGTATTCAGATATTATCGGTGCTGCTGATAATGTTCAAAAGTATAAATATGTTATTAAAATGATTGCTCATCTTAATGGTAAAACCGCTACATTTATGCCTAAACCAATGTTTGGTGACAACGGAAATGGTATGCATGTGCATCAGTCACTTTGGAAAGATGGTAAAAATCTTTTTTATAAAGAAGGAAACTATGGTAATCTTTCTCAAATGGCTATCAATTATGCAGGAGGTATCTTTAAACATGCTGCAGCAGTTTCAGCATTTACTAATCCATCAACAAACTCATATAAAAGATTATTACCAGGTTTTGAAGCACCTTCAATCTTAACTTACTCTGCAAAAAACCGTTCTGCTGCTTGTCGTATCCCTTATGGTGCGGGTGAAGGTGCTACACGTATAGAGATGAGATTCCCAGATTCTTCGTCTTGTCCTTATCTTGCCTTTGCGGTTATGATGATGGCTGGTCTTGATGGTATCGCTAACGCTACCGTACCTGTTGGTCCAATGGATGAAGATTTATTTGAGCTTTCTCTTGATGAAATTCGTGAGAAAAATATCCCTCAAATGCCACATACTTTACGTGAAGCAATGGAAGGTCTTATCGGTGATTGTGATTTTCTTAAACCAGTATTCACACAAGAGTTTATCAATTCATACCAGCATTATCGTTTCGAGCGTGATATCTGGCCAGATGAAGGTCGTCCAACTGCTTACGAATTTAAAACTACATATCAATGCTAATACACTAAAATGGGTTTTCACCCATTTTAGATACTCCCTTACTCATTTTAAAATTAGTCTCATAAGTATAAATTTATTTACTTTTTCTGATATAATATCTCATTATGAAAAAAGATATTATTGAAGAACTTATGAACGACATTTTAGAGTATTCTGTAAACTCAGATAAAATACTTCATGGTAAAATACAAGCTTTTGCAGATCTATATGAGAAGCAAATCAGGATTAATGAAAAACTCAAAAAAGAAAATCGTTTTTTCTTAAAAAAATGGGATAAACGTAATATTGTAGAGCATGACAAGAAAGATAAAATTATAGAACAACAGTCACGTCTCGCAGCAATGGGAGAGATGATTGATTCTGTTGCACATCAATGGAAACAGCCTCTTAATGCTGTAAGTATGGTAGTAGATATGTTAGAAGATGATTTTAAAGATGGGAGTGTAGATGGTGAATATATCGCTGATTTAAGCTCAACAGTACACCGGCAAATTAATCATATGGTAACTACTCTTAATGAGTTTAGAAATTTTCTTAGACCATCAACAAAAAATGAAACATTTCGTATTAATACTGTTATTGAAAATGTGAAAATTTTAATGAAAGATGAACTCATTGCACAAAACCTTTATATTGAACTTAATATAGATAAGGGTATTCAAATATTTGGTAATGAAAATGAGCTAAAACATCTTTTTATAAATCTTATAAATAATTCTATTGATGCATTTAATGAACGTGGTATTACAGGGAGAAAACTTTTCATAAAATGTTCAAGACAAAACAATCAAATAATTATAGAAGTTTTGGATAATGCGGGTGGTATTTCTCCTGATATAATTGATCATATTTTTAAATCAAATACTACTACTAAGGCTAAGGGAAAGGGAACAGGAATAGGGCTTTATATGAGTTTGAAAATTGTTAGAAAAAATAATGGAACTATTAGTGTTAAAAATATGGATAAGGGTGCTTTATTTACTATAACTTTAAGAGAATCTAATCTTTAAAATTCTTAGAATAAAGAGAATAAAGATTTATTCACAAAAGTTACACACTTTTAGTATATACTTATACTAATTTAATTAAGAAGGAAGTTTACATGAAAAAATCTATATTATTGCTAATAGCTCCGATGTTGTTTGGTATTTTGAATATCACAGCACTGAAGGCTTCAGATATGAAATGTGGTGGAGGAAAATGTGCTTCATCTATGAAAGCACCTGTAATGGAAAAACCAGCTTGTTGTGAACATAAAATGGATAAAATGAAGAAACCAGCTTGTTGTGAAGTAAAAAAATCTTCAAATTCTACAATGAAATGTGGAGCAGGTAAATGTGATAAGTCTATGGATAATTCGAAAAAACAAGCTCCAAAAGAAACAATGAAGTGTGGTTCAGGTAAATGTAGTTAATTTTACTCTAGGAACTTTTGAAGTTCCTAGCTGATTATAAAATTTTATTATACATCTTACTTTTTCTTGAAAATTCTTTCATTTTTAAAAATTGACATAACTTTACTAATGGCTGTTCTAAATCTGTAATCTCTATATATATTTTTGTTTTTAATGGGTATTTATTTATCAAAGAAAAAAATAGTTCCTTTACTTCTTCATAGTTTTGTGATGCTATCGCTAACTTGTATCCATCTAAATACTTTGTTGATAATCCATAATCAGATATTGTAGAGCCCTGATAAATAACTCTCAATTTAGTATCTTTATGTTTAATAATATTTTCTAAATAATTTGCAAAATTTTGAGATAAAAGTTTTGTATTGTATTTATTCAAAAGTTTTGTATTGATTACACTTTTAATAGTCTTATTGGAAGTAAAATCATGATTTTCTTTTTTTTCATAAAAATAATATACACTATCATAGTAGGTAGAAAAGCCATAATTTTTATAAAATGCTTCTTTATCTTTTTCACACTCTAATAAAATTTGACATCCCTCTAAATGCTGCAAGGCATACTTAAAAAGTTTAGCCCCAAATCCATGTTTACGGAATTTTTTGAGAACGACAAAGTTACTAATTAATCCAAACCTTTGAGTATACTTAATTGCTAGGATAAAAGCTATGGGTTTTTTATCTATATGAATGCAAAAAAAATTCTCCTTGAACTCTTTATATAAAGATTCTAAATGTACATTTTCAAGATACCAACCCTGAAGATAAAGAGCATTTAAAAGTTGAGGAAATTCTTTTTTTTGAAGTTTAGTTATTTTCATTTGGATCTCTTTTAAAATAAATAGTGATTTTTATTCCTTGATGCTCTTTTGATTTTATCCCTAGCCTATAAGTATATTCTTTTACGATACTATTCATGATGTTAAGTCCTATCCAAAAAGTATCAAAAAGATCTAAATTTTGAGTTTTTTTACTCGCTGCATCGAAGAGGGCTATTGATATATTAGGCAAGACAGGAAGAAAAAATGTGTTTTTCATCAAGTTTGGATAAATGATTTTAACTCTTCAAGAGAAAATACTTATCTCAAATTAATATGTTAAGTCCAAGATTAATTCCTTAGCTAGTGCTACATTTTTACTAGAACCCTCTACTGCTTGTTTTGTGTCTTCAAGAAGTTGTGTCATATCATTTTGAATTTTTTCTGAGTTTTTGAGTTGCCTATCTATACATTTGAGTGCAACTAAAACTTCTTCTTTATTTTGAGTAGCATTAAGTTCTAGTTCATTGAGAATATTTACTGTTTCTTCAGCTAAAGTTACACTATTAGAAATTCCACTAAGCATCCCCTCTTGACGTTCTGTAACATCACTAGAGATTATCCGAATAAGGTTCATCTCTATTTGAACTTGATCAGCTGACTTATTTGTACTATCGGCTAGTTTACGAACCTCATCAGCAACAACTGCAAAACCTCGCCCATATTCACCAGCACGAGCTGCTTCTATAGCGGCATTAAGTGCTAGAAGATTTGTCTGGTCAGCTATATCTTTAATAGCATCCACAAGAGAAGCAATACCAGTTATTTTTTGATTAAGTTCAAAAATTTGTACTTGAAATTCATTTGTTAATTCATGATTCTTTTGTAAAGTTTCTGAAAGACGTTTAATATATTCACTACTTTGAGTAGTAGAACTAAGTGTCTTATCTGTAATCTCATCAGATTTTTTTGTAATAGTCTCAATCTCATTAGACTGAGATATAAAACTATTTACCATATCTTGCGTATTTTTCATATTTTCTAAACGATTTTTAGATGAGGTATTAACTTTCATGGCATTACTACAAATAGTGGTAGCGGTATCTAAAGAATTACGTAAAAGTATTTCTTCTAATAATGCAGCTTTTTCTTCAAGATCTTTAATTTTAGATTCTTCTACAATAATTTCACCATGTTTTAATTTTAGTCCAAACATATATATCCTTTGTTATTTTAATTTTGTGAAGTGTGGCTGAATAAAATATCACCTTGCTTTATTAACTTTAATGCCGTTTGAAGAATAAATGAAACTTTTATAGCTAGGCTCATAATATTTTGAAATGATTCATCGTCATTATACGTCCTGAAACTTATCACGAATGAGAAGAAAAATTTCTAAGTTTTGTAAAAAAAGCTTTACTAGTTGAGGATCGAAATGTTTACCACTCTCATTTTTAAAAAGCTCTAAAATTTTCTTTAACTCCCATGCTTCTTTACAAACTCTTTTACTTGCTAGAGCATCAAAAACATCGGCAATAGCCGTAATTCGACCATAAATATGAATATCTTCACCTAGCTTAGAATTTGGATAACCAGAACCATCAAATTTTTCATGATGTTCATAAGCTACTATAGCAGCTGCTTGAAATATTGGTTTTTTAGAATTTTTTAACATCTCATATCCTAACTTAGCATGTGTTTTCATAATTTTTCACTCATTTAAATTTAATTTTCTTGGTGCATTTAAAATAGCATTAAGGATACCAACTTTACCGATATCGTGAATGGGTGATGCCATTTGTAATTTGTCGGCATCTTCATAAGAGAGACCATAAAGTAGGGCTAACTCTTTGGAATATAAGGCTACACGTTTTATATAATTACCTGTTTCTTTAGAACGGGTTTCACTAATCTCCCCCATCGCATAAATTATTTCTTTTTGGGTATTTTCTATCTCATTGTGAAGGTTCATAACTTCTGTTACATCTCTAAGGTATGCAAGTAAAATCTTTTCTTTTTTGATACCTTGAAGTTGGATTTGATAAAAAATATTTTTATTTTTAAACATAATAGTTTCAAGACTAGAGTTTTCTATAATCTTTTGCATATTTATGATACCTAAACATTGAGGAGACGTGACATTCGCAAGTTCTTTGTATGCTTCAGCATTTTTAAAAACTAAATTTTTTTTTTCATTAAATATAAAAACAGAAGATGGATTGTATTTTGGTAAAAAAGAAAGATAATAATTTTTAGTACTTAAAGTTTCATTGACTTTAAAAAAGTAATACACAAAACAAAATCTCGTCAAACCTGTATAGTATAGAAAAAGAGATACAAATAATAGACTAAAACTAGAGAGATAGACTGAATAAATTAATATAAAAGTTGCTAAAGATACTCGAATAATTGATTCTCTTAAATTAAGATTGCAACTACGAATTTCAGACATAAATAGACCTTATTTTGAATAAGAAGAGTATATCATAATAAGATTTATTTTTTGAGATAAATTATTTATACTCGCTTAATTTAACTACACAAAGGATGAATATTATTTTAGTGCAGAAAAGATGTCCCATCTTCTCTACAAAATCTATAAGTACTAAGCCAAATATAATTTTGATATTGGAATACTATTAGACTTCTTGCGAATTTGATAGCATTTTTAGTTCCTACTTTTAGAGTTTTGCAAGAAGTCTTAGGTTTAATAGATAATCCAAGTGAAAAAGTTCAAATTATTGCCATTAGAAAAAATCGACTTAATGAAAAAAAGAGTAAAAAAGAGAATTATTCCCCCTCTTTTTTGACTTCAGGCATATCACATTCTTTTGTGATTAAACAAAGTGGACAAAAGTTAATACTTCCAGCTATGAGTGGAACAAGACCTAAGAACCATAAATAGTTACCCTGAGCTTCTTCACCCATATATGTTGAAATACCAACACCGATAAGACCTAAACCTACAACTATACGAACAACTCTACATACGGATCTAATTTTATTGACATTCATTTCTATTCCTTATTTTTAAGTCGAAATTATAGCACTAATATTATAAAAAATATAAGTAATTATGAATTAAGCCTTAAATATATGTAATATTTAAGCTTTTTAACACTTATAAAGGCAAATATGCTATTATCGCAATAATATAATATTAGGAAAGCTATCAATGAAAGAATTTATTTATAATGAGATGATGGTACATGTACCAGTATGTACAAGTAAAGATCCCAAAAATGTTTTACTTATAAGCGATAATGCAAGTAAACTAGAAAAAGAGATGAACAAACATAGCGAAATTGCTTTTAAGTCAATTGCTTGTGCAATTGAGTCTCTTCGAGATGAAACTGATGCTAGTTATGATGTTGTGATTTGTGAATCGGCTAATGATGCTGCAATATCTGCACATATTTCTCGTGTTTTAAAAGAGGATGGGCTTGTGTCAATGCTTCACCCATCTTTAGATAATACAGAAGAAAATAAATCAATAATACATATTCTTGGTAAATACTTTAAAGTGATTATGCCTTACAACTTAGGTAACGGTAAAACCGCTCTTTTATCCTCTAAAGAGTACCATCCAACAGCTGATATAAATCTTCATCGTGTAGATATGCTCGATGGTTTAGAATATTATAACTGCGATGTTCATCCAGCAGCATTTGCAATGGGAAATAATGTGAGAAAAGAATATCTAGGCATCATTAAAAACTAATGTCATTTAAATATGCTATAGCTTTAACGGGTGGGATTGCAACAGGTAAGAGTACTGTTGCCTCACTTATGGCTCTTAATGGTATGAGAGTGATTGATGCTGATACTATTTCACATAAAATCCTTGATGCTTCAAGTTCTTGGGTTCAAGAGACATTTGGTGAAAAATATGTGACTCATTCTAAGGTTGATAGAACTTCTTTAGGTTCTATAATTTTTTCAGATAATGAGGCTAGGAAAGTGCTTGAAGCTTACCTTCATCCTAAAATTCGTGTTGAAATTGAAAAACAAAGTATTAAACAAGATGGATTTAAATTTCCTTACCTTATAGATATTCCCTTATTTTTTGAAAATGCTGGATATGATATTGAAGACAGTGTTGTTGTTTATACTCCTAGTGATGTTCAACTTCAAAGGTTCATCAAGAGAAATAAATACTCACAAGAAGAATCTTTAAAAAGAATAGCATCACAAATGCCCATTGAGGATAAAAAACAAAAGGCTACTTGGGTGATTGATAATTCTAAAAACTTAAAACACTTACAGCAAGAGGTTGAGAATTTTGTCGATATTATAAAAGCTAAGTATCTTAAAAAGGGGAACTAATGCTTATCTCAAAATACAGTGCGAGTGGGAATGACTTTGTACTTTTTCATACTAAGCAAAAGATAGATAGAAGTGAACTAGCTCGTGAACTTTGTCATCGCCAAAATGGGATTGGTGCAGATGGCTTAATAGTTATCCTCCCCCATGACGTATACAACTTTCAATGGCAATTTTATAACTCCGATGGAAGTATCGCTGAGATGTGTGGAAATGGAAGTCGAGCTTGCGCTCATTACGCCTTTGTAAACGACTTAGCACCCTCTAACATGAGTTTTTTAACTGAGGCAGGAGTGATTAAAGCCCAAGTTAATGGTTCTATGGTTCTAAGCGAACTCACTCCTCCTCAAATTTTACAAAAAGATATAATCTTTGATAATCAAGATTGGTGGAAAATAGATACAGGTGTACCTCATATGGTAAGTTTTAGTAAAAATATAAAAGAATTTGATTTACTCAAAGCAAGGGACCTTAGACAAAAGTATAATTCTAATATAAATATCGCATTTATAGACAAAGGTAATCTTAGAGTAAGAACTTATGAACGGGGTGTTGAAGATGAAACTTTAGCCTGTGGAACTGGTATGGCTGCTTGTTTTTATAGAGCTTTACAAGAGAATCTAATCTCGGATGAGATAGAAGTTTATCCTAGGAGTGGGGAAACTCTTTATCTTGGCATAAATGAAAGAACAATCACTTTTAAAGGTGAGGTAAAAAACACTTTTACAACTCAGTGGAACACCCTGCTCCACTAAAAACTAAGGTTTAATAGTTTAGCAATAGAGTCATCTAAATCCCATCTATTATTAATTACAGTAGTCGTCATTTTTCAGAACCATCAAATTTCAATCGCTCAAAAACTATAATGTTCCCATTGTCAAGACCACTTAACTAAGTTTTCTTATTCCATCAACCTACGATACTTTTAGTAACAATTTATTATTTAAATTATTAATAGCTTTAAAATAAACCTCATTAGGTGTCTTGTTCCCAATCGCTGGATGTAATCTTCTTGTATTATATTTATTGATATAATTATCAATGGAATATCTAAGTTCACCCATACTTTTATAATCATTTAAATAAATTTCTTCATACTTGAGACTAGGCCAGAATCTTTCAATTACAATGTTGTCAATACTTCTCCCTTTTCCATCCATAGATATTTGAATATTATGTTTTTTTAATATGTCTACATGAGCTGATGCTGTATATTGTGACCCTTGGTCAGTATTGACTATATCAGGTTTAGGATAGAGACTTAATGCTTCATTGAGTACACTCGTAGTTAGTGATACATCCATTGTATTAGATAACTTCCAAGATAGTATTTTCTTCGTATTCCAGTCAATTATAGCAGCTAAATATACATGCCCTTTTTCTAATTTTAGGTATGTAATATCTGTAGACCACACTTTATTTGGAGTATCAATAATCACTTGATTTCTATCATTCTTAAATTCCTTCAATAAGTATGGATATTTATAATGTTCTTTATTTGGTATAGTAGTCTTCTTTGTCGGATACAAAGCCTTTATAGCTGGGTATTGATAGATACTTTTTTGCATCTTTTGTGACACATGGTCATAATGCCAGCAAACTACATCATTTACTTTACTCCAAGGCTTATGCATAAATATATCATCGATAATAATACAAGCATTGTCTTCATTCTCATAATCTATTAAAAATGGTTTTATTGATTTCCACAAAGTCTTTTCATCATCAAGAGAATCATTTAATAGTAGATGCTTTGTGAAAACATCATGACTATTACCTGTTACTTTTGAAAGTTTTGTCATCTCTATCTTGCTAAATTTATGTACATATCTTCTAATTGCTTCATATATATTTGAAGCATTTTTAATGCCATCTATTTTTAATATGTCACCTTTTGTAAATTTGAAGGTTTAGATTATCGTAACATCAGTAATATAAATATTCTCAATAACTTAATCGCAAACTCTTTTTAATCTTTTTTGCTTTATAATAATAAACTTCTTGCATAACCCCATATTTTTAATAAATAGATTTCCTAAAATGGAATTTTTCTATTAGGTTATGCAAGGAGTCTGATAGTAAAATTAATCTAAGAGGAAAGTAAGATATGGTTAAAGAAAAGCATAACAAAGAAAACCGTATTGCAGTCTGGACAAAAAAAGAGACTTTAGCATATGAGGCAGAATTAAAAAGACTTCAAATTGAACTTTTAAAAATGCAAAATTATGTCAAAGAAACAGGTAAAAAAGTTCTGATGATTTTTGAGGGTCGTGATGCTGCTGGAAAAGGTGGCACGATAAAAAGAATTACGGAACATCTTAATCCTCGTGGGGCGAGAGTAGTCGCTCTTAATAAGCCTGATGATAGAGAAAGAACACAATGGTATTTTCAAAGATATGTGCAACATCTTCCATCAGTAGGAGAGATAGTTCTTTTTGATAGATCTTGGTATAACCGTGGTGGTGTTGAGCCAGTTATGGGATTTTGTACTCAAGAAGAACATAAAGAATTTTTACATGAAGTTCCAGAGTTTGAAAAGATGCTAGTGAATTCTGATATTATGCTTTTTAAATTTTATTTTTCTGTATCTAAGGATGAACAAGGTAAACGTTTTGAAGAGAGAAGAGAGGACCCATTAAAGCAGTATAAACTTTCACCTGTAGATGAATTATCTCAAGAATTATGGGATAAATATACCATAGCAAAATACTCTATGCTTTTAGCATCCCATACAGATCATGCTCCATGGACAGTGATTCGTTCAGATAACAAGAAAAAGGCACGTATAAATACAATAAAACATATTCTATCAAATATAAACTATCCTGATAAAATAAAAGAAAAAAGATTAAAAATAGATGAAAGTGTTTTAATCTTAGGAAGTGATGAGATAAGAATTATGGAAACAGAAATGACTTTAAAAAAAAATTGAAAATAAGGAAAATATAAATGAAAGCAATGATTTTAATAGTGCTAATATTAGCAGCAACAATATTTACAGCATGTGAGCGTAGTGATTATCAACACCCAGGACATAGAAGCGGTAAGTATAAATAAACATTTAGATATAATCCATATCTAAAAATATTCAAAAGGTGAAAAATGTTAAAAAATATTGGTAAATTTATGTTTATGATAGAGTTGGGATATAAATATATAGGTATTTTTAAAAAAACATTTTTTCACCCCTCAATTACGCTACAACCAGCGTATAAGAAACTTTCACAAGACAGACAGGCTTATTCTAATGCTGTTTTGGAATTTTTAAATATTGAAGTTATAGTAAAAGGTGAAATCCCCTCAAGAGATAAAATATTATATGCGATAAATCATCGTTCTTTACTTGATATACTTGTAATGGAAAACATTTTTGCAAAACACGATAAAAGTGGTGCTTGGATAGCTAAACAAGACCTTTTTGATTCTCCTATATATGGTAAATTTTTTCAGTATAGTGGTTGTATGAGTGTTGATTTAAACAATGGCAAAGGGATGTTGAAATTTTTTAGATCAATGAAAAAAACCTTAGCAAAAGTAGATGATTTTAATATCTATATATTTCCAGAGGGTGAAAGAAACAAAGATAAATGTGTTAAAGAGTTTCAAAGTGGAGCTCAAAAAATAGCTAAGGCAAATAAGTTAGATATTGTTCCTGTATTTATTAACGATACCTTAGAGAGTGTTTTTCAAGAAGCACCTTTTAAAGAAAAAAGAAAAGTAGTCGTATATATCGGTGATGTAATACAAGAGGGTGATTTAGCAGATAATTATAAAAAATTAACCGCAAGTGCAGGTGCTTGTTAATGAAACTTGGTGTAAATATAGATCATGTAGCAGTTCTGCGAGAAGCTCGACGAGTAAATGACCCAGATATTTTAGATGCTTTATATGTAGCGTGTGCAAATGGGGCAGATCAGATAACAATTCATCTGCGTGAAGATAGACGACATATCCAAGATATAGATGTAAAAAATATAATCTTACACTCAAAAATCCCTGTAAATTTAGAATGTTCTATAAATAGAGATATTTTAAATATAGTAGCAGATACTGCCCCTCATCGTGCAACACTTGTTCCTGAAAAAAGGCAAGAGGTTACCACAGAGGGTGGACTTGATGTTTTTACAAATGAAGAGGAAGTGCGTTATGCTATAGAGTTGCTTCATGATTCGATTATCCCAGTTTCCTTATTTGTAAATCCTAGTATAAAAACCATGGAAAAATCAAAAGAGTTAGGTGCGGAGATGGTAGAACTCCATACGGGAACTTTTGCAAATCTTTTTGCAATGCTAAACTCAAATCTACCTCACTCAAAGCACTCTGTAAAGGAGTATGAATTACCGAGGTATGAGTTAAGTGATAGACTAGAAGCCTCACTTGAAGCTATTAAAGTATCAGCAGTTCATGCTCATTCTATTGGACTTGAAGTTGCAGCTGGACATGGGCTAAACTATCATAATGTTCATGAAATGATGAAGATTCAAGAGATAGTAGAGTTAAATATAGGTCAAAGTATTATCGCAAAAAGTGTATTTTCTGGCTTAGCTGAAGCTGTAAAAGAGATGAGATTATTAACGATAAAATAAATGACTTACCAACAATCGCAATAAGCGTTGGTGATTTAAATGGCGTTGGATTAGAGATAGCCTTAAAATCTCATAGAGAAATTTCTCAAATTTGTGTCCCCGTATATGGCATCAACGAGCAAATGTTACGTAAAGCTACGAAGTTACTTGACTCTGAAATTCCAGATGACTTTTATCTCTTTGAGGTTGAGGGAAGTTTTGAAATTGAAGCAGGTTCTCTTTGCAAAGATTCTGCCAAGTATTCTTATGACTCTTTTATAAATGCTATAAGGTTATGTAAAATGCAAGATGCTAATGCTATAGTTACCTTGCCTATCAACAAAGAAGCATGGCAATTAGCTGGTTTGGATTTTGTAGGGCATACGGATGTATTACGAAAGCGTTTTAAGAAAAATGCAATTATGATGCTAGGTTGTGAGGAGATGTATGTAGCACTTTTCACAGAACATATCCCTTTAAAAGAAGTGGCATCAAACATACAAAGAGATAAGCTTAGCACTTTCCTTTTAGATTTATATAAGTCCCTCGATACAAAAAAGATAGCTGTCCTTGGATTAAATCCTCATGCTGGAGATAATGGCGTTATCGGTGATGAAGAGCTAATTATCAAAGAGGCGATAGATTATGTAAATAAAGAGATTGGATATGAAATTTTTGAAGGTCCCTTAGTTCCAGATATAGTTTTTACACCTTATTCTCGTAAAAATTATAAGTATTTTGTAGCAATGTATCACGATCAAGGCTTGGCACCCTTAAAAGCACTTTATTTCGATGAGAGTATCAATATTTCACTTAATTTACCAATCATAAGAACATCAGTAGATCATGGAACTGCTTTTGACATAGCCTATCAAGGTAAAGCTCAAAACTTGAGTTATTTAAATGCTGTCAAAGCTGCTATAGAGTTTATAAACTAAGCTCGTTTTACGTAAAACTCTTTTTTATACTCAGCAAATCTATCTTCTAAAATTGCCTCTCGAACTTCTCTCATAAGATTGAGATAATAATGGAGATTATGAATAGTCCCTAGTCTAAAATAAGTTATCTCACGAGAACGAAAAAGATGGCATAAATAGGCACGAGAGTAAGTTTTACATGTCAAACATTCACATAATGGATCTATAGGAGCATCATCTTCTTTAAACTTAGCTCCTTTAATATTTATGCGACCAAAAGAGGTAAATAAAGTTCCATTTCGAGCATTTCTTGTGGGCATTACGCAGTCAAACATATCTATACCTCGCTCTATATTTTCTATCAAATCCTCAGGAGTTCCAACACCCATAAGGTAGCGTGGTTTATCTGTTGGCATGTACTTAATTGTATGTTCAACTGTATCGTACATCTCATTGTTAAGTTCACCTACACTTAATCCTCCAATAGCAAAACCATCATAATCCAAAGCACACAACTCAGTTGCTGATTTTGTACGAAAAGCCTTGTCTGTTCCACCTTGAATAATAGCAAAAATATTTTGCTCTATTCCAATTCCTTCTTTTTGTTTTTGGCGAAAATATTTTATGGATTCTTTTGCCCATGCAGTAGTTCTCTCGATGGAGACCTTAATACGCTCTTGTGTTGCTGGAAGTGCCACTAAATCATCTAAAATCATCATAATGTCCGAACCTAAATTATGCTGAATATCTATCACTTTTGTAGGTGTGAAAAAATGTTTTGAACCATCTATATGAGAACGAAATTCTATACCATTTTCTTTTGGTTTTGAGATGTCACTCAAAGAAAATGCTTGAAAACCACCACTATCTGTTAAAAAAGTTTTTGGATATTTTGTAAAGTTATGAAGTTTCCCCATTTTGGCAACGACCTTATCTCCTGGACGAAGATACATATGATAGGTATTTGCCAAAATTATATCAGCACCTAAGATATTTAAGACATCATCCATATCAAGAGATTTAATACTTCCAAGTGTACCAACGGGCATAAAAACTGGAGTTTTTATTGTTGAGTGAGCTGTCTTTATTGTTCCTGCTCTTGCATTTTGTGATTTTGCTTCTAAAGTAAATTGCATAATTGTTGAAGTCCTAGAATTTTTAAGACATTATAACATTCTAAGCACCATTAGAGTAAAATACCTCAAAATATTAATGAAGGTGTATTGATGGCAACTATCGGTATGAGTGATATCAAAAAAAATGTTCGTTTAATTGTAGGTGAAGTTCCTTATAAAATTGTAGAATTTCAACATGTAAAACCAGGGAAGGGTGCAGCATTTGTTCGTATGAAAATGAAAAGTTTTTTAAATGGAAGAACGGTTGAGAAAACTGTTCACGCTGGTGATAAGTTTGAAGTGCCTATCATAGATTTTAAAACTATGCAGTATCTTTACGATGATGGTGAGATGTATCAGTTTATGGATAACGAAACCTATGATCAATTAGGTCTCACTTATGAACAGTGTGATGAAGCAGCTAAATGGTTAAAAGATGGAACAAATGTTGATATGATTTTTTTCAGAGATAAGGCTATCTCGGTCTCAGCACCTGAAGTGATGGAGCTTCTTATTACTCAAACACCACCAAACTTTAAAGGTGACACTTCAAGTGGTAGTAAAAAACCTGCAACTCTTGAAACGGGTGCTGTTGTACAAATCCCTTACCATGTTCTTGAGGGCGATACTATCAAAGTAAATACCTTAGATTGTGAGTTTTTAGGAAAAGTTAAATAAGAACTTCTAAAAATAAATTTTAAAAGAAAATAGATGCAAATAGTTACAGAATTATTACTAAGTTTAGGTGTAGATGACAAGGTACAGATAAGTGAATCTCAACTTATTTTACTCGGACTTGAAGCTGATGACAAATCTCAATATAAAATTTTATCTCTGGGTAAACAACTCT
Source organism: Sulfurimonas sp. (assembly GCA_965243085.1). GTDB lineage: Bacteria > Campylobacterota > Campylobacteria > Campylobacterales > Sulfurimonadaceae > Sulfurimonas. The sequence continues at coordinate 180,189 of CBDETZ010000005.1, read as the reverse complement.
CCGATGCAAGAGCGGAATTATTTGTCTTACTTCGTGGGGTAGATGGCAAAGATATACAAGATAAAATTATTTCTAATTACAAAGCTTTACAAAAATTTAGAAAAGAAGATACTCCTACAATAGATAAGCAAATACCTAAGTCTCAAGATGGTGATGTAACTATATATTGTGATGGTGGATGTACTCCAAATCCTGGTAAGGCTGGTTCAGGTGTGGCTATTTATAGAAATAACAATCTTTCAGAACTTTGGTATGGGCTGTATGAAGATATGGGTACAAATAACACCGCAGAACTTGGAGCATTGTACGAATCTTTACTCTTAGCTCAAAAAGAGATAAAAAATGCTAAGAAAGTTGAGATAAAATGTGACTCAATGTACTCTATAAATTGCATACAAAAATGGGCTATCTCATGGGAAAAAAAAGGTTGGACAAAAAGGGGAGGAGAGATTAAAAATCTTGATATTATAAAACTCTCTTACGCCTTATACACAAAAATAAAAAAAGATATTACACTCTCTCACATAAAAGCACATGCTGGTTTTGAGGGAAATGAATTAGCCGATAGAATGACAATTTATGCAATAAAAGAAAAAAATAAATCTTTTGTTCAATATTCTAAAAATATAGATGTAGTAGAAATTTTAAATATGAGAGTTTCTTAAGATATGAAAGAAAAATATAATAAAGCTAGTGCATGGTTTAACGATCTTTATAAAAAAAATAAAAAAACACAAGAAAATATTCCATGGGCTAGGTTAGCTACTAATCCTTTACTAGAAAATTATTTACTCACTCATAAAGAATATAAAGGAAAAGCCCTAGTTATTGGTTGTGGCTTAGGGGATGATGCTATCGCTCTTGAAAAAGCTGGGTTTGATGTTATAGCTATTGATGTTTCCCAAGTTGCTTTAGATTTAGCAAGGGAGAGATTTCCTAAGAGTAAGGTAGAGTTTAAAAAACAAGATATTTTTGATATGCCTGAGATGTATAATGAGTATTTCGACTTTGTATTTGAGTCTTTGACTATACAATCACTCCCAGTAGAGTTTCGAGAGAGGATGATAAAAGCTATAGCAAATTGTGTAGCGAAAAATGCTTACTTGCTTCTTATCGCACACAAAAGAGAAAGTGAATTTACAGGTCCACCATGGCCTCTCACGATTGATGAAATTAATTTATTTCAAAGATATGGTTTAAAAGAACTCTCACATAAAGTTCCCAAAGAAGAATCAAAAATTTCAAATACTAGGTTTGAAGTACTCTATGTTAAGCCAAATTAAAGTATCACAAAAAAAACTTTTAGAGTGGTATAAAACTTATGGACGTCATGATTTACCTTGGCGGAATACAGATAATATGTATCATCTTTATTTGAGTGAAATCATGCTTCAACAAACTCAGGTAAATCGAGTAAGAGAAGAGTATTATCCTCAGTTTTTACAGAAGTTTCCTTCACTCAAAGCTCTCTCACAAGCGTCACAATCTGATGTCTTAGCTGCTTGGAGTGGTTTGGGCTATTACTCTAGAGCAAGAAACCTTCATAAAACAGCGATACTTTGTATGGAGGCTTTACCAAATACTCAAGAAGAACTCCTAAAGCTTCCTGGCATTGGAAAATACACAGCAAGTGCAATTTGTAGTTTTGGACACAATCAAAATATAGCCGTAGTAGATACAAATATAGCAAGAGTTTTAAAACGTTTTTTTGCACTTCTTAATCCTACAGATAAAAAAATTTGGAGTGATGCAAAAACATTTGTAAATGAAAAAGATCCAAGACACCATAACCTTGCTTTAATGGACTTAGGTTCGCTTATTTGTTTACCTAAAAATCCAAAATGTGAGCAGTGTCCATTAAAAGATGAGTGTCAAGGTCAAAGTGAGCCTGAACTTTACACAAAGACAAAGAAAAAAGAGTATATTTCATTAGAACTATTTTATGGTATTTATATCAAAAACAATCAAATTGCACTTGAAATCTCAAAAGAAAGAATGTACAAAGATATGCTCATACTTCCAAGAGTTGAACCTATAGAAGATGATTTTTTAGCTAGTTTCAAACACTCTTATACAAAATACAGACTGAATGTTAAACTATATAAACTAGAAGAGTCAGATGATGAAATGGTTTGGATTGATTTAAATGAACTGCAAAAAGCACCCATCTCATCATTGACTAAAAAAGCATTCAATGCCCTCTCACTTAAAACTAATCACAATTAAAATATATAGAAAAGATATTAGTTTACATCTATATCTTCTAATTGAATGTTTTTTTTGTCAAAGTTTATCAACCATGTGTCTAATACATACATACATTGAAAAAAGAATGTTGCACTAAATGTAGTTCTTGAAATTTTATTATTAAATGACTGGTCATTCAATTTTAAGTCAAAGGTATCAAATAGCATATGACATATATCATTTGTTTGTACACCTTTTTCTATCATTTCAGAGCGTATTTTTTTACTTGCATAGGATGTTATATTGTAAGACATAGACTCCACCTTTATAGTATATGTAAGATTATACTATAAAATATATAAATACTCTAATATATTAATATAAGTACTCATTATTGAGTTTAATTACTTGACTTATATCCTTAAATAGGATAAAATTTAAAAAGATACGATAGTAATCTTTAACGTGAGTATATCTTTGATACTATTCTAAATATGAAGGCAAATAAAATGAAATACGAATTAAAAAATGATTATATAGAATTATTTAAATTACTAAAACTACAGGGATTAGTAAATAGTGGAGCTGAGGCAAAGTATCTTGTTTCCGAGGGCTATGTTAGTAGAAACGGTGAACAAGAGTTTAGAAAACGTGCCAAGATTATTGCAGGTGATTTAATTAAAATCGCTGATGTTACTATAGAGGTATTATAGTAGTATTACTCAACTTTCGCAAATAGATTTCAATAAATCTATTTTGGTGTAGATAAAATTGAAGTTTTAACAGAAGATAGAGAGTTTGTAGCTAAGATTTGCTTTAAGTGGCTGAAGAAAAGAAAAATACCATTTACTAAGTAAGTAATAAATCTCAAATAATTTCAAAACTAAGATCATTAAAAAGGTTTAGATTTAATATGAACTTGACTTGGTTACACGAGTATCGTTAAGTATAGTTCAACGAAGAAAACCATTTTTTCATTGGCTATGAAGTTATTTATGTTCTATTACTTAAGTAAGCTATCAGCTCATAAAAAAGATAGAACTTCCTTATTTATCCTGAGATTGTGAAAGAAGTGTCATTAAGTACTTGACAGATTATTTTATGCTATTATAATCATCATTTGAAAATATTACAATAATCTACAACTTTGAGGAGAAGTTTAATGATAGAAGATAAACAGCGCTGGAACAAAAGGCATGTCGAGAAACCAATGCTTCATAAAGTAAGTCCCATTTTACACAACTATATTAAATACGCAAATCTTGGTTATGCTTTAGATTTAGCCTGTGGAACAGGTAGAAATACTCATTATTTAGAGAGTTTAGATTTTTTAATTGATGCTGTAGATTTTTCTGATTATGCACTCTCTCAAGTTAAAGATACAAAAAATATTATAAAAATAGAAAAAGATTTAGATGAGTATGATTTAAAACAAAATACTTATGATTTGATACTAAATTGTAATTATTTAAACCGTCGCTTAATGTATCAGATGATAAGCTCTTTAAAAGAAGGTGGCTTGATAATATTTGAAACCTTTATAGTAGCTCATGATACACCAGAAAAAGGAAGTATGAATCCAGCTTATCTGCTTAAAAAAAACGAACTTTTAGATGTTTTTAATGATTTAGATATTATCTATTATGAAGAAAAAGATGGTGTAAATCTTAGGGATGAAAAAAATAAAGTAGCTTCTCTAGTAGCAAGAAAATTACATTATAAGGTATAAGGATAAACATGAATAAAAAAGATTTTAACGAAGGTTTATTGGGCTTTTTAGACGCATCACCTACACCATTTCATGCTACATTAAACATGAGTATGATGCTAAGTAATGCTGGATTTACAAAACTTGATGAGGTAGAAAAATGGAATTTAAAAGAGGGAGAGAAATATTATGTAACTCGTAATGATTCTTCTGTAATTGCATTTACGTATCCAAAAACTAAAAACTATACGATGATTGGTTCGCATACGGATTCACCAAATCTAAAACTCAAGCCAAAGCCTATAATAAAAGAGCATGGTGTTGTAAAGTTTGGAGTTGAACCTTATGGTGGGCTTTTACTTAAGCCTTGGTTTGATAGAGATTTATCTTTAGCAGGACGAGTTTCATATCTTGATGCAAATGATGAGATAAAAGATGCTCTTATCAATGTTGAAAAGGCTATTGCGATTATCCCCTCACTGGCAATCCATCTTGAGGATAAACCAAATAAAGATAAAATAATAAATAAACAAACAGACATCTCCCCAATTTTAACTACAAATGATGATTTTGAGTTTGATGAGTTTTTAAAATGGCAACTCTCAAAGCAAGGTATTTTGGATGTAAAAGAATTGTACGCCTCTGAACTTAGTTTTTACGATACTCAAAAAGCTTCTTTTGTAGGTTTGCATGATGATTTTATCGCATCAGCGAGGTTAGATAATTTACTTTCTTGTTATGTAGGATTAGTAAGTATTTGTAGTATTAAAGATGATAAGCCTATGCTTTTTATCGCATCAGATCACGAAGAGGTTGGAAGTGAATCTACCTCAGGGGCGGGGGGAAGTTTTTTAGAAAACACACTTATGAGAATGTACCCTAACTATGATGAATATATGAAAATGATACGAAGTTCAATTATGATTTCGGCGGATAATGCACATGCCATTCATCCAAATTTTCCATCTAAGCATGACTCAAAACACGCTCCATATATCAACAAAGGAAGTGTGATAAAAGTAAATGCTAATCAAAGGTACGCCTCAAATTCTGTAACAATATCACGATTTATGAATGTAGCATCATCGCTTAATGAACCTTATCAAGAGTTTGTAACTCGTAGTGATATGGGATGTGGCTCAACTATAGGACCTATCACAGCTACAAGAATGGGAATAGAAACCCTTGATGTAGGACTTCCAAGCTTTGCTATGCACTCTATTCGTGAACTTTGCGGAAGTGATGATGCACACTCTTTATATAAAATATTTCTAGGGTTTTGTGTCTAATGTCAGCAGTCACAGCAGAAGAGTTAAACCTTTTAATAGAACAAACATATAAGGTTGAAAAAGAATTTAATGAGTTGAAAGCCTCTTATGCACATTTACAAGATACCGTTGAAAAAGTTGTAGAATTTTTACCAAACCCTATATGGATTTTAAATGAAGATGGAACTATTTTTTTACAAAATTCACATGCTAAGGATGTGGCTAAATTATTAGAACATTTAGAAGCACAAAAGAGTGACTATGAAGTGAAATATAATTCGCAATCATACCTTATTAAAAGTTCATCCTATAAAGATAAAATAATGATTAGTGCCACAGATATAACAGAACAAAAAAGAAAAGAAAATCTTGCAACAATGGGGCAAATGGCAGCACATCTATCTCATGAAATAAGAAATCCAATAGGTTCTATATCTCTTTTAAGCTCAACTCTCAAAAAAAGAGTGATTGCAGAAAATATACCTATAGTAGAAGAGATACAAAAATCTGTTTATAGGATTGATAGAATCATAAAAGCAACTTTGATGTTTTCTAAGGGTGTTGATGCTAATAAGAGTTGCTTTAATTGGAGCGTACTTAAAGAAGCTATTGATATGTCTATAGAATATTATGCTTATTCAAAAGAGATTAGCTTTAAATTTCCTCAAGAAGATTTTATTTTAGAAGGGGATAAGGATCTCTTAGAGATGTTGTTTTCAAATTTTATGGTGAATGCGATAGATGCTATAGAATTAGATGATGAAGAGAAAGGTTTTGTTGAAATAAATTATGAAAGTGGAGAGAAATATCATAAGTTTTTTATTACCGATAGTGGTGTTGCGATTGAAGATGAAAAAGTTCTTTTTGAAGCCTTTAAAAGTACCAAAGTAAAAGGAAATGGCTTAGGCTTAGTTCTTTCTCGTCAAATTGCTGAAGCACATGGTGGGTATGTCACCCTAATGAACTCCAAAAAGAAAGGATTTGAGATTGTTATTTCAAAATAATCATTAATGGAATAGTTATTGCTTGTATTATCTAAAATATTTTGGAGGAATAAATGAAGACACATGATAAAAAAGTCATTGAACTTATAGATTTTATTACGGTTGATGAATTTTATGTTATTTGTTATTTTAGATGTAATGTAAAGAATAAAACAGTAGTTTCAACTGTTCCATTAGAACCGTATCTAAGCAAGAGTCGATTGAAATGGAGTGATATAATTTTTCACCCTATTAAGTCATATTATAAGTACTATCATGCACCTGTTATGATTTATGGAAATGAATGTCATGAAACTATGGTTTTAAAAGCATTTAAAAAAGTTTCTAGTTATTTTAGATGGAGTAAAAGGGAAAATAAGTATTTGTATAACTAAGGAATAAATATATTAATAATTTTTAGTAGCCTTGTATTAATATTGTTTAACTAAAATGTCCTTTTAATCAAAGGATATTTTATAATGACACAACTTTTATCATTACTTAACTCTATGAAAACGATGGCTATTTTAATGTCTATCTTCGCATTTTCCATAGCTTATGCCACATTTATAGAAAATGATTATGGAACTATTACAGCAAAAGCAGATATCTTTAATGCAAGATGGTTTGAGGTTCTACTTGCTTTTTTAACACTTAATTTAATGCTTAATATTTATAAGTTTAAAATGTTTTCTTTGAGTAAAGCCCCTATATTTATCTTTCACATAGCTTTTATTATAATTATCATTGGTGCTGCTATTACTCGATATGTTGGCTATGAGGGAACTATGCACATTCGAGAGGGTTCAAGCTCTTCAATGCTGACAAGTGCAGATACCTTTTTTAAGGTTGATGCAAAAGTTGGAAGTAAACACGCTATAAATTCTGAGATAGTTTACCTCTCTAAAAGACTCCAAAACTCACTATCTTCATCTTTAGTTATAGAGGGAAAAGATGTTGATGTTGAGTTAATAGAGTATATTCCTGATGCTATAGAAAAAATGCTCCAAGATAAAGAAAATGGCAAACCTCTTGCAAATATGATGGTAACAGCTGATGGTAAAGGTGAATCTATAGCCTTAAAAGAGGGAACTTACTTTGAAACTGATAGTGTGATTTTAGATTTTAATTCAGGGGAGACTTTTACTCAAAAGCAAGTTATTTCTATCTTTGTTAAAGAAGATACATTATTTATGAAACACGGTATGAAATTGAAATTTTTGAAGATGGATGATCGCTCCGATGGTGAACTAGAAGCGAGTGAAAATCAATTATTTGCAAAAAGAACTCTTTTCACTGTAGGTGAGAGTAGTTTTGTTCTTCGTAATTTTATGCCCTTTGCCTCGATGAAAATAGTGAGTAATCCAAAAGTAAAAGCAATGAGACCAGGAATGGATGCCTTAAGGTTTAAGATAACAGTAGATGGTGTCTCTAAAGAAACAATCATTTTTGGTCAAGCTGGTCGTTTAGCTAAAGAGCAACATAATATTGTCAATGGTGTTGATGTACATCTCTCTTATGGAGCAAAAAAGATACAAATCCCCTTTGAAGTGCATTTAAATGATTTTCAACTCGATCGTTATCCTGGATCTATGAGTCCTGCATCATATGCAAGTGAAGTGACTTTGATAGATAAACAAAATAATGTCAATATGCCTTATAGAATTTATATGAATAATGTTTTAGAATATGGTGGTTTTAGATTTTTTCAATCATCGTACGATCAAGATGAATTGGGTACTATCTTATCTGTAAATAATGACCCAGGTACTTTACCCTCGTATATTGGTTATGCACTTTTAGCCTTAGGAATGTTTTGGTCACTGTTTTCAAGAAAAAATCGTTTTTCTAAGTTAGCGCTCAAGGCTGCTAAAGCAAGAGATACTAAGTCTTTCTCAGTTTTACTAAGTCTTGGACTGCTTGTAGCATTTACCCCATCGTATGCTCTGGATACAGATTTAAAAACGATTATTTCCTTTGAAAAAGAACATGCTAAAAAATTTGGAGAGTTGATTGTTCAAGATAGTGGCGGTAGAATGAAGCCTATGGATACCCTCTCAACAGAAGTTCTAGCTAAAATTCATGACAAAAGTTCTCTTAGTATTGGCTCAAATACTTTAAGTCCAAATCAAGTGATACTTGGAATGATGATAAGTCCTACATCCTACAGAAATATCAAAATGATTAAAACAAAAAATGAAGAGATAAACCACCTTATTGGTGCTGATAAAGATGCTAAATATGCATCATTCGCACAATTTTTTGAAGACCCAGATACTATGAACGGATATAAACTTGCCCAAGCCGTCAATGATGCAGTAAGAAAAGAAGCAAAATATAGAAATAAGATAGATAAAGAGGTTTTAACAATTGATGAGAGAGTGAATGTTTCTTATATGATATTTACAGGTTCATTAATTAAAATATGGGCTAAACCTAATGATGCTGGAAATAAATGGTTTCCAACCATAGAAGCATTACAAACTTTTACTCTAAAAAATAGTGAAACACTAAGAGTTATAGCGGTTGATTATTTTACATCGGTAGATGGGGCTTTAAAGAGTTCGGATTGGAGTTTAGCAGATAAGGCCTTAGAAAAAATAGCGGAGTATCAACATAAATATGGGGAAGCTGTTTATCCATCAAAAAATCGTATCAAAGCGGAAGTTTTTTATAATGAAGCACAAATTTTTGAAAGACTTTATCCGCTTTATCTTCTTATGGGATTTATACTTTTGATTTTAAGTTTTGTGAAAATTTTAAAACCTAGTTTTAAGATAGAACTTTTTACAAAAATTTCACTCTATTTACTCATAGTTTTTTTCATCATACATACGATAGGTCTTGGTATTCGATGGTATATCTCAGATCATGCACCATGGTCAAATGGTTATGAATCTATGATATACATAGGTTGGGCAACTGTTCTAGCTGGATTTATCTTCTCTAAACGCTCTTCTATGACAATGGCATCTACGGCGATACTAACAGGACTTATTTTATTTGTAGCACATTTAAATTGGATGAACCCTCAAGTAACGAATCTTGTTCCTGTTCTTAACTCTTATTGGTTAAGTATTCATGTGTCTATGATTACGGCGAGTTATGGTTTCTTAGGTTTAGGTTCACTTCTTGGGTTTATAACGATTTTACTCTTTATCTTAAAAACAAAAAATAATGAAAAGCATATTAGTTATTCTATAAAAGAATTAAATTCTATTAATGAGATGAGTTTGATGGTGGGGCTTGTTCTTTTAAGTGTAGGAAATTTTTTAGGGGGAGTTTGGGCAAATGAATCTTGGGGTAGATACTGGGGCTGGGATCCAAAAGAGACTTGGGCTCTTGTAACCATTTTAGTTTATGCGATAATTTTACATCTAAGATTTATTAAACCACTTTACAATGAGTTTAATTTTTCAGTAATCTCAACTGTGGCATACACATCCGTGCTTATGACATACTTTGGTGTAAATTATTACCTCTCAGGTCTTCACTCCTACGCAGCAGGCGATCCAGTACCAATACCTGATTTTGTTCCAATAACTTATGCAATACTTTTTTTAGTTATCGCACTTGCATTTAGAAATAGAAAACTAGTATAACTATAATATAGTTGATGACAGATTAGAATGCAAGGAGAAGTTAAATGCAAAGAAAACTAATAAGCTTTGACTAGGCAATAAAAAGAATACTAAGAAGCAAGGCAAACTTTGAAGTACTTGAAGGTTTTTTAAGTGAACTTTTAAAAGAGAATATAACTATTTTAGAAGTTTTGGAGTCTGAGTCAAATCAAAATTTAAAAAATGACAAGTTAAATGTAATATGAATTTGACTTGACCTTTTTTCCTACTCATAATTGACTCCATATGTTTCTAATTTGTTTTATTTTCTCAGTCCATTATAATGATAGAAGTCTCCCATCCATCGTATTGACCATTATATATTTCTATTTTATCTATTATACTCATAGTTAGTGTGTCTATTTGATGGTGAGATGGGCAATCTTTTTTGTAAAACTTTACACCAAACATAATTTTATTTTGAAAAGGCACTTCCATCTCTACATTTTTGATAAATCCCTCTTTTTCTATATGCTTTATAAACTCTTGTTTATCTTCTTTTCTTGTAAAATAAGCTTTATGTTCAATAGCACGTTCATTTTTCAAATTGCCTTCTTGCTTTTTTAAATTATCACAAGCATGATGATTTGCAATAATTTGCCATTCTCTTGTAGTTGGGAAAAGAAGCTTTAGATATACTTCCCACTCTATATCTATTCGTGAACCAAACTCATATATATAGTTTTCAAAATGACTCATTGTAGATTCTATAGTATTTTTCCATTCGAAATCGAGTTTAAGATAATAAATAAAAATTACTTCACCATTAGAGATTATTCGACCAATATATTTACCACTTCTCCAACGAAGTGCTTCCATCTCTAGTCTATCTTCTATAAAACCTACATCATTCGTTTCTTCTTCAGTTACTAGACCATCTTCTTTAGGATTGTTTAGTTTTATTTTAAGAAATCCTACATACATATATGCTTCATCTGGTACACTATCTGCAATACCTGCATTAAATGAAACTATAGACTTCTTCCCTTCTATGGGTTTTACATATTTTTCCCAGTATTCTTGCATCTCTTTCTCCTTATTCCATTTCTAAACTCATGAGAAACATATCTTCTCCATCTATTACTTCTACATCTATTGATTGACATTTTTGACAACAATAATGAATCTTTTGCAATTCACTAATTTCTAAACAATTATTACACTCTATAGTTACGAGTTGAACATTAATTACAAACTCTGCTTCATCACAAATAGTCCTTTCTTTAAATGTATTAAAGGCGACTTCAAGTAAGTGCGTTTCGATGCCACTCATTACACCTATTTTAGTTATAATTTTTGTAACTTTAGTAGCCTTGTTCTCTTTAGCAACTTCTTCTATTTGTTCTAAAAGTGCTTGCACAACACTATATTCATGCATGATGTTCCCCTTGTAGTCTTTTTGGTGTTTGTTTTTGGCATATTTTATAAACGAAGTTGTAACGAAGAGTATGAAAGGAACTCTCTTTCTCCCAAAATTCAGGATACATTATTTCTAGTTCTTGACATTTACAAAGTTGCATTTTTTCTTGTTCAAGAACTAAGTTATCTTGTTTTTTATATAAAAAATCTTCATCAAAAACATCACATACATAATTATGTAATATCTCATAGTAATTATTATTATCAAATACCTCATCAATCATATTTATTTTTTTTGCATATTGAGCTGAGATAGGTAGTGCATCTTTGAGTAAGCTATCTCCTAATTTATTTCCAACACGCTTTTGCAAAGTATAAGTATGATACTCGCTACCACTAAGTCCTAAGGTCTTGTAGTGGGGGTTAAGTATAGTATCTTTTTTTGCAACAACATAATCGCAAGCTAGAGCTAAAAATACACCACCTGCTCCTGCATTTCTTGCTAAAGAAGCTATTGTTATCACTTCATCGGCTTCTAGTATTGATTTTATAAGATCATTCATAGCATTTATATTACTCCAAGCATCTTCACCTTGTTTCTTAGAATCTTCTAAAATATTTAAATGAATTCCGTTAGAAAAGAAGTCTGAGCCACCAATGAGTACAATAGTTTTACATTCTTCTTTTAAATACTCAAAGGCGTATTTTAGGCGTATACATTGTTGTGCATTCATAGCCCCATTATGGAAATTAAAACAAAGGTAAGCAACATCATCTCTTTTTTCATAACTTATTTCATAAAATGTGTTATAGGATTTATCAAAAAGAAGTGCTATTCTTTTCTCCTTTACACCTAAAGTTTTCTCTTTTAAAACATAAGTAGCAGGTAATTTAAATTTATGGGGTTCTTTGAGGTGACTTATCCAAATTGCTCCATCTTTAGTACCAAGACAAATTGCTCCATCACGCTTAGCAATAATCTCTTTGACATTGCCTTTTAGTTTATCTTCCTTATGAACACCAAAAAGATAGCATTCTACACCTTCTATAACATCAAAAACTCCAGGAAAACTGTCACTAAGGTAAATTTTTTTTATAATCGTATCCGTATCATCTTTTTTCCAATTTATTGTTCTGTCTTGTCTTGTAAAATATTTATGAATTGGATTCATTATTTGTTTTATTTTTTTAGGATTATGTAAAAAATTCTCTAAAACTTGAAGTGAGGCTTGTGTGACCTCTTGTCTATAAAGAGATGCTTTATATGTCTTACGCATTAAAAAATTCTCTTGTGCCACAATATCCCCAGCATCATATAATCCATTGGCTCTTAAAAGAGAAACACCCCATATTTCATATTGAGATAGCAATGCATATTCCAAGGAAGAAGATCCTCTATCTCCACGAGGTCCTGGATGAAAAATATATGTTGGATATTTTTCATATATCTCTTTAGAGATAAAAGACTTTAAAAAAGGTGCTAAAATAAATTCTGGTTTAAAACTATCTAACTCCTTTTTTATTTGTTCATCAGTACTAGCATATACAATACTTAATGTATACTTTCTATCTTTGAGATAGGTAAAAACAGCTTGACTAAGTCCATTGAATGCTGTTATGAGAAGCGTTATTTTCACTCATTATTCCTCTAACAAATACGTGGTAACAGTTCGCCTGTTGGCGTATCTAAAAATCTTTTTGTTCCATAAGAACTTAAAAGAATAACTTTTGAAATATATTGCTTTGTTACATCCCCTACCTTTACTGCATTGTTTGAATTTTCAAATGTATGTAAAATTTCAAGTGCTTTTTGTTCATCTTCTTTTTTTACTGCAAGTACGAATGTACCTTCATTAGCTAAATTTAATGCTTCAAATCCCAGCATCTCACATATACCTTGAACCTCCGTTGAGACGGGGATATTTTCTTCAGTTACTTCTATACAAATATTTGATTGTTTTGCCCATTCATTAAGCACAGCACTGACACCACCTCTAGTTGCATCACGAAGTGCTGTTATTTTCACATTTGCATTCAAAAGTGCCTGTACTTGGAGTGTCAAAGAAGCACAATCACTCTCTAAAGTAGTGTTTAAGTCTATCCCCTCTCTAGCAGCAAAAATAGTTGCTCCATGACATCCAATATCACGACTTAGTAAAATAACATCTTCACATGAAATATTATTTGAACTGATTCCTTTTTTTTGAATCTCTCCGATTCCAGTAGTGTTAATAAAAATCTTATCAATACTTCCTCGTGGAACAACTTTTGTATCACCACTTACAATAGATGCACCATTAATCTCAAGTTCTTTTCTCATAGAACGAACTATTTTTTCAAGTTCACGTGTTGAGAAACCCTCTTCTATAATGAAACTGCATGTTAAATATTTTGGTTTGGCTCCCATCATCGCTAAATCATTGCAGGTACCACAAATTGCTAGTTTTCCTATGTCTGCACCAGGAAAGAATAAGGGAGTTACCGTAAAACTATCTGTACTAAATGCTAATTCTCCATTTTGAATAACTGCTGCATCTTCACTTTTTTCTAAAATTTCATTTTTAAAAGCCTTATAAAAAACTTTAGATATTAGTTCATTGTTTTCCTCACCACCATTTCCCATAGCTAAAGTAATTTGTTTATTCATGAGATTAAGTTTCCATATTTATAGTAAGCAGCACACGCCCCCTCACTACTAACCATACAACTGCCAAGTGGAGTTTGTGGTTTACAGGCAGTGCCGAAAATTGTACATTCTTGAGGTTTTGCCATTCCTCGAAGTATATCACCACATATACATAACTTGTGATCTTCTATCTCTTGGTCTGGTAGAATGTTGGCATAGATTTTTTTGGCATCTATATTTGCAAATTCTTTTTTAAGTTTGTAGCCACTGTTAGGTACATTTCCTAAGCCACGCCATTTAAACAAGTCTACTTTTTGAAAATATTTTTCTATAAGTGCTTGTGCTTTTTTATTTCCATCTCTTGAAACTAAGCGTTTGTATTGGATTTCTAGTTCACATCTATTTTCATTAAATTGTTTTACAATCATATATATAGCTTCCATTACATCAACTGGTTCAAATCCTGCAATTACAACAGGGCGATTGTATTTTTGAGGAAATTTTTCATAAATTTTACTTCCCGTTATTACACTTACATGGCTTGGTCCTAAGAAAGCGTCTATTTGATTGTTATAACTATCAACATGTTCATCACGACTATCTATGAGTTCTACCATCACTTCTGGTACTGTTACATGATTAATATGAAAGAAAATATTTTTTATCTTTTTGTTTATAATAATATCTACTAATACTGCTGTCATTGGCGTTGTTGTTTCAAATCCTATAGCAAAAAATATAACTTTTTTATCTTGATTTTCTTCTGCAATTTTTAAAGTATCTAGGGGTGAATATACAAAACGAACATCAGCACCTTTGGCTCTTGCATCTTGTAAACTGCCACGACTTCCTGGTACTTTTATCATATCACCTAGTGTTACTAAGATTACATCATCCTGACCTGATAGTATGTAAGCATGGTCGATTCTCTCTTTTGGCATAATACAAACTGGACATCCTGGACCATGAATAAAGTTAATATTTTTTGGTAAAATTTGAGGGAGTCCAAATTTCATGATTGCGTGTGTATGTCCACCACATACTTCCATGATATTTACATCTCTTTTGAGTTTTTCAGCCTCTTTTTGGATAAGTTTTGAAAAACCTTGAATAACTTTTGGATTACGAAAACCATCATATAAATCTTCAAGTTGTAGTTTATTCATCTATGCACCTCGGTTTTGGCAGTTATCATCATCTTCTACGAGTTCACGCCTATCTTCTTCATCTAGTTTTTCAAGAATTTCTCTATAAATTTTTAAAGATTCCATAGCATCCTCTTCATCTATTTTATTCATAATAAATCCGATATGTAATAAAACATAATCTCCAATTTTAACATCACCTTCTTCCATAAGATCTAAACTAGCTTCACGACTTACACCCATAGTATCAACACTAGCAACATTCCTTTCTAAATTTATTTTAATAACTTTACTCGGAATACTTAAACACATACTAGCCCCTCATTTTTTTTTTAAATTTTATCCAGTCTATCACAGCTTGAAGTGATGCCTTATCTTTGATACTCACCTCAAGTATATCGACACCAGGATTTATTTTTCTTGCTTGCATTTTTTCATGTTCTAAATCATAATCAAAATGTTCTATTAAATCCATCTTTGTTATTAAAATCAAGTCTGCTTGGCGAAACATCACTGGATATTTTTCTATTTTATCACTTCCCTCTGGAATTGAGACAAGAACAATATTTAAGTGACTTCCTACATCATAAGATGCAGGGCAAACAAGGTTTCCAACATTTTCTATAAAACATACATCTAATATTTCTAAAGGCATTTTGTGTAAACTTTTATGTACCATAAAGGCATCTAAATGACAGGCTGAACCTGTTTGTATCTGATATGTTGGTATTCCTTTGGCTTTAATCCTATCTGCATCTATTGAAGTTGCTAAGTCGCCCTCAATTACACCAAATTTAAAATCAACCATATCAGCTATATATTCCAAGAGTGTTGTTTTACCACTACCTGGAGAACTCATAAGATTTATACTCAGAATATTATGTTTATTAAAGTGTGAACGATTATGATTAGCTTCATGATTATTCTTATTAAGAATACTTTTGATGATATTAATAGTTTTTTTATCATTAAGTTGTGGGTTATCATGTAAAATCTCATCTGCCGCTTGATATTTATCTGAGTATTCATTCCTATGATTTTCCTCTACTTTTGCTACTATACTACATCCACAATCTACACACATACATTTTTCCTTTTTAAATTAATTATGCTATTAGCATATTAGTACCAACTGCTACAGATACTACTCCAGCAGCTATAAATACTAGTCTGATATTTCTTTTATTTGTTAATAACTGCTTATTGATATATAAAATTACACCGCCAAAACTTATAAATACTGCACTCACACCAAATACAAATGCAAACACTAAACTAAAGTCTACACTTTGACCGTGGAGTACTCCTAATGTTATAAGCATCCCACGTACACCCCCTATACCCATCAACATTCCCATCCATAAAGATGAAGAGATTACAGGAGTATGGGAATGTTCACTTCCAAAGTAAATATGAATATGCTCTTTGCCATTATGAATATGTTTATTTAAATGAATTTTATCTATTAGAACCATATATACAAGATATATTCCCATGAGTATAATTACACTTGATGATATTATATCCCCATGGGATGTTATATTTTGAGGTATATTATAAAGCTCCAATAGTTTTGTAAATATAAATAAAGTAATTCCATGTCCAAATGCAAATAAAATCGTAATTAAAATCGTTTTTTTTATAGACTGTCCTATAGAAAAATTTGCTATAACTGTCAAGTGATCTGGACTAAAGGCATGTAAAACACCATACCAAAAAATCAATACATAAGCTGTCTCCATGATAATATCACCTTATAAATGAATGTTTATTCAATTTTAAACAAGTTTATACTATATTGTTTAAATGTAAACTAAAATTATCTATTTCTTATATATTTTTAGGACTAAATTAGTAAAAAGGTTATATTTTTAAATGTATTGGTTAAGTAAATGTCTATTTTGTAAAAATTTTGTTTATAGACTCAATGACAATAGAGTTAAATGCTCCGTTTGTTTGAAAAAAATGTCTATTAACAAAATTAACAAAATTATCACACTTATAAATGCTTATATTGAAAATATTAGTGCTAATCAATGTTCAAAATCCTTAAATATTTCTTATGTCTCTGTCTCAAATTATTACGAAGAATTTAGAATTTTATCTGCAAAAATATCTGAAGAAGAATATCTTGCTAAAAAAGATACATTTTGTGAATATGAAGAATATTATTATCTTGAAAATTCTAAAAGGAAGAAAGAAGAATGTATTTTTGATGCCTATAATTTTCTTACTTTTGATTATAGTAAACATATATACACACTTTTAATGCCTTCTCTTTCCCCTTATAAAGAACAGTATATTCACGATGGAATAGAAGGTACATTTATAAATGACTTTAATAAGTTTAAACGAAATAATAAAATAATTAAAGTAACAAAGTATCATAATAATATTGTAAAATTTTGGAACTATTTTGAAGAGTATATTTTACATTATAAAGGTGTTTCATCAGAGTACTTTATCTATTATCTTAAAGAATACGAATTTAAATATAATCATACAAAAGATAAATCAATAGAATTATTAATAGAATACTATTTTAAGGGATAAAAATATGAAAAAACTAGCAGTATTAGGTGTAGGTAATATTTTAGAATGTGATGATGGCATTGCCATTTATGCAACATCATATTTAAAAATGAATTATACCTTTTCATCAGAAATTGATATTATTGACGGTGGTGTTGAGGGTATTAACCTTTTAAATTTATTTATGGAATATGAACAAATTATTATTTTAGATGCGATAGAGATTGATGATACACCTGGTAGTATTTATCATATACCAGCAAATGAACTTACTGGGTATGGATTAAATTCTGGAGGTGCGCATGAGATAGGTGTAATTCAATGTTTTGATATTTTAGAATTAATGGATAAAAAAATTCCAAAATCAAGTGTGCTTGGCATCATCCCCGATATTATTGATATAAAGATTGATTTGAGTAATATTTTGCGTGAAAAATTTGATTCATATATTGAAATACTCCTTGGAATCCTAAAAAATGAAAAAATATTCAGTAAAAAAAATGATTCTATCATTTCCTTGTCAAGTATAATAAAAAATTATTATCTTGGCACCCATATTTTTCATTAAGTTTATTTTTGTATAATTCTATTCTTTTAATATGGTTTCGTGTCCGAGTGGTCGATGGTGTATCCTTGGAAAGGATATGTAGAGCAATTTACCGAGAGTTCGAATCTCTCCGAAACCACCATTGTATAATAGACTTCTCCTAAAACACCCAAGCATCAAACCTCTTCAACGGTACTGCTCATAGATGTTGCATCAAGGTTAATAATAGCACAAATAAGATTCATTCTCAAACCGAACCTTTTTCGTCTATTCCTATATGGGTATTTAGTAATTTTAAATACCTTGATTTTTGCATTTATTTGTTCAATGATAATTCACAGTATACTACCCCAATAAGTCAAGACAACATTTTCAAATTCCTTATTCACCTCTAACCTGTAACTTTATGAAACAGCTACTACATTTTTAGTGTAGTTTTCATCATTAATCTGTAAACTATCAAAGTAAACATTCATAGGTTTTTTATAGCCCAGTGTTTCATGAAATCTTCTATAATTATAGAATTCCATGTAGTCTGCTACATCCTCTTTTAGCTCCTTGATTGTATTGTATTCGTTAAGATAGATTCTCTCTACTTTAGCACTTCTCCAAAATCTTTCAATAGCAATATTATCAGTAGCTCTACCCACCACAATCCACTAAAAACTAAATTTCAAGAGTTGAGCGATAGAGTCATCTAAATCCCATCTATTGTTAATGAGTTGTTCTTGTATAGATTTTGTACCATTTAGGTGCAAGATATTTAAAATAATGCTTCTGATAATTGTCATTAAAAATGGATTTAGATGAGCATTATGGTCATCTTCTAAAAGTGTATTATCTTTGTATTGGTGCATTGTTTCTACCTTCCAATGGAGTAAAATTTTATCATGAAAGAACTCCGCATTTTCACGAAAATTTGCTATACAGAACTGAATACTAGTGCTGTTTGTTACTTCTCCTGTTTTATGGTTTGTCTTGTGTATTTTTTTAATAGTTTTTATGATTGAGCGAACATGGGTAATTTCATTATGATAAAAAGTAGTTGGTTCATATATAAATACTTCTCTATTTATCCACTCATTAGATTGCTGGATTGGTTTAGCTTTATAAGTGCTTGATGGTTTTATCTCTCTTGATATTTCATCTATTAGACTTCTTGCAAAACTCTAAAAGTAGGAACTAAAAATGCTATCAGATTGATATGAATAAATATGAAAAATTACAGAAGAAAGAACCAAAGAATTTTAAGCGTCTTATTGGTGTAAATAAAGATACATTTAATGAAATGCTTTTAGTATTTATAGCCTATGAAAAAGAGAGAACTAAAAACCATGGAGTTGGTGGTAGAAAAAGTTTAGATTCAAAAGAAAAAGTACTATTAATGTTAAGTTATTACAGAGAATATAGAACCTTAGAACATATTGGCTTTGATTATGGAGTAAGTGAATCTACAGGTTCTTCAATAGTAAGAGATGTTGAAGATGTTTTAATAAAATCTGGAAAGTTTTCATTACCAAGTAAACGTGCTTTATATGGAGATGATGTGGACTTAGAGTTTATCGTCATTGATGCTACAGAGTCCCCAATACAACGACCAAAAAAAAGCAAAGAGATTACTACTCAGGGAAGAAAAGACACCATACACTAAAAGGGCAAATCGTTATTGACAAGGATGAACGTATTATTTGTGCTCATACATGCAAAGGTACTACTCATGATTTTAAACTCTTTAAACAAAGTAATTTACCTGTGAAACCTCAAACTTGTATCTATGTAGATTTAGGCTATCTTGGTATTAAAAAGCAACATAATAACACTCAAATACCATATAAGAAATCAAAGCTACATCCATTAACTGATACACAAAAAAATCAAAATAAAAGAGAAGCTTCAGCTCGCATATGTGTTGAACATATCAATGCTAAATTAAAGACTTTTCAAATCCTTAAACAGAAATATTGTAACCGTAGAAAAAGGTTCAATCTTCGCTTCAATCTGATATGTGGATTAGTTAATTTTGACCGTGGATTTGAGGTTGCTGGAAAATGAGTTTTGCAAGAAGTCTATTTTATCAAGAGAGATAAAACCATCAAGCACTTATAAAGCTAAACCAATCCAGCAATCTAATGAGTGGATAAATAGAGAAGTATTTATATATGAACCAACTACTTTTTATCATAATGAAATTACCCATGTTCGCTCAATCATAAAAACTATTAAAAAAATACACAAGACAAACCATAAAACAGGAGAAGTAACAAACAGCACTAGTATTCAGTTCTGTATAGCAAATTTTCGTGAAAATGCGGAGTTCTTTCATGATAAAATTTTACTCCATTGGAAGGTAGAAACAATGCACCAATACAAAGATAATACACTTTTAGAAGATGACCATAATGCTCATCTAAATCCAT
This sequence comes from Sulfurimonas sp., assembly GCA_965243085.1. Classification (GTDB taxonomy): domain Bacteria; phylum Campylobacterota; class Campylobacteria; order Campylobacterales; family Sulfurimonadaceae; genus Sulfurimonas. Next base: position 159,797 of record CBDETZ010000005.1, on the reverse strand, counting down.
TTTTAATGACAATTATCAGAAGCATTATTTTAAATATCTTGCACCTAAATGGTACAAAATCTATACAAGAACAACTCATTAACAATAGATGGGATTTAGATGACTCTATCGCTCAACTCTTGAAATTTAGTTTTTAGTGGATTGGGGTGATTGTTCCATTAACCCTTTCAACCATTCCATTAGTTTGAGCTGTATATGGAGCTGTTAACCTGTGTTCTATCTCATCTTTAGTACATTAGACTTCTTGCAAAACTCTAAAAGTAGGAACTAAAAATGCTATCAGATTGATATGAATAAATATGAAAAATTACAGAAGAAAGAACCAAAGAATTTTAAGCGTCTTATTGGTGTAAATAAAGATACATTTAATGAAATGCTTTTAGTATTTATAGCCTATGAAAAAGAGAGAACTAAAAACCATGGAGTTGGTGGTAGAAAAAGTTTAGATTCAAAAGAAAAAGTACTATTAATGTTAAGTTATTACAGAGAATATAGAACCTTAGAACATATTGGCTTTGATTATGGAGTAAGTGAATCTACAGGTTCTTCAATAGTAAGAGATGTTGAAGATGTTTTAATAAAATCTGGAAAGTTTTCATTACCAAGTAAACGTGCTTTATATGGAGATGATATGGACTTAGAGTTTATCGTCATTGATGCTACAGAGTCCCCCATACAACGACCAAAAAAAAGCAAAGAGATTACTACTCAGGGAAGAAAAGAAACCATACACTAAAAGGGCAAATCGTTATTGACAAGGATGAACGTATTATTTGTGCTCATACATGCAAAGGTACTACTCATGATTTTAAACTCTTTAAACAGAGTGATTTACCTGTGAAACCTCAAACTTGTATCTATGTAGATTTAGGCTATCTTGGTATTAAAAAGCAACATAATAACACTCAAATACCATAGGACTTCTCCTAAAAGCTGATAGTAATACCTCAATTTAGATACCTGTTTATAGGCTTTAGCAAGATTATATTTTAGTAATATTGAAATTACTCTTATATTTTAAATTAAAGTAACTGCGTAGGGACATATATCCAAATATTGAAAAAGGTTTTAGGAGAAGTCTATATAAGAAATCAAAGCTACATCCATTAACTGATACACAAAAAAATCAAAATAAAAGAGAAGCTTCAGCTCGCATATGTGTTGAACATATCAATGCTAAATTAAAGACTTTTCAAATCCTTAAACAGAAATATCGTAACCGTAGAAAAAGGTTCAATCTTCGCTTCAATCTGATATGTGAATTAGTTAATTTTGACCGTGGATTTGAGGTTGCTGGAAAATGAGTTTTGCAAGAAGTCTATTCAATATCAAACTTATGATTGCCACTAACTTTGCCTTTACCTCTTGCCCATTTGTCGGTAAACTCCAGTCCATTGTCTGTGAGAATATGAGTTATGTAAAAAGGAAAAAACTCTTTACACTCTTTGAGAAATTCAACTGCATTAGCAGCTGTCTTATTTTCATATACTTTATAATACAATAGCCTTGTAGCTCTATCTATAGCTACAAAGAGATAATATTTTTGTTTGTCAAATTTTGGTAAATAGGTTACATCAATGTGCAAATAGCCAGGCTCATACTCTTTAAACTTTTTAGCTTTTGCCTTTTGTTCAACAGGAACTCTATTTATATCAAAGGCTCTCAAAGTTCTATAGACATTACTTCTGTTTGCATTTGGAATGACATCAACCATGGTATCTGTTAAGCCATCTAACTCCATCCAAGTAAGGGTTCTTACGACCCGTATAAGCTCCTTTTCTAAAGGTGTTAAAGCATATTTTATATTATTTGGTCTTGAACTCTTATCATTTGAAAAATCTCTTTTTCTGTGTTTAGCAATAGTTTTCACATTTACATTATAGTTATCTGATAATTCAACATTTGTTAAATCAGATTGTTGTATTCTTTGTCTTACATGCTGGTTTGTTCTAGCATTGGAGTGATAGACTTGTGACATTATTTTAATCCTTTTGTGGTAAAAAGATTTTACTATGATGTTATTGAGCTATCGCTTATTATTAAATTGGGCAACCATAACGTGGTGAAACTAGACAGCTTGGTATGTATGATGATGAACTTGATGATATTTATGAGTAATTGAAAATGATAAAACACATGTCATATTGTCATAAAAATTCCAATAACTAAAAAGAGATGATAATATATTCGTATAAGCCTATATAGAAGGATCTCAAATGAATAGAACAATAATGGTTACTTATAAAATATTATGCAACGCTGATGTAGATAAAGTGATATCAATACAAGATATACTTTCTAATGAAAAAATAGCTAAAGTTATCAAAAGTGAATACGCTAAAGGAATCAGGAATGTAGTTTTACTTTCTGATACACAAGATATAAATCAATACAGATAGGTTTAAGTTTAGCTGTAGTTTCAGCTATAGGTCTAGGTTTCAGTGGATGTGGTGGTGGAGGAAGTGATTCTGGAAGTTCAACTTCTTCACCAATAACTGCAACACCAACAGATGTAACAGTTGAAAGAGGTAAAGTATATGAAGCTACCGTTGTAGATTCAGAAAATAATACAGCAATACAAAAAAATGGTCAGAATATTTATACATTTGATGATGTACCTACTGATGTTACGATAATCTAAACCTTCAAATTTACAAAAGGTGACATATTAAAAATAGATGGCATTAAAAATGCTTAAAATATATATGAAGCAATTAGAAGATATGTACATAAATTTCGCAATCAGTTCATTTAGCAAGATAGAGATGACAAAACTTTCAAAAGTAACAGGTAATAGTCATGATGTTTTCACAAAGCATCTACTATTAAATACAGTAGTCGTCATTTTTAAAAAATAAAAGAATAAAGAGCTTGGTTTTAAAGTATAAATACCCTTATGAAAAAGACCAAACTCGAAGATAATTGTAACATATTGAAAGAACAAATAAAAGAACATACAAATTTTAACAGAGCAAGAATATTTGTAATAGTTGGATTGATAGTATCAATTTCAAAATTAAGAGCAGTAAATCTTAAAAAGTTAGCAACTGTATTAAATGCAAGAGAATCCAAAACAGCCAACTATAGAAGGATAGGAAGATTTTTCAATGAGTTTTCATTCGATAAAAAGATAATTGCACAGATGTTGTCAAGTTTTTTACCTAAAGAAAGATGGGTATTAGCAATTGATAGAACAAATTGGAAATTTGGTAAAGTACATATCAATATATTGATGTTAAGCGTTGCTTATAAAGGGATGGCCATCCCTATTGTATGGTATATATTGAAGAAAACAACGAAGCAAGGTAATTCAGGTTTTAAAGATAGAATTAGAATTATAAAAAAGTTTATTGATATATTTGGTGTAGATAAGATTGAAGTTTTAACAGCAGATAGAGAGTTTGTAGGGAAGGTTTGGTTTAAGTGGCTCAAGAAAAGAGAAATACCATTTGCCATTAGAATTATGAATAATAAAAAAGTGAAAGTTGGTCGAGGAGATGTAAAGGTTAATACTCTTTTTAGAAATCTTAATCTAAATGAACATACTTTTTATAGAACTAAAAAAACGATATATGATTATAAAGGCTTATCTCTAATCGGATTGAGGATGAAGGATGAATTTCTAATTATTGCCACAAATACTAATAGACTTCTTGCAAAACTCATTTTCCAGCAACCTCAAATCCACGGTCAAAATTAACTAATCCACATATCAGATTGAAGCGAAGATTGAACCTTTTTCTACGGTTACGATATTTCTGTTTAAGGATTTGAAAAGTCTTTAATTTAGCATTGATATGTTCAACACATATGCGAGCTGAAGCTTCTCTTTTATTTTGATTTTTTTGTGTATCAGTTAATGGATGTAGCTTTGATTTCTTATATGGTATTTGAGTGTTATTATGTTGCTTTTTAATACCAAGATAGCCTAAATCTACATAGATACAAGTTTGAGGTTTCACAGGTAGATCACTCTGTTTAAAGAGTTTAAAATCATGAGTAGTACCTTTGCATGTATGAGCACAAATAATACGTTCATCCTTGTCAATAACGATTTGCCCTTTTAGTGTATGGTTTCTTTTCTTCCCTGAGTAGTAATCTCTTTGCTTTTTTTTGGTCGTTGTATGGGGGACTCTGTAGCATCAATGACGATAAACTCTAAGTCCATATCATCTCCATATAAAGCACGTTTACTTGGTAATGAAAACTTTCCAGATTTTATTAAAACATCTTCAACATCTCTTACTATTCGAGAAGCTGTAGATTCACTTACTCCATAATCAAAGCCAATATGTTCTAAGGTTCTATATTCTCTGTAATAACTTAACATTAATAGTACTTTTTCTTTTGAATCTAAACTTTTTCTACCACCAACTCCATGGTTTTTAGTTCTCTCTTTTTCATAGGCTATAAATACTAAAAGCATTTTATTAAATGTATCTTTATTTACACCAATAAGACGCTTAAAATTCTTTGGTTCTTTCTTCTGTAATTTTTCATATTTATTCATATCAATCTGATAGCATTTTTAGTTCCTACTTTTAGAGTTTTGCAAGAAGTCTAATAGACTTCTTGCAAAACTCCTTATATGGCTTAGCACTTTATAGAAAGTTTTAATCAAGGTAAATGTTCTCAAGCGTAGCCAAAGCTAGGGTTGGGGTTCTTTAACGCTGAGTAAGGCTCTCTATAAAGTGTCCTATGGAAGGGATAGTAAGTACTAACCTTGCACAAAAAAATATTTTACCCTTAGCTTAGGCTAGGAATAAAAATTTGTTTTACACAATTTTAGTCCTTCTTAGCTCTCTGTGGTATATAGGAGTTTTGCAAGAAGTCTAATCAAGAAAAAGCATTGGAATTTTATAAACAAAGATGGGAAATTGAAGTATTGTTTTCAGCTCTAAAAAAAAGAGGATTTAACCTTGAAGAAACGCATATGACTGATAACCACAAGATAGATCACCCCAATCCATTAATAACTAGAAATTAAAAGTGGAATAATTATTGCTTGCTTTTGAGAAAAACAAGGTGATAAGAAAATGGCAATAAAAGCAAGAGATAAATTAGCACATAAGCGTTCAAGAAAAGGTTATGCAAAAATAGCTGAATCAAATAAACTTTTAGAGTTACTATCAAGAGTTCCAGACCATCGTAAGGGTCAAGGGAAACGGCATAAACTAGAACATATTTTATATCTAGCTATATTAGCTGGACTAATGGGAGCTACAGATTACAAACAAATCTCTATTTGGATAGATAAACATGTCCAAAAAGAAGAAGTAAAAAAACTTCTAGGTGTAGAATTTATAATAACACCAAAAAGAAGTGCTGTCTCAGATATACTTGCAAAAGTTGATAGTGAGGCAGTAGAACTTTTGTTTAGAGAATGGATAAGAATTTATGTCGATACTACAGGAAAACATCTAAGCGTAGATGGTAAAGTGATGAATGGTAGCAGATATAAAGACCAAAAGGCTATAGAAGTTGTTGGTGCAGTTTTATCAGAGATAGGTGTAGTTATTGCTCATCAAAAAATTGCAGAGAAATCAAATGAAATACCTGCTTTACAAGCTATGATAGCAGAGCTTGGAGATGAATTTCTCTTTACCTTTGATGCGATGAACACACAAAAAAACTCTTGATTCTATTGAGCAGAGTGGTTCAAAATATATTGCTAAAGTTAAAGGTAACCAAAAAACACTTCTTGATAAAATAAATGAAATATCAAGAGAGATAAAACCATCAAGCACTTATAAAGCTAAACCAATCCAGCAATCTAATGAGTGGATAAATAGAGAAGTATTTATATATGAACCAACTACTTTTTATCATAATGAAATTACCCATGTTCGCTCAATCATTAAAACCATTAGACTTCTTGCAAAACTCTAAAAGTAGGAACTAAAAATGCTATCAGATTGATATGAATAAATATGAAAAATTACAGAAGAAAGAACCAAAGAATTTTAAGCGTCTTATTGGTGTAAATAAAGATACATTTAATAAAATGCTTTTAGTATTTATAGCCTATGAAAAAGAGAGAACTAAAAACCATGGAGTTGGTGGTAGAAAAAGTTTAGATTCAAAAGAAAAAGTACTATTAATGTTAAGTTATTACAGAGAATATAGAACCTTAGAACATATTGGCTTTGATTATGGAGTAAGTGAATCTACAGCTTCTCGAATAGTAAGAGATGTTGAAGATGTTTTAATAAAATCTGGAAAGTTTTCATTACCAAGTAAACGTGCTTTATATGGAGATGATATGGACTTAGAGTTTATCGTCATTGATGCTACAGAGTCCCCCATACAACGACCAAAAAAAAGCAAAGAGATTACTACTCAGGGAAGAAAAGAAACCATACACTAAAAGGGCAAATCGTTATTGACAAGGATGAACGTATTATTTGTGCTCATACATGCAAAGGTACTACTCATGATTTTAAACTCTTTAAACAGAGTGATCTACCTGTGAAACCTCAAACTTGTATCTATGTAGATTTAGGCTATCTTGGTATTAAAAAGCAACATAATAACACTCAAATACCATATAAGAAATCAAAGCTACATCCATTAACTGATACACAAAAAAATCAAAATAAAAGAGAAGCTTCAGCTCGCATATGTGTTGAACATATCAATGCTAAATTAAAGACTTTTCAAATCCTTAAACAGAAATATCGTAACCGTAGAAAAAGGTTCAATCTTCGCTTCAATCTGATATGTGGATTAGTTAATTTTGACCGTGGATTTGAGGTTGCTGGAAAATGAGTTTTGCAAGAAGTCTATTAAAAAAATACACAAGACAAATCATAAAACTGGAGAAGTGACAAATAGTACTAGAATTCAGTTCTGTATAGCAAATTTTCGTGAAAATGCGGAGTTCTTTCATGATAAAATTTTACTCCATTGGAAGGTAGAAACAATGCACCAATACAAAGATAATACACTTTTAGAAGATGACCATAATGCTCATCTAAATCCATTTTTAATGACAATTATCAGAAGCATTATTTTAAATATCTTGCACCTAAATGGTACAAAATCTATACAAGAACAACTCATTAACAATAGATGGGATTTAGATGACTCTATCGCTCAACTCTTGAAATTTAGTTTTTAGTGGATTGGGGTGAAGATAGATACATTGATAGCTATTTTAAGTTTATCCTTTGTTTGGAGTCATAGTATTGGTGAATGGCTTAATGAAACAAAGCCTATTATAACCCTAAAGCACGGGAGAAAAGCTCAAAGTTTATTTCTCTATGGTCTTGAATATCTATCAGAAATATTATTGAATTATGAGCTTAGAGATAAGGAGTTAGTAGCTGTTTTTAAGCGATTGAAATTTGATGGTTCTGAAAAATGACGACTACTGTAACTATTAAATGATTCTCTTGATGATGAAAAGACTTTGTGGAAATTAATAAAACCATTTTTAAGAGATTATGAGAATGAAGACAATGCTTGTATTATTATCGATGATATGCTTATGCATAAGCCTTGGAGTAAAGTAAATGATGTAGTTTGCTGGCATTATGACCATGTGTCACAAAAGATGCAAAAAGGTATCTTAATGCTAAATTTTCATTATACAGATGCTACAGGTATATCTATCCCTTTTGGATATGAAATTATCACAAAAACTGAAAATAAGTGGAGTGAGGAACATGAGAAGAATATTAGACTTCTCCTAAAACACCCAAACATCAAACCTCTTCAACGGTATTGCTCATAGGTGTTGCATCAAGGTTAATAATAGCACAAATAAGGTTCATTCTCAAACCGAACCTTTTTCGTCTATTTCTATATGGGTATTTAGTAATTTTAAATACCTTAATTTTTGCATTTATTTGTTCAATCATAATTCTTTTTGATGATAATTCACAGTTCTCTTTTTTGTCATCTTTTGTTAATGGATTTAGTTTGGTTCTTTTATTTGGTATTTGAGAATTAGGAAAAATTTTAGAGATAGCAATATAGCCTAAATCAGCAAGAACTTTACTCAATATTATTTTTTTAGTTGCCTTACTGTTTTTAAAGACTTTAAAGTCATCTGTTCTTCCTTTATCAATAGTTACAGCTAATATTTTACCTGTAGATGTTGTAATTATTTGTGTTTTTAAGGTGTGCTTTTTCTTTTTACCTGAGTAGTATCTTTTTTGCTTTTTTTTGGTCTCTCACATTGGCTCTCAGTTACATCTACTACGACTATTTCAAGATTATTAGTATCTTCTATAGGTATCGCATGTTTTAGAGTTTTAAGATGAAATTGTGGCTCTTGTATTAAAATCTTTTCTATCTTTGTAACAATATAATGTGCTGTTGATTCACTCACTCCATAATCAACTCCTATATGTTTAAAAGTTCTATACTCTCTATAATATTCTAGCATCATGAGTGTCTCATCATTTGCAGATAAAGATTTGTTTGTTCCACCTTTAACTTTCTTCTTTTTATAGTGTCTTCTAACTACTTTTATCATATCTTTAAAGGTGTCTCTTTTAACACCTACAACTCGTCTAAAATCTTTATCTGTTAATTTATTAACTTTGAAATATTTGATTGTTTTTCCCATATCTTATTATAAGCAATTTTCGCTCCTATTTTCTTTAGGTTTTAGGAGAAGTCTATTAAAAAATCTCTCTTTAGTAAAAATGAAATAATGCAAGATAAACTTCAAATTTTACATCACAATAATGAAGTGAAATATAAATATATTTTATTTGATAAATGGTTTTCAAGTATTAAGAATCTACTTTTTATAGAAGAAGAACTAAATAAGAAGTTTGTATGTCCAATAAAAAGTAATAGAAAAATAGCACTCATCTTAGAAGAAAGAAATAAAGGAAAATATGTTAATAAACTTCTTGCAAAACTCATTTTCCAGCAACCTCAAATCCACGGTCAAAATTAACTAATCCACATATCAGATTGAAGCGAAGATTGAACCTTTTTCTACGGTTACGATATTTCTGTTTAAGGATTTGAAAAGTCTTTAATTTAGCATTGATATGTTCAACACATATGCGAGCTGAAGCTTCTCTTTTATTTTGATTTTTTTGTGTATCAGTTAATGGATGTAGCTTTGATTTCTTATATGGTATTTGAGTGTTATTATGTTGCTTTTTAATACCAAGATAGCCTAAATCTACATAGATAGAAGTTTGAGGTTTCACAGGTAAATCACTCTGTTTAAAGAGTTTAAAATCATGAGTAGTACCTTTGCATGTATGAGCACAAATAATACGTTCATCCTTGTCAATAACGATTTGCCCTTTTAGTGTATGGTTTCTTTTCTTCCCTGAGTAGTAATCTCTTTGCTTTTTTTTGGTCGTTGTATGGGGGACTCTGTAGCATCAATGACGATAAACTCTAAGTCCATATCATCTCCATATAAAGCACGTTTACTTGGTAATGAAAACTTTCCAGATTTTATTAAAACATCTTCAACATCTCTTACTATTCGAGAAGCTGTAGATTCACTTACTCCATAATCAAAGCCAATATGTTCTAAGGTTCTATATTCTCTGTAATAACTTAACATTAATAGTACTTTTTCTTTTGAATCTAAACTTTTTCTACCACCAACTCCATGGTTTTTAGTTCTCTCTTTTTCATAGGCTATAAATACTAAAAGCATTTCATTAGACTTCTTGCAAAACTCCTATATACCACAGAGAGCTAAGAAGGACTAAAATTGTGTAAAACAAATTTTTATTCCTAGCCTAAGCTAAGGGTAAAATATTTTTTTGTGCAAGGTTAGTACTTACTATCCCTTCCATAGGACACTTTATAGAGAGCCTTACTCAGCGTTAAAGAACCCCAACCCTAGCTTTGGCTACGCTTGAGAACATTTACCTTGATTAAAACTCTCTATAAAGTGCTAAGCCATATAAGGAGTTTTGCAAGAAGTCTATTAAATGGACTTCTCCTAAAAGCTCATAGTAATACCTCACTTTAGATACCTGTTTATAGGCTTTAGAAAGATTATATTTTAGTAATATTGAAATTACTCTTATATTTTAAATTAAAGTAACTGCGTACACCCCAATCCATTAATAACTAGAAATTAAAAGTGGAATAATTATTGCTTGCTTTTGAGAAAAACAAGGTGATAAGAAAATGGCAATAAAAGCAAGAGATAAATTAGCACAAAAGCGTTCAAGAAAAGGCTATGCAAAAATAGCTGAATCAAATAAACTTTTAGAGTTACTATCAAGAGTTCCAGACCATCGTAAAGGTCAAGGGAAACGGCATAAACTAGAACATATTTTATATCTAGCTATATTAGCTGGACTAATGGGAGCTACAGATTACAAACAAATCTCTATTTGGATAGATAAACATGTCCAAAAAGAAGAAGTAAAAAAACTTCTAGGTGTAGAATTTATAATAACACCAAAAAGAAGTGCTGTATCAGATATACTTGCAAAAGTTGATAGTGAGGCAGTAGAACTTTTGTTTAGAGAATGGATAAGAATTTATGTCGATACTACAGGAAAACATCTAAGCGTAGATGGTAAAGTGATGAATGGTAGCAGATATAAAGACCAAAAGGCTATAGAAGTTGTTGGTGCAGTTCTATCAGAGATAGGTGTAGTTATTGCTCATCAAAAAATTGCAGAGAAATCAAATGAAATACCTGAATTTCTCTTTACCTTTGATGCGATGAACACACAAAAAAACTCTTGATTCTATTGAGCGAAGTGGTTCAAAGTATATTGCTAAAGTTAAAGATAACCAAAAAACACTTCTTGATAAAATAGATGAAATATCAAGAGAGATAAAACCATCAAGCACTTATAAAGCTAAACAAATCCAGCAATCTAATGAGTGGATAAATAGAGAAGTATTTATATATGAACCAACTACTTTTTATCATAATGAAATTACCCATGTTCGCTCAATCATAAAAACTATTAAAAAAATACACAAGACAAACCATAAAACAGGAGAAGTAACAAACAGCACTAGTATTCAGTTCTGTATAGCAAATTTTCGTGAAAATGCGGAGTTCTTTCATGATAAAATTTTACTCCATTGGAAGGTAGAAACAATGCACCAATACAAAGATAATACACTTTTAGAAGATGACCATAATGCTCATCTAAATCCATTTTTAATGACAATTATCAGAAGCATTATTTTAAATATCTTGCACCTAAATGGTACAAAATCTATACAAGAACAACTCATTAACAATAGATGGGATTTAGATGACTCTATCGCTCAACTCTTGAAATTTAGTTTTTAGTGGACTGGGGTGAACTGCGTAGGGACATATATCCAAATATTGAAAAAGGTTTTAGGAGAAGTCTATTAAGGAAAAAATATATATTGAGGCTCTCAAAGTCGCCTACCAAAAAGTTGAAGAATTACAAGTTGCTTAGATTTGTAGCACTTCTTAAACTTTATGAATTTAGATTATCGTAACATCAGATTCTTATTTTATCGTATATGAAATAAGAACTTTTGAAATGTTGTTTGGTTTTCTTGGGGTAGTATAAAACTCCATATTGACTTGCTATCTCATTTATAGTTTTAGCACCCTCTAAAACTAAATTTGCTTTAAATTCTGCACTATATGTTTTTCTTTTTGTACTCATAATTATTTATCCCTATTTTTTGTATTAGAGAATATTATATTTGATGCTTAACTTAAAAATGTATAAAGTTTTAAATATGTAATGAGATAGTAAATCGTATCCTAGTATTTTTATGTTATAATTTACTTATAATAAACATAAAGGAGGATTATTATGTTTAATTATTTTTTAAGTACTACCGACGAGTTTATCTGCACAAATATGAAAAACATATTTGAAAAATTAGAAATAAATTATAAAAAGAAAAATATTAAAATAAATCTTTATAAAGAATTAAAAAACTTAGAATTTGATCCATTTATAAATATTAATCATGAAAGCTCAGACTTTGAAAGGTCTGTTAAGTTTAAACTAAAGGTCACTATTGGTATATTTTTTGTGTTAATTCCATTGAGTATATTGCTAGGTGCATCATATTTTATTGGCATTCAAATTACATATGCTTTTCTTATAACATTTATTGTAGCAATTTTTGCATCAACTCGAACAACTAAGATAGCTTCACGATACTCTAAACTTAGAGATTCAACACACTAATTTAAATTTAACTGAGATTCAAAATTTTTTAATTTTTGAATCTCAACTTCTTTTTTTTTCTTGAGATCAAAACTAAGTAATAGCACACAAATAACTTCATAGCTGTCTAGTTTCACCACGTTATGGTTGCCCAATTCAATAATAAGCGATAGCTTAATAACATCATAGTAAAATCTTTTTACCACAAAAGGATTAAAATAATGTCACAAGTCTATCACTCCAATGCTAGAACAAACCAGCATGTAAGACAAAGAATACAACAATCTGATTTAACAAATGTTGAATTATCAGATAACTATAATGTAAATGTGAAAACTATTGCTAAACACAGAAAAAGAGATTTTTCAAATGATAAGAGTTCAAGACCAAATAATATAAAATATGCTTTAACACCTTTAGAAAAGGAGCTTATACGGGTCGTAAGAACCCTTACTTGGATGGAGTTAGATGGCTTAACAGATACCATGGTTGATGTCATTCCAAATGCAAACAGAAGTAATGTCTATAGAACTTTGAGAGCCTTTGATATAAATAGAGTTGCTGTTGAACAAAAGGCAAAAGCTAAAAAGTTTAAAGAGTATGAGCCTGGCTATTTGCACATTGATGTAACCTATTTACCAAAATTTGACAAACAAAAATATTATCTCTTTGTAGCTATAGATAGAGCTACAAGGCTATTGTATTATAAAGTATATGAAAATAAGACAGCTGCTAATGCAGTTGAATTTCTCAAAGAGTGTAAAGAGTTTTTTCCTTTTTACATAACTCATATTCTCACAGACAATGGACAGGAGTTTACCGACAAATGGGCAAGAGGTAAAGGCAAAGTTAGTGGCAATCATAAGTTTGATATTGAATGTACTAAAGATGAGATAGAACACAGGCTAACAGCTCCATATACACCTCAAACTAATGGAATGGTTGAAAGGGTTAATGGAACAATAAAGAATGCTACAATCAAAGCAGAGGATTATGATAATATTGATGATGTTAAGAAAGATTTAAATAAGTTCTTGATATTCTATAACTTCAATAGAAGACATGGTTCTTTAAGAAAAGAACTCAAAGTCAGAACTCCTTTTGATGCAGTTCAAAGTTGGTTTCAAACGAAGCCTGAAATATTTAAGATTTTACCAAGTGAGTTTCAAGATATTGCTTTTGAAATGGTACAACGTGGTGAAACTTGACAAGTAAGTACTAACCTTGCATAAAAAAATATTTTACCCTTAACTTAGGCTAGGAATAAAAATTTGATCTGCATAGATTAATTTTAGGGGACGACCTGATATTTTCTTTCTTTTTTCTTCGGAATCTTTTAACAGTTCAACCATCAATTCAAAGGTCTCTTTTCTTACCCCTGTTAATCGTTTAAATTGCTCTGGTTTTCTATTTTGTATTTTTTTATATTTGCTCATACTTTACACTAAGCAATTTCTACTCCTACTTTCGAAAGAAGTCTGATAAGAAAACTTATTTAGGTGGTCTTGACAATGGGGACATTATACTCGTGTAGACAAGTCAAATTCACATTAAATCTAAATATTTTACATGAGATATTAGCTATGAATGTATTTATGCTCTCTTACTTATAAGAGTTAAGGTGAAATTATGCAGGAAGCCGAATACTTCGTAAATATCTTTGTAAAATAATCATAGCAGATATAGAATCTATTCTCCCATCTCTAATGTGCTTAATTTCTCCTTTGATTAAGGCTTCAGCTTCTTTAGAGCTTCCTGCTTCATCTTGGTAAAACACTTCACCCTCAAAACCAACAAGATTCATAAAGTGGGCTATTCGTCTTCGCATCTCATCTTCACTACTTCCCCCTAAAGGTATCCCAATGACAATACAATCTATCTCCCACTCTTTAAGTGCTTTTTTCACTTCATCTGATGCCTGATTACGGTTTTTTCTTATTATTGCTTTAAGAGGTGTTACCAGATCTTTATGTGCTGAGTAGGCAAGACCTATCCTTTTGAGTCCTAAATCTATGGCTAAATATTTATTTGCCAAGACAAAAACTTCCAAACATCTTATCTAGCATCTCATCATTTTCAAAGGGTCTTGTGATACTCGCCATCTCTTTAACCGCCTCATTTAAATGAAAAGAAAAAATCTCTAACTCTTGATCTTGTAATGGGTAAAATGATTCTTCTATATTACTCAAGGTGTTCTCTACTGCCAAAATTTGTCTTTGAGAGATGAGCATCATCTCTTCTGATGAATTTGTAGTATTCATCATGTTTTCAAGTGCTGTTATTAAGTCTTCGACATTTTCTTTTGAATTTAACTCTAAGTCAAATTTCAAATTTTTATGTTTGAATTTTTCTTCTAAATCTATTTTATTTTTTATAAGAATTATCTTTTTATTTTGAGTATATTTATTGATAAGAGAGATAATCTCTTCATCTTCTTTATCTACTTCACGAGATGCGTCAAAGAGAACTATCACTATATCACTCTCCTCTATCGCTTCTAAACTTTTTTGTATCCCTATTCGTTCAATCTCATCATTTGCTTCGCGTATTCCAGCTGTATCTACTATGCGTATCAAATGTGTACTGATTTTTATTTGTGCTTCTATGGTGTCTCTTGTCGTTCCTGCAATATCACTTACGATAGCTCGATTAAAATTAAGTAAACGGTTTAGAAGTGAACTCTTTCCAACATTTGGTTTCCCAATTATCGAGACTTTGAAGCCTTGCATTAAACCTTCTCTTTGTTTTGAAGCTAAGAGAGTTGAGTGTAGAGATTTTTTTAGTTCTTTGAGTTTTTCTTTTATTTGTCTCACTAAGTCCTTGGGTAAATCTTCTTCAGCATAATCAATACTTACTTCAGAATAAGCCAATATATGAATAATTTCATCACGAATATTTTCTATATAAACTTTTAATGAACCTTTCATTTGAGAAGCTAATATTTTTGCAGCATCTTCACTTTTTGCCTCAATAAGTTGTGCTATAGCTTCTGCTTCACTCAAATCTATTCGACCATTAAAAAAAGCTCTCTTAGAAAACTCACCAGCATTTGCAAGTCTTGCACCTGCGTGTATAGTAGCTTTTAAAATACTTTGGGCAACTATAAAACCACCATGACATTGAATTTCAACGACATCTTCGGCGGTAAAAGAGTGTGGATTTTTAAAATATATCACTATTACTTCGTCAATAAGTAAATTTTCTTTGTCATATATATTTGTAAGACTTGCGTAACGAGGAGAAAAATTTTCTTTATGAGAGAGTTTTTTTATAATTGTGAGGGATTCATCACCACTAAGACGAATGATAGCGATAGAGCCTATACCATTTGCTGTAGCAATGGCCGATATAGTGTCGCTATCCATCCTAATTTGTGTGGTAATCGTTTACGATAATGTATTTAAGCCCATCACGGGTTGAACGAATTACTATATATTTATTTGGATATTTATCCCTAAGTTCATTTAAAGCAATTTGGATTAGTACTCCATCAAGAATTTTTGTTTGAGCTCGTCCATCTTTTTCTATATTTTCACAAACACTTTTCAAGTATTTAGAGATAGCCTCTTCTTGATTTTTCAAAAATTCTGCAATCTCTAAACGAAGTTGTACCTGATATTTTGTATTTATCCAATTAAAAATCATATAAGAAAGTGCCTTATATCTATAACCCTCTTTTCCAATAAGTAAGGCAGCATCATCACCCTTAAATTCTATAAGTAAAGTATCTTCATTATACGCACTTACATTTATGGCTTCAATTTTAAAGCAAGTTAAACTAAAAAGTTCATTAATCTCTTTTTTAACATCATCAACAATATTACAAATACTTTTTCCCTCAGGATTTTCTTCACAATAATCGTTCTCTTCTTCATAATCTGCTAAATAATCACTTAACTTTCCATACTCATCTTCATCATGTTGAGTACTTACAAATGAGGTTGGTATTATTGTATCGTTAATAATCGTATGTTTATTTGTTGATTCTTTTTTTCTTTTATCTTTTGTTGTAGCTTCTTTAAACTTTTTATTTGACTCTTTTGGCCTTGTTATTTTCCTCTTTGAATTCTCAAAATTGGAGGATTCCGCTTTATTTTGAACTTTAGTTTTTTTTCTTATTTTTGAAGTAATGATATTTACTTCCTTGATTGCTACTATAATCGCTTTCTTTTTAAAAAAACCTAAAAAGCCTTTTGTAGGTACTTGAGCAATTTCAATTGTAAGTTCAGTAACAGAACACGTTAAAGAATCTGCAGCATTTTGATACGCTTCTTCAAGCGTATCTGCTTCAATTTTAATCATCTTTGCCCTCCGTGTCTTTTTTTTCTAATTTTTTATCCGATTTTTTAGCACGAGAGAGAGCTTCCTCTACATCATTAGCATTTTTAAACTGTGTATTTACAATAAACTGTTGTCCTATAGAAAAAAGATTGTTTACAAACCAGTAAAGCACTAAGCCAGAAGGGAAGGTTATAAAGAAAAATGTAAAAATTATTGGTAAAAATTTAAACACTTTTTCTTGCATAGGATCAGTGAAGTTACTTGGAGTAAGCCTTTGTTGATAATACATAGATGCACCCATCAAAATAGGAAGTACATAAAAACTATCCATTCGAGATAAATCATCAATCCATAAAATCCACTCAGCACCTTGAAGTTCAACTGCATTTAAAAGTACTCTATAAATAGCAAAGAAAACAGGGATTTGCATAAGCATTGGTAAACAGCCACCTAAAGGATTTGCATTATGTTTTTTGTACATATCCATAACCGCTTTGTTCATACGCTGTGGATCACCCTTATATTTTGCTTGAAGTTCTTTTATTTGAGGTGATATTTTTTTAATTTTTTGCATTGACATCATACCTTTGTATGTCAATGGATATAAAATAATTCTTATAATAAAAGTTAAAGCAACAATAGACCAACCCCAGTTTCCAAATATATCATGTAACCATGTTAAAAATTGAAATAATGGTTTTGATGCAAATGTAAACCAACCATATTCTATTGCATTTGTAAGCACTGGTTTAATATTATGAAGCACTTTATACTCTTTTTGACCTACATAACCATGAAAACTCATAGTCTGCAATGCATCAAAATAGATTATAGGGTTATCCTCTTTATCTCTTTCTACCATGATATTTGTATCTTTTGAAAAACCATACATAATTGTTGCCGCATATTGATCAAAAGCAGAGATAAGCTCAACTCCAGAAAAAACTTTTCTTCCCTCTGCATCTCCATCTTCTATGATTGTAACAAGCTCATCATCTGTATATACCATAGCCCCTGATATTGTCATCATCTGTTCAGTGATTTCTGGGCGTTGTCCTAGATAAATAAAGTACCTTTTATTTTCTGAAATCTTTACTACTGCATCATAATGACCATCAGCATAAAATGTTAATTCTTTTGTCACGGTAAGTGTTGATAACTTCTGTGTTAAAGTAACTTTTTGAGCTTCCCCATTTAAAATAATCTCTTTTTGAGATGCTGTGTATGCTACTGAACTCGCTTCTTTGTTTAAATCTGGATCTGCAAATCTGATGAATAACGGTTTTGTTGCAAAAGCGGGAATAAGTTGGGCATGTTTTCCGTCTAGGTCATTAAACTTTTCTTGTAATAACTCTTTAGAAGAGATACGCCCCAAAGTGTCTATCTTTAAAATAAAATCTTTGTTTGTAACTCTTACAATATCATTTGAAAGACTTGCTGGAAGTTGTTTCTCGTCTTGAGAAATCTCATGACCTACTACTGCCTTAATTACTCTATCTTCAAAACTTGTTTGAGTGTTGTTTTGTCTTAATCCTACAGTTTCATGTTGAGAACTTTCTTTAGCTTCTGGTTGAGCTGGTGGGAAAATTGCTGTATATCCTGCAAAAAATATTACTGATAATGCTACTGCTATAAGTAACCTTTGATTTGGTGACATCTTTTCTAACACTTTGAGCCTTCCTTTTTGTATGTAAAGTTTTTGATAATGTAAAAACGGTTTTTTTTATTTGGAACTAACCAATATTTTATAGAATCAATTTCTAATTTTTTTGGCTTAATTTTTAGCTTATCTAAGAGTGGATATTCGATTCCACCTATATAAAATTGATTACAACGTAGTATTCTAGTAAAAGAGTGGTAAAAAGCACTTGAAAGTGAATTATTTTCAAAATTTAATCTTGCAAATTCACTACAAGACGGATAATACCTACAAGAACCAAAACCAATAAGAGTAAAAAACTTCTGATATAACCACAACAATTTAAGTAAAAATAAACGAAACATTATCCCTTTTCCTTAAATGCTGATGAACGAAAAATAATCTTTTTAAAATCTTTTTGAAGTGATTCATGAGAAATATCTATGATTGATTGTTTGGCAACAAATATATATGTACCATCACGGAGATTTGAAGCATGTTCACAAAAAAGAGCACGAAGTCTTCTTTTTGCTCTGTTTCTTTTTACAGCATTACCAATTTTTTTAGTAGCCGTAAAACCAATTTTGTGAATTGATTTTTGAGGAAGAAAGAAAAGAACAACACTGCTTGAATGCTGATTTTTTCCTTTTCTATAAATATACTGAAACTCTTTATGGAGTTTGAGCGTATTAAATCCGCCTATACTGTCAATTTTTTACGACCTTTAGCACGTCTTCTGTTTAAAACTCTACGACCATTTTTAGTAGCCATTCTTGCACGAAATCCGTGAGTTCTTTTTCTAGGTGTGTTATGGGGCTGGTATGTTCTTTTCATTTGACATATCCTTATATCATTTTATTTAGTACAATTAAGGAGAAAATCCCCTTAATTTACATTAACGCTATGTTTCTTATCAAAACTTAGGAGAAATGCTTACTTTTAAGTTTGGAATTCTACAAAAAATTTACTTAAAATGCGTTTAAGATATATCTACTAGTATTTTTAATTAGGTAAATCCCATGAAAAATAAAACAAACCTTAACCTAAGATTTTTTGCTCAAATAATTCAGATATGAAATCATCTCTATGCTGGCAATTCCATTTAATTAAGTAAGAGAGCATAAATAAATTAATAGCTAATATCTCATGTAAAATATTTAGATTTAATGTGAATTTGACTTGTCTACACGAGTATCGTGAAGTATAGTTCAACGAAGAAAATCATTTTTTCATTGGCTATGAAGTTATTTGTGTGCTATTACTTAATAATGGACTAGACTTCTTGCAAAACTCTAAAAGTAGGAACTAAAAATGCTATCAGATTGATATGAATAACTGATGTTACGATAATCTAAATTCACTGATGTTACGATAATCTAAATTCATAAAGTTTAAGAAGTGCTACAAATCTAAGCAACTTGTAATTCTTCAACTTTTTGGTAGGCGACTTTGAGAGCCTCAATATATATTTTTTCCTTAATGGCAAAGTGGTTCATTTTATAGTTTAATCGAAGTTTCTCAAGTTTTATAAAACCACGAACAGATAAATGTATATGATTTCTTTGTGATGTTTCAACTTTTGTTGGAGAGTGTTCTATTTTTAAATTTTGTTTTAAAGATTTATGATATTCCTCTATTTTCCACCGTCTTTTGTAGATTTCAAGTACCTGATTGAAAGATAAGTCTATATCATTAGTAACAAGATATAAATAAGTAGATTCGCCATCATCGCCGTTTTTGACCACTTGCTTGATAAGTCTTAGAGGTTTTTTATAACCTTCAATATATATCAGCCGACTACTACCACCCTTTATATCTATGCTTGAGATATTAACATATTTTCCTTTATTTCTTTCTTCTAAAGTGAGTGCTATTTTTCTATTACTTTTTATTGGACATACAAACTATACTACCCCAAGAAAACCAAACAACATTTCAAAAGTTTTTATTTCATATACGATAAAATAAGAATAATAAAGTGAGGGTAGAAAGATGAGCAGAAAACGGACAACTTATTCAACAGAGCTAAAAACAAAATTGGTTTTAGAGCTTCTTAAAGAGGAAAAAACTCTTATAGAAATAGCTAAAGATAATGGTATTACACCCAATAATCTCAAAAACTGGAAGAAGCTATTTTTAGAGAATGCAGAGATGGCAATGGAACCTTCCAAAGTTGTAAAAGAGTATAAAGATGAAACTAAAAAACTTCAAGAAAAAATAGATGAATACGCAAAAACAGTAGGACAATTAACAGTGGAGAATAACTGGATGCGGGGAAAGCTGAGAAGCTCGGACTTATCTAGTAAAAAGGCTATGATAAATTTCGAGTTAAAGAGATTATCCGTAGTACAACAGTGTGCGATACTAGATATTAGTAGAAGTTCGCTTTACTATATACCTGTAGTCAGCGAACATAAAGAAACCATCAAGGAGGAGATAAAATCTATCTTTGAAGAGATACCAATATATGGAGCTAAGAAGGTGCATTACCAGTTACTAGAGAATGGTTTCAGTGTAAGTTTAAACACAGTGCAGAGTTATCGCAAAGAGTTAGGATTAAAGGCTATACTAGCTGTAAGAGAGCCTATTTCCTTAACTCTAGCTAATATACAACATCCTAAGTTCTCCTATAAGCTTAGAGGGATAAATATTACAAGAGCTAATCAAGTATGGAGTACAGATATTACCTATATTAAAATCAATGGTGGCATGGTTTATCTTGCAGCTATCATTGATTGGTACTCTAAAGCTGTTCTTTCATGGAAAATATCCAATACAATGGACACTGACCTTGTTATGGGAGTACTCAATGAAGCACTTCTTAAATATGAAAAACCAGAGATATTTAATACTGATCAAGGGAGTCAATATACTAGCTATATTCACACCCAAACACTTAAAGATAATGGCATTACTATCTCAATGGATGGTAAAGGTAGAGCTACTGATAATATTTGTATTGAGAGGTTCTGGAGAAGTGCTAAAGTTGAAAGAATTTATCTAAATCAGTACAACACAATTAAGGAACTAAAAGAGGATGTATCGGATTATATGGACTTCTACAATTATAAAAGATTTCATGAAACACTGAACTATAAAAAACCAATGAATGTTTACTTGGAGAGTTTACAAATAAATGATGAGAACTATACTGAAAATGTAGTAGCTGTTTCATAAAGTTACAGGTTAGAGGTGAATAAGGAATTTGGAAATGTTGTCTTGACTTATTGGGGTAGTATAATTTAAGATTTTACCAAGTGAGTTTCAAGATATTGCTTTTGAAATGGTACAACGTGGTGAAACTTGACAATAAAGCATATAACTCAAAAGATATAGATACTTTTTTAGAAAGTGAAAATATAGAAAATATGGTATGTCCCAAAGAGAAATAAACTCTGAGCCAAGAACAGATTAAGCAGCAAAGAAAAGATGAAAAACCTAAACATAAGATTAGATCTAAAGTTGAACATAGGTTTGCAGATATAAAAACTCAGATGAAAGGCTCAACTACAAAATTTATAGGACTCGTTAGAAATAATATGAATTTTACCCTTACCTGTATAGCTACTAATCTTAGATTATTAGGACAAAGACAAATAAGACAAAGATTAGAAGTAGTTAGATGAATAATATAGAGTTAAAGAGCTTTAATAGACTAAAAAAGCTCCTAAAAATGACTGAATCTAATTTTATTGAAGATGGATTTTTTTAAATATTTGAAAAAATAAGATATATGAGTACTTTTTAATTATGCAGTCGGCTCATGAACCACTTTGCCATTAAGGAAAAAATATATATTGAGGCTCTCAAAGTCGCCTACCAAAAAGTTGAAGAATTACAAGTTGCTTAGATTTGTAGCACTTCTTAAACTTTATGAATTTAGATTATCGTAACATCAGTTGGTAGTTCGAAATGAACTTAGGTATAGCCATGGTCAATTTAATGGAACACCCGAAGCTAAAATGTATATAGATAGTGGCTCTTTATTAATTGCATACGATCACCCTAATCCATTAATAACAAAAGTATAAAAAAGGAACAATTATTGCTTGAGTTACAGAAAAACAAAGTGATAATAAAATGGCAATAAAATCAAGAGATAAATTAGCACAAAAGCGTTCAAGAAAAGGCTATGCAAAAATAGCTGAATCAAATAAACTTTTAGAGTTACTATCAAGAGTTCCAGACCATCGTAAAGGTCAAGGTAAACGGCATAAATTAGAACATATCTTATATCTAGCTATATTAGCTGGACTAATGGGAGCTACAGATTACAAACAAATTTCTATTTGGATAGATAAACATGTTCAAAAAGAAGAAGTAAAAAAACTTCTAGGTGTAGAATTTATAATAACACCAAAAAGAAGTGCTGTCTCAGATATACTTGCAAAAGTTGATAGTGAGGCAGTTGAACTTTTGTTCAGAGAATGGATAAGAATTTATGTCGATACTACAGGAAAACATCTAAGCGTAGATGGTAAAGTGATGAATGGTAGTAGATATAAAGACCAAAAGGCTATACAAGTTGTTGGTGCAGTTCTATCAGAGATAGGTGTAGTTATTGCTCATCAAAAAATTGCAGAGAAATCAAATGAAATACCTGAATTTCTCTTTACCTTTGATGCGATGAACACACAAAAAAACTCTTGATTCTATTGAGCAGAGTGGTTCAAAATATATTGCTAAAGTTAAAGGTAACCAAAAAACACTTCTTGATAAAATAAATGAAATATCAAGAGAGATAAAACCATCAAGCACTTATAAAGCTAAACCAATCCAGCAATCTAATGAGTGGATAAATAGAGAAGTATTTATATATGAACCAACTACTTTTTATCATAATGAAATTACCCATGTTCGCTCAATCATTAAAACCATTAAAAAAATACACAAGACAAATCATAAAACTGGAGAAGTGACAAATAGTACTA
This sequence comes from Sulfurimonas sp., assembly GCA_965243085.1. Taxonomy (GTDB): domain Bacteria; phylum Campylobacterota; class Campylobacteria; order Campylobacterales; family Sulfurimonadaceae; genus Sulfurimonas. Next base: position 136,824 of record CBDETZ010000005.1, on the reverse strand, counting down.
GAATTCAGTTCTGTATAGCAAATTTTCGTGAAAATGCGGAGTTCTTTCATGATAAAATTTTACTCCATTGGAAGGTAGAAACAATGCACCAATACAAAGATAATACACTTTTAGAAGATGACCATAATGCTCATCTAAATCCATTTTTAATGACAATTATCAGAAGCATTATTTTAAATATCTTGCACCTAAATGGTACAAAATCTATACAAGAACAACTCATTAACAATAGATGGGATTTAGATGACTCTATCGCTCAACTCTTGAAATTTAGTTTTTAGTGGATTGGGGTGGCATACGATGAAGTTAAATAGACTTCTTGCAAAACTCCTATATACCACAGAGAGCTAAGAAGGACTAAAATTGTGTAAAACAAATTTTTATTCCTAGCCTAAGCTAAGGGTAAAATATTTTTTTGTGCAAGGTTAGTACTTACTATCCCTTCCATAGGACACTTTATAGAGAGCCTTACTCAGCGTTAAAGAACCCCAACCCTAGCTTTGGCTACGCTTGAGAACATTTACCTTGATTAAAACTCTCTATAAAGTGCTAAGCCATATAAGGAGTTTTGCAAGAAGTCTAATAAATTTTAATTTTGTGATAGGCTCTTAAGCTCTATCTACTTAAAGTAGGGTGTATAACTTGGTGTATAATTTTTTATTTTTTGAATTCTTAAGCGAAATAAACATTTATTTATTATAATAAAAAGTAATTCAAAAATATATTTTTGTGGAAGTCTTTAAAAGCCCGTTGGAATGGTGCCTAATGTTGGACTTGAACCAACGACTTCATCCATGTCATGGATGCACTCTACCATTGAGTTAATCAGGCAATTTAAAAAAGAACGATATTCCATGTCATGGTAACACTCTACCGCTGAGTTAATCGAGCTTTATTAGAAAAGAAATTTTATCTAAAAATACTTAAACTAATTTTTTATACGAAATCTTACAGTAGTCGTCATTTTTCAGAACCATCAAATTTCAATCGCTCAAAAACAGCTACTAACTCCTTATCTCTAAGCTCATAATTCAATGGACTTCTCCTATAAACAGGTATTTAAAGTGAGGTATTACTATGAGCTTTTAGGAGAAGTCCATTCATAATTCTAATGGCAAATGGTATTTCTCTTTTCTTGAGCCACTTAAACCAAACTTTCCCTACAAACTCTCTATCTGCTGTTAAAACTTCAATCTTATCTACACCAAATATATCAATAAACTTTTTTATAATTCTAATTCTATCTTTAAAACCTGAATTACCTTGCTTCGTTGTTTTCTTCAATATATACCATACAATAGGGATGGCCATCCCTTTATAAGCAACACTTAACATCAATATATTGATATGTACTTTACCAAATTTCCAATTTGTTCTATCAATTGCTAATACCCATCTTTCTTTAGGTAAAAAACTTAACAACATCTGTGCAATTATCTTTTTATCGAATGAAAACTCATTGAAAAATCTTCCTATCCTTCTATAGTTTGCTGTTTTGGATTCTCTTGCATTTAATACAGTTGCTAACTTTTTAAGATTTACTGCTCTTAATTTTGAAATTGATACTATCAATCCAACTATTACAAATATTCTTGCTCTGTTAAAATTTGTATGTTCTTTTATCTGTTCTTTCAATATGTTACAATTATCTTCGAGTTTGGTCTTTTTCATAAGGGTATTTATACTTTAAAACCAAGCTCTTTATTCTTTTATTTTTTAAAAATGACGACTACTGTAACGAAATCTATCAAATAATTTCTATCTTTATATTTACTTTATGTTTATTAAGTGTATAATTGTGATATAAAAATATACCACTTGAGAGTAAATTATGAATATTGATGAATTAGAAAAATTAGGTCTTAAAAATGTCGGTCAGGTGTTTCGTAACCTGAGTTATGATGAATTGATTAAGCATGAGCTTGACAATGGTGAAGTACAACAAACAAATAAAGGTGCAACAGCAGTTGATACGGGTATCTTCACAGGTCGTTCTCCAAAAGATAAATATTTTGTTGATCGAGATCCATCCAATAAGTATATTGCTTGGGGTGATGTAAATAAAAAAGTTTCTTCTGAAATTTTTGAAGAGCTTTTACTAGTTGCCCAGGAACAATTATCTAATAAGGATTTATATATTACAGATGTTTTTTGTGGTTCTTCAGTGGCATCAAAGCGTTCAGTTCGTTTTGTTTCAGAAATAGCTTGGCAATCACACTTTGTAAAAAATATGTTTATTCGTCCAACAGAACCAGAACTTGAAATATTTAAATCAGATTTTCTTGTCTTAAATGCTTGTAAAGCAGTGAATGAAAAATGGAAAGAACATGGACTTAATTCAGAAGTATTTATACTTTTTGATATTGAAAAAAATATTGCGATTATCGGTGGTACTTGGTATGGTGGGGAGATGAAAAAAGGAATTTTTTCAATGATGAACTATTGGTTGCCATTAGAGGGTAAACTCTCTATGCACTGTTCAGCAAATTTTGGTAAAAATGGAGATACAGCACTTTTCTTTGGATTAAGTGGAACTGGTAAAACTACACTTTCTACTGATCCTCATCGTGCCTTGATTGGTGATGATGAACATGGATGGGATAATTATGGTGTATTTAACTTTGAGGGTGGATGTTACGCAAAAGCAATTAATTTAGATGGTAAAAGTGAACCAGAAATTTATAACGCTATTCGTACAAATGCACTTTTAGAAAATGTTGTGATGTATGGAGAGGGTGAAGTAGATTATGAGGATAATTCTAAGACTGAAAATACTCGTGTATCTTACCCAATAGAGCATATCCAAAATCATAAAAAAGACTTAATGGCAGGACATCCTGAAAATATTATCTTTTTAACAGCCGATGCCTTTGGTGTTTTACCTCCAGTATCTAAGCTTTCTAAAGGGCAAGCAATGTACTACTTTTTAAGTGGTTATACAGCAAAAGTTGCTGGAACTGAGCGTGGTATCACTGAACCTGTTGCAACTTTTTCAGCATGTTTTGGTGAAGCATTTTTACCATTACATCCAACCGTATACGCCAAACTTCTGGGAGAGAAGATAGATGAGCATAAAGTTGATGTATACCTTGTAAATACTGGTTGGACTGGTGGTGCTTATGGGGTTGGTAAACGAATGAGCATTAAAAATACACGAGCTTGCATCAATGCTATCTTGGATGGAAGTATTAAAAACTCTGAATTTGATGTTACAAAAACCTTTAGACTTCATGTACCAAAAAACTTAGCTAATATAAAACCAGAGATTTTAAACCCCCGTAATGCTTGGGAAGATAAAGAATTATTTGATAAAACTAGAGATGAGCTTGCTGAGATGTTTATCAATAATTATAAAAAATATCAAGATGGGGAACATATAAATTATGATACTCATGGACCAAAAATAGGAAGCTAAAGCTTTTTACTTCCTAACTTTCTTTTTTGTAGCTTGTTCCAAATAAAACCATAGACTGCCACCCAGTACAAGTAAAATTATTGGTGCTATCCATGGTTTATCCCCAATGATTTCAGCCAAATTCATAAGAGGTTTTCCAGAATAATAACTTCCTAAACCAATAACTAAAGCCCAAACAGCAGCGGAAAATACATTTAAGATAACGAACTTTTTTAAGTCATATTTAGTAAGACCAATTGCGATAGGGATGAGTGTTTTTATACCATAGATAAACTTTTGAATAAGAATAATCCATGAGCCATACTTTTTCATCATTATATGAGACAAAGCTAGTTTGCGTCTATGTTTACGTAGTCCCTCCATCATCATAGTCTTTTGGTATCGTGCCATATAAAATAGCATTACATCCCCCATAGCATTGGCTGTAAAGGCTACTGCTATTGAAGTTGTTATATCCATTTTACCCATATAAGACAAAACACCTGCCCCTAAAAGTGCTATAAATCCACCACCAAAAGAGTAAAGAAAAAGTCCTATATATCCGTATGTTGCTAAACTACTAAAAGTATCTTCCATATCTATCCTATAATTTTTTTATTTTCATTATTTCATCACGAAGTCTTGCCGCTTCTTCAAAGTTTAACTCTTTTGCAGCTGCTTTCATTTTTAGCATCAGCTCTTTTGTGATTGCTTTTTTTTCTGATGCTGGCATTTTATCACGTTTTTTGTGTTTATCGTATAAATAACCATGATCATCAACTTTGAGATTTTCATCGAGCTTTCTGATTGTTGTTGTTGGAGTAATTCCATGCTCTTGGTTATGAGCTTCTTGAATTTTTCTTCTTGAACTTGTTGTATCAATTGCTTTTTTCATAGATTTAGTTATTTTATTTGCGTAAAGAATTACTCTACCACTTGAATTTCTAGCAGCACGACCTATGGTTTGAATGAGGGCAGTTTCACTTCTTAAAAAACCTTCCTTATCTGCATCAAGGATGGCAACTAAAGAAACTTCTGGTAAGTCTAAGCCCTCTCGGAGCAAATTAATTCCTATAAGTACATCAAACTCTCCAATACGTAAGGCACGGATGATTTGATTTCTCTCAATAGTATCAATATCTGAGTGCATATACTGCACTTTAATCCCTAAGTCTGCTAAATACTTAGTAAGGGCTTCTGCCATTTTCTTTGTGAGAACTGTGATTAGGATTCTCTCATTTTTAGCTGCAATTTTTATGATTTCATCATGTATATTTTCTACTTGATTGTCAGATGTTCTTATCTCAAGGATTGGATCGAGTAAACCTGTAGGACGGATGATTTGATGTGCTATAACACTTGACATCTCTAATTCATACGGAGCAGGAGTAGCGGAAACAAAAAGATAATGAGGTGCTTTATTTATATATTCATCAGCCATTAATGGGCGATTATCCAGTGCGGATGGAAGACGAAAACCATAATCAACTAAAACGTCTTTTCTAGCCCGATCGCCTGCATACATTCCACGATATTGAGGCAAGGAAACATGAGATTCATCAACTATTACTAAGTAATCTTGATTTCTTTGAGTAAAATAATCTAGGAGAGTAAAAGGAGCTTCTCCTATTTTTTTATTTGTGAGAAGTCGAGAATAATTTTCAACTCCCTTACACATGCCTGTAGTTTGTAGCATCTCTAAATCAAACTCAACCCTTTGTTTAAGACGCTGATGCTCTAAAAGTTTACCTGCGGAAGTAAAATAAGCTAGTCTATCATCAAGCTCTTCTTCTATTCGTTTAATAGCAATTGCCATTTTTTCTTGGCTTACACTAAACTGTGAACAAGCATAGATAGTAAACTTCTTATGGTCTTCAAGGCGTTTGTTATCTATCACTTCAAAGGTATAAATAGCTTCTATCTCATCTCCAAAAAATTCTATACGAATAGCTTCTTGCTCAAAATAGGGTGGATAAATGTCTAAACTTTCACCATTAACACGAATATGTCCACTATCAAAATAAGTGTCATTTCGACTATAGCCCATCTCCACTAAACGAAGTAAAAGTTTCTTTTGGTTTATCTCATCACCAATTGCTAAAGCTTGTACCATGTTTAAGTATTCTTCAGGGTCACCCAAACCATAGTTAGCAGATACAGAAGCGATAACTATAACATCATCATAAGAGAGTAGATTAGCAGTAGAAGAGAGTCTCATTCGCTCTAGCTCATCATTTATAGCAGAATCTTTTTCAATAAACAGATCTTGACGAGGGATGTAAGCCTCAGGCTGATAGTAGTCATAATAGGAGACAAAATACTCAACATGGGCATCAGGAAAAAAACTACGAAACTCAGAGTAAAGTTGAGCAGCAAGAGTCTTGTTATGAGTCATAATGATAGTAGGCATCTTCACATTCTCTATAACTCGTGCCATGGTGTAGGTTTTACCGCTACCTGTAACACCTTCTAGGGTTTGATAACGATTTCCTTTTAGTATAGAATCGCTTAATTCTTTAATAGCAGTAGGCTGATCACCTGCTGCTTCAAATGATGACTTTACTTCAAAGTTTATTTCTTTTTTCATTCCTGAAATTATAGCTTACCACACTAATCCATTAATAACTGATACTTAAGGTAGTCACAATTATTACTTTAATTACAGAAAAATTACATTAGTCGTCATTTTTAAAAATAAAAGAATAAAGAGCTTGGTTTTAAAGTATATATACCTTTTTCCAATATAGTTTTACCTGTAACTTAATATTGTGATGCTAGCTGAGATACAGTTTTATCTTCTTTAATTAACTCTAAAACTATTTTAGACTTTTGTTCAGCTGTAAATAATTGACCTTTTTTCCTACTCATAATTGACTCCATATGTTTCTAATTTATTTTATCTTTATTGAAAATAAATCTAGTTGAAATATTGTTTTATTTTCTCAGTCCATTATATTTTCAAGTGAAGCCTAGATTAAGAGCCAAAAAGTTAAAATTCCAAATGTTAAATTTACCTAATGCACTTGCATCTATTCGTATACTCATAGCTCCCTTTATGTTTTGGATTATTTTAAATCCACAAATATTTACAGATAATGGTTTTCATATCTCTTGGAACTACTACTTTGCATCACTTCTTTTTGTCTTAGCCTCCGCTACTGACTTTTTTGATGGTTACATTGCAAGAGAGTGGAATCAGATAACAATGTTAGGAGCGATACTCGATCCCCTAGCAGATAAGATGCTTACTCTTGCCGCTTTTTTAGGTCTTATGATGATAGGTGAGGCATCTGCTTGGGCAGTTTATATTATCGTTGTTCGAGAGCTATTCATTACAGGGCTTCGTACAGTTGCTGTGAGTGAGGGTATTTCGGTTAAAGCTTCTTTGGCTGGAAAAGTAAAAACAGTGGCACAGATGATAGCTATAGGCTTCTTACTCATGCACTGGTCACTAGGAGACGCGCTTCTTTGGTTTGCAGTAGCACTTACTGTATATTCAGGTTTACAATACCTTTGGGGATTTAAACAAGCATTTGCAAAGGATGGTAAATAATGGGTATGGTAGTTTCACTTTTAGTACTTTCGGCTTTAATCTTTTTTCATGAACTAGGTCACTATATGGCTGCTCGATTGATGGGTGTATATGTAGAAGTTTTTAGTATAGGTTTTGGTAAAAAAATTGCCTCATTTAAGAAGTTTGGAACAGAATGGCGAATAGCGATAATCCCACTAGGTGGGTATGTAAAGATGAAAGGTCAAAGTGATGCCGATCCAAGGCAGGTAAGTCTCGATGATGATAGTTACAATACAAAAACACCTCTGCAAAGAATTTTCATACTTCTCGCAGGTCCTTTTGCAAACTTTTTTTTAGCCTTTATACTTTACTTTATCATCGCTCTGGGTGGACCAAATATTTTGTCTCCAGTTATCGGTAAAGTTGTCAAAGACTCCCCCGCTTTTGTTGCAGGACTAGAATCAAATGACACCGTTCGCTCGATTAATGGTATCGCTATCACTACATGGAAAGAGATGGCTGAGATAATCTCGCAATCGCAAAATAGTTTAAATCTCGAAATTCAAAGAGCTGGATTTATAGAGTATAAAACACTCACTCCAAAAGTCACTGAGACAAAAAATATGTTTAATGAAGTTATCCAAAAGAAGATGATAGGAATAGGAAGTGCAGGAGTTTTTCACACATTAGAATTGAGTGTGAGTGAAACATTTTCTTATGCAAGTGAGCAAACTATTTTTGCTTCAACTATGATATTTACAGGTTTGCAAAAACTCGTTATGGGTGATGTGCCTGTTAAAGAGCTTGGTGGTGTTATCTCTATTGTCAAGATTACAGCAGATGCTACAGATGCTGGATGGATGAGTGTCTTGTTTTTTGCAGCACTTATCTCTGTAAATCTTGGTGTTTTAAATCTTCTCCCTATTCCAGCACTCGATGGTGGGCATATCATGTTTAATCTTTATGAGATGATAACAAAGAAAATGCCTAGTGAAAAGGTTCTTATAAACTTAACTATAGCAGGATGGGTAGCCCTTTTCTCGCTTATGGGACTTGGTTTGTTTAATGATATTACGAGATTGATGGGACCATAGTGTCCCTATTAAATTTTATTTTGTTCCTCAAATTTTGCTTTCATTGTAGGATTTCCATGTGTTAGCCTCTTTATTGTTAAATCATCTGCTTTATTATTTGCTAATCGTAAGTTGTTTTCTGATGATAAGAGAGCCTCTTTTGTTTTTTGAAGATGAGTGATTGTTTTATCAATCTCATCAATAGCTGTCTTAAATTTACGACTGGCTAGATCATAGTTTTTTGCAAATCCTGTTTTAAATATATTTATTTTTTCTTCAAAATTTGTAATATCTACATTTTGATTTTTTATCAAGTTTAATTCTGCTTTATATTTCATTGAGTTTAGAGCAGCATTTCTAAGTAATGTGATTATTGGAATAAAAAATTGTGGGCGAATTACATACATCTTGTTAAACCTATGTGAAACATCTGCTATCCCTGTATTATAAAATTCATTCTCTGACTCTAAAAGAGAGACTAAAACTGCGTACTCACAGTTTTTTGCTTTACGGTCTTTATCTAATTTTGAAAAGAAATCTTCATTTCTTTTTTTTGTTGCAGTTTCGTCATTCTCGTTCTTCATTTCAAACATAATTGAAATGATTTCATTTCCTTCCTTATCAGCTTCTTTATAAATATAATCGCCTTTATTCCCTCCACTTGAATCATTATCTTTTTCAAAGTAAGCGTTTCTAAAGGCTGTTGCACGAAGTTTGTTAAACTCTACTTCACAATGTTGTTCTAAAGTTTCACCAACCATTTTTGTTGAAAGTTTCTGCTTAAAATCTTTTAAACGAGCTATTTCATCATCTTTCATTTTTATGGTTTCATCTTTTAGAATTAATTTAGTTGTAAATTTTTCTTTGATTGATATTTCAAGTGATTCACTTTGAGATTCTTTTATTTTTAAATCGTTTGCAATATCATCACGCTCTTTTTCTATTTTTTTAATACTTTGGGAAAGCTCAAGTTTTTTTTCAGTCTCTATATTTTGAATCTTAGATTTCATTTGAGCAAGTTGAGTATCACTCTTAGTTTTTAACTCAGCTAGTCGTTTGTCTTTTGTTACTATCTCTGCTTGTAAAGAGTTTTTGATATTTGCCTCAGCGAGTTTAACTGCACTCTCTTTTTCACTTTCTTTGATTTTTAAACTGCTTATAAGCTCATCACGCTCTTTTTCTATTTTTTTAACAGCTTGGGAAACCTCTAGTGTTTTTTCTGTTTGTGCATTTTGAATTTCTGATTTCATTTGAGTAATTTCTGTTTCTTTTATTGCTAATTTTTCAAAAAGTTCAGTATCACTCTTAGTTTTTAACTCAACTAGTAGTTTGTCTTTTTTAACTATCTCTTCTTGTAAAGAGTTTTTAATATTTGCCTCAGCGAGTTTAACAGCACTCTCTTTTTCCTTTTGTGCGATACTTAATCTATTGTTTAGTTCTTCTTCAAATTGATGATTACGAACTTGTTTGAGTATATCAGCATAACCAGCTTCATCTATTTTAAATGCTTTTTGGCAATTTGGACAAATAATTTCATTCATAATTTTATTCCTTTAAGTTTTATATGATTTTGATAAATGTAAATTTGGGTAAATGTTTTAAGCGTAGGTGTCTAATGCTGAGTTGAGTTATAAGTTTCTTATGCAAGAGATACTAAGTAGTATTTTGCATAAAAATATTTTATTCTTAGGCTCTCTCTAAAAAAATTCTATATCCATTAGTTTCACTAGAAGGAACAACTTGAACTAGTTTCCAGTTATCTTTATACAAAGCTGACAAGGTAGTCTTTGAGTCTTGAATCTTAGATATAACATCTGTTATACCATTCTCAGTTGCTTCTCTTTTAATATCAGACACCTGGATTATTTCAGAGTTTTCATTATATAGTACCGCACAAAAATATATTCGAATTTCCATTTTATAAAGCCTCACTTTAATTAATTTTTTATATGAATTATTATATCTAAAAATATCTTTAATCTTATTCAAGATTATATTTTTGAACTTTCTTAGCAACTAAAAAAAAGGAGACTCTCTTTTACAACAATATTTTTTGATAATTACTAAATATTGGATTGTCTTCATCAAAATACTCAAGTATTGTTTGCGTATAACGATCAAAAGGATTCATTATTTTTGAGAGTTCAAATCGTTTTTTATATGTTAAATCATAACTATTAAACACTGTACTAAAGGGTACAGGATAATCAGTACCAAATAATAATTTTTCATGGACATCGTATTGCTGGCTTAAATGTCTTAACTGATGTTACGATAATCTAAACCTTCAAATTTACAAAAGGTGACATATTAAAAATAGATGGCATTAAAAATGCTTAAAATATATATGAAGCAATTAGAAGATATGTACATAAATTTCGCAATCAGTTCATTTAGCAAGATAGAGATGACAAAACTTTCAAAAGTAACAGGTAATAGTCATGATATTTTCACAAAGCATCTACTATTGGACTTCTCCTAAAAGCTCACAGTAATACATCCATTTAGATACTTGTTTATAGGCTTTAGCAAGATTATATTTTAGTAATATTGAAATTACTCTTATATTTTAAATTAAAGTAACTGCGTAGGGACATATATCCAAATATTGAAAAAGGTTTTAGGAGAAGTCTACTGTATATATCCATGGGATGGTGTTTTTATTCATTCAGTAATCAGAGTTGATAAAATTGTTAATTGCAAAGAGACAAAGACACATTACTATATCTCAAATGATACAGATAGTGCAGAATCATTTTTGCAAAAGATACTCCAAGAGTGGAGTGTTGAGACAATGCACTTTTATAAAGATACAGCACTTAATGAAGATAGATGCAAAATTAATAAAGGTGCATTTAGTTTTTCAATTTTAAGAAGTATTGTAATCAATATTCTTCATCTTAATAAAGTTCAAAATATAGGTAGAAAAATTGTTGATACAACTCAAAATTTAGCTGAGGCTTTGATGCTCTTCTCTATGGTAAGATTGGAATATGGGTTTATTAAGGATTGTTTAGTATTGGAATAGGCTACCTTCAGATACTTAGCTTTTAAGTTAAGATTTTTAATATTAATTTAAGTTATAACTATGTAACATAGTGAATGATTATTCATTTATATAAAAAAAGGGGCTTACTATGGCAGATAGAATAGAAGGTATTAAGAAGCTTTTTACATCTAAAAGTGCACGTGTTGAAACAAATAGAGGTGATGCTTATTATGAAAAGTTATTTGAGGAGTGTCAGGCAAGAATAAAAGAGCTAAAAACGCAAACACCATTAAACAATAGACTTGATGTTGGTGATGTGCTAGAAAGTAGTGGTATTGAGAGGCGTGATTTTATGAAATGGGCGAGTGCCTTAACGGGTATGCTAATGCTACCATCTTCATTTACTCCCTTAGTTGCAGATGCTGCACTGCTTATGAATAGAGCTCCAGTAATTTGGTTAGAGCTTCAAGATTGTGCAGGTAACTCTGAAGCATTACTCCGTTCAGATGGACCAAAAATTGATGAAATTGTTTTAGATATTATCTCTTTAGAATTTCATGAAACGCTTCAAGCTGCTTCGGGGCATCAAGCTGAAAAACAACTAGAAGATGCAATGCATACTTTTAAAGACAAATACTTACTTTTTGTAGAAGGTTCAATTCCTATGGCTATGGATGGACAATATGGGACTATTGGTGCAAGTGCTGAAACTTTTCATGATCATTTAGTGCGTGTAGCTAAACATGCTGCGGCAGTTATTGCAGTTGGTAGTTGTGCTACATTTGGTGGTGTTCCTGCTGCTTCTCCCAATCCAACTGGGGCTGTAGGTGTTATGGATATTATTAAAGGTAAACCGCTTATAAATATTCCAGCATGTCCTGCAAATCCTGCAAATATGGTGGGTGTAATTTTACATTATATTTTAACTGGACAGATTCCAGAACTAGATTCTCTTCTACGCCCTAAGTTCGCATTTGGATATAGAATTCACGATAATTGTGAAAGACGAGCACACTTTGATGCTGGGGAATATGTAGAAGAATGGGGTGATGAAGGTGCAAAAAACAACTTTTGTCTTTATAAAGTAGGATGTAAAGGTCCAATGACATTTAACAACTGCTCAATTATAAGATATAACGAAGGTGTTAACTGGCCTATTGGTGTTGGTCGTGGTTGTATCGGTTGTTCTGAACCAGATTTTTGGGATAAATATGCCTATGAGCGTCCAATGGCAGATGCGAATATAAAAGCACCTACGGGCGGAGTTGAAAAAACTGTTGATGAATTTGGCTTAGGTTTACTTACTGCTGCGAGTATAGGTATTGGTATTCATGCGGCGGCGAGTTTTACTATAGGTAAGAAAGAAGACGGAGGAGAAATATAATGGCAAAAAAACATATAATTGTTGATCCCATAACTAGGATTGAGGGGCATTTAAGAGTAGAGGCGATAATAGATGAAAATAATACTATTGTAGATGCTTATACCTCATCAACTATGTTTAGAGGTATTGAGACTATTCTTCAAGGACGTGATCCTCGTGACGCAGGTCTTTTAGCAATGCGTATCTGTGGTGTTTGTACAGGTACACACTACCAGCGTTCAATTGAAGCTGTTGAAGATGCTTTTAGTATAACTATTCCTAAAAATGCACGGATTGTCCGTAACCTTATTCAGGGTGCACTTTATATTCATGATCATCTTGTACATTTTTATCATCTTCATGCACTTGATTTTGTTGATATTGTCTCAGCACTTTCAGCAGATCCTGAAAAAACATCAAAAGAGGCTGTAAAATGGGCAAAAGTCGCAGGTACTATACCATATACAGATGGAGCAACTAAATATAAAGAGATTCAAGATAGAGTTGCAAAATTTGTAAAACAAGGTCGTTTAGGAATTTTTGGAAATGGATATTGGGGGAACAAGCACTACAAACTTACTCCTGAACAAAATTTAATTGGTGTTGCACATTATTTACAAGCCTTAGATATTCAACGTGAGATGGCAAAAATGCAAGCTATTTTAGGTGGGAAAAATCCACATCCACAGTCCATAGTTGTTGGGGGTGTAACATGCGTACAAGATATTCAAAATCCTGCACGATTAGCATTATTTAAAGACTTATTAAAATTATCTAACAACTTCATTAAAAAAGCATATCTTCCAGACATTTATATGGCTGGGACTATGTATGCAGATGAAGCAACAGATAGTAGTGCAACATTTACTGAACTTATGAAAGGTAAAGGTGTTGGTGGAACGGGTGGAGGAATTTTAACATATATGTCTTATGGTGATTTTCGTCTTGATGATACAGGTTTTTATAACTCTTCTTTATTATTTCCAAGTGGAATTATTTATAATGGAGATATAGCAAATGTTGAAGAGGTGAGTGCTGATAAAATCACCGAAGATGTAACACACTCATGGTACAAAGGTACTGGTTCTCCAGAACATCCTTATGAGGGAACAACTATTCCTCAATATACTGGTTTTGATAAACGTGAAGATGGTATGGCTTATTTAAAAACTGAGGGTAAATACTCATGGATTAAATCACCTAGATACGATGGTAAAGCTGTTGAAGTTGGACCATTAGCTCGTATGATTATTGGCTATGCTAAAGGGGATGAAAGAATTACTAAGTATGTTACAAACTTCTTAACACGGGCTAACTTACCTGTAGCAGTTCTTTTTAGTACTATTGGTCGTACCGCAGCTCGTGCAATTGAAACTGAACTTATGGGTGATGTTATGGTAGAGTGGATTGATGAACTTCTAGCAAATACTACTGCTGGAGATTTAAGCACATGGACAGAATTTGATTTTGATAAAGTAAGTGTTAAAACAAAGGGTATGGGATTAGCAGAAGCTCCTCGTGGTTCACTTGGTCATTGGGTTAAAATTGAGAATGGAAGAATCGCTAATTATCAGGCAGTTGTTCCTTCTACTTGGAATGCTGGTCCTCGTGATGCAAGTGGCAATATGGGAGCGTATGAGGCATCTCTTATTGGTATAAAAGTTGCAGATCCGGAGCAACCCTTAGAAATTATTCGTACAATTCATAGTTTTGATCCTTGTATTGCTTGTGCTGTACATGTTGTTGATACTAAAGGTAAAGAACTTGGTGTCTATAAAATAGATACGCAATGTAATATATAAAGGACTTAGCATGAAACTTGGATACAGACAGGTAAAACGACGTTCCGCAATGCTTCGTATTATTCATTGGGTAGTTGTACCATCTATGATTGCAGCGATAGTTACAGGACTCTATATTGGTCATCCCTATTATCAGTCCTTTATTGCTGATTCGGCAGTTGATAAATATGTGATGGCATGGAATAGATGGCTACACTTTATGGTAGCCATCATTTTTGATGTTTCTGTTATAATTATCGCTTATTTAACATTTTTTTCTCGTCTTGAACAACCTTGGAAAAATGTAGTGCCAAATAGAAAAAATTTAGTAGAATTTAAAGATGTTCTTATAAATTTAATAACCTTTAATCGTGTAAAAAAATTCGATTCAACACATACAGATAGTTTCAATACAACGTATTTTTTTATATTTCACTTTTTAATGATTTGGATGCTTGCAACAGGACTTCAAATGTATGTGCATGGACTTGCATCTGGTCTTAGTTCGGTTGGTCAGTGGTGGCCATCTTTATTACACATACTAACAGATTGGACTATTCCCGTTGCATCTTGGATGATTGGCAGTACTGCAACTGGTGGTAATATTATGGATGTGAGAATATCACATCATATGACTATGTGGGTTCTAATAGTATGGGTTATATTTCATATATATTATCAGGTATGGAGAACTATTTTTTGGAAAGAAGGCGATATTTCTATTATATTTGGTGGTAGTAAATATGTTAAAATAAATCCAAAAGATGAAGATTAAAATATAAAATAATAATCTGACCTTAGGGTCAGAGTCTAAAGGCAAGAAATGGCATTTGTACTAGAATTACACTTATCTTCAAAACAAAACTATATCAAAAACTATATTGTAAGTATTATACGGATGTTTAATATAAATACAAATGTAAGCCTAAATGATTATAAATTACTTTGTGCGTTTACATCAAAACATGAGAAACTTTCTGAGTGTCTTGAGCTAATCGCACAAGAACTTCCAGCTTCTTTCTTTTTAAAAGCATCTAAGAGTTACGAAAATGATGAAGAGCCGAACTCTTTACCAAATATAGATAATTCCTTCACTTTAAACTTGGGGCTTTGTCCTTTTTGTCAAAAGGATATGTTTGATGTAACTTCTAGGAGGTACTATTATCCTTTTACATCTTGCACCTGTTGTGGAGCAAATAATAGTTTTGTCAATACTTATCCCTATGAAAGAAAAAACACATCATTTAAATTTATTGTTCCATGTAGTGCATGTGATTTAGAAAGTAAAAGTGTTGGATTTAAGGAAAAACATGTCATAAATTCTTGTCATAGTTGTGGTGTACCAGTAAGACTTGTAAACAAGACAAGAGAGCGTTATGCAAATGATGCTGGAAGTTTTCGTACAATGTTTGAAGTTGCAGCAAAAGCCTTGCAAGATAACAAAAAAGTTCTTATAAAAACAACAATGGGATATAGATTGTTTTATAAAGCAATATACAAAAATTTTGATTCTATTTTAATGATGATTAATGCAGAAAAAATAACAGATAATCTCTCATTAATAAGCGAAGAGTTCAACGCACTTTTAAGCATAGAAAGACCTATTTTAAATGTTACACTTAAAGATGATATTTTAAAAGAAATTTACGGTGCGAATACCGTGTATGCAAAATACCCTGATGATGGTTTTTGTATATTACTTGGAGCAGAACTCATAAAATTAGGTCTTGAGTATATTGCTTATGAGGATTGTGATGAGAACTCTGATTCAGATATGTTCATGGATTATGATTTAGAAATAAATCCTCAAAGTGATATACGAATCTTTTTAAATAAAGATATATCTTTTATTGCAGAAGGTGAACGCATCTCTTTTCCCTCAAAAAACTTTTTAACAAAACCTTTGTTAAGTGTAGCAAATGACTTAATTGCTATTGAACAAGATAGAACTATGTTCTTAGACTCTATGGAACATTTCCATAGCATAAAGGTCGATAAGGTCAATGTACTTGAGGGAGATAAAGAAACTTACCACTCTAATCAAAGACAGTTCTCACAAGATGAAGCCTCTTTTATGTCTGTAATCGCTGAACATAATGCCTTTGATAAGTCTTGTGTAGGAGCTTACTTTGATGAAGAACCATCTTTTTTATACTATGATACAAAAAATGTTTTACGAATTATACCTCCAAAGCATTTTGAAGCTTCACACTTACTTGAAGATATTATCAACTTACGTGAAGGTTCAGATAGATTAGTTGAAAATATGAAAAATAAAATGCCAAAAGTATACGAAAGTCTTTTATCTTTAGAAAATAAAAAAAATGTAAAACTTTTTGAAGCTACTGCAATTATCTTAGGTTTAGAAGATAAATCAATGAGAGGAGTAACTACAGAATCTATGAAATTTATAGGCAAAGGTGGTATTCAAATAGATACACATATAAGCGATAATCGTTTTGATCATGGTGCATTTTTAGCAAGTATTATTTCATATCAACTCGCAGGTGTTTCTACTTCTATTTTATCTTATTCTATTTTTGAATCTTTTGGAGATTATTTTAACGATATACTCCAAGAGTTAAAATCAAAGACTAAGGCTACTGAAATCGTGCTATGTGGTAGTCACTTCTCAAATCAATCTCTTTTTTCAAGAATGCAAAAAAATTTAAAAATGTCACCACCTTTAATGAATAAAGATTATCCAATAGGAAAAAAGAATGCAGTTCTTGGAGGAATTTATCTTTAATCTTCGTTTAGAACTCCATATAAAAGGAATTGTTCAAGGGGTTGGTTTTCGTCCTTTTATTTACCAACTTGCAAAACAAAACTCTTTGAGTGGATTTATTTATAACAATAGTGCTGGAGTTGTTATTGAGATAGAAGGGACGTATGCAAATATTGATACTTTTAATCAAGAATTAGATACTAGAAAGCCTAGTTTATCTAGGATTGATTTTATCAAAACACAAAAAATTTCCTTACAAAATACTAAAAAGTTTGAAATTTTACAATCACATAGCTCTGAGGCTATAGCAATGTTGTCTCCTGATATTGCTTTATGTAAAGAGTGTGAAGCTGAGATGCAAGATGAAAATAACAGACGCTATAAATACCCTTTTATAAATTGTACAAATTGTGGACCTAGATATAGCATAATTAATAATTTACCCTATGACAGAGAAAAAACTACAATGGATACATTTTGTATGTGCAAAATATGTAAGGCAGAATATTTAGATATTGAGGATAGGCGTTATCATGCACAAGCAATTTCTTGTTTTAAATGTGGACCAAAACTTCATTATAAAAATTTTCATACTCAAAGTACTTTTGATGATACTCTTGCTTTAAAATCTATAATTGATGATATAAAAGATGCAAAAATTACTGCGATTAAAGGACTGGGTGGATTTCACATTGTATGTGACGCAACAAATGAGAGTGCTGTGCTAACTTTAAGAGTAAAAAAAAGGAGAAAGACGAAACCTTTTGCAGTGATGTTTTCTAGCTTACAAGAGATAGAAAAGGTTTGTATTTTAACGTATCAAGAGAGAGAAATTCTTCTCTCAAAAGAAAAACCAATAGTTTTAGTGCAAAAAAAAGCCAGTTCTTATCTGGCTAATTCTTTAGCTCCAAATATAAATAAATTAGGTGTATTTTTAGCATACACACCACTCCATATACTTCTTCTTGAAGCTTTGAAAATTCCTTTAATTGCAACAAGTGCAAATTTAAGTGATGAGCCTATAATTTATGAGACTGCTATACTAGAAAAAAAACTCTCCTTTGTAGTAGATAGTGTTTTAACACATAATAGAAAAATAGTAAATGCTTGTGATGATAGTGTAATGTTATACGCACAGAATGAACCCATTATGATTCGGATGGCAAGGGCTTATACTCCTTTTAGTATTATGCTATCTAAAAAAATAGATAAATGTATAGTTGCTTTAGGGGCAAATCAAAAGGTAAGTATAAGTTTTTCTTTTGGTGAATACATTATTTTATCTCCTCATATAGGAGATTTAAATTCCATTGAATCTTTTGAGTATTTTACTCGAACAATGGAGACTTTCTTTCGTATTTATAATATTGAAATAGATACGCTTGTATGCGATAAACATCCAAAATATGAAACTACAAAGTGGGCAAAACAATATATAAAAGAACATAAAAATGTGAAACTTTTAGAAGTCCAACACCATTATGCACATGCTCTTGCATGTATGGCTGAACATTCTTTAGAAGAAGATGTCTTAGCCTTTTGTTTTGATGGAACTGGTTATGGAGATGATTCTAAATTATGGGGTGGTGAAGTTTTTATAGCAAACCCCTGTACATACAAAAGAGTATATCATTTTAAAGAATTGACATTATTAGGTGGGGAAAAAGCTATTAAACAAGCTCGTAGAGTGGCACTTGCTTATTTATTTGATATATTTACCTTAGATGAAATTTTACTGCTAGATTCTGATGTGGTAAAAAGCTATACTTCTAATGAAATAAAAACTTTTTTTAAGATGTATACAAGAGGTATAAATGCACCAAAAAGCTCTTCTGTAGGGAGAATATTTGATGCGGTATATGCTTTTTGTGGATTCTTACAAGATGTACATTATGAAGGTGAGAGTGGCATGATTCTTGAAGCATTGAGCGAAGATTCTAATGCTGAGAGTGGATATAACTATACACTATCAAAGAAGATAATTAACACAGACAAAATGTTACACGAGATTCTAAAAGAAGAAAAAAAAGAAGATATAAGTAAAAAATTTATGATTTCTATCGCTAATATTATACTTGACATTTCAGAAGAATATCCTCATTTACCTGTAGTGTTAAGTGGCGGAGTATTTCAAAATAAAGTATTAACATCAATGATTATAGAAAAATTAAAAGATAAAAATAAAAAGTATTATATACAAAACAAAACACCTATAAATGATGGTGGAATCTCACTAGGTCAAGCATACTTTGCACTACACAAAAAAGGATTATAAAGTGGATAAAAAAATAGCACTCATCGGTTCAGGAAATGCGTTTTTTAAAGATGAAGGTATAGGTTTATATGGAGCAAAATATATCAAAGAAAATTATATATTTTCTCCAAAAATAGAAATTGTAGATGGTGGGACACTTGGATTTAAGCTTATGCCTCTTCTACAAGAATTTGATGAGGTTGTTATTATAAATACTGATTCAGATGATAGAAAAAAAGTAGGGACAATCACAGTTAAAACTACTGATGAATTTTTAAATGGTGATTTAATTAAAAAAACTGCTAATGAAGTAGAAATAGCGGAGATGCTTCAAATTTGTTCTTTAACTCAACTGATGGCTCAAACAGTTGTTGTAAGTATTGTCCCCAAAGATATAGTTGCTGTTGAAGTTGCTTTAAGTGAGGAGCTAGAATTTTTTTGGAATTTGTATATACAAACAACCTTAAAAACAATAGAGTCTTTAGGTGTAAAAGTGGAGAAAAAAGATAAAGAAGTGAGTTTAGAAAAAATATTAGATATATTTGCAAATCCAAGTATTGAATATCAAAGAGGATTTTAGCAATCTAGGTTATGTTCTATAATCCGCATTTATTTTGATATATTCATAGCCTAAATCACATCCAAAAGAAGTAAAACTTCCATCAGATATACCTAAATCACAAGAGATACTAAAGAGATTTTTTTGCATCACTTTTGAAGCTTTTTCTTCCATAGCATCATCAAATAATACTCTCCCCTTTTCATAAACACAAAACTCATCAAAAGAGATACTAAGTGTTTCTTCATCTGCCTCAACACCTGATGCTCCAACAGTTGATGCTATTCTTCCCCAGTTTGGATCTTCTCCATATAAGGCAGTTTTGACAAGAAGAGAGTTTGCTAAAGCTTTGGCTACTTGTTGAGCTTCTTTGTCATTTCTAGCCCCCGTTACTTTATATGTAACAAGTTTTGTAGCACCCTCTCCATCTCGTACCATTTCACGAGCTAAAAAAAGCATAATTTTTTCTAAAGCTTCTTTGAATGCTTCTTTTTCATAAACTCCACTCAAAGCATTAGATAAAAGCATTACAGTGTCATTTGTTGAAGTATCTCCATCTACACTCACTGCGTTAAATGTTTTTTCTACTACTTCATCAAGTATCTCTTGCATTTCATTTTTTGATACATTTGCATCAGTTGTAATAAAACATAGCATCGTTGCCATGGCTGGATTTATCATACCCGCACCCTTTGCAATTGCCCCTATACTAAAACTACTACCATCTTCAAGCTCTACTTTATAGGCTTTTTGTTTTGAAAAACTATCTGTTGTCATAATCGCTTTTGCTGCATTTGATGAATTTCTTTTACTTGTATTAAAAAGCTTGATACCAGTCTTAATTTTTTCCTTTGGAAGTCTCACCCCTATCACACCAGTTGAACTCATCACAGGATTAATAACATTTGTGCAAGTTGCTAAAATCTCTTCTATATCTTGTATCCCAACTTTTCCTGTCATGGCATTTGCATTTTTAGCATTTATGAGAATAAAGTTTGTCTTAAAGTCACCCTTAGAGAGAAAATGTCTTATCGGAGCAGCTGTCATTTTATTTGTAGTAAATACTGATGCTATTTCACACTCTTTTTGACTATAAATAAAAGCCATATCTAAATCATTGTTTTTTTTGAGTCCAGCATTTACACCATCTGCAAAAAAACCTTCACTTGCACATACACCAGTATCTATTTCTATTAGTTTATACAAATTTTAACTCCTTAGGCTTCATTCTTTGTCTAAATATTACTTTTGCCACTTCAATATCTTTTTGAGTACCAATTATAAGCAACTTACATTCGCTCGTAATAAGAACATCACCCTTTGGCATTGAAAAAAATTTTCCATCTTTTTTGGTAATTCCTATTATAGAAGTATTTGTCATATCTCTTAAATGTGTTTCTTTGAGTTTTTTCAGTACTGCCCACGAGTATTTTGGAATGAGAACCTCTTCCATATCAAGAGGATTATCACTTTTATATAAAAACTCTTCAAGTAAGTTTTCCATATCAGGTCGTGCTGCCATTGCACTTACTCTTTTTGCAGTAAGCATTGTGGGAGAAACTACTGTATCTGCTCCGAGTTTTTTAAGCTTTTCTACATCTCCAGTATTTTCAGCGGTAGAGATTACATAGTATTTATTTGGAAGTTCATGCTCTTTTTCAAACAACCTTACCGATGCAATAAGGGCAATATTATCTGCAATAGAACTCGATAAACTAATCATCCCTTTTGCTGAGGAGAGATGCGCTTTGAGCATTGTAAGTTCAGCATGAGGCTCGGCTTGAAGATAAGTTGTATATTTATTTTCTATCGCCCACTGATGTATCTGGGGTCTAGGATCTACAACAACAAAAGGGATATGATTTTTTCGCAGTTGTTTTGTAACTTCGATAGTATAATCATTATGATAACAAACAACAAAATGCTTTTTAAGCCTTAGTATTTGATACAACATTCTTCGCTCCTTTAAAATCGCAACTATATTTCCCCTACTTAACTCTGCAACTAAAATACCTATAGCACTTGAAAATGTAGCAAATCCAGCAATAATGAGAGTGATTGTAAATATTCTCCCTGCATCAGAAAGTACGCCCATTTCACCAAAACCAACAGTAGTAAAGGTAATGCCCGTTTGGTATATAGCATCCATCAATGCAAAATCATCAATAATTACATAACCAATAGTTCCAACCATCATAGTTAGTACAGTAAGGATTAGGGGTAAACGAAATGCTTTTAGATGAGGATAAATTTCAGGAAGTAAATTAGCTTGGGGGGTGGGAGTCTTCTCCCAATGTAGAAAGGTCTGAATCCTATCGAGAAGATTCATCTTAATTTCCTAAGAATACTTAAGAATTTTTCTTAAGTGTTCTTAATTCTCTTGCAGAAATTTTAATTTTCTTTCTAGTACCATCTTCTAAAGTGATACGAACTGTTCTTAGATTTACTAAGAAACGACGCTTTGTTCTATTTTTTGCATGAGAAACATTGTTTCCACTCATAGGGCCTTTACCACTAATAGCACATTTTCTAGCCATTTTGAGATCCTTTATTGTAAGTTTAAAGTTGCGAATTATACCAAAATAAAACAAAACTATAACTTAATCTTAGATTCCAAATAATTCCATAACATTTCCAATATCTCTAAATTAGACTTAATGAAAAAAATGGAGGGGGGGGGTGTAATTAAATTTAAAGTATTAAGCCTAAAGATTAAGAACAGCTAGGACAAGTTCCATTTAAAATAATCGAACTTTTTTGGAAAGTATATCCACTGATATTTTTAGCTTCTAGTAATAATTCAGAAATATTTAGACAAATATCCATAACTTTTTTACATTCAGTGCAAATAAGATGAGAATGTTCTTCTTTGATGAGTTCATATAGATTCTTTTGAGAAGGTACTTTTAATTCTGATAAAAAATCTTTTTGAATCATTGTATTAATATTTTTATATATTGTAGAAAGAGAAATTGATGGAAATTTTTTTTTCAGTTCTACATATAAGGTGTCAATATTTAAATGACCTTGAAGCTTTAAAACATTTACTATTTCTATCCTTTGAGGTGTTGCTTTTAAATTATGACGTTGGAGGAGTGCTGTTCTGTCCATTATAAACTCTCTTAAATAAGGATATATTTTATTAGGTAATAATAGCATAGTTAAGCTTAAATTATTAAAAATTACTACTTAAAAAAATTTATTAAGTTTATGGTATTATAAAATACAAAAATATTTAAGGAAAAAAATGCCTGGATTTGAAGAAGAGATAGTTATAATCGCTGAAGATGATGCTGCCGACTTCGATGAGGAAGAACAGGAGTCTGATCTTTCTAAAGAAAATTCTGATAAAAAAAAGAAAAAGATAATTATTAGTAGTGGAATAGTCCTAAGTATTCTTCTATTTATATTCCTCATTATACTTCTCTTTTTAAAATCAGGAGATGAAAAAAATTTGATTTCTATGGATAATATAGAAGATAAACTTTTAGAAAATAAACAAAAACCAATTGAACCAAGTAAATTAGAAGATATGATTGCAAAAGCAAATTATTTATACTCAACTGGGTCTAAAGATAAAGCATTATTTTTGTATGAAAAAATCGCTTTACATAGTGAAGCAATATCTGAATATAATCTAGGTGTTGCTCAACTTAAAAACGAACAGTATAAATTAGCACTTGAAACATTTCAAAAAGCTATTAATAATGAAGATAAGCGATGTGTAAGCGCCATTAATGCGGCTGTTTGTTCTCTTCATCTAAATGATCAAAAAAACTTTAAGTATTATATAGATTTAGCTTATGCTTACTTAGCAAGTGAATATCAATCTCCACTTTATTCTTACTATTACACCCTGATTAACTATTATAAAGGCAATTATCTCGAAGTTCTTAGTTCACTCAAAAATACAAACTCTAATGAATATCCACAGGTACAAAAACATTTAGGTGCAAAAATAAACGCCTTATTTGATAACAATTATGATGCTATTGAAGCAATGGAAAAAAATATTGAAGATAAAGACAGTTTTACACTTGCATTATTATATGCAAGAGTTGGAGATATTACATTAGCACAGCAATACCTTGAAGATTCGATTATTAAAAATATAGAACCAGCCAAAGCCAAATTAGCATTAGGGCTTATCAAATTAAAAGCGGGCTTAGTAAGGGAGGGAGCAAAAGACATTCAAAATGCTACAGATATGTTTCCTGATGAAATTTATAAATACTACCCTATAACAGTAAGCCTAAAAAATACTCTTTTTGATTCTAAAAAAGCTCAAATTATTTATAGAAATAAAATTAGATCATCAAAACTACTTAACTATCAAAAAATATTTTATTTCTCTCCATATAAAATATTTAATGCTAACAAAACTATTAGTTATATTCGTAAAGGAAATGCAAATATTTATGTAGATAATATTGAATCAGCTAAAAGCTACCTAATGAAAGGCTCTTCTTCTTCTGTAGTAAATAGGGGGATAACTAAAGCAATTAAAAAAGCTCTTTCTTTCCATATTAGAAAGGCTAATAATCAACTCAAAGAACTTATTACAATCCAACCTAAGCATTCTATATTGCATTATAACTTAGCTTTAACTTTTGCCCAAATGGGAAATATGATTGATGCTCATAAACATTTTTTACGTTCTTACCATCTTAATGCTAAAAATTATTTATCAGGGATTTATGCTGTTATGAGTTCTCAACTAATTAATAAAGAAAATACAAAGTTAAAAAGTATTTTACAAGATGATATTAACCAAGAAGAAGAAAGTGAATCAAAAACTTTATACAATACTTTGATTAGTATTAGCGAAAATAATATTATCTCGAGTATTGATTGGTTGGATAATAATTATAAACAAAGACCATTATATCTAGCCTTAGATATAATTATAGCTATAAACTTGAATAAATTTGATTACGCACAAAAATCTGCAAAAAAACTTACCTCACTACTGAATAAAGATATTGTCCCGCACATGATGTTTATAGACTCATACTTTAGTGAATATAATGATCATGAATATGCTACAAAAATGTATAAATATCTTAAAAAGCAAGATTTTCATTTTCAAGATCTTTATCATGGACCCTTTATTAGTAGATATTTATATACACAGCAAAGTCTTATCACGGGGAGACTTTATCACCTAAGAGAACGATTGAAAAATATGATAGCATCGACAAAAGAACCAATGTATGAGCTATTAAGTACCCTAGCATATGCTTCTTTACTTAATCATGCTTATGAAGAATCTTATACTATATATAATGAACTTATTGATACATTAAAAATAAGAGATGCGAATACGCTTTTTTTAGGGGCTATTGCTTCTATAGCAGCCGGACATCATGAAAATGCGATAGCACTTTTAGAGTTGTCTAAGATGAAAGATAAAACTTTAGTTGAGAGTAGATATGCTTTAGGATTACTCTATTTGGAGGTACAAAATAATGAAGGAGCTACAATTCAATTAGCTAATGTAACAAGTAATAGTTTTGTTTCTGATTATTTTAATTTTAATATAAATCTCAATAAACTACTCATGCAAAAAGAGTTATCCCATAGTACATTTAAGAAAAATACCCTATTAAAGATTTAGAAGCTTGTAACTTATCTCCTACTACAACATTTAATCTAAAATTTTCTGGTATGTAGATATAGGTAATACCATTAAGCATAACGCCATAACGTGCTGATTGCATAAAATGTTTTTCTTTCATAGTATTTAATGTAATGCCACAAAAACTTTGTTTAACTAAATGAGATACCTTTAAAGTATTTTTATTAGCATCTTCAAACACAATATTTGCATTTTCATTAATTTTTTGAGCCAAATCACTTTCTGTATTTAATTTTGCACCATGTTTTTTAACACAAGACATAACGGTGGCGTTGATGGGAGTTCGGAGTATAGATACATCTAAGTAAGAACTATCTATACTAAGCTTATATCTATATTCTAAATTTTCACACTCTTCAATAGAAATAAGTTTACCATCAACTGGAGAAAGTACACTATTTATTTTAAATATAGGAAGTTCTCTTTCAGGATTTCTAAATAAAAAAACTAAGAGCAGAGCTAAAAAGAGAGATAAGACACTCAATACTTCCAAATCTAAAATACTAAATATTATAAAAGCTATGAATAGAGAAGCTATATACGTCCAAGATTCTTTAGCAATAGGAAATAAATTACTAGACATTTTTATCTAACTTATCAGTATCTTTAACCATTTTTGCATCTTCTTTAAGTTCTTGTGCTATCTCATCATCAATAACTTCTACTTTAGACTTTATATCATTTCTATCTTCAAAATTAATGATAATACTCCGAACTTCATCACCTGTAATATTTTCTTTTTGATATAAAAGAGCTACCATATCTTCAATAGCATCCTTATATTCTTCTAATCTAGCAATAACAGTACTATAATGCTCATCTAATGAAGTCTTGATAAAAGCATCTGTACTTTGTGCCATTTGCTCACTATATTCACGAGTAGATTGTTGAGGAGAACCTAAAAATGACTGTCTACTTTTCTCTAATACCATAAGTCCTGCTACATCTGTCATACCGTAGGTTTGTACCATGGATTTAATAATATCTGTGGCTCTTTCTAAGTCATTTCCAGCACCTGTAGAAATTTCCCCAATGAACACTTCTTCTGCTGCACGACCAGCAAGAAGAACATCAACTTCCGCCCACATCTCATGTCTTTGCATCATAAATCTATCTTCTTCTGGTTTATTTAAAGTATATCCAAGAGCTGCTAGTCCACGAGGAACTATAGAAACCTTAGATACTTTTTTAGCACCTACAGTAGTTTCAGCTAAGAGAGCATGTCCACTTTCATGATAAGCAACTATCTTTTTCTCTTTAGGATTAATTCGACGAGATTTTTTAGCAAGTCCAGCAATAGCTCTCTCCACTGATTCAAATAAATCTTTTTGTTTCACAGTTTTTTGACTTTTTCTTCCTGCTAAAAGTGCGGCTTCATTGATAATATTTGCTAAATCAGCACCTGCGAGACCAGCTGTTAAACGAGCTATCTCTTCTATTTCCACATCTTTGTCCATTTTAACATTTTTCATATGAACTTTAAGGATTTTTATTCGTCCCTGAAAGTCTGGTTTATCCACTAAAACCTGCCTATCAAAACGCCCTGGACGAAGAAGTGCTGCATCAAGAACTTCAGGTCTATTTGTCGCTGCCAAAATAATAACAGGAGTATTTGTTCCAAAACCATCCATCTCTGCAAGAAGTTGATTGAGTGTTTGTTCTCTCTCATCATTTCCACCCATCATTCCACCAGCAGCACGACTTTTACCAATAGCATCAATCTCATCTATAAATATAATACTAGGCGCATCTTTTTTTGCTTGTTCAAACAAATCTCGAACACGAGCAGCACCAACACCAACAAACATCTCAATAAAACTAGAACCACTTACTGAGAAAAATGGAACTTCTGCTTCCCCAGCAACAGCTTTAGCAAGTAGAGTTTTACCAGTTCCCGGTGAGCCAACAAGTAGAACACCCTTAGGAATTTTTGCACCAATTTCTACATATCGCCCAGGATATTTTAAAAAGTCCACTATCTCTTGAACCTCTTCTTTTGCTTCTTCAACACCAGCCACATCATCAAACTTTGTATCAGGTTTTTCAGAATTCACCATTTTCTTAGAGTTACCCATGCCAAGAATTCCTCCACCCATACTTTTTTGCATCCGTCCAGCAAAAAACATCCAAATACCGATAATCATCAAAAATGGTAACATCCAACCAAACATCTCTGTAAACCAATTTGTTTCACTAAACCCAGTATATTCAATCCCTTGCTTTTCTAAACTTTCAGTAAGCTTTGTATCCCCTCGAACAATTCTAGTTGTGTAGACTTGTCCATCAGAGGATTTTGCTTTGATATAGGTTTGTCCAATCTCAACCTTAGAGAGACTTTTTGTAGATATAAGAGATTTAAGTTCTGAATAGCTAATCGCTTTAACTCTGCTTGATTGACTAGTCATCCCCTCATTCATAGTACCACTGCCCTCGCCAATGAGTGCTTTAAATACTAAAATCATCACTACTGAAAAAATAGCAAATGTTATTAATGGGTTTTTATTAAAAAAATTATTTTCATCATTATTATTTGATTCTTTATTGGACATTTATTTCTCTTTTATTTTAATTTTACTATCAAAGTCACCCATTCGTCTTGGTGGATTCTTTGAAGTATTTCACAATCTTTATAGAAGCTCAGCACTCTTTTTTCATATTTATCTAAGATACCTGAAAGTATTAAAATACCCCCATCATCTAGTGCATTTTTCAATTCTTTTGC
Source organism: Sulfurimonas sp. (assembly GCA_965243085.1). Lineage (GTDB taxonomy): Bacteria > Campylobacterota > Campylobacteria > Campylobacterales > Sulfurimonadaceae > Sulfurimonas. The sequence continues at coordinate 108,809 of CBDETZ010000005.1, read as the reverse complement.
AATAAAGGTAAGTACATCAGCTACTATGTTTGCCACTACTATATTGTACTTATTTTTTGTAGTATTACATGAACCCTCCCAAATATTATGGAATTTTTCATTGTTTAATTCTGCATTTACTAGAGCGTTATCTACTGAGATTATATCCGTGTCACAGGCATCCACAATCGCTCCAAGCTTCATTGCTCCAATACCTAGAATACCACTACCACAGCCAACATCTAAAACTTTATCTCCTGAGCGAAGGTATGTGGAGATTGCTTTTAAAGATGAAGCCGTTGTTGGATGATGTCCTGTTCCAAAAGCTAAAGCTGGATCTATTTTTATATTTATACAATTTGGTTTTTCTTGTGACCACGTTGGATGAATATAAAATTTACCTATAGATAAAGGCTCAATTGATTTTTGATACTCCTCAACCCAATCGATATTTTTCAACTTTGTCTCAATACATTCTATTTCTATAGTTTCATTTAAAGCTTTTTGAAGTGCTTCACAAAACTGTTCAATTCCCCAAGTAATTGTTTCTAAAGAGTCTTCACTTCTTATAATAAATCCATCATCTTTTTCTTCAAAACCAACAGGAACAGTATCTGATAAAAAATCTGAAAAAAGAGGATGGCGAGATGAAACTTTAACTACTAATTCATAGTAGTATTCTTTCATTATTAAGAAACACCCATTACTGCACCGAGTTTTTCTTTAAGAACTTGAGGAGTAAAAGGTTTGACTATATAATTATTAACACCTGCTTTTAGTGCTGTAATAACCTCAGCTTTACCACCTTCTGTTGTTACCATTATAATAGGAGTATCTTTAAATCTTTCATCTGCACGAACTTTTTTAACAAGTTCAAGACCATTCATTTCAGGCATATTCCAATCAGTAATGAGCATTTCTATATCAGGATTAGTATCCATTTGATTCCAACCTTCAACACCATCCGCACCTTCGAGAATATCTTTATATCCTAGTCTTGCTAAAGTATTTTTTATAATACGACGCATAGTAGAGCTATCATCAACAACAAGTAGTTTCAAATGGAATCCTTTTCTTTAATATATTTTTGATTTAATCCTCACATAGTAGCAAAAATTTGTTTATTTTATTATTAATTCAAAAGTGAAAACATTTTTGGAAGGTCTAATGTTCCTTCATAATAAGCTTTACCTATAATCACACCATCAATCTCTTTTGTAGCCATGAGAGCTTCAATATCTGATGCATCTTTCACTCCACCACTAGCAATGGTACTCACTCCGCTAGCTCTCGCTATATCAAGTGTAAATTCAACATTCACACCTCCAAGTGTTCCATCTTTACCCACATCTGTGCAGATAATAGCCTCAACACCTGCATTTGCAAACTCTTTTGCTAAGTCCGTAGCCCTCATAGAAGAAACTTTACCCCAACCCTCAACTGCTACATAACCATCAATCGCATCAATGCCAACGGCTATAGGATATTTAGAAGCCATGTCTCTTACAAACTGTGGATCTTTAACAGCGATTGAACCTAAAATAATTCTATCTATTCCAATTTCTAACATCTTTTGAATAGTTTTTTCATCACGAATTCCACCACCAAGTTCTAACTTAACATTAGAATTTTGACGAATTTTAATAATCTGTTCTAAGTTTTTAGGCTCACCTGCAAAAGCACCATTTAAATCTACTAAATGCACCCACTCCGCACCCATCTCTTGAAACTTTTTCACCAAAGACCAAGGCTCATCTGAGTAAATCTTTGCACTATCCATCATACCTTTTGTAAGGCGAACTGCTTTTGCATCTTTTAAATCTATTGCGGGGTAAAGTGTCATTATAATCCTATAAAGTTTTCTAAAATTTTGAGTCCATTTTCATGACTTTTTTCTGGGTGAGCTTGTATTCCGAATACATTTTTATTTGCTACTGCCGATGTAAATTCATAACCGTAATTTGTTTTTCCTATACTATCTTTTTCATTTTCACACTTCACATGATAAGTATGGACAAAATAAAGATAATATTCTTTGTCAAGATTACTAAACAAGGGATGATTTGTAGTAAACATTCGATTCCATCCCATATGGGGTACTTTTAAAGGTTCTAAAAAAATATTTTTATCAAATGCTTTCACATCTCCCTTGATAAGTCCAAGTCCTTGATGTTTACCAAACTCTTCACTTGAATCAAAAAGCAACTGCATTCCAAGACAAATACCTAGCATATATTTTCCACTTTGAGCATACTCTTTAAGGGCATCAATCATATCCCTCTCTTTTAAATGCTTCATTGCATCACCAAAAGCTCCAACACCAGGAAGAATAAGTTTATCGTAATCTTTAAATTTATTAGGATCATTTTCGATAACTGTAGCAAAACCTAATTTAGTGAAAGCATTTTGTACGCTTGCTAGGTTACCCATATTATAATCAATAATTGCTATCATTAAGTATTTTTACCATCATGTGGTTTTGTAAACTTTATATATATTGCGAGGGAAACAATAAGTAAAGCAACCCCTAGAACGATATACATAGAGTTGAGTAAATGCCCAGGATCAGTAATTGCAAACTTAAACACTAGCATTAATGCCTCAATAGAGAGTGCAATAATGATAGAACCTAAAAATTTCACCATAGTTTTATGTGGTCCAGATATATCATGATCTTTATGCTGACCTAAAACCTCCTCTTCAATAAGAGTCTTAGCTAAATCAAATATGGCAAGAGAAAGCGTGAGTAAGATTGTTGCTTTAAACATAGCATCTATAGATATATGTGCTGCTGAAATTTCTGCAACAAAAAAACTCTGAATAGCATGAAAAAATAATAATAATGCCACAGCAGTTAAAGCAAAAGCAAAAAACATGTATGTAAATTTAAAAAAGTTAGCAAAAATAGAATCCAAAGTATTTAATTCTGAAATCGCTAGAACTTCTTCAAGAGGCATATCCAAACATGCAACAAATTTTAAATTACCCTTATCATCATAGATTGGATGAGAGGCAGTAACAGTTAGCTCATGTGTAATTAAGGATGGGTAAGGATCAGTCATCGTACAGCGTTTTTCTTTTACAGCTCTATAATAATACGCCCTGTCCGATCGTATTCGTCCTATTCCATCTTTATCTTCTTGAGAATTTGGTAAATACGTAGGTGTTACTTGATGCCCACGATAATCTAAAAGATATGCACCCTCACAGTTTTGTAAATCAGCTTTTAAACTTAATAAACGAGGAACAACCATACTTTGAGAAAGTTCTGGTACCTTATTGGGTAAATTATTTGAAAAAAGATAACAAAAATATGCTCTTGCTTTTGTTCTTCCCTTATTAAAATGTTGAATATCATTTGCTACCATTAGTTTCTAAACCCCTCTTTTGTATTTTCTAAGTTTTTTGAGGGTTCTGTATTATGAGCTAAACTTGGACTAAATACTTTTTTAATAATTGACTTGAAGCCTTTTTCATTTTCTTCATACTCTCGTTCTGCTTCTTGAAGAGAAGCCTCCCATGCACCAGAAAAGCCAGGAGCATTAAGCATCATTTTTCGTAATGCTCCATCATAAATATTTAAAAGTCTTACCTCCGCACGACCTGGTTTTTGCCCAAGCGTCTTCACTGAAATACGTAAATTCTCATTTTCTTTTTTAATATTTTCTAAATTCAGTTCAAGATTTTTATGTCCTTCTCCCGTAATCTTCATCTGTCTATTAAGATGTTCTTGAAACTCTTTTAATTCTCTTTTATATACACGAATTTCAAATCTAGACTTGATATAACTAAAAAACCAACCAAGAGCAAAACTTGCAATTATCAGCAAAATGCCCAAATAACTTAACTCCATATTAATCTCCTTTCATTAGTCAATTATATCATAGTAACCTATACTTTATAATAAATAAATTCGATATAATTATAGCTATGAATAAAAATATAAATAGAATTGCGATTGTTAGACTCTCAGCTCTTGGTGATATTATCAATGGTGCTGTAGTTTTACAATTTATATATAGAAAATTTCCAAATGCTAAAATAGAGTGGATTACAGAAGAGGTTTTTGCACCTTTGTTACAAACACATCATTTAGTTGATGCTGTGCATTGTATCAATATTAAAAAGCTTAAAAAAGAAAAAAGTTTCTCTCTTTTAAAAGAAACGATTACTTATTTACGCTCACTTGGTAAATTTGATTTAATTATTGATATGCAAGGTCTCATAAAATCAAGTATAGTTGCAAAAATTATTGGTAAAAATACACATGGATTTGATAAAAATTCAATAAGAGAATCTTTTGCTAGTTTTTTTTACAAAACAGGCTCTAATATTGCCTATGATGAAAATGTGATAAAAAGAAATGCCTTTGTTGTTTCAGATGCTTTAGGATTTGAGATAAGTGATACAATGATTACAAATAAAGAAAAAATATTTCCTCAAATAGATTATAATTTTCCCAAAAACAATAAAAAAAATATTGCCATTGTTATTGGTGCATCATGGCAATCTAAAAAGTACCCAAAAGAAAAAATCTTAGAAGTTTGTAATCAACTCAAGCAAAACTGTTTTATCATCTGGGGCTCGGAGGAGGAAAGAAAAATTGCACAATGGATATGTGATAATAGTTCTCATGCTACATTCGCTCCAAAATTATCACTTAGCGATTTAGTTTCTTATATTGGTTCTTGCGATTTACTTATTGGAAATGATACAGGTCCGACACATATGGCATGGGCTCAAAATATTCCTTCTATTACATTATTTGGACCTACAAATGAACGTATGATTTATGAGACAAAAATAAATATAGGCTTACAATCTCCCTCAAAAGTTAATATTTTTAAAATAAATAAAAATGATTTTTCAATAAAAGAGATACTTGTGGAAGATATTAGCGCTAAAGCGATGGAGCTTTTACACGATGGGATTTAAATTATTTTTACTCTTAGAGAAATTTTTAATGAATTTACCTGCTTTTTGGAGAAAAAGATTTTTTTCTTTTCTTGCAAATCTAGGGTATTATCTCTCAAGTAGATACAAGAAAGTATCTAGGCAAAATTTAGATTTTATCTTTCATGACACACTTAGTGATCAAGAGAAAAAAGATATTACAAAGTATGCCTTTAAAAATTTGTCTTTTAATTTCTTGCATGCGATGGAACTTCGCCATATGAGTAAAGAAGATTTACAAAAAAAAATTACGATACAAAATATCCAAGCTGTTCAAAGAGTGCATGCAGAGGGAAGAGTTGTTATTTATGTAACAACTCATTACTGTTCTTGGGAACTTGGTGGTGCTTCTATTGGTGTATTTATAGAGCCTTTAATCGCCGTTTATAAAAAGATGAAAAATCGTCAATATGAAAAATGGTTATTAGAAGCAAGAGATAAATTTGGCAATATCTCTATGGAAAAAACGAATGTTGTAAAACCACTTGTTAAAAATCTCAAAAATGGTCTTGCCTGTGGTCTTTTAATAGATACAAATATTAGCCAAAAAGATGGCGTGATTATAAACTTTATGGGCAAGGCTCTTCGCCAAACATCAACACCAGCTTATTTAGCAAGAAAATTTAATGCTGCAATAATACCTGTAACTATGAGAACTGATGATGAACAAAATTATACCCTTATGCTATTTGATGAAATAAAGGTACAAAAAACAGATGATATAGATGCTGATATATTACAAGCAACACAACTTCAAGCTGATTGGTTAGCTGATTTAATACAAAAAGAGCCAAAATTTTGGTTTTGGCTTCATAGAAGATTTAAAAATGATCATCCTACTATCTATAAAACATGATTGTCCTTGAGTTTAAATTCATGACTTCTTGCTTCAAAAAGCTTCAAAATAGTGAAGAAAAATGCGGTAATAGCAGGTCCTAAAATCATTCCCCAAAAACCATAAGTCGCAAGTCCCGCTATGATTGCAAAAAAGATGATAAGTTCATTCATTTTTGCATCATCATCTTTAAGAAGTCTCTTGTTAATACCTTTGATGATAAGAGGCTTGATAAATGTATCTGCTATAATAGAGATAACAACAATAGAATAAACTGCTATGAAAATCGCATTAGAATCATTTCCAAATGCAAATTCATATATCATAAATGGTAGCCACATCAAAACACCTCCAACAACAGGAACAAGTGATGCAAATCCATACATAATACCGAATAAAAGACCGTTATATCCTATATACGATATGGCAAGTCCAAATAAAACCCCCTCAAACATGGCTGTTGTTATGATAGAATAAAATACAACACTCATAACAGATGAAAGCTCTTTTGCTAAAAGTTCGGTTTCTTCTACAGACATTTGTATGGCACGCTTTAAAAATGTCAGAACATAAGAACCATTATACTGAGCAAAAAAATAAAATATAATCACAAGAAAGGCATTTTTTAAAAAACCAGCACTAAAAGCACCTATTTTTCCTGTAAGAAATATCGCATTTGCAGTGACTGTATTTGTATTAATATTTTCTAAGGCATCATTTACAAAAGGAACTAGAAATTTTAAATAATCAGGTGGAGATTTTATAAACTCCTGAATATATAAATCAATTTTTACCATATCTTCAGGATTTATAGTATTTAACTCCATTGTAAGGGTGGTTAAGAAATAACCTAAGGGTGCGAAAAATAAAGCTGCTAAAAGTAAACTTGAAACTATAGAAGCAAAAAATTTTGAACGTAATAATTTTTCTAAATAACACTGAATACTTGATGTTGAAACAGCTAAAAGTGCTGCGATTAAAATACTTAAAATAAAGGGTGCGTACAAAAGATACATCCAGTATAAAGCTATAGCAAAAAGTATGGATATAAAGTATTGTGGTTTCATTAAAAAATTCCTCTTGAAAATTTGTCCAAATAGTAACTAAAGTACTACTTTAATAAGTGTGTTCAGCTTTTGGAAAATTTCGACTTTTAACTTCATTCGCATAATTTTTTACAGATTCTCTTACTAAAGCAGCCCCATCAAGATATTTTTTGACAAACTTAGGTTTAAACTCTTCAAATAAGCCTAACATATCAGAAAAAACTAATACTTGTCCATCTACATCAACCCCAGCCCCTATTCCAATAAGAGGTATATCTACACTTTTAGCTATCTCTTGAGCAACCTTAGAGAGAACTCCTTCTATAACTATGCAAAAAGCACCTGCTTCTTCGATCGCTCTAGCATCCGCTATAAGAGATAAGCATTCAGCATTTGTTTTTCCTTTTACTTTATACCCACCCTCTCTTCTAACCGACTGAGGTAAAAGACCGATATGACCACAAACAGCGATACCATTTGATGTTAAATGTTTTACAATATGTGCTTTTTCTTTCCCAGCTTCAATCTTTACACCATCTGCATCAGTTTCTTGAAAAACTCGTATAGAGTTAAGTAAGGCATCCTCATTGTTTGTGTAAGTCCCAAATGGCATATCACATATAATAAAACTGTTTTTTGCACCATTACAAACTGCTTTTGTATGATAAATCATCTGATCAATCGTTGTACTTAAAGTGTCATTTTTACCTGAAAAGCTCATATTTAAGGAGTCTCCTACCAATATCATGTCACTCTCATCTTCAAATAATGACGCAAAAAGTGCATCATAGGCTGTTATCATTACCAAAGGGGTATGACCTTTTGATTTTTTTATAGAAAGTATAGTCATTTTTTTTTTCATAATAAATCTCTTTTAGTTGTTATTAAAAATAGTATAGAACGAATTTTAACTAAAAAGTGCTACAATTACATTAATGGGAGAATTATTTGATGGGTATAAAAAGTGATTTAAATACTAACTTTGATTTTGAAACAGTTCATGAGTTTTTAGATCACTATTCCATGATGATTGATAGTATGGAGGTAATGATTTTAGATTTATCTAAATCAAACAGGCAAAGAAGAAGTATAGATGAACTTTTCCGTGTTTTTCATAACATTAAATCTGCCTCAGGATACTTACAGATAGTCCCTATGTCACGACTTGCTACACTTGTTGAAGATGAGTTAGAACAATTAAGATTAAGTACTCGACCTGTAAATGAAGAAACCATCACTTGGTTGCTCAAAATAAGTGATATGTTTGCCGCTTGGCATCAAAACTTTAAATTAGATGAAAAACTAGATAAAATAAAATTCTCTCTCCTAAAAATACCCGACTTGGATAAATAATTGAAAAAATTAGTAGCATTTATAACCTCTGGGTATCCAGAAAAATCATTTAGTATTGATTTAGCCTTAGCACTTAGTGAAAATGGCGTTGATACACTTGAGTTAGGCATCCCATTTTCCGATCCTGTAGCAGATGGTCCTTTGATAGAAAAAGCAAACCATAAAGCATTAAATCTTGGATTTAAATTTGAGCATTTACTTGAAATTTCGCAAGCCATTTCGCCTAAGATAGATACTCTTTGGATGGGTTATTTTAATAGTTTTTATCAACAAGATATGGATAAACTCATCCCCCTAGCAAAAACAATAGGAGTAAATGGTTTTATTATTCCTGATTTACCACATGAAGAAGCTCTTTTTTATAAAAATTTATTTTCAAACTCTAATATTGCTAATATTAGTTTTGTCGCTCCGACAGATAGTGATGAGAGGATTAAAAAGATAGTAAGTGATGCTCAAAAATTTATCTATATGGTTGCATACACAGGAATAACAGGTTCAGGTACGAGTGAAGATTTACAAAAATTTCTTAGATCCATTAAAAAATATACAAAAACTCCAACTTATGTAGGATTCGGAGTAAATGCAAACACAGCTAAAGAAAAAGTACGTGGAGCAGATGGGGTAATTGTCGGCAGTGCATTTATTGATATTTTGTTAGAAAATAATACTAATTATTCTCAGAAAATTAAAAAGTGTTCAGAATTAGCGAAGATCATTAAGAATGAGATAAATTTATAAAATTTTACTTACAATTAATGGTGCGCCCGACAGGATTCGAACCTGTGACCCTCGGTACCGCAAACCAATACTCTATCCAGCTGAGCTACGAGCGCATATAATCTATATTGAAAGAACGGAATTATACCATTTTTTACTTTAATAATTATAAATTATTTAGTTTTTTATTCAGTTTTTCTATTTTTCTTTCTTGCACATACAATTCATGATTTTTCCTTACATAAGCTTGGAGTAATAACTTTAAGTCATTATTTCCTTCGATATTGAAATCTTTAGCCATCTCATACTCTAAAAACTTTGCAAAATCTCCATCAATATCAATATCAATATCAAAACGGCGACCACCTATATGTAAACCAATTTTCTTTATCATAAGTTTCTAACCTAAAATACTTTCTATTTTAGTAAGTATTTCTTCTATCTCTAAATCTTTCATTACATTCTCTTCGGAGAGTCTTTCCATCTCTTGATCTTTTATCTCTTTTTCTGCTTTTAATGTGATTAACTCATTTCGTATCATTTCATTTTCAGCTTTTAAGTCATATAATTTTTGTAGTATCTCTGATACTTTTTCATCAAGCTTTTCTATAGTATTTTGTGTATCCATTTTTATTTTCCTCATTTATATTATCTTAAATTTTTTGTAATTTTATCACAAAAAACTAAAATATATGATTATGCCATATTCATCCCACCATTTACTTTAAGAGTTTCTCCAGTGATGTAACTAGAGTGGTCTGAGAGTAAAAATGCTGTAGCTTGTGCAACTTCACTAGCCTTGCCCATTCTTTTCATCGGAATTTTTGCATTGATACCATCTTTTATCTCATCACTTAAACTCTCGGTCATCTCTGTAGCGATAAAACCTGGAGTTACGGTATTATAACGTATCCCACTTGTTGCAGCTTCTAAAGCAAAACTTTTAGTCATTGCAATTACTCCACCCTTTGACGCTGCATAATTTGTTTGTCCAGCATTACCAGTTTCGCCAATAATAGAAGCAATATTAACAACTGAACCAAATTTTTTCTTTCTCATCACTTTCATAGATTCTCGACAACCAACAAAACAAGATGTTAAGTTTGCATTAATTACCGACATAAAATCTTCATTTTTCATGCGAAGTGCTAGTTTATCTTTTGTAATTCCTGCATTATTTACAAGGTATGAGAGTTCCCCATCACTATCTAGTATAGTTTTGATAGCATCAACAAACGCTGCTTCATCACTTACATCAAATCCAATCACCGCAGCTTTTCCACCAGCCGATTCTATAGCCTCTTTCACTGCATCAGCCTCAACAGCACCACTTCTATAGTGAACCCATACTTTTAAACCATAAGTTGCTAAAGTTTTCGCAATTTCTGCACCAATACCCCGACTTGAACCTGTAACTAAAACATTGTTTCCAGTAAATATCATTTTTTATCCTTGTATAATACATTCACTAACCAAATATTATAAGATTAATTTTTATTTGATTATTTGAGTATTTTTATAAAATACTCAAATAATGAAATTCTAATCTCTGTAAAAAGTTTTACTCACTTAAGCTATTTTTTTTTATTTTTAAGTTTTAATCCATTATCTTCATTGAGGATAGGAGTCTCATTATATATCTTATTTGGAAATAATTTTGATCCAGTGGCGATTAATACACGCTCAATAAGCAATCTAGTATGATTAGATGTTTCAGGGGGTAATTGAATTACAGAATATTCATTCCAATTATCAAAAGAATGATGTTTTTGAGTCATTGGATACCTTTTAGATAAGGATTGTTTTGTCTCGCCAAAATATACTTCCTTTTCCTCTCTATTTAATAATATATAGATATTATTTTCTTTTAATTCTTTTGTTATTTCAATTCTTTTTTTCCACTCTGTAACTTGGATTCGTCTAAGTAACTCATCTTCTGAACTCAATAAATAATCAGCGATCAAATAAGAACTTAATTCTTTAAAGACTTTAGGAAAACCTTGCACCTCATCTCGAACTCGAAAAAATTCTTTGATTACAACAACAGGTTTATTGAGTTCCCATACTATTTTTACTTGTAATTGTTCTTTAAATCCACCGATATCAAATTCAGTATATTTTAAATCTTTATAATATTCATCCCCTATATGAAATTCCAAAGCTCTAACAAAACTTTTTGGATAATCTTTAGCAAGTTGTATAGCAAATTCATTATTCCATTTGAGCCTATAGCTACTTTCTTGACTCCGCTTTTTAATAAAAGATAAAGTTAAATTTGCTTTAAAATTATAAGTTTGTTTTCCTAGTTCTTTTGGAGATTCATATTTTATATCAATCTCCCATTTTCGATTATTTCTATCATGTTGATTCAATATTTCACTAGCCCATATTTTGACGTAATAAGCAGGAATAGTAATTGTCAAATCATTAATAAACATTGATTTGTGTATATCTAAAGGAAAAAATTCTGAGGATAATCTTACTGGCTGTACTCTATCTCTTCTCTTATCCATTCTATATCCTAATAAATAGTTTTACTTACTTAATTTCTTCTAAAATTGCATTTCCTAATCTCTCAACTATTCCTACAACTAAAGCATTACCCATCAAAAATGCTCTTTTTGTATCGCTAAGACCTTTGGTATGGTTTTTAGGAAACATATTAAGTTGTTCTAACTCAATGGGTGTTAATCTTCTATGTTTGCCATTAATAAGCACAACATGTTTAAATCTTGATGCACTTGGACCTCCCTCTCCAGTAACTATAGTTCTTGATGGTTTATTTAAACAGTCAGGAAATCCCATACTCCCTTCTGAATATGTATATTTATGTCCTGTAGTTTTATTAACTCTTTGTATTGATTTTGAGCCTTTGTGATATTCCCATTTTTTTAATTCTTCATCATTGATATAAAACTCTTTTGATACACTATTTTCATCTTGTAAAAAGTCACCTAAAACAGAATAATTTCCATTATAATCTACTTCTATTCGTGATGTATGGTAAACAGCATCTATCATATATCCAGTTTCCCAAAAAGCATTAGTTTTTGGTGTTTGAACATTAAAACTATTTGTAATATCTACTAAGTTATCACTTAACTTTTTTAAAATGATATTTTTTTTATCTATCTTCTTGATAGGAAATGTTTTAGCAAATAAGCCTTTTATATTTAAGTTATCGCTAATAGAATTATTTTTCAAATTATTGTAAAAATCTGTGCCTTTTTTTGAAGCAAAAATAAATACTCTTTTTCTTCTTTGTGGCATACCGTATTCACTTGCATTTATTACTCTCCATTGGACAGCATAACCTAAAGCATTTAAAGATGATAAAATAATTGCAAAATCTCTGCCTCTTTGAGAGGCAGGAGATTTTAATAATCTATCAACATTTTCAAGTAGTAAGTATTTAGGAGATTTTTCTTTTTTTTCTTCTAGTATTCTATAAATCTCCCACCATAAAACACCTTTTTTTCCATTAATCCCATGCGAATTTTTCAAGGTACTTGCTACTGAATAATCTTGACAAGGAAATCCACCAACGAGCATATCGTGATCTGGTATATCAATAACTTTTACTTTAGAAATATCTTCATTAGAGTGATTATATTTTCCAAATTGTTTTTCATATATTTGTGAAGCATGTTGTATTTTTGTTGTTGGTTCCCATTGATTACTCCAAACTATATTAAAATTTTTATTATGATTTTTAACATTTTCTAAGCCTAGACGAAACCCACCAACACCAGCGAATAATTCAATGGTTTTAATAGAATGATTTTCTAATATCTGCATATTCATATTTTTTACTCTTCTATTCTTTTATGTATACTAGACTTCTTACACAACACTCTCTACTAAAACTAAAGTCTTAAAAATAAATTTACTGAAAAAGTATGAGAATTTACAATATGTATATTACCTTTTAATTATATCTAACTTGTGCTAGTAAAAAAATTAAATAGGGCTTAATTATACTAAACTATGATCCATCTCTGAGGGTATCTTTATATCCATAAGTTTTAAAACTGTTGGGGCGATATTGTTCAAAGCACCAGCTTCTACTTTTGTCACTCCATCAGCCATAACAAAACACCATACTTTTCCTACTGTATGATTTGTAAGAGTGTTACCATTATCATCTCTCATCTCTTCACAGTTTCCATGGTCTGATGTGAGAACTAAAGCATAGTCATTATCTTTTGCACTTTGTACAATCTTAGCAAGTTGTTCATCAACTGCACTTACTGCAACTTTTGCAGCTTCCATATCACCTGTGTGACCTACCATATCAGCATTTGCAAAATTTACTACTATGAAATCATAAGTATCATTCATAGCTTTTAACACTGCCTCTCCAACCTTATCTGCACTCATCTTTGGTTTCATATCATAAGTTTTAACATTTGGAGATGGGATTAGAACTCTTGTTTCATTTTCATAAGGTTCATCTATCCCACCATTTAAGAAAAAAGTGACATGTGCGTACTTTTCGGTTTCTGCGGTATGAAATTGTCTTAAACCTTGAGATGCAATCACCTCTGCTAAAGTGTTTTTGGGAACATCTTTTTTAAATAGTACTGGGTATTTAAAACTTTTATCATATTGTGTTATTGTTGCTAAATTTATCTCTAAAGGGTGTTTTGGAAATTCACTAAAACTTAGATCACCTAATGCTCTTACTAACTCTCTCATCCTATCACTTCTATAGTTTACAGTTAATACAGAATCTCCATTTTTAATTCCCTCATAACCTTCAAATGCAGTAGGCTCAACAAATTCATCTGTTTCCCCAAGCGAGTAAGAATGCCCTATATACATCTGAGGATCCCAGTCCGTCATAGGTTTTGCATCCACTATAGCTTCATATCCTCGTTGCACTCTTTGCCATCTATTATCCCTATCCATTGTATAAAAACGCCCAGAAATTGTAGCTATACTCATATTGTCATCAAGTTCAGCTTCGAGTATTTTTATATATTTTGCAGCGGATGTAGGGGAAACATCTCGTCCATCTGTTATGAGATGAAGAAAAACTTTTTTGCCATTTTTTGAAGCGATTTTTGCAAGACCTATAAAATGCTCTATATGAGAATGAACCCCGCCATCACTTAAAAGACCTATAAGATGTAGTCTATCTGACTTTGACATCAATGTTATTAATTCATTGTTATCTTCTAAAGTATTTTCACTAAGAGCTAGAGATATTTTAACTAAGTCTTGGTATAAAATTCTTCCACTTCCTATACTCATGTGTCCCACTTCAGAGTTTCCCATCTGACCCTCAGGAAGACCCACACTTAATCCAGATGTATCTATAAGTGAGTGAGGAACTTCTTTAAATAATTTGTCATAAGTTGGTTTTTTTGCATTATAAAAAGCATTATACTCAGTTTTAGGGCTATACCCAATCCCATCAGTAATAACTAAAATTGCCTTTTTCCTCAATATCTATTCCTTTGTTAATAAAATTATATTAATTATACACTTATAGTGTTAATAGCTAATTAAGTGCTATATAATCTCCCCATTGTCAAGAGTACTTAATCAAGTTTTCTTATTCCATCAAGCTACGATACTTTTTGTAACAATTTAGTATCTAAATTATTAATAGCTTTAAAATAAACCTCATTAGCTGTCTTGTTTCCTATCGCTAAATGTAATTTTCTAAGTCAAACTTTAAATACAAAGCTCACAATTCTTAGCCATTAAATTTTCTAACCATTGAATATTTTCTTTTGTTAATTCTATTTTGTTATAAAGACAATCAAATTCTTGTAAGTTTGTAAGACCTTCTATTTCTTGAGGTAATTTTACCAGTTTATTTTTCCAAAAAGTTAGTTTATTTAAATTTTTAAGTTTTCCTATTTCCATGGGTAAAGATGTAAGCTTATTACCTCCAAGTTCTAAGCTTAATAAATTAAGAAGTTTTCCTATCTCTTTAGGTATAGTTGTAATTTTATTTTCTTGAAGGAGTAGGTATTTAAGGCTCTTTAACTCCCCTATCTGCTTAGGGAGTACACTTAATTGATTTCCTGCTAGGTATAATTCTTCTAAGTTAAGAAGATAAGATATTTCTAAGGGTAAATGAGTAATATTATTTCCCAAAAGATAGAGCTTTTTTAGCTTAATAAGATTCCCTATTTCTATAGGTAAATCATTGAGTTGAAAACCTAAAAGATTAAGTTCTGTTAGATTTAGCAATGTTTTTTTATCTCTTGGTAAACCTTTGAAGTAGCCAGACTTTAAATAAGAGTCATGCTCTACCCATTGTAAATCTGAAATATTATTTTTATCTGCCCAAATCCAGATTTTTTGAATCCAGTCATCATTTTTGATATTCATAAGTATTAAGCCTTACTATGACTGATGGAATCCAAGTAAAACTCCAAAAAGTTTATCCTCAGTAAGCCCAATTTTTGCTGATGCTATTAAGTTGTTATCTTCATAATATTTTACTAATTCCTGAGCATCTTGACCAGTCGTCATAGCCTGATAACCTAGTGCTGCATGAACCTCTTGCTCATGAACTTCTATACCCTCTTTTTTTGCTAAAGCTTCAATAATGAGAGCTGTCTTTACACTCTTTTTTGCATCTTCAAGTACAGATGCTCTAAGCTCTATAAATTTTTCTTTATTATCTATATAAGATTTGTGTTCTTCTTCATTGAAGGATTTTGTTTTCTCACGCACTTTTGCGTCTATTTCTTGTTCTACTATATTGTTTGGTAAAGTGAAATCAAATTTTGGAAGTAAAGCTTGTATAATTTTTGGTTTAAGCTCATTCATATAAAGTTCTGAGAGTTCAGCTGATGTTATTTGTTCTGCTAGCTTTGTTTTAAGTGTCTTAAGCGTGGCATTTGTGTCTGCGAGTATTCTTTGTGCAAAAGCATCATCTGGTGTATCTGCTTTTTGTTCTTGAATCTGGTGAAGTTTTACAAGAAATTTAGCTTCTTTTCCCGCTAAGTCTTCTGCTTGGTAATCATTTGGAAAACTAACTATAATCGTTCTTTCTTCTTTGTACTCCATACCGATAACCTGTTCTTCAAATCCTGGGATAAATGATTTAGAACCTATCTTGAGGTTAAATTTTTCAGCACTACCACCCTCAAATGTTTTACCATCCACATAACCTGTAAAATCAAGAACAGTAACATCACCATCAAGAACTGCCCTTGCTTTTTCTATTTTTTTAAAAGGAGCTTGTTGGAGTGCAAATTCTGCGAGTTTAGCTTCTACAGCCTTTGGATCTGCAATCGGTTTATTGTAGCTAGGCAATACATCTTTATAGTCTATATCAATATTTATCTCTGGGCTTATTGATAAATCAACTTCAAAGTAAACACTGTTTTCTTGTTGTTCATATTTTTTAATACCTGGCTGACCGAGTAGTGTCTCTATTTCAATATTTGCTTCTTTTATTCCGGCATCTACAAAATCTTTAAAAACTTGACCTGCTGCATTTTGTTCTAATTGCTCATCTGATAAATCATTCTTCTTTTCTTTTTTAGCTTCTTCTTTAAATTTAGTGATTTTATCTTCAATTACGCTATTGGCAACTGTTCCACTTATGATAAAATTTATATCATCAATTTTTTTTACTGTAACTTTCACTACAATCCTTTTGCTTTTTATTATGGTATTTTATCATTATTGTTTAAAATTAACTTTTTAAAATAATTTAGTAGTTTTTTTATAAGGAGGTTTAGATTTACTATATTCTCAACTGATAGAGAATAAGATCAAGCCACCCAAGAGGGTGGCTAATAAAAAGAGTGCTTAACCCTCGCCAACATTAGGCATTTCCATCGTAATACAGTCTCTATTGAGCATATCTGTACATACATATACACAAAGTGCACATCCTTTACATCTATCAATATCAACCCATGATGTGTTTCCAGCCTTATCGAACATTAGCGTATTTGCTTCTGGACAATATAAAGTACATGTGTTACATTTATACTCAGCACACATGTTTGAATCAACTTTTGCTACATAATACATTTAATCTCCTTATACTTTAAACTGAATAACTAAATCATCAGTAGTCATATCTATACTATCTGCCATTTCAAAAGTGCTGTTGATAACTTCCATATTTTTTGCAAGTAAATCTTCTTTTTTCTTGAACTTTTTCTCAATAGCAGAATCCAGAGCAGCTGTACCACCAGAAGCAACAAAAGAGTTTCCTAAAAATCTCTCTCTTACAGCTTTTTCAATGTCACCTTCTGTTACAAGTTTTGTAAGACCAAGAAGCATACCCATCATTGCCATGTTTGTTGCAAGTTCAGTACCTGCAATTTTCATTGCAAGTGCTGTTGCATCAAATTGAACAACTTTAGCATTTAAATCTTTAAGTACTTTTTCATCATCTTCTGTAAGAACATCTACAGCAGTATTAATGATGATTAAAGCATTTGGCTTTAGACCAGTATAAAAAGGCATAGTATATGATTTACCGTGCGTAACAACTTGTGCATGGTAAATTAAAATAATATCTGGATAAATTACTTCACCCACTTCATAGATTGGTTGTGTTGAAGCTCTTACATAAGCCTCAACTGGTGCCATTCTTTTCTCAGAACCAAAAAATGGTACTAGAGATGCATACTTACCAGCAAAATCCATTGCTGAACCAAGAATGTGAGCAGTGGTAACAACACCTTGTCCACCAAGCCCAGAAATTCTCATGTTATATCTTTGTTGTTTTTCTGCCATAATTAGTTTACCTCCGCCGCAGCTGCTTTAGATGCTGCTTTTCTTGCTTTTGATGCTGCTTTTTCTTCAGCTTCTACTCGCTCGATTACTGCTTTTGCTTCATCAGTCATAAACTCTTCAAATTGGAAACGATCTTTTTCTTGAGCTTTTGCATCCGCAAATACTTCTTCAGTAGGAATAGAGTACTCAATATTACAAGAAGTATAGGCTTGGATAAATGTAGGACCAACTTCTCTAGCAACAAAGATTGCTCTTCTGATAACTTTTGCAGCTTTTTTGATATTTGTTGGAGACATTCTAACAACATACACACAACCAGCAGCTATTGCTAAACCAGTTGCAGGCATTTTCTCAAAGTTTTTACCAAATGGAGCCATTTTAAGTACAGCACCCTTAGGAGACATACCAGACTCTTGCCCACCAGTATTTCCATAAACTTCATTATCAAGCATGATTGTTGTGAATCTTTCACCACGAATCCATGAGTGCATAGTCATAGAAAAACCAATATCCATAGTACCACCATCACCAGCAATAGTGATAACATCTTTTGTCTTATCAGGAAAGCGTAATCTAAATGCACGAGATAGACCAGAAGCCATAGCATTTTGATCACCATAGTTTCCATAAACAAAAGGAACAGCAGCTTGAGAAATAGCCAAACGACCACACCCAGCTGTACCTACTGTTACTGTCTCTTCAGGGCATGGAAGCGAAGCAAAAATTAATCTAATATAATATGCCATCCAACAACCAGAACACATAGGATGCTCTTCTACTAACTCTTTGAATTGCCCCATATTACCTGGACCAGCTTGATCTTGAGTCTTTCCAAATGGACCGTAATCAACTAATTCTACATAGTCTTTTGGCAGATATTTTTTAAATCTCTCTACGGGAGTTATATATTTTAAACTCATTTTATCTCCTTTTTATAATTTAAGATTGTTCTCTATACCAAGAGAATCATAAATTTCTTTCATAATTAGTTCTACTGGAAGTGTCATACCGCCATATACTCTTGGACCCTCAACAACGATACCACCATTAGGAATAGCAGCTTGAACCTCTTTACATAACCAACCAATGATGTTATGCTCAGGAATAATGAGTGCTTTAGCATTTGCGGTAACATCTCTAATCTCTTGAGTTGGAAATGGTCTGATAGATCTTACTTTGATTAAACCAACGCTTAAACCTTCTTCTTGAGCGTATCTGTGTGCTTCTCTAGCTTGTGCAGCAGCACAACCAGATGCAACAACAAATACATCAGCTTCAGGGTTTTGAACCTCGATTGGTCCACCAAGGTATTCATAGATGTACTTCATAGCGCGTCTATTTGAATCCCAGATTTCTTGTTGCCATACAGAGTGAATTAAATAACTCATAAAGTTTGACTTTTGGACTGGTGCATCTCTTTGTATTCTCGCAGGTGGAGTTTCGTTATCCATAGCGGGAACTGGTGCAGCAACTGGATCAAACTCAGTAAGCGTTAAATCTTCTGACATCATATCAACATAACCTTTTGCATGTGTTACGAAGAAACCTTCGGTAGCAACTGCAACTGGAATATAAACATCAACTTTTTCTGCAATAGCAAAGGCTGCTAATGTAAAGTCAAATGTATCTTGCTGATTTTCAGCATGAAGTAAAACCATACCTGAATGCATAATATATGCCATTTCAAGATTATCTGGTTGAATTGAAAGTGGTGCATTAATAACACGAGTTAAAACACCTAAAACTGCTGGAACTCTATGTCCTGGCCATGAAACAATTGCTTCAAGTCCACGTAAAAGTCCTGGCCCTGATGTTGCTGTAAAGAGACGAACACCTGCTCTTGACGCACCAGCGATAGCCGACATCGTACCAAGCTCTTCTTCAGCTCTATAATATTCTTTAATATGACCTTCTGCATAAACATTACCAACAAGGTGCATTACTTCTGATTGTGGTGTAATTGGGTAAGCAATCGCCATATCAACACTTGCTCTTTTAACAGCTTCAGACATTGCTTGCGCACCTGTAATAAAATGCTGCTCTCTTGGAGCTTCTTTTAGTAGGTAATTTATATCTACTTGTTTTTTATTTAATTTTGGTTTTACATTTGGACTCATTTCATTTCTCCTTTATTCAACTTCAGCAACATGTTCACCTTTTTTAGACATGATGAGACTTCTATACTCGCCATAATCAGCAGGTGACAATGTTCCAAAATCCTCTTTTGGTAAAGATGGATTTTCAGGTGGTAGAGTAGTAGTCCACTCAATGCCTAATTTATTTCTTTCTTCAATTAAAATTTCTTTGAATTTTTGAATATCTGATGCGTGTAAATCTCTAATTGATGCCATCGCTTCTTCATGTCCCATATAAGCACATAATGCAATTGTATAACAACTTGTTCCTGCACGGATCATTCTTAGTGTAAGGTTTGCATAGTGACAATGAACACCAACAAAAATACAAGCTTCAATCTTATTGTCTAAAATTGTTAGATTCGGATGATTTGGATTAATTTCAGCCTTAACATCAATCTTTGGATATTTAGGTCTATAATCTGGCATTGGAATGATTTTACAATTAGGAATCTCAGACGCAAGATCTAATATAGCAGCTGCTTTTTCTGCAACATCTTCTTTCCAGTCCCATAGAACTTGAGGTCCAGGAAATATGGTTGGATTCTTCTTTGTGAGTAATGCAATAGCTGCATCTCTCATCGCTTCTTCTGGTGTGACCGCATTTCCATAAAGTAAAGCTTGACCTTCTGGTGCAAGCTCAACTCCCATCTGCGGTGCTGACTGAGGCATATAGCCAGCAGGACCTACTTCTACTTTTTTCAACATAGTTGACTCCTTATATTTATAAAAAAGTTGTTCGAAAAAAATACACAAAAAATGTATAAAATATTCTTAAATTCCATATCTAATTTAGTAATTTTAGATATCAAAGTTTTTTAGATAGAAAGTAACAGTTATTGCATTCAAATCTTTTAAAACACGAATTTGTGCCTTATGGTAGCGAATAAAATCTTTATAGAACTTAAATATTTTATTGTATTTTACTTTGTGCAAGAGTTTTCAAATCTCTATTAAGATAAAATAAATAAGCCAAAAAAGAGAAGATAATAGTCACTAATTTTTGTATAAAAGTAGCTAGAGTAGGAAACTTTCTTAATAATTTGAATCAATTAAATAAGTTTTTTTAAAAAAATTAAGACTATTTAAAATACTATTTTATCTTAGAATACTACTTATTAAATATGGGTAGTGTAGTAACATTTATAGAAAAGAATGAGGCTCTATAAACTATCAATAGTAGATATGAAACAAAAATATATATTTTAATATACTTAATTGAGAAATAGATAGTTACTTAGAGTTACAAAAAATATACTTAAATAAAGAATTATATTGCAATATTAGCCCAAAAAAAATCAACATGTTTTTCAAATTGAGTTGATAAGGAATTTGTTGAAATTTTATCAAATCGTAAAAGTGTTATTTGAAGTCTGATATAAAATAGAGTAGACAAAAATTCATAGGACATCATCATTGGATCACCAGGGTGTACTAAATTGTTCTTCATCATAATAAAAAAACCTTCTGAGAGAATTTTTACATTTTTATCATGAAATTGACTCATAAATTGTTCTCTAAATATTTTATTTTGCAATAGTTCTATAAGTACTATACGGAACATACTTTCATTATCTTTATCAAAAGTTAGTAACTTGTACTGCATTGCATATTTTTTTAAAAAAGGCTTTCCTTTTGATGCTGATTCTTGAATGCTTTGAATAGAAAAAGAGAAGGGTGAAACAAAAATATCTTTTGTAATATTTAAAAATATCTCTTCTTTGTTTTTAAAGTGATTATATAAAGCACTTTCTCTAATTCCAACCTTTGAAGCTATTTTCCTTACACTAGTACCTTTATAGCCTAGCTGAGAGAATAGGGCTTTAGATTCTTTGAGTATTTTTAATTTTGTAGAGTTTGATTTAACGGATAGTATTTTTTCAGACATTTTTGAACCTTTTATTATTATATGAACATTTGTTTATTTATAGCTAAATGTAATTAACATTTGTTCATATTTTAGCAAAGTACAGTTAACAAGACCACTGCACAGTATAATCCAACAAAGCAACCTATTTAAAGGCATTAAAAGCACTTTTCAGCTAAAATAACATCACTAATAAGAAGAGGTAAAAAGTGGCATTTAAAGATACAAACAATACATTTTCAGATATAGCAGTAACATCAAGATTAGAAAAAGTAAATTCATTTCTTAAAGAGTTGGACTCTATTATAGACTTTGATAAATTATGACCAGTACTTAGCCTATTCCAATACTAAACAATCCTTAATAAACCCATATTCCAATCTTACCATAGAGAAGAGCATCAAAGCCTCAGCTAAATTTTGAGTTGTATCAACAATTTTTCTACCTATATTTTGAACTTTATTAAGATGAAGAATATTGATTACAATACTTCTTAAAATTGAAAAACTAAATGCACCTTTATTAATTTTGCATCTATCTTCATTAAGTGCTGTATCTTTATAAAAGTGCATTGTCTCAACACTCCACTCTTGGAGTATCTTTTGCAAAAATGATTCTGCACTATCTGTATCATTTGATGTCAAGTTTCACCACGTTGTACCATTTCAAAAGCAATATCTTGAAACTCACTTGGTAAAATCTTAAATATTTCAGGCTTCGTTTGAAACCAACTTTGAACTGCATCAAAAGGAGTTCTGACTTTGAGTTCTTTTCTTAAAGAACCATGTCTTCTATTGAAGTTATAGAATAGACTTCTTGCAAAACTCATTTTCCAGCAACCTCAAATCCACGGTCAAAATTAACTAATCCACATATCAGATTGAAGCGAAGATTGAACCTTTTTCTACGGTTACGATATTTCTGTTTAAGGATTTGAAAAGTCTTTAATTTAGCATTGGACTTCTCCTAAAAGCTCATAGTAATACCTCCCTTTAGATACCTGTTTATAGTCTTTAGCAAGATTATATTTTAGTAATATTGAAATTACTCTTATATTTTAAATTAAAGTAACTGCGTAGGGACATATATCCAAATATTGAAAAAGGTTTTAGGAGAAGTCTATTGATATGTTCAACACATATGCGAGCTGAAGCTTCTCTTTTATTTTGATTTTTTTGTGTATCAGTTAATGGATGTAGCTTTGATTTCTTATATGGTATTTGAGTGTTATTATGTTGCTTTTTAATACCAAGATAGTAGCCTATTCCAATACTAAACAATCCTTAATAAACCCATATTCCAATCTTATCATAGAGAAGAGCATCAAAGCCTCAGCTAAATTTTGAGTTGTATCAACAATTTTTCTACCTATATTTTGAACTTTATTAAGATGAAGAATATTGATTACAATACTTCTTAAAATTGAAAAACTAAATGCACCTTTATTAATTTTGCATCTATCTTCATTAAGTGCTGTATCTTTATAAAAGTGCATTGTCTCAACACTCCACTCTTGGAGTATCTTTTGCAAAAATGATTCTGCACTATCTGTATCATTTGAGATATAGTAATGTGTCTTTGTCTCTTTGCAATTAACAATTTTATCAACTCTGATTACTGAATGAATAAAAACACCATCCCATGGATATATACAGTTTTGATACACATATATATTTCTTTGTATGAAATCATTTGATTGTTTAATTTCCATTTGAAAACTTGAATCGATAGAAGAAGCTTCCTCTATCTCTTTAGCTAGCGACAGTAAAGTTTTTTGATTCTTTTTTACTTTTGCTATAAACTTTGAACCGCTACCAGATGCCTTTTTAAGAGTTTTTTTGTGTGTTTAAAGCATCAAAGCCATAACTAAATGTCTCATCAAGCTCACCTATTAGTTCTTGAAATGCTGGTATCTCATTAGACTTTTTGTCTATCTCTTTATGGGCAATAATTAATTTTGTTTCTGCTAAAACTGCAGATAAAACAGATACTGCATTATCTTTAGCATTTGCACTTCCTCTTAGAACTTTACCATCTACGGCTGCTACTGCATGTGCTGGTATATCTATAAAAATTCGTATCCATCTGCGGAAGGCTTTTTCTAATTCAATCTTATCAACTATTTCAAAAAAGTCATACACTCTTGATTTTCCTGGGGCTTTAAAAAATTCTACACCTAATAGTTTTTTTATCTCTTTTCGTTTACCGTTATTCTTCATCCATTGATGTATTTCAATTGGATTCTTTGCACCCATCAGAATTGCAATTACCGATAAATACATCATCATAGGTAAACTATATTGTCTCGCTTGTTCTCTTCCTTGCTCTGATATTTCCTCTTTAAAAATTTCTAATAATTTATTGCTCATTTCTGCCCCTTTTAGAGCTATAAGCAAATATTGTTCTTAGTATCGGAATGGGCTAAGGGTTGGGCACCCCAATCCATTAATAACTAGAAATTAAAAGTGGAATAATTATTGCTTGCTTTTGAGAAAAACAAGGTGATAAGAAAATGGCAATAAAAGCAAGAGATAAATTAGCACAAAAGCGTTCAAGAAAAGGCTATGCAAAAATAGCTGAATCAAATAAACTTTTAGAGTTACTATCAAGAGTTCCAGACCATCGTAAAGGTCAAGGGAAACGGCATAAACTAGAACATATTTTATATCTAGCTATATTAGCTGGACTAATGGGAGCTACAGATTACAAACGAATTTCTATTTGGATAGATAAACATGTTCAAAAAGAAGTGCTGTCTCAGATATACTTGCAAAAGTTGATAGTGAGGCAGTAGAACTTTTGTTCAGAGAATGGATAAGAATTTATGTCGATACTACAGGAAAACATCTAAGCGTAGATGGTAAAGTGATGAATGGTAGTAGATATAAAGACCAAAAGGCTATACAAGTTGTTGGTGCAGTTCTATCAGAGATAGGTGTAGTTATTGCTCATCAAAAAATTGCAGAGAAATCAAATGAAATACCTGAATTTCTCTTTACCTTTGATGCGATGAACACACAAAAAAACTCTTGATTCTATTGAGCAGAGTGGTTCAAAATATATTGCTAAAGTTAAAGATAACCAAAAAACACTTCTTGATAAAATAGATGAAATATCAAGAGAGATAAAACCATCAAGCACTTATAAAGCTAAACCAATCCAGCAGTCTAATGAGCGGATAAATAGAGAGGTATTTATATATCAACCGACTACTTTTTATCATAATGAAATCACCCATGTTCGCTCAATCATTAAAACCATTAAAAAAATACACAAGACAAATCATAAAACTGGAGAAGTGACAAATAGTACTAGAATTCAGTTCTGTATAGCAAATTTTCGTGAAAATGCGGAGTTCTTTCATGATAAAATTTTACTCCATTGGAAGGTAGAAACAATGCACCAATACAAAGATAATACACTTTTAGAAGATGACCATAATGCTCATCTAAATCCATTTTTAATGACAATTATCAGAAGCATTATTTTAAATATCTTGCACCTAAATGGTACAAAATCTATACAAGAACAACTCATTAACAATAGATGGGATTTAGATGACTCTATCGCTCAACTCTTGAAATTTAGTTTTTAGTGGATTAGGGTGGTTTTATATAAACATGATTTATATTTAAGTAAGTATGGAACTGTTTATTATATTAAAAAAATTGAGTTGAAAAAGAAGTATTACTCAGTAAAATTAAAATATTTGTTACCAGATAAAATAATTCCAATTATTAGAAAACATCATAAAAAAATAGTAGTATCTAAATCCAAAAAAACTATAATATTTAATTCTACAAAAGATGAAGCTATAGAGATAAAAACATTAGTCTCATTATTAGATAAATCCACTTTATTCAAACAAGTTAAGATTACATTAATAAGTTACCAAAATGATGACTTAAAAAAGTTTGGCATGAATTTATTAATAAAAAATAATAATAGCAATACAACAGAGTATAAAACACTAATAGATAATTTAGTTCTTTCTCAAAGTCTTGCTTTAAATTTGTCTCACTTCTCATTAAATTTTTTTATTAGTGATTTAAAAACTAAATCACTTGTAGATTTAAAATTTTCACCAATTTTATCTTTATTTGATAATGAAAATACAAGTTTTTCTATAACTACTAAAATACCTTTTTTGAGTATTAACAGGTCAATAGATGGTACTAATGATATACAAACTAATAATTATTATTATAAAGATATTGGTTCTTCTATAAATATTAATAAAGTTGCAATAACAGATGATGAGGTCTATTTTCATATAACTATGAAATATGAAGTTATTCTAGAAAAAACATTAACCCCTACAACTGCAAAGAAATATATAGATAATTATATAAAACTTAAAGATGGTCAATCAATGCTAATAGCAGGTTTAACAGGAACTGAGCTAAGAACATTTACAAGAGAGATACCTATACTTGCATCTATCCCCTACATAGGCAATATTTTTAAATATGATAGTAACTCTTTTAAAAAAGAAACTTTTGCAATATTTATCACAAGCATTAAATTTAAAGAGGAAGTTCAAAGTGATGATGCATGTATATTTTAAACAGCTATGAAAAATCGCAAAGGAGGCTCCGCCCATCGGGTGGAGGAAAGGCGATTTTTTATAGCTCTTGGCTATCTATAAAAAGTTTTCGGTCAAGTTTAATTTAAGTTAATTACAAGGAATTTTAAGATGTATGGAATGACAGAAGAAAAAATACTAAGAGCAAAATACAAGATTAAGTCTAACAAGGCTTTTATGAAGTCCCACGGAATAATTATAAACGATAGCATCATACCTTACGATAAGTTTGTAGCTAACTCATATATAAACAGCGATAGATATATAGCTGAGTTACAGCATCGTGCTCATAGTATCAATGAGTATGCTAAAGGGAGAGGATTATCTAACCTATTTATTAGCTTAACGCTTCCAAGTGAGTGGCATCCAATGAGACAAAAAAGCAAATTTGATAAGACTATGATATTTAATAAAAAGTTTGGTGGTAGACACTACATAATAAAAGTTAAACACCCAATAACTGGTGAGATTTTTAAATTATTAAATACAAAAGAGATGTTAAAAAAATATAGTGTTAAAGGTGCATCATCTGAATTATCAAAGATGTTTAAAAAAGTCCAAGATAGTAGAGTTTATAAAAATATTGAGAAAGATAATAGATGTTACTTTAGAGTTACTGAGCCTCATAAAGATGGTACACCTCACCTACATATTTCTTTATTTGTGCCTAATGAAAATATAAAAGAATTATCTGAATTATTTGATGCTAAGTTCCCTGCTCCTGCATCTAAAGTTATAGCTGATGTTGTAAGCCCTGTACACTACTTGATGAAATACATTTTAAAAACTCTTGACGATTTAAGAAAAACAGATGACCTAACAGCTTTAAGCCTATGGTACATACATCACGGCATAGCAAGGTTTTACACCTCAAGAACTTTTATATCTTTAGATATATACAGAAATTTAAAAGGTATTTATGGCTTAGAGGAATTAACTTATAAATATAATAATAATGAAATATCCATATTTCTTGATGTAGATACATCAAAAGTTATGTACATAAATGATGAGTATTCAACTATTTATATGAGAAAAATTATTAAAGAAACTTTTGGTAACAAAGATTGGAGGCAAGATATGGAAAACGAAGACAATACCTATTTTGAATATGAGTTTGATGCTATAAGAACAGTTGTACATCAAGTAGTTAAAGATTATTATATTTTTGATGGAGATGAATACTTTAAAAATGAAAATGGAACATTAGTAACAATAATTAATACAAGTGTTCATGGCAATACTTATAGAACTTTAACTGGTATTTTGATAGAACCGCCTATTATTCCTAGTTTATTATCAGATATTCAACTTTACAATTATTTTATAAAAATGGATATAAATACTGTAAATCTTAAGCTCTATGGAAATGTGAAAAATATGTTAATAGAAAGAGGTTTCATCAAAGGAACTATCTTATCTTTAGCTGAATATGATAAGAACTTTTTTAGTAAGAAATATTATGACAAAAGTTATAAATTTTACTCAGCTAAACAACTTGGATTAATTGAGAAAATTAATTATATAGAGGTTTCAAATGTTAGATAAACAAAGCTCATACTTTGCCTATACGTCAAAAAAATACAATAGACTTCTTGCAAAACTCCTCTATACCTCAGAGAGCTAAGAAGGACTAAAATTGTGTAAAACAAATTTTTATTCCTAGCCTAAGCTAAGGGTAAAATATTTTTTTATGCAAGGTTAGTACGTACTGTCCCTTCCATAGGACACTTTATAGAGAGCCTTACTCAGCGTCAAAGAACCCCAACCGTAGCTTTGGCGACGCTTGAGAACATTTACTTTGATTAAAACTCTCTATAAAGTGCTAAGGCATATAGGAGTTTTGCAAGAAGTCTAATAAGGTATCCATGTTCCTAATTAAAGAGTTCTTGCCTTATGGTACTAAAAGCTTAAGTGCAAAAAAAGGATAATAAAATGATTTTTCAAACAATTCAAAAGCTATGTAGTGATGTTGGAATTGATGAAAGTTATATAAGAAAAATGATAAAGAATAAAGATTTAACAGTCTATAAAAAAGATGGTTATAAAAGAATTTATATCAATGTGGAAGAGTTTAATGAGACTATTAAACCTATTGCTTTTACAGATGATACTGTTAATTTAGATGCTTATTTAGTATAGATAATGACAAGATATTATATACAAGGTACTATCATTTGGCTTAACTATTATGTAGATGGTAAAAGAATACGCAAAAGCACAAAATT
Organism: Sulfurimonas sp.; assembly: GCA_965243085.1. Classification (GTDB taxonomy): domain Bacteria; phylum Campylobacterota; class Campylobacteria; order Campylobacterales; family Sulfurimonadaceae; genus Sulfurimonas. The sequence continues at coordinate 80,384 of CBDETZ010000005.1, read as the reverse complement.
AAAAAATATACCTAAAAATATAAAAATTGTTAAAACTATAATAATCCCTGCATTAGATGAAAAAATAGTAAGGGGAGAGATATACAAAAAAAAATCAAAATCATTTAAATACTATGGAAATTTATATTTAAATTATCAAGATAGCAATAAAAGTTTTCTATTAGACTTCTTGCAAAACTCCTTATATGGCTTAGCACTTTATAGAGAGTTTTAATCAAGGTAAATGTTCTCAAGCGTAGCCAAAGCTAGGGTTGGGGTTCTTTAACGCTGAGTAAGGCTCTCTATAAAGTGTCCTATGGAAGGGATAGTAAGGACTAACCTTGCACAAAAAAATATTTTACCCTTAGCTTAGGCTAGGAATAAAAATTTGTTTTACACAATTTTAGTCCTTCTTAGCTCTCTGTGGTATATAGGAGTTTTGCAAGAAGTCTATTAAAGCAAGGTTACTATAAAAGAATTATAAATAAGTTTGGTGCTTTAGACATAGATAAAATATCAAGACTAGATATCAAAAACTATTTAGTTTCCCTTGAGATGAAAAATGTATCTAAGAATGTTTATAGAAGTTGTATAAAAGCTATATTTGAATTAGCTGTTGATGATGAAGTTATAGAATATAATCCAGCACTTGCTATAAAGTTTAAACCTGAACCAAAAGAAATTATAAAATATTATACTAAAGGAGAAGTAAACAAATTATTAAGTGTCGCTAGTGGTGTGATTAAGCCTTTTTTACAAATAGCTTTTAATACAGGTCTTAGAATTGGTGAAATACTTGGGTTACAAATTTCAGATTTTAAAGATGGTTTTATACATGTGCAAAGAACAAGAACTAAAGGAGTTCTAGGAATTGGTAAAACTGTAAATGCAAATAGATATGTACCCTACCCTATCAATATATTAGATGAATTAAAAGAATTAGAAACTTGTAATAATTTTATATTTGGAAATATAGATGATGCTATGTATCTGCGTACGCAATGGGCAAGTGTCTGTAAACTTGCTAATGTACCAAAGTATAAGCTATATTCAACTAGACACACTTACGCTACTTTAATGCTTAAAGAAAATATAGTAAGTATTAATGAATTAGCAGGTCTTTTGGGTCATAGTAGTCCAAAAGTAACTCTCGAACATTATGCAGGTATTATTAAACCAAAGATGTTAAATTTGAGTAAAGATTTTTATTTATATGGTCATGATATGGTCATAGTAGAAGATGATAAGCTCAATTAGTGCCTATTATAGGGCTTTAAAGAGAGTTAGGTATAACATAAGCCGAGTTAGTACAATGCCCTAAATAGCGTGTTTTATGCTTATTTTATGACTACATTAGTAGGATAAAGTATGTCTATAGTCATAATACGGTCATAGTTTTGACATATTGCTTTTACTTAGATATAATCTAATCGTGAAGCACTTAGAAATCGTTTAATTAACTACTAAACACTTGAAAATATTAGGTTAGGACTTCGGTCTTAGCCTTTTTTTTTGCTATTTTTTTAGCAAGGTTTGGGGTGGGAGTGGATTTTCTTGTAAAGGTTTTCAAGTGTTGAACAACCTAATAATAGTCTTTTTAATTTTGATGGTGTTTTCACCCTCTCTTTATTAATCAAATAGAGGGATTAGTTACCCCTCTGACTATTATTAATCTATTTCATTAAGTCTCATATTATTTTTACTTAGATATAATTTCTTTGATGTTCAAAGTATTGTCCATAGAGGTTTAATTAATTACTAAATCTTTTTTGGAATATTAAAGGTTAGGGCTTTCGGGTCTTAGCCTTTTTTTTTGCTATTTTTTTAGCAAGTGGTGTAGGTGTGGGATTAGGATTTCATTTAAAGGATTTTACTTTGAACAGTAAAATAATAATAGTCTTTTTAATTTTGATGGTGTTTTCACCCTCTCTTTATTAATCAAATAGAGGGATTAATTACCCCTCTGACTATTATTTATAAAGCAAGTGAACATCACATACTTTTCTAGTTTTAACCAATAGTTTATATTTCCCTTTTGGCACTTCTTCATTAAACTGTAAACTTGACATACCTGTGTGTATTTTTTGATTATCTATAGTTAATAACTTTAAACTTGCACATGAATAAGGTGTACAGGTTGCATTTATAAACCCATCTTTTCTAGTTTCAAATACTCTCACATATTCTTTACTATTATGTTGAAATCTTGTAGTTCCATTAGATATAGCTTGAAAATAAGTATCATTTTTTTTTGATGTTTGAGATCTAGAATAATTATTATAATTTCTTTTTTGTGCGTTATATCTAATTATATATCTTATCTCTACTTCTTCATTAGGTCTTATGAGTTTTTTAGCAACTTTTCTTATAGCTTGTTTAGTTGCCTTGTCTAGCTTTCTATTGCTGCTAGTTTTAAGAAACTCTATATTGTTTATCTCTCCAATTGGAGTTAGTACAAATCGAACTATGTTTTTTTCTTTGATATTTTTAAATTGTTTAACTTCTTTTGTAAGAATTTTTTTAAATATATAAATATTAGTATCTAAGTTATCAAGTATATAATCTTCTTGAACTTCTGTAAGCTCTATACCCTTATACAATGCTTTCATATTCTGAGTTATCTCTATGCTAGCAAAGAGAATTGATTTTAATATCAATAATATTATAAATAATTTCATCTAATGCCCCATCTCTGCAAGTTTAGTCTTAATAGTGTAGTAAATTATTTTAATTTGTCCTAATGGTAGTTTTTTCAAATCATTATTAATTTCATTAACCATAAAATCAGAACTTTCAAAGTTTGGATAATCTTTTTTATTTTCAAAGTGTTCCATAACTATTTTGTATAGTTCTTTCCTATTATCTTTCCAATTATTGAGAGTTTTTGTATCAATACCCAATAATTCCGCTATTTCATATCTTTTCATACAATTGTTCCTTTTATTTAAAACAAATTAGTATTTATTCCTTAATTTAAACAATTATTAAGTAATAATTGTATATAATATAGAAGTTAAAGAGTAATATTTCCTTTTCAGGGAATAAATACATATTTAAGGAATGACAAAATGAAAGCACTAAACATACAAAGACCTCAATTATTTTCTAACTTCTTGGGATTAGAGATAATGTGGAACAACAAGTATCTAACATATATAAGTACTACAAACCATAAGGTCACTTCAAGCATTGTAAAAACTGCAAATGCTTTTACAAATAATATCAAAAATATACTTAATACTAAAAAGGACAAAATCATGGTTGAAGACAATTACATTAGATTTGCTGATAGCCCTAGTAGTTTTTATAGATGTCAAGTTTTAATCCCTGAGTATGAAAATGAATTAATTTTATTTAAATGTTCTCAAAACAAGCATGCAAACTTTGATTTTTTAAGGTCTGAATTTATACAAGAAGATTTAGAAAGGTCTTTAGAAATAAGAAGAGATTACTTAAATACTTATGAAAAATTTTCAATATTTATACTAAGTTAAAAGGATTTGAAATGCACAAATGTTTAACATGTGGTAAGGAATTTAACCCTTTTAATAGAGGGAGAAAAAAACAATACTGTACTCCATCTTGTAGAGATTATTCTAAATACAAAAACGCAATAGAGAAGATATTAGTGAACTTAGACCCTACTCCTGAGGCAAAGAAAGTTATCAAGGGTGATATGTTCAGATTAGCAAACTTATTGCCTAATGGTACTAAAAGTTTAAATTCAAAAAAAAGGAGTTTTAAGTGCTTAAAAAAGATAAAAAAATAGAGAATTCTATTAAAGTTTTAGAAAGTCTTGAAAAACAAAATAAATTAATATTGATTAGCTTAGTAGATAGATATCATAACTTGATTTTATTGAAATTAACAATTGAAGAAAATAAATTTTTTTTAATGTTAGAAGATAAAAAAATAGATAAAGATGATAGTAATTTAAATAAGAATTTAATTGATAGAAAAGCTAACCTGATAATGCAAAAAGATTTAATTAACTCAATAAGAAAGTTACAAAGAAACATATACATATTAAGGACGGGCAAAATCGCAACAACTTAAGAATGCATTCAGTTTTGTATAAGTCGAGAATATTCCGCCTTGAGCATGGCGTAAAAATTGCTTTCCCCTCTTTGGTCATTCCTAGGGGGTTATACAAGTTGATTTCATAGAGCATATATCTTATGTTGTATGAACTTAATTTTAAAATGTTAAGTCAATTACATCAAGGGATGATACATGAATACTTTACAATACATTGGAAAGATAGACGAGGTTAAACCAACTGAACATAAGAATAAGAACACTGGAAAAGTAGAATACTCTACACAACTCACGGTGGAATTTCAAGCATATGATGAGAAAGGTTACAAGGTTAAAACGATTGAAAATATTCAAGTTGAAGAAGAAGAGTACGATAGGTTTTATGGTTTGATAGACAAATATGTGTGTATTACATACAAGATTATCAATGCAAAAAGTGGTACTTTTATATTCCCTGACCCTGATATGCCAATCTTGTCTTTTGATAAAAATCCTTTAGACTATAGTTCATTTAAAAGAGCAAGAGAGACTAGACCAGTAACAAAGAATTAAAAAAAGAAGAGATTTGGATTTAATTCTTCTCTCTTAAGTTTTTTTTTTGCTTTGTTTCTTTGGCGAAAAGAAAAGTTTAATTAATTTTTCTAAAAATTAAACTTCTGAAAGCTCTATTTCTTATTTTGATAAAATTTTCAAAGAAAAAAAAATCTCTCTTGATTTTTCTTTTTTTTTAACTTTTTTTTAAGATAACCTTAAAATAACCTTTTTTTTCTCTCTTGAAAAAAAATGTTATTTTAATGAGGAAATAGAGATTTTAGGAGTTGGCTCTTGCTCTTAGCAAACGGTAGTTTATGGTTGACTAATAATTATGTATTTTTTAAAGGATGAGTGTAATTATTTTTTGTTTTAACTGCTGAATATTATTATTTATTTTTGCTATAAAAAAAAACTAGATTTTTTTGTTAGTGAAAATAAATAATAATATTTAGTAGTTTATCTTAGAGGATGATTTTGATAGATTTTTTAATAACTTTGCATTAATTAGTAGTAATTTAATTAGTGCAGAGTTATTACTAAACTTTTGCAAAATATTTTAAAAAGGAGATTTTCTGATGAAGAGGATTTTAAAAAGAGTTTCATTGAAAGCTCAAAGAAGTAAAAAGAAAATTGTCATAGGTGCATTGATTGCAACTACAACTGTGGCAAACGCGGCAATCACAATGCCAACAGCCGATTATTTGGATATTGAAGCAGCTGCTACAATAGGCTTCGCTGTCGTCTTAACTGTCGGTTTATTAATGAAAGCAAAAAATTTCTTTCGTTAATCATGAGAGCTTAACAGCTCTCTACATATAGAGGTTTAAAAAATGAAAAAAATACTTGTTTTAACTTTATTATTTTTTAATTCTTTAAGTGCTGATAGTACTTATAGTGGTATTAAATTTACAAGTTATGAGATACAAGCTAGCTTATATCTTTGTAATTATTATCCTAAACAAACTTTTAAAGATTTAGGATTTAGCGGTACTGATGCAAAAAAAATTGTAAATAATAGAAGAACACTTTATACCTCAATATCTCAAATAGATTTACTATCAGGGATAGGTTCATCGGATTTAGACAAAATTAAAAAACAATCTCATTTAATAGAATGGAATTTATATACTAACCATTTGGGAATGACACTACATCAAACTAATTTTCTATATGGTCTTAGTGGCGTTTTAATAGGTTTCATGTTTATGTTCGGTTTTATTCAAGTTATTATAACAAGGTTTTTTTAATGGAATGTTTAACGATATTAAGTATACCAAGCTTTGATTGTTTTTTCACAATCTTCATTTATTTTACTATATTTTTAATGGGCATATTCAGTGCCGTTGTTTTTTTTAAAGTTTAGATTATGCAAAGATTATATTTACTATTTTTTATTTTTATATTAAATTTCAATAATTTAATTGCTTTTGATATTTGGTTATATGGTAACCAACATAGTCCAGAAGATTGTGAAAAGTTTGCACCATCTTTCAAAGAAAGTACAAGCTCTGACTCACATATGAAATATAGTGCAGCATATTGTGACGGTAGAATGCTTCAATTTGATGTGACTTGTATGGAAGGATATGTAAATAAGGTTTTGAATGGTGGTAATGAAAATTGGAAAAGTGGGTATTCGCAATCTTGTGTCCCTTGTGTTCCAAAACCAAGTCCAAAAGAACCTTATATGGCATTAGGAGCTCATGCAAGTATTGGAGAATGTAATGAGGCTATTGAAGATCTAGGTAAAATCTATGAGAAAGGTAATGCTACATGTTGGACTAATTCTTGTGGAACTCCGCCTTTTGTTTATATGTTATATGCTACATCAAAATCAAATGAAAATAGTGATAATAATAATACTACAAATTGTGAAGATGATGAATACTTAGATATTAATAGTACTTGTAAGACAAAGACCTCTGCTTACCCTAATGAAATCCCAATTACTGGAGATACAGGTGAAACTTCAACTGGGACACTTCCAATTACTAAAGAAAGTTGTGAAAAAAAATTAATTACTATTAATTCGACAGGCGTTTATGCTCCGTACGCATGGGATTATTCAACAAACAAATGTTTAGCCTTAGGCTTTAAATGTAAACAAGGTCGTTTATATGACAAAAATAGCAAAACTTGTAAAATTCCAAAAGATGATGTTTCATTTCCTCAAGATGAAAAAAATAAATGTTTAGGAAATGATTGGGGAAAGCGAAATGATTGGAATTTTTGTAATGAATGCATTGGCTCTGTTGGTATTTGGAGAGCACCCGCAGATTTAGGATACTATGGTTTAGAATGTAATAAGAGATATATAGAATACCAATGTAAAAAAGATTATAGGATGAAAAAATTTAAAGAAGTTTCTTGTGGTGACCCTATTCCTGTTGATAGTGAGACAAATGAATTAAAAGTTAGTAGCGTAGAAGATACAGTATTTTCAGATGTAAAAACTAAAAATAAAGCTACAGTAAATCCTAATGATGCAAATTCATCTGTGAACGAAGATTTGACTAAAATAGAAAGGGTATTATTAGACCAGATTAAACCAATTTTAGATGTTTCAAAAAATAAATTATCTTCAATTGATATTAAATTATCTTCTGCAAACGCAAAGCTAGATACTATTAATAATAATTTAACTCGTACAAACTCAAAGTTAGATACTGTTAATAACACCCTTAATAGTTTAAATAATGAACAATCTTTTACAAATTCAAAGCTAGATACTGTTAATAATAACCTTAATTCAACAAATTCAAAGCTTGATAGTTTAAATAATGAACAATCTTCTACAAATTCAAAGCTAGATACTTCAAATGATAAACTTTCTTCAATTGATGAGACTTTAAAAGAGATATTAGAAAGTGTTGGGATAGAAATGGATAAGGATACTACTAGTCTTGATAATCCTACTGAAATAGACTCAAGTATTTATGATAATTTATTTGAAAATTTTAGAGATATGATTAATGGAATTGTAGGCATTAAAGATGAATTTCAAAAAACAAAAGATATGCTAAATGGTGATAAACCTGTACTGTCTATACCACGAGGCGGTTGTAATGAAAACATGAAAAGGTTTTCAAGTTACATATCTCCCTATTCTTCAATATTTGCATTGATAACATATGTAGTATTGATGATAAAGATATTTAAAATGATTTTTAATTATATGGCAAGGGGTGAATAATGTTAGCAATCTTAGGATATATAGGTGCATTTGTTTCGTTTTTAGTTGTTACTTTTGTTCCATTTTTTGTAAAAAAGTTTGGTGCGTATATTGTTAAATCTACAATTCAAAAGACTGCTTCTATCATAGTAATTGGATTGAATATATCTTTTTTTAGTGCTGTTCTAGTTTTTATATCTGAGACATATACACGATTTAAAGGTGTGATAGATATTATAAATAATGCAAAAGTAAGTGGGTCTGAGGCAAGTAGTGTATTTTCATGTTTTTTAAATTTACTTCATGCTAGTGGTATAGCCTCAGGTTTTAATTCTGCATTTTCTTTTTTAATTACGGTTGTTATATTCTTTTTTATTCGTGCAGCATATGCGATAACTTTAAAATCTGCAAAAACTGTAAGTGATGAAATCTCAAAAAATTTAAAGTTAATTTAGTATGAATGATTTACAAAACACAACACAGTTTATAGTCGGTGGTACAGGAACAGGTAAGAGTTATTTAGCTTCTAGTCTTATGAAAACAGTATATGACAAAAAAGAGAGAGTAATATATACAAATGTAAATTTAAGAAATGGTTTTGATGATTATATCAAGGATTTTGATAAAGATGATTTATACGATTTTGCTGAAAAAGAGTTAGAACTTTATAGAAAATTTCAACTTTTATCAAAAAAATATAGAGATAATTTACAAGAAAATGAAGACATGTTTATTTTTAATGAAGATGAAAGTAAAAAATTAGAAGCAACAGATATTATATTTGATGCTGATGATGTATCTCTATATTATGGTAATTATGATGAATACATGAAAGCAAGCGGTATTTTAAATAAGTTTGGTGGAAGTATGATAGTCTGGGATGAGTGTCAAGAAGACTTACAGTTAGAGGGCAAGCCTCACTTTGATGCTGTATGGGGTCGTTTCTTTTCTTATCGTAGACACTTCGGTATTTATCTTATACTTATTACACAAGATTTTGATTTAATCCACAGAAAGTATAAAAAGTGGGGTGATAAGTATTACTTTGGTCAAAATTCATCAAGACGATTTATATCAAGTATATTAAGATTTGAAATTTATTTTAAATCTCAGGAATTTAAAAAGTATCATCTTGAAAGTAAGCATATTTTAATGAAAAAAGAAATTCAAAATTTCTATGATACAGGTGAAAAGAATGTGGGGAAATCAGCTTTTAGCAAGTTTTTATTTTTACCAATTTTATTAATATTTATTATATATTTTGGATACCAATATACTTTTGGTGCTTCTGATTTAAAATCAATTGATACGAACGATACAAACATTTCATCAATTGAAAATAAAATAACAAATATTGACCCTGTTGAGTTTATAGAAGATGAAGATAAATTTAGTAGAGCTGATGATGATTATTTTATCTTTTTTAATTGCAATCTAAACAATTGTACTATTAGAGATAGTTCTTTTACTATTCCTCTTAAAAAAATGACAATTTTTGCTCAAGCTGTAAATATGGAGATACTTTATAGTTCAAAAATTAATAATAATTATTCATTGGTTGTTGTAAATGTAAATGGACCTTTATATAAGAAACTAATGAATTTTAGTTTAATTCTAAAAGGAGAAAAGCATGAGAACAATAAAATGGATTTTGCTAGTTCAGTTAGCTTTTAATAGTTTATATGCTATGGATATGAGCGGTTCAACTTTCCTTGAATTCACAAGGTTTGTAGCAAATACTAGCAATATTAATATCATAGTAGACGAAGATATAAAAACTAAATTTCATATAGTTTTACCAAAAGATTTTAATGAAAAGGATTCTTTTAAAATACTAAAGTCTGTTTTATATAAACATGATTTATATTTAAGCAAGTATGGAACTGTTTATTATATTAAAAAAATTGAGTTGAAAAAGAAGTATTACTCAGTAAAATTAAAATATTTGTTACCAGATAAAATAATTCCAATTATTAGAAAACATCATAAAAAAATAGTAGTATCTAAATCCAAAAAAACTATAATATTTAATTCTACAAAAGATGAAGCTATAGAGATAAAAACATTAGTCTCATTATTAGATAAATCCACTTTATTCAAACAAGTTAAGATTACATTAATAAGTTACCAAAATGATGACTTAAAAAAGTTTGGCATGAATTTATTAATAAAAAATAATAATAGCAATACAACAGAGTATAAAACACTAATAGATAATTTAGTTCTTTCTCAAAGTCTTGCTTTAAATTTGTCTCACTTCTCATTAAATTTTTTTATTAGTGATTTAAAAACTAAATCACTTGTAGATTTAAAATTTTCACCAATTTTATCTTTATTTGATAATGAAAATACAAGTTTTTCTATAACTACTAAAATACCTTTTTTGAGTATTAACAGGTCAATAGATGGTACTAATGATATACAAACTAATAATTATTATTATAAAGATATTGGTTCTTCTATAAATATTAATAAAGTTGCAATAACAGATGATGAGGTCTATTTTCATATAACTATGAAATATGAAGTTATTTTAGAAAAAACATTAACCCCTACAACTGCAAAGAAATATATAGACAATTATATAAAACTTAAAGATGGTCAATCAATGCTAATAGCAGGTTTAACAGGAACTGAGCTAAGAACATTTACAAGAGAGATACCTATACTTGCATCTATCCCCTACATAGGCAATATATTTAAATATGATAGCAATTCTTTTAAAAAAGAAACTTTTGCAATATTTATCACAAGCATTAAATTTAAAGAGGAAGTTCAAAGTGATGATGCATGTATATTTTAAACAGCTATGAAAAATCGCAAAGGAGGCTCCGCCCATCGGGTGGAGGAAAGGCGATTTTTTATAGCTCTTGGCTATCTATAAAAAGTTTTCGGTCAAGTTTAATTTAAGTTAATTACAAGGAATTTTAAGATGTATGGAATGACAGAAGAAAAAATACTAAGAGCAAAATACAAGATTAAGTCTAACAAGGCTTTTATGAAGTCCCACGGAATAATTATAAACGATAGCATCATACCTTACGATAAGTTTGTAGCTAACTCATATATAAACAGCGATAGATATATAGCTGAGTTACAGCATCGTGCTCATAGTATCAATGAGTATGCTAAAGGGAGAGGATTATCTAACCTATTTATTAGCTTAACGCTTCCAAGTGAGTGGCATCCAATGAGACAAAAAAGCAAATTTGATAAGACTATGATATTTAATAAAAAGTTTGGTGGTAGACACTACATAACAAAAGTTAAACACCCAATAACTGGTGAGATTTTTAAATTATTAAATACAAAAGAGATGTTAAAAAAATATAGTGTTAAAGGTGCATCATCTGAATTATCAAAGATGTTTAAAAAAGTCCAAGATAGTAGAGTTTATAAAAATATTGAGAAAGATAATAGATGTTACTTTAGAGTTACTGAGCCTCATAAAGATGGTACACCTCACCTACATATTTCTTTATTTGTGCCTAATGAAAATATAAAAGAATTATCTGAATTATTTGATGCTAAGTTCCCTGCTCCTGCATCTAAAGTTATAGCTGATGTTGTAAGCCCTGTACACTACTTGATGAAATACATTTTAAAAACTCTTGACGATTTAAGAAAAACAGATGACCTAACAGCTTTAAGCCTATGGTACATACATCACGGCATAGCAAGGTTTTACACCTCAAGAACTTTTATATCTTTAGATATATACAGAAATTTAAAAGGTATTTATGGCTTAGAGGAATTAACTTATAAATATAATAATAATGAAATATCCATATTTCTTGATGTAGATACATCAAAAGTTATGTACATAAATGATGAGTATTCAACTATTTATATGAGAAAAATTATTAAAGAAACTTTTGGTAACAAAGATTGGAGGCAAGATATGGAAAACGAAGACAATACCTATTTTGAATATGAGTTTGATGCTATAAGAACAGTTGTACATCAAGTAGTTAAAGATTATTATATTTTTGATGGAGATGAATACTTTAAAAATGAAAATGGAACATTAGTAACAATAATTAATACAAGTGTTCATGGCAATACTTATAGAACTTTAACTGGTATTTTGATAGAACCGCCTATTATTCCTAGTTTATTATCAGATATTCAACTTTACAATTATTTTATAAAAATGGATATAAATACTGTAAATCTTAAGCTCTATGGAAATGTGAAAAATATGTTAATAGAAAGAGGTTTCATCAAAGGAACTATCTTATCTTTAGCTGAATATGATAAGAACTTTTTTAGTAAGAAATATTATGACAAAAGTTATAAATTTTACTCAGCTAAACAACTTGGATTAATTGAGAAAATTAATTATATAGAGGTTTCAAATGTTAGATAAACAAAGCTCATACTTTGCCTATACGTCAAAAAAATACAATAAGGTATCCATGTTCCTAATTAAAGAGTTCTTGCCTTATGGTACTAAAAGCTTAAGTGCAAAAAAAGGATAATAAAATGATTTTTCAAACAATTCAAAAGCTATGCAGTGATGTTGGAATTGATGAAAGTTATATAAGAAAAATGATAAAGAATAAAGATTTAACAGTCTATAAAAAAGATGGTTATAAAAGAATTTATATCAATGTGGAAGAGTTTAATGAGACTATTAAACCTATTGCTTTTACAGATGATACTGTTAATTTAGATGCTTATTTAGTATAGATAATGACAAGATATTATATACAAGGTACTATCATTTGGCTTAACTATTATGTAGATGGTAAAAGAATACGCAAAAGCACAAAATTAAAAAATATACCTAAAAATATAAAAATTGTTAAAACTATAATAATCCCTGCATTAGATGAAAAAATAGTAAGGGGAGAGATATACAAAAAAAAATCAAAATCATTTAAATACTATGGAAATTTATATTTAAATTATCAAGATAGCAATAAAAGTTTTCTATTAAAGCAAGGTTACTATAAAAGAATTATAAATAAGTTTGGTGCTTTAGACATAGATAAAATATCAAGACTAGATATCAAAAACTATTTAGTTTCCCTTGAGATGAAAAATGTATCTAAGAATGTTTATAGAAGTTGTATAAAAGCTATATTTGAATTAGCTGTTGATGATGAAGTTATAGAATATAATCCAGCACTTGCTATAAAGTTTAAACCTGAACCAAAAGAAATTATAAAATATTATACTAAAGGAGAAGTAAACAAATTATTAAGTGTCGCTAGTGGTGTGATTAAGCCTTTTTTACAAATAGCTTTTAATACAGGTCTTAGAATTGGTGAAATACTTGGGTTACAAATTTCAGATTTTAAAGATGGTTTTATACATGTGCAAAGAACAAGAACTAAAGGAGTTCTAGGAATTGGTAAAACTGTAAATGCAAATAGATATGTACCCTACCCTATCAATATATTAGATGAATTAAAAGAATTAGAAACTTGTAATAATTTTATATTTGGAAATATAGATGATGCTATGTATCTGCGTACGCAATGGGCAAGTGTCTGTAAACTTGCTAATGTACCAAAGTATAAGCTATATTCAACTAGACACACTTACGCTACTTTAATGCTTAAAGAAAATATAGTAAGTATTAATGAATTAGCAGGTCTTTTGGGTCATAGTAGTCCAAAAGTAACTCTCGAACATTATGCAGGTATTATTAAACCAAAGATGTTAAATTTGAGTAAAGATTTTTATTTATATGGTCATGATATGGTCATAGTAGAAGATGATAAGCTCAATTAGTGCCTATTATAGGGCTTTAAAGAGAGTTAGGTATAACATAAGCCGAGTTTTGTATAGATAGTATTAATCTACTATATAATTTACATTATATCTCTAGCGAAACAGTAGCTTTGTAAGACGCTGACCATCTGTTTCTTGCTGCCATGTTGGGTTTACAAGCTCTCCATATTACTATAGAGACTGGTGGGCTCTTACTCCACCTTTTCACCGTTACTATTATTAGCAGTCTAATCTCTGTTGCACTTTCCCTCGTATTACTACGGCCATTCGTTAAATGGAACACTGTCTTACAGCAGCTCGGACTTTCCTCTTGAGTATTCAAGCCACTATCTGTTATACCTGATGCAATCCTACCCTACCTATCCTTCAAGTATGATTTATCTATAGCGTGAACAATCGTTAAGAGCCGACTGCATAATTAAAAAGTACTCATATATCTTATTTTTTCAAATATTTAAAAAAATCCATCTTCAATAAAATTAGATTCAGTCATTTTTAGGAGCTTTTTTAGTCTATTAAAGCTCTTTAACTCTATATTATTCATCTAACTACTTCTAATCTTTGTCTTATTTGTCTTTGTCCTAATAATCTAAGATTAGTAGCTATACAGGTAAGGGTAAAATTCATATTGGACTTCTCCTAAAAGCTCATAGTAATACCTCACTTTAGATACCTGTTTATAGGCTTTAGCAAGATTATATTTTAGTAATATTGAAATTACTCTTATATTTTAAATTAAAGTAACTGCGTAGGGACATATATCCAAATATTGAAAAAGGTTTTAGGAGAAGTCTATTATTTCTAACGAGTCCTATAAATTTTGTAGTTGAGCCTTTCATCTGAGTTTTTATATCTGCAAACCTATGTTCAACTTTAGCTCTAATGAGACCACTGCACAGTAAGTAATAGACCTCAAATAATTTCAAAACTAAGATCATTAAAAAGGTTTAGATTTAATAGACTTCTCCTAAAACCTTTTTCAATATTATACTACCCCAAGAAAACCAAACAACATTTCAAAAGTTTTTATTTCATATACGATAAAATAAGAATAATAAAGTGAGGGTAGAAAGATGAGCAGAAAACGGACAACTTATTCAACAGAGCTAAAAACAAAATTGGTTTTAGAGCTTCTTAAAGAGGAAAAAACTCTTATAGAAATAGCTAAAGATAATGGTATTACACCCAATAATCTCAAAAACTGGAAGAAGCTATTTTTAGAGAATGCAGAGATGGCAATGGAACCTTCCAAAGTTGTAAAAGAGTATAAAGATGAAACTAAAAAACTTCAAGAAAAAATAGATGAATACGCAAAAACAGTAGGACAATTAACAGTGGAGAATAACTGGATGCGGGGAAAGCTGAGAAGCTCGGACTTATCTAGTAAAAAGGCTATGATAAATTTCGAGTTAAAGAGATTATCCGTAGTACAACAGTGTGCGATACTAGATATTAGTAGAAGTTCGCTTTACTATATACCTGTAGTCAGCGAACATAAAGAAACCATCAAGGAGGAGATAAAATCTATCTTTGAAGAGATACCAATATATGGAGCTAAGAAGGTGCATTACCAGTTACTAGAGAATGGTTTCAGTGTAAGTTTAAACACAGTGCAGAGTTATCGCAAAGAGTTAGGATTAAAGGCTATACTAGCTGTAAGAGAGCCTATTTCCTTAACTCTAGCTAATATACAACATCCTAAGTTCTCCTATAAGCTTAGAGGGATAAATATTACAAGAGCTAATCAAGTATGGAGTACAGATATTACCTATATTAAAATCAATGGTGGCATGGTTTATCTTGCAGCTATCATTGATTGGTACTCTAAAGCTGTTCTTTCATGGAAAATATCCAATACAATGGACACTGACCTTGTTATGGGAGTACTCAATGAAGCACTTCTTAAATATGAAAAACCAGAGATATTTAATACTGATCAAGGGAGTCAATATACTAGCTATATTCACACCCAAACACTTAAAGATAATGGCATTACTATCTCAATGGATGGTAAAGGTAGAGCTACTGATAATATTTGTATTGAGAGGTTCTGGAGAAGTGCTAAAGTTGAAAGAATTTATCTAAATCAGTACAACACAATTAAGGAACTAAAAGAGGATGTATCGGATTATATGGACTTCTACAATTATAAAAGATTTCATGAAACACTGAACTATAAAAAACCAATGAATGTTTACTTGGAGAGTTTACAAATAAATGATGAGAACTATACTGAAAATGTAGTAGCTGTTTCATAAAGTTACAGGTTAGAGGTGAATAAGGAATTTGGAAATGTTGTCTTGACTTATTGGGGTAGTATACCTTTAAAAAATACATAATTATTAGTCAACCATAAACTACCGTTTGCTAAGAGCAAGAGCCAACTCCTAAAATCTCTATTTCCTCATTAAAATAACATTTTTTTTCAAGAGAGAAAAAAAAGGTTATTTTAAGGTTATCTTGAAAAAAAGTTAAAAAAAAAGAAAAATCAAGAGAGATTTTTTTTTCTTTGAAAATTTTATCAAAATAAGAAATAGAGCTTTCAGAAGTTTAATTTTTAGAAAAATTAATTAAACTTTTCTTTTCGCCAAAGAAACAAAGCAAAAAAAAAAAACTTAAGAGAGAAGAATTAAATCCAAATCTCTTCTTTTTTTAATTCTTTGTTACTGGTCTAGTCTCTCTTGCTCTTTTAAATGAACTATAGTCTAAAGGATTTTTATCAAAAGACAAGATTGGCATATCAGGGTCAGGGAATATAAAAGTACCACTTTTTGCATTGATAATCTTGTATGTAATACACACATATTTGTCTATCAAACCATAAAACCTATCGTACTCTTCTTCTTCAACTTGAATATTTTCAATCGTTTTAACCTTGTAACCTTTCTCATCATATGCTTGAAATTCCACCGTGAGTTGTGTAGAGTATTCTACTTTTCCAGTGTTCTTATTCTTATGTTCAGTTGGTTTAACCTCGTCTATTTTTCCAATATATTGTAAAGTATTCATGTATCATTCCTTGATGTAATTGACTTAACCTTTTAAAATTAAGTTCATACAACATAAGATATATGCTCTATGAAATCAACTTGTATAACCCCCTAGGAATGACCAAAGAGGGGAAAGCAATTTTTACGCCATGCTCAAGGCGGAATATTCTCGACTTATACAAAACTGAATGCATTCTTAAGTTGTTGCGATTTTGCCCGTCCTTAATATGTATATGTTTCTTTGTAACTTTCTTATTGAGTTAATTAAATCTTTTTGCATCATCAGGTTAGCTTTTCTATCAATTAAATTCTTATTTAAATTACTATCATCTTTATCTATTTTTTTATCTTCTAACATTAAAAAAAATTTATTTTCTTCAATTGTTAATTTCAATAAAATCAAGTTATGATATCTATCTACTAAGCTAATCAATATTAATTTATTTTGTTTTTCAAGACTTTCTAAAACTTTAATAGACTTCTTGCAAAACTCCTTATATGGCTTAGCACTTTATAGAGAGTTTTAATCAAGGTAAATGTTCTCAAGCGTAGCCAAAGCTAGGGTTGGGGTTCTTTAACGCTGAGTAAGGCTCTCTATAAAGTGTCCTATGGAAGGGATAGTAAGTACTAACCTTGCACAAAAAAATATTTTACCCTTAGCTTAGGCTAGGAATAAAAATTTGTTTTACACAATTTTAGTCCTTCTTAGCTCTCTGTGGTATATAGGAGTTTTGCAAGAAGTCTAATAGAATTCTCTATTTTTTTATCTTTTTTAAGCACTTAAAACTCCTTTTTTTTGAATTTAAACTTTTAGTACCATTAGGCAATAAGTTTGCTAATCTGAACATATCACCCTTGATAACTTTCTTTGCCTCAGGAGTAGGGTCTAAGTTCACTAATATCTTCTCTATTGCGTTTTTGTATTTAGAATAATCTCTACAAGATGGAGTACAGTATTGTTTTTTTCTCCCTCTATTAAAAGGGTTAAATTCCTTACCACATATTAAACATTTGTGCATCTCAAATCCTTTTAACTTAGTATAAATATTGAAAATTTTTCATAAGTACTTAAGTAATCTCTTCTTATTTCTAAAGACCTTTTTAAATCTTCTTGTATAAATTCAGACCTTAAAAAATCAAAGTTTGCATGCTTGTTTTGAGAACATTTAAATAAAATTAATTCATTTTCATACTCAGGGATTAAAACTTGACATCTATAAAAACTACTAGAGCTATCAGCAAATCTAATGTAATTGTCTTCAACCATGATTTTGTCCTTTTTAGTATTAAGTATATTTTTGATATTATTTGTAAAAGCATTTGCAGTTTTTACGATGCTAGAAGTGACCTTATGGTTTGTAGTACTTATATATGTTAGAAGCTTGTTATTCCACATTATTTCTAATCCCAAGAAGTTATAAAATAATTGAGGTCTTTGTATGTTTAGTGCTTGCATTTTGTCATTCCTTAAGCTCAAATATTGTGCCTTATATGTTTATATTGTACTATTATTGACATTAAACAAAGCTTAAAATGTCAAGTATTGTGCATAAATTTAATAAAAAGAGTAATAAATGACAAGAGAAGAATTATCAAAACTATTAGGAGTATCAAGGAATACCCTTACTAATTGGGAGAGGGAGAAGCCTGAGCTTGTTAGATTAGTAAATCAAGGATTTGCACTAGATGAAAGTATTGAAGCTACTAGAAAGCATTTAAAAAACTTAGAAGCTATCAAAGAGAAAGCCAATACAGGTAAATTTAAATTAAAAAAGGATTGAGATGGAATTATATAGAATATTGTTTATATTTGTAATGGTGATAATTTTTGTGATTTGGATAATTTTATATATTAACAATAAACTACCTCATAGAGATGCTAGAATAAAAAAAGAATATAAGGCAGAACTTGAAAAAGAAACTAAAAAAAGAGATGCTAAAATCAAAGAGGAATATAAGGCGAAGATTGAAAAAAAAGCTCAGAAAATAGATGCTATTAATATGGAACAAAGTCCTAATGTTAAATATCTTAAAGCTGATGAAGTTGCTAAATATTTTAAAATAGAAAAAAAAGACCTTTACCAAATAATACATAAACTAAAGTGGTCTACTAAATCATCAGGAAAAGTATACTACCCCAAGAAAACCAAACAACATTTCAAAAGTTTTTATTTCATATACGATAAAATAAGAATAATAAAGTGAGGGTAGAAAGATGAGCAGAAAACGGACAACTTATTCAACAGAGCTAAAAACAAAATTGGTTTTAGAGCTTCTTAAAGAGGAAAAAACTCTTATAGAAATAGCTAAAGATAATGGTATTACACCCAATAATCTCAAAAACTGGAAGAAGCTATTTTTAGAGAATGCAGAGATGGCAATGGAACCTTCCAAAGTTGTAAAAGAGTATAAAGATGAAACTAAAAAACTTCAAGAAAAAATAGATGAATACGCAAAAACAGTAGGACAATTAACAGTGGAGAATAACTGGATGCGGGGAAAGCTGAGAAGCTCGGACTTATCTAGTAAAAAGGCTATGATAAATTTCGAGTTAAAGAGATTATCCGTAGTACAACAGTGTGCGATACTAGATATTAGTAGAAGTTCGCTTTACTATATACCTGTAGTCAGCGAACATAAAGAAACCATCAAGGAGGAGATAAAATCTATCTTTGAAGAGATACCAATATATGGAGCTAAGAAGGTGCATTACCAGTTACTAGAAAATGGTTTCAGTGTAAGTTTAAACACAGTGCAGAGTTATCGCAAAGAGTTAGGATTAAAGGCTATACTAGCTGTAAGAGAGCCTATTTCCTTAACTCTAGCTAATATACAACATCCTAAGTTCTCCTATAAGCTTAGAGGGATAAATATTACAAGAGCTAATCAAGTATGGAGTACAGATATTACCTATATTAAAATCAATGGTGGCATGGTTTATCTTGCAGCTATCATTGATTGGTACTCTAAAGCTGTTCTTTCATGGAAAATATCCAATACAATGGACACTGACCTTGTTATGGGAGTACTCAATGAAGCACTTCTTAAATATGAAAAACCAGAGATATTTAATACTGATCAAGGGAGTCAATATACTAGCTATATTCACACCCAAACACTTAAAGATAATGGCATTACTATCTCAATGGATGGTAAAGGTAGAGCTACTGATAATATTTGTATTGAGAGGTTCTGGAGAAGTGCTAAAGTTGAAAGAATTTATCTAAATCAGTACAACACAATTAAGGAACTAAAAGAGGATGTATCGGATTATATGGACTTCTACAATTATAAAAGATTTCATGAAACACTGAACTATAAAAAACCAATAAATGTTTACTTGGAGAGTTTACAAATAAATGATGAGAACTATACTGAAAATGTAGTAGCTGTTTCATAAAGTTACAGGTTAGAGGTGAATAAGGAATTTGGAAATGTTGTCTTGACTTATTGGGGTAGTATAAAGGTTGGATTTCAACACCATTAGGAAATAGTAATGGGGCAAGACATGGTAATTATATGGGGACTGATTATATACATTGGAATCCCAATATAAAAAACAATGATGAAATCATAAGTGCAATAAATGATTTAAAAAATAAACCTATGTATAACAATGCTATAAGTACAAAAATGACAAATGAAGAGAAAAAAGAAAAAGGTGAGAAGTATGAACTATATGTAGCTAATTATTTTAGAAATAAAGGCTATACAGTATGGGAGCATGGAAAAGAAAAAGGTATACATGATAAAGGTATAGACTTGTTTATAAAAAAAGATAAATATATATATTTTATACAATGCAAAAACTGGGAAACATGGAAAATAGACGAAAAACATGTTAAATCAACTAGAACAGATGTAAGAGAATATTTAAAAACTAAAAAAGAGTTTTGGAATTTAATAAAAAATTATGAATTAAAAATACTATATGTAACAGCTAAAGAATGCTTAACCCCTAGTGCATATACATATATAAAAGAAAATAATAATATAGTAGAATATCAAGTTATCCCAATAAAATAAATTAATAATAGTCAGAGGGGTAATTAATCCCTCTATTTGATTAATAAAGAGAGGGTATAAACACCATCAAAATTAAAAAGACTATTATTATTTTACTGTTCAAAGTAAAATCCTTTAAATGAAATCCTAATCCCACACCTACACCACTTGCTAAAAAAAAAGCAAAAAAAAAGGCTAAGACCCGAAAGCCCTAACCTTTAATATTCCAAAAAAGATTTAGTAATTAATTAAACCTCTATGGACAATACTTTGAACATCAAAGAAATTATATCTAAGTAAAAATAATATGAGACTTAATGAAATAGATTAATAATAGTCAGAGGGGTAACTAATCCCTCTATTTGATTAATAAAGAGAGGGTGAAAACACCATCAAAATTAAAAAGACTATTATTAGGTTGTTCAACACTTGAAAACCTTTACAAGAAAATCCACTCCCACCCCAAACCTTGCTAAAAAAATAGCAAAAAAAAAGGCTAAGACCGAAGTCCTAACCTAATATTTTCAAGTGTTTAGTAGTTAATTAAACGATTTCTAAGTGCTTCACGATTAGATTATATCTAAGTAAAAGCAATATGTCAAAACTATGACCGTATTATGACTATAGACATACTTTATCCTACTAATGTAGTCATAAAATAAGCATAAAACACGCTATTTAGGGCATTGTACTAACTCGGCTTATGTTATACCTAACTCTTTTTAAAGCCCATGTACAAGGCTTGTAATCACCCTTTATTTTTTAGTGTAACCGTATTGTCACAGAATAAAGAAAAATTATGACCTAGGTTTATCTTCTTTGGTTCTAATATTCCTGCATAATGTTCAAGAGTTACCTTAGCACTAGAATGCCCTAACCCGCCAATTCATTTATACTTATCACATTCTCTTTTAGCATGAGAGTAGCGTAGGTATGCCTAGTTGAGTATAGCTTATACTTTGGTACATTAGCAAGTTTACAAACTAGACTTCTTGCAAAACTCCTATATACCACAGAGAGCTAAGAAGGACTAAAATTGTGTAAAACAAATTTTTATTCCTAGCCTAAGCTAAGGGTAAAATATTTTTTTGTGCAAGGTTAGTACTTACTATCCCTTCCATAGGACACTTTATAGAGAGCCTTACTCAGCGTTAAAGAACCCCAACCCTAGCTTTGGCTACGCTTGAGAACATTTACCTTGATTAAAACTCTCTATAAAGTGCTAAGCCATATAAGGAGTTTTGCAAGAAGTCTACTCTTGCCCATTGTATACGCAGATACATAGCATCATCTATATTTCCAAATATAAAATTATTGCAAGTTTCTAATTCTTTTAATTCATCTAATATATTGATAGGGTAAGGTACATATCTGTTTGCATTTACAGTTTTACCAGTTCCTAGAACTCCTTTAGTTCTTGTTCTTTGCACATGTATAAAACCATCTTTAAAATCTAAAATTTGTAAGCCAAGTATTTCACCAATTCTAAGACCTGTATTAAAAGCTATTAGACTTCTTGCAAAACTCCTATATACCACAGAGAGCTAAGAAGGACTAAAATTGTGTAAAACAAATTTTTATTCCTAGCCTAAGCTAAGGGTAAAATATTTTTTTGTGCAAGGTTAGTACTTACTATCCCTTCCATAGGACACTTTATAGAGAGCCTTACTCAGCGTTAAAGAACCCCAACCCTAGCTTTGGCTACGCTTGAGAACATTTACCTTGATTAAAACTCTCTATAAAGTGCTAAGCCATATAAGGAGTTTTGCAAGAAGTCTATTTGTAAAAAAGGTTTAATCACACCACTAGCTACTAGCCTATTCCAATACTAAACAATCCTTAATAAACCCATATTCCAATCTTACCATAGAGAAGAGCATCAAAGCCTCAGCTAAATTTTGAGTTGTATCAACAATTTTTCTACCTATATTTTGAACTTTATTAAGATGAAGAATATTGATTACAATACTTCTTAAAATTGAAAAACTAAATGCACCTTTATTAATTTTGCATCTATCTTCATTAAGTGCTGTATCTTTATAAAAGTGCATTGTCTCAACACTCCACTCTTGGAGTATCTTTTGCAAAAATGATTCTGCACTATCTGTATCATTTGAGATATAGTAATGTGTCTTTGTCTCTTTGCAATTAACAATTTTATCAACTCTGATTACTGAATGAATAAAAACACCATCCCATGGATATATACAGTTTTGATACACATATATATTTCTTTGTATGAAATCATTTGATTGTTTAATTTCCATTTGAAAACTTGAATCGATAGAAGAAGCTTCCTCTATCTCTTTAGCTAGCGACAGTAAAGTTTTTTGATTCTTTTTTACTTTTGCTATAAACTTTGAACCGCTACCAGATGCCTTTTTAAGAGTTTTTTTGTGTGTTTAAAGCATCAAAGCCATAACTAAATGTCTCATCAAGCTCACCTATTAGTTCTTGAAATGCTGGTATCTCATTAGACTTTTTGTCTATCTCTTTATGGGCAATAATTAATTTTGTTTCTGCTAAAACTGCAGATAAAACAGATACTGCATTATCTTTAGCATTTGCACTTCCTCTTAGAACTTTACCATCTACGGCTGCTACTGCATGTGCTGGTATATCTATAAAAATTCGTATCCATCTGCGGAAGGCTTTTTCTAATTCAATCTTATCAACTATTTCAAAAAAGTCATACACTCTTGATTTTCCTGGGGCTTTAAAAAATTCTACACCTAATAGTTTTTTTATCTCTTTTCGTTTACCGTTATTCTTCATCCATTGATGTATTTCAATTGGATTCTTTGCACCCATCAGAATTGCAATTACCGATAAATACATCATCATAGGTAAACTATATTGTCTCGCTTGTTCTCTTCCTTGCTCTGATATTTCCTCTTTAAAAATTTCTAATAATTTATTGCTCATTTCTGCCCCTTTTAGAGCTATAAGCAAATATTGTTCTTAGTATCGGAATGGGCTAACTAGCTACACTTAACAATTTATTTACTTCATCTTTAGTATAATATTTTATAGCTTCTTTTGGTTCAGGTTTACTGATGTTACGATAATCTAAACCTTCAAATTTACAAAAGGTGACATATTAAAAATAGATGGCATTAAAAATGCTTAAAATATATATGAAGCAATTAGAAGATATGTACATAAATTTCGCAATCAGTTCATTTAGCAAGATAGAGATGACAAAACTTTCAAAAGTAACAGGTAATAGTCATGATGTTTTCACAAAGCATCTACTATTAAATGATTCTCTTGATGATGAAAAGACTTTGTGGAAATCAATAAAACCATTTTTAAGAGATTATGAGAATGAAGACAATGCTTGTATTATTATCGATGATATGCTTATGCATAAGCCTTGGAGTAAAGTAAATGATGTAGTTTGCTGGCATTATGACCATGTGTTACAAAAGATGCAAAAAGGTATCTTAATGCTAAATTTTCATTATACAGATGCTACAGGTATATCTATCCCTTTGGGATATGAAATTATCACAAAAACTGAAAATAAGTGGAGTGAGGAACATCAGAAGAATATTAAAAAATCTCTCTTTAGTAAAAATGAAATAATGCAAGATAAACTTCAAATTTTACATCACAATAATGAAGTGAAATATAAATATATTTTATTTGATAAATGGTTTTCAAGTATTAAGAATCTACTTTTTATAGAAGAAGAACTAAACAAGAAGTTTGTATGTCCAATAAAAAGTAATAGAAAAATAGCACTCACTTTAGAAGAAAGAAATAAAGGAAAATATGTTAATATCTCAAGCATAGATATAAAGGGTGGTAGTAGTCGGTTGATATATCTTGAAGCTTATAAAAAACCTCTAAGACTTATCAAGCAAGTGGTCAAAAACGGCGATGATGGCGAATCTACTTATTTATATCTTGTTACTAATGATATAGACTTATCTTTCAATCAGGTACTTGAAATCTACAAAAGACGGTGGAAAATAGAGGAATATCATAAATCTTTAAAACAAAATTTAAAAATAGAACACTCTCCAACAAAAGTTGAAACATCACAAAGAAATCATATACATTTATCTGTTCGTGGTTTTATAAAACTTGAGAAACTTCGATTAAACTATAAAATGAACCACTTTGCCATTAAGGAAAAAATATATATTGAGACTCTCAAAGTCGCCTACCAAAAAGTTGAAGAATTACAAGTTGCTTAGATTTGTAGCACTTTTTAAACTTTATGAATTTAGATTATCGTAACATCAGTTCATGAAGAACTCTTAGCGTCTATGCAAGATGGGAGAGGTTTTAATGACTTTCAAAAAAGCCTAAAGCCAAAGTTAGAAAAAAAAGGTTGGTGGGGTACAAAAGAAGTCTTTGACCCAAGAACTGGTGAAGTAAAGACCATAAACATAAATGCAAGAAGACTAAAAACCATCTTTGAAACCAACACACGCATGGCTTACAATGTTGCAAGAGAAGAAGCGATGGACGAACTTCCTCTCTCTGTGTATAGAAGATATGTATCCGTTCTTATAGCCACCACAAGAGAAGCTCACGCACACATGCACGGCATCATAAAACACAAAGATGACCCTTTTTGGCTAAAGAACTCACCCTTAAATGGCTTTGGTTGCAAGTGTAAAAAAACGGCATACTCAAAAAAGCAGATAGAGCGTAAAGGTTGGAAGATTAGTGAGGACAACTTAGGAGATATAGCAAGTAAAGACTTTGCTTATGATACGAGGAGGGGTAACAAGTTTACAAAACTCACAAAGATGGATTTAGATAGTTCCCTGGAACAACTCCCAAAAGCTACAAAAAACAAAGCCTATGAAAAACTAAGCCAAACAGCCCTCTTAGCCACTTTTTATGAGACACTAGGAGTAAATAAAGGCGATACTTTTATAGATAAGGTAAATGACCCTACGATTATAGATGATAGTTTGTTTTTGGATAAAAACACAAAACAACTAAAAATCAAAAAACAAGAAAGACATTTACTTTTGGATTATTTTACAGATGCTATTAGAGACCCTGATGAAATATATTTGCAATATGATAAATTTGGACTAAAGAAAAATATGTTTAAATACATAGAAGTAGATGGTAAGAAAGAAGCTATCATGGTTGTTTTTAGATACTTTAAAGATAAAACGCAAGGTACAACAATCTTTTATGTAAAGCATAAATTAGAGCAGAGAAGAGAAATGAAGTTGATTTATCAAAAGGGAAAGTCTGATTAATGCTGGGCTTCAGACAGTGCAGACTAACCACCGTCGACAAGAGCGTTACCAATACCCTAACACATCCCTTTAATATTATAATTATACACCAAAGGCTAAAAAAATGCAAGTAGAAGTAACTGGACTAGAAGATTTACAAGAGACTTTAGAAAACTTAGAAGAGAAAACGCAAGAGACTTTACCTCTCATGAGAGAACTCAAAAACCATCTCTATAATGTCATTAGTGAGAGTTTTGAAACACAAACTACTCCTAATGGTAAAAAATGGAGTCCTATAAAAATCAGAACCATCCATGATACGTATAAGGGGAAAAGTAGATACACTAAAAAAGGCGTACAAACAAAAGCTTTTTCTAGGTTTTCAACTGGAAGAAAAATACTCTTTGATACTGGACATATGCAAAAATCACTTTATCACGATACAAAAAAGTGGAACCTAACCGTAGGACTCAACGCAACAGCAGATGGCTATGCCTACCCACTAGTCCATCAGTTTGGAAGTAAAAATGTGATAGCACGACCGTTCATGCCCATAAAGTCAAATGGAGAGTTATACGAAAATGTACAAAAAGAGTTAGAAGAGATGGTAGGGGATTTGTTTGATTTGTAGGGGGAGGGAGTGAAGTAGCCTAAGCTACTTCTGAGATAATGAGTTTGTAGATGTAACTGCTACCATCAAAGCTAACACTCCAGTAAACATCTATATATCTCTCAAGTCTAGTGCGAGATGTTTTATCGGTGTTGAGCCTGCCTAGTTTGTTAAGTAGTGTGATTTGGTTTAAACCCTCAGGGTTTTGACTAAGAAGTTCCCTAGTTGCATCTACAAATACTTGTTCTGCCTCAGTATCAGCTGTATTTCTAATCTGTGTTATAGTCGTTTTTGTGCTATGGAGATTAGTTATGTTTTGTACCTGTGGTTTTTGCTGTTTTAAAAGCTCAAGTATTTGGAGCTGTGCTTGGGCTATCATCTCTAAAGATGGAGCTAGTATCTGCACAAATGCTTTTAGATCACTTGAACCACTTCTTACGCTTAGATGTTGTTTTTCTATCTCTATAAAATAATCTCGTATATCCTTACCTTTTTTAGACTGGCTCATCATCGCTATGTGTTTGGCTGATTCTGTTGTTAGGATATAGTCGACACCATCGAACTTTCCACCTACGCCTTTTAGGGCGTAGGTAATAAAGTCTTTATCTTTGACCAATCCAGCTCTATCTATTTGAGACTTAATCCAGTTTGAAAAATCTTTTTTCATCTCCAAACTCTTATGTAAGTCTCTTGCATTAACTGAATTTGTTTGAGCACCATTGGACTTCTCCTAAAAGCTCACAGTAATACTTCCATTTAGATACCTGTTTATAGGCTTTAGCAAGATTATATTTTAGTAATATTGAAATTACTCTTATATTTTAAATTAAAGTAACTGCGTAGGGACATATATCCAAATATTGAAAAAGGTTTTAGGAGAAGTCTATTGATGTTTTTTTGTGAAATGGTTATAATTTCCATTGATTTATCCTTTAGAGGTTTATTCTTAGTAAACGCTCTATAATCTGCCCTTAGGGGCAGACTAAGAACACTTATCCCTATACTCTGCTAATCTTCTTATCTTCTCTTTGAATTTGCTCTATGTGGCTTACAATCTTGTCTATGCCATAGTAAGCACTAAGAAGTGTGTCTATCATAAACTCATGTCCATCAACTTGCTGTGCATCAAGAAGTTCTTTGATTGCGTAAATTGATGAGTTAAGTCGCTTTAGGTTTGTGGAAGTGTTGGTTTGAAGTTGCATGATATTTCCTTTAAAATCGTAAAAACGATGTTTATTTATGAAATATTAGCAGAAGTTTTATTGTTTTGTTAAGTAGATAACAAGAAGTTTTACGGTTTATATATCCATTTCAGTAGAAAATATCTGTTTTAGCGTGTTAAACTTTTTTTCAATTTTTAAAAGTTCAAACATCTTTATTGCCCATTTTGGCGTGTCAATCACTCCTCTTGCCCATTTACCCAATGTATCCTCAGAGACATTAATAGACTTCTCCTAAAACACCCAAACATCAAACCTCTTCAACGGTACTGCTCATAGGTGTTGCATCAAGGTTAATAATAGCACAAATGAGGTTCATCCTCAAACCGAACCTTTTTCGTCTATTTCTATATGGGTATTTAGTAATTTTAAATACCTTAATTTTTGCATTTATTTGTTCAATGATAATTCTTTTTGATGATAATTCACAGTTCTCTTTTTTGTCATCTTTTGTTAATGGATTTAGTTTGCTTCTTTTATTTGGTATTTGAGAATTAGGACAAATTTTAGAGATACCAACGTAGCCTAAATCAGCAAGAACTTTACTCAATATTATTTTTTTAGTTGCCTTACTGTTTTTAAAGACTTTAAAGTCATGTGTTCTTCCTTTATCAATAGTTACAGCTAATATTTTACCTGAGTAGTATCTTTTTTGCTTTTTTTTGGTCTCTCACATTGGCTCTCTGTTACATCTACTACGACTATTTCAAGATTATTAGTATCTTCTATAGGTATCGCATGTTTTAGAGTTTTAAGATGAAATTGTGGTTCTTGTATTAAAATCTTTTCTATCTTTGTAACAATATAATGTGCTGTTGATTCACTCACTCCATAATCAACTCCTATATGTTTAAAAGTTCTGTACTCTCTATAATATTCTAGCATCATGAGTGTCTCATCATTTGCAGATAAAGATTTGTTTGTTCCACCTTTAACTTTCTTCTTTTTATAGTGTCTTCTAACTACTTTTATCATATCTTTAAAGGTGTCTCTTTTAACACCTACAACTCGTCTAAAATCTTTATCTGTTAATTTATTAACTTTGAAATATTTGATTGTTTTTCCCATAGCTTATTATAAGCAATTTTCGCTCCTATTTTCTTTAGGTTTTAGGAGAAGTCTAATATATGCAGCCAACTCCTT
Organism: Sulfurimonas sp.; assembly: GCA_965243085.1. GTDB lineage: Bacteria > Campylobacterota > Campylobacteria > Campylobacterales > Sulfurimonadaceae > Sulfurimonas. The sequence continues at coordinate 51,738 of CBDETZ010000005.1, read as the reverse complement.
TTGAGTCATCCCCAGCTCTTTAGCCGTTTTCTTTACTATGTTTTCTTTACTCATCTTCTATGCTCACTATGCTTACTTCAAAGTCGCTACTTATGGCTTTTTTGTTTTTAAGATTTTCTATGTATCTTATCAGCTCTTGTCCTAAGTAGTTGTCGCATACTCCACAGTTTTGAGGCAGATACTCACTATCTAGGGCTATGCTTGTTTCGCCCTTGCATCGCTTACACTTTATGCTTACATAGGGTGCTTTTTTCAAATCTACCTTACATCTTTTTTCTATCATGAAATTTCCTTTCATTTTTTTAATCCTTTATTAGACTTCTTGCAAAACTCCTTATATGGCTTAGCACTTTATAGAGAGTTTTAATCAAAGTAAATGTTCTCAAGCGTAGCCAAAGCTAGGGTTGGGGTTCTTTAACGCTGAGTAAGGCTCTCTATAAAGTGTCCTATGGAAGGGATAGTAAGTACTAACCTTGCACAAAAAAATATTTTACCCTTAGCTTAGGCTAGGAATAAAAATTTGTTTTACACAATTTTAGTCCTTCTTAGCTCTCTGTGGTATATAGGAGTTTTGCAAGAAGTCTATTTTATAATAATGTTCTTTAGAGAGTCTTTTAAACCCTTAAATATCTCTTCACTTATCTCATCGCCACAGTCGTCTATTGCTTTATCAAAGCCACCGCTTCTAACATAGTTTGTTAAGCCATCTGTTAGGTAGGGTTGAGCTTTTTGACCTTTTTTCTTTGGAGCTTTTGATTTGCCTTTTGCTTGTCTTCCTGTTCCGTAGTGAACATAGGGGGCGTACTTTGCAAGTAAAGAGTTTCCTATGCTTACTTCTCCTTTGTTGATATGCTCATCGAAGACTTGTATGTCTCTTTTTAAATTACCTGTTTTATAGGGAGCTATCTCTTTGGCTTCATTTACCACTTCTGCAGCAACTCTAAAGAGTAGTTTTTCTATGGCTTGAAGGTTGTCGTTATTTATCATTTAAAGCCTTTTTGATTGACTCTAAGGCTTCTATGAATGTACCTGTAAATGTACTCTTAGTCTCAGTATCATCTTTGTGTACTTTTGTGGTTCTAAAGTCACAAACTTCTTGAAACCTTTCATCATCTTTTACTTTTTCTAAATCTTCATCATTTACGGTACTGTCGAAAAGATAAGCTATTTTTTTATCTTTAGTAGCACTACTATGAGCAAAGCCATAATCTTTATCTCCGCCTAAATATGCAAAGTCATCAAAGTTTTCAATCCCTTCTAAACCTAGTTCCCAGTCATAATCTTTGTAAACCAAGATACTAAACTTTCTTTTTTCCATTTGATTATCTCCTTTTTATCTAAATTTGCATATTTTTTAAAGTAGTCATCAAGATTGTTTTTACCTTTTGCATTTGTGGGTTTAAACAGAGTTACAAGTTCATCTGCATCAAATGCCATAAAATACCCATTTGTGCTTTTTGCAACAGCTCTACCATGAACTAAGCTGTGAGGTGCTATCTCTGTGATAGAGTTTAATGCCGATATTATATCTTTTTGAGGAAGCTTATATTTTCGTTTTGGATTAATATGTGTATCCCAATTACTTTGTGTAAGCTTTCTCTGTACACCTGTTTTGTCTATATGCACCAACTTATCATTAACACTTTTATCTGCAAACTTAACTTTCTTACCGTCTATCTCTTCCTCGCTAAGCCATACAGGTACCAGTTCGGTTCTGCATCTTCCATGGTAGGGTGGAAGTCCAAAGTTAGCGTCTAGTTTTCCATAGACTGCATTGTTTTTCCACACTGCTGCTTCTTTTTTTTGAGATATGTTTTTAGCAGCAAGAACATTATCTACTTGCTTTGATATATGTGCTGCTTTTATAATCTTACCGTGCATGCTTCTACATATTGCAGATGTTTTAGCATCTACGGTAGCGGAGACTTTGAAGTGTCTTACATCGTATTTTAAAGCTTGGTTTACTCTTGAAATATTTTGAGATTGGTTGATGACATTGTCTGCGACTAATTCAAAATAAGAAGTACTTGCACTAAGCACACCTGTAAACTCTTCTTTAAGTTTTGTGCTTATATCTGCTCGTGAGTACTCGCCTTTAAATGCTCCCTCTATGATGTCTTTGAGTTTATCTTGTGTTTTTTCGCCATACTCTACCCCAGCCCAATAAAAACCCTTACGCATTGATTCTACAGCCTTTACATCTATCTTATCAAACTCAAAGCTTTGGCTTAGTATGTGAGTCGTTGCTAGTTTTGCATAGATGCTTTCAACATCGTCTGTGTTCACTGGTATGTTTAGGTCTTGGAGTTTAGAGTGGATGAGGGGGAGCAGGGTTTCATGGTTTATGTTATCGTAGTTTTTGTTGATATATACGAGTAATGAGCTTAGAAACTCTTCTAGTGAGTCCTTAGCTATTACGCCTTGGGTTTTGATAAACTCGTCTATGAGTTGGTTTGCACTCTTTTTAGATTGAGTGTTTGATTTTATTAGTGCTGTTAAAAGTTTCTTTTGCATATACTCTCCAAAAGTCGTCAAATTTTATGGCTTCGACTGTAGCAAATGTAAATTTGCAGGCAAAACATCTACGATAACGTTCGTTTTCTATCCCAGTGACAGTAGCAATAACTCTGGTTTTGTGGGCACATTTAGGACATAACATATTCAAATCCTTTGTTGAGATATGCGATTATACTTAGCTGTTCTATAAATTATGTGATTATTAGAGTTATTTTCCAATTTCATTTTTCTGTAGTTTGCTTATAATGTTCAAAGTTTGATCGCCATTTTGGGGTTTCTTTAACATGCTATAGCCTTGTTTTAGGGGAAGTTGTAGAAGTTAACTAAGTTAACTGATTTATTTAGTTTGCTTCGAAATAGAAGAAGTTGATTAACTCAGTCAACCTTGTTAACAACTCCTATTTTGTGGGGTTGATTAGTTAATCAAGGTGTAGAAAAATCTATTTTTCACCTTTTCACAATTCCAGTATTTATCTGTAAATTTATCTAATGTATCTCTTGCTGTATTGTCTGACTTTTGATGTCCAGTAGCTTCAATAACCTCAGTCTTATTTAATCCGTTTGAATCTTTCTTTAAAGCACTCAATGCTTTTCTTACAAACTCGTTTTCATACTCACTCATGCTCGCTAGACTACTATCCATTGGGCTTATACTTAGTTTAGAAGTATCAATTTCAAAAGCACAATCAACTACATCATCTCTAGCTTTTTCTTGATGCAAATACAATTGAAGTAAATTATTGATTCTGTTTTTTTGCTCAAGACGGAACAAATTATCTGCACTCTTTTTAAAATCCCCACTACCTTCGATGGATTTGCTGTTTTTGGTAGTATGATGTACTAGGATTATTGTGCCGCCGTTATCTCTTATGTTTTTCATAATGCTCATGAAATATTTGGCTTGTTTATCACTGGAAGTATCTTCTATAAAATCTCTGACGCTATCAAAGATTAAGACCTTATTGGTATAATTCATATTATAACAATCGTCGTTGAGACTTTGTAAAATCTCTTCTTTATCCATATCTATGTTACAGCTGAGGTAGTACTCCCACTTTGGATATTTATTTAGAACTGATTCCAAATTTCGTTTTTTTGCATTTCTTCGGCTGTTGTCCAAATCAAAGTATATTAATTCATCTACGGAACCGTTTTGAGTAGACATAATCTCATGGCTAATAGCTAAACTTAACCAAGTCTTACCTTGCTCCGTAGGGCTATATATCATAGTTATAGATTCAGCGGCTATGAAATCCTTTATGTAAAATCTAGTGTCGTCTACATCAAAATCTTTATTTAGAGCCGACTGCATAATTAAAAAGTACTCATATATCTTATTTTTTCAAATATTTAAAAAAATCCATCTTCAATAAAATTAGATTCAGTCATTAGACTTCTCCTAAAACACCCAAACATCAAACCTCTTCAACGGTACTGCTCATAGGTGTTGAATCAAGGTTAATAATAGCACAAATGAGGTTCATCCTCAAACCGAACCCTTTTTCGTCTATTTCTATATGGGTATTTAGTAATTTTAAATACCTTAATTTTTGCATTTATTTGTTCAATGATATATACTACCCCAATAAGTCAAGACAACATTTCCAAATTCCTTATTCACCTCTAACCTGTAACTTTATGAAACAGCTACTACATTTTCAGTATAGTTCTCATCATTTATTTGTAAACTCTCCAAGTAAACATTTATTGGTTTTTTATAGTTCAGTGTTTCATGAAATCTTTTATAATTGTAGAAGTCCATATAATCCGATACATCCTCTTTTAGTTCCTTAATTGTGTTGTACTGATTTTAGATAAATTCTTTCAACTTTAGCACTTCTCCAGAACCTCTCAATACAAATATTATCAGTAGCTCTACCTTTACCATCCATTGAGATAGTAATGCCATTATCTTTAAGTGTTTGGGTGTGAATATAGCTAGTATATTGACTCCCTTGATCAGTATTAAATATCTCTGGTTTTTCATATTTAAGAAGTGCTTCATTGAGTACTCCCATAACAAGGTCAGTGTCCATTGTATTGGATATTTTCCATGAAAGAACAGCTTTAGAGTACCAATCAATGATAGCTGCAAGATAAACCATGCCACCATTGATTTTAATATAGGTAATATCTGTACTCCATACTTGATTAGCTCTTGTAATATTTATCCCTCTAAGCTTATAGGAGAACTTAGGATGTTGTATATTAGCTAGAGTTAAGGAAATAGGCTCTCTTACAGCTAGTATAGCCTTTAATCCTAACTCTTTGCGATAACTCTGCACTGTGTTTAAACTTACACTGAAACCATTCTCTAGTAACTGGTAATGCACCTTCTTAGCTCCATATATTGGTATCTCTTCAAAGATAGATTTTATCTCCTCCTTGATGGTTTCTTTATGTTCGCTGACTACAGGTATATAGTAAAGCGAACTTCTACTAATATCTAGTATCGCACACTGTTGTACTACGGATAATCTCTTTAACTCGAAATTTATCATAGCCTTTTTACTAGATAAGTCCGAGCTTCTCAGCTTTCCCCGCATCCAGTTATTCTCCACTGTTAATTGTCCTACTGTTTTTGCGTATTCATCTATTTTTTCTTGAAGTTTTTTAGTTTCATCTTTATACTCTTTTACAACTTTGGAAGGTTCCATTGCCATCTCTGCATTCTCTAAAAATAGCTTCTTCCAGTTTTTGAGATTATTGGGTGTAATACCATTATCTTTAGCTATTTCTATAAGAGTTTTTTTCCTCTTTAAGAAGCTCTAAAACCAATTTTGTTTTTAGCTCTGTTGAATAAGTTGTCCGTTTTCTGCTCATCTTTCTACCCTCACTTTATTATTCTTATTTTATCGTATATGAAATAAAAACTTTTGAAATGTTGTTTGGTTTTCTTGGGGTAGTATAATAATTCTTTTTGATGATAATTCACAGTTCTCTTTTTTGTCATCTTTTGTTAATGGATTTAGTTTGCTTCTTTTATTTGGTATTTGAGAATTAGGACAAATTTTAGAGATACCAACGTAGCCTAAATCAGCAAGAACTTTACTCAATAGACTTCTCCTAAAACCTTTTTCAATATTTGGATATATGTCCCTACGCAGTTACTTTAATTTAAAATATAAGAGTAATTTCAATATTACTAAAATATAATCTTGATAAAGCCTATAAATAGGTATCTAAAGTGAGGTATTACTATGAGCTTTTAGGAGAAGTCCAATATTATTTTTTTAGTTGCCTTACTGTTTTTAAAGACTTTAAAGTCATGTGTTCTTCCTTTATCAATAGTTACAGCTAATATTTTACCTGTAGATGTTGTAATTATTTGTGTTTTTAAGGTGTGCTTTTTCTTTTTACCTGAGTAGTATCTTTTTTGCTTTTTTTTGGTCTCTCACATTGGCTCTCAGTTACATCTACTACGACTATTTCAAGATTATTAGTATCTTCTATAGGTATCGCATGTTTTAGAGTTTTAAGATGAAACTGTGGCTCTTGTATTAGAATCTTTTCTATCTTTGTAACAATATAATGTGCTGTTGATTCACTCACTCCATAATCAACTCCTATATGTTTAAAAGTTCTATACTCTCTATAATATTCTAGCATCATGAGTGTCTCATCATTTGCAGATAAAGATTTGTTTGTTCCACCTTTAACTTTCTTCTTTTTATAGTGTCTTCTAACTACTTTTACCATATCTTTAAAGGTGTCTCTTTTAACACCTACAACTCGTCTAAAATCTTTATCTGTTAATTTATTAACTTTGAAATATTTGATTGTTTTTCCCATATCTTAGTATAAGCAATTTTCGCTCCTATTTTCTTTAGGTTTTAGGAGAAGTCTATTTTTAGGAGCTTTTTTAGTCTATTAAAGCTCTTTAACTCTATATTATTCATCTAACTACTTCTAATCTTTGTCTTATTTGTCTTTGTCCTAATAATCTAAGATTAGTAGCTATACAGGTAAGGGTAAAATTCATATTATTTCTAACGAGTCCTATAAATTTTGTAGTTGAGCCTTTTATCTGAGTTTTTATATCTGCAAACCTATGTTCAACTTTAGCTCTAATGAGACCACTGCACAGTAAGTAATAGACCTCAAATAATTGCAAAACTAAGATCATTAAAAAGGTTTAGATTTAATAGACTTCTCCTAAAACCTTTTTCAATATTTGGATATATGTCCCTACGCAGTTACTTTAATTTAAAATATAAGAGTAATTTCAATATTACTAAAATATAATATTGCTAAAGCCTATAAACAGGTATCTAAAGTGAGGTATTACTATGAGCTTTTAGGAGAAGTCCAATATGAATTTGACTTGGTTACACGACTAGCGTTAAGTTAATTTCAACATAGAAGATAATCCTATTAATTGAAGTTATTTCTATCCTATTACTTATAATCCAACAAAGCAACCTATTTAAAGGCATTAAAAGCACTTTTCAGCTAAAATAACATCACTAATAAGAAGAGGTAAAAAGTGGCATTTAAAGATACAAACAATACATTTTCAGATATAGCAGTAACATCAAGATTAGAAAAAGTAAATTCATTTCTTAAAGAGTTGGACTCTATTATAGACTTTGATAAATTACGACCAGTACTAAATAGAAATGGAATTGCTAAAAGTAATGTAGCTGGAGCACCTGCTTATGATAATGTACTGATGTTTAGAGTACTGTTACTCCAGAAGTATTACAATCTCTCTGATCAAGCCACCCAAGATGCACTCTATGTAAACCTACTCTTTATTAGATTTGTAGGACTTAGCCTAGAGGATAGTGTACCAGACGAGAGTACAATCTGTAGATTTAGAAATTCCCTACTCAAGAACCGACTTTATGATAAATTATTTAACTCTGTAAATAAACAATTAGAGAGTAAAAACCTGATAGCTAAAACAGGAAAATCTGTTTTAATTGATGCTACTCTCATTAGAAGTGATAACACGCAAATAAAGAATAAGACTAAAGAAGTATACAAAGAAGACAAGAAAGGTATTCAAACAATAAATGCTGAGTTAAATATAAAACTTGAAGTAGAGCTTCAATCCAAAAAGCCTTCAAAAAAGAAGATTCAAAGAATTCTTAATGCTAAAGCCCATAACTCAAAGACATACAAGAATGCACAACTTGATACACTACAAGGTATTGATACTAAAGATATAAAGACTTCTCAAATTATTATAAAGAATGAAGAAGATAGCTATAATCATCAAGATAAAATAGATAGTGAAGTAAGGATAGGCTTTCACGCATCAAAGAAACAATATACACAAGGCTATAAAGTACATATAGCAGTAGATGAACAGAGTGGTATTATTATCTCTCAACAAACCACCTTCGCAAATACTCACGATATAGACACAGTAAAAACATTTGTAAAAGATATAGATGGAATGAAAGCTCTTTATGCTGATAAAGCATATAACTCAAAAGATATAGATACTTTTTTAGAAAGTGAAAATATCGAAAATATGGTATGTCTCAAAGAGAAACAAACTCTGAGCCAAGAACAGATTAAGCAGCAAAGAAAAGATGAAAAACCTAAACATAAGATTAGAGCTAAAGTTGAACATAGGTTTGCAGATATAAAAACTCAGATGAAAGGCTCAACTACAAAATTTATAGGACTCGTTAGAAATAATATGAATTTTACCCTTACCTGTATAGCTACTAATCTTAGATTATTAGGACAAAGACAAATAAGACAAAGATTAGAAGTAGTTAGATGAATAATATAGAGTTAAAGAGCTTTAATAGACTAAAAAAGCTCCTAAAAATGACTGAATCTAATTTTATTGAAGATGGATTTTTTTAAATATCTGAAAAAATAGGATATATGAGTACTTTTTAATTATGCAGTCGGCTCTACATATATTTCTAAATTTTTTTCCTTTATATTTTTGGCATATTTTGAAAGTGATTGATTATACTCTTTGAGAGATTCCCTGTATTGTGTGATAGTTCTTTGAGTTATTATATATATTGTCATAGCCGGGATTGTGAGAATTAGTAAATATATAATTCCCTTTATCTTTTTATTCATTGTGTTTTACTCTCTATGCTTAGTTTAGTGATTATACTATGATAAAAATTATTTGATGTCGATACATTATAAACTTAGGTTATTAAAGATATTTGTCTTTTTAATTATTCTTTAGGTTATTTTAGATAGAATTCGCATATTATTTAAGGTGAAGGTACTCATGAGTACGCGTATAACACGCTAAGAGTTTGTATCATCTCCTTAATCAAAAGGATTATGATGCAAGAAGAGCAGCAAAAAACAAGCCAAACAGAAGAAAAAAAAGCGATCACATTTGATGATTTAAATTTAAGAGAAGAACTTTTAAGAAGCGTAAAATTCGCAGGTTTTACCAACCCAAGCCCTATTCAAGAGATAGCGATACCATTCATTATGGATGGTCGTGACATTGTTGGTCAAGCCCATACAGGAACAGGAAAAACTGCAGCTTTTGCACTTCCAGTACTTCATAATATGAAAGTAGATGGTTCAGTAGAGATGTTAGTTATCACTCCAACTCGTGAACTTGCAACTCAAGTTTCAGATGAGATTTTTAAGTACGGTAGAAACATGAATGTTAAAACGGTTACGGTATATGGTGGTAGTTCATACAACCGTCAACTTGACCTTATCAATCGTGGGGCTTCTGTTGTTGTAGCAACTCCAGGTCGTCTTTTAGACATTCTTAAACGTGGAATGCTCAAAAACTTTTCTCCATCTGTGGTAGTTCTTGATGAAGCTGATGAGATGCTTGATATGGGATTTTTAGACGATATTAATGAAATATTTTCTTACCTTCCAACAAATCGTCAAACGCTACTTTTTTCAGCAACTATGCCTCAACCGATTAAAACTCTTGCATCAAGAATTCTTGAAAAACCTGAGTTTATCTCTATCACTAAAGGCGAGACTACCAATTCTGATATTGAACAACTTTATTATGTTATAGAAGAGAGTGAAAGAGATGATGCGATTATCCGTCTTATGGACGCTGAAGAGACTAATAAATGTGTTGTTTTTTGTAGAACAAAATCTGAGGTAGATAGATTAAGTAATGTCCTCTCAAATGCTGGATACCTTGCAAATGGTCTTCACGGAGATATGGAACAACGCCAACGAGAGACTGTTATCAAAGGTTTCAAGCAAAACTCTGTAAAAGTTCTTGTTGCAACAGATGTTGCCGCTCGTGGTATCCATGTTAACAATATCTCTCATGTATTTAACTATCATATTCCATTTGATCCTGAGTCTTATGTTCACCGTATTGGTAGAACTGGACGAGCAGGTACAAAAGGAAAGGCAATAACTCTTTTAACTCCGTTAGAATTTAAAGAGCTTCAGCGTATTAAAAATAAAGTTGGAACTTCAATGGGTCATGCTTTTATCCCTAGCAAAAATGATTTGAGAGAATCAACTATTGATGTACTTGTAAAAAAAGTTGAAGATCATAAAATCTATGATGAAGCACATAGAGTTTTAGATAAACTTCGTGAAGATATTGATGAAGAACAAATGGCGTATAAACTTATCTCAATGTTGCTAGATCAACAAGAGATTAAAGGTCCTAACACTATCGGTATTCCAGCTGATAGACTTGATGCAGTTCTTGCTCGTGCAGCCCAAAGAGGCGGTGGAAATAGTCGTGGTCGTGGTCGTTCGAGAAATGGTGGCGGAGGCGGTGGTTACCGTGGAAACCGTGATAAAAATCGTTCAGGTGGAGGCGGCGCTTACCGTGGAAACCGTGAAGGTGGAAGTAGAGAGGGCGGAGGGTACCGTGGGAATCGCTCTAATTCTTCAAGACATAGAGATTAATAATACTAACTCATTAGATATTAAAAGCTAAGGATGGCGAACTTTTATCTTTGAGTTAAAGCTCCACCCAATAAGAGTCATAAGCCCTATTACAACATAAGCATGAGAAATATCATAGTGATGAGAAAGGTAAACTAGCCAAAGTAATATAGCACCTAGTGGTGTTGGAACCCCTGTAAAATATTTATCAACTTCTCCTGCATCAGTGTTAATGTTAAAGTGTATTAATCTTCTAAGTCCTGATATTACATAGTACATGCTTATTATGGATGCAATAATTAAGCTAGAACCTGATAGAGATGTAGTATAGACTGCTTGATAAACTAAAAATACAGGGACTAAAACAAAACTTAAAAAATCAGCAAAGCTATCTAGCTGAACACCAAATTCATTTGACAGATTATATTTTCTAGCGATTTTTCCATCAAAAATATCAAAAGCTCCACCAATCCATGCAAGAATAACAGCTAAAAAAAAGTTGTTTTGAGTTATAAAATATGTAGCTAATAAACCTGCGATAATATTTACAAAGGTAAAAAGATTAGCGAGGTTAAAGTGAGAAGAGGGTATCCATAAAAATTTCATTAATGACCTTTGTTATTTTAAATATTTTAAACATTATATCATTAAGCGTACTTTATGTAAATATCACTACAAATATATTACAGTAGTCACTCCCTAATTCACTAAAAACTATACTACCCCAAGAAAACCAAACAACATTTCAAAAGTTCTTATTTCATATACGATAAAATAAGAATAATAAAGTGAGGGTAGAAAGATGAGCAGAAAACGGACAACTTATTCAACAGAGCTAAAAACAAAATTGGTTTTAGAGCTTCTTAAAGAGGAAAAAACTCTTATAGAAATAGCTAAAGATAATGGTATTACACCCAATAATCTCAAAAACTGGAAGAAGCTATTCTTAGAGAATGCAGAGATGGCAATGGAACCTTCCAAAGTTGTCAAAGAGTATAAAGATGAAACTAAAAAGCTTCAAGAAAAGGTGGATGAATACGCAAAAACAGTAGGACAATTAACAGTGGAGAATAATTGGATGCGGGGAAAGCTAAGAAGCTCGGACTTATCTAGTAAAAAGGCTATGATAAATTTCGAGTTAAAGAGATTATCCGTAGTACAACAGTGTAAAATACTAGATATTAGTAGAAGTTCGCTTTACTATATACCTGTAGTCAAGGAACACAAAGAAACTATCAAAGAAGAGATAAAATCTATCTTTACAGAGATACCAATATATGGAGCTAAGAAGGTGTATTGCCAGTTACTAGAGAATGGTTTCAGTAGTAAGTTTAAACACTGTGCAGAGTTATCGCAAAGAGTTAGGATTAAAGGCTATACTAGCTGTAAGAGAGCCTATTTCCTTAACTCAAGCCAATATACAACATCCTAAGTTCTCCTATAAGCTTAGAGGGATAGATATTACAAGAGCTAATCAAGTATGGAGTACCGATATTACCTATATTAAAATCAATGGTGGTATGGTCTATCTTGCTGCTATCATTGATTGGTATTCTAAAGCTGTTCTTTCATGGAAATTATCCAATACAATGGACACTGACCTTGTTATGGGAGTACTCAATGAAGCACTTCTTAAATATGAAAAACCAGAGATATTTAATACTGATCAAGGAAGCCAGTATACAAGCTATATCCATACACAAAAGCTTAAAGATAATGGCATTACTATCTCAATGGATGGTAAAGGTAGAGCTACTGATAATATCGCCATTGAAAGATTCTGGAGAAGTGCTAAGGTTGAGAGAATATATCTCAATTAATATAACACAATTAAGGAGTTGAAAGAGGATGTAACAGACTATATGGATTTTTACAATTATAGAAGATTTCATGAAACACTGAACTACAAAAAACCAATGAATGTTTACTTTGAGAGTTTACAAATAAATGATGAGAACTATACTAAAAATGTAGTAGCAGTTTCATAAAGTAACAGAGTTAAAGGTAAATAAGAAATTTGGAAATGTTGTCTTGACTTATTGGGGTAGTATAAACCAAAGCTCAAGAGTTGAGCAATAGAGTCATCTAAATCCCATCTATTAAGACTTACAGTAGTCGTCATTTTTAAAAAATAAAAAAATAAAGAGCTTGGTTTTAAGTAGCAGACCTTAAATAATTTCAAAAATAACATCATTTAAAAGGTTTAGATTTAATGTGAATTTGACTTGGTTGCACTAGTATCGTTAAGTTAATTTCAACATAGAAGATAATCCTATTAATTGAAGTTATTTCTATCCTACTACTTACCTGTAGCATCTGTATAATGAAAATTTAGCATTAAGATACCTTTTTGCATCTTTTTGCCAGCAAACTACATCATTTACTTTACTCCAAGGCTTATGCATAAGCATAAGTAAGAGAGCATAAATAAATTTATAGCTAACATCTCATGTAAAAGATTTAGATTTAATGTGAATTTGACTTGTCTACACGAGTATCGTTAAGTATAGTTCAACGAAGAAAATCATTTTTTCATTGACTATGAAGTTATTTATGTTCTAGTACTTAATAGGATTATCTTCTATGTTGAAATTAACTTAACCCTAGTCGTGTAACCAAGTCAAATTCATATTAAATCTAAACCTTTTTAATGATCTTAGTTTTGAAATTATTTGAGGTCTATTACTTATATCTATCCCTTTGGGATATGAAATTATCACAAAAACTGAAAATAAGTGGAGTGAGGAACATCAGAAGAATATTAAAAAATCTCTCTTTAGTAAAAATGAAATAATGCAAGATAAACTTCAAATTTTACATCACAATAATGAAGTGAAATATAAATATATTTTATTTGATAAATGGTTTTCAAGTATTAAGAATCTACTTTTTATAGAAGAAGAACTAAACAAGAAGTTTGTATGTCCAATAAAAAGTAATAGAAAAATAGCACTCACTTTAGAAGAAAGAAATAAAGGAAAATATGTTAATATCTCAAGCATAGATATAAAGGGTGGTAGTAGTCGGTTGATATATCTTCAAGGTTATAAAAAACCTCTAAGACTTATCAAGCAAGTGGTGAAAAACGGCGATGATGGCGAATCTACTTATTTATATCTTGTTACTAATGATATAGACTTATCTTTCACACCCCAATCCACTAAAAACTAAATTTCAAGAGTTGAGCGATAGAGTCATCTAAATCCCATCTATTGTTAATGAGTTGTTCTTGTATAGATTTTGTACCATTTAGGTGCAAGATATTTAAAATAATGCTTCTGATAATTGTCATTAAAAATGGATTTAGATGAGCATTATGGTCATCTTCTAAAAGTGTATTATCTTTGTATTGGTGCATTGTTTCTACCTTCCAATGGAGTAAAATTTTATCATGAAAGAACTCCGCATTTTCACGAAAATTTGCTATACAGAACTGAATACTAGTGCTGTTTGTTACTTCTCCTGTTTTATGGTTTGTCTTGTGTATTTTTTTAATAGTTTTTATGATTGAGCGAACATGGGTAATTTCATTATGATAAAAAGTAGTTGGTTCATATATAAATACTTCTCTATTTATCCACTCATTAGATTGCTGGATTGGTTTAGCTTTATAAGTGCTTGATGGTTTTATCTCTCTTGATATTTCATTTATTTTATCAAGAAGTGTTTTTTGGTTACCTTTAACTTTAGCAATAGACTTCTCCTAAAACCTTTTTCAATATTTGGATATATGTCCCTACGCAGTTACTTTAATTTAAAATATAAGAGTAATTTCAATATTACTAAAATATAATCTTGCTAAAGCCTATAAACAGGTATTTAAAGTGAGGTATTACTATGAGCTTTTAGGAGAAGTCCAATATATTTTGAACCACTCTGCTCAATAGAATCAAGAGTTTTTTTGTGTGTTCATCGCATCAAAGGTAAAGAGAAATTCATCTCCAAGCTCTGCTATCATAGCTTGTAAAGCAGGTATTTCATTTGATTTCTCTGCAATTTTTTGATGAGCAATAACTACACCTATCTCTGATAGAACTGCACCAACAACTTGTATAGCCTTTTGGTCTTTATATCTACTACCATTCATCACTTTACCATCTACGCTTAGATGTTTTCCTGTAGTATCGACATAAATTCTTATCCATTCTCTGAACAAAAGTTCAACTGCCTCACTATCAACTTTTGCAAGTATATCTGAGACAGCACTTCTTTTTGGTGTTATTATAAATTCTACACCTAGAAGTTTTTTTACTTCTTCTTTTTGAACATGTTTATCTATCCAAATAGAAATTTGTTTGTAATCTGTAGCTCCCATTAGTCCAGCTAATATAGCTAGATATAAGATATGTTCTAATTTATGCCGTTTACCTTGACCTTTACGATGGTCTGGAACTCTTGATAGTAACTCTAAAAGTTTATTTGATTCAGCTATTTTTGCATAGCCTTTTCTTGAACGCTTTTGTGCTAATTTATCTCTTGCTTTTATTGCCATTTTCTTATCACCTTGTTTTTCTCAAAAGCAAGCAATAATTATTCCACTTTTAATTTCTAGTTATTAATGGATTGGGGTGATAAAATGATAGCCTATTCCAATACTAAACAATCCTTAATAAACCCATATTCCAATCTTACCATAGAGAAGAGCATCAAAGCCTCAGCTAAATTTTGAGTTGTATCAACAATTTTTCTACCTATATTTTGAACTTTATTAAGATGAAGAATATTGATTACAATACTTCTTAAAATTGAAAAACTAAATGCACCTTTATTAATTTTGCATCTATCTTCATTAAGTGCTGTATCTTTATAAAAGTGCATTGTCTCAACACTCCACTCTTGGAGTATCTTTTGCAAAAATGATTCTGCACTATCTGTATCATTTGAGATATAGTAATGTGTCTTTGTCTCTTTGCAATTAACAATTTTATCAACTCTGATTACTGAATGAATAAAAACACCATCCCATGGATATATACAGTTTTGATACACATATATATTTCTTTGTATGAAATCATTTGATTGTTTAATTTCCATTTGAAAACTTGAATCGATAGAAGAAGCTTCCTCTATCTCTTTAGCTAGCGACAGTAAAGTTTTTTGATTCTTTTTTACTTTTGCTATAAACTTTGAACCGCTACCAGATGCCTTTTTAAGAGTTTTTTTGTGTGTTTAAAGCATCAAAGCCATAACTAAATGTCTCATCAAGCTCACCTATT
Source organism: Sulfurimonas sp. (assembly GCA_965243085.1). Classification (GTDB taxonomy): domain Bacteria; phylum Campylobacterota; class Campylobacteria; order Campylobacterales; family Sulfurimonadaceae; genus Sulfurimonas. The sequence continues at coordinate 36,181 of CBDETZ010000005.1, read as the reverse complement.
AGTTCTTGAAATGCTGGTATCTCATTAGACTTTTTGTCTATCTCTTTATGGGCAATAATTAATTTTGTTTCTGCTAAAACTGCAGATAAAACAGATACTGCATTATCTTTAGCATTTGCACTTCCTCTTAGAACTTTACCATCTACGGCTGCTACTGCATGTGCTGGTATATCTATAAAAATTCGTATCCATCTGCGGAAGGCTTTTTCTAATTCAATCTTATCAACTATTTCAAAAAAGTCATACACTCTTGATTTTCCTGGGGCTTTAAAAAATTCTACACCTAATAGTTTTTTTATCTCTTTTCGTTTACCGTTATTCTTCATCCATTGATGTATTTCAATTGGATTCTTTGCACCCATCAGAATTGCAATTACCGATAAATACATCATCATAGGTAAACTATATTGTCTCGCTTGTTCTCTTCCTTGCTCTGATATTTCCTCTATAAAAATTTCTAATAATTTATTGCTCATTTCTGCCCCTTTTAGAGCTATAAGCAAATATTGTTCTTAGTATCGGAATGGGCTACAAGAGTGGAGTGTTGAGACAATGCACTTTTATAAAGATACAGCACTTAATGAAGATAGATGCAAAATTAATAAAGGTGCATTTAGTTTTTCAATTTTAAGAAGTATTGTAATCAATATTCTTCATCTTAATAAAGTTCAAAATATAGGTAGAAAAAATTGTTGATACAACTCAAAATTTAGCTGAGGCTTTGATGCTCTTCTCTATGGTAAGATTGGAATATGGGTTTATTAAGGATTGTTTAGTATTGGAATAGGCTACTTTCAATCGCATACTTAGCATTTTTAGTTCTCAAACTAAAGATAAATTGCTTGTTCGTGTTTGGGATTTTACGAAAAAATTTATAATGACCTGAATGATTCTTTATAATGTATTTCATGTGTAACCTTTTGAGTTCTCAAAAAGTTGTCCATTTCAAGCTGTAAAGTTATCATTATTGAAATAATAAGGATTTTTTAAGTTTTAATATATATTTGAAAGTGCTAGTATAAGGGACTTAAAAGAGTTTAGAATGGTGTCAGAGGGGGGATTTGAACCCCCGACCCCCGGCTTATGAGACCAGTGCTCTAACCATCTGAGCTACCCTGACATTTTGTAATTATTCTATAAAAAATGGTGAGTCCTATGTGACTCGAACACATGACCACTCCATTATAAGTCTAAAGTACGTTCTTCTATATAGCTCTAGTTATCGCTAGGTAGATATTCGTTCTTGTGGTGGAATTTTATCTAAAGCTTTCTTAATATATACTTTTAAGCAAGAGAGCATAAATAAATAGCCCATTCCGATACTAAGAACAATATTTGCTTATAGCTCTAAAAGGGGCAGAAATGAGCAATAAATTATTAGAAATTTTTAAAGAGGAAATATCAGAGCAAGGAAGAGAACAAGCGAGACAATATAGTTTACCTATGATGATGTATTTATCGGTAATTGCAATTCTGATGGGTGCAAAGAATCCAATTGAAATACATCAATGGATGAAGAATAACGGTAAACGAAAAGAGATAAAAAAACTATTAGGTGTAGAATTTTTTAAAGCCCCAGGAAAATCAAGAGTGTATGACTTTTTTGAAATAGTTGATAAGATTGAATTAGAAAAAGCCTTCCGCAGATGGATACGAATTTTTATAGATATACCAGCACATGCAGTAGCAGCCGTAGATGGTAAAGTTCTAAGAGGAAGTGCAAATGCTAAAGATAATGCAGTATCTGTTTTATCTGCAGTTTTAGCAGAAACAAAATTAATTATTGCCCATAAAGAGATAGACAAAAAGTCTAATGAGATACCAGCATTTCAAGAACTAATAGGTGAGCTTGATGAGACATTTAGTTATGGCTTTGATGCTTTAAACACACAAAAAAACTCTTAAAAAGGCATCTGGTAGCGGTTCAAAGTTTATAGCAAAAGTAAAAAAGAATCAAAAAACTTTACTGTCGCTAGCTAAAGAGATAGAGGAAGCTTCTTCTATCGATTCAAGTTTTCAAATGGAAATTAAACAATCAAATGATTTCATACAAAGAAATATATATGTGTATCAAAACTGTATATATCCATGGGATGGTGTTTTTATTCATTCAGTAATCAGAGTTGATAAAATTGTTAATTGCAAAGAGACAAAGACACATTACTATATCTCAAATGATACAGATAGTGCAGAATCATTTTTGCAAAAGATACTCCAAGAGTGGAGTGTTGAGACCACCCCAATCCATTAATAACTAGAAATTAAAAGTGGAATAATTATTGCTTGCTTTTGAGAAAAACAAGGTGATAAGAAAATGGCAATAAAAGCAAGAGATAAATTAGCACAAAAGCGTTCAAGAAAAGGCTATGCAAAAATAGCTGAATCAAATAAACTTTTAGAGTTACTATCAAGAGTTCCAGACCATCGTAAAGGTCAAGGTAAACGGCATAAATTAGAACATATCTTATATCTAGCTATATTAGCTGGACCACCACAATCCACTAAAAATTAAATTTCAAGAGTTGAGCGATAGAGTCATCTAAATCCCATCTATTGTTAATGAGTTGTTCTTGTATAGATTTTGTACCATTTAGGTGCAAGATATTTAAAATAATGCTTCTGATAATTGTCATTAAAAATGGATTTAGATGAGCATTATGGTCATCTTCTAAAAGTGTATTATCTTTGTATTGGTGCATTGTTTCTACCTTCCAATGGAGTAAAATTTTATCATGAAAGAACTCCGCATTTTCACGAAAATTTGCTATACAGAACTGAATACTAGTGCTGTTTGTTACTTCTCCTGTTTTATGGTTTGTCTTGTGTATTTTTTTAATAGTTTTTATGATTGAGCGAACATGGGTAATTTCATTATGATAAAAAGTAGTTGGTTCATATATAAATACTTCTCTATTTATCCACTCATTAGATTGCTGGATTGGTTTAGCTTTATAAGTGCTTGATGGTTTTATCTCTCTTGATATTTCATTTATTTTATCAAGAAGTGTTTTTTGGTTACCTTTAACTTTAGCAATATATTTTGAACCACTCTGCTCAATAGAATCAAGAGTTTTTTTGTGTGTTCATCGCATCAAAGGTAAAGAGAAATTCATCTCCAAGCTCTGCTATCATAGCTTGTAAAGCAGGTATTTCATTTGATTTCTCTGCAATTTTTTGATGAGCAATAACTACACCTATCTCTGATAAAACTGCACCAACAACTTCTATAGCCTTTTGGTCTTTATATCTGCTACCATTCATCACTTTACCATCTACGCTTAGATGTTTTCCTGTAGTATCGACATAAATTCTTATCCATTCTCTAAACAAAAGTTCTACTGCCTCACTATCAACTTTTGCAAGTATATCTGAGACAGCACTTCTTTTTGGTGTTATTATAAATTCTACACCTAGAAGTTTTTTTACTTCTTCTTTTTGAACATGTTTATCTATCCAAATAGAGATTTGTTTGTAATCTGTAGCTCCCATTAGTCCAGCTAATATAGCTAGATATAAAATATGTTCTAGTTTATGCCGTTTCCCTTGACCCTTACGATGGTCTGGAACTCTTGATAGTAACTCTAAAAGTTTATTTGATTCAGCTATTTTTGCATAACCTTTTCTTGAACGCTTATGTGCTAATTTATCTCTTGCTTTTATTGCCATTTTCTTATCACCTTGTTTTTCTCAAAAGCAAGCAATAATTATTCCACTTTTAATTTCTAGTTATTAATGGATTGGGGTGTGTTGAGACAATGCACTTTTATAAAGATACAGCACTTAATAGACTTCTTGCAAAACTCATTTTCCAGCAACCTCAAATCCACGGTCAAAATTAACTAATCCACATATCAGATTGAAGCGAAGATTGAACCTTTTTCTACGGTTACGATATTTCTGTTTAAGGATTTGAAAAGTCTTTAATTTAGCATTGATATGTTCAACACATATGCGAGCTGCAGCAATTCTAATTCACTCTACCCCAAAAAATTTGTAAAAAAATAAAAGGTATAAGAATTGCTATACTTTTAAAAATTAGCAGTAAAGAATTTATAAATGAATTTTCAAAAACAGATAATAAGTCTTATAGCAAAAGAGTTTGAAAAACTACCAGATTCAAGGAGTAAAGAGAAACTAATATATACAATGAGTGATATAACACTATCAGCATTTGCAATGTATTATTTTCAAAATCCATCTTGGTTAGACTTTGCAAGAAAAATGAATACAAAAAGCGGTAAAAGTAATGCTAAATCACTATTTGGTATAAAAAAGATACCAAGTGATAATCATGTACGAGATACATTAGATGATATAGATAGTGATAAACTACAACCTACATTCGATAAAATATATAAACTACTTTTAGAAAAAAAAACCTTAGAAAAATATACCTATTTTGATAATAAGACACTCCTTGTTCTTCTTGATGGCACTTACTACCATTCTTCAACAAAAATACATTGTGAGCATTGTCAAACAAGAAAAAAAACAGATACTAAAGGTAGTGAGACTCTTCAATATTACCATAGTGCAATAACACCAATAATAGCAAAACCAAAGACCAATACAATACTTCCATTATTACCAGAGATGATATCAAATACGGATGGAGATGATAAACAAGATTGTGAGATTAACGCATCCAAAAGATGGTTAGATAAAACACATATACTCGCTAAAAAATATAAACTAGTACTCTTGGGCGATGATTTATATTCAAAGACTTCACTTATTAAAAAGATAAGAGAGAAAGAGTATAACTATATATTTGTCTGCAAAGAGACTTCTCATAAAAAATTATATGAAACTGTACATATGGTTGATAACCTCGGTAATATGGATACTAAAACAGCTACTAAACTAAATAAACAAAGAAAAAAAGAGAGTTACAACTATAAATATCTACATGAAGTAGAACTTACAGGAGAAAAGAATCCTATAAAAGTAAATTGGTGTAGTGTTGAAGTTAAAGAGGTAAAAGGGAAGATAATTTATAGTGGTGCTTTTATAACAGACTATATAATTAAAGATGAAAATGTAGAAGAGATTGTAGAAGCAGGTCGTGCTAGATGGAAGATTGAAAATGAGAATAATAATACATTAAAAACAGGAGGTTACAATCTTGAACATAACTTTGGACACGGCAAAAAAGGACTAAGTGAGTTGCTATTTGTTTTTAACATATTAGCATTCTTAACTCATACACTATGCTTAACATATGATGATGATTATAAAGAGTTATATGGACTTATAAACAAGAGAAAAACATTCTTTAACCATATCAATACTTTCACAACATTTTTTTACTTTTTAGATTGGGATATTCTCTATCAAACAATGATAAAAGGCTATATAGATGGTATCCATTTGGACTAGTAAATATTCACAAGGCTATACCTATGTCAAAAATACTATTACTCCCATTAATAGTGATAATTGGAGCTTTATTGAAATAAAAACAGAAGATATTGAAGTCGTAAAAAATACTAACGGCTATAAAAAGTTTTTAGTTAATTATTTTTTAATGTTGTAAAAATGATTGAGTGGTGATTTTTGGTGTTGGGTTAGAATTGCTGTGCGAGCTGAAGCTTCTCTTTTATTTTGATTTTTTTGTGTATCAGTTAATGGATGTAGCTTTGATTTCTTATATGGTATTTGAGTGTTATTATGTTGCTTTTTAATACCAAGATAGCCTAAATCTACATAGATACAAGTTTGAGGTTTCACAGGTAGATCACTCTGTTTAAAGAGTTTAAAATCATGAGTAGTACCTTTGCATGTATGAGCACAAATAATACGTTCATCCTTGTCAATAACGATTTGCCCTTTTAGTGTATGGTTTCTTTTCTTCCCTGAGTAGTAATCTCTTTGCTTTTTTTTGGTCGTTGTATGGGGGACTCTGTAGCATCAATGACGATAAACTCTAAGTCCATATCATCTCCATATAAAGCACGTTTACTTGGTAATGAAAACTTTCCAGATTTTATTAAAACATCTTCAACATCTCTTACTATTCGAGAAGCTGTAGATTCACTTACTCCATAATCAAAGCCAATATGTTCTAAGGTTCTATATTCTCTGTAATAACTTAACATTAATAGTACTTTTTCTTTTGAATCTAAACTTTTTCTACCACCAACTCCATGGTTTTTAGTTCTCTCTTTTTCATAGGCTATAAATACTAAAAGCATTTCATTAAATGTATCTTTATTTACACCAATAAGACGCTTAAAATTCTTTGGTTCTTTCTTCTGTAATTTTTCATATTTATTCATATCAATCTGATAGCATTTTTAGTTCCTACTTTTAGAGTTTTGCAAGAAGTCTAATGAAGATAGATGCAAAATTAATAAAGGTGCATTTAGTTTTTCAATTTTAAGAAGTATTGTAATCAATATTCTTCATCTTAATAAAGTTCAAAATATAGGTAGAAAAATTGTTGATACAACTCAAAATTTAGCTGAGGCTTTGATGCTCTTCTCTATGGTAAGATTGGAATATGGGTTTATTAAGGATTGTTTAGTATTGGAATAGGCTAATAAATAAATTCATAGCTAATATCTCATATAAAAGATTTAGATTTAATAGACTTCTCCTAAAACACCCAAACATCAAACCTCTTCAACGGTACTGCTCATAGGTGTTGCATCAAGGTTAATGATAGCACAAATGAGGTTCATCCTCAAACCGAACCTTTTTCGTCTATTTCTATATGGGTATTTAGTAATTTTAAATACCTTAATTTTTGCATTTATTTGTTCAATGATAATTCTTTTTGATGATAATTCACAGTTCTCTTTTTTGTCATCTTTTGTTAATGGATTTAGTTTGCTTCTTTTATTTGGTATTTGAGAATTAGGACAAATTTTAGAGATACCAACGTAGCCTAAATCAGCAAGAACTTTACTCAATATTATTTTTTTAGTTGCCTTACTGTTTTTAAAGACTTTAAAGTCATGTGTTCTTCCTTTATCAATAGTTACAGCTAATATTTTACCTGTAGATGTTGTAATTATTTGTGTTTTTAAGGTGTGCTTTTTCTTTTTACCTGAGTAGTATCTTTTTTGCTTTTTTTTGGTCTCTCACATTGGCTCTCTGTTACATCTACTACGACTATTTCAAGATTATTAGTATCTTCTATAGGTATCGCATGTTTTAGAGTTTTAAGATGAAATTGTGGTTCTTGTATTAAAATCTTTTCTATCTTTGTAACAATATAATGTGCTGTTGATTCACTCACTCCATAATCAACTCCTATATGTTTAAAAGTTCTGTACTCTCTATAATATTCTAGCATCATGAGTGTCTCATCATTTGCAGATAAAGATTTGTTTGTTCCACCTTTAACTTTCTTCTTTTTATAGTGTCTTCTAACTACTTTTATCATATCTTTAAAGGTGTCTCTTTTAACACCTACAACTCGTCTAAAATCTTTATCTGTTAATTAGACTTCTTGCAAAACTCCTATATACCACAGAGAGCTAAGAAGGACTAAAATTGTGTAAAACAAATTTTTATTCCTAGCCTAAGCTAAGGGTAAAATATTTTTTTGTGCAAGGTTAGTACTTACTATCCCTTCCATAGGACACTTTATAGAGAGCCTTACTCAGCGTTAAAGAACCCCAACCCTAGCTTTGGCTACGCTTGAGAACATTTACCTTGATTAAAACTCTCTATAAAGTGCTAAGCCATATAAGGAGTTTTGCAAGAAGTCTATTTATTAACTTTGAAATATTTGATTGTTTTTCCCATAGCTTATTATAAGCAATTTTCGCTCCTATTTTCTTTAGGTTTTAGGAGAAGTCTAATGTGAATTTTACTTGTCTACACGAGTATCGTTAAGTAGACTTCTCCTAAAATACCCAAACATCAAACCTCTTCAACGGTAGTGCTCATAGGTGTTGCATCAAGGTTAATAATAGCACAAATAAGGTTCATTCTCAAACCGAACCTTTTTCGTCTATTTCTATATGGGTATTTAGTAATTTTAAATACCTTAATTTTTGCATTTATTTGTTCAATGATAATTCTTTTTGATGATAATTCATAGTTCTCTTTTTTGTCATCTTTTGTTAATGGATTTAGTTTGCTTCTTTTATTTGGTATTTGAGAATTAGGACAAATTTTAGAGATACCAATATAGCCTAAATTAGCAAGAACTTTACTCAATATTATTTTTTTAGTTGCCTTACTGTTTTTAAAGACTTTAAAGTCATGTGTTCTTCCTTTATCAATAGTTACAGCTAATAGACTTTTCCTAAAACACTCCAACATCAAACCTCTTCAACGGTACTGTTCATAGGTGTTGCATCAAGGTTAATAATAGCACAAATAAGGTTCATTCTCAAACCGAACCTTTTTCGTCTATTTCTATATGGGTATTTAGTAATTTTAAATACCTTGATTTTTGCATTTATTTGTTCAATGATAATTCTTTTTGATGACTGATGTTACGATAATCTAAACCTTCAAATTTACAAAAGGTGACATATTAAAAATAGATGGCATTAAAGATGCTTAAAATATATATGAAGCAATTAGAAGATATGTACATAAATTTCGCAATCAGTTCATTTAGCAAGATAGAGATGACAAAACTTTCAAAAGTAACAGGTAATAGTCATGATGTTTTCACAAAGCATCTACTATTAAATGATTCTCTTGATGATGAAAAGACTTTGTGGAAATCAATAAAACCATTTTTAAGAGATTATGAGAATGAAGACAATGCTTGTATTATTATCGATGATATGCTTATGCATAAGCCTTGGAGTAAAGTAAATGATGTAGTCTGCTGGCATTATGACCATGTGTCACAAAAGATGCAAAAAGGTATCTTAATGCTAAATTTTCATTATACAGATGCTACAGGTATATCTATCCCTTTGGGATATGAAATTATCACAAAAACTGAAAATAAATGGAGTGAGGAACATCAGAAGAATATTAAAAAATCTCTCTTTAGTAAAAATGAAATAATGCAAGATAAACTTCAAATTTTACTACAGTAGTAGTCATTTTTAAAAAATAAAAGAATAAAGAGCTTGGTTTTAAAGTATAAATACCCTTATGAAAAAGACTAAACTCGAAGATAATTGTAACATATTGAAAGAACAGATAAAAGAACATACAAATTTTAACAGAGCAAGAATATTTGTAATAGTTGGATTGATAGTATCAAGAGCCGACTGCATAATTAAAAAATAGGATATATGAGTACTTTTTAATTATGCAGTCGGCTCAAGTTGTTTAGATTTGTAGCACTTTTTAAACTTTATGAATTTAGATTATCGTAACATCAGTTCTTTATAAAAAACTACAGTAGTCGTCATTTTTCAGAACCATCAAATTTCAATCGCTTAAAAACAGCTACTAACTCCTTATCTCTAAGCTCATAATTCAATAATATTTCTGATAGATATTCAAGACCATAGAGAAATAAACTTTGAGCTTTTCTCCCGTGCTTTAGAGTTATAATAGGCTTTGTTTCATTAAGCCATTCACCAATACTATGACTCCAAACAAAGGATAAACTTAAAATAGCTATCAATGTATCTATCTTGTGGTTATCAGTCATATGCGTTTCTTCAAGGTTAAATCCTCTTTTTTTTAGAGCTGAAAACAATACTTCAATTTCCCATCTTTGTTTATAAAATTCCAATGCTTTTTCTTGATTAGTATTTGTGGCAATAATTAGAAATTCATCCTTCATCCTCAATCCGATTAGAGATAAGCCTTTATAATCATATATCGTTTTTTTAGTTCTATAAAAAGTATGTTCATTTAGATTAAGATTTCTAAAAAGAGTATTAACCTTTACATCTCCTCGACCAACTTTCACTTTTTTATTATTCATAATTCTAATGGCAAATGGTATTTCTCTTTTCTTGAGCCACTTAAACCAAACTTTCCCTACAAACTCTCTATCTGCTGTTAAAACTTCAATCTTATCTACACCAAATATATCAATAAACTTTTTTATAATTCTAATTCTATCTTTAAAACCTGAATTACCTTGCTTCGTTGTTTTCTTCAATATATACCATACAATAGGGATGGCCATCCCTTTATAAGCAACGCTTAACATCAATATATTGATATGTACTTTACCAAATTTCCAATTTGTTCTATCAATTGCTAATACCCATCTTTCTTTAGGTAAAAAACTTGACAACATCTGTGCAATTATCTTTTTATCGAATGAAAACTCATTAGACTTCTCCTAAAACCTTTTTCAATATTTGGATATATGTCCCTACGCAGTTACTTTAATTTAAAATATAAGAGTAATTTCAATATTACTAAAATATAATCTTGCTAAAGCCTATAAACAGGTATCTAAAGTGATGTATTACTATTAGCTTTTAGGAGAAGTCCATTGAAAAATCTTCCTATCCTTCTATAGTTTGCTGTTTTGGATTCTCTTGCATTTAATCACCCTAATCCACTAAAAACTAAATTTCAAGAGTTGAGCGATAGAGTCATCTAAATCCCATCTATTGTTAATGAGTTGTTCTTGTATAGATTTTGTACCATTTAGGTGCAAGATATTTAAAATAATGCTTCTGATAATTGTCATTAAAAATGGATTTAGATGAGCATTATGGTCATCTTCTAAAAGTGTATTATCTTTGTATTGGTGCATTGTTTCTACCTTCCAATGGAGTAAAATTTTATCATGAAAGAACTCCGCATTTTCACGAAAATTTGCTATACAGAACTGAATACTAGTGCTGTTTGTTACTTCTCCTGTTTTATGGTTTGTCTTGTGTATTTTTTTAATAGTTTTTATGATTGAGCGAACATGGGTAATTTCATTATGATAAAAAGTAGTTGGTTCATATATAAATACTTCTCTATTTATCCACTCATTAGATTGCTGGATTGGTTTAGCTTTATAAGTGCTTGATGGTTTTATCTCTCTTGATATTTCATTTATTTTATCAAGAAGTGTTTTTTGGTTACCTTTAACTTTAGCAATATATTTTGAACCACTCTGCTCAATAGAATCAAGAGTTTTTTTGTGTGTTCATCGCATCAAAGGTAAAGAGAAATTCATCTCCAAGCTCTGCTATCATAGCTTGTAAAGCAGGTATTTCATTTGATTTCTCTGCAATTTTTTGATGAGCAATAACTACACCTATCTCTGATAGAACTGCACCAACAACTTGTATAGCCTTTTGGTCTTTATATCTACTACCATTCATCACTTTACCATCTACGCTTAGATGTTTTCCTGTAGTATCGACATAAATTCTTATCCATTCTCTGAACAAAAGTTCTACTGCCTCACTATCAACTTTTGCAAGTATATCTGAGACAGCACTTCTTTTTGGTGTTATTATAAATTCTACACCTAGAAGTTTTTTTACTTCTTCTTTTTGAACATGTTTATCTATCCAAATAGAAATTTGTTTGTAATCTGTAGCTCCCATTAGTCCAGCTAATATAGCTAGATATAAAATATGTTCTAGTTTATGCCGTTTCCCTTGACCTTTACGATGGTCTGGAACTCTTGATAGTAACTCTAAAAGTTTATTTGATTCAGCTATTTTTGCATAGCCTTTTCTTGAACGCTTTTGTGCTAATTTATCTCTTGCTTTTATTGCCATTTTCTTATCACCTTGTTTTTCTCAAAAGCAAGCAATAATTATTCCACTTTTAATTTCTAGTTATTAATGGATTGGGGTGGCATTTAATACAGTTGCTAACTTTTTAAGATTTACTGTTCTTAATTTTGAAATTGATACTATCAATCCAACTATTACAAATATTTTTGCTCTGTTAAAATTTGTATGTTCTTTTATCTGTTCTTTCAATATGTTACAATTATCTTCGAGTTTGGTCTTTTTCATAAGGGTATTTATACTTTAAAACCAAGCTCTTTATTCTTTTATTTTTTAAAAATGACGACTACTGTAATAAAAAACTCCATCTATATTTGTTGAAGTTCTTTTTTGAGACATTGTCCTTTTCATAAAAGTCCTTATACGGGACTAGGGACTAAAAATACTTTTAGTCCCTATCTAGTCCTTTAGATTTAATCAAATATGCCAATATTTGAAATAGTATGAAAATAATTATAGTTTGTTAAACCCCAATAATAGCCTGTATTATGGAATTTGAAGAGATATGAGAAAATTAGAGGAGGTTTCTAAATCAAGATTCTAATACCAACAGGACAATGATCTGAACCCAAAATCTCATCAAGTATAAAGGCATCTTCAAGATTTTCACATAAATCTTCACTTATAAAAAAGTAGTCAATTCTCCAGCCTACATTTCTATCTCTTGCACCTGATCTGTATGACCACCAACTGTATCTTTCTTTTTCTTCACCATTAACATATCTAAAGGTATCTACATAACCGTGTGAAGTAAGTTTATCCATCCATTCTCTTTCAATAGGAAGAAAACCTGATGTTTTAGAATTTGCTCTAGGGTTAGATAAGTCAATTTCTGTATGTGCAGTATTCACATCTCCACAGATAATAATAGACTTACCATCTTCTCGTAGTTTCTCGCAATGTACTAAAAAATCATCATAAAATTTCATTTTATGTTCTAACCTTTCTTCATTTTTTTGACCATTGGGAAAGTAAACATTAAAGAGGGCTATATCTCCGTAATGTGTTTCAACTATTCTACCCTCAGCTGTTGTATCTACATGTTGGCATGATGATTTATAGTCACTTTGCAAGGTACTCCATGTCATTGTACCGCTGTAACCCTTTTTTGTTGCGGAGTTTACAGTTGTTTCAAGATATTTTTTATCAAACAAATTATTAGGTATTTGTTCCTCTAGGGCTTTTATCTCTTGAAGACATAAGATGTCTGTTTGTCTCTCATCAATCCATTTTAATGCTTCTTTATTACCTACAGCACGAATCCCATTTACATTCCATGAAATTATTTCTATTGAATCAGACATTTATGCTACAAAAGGTATCGTAATTTTTCTATCACTAAAGTTTGTATTACCTTGTACTAATTGAGTAAATTCATCCCTAGTAAGAACTGGTAACTCTATCTCTCTTCCCATAATACTTTCAATATTTCTTTGTTTGGCATCAAAGAGTTTTAATTCTGCATCATTATTTACAATTAAGAAATCAGCATTATTATCTTTTGCCTCTAAAAGAATGTTTCCTGCCATGAGGTACGATAGTTTCGCTGAACTCATTGGTATATCAAAATGCTTTGATTTAAGTTCTACATAACTTGCATTACTTTTTTTGATAGACTTTTCAAAAGAAGAGTTGTTTAACCCACAAAATAAAGCAATATTGAAATTATCAAGATATTGTACAGGTTCTGCATCTAAATAAACTTCAGTAAATTTTGAAGTTGCTTCCTCATTTACATTGAGTACTCGATGTTGCAATGAAGAACGGATTCTTATTCCATCTTCTACATCAACAAGTGCTGACAATTCATCTTTAAGTGATGCATCTTTTTCTATAAGCTCTGATGCGAGAAACAGTACATGTTCGCCAATATAATCAGGGTTAAAGTAGAGTGTATTTGATGCGTAGTATTCTAGCATATAAATTTTTTCTTCGATGATTAATACTTTTTCATCTGCACTAAAATACTTATCAAGAAAATTTAATTTTTTTTGATAATCTTTTGTATCAATAATTAAATCATTGACTGCTCTATTGATACTTAATGGCTCAAGTAAAAGTTCATTATTTTGAGTTATAACTTCACTTAGTTTAACATCTGAAGATACAAAGGTGTTGTTTACTCTAAGAAAGAATTTTTCATCTTTTATATATCCAAATTTTTCTATCTTATATACAGCGTTTAAAACATCAACTATTGTATTGACGCTATTAAGTTCTAGTTCGTAGCTTTTATAGTAGGGAAGGTAGTCTGTCTTACTATCGAATTTAAAAAGTTTAATCTCTATCATGTATTTAATCCCAATGCAATTTTCATCATTTTACAATGGAAGTACTTTAGTTTTAATGTCTAAACAGTATTAGAAGATAAAAATAAGTAAATTATAATGGACTGAGAAAATAAAACAATATTTCAACTAGATTTATTTCCAATAAAGATAAAATAAATTACAGTAGTCATCATTTTTTAAAATAAAAAGACTATAATGTCCTCCATTGTCAAGACCACTTAACTGATGTTACGATAATCTAAACCTTCAAATTTACAAAAGGTGACATATTAAAAATAGATGGCATTAAAAATGCTTAAAATATAAGTAGCAGACCTTAAATAATTTCAAAACTAACATCATTTAAAAAGTTTAGATTTAATGTGAATTTGACTTGGTTGCACTAGTATCGTTAAGTTAATTTCAACATAGAAGATAATCCTATTAATTGAAGTTATTTCTATCCTACTACTTATATGAAGTACTGATGTTACGATAATCTAAATTCATAAAGTTTAAAAAGTGCTACAAATCTAAACAACTTGTAATTCTTCAACTTTTTGGTAGGCGACTTTGAGAGCCTCAATATATATTTTTTCCTTAATGGCAAAGTGGTTCATTTTATAGTTTAATCGAAGTTTCTCAAGTTTTATAAAACCACGAACAGATAAGTGTATATGATTTCTTTGTGATGTTTCAACTTTTGTTGGAGAGTGTTCTATTTTTAAATTTTGTTTTAAAGATTTATGATATTCCTCTATTTTCCACCGTCTTTTGTAGATTTGAAGTACCTGATTGAAAGATAAGTCTATATCATTAGTAACAAGATATAAATAAGTAGATTCGCCATCATCGCCGTTTTTGACCACTTGCTTGATAAGTCTTAGAGGTTTTTTATAAGCTTCAAGATATATCAACCGACTACTACCACCCTTTATATCTATGCTTGAGATAATGGACTTCTCCTAAAAGCTCATAGTAATACCTCACTTTAAATACCTGTTTATAGGCTTTAGCAAGATTATATTTTAGTAATATTGAAATTACTCTTATATTTTAAATTAAAGTAACTGCGTAGGGACATATATCCAAATATTGAAAAAGGTTTTAGGAGAAGTCTAATAACATATTTTCCTTTATTTCTTCTTCTATAAAAAGTAGATTCTTAATACTTGAAAACCATTTATCAAATAGACTTCTTGCAAAACTCCTATATGCATTAGCACTTTATAGAGAGTTTTAATCAAAGTAAATGTTCTCAAGCGTCGCCAAAGCTACGGTTGGGGTTCTTTGACGCTGAGTAAGGCTCTCTATAAAGTGTCCTATGCAAGGGACAGTACGTACTAACCTTGCATAAAAAAATATTTTACCCTTAGCTTAGGCTAGGAATAAAAATTTGTTTTACACAATTTTAGTCCTTCTTAGCTCTCTGAGGTATAGAGGAGTTTTGCAAGAAGTCTAATAAAATATATTTATATTTCACTTCATTATTGTGATGTAAAATTTGAAGTTTATCTTGCATTATTTCATTTTTACTAAAGAGAGATTTTTTAATATTCTTCTGATGTTCCTCACTCCACTTATTTTCAGTTTTTGTGATAATTTCATATCCCAAAGGGATAGATATACCTGTAGCATCTGTATAATGAAAATTTAGCATTAAGATACCTTTTTGCATCTTTTGTGAGACATGGTCATAATGCCAGCAAACTACATCATTTACTTTACTCCAAGGCTTATGCATAAGCATATCATCGATAATAATACAAGCATTGTCTTCATTCTCATAATCTCTTAAAAATGGTTTTATTGATTTCCACAAAGTCTTTTCATCATCAAGAGAATCATTTAATAGTAGATGCTTTGTGAAAACATCATGACTATTACCTGTTACTTTTGAAAGTTTTGTCATCTCTATCTTACTAAATGAACTGATTGCGAAATTTATGTACATATCTTCTAATTGCTTCATATATATTTTAAGCATTTTTAATGCCATCTATTTTTAATATGTCACCTTTTGTAAATTTGAAGGTTTAGATTATCGTAACATCAGTAGGTAAAAAACTTGACAACATCTGTGCAATTATCTTTTTTATACTACCCCAAGAAAACCAAACAACATGGTAAAATTTCTTATTTTAAATACGATAAAATAAGAACAATAAAGTGAGGGTAAAGAGATGAGCAGAAAACGAAAAACTTATTCAGCAGAGCTAAAAACTAAATTGGTTTTAGAACTTTTAAAAGAGGAAAGAACTCTTGTTGAAATAGCCAAAGAAAATTCAATTACACCTAATAGACTTCTTGCAAAACTCCTATATGCCGCAGAGAGCTAAGAAGGACTAAAATTGTGTAAAACAAATTTTTATTCCTAGCCTAAGCTAAGGGTAAAATATTTTTTTGTGCAAGGTTAGTACTTACTATCCCTTCCATAGGACACTTTATAGAGAGCCTTACTCAGCGTTAAAGAACCCCAACCCTAGGTTTGGCTACGCTTGAGAACATTTACCTTGATTAAAACTCTCTATAAAGTGCTAAGCCATATAAGGAGTTTTGCAAGAAGTCTATTGTGTAAAACAAGTTTTTATTCCTAGCCTAAGGGTAAAATATTTTTTTATGTAAGGTTAGTACTTACTATCCCTTCCATAGGACACTTTATAGAGAGTCTTACTCAGCGTTAAAGAACCCCAACCGTTTGGCTACGCTTGAGAACATTTACTTTGATTAAAACTCTCTATAAAGTGCTAAGGTATATAGGAGTTTTGCAAGAAGTCTAATAATTTAAAAAACTGGAAGAAGATATTTTTGGACAATGCAGAGATGGCAATGGAACCTTCCAAAACAATAAAAGAGTACAAAGATGCTAATCCTAAACTGCAGATTGAAGTTGGTGAATATGCTAAAAAAGTTGGGCAACTAACTTTAGAGAAGGATTGGGCTGTGGGAAAGCTAAAAAGCTCGGACTCATCTAGCAAAAAAGCTATGATAGATTACGAGCTAAAGACCCTATCTGTAGTGCAACAATGTCAACTGATAGAACTGGGTAGAAGTAGCTTGTATTACACGCCAACAATGAGTGAAAATAAACTGGCTATCAAAGAAGAGATAAAGTCTATCTTTGAGGATATACCGATATATGGGGCTAAAAAGGTACATTGTCAATTACTAGAGAATGGCTTTAGTGTGAGTTTGAATACAGTACAGAGCTACCGTAAGGAGTTGGGTTTAAGAGCTTATCCTAGCTCTAAGAGAGCCAATGTACCTGACTCAGCCAAACCTACAACATCCTAAATATTCTTATAAAATCAGAGGATTGGATATTGTGAGAGCTAACCAGGTATGGAGTGCAGATATAACCTATATTAAAATCAATGGTGGTATGGTTTATCTTGCTGCTATCATTGACTGGTACTCCAAAGCTGTGCTTTCATGGAGAATTTCAAATACTATGGATACCGACCTTGTTATGGGAGTACTTAATGTTGCACTCTTTAAATATGCTAAACCTGAGATATTCAATACGGATCAGGGAAGCCAGTATACAAGCTATATTCATACTCAAAGGTTGAAGGATAATGGCATCACTATCTCAATGGATGGCAAGGGTAGAGCTCACCCCAATCCATTAATAACTAGAAATTAAAAGTGGAATAATTATTGCTTGCTTTTGAGAAAAACAAGGTGATAAGAAAATGGCAATAAAAGCAAGAGATAAATTAGCACAAAAGCGTTCAAGAAAAGGCTATGCAAAAATAGCTGAATCAAATAAACTTTTAGAGTTACTATCAAGAGTTCCAGACCATCGTAAAGGTCAAGGTAAACGGCATAAATTAGAACATATCTTATATCTAGCTATATTAGCTGGACCACCACAATCCACTAAAAATTAAATTTCAAGAGTTGAGCGATAGAGTCATCTAAATCCCATCTATTGTTAATGAGTTGTTCTTGTATAGATTTTGTACCATTTAGGTGCAAGATATTTAAAATAATGCTTCTGATAATTGTCATTAAAAATGGATTTAGATGAGCATTATGGTCATCTTCTAAAAGTGTATTATCTTTGTATTGGTGCATTGTTTCTACCTTCCAATGGAGTAAAATTTTATCATGAAAGAACTCCGCATTTTCACGAAAATTTGCTATACAGAACTAAATTCTAGTACTATTTGTCACTTCTCCAGTTTTATGATTTGTCTTGTGTATTTTTTTAATGGTTTTAATGATTGAGCGAACATGGGTGATTTCATTATGATAAAAAGTAGTCGGTTGATATACAAATACCTCTCTATTTATCCGCTCATTAGACTGCTGGATTGGTTTAGCTTTATAAGTGCTTGATGGTTTTATCTCTCTTGATATTTCATCTATTTTATCAAGAAGTGTTTTTTGGTTATCTTTAACTTTAGCAATATACTTTGAACCACTTTACTCAATAGAATCAAGAGTTTTTTTGTGTGTTCATCGCATCAAAGGTAAAGAGAAATTCATCTCCAAGCTCTGCTATCATAGCTTGTAAAGCAGGTATTTCATTTGATTTTTCTGCAATTTTTTGATGAGCAATAACTACACCTATCTCTGATAGAACTGCACCAACAACTTCTACAGCCTTTTGGTCTTTATATCTACTACCATTCATCACTTTACCATCTACGCTTAGATGTTTTCCTGTAGTATCGACATAAATTCTTATCCATTCTCTAAACAAAAGTTCAACTGCCTCACTGTCAACTTTTGCAAGTATATCTGATACAGCACTTCTTTTTGGTGTTATTATAAATTCTACACCTAGAAGTTTTTTTACTTCTTCTTTTTGAACATGTTTATCTATCCAAATAGAAATTTGTTTGTAATCTGTAGCTCCCATTAGTCCAGCTAATATAGCTAGATATAAGATATGTTCTAATTTATGCCGTTTACCTTGACCTTTACGATGGTCTGGAACTCTTGATAGTAACTCTAAAAGTTTATTTGATTCAGCTATTTTTGCATAGCCTTTTCTTGAACGCTTTTGTGCTAATTTATCTCTTGCTTTTATTGCCATTTTCTTATCACCTTGTTTTTCTCAAAAGCAAGCAATAATTATTCCACTTTTAATTTCTAGTTATTAATGGATTGGGGTGGGGTTGGGGTTCTTTAACGCTGAGTAAGGCTCTCTATAAAGTGTCCTATGGAAGGGATAGTAAGTACTAACCTTGCACAAAAAAATATTTTACCCTTAGCTTAGGCTAGGAATAAAAATTTGTTTTACACAATTTTAGTCCTTCTTAGCTCTCTGTGGTATATAGGAGTTTTGCAAGAAGTCTAATATACACAAGGCTATAAAGTACATATAGCAGTAGATGAGCAGAGTGGTATTATTATCTCTCAACAAACCACCTTCGCAAATACTCACGATATAGACACAGTAAAAACATTTGTAAAAGATATAGATGGAATGAAAGCTCTTTATGCTGATAAAGCATATAACTCAAAAGATATAGATACTTTTTTAGAAAGTGAAAATATAGAAAATATGGTATGTCTCAAAGAGAAACAAACTCTGAGGCAAGAACAGATTAAGCAGCAAAGAAAAGATGAAAAACCTAAACATAAGATTAGAGCTAAAGTTGAACATAGGTTTGCAGATATAAAAACTCAGATGAAAGGCTCAACTACAAAATTTATAGGACTCGTTAGAAATAATATGAATTTTACCCTTACCTGTATAGCTACTAATCTTAGATTATTAGGACAAAGACAAATAAGACAAAGATTAGAAGTAGTTAGATGAATAATATAGAGTTAAAGAGCTTTAATAGACTAAAAAAGCTCCTAAAAATGACTGAATCTAATTTTATTGAAGATGGATTTTTTTAAATATTTGAAAAAATAAGATATATGAGTACTTTTTAATTATGCAGTCGGCTCTATAAGCAATTTTCGCTCCTATTTTCTTTAGGTTTTAGGAGAAGTCTATTGTTTAACTCTTGAAATTTAGTTTTTAGTAGATTATTTTGTAAAATTAAGCAAAAATTTATAATTTAAGGAAACCCTAAGCAACACTCCCCTATAATTCCCATCCACAAACAATGACACATCGAGTTGATGCGTTAGAGCGGAGAGGCTAAGATTGTTTGAGATCATTGAAAACTAAGCAAGTAATAGACTTAATAGAACTATTTATTAAGTTGTCAAGTTACTTAGAAATAACTAATAAAACAACAACCGTCTATTCTATTTGAATTCTTAGATAATTTATTATTTAAGTTCCCTAAATAGTATAGATAACTATACTTTAATATTTTAACGAGTATTAAAAGCTCTGACTATATTCTTTAAGCAGATGTAGTACGAGTAAAAACAAAGCCAATGAATTTTAATTCTTGGGCAAAAGATCAGTAAATAATCATAGGAATATGATCTTTACATAATCAAGTCTTCGGACAACAATTATGGAGAGTTTGATCCTGGCTCAGAATGAACGCTGGCGGCGTGCTTAACACATGCAAGTCGAACGATGAACCTTAGCTTGCTAAGGGGATTAGTGGCGCACGGGTGAGTAATATATAGATAACGTGCCTCTTAGTCTGGGATAGCCATTGGAAACGATGATTAATACTAGATACTCCTTCTCTTTATAGTAAGAGTTGGGAAAGTTTTTCGCTAAGAGATCGGTCTATATCCCATCAGCTTGTTGGTAGTGTAAGAGACTACCAAGGCTATGACGGGTAGCGGGTTTGAGAGGATGATCCGCCACACTGGTACTGAGACACGGACCAGACTCCTACGGGAGGCAGCAGTGAGGAATATTGCACAATGGAGGAAACTCTGATGCAGCAACGCCGCGTGGAGGATGACGCATTTCGGTGTGTAAACTCCTTTTATGAGTCAAGAAAATGACGGTAGCTCATGAATAAGCACCGGCTAACTCCGTGCCAGCAGCCGCGGTAATACGGAGGGTGCAAGCGTTATTCGGAATCACTGGGCGTAAAGGACGCGTAGGCGGGAAAGTAAGTCTGATGTGAAATCCTATGGCTCAACCATAGAACTGCATTGGAAACTACTTACCTAGAGTATGGGAGGGGGAGATGGAATTAGTGGTGTAGGGGTAAAATCCGTAGATATCACTAGGAATACCCAAAGCGAAGGCGATCTCCTGGAACAATACTGACGCTAAGGCGTGAAAGCGTGGGGAGCAAACGGGATTAGATACCCCGGTAGTCCACGCCCTAAACGATGTTCACTAGTCGTCGGGATGCTAGTCATCTCGGTGATGCACTTAACAGATTAAGTGAACCGCCTGGGGAGTACGGTCGCAAGATTAAAACTCAAAGGAATAGACGGGGACCCGCACAAGTGGTGGAGCATGTGGTTTAATTCGAAGATACGCGAAGAACCTTACCTAGCCTTGACATTGATTGAATTCCGCAGAGATGTAGAAGTGCCTTTCGGGGAACATGAAAACAGGTGCTGCACGGCTGTCGTCAGCTCGTGTCGTGAGATGTTGGGTTAAGTCCCGCAACGAGCGCAACCCTCGTCAATAGTTGCCAGCAGGTTAAGCTGGGCACTTTATTGAGACTGCCTTCGCAAGAAGGAGGAAGGTGAGGACGACGTCAAGTCATCATGGCCCTTATGGCTAGGGCTACACACGTGCTACAATGGGGCGTACAGAGAGTTGCAATACCGTGAGGTGGAGCCAATCTCATAAAGCGTCTCTCAGTTCGGATTGAAGTCTGCAACTCGACTTCATGAAGCTGGAATCACTAGTAATCGTAGATCAGCAATGCTACGGTGAATACGTTCCCGGGTCTTGTACTCACCGCCCGTCACACCATGGGAGTTGATTTCACCCGAAATTGGGAAGCTAACCTTCGGGAGGCTACCACTTACGGTGGAATTAGCGACTGGGGTGAAGTCGTAACAAGGTAACCGTAGGAGAACCTGCGGTTGGATCACCTCCTTTCTAGAGTAAAGTAAATCATTCATTTGAATTTACATACAAAGAAAATCTCACGAGAGATAAAATAGTTTTATTAGTCTTTACTTGCTTAGTTTTCAGTGATTAGAAGTTCATTTGAATTAGTAGCACAATCATTTTTGAAATGATTTTTGTTTTAATCAAGGCGGGTTCTTGAGCGAAAGAGGAGCATACTCTAGTATGTGACGATTGAGTGAAAGGTTCTAACGCAGAGTAAAGCTAAAAGCATTCAAAAAAAAGGGCCTATAGCTCAGCTGGTTAGAGTGCACCCCTGATAAGGGTGAGGTCCCAGGTTCAAGTCCTGGTAGGCCCACCATTTTTTGAGAATTTGCACTTGAAAAACTTGTTCACGTACTAAAGTACGCTTCACAAATTTTTCAAGCACAACTTCATTAAAAAATAAGTTTTTATCAAAATTAAATCCAAGTACTTATTAAAAGTATTTCGATTTGGTTTTATTAAAATCAAAAAGTTCATTAAATTACAATTGTTAAAGTCAACATATATAAATAAGAGATTATTAATATCTAAAGGTATTTATACCAATAGAAAGAGATAGTCGTTAATTATTTATATAAACTAAATAACTACAAACACAGGATTTATCTTGTTTAATGTTATTTATAATCAGAAGCTTTAGTGACCACAGCGGTTCAAGCGGAATAAAGGAGCTTAGCTTCTTTATGGGACTATAAATATTTGTACATTAAGTAAGGTAGTGAACGCAAATTAGAATAAGAGGTCCTTATCGACCTCTTTAAAATAAAAAAGATATTAAGGGCCATAGGTGGATGCCTTGGCTAGTAGAGGCGATGAAAGACGTACTAGGCTGCGAAAAGTCTCGGGGAGCTGCCAAGAAGCTTTGATCCGGGAATTTCTGAATGGGACAACCCAGCGTGGTGCGAATCACGTTATCATATTTATATGAGGCGAACTCAGGGAAGTGAAACATCTCAGTACCTGAAGGAAGAGAAATCAAACGAGATTCCCTTAGTAGCGGCGAGCGAAAAGGGATTAGGGCACTTAGTGATATTATATTTGTTAGCTCAATTAGCTGGAAAGCTAGAACATAGAGGGTGATATTCCCGTAAGCGAAAACATTTATAAGGTACTATGCTAAGGAACGAGTAGGTCGGGACACGTGTTATCTTGACTGAATATGGGGGGACCACCCTCCAACCCTAAATACTACTACTAGACCGATAGCGAACAAGTACCGTGAGGGAAAGGTGAAAAGGACCGCGGTGAGCGGAGTGAAATAGAACCTGAAACCTATGGCTTACAATCATTTGGAGCACTATTGTATTACTTGCGTAAACAAGTGTGACAGACTGCCTTTTGCATAATGAGCCTGCGAGTTGTGGTTAGTGGCAAGGTTAATCTAACGAGAAGCCGTAGCGAAAGCGAGTCTTAATAGGGCGAATTAGTCACTAGCTGCAGACCCGAAACTGAGTGATCTATCCATGAGCAGGTTGAAGCTGGTGTAAGAGCCAGTGGAGGACCGAACCCGTAGAAGTTGAAAATTCTTGGGATGACTTGTGGATAGGGGTGAAAGGCCAATCAAACTCAGTGATAGCTGGTTCTCTCCGAAATATATTTAGGTATAGCCTCGAGCATTAGCATGAAGGGGTAGAGCACTGACAGGGCTAGGGCTGCTTACCGCGGTACCAAACCCTATCAAACTCCGAATACTTCATGTGTAACCTCGGGAGTCAGGCGTAGGGTGATAAAATCCTATGTCGAGAGGGGAACAACCCAGACTAACAGCTAAGGTCCCAAAGTTTTATCTAAGTGGAAAAGGATGTGGAGTTGCTGTGACAACCAGGAGGTTGGCTTAGAAGCAGCCATCCTTTAAAGAAAGCGTAACAGCTCACTGGTCTAGCGATTCTGCGCCGAAAATATAACGGGGCTAAGATAAACACCGAAGCTTTAGATTTGGTATAACTACCAAGTGGTAGGAGAGCGTTCCATTCAGCGTTGAAGGTACACTGGTAAGGAGTGCTGGAGCGGATGGAAGTGAGCATGCAGGCATGAGTAGCGAGAAAAGGAATGAGAATTTCCTTCGCCGTAAACCCAAGGTTTCCTACGCGATGCTCGTCATCGTAGGGTTAGTCGGGACCTAAGTCGAGTCCGAAAGGGGTAGACGATGGCAAATAGGTTAATATTCCTATACCGACATACAATCGTTTGAGTGATGGGGGGACGCATAGAGTTAATTGAGCTCACTGATGGAATAGTGGGTCGAAGGATGTAGGTCGAGAAGTAGGAAAATCCGCTTCTCACGAGACCGAGATCTTACAGGCTGAGCAATATCTTCGGATAGCGCTTAGAATCAATGATACTGTCGTGCCGAGAAAAGCCTCTAAACGAGATTGTATGTTGCCCGTACCGCAAACCGACACAGGTGGGTGAGATGAGTATTCTAAGGCGCGTGGATGAACCCTTGTTAAGGAACTCTGCAAACTAGCACCGTATCTTCGGTATAAGGTGTGCCACATAGGTTAGGGAATTTACTTCCCATAAGCCTTTCGTGGTCGCAGCAAAGTGTCCCTCCCGACTGTTTACCAAAAACACAGCACTCTGCTAACTCGTAAGAGGATGTATAGGGTGTGACGCCTGCCCGGTGCTTGAATGTTAAAAGGATTGCTTAGCTTTGCGAAGGCATGAATTGAAGCACAAGTAAACGGCGGCCGTAACTATAACGGTCCTAAGGTAGCGAAATTCCTTGTCGGTTAAATACCGACCTGCATGAATGGCGTAACGAGATGGGAGCTGTCTCAACAAGGGATCCAGTGAAATTGTAGTGGAGGTGAAAATTCCTCCTACCCGCGGAAAGACGGAAAGACCCCGTGCACCTTTACTATAGCTTGACACTGCTGTCGGGATATTCATGTGCAGGATAGGTGGGAGCCTTTGATCCATGGTCGCTAGATCATGGTGAGGCATCCTTGAGATACCACCCTTGAATATTCTGATAGCTAACTCCGTACAATTATCTTGTGCGAGGACAATGTCTGGTGGGTAGTTTGACTGGGGCGGTCGCCTCCTAAAAAGTAACGGAGGCTTACAAAGGTTAGCTCAGAGGGGTTGGAAATCCCTCGTAGAGTATAATGGCATAAGCTAGCCTGACTGTGAGACATACAAGTCGAGCAGAGTCGAAAGACGGTCATAGTGATCCGGTGGTTCTGTGTGGAAGGGCCATCGCTCAAAGGATAAAAGGTACGCCGGGGATAACAGGCTGATCTCCCCCAAGAGCTCACATCGACGGGGAGGTTTGGCACCTCGATGTCGGCTCATCGCATCCTGGGGCTGGAGCAGGTCCCAAGGGTATGGCTGTTCGCCATTTAAAGCGGTACGCGAGCTGGGTTCAGAACGTCGTGAGACAGTTCGGTCCCTATCTTCCGTGGGCGTAGGAGAGTTGAAGAGAGCTGACCCTAGTACGAGAGGACCGGGTTGGACGTGCCACTGGTGCACCAGTTGTTCTGCCAAGAGCATCGCTGGGTAGCTACGCACGGATGAGATAACCGCTGAAAGCATCTAAGCGGGAAGCCAACTCTAAGATGAACTCTCCCCGAAGTACGCTTGAAGACTACAAGCTTGATAGGCTGGATGTGTACGCAGAGCAATCTGTTTAGCTGACCAGTACTAATAGTACGTTCGTCTTTTTTATAACGATTCATTTATTTGAATACAAGTTCGTTCACTACCTTACTTAGTGTATTAGACATTAAAGTAAAGATAGAACCTTTGAATGTAGTTATTTAGAAAATATGTTGAATTTAACAATTGATATTATGAACTGTCTATATAATAATAGACAACTCACTCAATACAGACTTTTATGAAGTCAAATATAAGTATATACCTTAGGGTCTATATATTTATACTTGACTTTGTCTAGGTGGCTATAGAGAGAGGGAAACGCCTGGCTCCATTCCGAACCCAGAAGCTAAGCCTCTCTTCGCTGATAATACTGCAGGTTTCACTTGTGGGAATGTAGGTCGCTGCCTAGTTGATGTCTTTTTATACTCTAATCTTACTCTTTTCCCCAAATAATTCTATAAAATTTCTAATACTCCAAATTCATAAAAAATCATCTTTTTCTGAATTCAGAAGCACCTAATGAGGCTATAAAATCAATTTTTACATATTTTTTACCTCATTATTCTTGATTTTACACCTTTTGTGTAAGATTTGACTTAATGAAAAAAACGGCTACTTAAAACCTAAGTTTAATTCGTTACTATGGGGCTTAAAAAGGGTTTATTTACAAATGAGATTTAAAGTAAAAAAATGGAGTCTAAATCATTTCTTTTTCTTATAATTTAAAAGATAGTCATTAACTGTCAAGTTTCACCACGTTGTACCATTTCAAAAGCAATATCTTGAAACTCACTAGACTTCTTGCAAAACTCCTTATATGCCTTAGCACTTTATAGAGAGTTTTAATCAAAGTAAATGTTCTCAAGCGTAGCCAAAAACTACGCTTGAGGTTCTTTAACGCTGAGTAAGGCTCTCTATAAAGTGTCCTATGGAAGGGATAGTAAGTACTAACCTTGCATAAAAAAATATTTTACCCTTAGCTTAGGCTAGGAATAAAAATTTGTTTTATACAATTTTAGTACTTCTTAACTCTCTTCGGCATATAGGAGTTTTGCAAGAAGTCTACTTGGTAAAATCTTAAATATTTCAGGCTTCGTTTGAAACCAACTTTGAACTGCATCAAAAGGAGTTCTGACTTTGAGTTCTTTTCTTAAAGAACCATGTCTTCTATTGAAGTTCACCCCAATCCATTAATAACTAGAAATTAAAAGTGGAATAATTATTGCTTGCTTTTGAGAAAAATAAGGTGATAAGAAAATGGCAATAAAAGCAAGAGATAAATTAGCACAAAAGCGTTCAAGAAAAGGCTATGCAAAAATAGCTGAATCAAATAAACTTTTAGAGTTACTATCAAGAGTTCCAGACCATCGTAAAGGTCAAGGTAAACGGCATAAATTAGAACATATCTTATATCTAGCTATATTAGCTGGACTAATGGGAGCTACAGATTACAAACAAATTTCTATTTGGATAGATAAACATGTTCAAAAAGAAGAAGTAAAAAAACTTCTAGGTGTAGAATTTATAATAACACCAAAAAGAAGTGCTGTCTCAGATATACTTGCAAAAGTTGATAGTGAGGCAGTTGAACTTTTGTTCAGAGAATGGATAAGAATTTATGTCGATACTACAGGAAAACATCTAAGCGTAGATGGTAAAGTGATGAATGGTAGTAGATATAAAGACCAAAAGGCTATACAAGTTGTTGGTGCAGTTCTATCAGAGATAGGTGTAGTTATTGCTCATCAAAAAATTGCAGAGAAATCAAATGAAATACCTGCTTTACAAGCTATGATAGCAGAGCTTGGAGATGAATTTCTCTTTACCTTTGATGCGATGAACACACAAAAAAACTCTTGATTCTATTGAGCAGAGTGGTTCAAAATATATTGCTAAAGTTAAAGGTAACCAAAAAACACTTCTTGATAAAATAAATGAAATATCAAGAGAGATAAAACCATCAAGCACTTATAAAGCTAAACCAATCCAGCAATCTAATGAGTGGATAAATAGAGAAGTATTTATATATGAACCAACTACTTTTTATCATAATGAAATTACCCATGTTCGCTCAATCATAAAAACTATTAAAAAAATACACAAGACAAACCATAAAACAGGAGAAGTAACAAACAGCACTAGTATTCAGTTCTGTATAGCAAATTTTCGTGAAAATGCGGAGTTCTTTCATGATAAAATTTTACTCCATTGGAAGGTAGAAACAATGCACCAATACAAAGATAATACACTTTTAGAAGATGACCATAATGCTCATCTAAATCCATTTTTAATGACAATTATCAGAAGCATTATTTTAAATATCTTGCACCTAAATGGTACAAAATCTATACAAGAACAACTCATTAACAATAGATGGGATTTAGATGACTCTATCGCTCAACTCTTGAAATTTAGTTTTTAGTGGATTGTGGTGTTCTATTACTTTTTATTGGACATACAAACTTCTTGTTTAGTTCTTCTTCTATAAAAAGTAGATTCTTAATACTTGAAAACCATTTATCAAATAAAATATATTTATATTTCACTTCATTATTGTGATGTAAAATTTGAAGTTTATCTTGCATTATTTCATTTTTACTAAAGAGAGATTTTTTAATATTCTTCTGATGTTCCTCACTCCACTTATTTTCAGTTTTTGTGATAATTTCATATCCCAAAGGGATAGATATACCTGTAGCATCTGTATAATAGACTTCTCCTAAAACCTTTTTCAATATTTGGATATATGTCCCTACGCAGTTACTTTAATTTAAAATATAAGAGTAATTTCAATATTACTAAAATATAATCTTTCTAAATCCTATAAACAGGTATCTAAAGTGAGGTATTACTATGAGCTTTTAGGAGAAGTCCAATGAAAATTTAGCATTAAGATACCTTTTTGCATCTTTTGTGACACATGGTCATAATGCCAGCAAACTACATCATTTACTTTACTCCAAGGCTTATGCATAAGCATATCATCGATAATAATACAAGCATTGTCTTCATTCTCATAATCTCTTAAAAATGGTTTTATTGATTTCCACAAAGTCTTTTCATCATCAAGAGAATCATTTAACAGTAGATGCTTTGTGAAAACATCATGACTATTACCTGTTACTTTTGAAAGTTTTGTCATCTCTATCTTGCTAAATGAACTGATTGCGAAATTTATGTACATATCTTCTAATTGCTTCATATATATTTTAAGCATTTTTAATGCCATCTATTTTTATTATGTCACCTTTTGTAAATTTGAAGGTTTAGATTATCGTAACATCAGTAGTTTACACAAAATCAACTATTAAAATACATTGACAAGTTTAACCTATTTGGTTAATATTAGAGTTAAGAAGGATTTTAATGCAAAAAAGAGTATCACACTATAATTTAGATTCTATAAAAGAACTAGTTAGTGCTAACCAATATTTTATTACTCAAAGTGCAAGACAAGGTTATTTTGAGCTTGGTTTTGATGATGACAAAGTTATAGAGATTATTATGAGTTTACTAAATAAAGACTTATACAAATCTATGACAACATATCATGATAATAAAATTTGGCAAGATGTTTATCATAAAACTATTGGACTTCTCCTAAAAGCTCATAGTAATACCTCCCTTTAGATACCTGTTTATAGTCTTTAGCAAGATTATATTTTAGTAATATTGAAATTACTCTTATATTTTAGATTAAAGTAACTGCGTAGGGACATATATCCAAATATTGAAAAAGGTTTTAGGAGAAGTCTATTGATGACATTGACCTCTACATTAAACTTCAAATATCAGATAAAGCAATCGTAATATCTTTCAAGGAGCGAACATGACTAATTGTCCAATTTGTAATGGAAAAGTTGAGTATAAAACTGAACTAATTACATACACATATAAATCACATGAAACACAAGTAAGCCAATCAGGTGAATATTGTTTAGAATGTAAAGAGGCTTTTTTATCTCCAAAAGATTTAAAATCAACAAAATTAGAGATTGCTAATTTTAAAAGAGAAATTGACCATTTTCTTACAACGGATGAGTTAAAAAGAATAAGAAAAAAACTACATATTAACCAACAAGAAGCGGCAACAATTTTTGGCGGAGGGATAAGAGCATTTCACAAATACGAAACTGCCGAAGTTACTCAAAGTAAGCCTTTAGACATATTGCTTAGACTGATAGACAGTAATACGATTTCTTTTGATGACATTAAGAGAGTGGCTGTCTAAAACATCTAACAAATTCGAGGAGACGAATAAGTTACCTACGGAAACTTATCGCTCACGATGACCGTTATATCCAAGAAGCCTTATTTAAAAAAGGAAATTTGAATATGCCTATCTACACCCCAATCCATTAATAACTAGAAATTAAAAGTGGAATAATTATTGCTTGCTTTTGAGAAAAACAAGGTGATAAGAAAATGGCAATAAAAGCAAGAGATAAATTAGCACAAAAGCGTTCAAGAAAAGGCTATGCAAAAATAGCTGAATCAAATAAACTTTTAGAGTTACTATCAAGAGTTCCAGACCATCGTAAAGGTCAAGGTAAACGGCATAAATTAGAACATATCTTATATCTAGCTATATTAGCTGGACTAATGGGAGCTACAGATTACAAACAAATTTCTATTTGGATAGATAAACATGTTCAAAAAGAAGAAGTAAAAAAACTTCTAGGTGTAGAATTTATAATAACACCAAAAAGAAGTGCTGTCTCAGATATACTTGCAAAAGTTGATAGTGAGGCAGTTGAACTTTTGTTCAGAGAATGGATAAGAATTTATGTCGATACTACAGGAAAACATCTAAGCGTAGATGGTAAAGTGATGAATGGTAGTAGATATAAAGACCAAAAGGCTATACAAGTTGTTGGTGCAGTTCTATCAGAGATAGGTGTAGTTATTGCTCATCAAAAAATTGCAGAGAAATCAAATGAAATACCTGAATTTCTCTTTACCTTTGATGCGATGAACACACAAAAAAACTCTTGATTCTATTGAGCAGAGTGGTTCAAAATATATTGCTAAAGTTAAAGGTAACCAAAAAACACTTCTTGATAAAATAAATGAAATATCAAGAGAGATAAAACCATCAAGCACTTATAAAGCTAAACCAATCCAGCAATCTAATGAGTGGATAAATAGAGAAGTATTTATATATGAACCAACTACTTTTTATCATAATGAAATTACCCATGTTCGCTCAATCATTAAAACCATTAAAAAAATACACAAGGAGCCGACTGCATAATTAAAAAGTACTCATATATCCTATTTTTTCAAATATTTAAAAAAATCCATCTTCAATAAAATTAGATTCAGTCATTTTTAGGAGCTTTTTTAGTCTATTAAAGCTCTTTAGCTCTATATTATTCATCTAATTACTTCTAATCTTTGTCTTATTTGTCTTTGTCCTAATAATCTAAGATTAGTAGCTATACAGGTAAGGGTAAAATTCATATTATTTCTAACGAGTCCTATAAATTTTGTAGTTGAGCCTTTCATCTGAGTTTTTATATCTGCAAACCTATGTTCAACTTTAGCTCTAATCTTATGTTTAGGTTTTTCATCTTTTCTTTGCTGCTTAATCTGTTCTTGCCTTAGAGTTTGTTTCTCTTTGAGACATACCATATTTTCTATATTTTCACTTTCTAAAAAAGTATCTATATCTTTTGAGTTATATGCTTTATCAGCATAAAGAGCTTTCATTCCATCTATATCTTTTACAAATGTTTTTACTGTGTCTATATCGTGAGTATTTGCGAAGGTGGTTTGTTGGGAGATAATAATACCACTCTGCTCATCTACTGCTATATGTACTTTATAGCCTTGTGTATATTGTTTCTTTGATGCGTGAAAGCCTATCCTTACTTCACTATCTATTTTATCTTGATGATTATAGCTATCTTCTTCATTCTTTATAATAATTTGAGAAGTCTTTATATCTTTAGTATCAATACCTTGTAGTGTATCAAGTTGTGCATTCTTGTATGTCTTGGAGTTATGGGCTTTAGCATTAAGAATTCTTTGAATCTTCTTTTTTGAAGGCTTTTTGGATTGAAGCTCTACTTCAAGTTTTATATTTAACTCAGCATTTATTGTTTGAATACCTTTCTTGTCTTCTTTGTATACTTCTTTAGTCTTATTTTTTATTTGCGTGTTATCACTTCTAATGAGAGTAGCATCAATTAAAACAGATTTTCCTTTTTTCGCTATCAGGTTTTTACTCTCTAATTGTTTATTTACAGAGTTAAATAATTTATCATAAAGTCGGTTCTTGAGTAGGGAATTTCTAAATCTACAGATTGTACTCTCGTCTGGTACACTATCCTCTAGGCTAAGTCCTACAAATCTAATAAAGAGTAGGTTTACATAGAGTGCATCTTGGGTGGCTTGATCAGAGAGATTGTAATACTTCTGGAGTAACAGTACTCTAAACATCAGTACATTATCATAAGCAGGTGCTCCAGCTACATTACTTTTAGCAATTCCATTTCTATTTAGTACTGGTCGTAATTTATCAAAGTCTATAATAGAGTCCAACTCTTTAAGAAATGAATTTACTTTTTCTAATCTTGATGTTACTGCTATATCTGAAAATGTATTGTTTGTATCTTTAAATGCCACTTTGTACCTCTTCTTAGTGATGTTATTTTAGCTGAAAAGTGCTTTTAATGCCTTTAAATAGATTGCTTTGTTAGATTATACTGTGCAGTGGTCTCACAAGACAAATCATAAAACAGGAGAAGTAACAAACAGCACTAGTATTCAGTTCTGTATAGCAAATTTTCGTGAAAATGCGGAGTTCTTTCATGATAAAATTTTACTCCATTGGAAGGTAGAAACAATGCACCAATACAAAGATAATACACTTTTAGAAGATGACCATAATGCTCATCTAAATCCATTTTTAATGACAATTATCAGAAGCATTATTTTAAATATCTTGCACCTAAATGGTACAAAATCTATACAAGAACAACTCATTAACAATAGATGGGATTTAGATGACTCTATCGCTCAACTCTTGAAATTTAGTTTTTAGTGGATTGGGGTGCTACCAGGTATTGATACTAAAGATATAAAGACTTCTCAAATTATTATAAAGAATGAAGAAGATAGCTATAATCATCAAGATAAAATAGATAGTGAAGTAAGGATAGGCTTTCACGCATCAAAGAAACAATATACTCACGATATAGACACAGTAAAAACATTTGTAAAAGATATAGATGGAATGAAAGCTCTTTATGCTGATAAAGCATATAACTCAAAAGATATAGATACTTTTTTAGAAAGTGAAAATATAGAAAATATGCTATGTCTCAAAGAGAAACAAACTCTAAGCCAAGAACAGATTAAGCAGCAAAGAAAAGATGAAAAACCTAAACATAAGATTAGAGCTAAAGTTGAACATAGGTTTGCAGATATAAAAACTCAGATGAAAGGCTCAACTACAAAATTTATAGGACTCGTTAGAAATAATATGAATTTTACCCTTACCTGTATAGCCACTAATCTTAGATTATTAGGACAAAGACAAATAAGACAAAGATTAGAAGTAGTTAGATGAATAATATAGAGTTAAAGAGCTTTAATAGACTAAAAAAGCTCCTAAAAATGACTGAATCTAATTTTATTGAAGATGGATTTTTTTAAATATTTGAAAAAATAAGATATATGAGTACTTTTTAATTGGACTTCTCCTAAAAGCTCATAGTAATACCTCACTTTAGATACCTGTTTATAGGCTTTAGAAAGATTATATTTTAGTAATATTGAAATTACTCTTATATTTTAAATTAAAGTAACTGCGTAGGGACATATATCCAAATATTGAAAAAGGTTTTAGGAGAAGTCTATTATGCAGTCGGCTCACTACATGGAATTCTATAATTATAGAAGATTTCATGAAACACTGGGCTATAAAAAACCTATGAATGTTTACTTTGATAGTTTACAGATTAATGATGAAAACTACACTGAAAATGTAGTAGCTGTTTCATAAAGTTACAGGTTAGAGGTGAATAAGGAATTTGAAAATGTTGTCTTGACTTATTGGGGTAGTATAAACATAGCCAAAAATTATTATTGGATATGGTGTTGATTTTGAAATTACATTTAGGTAGATACTTACCACTCTAGGATTTACCTTTTTAAGAAAGTCTTTGTTTATAATCTTGATATCCAAACTCTTTTATTATTTTCAAACTTCCATCTTTTTCTAAAATCACTAATGATGGTAATTTGATGCCATTAAAAGTTGTATTTTTAACAAAAGTATAATGGATTTGGTCTTGGAAAATTATTTTCCCACCTATTTTTAATTTCTCATCAAATGAATAATCACCCATAATATCACCTGCTAAACAAGTATTTCCGCCAAGCCTATAAGTGTATTTTTTTTTTCCTGCCTTAGCACTCCCTCTCACATCGGCACGATACGGCATTGCTAGAGTGTCTGGCATGTGTGCTTCTGCTGATGTATCAAGGATTGCTATACTCATACCATTTTCAAAAATATCTAAGACACTACTTACTAGGGAACCTGTTTGCCAAGCAACTGCTTCGCCTGGTTCGAGATAAACATCCAGATTATATTTTTTTCTAAATACTTGGATGATATTTATCAATCTCTCTACATCATAGCCTTTTTTTGTTATATGATGTCCCCCACCAAAGTTAATGTATTTTAAATTTTTAAAATAGATAGAGAAGTTTTTCTCAAATGCAAGTAAGACCTCTTGAAGTGCATCAACATTTTGTTCACATAAGGCATGAAAATTAAGTCCATCAACATGATGCAAAACCTCTTCATTAAAGTTATTTAAGGTTGTACCTAATCGGCTATACATTCCACACGGATTATATATATCTGTTGGTGATGCAGATATTTCAGGGTTTATTCTAAGAGAAATTTCTATGTTTGGATTGATTTTTTTCACGATTTTGTGATATTTCAACAATTGATTTGGCGAGTTAAAAACAATATGATTAGAAATTTTTGCAATCTCTTGTATCTCATCAGGCTTAAAAGCTGGAGAATAGGTATGTATTTCTGCTTCTTTATTATACTTTTTAAACTCATCAAATGCTAATCTTGCCTCATATAAACCACTTGCAGTACAGCCTTTAAGGTAGCTAGAAACTAAAGTAAAGGTAGAGTACATTGCAAAACCTTTTAAGGCTAAAATAATCTTTGCTCCACTTTTTTCTTGCACATAGTCTAATAGTTTTAAATTATTTTCTAACAAAGCCTCTTCACAAATATAAAAGGGTGTTTTTATATTGTTAAAATCCATTTATACTTCTAACTCTTTTATCTGCCAAGGAAGACCTTGACTTTTTAACTCTTCCATAAATATATCTGGATTAAACTCTTCCATATTAAACACTCCTAAGCCCTTCCATCTTCCCTCCAGCATAAGCTTTGCACCTATCATAGCAGGAACACCAGTTGTGTAAGATACTGCTTGAGAATTTACCTCTGCAAAACATTTTTCATGATCACTTACTTGGTAGATATATATTTTTCTTCTCTTTCCATCTTTAATACCCTCAGCTACTATGCCAATGTTTGTTTTGCCTTTTGTGCGAACTCCTAAGGATGCAGGGTCTGGTAAAAGAGTTTTTAAAAACTCCATAGGGATAATTTTTTGACCCTTATGCTCTATCTCTTTAATGCCAAGCATTCCAACATTTTCTAAGCATTTGAGATGCGTTAAATAACTCTCGCCAAATGTCATAAAAAATCGAATACGCTTTAAGCCTTTTATATGTTTTACTAAAGATTCCATCTCTTCATGGTAGAGTAGATAAGACTGTCTCTCCCCTACCTCAGGATAATCCCAAAGCATTTTAATCTCCATGGGTTTTGTCTCTATCCACTCTCCATTTTCCCAGTATCTTCCATTTGCCGAGACTTCACGAAGATTTATTTCAGGGTTAAAGTTAGTAGCAAAAGCATATCCATGATCCCCTGCATTACAGTCGAGTATATCAATAGTATGAATCTCATCAAAATAATGTTTACTAGCATAAGCACAAAATACATTTGTAACACCCGGATCAAAACCACTTCCAAGAAGTCCCATAATCCCAGCTTCTTTAAACGCTTCATCTCTAGCCCATTGAAGTTTATACTCAAATTTTGCCTCATCTGGATGTTCATAGTTTGCCGTATCAAGGTATGGGGTAGAGGTCGCTATACAAGCGTCCATGATTGTTAAATCTTGATATGGCAAGGCTACATTTATCACAATATCTGCATTATATTTTAAAATTAAACTCTTTACATCCTCTGTAATATCAGCATCTACTGTAGTTATCTCTATATCTGCGTCAAGAAGTTCTGACTTTATCTCTTGGCATCTTCCTATACTTCTACTTGCTAAAATAATTTTTCCAAAAATATCAGCATTTTGAACACACTTATGAACTACAACACGCCCAACCCCACCTGCACCGATAATCAAAGTTGTTTTCATTGAAATTTTTCTCCTGAATAATTTGATAGATTAACTTTTATTTTCTTGCTCCATTGCTTCGGAGTATCTATAAAGCTATGTTCATTTGTTATTATTTCTGTCCACATTCCCACCGAGGACGGATGGGAACGAGCAAACTCGCACCTACTACTGTCGCTGTAGTTTGTATTGGAGTTAATCCTACTGTTAAGATATCATTTAAGTAATTTGCCATTATTTTTTTCC
>CBDETZ010000004.1:0-455556 GCA_965243085.1 Sulfurimonas sp. | reverse complement strand
GTGCAAGAACTATCTCAAACTCGTATACTAACGACCGTTTAGTAAGTACAAGTACCCTAGAGGGAACTACTTCTTATAGCTATCTGTTTGCAGATAGACTAGGAACTATTATAAATGATAGTGAGCGTATAAACTATACTTACGATGGAGAGCTATTAACTTCACTTACTCAAGAAGGAACTCTAAACCAAACCATAAACTACAGCTACAACAATGACTTCTTAGTAAAATCCACAACATACGCAGGTATAACAAACAACTTTACCTACGATAAAGATAATTTACTCACATCAAGTGGAGAGTTCACACTTACAAGAGATAAGGCAAATGGCTACACCACAAAAATAACAGACAATACTTTTACTCAAAACATAAGCTACAACAACTATGGTGAAGTAACAAGTGTAAGTGACAATACCTTTAGCTATGAACTAAGCCAAAGAGATAAAACAGGAACTATCACTCAAAAAAAAGAAACAATAAATGGAGTAACAACACTCTACGATTATACCTACGACACAAGAGGAAGACTAACAACTGTAAACAAAAACAATACAGAAGTTGAAAACTACACCTACGACAACAATAGACTTCTTGCAAAACTCCTATATACCTTAGCACTTTATAGAGAGTTTTAATCAAAGTAAATGTTCTCAAGCGTAGCCAAACGGTTGGGGTTCTTTAACGCTGAGTAAGACTCTCTATAAAGTGTCCTATGGAAGGGATAGTAAGTACTAACCTTACATAAAAAAATATTTTACCCTTAGGCTAGGAATAAAAACTTGTTTTACACAATTTTAGTACTTCTTAGCTCTCTGCGGCATATAGGAGTTTTGCAAGAAGTCTAATGGTAATAGACTACAAGCAACAGTATATGGAGTAAGCACAACAGCAAGTTACACACTCGATGATAACCTAGAAGTATATGGGGACACAACATACAGATACGATGAAGATGGTTACCTAGTACAAAAGACAAGTCCACAAGAAACTACTACCTACACATACAACACACTAGGAGCATTAACAAGTGTAACTACTCCAAGTAAAACAATCATCTATCACCTAAACGCTCTTAACCAAAGAGTAGCAAAAGAAGTAAACAATGAAATAGTAGAAAAGTACCTATGGGCAAACCTTACAACTCTACTAGCCATATACGATAAAGATGATAGTCTAGTACAAAGATTTAACTACACAAACCAAAGAATGCCAACAAGCATGACACAAGACAATGAAACTTACTATCTTCACTACGACCAAGTAGGAACACTAAGAGCTATAAGTGATACAAACCATAACATCATAAAAGAAGTAACTTATGACACTTACGGTAATATACTCTCAGACACAAAC
Source organism: Sulfurimonas sp. (assembly GCA_965243085.1). Lineage (GTDB taxonomy): Bacteria > Campylobacterota > Campylobacteria > Campylobacterales > Sulfurimonadaceae > Sulfurimonas. The sequence goes on along the minus strand of CBDETZ010000004.1, from coordinate 454,200 downwards.
CTAAACATACCATTTGGATTCGCAGGTGGAATCCACGACAAAGACACAAATCTAGTTCACTTCGGATACAGAGAGTACGACCCACACACAGGAAAGTGGACAGCTAAAGACCCTATAGACTTTAGTGGTGGGGATAGTAATCTTTATGGGTATGTGCTTAGGGGATCCTGTTAATTTGGTGGATCCTGAGTGGGCTTTGGCTACCACTTGCAGGTGGTGCTACTATGGGTGGTTTATCATCCTTTGTTGGTACAACAAAAGTGAGGATTACAAATACCATCACTTTCTCATTTTGTCTTAGCCAGTGTCATAGAAGCTATAGGGGCATGCACATTATTGGCTAGCCAATCCACTCTTGGTATTTTCATTAGACATGATTGCAAATGTAGATGGATACAGGTTTAGCACATGGAACAGAGAACCATATGACAATAAACACTATTATAAAAGTAAGATACTTGATTTTTTAAAGAAAAAAGGATTTAATCTTGGGTTTACTTAGCCTTGGTCAATACTTCCTATGAAATTGAGCTAAAAGTAGTATATTCGATTTGGGAAATGTTCATTGCTAGGAGATATATTATTTACAACTCAATATTTTGTATTTTCAGAATATGGACTTGATGATCTTAGATGCACCAGGTATTAAGGTAAATTATAATTTAGTATCAATATATAGGAGTATTAATGGCTTTCTTAACCTCAAGTATTGTTATATTGGCAGTAGTAGGATGCTGTCCCAGCTTATAATTATACTGAAATTATTAAACTACCCCATGAAAACCTACTCCAATCAATTAAAAACTACACCCCTGTGATTGAAGAGTACACCCCTTTTATTAAATATCATTCTTGATAATCTTACTAATGCATAAAGGTTGATAATTAAAAAAGTGTTACTATCTGGACTTGTGAACATAATACACCCCTGTGAATGCAGATTACACCCCTGTGAATGAAAATAAAATTTTCAACATAATGAAAGTTTATGATATTATCATATATAAAACATACGATAGCACTATTTTACACATACGTTACCAAGCTTAAAAGGATAGCTTATCTCAATATTTACCTCCAAAAATACACCCCTGTGAATGAATCTCCACTTTTCAACATAAAAAGTTTAGAAACAAAAGAACATACGAAGCACTAATTTACACATACCTACAAAACTCAAAAGGATAGCTTATCTCAAAAATACCTCCAAATATAGCAATCCTCACAAACCCAAAAAGAGAAACAACAAACCACACATCACCACTAAGCAAAGCCACCACATACACCTATCACAAAAACAGAAAAATTATTAAGATAGTAAAACCAAGTACCTACGCAGGTACAACAAACAACTATACCTACGATAAGGATAATTTACTCACATCAAGTGGAGATTTCACACTTACAAGAGATAAGGCAAATGGCTACACCACAAAAGTAACAGACAATACTTTTACTCAAAACATAAGCTACAACAACTATGGTGAAGTAACAAGTGTAAGTGACAATACCTTTAGCTATGAACTAAGCCAAAGAGATAAAACAGGAGCTAAGTAATAGACCTCAAATAATTTCAAAACTAATATCATTAAAAAGGTTTAGATTTAATGTGAATTTGACTTGCTTACACGACTAGGGTTAAGTTAATTTCAACATAGAAGATAATCCTATTAATTGAAGTTATTTCTATCCTACTACTTATTTCAGTAAAAAAAATTCGTGATAGCATTATAGTAGCTATAGGATTTATTATGTTTGTTGGTTCACAAGTTGTCCCAGCGACAGATACCAATGAAACAGCAACTTTTTTCGAAGCTTTACTTATGGGTATTATACCTATGTTTTTACATTTTGCTATGTGGTCTGATTATATATACAATGAGATAAGAGAGCAAGATATAAAAATTAATTATGACTCTTATCAGGTAGTGGGATTAGTAATTGTTATTTTTACATTCTTGCTTGTTTCTACAGCCTATTAAGTAGTAGGATAGAAATAACTTCAATTAATAGGATTAATCTTCTATGTTGAAATTAACTTAACCCTAGTCAAAAATAGTGTAAGCAAGTCAAATTCACATTAAATCTAAACCTTTTTAATGATATTAGTTTTGAAATTATTTGAGGTCTATTACTTATCAAAAAAGAAGTTTTGACCTAATCTAAAAAAAATATCAGCACTAATTTACACATACCTACAAAACCAAAAAGGATAGTCCATCTCAAAAATACCTCTAAATCTTGAAGGAAAAACATCTTTTCACAGAATCCTATAGCTATGATGAGAATGGAAACCTTCTAAGTAACTACCCAAATTTAATTTCAAAATTAACACCATATCCCATAATAACTTTAATTCAACATAGTTTTTCATATTTTCTATGGAATAGATAAGCATCAAATTCTATCCAGTAATACTTCATAAATTTCCATACCATTTCAATTGGATTTAATTGAGGAGAATAAGGTGGTAAATAAAATGATACTCAATCCTTTTTCTTCCCATTTTTTAGTATCATCTCTTTAAACTTTTTACTTGTGTGAATTGAGGCATTATCAACTAATCCAGCATATCAGATAGAAGCGAAGATTGAACCTCTTTCTACGGTTACGATATTTCTGTTTAAGGATTTGAAAAGTTTTTAATTTAGCATTGATATGTTCAACACATATGCGAGCTGAAGCTTCTCTTTTATTTTGATTTTTTTGTGTATTAGTTAATGGATGTAGCTTTGATTTCTTATATGGTATTTGAGTGTTATTATGTTGTTTTTTAATACCAAGATAGCCTAAATCTACATAGATACAAGTTTGAGGTTTCACAGGTAAATCACTCTGTTTAAAGAGTTTAAAATCATGAGTAGTACCTTTGCATGTATGAGCACAAATAATACGTTCATCCTTGTCAATAACGATTTGCCCTTTTAGTGTATGGTTTCTTTTCTTCCCTGAGTAGTAATCTCTTTGCTTTTTTTTGGTCGTTGTATGGGGGACTCTGTAGCATCAATGACGATAAACTCTAAGTCCACATCATCTCCATATAAAGCACGTTTACTTGGTAATGAAAACTTTCCAGATTTTATTAAAACATCTTCAACATCTCTTACTATTCGAGAAGCTGTAGATTCACTTACTCCATAATCAAAGCCAATATGTTCTAAGGTTCTATATTCTCTGTAATAACTTAACATTAATAGTACTTTTTCTTTTGAATCTAAACTTTTTCTACCACCAACTCCATGGTTTTTAGTTCTCTCTTTTTCATAGGCTATAAATACTAAAAGCATTTCATTAAATGTATCTTTATTTACACCAATAAGACGCTTAAAATTCTTTGGTTCTTTCTTCTGTAATTTTTCATATTTATTCATATCAATCTGATAGCATTTTTAGTTCCTACTTTTAGAGTTTTGCAAGAAGTCTAATAGATGGGATTTAGATGACTCTATCGCTCAACTCTTGAAATTTAGTTTTTAGTGGATTTGGGTGGGTAGTGGGATTAGTAATTGTTATTTTTACATTCTTGCTTGTTTCTACAGCCTATTAAGTAGTAGGATAGAAATAACTTCAATTAATAGGATTATCTTCTATGTTGAAATTAACTTAACCCTAGTCGTGTAAGCAAGTCAAATTCACATTAAATCTAAACCTTTTTAATGATATTAGTTTTGAAATTATTTGAGGTCTATTACTTATCAAAATTTTGACCTAATCTAAAAAAAATATCAGCACTAATTTACACATACCTACAAAACCAAAAAGGATAGTCCATCTCAAAAATACCTCTAAATCTTGAAGGAAAACATCTTTTCACAGAATCCTATAGCTATGATGAGAATGGAAACCTTCTAAGTAACTACCCAAATTTAATTTCAAAATTAACACCATATCCCATAATAACTTTTTCAACATAGTTTTTCATATTTTCTATGGATAGATAAGCATCAAATTCTATCCAGTAATACTTCATAAATTTCCATACCATTTCAATTGGATTTAATTGAGGAGAATAAGGTGGTAAATAAAAGATACTCAATCCTTTTTCTTCCCATTTTAGTATCATCTCTTTAAACTTTTTACTTGTGTGAATTGAGGCATTATCAACAACAGCAACAGTAGGCTTTGAAATCTCATCTACAAAGAGATTAAAATGACCTATGACTACTTCTGTATCAACTTTATCATAGCTTGTTGAAGCAAAAAGTGTTGATTTATTTTTGTTAAAAAATCCAAGGACATTGAGGTTAATCCACTCTCATCAAAGTATTCAACATCAATTTCTCCTGCAAGAACCTTTGTTTCAAGCACTTCAAGCTCTTTCTTCTTTCTTTCATAGAGTTCAGGGTCTGTTTTTTTTGCTGTACTTCTGCGAATGCGTTTATAGCTTAAATTGAGTGTTTTTTTAAATAGCGTTTAAAGGTCTTATAGCTCATTTTTATTGATAGCTTTTCTACACTTAAAGCATATGCTTTTTTTGGTTGATGCGAATACATTTTGATGAACTCTGAAATAACTTTTTTATCGTTATCTTCATTCAAAATAGTCTTTCTTCCTCGACATTTTTGAATAGCTAAACTCTTTATTCCATTTGCTTTAAAATCATTAATCCAATTATAAATTGTTCTTTGAGATACTTCAAATATCTCTGCTAATTCATTTTTGCTTTTACCTGCCTTTAGTAGTAGTAAAGCATGTGCTCTGTGACGCTCTTGTTTAGTTAATCCACTATCTTTTATATAGCTCAGTTTATTTAGTATCTCTTTTTCTTTCATCATAACTTTTTACTTGCAAAAAGTGTTCCAATTTTGAAATTATATTTGCCTTTCTACTTAATTTCTCATTTGTGGTTTCAAGATTGAATTTTAATACAGTTTGTGCCATAATCATACCTGTTATTTGGAAAAGTTACACCCCTTGGGTGAACTCTTTGAGTGTTACTTTTTCGATTTAAAGTACCTAATTATAGAGTAATTTAGATTGTTGTCTAATTTGGTATGGAATTATTAGGGATTAGGGTTAATATACTCTTTATAGTACAACAGATATAATACTTAAATTCAGCTTGTATATTTATATTAGAAAGCTAAACTAAATACACTTTGAAAAAATTACAAAAAACAAAAAAAGGATAAATCATAAAAAGATTTATAATAATCACTATGCTTGTAGTGTTGTTTGGAGTATCATTTACTGCTTGTTTAAGTAGTAAAGATGAAAAGTCAAAAGAATCAGTTACAAATACTATCACGGGTACTTTCCAAGATAGTGCAGTTTCAGGTCTTGATTATAATTGTAGTTCAGATAAAAGAGGAGTTACAAATACTTTAGGAGAATACACTTGTAATGAGGGAGATACGGTAGAGTTTAACCTTGCAGGTATCTCTTTAGGTATAGTAGATGTAGAAAATACCATTACTCCTCTTACCTTATTTCCAAGTAATAAAACAGCAACTATAAATTTAGCTCAACTGTTGCAAACACTTGACAGTGACAATAATGCTAGTAATGGTATCACACTAGATCCAAAACTATTAGCCTTATTAAAAGATAATAGTATTGATTTTACATCAGATACTTTTGATACTGATGTAGCTGATATACTTGGTAAAACTCTCGTTACTCAAACAGATGCTATTAATCATTTAAACATTATTTTAAGTACTTTAGGTCTTACAACAATTGTAGCTCCTAATGATAATAATTTAACTGCTTCAAATATAGTTGCTCCATCATCTATTTTAAATGGGAATGATTTAAATATCTCATTAACTGTTGTAGATATTGATGGAGTTAATTCTGTAAACTATGGTATTTATAAAGTAGGTACCAATGCTAATGCTTTAGTTTCTACGGGAATATTGCAAGATAAAAATAATGATAATAACTACTCAGTTTTACTTAAGATTTCATCTTTAGGTGATGGAAATTACACCGTTGAAGTAAATGCTACTGGTGTAGTTAATGGAAATAATCCTAAGAGTACAGAAACTAAGGTTCACGCATTTAATATCTTCAGTGAGGATACTCAAGAAGGTTCATTAAATCCACCTTCAAAACCTGATATCCCAGTTGTAAACCCACCTTCAAAACCTCATATCCAAGTTGAAAACCCACCTTCAAAACCTTACATTCTAGTTGTAAAACCATCTGTGCTTCTTAAATCTATAAAAATCACAAGCCCGAAAAGTGTACTGAGAGTTTCTCAAAGTGTAAGCTTGAACTTGCTAGGTGTTTACAGTGATGGTACAACTAAAGATGTGAGCAATCAAGCAGTTTTTCACACTAATAACACACAAATTATTTCTGCCTATGGAAAGACTATAAAAGCATTGGAAATTGGCACAGTATCTGTATATGCAACTATTGGAAATATAACTTCAAATTCTATTTCAATGACTATGAATAAACGAATTGATACAAGTGATTTTTCACTTACAAATTTTGGATCTACATATGCAAACATTATTCCAGGAGATTCAACCAAAGATACATATGATGAAAAACTATTTTGTATGATAACAGGGAAGATACTAGCAGAAGATGCTAGTCCATTATCTGGTGTTAAAGTAACTATCCATAATCATCCAGAATATGGTTCATTATTAACAGACAACAATGGAACATATGCCTTTGCTTCAGAAGGTGGTACCTATTTAACTATGCGTTATAGTGCAAATGGATTTACGACTATTGATCGTAAAATATATGCCCCTGCAAAGAGATGGTCAATCGCACCTTCTGTTACCATGCTCCAAGTTGATACCAAAGTAACAACTATTACATTAGGAACAACTGCACCCCTTATTCATACATCTACTCCTATTGTGGATGATAGAGGAGAGCGATCGACTACTCTAGTGTTTAACAATATTTCAAATGCAACAGTAACATCAAAAGATGGAACTACTCGAAATCTTACTAAAATTGCAGTCAGAGCAACAGAATTTAAAACTCCAAAGTCAATGCCTGCTGATTTACCTACCCAATCAGCCTATACCTACTGTTCAGATTTACAAGTTGATGGTGTTGGTGATGATGAAAATGTTACATTTGATGCACCAGTTATTATGTATGTGGATAACTTTTTAGGTTTTGATATTGGAGAGATAGTTCCTATTGGCTATTATGATAGAGATCATGCTAAATGGAAAGCCTCAAAAAATGGTGTAGTTATACAGCTACTTGACACGGATGGAGATGGCATAGTAGATGCACTCGATAGTACAGGAGACTCTCTTGAAAATGATTTAAATAATAACGGTTCTTTTAAAGATGAAGTTGCTGGAATTCAAAATAATCCAAATTATAAAGCAGGTAAAAGTTACTGGAGAGCAGAGATAACACACTTCACACCATGGGATCACAACTGGCCATACGGTCCACCAGATGATGCTGAGTCTCCAGATGAACCAGATGTAGAAGATCAAACACCACCAGACGATTGTAATGTTGATATCAACTCTTATGTTACAGCTAAAACAAGAGTTTTTCATGAAGATATACCTGTAGCTGGAACAGATACAAGCCTGCATTACTCTTCAAAAAGAGTTGATGGGTATGTTCATGTAATAGAGACCTCAATTGACACTACAAATATACCTGCTTCTGTTATAGGTGTCAGTGTTAAACTAGAAGTAGCTGGACGAGTTTTTAAAAAGGAACCTCCTATCTCTGAATTGGGCAATCTACAATTTAAATGGGATGGTAAAGATATTTTAGGAAACAAAGTTACAGGGAATACTACTGCAAAATTAACTGTATCATATAAATATCAAATGGTTTATTATCGTGCTTCATCACAATTTTCACAAGCATGGGCAAATGCAGGGACTAATGCAATAGGAGTTCGTGGACGAGATACTGTAAACTTACGGACTACTAAAGAACTAAGTATAAAGGTTGAAAATACTACTGATAATAATAGTAATTTAGCAAAAGGTTGGACATTTTCAAATGTTAATTACCTTGGTGTAAATAGCATAAATAAAGGTGATGGTACTAAAGTTGAAAAAGAGACTAGCCTCCAAGATGGCTTAGTTGCTTATTATAGATTTGAAGGTAATACTGAAGATATTAGTGGGAAAAAAAATCATGGGGTTGCTAACAGTGGTGTTAGCTATGTTGATGGGATTATCGGTAAAGCAGCAAAATTTAATGGAATTAATGGGAGTATTTTAGTTAAACAGTCAAGTAGCTTAAATAATTTAAAAGAAATAACATTATCATTTTGGACAAAATACAATAAATATGACAGTGGTTGCTGCAATGTTTCTGCTCATATAGCAAATGGGACTGATTATCGTGATGGTATATTTAACTATAGTACCGAAAATGGTATATCTTATTACTTAGGTCGTACTGGTAACGCAATCAGGGTAAGTCTTGATTTAGATGCAACCATACCACTTCAAGAACAAAAATTCATATTTGTTACTTTTGTTGCAGATAAAACAACTATCAAGATGTATAAAAATGGAATTTTAGTCGATGAAAAGGCAAGAACGATTAGTCAAATTTCTCGTCCATCTTATGACTGGACAATAGGCAGTATGAGTGGCAATTATCATCTAAATGGACTCATAGACGACCTTCGTATATATGATAAAGCATTAAACAGTGAACATATTAATGCTATTTATAATTATGGCTCAACAGGAATCACAAGTTATAATTACGACTCCTATAAAATTTCTGATAACAATCTAGAATATACTTTTAATCTTAACGGAAAACATCTATTCACAAAATCTTATCCAGATAAAAAAACCTTAGAATCCTATAGCTATGATAAAAATGGAAATCTTATCTCTATAACAGACAACTTCTCAAATACAATCACAATCACAAGAGATGACAATGGAATTCCAACTTTAATAACAGCTCCAAATGGACAAGAAACATATTTGAATGTAGATTCTAATGGAGACCTTCTATCAGTAACATACGAAGATTATTCAAGCTATGAATTTGAATACGATAGTGGCTCATTAATGACTCAAGAGACAGACCCTAATGGAAATGTATTCACACACCTCTTTGATGCAAACGGTAGAATCTATCAAGATACAGATTCCATAGGTGGAGACTGGCAGTTTACAAAAAGTAATAGTGCCAAAGCAACTACATATACAATGACCAAACCAGAGGGAGATGAGACAAGTTCTACAGACACTAAACAAGCTGATGGTTCTACTGTATCGCTAAGGACACTTCCAAGTGGAGATACTATCTCCTCAACAATCTCAGTAGATAAAAAACAAATATCTCTCTCAAAAGGTGGAGTAAGTACAAGCACTCTATATACTACAGACACACTCACTCAACAAAAGATTCTCTCTTCTCAAACAACAACCCAAGTAAGTGGACTTAAAAAGCAAATAGTATATACAAGAAGTTATGATGGAAATCAAACGCATACCAACTCAAAAACACAAACCATCAGCACTAACTCTAAAGTAACAACTATAGTATCTGACTACAATAATGCTAGAGATACCATCACTAGCCCTGAAGCAAGAACTCTCAAACGAGAGTATGATAAAGACACTCTTTTAACTACATCTATAAGTTTAGGAACACTTGAACCTACAAGATATGAGTACAACACTCAAGGTAAAGTAATTAAAGAAACTATGGGAACTAGAATCATCCACTACACCTATGATAACAAAGGAAATATCCAAACTATTACAAACCAAAAAGGTGAAACAACAAGCTACACCTACGACATAATGGATAGAGTAAATAAAATCACTTATGCAAATGGAACTACACAAGAATACGAGTATGACTTTAATTCTAACATAAGTAAACTCATCACCCCAAGCCCCACAAACCACACATTTACATACAATGGTATAGATAAAAGACTAAACCACACATCACCACTCAGTAAAGCCACCACCTACACCTATAACAAAAACAGAAGAATCACTAAGATAGTAAAACCAAGTGCAAGAACTATCTCAAACTCGTATACTAACGACCGTTTAGTAAGTACAAGTACCCTAGAGGGAACTACTTCTTATAGCTATCTGTTTGCAGATAGACTAGGAACTATTATAAATGATAGTGAGCGTATAAACTATACTTACGATGGAGAGCTATTAACTTCACTTACTCAAGAAGGAACTCTAAACCAAACCATAAACTACAGCTACAACAATGACTTCTTAGTAAAATCCACAACATACGCAGGTATAACAAACAACTTTACCTACGATAAAGATAATTTACTCACATCAAGTGGAGAGTTCACACTTACAAGAGATAAGGCAAATGGCTACACCACAAAAATAACAGACAATACTTTTACTCAAAACATAAGCTACAACAACTATGGTGAAGTAACAAGTGTAAGTGACAATACCTTTAGCTATGAACTAAGCCAAAGAGATAAAACAGGAGCTATCACTCAAAAAAAAGAAACAATAAATGGAGTCAGTACAAACTATGATTATACCTATGACACAAGAGGAAGATTAACAAATGTCAGTAAAGATAATACAGAAGTTGAAAACTACACCTACGACAACAACGGTAACAGACTACAAGCAACAGTATATGGAGTAAGCACAACAGCAAGTTACACACTCGATGATAACCTAGAAGTATATGGAGATGCTACATACAGATACGATGAAGATGGTTACCTAGTACAAAAGACAAGTCCACAAGAAACTACTACCTACACATACAACACACTAGGAGCATTAACAAGTGTAACTACTCCAAGTAAAACAATCATCTATCACCTAAACGCTCTTAACCAAAGAGTAGCAAAAGAAGTAAACAATGAAATAGTAGAAAAGTACCTATGGGCAAACCTTACAACTCTACTAGCCATATACGATAAAGATGATAGTCTAGTACAAAGATTTAACTACACAAACCAAAGAATGCCAACAAGCATGACACAAGACAATGAAACTTACTATCTTCACTACGACCAAGTAGGAACACTAAGAGCTATAAGTGATACAAACCATAACATCATAAAAGAAGTAACTTATGACACTTACGGTAATATACTCTCAGACACAAACCTAAACATACCATTTGGATTCGCAGGTGGAATCCACGACAAAGACACAAATCTAGTTCACTTCGGATACAGAGAGTACGACCCACACACAGGAAAGTGGACAGCTAAAGACCCTATAGACTTTAGTGGTGGAGATAGTAATCTTTATGGGTATGTGCTTGGGGATCCTGTTAATTTTGTGGATCCTAGTGGGCTTTGGATACCACTTGCTGTTGGTGCTGCTATGGGTGGTTTATCATCCTTTGTTGGTCCAAATGGCGGAGTACAAATACCATCACTTTCTCATTTTGTCTTAGCCAGTGCCATAGGAGCTATAGGGGCAGGCGCTTTAATGGCTACCAATCCACTTTTGGGATTTTCATTAGACATGATTGCAAATATAGCTAATACTTGTTTAGCACAGTAACAGAGAAATATATGACAATAGACACTATTATAAAAGTAAGATATTTTTTTTTAATATTAGGTTTCTTGGGTTTACTTATCTTTGGTCAAATTCCTATGGATGAGAAAAAAGTAGTATATTCGATTTGGGAAATTTTTATTGTAGGAAATATATTATTTACAACTCAATATTTTGTATTTTCAGAATATGGATTTGATGATCTTAGGGAAAGAGGTTTTAAGGTAAATTATAATTTATATCAATATATTGGAGTATTAATGGCTTTCTTAACCTCAAGTATTGTTATATTGGCAGTAGTAGGATGCTGTCCAGCTTAAATTATACTGAATTACTATACTACCCCAAGAAAACCTACCCCAATCCATTAAAAACTACACCCCTGTGATTGAAACTACACCCCTGTGATTGAATATCCACTCTTGATAATCTTACTAATCATTGAGGTTGATAATTTCAGATGTGTTACTATCTTGACTTGTGAAAAAATACACCCCTGTGAATGCAAAATACACCCCTGTGAATGAATCTCCACTTTTCAACATAAAAAGTTTAGAAACAAAAGAACATACGAAGCACTAATTTACACATACCTACAAAACTCAAAAGGATAGCTTATCTCAAAAATACCTCCAAAAATACACCCCTGTGAATGAATCTCCACTTTTCAACATAAAAAGTTTAGAAACAAAAGAACATACGAAGCACTAATTTACACATACCTACAAAACTCAAAAGGATAGCTTATCTCAAAAATACCTCCAAATATAGCAATCCTCACAAACCCAAAAAGAGAAGCAACAAACCACACATCACCACTAAGCAAAGCCACCACATACACCTATAACAAAAACAGAAAAATTATTAAGATAGTAAAACCAAGTACCTACGCAGGTACAACAAACAACTCTACCTACGATAAAGATAATTTACTCACATCAAGTGGAGAGTTCACACTTACAAGAGATAAGGCAAATGGATACACCACAAAAGTAACAGACAATACTTTTACTAAAAACATAAGCTACAACAACTATGGTGAAGTAACAAGTGTAAGTGACAATACCTTTAGCTATGAACTAAGCCAAAGAGATAAAACAGGAGCTAAGTAATAGACCTCAAATAATTTCAAAACTAATATCATTAAAAAGGTTTAGATTTAATGTGAATTTGACTTGCTTACACGACTAGGGTTAAGTTAATTTCAACATAGAAGATAATCCTATTAATTGAAGTTATTTCTATCCTACTACTTATTTCAGTAAAAAAAATTCGTGATAGCATTATAGTAGCTATAGGATTTATTATGTTTGTTGGTTCACAAGTTGTCCCAGCGACAGATACCAATGAAACAGCAACTTTTTTCGAAGCTTTACTTATGGGTATTATACCTATGTTTTTACATTTTGCTATGTGGTCTGATTATATATACAATAGACTTCTTGCAAAACTCCTTATATGGCTTAGCACTTTATAGAGAGTTTTAATCAAGGTAAATGTTCTCAAGCGTAGCCAAAGCTAGGGTTGGGGTTCTTTAACGCTGAGTAAGGCTCTCTATAAAGTGTCCTATGGAAGGGATAGTAAGTACTAACTTTGCACAAAAAAATATTTTACCCTTAGCTTAGCTTAGGCTAGGAATAAAAATTTGTTTTACACAATTTTAGTCCTTCTTAGCTCTCTGTGGTATATAGGAGTTTTGCAAGAAGTCTAATGAGATAAGAGAGCAAGATATAAAAATTAATTATGACTCTTATCAGGTAGTGGGCACCCCCAATCCATTAATAACAAAAGTATAAAAAAGGAACAATTATTGCTTGAGTTACAGAAAAACAAAGTGATAATAAAATGGCAATAAAATCAAGAGATAAATTAGCACAAAAGCGTTCAAGAAAAGGCTATGCAAAAATAGCTGAATCAAATAAACTTTTAGAGTTACTATCAAGAGTTCCAGACCATCGTAAAGGTCAAGGTAAACGGCATAAATTAGAACATATCTTATATCTAGCTATATTAGCTGGACTAATGGGAGCTACAGATTACAAACAAATTTCTATTTGGATAGATAAACATGTTCAAAAAGAAGAAGTAAAAAAACTTCTAGGTGTAGAATTTATAATAACACCAAAAAGAAGTGCTGTCTCAGATATACTTGCAAAAGTTGATAGTGAGGCAGTTGAACTTTTGTTCAGAGAATGGATAAGAATTTATGTCGATACTACAGGAAAACATCTAAGCGTAGATGGTAAAGTGATGAATGGTAGTAGATATAAAGACCAAAAGGCTATACAAGTTGTTGGTGCAGTTCTATCAGAGATAGGTGTAGTTATTGCTCATCAAAAAATTGCAGAGAAATCAAATGAAATACCTGCTTTACAAGCTATGATAGCAGAGCTTGGAGATGAATTTCTCTTTACCTTTGATGCGATGAACACACAAAAAAACTCTTGATTCTATTGAGCGAAGTGGTTCAAAGTATATTGCTAAAGTTAAAGGTAACCAAAAAACACTTCTTGATAAAATAAATGAAATATCAAGAGAGATAAAACCATCAAGCACTTATAAAGCTAAACCAATCCAGCAATCTAATGAGTGGATAAATAGAGAGGTATTTGTATATCAACCAACTACTTTTTATCATAATGAAATTACCCATGTTCGCTCAATCATAAAAACTATTAAAAAAATACACAAGACAAACCATAAAACAGGAGAAGTAACAAACAGCACTAGTATTCAGTTCTGTATAGCAAATTTTCGTGAAAATGCGGAGTTCTTTCATGATAAAATTTTACTCCATTGGAAGGTAGAAACAATGCACCAATACAAAGATAATACACTTTTAGAAGATGACCATAATGCTCATCTAAATCCATTTTTAATGACAATTATCAGAAGCATTATTTTAAATATCTTGCACCTAAATGGTACAAAATCTATACAAGAACAACTCATTAACAATAGACTTCTTGCAAAACTCATTTTTCAGCAACCTCAAATCCACGGTCAAAATTAACTAATCCACATATCAGATTGAAGCGAAGATTGAACCTTTTTCTACGGTTACGATATTTCTGTTTAAGGATTTGAAAAGTTTTTAATTTAGCATTGATATGTTCAACACATATGCGAGCTGAAGCTTCTCTTTTATTTTGATTTTTTTGTGTATTAGTTAATGGATGTAGCTTTGATTTCTTATATGGTATTTGAGTGTTATTATGTTGTTTTTTAATACCAAGATAGCCTAAATCTACATAGATACAAGTTTGAGGTTTCACAGGTAAATCACTCTGTTTAAAGAGTTTAAAATCATGAGTAGTACCTTTGCATGTATGAGCACAAATAATACGTTCATCCTTGTCAATAACGATTTGCCCTTTTAGTGTATGGTTTCTTTTCTTCCCTGAGTAGTAATCTCTTTGCTTTTTTTTGGTCGTTGTATGGGGGACTCTGTAGCATCAATGACGATAAACTCTAAGTCCACATCATCTCCATATAAAGCACGTTTACTTGGTAATGAAAACTTTCCAGATTTTATTAAAACATCTTCAACATCTCTTACTATTCGAGAAGCTGTAGATTCACTTACTCCATAATCAAAGCCAATATGTTCTAAGGTTCTATATTCTCTGTAATAACTTAACATTAATAGTACTTTTTCTTTTGAATCTAAACTTTTTCTACCACCAACTCCATGGTTTTTAGTTCTCTCTTTTTCATAGGCTATAAATACTAAAAGCATTTCATTAAATGTATCTTTATTTACACCAATAAGACGCTTAAAATTCTTTGGTTCTTTCTTCTGTAATTTTTCATATTTATTCATATCAATCTGATAGCATTTTTAGTTCCTACTTTTAGAGTTTTGCAAGAAGTCTAATAGATGGGATTTAGATGACTCTATCGCTCAACTCTTGAAATTTAGTTTTTAGTGGATTTGGGTGGGTAGTGGGATTAGTAATTGTTATTTTTACATTCTTGCTTGTTTCTACAGCCTATTAAGTAGTAGGATAGAAATAACTTCAATTAATAGGATTATCTTCTATGTTGAAATTAACTTAACCCTAGTCGTGTAAGCAAGTCAAATTCACATTAAATCTAAACCTTTTTAATGATATTAGTTTTGAAATTATTTGAGGTCTATTACTTATCAAAATTTTGACCTAATCTAAAAAAAATATCAGCACTAATTTACACATACCTACAAAACCAAAAAGGATAGTCCATCTCAAAAATACCTCTAAATCTTGAAGGAAAACATCTTTTCACAGAATCCTATAGCTATGATGAGAATGGAAACCTTCTAAGTAACTACCCAAATTTAATTTCAAAATTAACACCATATCCCATAATAACTTTTTCAACATAGTTTTTCATATTTTCTATGGATAGATAAGCATCAAATTCTATCCAGTAATACTTCATAAATTTCCATACCATTTCAATTGGATTTAATTGAGGAGAATAAGGTGGTAAATAAAAGATACTCAATCCTTTTTCTTCCCATTTTAGTATCATCTCTTTAAACTTTTTACTTGTGTGAATTGAGGCATTATCAACAACAGCAACAGTAGGCTTTGAAATCTCATCTACAAAGAGATTAAAATGACCTATGACTACTTCTGTATCAACTTTATCATAGCTTGTTGAAGCAAAAAGTGTTGATTTATTTTTGTTAAAAAATCCAAGGACATTGAGGTTGAATCCACTCTCATCAAAGTATTCAACATCAATTTCTCCTGCAAGAACCTTTGTTTCAAGCACTTCAAGCTCTTTCTTCTTTCTTTCATAGAGTTCAGGGTCTGTTTTTTTTGCTGTACTTCTGCGAATGCGTTTATAGCTTAAATTGAGTGTTTTTTTAAATAGCGTTTAAAGGTCTTATAGCTCATTTTTATTGATAGCTTTTCTACACTTAAAGCATATGCTTTTTTTGGTTGATGCGAATACATTTTGATGAACTCTGAAATAACTTTTTTATCGTTATCTTCATTCAAAATAGTCTTTCTTCCTCGACATTTTTGAATAGCTAAACTCTTTATTCCATTTGCTTTAAAATCATTAATCCAATTATAAATTGTTCTTTGAGATACTTCAAATATCTCTGCTAATTCATTTTTGCTTTTACCTGCCTTTAGTAGTAGTAAAGCATGTGCTCTGTGACGCTCTTGTTTAGTTAATCCACTATCTTTTATATAGCTCAGTTTATTTAGTATCTCTTTTTCTTTCATCATAACTTTTTACTTGCAAAAAGTGTTCCAATTTTGAAATTATATTTGCCTTTCTACTTAATTTCTCATTTGTGGTTTCAAGATTGAATTTTAATACAGTTTGTGCCATAATGATACCTGTTATTTGGAAAAATTACACCCCTTGGGTGAACTTCTTTGAGTGTTACTTTTTCGCTTTAAAGTACCTAATTATAGAGTAATTTAGATTGTTGTCTAATTTGGTATGGAATTATTAGGGATTAGGGTTAATATACTCTTTATAGTACAACAGATATAATACTTAAATTCAGCTTGTATATTTATATTAGAAAGCTAAACTAAATACACTTTGAAAAAATTACAAAAAACAAAAAAAGGATAAATCATAAAAAGATTTATAATAATCACTATGCTTGTAGTGTTGTTTGGAGTATCATTTACTGCTTGTTTAAGTAGTAAAGATGAAAAGTCAAAAGAATCAGTTACAAATACTATCACGGGTACTTTCCAAGATAGTGCAGTTTCAGGTCTTGATTATAATTGTAGTTCAGATAAAAGAGGAGTTACAAATACTTTAGGAGAATACACTTGTAATGAGGGAGATACGGTAGAGTTTAACCTTGCAGGTATCTCTTTAGGTATAGTAGATGTAGAAAATACCATTACTCCTCTTACCTTATTTCCAAGTAATAAAACAGCAACTATAAATTTAGCTCAACTGTTGCAAACACTTGACAGTGACAATAATGCTAGTAATGGTATCACACTAGATCCAAAACTATTAGCCTTATTAAAAGATAATAGTATTGATTTTACATCAGATACTTTTGATACTGATGTAGCTGATATACTTGGTAAAACTCTCGTTACTCAAACAGATGCTATTAATCATTTAAACATTATTTTAAGTACTTTAGGTCTTACAACAATTGTAGCTCCTAATGATAATAATTTAACTGCTTCAAATATAGTTGCTCCATCATCTATTTTAAATGGGAATGATTTAAATATCTCATTAACTGTTGTAGATATTGATGGAGTTAATTCTGTAAACTATGGTATTTATAAAGTAGGTACCAATGCTAATGCTTTAGTTTCTACGGGAATATTGCAAGATAAAAATAATGATAATAACTACTCAGTTTTACTTAAGATTTCATCTTTAGGTGATGGGAATTACACCGTTGAAGTAAATGCTACTGGTGTAGTTAATGGAAATAATCCTAAGAGTACAGAAACTAAGGTTCACGCATTTAATATCTTCAGTGAGGATACTCAAGAAGGTTCATTAAATCCACCTTCAAAACCTCATATCTCAGTTGTAAACCCACCTTCAAAACCTTACATTCTAGTTGTAAAACCATCTGTGCTTCTTAAATCTATAAAAATCACAAGCCCGAAAAGTGTACTGAGAGTTTCTCAAAGTGTAAGCTTGAACTTGCTAGGTGTTTACAGTGATGGTACAACTAAAGATGTGAGCAATCAAGCAGTTTTTCACACTAATAACACACAAATTATTTCTGTCTTATAAAAGCATTGGAAATTGGCACAGTATCTGTATATGCAACTATTGGAAATATAACTTCAAATTCTATTTTAATGACTATGAATAAACGAATTGATACAAGTAATTTTTCACTTACAAATTTTGGATCTACATATGCAAACATTATTCCAGGAGATTCAACCAAAGATACATATGATGAAAAACTATTTTGTATGATAACAGGGAAGATACTAGCAGAAGATGCTAGTCCATTATCTGGTGTTAAAGTAACTATCCATAATCATCCAGAATATGGTTCATTATTAACAGACAACAATGGAACATATGCCTTTGCTTCAGAAGGTGGTACCTATTTAACTATGCGTTATAGTGCAAATGGATTTACGACTATTGATCGTAAAATATATGCCCCTGCAAAGAGATGGTCAATCGCACCTTCTGTTACCATGCTCCAAGTTGATACCAAAGTAACAACTATTACATTAGGAACAACTGCACCCCTTATTCATACATCTACTCCTATTGTGGATGATAGAGGAGAGCGATCGACTACTCTAGTGTTTAACAATATTTCAAATGCAACAGTAACATCAAAAGATGGAACTACTCGAAATCTTACTAAAATTGCAGTCAGAGCAACAGAATTTAAAACTCCAAAGTCAATGCCTGCTGATTTACCTACCCAATCAGCCTATACCTATTGTTCAGATTTACAAGTTGATGGTGTTGGTGATGATGAAAATGTTACATTTGATGCACCAGTTATTATGTATGTGGATAACTTTTTAGGTTTTGATATTGGAGAGATAGTTCCTATTGGCTATTATGATAGAGATGATGCTAAATGGAAAGCCTCAAAAAATGGTGTAGTTATACAGCTACTTGACACGGATGGAGATGGCATAGTAGATGCACTCGATAGTACAGGAGACTCTCTTGGAAATGATTTAAATAATAACGGTTCTTTTAAAGATGAAGTTGCTGGAATTCAAAATAATCCAAATTATAAAGCAGGTAAAAGTTACTGGAGAGCAGAGATAACACACTTCACACCATGGGATCACAACTGGCCATACGGTCCACCAGATGATGCTGAGTCTCCAGATGAACCAGATGTAGAAGATCAAACACCACCAGACGATTGTAATGTTGATATCAACTCTTATGTTACAGCTAAGACAAGAGTTTTTCATGAAGATGTACCTGTAGCTGGAACAGATACAAGCCTGCATTACTCTTCAAAAAGAGTTGATGGGTATGTTCATGTAATAGAGACCTCAATTGACACTACAAATATACCTGCTTCTGTTATAGGTGTCAGTGTTAAACTAGAAGTAGCTGGACGAGTTTTTAAAAAGGAACCTGCTATCTCTCAATTGGGCAATCTACAATTTAAATGGGATGGTAAAGATATTTTAGGAAACAAAGTTACAGGGAATACTACTGCAAAATTAACTGTATCATATAAATATCAAATGGTTTATTATCGTGCTTCATCACAATTTTCACAAGCATGGGCAAATGCAGGGACTAATGCAATAGGAGTTCGTGGACGAGATACTGTAAACTTACGGACTACTAAAGAACTAAGTATAAAGGTTGAAAATACTACTGATAATAATAGTAATTTAGCAAAAGGTTGGACATTTTCAAATGTTAATTACCTTGGTGTAAATAGCATAAATAAAGGTGATGGTACTAAAGTTGAAAAAGAGACTAGCCTCCAAGATGGCTTAGTTGCTTATTATAGATTTGAAGGTAATACTGAAGATATTAGTGGGAAAAAAAATCATGGGGTTGCTAACAGTGGTGTTAGCTATGTTGATGGGATTATCGGTAAAGCAGCAAAATTTAATGGAATTAATGGGAGTATTTTAGTTAAACAGTCAAGTAGCTTAAATAATTTAAAAGAAATAACATTATCATTTTGGACAAAATACAATAAATATGACAGTGGTTGCTGCAATGTTTCTGCTCATATAGCAAATGGGACTGATTATCGTGATGGTATATTTAACTATAGTACCGAAAATGGTATATCTTATTACTTAGGTCGTACTGGTAACGCAATCAGGATAAGTCTTGATTTAGATGCAACCATACCACTTCAAGAACAAAAATTCATATTTGTTACTTTTGTTGCAGATAAAACAACTATCAAGATGTATAAAAATGGAATTTTAGTCGATGAAAAGGCAAGAACGATTAGTCAAATTTCTCGTCCATCTTATGACTGGACAATAGGCAGTATGAGTGGCAATTATCATCTAAATGGACTCATAGACGACCTTCGTATATATGATAAAGCATTAAACAGTGAACATATTAATGCTATTTATAATTATGGCTCAACAGGAGTCACAAGTTATAATTACGACTCCTATAAAATTTCTGATAACAATCTAGAATATACTTTTAATCTTAACGGAAAACATCTATTCACAAAATCTTATCCAGATAAAAAAACTTTAGAATCATATATCTATGATGAAAATGGAAATCTTATCTCTATAACAGACAACTTCTCAAATACAATCACAATCACAAGAGATGACAATGGAATTCCAACTTTAATAACAGCTCCAAATGGACAAGAAACATATTTGAATGTAGATTCTAATGGAGACCTTCTATCAGTAACATACGAAGATTATTCAAGCTATGAATTTGAATACAATAGTGTCTCCTTAATGACTCAAGAGACAGACCCTAATGGAAATGTATTCACACACCTCTTTGATGATAACGGTAGAATCTCTCAAGATACAGATTCCATAGGTGGAGACTGGCAGTTTACAAAAAGTAATAGTGCCAAAGCAACTACATATACAATGACCAAACCAGAGGGAGATGTGACAAGTTCTACAGACACCAAACAAGCTGATGGTTCTACTTTATCGCTAAGGACACTTCCAAGTGGAGATACTATCTCCTCAACAATCTCAGTAGATAAAAAACAAATATCTCTCTCAAAAGGTGGAGTAAGTACAAGCACTCTATATACTACAGACACACTCACTCAACAAAAGATTCTCTCTTCTCAAACAACAACCCAAGTAAGTGGACTTAAAAAGCAAATAGTATATACAAGAAGTTATGATGGAAATCAAACGCATACCAACTCAAAAACACAAACCATCAGCACTAACTCTAAAGTAACAACTATAGTATCTGACTACAATAATGCTAGAGATACCATCACTAGCCCTGAAGCAAGAACTCTCAAACGAGATTATGATATAGACACTCTTTTAACTACATCTATAAGTTTAGGAACACTTGAACCTACAAGATATGAGTACAACACTCAAGGTAAAGTAATTAAAGAAACTATGGGAACTAGAATCATCCACTACACCTATGATAACAAAGGAAATATCCAAACTATTACAAACCAAAAAGGTGAAACAACAAGCTACACCTACGACATAATGGATAGAGTAAATAAAATCACTTATGCAAATGGAACTACACAAGAATACGAGTATGATTTTAATTCCAACATAAGTAAACTCATCACCCCAAGCCCCACAAACCACACATTTACATACAATGGTATAGATAAAAGACTAAACCACACATCACCACTCAGTAAAGCCACCACCTACACCTATAACAAAAACAGAAGAATCACTAAGATAGTAAAACCAAGTGCAAGAACTATCTCAAACTCGTATACTAACGACCGTTTAGTAAGTACAAGTACCCTAGAGGGAACTACTTCTTATAGCTATCTGTTTGCAGATAGACTAGGAACTATTATAAATGATAGTGAGCGTATAAACTATACTTACGATGGAGAGCTATTAACTTCACTTACTCAAGAAGGAACTCTAAACCAAACCATAAACTACAGCTACAACAATGACTTCTTAGTAAAATCCACAACATACGCAGGTATAACAAACAACTTTACCTACGATAAAGATAATTTACTCACATCAAGTGGAGAGTTCACACTTACAAGAGATAAGGCAAATGGCTACACCACAAAAATAACAGACAATACTTTTACTCAAAACATAAGCTACAACAACTATGGTGAAGTAATAAGTGTAAGTGATAATACCTTTAGCTATGAACTAAGCCAAAGAGATAAAACAGGAACTATCACTCAAAAAAAAGAAACAATAAATGGAGTCAGTACAAACTATGATTATACCTATGACACAAGAGGAAGATTAACAAATGTCAGTAAAGATAATACAGAAGTAGAAAACTACACCTACGACAACAACGGTAACAGACTACAAGCAACAGTATATGGAGTAAGCACAACAGCGAGTTACACACTAGATGATAACCTAGAAGTATATGGAGACACAACATACAGATACGATGAAGATGGTTACCTAACACAAAAGACAAGCCCAACACAAGAAACTACCTACACATACAACACACTAGGAGCATTAACAAGTGTAACTACTCCAAGTAAAACAATCATCTACCACTTAAACGCTCTGAACCAAAGAGTAGCAAAAGAAGTAAACAATGAAATAGTAGAAAAGTATCTATGGGCAAACCTTACAACTCTACTAGCAACTTATGACAAAGATGATAGTCTAGTACAAAGATTTAACTACACAAACCAAAGAATGCCAACAAGCATGACACAAGACAATGAAACTTACTATCTTCACTACGACCAAGTAGGAACACTAAGAGCTATAAGTGATACAAACCATAACATCATAAAAGAGATAACTTATGACACTTACGGTAATATACTCTCAGACACAAACACAAACCTAAACATACCATTTGGATTCGCAGGTGGAATCCACGACAAAGAAACAAACCTAGTTCACTTCGGATACAGAGAATACGACCCACACACAGGAAAGTGGACAGCCAAAGACCCTATAGACTTTAGTGGTGGAGATAGTAATCTTTATGGGTATGTTTTAGGGGATCCTGTTAATTTGGTGGATCCTGAGGGGTTGAATCCATTAATTGGTGTTGCTATAGTTGCTGGAGGCATTATTGGTGGTGTTACTGCCGCCATTACTACTCCTAGTGGTGGAAATTATCTAGGTAATATTACAGCTGGTGTAATCCTTGGTGCTGGGGGAGGAATTGCGATAGCTCTTGGTACAATTCCAGGTTTGATTGCTGGAGCACTTGCTGATTCAGGCAATGTATATAATAGTTGTAAATAAAATGAATATACTGTTAAGATGCAAGTTGCCATTAATTATTTTTATGACAATAGCTATTATATACCTAACATGGAAACAATTAACATTCAGTAATGTAACTGAATTGGTGGTTTTTTTTCCTTTTTTGATTTACTATTTTAGTCGTAGTAAGTATGATGCACTAATTGAGGATGGACTGAATATAAGTTATTATGCATATGAATTAAGTATTTTCATCTTTTTATTAATAGTTGATAGTATATTATTTATCAAAGTTTATTTTGAGTATTTATACAACTCTGGTATGATAAAATAAAAAAAGTCTCAGCACTAAATTGTGCATTTTCTTAACTTTGAAATAGCATTTTTCTGGTTTCACATCTCACAATGTGTAACCCATATTAAACTATAATCATAAAGAATCTCTAACCTAGGGAAAGAGTGTCAGCACTGCAGGTACCTAAATAATGTCAAAGGATAGCTTATCTCAAAAATACACCCCTGTGAATGAATCTCCACTTTTCAACATAAAAAGTTTAGAAACAAAAGAACATACGAAGCACTAATTTACACATACCTACAAAACTCAAAAGGATAGCTTATCTCAAAAATACCTCCAAATATAGCAATCCTCACAAACCCAAAAAGAGAAGCAACAAACCACACATCACCACTAAGCAAAGCCACCACATACACCTATAACAAAAACAGAAAAATTATTAAGATAGTAAAACCAAGTACCTACGCAGGTACAACAAACAACTCTACCTACGATAAAGATAATTTACTCACATCAAGTGGAGAGTTCACACTTACAAGAGATAAGGCAAATGGATACACCACAAAAGTAACAGACAATACTTTTACTAAAAACATAAGCTACAACAACTATGGTGAAGTAACAAGTGTAAGTGACAATACCTTTAGCTATGAACTAAGCCAAAGAGATAAAACAGGAGCTAAGTAATAGACCTCAAATAATTTCAAAACTAATATCATTAAAAAGGTTTAGATTTAATGTGAATTTGACTTGCTTACACGACTAGGGTTAAGTTAATTTCAACATAGAAGATAATCCTATTAATTGAAGTTATTTCTATCCTACTACTTATTTCAGTAAAAAAAATTCGTGATAGCATTATAGTAGCTATAGGATTTATTATGTTTGTTGGTTCACAAGTTGTCCCAGCGACAGATACCAATGAAACAGCAACTTTTTTCGAAGCTTTACTTATGGGTATTATACCTATGTTTTTACATTTTGCTATGTGGTCTGATTATATATACAATGAGATAAGAGAGCAAGATATAAAAATTAATTATGACTCTTATCAGGTAGTGGGATTAGTAATTGTTATTTTTACATTCTTGCTTGTTTCTACAGCCTATTAAGTACTGATGTTACGATAATCTAAACCTTCAAATTTACAAAAGGTGACATATTAAAAATAGATGGCATTAAAAATGCTTAAAATATATATGAAGCAATTAGAAGATATGTACATAAATTTCGCAATCAGTTCATTTAGCAAGATAGAGATGACAAAACTTTCAAAAGTAACAGGTAATAGTCATGATGTTTTCACAAAGCATCTACTATTAAATGATTCTCTTGATGATGAAAAGACTTTGTGGAAATCAATAAAACCATTTTTAAGAGATTATGAGAATGAAGACAATGCTTGTATTATTATCGATGATATGCTTATGCATAAGCCTTGGAGTAAAGTAAATGATGTAGTTTGCTGGCATTATGACCATGTCTCACAAAAGATGCAAAAAGGTATCTTAATGCTAAATTTTCATTATACAGATGCTACAGGTATATCTATCCCTTTGGGATATGAAATTATCACAAAAACTGAAAATAAGTGGAGTGAGGAACATCAGAAGAATATTAAAAAATCTCTCTTTAGTAAAAATGAAATAATGCAAGATAAACTTCAAATTTTACATCACAATAATGAAGTGAAATATAAATATATTTTATTTGATAAATGGTTTTCAAGTATTAAGAATCTACTTTTTATAGAAGAAGAACTAAACAAGAAGTTTGTATGTCCAATAAAAAGTAATAGAAAAATAGCACTCACTTTAGAAGAAAGAAATAAAGGAAAATATGTTAATATCTCAAGCATAGATATAAAGGGTGGTAGTAGTCGGCTGATATATATTGAAGGTTATAAAAAACCTCTAAGACTTATCAAGCAAGTGGTCAAAAACGGCGATGATGGCGAATCTACTTATTTATATCTTGTTACTAATGATATAGACTTATCTTTCAATCAGGTACTTGAAATCTACAAAAGACGGTGGAAAATAGAGGAATATCATAAATCTTTAAAACAAAATTTAAAAATAGAACACTCTCCAACAAAAGTTGAAACATCACAAAGAAATCATATACATTTATCTGTTCGTGGTTTTATAAAACTTGAGAAACTTCGATTAAACTATAAAATGAACCACTTTGCCATTAAGGAAAAAATATATATTGAGGCTCTCAAAGTCGCCTACCAAAAAGTTGAAGAATTACAAGTTGCTTAGATTTGTAGCACTTCTTAAACTTTATGAATTTAGATTATCGTAACATCAGTTATAAAGGCTATAAAGAAAAAAAGGATTTACATTGAAACAAATAATATTATTTTTTTCTTTCACTATCTTACTATTGGCAGATCATAAAAGCTTTAAAATTGATATTGAAAAAAAAATTATTGAAGAACTACCAAAAATAGCTTGTTCTTCAAAACTATATAAAGAATGCTACTCTGTAAGTGAGAGAGAGTGCAATACTCTAATGACTTTATTTGCAAAAAGCTGTTTTAAAAATTATGAAAATAATATGACTTCAGACAAAACATTAAATGAACTTGCCCAAGTTGGAAATACAATTGGACAATGTACAGGTTTTTACTATGACATGACACTACAAAATGCAAATAAAGCTGATGTAAAATGCTTAAATGACCCTAAATGGCTTAAAGAGCTAACAAAACAGAGAGACTGTGAAATAACTACAAAATTACGCACATCTCATAAAGTAAAAAGATTCTAACATATAGAGCTTAAGTTCATCAAGCCTGAACCCCTAAAAGAGTATAATACATCTAATAAAAAGCCTAAATTAATGGCTTTAAAGAGGTGTTGATGAGCGAAAAGTATAAAGAAGGAATAAACCGTAATCAACAACAGTTTTTTCCTCCAAGTCTTGATGAATATGTAGATGTGAACAATCAAGTAAGAGCTATAGATTTATATGTAGAACAGCTTGACCTTAAAGAGTTAGGCTTTGATGACACTTCGACAAGCTTTGAAGGACAGAAGTCCTATTCTCCAAAGTTACTTCTCAAGATATATATCTATGGCTACTTAAACAAGATAAGAAGCTCACGAGCTTTAGAAAAAGAAAATGCTAGAAACATAGAATTGATGTGGCTAACAGCAGGATTAAAACCTACGTACAAGACTATTTCTGATTTTAGAAAGAACAACCCTAAAGCATTAAAAGCAGTGTT
Source organism: Sulfurimonas sp. (assembly GCA_965243085.1). Classification (GTDB taxonomy): domain Bacteria; phylum Campylobacterota; class Campylobacteria; order Campylobacterales; family Sulfurimonadaceae; genus Sulfurimonas. The sequence goes on along the minus strand of CBDETZ010000004.1, from coordinate 427,383 downwards.
CAAAGACTTTGTATTATTACTTAAAGGTCTTGCACTAATAGGAGATGAACTTGTAGCCTTAGATGGAGCATTCTTAAGAGCTAACGCATCAAAGAATACTTTGATGATGAAGAAGACTACACAAAGAGATTTAGCAAGTACAGAAGCATCAATCAATGAATACCTTAGCTCTTTAGAATTTAGAGATGAAGAAACGCATACAACTAAACTAGCAAAACAACTTCCTCGTACTTTAGAGATATTCTTAAAAAAGAAAGCAAGATTTACAACAGAGTTAAATTTTCTAAAGAAAATAAACCGCACTCAATATAATAGAACTGACCCAGATGCAAGTGTTATGGTCAAATCAGCACATAACTTAATGGCTTATAACTCTCAAATATGTGTAGATGATAAGTTCAAGTTTATTGTTGCTACTGATGTAACATCCTCTGGCACTGATAAACAAGAACTCCATCACATGGCAATGCAGACTAAAGAAGTGATCACTAACCCTGATTTGCTAATTCTTGCTGATAAAGGATATTACTCAGCAGTAGAAATAAAGAAATGTATAGATGATGGGATTAAGACGCTTGTTCCTGCTATTAGAACAGGTCAAGAACTTATTAACAAGGGTAAGTTTACTAAAGATAAATTTGTTTACGATAAAGAGCAAGATGCTTATATCTGTCCAAATGATAAACTTATTTCAAGAACGAAGTCAATAAATAAATCATATGCACGAATAATGCATATGTACAGAAGCTCACAAAGCGATTGTAATACTTGCTCTATTAGAGATAAATGTTTAGGTGAAAAGACCAAACAAAAACAAACCCAAAGATGGAAATATCAAGAGCTATTAGATAAGTATAATAAAAATATGAAAACTCCAGAAGCTAAAGCACTTTACAAAAAAAGAGGCTCTATCGTAGAACATCCATTTGGAACAATAACAAGAAACCTTGGCTGGGATCACTTCCTCCTTAGAAGTAAAAAGAAGGTTCAAGGTGAAAATGCACTTATCATGTTTACCTATAATTTCAAACGTCTGCTTAACCTCATTGGGATAGCTCTGTTTAAAAAACTGATGATAGCACTAGATAATGGAGATATAAGTAAAATAAGAGAAGAAATAGCTCTTCATATCGCCAGTTTTAGACTTTATATATTCAATTTTTTGCAATAGACTTCTCCTAAAACCTTTTTCAATATTTGGATATATGTCCCTACGCAGTTCACCCAAATCCACTAAAAACTAAATTTCAAGAGTTGAGCGATAGAGTCATCTAAATCCCATCTATTGTTAATGAGTTGTTCTTGTATAGATTTTGTACCATTTAGGTGCAAGATATTTAAAATAATGCTTCTGATAATTGTCATTAAAAATGGATTTAGATGAGCATTATGGTCATCTTCTAAAAGTGTATTATCTTTGTATTGGTGCATTGTTTCTCAGCAATTCTAACCCAACACCAAAAATCACCACTCAATCATTTTTACAACATTAAAAAATAATTAACTAAAAACTTTTTATAGCCGTTAGTATTTTTTACGACTTCAATATCTTCTGTTTTTATTTCAATAAAGCTCCAATTATCACTATTAATGGGAGTAATGGTATTTTTGACATAGGTATAGCCTTGTGAATATTTACTAGTCCAAATGGATACCATCTATATAGCCTTTTATCATTGTTTGATAGAGAATATCCCAATCTAAAAAGTAAAAAAATGTTGTGAAAGTATTGATATGGTTAAAGAATGTTTTTCTCTTGTTTATAAGTCCATATAACTCTTTATAATCATCATCATATGTTAAGCATAGTGTATGAGTTAAGAATGCTAATATGTTAAAAACAAATAGCAACTCACTTAGTCCTTTTTTGCCGTGTCCAAAGTTATGTTCAAGATTGTAACCTCCTGTTTTTAATGTATTATTATTCTCATTTTCAATCTTCCATCTAGCACGACCTGCTTCTACAATCTCTTCTACATTTTCATCTTTAATTATATAGTCTGTTATAAAAGCACCACTATAAATTATCTTCCCTTTTACCTCTTTAACTTCAACACTACACCAATTTACTTTTATAGGATTCTTTTCTCCTGTAAGTTCTACTTCATGTAGATATTTATAGTTGTAACTCTCTTTTTTTCTTTGTTTATTTAGTTTAGTAGCTGTTTTAGTATCCATATTACCGAGGTTATCAACCATATGTACAGTTTCATATAATTTTTTATGAGAAGTCTCTTTGCAGACAAATATATAGTTATACTCTTTCTCTCTTATCTTTTTAATAAGTGAAGTCTTTGAATATAAATCATCGCCCAAGAGTACTAGTTTATATTTTTTAGCGAGTATATGTGTTTTATCTAACCATCTTTTGGATGCGTTAATCTCACAATCTTGTTTATCATCTCCATCCGTATTTGATATCATCTCTGGTAATAATGGAAGTATTGTATTGGTCTTTGGTTTTGCTATTATTGGTGTTATTGCACTATGGTAATATTGAAGAGTCTCACTACCTTTAGTATCTGTTTTTTTTCTTGTTTGACAATGCTCACAATGTATTTTTGTTGAAGAATGGTAGTAAGTGCCATCAAGAAGAACAAGGAGTGTCTTATTATCAAAATAGGTATATTTTTCTAAGGTTTTTTTTTCTAAAAGTAGTTTATATATTTTATCGAATGTAGGTTGTAGTTTATCACTATCTATATCATCTAATGTATCTCGTACATGATTATCACTTGGTATCTTTTTTATACCAAATAGTGATTTAGCATTACTTTTACCGCTTTTTGTATTCATTTTTCTTGCAAAGTCTAACCAAGATGGATTTTGAAAATAATACATTGCAAATGCTGATAGTGTTATATCACTCATTGTATATATTAGTTTCTCTTTACTCCTTGAATCTGGTAGTTTTTCAAACTCTTTTGCTATAAGACTTATTATCTGTTTTTGAAAATTCATTTATAAATTCTTTACTGCTAATTTTTAAAAGTATAGCAATTCTTATACCTTTTATTTTTTTACAAATTTTTTGGGGTAGAGTGAATTAGAATTGCTGATTGTTTCTACCTTCCAATGGAGTAAAATTTTATCATGAAAGAACTCCGCATTTTCACGAAAATTTGCTATACAGAACTGAATACTAGTGCTGTTTGTTACTTCTCCTGTTTTATGGTTTGTCTTGTGTATTTTTTTAATAGTTTTTATGATTGAGCGAACATGGGTAATTTCATTATGATAAAAAGTAGTTGGTTGATATACAAATACCTCTCTATTTATCCGCTCATTAGACTGCTGGATTTGTTTAGCTTTATAAGTGCTTGATGGTTTTATCTCTCTTGATATTTCATCTATTTTATCAAGAAGTGTTTTTTGGTTACCTTTAACTTTAGCAATATACTTTGAACCACTTCGCTCAATAGAATCAAGAGTTTTTTTGTGTGTTCATCGCATCAAAGGTAAAGAGAAATTCATCTCCAAGCTCTGCTATCATAGCTTGTAAAGCAGGTATTTCATTTGATTTCTCTGCAATTTTTTGATGAGCAATAACTACACCTATCTCTGATAGAACTGCACCAACAACTTGTATAGCCTTTTGGTCTTTATATCTACTACCATTCATCACTTTACCATCTACGCTTAGATGTTTTCCTGTAGTATCGACATAAATTCTTATCCATTCTCTGAACAAAAGTTCAACTGCCTCACTATCAACTTTTGCAAGTATATCTGAGACAGCACTTCTTTTTGGTGTTATTATAAATTCTACACCTAGAAGTTTTTTTACTTCTTCTTTTTGAACATGTTTATCTATCCAAATAGAAATTTGTTTGTAATCTGTAGCTCCCATTAGTCCAGCTAATATAGCTAGATATAAGATATGTTCTAATTTATGCCGTTTACCTTGACCTTTACGATGGTCTGGAACTCTTGATAGTAACTCTAAAAGTTTATTTGATTCAGCTATTTTTGCATAGCCTTTTCTTGAACGCTTTTGTGCTAATTTATCTCTTGCTTTTATTGCCATTTTCTTATCACCTTGTTTTTCTCAAAAGCAAGCAATAATTATTCCACTTTTAATTTCTAGTTATTAATGGATTGGGGTGTACGCAGTTACTTTAATTTAAAATATAAGAGTAATTTCAATATTACTAAAATATAATCTTGCTAAAGACTATAAACAGGTATCTAAAGGGAGGTATTACTATGAGCTTTTAGGAGAAGTCCAATATATTTTTATGCTACAATTTCCAAAGAAATATACTTGATAATCTAGTATTTTTAGAAATCATTAAGAGTATAAGACTGTGTTTTTTCACAGTCTCAGAGTATCCAATAAATTACCTAGCGGAAATTTATTGGCTATCTTCGACCGTTATATGAAGCCTAACGGCAAGAAATCCATCCATTTCATGACAATTTGACATATTTTTAAGCCTAAAGAATAAAACCTGATATAACTCCAACATGTCTAAGATTCAGACTTTATCAGATGATACTAAATCCTATAAACCTAAATACGAGATGCAAGATATATTTAAACTCTACGGAGATGACTATATCGCTAGAAATAAACTAAATTCTATGCAACTTAAAGCTATACAAGACATATCTACATGTAGAACTTCTGCCTTAGGTTACCACGCCAAAGAGTGTGGTGATTGCAAGAACATAGAGTTTGCATACAACTCTTGTCGCAATAGAAACTGTCCTAAGTGTCAAGGTGACAAACGATATGACTGGATAGAAAAAAGACTTAAAACAACTCTTGATGTTCCTTACTATCATACAGTCTTTACAGTTCCTAATCAACTCTTTGAAATAGCCATCTATAACCAAAAGATATTTTATGAGATACTATTTAAATCTTCATCTGATACTCTGAAATTATTTGCCAATAACTTAAAATGGTGGGATATTGATGAATCTAAATATAGAGATAATAAACCAAAAATAGATTTAGCATTCTTTGGCATACTTCATAGTTGGGGTCAAACACTTGTATATCATCCACATATTCATTTCGTTGTAGCTGGTGGTGGAATCATGGGAGAAACACTTCTTCAACCTAAGTATAAATCTAAGTTCTTGTTTCCTGTTAAAGCTATGAGTAGAGTCTTTCGTGGTATCTTCATAAAGAGAGTTAAAAAGGCTTATTATGATGGCAACTCAGAAGTTCATGATGAGTTAAAAAATCCAAACTACTTTGAGAACTACATAGAGAATCTAGTATCTCGTAAATGGGTAATATATATGAAGTCACAGTTTAAATCTTGTTCTAAGATAGTAGAGTACATGGCAAGGTATACCCATAAGTCTGCTATTGCTAACTCTAGGATTATCTCCATAGATAACAACATCATAAGATTCAAATACAAAGATTATAAAGACGACTCTAAACACAAGATAATGAAACTAAGTAGCGATGAGTTCATTCAAAGATTTCTATACCACATACCACCTAAAAGGTTCTTTCGCATAAGATATTATGGAGCTATACAAAGAGTAGCAAAGATGGAAAGTATAAAGACTATAGAGATAAAGCCACAACAACAAAAGGTAAAACCAAAGTGTAAGAAGTGTACCTGTGAGGATATACAAACTGTTGTAGTTGTAGATAGATACACGAGAGTAGTCCAAGGATTAATGACACCAAGAATATTATCCCAAAGAGAGGAGAAAAGCTTTAATGATAGTGGCTAATTTAAACCAAAACAACAATCAAACTAGAACTAAAATAACTACACTAAAATTGACAATACTACAACTATTCTTAAAAAATGACAAAGAGCATAATAATAGCTTTGAAGCTATATTATTGCTACATATAGAAGAGAAAATATTAGTTAAATACCATATACTCACAACTCTAAAATCTACTAAAACACTGCAACCAACCCACAAACTCCATAGCTTACATTCTTTCATATAACAAGGCGTAGAGACTGTGAAAGAACTCTAAAAAGTCATTCTGAACTTGATTCAGAATCTAGCGTTTAAGGGCTTTTAGATTCCGTATCAAGTACGGAATGACAGTTCTTTCACAGTCTCGTAGAAACGAACATATTAGCACCAACAACATTAATTATATATTAATGTTGTTGGTGCTAATATGTCGCTTAACTAATAGTTGTCTTCAAAAAACATTAACTGTAAATTAATTTTTCATTAGATTCTTAGTAAAAAATAGATAAAATAATAAAATTTTAATTATAGTTAATTTATAAAATATATTATGAGATAATACAAAAGTATTACAATTTGCCATACTTTTAGGAATACTATAAAAATAGATTAAAATAGCACACTTTAAATGATAGGATACTAAAATGGCTAAAAATGAAGCAAAAACAGATATTGAATTATTCAATTATTTAAGTAATGAAAAAAAATTTATAAAAGATTGGGTACCTCAAAAAACAAAAAACCCTAATATTCAAGATATTCTGAGTAAAGCTAGTAAATCAGAAAAAGGTAATTATGGAAGCCCAGATTTAATTTATTTAAATGAGGACAAAAAACTATTAATACTTATAGAAAATAAAGATAAAATCAATGACCATGCATCAACGAAATCGAATAAACCACAACATTATGCAGTAGATGGGATAAAGCACTATTTAAAATTCTTTTTAAATAATAACATAGAAACAAAAAAAGAAACTGTTCAAAAATATTTAGAAAACTTCAGAATTTTAGGAATGGCATTTTCTGGTGATATACATGATCAAAATAATCACCTCATAACAACATTTATAATTCAAGATGATAAAATAAAAGATATAAATATAGCTGAATTTTTAAATGAAAATGATTATATCTCATTATTTGAAAATCTTGATTTAGAATTAATATCTAATAATATTTCAAAAAGTTCTAGTGAAATAAATAGAATATTAAGAAATATAGATTCTCAAAAAAGACCAGTTTTACTGAGTGCATTAATGGTATGTTTATATGAAAAAGATGATTTTGGTAATATATTTAAAAATAGTTATCATAACTATAATACAATCAATATAATAAGAAATATTCCAACAACTATCAATGATATATTAATAAATGAAGATATAGACCAATCTAAAATAGATGTACTTTTAAATGAATTGGCTTTTATTAAAACTGATAAAGATTTAAATGATACAGATATTTTAAAAGATATTCTAATTGAACTTGAAAATAATGTTATACCGTTATTTAACAAGCAAACTAGTTATGATATTATTGGAAAGTTTTATGAAGAATTTTTACGATATGCAGGTATAGCAAATGTTAAAAAAGGCATCGTATTAACACCAAATCATATTACAAAACTTTTTACAGAACTTATTGATATAAAAATAAATGATATTATATTTGATTCTTGTTGTGGGACAGGTGCCTTTTTGATAGGTGGTATGAATAAATTAATTGATACTATTCATAACTCTAAAATTGCTAATAAACAAGATAAAATTAAACATATAAAACAAAAGCAACTTTTAGGATTTGAAAAAAGTAATACTATGTATTCCTTAGCTATTTCAAATATGCTATTTAGAGGTGATGGAAAATCTAAAATATTTAATATTGATTTTTTCAGTGATGAAGCGACTAAAATATTAGAAAATGTAAAACCTACAATTGGTTTTATTAATCCACCTTATGGCGGTAGAGATAATAAAGCAAATCCAACTAAAAAAGAAATTCAATTTTTAGAAAAAATGCTAGATAATGTTAGTCGTTATGGAATAATTATTTCACCTTTATCAACATATTTTAAAGATGAACTTATTCGGAATAGAATATTATCAAAACATACACTTAAATATGTAATCAATATGCCAAATGAATTATTTGCTCCCAATGCTTCTACTCATACTGCAATAGCAGTATTTGAAACAAATTTACCACACGATAATAAAGAAGTGATATTTTATGATTTAAATGATGATGGATTCGTTTTATCAAAAAATAAAGGTAGAACGGATGTATATAATAAATGGCTTAATATTAAAAAAGATTTTCTGAATAAATTAGACAATCCAACTAAATATAATGATAATATTAATTTAGTTTACAAAAATATTGATGATAATGACGAGTGGATTCTTCAAGCTCACATGAAAACAGATTATTCATCTTTATCAAATAATAATTTTTCTTTAACATTAAAAGAATATCTTATCTTTGAAATCAAACAAAAGTTTAATTTACTATTTAAAAGTATTGATGAATTAAGTTTTATGGATATAATGATTCAAAATAAGATAACATCAAAATCACTACTACCAAATGATATAAATCTAAACGACTCCAAATGGCAAGAATTTAAAGTTACTGATTTATTTACAATAGTAAAAGGTGAAAGATTAACAGAGGCTAATAGAATAAGTGGTGAAACACCTCTTATTACGGCTTCATCTTACAATAATGGTATTACAAGTTTTATTGATTATGAAAACTTTAAAAAGAAAAAGAAAGTATTTATAAATAAAATAACTGTTGATATGTTTGGTAATGTTTTTTATCATAACTATGAATATTATAGTGACGATAATATTCATACATTGCTTCTAAAAGATAAATATAAAATTGAATTAAGTAATTATACTCAAATATTTTTGGTAGCAATCTTAAAAGAAATGTCATTTAAATATGGATTTGGGAGACAAGTAAGACTTCACCGATTAAAAAATGAAGTTATTAAATTACCAATTATTAAAAAGAATACCCCAAATTGGACTTTCATGGAAGAGTTTATTAAATCAATGCCTTATTCAAGTAATATTTAAGCAGTAAAGACAACAAAACATAGGAACGCAATAAATTACCTAGCGGAAATTTATGGTTCTATTTGACCGTTAGACTACAAAGGAACATGATTGAACAACACAAACAAATGGAACGCAGATAAATATAATAAACATGCTGATTTTGTATCAAATTTAGCATTTCCAGTTATAGAACTTCTTAATCCACAAGCAAATGAAAGAATTTTAGATTTAGGTTGTGGAGATGGAACATTAGCAGTTGAAATTGAAAAATTCGATTCAAAAGTAATAGCAGTTGATTTAAGCGAAAGCATGGTCATAAAAACCAAAGAAAAAGGGATTCATGCTTCTGTAATGAGTGCTACTGAGTTGACTTTTGAAGATGAATTTGATGCTGTATTTTCAAATGCTGTTTTACATTGGGTTAAAGATTCCGATAAATCAATCAAAAAAATAGCTAACTCATTAAAAGCAAGAGGAAGATTAATTGCAGAATTCGGAGGCTATGGTAATATAAAGTTTTTAATTGATGCCATGCAAGAGATTTTTAATAAACATAAAGAGTTTGGAACATTCAATAATCCTTGGACTTTTCCAAAGGATACTGAATATAAACAGCTTTTACAAAATAATGGTTTCAATGTTGAATATATTGAACTGATTCCTCGACCTACAAAAATTGATGATATTTCAAATTGGTTAGATATTTTTGCAAATGGGATAATCTCTCATTTAACACAAGAACAACAAAATTTATTCAAGAAAGAAGTAAGAGAGATTTTAAAACCAAAAATTTATTCTGAAAAAGATGGTTGGGTAGCTGATTATGTAAGATTGAGATTAAAAGCTTACAAAACAGTCTAACAAAACGCAGAGACTGTGAAAGAACTGTCATTCCGTACTTGATACGGAATCTAAAAGCCCTTAAACGCTAGATTCTGAATCAAGTTCAGAATGACTTTTTAGAGTTCTTTCACAGTCTCGCAGGAGCCAATATTTTACCCAAGAGCGGGTAAAATATTGCTCTCCTCAACCGTTAGGTTTATAAAGTAAATTATTATAAATAAAGGATAATGCTTAAATTATGAAAAAAAATGTATTTATTTCATCTACCTATATGGATTTAAAAGACTATAGAGAAGCAGTATGGAAACTATTGGAAAGCTATAACGTTAATGTTCTTGGTATGGAAAAGTTTGGAGCAAGAAAAGAAACTCCACTGGAAACCTGTTTAAACGAAGTAGAAAGAGCAGATATTTATATTGGTATAATTGCTACAAGATTTGGCAGTCTTGAAGCAGAGTCGAACAAATCATATACTCAATTAGAATATGAAAAAGCTTTAGAGCAAAAAAAAGAAATTTTAATTTATTTGATTGGACTTCTCCTAAAAGCTCATAGTAATACCTCACTTTAGATACTTGTTTATAGGCTTTAGCAAGATTATATTTTAGTAATATTGAAATTACTCTTATATTTTAAATTAAAGTAACTGCGTAGGGACATATATCCAAATATTGAAAAAGGTTTTAGGAGAAGTCTATTGATGATGAAGCCCAAATCAAAGTAAATGCTATAGATTTTGAACAGCATAAAAAATTAGACAATTTTAAACAACTACTAAAAGAAAAACATACTGTAGATTTTTTTCAAACACCTCAAGATTTATCAATTAGACTAAAAAATAGATTAGATGATATTCTAACAAAAAAGGAAATTGAAAAATATACTACCCCAATAAGTCAAGACAACATTTCCAAATTCCTTATTCACCTCTAACCTGTAACTTTATGAAACAGCTACTACATTTTCAGTATAGTTCTCATCATTTATTTGTAAACTCTCCAAGTAAACATTTATTGGTTTTTTATAGTTCAGTGTTTCATGAAATCTTTTATAATTGTAGAAGTCCATATAATCCGATACATCCTCTTTTAGTTCCTTAATTGTGTTGTACTGATTTAGATAAATTCTTTCAACTTTAGCACTTCTCCAGAACCTCTCAATACAAATATTATCAGTAGCTCTACCTTTACCATCCATTGAGATAGTAATGCCATTATCTTTAAGTGTTTGGGTGTGAATATAGCTAGTATATTGACTCCCTTGATCAGTATTAAATATCTCTGGTTTTTCATATTTAAGAAGTGCTTCATTGAGTACTCCCATAACAAGGTCAGTGTCCATTGTATTGGATATTTTCCATGAAAGAACAGCTTTAGAGTACCAATCAATGATAGCTGCAAGATAAACCATGCCACCATTGATTTTAATATAGGTAATATCTGTACTCCATACTTGATTAGCTCTTGTAATATTTATCCCTCTAAGCTTATAGGAGAACTTAGGATGTTGTATATTAGCTAGAGTTAAGGAAATAGGCTCTCTTACAGCTAGTATAGCCTTTAATCCTAACTCTTTGCGATAACTCTGCACTGTGTTTAAACTTACACTGAAACCATTCTCTAGTAACTGGTAATGCACCTTCTTAGCTCCATATATTGGTATCTCTTCAAAGATAGATTTTATCTCCTCCTTGATGGTTTCTTTATGTTCGCTGACTACAGGTATATAGTAAAGCGAACTTCTACTAATATCTAGTATCGCACACTGTTGTACTACGGATAATCTCTTTAACTCGAAATTTATCATAGCCTTTTTACTAGATAAGTCCGAGCTTCTCAGCTTTCCCCGCATCCAGTTATTCTCCACTGTTAATTGTCCTACTGTTTTTGCGTATTCATCTATTTTTTCTTGAAGTTTTTTAGTTTCATCTTTATACTCTTTTACAACTTTGGAAGGTTCCATTGCCATCTCTGCATTCTCTAAAAATAGCTTCTTCCAGTTTTTGAGATTATTGGGTGTAATACCATTATCTTTAGCTATTTCTATAAGAGTTTTTTCCTCTTTAAGAAGCTCTAAAACCAATTTTGTTTTTAGCTCTGTTGAATAAGTTGTCCGTTTTCTGCTCATCTTTCTACCCTCACTTTATTATTCTTATTTTATCGTATATGAAATAAAAACTTTTGAAATGTTGTTTGGTTTTCTTGGGGTAGTATAAAACTTAAAATAAATGAAAATGATAACTTAAATTTGTTAGAAAAATTTTTATTATTTCCAAACAAGTATAAAAACTACGAGACGATTGTTAATATAAAATTATCAAAGAAAGCTGTACCTTTATCTAAAGAAGCTTGTAGAGAATTGGGATTTAAATTTGGAGAGACAATTATCACAAAAATTGATTTTGTAGAAGATTTAGATCTAAATAAAATAAAATATTTAATTATTCCAGAAGCAAAATCAGAGATATATTTTAATGAAAAAGACAATCAAGAAATCAAAATATTATCAAGATTAATTTTTAGTGAGAATAGTATTAGACTTCTTGCAAAACTCCTATATACCTTAGCACTTTATAGAGAGTTTTAATCAAAGTAAATGTTCTCAAGCGTAGCCAAACGGTTGGGGTTCTTTAACGCTGAGTAAGACTCTCTATAAAGTGTCCTATGGAAGGGATAGTAAGTACTAACCTTACATAAAAAAATATTTTACCCTTAGGCTAGGAATAAAAACTTGTTTTACACAATTTTAGTACTTCTTAGCTCTCTGCGGCATATAGGAGTTTTGCAAGAAGTCTATTGATAAAATAAAAGCAACATTCATAAACAAGACTAATACATTAAAAAGAAAAAATCCAGATTATGATAAAAATTCATTTACAAATCGATATGATATTGAAAGTATGATGGGCTCTTTTAATGAACCGAAATATTTATATGATTATGAATTTGAGAAAGGTGATGCCCTATTGTTTTTAGAGTTAATTAAAAAAACTGATGAAAAACCTAACAAAACAGAGAGACTGTGAAAAAACACAGTCTTATACTCTTAATGATTTCTAAAAATACTAGATTATCAAGTATATTTCTATACTACCCCAAGAAAACCAAACAACATTTCGATAAACACCCCTGTGATTGAATATCCACTTTTAAAATATGGGGATAATATACCAATAAAAACAGAAAGTAAAAAATAAAATGAACCCAATAAAAATAACTCTAGCAATAATAATATTACTAACAATAAATTGCTATGCTTATTTAAAAACTCCTTCATCCTCCACCATAAAAGCAAAAAACACTTACGATAAAGTAGAAAATAAAACAGATAACTCAAAAGTAGTAAAAAGCTCAGCTTTTGATGCACTTGTTGCACTTATGGTGGAAAAATATTATGCTTCTATCATCGCTACATCTTTAGCCTTAGGTCTTTTACACTCTTCAAGAGCAATAGGCTTAGTTATTGGACCTATTATGATTGGGAATTGGATAAATAATAAACGCATTATTTATATCTTTATATTTCAAACAATCGCTGTCTGGATATGGGCAAGTGTTATGCAGAATTTTTATCTTTCTCTTCTTGCAAGCGTATTAGTAGGATTTTTCACAACAACTTTGTGGTCATATACATATACCTTGCTTCAAAAAAATATAGAAGAAAAGTATTATGGTCGTATTGTAGCTTACAACGATATGTTATTTTTAGCAACTGCAACGCTCACTTCTTTTATGATAGTTTTTTTAGCTACAAATAATTACTCTTTAGAAGCTATTACCTCAATCTTAGGATGTGGTTTTATAGTTGGTGCGGTTTATGTTTCATGGGTTTTTAAAGCTTATAATATTAGCAACTTTAAATAAAGTTACTGATATAAATTATTTTTCTTCTTCTTGATGTTTTTCTTCATGATGAAGAGGTTTCATTGCAGGAAATAGAAGTACATCTCGTATGCTATGCTCATTTGTTAAAAGCATTACAAGTCTATCTATCCCTATACCTTGACCAGCTGTTGGTGCCATACCATAGCTTAGAGCATCAATGAAATCTTCATCCATCTCATGTGCTTCATCATCTCCAGCATATTTTGCATCAACTTGACTTTTAAATCTCTCATATTGATCAAGAGGATCGTTGAGCTCAGAGAAAGCATTTGCAATTTCACGACCAGCGATGAAAAGCTCAAACCTTTCTGTAACAGCTGGATTTTCATCACTTCTTCTAGCAAGGGGAGAAATCTCTACAGGGTATTGTGTAATAAAAGTGGGGTCGATGAGTTTTTCTTCAACGAACTGGTCAAATAATTCACCTTGAAGTTGACCTAAATTTAGTCCTGGTTTTACAGTAATATTTTTAGATATAAGATAAGAGATGATAGATTCTTTTGTTGTACAAGATTCTTGGGGAACGCCACCGATAGTTGTGAGTGACTCGACTAAAGGAATCTCTTGGAAATGTTCAAAGTTGATTTCCATGTCAGAGTAGGGAAGAATCGTAGGAAGATTTAAGTGTTCAAAAAGATACTTAAAATACTCTTTTGTAATCTCTATCAAGTCTTTATAGGTTTTATAAGCCCAATAAAATTCGATTGATGTAAACTCAGGATTATGAGTAGCATCCATCCCCTCATTTCTAAAGTTACGGTTAATCTCAAATACTGCTTCAAATCCACCAACGATTAAGCGTTTTAAGTAAAGTTCAGGGGCTATCCTTAAAAATCTATCTATCCCTAGAGCATTATGATGTGTAACAAATGGTTTTGCATTTGCTCCCCCTGCAATTGGGTGCATCATTGGAGTTTCAACTTCTAAGAAGCCTTTATCCTCAAAGAAGCGTCTGGTTAAAGAGATAACTTTAGAACGGATTTGAAAGGTCTTTCTAACATTAGAATTCATGATTAAGTCAAGGTATCTTTTTCTGTATCTGATTTCTTTATCTGTCACTCCATGAAATTTTTCAGGAAGTGGAGAGATAGCTTTAGTTAGGAGTTTAAAATTAGAACAATGTAGCGATAACTCACCTTTACCAGTAACAAATGGAAAACCAGAGATTTCTACTATATCTCCAACTTCAATGAGTTTTTTAAAAATAGTGTTGTAAAAACCTTCGGGTAGATGATCTCTTGATACATAGATTTGAAGCATTCCACTTTCATCTTCTATCTTGATAAAACTTGCTTTTCCCATAATTCTAAAAAACTTGATACGACCACTGACGATGTAATGACGTTTTTCATCACGCTTATTTTCTTTATGCTCGATGTCTGCATTTACATTTATATATTTTTCTATCGTTGTGTTTCTTTTAGAATCATTTGAGTAAGGATTAATTCCCTCAGCTCTTAGTAATTCTGCTTTTTCTATTCTTTGTTGAACGAATTTATTTTCAAAAGCCAATGTATTTTCCTTGATGTTTTTTTTTGTATTTTAATCTTGACAATTTTTACAGATGCCATAGATTTGCATAGAGTGGTCTGAAATTTGAAAACCGAGTTCGTGTGCAATAGAATCTTGACGGTTTTCTATCTCTTCATCTACAAACTCTGTAATATCCCCACATAATGTACAAATCATATGATCGTGATGCTCCTTAGCTCCAAGTTCATATTTTTTCCCTTGTGCGCCAAAAGAGAGGGATGTAACCATATTCGAGTCTTCTAAGAGTGCTAAAGTTCTATAAACAGTGGCAATACCAGTTTTTAATTCGGGGAAATTTTCCTGAATAAGATGATGCAGGGATTCTGGTGTCAAGTGCTGATCAGACTTATAAAGAGTTTCTAAAATCACTTCTCTTTGAATGGTGAATTTAAGTGAGTTATTTTTTAAAAGAGTTTTAAAATCACTAAGTAATTGAGTATATTTAACGGTTTTATCATTAAAATTAGTTGTTATATCTGACATTATTTATCCATATCTGGCATCGAGTTTTTAAGTTGTTCCATTGTATTTTTAACGATATCCTTTGTTGATTGATTTATCATCTTGCTTGCTTTATCTTTTGCGGATGATACTGTATTATTTATATCTTTGGAAATTCCAACCGGATCTAGCTTCATGATATAAGAACCAGTTTCAAGAAAAATAGGAAATAAGATACTTTTATTAAGCTTACTATCATCAATTAATGATTTTATAGCTTTTATATTATAAGTTGCATGAGCGATTACAGCTACAATAAAAAAGAACTTACTTGCTCCAAAAATAAATCCAAGAATTTTATCAAATGGTCCTAGTCCGCTGAGAGATGATAACTGCTTAAACATTGTACCAATACCAATCATTATTAACCAAAATAAAGCTAAAACAACTAAAAATCCACTAAAACTTATAGCAGAATTATTATCAAAATTAAAAATTAAATCACTTAAGAATTGACCAACCTCATCCCCTGCTCTTGATGCCACAAAAATGCCACCAATAATACCAACTAAACCAAAAAATTCTTTAAAAAATCCATTTAAAATTCCTTTTAAACCTAAAAAAAGAATTATAATAGACACCCCTATATCAAAATAATTAATTTCCATCAATTGACTCCATAAAAATTCTATTTTTTCCATCTTTTTTAGCTTTATAAAGTGCTTTATTGGCTTTATGAATAATCTCATCAGAATCATCATTTATATCATAAATAGTAGCTCCTATGCTTACCGTAACATTGATACTTTGACCTTTATAAATAAGGTTATTTTTGTTGATAATTTCTAAAATTCTTGAGGCAATTTTTAAGCAATGAATTTTATCAATACGGTGAAGAATTAATATAAATTCTTCCCCTCCATATCTAAAAATCTTATCCCCATCACGAAGTGTTTTTTTTAAAATATTTGCTATAAAAATTAAAATTTTATCACCAACAACATGTCCATATTTATCATTAATAACTTTAAAGTCATCAATATCTAACATCAATACATGTAAGTCATAATATTCGTTTTTTTGTTCACATATATTAGTTAAGTACTTTGAAAGTGCTTGCCTATTAAATACTTTAGTAAGTAAATCTAGGTTAGAATCTTTTTCCAAGACTTCTATTTGAGTAGAAAGTTTTGTAATAATTTCATTGGCTTTTTTTACTTCATCGAGTATATGTGCCTGAATATCATTAAATTTTTCTGTAATTTTTGGTATATCTATCATTTTTTCTGCATAACATGAAAGTGTTTCTTCATGTAATTGAGCAAGTTTTTCAAATCTTTTATTTGTATGTTGATAAGAAGATATACTCTTTTTTGCGATTTCTTGATACGCATTGCTAAAAGCAGACTTTGCATGTTCTATCGAATCCATTTTTTCATCAGATATACTAGAAATAACTTCAACTGCATTACGTAAGTACTCAATGACTTGCTCTCTATCTGCAGTTTCTTGATTGTTAATATTATCAAGTAAGTTTTCATACATTTGAGTAACAAGAGATTTCAAACCCTCTTTTTCCATAAGCTATAGTCCTATATAAAATATAATGCCATTATACATTTAGTAATCATAAAAATAGCTTACAAGATTTTATCAGTACTTTTTTATATATTTTTAGATAGAATATATAAAAATTAAATAAGAAGGTTTATTATGAGTATTTGGAGTCCATCAAGTTGGAGAGAGAAACCAATTTTACAACAACCGACTTATCCAAACAAAAAAGCATTAGACAAAGTTCTTACAGAATTAAAAAAATTTCCGCCACTTGTTTTTGCAGGTGAAGCATGCTCTCTTAAAAGCCAGTTAGCAGATGTTGCTAATGGTGAGGCATTCTTACTTCAAGGTGGAGACTGTGCTGAGAGCTTTTCAGAGTTTCACGCAGATAATATAAGAGATAGCTTTAAAGCAATGATGCAAATGGCTGTTGTTATGACATATGCTGGTGGTTTGCCAGTTATTAAGGTTGGACGTATGGCAGGACAATTTGCAAAGCCTCGTTCATCCGATACAGAAACTTTTGATGGTCTTACTTTAGCATCATATCGTGGAGATATTATCAATGGTTCTGAATTTACACAAGTTGCTCGTGTTCCAGATCCAGAGCGTATGATTAAAGCATATAATCAATCATCATCAACTTTAAATTTACTTCGTGCATTTGCAACAGGTGGTTTAGCTGATTTACATAAGGTACACAGTTGGACATTAGATTTTGCTCATCAAGGGACTGTAAGTAAAAAGTATAAGAAATTAGCTCAAGATATTGGAACATCATTACAGTTTATGGAAGCATGTGGTGTAACATCAAAAACATATCGGACACTTAGAGAAACAGACTTTTACACATCTCATGAAGCACTTTTACTTCCCTATGAAGAAGCATTTACTAGACAAGACTCTATTACGGGTGATTGGTATGATACATCTGCACATATGTTATGGATAGGCGATAGAACTCGTCAGCTTGATGGTGCTCATGTTGAATATTTAAGGGGTGTTAAAAATCCTATTGGGCTTAAAGCTGGACCTACTATGGATCCACAAGATTTGATTAAGTTAGCAAAAGTCTTGAATCCTGATAATGAAGCAGGTCGTTTAAATGTTATCGTTCGTATGGGTGCTGGAAAAGTTGCTGATGGACTTCCTGCTCTTATAAAAGCAGTTCAAACCGAAGGTTTAAAAGTTGTATGGTCATGTGATCCAATGCATGGTAATACTATTAAATCATCAAATAATTATAAAACACGCCCAGTTGATTCAATCCTTAGAGAGATGAAAGAGTTTTTTCAAATTCATAAAGCTGAGGGTACACATGCTGGTGGTGTTCACTTAGAGATGACAGGTAAAAATGTCACAGAGTGTATTGGCGGATCATTTACTGTAACTGAAGAGAGTTTATCTTCTCGTTACCATACCCATTGTGATCCTCGTTTAAATGCTGATCAATCTTTAGAATTGGCATTTTTAATTGCAGACTCTTTAAAAGAGGCACGAAAATAATAGTTACTTGAGGATTTTATGCTTTTACTATCTAAAAAAAGTACTTGAATTATAACAATTGTTATGATTAAAGATGATATTTAGGACTTACTTAAAAGTTAAAATCACTCCCCCCGCATTACTTATTGGCTTCCGTTAGATATTTATTAGTGATATAATACTTTGAATACACACTATTAAAGAAAATCAAAATACAGGAATAAAAATGAAAAAAATCATATTATTAATACTGGTAGGAGTATTATCAGCATCTTATGCAAATGAAAGTTATTATAAAAATGGCAAATTAGTTCAACTTGAAAATATAAATATCTCAAGAAGTACAAAGAATTCTAATATAAATTTTTATAAGAATAAATATGGACAAAAAATAGGGATTAGCAACGAGATACTTGTGCAATGTAAAAAAGGGATTAATTGTTCAAAGTTATTAAATAATTTTAATCTTACAAATTATTCAAAACTAACAGATACAATTTTTATTGTAAAAATTGAGGATTATCATAATATTTTTTCTATCTCAAGAAGATTATTTCAAAGTGCTAATGTAGAGTTTGCTCATCCTAATTTTGTAAAAGAGAGAAAGAGAAGATAATGATTAATCCTAAGAGAATAATAATTACAAGTATTATAGCCTCAGTTTTATTATTAGGAGGATGTGACAGTGGAAGTAGCAATAATAAAGAGCCAAAAGATGAAAAAAAGTTAAATGCATCTTCTGAAAAATATTACAAATATTTATGGCATATAGATTCAATAAATAGTAATAGAGAAAAAATTACACAAGAAGTAAGTAGTACTTTAAATGATGCATATATAGTTGGTGGGACAAGTGTAGATGCAGATATAAATATACTTGATGCATGGAAAATTACAAAAGGCGGTGGAGTTTTAGTTGCAGTGATTGATGATGGTGCAGATATTGACCATGAAGATTTAAAAGCTAATATCTACTTAGCATATAATGCAGATAATGGAACTAATGACATCTCTAATAAATTTAGTGATATTAACGTATCATCGCATGGAAATACTTGTGCAGGATTTATTGCAGCACCGATAAATGGAATAGGTATTATAGGAACTGCACCTGAATCAAAATTAATTCTTATTAAAAATGATGAAGTTAGTGACGCAAAAACAATTAGAGCATTTGAATACGCTAAAAATAATGGCGCTAAAGTGATTAGTTGTAGTTGGGGAACTGAAAATGTTTCAGATGCAGTAATAGCAGAATTAAAATCTTTATATGATTTTGGCATTACTATAGTTTTCGCTTCTGGAAATGAGGGTAAGTCTTTAAATAATACTTTTTCGATGGATGAATCTGAAGTGGAATGGGTAATAGGTGTTGGAGCTAGTAGTGAGAATAATGATGTAACGAGTTATTCAAATTATGGGGAAAAGATTGATATATTAGCTCCAGGTGGAGATACTTATGCTTCTATTGGTATCTTAGGATTAGATGATTCAGAGACTCAAGGTTCTATACATAATTATGGACTAGTATCAAATAGTTATGCTTTTACAGATGGTACAAGTTTTGCAACGCCTATTGCCGCAGGAGTTATAGCTTTAATGTATGCTGTTAATCAAAAGATTAGACCTAAAGAGGTAAGAGATATATTAATAGCAACAGCAGATAAAATAGGTGGTGCTAATGCTAACTATCAAAATGGATTTGATAAAAAAAGAGCTTATGGTAAGATAAATGCAATAAAAGCGGTAAGGGAAGCTAAAAGATTAATAAATTAATACAGTAGTCGTCATTTTTGAGAACCATCAAGTTTCAGTCGCTCAAAAATAGCTACAATGAGTTTTGCAAGAAGTCTAGTATATTTTTAATCCAAAGTTTATTTAAACTATACTCAGATAGAATTCCATAAAAGATTTAGATTATTAGAATTATTCAACTAGTCTATATCTCCGTCTTAAAGTACTTAATGAAGGAGTTTAATTTGCTTGTACATATATGTTGTAGTGTGGACTCACACTTTTTTTTAGAAAAACTTCAGGCTGATTTTCCAAAAGAAAAACTTACTGGTTTTTTTTATGATCCAAATATTCATCCCTACTCTGAATATCAACTTCGCCTTTTAGATGTACAACGCTCATGTAAGAAATTAGGTATTGAAGTACTTGAAGGTGAGTATGATTATGAAAACTGGCTCGACGCAGTTCGTGGTTTAGAAAAAGAGCCTGAAAAAGGTGCTAGATGTGAGGTGTGTTTTGACAAAAGGTTTTCAGTTAGTGCTAAAAAAGCTTTAGAGATTGGTGAGACTAAAATTACTACTACCCTTTTAGTAAGTCCTTTAAAATCCCAAGAGCAACTTAAACGTATCGGCAATACATTTTTTAAAGAACATGGTGTAGAGTTTATTGCTGTTGATTATCGTTCTGGTGGCGGTACTCAAGAGCAAAGTCATGTTACAAAGAAAGAGCAGCTGTATAGACAGGATTATTGTGGTTGTATTTTTGGTTTAAGTATGCAAAGACAAGAGCAAAACCGTTTAATGGATGAGATGTTTTCACCAATTTCAAATCTCATACTTCCTGCATCAATAGAAGAAAGAATTGAGATGTATAAGTATAGAATGGAACTTGAAGACAAAGGTGTAAAATATAAAATTATTAAACAAAAATTTCTAAATTACCGCCAATTTAACTTTAAACTTAAAAAAGGAAAAAAAGAAGTTATCCCGGCTTATGCACTTTCTTACTCTTCACTTCCTAGAAAAAAGGCTCAAGGTCGCATAGAATTTGAAGATAATAATATACATTATTTTAACAAAGAAGAGATCAAGTTTATTACTCTAACACATTTTAATTATCTTACTAATAGAGCATATAAAAATATACTTGAATTAATTTTTAGACCTCTTAGCTTTGATAAAGAATTGAAATTAAGAAGTTTACTACTATCTTCAAGTTATGATTTGACACCTATCATTGTAGTTGAAAATATCTCTGATACAAAATTAAATATTGAACTTGATGCAAAAACTTACGAAGATGTCCGAGAAAAGCTAATCATTTTATAATATAAATTAAGGTAGAATTATAAAAAATATTTACAAGGCTCTACTTAATGACTATGGATGTTATAGAAATACAAGAAATAATCCCCCATCGCTATCCTTTTTTACTACTAGACCGAGTGAGTGATCTTACTCCAAATGAACTGATTATTGGTTATAAAAATGTAACTATAGGTGATAATGTATTTCAAGGTCACTTTCCTGGACACCCTATTTATCCTGGTGTTATGATTTTAGAGGGTATGGCACAAGCTGGTGGAATACTTGCTTTTAAAAGTATGGATATGACAAAAGAAGAGGCAGCGAATAAAGTTGTTTATTTTATGAGTATTGATAAAGCAAAGTTTCGTGCACCAGTAAGACCTGGAGATAGGTTAGAATACCGCATTAATGTTATCAAAAATAAAGGTGCTATTTGGGTGCTTAAAGGCGAAGCTTTTGTTGATGGAAAAATGGTATCAGAAGCTGAATTAAAAGCTATGATTGTAGATAAATAGAAGGTTTAGAAGTTGAGTTCAAAAATTTCCCCCCAAGCGATTATTGAAGATGGTGCTATTATTGGAAAAAATGTAGAAATTGCTGCATTTTGTTTTATCTCCAGTGAGGCAGTTATTGGTGATGGAACTACAATTGCACACAATACTTGTATTTATGGTAAAACAACTATTGGAAAAGATAATAAAATATTTTCACATACCGTGATTGGTTCTATTCCTCAAGATTTAAAGTTTAATGGTGAAGATGTTGAAATTATCATTGGAGATAATAATACAATCAGGGAATTCACTCTTTTTAACCCTGGAACTAAGGGTGGAGGAAGTAAAACCGTGATTGGGAATAATAACCTTTTTATGGCTTATGTTCATTTAGGACATGATGTTATCATTTCTAACAATTGCATCTTTGCAAATGCTGCTACCTTAGCTGGTCATGTAGAGGTTGGTAGTTTTGCTGTAATTGGAGGGATGACACCTATTCATCAATTTGTTCGTATTGGTGATTATGCCATGATTGGAGGAGCTTCTGCCTTATCTCAAGATATTCCACCCTATTGTATGGCTGAGGGGAATCGTGCTAGTTTAAAAGGTCTTAACCTGACAGGGCTAAGACGCCATATTGATCGAGATGACATTAATATTTTAAAATCAGCTTATAAAGATTTATTTGAGTCAGGGCAAGCACTCAAAGATACAGCAAATAGAATTAAAAAAGAGACTTCAAATTTTTATGTAAATAACTTATGTGATTTTGTACTTAATACAAAACGAGGTATCCCTTTTACAAGAAAATAGCTAGAAGCCTAAAATGAAGGAAAATATAATATGACGAATAAAAAATGTAGCTTTTGTGACGCGCTAGAAAGTAATGCAAACCCTCTTATATCAGGAAATGCTGTTTATATCTGTAAGAACTGCGTTACTTCTGCTTACAAAATCATGTTTGGTGATGAGATAAATAGTGAAGTTGCTGAAATGGACAAAGAACTTGTAGATGCAGTTAATAAACTTATGACACCAAAAGAATTAAATAACTTTTTAAGCAACTATATTATAGGGCAAGAAAGAGCGAGAAAACTTTTAAGTGTTGCTGTTTATAACCACTATAAAAGAATTTTTAAAACAGCTGATATTGATGATGATACTGAGATTGCAAAATCAAATATTTTGTTGATTGGTCCAACCGGATCGGGTAAAACACTCATGGCTCAAACTATTGCAAGGGTTTTAAATGTACCAATAGCTATCGCTGATGCAACATCGTTAACTGAAGCTGGATATGTTGGTGAAGATGTTGAAAATATTTTAACAAAACTACTTCAAGCTGCCGACGGTGATGTTAAAAAAGCGCAACAAGGTATTGTTTTTATTGATGAAATTGATAAAATTGCACGGATGAGTGAAAATCGTTCTATTACAAGAGATGTTTCTGGTGAGGGTGTACAACAAGCACTTTTAAAAATCATAGAAGGTGCTGAAGTTAATATTCCCCCAAAAGGTGGAAGGAAACATCCAAACCAAGAATTTATTTCTATTGATACCACTGGTATTTTATTTATTTGTGGAGGTGCTTTTGATGGACTAGATGAGATTCTCAAGAAAAAGCAGGGTGAAAATATACTTGGTTTTGGACATGAGAAAAAAACAAAAGACGAGCAAAAAACTACTTATGATATGGTCGAACCCGATGACTTAGTTTCTTATGGGCTTATCCCCGAGCTTGTTGGTCGTCTTCCCATTATTGCTTCACTCAACGAGATTACAGAAGAAGACATGGTTCGTATTTTAACAGAACCTAAAAATTCTCTCGTCAAACAATATAAAAAACTTTTTTCTATAGATGAAGTTGAACTAAACTTTGAAGATGATGCACTTCTTGCAATTGCCGCTAAAGCAATAAAAAGAAAAACTGGAGCTCGTGGCTTACGTGCAATATTAGAAGAAAATATGATTGATATCATGTATGAACTTCCAGAATATACTGGTTATGAAGTTTTAATAACTGCAGAAGTTATTGAAAATAGAGAAAATCCAGTTTACATAAAAAAACAAAAAAAACAAACAGCATAAAGGCGCACAGGTATGATATTTAATAAAATAGTAGGACTTTTTTCAAACGATCTCTCAATAGATTTAGGAACTGCCAACACAATTGTAATTGCAAAAGGGAGAGGTATTATCATTAATGAACCTTCTGTTGTTGCGGTTAAAACTGAAAAGTATGGTCAGCAAAGAGTTCTCGCAGTTGGACAAGAAGCAAAAGATATGGTTGGGAAGACTCCCGGAAACATTAAGGCTATCCGCCCTATGCGAGATGGTGTTATTGCAGACTTCGATATGACAGAAAAAATGATTAGAAAATTCATTGAAAAAGCACATGGGAGAAGCTCACTTATATCTCCTAGAATTATTATCTGTGTACCTTATGGTCTTACTCAGGTTGAGAGAAAAGCTGTTCGAGAATCAGCTTTGAGTGCTGGAGCACGTGAAGTTTTTCTTATTGAAGAACCTATGGCAGCAGCTATTGGTGCAGGAATTGATATCCGTGAACCACAAGGAAATTTAGTGGTTGATATTGGTGGTGGAACTACTGAGATTGGAGTAGTATCACTAGGTGGTCTTGTTCTTTCTAAATCTATTCGCACGGCAGGAGATAAAATTGATGCTTCACTTGTAAATTACGTTAGAAAAAAGTATAATTTACTGATTGGAGAAAGAGTAGCTGAAGAGATTAAAATTAACATTGGTACGGCTGTAGCCCTTGATGAAGAATTAACAATGGTTGTCAATGGTCGTGACCAAGTTGAAGGGCTATTAAGTTCTATTGAATTAACAAGTGAAGATGCAAGAGAAGCTATGAAAGATCCTCTTCGTGAAATTGCAGAAGCTCTTCGTGATGTATTAGAGCAAATGCCACCTGACTTAGCTGGAGATATTGTAAACCATGGTATTATTTTAACTGGTGGTGGAGCATTAATCCGCCGACTAGATAAATATTTATCAGATATAGTAAGAATTCCTGTTTTTGTTGCAGATGAACCACTCTTAGCTGTTGCTAGAGGGACTGGTCGGGCATTAGAAGAGATAGACTTATTACAAGAACTTTTCGACAATGAATAAAGAGCTATTTAGCTTTTTGTTCATATCTATTTCTCTGCTAATAGGGGCGATATACTATAGTAATACTATTCAAAAACCTTTTATACAATCACTCGATTACCTAAAAATATCTTATGGTAACTCTATTGAATTTACCAAAAAAACATTTAAAAAACATTTTAATCAAGCGAATGAAATTGAGATGCTATACAAAGAATTACAAAACCATGAAAACAATCATTTTATTATGCAACAACTCGCATCAGAGATAAATGACTTGTTTAAAGCAAGTAATTCTGCTTTAAAATCTAATCCAAAAGTTGAGTTAGTACGTATTATATCTTATGAGAAGTTTGGCGACCATAATAGACTATGGATTGATATTCATGATTACAATAGTTCTGAAATTTATGGTTTAAGTTATAAGGAATTAGTTGCTGGCATTATTGTTCCTAAAAATGGACGTCCTCTTGCACTCTTAAATAAAGATATTAAAAGTACTTATGCCGTACATGTTGGAGATTCTTTAGCTCCAGGTATTGCACAAGGAAATAATAATGAAAACTTAATTATTAAATATATTCCAGCTTGGTTTGAAATTAAAAAAGGAGATGAAGTAATCACATCTGGTCTTGATAAAACTTTTTTTAAAGGTTTAAAAGTTGGTAAAGTACTTTCAAGTTCTAAAACTCATGGTTATCAAACAGCTATTGTTTCTCCCTACTATAAATCAAATAATCCAAATTATTTTCATATGATAAGAACTCTAAGATGAAATATATTTTCTTACTTTTACTAAGCTATTCTATTCTTATTTCAGAAGAAATCAAACAAAAAGTCACAATAGGCTTTGGTTCATATATGCAAACTCAAGCTTACAAAGATGTTGATAATATTATTTTACCCTCTCCTGTTATCTTTTTTGATAATAGTATATTTTATCTGCGTTGGACTAGAATAGGACTTTACTTTTTAGGTGAAAAGAATAAAGATTTTTCTTGGGGTTTATCGTTTACTACTCAACCTAGAGTTTATGGCTATAACACATCAGATATAGAAGGAATGAATGAAAGAAAAAATTCTTGGGAAAGTGGTTTAGCTTTTAGTATAAAAACTGGCAAAACTTATATGGAGATTATCGCCCTTACTGATGTCCTTGATAGATATAAATCTTGGGTTGTAAAAACAAAGATAGGCTATGATTTAGAGTATGATAATTTTTCTTTTTATCCAAGTTTCATATTAGCCTATCAATCTGATGATTTTATGAATTATTATTATGGTGTTACATCTTCTGAAGCTATAAATAGAGAGGAATCAGAGTATAT
The DNA here is from genome assembly GCA_965243085.1 of Sulfurimonas sp. Lineage (GTDB taxonomy): Bacteria > Campylobacterota > Campylobacteria > Campylobacterales > Sulfurimonadaceae > Sulfurimonas. The sequence continues at coordinate 400,901 of CBDETZ010000004.1, read as the reverse complement.
AGCTAATGCTGGTTTACAACTAGGTATACAAACTTACATTCAATACCCTTTAACACAAAAGATTTCTCTACTTATAAATATAAGAGCCGATAAATTATCCTCTGCTACTACTTCAAGTACAATAATTGAAGATCATTATATATACTCAGGATTAGCTTCTCTCATATACACTTTTGAGTATTAAAAAAAGACCCTGAACTCATCAAATTTTAAGTGCTATTTAGCTATAATTACTAAATTTTTTTCAATATAATTTAGAAGGTAAATAATGCCAAAACGCACCGACATTAACACTATTTTACTTATAGGTTCTGGTCCGATTGTCATCGGTCAAGCTTGTGAATTTGACTACTCTGGAACTCAAGCAGTAAAGACTTTAAAAGAACAAGGCTATCGCGTTGTTTTAATTAACTCTAATCCTGCAACAATTATGACTGATCCTGAATTCGCTGATAGAACTTATATAGAACCAATCAAAGAAGATGTTATTGCAAAGATAATTAAAGCTGAAAATGTTGATGCAATTCTTCCTACTATGGGTGGACAAACTGCACTCAATGTTGCAACCTCTATGTATAAAAAAGGCATGTTAGAGGGTATAAAATTTCTAGGTGCAAGTCCTCAAGCTATCCATAAAGGCGAAGATCGTTCAGCCTTTAATGAAGCTATGCTAAAGATTGGTATGGACTTACCAAAAAGCCGTAATGCTTACAGTGTTGATGAAGCGATTAAAGCCGTAAAAGAGATAGGTTTTCCTGTTATAAGTAGAGCTTCTTTTACCCTTGCTGGCGGTGGTTCAGGTGTAGCCTATAATATGGAAGAGTTTAAAAAACTAGCTGAAGAAGGAATTTCAGCTTCTCCTGTAAATGAAATAGAAATTATGGAATCTATGCTTGGTTGGAAAGAGTATGAGATGGAAGTTATCCGAGATAAGGCTGATAACTGTATTATCATTTGTGCAATTGAAAATTTTGATCCTATGGGTGTACATACTGGTGATTCTATCACTGTAGCACCAGCACTCACACTTACAGATAAAGAATACCAAAGAATGCGTAACGCAAGTTTTACAATTTTAAGAGAAATAGGTGTTGATACGGGTGGGTCAAATGTCCAGTTTTCAATCTGTCCTAAAACAGGAAGAATGATTGTCATAGAGATGAATCCTCGTGTTTCACGCTCATCTGCACTTGCTTCAAAGGCAACTGGTTATCCTATCGCAAAAGTGGCTACACTCCTCGCTGTTGGATATACACTTGATGAGATAACAAATGATATTACTGGAACTCCCGCAGCATTTGAGCCTGTAATTGATTATATTGTCACAAAGATTCCTCGTTTTACATTTGAAAAATTTCCAGAAGCGGTAAGTACATTAAGTACGAGTATGAAGTCTGTTGGTGAAGTTATGGCGATAGGTCGTACATTTAAAGAGTCTATTCAAAAAGCACTTTGTTCACTTGAAACTGAACTTTGTGGTTTTAACGAAATTGATGCAGATATAGAATTTATCAAACATGAAATTCGTCGTCCTAATGCTGATCGCATTCTTTATGTAGCTGAGGGTTTTCGTCGTGGTATGAGTATAGAAGAGATGTTTGACACTTGTCAAATAGACCCTTGGTTTCTTTACCAGCTCCAAGAGTTGATGGATAGTGAAAATAAGATTACAGATAAAGTACTCTTTGACGCTAAGTTGATGAGAAACCTTAAAGTAGATGGTTTTTCAGATAAAAGAATATCTCAACTTATCACTAAAAATTCAAATCATTTAGTAAATGAAAATGAAGTATATGATAAAAGAAAATCTCTTGGTGTATCCTTAGAATACAATGAAGTTGATACATGTTCTGCTGAATTTAAAGCACTTACTCCCTATCTTTACTCAACAACAAATATAACGCAACTTCCAAATGTGAAAAACCGTATAAGCGATAAACGAAAAGTTCTTATTTTAGGTGGTGGTCCAAATAGAATTGGTCAAGGTATAGAGTTTGATTACTGTTGTGTTCATGCAGCATTTGCACTCAAAGAGATGGATATTGAGTGTATTATGTATAATTGTAATCCTGAAACTGTTTCAACTGATTATGATACTTCGGATGTCTTATACTTTGAACCTATTGATTTTGAACATGTTCGTGAGGTTATAGAAAATGAACAGCCTGATGGCATCATCGTTCATTTTGGTGGGCAAACTCCTCTTAAACTCGCCGATGCACTTACAAAAATTGGTGCAAAAATATCAGGAACTCCTTCGGCTGTAATAGATTTAGCTGAAGATAGAGAACAGTTTTCTAATTTTGTTATAAAACATGGATTAAAACAACCAAAAAACGGATTGGCTCGTAAAAAAGAAGAGGCAAGACCAATTGCAGAAAAACTTGGGTTTCCAGTCCTTGTTCGCCCCTCTTTTGTTCTTGGTGGGCGTGGTATGAAAATCGTTTATAGCCATGAAGAATTAGATGAATACATGACCTTAGCTATTTCAGTTTCAAATGAAGCCCCTGTTTTAATTGATAAGTTTTTAGATCAGGCAATAGAACTTGATGTTGATGCTATTTGTGATGGAAAAGATGTATATATTGGCTCGGTGATGCAACATATCGAAGAAGCTGGCATTCACTCTGGTGATTCTGCATGTTCTCTTCCCCCTGTAAGTCTCTCAGATACAATGATAGAAAAAGTAGAGCAACAAACTAAAACTATTGCACTTGGTCTTGGAGTGATTGGACTTATGAATGTTCAATATGCAATCTATCAAGATGAAATTTATCTCATAGAAGTAAATCCTCGTGCATCAAGAACAGTTCCCTTTGTTTCTAAAGCTACAGGGATGCCTTTAGCAAAAGTAGCCACTAGGGTAATGCTTGGTGAAACTCTTAGAGATTCTTTAAATTATTATGATAAGTATAATATCTTGATGGAGGAAAATGGTCTTCTTAAACCTAGGCTAAAAGGTCATGTTAGTGTCAAAGAAGCAGTATTTCCTTTTCATAAACTTATTGGTGCTGATTTAGTTCTAAGTCCTGAGATGAAATCAACGGGTGAAGTTATGGGGATTAGCTCAAACTTTGGTATAAGTTTTGCAAAATCTCAACTCTCAGCTGGAAATATAATCCCAACACAAGGAACTTGTTTTCTCTCCTTTGTGGATGCTGATAAAGAATATGCTTCAGAAATCGCTGAGGGACTTGTCAAACATGGCTTTAAACTTGTTGCCACAAAAGGAACACAAGCTGTCTTAGAAAAAGATAATATCCCTTGTCAAAGAGTACTTAAAATATCAGAGGGTCGTCCAAATATTGAAGATAGCATGAAAAATGACGAAATTTCAATGGCGATAAACACCTCTGATAATAACACCTCTAAAAAAGATGCAGTAGTTATTCGTCAAGAAGTACTTAGAAAAAATATCCCATACTTTACAACACTTAGTGCAGCAAGAGCGTTAATCTTAGCACTTGATGCAATGAAAGATGATTCATGGTCAAATCCAAAAGCACTTCAAGACTTTCTAATATAGCCCCTATAATTTTAACACAAACCGACACTACTGTTGGTTTTGTTTCTCAAGATGCTAATAAACTCTTTAGCATTAAATTTCGTGATTCTTCAAAAGTATTTATCGTAGTATATTCTAGTTTAACTGATTTTTTAAATGCTAATAATAGAGTTCCATTAAAAAGAAAAAATTTAGTTCGTCGTTCAAAAAAAACAAGTTTTATAATCAAAAATAGAGCGTTTAGAATTGCAAAAACCACTTTACATTCAAAAATTCTTAGAAATTTAAAATGGAATTTTTCAACATCAGCCAATGAATCAGGAAAAAAATTTAACTTAGAATTTTGTGAACATAAAACTGATATAATAGTAGAAGATAAAAATGGATTTCATGAAAACCCTTCATCGTCCTTATTTAAAATAAATAATACTAAGCAAGTGAGACTCCGATGACTAAAGTAGTTCAAGCATTTTTAAGTGGTGCATTTTTTACTTTTTTTATTGATTTTTTTTTATTTTTGGGAATGAAATTAAATTATATAGATTTTTATAAAATAGATTTATATTATAATCCTTTTTTTGCAGATCACCAAAATATTTATATTTACCTTTTATTTTCAGTTGTTTTTGGAATTTTAATAACATATATTGAAAACACTAAACTTAGTTTAATTGTTGTTGGTGGATTTTTTGTTCTTTCTTTATCAACATTATTTCAACCAATAGGATACAAAATCGCTTCAAGCTTATTTATGACAAAAAATGTAACTTATCATGATTTAAGGTATGTATACAAGGGTGATATTTATTATGATGGCAGAACACAAATCACATTTTATGATTATGACTTAAAAGAAATTATTACACTTAATAAAAAGGATTTAAAATATAATGTCCCCACCTCAATCCATTGATAACGGCATTAGGAAATGAAGGCTTTAACATAGGTAGAAAGGCATAAAGGCTTTGTATCCTAGAAAGAAGACGACTATACCTAATAAAGAACATTACAAATATCCATCACCCCAATCCATTAATAACTAGAAATTAAAAGTGGAATAATTATTGCTTGCTTTTGAGAAAAACAAGGTGATAAGAAAATGGCAATAAAAGCAAGAGATAAATTAGCACAAAAGCGTTCAAGAAAAGGCTATGCAAAAATAGCTGAATCAAATAAACTTTTAGAGTTACTATCAAGAGTTCCAGACCATCGTAAAGGTCAAGGTAAACGGCATAAATTAGAACATATCTTATATCTAGCTATATTAGCTGGACTAATGGGAGCTACAGATTACAAACAAATTTCTATTTGGATAGATAAACATGTTCAAAAAGAAGAAGTAAAAAAACTTCTAGGTGTAGAATTTATAATAACACCAAAAAGAAGTGCTGTCTCAGATATACTTGCAAAAGTTGATAGTGAGGCAGTTGAACTTTTGTTCAGAGAATGGATAAGAATTTATGTCGATACTACAGGAAAACATCTAAGCGTAGATGGTAAAGTGATGAATGGTAGTAGATATAAAGACCAAAAGGCTATACAAGTTGTTGGTGCAGTTCTATCAGAGATAGGTGTAGTTATTGCTCATCAAAAAATTGCAGAGAAATCAAATGAAATACCTGCTTTACAAGCTATGATAGCAGAGCTTGGAGATGAATTTCTCTTTACCTTTGATGCGATGAACACACAAAAAAACTCTTGATTCTATTGAGCGAAGTGGTTCAAAGTATATTGCTAAAGTTAAAGGTAACCAAAAAACACTTCTTGATAAAATAGATGAAATATCAAGAGAGATAAAACCATCAAGCACTTATAAAGCTAAACAAATCCAGCAGTCTAATGAGCGGATAAATAGAGAGGTATTTGTATATCAACCAACTACTTTTTATCATAATGAAATTACCCATGTTCGCTCAATCATAAAAACTATTAAAAAAATACACAAGACAAACCATAAAACAGGAGAAGTAACAAACAGCACTAGTATTCAGTTCTGTATAGCAAATTTTCGTGAAAATGCGGAGTTCTTTCATGATAAAATTTTACTCCATTGGAAGGTAGAAACAATCAGCAATTCTAATTCACTCTACCCCAAAAAATTTGTAAAAAAATAAAAGGTATAAGAATTGCTATACTTTTAAAAATTAGCAGTAAAGAATTTATAAATGAATTTTCAAAAACAGATAATAAGTCTTATAGCAAAAGAGTTTGAAAAACTACCAGATTCAAGGAGTAAAGAGAAACTAATATATACAATGAGTGATATAACACTATCAGCATTTGCAATGTATTATTTTCAAAATCCATCTTGGTTAGACTTTGCAAGAAAAATGAATACAAAAAGCGGTAAAAGTAATGCTAAATCACTATTTGGTATAAAAAAGATACCAAGTGATAATCATGTACGAGATACATTAGATGATATAGATAGTGATAAACTACAACCTACATTCGATAAAATATATAAACTACTTTTAGAAAAAAAAACCTTAGAAAAATATACCTATTTTGATAATAAGACACTCCTTGTTCTTCTTGATGGCACTTACTACCATTCTTCAACAAAAATACATTGTGAGCATTGTCAAACAAGAAAAAAAACAGATACTAAAGGTAGTGAGACTCTTCAATATTACCATAGTGCAATAACACCAATAATAGCAAAACCAAAGACCAATACAATACTTCCATTATTACCAGAGATGATATCAAATACGGATGGAGATGATAAACAAGATTGTGAGATTAACGCATCCAAAAGATGGTTAGATAAAACACATATACTCGCTAAAAAATATAAACTAGTACTCTTGGGCGATGATTTATATTCAAAGACTTCACTTATTAAAAAGATAAGAGAGAAAGAGTATAACTATATATTTGTCTGCAAAGAGACTTCTCATAAAAAATTATATGAAACTGTACATATGGTTGATAACCTCGGTAATATGGATACTAAAACAGCTACTAAACTAAATAAACAAAGAAAAAAAGAGAGTTACAACTATAAATATCTACATGAAGTAGAACTTACAGGAGAAAAGAATCCTATAAAAGTAAATTGGTGTAGTGTTGAAGTTAAAGAGGTAAAAGGGAAGATAATTTATAGTGGTGCTTTTATAACAGACTATATAATTAAAGATGAAAATGTAGAAGAGATTGTAGAAGCAGGTCGTGCTAGATGGAAGATTGAAAATGAGAATAATAATACATTAAAAACAGGAGGTTACAATCTTGAACATAACTTTGGACACGGCAAAAAAGGACTAAGTGAGTTGCTATTTGTTTTTAACATATTAGCATTCTTAACTCATACACTATGCTTAACATATGATGATGATTATAAAGAGTTATATGGACTTATAAACAAGAGAAAAACATTCTTTAACCATATCAATACTTTCACAACATTTTTTTACTTTTTAGATTGGGATATTCTCTATCAAACAATGATAAAAGGCTATATAGATGGTATCCATTTGGACTAGTAAATATTCACAAGGCTATACCTATGTCAAAAATACTATTACTCCCATTAATAGTGATAATTGGAGCTTTATTGAAATAAAAACAGAAGATATTGAAGTCGTAAAAAATACTAACGGCTATAAAAAGTTTTTAGTTAATTATTTTTTAATGTTGTAAAAATGATTGAGTGGTGATTTTTGGTGTTGGGTTAGAATTGCTGAGAAACAATGCACCAATACAAAGATAATACACTTTTAGAAGATGACCATAATGCTCATCTAAATCCATTTTTAATGACAATTATCAGAAGCATTATTTTAAATATCTTGCACCTAAATGGTACAAAATCTATACAAGAACAACTCATTAACAATAGATGGGATTTAGATGACTCTATCGCTCAACTCTTGAAATTTAGTTTTTAGTGGATTTGGGTGTAACATCAGTAGCCTATTCCAATACTAAACAATCCTTAATAAACCCATATTCCAATCTTACCATAGAGAAGAGCATCAAAGCCTCAGCTAAATTTTGAGTTGTATCAACAATTTTTCTACCTATATTTTGAACTTTATTAAGATGAAGAATATTGATTACAATACTTCTTAAAATTGAAAAACTAAATGCACCTTTATTAATTTTGCATCTATCTTCATTAAGTGCTGTATCTTTATAAAAGTGCATTGTCTCAACACTCCACTCTTGGAGTATCTTTTGCAAAAATGATTCTGCACTATCTGTATCATTTGAGATATAGTAATGTGTCTTTGTCTCTTTGCAATTAACAATTTTATCAACTCTGATTACTGAATGAATAAAAACACCATCCCATGGATATATACAGTTTTGATACACATATATATTTCTTTGTATGAAATCATTTGATTGTTTAATTTCCATTTGAAAACTTGAATCGATAGAAGAAGCTTCCTCTATCTCTTTAGCTAGCGACAGTAAAGTTTTTTGATTCTTTTTTACTTTTGCTATAAACTTTGAACCGCTACCAGATGCCTTTTTAAGAGTTTTTTTGTGTGTTTAAAGCATCAAAGCCATAACTAAATGTCTCATCAAGCTCACCTATTAGTTCTTGAAATGCTGGTATCTCATTAGACTTTTTGTCTATCTCTTTATGGGCAATAATTAATTTTGTTTCTGCTAAAACTGCAGATAAAACAGATACTGCATTATCTTTAGCATTTGCACTTCCTCTTAGAACTTTACCATCTACGGCTGCTACTGCATGTGCTGGTATATCTATAAAAATTCGTATCCATCTGCGGAAGGCTTTTTCTAATTCAATCTTATCAACTATTTCAAAAAAGTCATACACTCTTGATTTTCCTGGGGCTTTAAAAAATTCTACACCTAATAGTTTTTTTATCTCTTTTCGTTTACCGTTATTCTTCATCCATTGATGTATTTCAATTGGATTCTTTGCACCCATCAGAATTGCAATTACCGATAAATACATCATCATAGGTAAACTATATTGTCTCGCTTGTTCTCTTCCTTGCTCTGATATTTCCTCTTTAAAAATTTCTAATAATTTATTGCTCATTTCTGCCCCTTTTAGAGCTATAAGCAAATATTGTTCTTAGTATCGGAATGGGCTAAACATCAGTAATGTTAATTTTAAAATTATTTAAGGTCTTGTACTTAATCCTATTAATTGAAGTTATTTTTATCCTACTCCTTATATTTTAAGCATTTTTAATGCCATCTATTTTAATATGTAACCTTTTGTAAATTTGAAGGTTTAGATTATCGTAAGATTAGTACTTTAAAACCAAGCTCTTTATTAGACTTCTTGCAAAACTCCTATATGCCTTAGCACTTTATAGAGAGTTTTAATCAAAGTAAATGTTCTCAAGCGTCGCCAAAGCTACGGTTGGGGGTTCTTTGACGCTGAGTAAGGCTCTCTATAAAGTGTCCTATGGAAGGGACAGTACGTACTAACCTTGCATAAAAAAATATTTTACCCTTAGCTTAGGCTAGGAATAAAAATTTGTTTTACACAATTTTAGTCCTTCTTAGCTCTCTGAGGTATAGAGGAGTTTTGCAAGAAGTCTATTCTTTTATTTTAAAAAATGACGACTACTGTAAAAAATCACCCTAATCCATTAATAACAAAAGTATAAAAAAGGAACAATTATTGCTTTAGTTACAGAAAAACAAAGTGATAATAAAATGGCAATAAAATCAAGAGATAAATTAGCACATAAGCGTTCAAGAAAAGGTTATGCAAAAATAGCTGAATCAAATAAACTTTTAGAGTAGACTTCTTGCAAAACTCATTTTCCAGCAACCTCAAATCCACGGTCAAAATTAACTAATCCACATATCAGATTGAAGCGAAGATTGAACCTTTTTCTACGGTTACGATATTTCTGTTTAAGGATTTGAAAAGTCTTTAATTTAGCATTGATATGTTCAACACATATGCGAGCTGAAGCTTCTCTTTTATTTTGATTTTTTTGTGTATCAGTTAATGGATGTAGCTTTGATTTCTTATATGGTATTTGAGTGTTATTATGTTGCTTTTTAATACCAAGATAGCCTAAATCTACATAGATACAAGTTTGAGGTTTCACAGGTAAATCACTCTGTTTAAAGAGTTTAAAATCATGAGTAGTACCTTTGCATGTATGAGCACAAATAATACGTTCATCCTTGTCAATAACGATTTGCCCTTTTAGTGTATGGTTTCTTTTCTTCCCTGAGTAGTAATCTCTTTGCTTTTTTTTGGTCGTTGTATGGGGGACTCTGTAGCATCAATGACGATAAACTCTAAGTCCATATCATCTCCATATAAAGCACGTTTACTTGGTAATGAAAACTTTCCAGATTTTATTAAAACATCTTCAACATCTCTTACTATTCGAGAAGCTGTAGATTCACTTACTCCATAATCAAAGCCAATATGTTCTAAGGTTCTATATTCTCTGTAATAACTTAACATTAATAGTACTTTTTCTTTTGAATCTAAACTTTTTCTACCACCAACTCCATGGTTTTTAGTTCTCTCTTTTTCATAGGCTATAAATACTAAAAGCATTTCATTAAATGTATCTTTATTTACACCAATAAGACGCTTAAAATTCTTTGGTTCTTTCTTCTGTAATTTTTCATATTTATTCATATCAATCTGATAGCATTTTTAGTTCCTACTTTTAGAGTTTTGCAAGAAGTCTAATTACTATCAAGAGTTCCAGACCATCGTAAAGGTCAAGGTAAACGGCATAAATTAGAACATATCTTATATCTAGCTATATTAGCTGGACTAATGGGAGCTACAGATTACAAACAAATTTCTATTTGGATAGATAAACATGTTCAAAAAGAAGAAGTAAAAAAACTTCTAGGTGTAGAATTTATAATAACACCAAAAAGAAGTGCTGTCTCAGATATACTTGCAAAAGTTGATAGTGAGGCAGTTGAACTTTTGTTCAGAGAATGGATAAGAATTTATGTCGATACTACAGGAAAACATCTAAGCGTAAATGGTAAAGTGATGAATGGTAGCAGATATAAAGACCAAAAGGCTATAGAAGTTGTTGGTGCAGTTTTATCAGAGATAGGTGTAGTTATTGCTCATCAAAAAATTGCAGAGAAATCAAATGAAATACCTGCTTTACAAGCTATGATAGCAGAGCTTGGAGATGAATTTCTCTTTACCTTTGATGCGATGAACACACAAAAAAACTCTTGATTCTATTGAGCAGAGTGGTTCAAAATATATTGCTAAAGTTAAAGGTAACCAAAAAACACTTCTTGATAAAATAAATGAAATATCAAGAGAGATAAAACCATCAAGCACTTATAAAGCTAAACCAATCCAGCAATCTAATGAGTGGATAAATAGAGAAGTATTTATATATGAACCAACTACTTTTTATCATAATGAAATTACCCATGTTCGCTCAATCATAAAAACTATTAAAAAAATACACAAGACAAACCATAAAACAGGAGAAGTAACAAACAGCACTAGTATTGAGTTCTGTATAGCAAATTTTCGTGAAAATGCGGAGTTCTTTCATGATAAAATTTTACTCCATTGGAAGGTAGAAACAATGCACCAATACAAAGATAATACACTTTTAGAAGATGACCATAATGCTCATCTAAATCCATTTTTAATGACAATTATCAGAAGCATTATTTTAAATATCTTGCACCTAAATGGTACAAAATCTATACAAGAACAACTCATTAACAATAGATTGGATTTAGATGACTCTATCGCTCAACTCTTGAAATTTAGTTTTTAGTGGATTTTGGTGGTAAAAAATATGTAAAGATTGATTTTATAGCCTAATTAAGTGCTTCTCAATTCAGGAAAAGATGAGTTTTTATGAATTTGGAGGTATTGGAAATGTTATGGAATTATTTTGGTTGATTTTTAATTTTACTTTAAATCAAAAATAAAGTATAATCACTATTTAAATTATGTGGAGAGATAAATGATACAAAAATTGAAAAAATATTCGACAACAAATACTTTGGTGATTTTGGGTATTATTTTTGGTGTTTTATTTGGAAGTTTTTTACCTGAACTTGCAATCGAACAACAAGTAATAGGTCAAATATTTATAAATTTTTTAAAGATGCTTGTAGTTCCACTTGTTTTTTCAAGTATATATATTGCTATATTAGGACTTGGAAATTTAAAAGATTTAAAAATTATAGGACTACGAACTATAGGTCTTTATCTTTTAACAACAGCATTAGCTGTAATCTTGGCAATAATAATGATGAATATTTTTCCAATAGGAGAGGCTGTGTCTTCAGAAGGTCTTTCTTATCAAAAAGCATCAGAATTAGCTGATTTTTCACTCAGTAATATGCTTTTGAGTTTTATTCCAGTAAATATATTTAATTCTCTATCTCAAGGGGCTATGATGCAAATTATTGTATTTGCAATTCTTTTTGGAATAGCATCATTACACTTAGAATCACATCGTCAACAAACAATGCTTGATTTTTTTACAGCTGTTACAAATGCAATGCTTACAATGGCAGAATGGATTATAAAGCTTACTCCTATTGGTGTTTTTAGTCTCATCTCTTATGTTATTGCAGAACAAGGTATAGAAATTGTTCTAGGACTTTGGAAATATATGTTAATGGTGGTAAGTGTTTTATTAATTCATGGTATTGTAACCCTTCCCCTAATTTTATCGTTTTTTGCTAGAATTAATCCATACAAATATTTAAGTCTTATTCGTGAGGCCCCTGTAATGGCATTTTCAACAGCATCCAGTGCGGCAACCCTTCCTGTATCTATGCGAATTGTAGAAGATGTAGGGGGTGTTGATAAAAAAAATGCTTCTTTTGTTCTTCCTCTTGGAGCAACTATTTCTATGGATGGAACCGCGGCATACCTTACAACCGCTGTTTTATACATATCTCATTTAGCTGGGGTTGATTTAAGTATAATGGAGCAGATTTTACTCGGAGTTACAGTTGTATCACTTAGTGTTGGAGTAGCAGCACTTCCTAGTGCATCTCTTGTTATGATGGTAGTGATTTTAAATCAAGTTGGTTTACCAGTAGAGTATATTGCTTTAATCGTAGTTGTAGATAGAATTTTAGATATGGCAAGAACTTCTTTAAATGTTACGTCTGATTTAGTTGTTGTGAAAATTGTAGATCAAATGCAAAAAAAAAACTTATAGTTTAAGCTAAAACTGTCTTTATAGAATGTAAAATACCTTTGTAAGGAAAATCTATGAAAAAAAAACTCTTAATCTTTTTATTGCTATGGGATTTATCTGCTAAAGATATAACTTCCAATGATGTTTACACTTTTTCAGTTTTAATTCAAGATCATATTCACTTTTTACTTAAATACTATGATATTAAACATAATCATGACGCTATTATGAAGAGAGATAAAATTTTATTTACAAACTTCAAGCCAAGAAATACTTGGGAAAAGGCATATGAAGTTTTAGTGAAAATAAACATGCTAAGAAAATCTTACGATCTTCCAAGAATAGAGCCTGTAGGAGTAGAAGCGGTAGGACATTTAGATCCTTCTATGGTTTTTGAAATGAATCAGAGGATATTGACAGAATTAAGAATATTTGAAATTCATAGAGATATAGAGATTCCAAATTTTAAGCTTAAAACTTTTAATAATAAAACACCGCTTGATAATTATAATGCTTACATTGATATTTCTGCTTCTTTTGACGAACTCAACAAACGTTCTCTAACTCCTAATTACGTGTATTCTGAAACAATGAGAATATATGATGATATAACCAATATTTTAGAGCATTTAAATATTGAAGATTCTACTTTACCTGATTCGATAAAAGAAGATGCTATTCCAAAAGATGTGATGAGTATCTCTATGGAAGTTCTGGTACTTATTGCTTCTTTACAGAAAAGTGTTGGGATACAATGGGTAGATTTTTCCGAGTTCGATAAAGAGGAAATAAAACCTAGTGATGTGTTTGCTATTACTGGTTTAATAATTGCAGAATTACAACCTATAAAAGCGTATATTGGCTTAGAGCAGAGTGTAACACCAGCTGCTGTGAGCTTTTTGAATAAACAACCAAAAAATGTTGAACAACTTATGCGTTGGAATTTTAAAAGATTGAAAATTATTTATACTTTAAATAGGAAAATATTATGAGAGGACTTAGTTTATATAATAAGGTATTTTTACTTTTTGTAATCAGTCTTGTTGTTTCACTTAGTATTATTGCTTTATATGGCTTTAAAAGTGCTTCGAGTGCATATATTAAGGCAGCCTATGCAACTTCATATCAAAATATCACTACAGTAGAAGTTACCATAGAAAGTGAACTTTCCCATGTTCCAAAAGATGTTATTTTTGTAACAGATTTTTATGCTTTAAAAAAATTTATGATATGGCAATTGATGGACGAAAATTCAAAAGCACGTAAATGGAAACAAGTGTTTTCAAAGGCACTCCTAGACTTTTTATATACAAAAAAAGATTATTATAAAGCAAGAGTGATAGATTTAGATGGAAATGAAATTATAAATGTTCAGTATCTTGCTGATATTGATGAAGCCATGTTAGTAGAAGAATCTAAGTTACAAAATAAGAAAGGAAGAGACTATATTGAAATTACAAAGAACTTAAAAAGGGGTGAATTCCATATCTCTACAATGGATTTAAATATTGAAAAGGGCAGGATAGAAACACCTTTTATACCTGTTATTAGATTTTCGACTCCTATTATAGGTTCTGATGGGAAGGCCTTAGCTATATTTGTCTTGAATTTTTATGCTCAAAATATACTTGACTTGCTTAATAATCAAACACATGAAAATATTGAAAAAGGAATTTCATATTATTTAGTAGATAAAAATGGAGATTATCTCTATCACACTAGAGAAGAAAAAAGATGGGCAAAGCAATTAGAGCATAATTTTAATTTTAATAAAGAACATTTTTCAATAAAAAATACTTTTAAAAATAAAGAGGAGGGTTCTTTTTCCAAAAATGAAAAAATTTATTCTTTTCATAAAGTAGAAGCATTTTCTCAAAATAAAGATAATTTTTGGTACATTGTATCTAGTATAGATGAAAAAAAAGCTTTAATAAATTTAGAAAAGTTTAAAGTAATATTTTTTGTTCTTATCCTATTCGTGATATTTCTTAGTTTTTTTGTTGTTCGTTTTTTTATTGTAAAAATAACAGCTCCAATTACCTTAGTGACAAAACAATTAAATGCTTTGTCTCGAGGAGAGATTAAAAAAGAGGATATTGTATATCATTCAGATGATGAAATTTCCCAAATTATAGCATCAACGAAAAAAGTTACATATTCTATTGAAAAAATCATCAAACAAGCGAATCTAGTAGCAGATGGAGAACTAAATAAACAGATAGAACTCTTAGGGGAAAATGATAAACTTGGTTTAGCAATTAATAATATGACAAAAAGACTTCAAGAGATTGAAAACCTTGCACAAAATTTATCCAGAGGTAATTATAAAACAAATATTATTGCGAAAAGTTCTAATGATAAGCTTGGATTAGCTCTTATTAATATGATCCTTTATCTTGAAAAAATTGCAAAACTTTCTGAGTCCATAGCAAAAGGAAATATTGAGCTTGATTATAAGGTTACAGGAGATGAAGATAGGTTAGGTATAGCAATGTTAAAGATGATAACTTATCTAAAAACTATTGTAAATCAGGCTAATGCTATATCTAAAGACGATTTTTCACAAACGATTAAAGTTAAATCAGATTATGATATTTTAGGTTCGGCTATGGTTGCGATGACATCTACTCTGTCAAAAAATCATAGAAGAAACAAAGAAGAAGTATATTTTATTGAAGGTATTGGTGATTTTACTGATATGCTGACAGGGATAGATAATACAAAGGTATTAGCACAAGAAGCTATCACAACAGCATCAAGATATGTTAATGCTTCGAGAGGTCTTTTATATATTCATGATCATGAAAAGCAACATTTAAATCAAGTCGCTTCTTTTGCTAATATCAATCAAAATGAAGTCCTAAGTTTTAAACTTGGAGAGGGGATAGTTGGACAAGTCGCTGCAGACAAAAAACATATAATACTAAAAGGAATAGAAGATGAAACCTTTCTTTATGTAGAGGGTGAAATGATCTCAGCTAAACCTCAAGAGTTATTTGTTTTTCCTTTAATGCATGAAGGAGAGGTTTTTGGTGTAGCAGTAATTATGAGCTTTACTAGCTTCTCAAAAATTCAGCGGGATTACCTTCTAAAAGCAGCTGGAATTTTTGGAACAGCTCTTCATGTAACAAGTCAAAATTCTCAAATAAAAATACTTTTGGAAAAATCTCAAAGAGCCTTTGAAGAGTTACAAACTCAAAGTGAAGAGCTTCAAGAATCAAATGTACAGATGGAAGAACAGCAACAACAACTTACACTTCAGTCTTTTGAATTAAAAGAAAAAAATGACACTTTAATTCTTGCAAAAGAAGAAATAAATAAAAGAGCGGATGAATTAGAAAAAACTTCAAAATATAAAAGTGAATTTTTAGCAAATATGAGTCATGAACTTAGAACACCTTTAAATTCAATAATTCTACTTTCCAAACTTTTATCACAAAATCAAGCCAAAAACTTAAATCCAAAAGACTTAAAAAAAGCAGAAATTATAAATAAATCAGGAAAAGATTTATTATTTTTAATTAATGATATTTTAGATTTAACAAAAATAGAATCAGGGAATATGGAGCTAGATTTAATCGAGGTGTATACTAAGGATTTATTAGAGGATATGAAAGATCTTTTTGAAGTAATTGCAAAGGAAAAAGGTATTGAATTTTTCATAACAGATCGTTTTAATTCTGGATTTATAAGTGATAAGTCAAAATTAGCACAGGTGCTGAAAAATATTTTAAGTAATGCCATGAAGTTTACCAGTAAGGGTTCTGTTCATTTGGAAGTATATAAAGATGAATGTAATTTGAATATTCTTGTTAAAGATACGGGAATTGGAATTCCTAATGATAAGATAGAAAGTATTTTTGAAGCATTTAAGCAAGTAGATGGGAGTATTAGCAGAGAATTTGGTGGAACAGGTTTAGGCTTATCCATAACAAAAACTATCGTTGATTTAATGCAAGGAAATATAGTTGTAGATAGTGAGATAGGAGAGGGAACCTCCTTTATAATATCTTTACCATTAGAACAAGATATAAAAATACTTACAATAAATGAAAAAAAATCTTTAAAAAATGAAGACGTAAATGAAAAGACTCAAATACTTTCAGTCTTAAAAGAGGAATTTAATATAGATTATTTTCAGGATGAACTTCGAGGTAAAAATATTCTGATAGTTGATGATGATAGTAGAAATATATTTACATTAACATCAGCATTAGAATCTTCTGGAGTTGAGATATATACTGCATTTAATGGACAAGAAGCACTTGAATTACTTGATGATGAAGGTGAAAAAATTGATTTAATTTTAATGGATTTTATGATGCCAGTAATGGATGGACTTATAGCAATAGAGAAAATAAAGGCACATGATGAACATAAAAATATTCCTATTATTGCTATCACAGCTAAAACTACAACTGAAGATAAGCAAAAATGTCTTGATGCTGGAGCTGATGAGTATCTTGCTAAACCATTAGAATTTAATGCACTATTTGTAATGATTAAAGCTTGGATACGCTAAAATGATAAAGTTTTTTAGCTCGGAGTCTTCTTCCCACATTTTACTTACCTTACCTCTTGATGCAGATGATGAGAAACTTTTATTAAGGGAGTTTAGTAAAGGTTATAAGAAATATCAGCTAGAATTTGGAACAATATATAATATAAACATAAATATTTTAAATATTTTATATCAAGAAGTACTCATAAATAAAAAAAATATACTAATAACTACACATACCAATAACCTATACAGATATTTAAATAAATTAGGCTTTGAGGTTCAATTTGTCTCTTTAGTTAAAGAATATATAGTCCATATTAATGAAGTTGAGGTTGTACTCATTGGGGGAAGTGCTGATTCCTCTCCTAAGATTATAGATATAGTTCAAAATACTAATTTAACAAATCTCTCTCTTATTATAGTTCAACATGTTGAAATGGGGAAAAAGGGTGTTTTTGATGAAATTTTGCAACATTATACACAGCATCAAGTAAAATATGCTCAAGAAGGCGAAGAAATAAAAAAAGGATTTATTTATATAGCCCCAGATTCTAAACACTTAAAAGTAAAGGATGGTTTTTTTACTCTAAGTGATGAAGAAAAATATAATTTTTCAAAACCATCAATATCTTTGAGCTATGAGTCTTTTTCTAAATATTATAAAAAAAGCTTGCTTGTTATACAAGAATGTGGTTATGCAAAGGATGGTATAGACAAAATGTCTTTACTAAAAGAGAATGGTTCTAATCTAATAATTCAAAATATACAAGAGTGCAATGCTAAATCAATGGTGCAATATGCCTTGGAATTAAAACTACATGATTACGTTTTAAATCAAAAAGAGATAAGTAGATATATAAATTTTCTCAATAAAAAAGCATTAAAAGAAGTTTGGATAGAATATCTTTTATATACAATATATGAAAAATATAATTATGATTTTAGATTTTATCATAGAGATACTATTAATCGTAGACTAGCGGTATTTATGATAAAGCATGAAATAAAAAGTATTAAAAATGCAGTAGGTATAATTCTTTTTAATAAAGTTGCATTTAAAGGTTTTTTCTTAGAATTATCTATAAATGTAACAGAGCTTTTTAGACATCCTAAAGCTTTAAATAGTATGCTAAATATCATAAAAAAAGAATTAGTATATCAACAGCATATTCGAGTTTGGAGTGCTGGATGTAGTAGTGGAGAAGAGGTTTATTCTGTTTCTATGCTTTTAGATTCTTTATCTCTTTTAGAAAAATCAATTATATACGCTACAGATTTTAATAGTGTAATTTTAGAAGAAGCTAAAAATGGAGTTTATTCAATGGAATCTATGAAACGAGCAAGAGAAAATTTATCTTTACTTGATGTAAATATAAACTTTAAAGATTATATGGATGAAAAGAAAAATTATTTTGTAGTAAATGAGAAAATAAAGAAAAAAACGCATTTTTTTCAACATAATTTAGCCACAGATAGTTCTTTTAATGAATTTGACATTATAATATGTAGAAATGTAGTTATATATTTTGATTATAATTTACAAAAAAAAGTATTTGAACTTTTTTATAATTCATTAAAATTTGGAGGATTCCTTGTTTTAGGTGATAGTGAAACATTATCAAAAGAGTTTAGTAATCGATTTCATTTATATAGTAGTGATAGTAAAATTTATAAGAAAGTAGCTTAATGAAAAAAACAATCCTTTGTATTGATGATATTCCGGCAAATTTGTTTATTGTTCAGAGTGTTATAGAAGATATGGCAAGTGACTTGTATGATATACTTCTCGCTAACTCTGCTAATGAGGGTTTATCTATACTCTTAAAACGAAAAATAGATATAGTTTTGATGGATATAATGATGCCAGATATAGATGGTTTTGAAGCTACTAAAATGATGAAATCCAACCGTAAAACTAAAGAGATACCTGTTATATTCTTAACTGCTAAAAATGATGATGAAACTATAGATATTTGTTACAAGGTTGGTGGTAATGATTATGTGTGTAAACCTTTTAATCATGTAGAACTACTTTCAAGAATTTCTTTTCATTTAGCTTCAAAAGAAAAAGATAAGTTGTTATTAGAGGAAAAAGAATATACACAGAGTATTTTGGACTTACAAGAAAATCTCATTTTAGTAACTTCAGGAACAAATAATATAACGGCTAATAAAGCACTTTTAAATTTTTATAACATAAATAATGTTTATGGTCTAAAAAAAAGATTTACTTGTATATGTGAAACTTTTATTGAGGGTGAAGATTATTTTAGCTTGAGTGAGAGTAAAGTCAAATCTCGTTGGGTGGATGATGTTTTAGATATTTCTGAAAATAAAGATGTATTAGTCAAAATTTTAAAAGAGGAAGAAGAATATATTTTTAATCTGAAAGCTACAAAATTTAAAAATCAATATATTTTAACTTTTACAGATATTACACAAATTTCTCAACAATCTTTAGAATATAAGTATGAAGCAAGTTATGATTCTTTAACTAATATTTACAATAGAAATATGTTTAATAGGTTAATGGAGAAAAAAATAATCATATCTAAACAGAATAATCACTCTTTTGTATTTATGATTTTTGATATAGATCATTTTAAAAATGTAAATGATAATCATGGACACTTAGTTGGTGATGATATTTTGATTAATATGGCAAAACTAATAAAAGAGCATATTCGAGATAAAGATGTTTTTGCACGATGGGGTGGAGAAGAGTTCACTCTTAGTTTTGATGTTACAATAATGAGAGGTATGGAAATAGCCAATAATTTACGAAGCTATATTGAAGAATATAAATTTAAAGAAGTTGAAAAAATTACTTGTAGTTTTGGTATCACAGAGTTTAGAAATAATGATAGTTTAGATAGTATGATACAAAGAGCTGATGAAGCATTATATGAAGCAAAAGAATCGGGACGGAATAAGGTCTGTAAAAAAGTATAAGTTTCAATACCTTCTTAAATTATAAAATACATTGTAACGGATAAGCGTTTTTTCATTTGGTCTTGGATATTTTATATAAGCGTATTGCATAGTAACACGTGTTATTTCATCCAGTATAAAATAATCGCTTTTTTCTAAAAATTTAAAATCGGACATACTTCCATCAGGGTGTAAGTAAAATTCTATAATATTACTTTTATTAGCATTTATCCCAACTAAATTACTCACACTTGCTTGTCTATTGAGTACACCTTGAGTTATTCTTCTCATAATTTCTTGATTATTTAAAATATAGTGCTGTTGAGCAGGGCTAAGTTTTCCAAATTCATCCCCATAAAGTTTTCGGATATCTCTTCCAACATTACTTCCACTTGATGTGTGAATATTCTTTTCTTGAATTATTTCATCTGATTTATCTTCAAAAAGCCAATCAATACTTGAATCTTCTTCTTCTTTTGTTAGGAGTGTTTTCTGTACTGTTTTAGGTTTCATAAGTGCCATAGTATCTTCTTTCGAAGGGAAAGTTTTTTTTACTTTAGATTTTATTACTTTTATATTTGTCTTAGGCTTACGTGTTGATTTTTTAGCTTTTACTCCAGGATTGTATTTAGCTATATTCTTTATTTGAGAGCCTTTTGGCATTAGCAGTATCTCTTTTGGGAGGAGAGCTTTTTTTGCTATTTTTGGAGAAATATTTTTTTCAATAAATTTAGGTTTTACTAATTCTCTTAAAGAGACTTTAATTTTTTTTTCTATTTTAATTTTTTTCATACTAGGTTTTAGTTCTTCAATACGAAGATAAAGAAGTAAAAACAATAAATGGATTAAAAGAGCAATAAAAAGAGCAAAAAAGGAACGATTCATAAGTGAAGTATACAAAAATAAAATTAATACTACTTCGCTATAATTAGAACAAACTACTTGTAAGGAAAAATATGAATACACAATCATCATCAATAGCATTTAAAGAAGCACAGAAACTAATTCCAGGAGGAGTAAATTCGCCTGTAAGAGCATTTAAAAGTGTTGGAGGAACTCCAATTTTTATAGCTCAAGGTGAGGGTGCATATTTAAGTGATATTGATGGAAATAAGTATGTTGATTTTGTTCAAAGTTGGGGACCTCTTATATTTGGACATAGAGATGAATCTATTGAAAAAGCTGTGATTGATGCTGTAAAGAAAGGGCTAAGTTTTGGAGCACCTACTTTAGTAGAAACAAAACTCGCAAAACTAATAGTTTCTTTTTTTGATTCTATTGATAAGATTAGGTTTGTTAGTTCTGGTACTGAAGCTGTGATGAGTGCTATTCGTCTGGCTCGTGGATTTACTAGACGCGATGATATTGTTAAGTTTACAGGGTGTTATCACGGACATAGTGATGCACTTCTTGTTGAAGCAGGATCTGGAGCTGCTACATTTGGAAATCCAAGTTCCCTTGGTGTACCAGCTGATTTTACGAAACATACACTTTTAGCTAAATATAATGATATACAAAGTGTTAAAAAATGTTTTGAGCTTTCTAATGATATAGCCTGTATTATTATTGAACCCATTGCAGGAAATATGGGCTTAATTCCAGCGAATAAAGATTTTTTGTTAGAGTTGAGAAAATTATGTGATGCTAATGGAACACTATTAATTTTTGATGAAGTTATGAGTGGTTTTCGTGCAAGTATCAATGGGGCAGAATCAATTACAGGTGTTAAACCAGATATTATAACACTCGGAAAAGTTATAGGTGGTGGTATGCCAGTTGGTGCATTTGGTGCGCGTACTGAAATTATGGATATGCTCTCACCTGATGGATTAGTTTATCAAGCTGGTACTTTAAGTGGAAATCCTATAGCAATGGCAGCAGGTTACGCAGCACTCACAAAATTAAAAAAAAATTCCAAAGTAATGAGTGTTTTGGAGGAGCGTGCTAAATCTCTTATTTATGGTATGCAAAAAGAAGCAAAAAATTGCGGTATTACTATGCAAGTTGCTGTTAGGGGAAGTATGTTTGGATTTTTTTTCAATGAAAAAGCTGTTAAAAATTTTGATGATGCTAGTAATACTGATGCAGAAATTTTTGCAAAATTTCATTCTCTTATGCTTAGAGAGGGTTTTTACTTTGCCTGTTCATTGTATGAGACAGGATTTATCTCAACAGCAATAACGGATGCAATGGTAGAAGAGACCATAAAGGCAAGTGCAAAAATATTTAAAGAGATAAGAAATGTCTAGTATAGAAAAAATACCCAAAATTAAGCCTATAATAGAAGCCGCTAATCATTTATCTCTTGGTATATCTATGGTTGTAGCGGTAGCTATGGGTGTAGGGATTGGATTTTTACTTAAAAATGTTACAGAACTTGCTTGGACATTTTGGATAGGTGTTCTTATTGGAATAGCAGCTGCGGTTTTAAATGTATTTAAAGCATATAGAAGACAACAAGATGTATATAATGAATTAGCCAAAGAACCTAGATATGCTATAAAAAAACAACTTGAAGAAGAAGATAATGACTAATATACAAAAAGCGATGCTTTATATGGGTTTATCTGAGCTGATTGTTCTCTCAAGTTTAAGCCACTCTATAGCAGTTTATATGAATGTTCAAATGGCATTTTTGAGTGCTTTATTTGTAATCCTTGGCTCATCTTATGCGTATAAGAGTATGGTTATTCAAAAGATTGATAATACTCAAAGAGGAGATGAAGAAGAGGGTAAAAGAGAATTACTCGATGAGATAGAAGATCCGCATGAACTTTATGATGAACAAGGAATAAATAATGCACCTGCAAAAGATCTTAAAGTAATCGTTAAAGAAGAGCGTGCAAAGATTAAAATAGTGAATGTAGAGAGTGTGAAGCATGGAGTTCGTGGTGCTTCTTCATTTTTTAGATTAATTCCTTATAGTTTTTTAGTCTTTGGATTTATCGCTTTACAAAATAATGGACTTTTAGATATAGGTATTTATCTTCCATCTTTACTTCTTGGAATTATTGCAGGTTCAGTGAGTGCAAAAGAACTTTTTTAAGATAAAATCATAGGGATGTTGATAGTTATAGTATCTTTTAGCTCTATAAAAAAACTGCTATTTTTAGCAGAATTATTTAAGATACTTATAGCTTTATCATCTTTGTGCTTTGCATTCACTCTTATTGAAAAAAGACTATATTTTTTTTCTTTAAATTTGATGTGTTCACCAACTCTAAAAAATATTTTTGTGTAAATTTCTTTATTTTTTTTAAAGCATAAATATATCTTATTGAGTATTTTAATAAACTCATCTATATTGATAATTATTGCTGGAATTGTTGGATCAAACTCTTTTAAAAAAACTATATCAGAATTAATAGAATTTGTGGAAATACATAAATCAACAAGAGCGTAAATATTTGTAAGCTCACCTGTTGGTTTTGGTTTATCTATCTTAAATAATGGTATTTTATAGAGCTTGATACCTATCTCATCCTCGGTTTCATATCCAACACTAAGACCAAAAAATTTAAATCTTCCAAATTCTAATTCTAAAAAAGTTGTTTTAAATCCGTAGCTTATATTTGCATAACTTGATGCTAATTCAAAGAGTTCAGAAGTTTTAGCAACGCCTAATAAAAACTGTGCTTCAGTATTAAGTGAAATTATTTTTCCATTAGAGCCAAAGAGTATGAAAGGATTATAATCATGCTCTAACCACTGCTGCTCAAAAGTCATAATTTTTTTTTACTCTTCTATATAATTTTTAAGTTTACGCCCAACCTTAGGATGTTTTAATTTCTTAATAGCAGATGATTCGATTTGACGAACTCTTTCACGAGTTACACTCAATTCTTTTCCAATCTCCTCAAGTGTTCTATCGCTTTCATCATCCATAATTCCAAAACGAAGTTTAATAACCGCTTTTTCTCTTTCATTAAGTTGTTCTAAAACAGTTTCTATTTGAGCTTTTAAATCATCTTTTAATATTGATTCAGCAGGTGAAACGGAAGTTTTATCTTCAATAAAGTCACCAAAACGACCATCATCTTCACTCCCAATAGGAGCTTCAAGTGAAATTGGCTCTTTAGTAATCTTTATAACATTTTTAACTTTTTCCACGGAGAGACCAACCTCTAGTGCAATTGTATCAACATCTGGCTCTTTCCCATGTTCTTGAAGGTGTTTACGCATGATTTTATTGATACGGTTTATGGTTTCTATCATGTGAATTGGGATACGAATAGTCCTAGCTTGATCAGCAATAGCTCGTGAAATTGCTTGACGAATCCACCATGTAGCATAGGTTGAAAATTTATAGCCTTTTTGGTATTCAAATTTATCAACAGCTTTCATTAGACCGATATTTCCCTCTTGAATTAAGTCAAGGAAAGGCAATCCACGGTTTGTATAGCGTTTAGCGATTGAAACAACTAATCTAAGATTTGATTTAGCCATTTTAGTTTTAGATATTTCAGAAATATTTTTACCACGCTTAATTTGCTCTAAAATATCTGCTAACTTATCTGGTTCCATATCAAAAGAATTTTTAGATGCTTCTTTTGTTTGAACAAGTTTTTTAATTTCCATATATGTAGAAACCATAGTAGCTTCTGGAACCATATTTGCAATATTCTCTTTTTTAAGTTCTTGAATTTTATCAACTAAAACTTTATGATTAGCTCTTAGGGTAGCATTAAAAAGTGGAAGTTTGTATTCAAGGCGTTTGAGTTCTTTGTCATACCCATCATCACTTTTAAGAGCGGTTTCCATGGCTTTAACAAGTTCGTTGATAAGTTTTGATGTTGGACCTAGATCTAAAAGTTTTTCTTTTAAAACAGCTTTCTTAAATGTTACCCCAAGAAAATAATTAATAATCTCTTCATTTATATCAGCATTTAAATCTTCAGGTGCTTTTTCACTTGACTTTAACCAATCTTTTTTTGCTTTTTCAAGAGCTTTAAAACTTATTGTTACCTTTTCAACTCTACTTTTATCTTCACTAAGTGATTTAGCACTATCTTTTTTTTCTTTTACATCCTCTTTTTCATCACTTGTATTTTCATCTGAATCTTCTTTTTCATCTTCAAAACTTTTAAAAAGTTCTTTAACACGTCGTTCACGGTTTATAAGAGGTTCTTTATAATCTAAGATAAATTCAATGAGATAGGGAACAGAACATATCGCATCAATTATAATGCTTTCTCCACCTTCTATTTTTTTAGAAATTTCAATCTCTTCTTCTTTGGTAAGAAGTGGAATTTGACCCATTTCACGAAGATACATACGAACAGGAGAGTCAGAACGAGACCATTCTAAGAGTTCATGCTCTTTTAAAATATCAAATTTATCAGACTCATTATTTTCAAGCATTTTTCTTTGAGCATCCCTTCTAGCTTTTGCTTCTTTGTCATTTAGTTTTTTTGCATGTTCAGAGGCTGTATAAAGGCAAACTTTATTTTTCACTGCTAATTTTAAAATATTTTTAGCTTGTGAAGTTGTTGGCTGTTTATCAAAAAGCTCTATAAGAGATTCATAAGTAGTACACTCTTTAGACTTATGATCGTTAAAAAATGTATCAATTGCTTTATTGAGTTCTTTTGCTGTCATATTGGACTTTGCTCCATAGATTTATATTTAAGTTTTTAAGAATGGATTATACCGAAAATAGCTTAATATTTTATTTTATTTACAATAATTTTTTTTTGGAACACATTTTGCTTATATACTGATTAAAGGGGTTAGAATGCAAACTGGATATTACAGTGCGGCAGCTGGAATGGTAGCTCAATTTAACAGACTTGATACAATAGCAAATAATCTTGCGAATGTTAATACAGTTGGATTTAAAGAAGATAACCTTATTGTAGGTGATTTTATGAGGGTTTTAAAAGAAGCTAGAGATGAGCTTCCTTTGGACAACAATTCAAGAGATGGTGCGAAATTTTTAAATAGAACACTTACAAAAGCACCTCAAATAGTTGATTCATATACAAATTTTTCTCTTGGAACTATGCAAAGCACTTCAAATCAAATGGATATGGCTCTTTCTCAAGAGGGTTTATTTTTTGCTGTTAAAACTCCTCAGGGTGTCCGACTTACTCGTGATGGTTCTTTTACTAAAAATGATGAGGGTACTTTAGTAACAAAACAAGGCTATGAAGTTTTAGCAGATGATTATTTCTCCTCTGGGAATACTATTTCATTCCATACACAAGTAAGCATAATAAAAGTTGATAAAAATGCTCAAATTTATACAAATCTACCAAATAATGCAAGTATGGCAAAAAATTCAAAACTTTTTATTGCAAGACCTGATAATATTGATTTATTGCAAAAAGAGGGTGACAATCTTTTTAAATACGATGGAATTGAACTTTTAGATAGTCTCCAAGAGAGTGGGGCTCTTGTACAAGGTTTCGTTGAAAAAAGTAATGTAAATGCTGTAAAAATGATGACACAGATGATTGAAACAAACCGTCTTGTTGGGATGTATCAAAAAGCAATGAGTTCTCAAATGGATGATATGAATAACGATGCAATTAATAAATTAGCTAGAAAAGCTTAAAAGGAAAAACAGATATGATGCAATCACTTTATACCGCTTCAACAGGAATGTTGGCGATGCAAACACAAATCGATACAACAGCAAATAATATAGCGAATGTAAACACTATAGGATTTAAAAAATCTCGTGCTGAATTTGCTGACTTGATGTATCGTGTAATGCAGTATGCAGGAACATCTACGAGCGATGTTACGAAAAGTCCTACTGGTATTGAAGTTGGTTTAGGTGTAAGACCAACTGCGATAAATAAAATATTTTCAGAGGGTGCTTTAAAACAAACAGATAATCAACTCGATATTGCTATTACGGGGAGAGGTTTTTTTAAGATGGAGTTACCTGATGGCACAGAAGTCTATTCTAGGAACGGTGGGTTTAAAAAGGATGCAAATGGGACAGTGGTTAATAGTGATGGTTATACGCTTGTGCCTCAGGTAGTTATTCCTGAAGATGCTACAAATATTACTATAGGTACAGATGGCATTGTAACAGTTGTTCAAGCAGGACAAACTCAAGCCACACAAATTGGTCAAATAAATACAACAAACTTTGTAAATCCATCAGGACTTCATTCTATGGGAGATAACCTTTATATAGAAACTGATAGTTCAGGTCAGCCAATTGAAGGGACTCCAGGTATCGACGGATTAGGTGTGTTAAGGCAAGGCTTTGTAGAATTGAGTAATGTTGAACTTGTAGTAGAATTAACGGACCTAATCACAGGTCAAAGAGCCTATGATTCTAATTCAAAAGTGATTACAACATCTGATGAAATGCTTCAAACAACAAATAATCTTAAAAGATAAGTATATTTACACCATGAACTGACTTACCTACGGTATGGTCAAAGTGCCAGTTTTCAATTAGTTACTTAAATTTTTTAACTAAAAAAATTCCAATTCCAATAAGAATAAATATCAGAGCAATAGTAACTCCGATAAATGTAATCGTAATTGGCTCAGAAAAGTTAGGCACTTACTACCTCTTCACATCTTTTACAAACTGTATCTTCTTTTAAAGCTTGATACTTCCAACATCTAGGACACTTACAAGCACTTGCTTTTGAGATTATAAAGGTGTCTTTATTAACCGTAAAACTTTGAAGGATCTTTTCATCAGGTTTGTCTTGAAGTACAGCTGAAACAACAAACCAATCTTCTGCATCAGTAGAGTTCATCTCAAGAGCTATTTTTGATTCGGTGTGAATGACTAACTCCAAAGTACTTTTAATGAGCTTCTCTTTTTTAAGTGCATCTACAACGGAACCAAAGCCCTCTCTTACCTTTATCATATATTCAGCATCAAAACTAGAATTACCTATTTGTATCTCAGAGTATGTTAAGTCAAAAATCGACTCTGCATCACCTTTAACAACACTAGGAGCGTGTTCTATAATTTCATCTGTAGTATAGGTTAGAATAGGAGCCATTAGAAGAAGTAAAGATTTTGTTATTATTGCCATAGCACTTTGACTTGCCACTCTTCGTGGGTCATTTTTTGCATTACAATAGAGTGAATCTTTTGTCATATCTATGTACATTCCACTCAATTCATTTGCAATGAAATTGTTAAGTGTACTCATACCACTTACAAAGTTATATTCGCTAAATGCTGTGTGAACCTCTTTAAATGTTTTTGAAGAAACATCTAAAATCCACTTATCTAGTTCACCCATATCTTCATAAGCAGTTAGGCTTTCTAAGTCATTGATATTTGCAAGCATAATTCTAAAAGTATTTCTTAGTTTTCTATAGTTCTCTGAGATTTGTTTTAAAATACCTTGGGAGATTTTTAAATCACCTTGATAATCACTTGATGCTACCCAAAGACGTAAAATTTCACTTCCATATTCTTTTAAAATTTTCTCAGGAGCGATTACATTTCCTTTAGACTTAGACATTTTTTCGCCCTTATCATCAACAGTAAATCCATGAGTTAAAACACTTTTATAGGGTGCTTGATGCTCAACTGCACAAGAGAGAAAAAGTGAAGACTGAAACCAACCACGATGTTGATCACTCCCCTCTACATAAAGGTCTGCTTGGTATTTTCCTGCGTCATAGTTTCTTGACTTTAGTACAGAGTTCCATGTAGATCCAGAGTCAAACCATACATCTAAAATATCAGTTACTTTTTCAACTTCATCTGCTTTATATCCACTACCAGGATAGAGTAGATGCTCCGTCGGCATTGAGTACCAAGCGTCACTTCCTTGCATCTCAAAAATCATAGCAACATAGTTGAGAACTTTTTCATCGAAAATAACTTCACCTGTAGCTTTAACTCTAAAAAATGCGATAGGTACACCCCAGTCACGCTGACGAGATATACACCAATCAGGACGGTTTTCAACCATAGATTTAAGTCTATTTCTTCCCGTTTGAGGTACAAACATTGTTTTTTCTATCTCACTTAAAGCGATATTTCTAAGAGTCTTATCTGAACCCTCAGGTTTTTCATCTACAGAAATAAACCATTGTCTTGTAGCTCTAAAGATAAGAGGAGTATGACTTCTCCAACAATGTGGATAAGAGTGCGTGAATTTTGAAACTTTAACTACAGCATCTCCCATAAGCTCAATTATGTCATCATTTGATTTAAAAATGTGACGACCTACGAAGTCCTCCGCATTTGGGATTAACTTATCACGAACTATAGTCTTATCAAAACAACCTGTTTCATCGACTGGCATCACAACTTCTAAGTCATATATCAGACCAATACGGTAATCATCCTCTCCATGACCAGGTGCTGTATGAACACAACCAGTACCGCTATCCATAAGTACATGCTCACCTAAGATAATGAGAGATTCACGCTTATTGAGTGGATTTATAGCTTTTAAATTATCAAATTCTGTTGCTTTAAATGTTTGAACAACTTTACCCTCAAGTACTCCTTCTTTGATAAGGGAGTTGAGTAACTCTTTTGCAAGAATATATCCAGTATCGGTGAGAACATACTCTTCATTTGGGTTAAGTGATATACCAGTATTTGCTGGAATCGTCCAAGGGGTAGTAGTCCAGATAACAGGTGCAGCTTTACCTGATATATTTAATTTTTCTTTTGCCGTATCATCAAGTTCAAAGGCTATGAAAATAGAGTGAGATTCTTTGTCTTTATACTCAACTTCAGCTTCTGCTAGTGCAGTTCTCTCAGCCCATGACCAAAAAACAGGTTTACTCCGCTCGATTAAAAGACCTTTCTTAGCGACTGAACATAAGGTTCTATAAATATTTGCTTCAAATTTAAAGTCCATAGTTACATAAGGGTTTTCCCAATCAGCTAAAATTCCAAGAGTTTTAAACTCCTCTTTTTGAATATCTACAAATTTTGCAGCATGTTCACGACACAGTTTACGAATTTGAGCAGTTTGAAGAAGCTCTTTTTTCTTTTTTCCACCAAGTTTTTTTTCAACTTGTTGCTCTATTGGAAGACCATGGCAATCCCAACCTGGAGTAAAACGAACAGATTTACCATTAAAATAGTTATGTTTTACGATAATATCTTTGAGAACTTTATTGAGTGCGTGACCGATATGGATGTGACCATTTGCATAAGGAGGACCATCATGAAGTGTAAAGCTAGGTGCATCTTTACGATTTGTTTTCATTTTTTGATACACTTTATTTTTATCCCAAGTAGCATAACGCTTTGGTTCATTGTTAATTAAATTACCACGCATGGCAAAATTTGTAGTTGGTAGAAGGAGTGTGTCTTTGTAGTCCATATAAGCCTCAAAATTGTATGTATATTTTTGTATAATAATTTTGCATTATATCTTTAATCTATTTAAAAGCTTCTTTAAAGTGATATAATACCCCTAAAATACTTTATAAGGTTAGGTGATTTATGCAGTTACATCTTTTATTTATGGGAAGTAAATTTATACACAATGATATTTTAAAAGAATATATTCTTAGAAAAGTTGAAGAAAAATGTGAATTTATTACATCAATCACTTATTTTAAAGAGGGGGACAACTCTTTATTCTTATATTTAGAAAAGTTGTTACATTCTTCTAAAAAAATAATAATTGTGAGTACAAAAAATAATTTTTCTATTATAGGAAAATTAATATCTACAGTTACAAGTGATAATCAAGTTTTAAAGGATGGGATGCTAATACCCTCAAAAGTAAAATTATTTAAGGAGGGTACTTATTTTTTAGAATTTGAAGACTCTTTAATTAATGTAATATCTATGGATGAGAGAAAAAAAATGCCAGATATTTTAATAGAATATAAAAAAAATAAAGAAACTATCAATATTTTTAATGAAGATAGAGATACAGTGTTAATACTTTTAAACCCTTTGGCTCAAACTTATGATGTTAGTTTAGAAGTTATAACATTAGTTGAAGGTTGGTTAAAAGTAGAAATAAAGAGTAAAAAATATGGAAATATTTCAAATTTTATAACTTCAGCAAAAAATCTTTTACCTAAAAAATTAATCAAAAAATCAAATATAATTGAACATATAATAGAAGTTTTATCTCTAAAAAATAAAAAAATATCATTTGCTGAGAGTTGTACAGGTGGACTTTTGAGTTATTATTTTACAAAACACAATGGAACTTCTAAAATATTGGATGGATCTTTAGTTACCTATTCAAATGAATTAAAAGATAATTGGTTAGGAGTAGAACATACTGTACTTGAAGAGTATGGTGCAGTAAGTAGTGAGGTTGTTGCCCAAATGAGTGAGGGTATTATGAATGTGAGTAATGCAGATTATACCCTCTCTATCAGTGGTATAGCAGGTGATGGAGGTGGAACAAAACTTAAACCTGTAGGAACTGTTTATATTAGTGTGAGAAGTAAAATAGAGCATAAAGAAATACTTTTAAATTTTAAAGGAGATAGAAATTATGTGCAAGATCAAAGCGTTCTTGAGGCAATTAAAATGCTTATAAGCATTGATAAAGAGATGTTTTTCTAAATTTAGGTAAAAATATCTTGACAATTAAAACTGATTTGTCTATAATTTCGACCTCTTAACACTTAGAGAAATGTCTTGTTAGCTCAGCTGGTAGAGCACGTCACTTTTAATGATGTGGCCGATGGTTCGAATCCATCACAGGACACCATTTATTACAGTTTTAAATGGGCGTTTAGCTCAGTTGGTAGAGCGCTACCCTTACAAGGTAGATGTCACAAGTTCGAGTCTTGTAATGCCCACCATATTTTGTTTATTTGCACTTAAGCTTTGGGCTCTCGTACTTTCGTACGCTTCGCTAAAATCTTTAGCACAACTAAATCAAAATACATTTTTGATATATATACGCGGTGGTAGTTCAGTTGGTTAGAATACCTGCCTGTCACGCAGGGGGTCGCGAGTTCGAGTCTCGTCCACCGCGCCATTTTTGTTTAGGGCGTTTAGCTCAGTTGGTAGAGCGCTACCCTTACAAGGTAGATGTCACAAGTTCGAGTCTTGTAATGCCCACCATATTTTGTTTATTTGAACAGAAGTTTTCAGCTTACGTACTTTGCTAAAATCTTATGCACAACTAAATAAAGATACAGTTAAAACCTTTTTTTAGTATGAAAAACAGTGACCCTTTCGTCTAGTGGCCAAGGACACTATCACTTCATGGTAGGAGCAGAGGTTCAAATCCTTTAGGGGTCGCCATATTTTGGTGTTTAGTAAATTATATACGCGGTGGTAGTTCAGTTGGTTAGAATACCTGCCTGTCACGCAGGGGGTCGCGAGTTCGAGTCTCGTCCACCGCGCCATATCTATGAATAATTCCAAAAATATTAATCTAAAAATAATTCTTATTAATTTGAAATTTTATACTAAAAATAGGTATTTATTTTTTGAAATCAATACTCTTTTGAATGGAGTTTAGAACATTTTGTATAATCCAATCAGGTGTAGATGCTCCAGCACTCACTCCGCAAGATTTTTTATCCCTAAACCATGTAAAATCTATGTCATTTTCATCTTCTATATGATAACTACTCTTGCAATTATCTTTTGCTATATTAAATAATTGTTTGGTATTGGATGAATTCTTGCCACCAATAATAATCATTACATCTGAAATAATTGATATATTTTTAACTGCTTCTTGATTTTCAAAAGTTGCATTGCAAATTGTATTAAAGACTCTTACTTCTTTATATCGAGGAATTAAGTAGTTGGCTATTTCTATATAATCTTCAAATTTTCTAGTAGTTTGCGAAACAAGTGCTATTTTTTCTTTAAAAGTCATTGCCCGTAATTCTTCTATTGAGGTCACTACTCTCGCACCATAAGTAGCATACGATTTAACACTTTTAATTTCAGGATGTGTTTTATCACCAAATATAATTACATCGTATCCAGCCTCACTCATCTCTTGAGTAATCTCTTGTGGTTTTGTTACATAGGGACAAGTTGCATCAATCACATCAATCCCCTTTGCATACAACTCTTGTAATTCTTGTTTTTGGATACCATGTGTTCTAACTATCGCTTTATCACCTGCTTTAAAACTTGTAAAATCCTCTGTTAAACCTACTTTAAAATCATTTTTTAGTCTATCTATCTCTTTTGAGTTGTGAATTAGAGGACCATACGTTGATGCACTTTGATTCTCTTCTGCAATTTTAATGGCACGCTTAACACCAAAACAAAAACCATAGTTCTTTGCTAATTGTATTGTCATAATTAATCAAAATCTACTTGCGTTATTTTTTGAAGTATCTCGAAAAAGTTGGGAAAAGATGTGTTTATGCAATCAATATCTGTAACTCTCATACCACATTTAAGACCCGCTATGATAAAACTCATTGCAATTCTATGATCACCATCACTATCTATCGTTGATGCCTGTAACTCTCCACCTTTGACCGTATAACCATCTTCATACTCAGTTGTTAGAATATTACAAGAATTGAGTGCATTAACAACAGTTCTTATTCTATCACTCTCCTTTACTCGTAACTCTTTTGCATTTTTAACAATACTCGTACCCTCAGCACAAGCAAAAGCAATGGATAAGGCAGGAAGTTCATCTATGAGCCAAGAGATGTTATTCTCAATTGTGATAGCTTGAAGACTTCCATATTTTACTCTTATATCCCCTATTGGTTCGTATTTATTATCAGTCATTGTGTATGTGATTTTTACACCCATTTTTTCTAGGGCTTTAAAAGCTTCTATTCGGGTAGGATTAAGAGTTACTCCCTCTAAAACAATATCTGAATTAGGTGTAATTGCTGCGGCAACTGCGAAGAAAAAAGCAGAAGAGGGATCAGCTGGTATCCTTATGATAAGAGGAGAAAGTAAATCTTTCATAGGAGAAATAATAGTCTTTAATCCATCTACTTCAATATCAGCACCCATGCCCTTTAACATCCTCTCCGTATGATCACGAGAGAGTTCAGGTTCAGTATATGTACAAACCCCATCAGCTCGTAGTGCGGCTAAAATCATACAAGATTTTACCTGTGCAGATGCAATGTTAGATTTATATTCAAATGATTTCAAGGATGAACCCCTAATGCTCAGTGGGGCTAAGTTAGCATCATCTCGTCCATCAAAATTGGCACCTATCTCACGCAATGGTCTCGTAACTCTTTTCATTGGGCGTGAGCGTAAGTATTTGTCTCCAGTTAAAACAAAGTGACCCTTTGCAGAACTAAGAAGTCCACAAAAAAGTCTCATGCCTGTTCCAGAGTTTCCACAATCTAAAATTTCAAAAGGCTCTTTAATTCCATCAGAACTAATTGTAATCACTTCTCCATCATCAAAAACTTTTGCACCAAGTTTTTTTACAATCTTTAAAGAGTTTAAGGTATCCTCTGCCCGTAAAAAGTTTTTAATTTCACTCGTACCTTTTGCAAGCATCGCAAACATAACCGACCTATGCGAAATAGATTTATCTGGAGCAATTTCACTAATATTTAGAGAAATTTTTTGACTCTTAGCTACATTTACACTATTCACGAAGTCCAATTCCTAGCTCACTTTTTAATACTTTAAGTATCTTATTCATAGAAGATGTAATATCTTCTTCTTGGAGTGTTTTATCCCCTGATTGTAAGACAAAACGGATAGATAAACTCATAGTATCTTTTAAGCTTTTATCAGTATATTTATCTACAGGATAAAAGTTTATTAAAGAAGGAATATCCGCTTTTTTAATTAGTTTTTGAATTTTTTCAAAAGCCATAGTTTTAGGTACAATAAGGCTTAAATCTTTGTACGAAACTTGATACTTAGATATTTTTTGAGCTATTTTTAAGCCATAAGGAATCTTATCAAAGTCAATCTCACATAAATAAGTATTTTCTAAATCATAGTCTTTTTCAACATCAGGATGAACACGAAAGAGTTCCCCAATATTTTCACCATCAATAATGACACTTGATGATTGATAAAGATGAGATAAGCTATGCTTAGTCTTGTTTTGTACAAGTTCAAAAGATCCTATGATATTTGATACTTTTTG
The DNA here is from genome assembly GCA_965243085.1 of Sulfurimonas sp. Lineage (GTDB taxonomy): Bacteria > Campylobacterota > Campylobacteria > Campylobacterales > Sulfurimonadaceae > Sulfurimonas. Next base: position 365,843 of record CBDETZ010000004.1, on the reverse strand, counting down.
AGAAAATAAAGCAAAATCAATTTTTTCAGCTTTCCCTACATTTGATAAGGACTCAGCTTCTTTATCTCCAGAAAAAAGTATTGTCATTTTTAAGGATTCTTCCCTTTTAGCATTAAAAACGGATCCTATTTCAAAAAGTTTTACTTGAGAATATCCAGATTTGACATTGTTTGATGCAGCTTTTAAAAGTCCTGTCATTAATGTTGTTCTTAAAGTATCAAGAGTATTAACTATTGGATTTAAAAGCTCTAATTTTTCTTCGATTATAGGAAAGTTGTACTTTTGTAAAACTTTTTTCTCATCAAATACAAAGTGGACTGATTCAAAAAATCCATTTGCTGCCCCACGATGTCTAAAAATACTTCTTTTTTTGTACTTAAAATAATCATCTTCTAGTTTATTTTTTTCAGTAAATTCAAATGCTTTTGAGGGAATATTATCAATACCTACAAGACGTACTATCTCTTCTATAATATCTTGTTTATTGACAATATCATGTCTATATTGTGGCACACTTAATACAATATTATCTGTTGATGATTTAGATATGTCAAATCCTAGATTTTTAAGGATTTTACTAATTGTCATAATATTAATTTTAGCACCTATAATATCATCTATCTCTTTTTTCTTTATACTTATAATAAAGTTTTCATAGGATTTACCATAAGCAATACTTCCAGAAAAAGTTGTCGAGTCAGAATTTTCCTCTAAAATATTTAAAAATTCTGAAAGACCATGACATAAGTCAGGTTCACTTCCTCTTGATGTGCGATAAAAAACAGGGCATGACTCTATCTTATTAAGTGCCATTTTCTTAGAAATTATATTTGGTGCTACGTAACTTGCTTCAAGTAAGATGTTACCCTTATCATATGTGATTTTAGAATTTTCATTTTGTATAACTCCAATAATAGAAGCTTTATTTTTTGAAAAAATAGAAGCGAATCCATTATCATCTTCATACAACTCTACCTTAGCCTTACTTGATTCTTCTTTACAAAAAGAGCCATAATCATACGCTCTTAAAACTACTCCATTGCTATGTGAAGAATAAAATAATAAAGACTCGATATCTGTTTCTCTATTTTCTTTGATTTGTGCTAGACGAAGTTTAACGACTAAAGGTAGCACTAGATTTTTTAATTCTAAAACTTTATAATTTAAATTTACATCTAAATCCTTTTCATGTGTTAAACTTAATAATCTACCAATACCTTTCTTATTATCACTATTATTTTCTCTATGACGTTTAAGTGGTCTATCAAAGGCTGCACTTAAATCTCTAGCAACTCCACGGATGCTAAGACAATCACCTCTATTAGCTGTTAGTTCTATCTCAATTACATCATCAAAAAATAATGAATTTGTAGAGAGTTCCTTTCCTAATTTATATGTGCCTATGCTCGAATCTAATTCTAAGATACCACTTTGACAATCTGGTAATCCCAGCTCTAAAGCTGAACATATCATCCCCTCAGAGTCTATTCCACGAAGTTTTATAGGTTTAATGACTAAACCACTTGGCATCATCGCACCTATTGTAGCTACAGCAACATTTAGTCCTACTCTTACATTTGAAGCACCACAAACAATTTGGCGAATACTTGAGCCAATATCAACTTGACAAACATTTAATTTATCTGCGTCAGGATGTTTTTCACACTCTAAAACTCGACCAAATACTATTTTTTTTGCTACCTTATAACTCTCAACGCTATCAACTTCTAAACCTATAGAATTAAAAGTTTTACATAACTCATCAATTTCTATTTTTTCTAAATCAACCCATTCATTTAACCAAGACCTAGTTACTATCATTGAAACTGCTCCAACAACTTAATATCTCCCTCAAAAAGTGATCTTAAATCACCGATTTGATGTATAAGCATTGCAAATCTCTCAACACCTAAACCAAAAGCATAACCGCTTACATTTTTATACTTTACTGCTTCAAAAACATTTTGATCAACAATACCACAGCCTAAAACCTCTAGCCATCCTGTCTTAGAACATACCCTGCAGCCTTTTCCTGAACAAAAAACACATGAAATATCAACTTCTGCTGATGGTTCTGTAAAGGGAAAAAAAGATGGACGAAATCTTACTTCTATATCGCCAAACATATATTTTAAAAAATCTTCTAAAATATACTTTAAATTGGCAAAAGAAACCTTTCCTTCTTCTTCAACTAAAAGTCCCTCTACTTGGTGAAACATTGGAGTATGTGTTAAATCATAATCACGACGAAACACAGCCCCCGGAGCTATCATGCGAATAGGAGGTTTTGTACTCATCATAGTTCTAATCTGCACAGGCGATGTATGTGTACGTAAAAGCATCTCATCTTTAAAATAGAATGTATCTTGCATATCCCGAGCTGGATGATATTTTGGAAGATTTAGTGCTTCAAAATTATTAAAATCATCTTCAATCATATTTCCAGTTTTTACCGCAAAATTCATTGATGCAAAATACTCAACTATTTTATCCATCGTTTCCATTACAGGATGAAGAGCACCTGCCTGTGATGAACTACTATACAAAGACACATCAATAGATTCCGCTTTCATTGCAGCTTGAAGTTCTAATGTCTGTAAAGTGATTTTTTTAGCTACAAATTCATTCATAAGGGAACTTTTATAAGTATTCAACTCTTTAGCAATTTGTGCTTTTTCTTCATTTTCAGCTGTTTTCATTTTAGCAAATTTTTCAGCTAAAATACCTTTTTTTCCAAATACTGCTATACGAATCTTTTCTAAAGATCCAACGCTTTTAGTATTATTTATTTTATCGTACCATTCTTTCAATAGATCTATCCATAGTTGTAAAATTTTGAACTACATTGTATAAAAAATATCATTATAAAGAGCTTTGTTTTTATTTTATATGCTACAATTATGTTAAAGACTTAGAATTACAAGGAAATATAATGTGCCTATTTTGCAAAATAATTAAAAAAGAAATTCCATCAAACATCATTTTAGAAAATGATAACTACTTAGCTTTTCATGATATAAATCCAAAAGCTCCTATTCATATTTTAGCTATTCCAAAAACTCATATAGAAAGTTTTAATGATGTTACAGCAGAGATTATGTTTGGAATGACAAGTTTTATTCAAGAGATAACTAAAGAGGTCAATATTGAAAATAATGGATATAGAATTATTACTAATATTGGCTCAGATGGTGGTCAAGAGGTAGCCCACTTACACTTTCATATACTTGGTGGAGCAAAATTAAAATGGGGACATTTTTCTGATTCTGATCCACAAGGACATTTTTAATTAGGGCAGGATTCGATTTTTCCCATATCAATATTTGAACTAGCACCTGAAATAAGTTTTTCATTATCTTTAATAAGCTTACCATTATGTGTAATAGAATACGAAATTGCAGTAGAGTCTCTTATTGTATTTATTGTCGAACAATAGGTCTCAAGAGATGCCATTACCCAACGTCCTGCTGTTATATCATCCGCATCAGAATTAAAGTTATATGTTAAGTGCAATGTGTTAAATTTACAAGGATCGACATCATTTCTCAAAACCTCTCCATCAACGACTAGATCTGTTACAGTTTTGTCTTGATTTTTAGGCATTAAAATAATATCAGTTGCACTACAAGTGATAATTCCAGATAAAAAATAATCTATGGGCGAGATAAGAGGACAATCAATTATAAAACTACTCTTAGGTGTTTTTGCTTCAAACTTCATCCCTTCTTTGTGTGTTATTGTAATCTTCATAGTCTTTAATTTCCTTTTAAGTAGTTTTTAAAATATTCTAATTGCTCAAGTGTTCTTGATGTTGCAGTTCCACCTTGTGAAGTTCTAGCATTCATAGAGTGTCTTAGAGCAAGATATTCCATCACATCTTCATCTATTCTTGCGTCTATTTCTTTGAGGTATTTAAAATCCATTTTTGATAAATCAATCTTAATCTCTTCGCCCTTAGCAACTGCACGACCTGTTATGAAATGTGCTTCACGAAATGGTATATCACATTTCTCAACTAAGTAATCAGCTAAATCTGTAGCACAGAGATGTCCCACTGAACATGCTGCTTCCATGTTATGAGATTTAACTTTCATTGTTTTTATCGCTTCTTTTAAAATTTCTAAAGATATTTCAGCCGTTTGCACCGCATCAAAAACACCCTCTTTATCTTCTTGCATATCTTTATTGTAAGCTAAAGGAAGAGCTTTCATAACCGTTAAAAGCCCCATTAGTGAACCATATACACGACCAGTTTTTCCACGAAGAAGTTCTGGTACATCTGGATTTTTCTTTTGTGGCATGATTGAACTACCAGTAGAATATTCATCACTGAGTTCAACAAATCCAAACTCGTATGATGACCACATAACAAGCTCTTCACTAAGCCTAGATATATGCATCATCATAGTAGAGATATTAAACAAGATTTCTAAGGCAAAATCTCTATCACTAACAGTATCTAAACAATTTATACTCACAGAATCAAAACCTAAAATTTGTGCAGTCATATCACGATCAATTTTATGAGGAGTTCCTGCTAACGCTGCACAACCAAGAGGTGAAATATTATTTCTTTTAGCCGAGTTCTCAAACCTTTCTATATCTCGCTTAAACATAGCAAGATACGCCCCTAAATGAAAAGCAAAGTTAATTGGTTGAGCGTGTTGCAGATGTGTCATACCCGGTATCATTGTCGTAGTATGTTTATCTGCTATAACTATAATCTCTTGCATCAAGAGTTTAAGTCCTTCTACTATTTCAGTATTTTTACGGATAACATAACGACGAAAATCTACAGCTACTTGATCGTTTCTACTTCTTGCCGTATGAAGTTTTTTCCCAGCATCACCGATTAAAGCAGTAAGGCGTTTTTCAATTGCCATATGTAAATCTTCATCTGATATATTCCACTCAAATTTACCAGATTCAATCTCAGACATCACTTGGTTTAAACCATTAGTAATATCAAGTAACTCTTCTGTGTTTAAAATACCTTGCTTTGTAAGCATAGCAGCATGAGCTAAAGAACCTTCAATATCTTCTTTGTAAAGTTTTCTATCGTACATTATAGAAGCGTTAAACTGATCTAATAAAGATGAAGCACCTGTAGAAAATCGACCTGACCACATTTTATCCATAAATATTTCCTTAATTTTATTTTATATTTTCTTGTTTATGACAACTGAAATTTATTATATATTTTATCTTCTAAATCCCAAATTTTTCTCTCCTTTAAAGAATTAACTACACTTAAAGTACACTCAACATCATCAGGCCATTGCCTATCGTAATTATCAAGTTTATTTTTATTAGTTCCATCAATTCCAACCATAAGTTCTGATATAAAAATATCTCTTTGAGCATCAATATTATTTGTGACCCTCCAAACTAACATATAGGGATTAAAAATATCATTTTTTTCTTCATCTACAAAAACAAGAATTCTAATATTTTTATTTAATGGTTTTAGAATTTGGAAATATTCTTTTACAGGTTTACTCTTCTTTAAAGATATAACCGTGATTGGATTTTTCGTTATTCTCATGTACTGATGTAAATGTACTGCGTCTGGTAAAAGTTCTTTTACCTTAAAAAACAATTCTTCATCGTTAAGTAACTGGGGTGATTCTACACTATGAGCAGAAGTAAGATCTATTCCTAATTTTCCACCAACCAAAGTTTCAGGGGATGAGTGATCAAGTGCATCAAGTATACCTTCTGTAATAAACATACATTTTGGCGTAAATCTATTGAGTGCATACATACTAAAAGATTTGTAGTTATCTAAATTAGGTGCCTTTTCATCGACAAAAATCGCATGTTTAACAAAGCTCATTTGACCGATACCCCAAAAGGCATGCATAAATTGTTTTGCATGTCCTTTATAAAGTGTTTGCATTTTTGCAAGTATCAAATTATGAAAACCTGCATTTTCTGGCATATGATAATCAATTAGATCAGGCATTGTTGTTTTTAAAAGAGGGAAAAATATTTTTCCAGTTGCCCAACCCATATACTTATCTTCTAAGGGTGGTTTACCAACAACTGTAGCTAAAAATACTTTCTCTTTTTTTGTTGTAATACACGAGACTTCCATAACAGGATAAAATTCCTCTAAGGTATAATACCCAGTATGGTCTCCAAACGGACCTTCCATTTTTAAGTTATGTGTGTCAACCCAACCCTCAATTACATAATCAACATCACTAGGTATATATAAGGGTGTCGTTAGTGATTTTACTAATTTCACAGATTTTTTAGTAATAAGTCCATACATTAAAAGTTCATTTACTCCATAAGGTAATGGGGCAGTTGCACACCAAGCATAGAGTGGATTTCCGCCTATAGCAATAGAAACAGGCATCTTTTTTCCAGCTTTTTGATATTGATCGAAAAAATGTGATGAGTCTTTATGAATTTGCCAATGCATCCCTAAATTATTTTTATCATACACTTGGAGTCTATACATACCAAGATTAACCATCTCCCCATCAAGACTCTGAGTATATACTTGCCCCATAGTTATGAACGGACCTCCATCTTGTTCCCATGTTGTTAATACAGGTAATTTATAGAGGTCAATATTTATTCCGAAATATTGAATTTCCTGACATTCACCCTTAGCTGAAAGTTTTTTTGGGAAAATATTCTTTAATGAAAACATTTGTGAAGCCATAGAAAATTTATCCATAATACCTTTTGGTGGTTTCATATGTAAAAGTCCGCTAATTTCATCAGCTACAGATTCTATTGTACGACCAAAAATAAGTTCACATCTTTTATAAGAACTAAAAACATTCATAAATACTGACTCTTCAAATTTTTTATTATTTTTTTTATCTACGACATTTGTAAATAAAAGTGCCTTTCCTCCATCTTTTTTTTTCACTTCTGCATAAGCTAAATGAGGAATTTCTAAATATATATCTAATTCATCGTCAATAATCTTAATTTCATCATGTTTTTTAAAAAGTTCTATTGTTTTTTTCATCTTTTATAATCTTTGTGTAGTTTGATCTTTAAAAGCAATCTCTTGCGCATCAGCTAAAAGTTTTATTGCACCATTATTTATCATTTTTTGTGCTAATTCTAAACCTAGGTCACTAGACTCAGTTATTTTTTTAACTATTTTTTCTTGCATAATATTTGTTCCATCAGCAAAACCAATCATTACTCTAAATACTATATTTTCATCATCAATAACAGCATTACAAGCAACTGGAGCGGAGCATCCAGCTCCAATTTTGGATATAAAATCTCTCTCTATTTGTGTACATATAAATGTTTTTTTGTCATTTAAACTCATTGCAATTTCACGAATTTTCTCATCACCAGAAATGATTTCTATTGCTAAAGCTGCTTGACCCATGGGAGGAATCATCATATCAAGAGAGAGCTTTTGCTTAAAAGGTACATCTTTTAATAAATCCAATCTATGAAGGCCTATCCATGCTAAGATGATAGCATCATACTGCCCCTCTTTGAGCTTTTTAAGTCTAGTATTTACATTGCCTCGTAAATCTTTTACTTTTAAATCAGGTCTTTGTTTTAGCAACTGCATTCTTCTTCTTAAACTTGTTGTTCCAACTACGGCACCCTGAGGAAGTGCTTCAAGATTTTCATATTTGTGGGATAAAAAAACATCACTTTGATTTTGTCTTTGAGTAACCGCAACAAGCTCTAAACCTTTAGGTATATATGTTGGAACATCCTTTAAACTATGCACTGCAATATCAGCTTCACCTGCGAGCATTGCATCTTCAAGCTCTTTTGTAAAATGCCCTTTTCCACCAATGAGTGATAGAGGTTTATCTAAAATTTTATCACCATTACTTACAATCTTATTTAAAACCACTTCAAGATCTAAGAAAGTTTCTTCTATTCTATCTTTGATATGGTAAGCCTGCCAAAGTGCCAAATCAGAAACTCTTGTTGCTAGTATTATTTTCCTCAACTATTTAAGCCTTTGATATTTTCTTTTTGATTTATCTATTTTATCATCAAAGAACATAGTTGGTGTTCCTGATACCATCAGATCATCGGCAATTTTCATATCACTACTAAGGTGTTCTAGCACTGCTTGAGATTTTAAATCAGACACCTTTATATTTGTTTTCATAGTTTTATTAAAAGCTTTTAAAATCTTATTTACATCCCTTTCTTTTGGATCTATCTCAACTTTATACATATTTAAAACTACATCTTTATGTCCCTGTAATTCAGCAGCAATTGCGGCTTGAGAGAGTTCAACAGCAGCAGGATGGATAGATGCAAGTGGAAAGTGATAATAATAAATTGCGAACTTTTGAGGCTCTTTTCTCATCTCATTAATAGCTTCAGGTACAAATGTGCCACAAAATGGGCATAATGGATCTGAGAAAATTGCCACCTTATGTTTTGCATTTTCATTTCCATATATTAGGTTTTCTTTTTTGTAGTACTCTTTTTTAAAACTTGGGTTTACTAAATCTTTTAAAGATTCCCCTGTTTTAATGCTGATCAACTCTTTAGTAATCACTTCACCATTACTGAACCATATCATTTTTTGTCTTACTTGACGCTCTTTTACTTTTAATTTTGCATCTATAACAATAATTAAAGCCTTCCAACCTTCCATTGTTGGTACATCCATTGTATCTTCAATTTTTACATCTAAACTTAATATAGCTGGATTATTAGAAAATGATTCTTTTAAAAACTCTTCGATTTTTTTATTTTGGTTTGCAAAAACAACACTACTTAATAGAAGTGTTGTTATCAATAATTTCCACATCAATAACATCTAAATCCTTTTTATTATGTTTTTCCTCAAAAGAGGTATTACATTTATCTGATTTTACATGATAACGGTTAACCAGCATAGAGCTAAAAACACTAAACTGCATCATTGCACCTATTATATCTGTTAAAAAACCTGGTATCATCAAAAAAATAGCTCCAAATAATGTAAATAAATTAAGTCTTTGAAACTGTTCTAAATCTATACAGTTATAAGAAACTGCTGTCATATTTTCCACTAATGATTTTCTAAAATTCACAAGAATAGACATACCTACTAAAGCGGTAAATACAATAGTGAAAAATGTCATTAATCCACCAATGGAAGATGCTATGTTTGTTGAAATAATAACTTCTAAAAAAAGATACAATAAAAAATATACCATTTTATATTAAATCCATTATCTCAGACATCACTTCATCAACATTCACAGATACTTTCTTTGTCGTTTTTCTATCATAAATTTGAACTTTTCCATTTACAAGTTCTTTTCCAATGATAATCGTATATGGGAAACCGATAAGTTCAGCATCTTTCATCTTAAAACCAAATCTCTCTTTTGTATCATCTAAAATAACTTCTACATTTTCAGCTCTTAACTCTGTATATAGTTTTTCGCCTAAATCACTTTGTTCTAAGTCTTTAATATTTGAAACCATTATATTTATTAGATACGGTGCAGTCTCTTTTGTCCAAATACATCCATTTTCATCATGACTTTGTTCTATGACAGATGCTATTAAACGACTTACTCCTATCCCAAATGTAGCCATAAGAAAGGCTTGTGGCTTACCATTTTCATCAGAAAACTTTGCATCACAAGAAGAAGAATATTTGTCTCCAAGTTGAAAAATATGCCCTACTTCTATACCCTTTTTAAAGCTAAAATCTCCACCACACTTACACTTTTCATCAAGAATTTGAGATTGAAGTTCTTCATAAGATTTTTCATTATAAGCATCAATCTTTGACTCATCTTCAAAAATTGTTTCAATATTTGCACCATAATCACATGAATTACATACGATAATAGTATCTTCACCACTATTTGCTAGAACATGAAACTCTTTGCTTCCACTTCCTCCAATTGCTCCACTATCAGCATCAACCACTCTAAAATCAAGTCCAAGTCTTGTGAAAATATTTTTATATGTAGCTTCCATAAGCTCAAACTCTCTTTGCATATCTTCTTTAGATGCGTGAAAAGAATAGCCATCTTTCATCAAAAATTCACGAGCACGAAGTAAACCATATCTCGGTCTTGCTTCATCACGAAATTTTGTATTTATTTGGTATAGATTTACAGGTAGATTTTTATAAGATTTTACTCTATTTTTAACAAGTTCTACCATCGCTTCTTCATTTGTAGGGCTTAAAACAAAATCATTATCATGTCTATCGTGAAGTCTGAGCATCTCTTTGCCCATAGTCTCAGCACGACCACTTCTATCCCAAAGTGAGATAGGTGTTACAAATGGTAACTGAACTTCTATACATCCAGCCTTGTCAAGTTCTTCTTTAACAATATTTTTAATTTTTTCTAAAACTATTTTTCCTAAAGGTAGATAGTTATAAAGACCTGCTCCTTGTTGGTTGATAAATCCACCACGCACTAAAAACTGATGACTTGCTAGAGTTGCATCAGAGGGTGCTTCTTTACTTGTTGGTATGAAAGCTTTACTTCTTCTCACTTATTTCCTTTATAAAATCTGTTTTTTTCAATTTTGTTTTATCTATACTTTTAGAAAAAATATTCATCATATTTGTAGATATACTTGAAACCGATTCGTCATTAGAGTTTCTCATACTTCTTGTCATATCATGCAAAAATTTCTTTAGTGCTTGTTCACACATTTTTTTCGCTTCTTTTTCATACTTTTGAGGAATAAAACCTTTTGAAATTACACGAGAACTCTCCTCATTTGCAGCCTTATATGCTTTTTGATAAATCTTTTTTATAATGGGTTCAATATCTAATGATGCTAAAGATTCAAAAAATTCAACTATCGCACGACCTATGATACCGTGAGCTGCTTTTGCTGCTTCTTCTCTTATACCAATATTTTCATCTACGATAAGTTTTAAATCATCAATTACATAAAGATTTATTCTCTCACCCTTATGATAGTTAATATCCCTAGGCATTGCTAAATCAAACCAGTATCTATCAAAATCACATGAGTGAATTATCTCATCTGTAATGATAGCTACGGGGGATGAGGTTGCAGTAAAGAGAATATCAAACTCATTAATAGCTTTTGACAACTCTTCAAAAGGCACAAATTTTGCTCCACAAGAATGTGCTAATGCTTGGGCCTTATGTTTTGTACGGTTCATAATATAAACATCAGTACCACAAGACATCAAATGTTTTACTGTAATCTCTGACATCTCACCAACACCTATCACTAAGGCTTTTTTAGTAGTCATATCATCAACTAAAGATTTTAACTTACTTACAGCAACACTTGCCAAAGAGACTGGTTTAGATGAAATATTTGTAGCATTTCTTACTTTGGCAGCACACTTAAAGGCACTTTTCATAGTACGAGCTAATTTTTTACCACAATAGCCATTATCGTGAGAAAATCTAAAAGCTTCTTTAAGCTGACCTGCAATTTGTGTCTCACCTATTACCATTGAATCTAATGATGCAGCTACAGAAAATACATGATGAATCGCTGAACTATCATCAAAAATATCGGCACGACCCTCAAGCTCTTCTATTGTGATTTTAGTACGACGGCTTAATATTTCAAAAATATATTTTGTAGCTTTTACTATGTCACTACAAGAAGATAAAACTTCCATTCTATTACAGGTTGAGATTAGGATAACTTCATTGATAACATCAGATGAATTTAACTTTTTTAAACAAGCGTGCATATCACTATCATGAGGATAAGATAATCTTTCTCGTATATCTATACTTGAATTTTTATGTGAAAAGCTTATGATTAAATAATGCATTAATAACTTCTTTTTATCATTGTCTCTAAAATACTCACAAGGGCTAAATCTTCTTTAACGGCTTGCATCGCTTCATTTGAGAGTTTTTTGGCTAGAATAAATGATTTTTCAATACAGCCATACTGCTGCATCTTTTCTCTTATCCAGATAAGTTCTTGATCCATAAGTTTTTTTGCATGTAAACCTTGAAGTTTCTTCTTATCATCCTCATTTAAAGCATGATAAAGGTGAATATATGGAAGTGTGCATTTCCCCTCTACAAAGTCATTCATAGCAGGTTTTCCAAGAGTCTTAGCATCGGAAGTAATATCCAAAATATCATCTATGATTTGAAATGAAAGTCCTAAATTTTTTCCATATATTCCATGTTTTTGTGCATCTTTACCCACAAGTAAAGCGGATGCAATGGCTGCTGATTCTATAAGCGTTGCGGTTTTAAGATAAAGCATATCAAGATATTTTTTTTCATCAAAGTTAAATGCTTCTGCCATTTTTACATCCATCATCTCACCCTTAGATAATTCTGTTACAGACTTAGCAATTACTTTAGCTACATCTTTATCAAAATTAACAAGCTCAGTGAATGCTTTTGAATAAAGTATATCTCCAAGCATAATAGCAGTCTTACTTCCATGAATAGCATTTACTGATGCTACACCCCTACGTGTTAGCGATTCATCAATCACATCATCATGAAGTAAACTTGCCGCATGAATCAACTCAACAACCGCTGCTAAAAGTGGGGCTTTTTCACTTTTGTCTGCAATCTTTAAAATCAATTTTGCTCGGACTCTTTTCCCACCACTAAGCATTTCAAAAAGACGAGTTACCTCATCATAATCTATCTCTTGTATTAGTCTTGCTATTTCACTCTCAACTCTTTGCATTTACCCTCATTTAATTCTCTTTCTTTAAATACTCTAGTCTTACTTTAGAATGAGTATCTGATAAAAACAACTGAAATATTGCTTCATCTGTCTTGTAATCAAATTCTATAAACTTTACCAAAATATAGGGAACAGCATAATGCGATCCGCCTCTTGTCATAAGTTCAACTCTAAAGCTTCTACTTTTTAGCTTGTCATAGAGTATATTTTGCCCAAGAATTCTATCATATGATCGTAAAATAACTAAGCCACCATCAGTATACAAAGTCCATCTAAATTTAAATAACTTTTCATTCTTAGCATATTTTACAAGAATTTTTTTTTGTACATCTTTTTTTAATTTTATATTTACAATCTCTTGATAATCATTTGAATGTAAAGATAAAGAGATAAAAGCCGTGAGAATAAGAACTTGTAAAATATAATTCATCATTATCTTCTTGTATTATAGCAAATTTTATTCAACTATTTGTGTACCGATACCCTCAGAAGTAAATAACTCTAATAACATTGAATGCTCTAATCGACCATCAATAATATGTGCTTTTTTTACACCACCATTTATAGCTTCTAAGCATGCATCAACCTTAGGCACCATGCCCCCATGGATAGTTCCATCAGATTTTAATTTTTCAACTTGTGCTTTTGTCAAGGTATCTAGGAGTTTTTTATCCTTATCAAGGACACCTGATGTATCTGTCAAAAAAATTATCTTATTTGCTCCTATAGCTTTAGCTACATAAGAGGCACACAAATCAGCATTTATATTAAAACCAGGATGTCCCATCTCATCTGCTGCAGCAATTGGTGCGATAACTGGGATAAATTTTTCTGCCATTAAATTACAAATAACTTCCGATTTTACATTGGTAATATTTCCAGTAAGTCCCCATTTTGCAAAGTCTTTTGCTTTTGCTGTTATGAAATGAGCATCTTTACCACTTATCCCAATCGCTTTAGCTCCATGAGAGTTTAGAAGTGAAACAAGGTCCTTGTTTATCTCACCACTCAAAATCATCTCAGCTATTCTCATAACCTCCTTAGTGGTTACTCTTTGACCCTCTATAAATTTTGTATGAATACTCAAAGCATTCAGCATCTCAGTAATCTTACTCCCACCACCATGAATAATAACAGGACGAATACCAACAAGATACATAAGTAAAATATCCTCAGCAAATTTCTCTTTTAACTGTGGTGATGTTTGTGCTGAACCACCGTACTTTATAACAACTATCTCTTTGTTAAATTCTTTTATAAATGGTAAGGCTTCAAGAAGAGTTTTTACCGTTTCAATTTTCTTTTGCACTGTAAGTTTTCCTTATAGAAAATATTAATACCGTTATTTTAACTAATCTTAGATTATTTTACCTTGATAATTATAAACTCAAATATTTTCTTTTTTTCTTGCGATAAGAAGTGTGGATATATCCATAGAAAAACTTTTTGTATAAAGCATTTCAAATCCAGCACTTTGGAGTTCATTTTGCATATTTTCTACGGTAGAAAAATCTTTTATAGAGTTTGGAAGATACTCATAAGCTTCGAGATTATTTGAAATTATACCACCTACTTTAGGTAATATTTTATTCATATAAAAATCTCTCATTTTCCCTAATAGAGATGGATTTTTATTTTTCATAAATTCTAATATTACAACAAGTCCACCTTTTTTGAGTACTCTATTAAATTCATCAAGTGCTTCTTTGCGTTGAACAACATTTCTAATTCCGTATGTAATACTGACTATATCACTACTTGCGTCCTCAAGGGGAATTTCTGTAGCTTTTGAAATATGGTACTTAAATGTAGGGTATTTCTTTTTTGCAACATCAAGCATACCAACGGATGGATCAACACCCACTATTTCTGTTATATCAATATGCAGTTTATTCGCCCTAGAACTCCAAAAATCCATCATATCACCTGTGCCACAAGCAACATCTACAATCTTATCAATTTGCTTTTTTGCGTAAAATTCATAAGATAAATTGCAGGCTTTTCTTCTCCAAGACTTATCAATACCCATACTCATTACACGATTTGCTCTGTCGTATGTAGGGGCAATGTCATCGAACATTGAAACTATCTTTTCTTGTTTTTGCATAACTTATATTTTCCTTCTCATCCACATAATTATATCTTGAGTATTCTTTTGTATATTTAAGATTTCAAAATCATCTTTATTGTTTTTAAATACTTCATTTCCTCCAAGTTTTGGGGCAATGAAACAAAGGTACATATCAACATATTCTCGTGAGAGTTCATACATATTTGACCCCCCTTCTATCATGATGTTTTTATACTCTTTGAGTTTTGAAAAATCACTTTGTATAAATACTTTTCGATTTGGAACATGAAATAATGCTATTGATGTGTCAAACTCTTTTTCACGAGATACAATCAAAATATCTGGAGCTTTTCCATTTACTAACCTTGCATCAAGAGTTGGTCTATCTACTCTAACAGTATTGCCTCCTATTACGAGTAAGTCACAAACATCACGCATTGCATGGACATTTTTTCTTGACTCCTGTGAACTTATTTCACCCTCGTCTATAGTAGCATTTAATCTTTGGGCCCATTTGAAAAATACAAAATTTTTCTTTCTCCAAATATTAAAAGGTTTTAGAAGTGCATCACATTCTTTTTTCATCACTTCAGTATATACAAGACAATTATTTTTTGACAAAATCATATTTCCATTGTGTGCTTCTTGATTTGTATCATAACTTCCAACATATACTTCTTTGATACCAAGATCACTTATGAGATATGCACATGATGGTGTTTTTCCAGAGTGAGAACAAGGTTCTAATGTTGTGTAAAGAGTGCAACTCTTAAAAAGATTATTATGATTACTTAAAAGATATGTATGAATATCAAGTGAATTCTCTAAAGATAAAATATATTTATCTTCAGTAAGTTTATAATAAGCAGATTTTAGTGCATTCACTTCTGCGTGAGCTTCCCCTGCCTTATGATGGGCTTCAAGAGCTAAGATTTCACCACTTCTACCAATAATAGTACAAGCAACTGCTGGATTTGGATAAGTTAAACCTTGATATTTCCACGCCTCTTCAATAGCCAGACGCATAAAAAAATTATCGTTTATTACCATTCAAAATAAGTTTTTGCCTTGACTATATCGTTAAATTTAATTTCAACTATTTCATCTTCTATTTCTAAAAAAATATTAGAAGCTTCAATTTTTAGTAAAGTTCCTCGATATTTTTGTTTTTCATCAGCTAAAATTGAGACTTTTTCACCAATACTCATTTTAAAATGATTGATAGTGCTTATTTTTCTCTCAATCCCTGGGCTTCCAACTTCTAATCTATACTCACCTGAAACAGGAGGTGTTACGTCCAAAAGAGGGGAAAGAAGGTGTGTTAATTCTACATAAGCATCAAGAGGTACACTCTCTCGTTTCTGATCCTTTATCTTAGTGGAGATAACACTTACACGGTAAATAGTCTCTTCATTTTCATTCACTATAGATGTATCATAAAGTTCTAAATCAACTGATTTTACAAGTGAGTTTATATCGCTTTGTAAAGACATTAGTTTTCTCCTTTATTTTGAGCAATTTTTTTAAATAATTTTTCAATATTTTGTGCTTGTTTTAAATGCTCATCAAATTCAAATGTAAATGTGGGGCATCTATACCAACCTTGATCTTTTAAACAATGTGTTTCAATAATAGGACGAGCCTTACGAAGTAACTTGAGGTAATCTCGTTTTTCTTCTTCTGAGAAATCTAAAGGATTGATATAGACCTTAGCATCACTCTTACCACGAGAGCATTTAACTTCAATAATATTTAAATTATGAAGTCGTTTATCATTCATAGCAGCCAATGCTTGAGGTATTAACTCACTAAGAATTGACTCTGTTCTTTTTAGTTTTATTTGTGCTTCAGTCATAAATCAAATTATCCTTCATAATATTATCTATAATGAAATTTTTTGCTCTACTTTTTTAAATGTTTCCAGTATATCACCAGGAATGACATCATCATAACCACTTATGACAACACCACATTCATAGCCATTACCAATCTCATCAACATCATCTTTAAAGCGTTTAAGTGAAGTAAGCTCACCCTCATAGTGAACAACACCCTCCCGAATAACACGAACCATACCACCACGAATAAGTCTACCATCAACAACAATACAACCAGCAACAAGACCCTTAGGAATTTTAAATACTTCTTTAACTTCTGCTTGACCTGTATTTTCTTCAGTATATTTTGGAGCCATCATACCCGTAAGCATTCCAGTAATATCATCAATCAATTGATAAATAATTGAGTATGTTTTAATCTCAACACCTTTTTGTTTTGCAGCGGCTTTAACAGCACCCGTTGGACGAACATTAAATCCAAGAAGTATACAATTTTCAGAATTATTCACAAGTTCTACATCATTTTCAGTAATACCACCAACTCCAGAGCTAATAATATTTACTTTAACTTCATCATTTCTGAGTGCTGTAATAGATGACTTAATAGCTTCTAAAGTACCATGAACATCAGTTTTAAGAACTACTTTAAGAGATTTAAGTTTACCCTCTGCAATCATCGCTGTCATATCTTCTAATGATGATTTAGTAGAGATTGAGAGTTCTTTATGTCTATCATATTCATGACGCTTCATTGCGAACTCTCTTGCTTCTTTATCAGAATCCATAACTATCATAGTCTCACCAGATGCTGGAACTTCATTAAGACCTGCAATGACTGCTGTATGACTTGGCAACAATGATTTTATTTGTTTTTTATGCTCATCAATCATTGCTTTAACACGACCATAGGCAGCACCACAAACAACATAATCACCAACTTTGAGTGTACCATTTCGGACAATCACAGTAGCTACTGGACCACGCCCTTTTTCTAAAGATGATTCAATTACAGATGCTTTTGCTGGAGCATTAACATTTGCTTTGAGTTCTAATATCTCAGCCGTAGTAAGAATATTTTCAAGTAAATCATTAATACCCATACCAGATTTTGCAGAAACAGGAATAAATTCTACATCACCACCCCAATCAACAGGGTTAACGCCATGTTCAGCCATCTGACCTTTAACCATATCTGGCTGTGCTGTTTCTTTATCCATTTTATTTAATGCTACGATAATTGGAGCACCTGATTCTTTTGCAAGTTTAATAACTTCAAGAGTTTGAGGTTTTACACCATCATCAGCTGCAACAACGATAACGATAATATCTGTAATATCAGTACCTTTTTGACGCATATGGGAAAAGGCTGCATGACCAGGTGTATCTATAAATGTAATTGCCTTACCGTCTTGCTCAATAGTATAAGCACCAATATGTTGTGTAATGCCACCAGCTTCACCCTCAGTAACTTTTGCTTCACGGATAGCATCAAGTAAAGAAGTTTTACCATGATCTACATGACCCATGATAGTAATGATAGGAGCTCTGTGTATTGCATCAGAATCTTCTTCAATATCATCATCAACATGCGTAAATTCATCTTTAGGATCGATAATTGTTACTTCTACATCAAACTCTTCGGAGAGGATCTCTATCTCATCGTTTCCAAGAAAATCATTTTTCGTCATCATCATTCCAAGATCAAAAAGAACTTTTATAATATCTGACATTGGACGTTTAAGAGCTTCTGCAAACTCATAAACACGAATATCTTCAGGAATTTCTACATGAGTTACAATTTCCTCTTCTTGTTTAGCTTTTGCGTATTTCGTTTTTCTCTCTTTACGAACTTTTCTACCTCGAGGTGCTTGTTTTTTATTTGCATTTCTTCCCGCAGGTTTTGGTGCGCGTGGTTTTCTTGGTTCTTCTACTGGAAGGGGTGCCCGTTCAGTAGAATTTAGATCAAGTAAAGTAACTTGTCCATCCATATCCATAGAAACATCAGCCATAGAACCACCGAAAATATCCATTCGAGTACCTTGCTCTTGTTTTCTCGCTGTCGATGAAGAGGATCTTGATCTTTTCTTTTGAGCTAATTCTTCTAATACTTCCGCACTCATTTTTCCATAAGAAGATACTGAAACTTGTTTAGTCGGTATAGAATAATTTTCAACTATTTTCGGCTTTCTCTTTTTAACAATTTTAAGACCAGATTTCTTTACTTGAGGCATAGTATTTACTTGTATTTTAATAATACCTATTTTCTTAGGAACTTGAGCCTTTTTTTCAACAATTTTAGCAGAAACTTCTTCTATTGTTTTCTCTTTTTCTGGCTCTGAAGGAATTTGAGTTTCTACCTCCATTGTGATTTTTTCATTAACAGACTTTTCTGAGCTTTCGCTTTTGTCTTCTTTTAGTACAGTTGAAGATCTTGTAACTTCTGTAGGTACGACTTCTCCATTCATAATAAACTTCATTAAATTATCTGCTTCTTCCATAGTTACAGTACTATTTGCAGCCTTTACTTCTATATTTAAGTCTTGTGCTTTTTTAACAACATCTTTTGATGCTATCCCTAATTCTGCCGCTATCTCACTTACTTTAACTTTCTCTATCATCAGTGATGATCTCCTTTAGTCTGATTGCAATTTTATCTTTATCGCCACTTTTACATTGCCGCATAAGTGATTTCATGATTTGTTTTTCATTCAAAAGACAAGCCTTACATATATAAAAACTTCTTCCACTATTTTTAAAAGCTTTTAGCATGCCCTCATTACATTGAAGTCTTACTAAAAGCTTTTGCTCAGCTCTATCTCTACAAGAAATACACAT
Organism: Sulfurimonas sp.; assembly: GCA_965243085.1. Classification (GTDB taxonomy): domain Bacteria; phylum Campylobacterota; class Campylobacteria; order Campylobacterales; family Sulfurimonadaceae; genus Sulfurimonas. The sequence goes on along the minus strand of CBDETZ010000004.1, from coordinate 346,463 downwards.
CCTAATAACTTTATGAAATTTTTTTGACATTGTATCTAAAACTTACTTTAATTAATAGAGTTACTTCTCTATTATTAGACCATAATTATCAAAATCTAAGATTTTTACTATAAAATCTGGAAATTTTTGAACTAATTTATTTGCTATCGTTGCTGAATCTTCATCATAAGCCATTGAAAAAAATGTAGATCCACTCCCTGATAAGGTACTCATTAGTGCTCCACTTTCATAAGCTATTTTTTGAACAGAAAAAAGTTCTGGGAGTGTTTTCATCCTTGCTTTTTGGTGAAATCTATCTTGAGATGCCAACTTTAACATTTCCCAATCTTCATTAAAGAATGCAGCTACGCTTAAAGCTGTATGTGAAAGATTATAAGTAGCATTTTCTTTAGAATACGATTTAGGAAGAAACATCCTTCCTTTTGCTGTATTCATTTGCTTATTAGGAATAACAACAATAGCTTTAATGTAGTCTGGAAGATGTTTTTTTTGGGAAAAAACTTTATTTTTTTCAACCGTTGCAGCATTAAAACCACCCATTACCGCAGGAGTTATGTTGTCTGGATGGGATTCGTAGACAAGTGAATGATTTAAAATTCTTCTTTTTGAAACTCTTATTCCTGCTGCTTCATGTGCTGATGCTATTGCAGAAACAATTACAGCAGAAGAAGAACCTAAACCACGAGACATTGGAATAGAGTTATAAAATGTAAATTTATAGTTTTGTTTTTTCTTTGTAAGACGTGAATAATGTTCGTTAAATATACTAATAAAAAGGTTATTTCCTTTTAATCTAGGATTATTTTCACCTTCACCTCTAATAGATACACTAAAAAATTTCGATTGATGAAACTCAACACGGTTTCTTAAATCAATGGCTAAACCTAAAGAATCAAATCCTGGTCCAAGATTTGCAGAAGTTGCGGGAACGCTTATTATCATGCTTGAAGCACCTTTTTTATAATCTAAACAACAGCACCTATACAATAAAGCGGTGTTGACTTTTCTTGAAACTCATTATAATCAAGTACAACGGGAAGCTCAAATCTAACTTCTGGTACTATTTCTAATTTTTGAGTTTTTATTTCTAATCCTATTTTAACAAAATATAGCTTTCCAATCGCTTTTATTGGTTGATTTTTATTAAAATAAAAAGCATCTGTTGCAAAAAGTGGTATTTTTTTTAAAATACTTAAAGATTTTAAAAATATATAGGCCACTTTAATCGCCATAAAACTTCCTGGACCATTCGCAAAAAAAAGTTTTTCTACATTGTAAGAGTTTAAAATTGTTTTATAAATACGGGGGAGGACATTTGAACTTTTATCATTTGAAACTATGGTATCTATAAGTTGCTTATTTTCATATATACCAATTTTTATAGGAGAGCAAAGAGCTATTAAGAGAACATTCACATTTTTAGGCATATGCTTTTTCAAGTTCCTTTACTTTTTCGCCTACAAGTTCTATCACTTCAAAGTTATCTGCATCTTTTAAAAGTTCTAAGGTAAGCTTATGATTTAAATCATGACTTCCTGCCATTGCTTCATAGTTACCAATAAAATTCATACCTATGAGTGACATATCGCCAATAGCATCAAGAATTTTATGTCTTACAAACTCATCTGAAAATCTCAGTCCCTCAGGATTTAATACTTTCTTGTCATCTAAGACTATTGCATTTTCAAGAGAACCACCAAGGGCTAAACCTTTTGAACGTAAATACTGCACTTCATGTAAAAAACCAAAAGTTCTAGCACGAGAAATTTCCTCTTTATAAGATTCTTTGGTAAATTTTAAAATATATTCTTGTTTTTGAATTACTGGATGAGGAAACTTAATGGTAAAATTATATTTTAAATCAGGAGATGGAGATAATTTAACATACTTATTACCCTCCTGAACTATAATATTTTTTTTAATTCTCATTACTTTTTTTGGAGAATGTAGTTCTTTTATTCCTGCCTCATCTAAAAGTATGCAAAAACTAGCAGAACTTCCATCCATCACGGGTACTTCATCAGCATCTAGTATAATTCTTAAATTATCAATACCATAAGCATATACAGCGGAGAGCATATGTTCTATTGTTGATATAATATAGCCATCTTTTCCTATGACTGTAGCCATTTTTGTATCCACCACATTTTGGGGATTTAAAGGTATAGCAACATCAACATCACTACGATAAAAAATTATTCCACTATTGTCCTCTAAAGGTTCTAGTCTAAGCTTAACGGGTGAACCCTTATGAAGTCCTATTCCAACAAGTTCAACAGGTTTTTCTATAGTAGTTTGATACATTTTATCTCCTTTATCAAAGAAGTGAATTCTTTGATAACTTCCCCTCCTTGAGGATTTCTCTTATTTATTTAATCAAAGAAGTTATTTTTAATTTTTTTTAATGATCTCTTTAGCAGTTTTTATTACATTTGTAATATTCAATTTAATCCATTTTTTATCCATCCACTCTTCTGGACGAACTTCTATACCTTGGACTAATACGCCAAAATGAAGATGATCACCCATAGCATACCCACTTTTACCTGTTTTTGCAATATCACTATTAGCCTCAATTATATCATCTACATTAATATTAGTACTAGAACAATGCCCATATATAGTATATAAGCCTAATCCATGATATAACATTGGCATATTTCCATACAAACCATTATAATCAGAATAGACAACTTTAGCATCATTTTGAGGTTTAATATTCGCCATCGCATTTGAAGCTAAATCTAAACCAAGATGATAAGATTCGCTTATTTTTTTCCCTTTATATAAATATATTCTGTAATCACCAAAAGAAGCAACAACTTTTCCATTTTTTAATGGATACATCTCTTTTATCTCAAATTCATTTACTATATCATCTGGCACATTAGATGATAAATCATGAATTAGTTTTTCATTTTTAGCTCTCACTTTTTCATTTATCATCTTAAACTGTTCAATCTGATCAATCAAACCCTGAGTTTCTTCAAACTCTTCGGATAAATCTGCAATTTTTCCATTTAAAAACTTATCACTAATCTTAATTTTAGATACTCGATATTTCTTTTGCTTAAGATATAAAGGTATATGTGTTTTAGAAATATTTCCAGCATAATCTTTTGCTACAATGGTCGCCTTAAAAGTTTTATTTCTAAGAGGCCATGCAAGTAATGCTATATAATAACCCTCTTCATAAAAAGTTTGTGCTTTAAAGCTTTTTTTATTATTTAATTCTATATAAATATCTTCTAAATTTTCATCTTGAACTTTAAAAATTACTAAAGCTGAACCACCTTTAGTAATTTTATAGGAGTTACTTAAAATACTTAACTGGGGTCTTTTTTTATCTATAATAAATTTAAATTCTTTTGTAGTCTTATTCCCATTCATAAAATTCCAAGAACTTGCATCATTAACTTCTATGACTAATCGTACTTCTTTTTCTTTTATCGAAAATATACTTCGCGGAGGTTTTACTTCAATATTTAGTAATTGTTGAGGTTCTATATATTGTTCATTACTTAGTACCTCCTTTCCACTAGTACTATGAAGAGTTATTTTATGTAGCCTAACACCACTTTCATCAGTTATAGAAATATTTAATGGTTTTTTTAAATTCCAATATCCATTGTTATTTATCTCTATGGTAGGCTTATTTCTTTCAAATGTATCTGAGGTGTAGACAAAAAAGACACCCGAAATAATTAAAATAAAAAGCATTACGGTTATTGTTGAATTAGATTTATTTTTTTCCAATCTATATTTCCTTATTTATTAATTGTAAAATTATTTTCGATGCACTTTGCAAAGTATATTTTGAGCTAAGATGAAATTCTGCTCTACTTTGATGCCCACCGCCACTAAACTTAATCGCTATAGTTGAAGCATTTAAAATGCCACAAGAACGTATAGACACTTTAAGACTTAAATCTATATTTTCTTGTATTAAAAGAGAAATTTCAGTTCTTGGTAAAGATAAAGCTTCCTCTAAAGGAGTTTCACAATCCTCCCAAATAGCACCACTTTTTTTCATATCCTCGCAAGAAACTAAAAATAATGCAAGTCTTGCATCAAGATATAAATTCATGTTTGTGAGCATTATAGCCTTTAATCTTAAACCAGCTAATGTCTGATACTTCATTATAAATTTATTACACACTTTGTACTCTGCACCGAGTTCTATAAGTTCACTTGAAAGATTAAAAGTACTTGCATCAACTTTATCAGATAAAAAACCATCAGAACCATCTAATAATCCTGAATACAGAGCTGTTGCCATTTTTTTATTAATCTTTATATTATTGACTTTAAAATAATTATATAACATATGGCTAGTACTAATAAAATTTATATTTTGTTCGTGATGGTCAATATTGATTAAATCACAGTCTAAACTCATCCCTATTCTACTTGAAGAGGCACAATTAAAAGAAATTGCTAAGTCTGAAGAACTTGGAAAACTACTCCTTATTTTTTCAAACCATGGCAAAAAACTAAATTTATTATCAATATTTTTACTCGCACAGAAAAAAAATACTTTTTTATGTAGTCTTAATAAATGCGTATACATAGCACTAGCACTACTCAGAGAATCAGTATCAGGGTTAAGATGTGCAATAACAACAATATGTTTTGCTTCATCAATTCTTTTTGTTATATTATTCATTATTTAAAATTATACACTAATTTCATTTCTTATTCATTTTATATACATATGCTAAAACTTCTGCAACAGCCTCAAAAAGTGCTTCTGGTATTGGTTTTTCAACTTCTACTTCATTGTACAGACTTCTAGCAAGAGGTGGATTTTGTACTATATGCACATTATTTTCACGTGCTATTTTTTTAATTTTTCCGGCAATGACATCCATTCCTTTAGCTACGACAATAGGTGCGGCTTTATTTTCATCATATTTTAAAGCAACTGCATAATGCGTTGGATTTGTAATAACTACATCAGCTTCTGGAACTGCCGACATCATTCTTTGGCGTGACATCTCCATTTGTTTTTGTTTAATTTTGGACTTTATTAATGGATCACCTTCCATATTTTTCATCTCATCCTTTAGCTCTTGTTTACTCATTTTAAGCCCATCAAAATACTGTTTCCTAACAATAATTACATCAATAATTGCAAAAATAAAAATAACAAATAACATCACAAATGCAATGATAATCATTTTTTCTACTAACCAGTCAAGCTGATCGGGTAAAGAAAATAAAGCAACTGTTGGTAACTCCTTTATAAATAAAAAGAAAAATATAAATCCAACACCAAGTGTCGTAAATGATTTAAATGTAATTTTCACACCTTCAATGATTTTCTTTATAGAAAAAAGGTTTTTAGTTCCTTTAATAGGATCTATTTTACTAAACTTTGGTTGAATAGCATCGAGTGTAAAAAGAAATCCAAACTGTGCTATAGCAGCAACTACACCTGCAACTGCAACTGCAACAGCCAAAGGCAAAATAGTTAATAATGTATGCTTAAAAGTAACAATAGCAATATCTACCATGAAGGACTTATCTAGTGGCATTCCAATAAGCGAAAAATAATATTTAAAAAGCATGATAACTTGTTTTGCCATAAATGGAAACAACATCAAAATAGCTAGAATTGCAACAAAAAGAGTAATAACACCTGAAGCATCTTGAGATTTTGGAACATTCCCCTCTTTTCTAGCATCTTCTATTTTTTTGGGGCTGGGTTCTTCAGTCTTTTCAGCATCATCAGCCATAATCTAAAATTTTAGTCCATTTTCATAGAAAAATCAATCCAATTAGCTTGATGAATTAAAGAACCACTACTTATTGCATCTACACCACATCTTGCATAAGATTCTATAGTGTTTAAGGAAATGTTTCCACTCGCTTCTAAAAGTATATGAGGAAAATTAGCATCCCTAAACTTGACTATTTCAAAGATCTGATTCGCAATCATATTATCACACATTACTATATCACACCCTGCTTCCATAGCTTCACATGCTATTTCAAATGTTTGTGCTTCCACTTCTATTTTTGAAGTAAAGGGTATCTTTTTTCTCGCTTTTACAATGTACTCTTTTAAATTTTTAATAGTTTGTAAATGTGTATCTTTTATCATTAAGGAATCATCAAGTCCCATTCTATGATTTATACAACCTCCACATCTTGTAGCGTATTTTTCAAAAACTCTTAAAAGTGGTCTTGTTTTTCTTGTATCTAAAAGCTTTACTCCATAAGGCTCTATAATTTTAGCATATTGTTTTGTCAATGAGGCGATAGAACTTGCATGAAGTAAAATATTAAGAACTGTTCTTTCAACTTTTAAAATAGTATGGGAATCGCCTTTTAAAACTGCTAAAATATCACCATAATCAAAAGAGTCACTATCTTCCTTATTCCAAATAATTTCAAATTTTTCTAATCTTGCTAAAGCGTTTACATAGATAATTCCTGCCATTATCCCCTCACTCTTTGCGATAATATTAGCCTTACAATCAATACTAGGTTCTACTAAAGCATATAAATCACCTCGACCTACATCTTGGGCTAAACTTTCCCTTACAAATTCTTCTATCATAATGCTAACATCCTCTCTAGTGCAATTTTTGCCCATTTTTGAGTACTCTCATCAATTTGAATTTCATTAATCGGTTCACAATCTTCTATCGCTTTTAAAGTGATATAGACATCTTCTAAGGTTGTTTCATTCATTGTTGGGCATTCTGGTTTAGTTGAAGATAGAACATAAGTATTTTTAGATCTAAGCCTATTGAGCATATTAAACTCAGTTCCAACAGCTACTTTTTGCTCAATCGGTAATTCTTTTATGTATTTGATTAATTGAGAAGTTGATCCTACAAAATCTGATTCATCACATATTTTAGGATCACATTCAGGGTGAACAGCTATTAAAATATCTGGAAATTTTTTTCTATAAAACTTTATATCATCAAGAGAAAAAAGTTGATGTACAGAACAAAATCCATCATAACAGATTATGTCATTATCTTGTGGATTTCCACCATCACCAATCACCATAGAGTTAAGTCCCATTTGATTAGCAATATTTTGTCCTAAACATCTATCTGGAACAAATAAAATCTTTTTACCAACTTTAAGAGCTTCTGCAATAATAAATTTTGCATTTGAACTCGTGCAAACAAGCCCACCCATCTCACCGACCTTTGCTTTGACATCAGCATTTGAATTAATGTATGTAATAGGCAGAATATTATCTTTAGAAATTCCATTTTCTTCCATAAAAGCAATTGATTCATCAAAATAAATACCATCAATCATTTTTGCCATAGCACAACATGCTATTTTTGGCATCACTACTCTTTTTTTTGGACTCAGTACTTTCACACTTTGCCCCATAAATCCGACACCACAGAACAAAATAAACTCTGCATCATCATCTCTAGTTCTTGTTGCTAACTCCAGCGAATCTCCTGTAATATCAGCAATCTCAAAAACTTCATCCCTTTGATAAAAATGTGCTACAACTGTTACATCTAGTTTAGTTTTTAAATCAATTATTTTTTCTTTTAACTCTTCATTTGTATATTGCAAAAAAGTATCCTAATTTTTTTAATAATTATCATTATATCTAAAAATTATTTTCTATTTTTAAACTCTAAAATTATTTCAAATATCTTTATATCAGGCTTATCTACAATATTTCCATGATCATTATTCACACTTTTTTTTATATTTTGAATATCCTTCCATAAGCTACTATTGGTTTGGAGTATTTTATCGTGCTTTGCCGCTATAAAAAGCGTATTTTTATGTAAATTGTACATTATAAATTTTTTATTTAAGTTTTGTAAGTATCTATTGTCTTTGTAGTCTTCAAGTTGATTATAAGCACCACTATACAAACGTTTACTCGCTTGGATTATTTGCTTATGTTTAGCAAAATCAAATGAAAACATATCATACATAATCTCAGCCACTGGCATAATATATTTTGAAGTATCATCAATATTTTCAATTCCTTTATGTGGGGTTGCTAGTGTAATTAAGTTTATATTCTTTAAATTTATGTTTTCTTCGTATAAATTTACTAGTACTTCTTTAGATAAATTTCCACCATGAGAATGAGCTATAAGAGTTATATTATTTTGAGTATTATTTTTCAAAATAAATTTCATTAATGCTTCTAATTGCTGAGTATTATTTTTTGATATTCCCAATGAAGAATCCCAACTATAGACAATATTAAAATCATCTCTAAATAATTTAGATTTATAATAAGCTGTCCACTCTTTTTTATGTTTAATATGTCGCATCTCATTACTTGGTGTTCCATCTCGAAAATCAAGACCATTTATAAAAATATTTACATTTACATTAGTAAATGACAAAAACCAAAGACTCTTCTTTGGTGTATCAAAATCAGGTTCATTTTTATTTCTACTTTTATACACAAGACTAAAAGAGGTATCGTCCGTATTTTTTAAAGTCTCTGGTATCTGAAGTGAAAGATCTTTTTTTATGAATGTTTTTTCTATGTACATAAAGCTATCAGCATAATTGTATAAATAATTATTGAAAGCTTTTTCATTTTCTGTACTGTAATAATATTGAGAATTTTTACATAAAAATTTATACTCAAAATTTATATTTTTACAAAATTTATAAATTAAGTCTAAGTCAAAAATACTTTTTTTTGGTTTAATTGTATATAAAAATAGTTTCTTATTTTCAAGTTTATATTTAAAAATCAAGTCTTTATTATCTATTTTTATTTCTATAAAGTCTGTCTTATTAATTTTTTTTGTTTTAAAATTTTCATTTTTGATATAAATCATTTTATCTTCACTTTTATAAAGACCTACTAAATCATTACTAGAAGCATATACTATTAATGGAAAAAAAAATATATATAAAATTTTCATTTTAAGCCTTATAAATGGATTTAATCAAAAATACTTTAAATTATAAGAAAATTATCTAAACTAGGTAGTTTAACTCAAGGAGAATTTATGATTTATTAAGTGAAATATTTCTAATTCATTCGCATTCAGATACACTAATCATTTTACCATAGTTAAAAGTATCTTCTTTACCTATGAATGTATAAGTACCTGTACTTAGTGTATAGTATGTTGTATTAATCTCTAAGCCATTACAAACGATAGTTCGATTTTGGTGAAATTTCATCGCTGTATCTAAAATTTTTTGATTATTTGATTTATTGTATTCATTAAACATTACAACAACACTTAGTATAGATAAAATGATTGTAACAAGCCACCATTTCTGTGCATGATCTAAGTCTGTAAAATAATTCAATGCTAAAAAGAAAAGTCCTATAACTACCATTCCTAAAATATATGTCATGAAGCAGTTCCTCTAATTTGATAAGTTATATCTCCAGCACCAAAACCGATGATAAGACCTTTGTCTAAAGTTTCTAATGTTTTATCATTTTTTACAACTGTAATTGTATTATTTACACGTGTAATTTTATCTGCCATTGTAAGCTTATATTGCTTAAATTTTTCTTCAAAATCTATATTTCTATGTGTTTCACCAGCAGCCCATACAGGTAAAATTATCAACTCTCCTGTTCCATCAAAGCATTTTATAAATTCATCCAGGTTATCTATGGTACGTGAGTATTTATGAGGTTGCCAAATGGCTGTAATTTTATCAAAACCTTTGAGTGCCGCGTATTCTTTTACCGATTCAAAGGTAGCTTTTATCTCGGTTGGATGATGTCCATAATCATCTATAATTACTCTATCTTTTTGAGAATTAATAATATCAAAACGTTTTTTAATCCCTTTAAAGTTTAAAAGGTTTCTACGAATTTCATCTATCTCCATAGATTCACTTGCGGCAAGTATCGCTAGTGAGGCATCCAGTGCGATATGTTTACCAAAACCCCAAACATCAAAAGAACCTAAATCACGGAGAGTAAAACTTGTATATGGCTCATTTTTAATAAGTATATATTCAATATTATTTATCTCCTTACTTGGGTAAAGCCATTTTGCTTGAATCTCATCTTTTAAAGTACCAAGAAATTGGTCCTCTGCATTTAAAACTCTACACTTTGCAGAATTTATAAATTTTTTATATGAATCAAAAAATAATTCATAGTTATAGTCATAGTATTCCATATGTTCAGGTTCAGCATTAATAACTATCGCACAATGAGGATTTGAGTTTAAAAAACTTCCGTCACTCTCATCCGCTTCAAAAAGCATGGTATCACTATTTGCATCATATCTTACATTTGATCCAAAGGCTTTTGATTCTGCACCAATAATAGCCGATCCATCCATAATTGCTGTTAAAATTGCAGTTGTAGTACTCTTCCCATGTGCTCCAGCTACAGCATATACTTTCCTATCCCTTAAGATAAGAGCTAAGGCTTCTCGACGAGCAAGAACTTCAATACCCTTAGCCTTAGCCTCAATAACTTCTGGATTATCAGGGCGGATTATAGCAGAGTGAACTATTAGGTCTTGATTGTTAATAGCATTAGGAGAATGTGGAATTGTTACTTGTATGCCTAAATCTTGTAACTTTTTTGTTATAAGAGACTTAGAGATGTCTGAGCCACTTACTTCATGACCACGAAATTTCATATACTGTGCTAAACCAGAAATACCGATACCACCAATTCCAATAAAATGTATTTTCATTTATTGCTCCATATTCTTTTTTGTAAGACTAAGCAATTCTTGTGCCTTATTTGTAAAACATGAGATATAAAAAGTTTTATTTTTTTGAGTTTCTTCAATATCTGTATATTTACTCATAAAATCATCTAAAGGTATACTGTTTTGTGAAGCTTGTTTATGATAGCTAAGAGCTATACTAAAGTTTTCATCTTTTGTAATTCCTCCAAGAACTTCAAATAAGGCACTTGCATCATTATAAGCTTCTGCGTGATAATGTTCCATTGCATATTCGTATAAGGCACGAAGTGTTGCAAAATCTTGGACCTTATCCATCTCTAAAGACTTACATGCTTCAAGAGTATTTGTTAAATTTTCTAAGGCTAAGTCTAAGATATTTGCATAAAATCCACTTACTGTATCTTCATCAAATGTTTTTAATGCTTCTTCTTGTAAAATATACATAGAAGCTATATCAGAATTTTTTTGTGCTTTTAGCACTTTTGCTTTTAACTTATCAATTTTATTGCTCACCTAAACATTCCTTTATTCTATTTAAAGCATCTCTTGTTTTGTGTTCATTTTCTACTAAGGCTATTCTTATGTAGTTCTCACCTGGGTTAATTCCATCTGCATTATTTCTAGCTAAAAATTCACCAGGTAAAACTTTTACATTATATTTTTATAAAGTTCACAAGTAAATTCGAGTGCTTTATCAACTTTAAACCAGATATAAAAAGTAGCTTCTGGGATTTCAAGACCTAAAATTTCTTGAAAAATTTCAAAGTTTTTCTTATATATTTTTCTTGAAGTTTCAACATGTGAGTCATCAAGCCAAGCTGTAGCTGCAGCTGATTGTAATGGCAAAGGAGATGCACATCCAATATAGGTTCTGTACTTCAAATACTCTTTTAGAATTTCTGCATCACCCGCAATAAAACCATTTCTAAGTCCTGGGGAACAAGAGCGTTTTGAAATAGAGTTAATAACAAGTATGTTTTTAAAAGTAATGTTTCCTGCAAATATAGATGCTTCAAGTAATGAAGGGCTAGGATTTTTTGTATAAATTTCACTATAACATTCATCATTTAATAAAACAAAGTCATGCTTGAGACTTAGATATACCCATTGTGAGAGTTCTTCAATTGTTAAGACAGATGTAGTTGGATTGTTTGGAAAATTTAAAATGACTAAATTGCATAAGGCTAATTCTTCTTCATTTATTATGGGTTTGAAATTATTTTTTTCATCTAAATTTAAATGAATAATTTTAGAACGAGTTGCAATCGCTGCACCCTCATAAATCTGATAAAATGGATTTGTAAATGCCATAACTGGATTTTTTACATCAAAGAGTAGAAACTGAGGGAAATTAAAAAGAACTTCTCTTGTTCCAAATGTCGGAATAATTTGTTCATCAGCGAGTTCAGTATTAAACCTGCGTTTAAAAAAATCTCTTTGTGCATTTCGTAAATTTGTTTCACCAGAGGTTTTAGGATACTTATTAAGTAAATTTGTATTTTTAATTAATGAATCTTGGATAAACTGAGGTGTTTCAAATTGTGGTTCACCAATCGTTAAAACATAAGGTTTAAACTTAGAATTTGGTATAATGTTTTGGAGTAAGTTATTTAGTTTTTCAAATGGATAGGCTTCAAAAGTCATATTTTTTTTTCACTTTGTTAAAATTCAAGAAATTATAGCAAAACTCTCTCAAAGGTAAGTTAATGAAGATATTTTTAAGTCTTATACTCTTAGTTATTTCTACTCTTAGCCTCTATACTCAACTAGACGAAAATGGACTTTTATTATACAAAGAAACTTTTGATAGAGCTATGTATTCATTTGCTTTGGTAAAAGCTTTGAATGCCTTAATATCACTTATTCAAAGTACAGAAATAAATGTTAGTTTATTTGTGGGAGCTACTATAGGAGTTGGTCAAATTCTTGATCCTATCAATGATTTGGTTGAGAGATTTTCTCTTGTTATGCTAGTCTCATCTGTTTCTATTGGAGTGCAACATCTTTTGCTTCTTTTAGCTAAGAGTATTTTTTATTAAAGTGGCTCTGCTAGTCTCTTCTTTTGTAATTCTTTTGAGTCTTTGGTTTGAAAAATTACGAGCATCACAGATATTTTTTATCTCCATAAAATTAATGATGTTACTTTTTATATTACGCTTTGGAGCACTTGTTTTTATCTATTGCACACAATTTGTGTATCAAGATGTTTATTCACAAGAATATGAAAGTTCCAATAAATATATGTCTGCCTATAAAAATGATTTAGAATTAATAAAAAACAATAAAGAAGATATGAGTTCTCTTCTAACACAGATAAAACAGAAAACAGAAAAATTTTCAAAAAAAGTAATAAAATTAATTACAATTTTTGTAGTTACTACAATTTTATTTCCTTTATTATTCGCATGGTTTTTTATGTTTTTAATTAAATTAATATTTAATATAAAGTTCGATTATGTTAAAATACAAAAAATTTTAAAATAACAAGGATTTATATGAAACTAGTGTTATCAGCAATAATAGGATTATTCTTACTTGGATGTAATAGTGATGTACCAACACAGGAAATAAAAACTGAAAATAAAACAGTTGCTAAATCTCTTGTCAAAGAAATTCCAATAATACCCAATGCTGGGCTATTATATTCAAAATGTTCAGTTTGTCATGGTATTAATGGTGAAAAGATAGCTCTTGGTAAATCAGCAATCATTGCAGCTTGGAAAGTGCAAAGGACTATTGACGCCCTCAATGGTTATAAAGACGGCTCTTATGGTGGAGATATGAAAAATTTAATGAAAGCTCAAGTATCAAAATTAAGTACCGAAGAGATTCAGTTAATAGCAAAGTATATATCTACACTAAAAAGGCACTAAAAGATTTCTAAGAGTAAAAAACTCTTAGAAATCTCTAGCTCTTAGGAAGTCCAAACTTTTGAGTCACTAATTCTCCCTCTTCATTAAAAAATAGATAATACAACATATCTTTTTTCACAGATAATCCAGCTAAGAACCTTAATGCTAAGTTTGCTTGAAGTGATGCTATGTGCATTACAATAGGAGCGGTAATTCCAGCAGGTGTTTTTTTAATGATTTTAAAGGCATCATTGAAAGAAGACTCTTCAATAAAACATACTTGCCCATGAAAAGATTCTACACTTCCATATATCCAAGGAAGATTTTTCTTTTTAGCATAAGTATTTATGTCTCCACGAGTAGGTAAGTTATCAGTTCCATCAATGATTAAATCAACTTTTATATTTTTTTGTGTCCATTGATCAAAATTACACTCATGTGCAATAGCTTTTACGTAAGGACATCTCTCTTGAATTATTTGAACATTTACACTCGCCTTATTTTTTCCCTCATCACCAGATTTAAAAGCGATTTGACGATGAATATTATGATGACTGACTTCATCAAAATCTATCATATGAATTTCTCCAATACCACTAGCCCCTAAAGCAAATGCCAATGAAGAGCCTAAGCCACCAGAGCCAACTATTACGATTTTTTTTTCTTGTAAAGATTTTTGCGTATCTTCGCCCCAAAGTTGCACTTGGCGATGGAAATACTTCATCATAGGCATTTTAATATCCTCTTCATTAGTTTTAAGATCTAGGTTATTTACTCTCTGCTACGGTTATACTTTTAATGGTGTCTTGACCTTCTATACTTGATAGAACATCAAAACTATCATTGTCATTTTCTTCAATAGCACCAAAAACAGTATGAACACCATCTAAGTGAGGGGTAGCTACAAACGTAATAAAGAATTGGCTACCTCCAGTATTCTCTCCAGCATGAGCCATTGAAAGAGTTCCTGCTTTGTGTATAGAAGTGTTTGTACTTGTTTCACACTCTATTGCCCAACCAGGTCCACCTGTTCCACTTCCCTCAGGACAGCCACCTTGAGCCATAAAACCTGGAATTACCCGATGAAAGTTTTTTTCGTCATAAAAACCAGAATTACTTAAATGTGCAAAGTTTGCAACTGTATTAGGAGTTTCTTTTGGAAATAATTTTAACCATATTACACCTCTACTCGTATCAACTTTTGCGTATTGTAATTTTGCTAATTCATCAGCACTTGCATCGTATTTCTTTAATTGGGTTTCTTCAAACATCATATACCTTTATATTTTAATTTTGAAATTATAGTCAAAGTTTACAAAAACTATAAATGGATACAGATATAATATTTGAAATTAAAATATATCTAAGGTATTTTTGTAACAACTCACACTATTCTACGAATATAATGTCCCTAGAAAAATAAAGCAATTAACCAAGTATTCTTATTCCAAATGATAGTATAAGAATACAAAAAATAGGGATAAATAATTATGAGTACAAAAAGAAAAACATATAGTGCAGAATTTAAAGCAAAATTAGTTTTAGAGGCTACTAAAACTATAAACGAGATAGCAAGTCAATATGGAGTTTTACCAGTAAGTCTAAAAAACTCGAAGAAGCAGTTTTTGTGAGTATATGTCACTTGCATTTGATAAAAGTTCAGTTGTAAAAGAGTATAAAAATGAGATTGAAACTTTACAAAAAGATAAAGATTTAATAGCCAGAAAACTAGGTGAAACAATTGCTGAAAAATATATTTTTCGTTCTAAAGGTCGTAAGACTTTTGTTGATACCAAGCTTCCAATATCACTCAATAAACAATGCAAGTTATTAAATATCAGCAAGTCATCATTGTATTATTTACCTGTAGAAAAGTTCAGTAGTGATGCAGATATTACATACCTAAAATTAGAAAAATGGCATGTATATTTAGCTGCTATAATTGACTGGAATACGAAGAAAATACTATCTTGGAAGTTATCTAATACAATGGATGTATCACTAACTACGAGTGTACTCAATGAAGCATTAAGTCTATATCCTAAACCTGATATAGTCAATACTGACCAAGGGTCATAATATACAGCATCAGCTCATGTAGACATATTAAAAAAACATAATATTCAAATATCTATGGATGGAAAAGGGAGAAGTATTGACCACATTGTAATTGAAAGATTCTGGCGTAGTCTCAAGTATGAAGAAATTTATTTAAATGATTATAAAAGTATGGGTGAACTTAGATATTCCATTGATAATTATATCAATAAATATAATACAAGAAGATTACATTCAGTGATTGGGAACAAGACACCTAATGAGGTTTATTTTAAAGCTATTAATAATTTAAATAATAAATTGTTACTAAAAGTATCGTAGGTTGATGGAATAAGAAAACTTAGTTAAGTGGTCTTGACAATGGAGGACATTATAAAATTTGATGATTCTGAAAAATGACGACTACTGTAAAAATTATTTAAGGTCTGCTACTTAACTGTTTTAATCTTCACTCTCTTTTAAAACCAAAGCTTTATAGGTATCATCTTTAGGGACTAATCCAGCCTCATAAAGAAACTGCGATGGCATAAAGTTTATCTTTTTCATCTTATCATATTTTGCAAAAGCCAAGTAAAGTATATCTTTGGCTCTTGTCACGGAGACATAAAAAAGTCGTCTCTCCTCATCAAGTGAACCACCTCTTTGCATTAGCTTTCTGTTTGGAAATCTTCCATCCATCAAATCTATAACATAGACCTCCTTGAACTCTAAACCCTTTGAAGCATGGACACTTAGTAGGTTTACACCCTCTCCTTGTGTTAGATCCGATGAACCTAAAATCATAGCATTTAAAAATCGCTCATGTTGAGAATACGGCTTTGACAACTCTTCTAAAAGATTCATTTTTCTACTTATACGACTTAATGATTCTTCTTTTTGTTTTTCATCCACTGAGCCATCTTTTAAAGTTGCTCTTTTTGTGGAGAGAATATTAGATATATGTTTATAAAATGATGATGCTACTATCTTTTTTACTATAATTTTTGGTTGCTTAATCCCTTTTAAATCTTTATATAAAAGGTAAAAATCATGTAAAAAAGTAGCTCCATCTTTTGTAAGTTTTGGATGTTTGAGTATTGGACTTTTCATAAATTTTGCTTCAAATCCTAACTTTGCAAATTTCCCAACCGCACCTAATTCTAAAAAGTCATCAAACAAGCCTAACTGGTGGGATACTTTTCTCTTCTCAAAAGGATTATTTATAGATATATCTGGAGCATATAAACCATAAAATATGCTCCCATGACCTAAGGTTTTAAGCGCAATATACATCTCCTTAGCCATCGCGGAACCTATCCCTCGTGCAAATTCAAAAAGATGGATAAAACTCATCATATCGGCTTCATTTATCAAGAGTGTATACAGATCTAAAACTGCTTTGACCTCTTTTGAATCAAAAAAACTAGTTCCTCCTTTTCTTTTACAAGCAATATCAAGTTCACGAAGTCCAACTTCAATACCATCAGCAGAAGAATTATTTCTAAAAATAACAGCTATCTCTTCTCTAGGAGTTTGTGAGTCTCGTATCTTTGCTGCCATTGCATGATACTGATCAAACAGCTCATCATAGGCTAAGAGTTTAGGAGACTGAGATGGTGCATTTCTGGTCACTTCAAGTTGTTTTGGATAGATTCTTTCATTATGTTCTATAACCTTAGTTGCCAAAGAAAGAATAGCTAAAGATGAACGATAATTTTTTGTTAAAGTATGAACCTTTGCATCAGGATACTTCTTAGAAAAAGAGCCTATTATGGAGATGTCTGCTCCATTAAAAGCATAAATACTTTGATCATAATCTCCAACACAAAATAAAGATGGTGGTTTCATAGCCTCAATAAGTGTCCCTTGAAGTGCATTTGTATCTTGGTATTCATCTACAAGAACTTCTTTATAACCTACATCCATAGTTTTACAAATTTCTCTAAAATTTAAAAGTAAATCATTAAAATTTACAAAACCGTACTCTTTTTTTAAATCTTCAAACTCTTGGACAATATCTGCATATATGAGTGCAAATTGTTCATGTTCTTCATACTTTTCTACAATCCATGATTCAAAATCACGCTCAAGTTCAGTATTTTGATAAAAAGAATAAAGGTCATAAAGATGATTTCCTCCATAAGGATTCACTTCTGCATCAATATTCATAAAATTTCTTTTCTCAAATACACTTCTAAACAAAGTTTTTAGTTCTCTTTGCTGTTTTAAAACCACTTTTTTATCTTGTTTTTTTAACCATCTATAAGATACTGCGTGAAAAGTTCCTGCATCAATCTTTAAAGCCACATCCTTACCAAAGTCCTCTGCAATTCTAGCAACCATTTCTGCGGCAGCCTTATTTGTAAAGGTAAGAAGTAAAATCTCTTGAGCTTGTATTCCAGAAGCTAAAAGGTGTCCTATCCTCCCAACAATGGTAGAAGTTTTTCCTGTTCCAGCTGATGCAATAATGAGATTTTCTTTATGAGAAGAGGTCGCTGCTTCATATTGTTCTTTGTTTAAACGAGATAGTGGCAAAAACAGTCCTTTTCAAATGAGACTTAATAAAAGTTCGACCTTTAATTGGCGTAAATTTTTTCTAGTAATTTAGTTTGTTTTTTTAACTCTTTTAACTTTTCTCGATTAACTGTAAAGGCATCAAGACTCAAAATTAAAAATAAACCTATAAAAATAAAAAGTACAGTTAAAAAAATTGCTAAACCTAAACTTAAAACAAGAAGAGATTTAAAAGTTATGATAGCACCAAAAAAGACTATTGCCCATGATGCTCCAAGTAAAAAGCTAAGTATTCTATCAAATCTATCTTTTTGCATATTTGAAATTAACGAGGGCTTAATGCTCTTCCATAACAACCGCAGAACCTAAGTAAACAGTTGTAAGCATCATAAAAATAAAAGCTTGTAATAATGCCATAAATGAAAGTAATGCAAATGGAATTATTGGTAAGAACCAAGGAGCTAACATAAGGATTACCATCAAAAACATATCATCACCTTTTACATTTCCAAATAAACGAAAAGACAAAGAAACAAGACGAGAAAAATGAGATACTATTTCAATCGGAAACATTAACCAATATAACCACCATACTGGACCTAAAAAATGTTTAAAATATTTAACCACACCTTGACGACGGATACCCTCAAAGTTATAATATACAAATACAACAAGTGCTAAAGTTAAAGCAAACTCTAAAAATGCAGTTGGAGCTTCAAAACCAGGGATGATTCCTATGATGTTAGCAATTGCAACAAAAAGACCAATAGTAGCAACTAAAGGCAGGTAACGACGAGCATTTTCTTTACCCATAACATCTGTACCCATTTGAAGAACACCATTTATGTACGCTTCCATAAGGTTTTGTGAACCCTTAGGGACAAGTTGAAGATTTGACATCGCAGACTTAACCAGAATCAATGCAATTCCAGCAGATAAGAGCATATGTGTTATATATATAATCATTTTATGTGTTTCATGACTCATGTCATGTGGTAAAAAGTAACCTACGAAAGTAAATAATTCAGGCATTCAAGCACTCCCTGTCGAAAATAAATTACGCAATTATAGTCAAACTTGCTTTAAATTATTATTATTTTACTAAGATTTTTTCTTTTTTTCTTTAATTTTTTTTGCCTTAAAGTTTTTATTTGCGATATTTTCTAAAAATACTGTTGCATAAGAACCTTTTGGCAAAGTAAAAGCGATGCTATAGACATTAAAGTCCTTGTTATACTTTGATTCTATGTCTTTTGGAAAAATAATCGCTGGGCGACGCAAACCTTTTTCGTATAAAAACAAATCATCATATTTTTCTTCAATTTTTCTTGCATCTCCACGAGAACGATATACATCTCTTCCGCATAAAAGACCTGTTGGCATTAACTTTGCATCAGCGAAATCTTTACTTGGAATCTTTTTAGGAGTAAAAAGTTTTCCTTCTAAAGTTTGGTAAATGTCACCCTCTAAAAGCATATACTTAGCTCCATTTTTTTCACGACTTAAAAGAACTCTTTCTTTGAGCCACTCGTTGAAAAATACACTTTGATAAATCGAGATTAAAAACTTCTTGAGTTTTGTATCTTCAATATGAAGTTCCCCCTCTATCATCTTTTTTGCTTGTTCTATTGAGTCTTCATCTCTTCCAAATCTTTGATAACCAAAATAATTTGGCAAACCTTCAGTTTGAGATTTTCTTGCAAGTTTTTCAATCCGTCCTGCTTCTATAGGAGTCACTCCATAAAGCTTTATATGAAAACGATTAGCACTCAAGTCACCCATTCGGATAGAATGATTATGCTTCGTTGTTCCTATAATATGAATCTGTTTATGTCTAAACTTTTTGAGTACTTTTTCATACTTAACTTCAACAGAAAGATATTGCGTTGTAGTTGCATGTTTATCTTTAAGTCCAGCGTAGCCTACCTTTTGAGCAGGGATATTTAAATATTTTGCAAATATAGCTATCATATCCCATGTTGTCATCTCAACTTTTTTAACATGGATAATTAAAAAGTTTCCTTTGTTTTTTTTATAATCCACATGAGCTATCTCATCAACTATAAAATCTTTCTCATTTTGTTCAAAATCAAACTCCATAACATCACCGTTTTGAAGGTACTCTCGCCCAAGGGCATAATCTCTACTCATTTTATCTCTCTTTAAAGTTCTAAGAGTTTTAACTCTTTTCTTGCATACGCTATATCTTTTTTAATTGCTATTTTTAGCTCTTTTATACTGTCAAATTTTTCATTATTTCGTATAAATTTTATAAAACTAATACTTGCCTCATTCTCGCAACACACTTCACCATCAAGTATATGGCTCTCTATAGCAAAACTTCCATCAGTTGTTACTCTATGACCGATAAAAGAAACTGAGGGGTGATAATGTTCTTCATCATCAATTTTAGTTAATGTAAGATACACCCCTTCTTTTGGTATCAGGTACTTTTGCGTATCAATATTTATAGTTGCGACTAAATCTTTTTTACCGATACCTTGACCTACGATATGCTTACCCCTAATGGTATAGTTATGTGCTAAAAATGCGTTTGCACCTTTAATATCACCGATAGTAAGCTTTTGCCTAATCTTATGAGAATGGATAGAATCTCCATTTTGTGATACTTCTTCTACTACCAGAACCTCCCCAGAAAATATCTTTTTTAAATCATTAAAAGAACATTTTCTATTTTTTCCAAAGTGAAAATCATATCCAACAACTATTTTTTGGATTTTGGGAAATTTTTCTTTTAAAAGTTCTATAAAACTCTCTCCATTAAGGTTACGAATAGTTTCTAGTTCAAAATATACTATAGGATAATGAGTAAAGTTTTCTCTCTCTTGTTTTGGAGTTAAGTTTGCATAGCCTGTTTCTATCACAACAATGCAACCATCTTCTCCCAGTTCGGAAAATAGATGTTGATGTCCGATGTGCATCCCATCAAAACCACCTATTGCAATTGCCGTTGTGTTGTTTAAATAATCCAAATATACATTCCTCTAATTATTGTTAATATTAAAATCTAATCTAAAAATCAATCTACTAACATTATTTTTATAATATTTTTAATCTCTTTTATATGTTTAGAGTTTACTTTTATATCTAAAATCTTTACAACTCTTTTTACTGAAATAGTTCGGATTTGATCTAATACTATAAAACTATCTTTATGAGCCGACTGCATAATTAAAAAGTACTCATATATCTTATTTTTTCAAATATTTAAAAAAAATCATCTTCAATAAAATTAGATTCAGTCATTTTTAGGAGCTTTTTTAGTCTATTAAAGCTCTTTAACTCTATATTATTCATCTAACTACTTCTAATCTTTGTCTTATTTGTCTTTGTCCTAATAATCTAAGATTAGTAGCTATACAGGTAAGGGTAAAATTCATATTATTTCTAACGAGTCCTATAAATTTTGTAGTTGAGCCTTTCATCTGAGTTTTTATATCTGCAAACCTATGTTCAACTTTAGCTCTAATCTTATGTTTAGGTTTTTCATCTTTTCTTTGCTGCTTAATCTGTTCTTGCCTTAGAGTTTGTTTCTCTTTGAGACATACCATATTTTCTATATTTTCACTTTCTAAAAAAGTATCTATATCTTTTGAGTTATATGCTTTATCAGCATAAAGAGCTTTCATTCCATCTATATCTTTTACAAATGTTTTTACTGTATCTATATCGTGAGTATTTGCGAAGGTGGTTTGTTGGGAGATAATAATACCACTCTGCTCATCTACTGCTATATGTACTTTATAGCCTTGTGTATATTGTTTCTTTGATGCGTGAAAGCCTATCCTTACTTCACTATCTATTTTATCTTGATGATTATAGCTATCTTCTTCATTCTTTATAATAATTTGAGAAGTCTTTATATCTTTAGTATCAATACCTTGTAGTGTATCAAGTTGTGCATTCTTGTATGTCTTGGAGTTATGGGCTTTAGCATTAAGAATTCTTTGAATCTTCTTTTTTGAAGGCTTTTTGGATTGAAGCTCTACTTCAAGTTTTATATTTAACTCAGCATTTATTGTTTGAATACCTTTCTTGTCTTCTTTGTATACTTCTTTAGTCTTATTTTTTATTTGCGTGTTATCACTTCTAATGAGAGTAGCATCAATTAAAACAGATTTTCCTTTTTTCGCTATCAGGTTTTTACTCTCTAATTGTTTATTTACAGAGTTAAATAATTTATCATAAAGTCGGTTCTTGAGTAGGGAATTTCTAAATCTACAGATTGTACTCTCGTCTGGTACACTATCCTCTAGGCTAAGTCCTACAAATCTAATAAAGAGTAGGTTTACATAGAGTGCATCTTGGGTGGCTTGATCAGAGAGATTGTAATACTTCTGGAGTAACAGTACTCTAAACATCAGTACATTATCATAAGCAGGTGCTCCAGCTACATTACTTTTAGTAATTCCATTTCTATTTAGTACTGGTCGTAATTTATCAAAGTCTATAATAGAGTCCAACTCTTTAAGAAATGAATTTACTTTTTCTAATCTTGATGTTACTGCTATATCTGAAAATGTATTGTTTGTATCTTTAAATGCCACTTTTTACCTCTTCTTATTAGTGATGTTATTTTAGCTGAAAAGTGCTTTTAATGCCTTTAAATAGGTTGCTTTGTTGGATTATAAGTAATAGGATAGAAATAACTTCAATTAATAGGATTATCTTCTATGTTGAAATTAACTTAACGCTAGTCGTGTAACCAAGTCAAATTCATATTGGACTTCTCCTAAAAGCTCATAGTAATACCTCACTTTAGATACCTGTTTATAGGCTTTAGCAATATTATATTTTAGTAATATTGAAATTACTCTTATATTTTAAATTAAAGTAACTGCGTAGGGACATATATAATCTGTTGATATTTCATCACATTTATTTTTTATAAAAATATCTATATAGTTAGTTTTCATCTTCATTCCAAAGTATTTCAATTACTGTATTAAGTTGTTGGTAATCATCATTTGTAATACTGTAATTTAAAATATTTATTTCATCATCAATATACTCTAAAATATCATTTTTAAAAGTTTCTAAATCTTGATAATCTTCATCTAACATTGCATTAACTATATCATTTTTACTAAAATAATCAGAGTCTTTATTTTCATCAATTTCTTTAAATATATTTCTAATTTCTATATGGGCTAACTTCATAAAAGTTTGTTGTTTTAAAATCTCATTTTCATTATTCCAAAAATCAGTAATTAAAGTCTTAATCCCTTTGTTAGTTCCATTATCCTCAATAGCCATATCAAAATTTCTGATCGTATTATCTGAAATATTGCGAATATGCATTATTGAATTTCTCATTTTTTCAAGAGGCTTTAATTTTGTTTTAATTGAAGCTATAAAGTCTATATGTCTATCTTCTTTCAATCCTCTATCTTCTAATTTACTTTTTAATTGTTCAAAACTACTTATATTTGGTTCTTGTAAAAACTCTGCGATTTTTTCTGCTTTTAATTTTTGTGGTTGGGTAAATGATGCATAATGATTAAAATAGATATAAAAAAGTCCATTTTCATATTGTTCTTTCATATAGATATATTCAAGTCTTTCAGACTTATCTATTCCAAAGTTTTTAAAAAGTTCTTCATTTATAGTTTTATTGCTATAGGTAATGATATATGTTAAAACATTTCTCATATCCATCTCTAAATCAATAATTTTTTTATAATATTCAAATGCTTCTTCTTGTAATATCGTATCATTTACTTTTGTAATAGATATGATGCCATTAATATTTTCAAGACTTTGTAAAAATGAAAAAACAATACTTTTTAAGTATACTTCTCTTGTATCTAATTCTGGTATATTAAATTCAAGAACAGTTATAAATGTAT
Source organism: Sulfurimonas sp. (assembly GCA_965243085.1). Lineage (GTDB taxonomy): Bacteria > Campylobacterota > Campylobacteria > Campylobacterales > Sulfurimonadaceae > Sulfurimonas. Next base: position 322,544 of record CBDETZ010000004.1, on the reverse strand, counting down.
CATTTACTAAAATAATAGAAGATAAAAAAGTAAAATAATCTTCTATCTCCTCTAATCTTAAATCATACTCTTCACCTATCTCGTCATATAGAATAGTTGCTAATGTATTTAAAGTTAAAGGCTCTTTATGGTTTATCTGTATTTTTATAGTTTCCATCATTGACCCAATATCATTTTTTCAACTTTAAATTTTGCATTTTCTAAATCTTGTTTTGCTTCAATTTTGAGTTGTTTTGCATTATCTCTTGTAGTTTGAATATGTAGGGCTATCACATTTTGTTTTTCTATTGAAGGAAGTGGGATTTTTATTTTTTTAATATCTTTACCATATATATGTGAAGTTTGTCCTGTTTTTTCTCTATTTAATAATGTTTTATAAATCTCTAAATTTAATAAACTAAATAAATACATTGGATTACATAACTCTTTAATAGTTCTAATACATATTAATTCCCCAACATAACTTATTTTAGTATCAATATCTTCATTTAGTATTTTAATTTGTCTTCCAACATAATGAGATTGATGAGCTGCTGATAGAATAAATATATCTCCTTTTTGAACTTCAAAATTATTTTCTTCTTTTGTATATCCTAGTTTTTGTAAGTTGATATATTCATCTGTGTAGCTACCTGCTTTAATAAGAGGAAAAGAAGTTTTAATATCACTATAATCACTTAAAGCTGGTGTTTTACCACCTTTTATAATACTAACAATTGATTCTATCTCGTCTATATTTATCTCGTTTGTTTTAGCTTGTAATATTGCATCTTGTAATATTTTATAATGATATGAATAATAATCAGGGTCAAATCTATTACTACTAATTTCATTTAAATTTATTTCAAACTTTCTTTTTTCCAAACTATTGTTAATTTTAGGTAAAATGATACCAAGCTCATCTAAAAGATAAGTATCAATACTATCCAATAAATCTTTTGCTTGTTTTTCTTTTTGTTTTTTCTGCAAATAAACTTTATTCAGTATATTTATAATATTTTCTTGAATATTTTTTGGAGGTATTGGAATAATAACTTTTGATATTTCTTCTTGAGTAATAGCTGGATAATTTCCTCCACTACTCCTTTGATTGAATTGTTTCAACACTAAAGGAAGTCGTAAAATATAAAATAAATACTCTTTTGTAATTTGACTATTAATGATCTTTCTTAATACAGAAAAACCAGTAGAAGCTATTAGTATATTATTTGTTTTTATACTAGAAATTGCCCCTCTATCAGGTCTTGTTGTTGAAATAATAATATCATTATTTCTTAGAATCATTTTTGCACGACTTGGAGCTTTAGTTTTTTCTATTTCTCTAATTTCTTTAATGTCTCCAGTCAAGGTGTTAATTTTGCTAATTTCAATATATGGAAATATATCTTTAAAATAATCTTTTTGATTCCAAGTTTCTGATGAAAACTCTACAATATTATTTAATCTTGAATAAGCATTATTTTTTATTTTTGTAATATTATCAATAAATTTTTTATGATAAAATTTTGGGTCATGTCTATTGTCTAAGGCAGAATATTTTATTAAAAATATATTTTCATCAGTTCCATCACTTAATTTAAATTCATTCATATTTATTCCGTTTCTATAATATGATTGATAAATCTTATTAATTCTTTTTCAATTACTTCTAATTCATTATTTCCAGTTTCTCTACCAGTAGCATCAAAACCAATATCCTCAGCTATCGCCATAAATATAGAATAATCTTCTAGTTTTGATTGTTTCTCTTGTATATAAAGTTCTTCTAAGTCATCCTTTAAATTATTTATTTGATTTGTAAATTTTTCACTTAGCTCTTTTTTCCACTCTTTAAATTCTTCACTTTTTTTCTCACCTTGATAAGTAGTTATTTCATCTTTCTTAGCTTTTTCTATAGCTTTTACTTTTGATTCATACTCATTTGAAGTTTTTATATCTTCTTGTATCTCTTTTTTTAGATTTTCTATATTTTCTGTAGTATCTTTTGTATGTTTTCTTAAAAATAAAACAGAACTTTTTACACCAGCACCTGTATGAGCAAAAGCAGTTTGAGGTAAAGAAACAACGGCTATGATTCTAAACCATTGTTCAATATTATCTCTTACATATTGCATAGAACTATTTGTAAGTATTCCATCAGGTATAACAATGGCTAAAAAACCACCCTCAACAAGAAAGTTATAATCTTGTTCTATAAAAAGTACTTCTGTGCTTTGATTTGCTCTCTCTGTTGAAGCACTATTTTTTAGGTCTAACCAAGAAGTGTCTTTATTTCCTAAACTATATTGATGCAAATATGCAGATTCTGTTTGTTTTACAGATGAGCCAAAAGGTGGATTTGTAATAATAAAATCAAAACTATCATATTCAAATCCATCATTGCCACTTTTTTCAATCATTATATCACTTTTAAGAAGTCCATCACTTGTGATAACATTTGTATGACCATCATCATGGATAATCATATTCATCTTAGCAGTACGGCTTATTTGTTCGTTTATCTCTATCCCAAAAAGTTTTTTTTCTGCAAAATCATGCCAATGTCTATGATGTTTGGCTGAACCATCTTCATAATATTCACTAGCTTCTTTTCTAACTTTATCAAGTGCATAAAGTAAAAATCCACCACTACCACAAGAAGTATCTATAACTCTACTATCATGAGTAATAGGCAATACATTAACAATAAACTTTACAATATTTCTAGGTGTAAAGAACTGTCCAAAATCACCTCTAAAGTATGAACCCATGAAAGTTTCAAATGCTTTACCTTTAGAGTCTAAATCTGTTTCACTTAAATTTATATCTTCTAAATAACTTACAACCGTTTTAACTTTTGTATGGTCAAGTCGTATATCATCTTTAAAAACTTCTGGGTCTTTCTTTTTACCTTCATTATATAGTGCCTCTATTCTTTTAAAAAGCTCTTTTGATATTTTTTCTTCTATCTCTTTTTTTTCTTCATCACTTGCATCTTTTGGAACTGTTTCACTAAAAATCTGAAAGTCATAAGGAAGTCCTTCTTTTCTAAGTTTCCGTTCATCCCATATTTTACAAAATATAAGTTTATCTAATTCATCAAAAGCTGAACTAGGATTTAATTCTCCTCCTGCCCAAAGTGCATTGTGTGCTTGTTTAAATCTTTTTGTCAATTCACTTTCTTCTATAGTTTCTATATCAAAAAAATTCTTTTTTGTTTCAGTATCAAGAATTTCATCGGCTGAAATCCTTCCCCCTTTTGCATATTTATATTTTTGTATTTCTGTTTTTCCATATCTTGGAATATCAGGAATTGTTTGTTTTACACTACTGTCTTTATCTATTTTAAAGCTTTTTTCTATACTTGAAATAATCCAAATATATTGAATACTTCCAGCTAGTGCATAAGCATAACTTGCTGCTTGTTCTATTGCCTGATTAAACTCTTGATTTGATACATCTTTATGTTTACATTCTACAACTATATGTGGTTGAGTGTGTTCCTTGTCTTTATAAACCACAATATCAGCTTCTTTTGAAGAAGAAGCCATTTTAACTGTTTGAAATAATGAAATATATTCTTTAGGATAACCATAGTTTAAAACTAATTTTAAATAAGCTTCAGATTGAACTTTTTCTTCTGGATTTGAGTAATTTCTAGGTCTTGGACTTTGTCCAATATATGTAATATATTTTTCTTTCTCGTCAAAAGATATTAAACCTTCTTTTTTCCCTAATTCTATTAAATTCATTATTATTCCTGATATGCTTTTTTTAGTGTCTGTAAAATTTATATTTGATATTTTAGCTAAAGATTGATTTAATGTTGATTTTGTTCATATAACTCTTAGTTAAGCAACATTTTAGCATACATAATATTAAAATTTTATGTAAGTTTAAATGCTAAAATGTTTGCTTCTACGCCTTGTTATATGAACCATTAAGAGATGTATGGTCTTTTTGTGGATGATTTATAATTATTTGAATCATTCAAATAAAAGGATAAATATCATGAGACCACTGCACAGTATAATCCAACAAAGCAACCTATTTAAAGGCATTTAAAGATACAAACAATACATTTTCAGATATAGCAGTAACATCAAGATTAGAAAAAGTAAATTCATTTCTTAAAGAGTTGGACTCTATTATAGACTTTGATAAATTACGACCAGTACTAAATAGAAATGGAATTGCTAAAAGTAATGTAGCTGGAGCACCTGCTTATGATAATGTACTGATGTTTAGAGTACTGTTACTCCAGAAGTATTACAATCTCTCTGATCAAGCCACCCAAGATGCACTCTATGTAAACCTACTCTTTATTAGATTTGTAGGACTTAGCCTAGAGGATAGTGTACCAGACGAGAGTACAATCTGTAGATTTAGAAATTCCCTACTCAAGAACCGACTTTATGATAAATTATTTAACTCTGTAAATAAACAATTAGAGAGTAAAAACCTGATAGCGAAAAAAGGAAAATCTGTTTTAATTGATGCTACTCTCATTAGAAGTGATAACACGCAAATAAAAAATAAGACTAAAGAACTGATGTTACGATAATCTAAATTCATAAAGTTTAAGAAGTGCTACAAATCTAAGCAACTTGTAATTCTTCAACTTTTTGGTAGGCGACTTTGAGAGCCTCAATATATATTTTTTCCTTAATGGCAAAGTGGTTCATTTTATAGTTTAATCGAAGTTTCTCAAGTTTTATAAAACCACGAACAGATAAATGTATATGATTTCTTTGTGATGTTTCAACTTTTGTTGGAGAGTGTTCTATTTTTAAATTTTGTTTTAAAGATTTATGATATTCCTCTATTTTCCACCGTCTTTTGTAGATTTCAAGTACCTGATTGAAAGATAAGTCTATATCATTAGTAACAAGATATAAATAAGTAGATTCGCCATCATCGCCGTTTTTGACCACTTGCTTGATAAGTCTTAGAGGTTTTTTATAAGCTTCAAGATATATCAACCGACTACTACCACCCTTTATATCTATGCTTGAGATATTAACATATTTTCCTTTATTTCTTTCTTCTAAAGTGAGTGCTATTTTTCTATTACTTTTTATTGGACATACAAACTTCTTGTTTAGTTCTTCTTCTATAAAAAGTAGATTCTTAATACTTGAAAACCATTTATCAAATAAAATATATTTATATTTCACTTCATTATTGTGATGTAAAATTTGAAGTTTATCTTGCATTATTTCATTTTTACTAAAGAGAGATTTTTTAATATTCTTCTGATGTTCCTCACTCCACTTATTTTCAGTTTTTGTGATAATTTCATATCCCAAAGGGATAGATATACCTGTAGCATCTGTATAATGAAAATTTAGCATTAAGATACCTTTTTGCATCTTTTGTGACACATGGTCATAATGCCAGCAAACTACATCATTTACTTTACTCCAAGGCTTATGCATAAGCATATCATCGGTAATAATACAAGCATTGTCTTCATTCTCATAATCTCTTAAAAATGGTTTTATTGATTTCCACAAAGTCTTTTCATCATCAAGAGAATCATTTAATAGTAGATGCTTTGTGAAAACATCATGACTATTACCTGTTACTTTTGAAAGTTTTGTCATCTCTATCTTGCTAAATGAACTGATTGCGAAATTTATGTACATATCTTCTAATTGCTTCATATATATTTTAAGCATTTTTAATGCCATCTATTTTTATTATGTCACCTTTTGTAAATTTGAAGGTTTAGATTATCGTAACATCAGAATTTAAAAATAGAACAGTAGACTTCTTGCAAAACTCCTATATACCACAGAGAGCTAAGAAGGACTAAAATTGTGTAAAACAAATTTTTATTCCTAGCCTAAGCTAAGGGTAAAATATTTTTTTGTGCAAGGTTAGTACTTACTATCCCTTCCATAGGACACTTTATGGAGAGCCTTACTCAGCGTTAAAGAACCCCAACCCTAGCTTTGGCTACGCTTGAGAACATTTACCTTGATTAAAACTTTCTATAAAGTGCTAAGCCATATAAGGAGTTTTGCAAGAAGTCTACTCTCCAACAAAAGTTGAAACATCACAAAGAAATCATATACACTTATCTGTTCATGGTTTTATAAAACTTGAGAAACTTCAATTAAACTATAAAATGAACCACTTTGCCATTAAGGAAAAAATATATATTGAGGCTCTCAAAGTCGCCTACCAAAAAGTTGAAGAATTACAAGTTGTTTAGATTTGTAGCACTTTTTAAACTTTATGAATTTAGATTATCGTAACATCAGTAAAGAAGTAGCCTATTCCAATACTAAACAATCCTTAATAAACCAATATTCCAATCTTACCATAGAGAAGAGCATCAAAGCCTCAGCTAAATTTTGAGTTGTATCAACAATTTTTCTACCTATATTTTGAACTTTATTAAGATGAAGAATATTGATTACAATACTTCTTAAAATTGAAAAACTAAATGCACCTTTATTAATTTTGCATCTATCTTCATTAGACTTCTTGCAAAACTCCTATATACCACAGAGAGCTAAGAAGGACTAAAATTGTGTAAAACAAATTTTTATTCCTAGCCTAAGCTAAGGGTAAAATATTTTTTTGTGCAAGGTTAGTACTTACTATCCCTTCCATAGGACACTTTATAGAGAGCCTTACTCAGCGTTAAAGAACCCCAACCCTAGCTTTGGCTACGCTTGAGAACATTTACTTTGATTAAAACTCTCTATAAAGTGCTAAGCCATATAAGGAGTTTTGCAAGAAGTCTATTAAGTGCTGTATCTTTATAAAAGTGCATTGTCTCAACACTCCACTCTTGGAGTATCTTTTGCAAAAATGATTCTGCACTATCTGTATCATTTGAGATATAGTAGTGTGTCTTTGTCTCTTTGCAATTAACAATTTTATCAACTCTGATTACTGAATGAATAAAAACACCATCCCATGGATATATACAGTTTTGATACACATATATATTTCTTTGTATGAAATCATTTGATTAGACTTCTCCTAAAACCTTTTTCAATATTTGGATATATGTCCCTACGCAGTTACTTTAATTTAAAATATAAGAGTAATTTCAATATTACTAAAATATAATCTTGATAAAGCCTATAAAAAGGTATCTAAAGGGAGGTATTACTATGAGCTTTTAGGAGAAGTCCATTGTTTAATTTCCATTTGAAAACTTGAATCGATAGAAGAAGCTTCCTCTATCTCTTTAGCTAGCGACAGTAAAGTTTTTTGATTCTTTTTTACTTTTGCTATAAACTTTGAACCGCTACCAGATGCCTTTTTAAGAGTTTTTTTGTGTGTTTAAAGCATCAAAGCCATAACTAAATGTCTCATCAAGCTCACCTATTAGTTCTTGAAATGCTGGTATCTCATTAGACTTTTTTTCTATCTCTTTATGGGCAATAATTAATTTTGTTTCTGCTAAAACTGCAGATAAAACAGATACTGCATTATCTTTAGCATTTGCACTTCCTCTTAGAACTTTACCATCTACGGCTGCTACTGCATGTGCTGGTATATCTATAAAAATTCGTATCCATCTGCGGAAGGCTTTTTCTAATTCAATCTTATCAACTATTTCAAAAAAGTCATACACTCTTGATTTTCCTGGGGCTTTAAAAAATTCTACACCTAATAGTTTTTTTATCTCTTTTCGTTTACCGTTATTCTTCATCCATTGATGTATTTCAATTGGATTCTTTGCACCCATCAGAATTGCAATTACCGATAAATACATCATCATAGGTAAACTATATTGTCTCGCTTGTTCTCTTCCTTGCTCTGATATTTCCTCTTTAAAAATTTCTAATAATTTATTGCTCATTTCTGCCCCTTTTAGAGCTATAAGCAAATATTGTTCTTAGTATCGGAATGGGCTAGTAAAGAAGTATACAAAGAAGACAAGAAAGGTATTCAAACAATAAATGCTGAGTTAAATATAAAACTTGAAGTAGAGCTTCAATCCAAAAAGCCTTCAAAAAAGAAGATTCAAAGAATTCTTAATGCTAAAGCTCATAACTCCAAGACATACAAGAATGCCACCCCAATCCATTAATAACTAGAAATTAAAAGTGGAATAATTATTGCTTGCTTTTGAGAAAAACAAGGTGATAAGAAAATGGCAATAAAAGCAAGAGATAAATTAGCACAAAAGCGTTCAAGAAAAGGCTATGCAAAAATAGCTGAATCAAATAAACTTTTAGAGTTACTATCAAGAGTTCCAGACCATCGTAAAGGTCAAGGTAAACGGCATAAATTAGAACATATCTTATATCTAGCTATATTAGCTGGACCACCACAATCCACTAAAAATTAAATTTCAAGAGTTGAGCGATAGAGTCATCTAAATCCCATCTATTGTTAATGAGTTGTTCTTGTATAGATTTTGTACCATTTAGGTGCAAGATATTTAAAATAATGCTTCTGATAATTGTCATTAAAAATGGATTTAGATGAGCATTATGGTCATCTTCTAAAAGTGTATTATCTTTGTATTGGTGCATTGTTTCTACCTTCCAATGGAGTAAAATTTTATCATGAAAGAACTCCGCATTTTCACGAAAATTTGCTATACAGAACTGAATACTAGTGCTGTTTGTTACTTCTCCTGTTTTATGGTTTGTCTTGTGTATTTTTTTAATAGTTTTTATGATTGAGCGAACATGGGTAATTTCATTATGATAAAAAGTAGTTGGTTCATATATAAATACTTCTCTATTTATCCACTCATTAGATTGCTGGATTGGTTTAGCTTTATAAGTGCTTGATGGTTTTATCTCTCTTGATATTTCATTTATTTTATCAAGAAGTGTTTTTTGGTTACCTTTAACTTTAGCAATATATTTTGAACCACTCTGCTCAATAGAATCAAGAGTTTTTTTGTGTGTTCATCGCATCAAAGGTAAAGAGAAATTCATCTCCAAGCTCTGCTATCATAGCTTGTAAAGCAGGTATTTCATTTGATTTCTCTGCAATTTTTTGATGAGCAATAACTACACCTATCTCTGATAAAACTGCACCAACAACTTCTATAGCCTTTTGGTCTTTATATCTGCTACCATTCATCACTTTACCATCTACGCTTAGATGTTTTCCTGTAGTATCGACATAAATTCTTATCCATTCTCTAAACAAAAGTTCTACTGCCTCACTATCAACTTTTGCAAGTATATCTGAGACAGCACTTCTTTTTGGTGTTATTATAAATTCTACACCTAGAAGTTTTTTTACTTCTTCTTTTTGAACATGTTTATCTATCCAAATAGAGATTTGTTTGTAATCTGTAGCTCCCATTAGTCCAGCTAATATAGCTAGATATAAAATATGTTCTAGTTTATGCCGTTTCCCTTGACCCTTACGATGGTCTGGAACTCTTGATAGTAACTCTAAAAGTTTATTTGATTCAGCTATTTTTGCATAACCTTTTCTTGAACGCTTATGTGCTAATTTATCTCTTGCTTTTATTGCCATTTTCTTATCACCTTGTTTTTCTCAAAAGCAAGCAATAATTATTCCACTTTTAATTTCTAGTTATTAATGGATTGGGGTGCAAGAATGCACAACTTGATACACTACAAGGTATTGATACTAAAGATATAAAGACTTCTCAAATTATTATAAAGAATGAAGAAGATAGCTATAATCATCAAGATAAAATAGATAGTAGACTTCTCCTAAAACATTTTTCAATATTTGGATATATGTCCCTACGCAGTTACTTTAATTTAAAATATAAGAGTAATTTCAATATTACTAAAATATAATCTTGCTAAAGCCTATAAACAGGTATCTAAAGGGATATATTACTATGAGCTTTTAGGAGAAGTCCAGTGAAGTAAGGATAGGCTTTCACGCATCAAAGAAACAATATACACAAGGCTATAAAGTACATATAGCAGTAGATGAGCAGAGTGGTATTATTATCTCTGAACAAACCACCTTCGCAAATACTCACGATATAGACACAGTAAAAACATTTGTAAAAGATATAGATGGAATGAAAGCTCTTTATGCTGATAAAGCATATAACTCAAAAGATATAGATACTTTTTTAGAAAGTGAAAATATAGAAAATATGGTATGTCTCAAAGAGAAATAAACTCTGAGCCAAGAACAGATTAAGCAGCAAAGAAAAGATGAAAAACCTAAACATAAGATTAGAGCTAAAGTTGAACATAGGTTTGCAGATATAAAAACTCAGATGAAAGGCTCAACTACAAAATTTATAGGACTCGTTAGAAATAATATGAATTTTATCCTTACCTGTATAGCTACTAATCTTAGATTATTAGGACAAAGACAAATAAGACAAAGATTAGAAGTAGTTAGATGAATAATATAGAGTTAAAGAGCTTTAATAGACTAAAAAAGCTCCTAAAAATGACTGAATCTAATTTTATTGAAGATGGATTTTTTTAAATATTTGAAAAAATAAGATATATTAGTACTTTTTAATTATGCAGTCGGCTCTTAATCGAAGTTTCTCAAGTTTTATAAAACCACGAATAGATAAGTGTATATGATTTCTTTGTGATGTTTCAACTTTTGTTGGAGAGTGTTCTATTTTTAAATTTTGTTTTAAAGATTTATGATATTCCTCTATTTTCCACCGTCTTTTGTAGATTTCAAGTAGCTGATTGAAAGATAAGTCTATATCATTAGTAACAAGATATAAATAAGTAGATTCGCCATCATCGCCGTTTTTGACCACTTGCTTGATAAGTCTTAGAGGTTTTTTATAAGCTTCAAGATATATCAACCGACTACTACCACCCTTTATATCTATGCTTGAGATATTAACATATTTTCCTTTATTTCTTTCTTCTAAAGTGAGTGCTATTTTTCTATTAGACTTCTTGCAAAACTCCTATATGCCTTAGCACTTTATAGAGAGTTTTAATCAAAGTAAATGTTCTCAAGCGTCGCCAAAGCTACGGTTGGGGTTCTTTGACGCTGAGTAAGGCTCTCTATAAAGTGTCCTATGGAAGGGACAGTACGTACTAACCTTGCATAAAAAAATATTTTACCCTTAGCTTAGGCTAGGAATAAAAATTTGTTTTACACAATTTTAGTCCTTCTTAGCTCTCTGAGGTATAGAGGAGTTTTGCAAGAAGTCTATTACTTTTTATTGGACATACAAACTTCTTATTTAGTTCTTCTTCTATAAAAAGTAGATTCTTAATACTTGAAAACCATTTATGAAATAAAATATATTTATATTTCACTTCATTATTGTGATGTAAAATTTGAAGTTTATCTTGCATTATTTCATTTTTACTAAAGAGAGATTTTTTAATATTCTTCTGATGTTCCTCACTCCACTTATTTTCAGTTTTTGTGATAATTTCATATCCCAAAGGGATAGATATACCTGTAGCATCTGTATAATAAAAATTTAGCATTAAGATACCTTTTTGCATCTTTTGTGAGACATGGTCATAATGCCAGCAAACTACATCATTTACTTTACTCCAAGGCTTATGCATAAGCATATCATCGATAATAATACAAGCATTGTCTTCATTCTCATAATCTCTTAAAAATGGTTTTATTGATTTCCACAAAGTCTTTTCATCATCAAGAGAATCATTTAATAGTAGATGCTTTGTGAAAACATCATGACTATTACCTGTTACTTTTGAAAGTTTTGTCATCTCTATCTTACTAAATGAACTGATTGCGAAATTTATGTACATATCTTCTAATTGCTTCATATATATTTTAAGCATTTTTAATGCCATCTATTTTTAATATGTCACCTTTTGTAAATTTGAAGGTTTAGATTATCGTAACATCAGTCAGTAATTGTCAAGTTTCACCACGTTGTACCATTTCAAAAGCAATATCTTGAAACTCACTTGGTAAAATCTTAAATATTTCAGGCTTCGTTTGAAACCAACTTTGAACTGCATCAAAAGGAGTTCTGACTTTGAGTTCTTTTCTTAAAGAACCATGTCTTCTATTGAAGTTATAGAATATCAAGAACTTATTTAAATCTTTCTTAACATCATCAATATTATCATAATCCTCTGCTTTGATTGTAGCATTCTTTATTGTTCCATTAACCCTTTCAACCATTCCATTAGTTTGAGGTGTATATGGAGCTGTTAGCCTGTGTTCTATCTCATCTTTAGTACATTCAATATCAAACTTATGATTGCCACTAACTTTGCCTTTACCTCTTGCCCATTTGTCGGTAAACTCCAGTCCATTGTCTGTGAGAATATGAGTTATGTAAAAAGGAAAAAACTCTTTACACTCTTTGAGAAATTCAACTGCATTAGCAGCTGTCTTATTTTCATATACTTTATAATACAATAGCCTTGTAGCTCTATCTATAGCTACAAAGAGATAATATTTTTGTTTGTCAAATTTTGGTAAATAGGTTACATCAATGTGCAAATAGCCAGGCTCATACTCTTTAAACTTTTTAGCTTTTGCCTTTTGTTCAACAGGAACTCTATTTATATCAAAGGCTCTCAAAGTTCTATAGACATTACTTCTGTTTGCATTTGGAATGACATCAACCATGGTATCTGTTAAGCCATCTAACTCCATCCAAGTAAGGGTTCTTACGACCCGTATAAGCTCCTTTTCTAAAGGTGTTAAAGCATATTTTATATTATTTGGTCTTGAACTCTTATCATTTGAAAAATCTCTTTTTCTGTGTTTAGCAATAGTTTTCACATTTACATTATAGTTATCTGATAATTCAACATTTGTTAAATCAGATTGTTGTATTCTTTGTCTTACATGCTGGTTTGTTCTAGCATTGGAGTGATAGACTTGTGACATTATTTTAATCCTTTTGTGGTAAAAAGATTTTACTGTGATGTTATTAAGCTATCGCTTATTATTGAATTGGGCAACCATAACGTGGTGAAACTAGACAGCTTCATATATATTTTAAGCATTTTTAATGCCATCTATTTTTAATATGTCACCTTTTGTAAATTTGAAGGTTTAGATTATCGTAACATCAGTACTGAAAATGTAGTAGCAGTTTCATAAAGTAACAGAGTTAAAGGTGAATAAGAAATTTGGAAATGTTGTCTTGACTTATTGGGGTAGTATAGATTTAACCTTGAAGAAACGCATATGACTGATAACCACAAGATAGATCACCCCAATCCATTAATAACTAGAAATTAAAAGTGGAATAATTATTGCTTGCTTTTGAGAAAAACAAGGTGATAAGAAAATGGCAATAAAAGCAAGAGATAAATTAGCACAAAAGCGTTCAAGAAAAGGCTATGCAAAAATAGCTGAATCAAATAAACTTTTAGAGTTACTATCAAGAGTTCCAGACCATCGTAAAGGTCAAGGGAAACGGCATAAACTAGAACATATTTTATATCTAGCTATATTAGCTGGACTAATGGGAGCTACAGATTACAAACAAATTTCTATTTGGATAGATAAACATGTTCAAAAAGAAGAAGTAAAAAAACTTCTAGGTGTAGAATTTATAATAACACCAAAAAGAAGTGCTGTCTCAGATATACTTGCAAAAGTTGATAGTGAGGCAGTAGAACTTTTGTTCAGAGAATGGATAAGAATTTATGTCGATACTACAGGAAAACATCTAAGCGTAGATGGTAAAGTGATGAATGGTAGTAGATATAAAGACCAAAAGGCTATACAAGTTGTTGGTGCAGTTCTATCAGAGATAGGTGTAGTTATTGCTCATCAAAAAATTGCAGAGAAATCAAATGAAATACCTGCTTTACAAGCTATGATAGCAGAGCTTGGAGATGAATTTCTCTTTACCTTTGATGCGATGAACACACAAAAAAACTCTTGATTCTATTGAGCAGAGTGGTTCAAAATATATTGCTAAAGTTAAAGGTAACCAAAAAACACTTCTTGATAAAATAAATGAAATATCAAGAGAGATAAAACCATCAAGCACTTATAAAGCTAAACCAATCCAGCAATCTAATGAGTGGATAAATAGAGAAGTATTTATATATGAACCAACTACTTTTTATCATAATGAAATTACCCATGTTCGCTCAATCATAAAAACTATTAAAAAAATACACAAGACAAACCATAAAACAGGAGAAGTAACAAACAGCACTAGTATTCAGTTCTGTATAGCAAATTTTCGTGAAAATGCGGAGTTCTTTCATGATAAAATTTTACTCCATTGGAAGGTAGAAACAATGCACCAATACAAAGATAATACACTTTTAGAAGATGACCATAATGCTCATCTAAATCCATTTTTAATGACAATTATCAGAAGCATTATTTTAAATATCTTGCACCTAAATGGTACAAAATCTATACAAGAACAACTCATTAACAATAGATGGGATTTAGATGACTCTATCGCTCAACTCTTGAAATTTAGTTTTTAGTGGATTAGGGTGAAGATAGATACATTGATAGCTATTTTAAGTTTATCCTTTGTTTGGAGTCATAGTATTGGTGAATGGCTTAATGAAACAAAGCCTATTATAACCCTAAAGCACGGGAGAAAAGCTCAAAGTTTATTTCTCTATGGTCTTGAATATCTATCAGAAATATTATTGAATTATGAGCTTAGAGATAAGGAGTTAGTAGCTGTTTTTGAGCGATTGAAATTTGATGGTTCTGAAAAATGACGACTACTGTAATATTTTTTATCTCATTATTCTTGATTTTGCACTTTTTATGTAAGATTTAAAATTTAAGAAGTGCTACAAATCTAAGCAACTTGTAACTCTTCAACTTTTTGGTAGGCGACTTTGAGAGCCTCAATATATATTTTTTCCCTAAGTACCAAGTAAAGCACATCTAGCATAATAAACAATTTTGACTATAGCTCACAAGGTAGTAAATTCTCAATATCTTTTCTCTTAACTTCATAAATTATAAGTTGCTCGAGTAAGTACTAGGATAAAAATAACTTCAATTAATAGGATTATCTTCTATGTTGAAATTAACTTAATCCTACTAGTGCAACCAAGTCACGTTCAATTCAATGAAGAAAATAATCTTTTCATTAGTGGTGAAGTTATTTTCATCCTATTACTTATGAATTTTAATTTTGTAATTTTTGTAATTGACTAGCTAAACCTTCTTCAAAATTAAAAGCATGAATTATCAATTTTTCTGATGCTCTTGTCATTGCTACATAAGCTAATTTTTTATCTGTTATATTATTTATATTTAATATAATTACTACTTTTGCTTCTAATCCTTTGGATGAGTGATAAGTAGTGATAGTTATCTTATTATCATCTAATATTTCTTTTTGAAAAAGTATATTTTCTTTTATTGTATTTGGTAATTGACTTATAAAATTTTCTGCACTATAAATGGTATCAATTAAAATTAAAATTTCGTTGTTACTATATGATTTCAATAATTCAGAGATTTTAGAAATGATATTTGAAATAAATTCTAAACTATTTTTTACATTATTTTTACCAATGATACCTCTCTTTCCTTCATAAAACTTTTTTATTTCATTCGCATATATTTTTTCTGTTTCTAAAAGATTTAATGCTAATGATAAATGTTCCGAAGTTGTTCTATAACTTATTTTTAATAGTTTAGATCTTCCTCTCATATCTAAACCTACATTTTGACTCCAATTTGTTTCATTTGGATTGTATATGCTTTGTAATCTATCACCAGCAAATAAAATATTAGGTAATAACTTAGATATTTTTTCTTTTTTCTCTATAACAGAATATTCGTATGTTCTAACAGAACCAATACATACTTTAATCCAATCATCTCGAAAGTCTTGATACTCATCTATGCACATAGCATCAAATTGAGGATACACATTTTCAAGTGCTTTTTTAGGTAAAATATTTATCCAAAACTCATTATTAGATGGATTTGGAATCCTTATTTTTGCAATACTTTTAGCAAGAGCATGAAAAGTCATTATCTCTATTCTATTTATATCAATATTCATTAATGCTAAATCTTCTTCTAAAGTTTGTAATTTTAATTCAATCTTACTTTTTAATGCTTTATTGTAAGTAACAATGGCTATTCTCCAATGAGGGTTTTGCCTTAATAAGTGAATTGCCCTTGCTATTAAAATAATAGTTTTACCAGAACCTGGTGTTCCACTAATATGATAATGACCATTTGGGATTTTTTTAGCAAATTCCTCTTGAGTTATATCCATTACTTTTATTTTTTGCTCAGTATCTTTATTTACTATATCGATAGTTGATTTTATTTGAGTTTCTGGAAATATGGCATGTCTTATTAAGCTGATAGTATTGTCATTAATTTTATTTTTCCCTTTGGAAAATAAAATATCAAAATTTAATTTTTGAATATCATTTTTATAGCATACTGATGCAGGATAATGATTGAGATAATCTTCTAATTTATTATGATTACTTTCATCTTCTGAAATTTGAGTTAAAAATAAACTTGCATATAAATTAAAATTTAATTCATTATTATCGTTTATCAAATTTTCTTTAAATCTTAAAAAATTTTGTATTGTATTAAAATAATTTCTTGTTTTGAATGATGGATTTTTATCAACTCTTCCATCACTTAAAGTTACTTCTTTATTATTAATTTTGTCAATATAATTGATATTCCAAGCTTTCACCTCTATTATAATTACTCCATATAATGGATCTATTAAAATAAAATCAGGGGTTATATTTTTTACTTTTGGTTCTAAATACAAAATAGAAATTTGTTTTTCATTTTTATATAATTCAGTTAATTTACTTAAAATATATTTTTCTGATTTATTCATATTCTCTAAAAATGAGGGTATTATTTTTAAGGGCATTCCAAAGATCCTAGTATCTAAATTCATTGATACAACGCTTGAGTACAAAAAATATCTTAGCTTTTTTATACTCTTTTAAGTTCTGGAATGGTATCTAAATCTTTAAAGTTTTGGCTTAATGAAAAGTATGGATACTTGAAAATTTAAGTGAACTTAGGTATTACTTGTCTAGTTTCACCACGTTATGGTTGCCCAATTCAATAATAAGCGATAGCTTAATAACATCACAGTAAAATCTTTTTACCACAAAAGGATTAAAATAATGTCACAAGTCTATCACTCCAATGCTAGAACAAACCAGCATGTAAGACAAAGAATACAACAATCTGATTTAACAAATGTTGAATTATCAGATAACTATAATGTAAATGTGAAAACTATTGCTAAACACAGAAAAAGAGATTTTTCAAATGATAAGAGTTCAAGACCAGATAATATAAAATATGCTTTAACACCTTTAGAAAAGGAGCTTATACGGGTCGTAAGAACCCTTACTTGGATGGAGTTAGATGGCTTAACAGATACCATGGTTGATGTCATTCCAAATGCAAACAGAAGTAATGTCTATAGAACTTTGAGAGCCTTTGATATAAATAGAGTTCCTGTTGAACAAAAGGCAAAAGCTAAAAAGTTTAAAGAGTATGAGCCTGGCTATTTGCACATTGATGTAACCTATTTACCAAAATTTGACAAACAAAAATATTATCTCTTTGTAGCTATAGATAGAGCTACAAGGCTATTGTATTATAAAGTATATGAAAATAAGACAGCTGCTAATGCAGTTGAATTTCTCAAAGAGTGTAAAGAGTTTTTTCCTTTTTACATAACTCATATTCTCACAGACAATGGACTGGAGTTTACCGACAAATGGGCAAGAGGTAAAGGCAAAGTTAGTGGCAATCATAAGTTTGATATTGAATGTACTAAAGATGAGATAGAACACAGGCTAACAGCTCCATATACACCTCAAACTAATGGAATGGTTGAAAGGGTTAATGGAACAATAAAGAATGCTACAATCAAAGCAGAGGATTATGATAATATTGATGATGTTCAGCAATTCTAATTCACTCTACCCCAAAAAATTTGTAAAAAAATAAAAGGTATAAGAATTGCTATACTTTTAAAAATTAGCAGTAAAGAATTTATAAATGAATTTTCAAAAACAGATAATAAGTCTTATAGCAAAAGAGTTTGAAAAACTACCAGATTCAAGGAGTAAAGAGAAACTAATATATACAATGAGTGATATAACACTATCAGCATTTGCAATGTATTATTTTCAAAATCCATCTTGGTTAGACTTTGCAAGAAAAATGAATACAAAAAGCGGTAAAAGTAATGCTAAATCACTATTTGGTATAAAAAAGATACCAAGTGATAATCATGTACGAGATACATTAGATGATATAGATAGTGATAAACTACAACCTACATTCGATAAAATATATAAACTACTTTTAGAAAAAAAAACCTTAGAAAAATATACCTATTTTGATAATAAGACACTCCTTGTTCTTCTTGATGGCACTTACTACCATTCTTCAACAAAAATACATTGTGAGCATTGTCAAACAAGAAAAAAAACAGATACTAAAGGTAGTGAGACTCTTCAATATTACCATAGTGCAATAACACCAATAATAGCAAAACCAAAGACCAATACAATACTTCCATTATTACCAGAGATGATATCAAATACGGATGGAGATGATAAACAAGATTGTGAGATTAACGCATCCAAAAGATGGTTAGATAAAACACATATACTCGCTAAAAAATATAAACTAGTACTCTTGGGCGATGATTTATATTCAAAGACTTCACTTATTAAAAAGATAAGAGAGAAAGAGTATAACTATATATTTGTCTGCAAAGAGACTTCTCATAAAAAATTATATGAAACTGTACATATGGTTGATAACCTCGGTAATATGGATACTAAAACAGCTACTAAACTAAATAAACAAAGAAAAAAAGAGAGTTACAACTATAAATATCTACATGAAGTAGAACTTACAGGAGAAAAGAATCCTATAAAAGTAAATTGGTGTAGTGTTGAAGTTAAAGAGGTAAAAGGGAAGATAATTTATAGTGGTGCTTTTATAACAGACTATATAATTAAAGATGAAAATGTAGAAGAGATTGTAGAAGCAGGTCGTGCTAGATGGAAGATTGAAAATGAGAATAATAATACATTAAAAACAGGAGGTTACAATCTTGAACATAACTTTGGACACGGCAAAAAAGGACTAAGTGAGTTGCTATTTGTTTTTAACATATTAGCATTCTTAACTCATACACTATGCTTAACATATGATGATGATTAT
The DNA here is from genome assembly GCA_965243085.1 of Sulfurimonas sp. Lineage (GTDB taxonomy): Bacteria > Campylobacterota > Campylobacteria > Campylobacterales > Sulfurimonadaceae > Sulfurimonas. Next base: position 303,464 of record CBDETZ010000004.1, on the reverse strand, counting down.
AAAGAGTTATATGGACTTATAAACAAGAGAAAAACATTCTTTAACCATATCAATACTTTCACAACATTTTTTTACTTTTTAGATTGGGATATTCTCTATCAAACAATGATAAAAGGCTATATAGATGGTATCCATTTGGACTAGTAAATATTCACAAGGCTATACCTATGTCAAAAATACTATTACTCCCATTAATAGTGATAATTGGAGCTTTATTGAAATAAAAACAGAAGATATTGAAGTCGTAAAAAATACTAACGGCTATAAAAAGTTTTTAGTTAATTATTTTTTAATGTTGTAAAAATGATTGAGTGGTGATTTTTGGTGTTGGGTTAGAATTGCTGGATGATGTTAAGAAAGATTTAAATAAGTTCTTGATATTCTATAACTTCAATAGAAGACATGGTTCTTTAAGAAAAGAACTCAAAGTCAGAACTCCTTTTGATGCAGTTCAAAGTTGGTTTCAAACGAAGCCTGAAATATTTAAGATTTTACCAAGTGAGTTTCAAGATATTGCTTTTGAAATGGTACAACGTGGTGAAACTTGACAAATTATCACAAAAACTGAAAATAAATGGAGTGAGGAACATCAGAAGAATATTAAAAAATCTCTCTTTAGTAAAAATGAAATAATGCAAGATAAACTTCAAATTTTACATCACAATAATGAAGTGAAATATAAATATATTTTATTTGATAAATGGTTTTCAAGTATTAAGAATTTACTTTTTATAGAAGAAGAACTAAACAAGAAGTTTGTATGTCCAATAAAAAGTAATAGAAAAATAGCACTCACTTTAGAAGAAAGAAATAAAGGAAAATATGTTAATATCTCAAGCATAGATATAAAGGGTGGTAGTAGTCGGCTGATATATCTTGAAGCTTATAAAAAACCTCTAAGACTTATCAAGTAAGTGGTCAAAAACGGCGATGATGGCGAATCTACTTATTTATATCTTGTTACTAATGATATAGACTTATCTTTCAATCAGGTACTTGAAATCTACAAAAGACGGTGGAAAATAGAGGAATATCATAAATCTTTAAAACAAAATTTAAAAATAGAACACTCTCCAATAAAAGTTGAAACATCACAACGAAATCATATACACTTATCTGTTCGTGGTTTTATAAAACTTGAGAAACTTCGATTAAACTATAAAATGAACCACTTTGCCATTGGACTTCTCCTAAAAGCTCATAGTAATACCTCCATTTAGATACCTGTTTATAGGCTTTATCAAGATTATATTTTAGTAATATTGAAATTACTCTTATATTTTAAATTAAAGTAACTGCGTAGGGACATATATCCAAATATTGAAAAAGGTTTTAGGAGAAGTCTATTAAGGAAAAAATATATATTGAGGCTCTCAAAGTCGCCTACCAAAAAGTTGAAGAATTACAAGTTGCTTAGATTTGTAGCACTTCTTAAACTTTATGAATTTAGATTATCGTAACATCAGTGAAATTATTTGGGATAGACAAAAATATATATTTAAGATAAACTGTTCTCATAAAATAATATAAGGCTTCTTTTCATGCTAAATTTTTCTCATTTTACAAATACTTTTTTTCTCAGTTTTTTACTTCTTTTTAGTGCTTGTTCACAAGATCAAAAAGTCACAACTAGTAAGATAATCCCTGCTATAAAAGTTGATACAATTACTATTAAAAAAGAGCCAATCGCTATTTGGAAGCGTTACACAGGGACTACAAAAGCTACAAGTGCTCAAGATGTAAGAGCCAGAGTCTCTGGAATACTAGAAAAAATTTATTTTGAAGATGGGGCAAGTGTCACAAAAGGTCAAAAACTTTTTTTAATTGAGCAAACACAATATCAAGCAAGCCTTGATGAGGCAAGAGCAAATAAAAGAAAAAATCTTGCCTCACTCAAAAAAGCTAAAGCTGATGTAGATAGATATGCACCTCTTGCTAAAGAGGGTTTAGCCCCTCGTGCCACACTTGAACAATACCAAGCAGAGTATGAAGGGTACGAAGCTTCCATTTCTGGTGATAATGCAAAAATTAAAATTGCCGAGTTAAACCTTAGTTATACTGCCATTTTAGCACCAATAAGTGGAAGGGTAAGTGCTAGAAATGTAGATGTAGGTAATCTTGTCGGTCAAGGTGAAGCAACCTTACTAACTACTATAATGAGTATAGATCCAATATACGCTTATTTTTCACCTTCACAAAAAGATATAACTCTTATCCGAAAATATTCAAAAAAAGAAAAAACTGATGCTTTTATAGAAGTGCAGGGGAAAATGGAGACTTTAAGACTTGATGGATTCGTTGATTTTAAAAACAATCAAGTAGATCCATCAACTTCAACAGTAAGTATGAGAGCTACTATATCTAATTCTGATGCTCAAGTGATGCCTGGTACATTTGTCCATGTAAATATTTTTATTAATGATGAATTTGAATTTAGAATGATTCCTCCAGAAATTATATTTAATGATCAACTCGGTAAGTTCGTATATATTGTTGATTCAGATAATAAGGCACGAAGAGTTTCTATCCAAACTTCTTATGATACAAAATATTATATAGATGTAAAAGAGGGTCTAAAAGATGGGGATAGAGTAATCGTTTCAGCACTTCCAAAACTTAGAAATGGTCTTAAAGTTGATGCTCATGATGCTACGGATACAAAAGGGATACAAGCAATTATCAAAAAAAATAATTTAATTCCATCAAAGATAAAATAAATGTTTTCAGTTACTTTTATTAAACGACCTATTTTTGCCTTTGTTATTGCTTTAATTATTTTAATATCGGGGCTTATTTCTATGCTAATTCTCCCCATCTCAGAGTACCCTGATGTAGCCCCACCAACGGTAAATGTAACTGCTGTTTATCAAGGTGCGAATGCTTTTGTGGTTGAAGATACTCTTACTCGTGTTTTAGAAAATAAACTCAATGGAATCAAGGGTGTATCTTATATTGAATCATCATCAACATCAAGTGGTAAAGCTAATATCAATGTATATTTTGAATCAGGATACGACTTAGATATTGGTGCAGTTGATGTCCAAAATAAAGTGGCTACCGCTAGTTCTTCTCTTCCTGTAGAAGTAACTGCACAGGGTGTGATTATAAACAAAAAAACACCTAATATTTTATGTATTATTTCAATTACAGGAGATGAGAGGTATGATGCTACATTTTTAAGTAACTTTGTAAATATCAGTATAATTGATGAGATTAAAAGAATTAAGGGTGTCGGTGATGCTGTAAACTTTGGTGAAAAAAAATACGCTATTCGTATTTGGTTAAACCCTGATAAAATAAAATCCCTCAATATGACTCCTATGGAAATCATCTCTGCTATAAAAAGTCAAAATAAACAGGCTTCTATTGGGAAAATAGGTGGTAATCCGTCTTATGATGATCAAAAACAAGAGTTTACACTAACAACTAAAGGAAGACTTACAGAAGTTAGCGAATTTGAAAATATCGTACTTAAATCTAAAGAAGATGGTTCGCTAGTATATCTTAGTGATGTATCTAAAATTGTTCTTGGAAACGAAACTTATGATTGGAATTCTATTAGTGGGAAAAAGCCTACTGGGCTTATTGCAGTTTTTCAATTTGGCGATGCGAATGGTCTTAAAATAAGAGAAGAGATTCAAAGTATCATGACAAGGTTAAAGCCTCGCTTTCCTGATGGGATCACTTATAGTATCCCCTATGATACAACTGCGTATGTAAGAGTAGCTATTGATAATGTTGTTACAAATCTTTACATAGCAGTAGCTCTTGTTATTTTGATTATTTTTATTTTCTTAGGCTCGTGGAGACCTACTATTATCCCCGCAGTTGCTATTCCTATTGCACTTATTGGTACTTTTGCAATTATGCAAATAGTGGGTGGATTTTCTATTAACTTTTTAACACTTTTTGGCTTAGTGCTTGCAATCGGTACTGTTGTTGATGATTCAATTTTAGTCGTTGAAAATGTCGAAGTGATGCTTAAAGACAACCCTAATTTATCAGTTCCTCAAGTTGTCAAAAAGTCTATGATGGAACTTACTAGCCCCATTATTGCCACTACCCTTGTATTGGTTGCTGTATTTATTCCCGTATCTATGCTCCCTGGGATTACAGGTGCTTTGTATCAACAATTTGCTTTAACTATCTCCTTTGCTGTTATCATTTCTTCACTTTTAGCTCTTACTCTCTCTCCTGCACTTGCAACGATTATCATAAAAAGAGGAGTTTCATCTCAAAATAAATTTATTCTCTTTAGAAAATTTGATATTTTCTTTGAATACTTTACTGATAAATACATACAACTAGTAAAAATATTTATCAAACTCCGTTATCTCGTTATGCTTATAATATTAGGTCTATTTTATCTTATGTATTATCTTTTTACCATTGTACCAACTGGATTTATTCCCTCAGAAGATAAAGGAGTAGTCATTGTCTCTGTAAATTTAAAGCCTGGTACTTCACTCTCTCAAACAATGAAAACTAGAAAAGAAGTAGAAGATATTATTTATACTATTGAAGGTATTTCAAATATTGTAAGTATTGAAGGCTACAATATTATCACATCTCAAATGGATAGTTCTTCTATAGCTATGTACATTTCACTTACTTCATGGAATGATAGAAAAACTCTATCCACAAGTGTAGATGGTATATTAAAGCGTATACAAGAAAAAACTGCTAAAGTTACTCAAGCAAATATCCTTGCATTTAACATAGCAGGAATTCCTGGAATTGGTGCTGTGAGTGGTTTTGATTTTCGACTTCAAGACTATCTCTCAGGGGATATAGAAACTTTTAAAAATTATGCTACCTTGATGATACAAGAAGCATTTAAAGACCCTAGGATAGCATACGCATATACAACTTTTTCAACAGACTATCCTATGTATGATATACAAATAGATAGAGAAAAAGCAAATGCCTTAGGTCTTGAAATAAGTGATATATTTACAACAATGCAAGCATATATTGGATCTGTTTATGTAAATGATTTTACAAAATTTGGTAAAGTTTTTAAAGTTTTTGTTCAATCTGACATGGCATATAGGAGTGAAAAAGCTGATATAAGTAAACTTTATGTCCGTAACAAATCAAATAAAATGGTTCCTTTGAGTGCTGTTCTTAGTATAAAGGATATTACAGGCCCGCAAAACATTACACACTTTAATATGTATAGGAGTATTCAAATTAATGGTATGAATGCTGTAGGATATAGCTCTGGTGATGCAATGGAGGCTATGCAAGAGATAGCTAATCGTATTCTTCCCTCATCCTATGGATATGAGTGGTCTGGTATGAGTTACCAAGAAACTCTTGGAGGAGATTCTTCTAAATATGTAGTTATTGGTGTTACTCTTGCGGTATTTTTAGTTTTAGCAGCTCAGTACAATAGCTGGATATTACCTCTTATGATTTTACTCTCAGTACCTGTTTCTATGATAGGTGCAATTGCTGGTCTTCTTATAATGGGTCTTTCTTTAAATATTTATGCACAAGTTGGAATGGTTCTACTCGTTGCTTTGGCCGCAAAAAACGCCATCCTTGTAGTGGAGTTTGCTAAAAAGAAAAGAGAAGAAGGTAAAAGTATTATAGAGTCTGCTACACTTGCAGGGAAACTTCGCTTTCGTGCTATCTTGATGACTATACTCTCCTTTTTGTTTGGTGTGGCTCCACTTGCTTTTGCGACAGGTGCTGGTGCTACTACACAAATTTCTATTGGTATTGTTTTACTTTTTGGTATGATTGTAGCAACTTTTATTTCAACTCTTTTTGTACCAGTGTTTTATGTAGTTCTTGAGACTATGCGAGAAAAGTTTGTCAATGTAAAAGATGAAGTTACTAGAATGAAGGAGATGTAATGAAAAAAATATTATCGCTAAGTTTTATACTCATATTTAGTCTAAAAGCCACAGAGATATACGATATAAGTGAACTTAGTAAAAAAGCCTTAGAAAATGCAATGGATTTACAAATAAGTTCTTTAAAACATCAAGCTTCACAAAGCCGTTATAAACAAGCTTTCGCTGATTATTTACCAAAAATTGACTTAGATATAGTAACGACTATGGAAGAAACGAGTATAGGATTTAATAAAGAAATGGTATCAAATAAAAGTTCTTCTGCTAAACTTTCAGCACAACAACTTCTCTATGATTTTGGTAAAACAGCTGGTAATAGTGACAGCTTGAATTTCGATGCACAGGCTTATTCCAATGAATATTCACAAAAAAAATCTGATAAGATAAGAGATGTTAAAAATAGTTACTATAAGGTACTCCAAGCAATCTCACTTATTGATGTGCAAAAAAAGAATGTTACACTCAATGAGATTCAACTCTATCGAGCAAAAAAATACTTTTTAGCTGGAATTAAAACAAAGATAGATGTATCTGATGCAAAGTTAAGTTTACTCCAAGCTCAACTCAAACTTAAAAATGCACACTATGATTTAAAACTCTCTTACGCCTCTCTTGATGAGGTAGTTGGACTTAAAGAGATAAAAACTAATTATCAAGTCCACTCAACAAAGCTTGAATTTCATACTTTATATAGCTCACTTATCCCTTATACTTTATCATTAAAAGAATCTATACACTACGCATACCAAAATAAAAATGAGATAAAACAGCAAAAATCATACATAAAATCAGCCCAAGCCAAAACTACTTATGCTCAATCACAATATTACCCAAGCATATATCTAAATGGAGCTTATACAAAACAAACATCTGATACCTCAAACAATGCTTTAGCAAAAGAACAATGGAAATTATCTGCAAACCTTCACTTGAATATTTATAAAGGTGGAGCTACAGATGCAGCTACACAAGAAAAAAAGATAGACTTGCAAAAAGCACAAACTAATCTTATATACTCAAAACTTCTTATAAAAACGCAAACTACACAAGCTTTTATAAATGTAAACAAAACAAAAGACTCGGTTGAACTTTCGCAAAATATTTTAAAAGTTTCAAATGAAAAATTTAATCAAGCGGGGAAACGATATGAAAATGGTCTTTCAGATTTCATAGAACTTCAACAAGCAAGACAAACCTATATTGACGCTATGACCTCTTTAGTTCTTGAGCATTATAACTACTATATAGCTATAGCTATGCTAGATAATGCTATTGGAAAATAAACTATAAAATACTACTTTAAATGGATAAAAATGATTAAATTTAAAAAATGGATATATTTAGCGATACTTCTCGGTTTATTTTATTATATATTTATTGTAAATATATTAATAACTCTCTCAATCATAGCCTCTTTATATCTTGCTTTTAGACTCTATAAGGTATATGTTAAAAATAAATTAAGAAAAATGTCAAGCTCTAAAGAGACATTTAAGAAGAGTGAACTAGGACTTTTTATCGCTCTTGTTGCAAAAGTTGCAAAAGCAGATGGAAGAGTGCAAGAGCTAGAAGCTCAACTCATAGGTATTATGTTTGATGATATTTCTAGGATATTTCCAGATAAAGAAAAAACGAGACTTATCTTAAAAGAAATTTTCAATGAAGAAAAAGAGAGAGATGATGACACAAAAGAGATAGCACAGTCTTTAAATAATTTACTTGGTTCTAGTAAGGTAAAACCTAAACAATTTATAGAATTTTTAATCCAACTTGCCTTTGTTGATAATGGAATTAGTTCTGATGAAGATAGAGTTTTACGTGAAATTGTGGGTGAATTAAATATAACTCCTACTGAATATATACAGATGTTGAATAAATTTGAGCAAATGATGAAAAATAAGCAACAGAGTATGAGTTTAGAGGAGGCTTGTAAAACCTTAGGTGTCAATGAAAATGATGATATTAATCTTGTTAAAAAAACATATAGAAAACTTGTGCGTCAATACCATCCTGATATTATAAAATCTCAAGATAAAGATGAAACATATATAGAAGAAGCAACTGCTAAAACTCAAAAAATTAATCAAGCTTATGAGATTATTAAAGAATTAAAAAAATAATATTACCTGAATACTTCGCATTCAGGTAATGGTTGAGAGGGGAAGTCTATGACTACATCCCCATTCCTGGCATACCACCCATTTGAGGAGGCATACCTCCACTTTCTGGAGCATCCTCTTCATTTATATATATAGCAGCTTCAGTAGTTAACAGCATAGAAGAAACTGAGGTTGCATTTGTAAGGGCTACTCGAGCAACTTTAAGTGGATCAATGATACCTGCTTCAAACATATCTACATATTCACCATTTGCAGCATTAAATCCAAAGTTTTCATTTTTGGCATTCTCCACACCATTTACTACAACACCAGTATCAAAACCAGCATTTTTAGCGATTTGTTTGATAGGTGCTTTGATAGCACGAAGAATAATCTCAGCACCAATTTGTTGATCACCCTTTAAATCAAGAGAAACTTTTGCACCAGCACGGATAAAGGCAGCACCTCCACCGATAATAATTCCCTCTTCAACAGCAGCTTTAGTAGCACTAAGAGCATCATCAACTCTATCTTTTTTCTCTTTCATTTCAGTTTCAGTTGCCGCACCAACTTTGATTACTGCTACCCCACCTGAAAGTTTTGCTAAACGCTCTTGAAGTTTTTCTTTATCATATTCAGAACTTGTTGCCTCAATCTGTACTTTAATCTCAATAATTCTTGATTTAACGGCAGATTCTTCACCAGCACCATTAACTATAACAGTGTTGTCTTTATCAATAATTACACGGGTTGCTTCACCAAGCATAGCTATATCAGCACCCTCTAATGTATGACCTGTTTCTTCCGAGATAACAGTACCAGCAGTTAAAATCCCAATATCAAGGAGCATAGCTTTTCGTCTGTCACCAAATCCTGGAGCTTTTACAGCGGAGATGTTGAGAACACCACGAAGTTTGTTTACAACTAAGGTTGAGAGTGCTTCACCCTCTACATCTTCGGCGATGATAAGAAGAGGACGAGAAGTTTTTTGAACCTGTTCTAAAAGTGGAAGAAGATCTTTAAGTGAAGAAATTTTACCATCCATAAGAAGAATCCAAGGATTTTCAATCTCCGCTACCATCTTCTCCGCATTTGTAATAAAGTAAGGACTTAAATAACCTCGATCAAACTGCATACCTTCAACAACATCAAGTTCATCGGAAATACCTTTAGCTTCCTCAACAGTAATAACACCATCTTGACCAACTTTATCCATAGCATCCGCTATCATAGCACCAATAGCTTCATCAGAATTTGCAGAGATTGTAGCAACCTGAGCTATATCTTTTTTGCCATTTACAGCTTTACTTGCAGCTTTTAAATTCGCTAAAATTGCTTCACAAGCCTTATCCATTCCACGCTTCACTTCAACAGGGTTTGCTCCAGCTGTGATGTTACGAAGACCCTCTGAAAAGATAGCATTTGCTAAAATAGTTGCTGTAGTAGTACCATCTCCTGCTTCATCAGCAGTGTTTGACGCTACCTCTTTTACAAGTTGCGCCCCCATATCTTCTAACTTGTCTTTTAACTCGATTTCACGAGCAACTGAAACACCATCTTTGGTGATTATAGGGCTGCCATAACTTTTTTGAATAAGCACATTGCGACCACGAGGTCCCATTGTTACTTTTACTGCATCTGTTAATTTTTCAACACCACGAGCCAACGCATTACGAGCGTCATCTGAAAATACTATTTCTTTTGCCATTTTATTATTATCCTATTATCCCAAAAATATCGTCTACGTCTAAAACTAAAAATTTATCCGCACCTACAGAAACTTCATTTCCTGCATATTTACCAAAAAGAACCTTATTTCCATTTTTTAAAACTGAAATATCTTTACTTACTGCTACAACCTCACCACTTGATGGTTTTTCTGTTGCACTATCTGGTATTATAATTCCTGAAGCAGTTGTATTTGCTTCTTCTATTTTTTTTACTAAAACTCTATTGCCTAATGGTTCAAAGTTCATATTTTTCCTTCATTAATATTTGACGAATTCTATCATAATTAGATTATAACTGATGTTACGATAATCTAAACCTTCAAATTTACAAAAGGTGACATATTAAAAATAGATGGCATTAAAAATGCTTAAAATATATATGAAGCAATTAGAAGATATGTATATAAATTTCGCAATCAGTTCATTTAGCAAGATAGAGATGACAAAACTTTCAAAAGTAACAGGTAATAGTCATGATATTTTCACAAAGCATCTACTATTAAATGATTCTCTTGATGATGAAAAGACTTTGTGGAAATCAATAAAACCATTTTTAAGAGATTATGAGAATGAAGACAATGCTTGTATTATTATCGATGATATGCTTATGCATAAGCCTTGGAGTAAAGTAAATGATGTAGTTTGCTGGCATTATGACCATCTCTCACAAAAGATGCAAAAAGGTATCTTAATGCTAAATTTTCATTATACAGATGCTACAGGTATATCTATCCCTTTGGGATATGAAATTATCACAAAAACTGAAAATAAGTGGAGTGAGGAACATCAGAAGAATATTAAAAAATCTCTCTTTAGTAAAAATGAAATAATGCAAGATAAACTTCAAATTTTACATCACAATAATGAAGTGAAATATAAATATATTTTATTTGATAAATGGTTTTCAAGTATTAAGAATCTACTTTTTATAGAAGAAGAACTAAACAAGAAGTTTGTATGTCCAATAAAAAGTAATAGAAAAATAGCACTCACTTTAGAAGAAAGAAATAAAGGAAAATATGTTAATATCTCAAGCATAGATATAAAGGGTGGTAGTAGTCGGCTGATATATATTGAAGCTTATAAAAAACCTCTAAGACTTATCAAGCAAGTGGTCAAAAACGGCGATGATGGCGAATCTACTTATTTATATCTTGTTACTAATGATATAGACTTATCTTTCAATCAGGTACTTGAAATCTACAAAAGACGGTGGAAAATAGAGGAATATCATAAATCTTTAAAACAAAATTTAAAAATAGAACACTCTCCAACAAAAGTTGAAACATCACAAAGAAATCATATACATTTATCTGTTCGTGGTTTTATAAAACTTGAGAAACTTCGATTAAACTATAAAATGAACCACTTTGCCATTAAGGAAAAAATATATATTGAGGCTCTCAAAGTCGCCTACCAAAAAGTTGAAGAATTACAAGTTGTTTAGATTTGTAGCACTTCTTAAACTTTATGAATTTAGATTATCGTAACATCAGATTATAAGTTTCATCATCTTCTTTTTCTGAAATACAAACATGCATATCGAATATTTCTATTAAATATGTCTTGTTTTCAATTTTAAATTCTTGTCCATAACTGTCTAGTTTCACCACGTTATGGTTGCCCAATTCAATAATAAGCGATAGCTTAATAACATCACAGTAAAATCTTTTTACCACAAAAGGATTAAAATAATGTCACAAGTCTATCACTCCAATGCTAGAACAAACCAGCATGTAAGACAAAGAATACAACAATCTGATTTAACAAATGTTGAATTATCAGATAACTATAATGTAAATGTGAAAACTATTGCTAAACACAGAAAAAGAGATTTTTCAAATGATAAGAGTTCAAGACCAAATAATATAAAATATGCTTTAACACCTTTAGAAAAGGAGCTTATACGGGTCGTAAGAACCCTTACTTGGATGGAGTTAGATGGCTTAACAGATACCATGGTTGATGTCATTCCAAATGCAAACAGAAGTAATGTCTATAGAACTTTGAGAGCCTTTGATATAAATAGAGTTCCTGTTGAACAAAAGGCAAAAGCTAAAAAGTTTAAAGAGTATGAGCCTGGCTATTTGCACATTGATGTAACCTATTTACCAAAATTTGACAAACAAAAATATTATCTCTTTGTAGCTATAGATAGAGCTACAAGGCTATTGTATTATAAAGTATATGAAAATAAGACAGCTGCTAATGCAGTTGAATTTCTCAAAGAGTGTAAAGAGTTTTTTCCTTTTTACATAACTCATATTCTCACAGACAATGGACTGGAGTTTACCGACAAATGGGCAAGAGGTAAAGGCAAAGTTAGTGGCAATCATAAGTTTGATATTGAATGTACTAAAGATGAGATAGAACACAGGTTAACAGCTCCATATACACCTCAAACTAATGGAATGGTTGAAAGGGTTAATGGAACAATCACCCCAATCCACTAAAAACTAAATTTCAAGAGTTGAGCGATAGAGTCATCTAAATCCCATCTATTGTTAATGAGTTGTTCTTGTATAGATTTTGTACCATTTAGGTGCAAGATATTTAAAATAATGCTTCTGATAATTGTCATTAAAAATGGATTTAGATGAGCATTATGGTCATCTTCTAAAAGTGTATTATCTTTGTATTGGTGCATTGTTTCTACCTTCCAATGGAGTAAAATTTTATCATGAAAGAACTCCGCATTTTCACGAAAATTTGCTATACAGAACTGAATACTAGTGCTGTTTGTTACTTCTCCTGTTTTATGGTTTGTCTTGTGTATTTTTTTAATAGTTTTTATGATTGAGCGAACATGGGTAATTTCATTATGATAAAAAGTAGTTGGTTCATATATAAATACTTCTCTATTTATCCACTCATTAGATTGCTGGATTGGTTTAGCTTTATAAGTGCTTGATGGTTTTATCTCTCTTGATATTTCATTTATTTTATCAAGAAGTGTTTTTTGGTTACCTTTAACTTTAGCAATATATTTTGAACCACTCTGCTCAATAGAATCAAGAGTTTTTTTGTGTGTTCATCGCATCAAAGGTAAAGAGAAATTCAGGTATTTCATTTGATTTCTCTGCAATTTTTTGATGAGCAATAACTACACCTATCTCTGATAGAACTGCACCAACAACTTGTATAGCCTTTTGGTCTTTATATCTACTACCATTCATCACTTTACCATCTACGCTTAGATGTTTTCCTGTAGTATCGACATAAATTCTTATCCATTCTCTAAACAAAAGTTCTACTGCCTCACTATCAACTTTTGCAAGTATATCTGAGACAGCACTTCTTTTTGGTGTTATTATAAATTCTACACCTAGAAGTTTTTTTACTTCTTCTTTTTGAACATGTTTATCTATCCAAATAGAAATTTGTTTGTAATCTGTAGCTCCCATTAGTCCAGCTAATATAGCTAGATATAAGATATGTTCTAATTTATGCCGTTTACCTTGACCTTTACGATGGTCTGGAACTCTTGATAGTAACTCTAAAAGTTTATTTGATTCAGCTATTTTTGCATAGCCTTTTCTTGAACGCTTTTGTGCTAATTTATCTCTTGCTTTTATTGCCATTTTCTTATCACCTTATTTTTCTGTAACTAAAGCAATAATTGTTCCTTTTTTATACTTTTATTATTAATGGATTAGGGTGACTGCGTAGGGACATATATCCAAATATTGAAAAAGGTTTTAGGAGAAGTCTATTAAATCTAAACCTTTTTAATGATCTTAGTTTTGAAATTATTTGAGGTCTATTACTTACTGTGCAGTGGTCTCGTTGTTTAGATTTGTAGCACTTTTTAAACTTTATGAATTTAGATTATCGTAACATCAGTAATGAAGTGAAATATAAATATATTTTATTTGATAAATGATTTTCAAGTATTAAGAATCTACTTTTTATAGAAGAAGAACTAAACAAGAAGTTTGTATGTCCAATAAAAAGTAATAGAAAAATAGCACTCACTTTAGAAGAAAGAAATAAAGGAAAATATGTTAATATCTCAAGCATAGATATAAAGGGTGGTAGTAGTCGGTTGATATATCTTCAAGCTTATAAAAAACCTCTAAGACTTATCAAGCAAGTGGTCAAAAACGGCGATGATGGCGAATCTACTTATTTATATCTTGTTACTAATGATATAGACTTATCTTTCAATCAAGTACTTGAAATCTACAAAAGACGGTGGAAAATAGAGGAATATCATAAATCTTTAAAACAAAATTTAAAAATAGAACACTCTCCAACAAAAGTTGAAACATCACAAAGAAATCATATACACTTATCTGTTCGTGGTTTTATAAAACTTGAGAAACTTCGATTAAACTATAAAATGAACCACTTTGCCATTAAGGAAAAAATATATATTGAGGCTCTCAAAGTCGCCTACCAAAAAGTTGAAGAATTACAAGTTGCTTAGATTTGTAGCACTTCTTAAACTTTATGAATTTAGATTATCGTAACATCAGTTATTAAATTCAATCAGATATAATAAACATCCCATATTTTTTAAAAACTTAATTTACAAAAAAAACTATAAAAGAGATGTCTATGAAAAAAATATTTTTACCTGTTCTACTATTACCTATTATATTATTTGCACAAAGTTTTCTTATTTCAAATATTCCTACACCAAAGACTTATATACAAAATCTTGATCCATACCCATGTTATGAAGAATGTTTACAAACTTTTATAGATAACGATATGATTTTTTCATTCCTTGCACATGCACCAACAAAATTAAAGAATGAAACACAGAATCAATTTAGAATTATGAATATATCTATTTTAAATATCGGCTCATTAATTAACAATAAAAAAGTCAAAATCGCTTTATTACTCCCCTATAACAGAATAGGAAAGTATGCTTCTTCTACAACTAATGCTACCTTTGCTTATCTTATTACAAAAAACCAATCTTTTGAATTAAAAAGCTATAAAATAGAGACAGAAAGCATAGAGGACATCACAATAGCACTTGAGAATATTATGAAAGATGGATTTTCTTATGTCATTGCCCCTTTTACATCAGAGGGTGCTGATGCTATCATAGAAATAGACCCTCAAATCAATATATTTTTTCCTACCATACATAAGTCCAATACGAATGCCACCTCACCAAAATTGTTTTTTGGAGGGATAGATTATAAAGCACAAAGTGATTTACTCCTTCAAGAAGCAGTGTCACCTTTAATAATTTTTTATGATGATTCATCAATAGGAAAGAAATTAACTCTCTATGAAGAAGATAAGTTTAAATATAAAAATGAATTTGATACTTATAATGGGGTAGAAAAAAAAGTGCTTATCAGGGGTAAAAAAAGTATAAAGTATAATATCTCAAGACAAAGGACAAATTTACAAAATGAAATTAAAGATAATAAAGACATAAATGGCTCTACCTGCTTTGTAAATACCCCAATAGTTAAAACAAGCATGATTATTTCACAACTTACTCTTTATGATACAAATGTTACAAATATTTTATCTACACAAATAAATTATGATCCACTTATTCTTTCTATGACTCAGTACGCAGATAGACAAAAAATGCTCATTGCAAACTCTATTACACTACATAATGATATACTTATTCAAACAAATGCTCTTTTGAGTAATGATATTAAATATGATTGGATTAACTATACAACAACTATAGCAATTGATTATTTTTTCAGTCTTTTAACGAATGATGATAGAGAATATAATATTAACTTAGTAGAGAACCAAATGCTCTACCCTATAGAAATCTTAAAACCTTCTCTTTCTCGATTTATACAATACTTTCCTAAATAGATTAGAAAAGACTAAGTATTAATTTTTTTGTTTGATCATCTAATTTTTGAGGTTTTCCCTCAAAATTAATATAAGCGAGTGTAATTTTAAGAGAAAATATTTTCTTTTCTTTTTTATAAATAGACTGAATAAGACTAAAAGAAGCCCCTCTCATTTCAAATAACTGACTCTTGACTTCAAGTAAATCTCCGAATTTAGCACTAAAAAAATATTCAGCTTCTAGTTTTTTAGCTACAAAATGACCTTTCGCTAGTTCAGGAGTAATGCCCAGTTCAAAAAAACGATCACTTCTATCACGTTCACAAAAGTTTAAATAATTAGAGTGATAAACAACACCACCTGTGTCTGTATCCTCGTAATAGACTCGTATCTTCACTAATTTTCTCCTATTTTTAGGGCTTCTATGTACTCCACATTATTAAGTGTGTCCATCGTATGCCTTTGACTTTAAAGTAATGTCAAAATTTTTATGTCCTACTATACGACTATAATGTCCCTATTGTCAAGACCGCCTAACTAAGTTTTCTTATTTCATTAACTTTTAAGCCCCCCCCCCCATTTTTTCATTAAGTCAGCAATAATTATTCCTCTTTTAAATATAAGTTATTAACAGATTGGTTTATTTTTGTAGGGACATTATAATTGAAAAAGCTTCTTTATATGCTATTTAATATGACTTTTACCTACTACTTACAATCTTTGTGTTATTATCTATGGAAATAATAGACTTCTTGCAAAACTCCTATATGCTTCATAGAGCTAAGAAGTACTAAAATTGTGTAAAACAAATTTTTATTCCTAGCCTAAGCTAAGGGTAAATATTTTTTTATGCAAGGTTAGTGCTTATTATCCCTTCCATAGGAGACTTTATAGAGAGCCTTACTCAGTGTTAAATAACCCCAACCGTAGCTTTCTACGCTTGAAATATTTGCCTTGATTAAAACTCTCTATAAAGTACTAAGGCATATAGAAGTTTTGCAAGAAGTCTAATAACTAGGATTCATTGGTATGGGTATAGCAGAAGAAGAAATTAAAAGATTGAAGAGTGGAAATTGTGCTGAAAATGCTGTTTTTTTTCAAGCTGTTGAAGAGGTTATTTACTCAATAGCTCCACTTTTAGAAAAAGATCATAGATACAAGAGACATGCTATTTTAGAAAGACTTATCGCTCCGGATAGAATTTTTAAATTTAAAGTAACTTGGTTAGATGATAACAATATAATTCAAGTAAATACAGGATATAGAGTGCAGTTTAACAATGCTTTAGGACCATATAAAGGGGGACTTCGTTTTCATCCTAGTGTAACTGAAGGTATTTTAAAATTTTTAGGTTTTGAGCAGATTTTTAAAAATGCACTTACTGGTTTACCCATAGGTGGAGCTAAGGGTGGTAGTGATTTTAATCCAAAAGGTAAAAGTGATTTTGAAGTTATGAAATTTTGTTCAGCATTTATGACAGAGTTGCATAAATACATTGGTCCCCGTATTGATGTTCCTGCTGGGGATATTGGTGTTGGTGGTCGTGAAATTGGGTATCTTTTTGGAGAGTATAAAAAGATTACTTCATCATTTGAGGGTGTCTTAACTGGAAAACCATTTTTCTTTGGAGGCTCACTCATGCGAACAGAGGCTACAGGGTATGGAACTATTTATTTTACTCAAACTATGCTTGAATTAGAGGGAAAAGAATCTTTAGAGGGGAAAATTTGTACAGTAAGCGGAGCTGGAAATGTAGCCCTCCATGCGATAGAAAAACTCCAACAAATTGGTGCAATTCCGGTAAGCTGCAGCGATTCCAAAGGAACTATTTATGATTCTAGAGGTGTTGATTTAGAACTTTTAAAAGAGTTGAAGTTACAACTGAGAGTATCATTAGAAGAGTATACGATAACACATCCAGAAGCTAAATATACTCCAGTAGAAGAGTATCCAGATGGCACTCACGCCGTTTGGGATATCCCTTGTTATGCTGCTTTTCCATGTGCCACTCAAAATGAACTTAATGATATTGACGCTCAAAACCTTATTGTCAATGGTTGTGTTAGTGTGACAGAGGGTGCAAATATGCCATCAACTACTAAAGCCATAAGTGATTTCTTATCTCATAAGATTTGTTTTGCTCCTGCAAAAGCTGCAAATGCTGGTGGAGTAGCAGTAAGTGAGTTTGAAATGGCACAAAATGCTTCTATGAGTAGATGGAGTTTTGAAAAAGTTGATGAAAAACTAAAAGCTACAATGAAAGAAATTTGTAAAAGAATAGCTTTAACAGCAAGAGATTATGGTGTTGAAGGGAACTATGTAGATGGTGCAAATATTGCAGGATTTAAAAAAGTTGCAGATGCTATGATTGCTGAGGGGATTTAATATCAAAATATTATTTTTTATTTTTTTATTGATTACGAGTGTTTTACATGGTGTTGATGCTAAATATGATGCCTTTATATCAAAGCAGATTGAATATATAGATAGGCTTGATGATGTGGATATAACACAGGATGAAATTAAATTTATTTTAGCAAAACAAAAAGGTGATTATAAGTTAGCCCTTGAAAAGATAATGAGTAATAAACAAAAATATTTAGATAAAGCAACTTTATACGATAACGAAATTTTTGCACTAAAGAAGATTATAAAAATAAATAAACGAGCTGGTAACCGTTATGCAGTTTTAAGGGATGAAGTTCAGGTTAAATCTTACAAAGTACTTAAAAATCAACATAAAATGATGAAAGGAATACTTAGTGCTTTGGATGATTCTGATAGTACTGAATTTTCCAAAAAACTTAAACAATTAATAGAAAAAAATAAAATTGCTAATAAAGCACTTATTAGTGTTAATTATAAAGAAAAATTTGAAATTGAGTCTCATTCTAAGTCTTTAAAACAGGCAAAAGTTAATATAAAGGAGCTTTATGCACTTTTAGATATTAGCGTTGATGTGATTAATTACCTCTATATTTCAGAAAATATCATTTATAGATTAAATAAATATTCAAAATATAACTTGATTTCAACAGTTTTAGTTATAAATAGTTCTCAAATAGCAAAGGTTGTGAACCCTATTCTTGAGGTTTATGGTTTAAGTGTGGTGAAATTACTTCTTATTACCATATTGATAATTCTTATTTACTTGGCACGAAAAATCATTTATATTATTTTAGAGAGTAAGATTAAAAGTATAGACGAACATCAAAAATACTTAAAAGAAATTTTAAATGTTGTGACTACTCCATTACATAGATTAATCATCGTAATAAATATTAATATGATTACCTATGTTTATAATAATTTTAATAGCATTGAGATGTTAGTTAAATTTTTCAATATGATGTATGCAGCAATATTTACCTTTATCATTTATAAGATTGTAAAAGTCGTGGCAAAGATAAAGGTTGATGAGCTTGATACTCAAAATACTCAGATTAAAAATGATGTTATCAATGTTGGTATTAAGATTCTTAACTTTATTATTTTAATCATAGGTCTTTTACTTATCTTACATTTCTCAGGTGCAAACCTAACAGCTGTTTTATCTGGTTTAGGTATCGGTGGCTTTGCAGTGGCTCTTGCTGCAAAAGATTCTCTTGCTAATTTTTTTGGAACACTTTCTATTTTGTTTTCAGATGTTCTTTCTCAAGGTGATTGGATACTTGTAAATGAACAAGAGGGAGTAGTTATAGAGATAGGGACAAGGGTAACGACACTTAGAACCTTTGATAATGCTCTCATAGCAATACCAAATGCGATTATAGCAAATGAAGCTGTAAAAAATTGGAACAAAAGAAGTTTAGGGCGTAGAATTAAAATGAGCCTTGGAATTAAGTATAGTTCTAAATTAAAAGATATTAAAAATGTAGTGCAAGAGATTAGGACTATGCTTGATTTACATAAAGATATAGCAACAGAAAATACATCTTTTGACTATAAAAATAGGGTGGTAGCAAAACTTGTCTCAAAAGATGATGCACAAGGGATAAAAAAAACATTATTAGTATATTTGGATGAGTTTTCAGATTCTAGCATGAATATCTTAGTATATTGTTTTACAAAAAGTGTAAATTGGCACGAGTGGCTCAAAACTAAAGAAGATGTGATGTATAAAATCATGGAAATTTTTGAGAGAAATAACATAGAATTTGCATTTCCCTCTCTATCTCTTTACCATGAAAATGAGAACTAACTAAATATAATGGTCTCAAAATTAAAACAATGGAGAAGATTATATTTAGATAATTAAAGAGCCTTTACTCTTTTGGTACTCTTTTTGCTGTGAAATTAATAATAGAAACTCTTATTCTCAAGGACTTGATGTTGAATATATATATAAAAAATTTAGATGCTCTAGCTAAGGTAGATCCTCAGCTAGAAAAGATGTTACGCTTTACTAGTACAAATGAAGGTTTTGAAGTTTTTTTAGCGGAAGAAAAGAATGTTGATGAAGCAAATATTATGGACAATAGAGACTCTAGCTACATATATAAGGAAAATTGCCTTGAAGAGATAAACACTAAATTAAAACAATTTGAAAAGTATGATAATTACCCAATCCTTTATTTTTTTGGAATAGGTAATGGAAGTTTTTTTAAAAAACTTTTGGAAAATAAAAAGCACCAAGAACTTTTAGTCTTAGAACCAGAGATAGAACTCATCTATATAGCTTTAAATCTAATAGATTTTTCTCAAGAGATAAGCGAGTTAAGGCTTGTGATAAAACTTACTGTTCTCATAGATAGACAGTATTTTATCAAAGAGTTAAGTGGAAAAAAAAAGTTTTTTGTAAAAGCTTATAATCTGCATATCTATTCAGATTTTTATGATAAGTATATGGTAGAGATAAACAGAGTAAACAAAGATATAGTAGAAGCATTTAAATACGCTATGTATATAGTAGGAGATTCCGCAAAAGATTCTTTAATAGGTTTAGAATTTTCTTTAAAAAATATGCAAAAAATGATAGAATCACCTCCTTTAAGACGCTATCTTACTACAGAAGCTAAAAATACTAAAATAGCTATAATCGTTTCTACAGGACCCTCACTAAACAAACAGTTAGAACTTTTAAAAGAGATAGAAGAACATATTAGTATCTTATGTATTGATGCGAGTTTTCCTATATTAGCTAAGGAAGGGATAAAACCTGATATTGTTTTTTCGATAGAAAGAGTTCCATTAACGGGAAATTTTTATATAAATACTCCAAAAGAATTTCATAAGAATGTGATATTTTCCCTAGCAACAGTTTGCCATGATAAAACAATAGAAAATATTTACGGACAAAAATGTTTTTTTATGAGGGCTGATAGTTACAATATCTTTTTTGGATTGGATAAGTGGGGATATATGGGTGGAGGTCAAAGTGCTGCAAATTTTGCTTATGATTTTGCTGTGAAGAGTGAGTTTGAGACTATTGTATTTATTGGACAAGATTTAGCCTATGGTAAAGATGGTCGTTCTCATTCAAAAAATCATATATTTGGTGAAGATGAGCTTAAAAGTGATAATATCGCTGGTAAAGTAACCGCTTATGGGGGAGATGATACGATTGCGACAACTAAAGTTTGGAAAGCTTTTTCAAATTCTTTTACAACTCAGATAGAAAATTCTAAGATTTTAAGTATTAATGCAACAGAGGGTGGAGCTAGGATACATGGTACATTAGAACTTCCATTTAAAGAAGTGATAGAGAAATATGTAGATAAAAGTTTTATAAAAAAACAAATATTGGTGCAAAGTCAAAGCCAAAAAACTATCAATCAAGATGTAAAACAGTTTAGAAAAAAGCTTGAAGAATCTATAACAATAGGCGAAAGTATGAGAAAGAGCAGTGAAAAGCTTTATATAAAGATAGATACATTTATAAAAAAGACGGGACAAAATCTTGAGCTAGATACTATTTCCATGAAGAAAGTAGACTCCTTGATAAAGGAGATAACTCAAATAAAAGAGAGGTATAACCATGAAAAATTTTCTAGTATGTTTGCAACTTTGCTTTTAGGGTATGTAATAAATCATGAGTATGAAGTAGCACAGGTATATATAATGAGAGAGAATACTAAAGAGGCTCAGATACTAAAAAAGATAGAATGGCTCAAGGTACATCATGAATGGCTATATAGAGTGTCAATAAATCTTGATGAAATATTAAAATTACTAAGAGTCTGTCCGATTATAGGTAACTGATGTTACGATAATCTAAATTCATAAAGTTTAAGAAGTGCTACAAATCTAAGCAACTTGTAATTCTTCAACTTTTTGGTAGGCGACTTTGAGAGCCTCAATATATAAGTAATAGAGCAAATTAAATTTCATGTTGGACTGGTAAATGCTAGAGATAGTGAGCCGACTGCATAATTAAAAAGTACTCATATATCCTATTTTTTCAAATATTTAAAAAAACCATCTTCAATAAAATTAGATTCAGTCATTTTTAGGAGCTTTTTTAGTCTATTAAAGCTCTTTAGCTCTATATTATTTATCTAACTACTTCTAATCTTTGTCTTATTTGTCTTTGTCCTAATAATCTAAGATTAGTAGCTATACAGGTAAGGGTAAAATTCATATTATTTCTAACGAGTCCTATAAATTTTGTAGTTGAGCCTTTCATCTGAGTTTTTATATCTGCAAACCTATGTTCAACTTTAGCTCTAATCTTATGTTTAGATTTTTCATCTTTTCTTTGCTGCCTAATCTGTTCTTGCCTTAGAGTTTGTTTCTCTTTGAGACATACCATATTTTCTATATTTTCACTTTCTAAAAAAGTATCTATATCTTTTGAGTTATATGCTTTATCAGCATAAAGAGCTTTCATTCCATCTATATCTTTTACAAATGTTTTTACTGTGTCTATATCGTGAGTATTTGCGAAGGTGGTTTGTTCAGAGATAATAATACCACTCTGCTCATCTACTGCTATATGTACTTTATAGCCTTGTGTATATTGTTTCTTTGATGCGTGAAAGCCTATCCTTACTTCACTATCTATTTTATCTTGATGATTATAGCTATCTTCTTCATTCTTTATAATAATTTGAGAAGTCTTTATATCTTTAGTATCAATACCTTGTAGTGTATCAAGTTGTGCATTGGACTTCTCCTAAAAGCTCATAGTAATACCTCCATTTAGATACCTGTTTATAGGCTTTATCAAGATTATATTTTAGTAATATTGAAATTACTCTTATATTTTAAATTAAAGTAACTGCGTAGGGACATATATCCAAATATTGAAAAAGGTTTTAGGAGAAGTCTATTCTTGTATGTCTTGGAGTTATGGGCTTTAGCATTAAGAATTCTTTGAATCTTCTTTTTTGAAGGCTTTTTGGATTGAAGCTCTACTTCAAGTTTTATATTTAACTCAGCATTTATTGTTTGAATACCTTTCTTGTCTTCTTTGTATACTTCTTTAGTCTTATTTTTTATTTGCGTGTTATTACTTCTAATGAGAGTAGCATCAATTAAAACAGATTTTCCTGTTTTAGCTATCAGGTTTTTACTCTCTAATTGTTTATTTACAGAGTTAAATAATTTATCATAAAGTCGGTTCTTGAGTAGGGAATTTCTAAATCTACAGATTGTACTCTCGTCTGGTACACTATCCTCTAGGCTAAGTCCTACAAATCTAATAAAGAGTAGGTTTACATAGAGTGCATCTTGGGTGGCTTGATCAAAGAGATTGTAATACTTCTGGAGTAATAGTACTCTAAACATGAGTATATCATCATAAGCAGGTGCTCCAGCTACATTACTTTTAGCAATTCCATTTCTATTTAGTACTGGTCGTAATTTATCAAAGTCTATAATAGAGTCCAACTCTTTAAGAAATGAATTTACTTTTTCTAATCTTGATGTTACTGCTATATCTGAAAATGTATTGTTTGTATCTTTAAATGCCACTTTTCACCTCTTCTTAGTGAAGTTATTTTAGCTGAAAAGTACTTTTAATGCCTTTAAATAGGTTGCTTTGTTGGATTATACTGTGCAGTGGTCTCCATATCTTTAAAGGTGTCTCTTTTAACACCTACTATTCGTCTAAAATCTTTATCTGTTAATTTATTAACTTTGAAATATTTGATTGTTTTTCCCATATCTTACTATAAGCAATTTTCGCTCCTATTTTCTTTAGGTTTTAGGAGAAGTCTATTACTAAAATATAATCTTGCTAAAGCCTATAAACAGATATCTAAATGGAGGTATTACTATGAGCTTTTAGGAGAAGTCCATTATGAAATTAAATTTATCTAGCTACTTATAGAGACTTTTAAGCTACATCTTTGATAGGATAAGTATAATAATAGAGATAATTTTTGTTGTAAAATAAATTTATAAGGCTTTAATATATGAATAAATTATTTATGGATTTATCTATCAAAAATAAAATTTTCATCTTGATATTAATACCTGTTATAGTAATAGTATTAATGTCTATTTACTTTATATATGATGGCTATAAAAAAATTAATAAATTAGATACTTTAGAAAAGGGGGTAATCCTTTCAACTAAAATATCCTCCCTTGTTCATGAAATTCAAAAAGAAAGAGGTATCTCTATTTTATTTTTAGAGAAAAATTCAAAAAATACTCAAAAAAAATTAAAAGAACAATATAATATAACGAATGAAAAATTACAAAATTTAAATAATTTTATTGAAAAGATTAAAATTAATAATTTGAATAAAGACAGTGTTCGTCTATTGGTAAAATCATTAAATTACACAAATAATATTGTTAATGTTAGAACAAAGGTTCAAAATGTTTTTATTTCATATGAAGAACTACTAACGTATTATACAAGTATTAATTCAAAATACTTAGAACTCATTGTAGATATTAGTAAAATGGCTATTTCTTCAGTGGTTACAAGACAATTAGTTGCCTATTTAAATTTTTTACTTGCTAAAGAAACGGTTGGCATTCAAAGAGCTATTGGCGCTAATATTTTAAATAAAGATGAATTTGAAGAGGGTGTTAGAGTAAAATTTACTAACAATATTGCAGAAGAACGTATATTCATTGCTAATTTTTTAAAATATGCTTCAAATGATACAAAAAACTTTTATAAAATAAAAATAGATAATAAGAGTATTCATAAATTAATTCCTATTATAAATAAACTCCTTTATTCATCAAAAAAAGTTCACATAATATCCAATATGCAAAATACCGTTGGTTACGGTGGTTTAATCCACAATTTTAAAAATTTTGTCATACGAAAAGAATATAAATATGCACAAAATGTTGAGAAGTTATATAAAAATTTATTAAAAAGTATAGATACCTATAAAAATATAAACTATGTAAATGAAAAAGAGTTAAACTTACTAAAAGATATAGAATATGTTTTTAGTTTATATCATAAAAATTTACCAAAACTGATACAAGTGATTCAAGCTAAAGCAACAACATTTCAAAGTGATAAAATCATTAAAGTTAATGATAAACCTGCAATTATAGCTTTTCATACACTCAGCAATAGTTTATTTAGTGTAGAAGCCTCTGTTTGGTTCGATTTAAGTAGTGAAAAAATTAATTTAATGAAAGAAATTAGTGATTTTGTAACTGAGGAATTAATAGAAACAATTGATACCGAGCATGATTTACTTATAAAAGAGTTTTATTTTATAAGTCTTATTACAATTTCATTAATACTATTTCTTACTATTTTTTCGTTTTTTATTACAAAAAATATTATGAAAACTATCACAGATTTTAGTAAAGGTATTTTTTCTTTTTTTGATTATATCAACAAAAAAACAGATACGGTGAATTTATTGATTGAAAGTAATACAGAGATTGGTTATATATCCAAAGAGGTCAATCAAAACATAAAAAGAATACAAATCGGGATAGAAGAGGAAAAAAACGTTATAAGTGAAACTATTGAAGTTTTGAGAGAATTTGAAGAAGGTAATCTCTCAAAGAGAGTTATTATTGTAATCTCTAATGAAGCTTTAAATGAACTTACTACACTTTTGAATAAGATGGCTGATAATATGGAGTTAAATATTTCAAGTGTATTGGAAGTATTGGAAGAATATTCTAATTTTAATTTTTCCAGAAAGATACAAACTAAAAATTTAAAAGCACATCTTCATAAGTTATCATCAGGAGTAAACACTTTAGGAGATTCTATAACTAATGTTTTAATTGATAATAAAAAAGTTGGTATGAGTTTGGATACAATTGAAAAGCAAAAAAATAATCTGAATAACTTACATATAAATTTAAAAAATATACATCAAAATACGAAAGATTCAATAGAATATTCTTCTTTAATTCAACACTCTATTATTCCAAATAAAAAGTTATTTGCTAAATATTTTAAAGAGTATTTCGTAATTTGGCAACCTAAAGATGTAGTGGGAGGCGATATATATCTTTTTAATGAGATAAATGAAGATGAATGTATTTTTATGATTATTGACTGTACGGGTCATGGAGTACCTGGTGCCTTTGTCACAATGCTAGTGAAAGCTCTAGAGAGGGAAATATTTTCAAAAATTATGCATAATAAGTGTACTATAAATACAGCTACTATCTTACAAAGATTCAATATTGCTATGAAAAGTATCTTAAAACAAGAAAGTAGCGATTCTATTTCAAATGCAGGATTTGATGGAGGAATTATTTATTATAATAAAAAAGAAAAAATCATCAAATTTTCAGGAGCTAATACTCCATTATTTATTGTTGAAGGTAATGAGTTAAATATAATTAAAGGGGATAGATACTCTATTGGTTACAGAACTTCTGATTCTAATTATGAGTTTACAGAACATAGTATTGAGACACAAGAAAATATGAAATTTTATATCTCTACGGACGGTTTTTTAGATCAAAATGGTGGAGAAAAAAGTTTTCCATTTGGTAAAAGAAAGTTTAAAAATATTATACAAAAATTTCATAATGAAGAGTTTATCAATCAAGAAAAAATATTTTTAAATACATTATCAGAGTACCAAGGCAATGAAGAAACAAATGATGATATTACAATGATAGCATTTAAGACTTAATTATAATGTCCTTATTTTTTGTATTCTTATTCTATCATTTGGAATAAAAAATAGCTAATATCTAATGTAAAATATTTAGATTTAATGTGAGTTTGACTTGTCTACACGAGTATCATTAAATATAGTTCAAGGAAGAAAATCATTTTTTCATTGGCTATGAAGTTATTTGTGTGCTATTACTTACTTGGTTTATTTTTCTAGGGACATTATATATAAATAAATATTGCATCATTGCAACCTTTGATGTATTACATCAAAGGTTGCAATAAAAATATTTTATCTATTGAGATTAATACAAACAAACCTTATACCTTGGAGGAAAAATCCAAAAAACTTCTTTTCTTCTTTGTTTATTATTCTTTGAATCAAAGAGGTATCCAGTGGGTTTTGAATATCCAAAATTAATAGCCATATCAGTAACCAAAGAACCCATGTCAAACATATTTTCTGCCACTAATATTGGCATCTCTTTTAATTTATCATTGTTAGAGTAATCTTCATTTAAAAGTGTTATAGGATTATAATTTTTAGTATCAAAATAAAATACAATGGCTTTAGAAAGTATTCTACAATTTTTATTATGAAATTTTTTTTTCATATTTTTCATACTTAATACTAATTGATCATCACAACTTTTATTGCCAGAACCTTTTTCTAGGTAACATATATCATGTTTCTTACATGCTTCATCAATAACATCAATAGGAGCTATTTTACTAAGTATCTTGATTTCTTCTTTAGCATTTGCATAATCTAATTTAGGTGTCTCTTTACCACAAAAATGACCATGAAAAGAGCTTGAAAAAACATCTAAGCCACTCCCAAATAAAGCTATGTTTAATAATATTACCGAAATTATTTTTACTAACATATTAGCTCTTCTTTATTTTTTAAATTAAATTCTTGCATAATGCACACTTAAACAAGCATCAAGTGCTACTAATTCATTTAATGCAGTATCACTAACAAGACCGTCAACCAAAATAACTGCTAGTGCCTGAGAGTTATTATTTCTTGCCAATGAGAAATCGGCAATATTTACTTTATTATTAGCTAGTATTGTACCAATATTTCCAATAACCCCTGGTACATCATTATTTTTTACTAAAATCATATCACCTTTGAGTGCGACTTCAATGTCAAAACCATCAATAGCAACAATTCGTTTTACACCATCATCAAAAATAGTAGCTGAAATACTTGTCGTACCCTCTGCTGTTGTAAGTTTAATCGTGATTAGATTTTTAAATACTGAAGAATCAGATAATGCTTGAGATTCTATTTTGATACCTTTTTCCTTAGCAACAAAATCTGCATTCACATAGTTGATAGTATCATCAGAATTTTCACTCATTGCACCAACAGCAACAAAAGTAGCAAGAGAATCAACATATTGAGCAATTTCACCTCGACCAGACACTTTAATTGCTACAATTTGAGATTTATTCATTTGAGATTCTAAGAAACCTATTTTTTGTCCCATTTCTAAAAAAGGCTTGACAAATGAAGGTATTTTAGACTCATCAATAGGTAAATTCATTGCATGTGCAAAAGAGATACCTTTAGCAGCTTCAATTGCATTTCTTGCAGCTTGAGTACCGATATTGTACTGAGACTCGTAGGTATTTGCACCTAAATGAGGCGAAACCACAATATTTTCTAAGTCAAGTAAAGGATGATTAGTCGCGGGTTCTTTATTGAATACATCTATACCGGCAAAACGAATTTTCCCTGATTTAAGGTTATTAAAAAGAGCTTCTTCATTGTAAAGTCCACCACGAGCACAGTTTATTACAACTACCCCATCTTTCATTTTTGCAAATTCTGCTTCATCTATCATGCCAATAGTTTCTTGATTTTTAGGAGTATGGATAGTAATAATATCACAAGCTAAAATATCTTCAAAATTTTTAGTATAAGTCATATCTAAATTAGTCACTTTAGAAGGATGAATATAGGGATCATAAGCGATAATATCCATCTCAAATGCTGCCGCACGCTTAGCTACACGAGAACCAATATTACCAAAACCAATTATTCCAAGTTTTTTACCTTTCATCTCATGACCATACCACTTCTCTCGTTTCCAAACTCTTTGGTTTTTAAGATGATCATGTGAATAAGGGAACATTCTCATACATGAAAGCATATGAGTCATAGTAAGTTCAACTGCGGCAATAGTATTTGCAGTTGGCACATTCATAACAATAATACCCTCTTTGGAACATCCTGGTATGTCAACATTGTCTACACCAACCCCAGCACGGACAATAGCTTTCATATTTTTAGCGTGCTTAATAAAATTAGCATCAACATCTGTTGAACTTCTTGTAATTGCTACATCTGCTTTTGGTATAATTTTTTCAACTAACTCTTTTTTATCAAGATCCGCTGCCATTATAAAATTGATATTTTCATCTTCTTTTAACATTTTTAATCCGGCTTCATGGATGTGATCGCATACTACAACTGTATATTTATTCATTAATATTCCTCTTTGTACGACTTTATAGTCGCCGAAATTTGATAATTTTTAAGTACTTTTACTAAAGAATTTAATTTATTTTTATTTTTAGAAAAAATAAATAATTCTACTCCCAGCTTATTCTTTTCAAGAAAATATTTTAATTTGTGTTTCTTGAGTTCTTCTTTTAGACAAAATAATTGATATGGGTCTAAAAGAGGTGCAGACAATTTATAGGTGATAGTCTTAATTATGTTTTCATCTAGGTCAACTTTGATATACACTTCATTAACAGGATAAGAATATCCAAGCTTCTGTGTTTGTACAAAATAATCTAACCAAATTTTTTTTTGCTTTTTTTCAATGAGTTCATTTTTATACGCTAAAGGCTCTTTCTCAATATATTCATCTATTGAGTTTATAGATATAAGAAAAAAAAGAATAAAAATAGCTACTCCCATGCCTATAAAAGGAGTAAGCCATTTTAAAATCTTTTGCAATATTTATTGCTTCATTTGATCTTTAATTAAATCACCTAAAGAGTGAGCTGTATCATCATTAATCTCATCTAAAAGTGCTTTATTTTTAATATAGTCAAGTTTTTTTACCGATAAACGAATACGATCTCTTTTTGTATCAATTACAGCAATAGCCGCTTCAATCTCTTGACCATTTTCTAATTCTTCTTTAATAAGTGGACTCAAATCTTCATCACGAATAAGAGCATCAACTCCATTTTCTAGTGAAATAAATACACCAAAATCTTTAATATCACGGATAGTACCAGTTACAACAGAATTCACTTTATGTGTAGTGGCAAACTTATCAATAGGAGATTCTAACAGTGTTTTTCTATTTAAAGAAATTTTTTGATCTTCTGCATTGATTTTAGTAATTTTAACTTCAATTTCTTCACCTGATTTTAAAATATCTTTACATTTTGTATTATTATCCCAAGATATATCTTGATTATGTAAAAGACCTTCAACACTAGAAATTCTAACAAATGCACCAAAATCTGTCAATGAAGTTACTATACCTGTTACTATATCACCTTCATTATAGTTTCTTAAAAATTCATCGAATGGTTTTGGAAGTAATCTTTTTAAGGATACTCTGAGTTTATGAGTTTGCGAATTTATTTCAATGACTTCAACATCTATTTCTTCACCAACACTCAAGTAATCATTTGGATTTTTAACATTTTTGTTCCAAGAAATTTCAGAAATATGTAAAAACCCTTCAATATCATTTCCTAAATCAACAAAGACTCCATATGCTTCAATGTTTGAAACAGTTACAGCAATTGTATCCCCTTCATCTAATTCTGATTCAACTTCAGCCCATGGATCTGGAAGAACAGCTTTAATAGAAAGAGAAAGATGTCTTTTATCTTTGTCATAAGAGATAGCTTTTACAGTTACTTCATCACCTTCACTATAAAGCTTTGATGGATTCACTGGACCTTTGTAAGAAATCTCATTGTAGTGAACCAAACCATCAACACCACCAACATCAACAAACATACCATAAGATGTAATTTTTTTGATGACACCAGCTACGATAACATCATCTGCCATGAGTTGATCAATAACCTCTTTTTTCTTTTTTCTTTCTTCATTAAAAAGCTTTCTACGAGAAACAATGATAGAGTTTTCACTTTCATCAATCTTTACAACTTGTGCTTTGATTTTACGACCTACTACATCATCGGTATCTTTAAAAGCTGCTAATGAACGAGGCATGAAAAATGAAACTGTATCAGCTTCTACTACATAACCACCACGGTTTTTTTTAGTAATAATACCTTCGATTACTAATTCTTCAAAGTCATCTTTATTTGCATTAATAAAATCAATAGTCTTTTGTTGCTCTAAAACTTTTTTATAAGAGATTTTAGGACGCTCATTATAATATCCCATAACCATTACATTGATTTTATCACCAACATTAAATGTCAATTCACCATCTACTGTAATCTCATCTAAACTTATAATACCCTCTAATTTATCACCAACACCGACTAATGCTCTGTTCTCATCTACTTGTATTTCAACAATCTCGCCCTCTACAATACGGCTTGTTTCTTGTTTTTTTTCGCTTGCTGCAAACATCTCTGCAAAATTTTCTTCTTCTTCAAATGATTCTTTATCGAACGCCATTACCTATCCTCTTGTTACATAAAAATTTCGCAATTGTACCTTAAAGTAGATTATTTTAATATTAATTTAAGAGAATACTCACAAAAAATTCTGAAATTCAAAATCTTCTCAAGGATAATAAAAATTGGGTTTTATATCTGAAAGTTGAATTATATTATAAATATTTTACCATCAAGTGTTTCTTTATTATAAAGTGATTGAATATTTTTTAAGACATAACTTTTTTGTGTATCAAAAAGTAATAAATCTGCTTGCATTCCAACTTGAATTTTACCCTTATCTAAATTTAAGTGTTTGGCTGGATTTTGTACTGTAAGTTTTAAAAGTTTACTCATAGATACTAAGCCTGTTTTAACGAGTTTAGTGTAATATAAAGGAAGGGCATCGCATAAGGCTTCACACCCATAAGCTGCATTATAAAAGGCTACTTCTTTATTTACAGGAGAAGAGGGTTGATGTAAGAGAGTTAGACAATCTATTTGAGAGTTTTTAAGTGCAACTATAAGCTCTTTTACATCACCTTGGGAGGCTAAGGGTGGATCGAGTTTAGCGGTGGTATTAAAATTTTGACACTCTTTGTCAGATTTGAGTAAATGATGGATAGAGACTTCACATGAAACATCCAGACCATCTTTTTTAGCCTGATTAATAAGATATATAGAACGTGGTGATGCGATAGCTTTAAAAAGTATTTTAATTTTAAAATGTCTTACTATCTCTATCATACGAGAAACATGAAGCACCTCACTTAAATCTGGTATACCTGCAAGACCTAGTTGTGAGCTTACATCTCCATCTAACATTACTCCAGAATTTATAAGTGAGTTATCCTCAGCCTTACAAAAAAGAGTTATCTTATACATTTGAACATACTCAGCTATTTTAATCGCTATATCATTTTTTGCAATGGTACTCATATAGGGAGCAATCACACCTTTCTTAAGAAGTATTGCAATATTACTTAGTGTCATATCCTCTTTAAGAGAGTTGAGCATCAAATCAACCTTTGCTCCCTTTAAATCTCTTAAACCATTTTGTGCAAATTCTAAAACTATTTCATTATCAATTGCGGGATTAGAATCAGCATTTAAAACGATATGTCCAATACCTCCCCTCATTGCTTCATCTGATATTTTTTTAATATTTTGAGCATTCAGTATAGAGTCTTGAAGCCTTACATTTGTATCTATGAGAAGAGGCAGGAGGTAAGAACCTTTAGCATCTATCACATCTGTATCTTGAAGATTTTGTCCTATCTCCGTAACAATACTGTTTTGTATTCGTACATCAACTTCTCTTTCACCCTCAACATCACAAACTATTGCATTTTTTATAAGCATTCTTTAGACCACCTTTGATATAATGCACATATTATAAATCATTAAGGCTTAGAATTGCGTTTTATTTTTATTTTTTTATCTATTTTATCTTTTTCTTTTGCTAAAACCTCGTATGAAAAGGGGAGAGAACTCTACAGCTCAAAAGTATGTTACTCTTGTCATGGACATAAATTAGAGGGGATGAATACCTTTCCTTATCTTGCAAATCGTGCAAAAGGTTATATGGCATACAAGCTAAAAAGGTTTCGTTCTAAAAAAGCAGATACTCAAGCTCAAGAAATGATGATAACATACTCAGTAAATTTAAGTGATGAAGATATTGAAAATTTAACTACTTATATGTATGACTATGTAGATATTGTATCAAAAGAGAGTTATGATTATAGTTTTCAAACACATGGGGATGGTGGTTCATGAAAATTTTAGTAAGTGTGCTTGAACATTCGGCAAATATTCATTTGAAATCTCTTAAAAAAGAGTTAGATGAAGATACTGAATTTATAGGAATTTTTGATGCTGAGTTAGGAACACCTATCATTGATTTACGAAGTCTTGCCATTATGGGTTTTATAGATGTTCTTAAAAAAATTCGTTTCTTTTTGAAGTTAAATGCTCAAATGGTGGATTTAGCTCAAGACGCAGATAAGGTTTTACTTATTGACTCATCAGGATTCAATCTACCCCTTGCCAAAAAAATCAAAAAGAGATACCCCAATAAAGAGATAATTTATTATATTTTACCTCAAGCTTGGGCTTGGAAGAAAAAACGCATACCAGTATTGGCAAATACAATTGACAAACTTGCATCAATTTTACCCTTTGAAAAAGATTATTATCCTTTTGATGCTCCCATAGAGTATGTCGGACACCCCTTACTTGATCAGATAAAAATATTTAAAGATTCTCTTGAGATTGAGGTGAAAAATGTTTTATTTATGCCGGGGAGTAGAAAAGGGGAGATAAGTAAGTTGATGCCTATCTTTCATCAAGTGAGAGCGAAGCTAAATATTGAAGCAGTTATTGCAATTCCTGAATATTTTTCCCCTAAAGAAGTTCAAGAAGTTTATGGAGATTTGTCAAAGTTTGAGGTGGTGTATAATTCCCATAAGGCACTCTATGATGCTGATTTTGCTTTTATTTGTAGTGGGACGGCAACACTTGAAGCTTCACTTATTGGGACGCCATTTATACTCTCTTATATCGCAAAGAGTTTTGATTATTTTATTGCTAGTCGTTTAGTGAAGCTTGATTATTTGGGTTTAAGTAACATCATGTTTTTTAAGTTTAACCAAAGGGCTATGCACCCTGAGTTTATTCAAGATAAAGTAACAGCTCAAAACTTGCTTAGAGCTTATCAAGTATATGATAAGCAAAATTTCTTAAATGACTCTAAAGCATTAAGAGAGTATTTAGGAAATGGCAGTTCTAAAAATGTAGCTAAGATTATTTATAATGTCCCTACAAAATTAATATAGCTATAATTACACTAATAAACTAAAGAGATTTAAGCTAAGAAATTGGCATTTAAACATTTTAATAATAGACTTCTTTTGAAAGTAAGAGTAGAAATTGCCTAGTCTAAAGTATCAAAAAATAAAATATCGAAATAATGGGTAAGGACTAAGCCAAATATAATTTCGATATTGGAATACTATTTGCTTTGAATAAGATATGATAATAATAAAAGAAATATTAAATAAATTAAGCTATATAAAAAATAGTGGAGAGACTGTACAAGAGCGTCATAGAGCACATGCTTTGCTACTACTAAATAAAGGTAAACTTGAGAAACTTCGATTAAACTATAAAATAAAGCACTTTGCCATTAAGGAAAAAATATATATTGAGGCTCTCAAAGTCGCCTACCAAAAAGTTGAAGAATTACAAGTTGCTTAGATTTGTAGCACTTCTTAAACTTTATGAATTTAGATTATCGTAACATCAGTTACTAAAAGTATCGTAGGTTGATGGAATAAGAAAACTTAGTTAAGTGGTCTTGACAATAGGGATATTATAAAATAGTTTAACTCCTTGAGTCGGTCAAAATTTAGTTTTTAGTAGTTTAGGTTAAGTTGTTGCTGGAATAAATTCGCTATAATGTCATTTATTTATAAATTAGATTACAAAGGGTGGTCATGAAAAACTTCTTGCTTATCACATTCGCTTTTATGAATTTATTTCTTACTTTAAATGCAATAGATATTGATGGAAAACATCTCATTAAAAAAGATGGAATGACCTACTTTCAAGATCAATCGACGGTTTTTACAGGTAATGCTTATTATTACTTTCATGATGGGAAAACAAAAAAAATCGTCCCTTATTATCAAGGTCTCATTGATGGTCGTTTAATAGAGATGAGAGTTAACTCAAGTATAAAGACCATTGCTTATTTCAAGAATGGGCAGCAAAATGGTGAGTATATTTCTAAATATCCAAATGGAAAAAAAGCTATAATTGCACATTATAAAAATGGTTTGCAAGACGGTGAAGTTTCTTCGTGGTACTCAAATGGTGTCAAAAAAAGCACTGCATATTATAAAATGGATTACCAGAATGGTGAAGCTATCACATGGTATGAAAGTGGGCTAAAATCAACACAGTCATATTATCAAAATGGCTTCAAAAATGGTCTATTTAGACAATGGCACACAAATGGAAAACTAGCTTATGAAGCTAGATACCTAAATGGACAAGTTCAAGGTGAAATAACCGCTTGGACGAGTAATGGCTACTTACTCAAAAATAAATAGTAAACTTCAGGGAGTTACAATATGTCAAACACACCAATCACTGCAAAATGTTCTGCGAACATTGTTGTTATTTCAACTATACCCACCTTGTTCTTTGCAGCAATCGTATTAGGTTATCTCGATTTAATTCCGATTAAAGTACCACTTTCATCTGTTTTTGTAATAGGATTTATTTTTTTTGTATTTTTACTTTTTATAAAAAATAACGCAAATTATAGTATTTGTAAGATGCGTGCTTCTTCTCTATTTATGGAAGATGAACTACACAATAAGCTTGAAAAGAATGCACTTATTCTAAATGATGAAAAAAAATCAATTCTTAATATTAACACTTTCTTACAAGAGTATTACTCTCAAACACGAAATGATAACTTTGTTAGTGTAGCTGCATCGGTATTTCCAATGCTTGGTATTTTAGGTACCTTTTTAGCTATCGCTATCTCAATGCCTAACTTTTCAGTTGCTGACACACAAGCTCTTGATAATGAAATAACTATTTTACTAAGTGGGGTAGGCTCTGCTTTTTATGCATCTATATATGGTATTTTATTATCCTTAATCTGGACATATTTTGAAAAAAGTGGACTCAGTAAAGTGGATAAATATTTTGCACAAATTACAAATAAATTTCAAGATGCTACTTGGAGTGAAGATGAACTTAGAATTCATCAATATTCGCAATTAGAAATTAAAGATGATAAATTTATTCAAACGCTTAAAGAAACTTTTAATCTTGATTTTGTAGAAAAAATAAATGAACAACATCTCCGAAACTTAAAAGAGATTATGAATGAGAGTAATGTAAACTTTACAAATATCTCAAATCACCTTAAAAGTGCATCAACTGAACTTACAAGAACATTAACGCAGATGGATAATAATCAAAATGCATTAGAAGCACAAAAAAATATTGAGGAGCATCTTCAAAATTTCACACTTGCAACTCAAGAGTTTGAGAAAAATTCTAAAATATTTAGCGCTCAATTAAATATATCTCTAAATAAGACTTTTGAAAAAATTGATACTGAAGTTGGAGATATTGTAGTGAAACTCGCAGACTTTGCAACACATGTAAGTTTACAAAGTGCAGAGGTTCAAAACAGTGTCCAGTCTTATCACAATATGGTTAGTAACCAAATAAGATTAAAATAAATGTTTAAAAAACAATCAACAAATGAAGATACAAATTTTTGGATTTCCTATGCTGATCTCATGGCTGGTTTATTATTTATTTTTATTCTTCTAATTGGTGCAATTGTAGTAAAATCTATAGTACTGAAAAATAATCTTGACTCTAAAGAGAACTCCTTGAATAGCAAAATCAATACTTTATTTTTAAGGGATGGAGAAATACAAAAGTTAAAGAAACTTTTATCTGATCGGATGAAAAATTTGGTCGATTCAGAAAATGCTCTTTTAATCACTAAAAATGCTTTAAAACTTAAAACGAAGGAAATAGTAAATCTTAATAATATTCTTTTATCCTACAACACTAAGATTGATGATTTCAATGGTAAAATTATTGTTTTACAAAACTTACTTAATGAAAGTGAAGCAAAGGATATCAATCAAAATAAAAAACTTCAAGATTTTGAAAATAAAGTATTAATACTTTCAAATACACTTACAGATAAAGAAGATGCGCTTAACTTAAAAGATGAAAAACTAATAGATTTATTAAGAATACTAGAAGAAAAAGAGACAGATTACGATAGACTAATAGCAAAGCTTAAAGGACAAAAAGCACAGATAAAAAGCCTTACAGGAATACGAATAAAAGTTATAGGAGAGCTTAAAGCTGCTCTTGGTAATAAGGTTCAAATTGATCCAAGCAGTGGTTCTCTTAGGCTTTCTTCAAGTATTTTATTTCCAAAAAATCAAGTTATTCTTAAAGAATCTTTTAAAAAAAACTTGAAAAAACTTTTTATAGAATATATGGATGCTCTTATGTCAAATAAAAACATAAAATCTCAAATTGACCGTATAGTTATTGAGGGACATACTGATAGTGATGGGGGATATTTATTAAACCTAAATATTTCACAAAAAAGAGCTTATGCTGTTATGAGTTATCTCTCAAGTTTAGAGTATACAAAAATTCATAATCTAAAACCTTTACTTGTAGCAAGTGGTCGTTCATATCTTGATATTATTAAAGTGAATGACAAAGAGGATAAAAATGCTTCCAGAAGAATAGAAATTAAATTTACTCTTAAAAATGATGATGCTATGAATGAAATAGAAAAGATACTTGATTATGAATGATTTTGAACCTGAGGCTATCAAGGATGCTTCTCGTTATCTACAAAATAAACTTGATCTCTTTAAAAAAGGTGGAGTATTGGCTCATAAAGAGAATGTGTATAAGATGAAAAATAAAAAAGAAACGATGTTTAAGCGGATTGTAGGTTCTCTTTTTAAATAAAAGAGAAGCTATTGAAGAGTAATTAAGCAACCATAAGCAAATGTATTGAGTTTATATTTATAGTATCCATCTAATTCTAGTACAAGCCTATAATATCCATCATGATTACCAACTCTAAGCTTTACGAATACAGAATTAGATATACTTTTTATGTAATTATTTATATCATTATTATTTTTAAAATCTATTACTATTCTATGGGGTTGAGGAAGTAAAAAATGTCTTATTATTTTATCTTGGCTTACAATTTTTAAAGAATTTTTAGAAACTAAAAATTTTGCATATTGAATTTTACCTACTGGAGTGTATGATAACTTTGTTTTTTTCAAAATTTTATCATTTACATAGTTTTGTGAAATAAAGATAGGTAGATGCCAATCGACAGAATTATCCAAATCTATACTTTTGGTTTCATAAGAAGCATCAAGATTTTCATACTCAATAATAACTTTTTTAATAATTCTCGCAGTTGAAGGAAGGCTAATACTGATACGTTTTAGCTTTGGTTTTTTTACATTTTTATTTGAGGTATAGGGTAAACTCTCCTCTCCTAGAAAGGGAAAAAAAGGATTTTCTCTTGCATAGGTATTCATAATTAAAAGGGAACTCACTAAAAATATTTTGATCATTCATACTCTTTTATAATGAATTTAACATTATTATAACATTATTGTGCCGAAATTTCTTTGAGTTCAAAATACTTTCTTTGAAGTTCAGCATTTTCATACTTAAGTCTAAAGGCTTCATCTTCTAAATATGTTTCATACTCTTGAAGTCCAAATAAAATTTCTATAGAATTTGTACCATAGAGCAGTAAGCCTATATAAATTCCAAAAGCTAAGACTATTAATACTAAGAAAAAAAATTTTATTAAAGATAAACCTAAATATTCTTGAATAAGACTTTGCTTAGTATCTATATCTTCAAAAAAATTTTCATCTTGCATCTCTTAGAACCTAATTAAATATGCGTGAGCCTAAATATTCTCCATAAATAACTTCATTTTCTATCTCTAAAAGACGATTATATTTAGCAGTTCTCTCACTACGCGCAGTTGAACCAGTTTTGATTTGACCACAATTTAAGGCTACTGCAAAATCAGCGATAAAAGTATCTTCACTCTCTCCAGAACGATGGCTCATTACACAGGTATACCCATTTCTTTGTGCCAAACGAACAGTGAGCATAGTCTCAGATACTGAACCAATCTGATTTGGTTTAATAAGAATAGAATTAGCAATTTCTTTGTTAATACCCTCATTTAAAATATTTACATTTGTTACAAATAAATCATCGCCAACTATCTGTACAGTGCTTCCAAGTTTTTCAGTCATAAGTTTAAAACCATCCCAATCATCTTCACTTAAACCATCTTCAATAGAAACAATAGGATATTTAGAACATAAATCTGCATAATAATCAACTAACTCAGAAGAGCTAACTGTACGATTTTCAGAATCAAGTCTATATCCACCATCAACAACTAACTCTGATGCAGCAACATCTAAGGCAATGGCAATTTCTTCACCAGCCTTATATCCAGCTTTTTTAATTGCCTCTAAGATAATTTGAATAGGCTCTTCATTTGAAGATAAATCAGGTGCAAAACCACCCTCATCTCCAAGTGCTGTGTTATGCTTAGCTTCTTTTAAAATACCTTTAAGAGTATGATACACTTCAGCCGATGCACGAAGTCCTTGTGCAAAATCTTCAAATCCTACAGGAACAATCATATATTCTTGAAAATCTACAGAATTATCAGCGTGAGAGCCACCATTAATGATATTTAGCATTGGAGTAGGAATTGTCATAGCATTTGCACCACCTAGGTAACGATACAATGGCATTTTTAAAGACTTAGCCGCTGCTCGTGCAACTGCCATTGAGACACCTAAAACTGCGTTAGCACCAAGTTTTCCATAGTTATCAGTCCCATCAATTTCTTTCATAGTTGCATCAATCATAGCTTGGTTAAAAGGAGAAAGTCCTAAGAGAGCATCAGATATTTCATTATTTACATGTCCAACTGCTTTTAGAACACCTTTACCCATGTAACGATCACCACCATCACGAAGTTCTAAGGCTTCTCTTTTCCCTGTACTAGCACCTGATGGCACTATTGCACTCTCAATCGTTCCATCACTTAACTCTACTGTTGCTTTTACTGTTGGATTTCCACGAGAATCCATTACTTCGATTGCACTTACGCTATCTATAAACATTTATTTTCTCCACATTTATATTATTGGAGTGATTTTATCTAAATTTGGTTAAAATAAAGTTTAGCTTATGCGTCTGAATCATTTATCTCAGCTGTGTCCATCACCATAACACTAGAAATTCCCATAGCAATCTTGATTTTTTCTTCTATTTCCGCTGCTAGTTCTGGTTCAGCTTTAAATTTTTCCTTAACATTTTCACGCCCTTGACCGAGTTTTGTTTCCTCATACGAAAACCAAGCACCAGACTTATCAATGATGTCAAGCTTGACACCATAATCTACTAACTCCCCCTCTTTAGAAATCCCTTCTCCAAACATGATGTCAAATTCTGCTTGACGAAATGGTGGAGCTACCTTATTTTTAATTACCTTTGCTTTTACACGGTTACCAATTTGGCTCTCACCTTGTTTGAGTGATGCAATACGCCTTACATCAATACGAACTGATGCATAAAATTTCAAGGCATTTCCACCCGTAGTCGTTTCAGGTGAACCATAGCCCATCATCCCAATCTTCATACGAAGCTGGTTTATAAAAATAATAGTACAGTTCATTTTAGATAAGACACCTGTAAGTTTTCTAAGAGCTTTAGACATTAAACGAGCCTGAAGACCTACTTGCTGATCTGTCATCTCTCCTTCTAGCTCAACCTTTGGAGTAAGTGCTGCTACTGAATCAATCACAATCAAATCAATTGCACCACTTCTTGCTATTGTTTCTACAATATCAAGTGCTTGTTCCCCATAATCTGGTTGAGAGACAAGAAGGTTATCAACATCTACGCCTAAGTTTTTCGCATACACGACATCAAGAGCATGTTCAGCATCAATAAATGCACAGAGCCCATCTTTTTTTTGAGATTGAGCAATAATTTGAAGTGCTAAGGTTGTCTTACCTGAACTCTCCGGACCATAAATCTCAATAACACGTCCCTGAGGAATGCCTCCTATACCTAGTGCTAAATCAAGTCCTATCGAACCTGTACTGATTGATTTTATCGGTTCAATATTTTTATCGCCTAGACGCATTAAAGCACCTTTTCCAAAAGCCTTATCAATTTGCTTCATTGCTAAATCTAGTGATTTTTGTTTGTTTGCGTCCATATTTGGCTCACTTGTATTGAATTTTGAAAAGTATATTTTATTTTTAGTTTAAAGTGCAAAAATATGTCAAATTGCCATATTTTTATAAACTATTTTTCTATTTGAATTTTATCCTTATATTCTTTAATGTGCTATAATTTCAGATGAAAAAAACCTTAATAGCACATTCTCCTGATGCAGATGATATATTTATGTACTACGCCATTAAATTTGGTTGGGTAGGGATGGATAATATCACTTTTGATAACATTGCAAAAGATATTCAAACTCTCAACGAAGATGCCCTTAATGGGGTATATGACATGGTAGCCATTAGTTTTGCTCTTTACCCTCATATCAAAGAAGATTACGCACTATTAAGAACTGCTGTTAGTTTTGGAGAGGGCTATGGACCTAAACTTATAAAGAAAAAAGGTGTAAAACTAAAGCGAAATTTTAAAGTAGCTCTAAGTGGTGAACATACTACAAACGCTATGCTTTTTCGCATAAAATACCCTGATGCAAGAATCACTTATATAAATTTTCTTGATATTGAACAGGCTGTTTTAAATGGCGATGTTCACGCAGGTGTGCTTATACATGAATCAATTTTAACTTACGATGATAAACTTGAAGTTGAGATTGAAATGTGGGATATTTGGCAAGAGTTAGCAGAAGAAGAATTACCTCTTCCTCTTGGTGGGATGGCAATTCGCCGTTCAATTCCTCTCACTAAAGCAATAGAGTATGAGGTTACCCTTACTAAAGCGGTTCAAGTTGCACGAGATCATAAAGAGAGACTTTCAAAGATGTTAATAGAGAGAGACTTAGTTCGTATCGATGCGAGTATCCTTGATAAATATCTCGAACTTTATGCTAATGATGACTCAATTACTCTTAGTGCTATTCAATACAAAGCAATAGATAAACTCTTTGAGATAGGCTATAAAAATGGCTTTTATGATATGCCTATAGAAATAGAAAATTATCTTGTTCCTAGAGAATATACTGAGTTAAGAAGGGGTTAAAATGGAAGCAAAACTTATAGGACTTGGAGTTGAAACTTTTAAAATGGCACTTATGTTAGCTTTACCAGCACTTTTGACAGGTATGTTTTTAGGTCTGGCTGTAAGTATATTTCAAGCGACAACACAGATTAATGAAATGACACTTTCGTTTATTCCTAAAATTATTGGTATTATTGTTGTTATCGTTTTAACTATGCCTTGGATGCTTAATTCTATGACTGATTTTGCTACAAATACATTTAATATGATTCCAACATTTATAGAATAAGCTTTCAATGACAAAGAAATTAATAAACTTTTCTAAATACTCTTCAATAAAAATTGGACAAATTATAGAAGTTGATGTTTTAGAAAAATGTAGTGATTTTACAGATAAGCATTACCTATTAGGTTCATGTAACAATACTCTCATAGGAACAAATCCACCTCCACTTATGATTTTAAGTAAGAAGTATGATTTTATAAAAATCAAAAATAATTCACTTATAATCGGAGGTGCTACCCCATCTGGAAAAGTTGCTTCATTTTGTAAAAAATACAATATTGCAAATCTCGAATTTGTATCTCATCTTCCTGGAACTTTTGGTGGTTTAGTGTATATGAATGCAGGATTAAAAGAATATGAGATTTTTGAGTCTCTTATCTGTGTTAGAACTTGTGAAGGTATTTTCAAAAAAAAAGATATAAAGTATGGATATAGATACACGGATATTAACTCCCCTATTATAGAAGTAACATTAGAGCTAAAAAATGGTTTTTCCAAAGAAAAAGTAGAGATATTTAAAAAGATGCGTTCAAATCAACCATCAAGCCCAAGTGCTGGATCTTGCTTTAAAAATCCAAAAGGTGATTATGCAGGAAGACTCATAGAAGCGGTCGGTTTAAAAGGTTTTTTTAAAGGGGATATGTGCTTTAGTCAAGAACATGCTAACTTTCTTGTAAATCATGGAAAAGGAAACTTTGATGATGCTCTTTACTTAATCAAAGAAGCAAAGAAGCGTGTTTTTATACAATTTTCTATCTCTTTAGAATGCGAGATAATCATTTTAGATGACACTCAAAAAGCTTAAAAACGAATCATAAGTCCTGCATAAAATCCAG
The DNA here is from genome assembly GCA_965243085.1 of Sulfurimonas sp. Taxonomy (GTDB): domain Bacteria; phylum Campylobacterota; class Campylobacteria; order Campylobacterales; family Sulfurimonadaceae; genus Sulfurimonas. The sequence continues at coordinate 260,377 of CBDETZ010000004.1, read as the reverse complement.
AAATTTTTAAAAATAATTTTCCTTCTAAATCTGCCTCATCAATATCATATTTTTGCATTCTATATCCAAGTTCAATGGCTGGTTGAATCGTTGATATAAAATCTATCGTATAATCTATTTTTACTCGTAAATCATAAACACTTGATGAACTATATGAAAGAAACTTTATATCAGCCTCTAATCCTATGTTTGTATTAGGTATTTCAATCCTAGTTCTTGTATATAATAGTGGTAATATCACGGTGTTTGAACTAAGATAAGTATTTAATTGAGGTTTTTTAATCACACTAACCGCATTAGCTTCATACTCTAGTTCTATAATTTTTATATCCATACCTACTTCTAAAGTTATGAAAGCTCTATTATCAAGTAAATTATAGTATGGAATGAAATCATACTGAGTCATATCAAATTGTGTCAAAGCATCCCTAGCTACAAAGTCCTCAAAAGTACCATTAGCAATTCCTTTCGTAGATACACTCACATATTCAAGTCTTAGATTTGGTATAAGTGGTATGGGATGTTTTAGTAGTATCCAAAGATAAGGATTTGTATTTTTTCTCTCAAGAGATACATCTTTTGCTATAAGATCATCTAAAACATATATTTTTTCGCCTGATGCTGTGTTAATCCATGCACCAGTACCCATCTCTATCCTCATAAAATCTGCCATGAGCGATGAAGTGATTAAAAGTTCAAAACTTATTATGATAAGAATTTTTTTCATAAAGTATCCTCTATTTAAATTTATGAGAATTATATCTAAATTCTATATTTGACCTTAAGATAACTAAAGTAATTGATTTTTAATAAACTCATTATAATGACCTTCTCTAGCTTCGAGTTCTTCATGTGTTCCATGCTCGACTATAGAACCATTTTCTAAAACATAAATCGTATCAGCATTTTTTACTGTGCTTAAACGATGGGCTATTGTTATAACTGTTTTATCTTTTAAGATTGGGATAAGTGCTGTTTGTAAACTTGCTTCTGTATGAACATCAAGGGCTGATGTTGATTCATCAAAGATTACTATACTTGGGTTTGCTATTACCATTCTAGCTATGCTTAAACGCTGTCTTTGTCCGCCTGAGAGTCTCACACCATGATGCCCTACTATCGTTTGTAAGCCATCTTCCATGTCATTTATCATCTCACTTAGTTGAGCGATGCTTAGTGCTTCTTTAATCTGTTTATCGGTGATGTTTTCATCTCCCATGCTTATATTAAAAGCTAGGCTAGCATTAAAAAGGATTGGCATCTGAAGCACTAAAAATATTTTTTCTCTTAAGGATTTTTTAGCAATATTTTCAATATCATCGCCATTGTATTTTAGTTCTCCAGAATTTTTTTCATAAAATCCTGAAAGCACTTGTGCTAGTGTAGTTTTACCACTTCCACTTGCTCCAATAAGAGCTATTTTACTCCCATGTTTTATGTACAGTGAGATGTTTTTAAGTATAGGCTTATGGTTTGAATAAGAAAAATTAAGATTTTTCACACCAATATCTAGCTTGTTTGAATCTATGATATTTGAGCCTGTTGTTTCTGTTTTTAAGGCTAAAATCTTGTTGATTCTTCCTAATGCACTCATGGCAGAAGCATAGCTGTACTGGATAGAGAGTATTTCAGCCACAGGAGTCATAATGAACCAAATATATCCAAACATCGCAAACATCATACCTATACTTAAATCACTATAGACTACAAGTAAAAAGCCTGATGCACGAAGAATTTCAAACATAGATAAGGAGATGGTGTTGGAGAGTTTTTCGTAAATAACACTTTTAAAATTAAACTCATTAGAACTTGTTTGAATTTGTTTGGCACGCTTTATTGCATCAGAAAAAAAATACTCTTCCTTATTAGAAGCTTTGATTTGTCCATAAAGCTCCAATGTTTCACCCACACTATTTTGAAACTTTTCAATGGCATCATTTTCATCTTTTTTTAATGCTCCAACAACTTTTGACATTTTTTTAGACATAAATACATTTAATGGCTGAATTATCAAAATCATCAAACCTAAAATGGGATCGAGCATAAGCATAACCATACTAACCGCTAGAAGTGTAAGTATTGCCGAAAATAATTTTGAGATGGTGTTTATGATAAAGGCATCAAAGGTATTAACATCTGTTATGAGGTTTGAGGTTATCGCACCTGAGCCTAATGTTTCATACTCATTCATCGAGGTGATTTGGAGATGTTCTATGAGTCTTTTACGAATCATAAAGGTTACATATTTTGATATTTTTGTAAATATTTTTGTGATTACAGCACTTAAGATATAGTAAAAAATTCGCAAAAAAATCACTGCAAATGTGACAATAAACACATAAACAAAAGCATTTGTTTCACCAACAAAAAAGTTAATAGTTTCCACAAAACTAGCAGGTTTTTCAAGTAATACCTCATCAACCATCATAGGCAAAATAAGAGGAATAGGAACAGAGATTAAAACAGCTATAAGTGTAATAAATTGACCATAAATAAGGGAAGGTTTTTTATCTAAGACTAAAGAAAAAATAGTTTTAAGATTTATCTCATTTTTAATCATTTATGCTTTTTTCAAATAAGGTTTAAGAAGAAAATAAAGGATTGATACCCAAAGAATACTCGAACTAATCATCTCAATAAATCCAAACTCTTCTTTTAGAAAAATCAATTTACTAGCATCAAGAGAATTAATGTTAAAAATATAATCAAGCCCTAAGCCAAATACAATACTTCCAATAATAATAGTTCCTAGATAAATATAAAGAGATGTTTTACCAAGCATAGTCTTAACGACTCCAATTGTGACGGTATTAGTAGCTGGACCTGCTGTTAAAAACACAAAGGCAGCTCCAGGACTTACCCCTGCAATCATTAAAGCCGCTGCGATAGGAAGTGAAGCAGTTGCACAGACATACATAGGCACAGCAATAGCAATTGCAAGGAGATAAGAAAACCATGAGTTATCCATCAAAAGCTCACTTAGATTTTGAGGAATGGCTATGGTGATGAAAGCTCCTAAAACTAGACCAATAAATAAAGATTTTGCAATATCTTTAAAGAGTGTTCCAAAAGAATAGCTAAAAACTCTTTTTATAGAAAATTTCTTTTTTATTTGAGGTTTTTCTACTTTTGGAGCTTTTACTCCAAAGCCACTAGATACAGGTTTAAAATTACTAAAAGTAGGTTTTTCTTTTTCTTTGTCTAAAAGGTTTGTTAGTATTCCTGCAACTGTTGCGATTATCATAGAAGTAAAAACTCTATAAATCGTAAAAATCCAGCCAAACATTCCATAAGTCACTAAGATAGAATCAGCTCCAGTTATAGGTGTAGAGATTAAAAAAGAGAGTGTAGCCCCTTTACTTGCCCCACTTTTTTTGATACTTGTAGCAAGTGGTATCACCCCACAAGAACACACAGGTAAAGGAATTCCAAATAAGGTTGATTTTATAACAGATATAATATTTTCATTTCCAAGATGTTTTGTCACGATAGATTCAGGAATAATTTCATGTAAAATCCCTGCAAAAATAAGTCCAAAAAGTATATAAGGTGACATAGCATGAGAAAGCTCAACGAGAGCATTAAAAAAAAGAGTTATGAAATCCACAACTACAACCTTGTTTTAATTTACTGCTATTAGTGTAACAAAGACTTACTTACTCTTAGCCATATCACGATAACTAGTTATCTATTTAAAGTGCAATGAGCGATTGGACTTTTGGAGTGCTAACTTAAATTCATATTTAATTATTTAGGCGGTAGTTGGTTTATCGTGGATAAATCTAATATCCAAATGACAAGCAACAGCACTTGCATATTTTTTAAGTGTAGCTAATGATGGAGAGTGTAATCCACTACTAAGTGCTGATTCAAGTCGTGTTATGGCTGCTTGTTTTGTTCCCATAATTCCAGCAACTTGAGATTGATTAAGTCCTGCTTCTTTTCTTGCACCAAGCATCTCACTAAGAAGTTGAAACTCTAATTCTAAATCATCATACTCTTTTTTTACACTTGCATTAGATAATGCTTTTTGTTTTAGTTGTTCATGAGTCATTTTCTTTTACCTCTTTTAATCTTTTTCGTGCTATATCCATCTCTTTTTGGGGTATTTTTTGAGATTTTTTCAAAAAGCTATGGAGCATAACAATATTTTCACAAATCTTGGTACAGTAAAAAATTCTAGCTATACCCTCTTTACTTTTAAGCCTAAGTTCAAATAAACCATCCATGTATATTTCATTTCTCTCCAAAGCATTTCAATAGGATTAAGTTCAGGTGAATATGGAGGAAGATAAAGTAAATGTAATCCAAGTTTTTCCCATTCATCAATTAGACTTCTTGCAAAACTCCTATATGCCTTAGCACTTTATAGAGAGTTTTAATCAAAGTAAATGTTCTCAAGCGTAGCCAAAGCTACGGTTGGGGTTCTTTAAGGCTAAGTAAGGCTCGCTATAAAGTGTTCTATGGAAGGGATAATAAGTACTAACCTTGCATAAAAAAATATTTTACCCTTAGCTTAGGCTAGGAATAAAAATTTGTTTTACACAATTTTAGTACTTCTTAGCTCTCTGAGACATATAGGAGTTTTACAAGAAGTCTATTGGAAAACTGTTCGTTGAGTCACTTCAAAAATATTTGCTATTTCTTGGCTCTTTTTCCCATCATTTGACAATAAAATACCTAATGCTCGCATTCGTTCTTGTGAGCTTTTACCATGCTTCTGAATCTCTTTACTTCTGTTATTTTCATAACTATCTCTAGCATTTAGCAGTCCAATATGAAATTTAATTTGCTCTATTACTTATTTATTAGAAATAAATATAAAAATTTTGAAATTCCAAATACAACAAACACTCTTGATAGTGGAATTTTTTCTCCATTAAAAATACTCATTGTTGATGACTATCTTTTAAATTATAAGAAAAAGAAATGATTTAGACTCTATTTTTTTAGCTACTTAACACATATGTAACAATAGTTTATTATGATACCTCTATCTTTTAATTAGGAGGAACTTTTATGAAAAAAGTAATTCAATTATCTTTGATTACTGCTTTAACATTATCTGCAGTTGAAATTCAACTTGATATTATTGGAGTTGAGTCTACAATCCTGAGTGAGGTTGCCCAAAATGCTCGATCTTCTGCGGACTTAGCACAAGCTTTAAGTATAGAAATTCCAAGTATAGACATGGTTCGTCGTAGCGGAATTGCTAATGATATTCTTATTCGTGGTCAAAAGAGAGATAATATCTCAATAGAAGTGGATGGCACAAAAATCCATGGAGCTTGTCCTAACCGAATGGATCCTCCAAGCTCTCATATTTTAGCAAATCAAATTCAGACTATTGAAGTGACAGAAGGTCCCTATGATGTTGAAACTTTTGGCGTAATGAGTGGTGGAATAAAAATCACAACAAAAGCACCTACAAAAAAGTTTCATGGAGAAATTACAAGTGGATTTGGCTCATGGAACTATAAAAAAGTGGGATTTACTCTAAGTGGGGGAGATGACATAGTACGTATGTTAATTTCTGCTTCTACTGAGAGTAGTGAGCAGTATAAAGATGGTAATGGTGATAACTTTACAGAGCAAATTAAGAACAATCCATCCAGCCCTTTAAGTGTGCAATATCAAGATAAGTATAAAAATATGGATGCTTATAAAAAAAATTCTATAATGTTCAAAGCATTTGTAACTCTAATAGATAAGCAAGAACTTCGTTTAAGTATAACAGCAAATAGAAGTGATAATATTTTATACCCAAACTCTAAAATGGATGCTATCTATGATGACTCAAATGTTTATAGCATAGAGTATAATATAAAAAATTTAGGTAAAATTTATAAAAATTTAAATATCAAGTATTACGCATCTGATGTAAAGCATCCAATGGGAACAGACTATAGAAAATCATCACAGGCTACAAATCAGTCTATTGTGACGAATTCTTTAACTACAAATATGAAGGGTCTTAAAATTAAAAATACCTTTCATTTAGCTGATTCTAAACTTCTTCTAGGACTAGATGCTAGTCAAAGAGTTTGGGATGGTCATTATGAGGTAAACCATGTTATTAAATCTTGGAAAAGTATCAATAATGCACAAACTAATAACCTAGCAATTTTTGCAAAATTTGATAAATCTTATGCTAATTTTGATTTAAGTTTTGGTGCTAGATATGATGCTACAGATATTACAAATGATGCTGGATTAAAAAACAACACTTATAATGGTTTTAATGCAAATATTATGACTACTTACAATCTTGATAATAATTCAAAAATATTTTTAGCAATGGGACAAGCAAACCGTGTACCTGATGCTAGAGAGCTTTACTTTACCAGTATAAGTAGTTATATGCAAGTTAATGGAAGAGTAATTGGTACAGACACGCTAAAAAAAACTACAAATAGAGAAATTGACTTAGGCTATGAGATATCAAATGAAACTTTTAGTGCTAAAATAAAAGGTTTTTATTCTGATTTAGAAAATTATATTTATATAAAAAAAGCTTCTATGCTTAATGCTTTTGAAAATATTGATGCCACTGTTTATGGTATCGAAATGAGTTCTGAGTATTTTGCTGGTGATGATACTAGTATCAATATTGGTATTTCTTATAAAAGAGGAAAAAAGGATAAAGCCCTTGGAGGACAAACAGATATAGATTTAGCTGATATAGCACCTCTTCGTGGAAGAATTTCTGCAATTTATGAGTATGCTAATAACTCAACATTAAAAGCAGAGATACAAGCATCAGATACTTGGACTAAAGTAGATAGTGATAATGGTGAGAGAGTTTTGGACTCATGGACTATACTAAACTTAAAAGTAAATCACGCATTTACAAAAAAATTGGACTTTCTTTTAGGGGTAAATAACCTACTTGATAAAAGATACGCAAAAAGTAATACTTACGCAGACTTAACACTTATCACAGGTGGAGGTTCTGATGTTATGCTTATGAATGATCCAGGGATATATATATATACAAATCTTACTTATAAGTTTTAATACTCAAAAGTAGCATTATAACGAGCTGAAAAATCAAGATGATTTTATTTAACCTTACTTGTATTTTGATCTATACTTTTTATAAGATAATAAGGTAAAGTGATAGCTCTGAGTAAAATATTTAGAGGGGCTACAGCTATATCTTTTACTAGGAGGGAATTAATATCAGGATTATCTAAAGCACCTGATACTTGAAGCGTAGTTGATAAAGAATCCTTACCCATTAAAAGATGTCCAAGTAAAGGAATTTTAGAAACCTTACTTCCTAAATCAGTTTTTAAAGTTAATTCTGTGTCTATTGTATTGTATTTAAAACTCGCTTCACCTCTACCTGTAATAGTTAACTCTTTTGCATTAAGATAAATATCATTTATATAAAAGTTATCTTTTTCTGCCGTAAACTTCATATAAGAAGTATTAATTTTTAGACCTTTGGCACTATATTCTGGAATAGAAAAGGTAATAAGAGATGGTATAGTATTTATAAAAGCTAAAATATTATTTAAGACTTTATATTTTATGATAGTTGTGCCATTTATTCTAAAAATCCCGTCATATTTTTTTGTACTTCCACTGAGATTAAATTTAAAGTTTCCACCTTCAAATTTTGATAATGCAAAAAGTTTTTCCATAAATAAATCATTAAAATTTTCTCCATAGGCATTAAAATGATTATTTTCATATTTTAATCCAGCAATACCGTCCTTATAGAGAAGTCCAGCAGTTAGTATATGATTGTAGTAATATAAGTAGATATTATCAGATATAACATGACGGTTTTCACTAATATATAAATGAGAATTTTGAGCTTCAATTGCAACATTTAAGTTATTTGTATTACTTGTCTCAACATCTAAAGAATTTACTAAATCAATAAAAGCATTAATATTAAGACCAATATCATGAATATTTACCTCTGCATCTTTTTCTATTTTTATATCTATACTATTATTTACATTAAAGGAAATTTTTTTTATCTCTGGATCAATAGAACCATTTATAAAATACTTTTCATATTCAAAATTATCTTTAACCATGAGTTTATAAGGGTACTTAATTTGCGAAGAAAAATGAACTTTTTTATCATCTTTTTTTTTCCAAAAGGATATATTTCCATCTCTTAAATGATAATTTTTTAAAAAAGTAGAATTGAGTGAAAGTAAAAACATAGATGTCGCATCTAAATTCCAATTTCCATTCTTATACCAAAATGATATTTCTAAATCTTTTGATTTGATATTAAGCTTACCATCTAAATCTGTTTTTATTTTAAATTTTGTTTTTTCTTTATTAAAATAGAGTAAACCAAAATTTTCTGTCGTCATTCTAGCCCTACGAGTTTGGAGGTATCCTTCTTTTTTAGCAAATGAATACTCGGCAGAAACTTTTGTTTTAAAGATGTCTCCAAAATTTAGATATGTTTCTTCTAGTTTTAATATATCATCCTTAATTTCTATAGTACTGGGATTTAGAAAGGATGCTTTTTCCTTAAAGTAAAAATTTATTCTCTCATCACTGTGTATTGTTAATTGTTTGTTGTATTTTAAGTGTAATTTTATTTTTTTGTTGATTAAGCGTATATTTTGAAAGTAAATTTTTTCTAAATTTATATCTAAATCAAAATTAATTTCTTTTAAATTTATAAGTCCTGTTACATAGGCTAAGCCTAATTCCTTGGATTCAATCGATGTTTTAGGGATTTTAGCCTGTGCCTTATCTAAATCAAAAGGTATTTGTAATTTATCCACATTTATGAGAATATCTTTATAATTCCAAAGGGATTTATGGATAAATAGATTATCTTTATTTGCTGAAAGTGTATATGTAGCATTTAATGATTTTTTATCTGCTACTAAACTAAGGTCTAAGTTTTCAAAAACTAGCTTAGTGATAAAAAAATCTATTTTTCCCTTTGAAGTATCTGCATCAAATGTTAAGTCAATTATTGTTGTGATATTATCTTGATATTTAGCAAGTATTTTTTTAGCAGTCACTTTATAATTATTTAATATAATATGGGCATCAAATATATCAATATCATATCCATAATATTTAAAATTTGCTTCTTTAGTAAAAAAATCTCCTTTAGCGTCAACAGACATGGTATTTAGATTGATCTTTAAAGTTAAATCTGTTTCTATTTTTCCTGTATTTTGAAGAAATGGAATTTTTATTTTATATTGCTTTAATATTGTTAAGGTCTCTTTATCGAGTTTTCCATCGAAAAGTAGTTTGAGTGTTAATAAATTTTCTTTTTGAGTAAAATCAATTTTCACCCAACTTTTTCCTAATTGTGACTTATAAGTAGATGCTTGTTTTGGATAAATATAAAGTATACCACTCTTAAAAATTAAATCAGTTTTTTTTGTATGGATAGAGTTTAGATTTTTATTATAAGCATAAATGAAATTTTTTCCACTAGCTTGAATATAAATATTCTTATAGGCATTATTTAAATCATTAAAATTTAGCCATCCATAAACATCATTAATCCCGAGGTAAGTAAAATCTATAGCTTCGTAAGCCCAATAGTTAAGCTCTTTATCTAAATCTAAAAGTTTCATAAGATAAGATATATTTTTTATTTTTTTAAGAGAATTTATTTTATAGTGAAGTTTTTTTTTATTAGTGAATAAAAGTATATTTAGAGAAATATCATTGTGTATATCTACAAAAAGAGAGCTTGTAGCATTTTTTTGATTTATATCAAGGATAATATTACCATGAATGCTAATATCTCTATTTTTATCTTTGAGTGTCTCAATGAAAATATTTAATAAGCTAGATTCAAATGAAAGTGAAGCTTTTAGAGATAAGTAAGGAGACTCTAAAAAGAGATGTCCATCTTCACCCTTTACATATTGGAATGATGCTTTAGTATCATCAATAAGGATATTACTAATCGCTATTTTTTCAAAAATATTATAAAAATGTGGAAGTTTTTTAAGTATGCTAGATATTCTGTCTATAGATAATTCCGATGATGCAGAATTTCGATCTTTGATGATTTTTATTTCTTTTATCGAAACATCTAGGTTTTCATTCCATTTAATGTATAATTGTTTTATTTTAAGCTTTGGAGTAGAAATATTTTCTATGTATAATCCATTTTGTAAAACAATAAATAATATAGAGAGTAAAAAAAATATGACTAGTAATAAACTTGTAATAATGAAATGGATTTTTGAAATAGTATTAATAATTATTTTATCATTCATGTACTACCTAAATAAGCCTGTAAAAACACTCAAGGTCATTTATATACCTAAGGGATCTATAAATAAAATTATATCACATTTAAAAGCAGAAAATTATAATGTTTCAAAACTTGACTCTCTTGTTTTAAGACTTATAGGCTCACCTCAAAGTGGATGGATAGATCTTAGCGATACATCCTTAACAAAAGGCGATTTTTTATTTAAAATAACAAGGGCTAAAGCAGCTTTACAAGATATTACATTAATACCAGGTGAGACTAGCTATATATTTTTAAATGATTTAGCACAAGCACTAAGTTTAGAGACAAAGAAGTTGCAAATAGCATACGATAAGTATTCAACACACAAAGAAGGTGAGTTTGTTCCAGACACATATAAGATACCTATAGGTATTAAAGAAGATGAATTAATGAAGCTATTATTGATGCAGTCAAAAAAGAAAATGCAAGTCTTTTATTTGAAATTTTTTTCTTACTATGATGATAAAAAATGGTTTCAATATGTAGCAATTGCTTCAGTGATACAAAAAGAATCAGCAAATATACAAGAGATGCCAATAGTAAGTTCTGTCATACACAATAGAATTAAAAAAGGTATGAAACTTCAGATGGATGGAACTCTTAATTATGGAAAATATTCGCATATAAAAGTTACACCTACACGGATAAGGGAAGATAAATCAATTTTTAATACCTATTTACATAAGGGAATACCGAAAATTCCTATTTGTAATGTGAGCTTTGAAGCTATAAAGGCTGCAATTTTTCCAGCAAAAACTCCATATTTATATTTTATGAAATCAAAAAATGGGACACATGACTTTACGCGTTACTATTCTACACACTTAAACAATATTAAGCGTGCTACAAAGTGAAACAGAATATAAAGTCTTCTTAATCTTCACATAAGCGGACTATCTATTACCTATCATTATTGTATTATTATGTTTCAAATACTAATATAGAGGATATTCAATGTCAAAAATAATTTGGACAAAAATCGACGAAGCTCCGGCTTTAGCAACATATTCATTATTACCTATAGTTAATGCTTTTACTAAAGCAGTGGGGGTAGAAGTAGTAGTGAGTAATATTTCATTAGCGGGTAGAGTTTTATCAACAATGGGCTTAGCAGAAGATGAACTATCAAAATTAGGTGAAGTTGTTTTACAAGAAGATGGAAACATCATCAAACTTCCAAATATTTCTGCATCTATTGGACAACTTAAAGATTGTATTACAGAACTTCAAGGTCAAGATTATAAAATTCCTGATTTTCCTGAAAATCCAGAAAATGCTGATGAAGAAGCAGTTCGTGCGAAATATAATACATGTTTAGGTTCAGCAGTAAATCCTGTCCTTCGTGAGGGTAACTCAGATAGACGGGCTGCTACAGCAGTTAAGAAATTTGCTCAAAAAAATCCACATAAATTACGTGCATTTCCTCAAAATCCAAAAGCTTATGTATCTCACATGGCTGGTGATGGTGATTTCTTTGGAAATGAAAAGTCCGTGACAATGCCTAAGGGTCAAAAAGTAACAATAGCTTTAAATGGCAGTACTTTAGGAATTATTGAAACTCTTGATAAAGAGATTATTGATGGTACATATATGTCTGCTTCTAAACTTAGAGCATTCATTCAAAAAACTATTGATGAAGCAAAAGAAAATGGTGTTTTATGGTCAATTCACCTTAAAGCAACAATGATGAAAATCTCAGACCCTATTATTTTTGGTCACGCTTTAGAAGTATTCTTTGCACCAGTATTTTCTGAATTTTCTGGTACATTTTCACAACTTAAAGTGAATGCTAATCTTGGTATTTCTGATATAGAGAAAAAAATTGCTGGTCATGCAAATGAAGCGGCGATATTAGCAGCATTTCAAGCAGTAGTTGATTCTGATGCTCCTCAAATAGCAATGGTTGATTCTGACAAAGGTACTACAAACTTCAATGCATCAAATGATGTAATTATTGATGCGTCTATGCCTGTTGTTGTTCGTGAGGGTGGTAAACAATGGAATAGAAGTGGTGATGCAGTAGAGTGTGTTGCTGTAATTCCTGATAGCACTTATGCAATGTTTCATGCTGAGATGCTAGCTGATTGTGTTAAAAATGGTCAGTATGATGTAACTACAATGGGTTCAATGGCTAATGTTGGACTTATGGCTCAAAAAGCTGAAGAATATGGTTCTCACCCAACTACTTTTGAACTAGCAGAAGCTGGTAAAGTGACTGTAACAGCGGAAGATGGTACAGAACTTATGGCATTTGATTGTGAGACTGGTGATATTTGGAGACTTTCACGTGTAAAAGATATTCCAATTATTGACTGGGTTAGACTTGCCGTTGAGAGAGCAAAAATCGAAGGTGTTCCAGCAATTTTTTGGTTAGATGAAAATAGAGCGCATGATGCACAAATGATTCTTAAAGTGAATGAGTACTTAAAAAATCACGATACTTCAGGACTTGATATTCAGACTATGAATGTAACGGATGCTACTAGATTTACAAATGCTTGTGTTAGAGAGGGCAAAAATACTATCGCTGTAACTGGGAATGTTTTACGTGATCATTTAACTGATATGTACCCAATTCTTGAACTGGGAACATCTGCAAAAATGCTTTCTATCGTTCCTTTATTAGCTGGTGGTGGACTATATGAAACTGGTGCGGGTGGATCTGCTCCTAAACATGTTGATCAATTTTTAGCTGAGGGTCATTTAAGATGGGATTCTTTAGGTGAGTTTTTAGCACTTGCTGAGTCTTTAAGATTTATCGGTAACAAAAATTCTGATGCTAAACTAGCTGCACTTACTGCTGGTCTTGACGCAGCAAATGATGCTTACCTTGATAATAACAAAGCTCCATCACGAAAATGTGGTGAACCAGACAATAAAGCATCTCACTTTTTCTTAGCACAGTACTGGGCAAAAGCATTAGCAGAAGGAAACAATGCAGAATTAGCTGCTAAATTTAGTTCTGTTGCTACTGAATTAGCTGAGAAAGAAGATACTATCATTTCTGAATTACTTAGTGTTGAAGGAAAAGCACAGGATATTGGAGGTTACTTTAACCCTGATGATACAAAAGCTGAAAAAGCAATGAGACCATCGGCAACATTAAATACAATTATTAACGCTATATAGTTTAGCTTTTTTAGTTCCATCTCTTTTAGGGATGGAATTCTCAAGAGCTAAAAAATTCTTGAAATAATTTTAAATAAGTAAATTAAAGGAAGTGTATGGCGAGTAAAGTCACAGTCATTGGAACAGGTAATTTTGGATCAACAGTAGCATTTATCTTAGCAATGCGTGGTTCATGTCATGAGGTAGTTCTTCGTGGTAGAAATATAAATATAGCAAAGGGAAAGGCACTTGATATGTCTCAGGCTTCAAATGCTGCAAGAGAACATACTATTGTTCGTGCAGCCGAGGGTCCAAAGGATATGGCTGGAAGCCAAATAGTGGTCATAACAGCAGGAGCACCAAGAACACCTGGAATGAGTAGAGATGATTTACTAAGTAAAAATGCTGGGATAGTAAAAAATTATGCTTTAGAGATTAAAAAATATGCACCGGAAGCAATTGTTATTGTTGTGAGTAATCCTCTTGATGTAATGGCCTATGTTGTTCATAAATATACACAATTTCCAAGAGAAAGAATTATTGGAATGGCAGGGATTTTAGATTCTGCACGAATGGCTCACTTTATTTATGAGAAGTTAGGATATGGAGCAGGGCAAATTCGTGCGACTATTATGGGAGGGCATGGTGATACGATGGTTCCTCTTCCTAAATTTACTACAGTTGCTGGTGTACCAATATCCGATTTACTTGATTCTGAAGAAATAGCTGAGATTGTTAAAAAAACTAGAGATGGTGGAGCAGAAATTGTAAACCTCCTTGGCAGTGGTTCTGCGTATTATGCACCAGCAAAATCGACTGCGGTAATGGTTGATGCGATACTTAAAGATACAAACCAAATTCATTCCTGTGCGGTGATGCTCCAAGGTGAGTATGGTTACCATGATATTGTGAGTGGTGTTCCTGTGATGATTGGGGCACAAGGTGCTCAAAAAATTATTGAAATGACATTGAATGATTTACAAAAAACTCGGTTTAAAAATTCCGTTGCGTCTGTGCAAAATATGGTTAATGCGTTATGTGAAGATGATTTTTTTGAAGATTGTGAGGGTATGAAATAATGAGAAAAGTTGGAATTATAGGAGCTGGTGCTGTTGGTGCAAGTGCAGCGTATGCTCTAACTTTAATGGGGACTTGTAAAGAGATAGTTTTGTTTGATGTTGCTCCTGGAGTAGCACAAGGAAAGTCTATAGATATTGCACAAGCTGCTTATTATGCTCCTCAAGATACTTTAGTAACGCATGCCCAAACAGCAAGTGATATGAAAAATTGTGATATTGTCATTATCACAGCAGGAGTTCCAAGAAAACCTGGAATGACAAGAGCTGATTTATTAATGATAAATGCAAAAATAATGAAAAGTGTTGTTGGAGATATTATAGAAAATTCTCCCAAAGCTATTATTATATGTGTTTCAAATCCTCTTGATGTGATGAGTTACGCTATTCATAAGATTACAGGTTGGAATAGAAATAGAATTATTGGTATGGCTGGAGCACTTGATGGTTCTCGTATGGCATATCAAATCTCTCAATTAACTGGAATCAGTGCAAAACAAACTGGTAGCCTAGTCATTGGTGAGCATGGTGCGAATATGATCCCACTTCCAAGTAAAATTAATGTAGGAGATATACCTTTAAATGAGTTAATATCAAAAAAAGATATGGAAGGTATTATCGAGAGAACACGCTTTGGTGGAGCTGAGATAGTGAAGCATTTAGGGACTTCTGGCTATTATGGACCTGGAAGAGCGATAGCACATATGGTTCAAGCTATTTTAAATGATACTAAAACTATTGTTTCTTCATCTACCCTTTTAGAGGGTGAATATGGTTATAAAAATGTTAGCGTTGGCGTGCCTGTAATACTTGGAAAAAATGGTATAGAAAAAGTTATAGAGTTAGATTTAGATGATGAGACAAAAGCAAAATTTAAAATTTCGGTGGATTCAATTGAAAGTTCAATAGATATTTTAAATGAAAATAATTTTTTTAAAGGAGAATAGTTATGAAAACACGTATTGAAAAAGACACAATGGGTGATATGGAAGTTCCTATAGATGCTTATTGGGCTGCACAGACACAAAGAAGTATACAAAACTTTGCAATTGGTGAAGAAACTATGCCTTATGAAATCACAAGAGGATTTTCTTACTTAAAAAAAGCGGTTGCCTTGGTAAATGCTGATTTAGGAAATTTAGATCAAAAAAAAGCAGATGCGATAGCAAGTGCTGCTGATGATATGCTTAGTGGTAAACTTGATGGACATTATCCCCTTGTTGTATGGCAAACAGGTTCTGGAACACAGTCTAACATGAATAACAATGAAGTTCTTGCTAATCGAGCAACAGAGATTCTTGGCGGAGACTTTAGAGTTGAGAAACTTGTCCATCCTAATGATGATGTAAATAAATCTCAAAGTTCAAACGATACATATCCAACGGCACTTCATGTAGCTGCTGTAATTGCAGTTGAGACAAAAGTTATTCCAGCTATACAAAAACTCAAGGCTACGCTCAAAGAAAAATCAACAAAATTTGAATCAGTTGTTAAAATTGGTCGTACACATCTTCAAGATGCTACTCCACTTACCTTAGGTCAAGAGATTAGTGGCTGGGTTGAGATGTTAAATAAGTGTGAAAAAATGGCTAAAGATTCCCTTGAAGCAGTGCGTGAACTAGCTCTTGGCGGAACAGCTGTGGGAACAGGACTTAATGCACATCCTGAACTTGGTAAGCGAGTAGCGGCAAAATTAAGTGAATTGACTGGACATGACTTTATCACTGCACCTAATAAGTTTCATGCACTTACTTCTCATGATGCTCTTGTCTATTCTCATGGAGCATTAAAAGCCTTAGCTGCTGATATGATGAAAATTGCAAATGATGTGAGATGGTTAGCATCAGGTCCTCGTTGTGGAATAGGCGAGTTAGAGATTCCAGCGAATGAACCAGGTTCTTCCATCATGCCAGGAAAAGTAAACCCTACTCAAGCCGAAGCTGTGACTATGGTTACTTGTCAAGTATTTGGAAATGATGTAGCTATCTCTATGGGTGCATCTCAGGGTAATTTTGAGTTAAATGTTTTTAAGCCAGTCATTGCCTATAACTATTTACAAACATGCCGTTTGTTAGCAGACTCTATAGTCTCTTTTAATGATCATTGTGCAGTAGGACTTGAACCAGTAGCAGACAAAATTGACTTTTACTTGCATAATTCACTTATGTTAGTGACAGCATTAAATCCATATATTGGCTATGATAATGCAGCAAAAATCGCAAAAACAGCACATAAAAATAATTCTACTTTAAAAGAAACTGCTATAGACTTAGGTCTTTTAACAGCACAAGAATTTGATAAGTATGTAATTCCAGAAAACATGACTGCCCCTAAGGCTTAAAAAGAATAAAAGCGAAGTTAATTTATATAATAAAGGAGAATAAATGAATATACATGAATATCAAGCAAAACAGATTTTCAAAAAGTATGGTGTACCTACACCTAAGGGTATTATGGTTGAGAGCGTTAAAGATGCCGTTAAAGCTGCTGAACAGTTAGGTGGTCCAGTATGGGTTGTTAAAGCACAAATACATGCAGGTGGGCGTGGTTTAGGTGGTGGTGTTAAACTTGCTAAATCTATAGAAGAAGTAGAAGTACTTGCGAATGAAATTCTTGGTATGACTTTAGTAACACATCAGACAACAGATGAAGGTAAATTAGTTCAAAAGCTTTATATTGAAGATGGGGCTGATATTAAAGATGAGTTATACCTTTCTGTTGTTCTTGATAGAAAATTAGAAATGCCTTTAATTATGGCTTCTACTGAGGGTGGAATGAATATTGAGGATGTTGCTGAAAATACTCCTGAAAAAATCATTACAATTCCTGTTGATCCAGCTATTGGTTTTCAAAGTTTTCATGGACGCCAACTTGCTTTTGGTTTAGGTATTACTGATAAACAAGAACAAAAAAATATTATTCGTTTTGCAAATAAACTTTTTACATTATATATGGAAAATGATGCTGAGATGATTGAAATAAATCCTCTTGTAAGAACTGGTAGTGGTGAATTTCTAGCACTTGATGGAAAAATGGGATTTGATAATTCTGCTCTTGGTCGCCAACCAGATGTTTTAGCAATGAGAGATTTAAGCGAAGAAGATGCTGATGAAGTGGAAGCTGCTAAATATGGTCTTTCTTATGTAGCACTTGATGGTGAGATTGGTTGTATGGTAAATGGTGCGGGTCTTGCTATGGGTACAATGGATACAATTAACTACATGGGTGGAACTCCTGCTAATTTTCTTGATGTTGGTGGATCAGCTAATGCTGAGACGGTTGCAAAAGGTTTTGAAATTATTCTTAAAAATCCTAAGGTAAAAGCAATTTTTGTAAATATTTTTGGTGGAATTGTTCGTTGTGATAGAATTGCAAATGGAATTATTGAAGCAACAAAAATTATTGATATCCATGTACCTGTTATTGTTCGTCTTGATGGAACAAATGCTCCAGAAGCATCTGAAATTCTTAAAAAAGCAAATATCAAAAATTTAATTGTTGCAAGTGATTTAGGCGACGGTGCTGCTAAGTCAGTAGCTGCTGCAAAGGGAGAATAGTTAATGTCAATTTTAGTAAATAAAGATACAAAAGTAATCGTTCAAGGATTTACAGGGAAAGAGGGTTCTTTTCATGCTGAGCAATGTCTTGCTTATGGAACACAAATTGTTGGTGGGGTTACACCAAATAAAGGTGGTCAAGAACATTTAGGAAAACCAGTTTTCAACACTGTTAAAGAGGCTGTAAAAGCTACGGGTGCTACAGTTTCTATGATTTTTGTTCCACCTGCTTTTGTTGGCGATGCTGTAATGGAAGCTGCCGAATCTGGGATAGACTTAGCGGTTATCATCACAGAAGGTGCTCCAGTAAAAGATATGCAAATGGCTAAAGCTCATGCAACAAAACATGGGATGAAAACATTAGGACCAAACTGCCCAGGTATTATTACGGCAGAGGAGTGTAAAATTGGAATTATGCCTGGTATGATTTTCAAAAAAGGAAATGTTGGTCTTATCTCAAAAAGTGGTACATTGACTTATGAGGGTACGAACCAAGTTGTTAAAGAGGGTCACGGAATTACAACTGCGGTTGGTATTGGTGGCGATCCGATTATTGGACTTTCTTATAATGAACTCTTACCAATGTTTGAAGCTGATCCAGATACTGAATGTATCGTTATGATTGGCGAGATTGGTGGAGATCTTGAAATCCAAGCTGCAAAACTCATTAAAGAACACATCACTAAACCTGTTGTTGCTTTTATTGCAGGTCAAACTGCTCCTAAAGGTAAAACAATGGGACATGCTGGTGCAATTGTATCTGGTTCAGCTGGAACTGCAAAAGAAAAAATGGAAGCACTTGAAGCTGTTGGAGTTACTGTTGTTGTCTCGCCAGCAGAAATCGGTAAAGCAGTAACAAAAGTTCTTTCAAAATAACTTTTACTTATTTCCTATATTTAACTAGGAAATAAAGTTTTGTTAGTGTAAATTTTTCGCTTCAAAGTAGCTAATTCTAAAATAATTTTGTTTTACCTAAACTATATTTAAAAGTAATCATCTATAATTACAAAGGTCTTAGAAAATAATTTGATAACATCTTATTTTTAATGGACGAATAGGAGTCTTAGTGGAAAAAATCATATTGCTTATTCCAAGCATTCCAATTATTATAGCATTTATTCTATTTTTTGTTAGAAAAAAAGAGCTTATTCCAAAGGTGAGTATAATGCTCTCTAGTATGGTTGTTTTGCTTGGCTTATACGGAAGCTATTATGTTATAAGCAACGATACCGTCATTATTGGGTTTGATGGTTTACTCATATATAATGAACTCTCAGCAATATTAGTTCCCTATGTTGCAATTTTAGGTTTAGTAATCCGTAAATACGCCACCAAGTATATGTGGGATGAAGCAGGGTATAGAAGATTTTTTATTCTTTTAAATTTTATCTTTTCAGCGATTTATTTGCTTGTTATGAGTAACAACCTTATTGTACTAGCTCTTGCTTGGCAACTTTTAAGTATCAGTTTATATCTTCTTGTATCATTTAATGTAGGTTCAAATACAGCAGTCAAACAAGCAAGATGGGTTATGTTCACTCATAAGGGTGCTGATTTAGTATTTTTATTTGCCATTGTCTTAACCTATAAAACATTTGGTAGCTTTGATTTAGCAATACTAAGTGAAAAATGGTTAGAGATGTCAAAAACGTCTGTAAATGATCCAATGATTTTTACAATCGGTCTACTTTTTTTAATAGCGGCTATGATGAAGTCTGCAATTATGCCTTTTCATATCTGGCTGCCTTATACATCTGAAGCCCCTACTCCAGTCTCTGCTGTTATGCACGCAGGAGTTGTTAATGTCGGAGGAATTTTACTTAATAAACTAGCATATTTATTACTGTTAACGCCCCTCGTACTTAACATTGCCTTTGTAGTTGGTCTTTTTACCGCTATTTTAGCATCATTATTAATGCTTGTTGTTTCAGACATTAAACGCTCTTTGGGCTACTCAACAGTAGGTCAAATGGGATATATGATTATGGAAATTGGTCTTGGAGCATTTTCTTTAGCAATTTATCATTTGATTGTTCACGGTATCTTTAAAGCAACACTCTTTTTAGATTCAGGATCTCTCATTAAATTGGCTAGACATGAATCAAATCTTCCTAAGCGTCTTACGTATGAACTTTTTTGGGAAGAAAAAATTAAAAATAAGAGTGCTAAAATTTTTAATTATTTAGCTCTTTTTACAATTATACCCGTGGTTGTTTTTGTTGGAATTAAAATGGTTCTGAGTGAAGAGTTTTTTCAATTCAATGCTTCTATTGTTATCTTAGCTTTTGCGTGGCTTACTGGAACACAGTTGTTTTTGTCATTTTTTAAAGTGTCTAAATCTGACTCTCTTAAAGTATTATTGGCTTTAGTGAGTTCTTTTATTATCATACTCTTTACTTATGAGTTTATTGGAGTAACACTTGAACATTTTCTTTATGGGCATGATGCCTTATTATTTTATCAGGCTGCAACACTTAATGTAACTATGATGATGTCTTTTGTAATGTTGGCAGTTCTTATGATTATTGGGTGGTACTTTATGTATAAACAGCATTATGTTGATAGCTCTAAACATGATACTGAACCAAATTTTCTTAAATGGCTATTTTATAGATTTTTGGCAAAAGAGGGTTATTTTTTCAGAGTCATAAAGTTTTTTAAAAAGGCTAAAGTATGATTTCTGATATAGTATTGTTAGTATTAGCCGCTGGTGTACCTTATTATATTTTTTTAGAAAAAAGTACAAAATTTCACAGTAAGCATATCTTTTTACTCAGTGCTTTTTTACTTTTATCTGCGATTATACTTTCTTTATATGTAGAAAATGAACATAGAACTTCTCTCGTAGTAATTTCTTTTATTAGTGCACTTTTTTCTATCTATAAAGCGACAAAAACAACAAATTTTTATAAGTTAGGCTATTATCTTATATTTGTCAATGCACCATTCTTCATACTTTTTGAAGATAAGGGGGCAATGTATAGTTTATCACTTCTTGTATCTTTGAGTGGTTTATATTTTATTGCAAGATTTTATGACAAGAACTATGGAAGTGCAAACTATCACAATATTACGGGGACTACGCTTGTAAGACCATATATTGGTACTTTTTTAACTTTTTATTTAATTGCATTAGCTCTTTACCCACCCTTTCCAAATTCATTATTTTTTCTAAGTCATATCTTTAAGAGTGAACCTAATTTTGTCTGGTATATAGTAGTTACAACACTCTTTTTTGGTAACTTTTTTCTTGCTATGCGAGTTATGAGAGAAACTTTATTTGGTAGACCAAACCCAAATATACATTATGTTCGTATGAGTTCAAAAGACAAAGCAACGCATTTTTTTATAATCATGTTACTATTTATTCTTAGTGGTTTTGGACTCAAGGAGATGCTTCTATGAGTATTTTAGAAAAGCTCAATGCTATAAAAGCTACAATTCCACATTATTGGCCCATCGGCTCATTTATCCATCATAATCCTTTAAAAGGTTTTGAAGATTTACATTTTAAGGATGGACTTGATAAAGCTCAAGGTATTTTCGGCGGTAAGGTTTATATGGATTCATCATACTATATGAGTTTATACGCAGAGGGTAAAATAGATAGTTCAATATTTGAAAAAAATATCAAAGAGGCACTTTGTGAAAAAGATTTTGATATTCCCCTAGAACTTGCTAAGAAGTTTCTTATGGAAGTGAGTCCAAAGTGGGCTAGTCTTAGAATTGAATTTTTATCTAAAAAAGAAAAAATTGATGATGAACTTTATACTTATTTAGAAAAAAGCTCAACTATCTGTGATGAAAAAGCATGGTTAAATCAGCTTATAGAGCATATGACCTTATATGAGATAAATGATGCACTTTTTGCTTCTGATGATAAAGATGGGATTGAAAAAAATATTATTGAATTTATTTCACGTTTTTTGGATGAGGATCAAACGACACTCCAGATGCCTAATCGAGAGCTTGGAATGTTTGAAGCATTTAAACTATATGAAAACTTTAGTTATGAAAAAAGTGCTGAATATTTTGTTGAGGAATCTTTAAAACAACTGAGTGTTAAAGATATTGAGGCATATCTATTAACACATCTTCTTAAACTTCATGGTTGGGCTGGATTTATCAAATACCGCTCTGAAGATAAAGATTATGTTTCACAAGAGGAGTACCCATCATCATTAGTTGATTATATAGCTATAAGACTCTACTATGAGCTTGAATCTGTAAAAAGAAGTAATATAACTAGTTTTGAAATTTTTGATGAGTATGCAAGTGAAAATCTTAGTGATGTCATTTTACAACTACTCAAGCATAAAAATATTCTGTTTGGATCAGCCTTGGATGCTTTAGAAGCCAGGGAAAAAACAAATAAAGTCTTATCTGATCATATTATTCATGAACTAACATTAGACGCTTTGCAAATCCAACATTCAAACGATGTACTTCAAAGTAAAATTCCTTTGATTGAGTTAGCTTCCATCCTAAAAAAATTAAGAGCACAAGAAGGCTATATTTGGCTTAAATCCCTTGAAGATACTTATATAAATAATTATGTTGAAGAATTGACTAATCGTGAGGATGAAGAGGAAGAGACTGTAATCGCAACAGCTACTTTTTGTTTAGATGTTCGTTCTGAAGTTATTCGTAGATTTATAGAAAGAACAGGCTCTTATAGGACATATGGGGCAGGGGGATTTTTAGGAATACCTATAGCTTTTGTAGAGTTTGACAAAGCTCATGAACAGTTTCTATCACCAGCTATCATTAAGCCCAAAAATGTTGTATTTGAATTACCTGATGAATCACATGAAGAATACTCTTCAAAAAAAGGGATGAATAAAGTAACAAAAAAAGTTTTAAGTGACTTGAAAAATAATCCCTATACACCCTATATCATGGTTGAAGCAATTGGATGGATTTTTGGAATTAATCTTTTTGGAAAAACTTTTTTAGCACAAAAGACAAATAAACTTTTATCTAAACTCAAACCTCACAAGCCAAAAACGAGTTATACTCTTGATAAACTCTCTACAGATGAGATAGAATTTTATGTAAAAAAACTTCATATTAAAATTATTCACTCAGTCCTAGAAGAAAATTTTAAAAAAGACTACTCTATGGATGAAATAGAAATATTAAGAGAGCATCTTGTATTTAATAAAGACTTAAAAATTGAAGTCTCTGATGAGATTATTGAAAAACTTAAATCTCTTTGTCATATAACTAGAGAAGATTATGAATATCAAAAGAAAAAACTAGAGATGGTTGGTTTTACTCTTGAAGAAAAAGTCTCTTATTTATACAAGTATTTAACAATGATAGGTCAGGTTGATAATTTTCCTGATTTTGTAATGGTAATTGGTCATGGGAGTGTATCAGACAACAATCCCTTTGAATCAGCTCTTGATTGTGGTGCATGTGGTGGAAATATTAGTTTACCAAATACTCGAGTGCTTTGTATGTTTGCAAATACAAAAGAGGTAAGAGAAGAGATGAAAAAAATGGGTATTGATATTACTCAAAGTACAAATTTTATCCCTGGATTTCACACTACAACAACAGATAAAATAGAGTTTTATGATACAGATAACTTAAATGATAAACAGATACAAAAATTATCAAAAATTGAAAATGACTTTAACAAAGCGTCTGAGCTATCAAGGCAAGAAAGGTCTCAATCTCTTCCATTTACTAATACAAAAGAAGAGATGATGCTCAAATCAATGGATTGGTCAGAAACAAGACCAGAGTGGGGACTTGCTGGAAATATGGGAGTATTTACAGGTCCTAGAAAATTTACTAAACACCTAGATTTAAAAAATAGATTTTTTATGCACTCTTATGATTGGAAATTAGATAATGATGAATCTGAAATTCTTACTCGTATTTTTGATGGTCCATTAGTCGTAGGTGAGTGGATTAACTTAGAACATTATTTTTCTACAGTAGACAATCATATTTATGGAGCTGGTTCAAAGGTATATCACAATGTCGTTTCCAAAGTAGGGGTGTTTAGTGGTAACTATAGTGATTTAAAAATAGGGCTTCCTATGCAATCAGTTTATTTAGAGGGAAAGGCGTACCATGAACCTATAAGACTTCTAACATTTATAGAAGCACCCCTTGGAAAAGTTTTAAAAGCGGTTGAAAATTCAATAGCAAAACCTTTTATTTTAAATGAATGGATTAGACCTATTGTCATAGATAGAGAGGATAAAAAAGTCTATTCTTATGAGTATGGTGAATTCATTATCATCAAAGAGATAGAGTAATAAATACTAAAGGAGATACAAAATGTATACAATAGAGATAGAAAAAGAATGTAGTTGTTTTAAGAAAAGTGGATTTGAAAAGATAATGACTTTTGAAACAAGAGAGGACATGATTAATAAAGCACGAGTATTGGAGTGTCGTATGAATCAAGAATTTTGTATGACACATTTTTTTGAAGCAGTAGATTATAAAGATAAGGTAGTAATACATAGTAGTCTAAGACCTGTAGATGAAGAGGATGATGATGTTGAAGATGCAGGAATACTTGTACGTAGAAGTCCTGTTACAATTGGCTTTGATGCGAGTGAAGCTCCTCCTAAAAAAAGTGGTGGTAATTAATAGTAATTTTTTTATAAAATAAATTTTTTTTTATAAAGTATAGTTACTTTTAAAAGATACTTCAATTTCAGTTAGAGTAATTATACTCCACAAAATAATTAATAAAAGGATAGATTATGTACACAGTAAAAATAGCACATCAATGTGCATGTTTTAAGAAAAGTGAATATAAAAGTGAAGAAAAATTTAATAATCAACGAGATGCCTATAATTATACAAATATTGCGGTAGAATTTATGAATGAAGACTTTTGTACAAAACACCTATTTGTAGCTCAAAAAGCAAGTGAAAATGAGTTTTTGATAGGTGTTGTTATTAATCCTAATGCAGGTGGTTCTTGTGGTACAGGTGCTGATAATAGTTGTAGTACAGGGAGTTGTGGTTGTTAATATAAGTAATTACCCAAACGGTGCTTGATATAGTATCCATTTAAAAATTTTGTGAATATCCTTCTTATAGTTGTAGTTAACCTATACATAATCTTTCTCAAGTCTTTACCAGCTTCCATTCTAGGTTTTCTTGTCAGATATTTTTTTATAGTGGACTTCTCCTAAAAGCTGATAGTAATACCTCAATTTAGATACCTGTTTATAGGCTTTAGCAAGATTATATTTTAGTAATATTGAAATTACTCTTATATTTTAAATTAAAGTAACTGCGTAGGGACATATATCCAAATATTGAAAAAGGTTTTAGGAGAAGTCTAGTCTTTCTTTACGACTTAATGAAAAAAAATGGAATCTAAATAATGAGACGACTGCACAGTATAATCCAACAAAGCAACCTATTTAAAGGCATTAAAAGCACTTTTCAGCTAAAATAACATCACTAAGAAGAGGTAAAAAGTGGCATTTAAAGATACAAACAATACATTTTCAGATATAGCAGTAACATTAAGATTAGAAAAAGTAAATTCATTTCTTAAAGAGTTGGACTCTATTATAGACTTTGATAAATTACGACCAGTACTAAATAGAAACGGAATTGCTAAAAGTAATGTAGCTGGAGCACCTGCTTATGATAATGTACTGATGTTTAGAGTACTGTTACTCCAGAAGTATTACAATCTCTCTGATCAAGCCACCCAAGATGCACTCTATGTAAACCTACTCTTTATTAGATTTGTAGGACTTAGCCTAGAGGATAGTGTACCAGACGAGAGTACAATCTGTAGATTTAGAAATTCCCTACTCAAGAACCGACTTTATGATAAATTATTTAACTCTGTAAATAAACAATTAGAGAGTAAAAACCTGATAGCTAAAAAAGGAAAATCTGTTTTAATTGATGCTACTCTCATTAGAAGTGATAACACGCAAATAAAAAATAAGACTAAAGAAGTATACAAAGAAGACAAGAAAGGTATTCAAACAATAAATGCTGAGTTAAATATAAAACTTGAAGTAGAACTTCAATCCAAAAAGCCTTCAAAAAAGAAGATTCAAAGAATCCTTAATGCTAAAGCCCATAACTCCAAGACATACAAGAATGCACAACTTGATACACTACAAGGTATTGATACTAAAGATATAAAGACTTCTCAAATTATTATAAAGAATGAAGAAGATAGCTATAATCATCAAGATAAAATAGATAGTGAAGTAAGGATAGGCTTTCACGCATCAAAGAAACAATATACACAAGGCTATAAAGTACATATAGCAGTAGATGAGCAGAGTGGTATTATTATCTCCCAACAAACCACCTTCACAAATACTCACGATATAGACACAGTAAAAACATTTGTAAAAGATATAGATGGAATGAAAGCTCTTTATGCTGATAAAGCATATAACTCAAAAGATATAGATACTTTTTTAGAAAGTGAAAATATAGAAAATATGGTATGTCCCAAAGAGAAATAAACTCTGGACCAAGAACAGATTAAGCGGCAAAGAAAAGATGAAAAACCTAAACATAAGATTAGAGCTAAAGTTGAACATAGGTTTGCAGATATAAAAACTCAAATGAAAGGCTCAACTACAAAATTTATAGGACTCGTTAGAAATAATATGAATTTTACCCTTACCTGTATAGCTACTAAGATTAGAAGTAGTTAGATGAATAATATAGAGCTAAAGAGCTTTAATAGACTAAAAAAGCTCCTAAAAATGACTGAATCTAATTTTATTGAAGATGGATTTTTTTAAATATTTGAAAAAATAGGATATATGAGTACTTTTTAATTATGCAGTCGGCTCATAGCCTCTAGCTTACAGAAAAAATTGTTAGTAGGATTTTCTTTACTTGTAGTCTTATATTTAGTTCAAAGAATATTTTTATAAGAAGAACAATCTATATGATATAATGTATAAAATAAAGAAGCGATTGGACTTATTAATGCAGCATATTTATGAGAAATTAGATATTACTCTTGATAAGGGTCTGAAAATATTTGATGGATTAAATGATATTAAAGAATTTCCCCAAAGATTAAACAGAGCTTTGAAAGAAATTAAACCAACATCAATATTTACATTTAATTCAAAACCAATTATTCTTTTTTTTGATAAAGACATAGATAAAGAAGAAGTTTTTAAACAATGCTGGAATTTTTCAGAAGCACCTATAATAATTATAAACAATGAAGATAATTTTACCTTTGAAATCTATAACGGATTTAATTATATTAAGGATAACAAAGCACTTGAGCAATTAACAAATGATTCTAATGAATTCAGTTATATTACTCTAGTAAGCGGAAAGTATTTCCAAAATTCTAAAAATATTTTTGATAGTAAAAATAAAGTAGATAAAAATTTACTAAAAAATATTAAAGATGCAAGAGAACTTCTATTATCCCACGGCTTACAAGAGAATAAAAATATTGCAAATTCTCTAATAGGGAGAATAATATTTATAAGATATTTAATAGATAGAAAAGTCAAGTTAAAATTTAATAGCCAAAAGCCTCAAATCTTAACAAATGATGAATTGAAAGTTCTTTTAAACTCTAAGAAAGAGACATATAAACTTTTTGATTATTTAAAGTCTAAAGAAAACTTTAGTGGTGATTGGTTTCCAATAAGTAAAGATGAATTAAATTTAGTAGATGAGCGACATCTAAAAATTTTAAATAGCTTAATAAGTGGAACGGACATAAAATCAAAACAGGCGTCACTTTTTGATATTTATGATTTTTCCATTATTCCTATAGAATTTATATCAAATGTATATGAAAGTTTTATAGGCGAAGAAGATCAATCCAAAAATGGTGCTTACTATACTCCTACTTTTTTAGTCGATTATATTTTAAAATATACGGTGGATGATTATTTCAAAAAAAATCCAACTCAATATAACTGTAAAGTTTTAGATCCTGCTTGTGGTAGTGGTATATTTTTAGTGGAGACTTTAAGAAAATTAGTAAGTCAATTTGAAACTATACAAAATACAAAGATACAGCCAGAAGAAATCATACAACTTGTAAAAGATAATATTTTCGGAATAGACAAAGATAAAGACGCAGTTCAAATAAGTATATTTTCGCTTTATCTAACGATGCTTGATTATCAAACGCCAAGAGACATAGAAAAATTCCATTTTCCATACTTGCTAGATTCTGAAGATAACCCAGATACTCCTAATTTTTTTCAAAATGATTTTTTTGATTTAAATGCTGAATATAATCACATTTTAAAAGAAAGAAAGATTAATTTTATTATAGGAAATCCGCCTTATGGTAAAGTATACTACCCCAAGAAAACCAAACAACATTTCAAAAGTTTTTATTTCATATACGATAAAATAAGAATAATAAAGTGAGGGTAGAAAGATGAGCAGAAAACGGACAACTTATTCAACAGAGCTAAAAACAAAATTGGTTTTAGAGCTTCTTAAAGAGGAAAAAACTCTTATAGAAATAGCTAAAGATAATGGTATTACACCCAATAATCTCAAAAACTGGAAGAAGCTATTTTTAGAGAATGCAGAGATGGCAATGGAACCTTCCAAAGTTGTAAAAGAGTATAAAGATGAAACTAAAAAACTTCAAGAAAAAATAGATGAATACGCAAAAACAGTAGGACAATTAACAGTGGAGAATAACTGGATGCGGGGAAAGCTGAGAAGCTCGGACTTATCTAGTAAAAAGGCTATGATAAATTTCGAGTTAAAGAGATTATCCGTAGTACAACAGTGTGCGATACTAGATATTAGTAGAAGTTCGCTTTACTATATACCTGTAGTCAGCGAACATAAAGAAACCATCAAGGAGGAGATAAAATCTATCTTTGAAGAGATACCAATATATGGAGCTAAGAAGGTGCATTACCAGTTACTAGAGAATGGTTTCAGTGTAAGTTTAAACACAGTGCAGAGTTATCGCAAAGAGTTAGGATTAAAGGCTATACTAGCTGTAAGAGAGCCTATTTCCTTAACTCTAGCTAATATACAACATCCTAAGTTCTCCTATAAGCTTAGAGGGATAAATATTACAAGAGCTAATCAAGTATGGAGTACAGATATTACCTATATTAAAATCAATGGTGGCATGGTTTATCTTGCAGCTATCATTGATTGGTACTCTAAAGCTGTTCTTTCATGGAAAATATCCAATACAATGGACACTGACCTTGTTATGGGAGTACTCAATGAAGCACTTCTTAAATATGAAAAACCAGAGATATTTAATACTGATCAAGGGAGTCAATATACTAGCTATATTCACACCCAAACACTTAAAGATAATGGCATTACTATCTCAATGGATGGTAAAGGTAGAGCTACTGATAATATTTGTATTGAGAGGTTCTGGAGAAGTGCTAAAGTTGAAAGAATTTATCTAAATCAGTACAACACAATTAAGGAACTAAAAGAGGATGTATCGGATTATATGGACTTCTACAATTATAAAAGATTTCATGAAACACTGAACTATAAAAAACCAATAAATGTTTACTTGGAGAGTTTACAAATAAATGATGAGAACTATACTGAAAATGTAGTAGCTGTTTCATAAAGTTACAGGTTAGAGGTGAATAAGGAATTTGGAAATGTTGTCTTGACTTATTGGGGTAGTATAGTTTTAGCCCTGAGTGAAAATCAGACTATAAATGACATGTATATAAATGTACTAAATATTGAGATAGATAAAAAATCAAAAAGACCAGTAGCATCACTTGAACTTATCGTAAACAATAAAGATGAATTTGTAAAAAAAATACTAAAAATAAAAGGAAATGATAGTTTAAAAGAGAAAACAAAAAATCCTATCTATGCAGGTTTTATTGTTGATGAGATAAACTTTAAAGATTTTTTCATTCAGTTTGAAAATGGATTAAAACTAGGGCTTCATGAAGTAAATGGAAAGGTTAAGCGTCAAATCCAAAAAGAACAGATTAGTGAAGCAATAAAACTTCATATGCAGAAATTTGAAGACTTAAAGAAGCAAAATATTAAGGTTCTAAGTCTCTTTTTTATAGATAAGGTAGCAAACTTTTTAAAAGAAGAAGATGGCTGGATAGAGAACTTCTTTTGCAGTGAATTTGATAAATACAAAAAAGAATATGAGAGTTTTAAAAATATAAATGCTAAAGATATTTACGCTTCATACTTTGCTAAACGTAAAAGTGGGTTTGTAGATGTACTTAAAAGTAATGATAGCGATAGAAAATTAGCGAAAAAAACTTATGATTTAATCATGAGAGACAAAGAAAAACTTTTGAGTTTTGATGAAAGTGTCAGTTTTATATTTTCTCATAGTGCCTTAAAAGAAGGTTGGGATAATCCAAATGTATTTTTTATCACAACACTTAATGATACGAAGTCTCAAATGAAAAAACGCCAGATTTTAGGTCGTGGTGTGAGACTGGCTGTAAATTCAAATGGCGAAAGAGTACATGATAAAAATGTAAATAGATTAACAGTTATAGCAAATGAGAGCTTTGATGAGTTTGCAAGAAGTTTACAGTTAGAATATGAAGTGAGTGGTATCTCTCATGGAGTAAAACCAAATGATGTAAGAAAAAGAAAAACGGCAACAATTCGTCATGATATGGCAGAACTTAAAGAGTTCAAAGAGTTATGGAAAAAGTTAAAACAAAAAACTGTTTATGAAATTAGTTTAGATACTTCACGATATAAAGAGGATGTAATTACTAAACTTTTCGATATTGAAATACGAGAGAAAAAGATACTCAAACAGTTTGGTAGTTTAAATAGTGAGTTAGATGCTTATGTTGAAGATGAAAAACATACAAAGTTATCTTATGAAGAAGAATTACCTGATATTGTAGCTATACTAGTAAAAGAAATCGGCTTAACTCGTAAAACGATTATAGAAATTTTCCAAGAATTTGGACTTGATAAGTTTACAAAAGAGTTTGTAAAAAATAGCGATGCTTATGTAAAAGAAGTTATCAATATTTTTGAGTATGTACTATTTGAAATGTTAAGTAAAGATGGCTTAGTCTATAAAAAAATTGATGATTATTACGAGTTTAGTAATATTTTCCTAGAAACTATAGAAGATTATAATTTAGAAGAAACTCACAAGGGACTTTATAATGCAGAACAGTGGGATTCTGAAGTTGAAAAAGATTTTATACAATGTGCGGATAAAAGTTTTAAGTTTTTTACGAAATTACCAAGAAGTTTTAAAATTAAAACACCCTTAGGAACATATAATCCAGACTTTGCTGTTATAAAACTCGATGAGAGTGAAGGTTCTTTTATCATAGAGACGAAAGGTTCTACTGATGAAAAAGATTTAAGAGCTCGTGAAAAGTGGCAGATAGCTTATGCTAAAAAACATTTTGAATTACTCGATATAAAATATAAGAAAAAGACAGATTGTAAAGATATATGATTGTTTTTGACTGTTAATACCAGTGTATGGCTTCAATATTTTTCTTGATGTAAAAATAATTTTACAGATGATAGCTTCGAATATAATAGCTAAGGTTCATAACTATAATTATATTATTAAGGTATAATCTTATTAAATATAGTCTTAAAATAAATTTTGACTATCTAAGCTAAAAAGTCAAAATAGGAGTCAAAATGGGACAATCTATTACAGCTGAAGAGAAAGTTTTATTAGACCTTTTTTCAAAAACAAATCGTTACACAATACCATCATATCAAAGACCATACTCTTGGGGAGAAAAGGAGTGTTCAATACTTTGGGAAGATTTAAAGTTTGTTTTTGATAATAATAGAAATGAAAAATATTTTTTAGGGAATATTGTATTAGCAGAAAGTAAAGCAGACATAGAGGTCGAGGTAATAGATGGGCAACAGCGATTAATAACCTTAATCATAATTTTATACTTATTAAACTTACAAAATGAGAACAGAGATTTAATAGAGGCTATTTGGCATATTGATAGAGATACCGACAATAAATCACCAAGAGTTAAAACTCTAATTTACGAGGATAATAATAATACAAATTTTAATAATATATTAAAATTTACAAAAGATAATATAAAAAATATTGATATAAAAATAGCAAATCAATTTGAAGAAAATCTTTTGTTTTTTTATAATAAAATTGAAGAATTGAACGAAAGCACGATAACAAAATTTCGTAATTTTTTATTAGATAAAATATATGTACTATCTATAAAATCTATAGATTTAGAAGAAGATAAAGCTAGAGAAAAAGCATTAATAATTTTTGAAAGGATAAATAATAGAGGATTGGAATTATCAGATGCTGATATATTTAAATCTCAGTTATATAATTCAGCACTAAATAATGGAAAGCAAGATGATTTTACAAATAGATGGACAGAGTTAGTAGAGTTTGCAAGAGGAAATGATTATATTCTTGTAGATGTATTTAGAATATATACACATATTTTAAGAGGTAAAAATGGAGAAACAGGAAATGAAATAGGTCTAAGAGCTTTCTTTTCCCAAGAAAATGATAATTATATACCTCTAAGAAAGAGAGACTATAATGAAGTTATAGATGACTTGAATAAAATTCTACTTACTGTAGAATTTTTTAATACATGTGTTAGAAATGAGTATAATGTTGAAAGTCCATATAATAAATTTAGCAGATGGTTTCAAGTTATAGATGAACATACAAGTAATTATCCTAGATTTGTAATTTTTGTATATCTTTTTTATAATTCAAAAGAAAAATATAATAATTTATCTTTGGATGAAAATCAGATAGAGAAACTTGTATTGCTTTCTAAAGATATAATTAAATATTCGTATATGCATACTTCTACAATTAAAATAAAATTTGAAATTTTTAAAACAATGACAAATATAGCACTTGAAAAAGAATATAGTTTTCCTGATAAATTTGCAGTAGAACAACAAGATGATTTTAAATTGTTACGGGTCAAAGATGGTAGAAAAAAAGGCTTCATATTATTGGCTATCTATCTTAATAAAGAACAAAAAGTTATATATCCTTATTATTTTCATAAAATAATAACAAATATAAATCAGAAACAGTTAAATAATTCTTGGGAAAATAGAGACTATAATAAGTACTCTAATTCAATCGGTAATTTAATAGTAACAGATAATAAAAGAAAAACTCAAGCTTTAAAGAATAGAGTTATTAATTATAAGAATAGTAAAATACTTGATTTACAGAAATTATCAACTAAGTTGGAAAATTTCAACTATACTGATTTTGAAGAAAGGGAAGGGAAACTAAATGCTAAATTAGTTGAGTTTTTTTTAAATGAAAAATAATGAAAAAAATTTCAACTATTAAAATAAGAAACTTTAAATTTTACATAGATGAAACAATTAATATTGATTCATATAACTTTTTATTTTATGGAGAAAATGGTGTAGGTAAAAGTTCTCTTTATCAAAGTCTGTATTCTCTATTTTATGGTTATT
The DNA here is from genome assembly GCA_965243085.1 of Sulfurimonas sp. Taxonomy (GTDB): domain Bacteria; phylum Campylobacterota; class Campylobacteria; order Campylobacterales; family Sulfurimonadaceae; genus Sulfurimonas. The sequence goes on along the minus strand of CBDETZ010000004.1, from coordinate 226,946 downwards.
TTGATAATAATTTGCTTCAAGAGATAGAAAACTTAAAAAATAGAAATCAAGAAGACAATATTTTTTTAGAAGTTAGCTTTAGTAATGATGAAGTTATCAAAATAGACAAGCAAAATATTAGTAATTCTGTATCTATTTTAGAAAAACAAAATATATATTTTTTAGATTATAGATTTTTAGAAACTTTTATTAATCAAGATGATTTTTTTATAACTTTAGAAACTTTTCAGAATAGATTTTTACTATTTAATAATATTTTTTCTCAAATAAAAATTATTGAAAATACAATTGCTGATGATAACCCAACTGTCATAGTATCAAAAAGACAAAAATTAGATAGTGAAATAATAGAATTATTAGAAAAAATAAAAATTTATACAAATGAAATTATTTTAGAATTAAAAGAAACTTTTACAATTGATTTAGAATTTACTGCTTCTAATTATAATGATACAGGAATAAGTAAAATTTTTAATAAGCCAAAAATAAACATAACAATTGACTGTATTAGTGATTTTAAATCGCATTTTAATGAGTCAAAGATTAAAATATTATCGCTATCAATTATTTTTGCTCTTATAAAATTAAATCAAGAAAAGTATCCATCAAGCAGTAGTGATAATCTTAAACTTTTAGTGATAGATGATTTTTTGTCTAGTTTAGACATGGGAAATAGACTTTATATTATGGAATATATATTTAAAAATTTTGAAAATTATCAAAAAATAATTCTTACTCACAATTCACTCTTTTTTAATATTATAAAAAGATTGATTCATGTACATAATGATTTTAATAAATGGAAATATAAACATATATATCAATCATTAAGAGATGATAATTTATATGAACCTAAGATATTTAAAGAAAGGGATTATCTCAAAGAGGCTAATGATGCCTTTGATGACTCAGATTATGAAACATGTGGTAATTTACTGAGAAAAGAAGTAGAGAAAACAATAGCATTCGCTACATTTTTATTCAGAACAGGTAAAAAAGAGACACTTGAAGATGCCATAACTCATATTCGTAAAAAAGAGAAACACTATATCAATTCTAATGATATTTTAAAAGATATAAATATTTTCTATGAAAATTTTAAAAATAATCAATACACTAATGAGTATATATCTATAGAAAACAAATTAAGTATATTGATGAATGAATTAGATAGTCGCTTTGATATGCCTAGTATTAATTCAAATAAACTTAATGAGATATTAGAAAGTATTAATTTTTATCAAACTATTTTAAATCAAGCCTCTCATTATGATGATGAAGCAGATTGTTATAAAATAGAATATCAAGAAGCATTAACTGATGTTAAAAGATTAAAAGAAATTTTAAATGAATTTAATTAAAAATAATGATTATTAAAGGAAATAATTGAAGAAACAAGACAGCATAATAATAACAGGTGCAAGAGAAAATAATTTAAAAAATATCAACTTAACATTACCAAAAAATAAGTTGATTGTAATGACGGGTTTAAGTGGTTCTGGAAAATCTACCTTAGCCTTTGATACGCTTTATGCTGAGGGTCAAAGGCGTTATATGGAGTCTTTGTCTTCATATGCTCGTCAGTTTTTAGACCGCGTTGGTAAACCTGATGTAGATAAGATAGAGGGCTTAACTCCAGCTATTGCCATAGATCAAAAAACAACTTCAAAAAATCCACGCTCAACTGTTGGAACGATTACAGAGATATATGACTACTTTAGACTTTTGTATGCTCGTGTAGGTATCCAGCATTGTCACAAATGTAAAAAAGTTATTTCACAAATGTCAGCATCAGACATCATAGGGGAGGTTGCTAAACTCCCTGAGGGTGCAAAACTTGTTCTTTTAGCTCCTCTTGTTCGTGAGAAAAAAGGTGCTTATGCTGATATGCTTGAATCTTTAGTACATAAAGGTTATGTAAGAGCTATGATAGATGGTGTGATGGTGCGTCTTGATGATGAGATAGAACTCTCTAAAACAAAGAAGCATACCATAAAGGTTGTAGTAGATAGAGTTGTAGTAAAAGCCGATAACAAAGAGAGAATAGCAGCCGATGTTGAAAAAGCCTTAAAAGAGAGTTATGGCGAACTAGAGGTTGATATACTCAACCATACAGAACTTGGAATCAAACAATCAAGTATTCACTATTCAGAGCATAATGCTTGTTTTGATTGTAAGATAAGCTTTGATCCACTTGAGCCTCTCTCATTTTCATTTAACTCGCCAAAAGGGGCTTGTTCTGAGTGTGATGGTTTAGGACTTCGTTATGCACTCGATCATGAAAAAATCATAGATCAAGATTTATGTATAGAAAAGGGTGCAATAAAAATTGTTTATGGTTTTAACAAGGGTTATTACTTTACATTCTTAAAAGGTTTTTGTAAGGCAAATGATATAGATATCACTGTACCATACTCCTCACTAGAAGAACATCAGCAAAAAGCGATACTTCATGGAAACATTGAAGAGGTTGAATTTCTTTGGAAAAAACATACGGTTAAAAGACTTTTTCCAGGAATTATACGAATAGCCTACGATATGTTTAAAGATGAAAAAGAATTAGCAGACTATATGAGTGAAAAGATTTGTAATATTTGTGATTCAAACAGACTTAAGCGTGAATCTTTAGCGGTTAGAGTAGGGCAAAAGGGTATAGCTGAACTTTTAGAGATGCCAATCGCCCAAACTTATGAATGGTTTGCTGATGTAGAAAACTTCACTTACCTTGATGCTCAAAATACACAAGTAGCAAAACCAATCTTAAATGAGATAAGAGAAAGGTTGTACTTTTTGTTTGATGTTGGACTAGGGTATATAACACTAGGTCGTGATGCTAGAAGTATTTCTGGTGGAGAAGCACAAAGAATTAGAATCGCATCACAAATTGGTTCTGGTTTAACAGGGGTGATGTATGTTTTAGATGAACCAAGTATTGGACTTCATGAAAGAGATACTTTAAAGCTTATACGAACCCTACGAAACTTACAAGAAAAGGGCAATACTGTTATAGTAGTGGAGCATGACAAAGAAACTATTGAAAATGCTGATTTTATCGTTGATATTGGAAATGGTGCTGGAAAATTTGGGGGAGAAGTTGTTTTTAGTGGAACACTCGACAAGCTTAAAAAGGCGAAAACTCTTACAGCTGACTACCTTTATGGAAGAAAAAAGATAGAGTATTTTTATAGGCGTAAGCAAAAAAAATATATAGAGATTAAAAATGTCACATTAAATAATATCAAAAAATTATCTGCAAAAATCCCACTCAATAACTTTGTTTGTATAACAGGTGTGAGTGGAAGTGGTAAAAGTTCTTTGATGCTTCAAACACTTTTACCAACAGCAAGAGAGCTTTTAAATCATGCAAGAAAAGTAAATAAAGTAGCTGGTGTTGAGATAACAGGCTTAGAAAATGTTGATAAGGTTATCTACCTTGATCAAAGTCCAATAGGGAGAACCCAACGCTCAAATCCTGCAACATATACAGGTGTAATGGATGAGATTAGAAATCTTTTTTCACAAACTAAAGAGGCTCAAATCCGTGGATATACAACATCAAGATTTAGTTTTAATGTCAAAGGTGGACGGTGTGAGAAATGTCAAGGTGAGGGTCAAATCAAAATAGAGATGCACTTTTTACCAGATATATTAGTGAAGTGCGATACTTGTCATGGATCAAGATATAATCAACAAACATTAGAAGTTTTTTATAAAGGAAAAACCATAGCAGATGTTCTAGGTATGAGTGTTGATGAAGCCTTTGAATTTTTCAAGCCTATTCCAAAGATTCATCAAAAAATGAGAACAATTGTTGATGTCGGATTAGGTTACATCTCTCTTGGTCAAAATGCAGTAACACTTTCAGGCGGTGAAGCACAAAGGATAAAACTAAGTAAAGAGTTAAGCCGTAAAGACACGGGTAAAACACTTTATATCTTAGATGAACCGACAACTGGACTTCACTTTGCGGATGTAGATAGACTAACAAGTGTACTTCATAAGTTTGTAGAACTTGGAAACTCCATGTTAATCATTGAGCATAACTTAGACATGATTAAAAATGCAGACTGGATTATTGATATGGGTCCAGAGGGCGGAGCAGGAGGTGGTCTAATCATAGCAGAGGGAAGCCCTGAGGACTTAGCATCAACATATAAAGAAACAGGAAGTTTTACAGGAGAGTACTTAAAAAAAGAGCTTGCCTTGCATAAGTAGCTACTCAAATATAATTTTGATAAAGTTTAGATTTAATCTGAATTTAACTCGACTACATTAGCATTAAAATTATTTATGTCCTATTACCTAGCAATTCTTTTGTTTAATGTTTTTAACTGTATCATTTCATAAATATAAAAAAACCTCACAAAACCCCTTGTTAAAGATATTTAACAAGATTTAAGGAGATTAGAATGAGCATATACAGAGAGTACGATATTCGTGGAATATATGAAAAAGAATTGAACCAGCAAAGTGTTACACGTATTGGTTTTGTGTTAGCATCAAAGATTAAGGGTGATTATGTTGCTGTTGGCTATGATGCAAGAAGTCATTCTCCTATCCTTTTTGAATATCTTGTTTCAGGTCTTAATGCAGGTGGGAAAAAAGTTCTTGCTATGGGGCTTGTTCCTACTCCTGTAAACTATTTTGCAAATTATCAAGAATGGAATGGTATAACTCCTGATGCTTCTATCATGATTACAGGTTCACATAATCCTAGTGAGTATAATGGTTTTAAAATTACTGTGGATAAATCTCCATTTTTTAGTGAAGATATTTATGCTCTTGGTCGAGAATGTGAAGCTATGGACTTTATCCCTCAAACAGATAAAAGAAAGGTGAGAGAAATTGATGCAGTGAAGCGTTATATTGACTTTTTAGTTCATGATTTTCAACACTTAAAAGCTATGGATACAAAAATTGCGTATGATTGTGGAAATGGTGTTGCAGGTGTTGTTACAGAGGATATTTTTAAGGCTCTTAAGCTTAAAACAACTGGTCTTTATATTGATCCAGATGGTACATTTCCAAATCATCATCCTGATCCATCCCAAGAGCATAACTTACAAGATGTTAAAAAACTTTTAGCAGATGGAAATGACATTGCTTTTGCTTATGATGGAGACGCAGATAGGATAGCAGTACTTACTCATAAGAACAATATAAAAGGCGATATGATGGCTCTTTTATATTCTATGAAGATGGACAAGCCTACTGTTATAGGTGAGGTTAAATGTTCTCAAGTGATGTACGATGAACTTGCAAAGCGTGGGTGCAAAGCTATTATGTACAAAACAGGTCACTCAAACTTAAAAGTAAAAATGAAAGAAACAAATGCAGATTTAGCTTGTGAAGTTTCAGGGCATATATTCTTTAAAAACCGTTACTTTGGTTATGACGATGCAATCTATGCAACACTTAGAATGTTAGAACTTATACATGATGGTATAGACCTTGATGCTGAGCTAGCTAAACTTCCTCAAGTATTTTCAACAGAAGAAATAAAAGTAAAAACCACAGAAGAAGAAAAATTTAAAATTATTGACAAAGTTAAAGTACTACTTCAAAATCCACCCATAACATTTCCTACTATCAAAAATATTATAGATATAGATGGTGTTCGCATAAATTTTGAAAATGGTTGGGGCTTAGTGAGAGCTAGTAATACTACTCCTGTTCTTGTAACTCGCTTTGAATCAACATCCCAAGAAGAAGTGATTCTTTATGAAAAAGCTATAAATGAATTAATTATAGAGGCACAAAAATCTCTATAGTTACCATTTAGCCCCTTTATTTAAACTCTTAAATTCTTTTATACTAATTTTTGAAAATTCTCCGTTTACATACTTGAATCTCATATTATTTTTCGAACTGAATGTTTTAAATTCTTCATTTACTTCCAAATTAATTGTACCCCCACCAAAAAGTAACAACCAATTTTTATTTGTATCTATACTTAAAATAGTTTTTGCTATTATTTGATATTTTTTGTGTGTCTTTAAATCTATATATCCTACCCAGACTTTATTTTTAGGAATAATTTTTAGGTTTTCAATTGTTTCACCTGATGCTATTCTTGCTTTTCTCGCTTTTTGTTTTTTTAAATCTAAAGCTATTTTTTTTGCACGAATAATCTCTTTTTTTGCCTCACTTTTTTGAATAATATCAAAATAATTTTGAATAGCATCTACATACTTAACTGGTTCATTCCCTCTAGCATAACCATATTTTAGTTTTTTATAATATTTTTTTTGTGTTAATAAAGGTAACACATCTTTGATATCTTTCCAAGAGTTTGGATTTTTATCTAGTTTAACCGCTAATTTTTGAGCATCTAGTATATGTCCATAGCCGACATTATAGGAGGCTAAAGCAATAGACCATCTATTGTTACCTGTGATTTTAGAACCGAGTTTATTTTCAATAACTCTCATATATTTTGCTCCACCAAAAATACTTTCTTTCACATCCACTCTATTTTTAACACCTAATAATTTTGCAGTACTATTAGTAAGCATCATCATTCCTCTAACCCCTGTATAACTTTTTGCCTGTGGATTCCAATGAGATTCTTGATAGGATTGAGCTGCTAATACCATCCAAGGAATATCATATTTTTTACCTGCGGCTCTAAAGTACTTCTCGTAACGAGGTAATCGATCTTTAAGTCTTTTGTAAAATATAGAGGTATCATAGTAATCAAATATACTCAAAAAAGAAAAATAATAATCTTTTAATTCTGCCATTTTTCCTGAACGTTCATAAGTATTTAGCCATTTATAAAGAGCTTCATTTAAGGATTCATCTCCCTCTCTAATTATCCACGCTAAACTTTTTCTCTCACTTAAAACCAAAGCTCTAACCAATTTTGGAAAATATCTTTGGTTGATCATAAATACACTCGAATCAGATACTGTACAATCTATCTCTCTTTGATAAGTTGCATCAAGCAGCTGTTCTGTTGAAAATTCCAAGGTGGTATTAAAATCAAAACCCTCTACTTCTTTTTTTATATAATTAAGAGTGGATTCGTAACTTGTATCTTTACCAATAATTATATGAAGACCTACCATGTCTTCTAAATGCCTAGGAAATATTTTTGCTTTATACATTTCACTACTGCAAATTAATTGTTCTTGAACGGTTAAGTATTGAGGACCAAATTTAAATTCTTTTTTTCTTTTATCAGTTATAGTTAATCCAGCAACTGTTATATCTCCTATCTTATCTCTACTTTTTTGTAAGGCATCATTTATTGTAAAAACAACACTTAAATTTAAATCTACACCAAGATGTTTAGTAAATTCATTGATAAGTTCATATTCAAAACCCATTTCTCTCTCCGTTCCAGCATAATATGTGGTCGGTGAATTTAAGATGATGACATCTAAGCGTTTTTTTTCTAAGATTTTATCTAGTAAAGTTACTTTATCCTTCTCTTTACTTGTATCATACTCACTCACATCGTATGGAGGAAAATGAGCAAATAAATTACTTGAGAATAATAGAAAGAAAGTAAGAGGTAAAATACTTATCTTATAGCTTTTCATAATCTACCTTTATTATATTTATTTATACCATGATACCTAAATTTATCTTGATTAAATTTTAAGAGCCTTTAACCTTGTTTTGTTATAATTAGTACATATATATTTTAAGGAATTTTATGAAAAGAATGAAAACTCACACTCTTTTAATGCCACTAGATATGCATTTGCATTTACGTGACGGAGTAATGCTTGAAAATATAGCCCCTCTAACTGCATATTCATACAGTGGTGCTATTATTATGCCAAACCTTGTACCTCCTGTTGAATCACTAGAAGATGTAAAAGCTTACAAACAGCGTATTATGGCGGCAGTTCCAAATGATTTTTTTGAACCATATATGACAATATTTTATAAAAATTATGATAAAGCATTTTTGGAGAGTGTGGCAGATGAGATTACAGCGATAAAACTTTATCCTGCTGGAATTACTACAAACTCTGAGGGGGGAGTAAGTTCCTTTGACATACAAGTGATGAGACCAACACTTCAAGCTATGAGTGATATGGAAATTCCACTGTGTGTACATGGTGAAACTGATGGTTTTGTAATGGATAGAGAAGCTGAATTTATGTCTATCTATGAGCTTTTAGCTACTAATTTTCCTAAACTCAAAATCATTATGGAGCATATTACAACTAAGGCTGCTGTTGATATGCTAGATAAACATGAAAATCTTTACGCAACTATCACGGTACATCACCTAATACTAACTCTTGATGATGTAATTGGTGGAATGATGATGCCACATCTCTTTTGTAAACCAATTGCGAAACGCCCTGAAGATTTAGATGCTCTTTTAAATCTAGCACTCCAAGCACATCCAAAAGTTATGTTCGGATCAGATTCAGCTCCGCACCCTCAGTCAAAAAAAGAATCTTGTGGTTGTGCAGCGGGTATATTTACAGCTCCTATATCTTTACAACTTTTGTGTGAAATATTTGAACAGTATGATAAGTTAGACAACTTACAAGCATTTGTAAGCGATAATGCCCAAAGAATTTATGGAATTTGTCCAGAATTTAAAGAGATAAAACTTGAAAAAAGAACCTTTGTAGTACCTGATACTTATTCTGGAGTAGTGCCTATGTATGCAGGAGAAGCTATTGCATGGGCTATAGAGAGTGTCGATTAAGATTTTACTTTTAGAAGATGATTTGCTTTTTGCTGAGACTCTTATTGACCTTCTTGAAGATGAGGAGTATGAACTCATTCATGCCGCAAATGGACATTTGGCTTTAGATTTTACTTTTGAAAACAAGTTTGACCTTTATTTACTTGATATTAATGTCCCATTGATAAATGGTGTCACTTTTTTACAAGAATTAAGAGAGGCTAATGACAATACTCCTGCAATCTTTTTAACATCTTATAAAGATAAAGAGATGCTTCATAATGGTTTTAAAAGTGGGGCAGATGACTACATAACAAAACCTTTTGATAATGATGAATTACTTTTAAGGATTTCCGCACTTCTAAGACGAACTCAACTTGATAAGATGCTGTGTATTAAGCTTTTGTGCCATGATGAAATACACAAAAGAATTCTTTATAATGAAAAAGAACTAGAGCTTTCAAAAAAAGAATACCAACTCTTATTTCTTTTAATGACACACGCTAATGCTACTGTTTCCAAAGAGCTAATACTAGATGAACTTTGGAATAGTGATAAATCAGGAAGTGAAGGTGCGATAAGAGTGTATATCAACCGTATAAAGCATCTTCTTGCAGACATCACAATCCAAAATATTAGAGGTATTGGATATAAACTTGTTTATTAGTCTTCGTCTTAATATTTTTATTTATTATTTTGTAACTGTAGCTTTGTTTTTAGGAATTTTACATTTTTCACTCAATATCTTAGAAATTCAAAATACCTTGCTTATCGCAATAGTGATGCTAGGATTTGTATCTTATAGTGCTATTTTGATTTCAAAACTAGCCATTGATCCTTTGGCTGAATATGTTGAAAATCTACATCTTCTGTCTAAAGAAACATTACATGAATTAAACCTACCTATTAGCACGATTAAAAGCAATTCTCAAATGATAAAAAAAACACTAAGTGATACAAAATCTAATAAAAAGAATATCAAGAATAGAATTAGCTTGTGAGATGCTAGAACAAAGATACAGTGAACTCGATTATATGATAAAAACACAAACTTCACAAGAGCTAAAAGAGTATTTTGAATTATCTAGCTTAATACAAAAAAGGATAGATTTTTATATCTCCAATATACCCACAAATGAACTTTAATTTAGAACTAAACAATACCGATTTTTATGGTGATAAAATAGGTTTAAGTAAAGTGATTGACAACATCATAGATAATGCAGTAAAATACTCAGAAAATAGTAATACAATCAATATAAGTTTATTAAACCGTACTCTTCATATTCAAGATTATGGTTTAGGTATGGATGAGGTAGAATTACTGCATATATTTGACAACTATTATCAAAGTGATAATGCTATGCAAGGTTTTGGAATAGGTTTATCGTTAGTAAAGCGTTTTTGCGATAAACATAGCATACACTTAAGTATAAAGTCAAAACCAAAAAACGGCACAAGCGTAATTTTAAAATTTAAAAAGCAAAAGGAAAAAATGTGATACTAGCTGAAGACTTAATGCAATACACTGAAGAAATACTTGATTATGGGGTGATGGGAATTTTAATTTTTATGAGTGTTGTTACCTTATGGTTATTTATAGAGAGAATGATGTTTTACTCTAGCCTAAGAATTGATGACTACGAGCATAGAGATGAACTAGAACTAGATTTAACTGATAACATAAGTGTTATCAGTGCCATTGGAACAAATGCTCCTTATGTTGGCTTGCCTTGGAACTGTTCTTGGGATTATGTTTACTTTTTATACTATGGGTGATGCTGGAGCTGTTGATGCTAAAAAGATAATGATGGGTTTAGCACTAGCACTTAAAGCTACTGCGATGGGTCTTGTTGTAGCAATCCCTGCAATTATTACATACACAATATCATTGAGGCGTGTTGAGAGAATTTTGACAAGATTTGATGTAGCTCAAGAAAAAAAAAAGACAAGAGTAAAACATGGCTAAATGTAAAAAAGCAAAAAAAAGATTTGATGAAATAAATGTTATTCCATTTATCGACATTATGCTAGTTCTTTTGGTGATGGTTTTAACAACTGCCACTTTTATAAAACAAGGTGTAATTCCTATCGATTTACCAGAGGCTAAAACAAGCGTAAAAGAAGATATAAAAAATGAAGTCACTGTTTATGTCAATAAAAAGAGTGAAATTTTTTTTGAGAAAGAAAAAGTTTCTCTTGAAGTCTTAGAAGTAAAATTATCACAAATAACAAAGAAACAAACTGTTATTTTAAGAAGTGATAAAGAATCCAAATTTCAAGACTTTGTGAGTGTAATGGAGATTTTAAAGAGATTAGGACATGAACAACTTTACATTATTACTAAAGAATAAATCAAGGTTTATTAAACTTAATTCAAACTCTCTATCAAGGACTAGGACATATAAAAGTTTTACAAGAAGTTTATTATAATAGGATATAAGTGAAAAAATTAATATATGATTATTTTTTTAAAAAAGCAAAAAAATTAAAAACACCTGGATCTGATGCGGAAAAAGTATTACAAAAAAAGTATGGGAGCATAGATAAGGCTAATGAGTTTTATACGCAACAAGTAAAAGACAGACTTTATCAAAGAATGATTGATTTTATAGAAAATCAGGAGATGTGTTTTATATCAACATCGGATAAATATGGCAAAACAAATACATCCTTTAGAGCAGGAGAAAAAGGTTTTGTGAGTGTACTTAGTAATACGAGACTCATCTATCCAGAGTATAAAGGGCAAGGAGTTATGGCAAGTCTTGGATGTATGAGTGAAAATCCGCATATTGGAATGTTATTTATAGATTTTGAAGATTCGACAATAGGTTTGCATGTAAATGGTAATACACATATAGTAGAAAAAGAAGATTTACAAGATTTTCTTTCTCCTAAAGAGTTTGCAAAAATAAAAAATAATAAGCCTAAATTAACACAACTTTATGTTGTGATTGATGTTCATGAAGTTTATATACATTGCTCAAAACATATACCAAAATTTGAAAAAAAAGCAAAAAAAATCATATATGGCACAGATGATTCTAGGTTTAAAGGGGGAGACTATTTTGCCGTTTCAAAATATGTAACTGATTGGGACTTATAAGAAGCTTTTAGTTCCACTTTTATCATACATATCTTTATATCTAAATGTAATGAGATTTTGCATTATAGCAAATAAGAGCATGAAATTTAAAAAACTACTCCCACCATAAGAAAACATAGGGAGGGGAACTCCAACAACAGGTGCGTAACCAATAGTCATAGAAATATTTACACCCATATAGATAAAAATCATAAATGAGATAGATATAGTTACAATTTTAATATAATAATCAGTATTAAAAATACTTAAACTCATAAGATGTAAAATAAGCATGATATATATGCTAATCAAAGCTAAAGCCCCTAAAAATCCACTTCTCTCAACAACAAAAGCAAAAATAAAGTCACTCGTTGCAATAGGAAGAAACCTCATTTGTGTCTGTGTCGCTTCTTCTTTACTTTTACCAGTCCAACCACCTGAACCAATAGCGATAATAGATTGTTGAACATGATAAGATGGTTTTTCACTTAAAAAATCTTTTATACGAACTTTTTGATAATCTTTTAAAGCGTATTCATAAGCTAGAGGGGAGAGTAATAGAGTCAGGGAAAGAATAGTAGCCCAAATTTTCCAATAAACACCAATAAAAAATAAAACACCATAACCAATAAGAAGTAAAACTAGGGCTGTTCCTAAGTCAGGCTCTTTTGCGATGAGAATAAAAGGGAGTAAAATATAAAAACTAATTTTTGAAAAATCTTTTATTCTGTACCCATTTATATCAGGTGGTTTTTTATTTATAATATAGGCTAACATTAAAATAAGTGCAGGTTTTACAAATTCTGATGGTTGAATAGTTGCATTGATAAAAGGTATCTCTATCCATCTTTGCGCACCAAGTCTTGCGTGACCAAAAAATTCAACTGCTATAAGCAGTAAAATATTCATCCAATAAATAAAAGGTATAAGCCAACTCATTCTTCTAATAGGAAGAAAAAAAACAAAACCTGAAATTATAATAGATATAGCGACATAAGTAGTTTGCTTTTGAGCTAAGGCTGGAACAACTTCATCAATGAACCAGTGTGAAGCTAAAACTAAAGGTATAATTAAAATGATAGAAAAAAAGTCAAATTGTGCTAGAATACGCTTATCAAATCTCCACAAATAGGTAACTCCAAGATAATTTGTAAAATTGTATCACAAAAAGGGACATAAATGAGTGAAATTAAAAGTTATACATGTGAAAATGTTGAAAGATTAGATATTTTTTTAGCACAAGAGATAGGGCAAACCCGTTCTCAAATAGCACAGTTAATAAAACAATCTTGTGTATACGTAGAAGAAAAAAAAGTAACTCGTCCAGGAGTAAAACTAAAAATTAATCAAACAATAAAAGTTGAATTTCCAGAGCCTAAAGAAGAAAAAGCATTAGAAGTTGATTTTGATGTAGAAATTCTTTATGAAGATGATGATGTTTTAGTTATTAATAAGCCAAGCGGTGTTACAGTGCATCCAGCAGCAAGTGTTAAGGATGCTACCTTAGTAGATTGGCTAAAACACAAAGGTATTAGACTCTCAACTATTAGTGGAGAAGAACGTCATGGGATAGTACATAGACTTGACAAGGGAACTAGTGGGACAATGCTTGTTGCAAAAAATAATACAGCCCATAAATTTTTCTCAGAACAACTTCAAGACAAAAGCATGGGGCGATATTATCTAGCCGTATTAAATCCACCTTTAAAAGAAGATCTCACAACTATAGAGTGTAATATAGGAAGAAGTGCCCATAATCGTTTAAAAATGGCATGTACAGAGACTGGAAAATATGCAAAAACTCAGTTCTCAACACTTTTACCATCTACTGATGAATCAGTACAACTTGTTGCTTGTAAACTCTTTACAGGAAGAACACACCAAATTAGAGTTCATTTAGAAAGTATTAACAGACATATTCTTGGCGATCATATTTATGGATTATCCCCAAAACAGGAAAAATCCAAACGAGTTTTACTACACGCATATATGATATATTTTATTCATCCAAGCACAAAGAAAAAGCTTTCTTTTACAGCCAAATTTGATGATGTGATGCAAAAATATATAGATAAAAAATTTAATTCGGAGCAAATTAATGAAGTCACTAAACCTAGCTACATTCTTAACAATTTTAATACTAACATTTAGTGGATGTATAGGAACATTGCCTAGCCCGAGTGATACTACAAGTATAGATAAGACTCTACCCTTAATTAAACTCACTCAAACTGGTGTTTTTGTAGATATGAAAGCAGTTGCTTTTGAATGGAATAGTATTACAGATGCACGAGTTAAAGGGATTTATATTTATAAAAGAACTATAAATAAAGAAGAAAACGAGTATGAATTGTATAATACTATAGAAAATCGTTTTGTAACTCACTATGTTGATGAAGAAGTAGAACCACAAAGTCAATATTCCTATTATTTTAAAACATTCACAAATAATTCAGAATCTAGACAAAGTAAAGAAGTGAAAGTAGAAACTCTTAGTGCTTTAGATTCTGTCGCATGGATACATGTAATTCAAGATATGCCTAGAAGTGCCAAAGTTATCTGGAGACCACATACAAATCAGATTGTTTCAAAATACATTATAGAGAGAAAAACACTTGAGGAGGATAAATGGCGTACCTTAGATACGATAAGAGGAAGACTAAATGCTGAATATATTGACTCAGGTTTAAAAGATAATTTTGTGTATAAATATAGAATTAAAGCACTTACCTATAATGGGATTACTTCAAAGCCAAGTAAGGAGGTAAAAGTTCTTACAAAGCCACTCCCAAAACAAATAAATAAAATTATAGCAACTAACAATCTGGCAAAGAAAATTAAAGTTACTTGGAATAAAACTCATAGAAAAGATTTTTCTCATTATAATATTTATAGATCACACCGTATTGATGGTAATTATGTGCTTTTAGAAAAGAGTAAAAAAACTGAGTTAATAGATATTTTTGGAAAAGATGGAAAAGACTATTTTTATAGAGTTAGTATTGTAGATAATGATGGACTTGAAAGTAAGCATAAGCTTGAATCAGTTCATGGAAAATCACTCTCAAAACCTTTAGCACCATCTTTAGTAGAAGTTATTATGATCGGAGATACTTTAGTGATTTCTTGGAACTCTACTGATCCTAGAGTTAAAAGCTATACAGTAAATAAAACAAGAAAAAAATCTTGGTTGAATTCTATCAGTGAAGAATTTTTTAATATTAAGGGAACTAAATTTATAGATACTTCTATAGAACCAGAAACTAGCTATTTTTATGAAGTTTACAGCGTGGATAAATTTTCCATAAAATCAAATCCAAGTATTGAAGTGAAGTTTATAACAAAAAAAAATCAGGGAAAAATCCTTTCACCTAAAAAAGAATCCTTGGCCCCAATAGATACTAAAAATGTAATAGAAGTTATGGATGATTTAGATGTGAGTTCACTTTAATGCCACATCTCCATATAGAAGAATTTAAAAGTATTGATTTTCCTCAAACTCTTGATGATATTGAATTTAACTTTATTGTAAATAATGTAAATAATGAAAATGAGATGCTTATTTCTACTAAAGTAGATGAAGATGAGTTCTTTTTACTGTTTAAGCAAGATGAAAACAAAAAACTTTTAAAATCAGATAAACTTACAAGACCTGCATCAATATATAATGTTCATAAAGCCTTACTAGCTTTTGCAAAACTTGCAAAGTTAAATGTGATCTCTTCAAATGTTCCTCAAAATGAAAAAAATATTCATTTAAAAGAACTAAATTCATTTAAAAAAATAGAATATTTTGTTGATTCATTTCCAAAATCAAAAGAATTGCGAATTGAAGTTGGCTTTGGTTCTGGTCGTCATCTTTTACATCAAGCCTCAGATAATAGAGATGTGCTTTTTATAGGTATTGAAATTCATAGACCTTCTGTTGAACAAGTTCTCAAGCAAATAACTATTCAAAATTTAGATAATATACTGATACTTGACTATGATGCAAGATTATTTATGGAGTTAGTTCCATCAAATATTGTGGACAAAATTTATGTACATTTTCCAGTTCCATGGGATAAAAAACCTCATAGAAGGGTTATATCTACAACTTTTATAGAAGAGGCAAACCGTGTTTTAAAAGTTGGTGGACGATTAGAACTTAGAACAGATAGTGAAAATTATTATGAATATTCTTATCAAACATTTATAAATTTTAATACAACAACATTATATATAAATAAAAATAAAGAGATAGCTATTAGCTCAAAATATGAAGATAGGTGGAAAAAAATGGAAAAAAATATCTATGATGTAACGATGATAAATGAAGAAGTTTCTCAAGACTTATCAATCAAAGGTACATTTGAATTTTCTTTATCTTCTATCAATAAAGAAAATATTTTAAAGCTTAATTCAAAAATAGAAAAATTTGATACCAGTTTTATCCATTTTGAGAGAATATATATTTCTTATAATAATATTTTACTTCGTATTTCAATGGGAAGCTTTGATAGACCAGAACATTTATATGTACTCATTAAGGATAAAAAAACTACATATTTTCCACACCTACCTTTAAAATCACGTAGCAATATACTTGCTCACAATTACTTAAATGGAGTCTTACATGGATAAGGTAATTATTGCTGAAGATTTATCATTATCTTATTCTAATAATGAAACGATTATAAATAAGATTAATTTTTCTGTTAATTCAGGTGAATTTGTTTTTGTAACTGGAGCTAGTGGTAGTGGTAAGTCTACACTTCTAAAATCATTATATGGAGCTTTAAAGCCAGCTCAAGGAAGTTTAGTTGTTGGTGGTGTTGAAATTTCTAAGGTTTCAAAATCAAAATTAAATTTTTTAAGAAGGCATATAGGTATAGTATTCCAAGATTATAAGCTTATTAAAGAGTGGACAATTGAAAAAAATATTATGTTACCTCTGATTATAAATGGCTATGAAAAAAACATCACTCAAAATCAAGTTGATTCTTTACTTAAACATGTAAGATTAAAACACCAACTTGGAAAATATCCATTAGAGTTAAGTGGTGGAGAACAACAACGTGTAGCAATGGCTAGAGCACTTTCACATAATCCTATACTTATTTTAGCCGATGAACCTACAGGTAATCTTGATGATTATTCAGCGGGTTTGATTTGGAACTTATTAGAAGGTGCAAACACCCAATTAAAAACAACGGTAATAGTAGTAACACATCATATTCCTGAAACTATTAGCATTGATTATAAGCATTTTCATATAGAATATGGGAGTATTCATGAAGTCAATTAAAAATCATATTTCATTAGTTGTGGCATTAGTGAGTATACTTTTTTCTATCCAAGTTTTTATTATTGTTGAGCGATCAATAAATGCCTACAGAGAAAACTTAGCAAATAGTTATTCTATTATTATTGTGTCTCAAATAAGGATTGATGAGAATATTATGAAATCCTTTTCTTCTTTAGTTAGTGGAATATCTGAGTTAAATCCAGATAATGTTATTAATAGGTTACATACTAAGATTGACTCTGAAAATGTAGAACTTTTAAAACTAACACTACCAAAATTTTATAAACTAAAATTAACACATTATCCTAGCCCTGAAGAGGTAAAGAATTTAACAAGGGAACTCCTTAAATATAAGTCAATAACAAAGGTAGAAAATTTTTCGTATAATCATGACAATACCTTTAAATTACTTCTTTTATTTAAAGATGTTATTACAGTTTTTTCGATTTCTATGTTTGTAGTTACTATTCTTTTAATAATAAAAGAACTCAAAATTTGGCAATTTATGCATAATGAAAGAATGAGTATCATGGGCTTATTTGGTGCACCTATTTGGCTTAGTTCAGCGGTGTTATTTCGTTTAGCTATAGTCGATGCTATTATAGCAAGTATTTTAAACTTCCTAATATTATCTTACCTTTCAACAAGTGTTTGGGTAGAAGAACAACTTAGTTATATTGGCATTGAGATAGTATTTTTTGATAAAGTCCTAGATTTTGCAATATTATCAGCAGTAGCCATATCTTTGTCAGTTTTATTAGCACTTCTTATCGTCATAGGACATAAAGAAGAGGTATGATAAAGTTATTTATTGTTTTACATTTATTCTTATATGGCTTAATAGCTAAAGGAGATATTGATAAAAAAATACAATTTACAAGTACTAAAATTTTTAAATTTAGTAAAAATTATACAACGCTTAATAAAAAAATGGCAAAAAATGCAAAAGCTATTTTAAGACAAAGACTAAAAATCCAAAAACAACAAAAATTTTTAAAAAATTTAACTGTACAACTCTTAGATAAAGAACAAAGTTATAAAGAGAATAAAAAAAAATTAATAAAATTAATGAACCATAATAGAAATCTTAAAAATAAACAAAATACAATAAAAGAAAAGTTGATTTTTGTTATCGTACAAAGTGTTACACTCTCAGTTATACTTGAAGATAACTATAGTGTTGATGAAGAATCCTTGATGGAATTTGAAGTCTTGAATGAAATGTTAAAATATTCAAAAGAAAAAGCGGTATTTTTAAATGAGAAGTATTATACTAATGCACAAGATATAAAAATATTAAATAAACAATCAAAACACTTAAAGCAATCAATAAGTAATATAGACATAAAAAGAAAAAAATTAAATTCTACACAAAAAAGCAATAAAAAATCTCTTAAAAAACTTCAAGTGGATAAAAGTTCTTATAAGCGAAAACTTAAAATATTGTTAAGTAAGCAAGATGAATTAAAAAAGACACTTTCTCATTTGAATATTATTAAAATAGATAAAATAAAAAAAGCTCAAGAAAAAAAAGAAAGGCAAATTGCTTTTAATAAAAAAACGTCTCAAAAGCTAAACGAGTTAAAATATGAAGATTTACCAAAAGTTAAAAAACACGGTAGCAGTTATCAGGCAATCAAAACTAAAAGGTATAGAGGAGTTAAAACTATTGCTCCACTTGACTCCTATAGTATAACTAAGAAGTATGGAACATATACAGATCCCATATATGGTATAAAAATATTTAATGAGTCAATCTCTTTAAAACCAAGCAAGAAAAATGCAAAAGTAAAAACCGTTTTTAATGGTAAGGTTATATATGCAGATAAAACTGCTGTTTTAAATAATATTGTTATTTTAGAACATAAAAATGGTCTTCACACAATTTATGCAAATTTATCACAAATTTCTCCAAATATTAAAAAAGGAAAAAAGATTAAAAAAGGTTATTCTATAGGAAGAGTGAATGATGAACTAATCTTTGAAGTAACACAAAAGTCATATCATATAAATCCTATTCGTTTATTTAAATAATTTTTTCTGATATAATATTTTTATGCTTGAAAATAAAAATAACAGTTCTCATTATAATAAAATGTTAAGATCAGCGGAGAGAAGAAAGAAAAAAGTACCCATAAAAAAGAAAGATTTTTCTTCTCAAGAGGTTGATTTTAGTAAATATTTGATTGTCCCTTCTGGTTATGAAGGAATAGGGTACACCTTATATATTTTGATTGTTCCTTACGTTGTTGGCATAGTATTTTTGTTTTTTTATGTAGCTAGAGCAGCATATACAAGTTTCTCCCTTTTGGACTTAGGCTCATTTTTAATAATTTGGCTTATAGGCTATGAAATTACAAGTGCTATTATTTTAGTACTAATATTTTTTGCATATATAAAATATCTAAAAAACTCTTAAAAAAATTTCGATATAATTCTACAAAAAAATAAAGAGAAATTAAATGAACTTCATTCAAACTCGTGGATCCGATGAAAATAAATCAAAATTTGTTAGTTTTTCACAAGCTATTTTGAACCCGATTGCCTCATTTGGAGGTCTTTATGTACCAGAAACTCTTCCTAAATTGGGAGAAGCTTTTTTAAATAAACACATAAATTCATCTTATAAAGAACTTGCCTCAGATGTATTATCTCATTTTGAAATAGATATTGATCAAAGTATGATAAATGAAGCACTTGAACTTTATGATAACTTTGATGATGCTACAAACCCTGTGCCTCTAGTAAAACTAAAAGAAAATCTTTACATAAGTGAACTTTATCATGGACCTACTCGTGCATTTAAAGATATGGCACTGCAACCTTTTGGAAAAATTCTCTCCTCTATAGCCCAACAAAGAGAAGAAAATTATCTTATTTTAGTAGCTACTAGTGGTGATACTGGTCCAGCAGCCTTAGAAACTTTTAAAAATCAAAAAAATATTCAAGTTGTATGTATGTATCCTGCCAATGGCACATCAGATGTTCAAAGACTTCAAATGGTTACTGAAGATGCGAGTAATTTAAAAGTTATTGGGATAAAGGGTAATTTTGATGATGCACAATCAGCACTTAAAAATTTATTAGCATCAGATAATTTTAAAAATATTCTTAAAGAAAAAAATATCTCTTTATCTGCTGCAAATTCTGTTAATTTTGGAAGAATTATATTTCAGATAATTTATCATATTTATAATTATTTGGAATTAGTAAGACAAGAAGAGATGAGCATAGGTGAAAAGGTATATTTGAATGTTCCTAGTGGTAATTTTGGTAATATTCTTGGTGCTTATTATGCTAAATTGATGGGGCTACCAGTTGAAAAACTTGTTATTTCTTCAAATGAAAACAATATCTTAACACGTCTTATTCAAACTGGTATTTATGATATTAGAGATACAAAGTTAAAATTAACTACATCTCCTGCTATGGATATACTAAAATCATCAAATGTTGAAAGATTACTATTTAGTCTTTATGGGGCAAATAGAACAAGAGAATTGATGGAAAATCTTGATAAAGAAAATATTTATACTTTAAAAGCCGAAGAATTAGAAAAGTTACAAGAAATTTTTATAGCTGATTACTGTTCTGATGAAGAAGGTAAGAAATATATAAAATCAACTTTTGAAGATGGTTATCTAATGGATCCCCATACTGCTACATGTTTTAAAACTTATGAAACATCATCTAATCCAAATATAAAAAGTATCATCTGTTCAACTGCGGAATGGACAAAGTTCTCAACAGTAATAGCTAATGCTTTGACTGGAAAAGTTAATGTAGAAGATAGCGTAGCTTTAGAATCTATATCAATAGAAGCAGATGTTGAAATACCAAAGATGATTAAAGACTTATTCGATAAAAAAATAATTCATAATACGGTAATAAAAAAAGAGGATATTGAAAAAGAGATATTGAAATTTTTATAACTTTTAAAGATTAAGGTGTAACTCTCATTAAATGAGGAGTTGTCAGAATAAGATTGTTAAATATTTGTAAGTAGTTCATTTATAATACAATCTTCTATTATCATTCTAATTATTACCCTTTTTATAAATTTTGTGGTAATATAACTTTAATAGATTTCTTATAAAACTTATATATTTTAGCATTTTATAGAGAGTTTTACAAGAAATTTATATTTTATATCAAGGTTTTTTTAATGGATTTAGGTACAGTCATTGGTATAGTTTTAATCTTTGCACTTCTTGGGAGTTCTATGGTTATGGGTGTTGGTATTGGTGCATATCTTGATGTTCCATCAGCATTAATTGTTATTGGCGGTTCTATTGGTGCCTTATTAATATCTTTTAAACCTACACAAATGAAACAATTTACTAAAATATTTATGATTGCTGTCAAACCCCCTCAAACTGATGTTTCTGGATTAATTAAAAAGCTTGTTGAATTTGCGACAAAGGCAAGAAAAGATGGGATTCTTGCACTTGAGGGTGATGTGAATTCTGAAGAAAATGAGTTTTTAAAGAAAGGTTTATCTATGGCAATTGATGGGAGTGAACCAGATACTATTCGTGAACTCTTAGAGATTGAGATGGAACAGACAAATACTAGGCATAAAATTCATGGTTCTATATTTAACCAATGGGGAGGACTTGCTGGAGCTATGGGTATGGTTGGTACACTTATCGGTCTTGTTGCAATGCTTTTAAATATGGCAGATCCATCTGCAATTGGTCCATCTATGGCTGTTGCTTTACTTACAACAATGTATGGTGCGATTATTGGAAATGTTTTTGGTACGCCTATTTATAATATTTTATCTATTAGAAATGAGGAAGAGACCTTAATCCATGAGATGATACTCTCAGGGATTATGTCTATTCAATCAGGGGATGCTCCTAGAATTTTAGAAGCAAAACTTTTGAGTTATTTACCCCCAGCAGATCGTGTTAGTCAATTTAATTAAGAGTTTTAAGTAATGGCTAAGAAAAAATGTCCAGAATGTGAACAATGTCTTCCTGCATGGTTAGCTGCTTTTGGAGACTTAATGTCTCTTCTTTTATGCTTTTTTGTTTTACTCCTTTCTATGGCAAGTATGGATGCTAAAAAGATCTCAGAAGCTATTGGTTCACTCTCTGGTGCTATGAGTGTACTTGAGGGTGGAAGTCAAACCGAAATATCTAAAAAAAGAATTCAAAAAGCTACACCGATAGAAACAACAGAAGAAACAACGCAAACTGTAAATCTTGTAAAACAGGCTGCTTCTGATGCAAATGAGATGATGGAAAAAGGTAAAGATACTGTGATCTCTGTTGAAGAAGCACAAGATGGTTTTGTGATAGAACTTCCCGCAGCATTACTTTTTAAATCAGGAAGTGCGCTCATTACAAGTGATGATACCCTATTATTTTTAAAAAGAATTGCGCTTATTATTGATGAGATGCCAAATGATATTATGGTAAGTGTGCAAGGTCATACAGACAATAAAGGTCCAGGGGCTAAAAGTCTTTATAAGGATAACTGGGAACTCTCTTCAGCGAGAGCTATCTCAGTGCTTCAAGAGTTAATCTTAGATGGTGTGAAACCTAATCGCATAAGTGCCTCAGGTTTCGCTCAATATGCTCCAGTATCAACAAATGCAACTAAAAGTGGTAGAGAACAAAATCGTAGAGTAGAGCTTCATTTTTATGGAAAAAAATCTGAAAATAAATCAAAGGTTAAGAATTCTATTTTAGATAAAGTACCTACTAGATAATGATGAAATTTTTTCTTTTATTTTTTAGTATGGCTTCTCTTATATTAGCTGCAGAGTCAGTAACAATCCCTACTATGAACTTTCAATTAGGTACACCTGATACGCCACAACAATTGGTAAGTTCTTTAAATGTATTAGTTCTTTTAACCTTACTTTTTTTAGCTCCAAGTATGATACTTGTTATGACCACGTTTACAAGGTTTGTTATCGTTTTTGGCTTTTTACGACAGGCTTTAGGAACACAACAAGTACCACCAACACAACTTTTAGTAATGTTAGCAATGATATTAACATTTTTTGTTATGGAACCTGTTGGGCAAAAAGCTTATGATACAGGGATTAAGCCTTATATTGCTGAGGAGATAGGTTATGAGGAAGCTTTTGCTAAATCCATACTTCCTTTTAAAAATTTTATGATTAGAAATACTAGAGAAAAAGACTTAGCCTTATTTTTTAGAATAAGAAAGATGCAAAACCCTACAACAGTTGCGGATGTTCCTTTGTCTATTATCATCCCTGCTTTTGTAATTAGTGAATTAAAGACAGCTTTTGAGATAGGGTTTTTACTCTTTTTACCATTTCTTGTAATAGATATGGTTGTTGCCTCAATCTTAATGTCTATGGGTATGATGATGCTCCCTCCTATTATGATAGCATTACCTTTTAAAATCCTTGTATTTGTTTTGATTGACGGATGGAATTTGATTATAGGTAATCTTATAGCCTCAATAAAATAGGATAATAATGTGAAATGTAAACACTTTGGCGAATGTGGTGCTTGTATAGTCTATGAAGATGGATACGAATCACAACTTAAAGAAAAAATAGTTTTAAATAAAAATAGCTTTAAAGAGTTTTATACGGGTGAATTTCATATAGTTAAATCCCCCCAATCTCATTATCGTTCAAGAAGTGAATTTAAAATATGGCATCAAGGTGATGAAATATTTTATGCTATGAATAACAGAGATAAAAAGAGTGTAGTCTTTGTTGAAGAATGCCCTCAAGTAAATATTTATATAGCTACATTGATGCCAAAATTATTAAAATTACTCAAAGAAAAGAATATGAATTATAAGCTTTTTGGTGTAGATTTTTTGAGTTCTAGTGATGGAGAAGTTCTTGTCTCTCTCTTATACCATAGAAAATTAGATGATGTTTGGCAAAATTTAGCTTCAAAAATAGCACAAAAACTTAGTATCTATATAATAGGCAGAAGTAGAAAACAAAAATTAATTATTGGGCAAGACTATATCACAGAAACTTTATCTGTAAATGGAGATAGCTATAAATCTCGACATATTGAAAATAGTTTTACACAGCCAAACCCAAGAGTAAATGAAAAAATGATAGCTTGGACTTTAAAAGATTTAAAAGATACGGATAAGGATATCTTAGAACTTTATTGTGGAGCTGGTAATTTTACTATTCCTTTTGCAAAGTATTTTAGAAAGGTTTTAGCTACTGAAATTTCCAAATCATCTATTAATGGGGCAAAGTCAAATATGCTTTTAAATGATGTTCAAAATATTGAATTTCTTAGAATGAGCGTAGAAGAATTTATCCAATCCCTTGATGGTGTACGAGAGTTTCGTAGAATGAAAGGGCTAGATATGAATTCTTATAATATATCTAGTATCTTTGTTGACCCTCCTAGAAGTGGAATGGATGATCAGTCTTGTAGATTTACTGCAAGATATAAAAATATCATATATATATCATGTAACCCTCAAACATTATTAAGGGATTTAGCTATACTTTGCCAAACGCATGATGTGCTAGATATGGCTCTTTTTGATCAGTTTCCCTATACACATCATGTTGAAATGGGTGTTAAATTAATAGCAAAGGTTTAGTATGAATTATCTAATTATAACTATAATTTTGAGTTTATCTATTTATGGAGATGAAATAAATAGGATGGAAAAAATAGTTCGAGATATAGAAAATTTAAGGTCTGAGTATAATAAATGCAAGAAAGAGTTAAATATAAAAAGTATTGTCTACACACTTGAAAAAAAAAATATTGATGATAGTAAGTTTCAAAATATACAAGTAAAAAACACTAAAATTAGAGAGTACAAGAAACTCCTAAACAAAGAAAGACTGAAAAATACAATGTTATTAGTCAAAATTGATACGCTTAAAAAGAAAAAAGTTTCACAAAATATTAAAAATTCAAATAATGAAATAGAGATAAAAGATCTAAAAAAACAATATGCCTTAGAAGTAAAAAATAAAGAAAAAATTATAAAAATTTTAAAAAAGAAAAAAGATTCAATTACAAAGATTGTAGCTAAAGATGAAAGTACATTTCCATCCTTAGTTATAAAAGAAAGTCTAAAGTCTCAAATGAATAAGATAATAGAGTTGGAATTTCCTTCAAAAGCATTAACATACCGTTTAAACAAGTCAAGTAATATCTATAGTAATATTAATGCTACTAATATTGTATATAGGTGGAAAGAGAATACTTTATTTACATCAAATGCTCTATCACAAAATAGAGTAAAAATTACAGGCTATTTTAAAAATGATAAATGGCAAAAAGCTAAAAAAGAGCTATGGATAAAAAAAATAAATGTTGCCTTTAGATAATTACAAAGAAGAAGAAAAAAAATGAAAAAAATTTTAATAATTAGTGATGGAGATGTAGGTTCGCACTTTATACAAAGAATAAGTCAGACCTATTCGAATGAAAATATATACTATATTCTCGAGATTAAAGCTAGAGAATATACAGATATTAATATTAAACGATTTAAATTTTATGAATTTGATCCGACCAGTCTTTATAAATTATCAAACCTTTTGAAAATGGAATTTATTCAAGTGATAATTGCTATGGATAATCTCATTGACATTGAACATACAATTAAAAATATTAGAGTCATGAAAAAACAGTTACGTGTTGTTGTATTAACTCAATGGAGTATGATGAATGAAGATCCAAATATAATTTTAATAAACTCAAATGAAATTTTGTCCTCTAGGCTTTTAGACTATTTACCAAATGTTCCGGTAATTGCTCAAAACGTTGGGATAGGGGAGGGTGAAATAATGGAGGTTATGGTTCCCTTTGGAAGTTCCTTCGTATATAGGCATATAGGAGTTATAGAGCAAAAAAATTGGCGTATTGTAGCAATATACAGAAATAGAAAACTTGTCATGCCCTCTAGGCGTAGAATGATTCAACCCAATGATTTACTAGTTTTAGTAGGTGATCCATCAGTTCTAAAATCAGTTTATCGAGCTATAAAAAGAGAGCTAGGACAATTTCCTGAGCCTTTTGGTTCTAATTTATATCTTTATATAGATATGAACCTCATAGAACATTCAAGAATTGAAGCATTTGTAAAACGTGCAATCTATGTACATGAAAAATTTACTCATGATTTGATAATTAAAGTAGTGAATCCAAGTAATATTCCTATTATTCAAGAGATAAAAAAGTTAAGAGATCTCAATATTGTAATTGATATTGAATATAATAATATAGATTTAAAAGAAAAGTTTTTTAAAGATATAAAATTTTATCATATAGGTTTAGTTATAGTTTCAAAAGATATATTTTATTCACATGATGTGAGAACAACGCTTTATGAGTCTCATGTCCCTGTTTTGAAAATTTCTAACAGAAGTTTTTCAAAGGTAAAAGATGCTGCAATAATTTTGAGTAATAATCGTGATTTAGAAAAAATATCATCAAATATTTTTGATATTTCTGAACAAATGGGCTTTAATATAGAACTATATAACTATTTAAAAGAGCATCAACAAGATAAAGAAGAGGTAATTGAACATTACTATAATCTTTCAACAATTTTTTCTAAATCAATCCAAGTATTTAAGGATAATGAAAATCCAATAAGAACACTCAAAAGTAAAGAAAATTTCATCCAAATTCTTCCATTTACTTATAAGCTTACTAAAAGAAGAATTTTTTCTCTTTTTTCAACAGATAATGAACTTTTATATCATAAACTTGATAAGTATCATCAAATATTTATTCCTGTTCAAGTTTAAAGGTTAAATTATGAATAATATAGAAATAATAGCAACTTTAAAGTATACAAAAGAATTGAGTTTATTATATGTAGAAGATGATATTAATTTACAAATTCAAACTCAGAAGTTATTTGAATCTTTATTCAAATCTGTGAGTGTCAGAAGTTGTGGAAAAGAGGCTTTGGATCTATATATGAATAATGAGTATGACATAGTCATTACAGATGTTAAAATGCCAAATATGGATGGAGTAGCATTAGTGCGAGAAATTCGTAAGATAAAAAAACAGCAAGAAATTATTATTACTTCCGCTTATAATGATAGTGATAATCTTATAAGCTTTATTAATCTCAATGTGAGTAATTTTATATTTAAGCCGATAAATACTCAAGATTTTATAACTATTATACATAATGTCGCAAAAAATATTGCTAATATAAAAATGCTCGAATTGTACAGAAAAGATTTAGAATTTACAAATGTATCTTTAAAAGAAAAAAATGATGAATTTAAAAGCTTATTAAGAATTTTTAATTTCAAATTAGTACAATTCTCAAAGCTAGAAAAAAAAGAAAATATAAATAAAAAATTTGATAAAACGATAATGTCAATCTTACATTTAGAAGAATTAAAAGAGTTAGAAATTGATATAATTGGAGCCTATACAATTATTAATCTTTCTAGGAATATAACTGCAAGTAATATTCAAGTTCTTGCTAAAATGTTTGCTACATATTCTGCAATTATTACACAATATAGTGACTATCATGAACTACAAGAGAAAATTCAACTCTTATCAAATGCACTTCATCATGGGGCTAAAAATTTCATAAAAAAAGTAGACGAGATAACCATACTTTTAGAGAGTTTCATATATGTACTTAGAATGTGGAGTGAGAAATTACTTAAGCATGAAGTTGAAAAAGCTTTTGAACTTCATGCTTCAATGATAAATGATATTAGTAGTATTGTTACTATTATTGATAATACAGAAAATAAAACTATAAATGGATTGTGAAAATGTTAAATAAAGATACAAAAATATGTGTGTGTAATGATTTAAGTGCAGGTGACATTGCGGAGTGTATAAAAAAAAATAATTTTAACACACTTGAAGAAATTTTAAAAAATACCGAGTGTCCTATGGGTGATAAATGCGAATCCTGTATTGATGAAGGTTTTAATAATGATGGAATTAATATACCTCTAGTCTTATCAAGGGTAAAAAAAGGCTTACTTTAAATTAGAATTTATTAAGCCAAATCTACTATAATCCTTTTAATAATTTATACTATTAGGTAAGGCTCATGAGCGTACAAAACTTCACACATTTACATCTCCATACTGAATATTCTCTCCTTGATGGAGCAAATAAACTCACTAACTTAGTACCCCGTTTAAAAGAACTTGGAATGACTTCTGTAGCTATGACTGATCATGGAAATATGTTTGGTGCAATTGATTTTTATCATCAGATGAAAGCCGCAGATATTAAGCCTATTATTGGTATGGAGGGATATATCCATAATGGTGCGGAGCTTAACGATAAGTCTACAAAACAAAGATTTCACATCTGTTTATTTGCTAAAAATAAAAAAGGTTATGAGAACCTTATGTACCTCTCTTCAAAAGCTTTTATAGAGGGGATGTATTATTTTCCTCGTATCAATAAAAATGAACTTCGTACTCATAGTGAGGGGCTTATTTGTACCTCCGCTTGTTTGCAAGGGGAAGTAAACTGGCACTTAAATCTTTCAAATGAAAAAAATGTAAGAAATGGTGCTTTAGGGTATGATGGTGCATTAGCTGTTGCAAGAGAATACCAAGATATATTTGGAGATGATTTTTATCTTGAACTTATGCGTCATGGGATTGCTGATCAGCTTTATATTGATGGGCAAATTTTAAAAATTTCAAAAGAAACAGGCATTAAAGTCGTTGCAACAAATGACACTCATTATACTTTTCCTGGTGATGCTCAGTATCATGAAGCCTTTATGTGCATTGGGATGAATAAACTCTATGATGACCCTAATCGTATGAGACACTCCGTACATGAGTTTTATCTTAAATCTCCAGCGGAGATGGCTTTAATCTTTGCTGATATTCCAGAAGCTATAATGCATACTCAAGAGATAGTACAAAAGATTGAAGATTATGTTCCAATAGTAAAAAATCCAACACCACCGCATTTTAAATTTACACAAGAGTACGCAAAAAATGACAATTTAGATATAAACCATCTTGATGATGTCCCTGCTTTAGCATCTAATGCAAGTGAAGAAGAAAAGAAGCTATGGTTTAGCGGAGCTGATAAAAATGATGCAGAGTACTTTACCTATAGATGTAAGGTTGGTTTAGTTGAGCGTTTAAAACATGTTCAAGAAGATAAACACCAAGAGTATCGTGAGAGATTAGAGTTTGAGATAGATATTATAAACTCGATGAAGTTTCCAGGGTATATGCTGATAGTTTGGGATTTTGTTAAGGTTGCTAAAGAAAAGGGGATAGCCGTAGGTCCTGGGCGTGGTTCAGCGGCTGGGAGTTTAGTTGCGTATTCATTAGATATTACCGACATTGACCCTATGAAATATGATTTACTTTTTGAGAGATTCTTAAATCCAGAGAGGGTGTCTATGCCAGATATTGACATGGACTTTATGCAGGCTCGTCGTGGCGAGGTTATAGATTATGTAGTTGAAAAATATGGACGCAATCAAGTGGCACAGATTATTACCTTTGGTTCACTTCTTGCCAAAGGGGTGATTCGAGATGTTGCTCGTGTTCTTGATATGCCCTTAACTCAAGCTGATAAGATGGCAAAACTTGTGCCAGATGAGATTGGAATTACGCTTAATGGTAAAACAAAAAAAGGTGAGTTTATAGAGGGTGCTTTTCAAAAAGAACCTAAAATACAAGAGCTAGTAGAGGGTGATGCCAATGCGGCTCGTGTTTGGGAGTTTGCTAAAAAACTCGAAGGGCTAAAAAGAAACTCAGGGATTCACGCAGCAGGTGTGGTTATCTCAAATGAAGAACTTTGGTATAAAACTCCTATTTATAAACCATCAGGTGAAGATACTTTTGTAACGCAGTACTCACTAAACTACCTTGAAGATGTTGATTTAATCAAGTTTGACTTTCTTGGTTTAAAAACTCTTGATGTGATTGATAATGCAATTAAACTTATCAAACGCCGTTATGATAGAGATGTTGAGTGGCATAAAATAGATGAAAATGATCCTAAAGTATATGAGGTTATAAGAACAGGAGAAACAGTAGGGATGTTTCAAATAGAGTCTTCAGGAATGCAAGATTTAAATAAGCGTCTTAAGCCTGATAACTTTGAGGACTTAATCGCTGTTCTTGCCCTATATAGACCAGGACCTATGGAATCTGGAATGCTTGATAGTTTTGTTGAGCGTAAACATGGTCGTGAAAAAATAGAATATACTTTTGATATTATGGAAGCAATTTTAAAAAATACTTATGGTGTCATTGTGTATCAAGAGCAAGTTATGCAGATTGTTCAAACTGTTGGTGGTTTTTCTCTTGGATATTCAGATATTATTCGCCGTGCTATGGGTAAGAAAAAAGATATGGCTACTTTTAATAAAGAGTTTTCTCAGGGTGCACAAAAGCAGGGACATCCTTACGAGGAAGCATCAAAACTCTTTGATCTCATTGAAAAATTTGCTGGATATGGTTTTAATAAATCTCATTCCGCAGCCTATGCGATGATTACTTTTCAAACAGCATGGCTTAAAACATATTATTCAAATGAGTTTATGGCGGCACTATTAACATCGGATAAAGACAATATGGATAAGGTGGTTCGCTATATTGATGAAGTGAAACGGATGGGAATTGAACTTTCTCCTCCTGATGTGAACGATTCTTATCTTGAATTTTCTGCGATTACTAAGGATGGTAAAGATATTATATTATTTGGTCTTGGTGCTATTAAAGGGGTAGGGAGTTCAGCAGTTGAGTCGATTATACAAACTCGTGAAGAGGGCGGGGAGTTTAGCTCAATAGAGAATTTTGTAAACAGAATAGACCCATCAAAAGTAAACAAACGCTTTATAGAATCAAGTATTAAATCAGGTGGATTTGATAGGTTTGGATACTCACGAAAAGCCTTACTCAATCAAATAGAACTCATAACAGAAACTGCAAAAAAAGCCAGTGATGCAAAAAAGAATGCAGTAGGCTCACTTTTTGGAGATGATGAGGATATAACTTCTGTTGGGCTTACTCTTAAAAACTGTGAAGAGTTTAGCCTCAAAGAGATTTTAGAGTTTGAAAAAGAGACTTTAGGATTTTATGTATCTGGGCATCCTCTTGATGAGTATAGAGAAAGATTAGATGAGTTAGATTATACACTCTCTTCAGAAATCGAGAGTGTAAAAGATAGCTCGTATGCGATTTTTATAGGTAAAGTGGAAGAGGTAGTTAAAAAGATTTCTAAAAAGGGGAATCAGTTTGGGATTGTAAATCTTATGGATTTTCATGGAAATATCGAGATTATGCTTTTCTCAGATAAACTTGAACAACTAGCTGAGATGAATCAAAATGAACCAATAGCATTTAAGGCAAAAATTACACATACAGATATGTTTACTCGTATGGGTGTGACAAAGATTATGACACTTCGTGAGGCTAAAAAAGAGTGTAAAAAAGTAAAAAAAGAAGTTCGTGAAGCACCCCAAGAAGCACTCAATTTAGCTATACGACTTGACTCTGATGCTAGGATTTTAGATAATCTTTACACACTTATAATGCAAAACCGGGGAAATAGACCCTTGAAAATCATAATAACAGCCAAGCTACAAAATGTTGTGATAGACTCGGCAATTCGAGTAAATAATAATATTATCAAAGCCTTAGAGGGCAATCAATTTGTGGATATATTGGGATAAAACATAATAATATAGTAAAACTAACTCCCTATTAACTTAGTCTTTATAATTATTTTTATACTCAACATATCTATGAGCTGATGCGTAAAGTTCTTTTACCTCTGCGTCATTGAGTTCTCTCACTACCTTAGCTGGGCTTCCCATGATAAGAGAACGAGGTGGAAATATTTTATTTTTAGTAACAAGCGAACTCGCTCCGACTATAGACTCTTTTCCTATAACAGCACCATCTAAGATAGTAGCACTCATTCCGATGAGACAAGCATCTTCTATAGTACAGCCATGAAGCATAACTCTATGACCGATGGTAACATCATCACCTATAATAGTAGGGTGTCCATCACCGACTTTATGCTTATCTCCACCCTTATGATGTGTTACATGAACCATACTTAAATCTTGAATACTTACACGATTGCCAATTGTGATATAGTGAACATCTCCACGGATTACAGTTCCAAACCAGATTGAACAATCCTCTCCACAAGTAACATCTCCAACTACATCTGCTGATGGAGCTATCCATGTATTTTTTCCAAGACTAGGGCTCATATTTTTAAATTTGTGTATCATTTTTATTATCCTTAACTTTCCATAAAGAGTCGTGCTGCAATATGTTGTATCTCTTGAGGTGATTTTTTCTTTGTTGCTTTTGAAATTCTATTTATATAATCTTCTAAAAATTTATGATTATTGATATTTTTAGAATTTTCTTTTTTTACTTTTTGGTATGTTCCATCACTTTGAAGCTCATGAGAAAGAGTATTATCTGAACATTGAAGTTGTAATATTTGGATAATTTTTTCTTTTGAAACAAGATCAGGAATACCTGTTAACAGTTCAACTCGTCTAAGAAGATTTCTAGGCATCCAATCAGCTGAAGAGATATAAACTTGTGTAGCATCATTTTTAAAGTAAAATACTCTTGGATGTTCGAGGTATTTTCCCAGTATAGATATGACTTTGATATTCTCGCTTACATCTTTTATCCCTGGTTTTAAACAACAAATACCACGAACAATAAGCTCAATTTTTACACCAGCTTGACTTGCTTTATAAAGTGATCTTATAACATCCTCATCAACAAGGGAATTTATTTTAGCGATGATATGCCCATCTTCTGATTTTCTCATCTCATTTTGTATAAGTGATAAGATTTTAGGTTTTATTTGTGCTGGAGCCATATAAAGTTCGTTGAGTTTTCCTTTATTACTAAAACCTGAAAGAAAATGAAAAAATCTTGTAAGATCATTTGTAATTTCAACCTTAGATGTCATATAACTCATATCTGTATAAATCTTTGCAGTAGTGGGATTATAGTTTCCTGTACCTAAGTGAGCGTACTGGATTAGTTTAGCATTTTTGCGTCTTGTTACAAGGGCTGCTTTTGCATGAACCTTAAAACCTTTGATACCATAGATAACATGAGCTCCTGATTTTTCTAATGCCTTTGCCCAGATAAGATTGTTCTCTTCATCAAACCTAGCTTTTAGTTCAACCATAACGGTGACTTGTTTGCCTGATTCACTAGCACTTATAAGTGACTGAACAATAGGGGAGTTTGTTCCTGAGCGATACAGTGTCATTTTTATAGAAACTACATCAGGGTCTTTTGAGGCTGCTTGGATGAGTCTTACCACAGGTTCAAAACTTTCATAAGGGTGATAAAGTAAAACATCTTGCTTATCTAAAGTAGTAAAAATATCTTCACTACAATCAAAAGGAGGTAGATTTTTTGGTTTAAATGGTGGTAAGAGTAAGTGTGCAAAATCTTTATTTCCAACAATTTGCCATAAAGAAGAGAGGTTTAAAAATGTATGAAATCTATAAATATCATCTTTATATACATTTGTATGTCTATTAAAAAAATCAACTATCTCCTCATCTCCACGAATACCAACCTCAAGCCTTACCATAGCCCCTTTACGACGAAGTTTTAGACCCTCTTCAAGAATCTCCATAAAATCATCCGCTTCCTCCTCCTCTATCTCTAAATCGGCATTTCTAGTCACTCTAAATGAGGAATATTTAATAAGCGAATAACCAGGGAACAGATCCTCCACATGTTGAGCAACTACACTTTCTATGGGGATAAAAGTGCCATTGCCAAGTTCTACAAATCTTTCAAGTGGACGAGGCACACGAATGATACCAAATCTCTCTATGGACTCATTGTCATTATCACTAAGTTTTACGATAAGTCCAAAACTAAGATTGTTCAGATGAGGGAAAGGGTGCGTTGCATCAATAGCGATAGGGATGATAACAGGATAAATATTTTCTTTAAAATATCTATTTAAAGTGTTTTTTTCATTTTGATTTACTTCATCATAAGATTTTATAAAAAGACCATCTTCTTCTAGTTTTTTAAGAATTCCTGTCATACAATGTTCAACAACTTGTTGTTCTTGATGCAGGTATTTTCTAATCTCACGAAGTTGCTGTAAAGGTGTAAGTTTATCAGCTCCTGAAACAATAATACCAGCCGCAAAAAGTTTTTTAAGACCAGCCACACGAATCATATAGAATTCATCTAAGTTTGTTCCATAAATAGCTAAAAATTTCAGTCTTTCTAAAAGCGGTAAAGATTCATCATGAACTTGTTTGAGTACTCTAGTGTTAAACTGTAACCACGAAAGTTCACGATTATTGTAAAGGTTTGGATTTTTTAGGTTGGTAATCAAGGACATTCCTATCTAGTTATATACTTTAATTATAGCTAAAAAAGATTAGACTTCTTGCAAAACTGACTGAATGAAAAAAACGGGTGCTTAAAACCTTAAGTTTAATTCGTTACTATGGGGCTTAAAAAGGGAAAGCGAAAAGGAATAATTAGATATTTTTGCAATGATTGTAAACAATCTTTTAGCTCAAAAAGAAGAGCAAATAAACTAGCAGAAATCATTTTCAAAAAGTATATTCTGAGACGACAAATATTGAGCCACTTGGCAGAAGATTACAAGAGAAGTATACCTTGGATAAGGGGTTAAATATTCTATCCTAGACCAGTAGTAATAGTTTGTGATGCTACTTTTTATGGAAAGAGAAAAGATAAACTTGCTACTTTAGTTTTTAAAGATTTTCATCAACGAAAGACTATCAAAAGATTATGCGTAATCTCACAAAAACTACTGAAGAGAAATTCACTAAAAAGTTAGATATCTGCTATGATACATATAAAGATATTTTACTTGAAGAATCTATAAATCCAACTAGCAAAAATATACAGATTTCAGGATAGATAATACTACAAATACTATTGATGGCGGAGTATTTTCTCCTATGAAAAAGTTGATGAATATTCATGCTGGATTTAATAAAAGTTTGAACTTGAAGATAGTTGATTTTTATTTGCTTTATTATCATAAATAGTTATGATTTAAGCACCCATTTTTTTTATTAAGTCTGATTTATTTTTCTAGGGATATTATAGTAATTCAGGCTGAAATCAATTGAATGATGGAGTACCTTGCCTTGAACTAATTTTCATTTAAATAGGAGTTTTTACCTATCTGCATAATTACAAAAGCAATTATCGTCCCAAGTACAATTTGCCATGCGAAGCCTATACTTATACCAAAGGAGTAGGGTTGTAAAGCTAAGACTGTTACAAATCCACCTGCTAATGCAAAAGGGACGGTTTGTGCGTTTCCCCTAGATGTAAAAATAGCTGAAAAATAAACACCAAGAAGTCCAGTATAGGCAAATGCCATAACACCAAGAGCAAACCCTATGAGGGAGAGTTCTACATATCTTTGCCAAAAGTAACTTATCATCGCCATAGCAGATAAAACTACTGCGAAAAATAGTACTGCTTTTCTTGAAGCATCAACAAAGTGTTTTTCATCTACTTTACCCTGTTTAAGTTTATAAGGCTTATATATATCTTCTATTGCCACCGATGCCATAGCCCCTAAAACTGAGGAGGTGGAAGAGAGAGCCGCTGCGATAGCTCCTACGGTAACTAAACCTCGTAAACCCTCTGGCATCTCATTTAAAATATAGTACATAAATATAGTGATGTTTTCGCCTTGAAAATTTTGTACCACTTGTGAGTTTTGATAAAAGACAAAAAGTAAGACACCTATAAACAAAAAGATTAAAACAACAGGAATTGTAAGCAAGATAGAAACTATGAGTGACTTAGCGGCTTCTTTTTCATTTTTACATGAGAGTACACGCTGAGTCATATCTTGATCAAGTCCAAAGGCTGCAATATTTAAGAGTAACCAACCACTCAAGAGACCGATGACACTAAATTTTCCATCTATGCTTGTATCTATAAAATTTAGTTTCTTATTTTCATTTAGGATTTGCATAATATTTACATCTTCAAGTGAGTAATAAAGAAAAACTAAAACTGCTATACCTGCACTAATATAAGTAGTTGCTTGAATAATATCACTTAAAATGATGGACTTTACACCACCAAAATATGTATAGGCTAAAGCACCCAAAATAAGTATAATGATAGAAATCGCTACATGCGTAAAAACTATATCACCAAATAAAATCATAGAAATAGCTAAAGAACCTATGTAGAGTCTAGCCCCACTTGCAAGAACTCGACCCACTAAAAACATCATTCCAGCTTGTCTTTTAGCCGATGCTCCATAACGATTTTGTAAAAGTTCATACACAGTAACGGCTTTCATCTCATAAAATTTGGGTATCAAAACATAGGCTATAAAAATAACTGCTAAAAGTCCTGAGAAATAAAAACCTATAAAAGTAAAATCATATTTATATGAAAATTCAGGAACACCCAAGAATGTGGCAGCTGATTGGGATGTAGCTAAAACTGAGATAGCTACCGCAAACATAGGAACAGTGTTTGAGCCTACAAAATACTCTCTTGTAGTGTTTATTTTTGAGCGAGAGAAGATATAAGAACTGATAACTAGAAGTAAAAAATAACTTGCAACTACAAACCAATCAAGGGGAGAAAAAGTATTACTCATGGAGTTTTTTGATCTAAAATAGAGCCGTTTTTTACTTGCGTAAAAATTGCTATATACTTAGTAGTATTTAGGATTACTGTTAAAATATCAACAGCAGATATAATAAATATAGTTTTTTTCATTTTTAGTCTTTTCTTTTAAATTAAAAAATTACCTCAACTTTCGCACATAGATTCCAATAAATCTATAGACTTAACTTGAATAGTAAATCCCGTAAATAGACACTTCTTAGTATCATTTTGTTCCAAGAACATCATTATTAAAGGCTTATTTTATGGAACTTGAAAATTATATCAACTATGATATGAAGAGTATATTAAAGAACCCTATCCTTGATATAATGTCCCTAGAAAAACAAAGCAATTAACCAAGTATTCTTATTCCAAATGATAGAATAAGAATATAAATAATTATGAGAGACCACTGCACAGTATAATCCAACAAAGCAACCTATTTAAAGGTATTAAAAGCACTTTTCAGCTAAAATAACATCACTAAGAAGAGGTAAAAGGTGGCATTTAAAGATACAAACAATACATTTTCAGATATAGCAGTAACATCAAGATTAGAAAAAGTAAATTTATTTCTTAAAGAGTTGGACTCTATTATAGACTTTGATAAATTACGACCAGTACTAAATAGAGATGGAATTGCTGAAAGTAATGTAGCTGGAGCACCTGCTTATGATAATGTACTGATGTTTAGAGTACTGTTACTCCAGAAGTATTACAATCTCTCTGATCAAGCCACTCAAGATGCACTCTATGTAAACCTACTCTTTATTAGATTTGTAGGACTTAGCCTAGAGGATAGTGTACCAGACGAGAGTACAATCTGTAGATTTAGAAATTCCCTACTCAAGAACCGACTTTATGATAAATTATTTAACTGGACTTCTCCTAAAAGCTCATAGTAATACCTCCCTTTAGATACCTGTTTATAGGCTTTAGCAAGATTATATTTTAGTAATATTGAAATTACTCTTATATTTTAAATTAAAGTAACTGAGTAGGGACATATATCCAAATATTGAAAAAGGTTTTAGGAGAAGTCTACTCTGTAAATAAACAATTAGAGAGTAAAAACCTGATAGCTAAAACAGGAAAATCTGTTTTAATTGATGCTACTCTCATTAGAAGTGATAACACGCAAATAAAAAATAAGACTAAAGAAGTATACAAAGAAGACAAGAAAGGTATTCAAACAATAAATGCTGAGTTAAATATAAAACTTGAAGTAGAGCTTCAATCCAAAAAGCCTTCAACAAAAAAGATTCAAAGAATTCTTAATGCTAAAGCCCATAACTCCAAGACATACAAGAATGCACAACTTGATACACTACAAGGTATTGATACTAAAGATATAAAGACTTCTCAAATTATTATAAAGAATGAAGAAGATAGCTATAATCATCAAGATAAAATAGATAGTGAAGTAAGGATAGGCTTTCACGCATCAAAGAAACAATATACACAAGGCTATAAAGTACTGATGTTACGATAATCTAAACCTTCAAATTTACAAAAGGTGACATATTAAAAATAGATGGCATTAAAGATGGTTCTGAAAAATGACGACTACTGTAAAGTAAAAGTTATTAATGGATTTGTGTGGATTGAATTCTTTAATATGCTTCACATAGCATAGTTGATATAATTTGTAAAATCTATAAAGATAATCTTTATAATATTAGGAATAAATAAATAATGTCATTTAAAAACTTAGGTCTATGCGACCAATTACTTCGAGCCATAAAAGAGCAAGGTTATGATACACCAACACCAGTGCAAGAACAAGCAATCCCTGTGATACTTAATAAAAGAGATATTTTAGCTGGAGCGCAAACTGGTACTGGAAAAACAGCAGGTTTCACCCTTCCAATGCTACAACTCCTACATCAGCATAAAGCAGAGAAAAGAGCTAGGCATCAGGTAAGAGCTTTAATCTTAACCCCGACAAGAGAATTAGCATCTCAAGTACAAGAGAGTGTTGCTACTTATGGAAAATTTTTACCATTTAAGTCTTGTGTTATTTTTGGAGGGGTAAAAATTAACCCTCAGATTACAACATTAAGAAAAGGAATGGATATAGTTGTAGCCACACCGGGGAGATTGCTCGATCATATGTCTCAAAAAACTATTGATTTATCTAAGGTTGATTTTTTAATCCTTGATGA
This sequence comes from Sulfurimonas sp., assembly GCA_965243085.1. Lineage (GTDB taxonomy): Bacteria > Campylobacterota > Campylobacteria > Campylobacterales > Sulfurimonadaceae > Sulfurimonas. The sequence goes on along the minus strand of CBDETZ010000004.1, from coordinate 188,132 downwards.
AGCGGATAGAATGCTAGATATGGGTTTTATAAATGATATAAAAAAGATTCTAAAAGTCCTACCAAAACAAAAACAAACTTTATTATTTTCAGCAACATACTCTAAAGATATTAAAAAGCTATCTGATTCATTGCTTAACTCACCCGTTTTAGTAGAAGTTGCTAAAGAGAACCAATCTGCTGAACAAATTAAACAAGTTGTACATCCTGTTGATAAAATACGAAAAAGAGAGTTATTAACAAAATTAATAAATGATGGAGATTGGAAGCAGGTTTTAGTGTTTACAAGAACCAAGCATGGAGCAAATAGGCTTAGTGGACAGTTAGATAGTGATGGCATATCATCCGTAGCTATTCATGGAAACAAAAGCCAAAATGCAAGAACAAAAGCCCTAGCAGATTTTAAGGCAGGTAAGATTAGAGTTTTAGTTGCCACAGACATAGCAGCTCGTGGAATAGATATAGATCAGCTTCCTCATGTGGTAAATTATGAACTTCCAAATGTTCCTGAAGATTATGTGCATCGTATTGGTAGAACTGGTCGTGCTGGAAACAAGGGTGAGGCTATGAGCCTTGTCTGTATAGATGAGAATGAGTTTTTAGCAAGTATAGAAAAACTTATGCAAAAAGATATTCACAAGTTTGTTATAAAAGGTTTCGCACCAGATCCTAGCATCAAAGCAGAAGCTATATCTATGGGTGGAGGGGGAAGAGGTCGAAGCAGAAATTCTAAGCCTAGCAATTCTTCTCGTAGAAGAAGATAAAAGGAAGCGATTATGAGAAGTAGTGTATGCGAATTATGTACAAGTAGTGATGATGTAAACTCCTTAGAGGTAGTGCCATCTGATGGAAGTGAAGAGCAGTCTATTTATTTGTGTAAGAACTGTAAATCTCAGATAGAAAGTAAAAACTTAGATGAAAATCATTTTAACTGTCTTAATGATTCTATGTGGAGTGAGATACCTGCTGTTACTGTTATGAGTTACAGATTACTAACTATACTTTCTCGTCAAGACTTAGTGGATATGATGTATATGCAAGACGATGTTAAAGCTTGGGCTGATGCTGGATTGCAGAGTAAAGAAGAGCTTGTATATAAAGATGCCAATGGTGTGATACTCCAAAGAGGGGACACAGTTGTTATAATAAAAGACCTTGATGTTAAAGGGACTGGTTTTACAGCAAAAAGAGGCACAGCCATTCGTAACATTTGGCTTGTTGCAGATGATGTAGAGCATATAGAAGGTCGTGTGAATGGTGTTAAAATACATATACTTACAAAATTTTTGAAAAAGGCTTAACTTATGTTTATGCAAGCAAATTCTCGGTTCCACAAGATAGATAAAGATTTTCGTTCCCCTTATGCTAGAGATAGAGATAGAATCATACATTGTGTTTCATTTAGAAAACTTGAGTATAAAACACAGGTTTTCTTAAATCAGGAGGGAGACTTTTTTCGTACACGACTTACCCATTCCCTAGAGGTCTCACAAATCGCTCGTTCAATTACCTCTACTCTTAATCTTAATGAATCTTTAGCAGAAGCTATAGCCCTAGCACATGATTTGGGTCATACTCCTTTTGGTCATGTTGGTGGTGATACTCTTGATGAGTGTTTAAAAAAGGATGGTTTCTCTCATGGATTTGAACATAATTATCAAAGTTTTCGAGTAGTATCATTTTTAGAAAAAAGATATAAATCTTTTGATGGACTAAACCTTACTTTTGCAACACTAGAGGGAATTTTAAAACATTCATTTCCTTACCATAAAAGTTTTTTACCTCCTAAAATCCATGAACAGTTCAACCTTGATACTCACCCCTCTCTTGAAGCGATGATCGTAGATCGTGCTGATGAGATAGCCTATACAAGCCACGATATTGACGATGGTATAAATTCTGGACTTATCAGTTTTGATGATTTAAATGAGAGTGAGTTAGTATGTGAAATACTAGAAAAAGTTAAAGAAGAGGGTATTGAAGTCTCTGATGAGGAGATGTTTCGTTATCGTTTTAGTTCACATTTTATAAATCATCTCGTATATGCACTCTTAGAAAATTCTCGAGACAAAATCAACTCTGGTGAGATACTCAGTGCTAGGACAGATGCTAAAAGTGAAATCCCTATAGGTTTAGGCAAAGAGCTGGAAACACAACTTAAAAAACTTAAAAAAATATTATATATAAAACTCTATCAGCATCAAAAAATAATTAGCAAAATGTTTGCAGGAAAACAGGCAATAAAAGGTCTTTATACTGGTCTAATGGAAGAGGATAAAATGCTTCCAAAACTGGTATACAAGCAGTTAAAATCAAGAAATAAACATAGAGTAATCGCAGACTACATAGCCTCCATGAGTGACAGGCACGCTATAAGTTTTTATAAAGAGATGTATGGAAGATAAACGCATTTTTTAAAATCGTCACAAGAGTATCTTATACTATAATGGACTGAGCAAATAAAACAATATTTCAACTAGATTTATTTCCAATAAAGATAACATAAATTAGAAATATATGGAGTCAATTATGAGTAGGACAAAAGGTCAAGTATTTACAGCTGAACAAAAGTCTAAAATAGTTTTAGAGTTAATTAAAGAAAATAAAACTGTATCTCAGCTAGCATCACAATATCAAGTTACAGATAAAACTATAACTAATTAGACTTCTTGCAAAACTCCTATATACCTCAGAGAGCTAAGAAGTACTAAAGTTGTGTAAAATAAATTTTTATTCCTAGCTTAAGCTAAGGGTAAAATATTTTTTTATGTAAGGTTAGTACTTATTATCCCTTCCATAGGAGACTTTATAGAGAGCCTTACTCAGCGTTAAAGAACCCCAACCTTGGCTACGCTTGAGAACATTTACCTTCATTAAAACTCTCTATAAAGTGCTAAGGTATAAGTAGGTGGGGAAATATAATTTCATAAAGGATGATAAAATAAGATTTTCAGGAGCTTTAATCAACTTAAAGTATCTGCTATGGTTATGAAATTAAATTCACTGTCTTACTTATCTTGATTATCTAAATGTAAGTATAAAAACAATATAATCTACTAGACTATAAATATATGGGACTTTATTTCTGTATGGTATACCTAATTGTATACCTAGTGAATATAAAATCCTATAAATGCCTTCAAATAGCTTGGTTCTATTATATATCTAATTAAATTATGGACACAATATGACAGTAAACATTCCTCTTAAACAAGTAGTAGATAATTCTTATGATATAACTATTGATACACTCCCAAGTCTTCATTTTGATACTAAAGTGGCTATTGTAACGAATCCTACTATTGCAAAGTTGCATCTTCATTTTTTACTTAGTAAAATAAGTGCGAAAGAACTTCACATAATTACCGTCCCTGATGGAGAAGAGTATAAAAATCAATCAAGTATAGATATTATTTTAGAGTCTATGTTTGAACATCGTTTTAATCGTAAATCTATGCTTATCGCTTTTGGAGGGGGTGTTATTGGTGATATGACAGGTTATGCCTCAAGTATTTATCAAAGAGGGATTGATTTTATTCAAATCCCAACTACATTACTCTCTCAAGTTGATGCTAGTGTTGGTGGAAAAACAGGGATGAATAACAAATACGGTAAAAATCTCATAGGTGCGTTTCATCAGCCTAAGGCTGTTTATATTGATTCTTATTTCTTAAGTACTCTGCCTTCTCGAGAGTTTGGAGCTGGTGTTGCTGAGATTGTAAAAATGGCAGTAACTTTTAATAAAGACTTTTTTGAATTTTTAGAAACAGCAGATTTAAAAGATAGCGAGGTTTTACAAGATTGTATTAAACAAGCAGTTCAAACAAAGGCAAATGTAGTAGCCAAAGATGAAAAAGAACACGGTATCAGAGCCGCTTTAAACTATGGACACACTTTTGGACATGTGATAGAAAATGAAACAAAATATAAAACATATCTTCACGGTGAAGCTGTAGCTATTGGAATAATAATGGCAAATGAGGTGTCTCTTAAAATGGGTTTGGTGGATCAAAAAATAGCCGATAGAATCAAAACACTTTTAAAAAAATACAATTTACCAACAGAATATAATATCATAGATATTGAGAATTTTTATGAAACATTTTATTTAGACAAAAAAAGTTCTGATACAAAAATAACATTTATTCTGGCAGTAGGGCTTGGAAATGTTAAGATTACAGATGAGTGTGATAAAGAGCTTATTATTTCCGTATTAAACAAATTTAGAGAGAAGTAATGTTTAAGATATTTATATCGCTTTTATTAATGGCATTGATATTATTTGCACAAAATGATGAAATTTTCGTAGATATTAATGCTACTATTAATACTCAAAAACTTGAAGAACAAGCCAAAGTAAAAAAGCTTGAAAAAGATAGAATAGATAGTATAACACTTGCTGTTGCAAAGTTAGACAAAATAGAAGAAAAAATTGCAGAAGAAAAGGTATGGATGAAAAGTTATTCATCATATATGACATCCTTAGATATTAGAGCAAAAATACAAAATATTAAAAATAGAATAAAGTATTTAAAAGAACATGCTAAATCCATAGAAGATTTAGATGAACAAAATGCACTTATATCAAAAGAAAAGATACTTGCTTCACAAATAGAAAAGCTCAAAGAAAAGGGTACTGCTCCATTTTCAAGACTTCTTACCCCTCCTGAGATAGATGAGATGCCAGAAATCTCAAATCCTTTAGAAATATTTTCTGGAATTTCTTTAATAAAAACACAAAGCACTTATTTTGATGACTATATCTCAAGAAAAGAAAAATTAGCTGAGCTTATCGTTCTTTTAAGACAAGAGAATGATATTTATAAAGATATAAAAAAAATAGACACAAATGGAGAGTATTCAAAGCACTCAAATCTCAAACAAAAACAACTTAAAAGGTTTGAAACTGCCTTGGACACTATGATTGTGACGGCTGAGGTATATCAAAAAAGACTAGAAATAGTTGAAATAAATATCAATAAAGATATAGAAAAACAATTTTACAGACTAGTAAATATAGGAATAATTATTTTAATATTATTCTTTTTCTTCTTTTTATTAAAACTTATTGTTAAGAAATATATTACTGATAATGAACGATTTTACATGGCAAATAAAATTATCACCTTTACTAATGTTACCTTTGTAATCATCATCATCTTTTTTAACTATATAGAAAATGTAAGTTATTTAGTGACGATTTTAGGTTTTGCATCTGCTGGTATTGCCATTGCTATGAAAGATTGGTTTATGAGTATTTTAGGTTGGCTTGTAATTGTTTTTGGTGGGAGTATTCATGTAGGAGATAGAATCCGTGTTATTATGGATGCAACGGAGTATGTAGGTGATGTTATGGATATTTCTCTTTTTCGTATGACACTTTTTGAAGATGTTACATTGACATCCGTTAAGGTAAACAGAAGAGCAGGGCGTATTATTTTTATACCAAATAATTTTATTTTTACACGAATGATTGCAAATTATGCACATCACAGTTTAAAAACTGTATGGGATGGAGTACATATCACCATCACCTTTGATTCAAACCATAAAAAAGCTATGCACATTGCTAAAGAAGTATCGAGAAAATACTCAAAGGGTTATACAGATATAACAAGAAAACAGTTAAATAAACTACGGACTCATTACAGCTTGAAAAACACAAATGTTGAACCAAGAATTTTTTCTTTTATTGAATCTAATGGTATCGTGATTGATGCTTGGTATTTAACAAATGCATATGCAACGCTTACCTTAAGAAGTGTAATTTCTGTAGATATTGTAGAAGCTTATAACAAGGAAGATGACATAACTATAGCATACCCAACTCAAAAAGTTCATCTCCAAAAAGAAGAGCCAAAAACTCCTCCCTTTGATACACAAGGGATAGTGTAGATGAAAAAAGTTTATTTTAAAACTTTTGGTTGTCGTACAAACCTTTATGATTCTCAGATTATGATGAGTTCTATGAAAGAGTATGTTGTGACACAAAATGAAGCAGAAGCAGACGCCATCGTTATTAACTCTTGTACAGTTACAAATGGTGCGGATACTCATGTTCGTTCTTATATCTCGCAAGTAGAAAAAACATCTGATGCAAAGATACTTTTAACAGGTTGTGGTGCTCATACTAAGGGTGAGAAATTACTCAAAGAAAAGCGTGTGCATGGTGTTTTTGGACAAAGTGAAAAGGTAAAAATAGATTCTTTGTTATCCCAAGAGAAACCTTTTTATGATTTAGGGGATTTGAAGCATATTGATGACGTTATAGTAGATGATTTTGTTGGTAAGAGTAGAGCTTTTATTAAAATTCAAGAAGGGTGCAATTTTAGATGTTCCTATTGTATCATCCCATTTGTTCGTGGTGATGCACGAAGCATGGATGAGAGTCGTATACTAGAGCAAATTTCAGGCTTAGCTCTTAATGGTTTTGGAGAATTTATTTTAACGGGAACAAATGTTGGAAGCTATGGGCAAGATACAGGGACATCTTTAGCAAAACTAATGAAAAGAATTTCTCAAATAAGAGGAGTGCGGCGTATCAGACTTGGAAGCGTAGAACCTATCCAAATTTCTGATGAATTTAAAGAGATATTGGATGAACCTTGGTTAGAAAAACATTTACATATTGCATTGCAACACACCTCAGAAAAAATGTTAAAGTTGATGAACAGAAGAAATGTTTATAAGAGAGATAAAGAATTATTTGAATTACTTTGGAGTAAAGGTTTTGCTATTGGAACTGATTTTATAACTGGTCATCCTGGAGAGAGCGAAGAACTTTGGCAAGAGGCGATGAAAAATGCAAAAGAGCTACCATTAACTCATATACATTCTTTTACATATTCTAAGCGTGATGGAACACCATCAGCAACTATGAAGCCTGAAGTAAATGGTAGAGTAGCAAAGACAAGACTTCATGAAATTGAAAACTTAGTAAAAGAAAAAAACTTTGATTTTAGAAAAACTTTTAGAGGCGAACTTGAAGTTTTAGTAGAGAGTGAAAAAGATGGTTTATTTTATGGATATGACCAACATTTTAATAAAATAGTTATAGAGTCAAAAGAAGACTTAACTGGAAATTGGATAAATATTCAAAATTACGAAGTAAGAGAGAATTTTAATTATGCTAAATTCTAAAACAAATCGGATAGCACTCTATGTATCAGCATTTTTAGTGATAGCCTTAGTACTTTTTGCGATACTAAGAGATAACTCAAGTCCAATAACATTATATGAAGCAAACAAGATATTAAGAGATGAAAAAGTTACTAATGTAATTGCAACAAAACATTATATTTACTTAAAAACACAAGAAGATATATTTAGAATTGCATCCTCTCAAGTAAGCCCTAATATGTTTGTGAGACATCATGTAGAAGTTGGTGGAAATTCTAATATTGTTGTTTATATTTTATTTTTTATTTTATTTTTAGGTATTGCTTCAATTCTTTTTAGATGGTGGCAAAGACGAGAAGAGACAAAATATAATTCAGAATCTAAAAACTCTAATGCACTTGCAAATAATGATTTAAGTGCAAAAGTAGAAGCCATCACAAGTGATGTTTCATTTTCAGATATTGGTGGAATATCGGATGTAAAAATAGAGTTAGAAGAGATAATTGACTTTATGAAAAATCCAAAAAAATATAAAAATTTTGGTGCAAGAATGCCTAGAGGTGTACTTTTAGTAGGTCCTCCCGGTGTTGGAAAAACGATGATAGCTAAGGCTGTAGCAAATCAAGCGAATGTAGCATTTTTTTATCAAAGTGGAGCTTCTTTTGTTCAGATATATGTAGGTATGGGAGCTAAGAGAGTTCATGATTTATTTGTAGCTGCAAAAAATAATGCTCCTTCTATTATATTTATAGATGAGATTGATGCTGTAGGTAAAACAAGAGATGGACAAAGAAATGATGAGCGTGAAGCGACACTTAACCAACTTCTCACGGAGATGGATGGGTTTGAGGGTTCAAGCGGTGTTATAGTTCTTGCTGCTACAAACAAGATAGAAGTTTTGGATTCTGCATTACTTCGTGCTGGTAGATTTGATAGAAGAATTTTTGTTGAACTCCCTACTAAAAGAGAAAGACAGTCTATCATATCAAAATACTTAGTAAAAGTTCCAAACGATGTTGATATAAAGGCAGTAGCAAATATGACAGTAGGCTTTAATGGTGCTTCTTTAGCCGCTCTTGTGAATGAAGCCGCACTTTTTTCCCTAAGAAAAAATGATTTTCATGTAACCATAGAACATTTTCATCAAGTCAAGGATAAGGTGATGTTTGGAAAGAAAAAACTACAGATGCTTAGTGATAAACAAAAGCGATATAAGGTTACCTATCAAGCAGGGAAAGTGATAAGTGCGACTTACTTTGATTTTGCTTTTGAGAAATTGATACTATCAAATGAAAAATTAACACCTAGGATAGATGAATCATTAATCAAGCATGAGCTAGAGGCTCGTATAAAAATGCACTTAGCAGGAATGGTAGCTTGTGATATAAGGTATGGAGAACATTCAAGTTTTGCTAAAGATGATTTAGATGAAGCAAAAATTTTGATACAAAAAATGCTTAATGACTATGGTATGGGACAGTCCCTCATGAGATCAGACAAGGAAGAAGAACTTTTGATGAATAGGCTTTATGAAGCGTGTAAAGTAACTATTCAATCTTTAAAATCTGTTATGATAAAAGTAGAATTAGTTCTCCATGAGAGAGAAAGTATTACTAAGAGTGAAGTTCAAAAGTATTTAGATGAAATTCTTTAGTGGCTTTTCTTTAAAAAATGAGAGTCACTTTTTTGATGATTTATTAGAAGAATCACTTTATAGTGTAGCTGGTTTTAGTTACGGAGCAATCAAGGCATTTAATTGTGTTCAAAGGCAATTAGAAAATGGACATAGAGTCGATACCCTTCAACTTTTCTCACCAACTTTTTTTCAAAGTAAAGATGATAAATTTAAAAGATTACAAAAAATGGCGTATAAAAAAAATCAAAATAAGTACCTTGAAAATTTTAAACGAGAGTGCTTTTCTCCATATAAAAAGTCTTATACACAAGATATATCTACAAAACTAGAGGATTTAGAGGAATTACTAAGTTATGAATGGAACTTGAATGAACTTAAACTTTTACTCAATAAAGGTGTAAACATTGAAGTATATCTTGGTGGCAAAGATAAAATCATAGATGTGAAATTTGCTAAAGAGTTTTTTTTAGAAGTTTCAACACTAACATATATAAAAAATGCAAATCATTTTTTACAAATAGAATAGTATAATGTCCCTAGAAAAATAAAGTAATTAACCAAGCATTCTTATTCCAAATGATAGAATAAGAATACAAAAAATAGGGATAAATAATTATGAGTACAAAAAGAAAAACATATAGTGCAGAATTTAGAGCAAAATTAGTTTTAGAGGTTTTCGAGGGTGCTAAAACTATAAATGAGATAACAAGTCAATATGAAGTTTTACCAGTAAGTCTAAAAAACTGGAAGAAGCATTTTTTAGAAAACATGTCACTTGCATTTGATAAAATTTCAGTTGTAAAAGAGTATAAAAATGAGATTGAAACTTTACAAAAAGATAAAGATTTAATAGCCAGAAAACTAGGTGAAACAATTGCTGAAAAAGATTTTTTAGAGGGAAAGCTAAAAAGCTTGGTTCTCAAATATATGTTATATATTTTTCGTTCTAAAGGTCGTAAGACTTTTGTTGATAAGTGCCTAATAAAAATTAATGTCATATTTTGAAGCAAAGAAATTAAGCATATTATACTGTTCATATAGCAACTTTCATTCCTACTTTTATGTCATTTATTTTTATTAAACACTTACCAAGCTTCCAATATCACTCAATAAACAATGCAAGTTATTAAATATCAGCAAGTCATCATTGTATTATTTACCTGTACAAAAGTTCAGTAGTGATGCAGATATTAAACTCTTGAATATGGTTAATGATATATATTGAGAATTTTCATATTATGGAATAAGAAGAATGCTAACCGCATTAGAAAATGAGAGCTTTATCATAGGTAGACAGTTGATTAAAAGTATCTATCAATACCTAGGTGCAAAGGCTTTGTATCCGACAAAGAAGACTACTATACCAAATAAAGAACATTATAAATATCCATACTTATTGAAGGAATTTAAGAATGATAGAAATCAAGTGATTATTGATACTCCAAATAAAGTGTGGTCTACAGATATTACATACCTAAAATTAGAAAAATGGCATGTATATTTAGCTGCTATAATTGACTGGAATACGAAGAAAATACTATCTTGGAAGTTATCTAATACAATGGATGTATCACTAACTAGGAGTGTACTCAATGAAGCATTAAGTCTATATCCTAAACCTGATATAGTCAATACTGACCAAGGGTCACAATATACAGCATCAGCTCATGTAGACATATTAAAAAAACATAATATTCAAATATCTATGGATGGAAAAGGGAGAAGTATTGACAACATTGTAATTGACTGATGTTACGATAATCTAAATTCATAAAGTTTAAGAAGTGCTACAAATCTAAGCAACTTGTAATTCTTCAACTTTTTGGTAGGCGACTTTGAGAGCCTCAATATATATTTTTTCCTTAATGGTAAAGTGGTTCATTTTATAGTTTAATCGAAGTTTCTCAAGTTTTATAAAACCACGAACAGATAAGTGTATATGATTTCTTTGTGATGTTTCAACTTTTGTTGGAGAGTGTTCTATTTTTAAATTTTGTTTTAAAGATTTATGATATTCCTCTATTTTTCACCGTCTTTTGTAGATTTCAAGTACCTGATTGAAAGATAAGTCTATATCATTAGTAACAAGATATAAATAAGTAGATTCGCCATCATCGCCGTTTTTGACCACTTGCTTGATAAGTCTTAGAGGTTTTTTATAAGCTTCAAGATATATCAGCCGACTACTACCACCCTTTATATCTATGCTTGAGATATTAACATATTTTCCTTTATTTCTTTCTTCTAAAGTGAGTGCTATTTTTCTATTACTTTTTATTGGACATACAAACTTCTTGTTTAGTTCTTCTTCTATAAAAAGTAGATTCTTAATACTTGAAAACCATTTATCAAATAAAATATATTTATATTTCACTTCATTATTGTGATGTAAAATTTGAAGTTTATCTTGCATTATTTCATTTTTACTAAAGAGAGATTTTTTAATATTCTTCTGATGTTCCTCACTCCACTTATTTTCAGTTTTTGTGATAATTTCATATCCCAAAGTGTCAAGTTTCACCACGTTGTACCATTTCAAAAGCAATATCTTGAAACTCACTTGGTAAAATCTTAAATATTTCAGGCTTCGTTTGAAACCAACTTTGAACTGCATCAAAAGGAGTTCTGACTTTGAGTTCTTTTCTTAAAGAACCATGTCTTCTATTGAAGTTATAGAATATCAAGAACTTATTTAAATCTTTCTTAACATCATCAATATTATCATAATCCTCTGCTTTGATTGTAGCATTCTTTATTGTTCCCAGCAATTCTAACCCAACACCAAAAATCACCACTCAATCATTTTTACAACATTAAAAAATAATTAACTAAAAACTTTTTATAGCCGTTAGTATTTTTTACGACTTCAATATCTTCTGTTTTTATTTCAATAAAGCTCCAATTATCACTATTAATGGGAGTAATAGTATTTTTGACATAGGTATAGCCTTGTGAATATTTACTAGTCCAAATGGATACCATCTATATAGCCTTTTATCATTGTTTGATAGAGAATATCCCAATCTAAAAAGTAAAAAAATGTTGTGAAAGTATTGATATGGTTAAAGAATGTTTTTCTCTTGTTTATAAGTCCATATAACTCTTTATAATCATCATCATATGTTAAGCATAGTGTATGAGTTAAGAATGCTAATATGTTAAAAACAAATAGCAACTCACTTAGTCCTTTTTTGCCGTGTCCAAAGTTATGTTCAAGATTGTAACCTCCTGTTTTTAATGTATTATTATTCTCATTTTCAATCTTCCATCTAGCACGACCTGCTTCTACAATCTCTTCTACATTTTCATCTTTAATTATATAGTCTGTTATAAAAGCACCACTATAAATTATCTTCCCTTTTACCTCTTTAACTTCAACACTACACCAATTTACTTTTATAGGATTCTTTTCTCCTGTAAGTTCTACTTCATGTAGATATTTATAGTTGTAACTCTCTTTTTTTCTTTGTTTATTTAGTTTAGTAGCTGTTTTAGTATCCATATTACCGAGGTTATCAACCATATGTACAGTTTCATATAATTTTTTATGAGAAGTCTCTTTGCAGACAAATATATAGTTATACTCTTTCTCTCTTATCTTTTTAATAAGTGAAGTCTTTGAATATAAATCATCGCCCAAGAGTACTAGTTTATATTTTTTAGCGAGTATATGTGTTTTATCTAACCATCTTTTGGATGCGTTAATCTCACAATCTTGTTTATCATCTCCATCCGTATTTGATATCATCTCTGGTAATAATGGAAGTATTGTATTGGTCTTTGGTTTTGCTATTATTGGTGTTATTGCACTATGGTAATATTGAAGAGTCTCACTACCTTTAGTATCTGTTTTTTTTCTTGTTTGACAATGCTCACAATGTATTTTTGTTGAAGAATGGTAGTAAGTGCCATCAAGAAGAACAAGGAGTGTCTTATTATCAAAATAGGTATATTTTTCTAAGGTTTTTTTTTCTAAAAGTAGTTTATATATTTTATCGAATGTAGGTTGTAGTTTATCACTATCTATATCATCTAATGTATCTCGTACATGATTATCACTTGGTATCTTTTTTATACCAAATAGTGATTTAGCATTACTTTTACCGCTTTTTGTATTCATTTTTCTTGCAAAGTCTAACCAAGATGGATTTTGAAAATAATACATTGCAAATGCTGATAGTGTTATATCACTCATTGTATATATTAGTTTCTCTTTACTCCTTGAATCTGGTAGTTTTTCAAACTCTTTTGCTATAAGACTTATTATCTGTTTTTGAAAATTCATTTATAAATTCTTTACTGCTAATTTTTAAAAGTATAGCAATTCTTATACCTTTTATTTTTTTACAAATTTTTTGGGGTAGAGTGAATTAGAATTGCTGTATTGTTCCATTAACCCTTTCAACCATTCCATTAGTTTGAGGTGTATATGGAGCTGTTAGCCTGTGTTCTATCTCATCTTTAGTACATTCAATATCAAACTTATGATTGCCACTAACTTTGCCTTTACCTCTTGCCCATTTGTCTGTAAACTCCAGTCCATTGTCTGTGAGAATATGAGTTATGTAAAAAGGAAAAAACTCTTTACACTCTTTGAGAAATTCAACTGCATTAGCAGCTGTCTTATTTTCATATACTTTATAATACAATGGACTTCTCCTAAAAGCTCATAGTAATACCTCACTTTAGATACCTGTTTATAGGATTTAGCAAGATTATATTTTAGTAATATTGAAATTACTCTTATATTTTAAATTAAAGTAACTGCGTAGGGACATATATCCAAATATTGAAAAAGGTTTTAGGAGAAGTCTAATAGCCTTGTAGCTCTATCTATAGCTACAAAGAGATAATATTTTTGTTTGTCAAATTTTGGTAAATAGGTTACATCAATGTGCAAATAGCCAGGCTCATACTCTTTAAACTTTTTAGCTTTTGCCTTTTGTTCAACAGGAACTCTATTTATATCAAAGGCTCTCAAAGTTCTATAGACATTACTTCTGTTTGCATTTGGAATGACATCAACCATGGTATCTGTTAAGCCATCTAACTCCATCCAAGTAAGGGTTCTTACGACCCGTATAAGCTCCTTTTCTAAAGGTGTTAAAGCATATTTTATATTAGACTTCTTGCAAAACTCATTTTCCAGCAACCTCAAATCCACGGTCAAAATTAACTAATCCACATATCAGATTGAAGCGAAGATTGAACCTTTTTCTACGGTTACGATATTTCTGTTTAAGGATTTGAAAAGTCTTTAATTTAGCATTGATATGTTCAACACATATGCGAGCTGAAGCTTCTCTTTTATTTTGATTTTTTTGTGTATCAGTTAATGGATGTAGCTTTGATTTCTTATATGGTATTTGAGTGTTATTATGTTGCTTTTTAATACCAAGATAGCCTAAATCTACATAGATACAAGTTTGAGGTTTCACAGGTAAATCACTCTGTTTAAAGAGTTTAAAATCATGAGTAGTACCTTTGCATGTATGAGCACAAATAATACGTTCATCCTTGTCAATAACGATTTGCCCTTTTAGTGTATGGTTTCTTTTCTTCCCTGAGTAGTAATCTCTTTGCTTTTTTTTGGTCGTTGTATGGGGGACTCTGTAGCATCAATGACGATAAACTCTAAGTCCATATCATCTCCATATAAAGCACGTTTACTTGGTAATGAAAACTTTCCAGATTTTATTAAAACATCTTCAACATCTCTTACTATTCGAGAAGCTGTAGATTCACTTACTCCATAATCAAAGCCAATATGTTCTAAGGTTAGACTTCTTGCAAAACTCATTTTCCAGCAACCTCAAATCCACGGTCAAAATTAACTAATCCACATATCAGATTGAAGCGAAGATTGAACCTTTTTCTACGGTTACGATATTTCTGTTTAAGGATTTGAAAAGTCTTTAATTTAGCATTAGACTTCTTGCAAAACTCCTTATATGGCTTAGCACTTTATAGAAAGTTTTAATCAAAGTAAATGTTCTCAAGCGTAGCCAAAGCTAGGGTTGGGGTTCTTTAACGCTGAGTAAGGCTCTCTATAAAGTGTCCTATGGAAGGGATAGTAAGTACTAACCTTGCACAAAAAAATATTTTACCCTTAGCTTAGGCTAGGAATAAAAATTTGTTTTACACAATTTTAGTCCTTCTTAGCTCTCTGTGGTATATAGGAGTTTTGCAAGAAGTCTATTGATATGTTCAACACATATGCGAGCTGAAGCTTCTCTTTTATTTTGATTTTTTTGTGTATCAGTTAATGGATGTAGCTTTGATTTCTTATAGGGTATTTGAGTGTTATTATGTTGCTTTTTAATACCAAGATAGCCTAAATCTACATAGATACAAGTTTGAGGTTTCACAGGTAAATCACTCTGTTTAAAGAGTTTAAAATCATGAGTAGTACCTTTGCATGTATGAGCACAAATAATACGTTCATCCTTGTCAATAACGATTTGCCCTTTTAGTGTATGGTTTCTTTTCTTCCCTGAGTAGTAATCTCTTTGCTTTTTTTTGGTCGTTGTATGGGGGACTCTGTAGCATCAATGACGATAAACTCTAAGTCCATATCATCTCCATATAAAGCACGTTTACTTGGTAATGAAAACTTTCCAGATTTTATTAAAACATCTTCAACATCTCTTACTATTCGAGAAGCTGTAGATTCACTTACTCCATAATCAAAGCCAATATGTTCTAAGGTTCTATATTCTCTGTAATAACTTAACATTAATAGTACTTTTTCTTTTGAATCTAAACTTTTTCTACCACCAACTCCATGGTTTTTAGTTCTCTCTTTTTCATAGGCTATAAATACTAAAAGCATTTCATTAAATGTATCTTTATTTACACCAATAAGACGCTTAAAATTCTTTCGTTCTTTCTTCTGTAATTTTTCATATTTATTCATATCAATCTGATAGCATTTTTAGTTCCTACTTTTAGAGTTTTGCAAGAAGTCTGTTCTATATTCTCTGTAATAACTTAACATTAATAGTACTTTTTCTTTTGAATCTAAACTTTTTCTACCACCAACTCCATGGTTTTTAGTTCTCTCTTTTTCATAGGCTATAAATACTAAAAGCATTTCATTAAATGTATCTTTATTTACACCAATAAGACGCTTAAAATTCTTTGGTTCTTTCTTCTGTAATTTTTCATATTTATTCATATCAATCTGATAGCATTTTTAGTTCCTACTTTTAGAGTTTTGCAAGAAGTCTATTATTTGGTCTTGAACTCTTATCATTTGAAAAATCTCTTTTTCTGTGTTTAGCAATAGTTTTCACATTTACATTATAGTTATCTGATAATTCAACATTTGTTAAATCAGATTGTTGTATTCTTTGTCTTACATGCTGGTTTGTTCTAGCATTGGAGTGATAGACTTGTGACATTATTTTAATCCTTTTGTGGTAAAAAGATTTTACTGTGATGTTATTAAGCTATCGCTTATTATTAAATTGGGCAACCATAACGTGGTGAAACTAGACACCAAAGGGATAGATATACCTGTAGAATCTGTATAATAGACTTCTTGCAAAACTCCTTATATGGCTTAGCACTTTATAGAGAGTTTTAATCAAGGTAAATGTTCTCAAGCGTAGCCAAAGCTAGGGTTGGGGTTCTTTAACGCTGAGTAAGGCTCTCTATAAAGTGTCCTATGGAAGGGATAGTAAGTACTAACCTTGCACAAAAAAATATTTTACCCTTAGCTTAGGCTAGGAATAAAAATTTGTTTTACACAATTTTAGTCCTTCTTAGCTCTCTGTGGTATATAGGAGTTTTGCAAGAAGTCTAATGAAAATTTAGCATTAAGATACCTTTTTGCATCTTTTGTGACACATGGTCATAATGCCAGCAAACTACATCATTTACTTTACTCCAAGGCTTATGCATAAGCATATCATCGATAATAATACAAGCATTGTCTTCATTCTCATAATCTCTTAAAAATGGTTTTATTGATTTCCACAAAGTCTTTTCATCATCAAGAGAATCATTTAATAGTAGATGCTTTGTGAAAACATCATGACTATTACCTGTTACTTTTGAAAGTTTTGTCATCTCTATCTTGTTAAATGAACTGATTGCGAAATTTATATACATATCTTCTAATTGCTTCATATATATTTTAAGCATTTTTAATGCCATCTATTTTTAATATGTCACCTTTTGTAAATTTGAAGGTTTAGATTATCGTAACATCAGTAATTGAAAGATTCTGGCGTAGTCTCAAGTATGAAGAAATTTATTTAAATGATTATAAAAGTATGGGTGAACTTAGATATTCCATTGATAATTATATCAATAAATATAATACAAGAAGATTACATTCAGCGATTGGGAACAAGACACCACACCAATCCACTAAAAACTAAATTTCAAGAGTTGAGCGATAGAGTCATCTAAATCCCATCTATTGTTAATGAGTTGTTCTTGTATAGATTTTGTACCATTTAGGTGCAAGATATTTAAAATAATGCTTCTGATAATTGTCATTAAAAATGGATTTAGATGAGCATTATGGTCATCTTCTAAAAGTGTATTATCTTTGTATTGGTGCATTGTTTCTACCTTCCAATGGAGTAAAATTTTATCATGAAAGAACTCCGCATTTTCACGAAAATTTGCTATACAGAACTGAATACTAGTGCTGTTTGTTACTTCTCCTGTTTTATGGTTTGTCTTGTGTATTTTTTTAATAGTTTTTATGATTGAGCGAACATGGGTAATTTCATTATGATAAAAAGTAGTTGGTTCATATATAAATACTTCTCTATTTATCCACTCATTAGATTGCTGGATTGGTTTAGCTTTATAAGTGCTTGATGGTTTTATCTCTCTTGATATTTCATTTATTTTATCAAGAAGTGTTTTTTGGTTACCTTTAACTTTAGCAATATATTTTGAACCACTCTGCTCAATAGAATCAAGAGTTTTTTTGTGTGTTCATCGCATCAAAGGTAAAGAGAAATTCAGGTATTTCATTTGATTTCTCTGCAATTTTTTGATGAGCAATAACTACACCTATCTCTGATAAAACTGCACCAACAACTTCTATAGCCTTTTGGTCTTTATATCTACTACCATTCATCCACCCCAATCCATTAATAACTAGAAATTAAAAGTGGAATAATTATTGCTTGCTTTTGAGAAAAACAAGGTGATAAGAAAATGGCAATAAAAGCAAGAGATAAATTAGCACAAAAGCGTTCAAGAAAAGGCTATGCAAAAATAGCTGAATCAAATAAACTTTTAGAGTTACTATCAAGAGTTCCAGACCATCGTAAAGGTCAAGGTAAACGGCATAAATTAGAACATATCTTATATCTAGCTATATTAGCTGGACTAATGGGAGCTACAGATTACAAACAAATTTCTATTTGGATAGATAAACATGTTCAAAAAGAAGAAGTAAAAAAACTTCTAGGTGTAGAATTTATAATAACACCAAAAAGAAGTGCTGTCTCAGATATACTTGCAAAAGTTGATAGTGAGGCAGTTGAACTTTTGTTCAGAGAATGGATAAGAATTTATGTCGATACTACAGGAAAACATCTAAGCGTAGATGGTAAAGTGATGAATGGTAGTAGATATAAAGACCAAAAGGCTATACAAGTTGTTGGTGCAGTTCTATCAGAGATAGGTGTAGTTATTGCTCATCAAAAAATTGCAGAGAAATCAAATGAAATACCTGAATTTCTCTTTACCTTTGATGCGATGAACACACAAAAAAACTCTTGATTCTATTGAGCAGAGTGGTTCAAAATATATTGCTAAAGTTAAAGGTAACCAAAAAACACTTCTTGATAAAATAAATGAAATATCAAGAGAGATAAAACCATCAAGCACTTATAAAGCTAAACCAATCCAGCAATCTAATGAGTGGATAAATAGAGAAGTATTTATATATGAACCAACTACTTTTTATCATAATGAAATTACCCATGTTCGCTCAATCATAAAAACTATTAAAAAAATACACAAGACAAACCATAAAACAGGAGAAGTAACAAACAGCACTAGTATTCAGTTCTGTATAGCAAATTTTCGTGAAAATGCGGAGTTCTTTCATGATAAAATTTTACTCCATTGGAAGGTAGAAACAATGCACCAATACAAAGATAATACACTTTTAGAAGATGACCATAATGCTCATCTAAATCCATTTTTAATGACAATTATCAGAAGCATTATTTTAAATATCTTGCACCTAAATGGTACAAAATCTATACAAGAACAACTCATTAACAATAGATGGGATTTAGATGACTCTATCGCTCAACTCTTGAAATTTAGTTTTTAGTGGATTTGGGTGCCATTCATCACTTTACCATCTACGCTTAGATGTTTTCCTGTAGTATCGACATAAATTCTTATCCATTCTCTAAACAAAAGTTCAACTGCCTCACTGTCAACTTTTGCAAGTATATCTGATACAGCACTTCTTTTTGGTGTTATTATAAATTCTACACCTAGAAGTTTTTTTACTTCTTCTTTTTGAACATGTTTATCTATCCAAATAGAAATTTGTTTGTAATCTGTAGCTCCCATTAGTCCAGCTAATATAGCTAGATATAAGATATGTTCTAATTTATGCCGTTTACCTTGACCTTTACGATGGTCTGGAACTCTTGATAGTAACTCTAAAAGTTTATTTGATTCAGCTATTTTTGCATAGCCTTTTCTTGAACGCTTTTGTGCTAATTTATCTCTTGCTTTTATTGCCATTTTCTTATCACCTTGTTTTTCTCAAAAGCAAGCAATAATTATTCCACTTTTAATTTCTAGTTATTAATGGATTTGGGTGACAAGACACCTAATGATGTTTATTTTAAAGCTATTAATAATTTAAATAATAAATTGTTACTAAAAGTATCGTAGGTTGATGGAATAAGAAAACTTAGTTAAGTGGTCTTGACAATGGAGGATATTATAGTAAATACTTGACCTTTTTTCCTACTCATAATTGACTCCATATATTTCTAATGGCTATGTTCGCATTAAGGGTTGAAAGTAGTTATTTTGAGAAATTTAATATTTTGAAGTCCCTATTTTAAGGCATTAAATTTTAAGGAATACGGTACCAACCCTTAATGCGAACATAGCCTTTCTAATTTATTTTATCTTTATTGGAAATAAATCTAGTTGAAATATTGTTCTATTTTCTCAGTCCATTATATTTTCTAAAGCTCTTATGAAGACTTAACATAATTTAGCTACAATAAGAATTAATATTCATGAAGGAAAATCACAATGGCTGAAGAAGAAACTGAGGTGCCTGCTCAAAAAAAATCTGGTAATATGTTACTTGTCATTATTATTATTGTCTTAGTATTTTTAATATTATTAGGTATAGTCGGAGTTTTACTGATGGGTAACGATGAAGAAGAAATCCAAACCACTCCCATTGAAAAAGTTAAAGAAAGTAGATCTCAAAAAAGATCTACTTCTAGTAGGTCTAATATGAATGATACTCGTTCATTAAACGATATAGGAATTTTATATCCACTTGATACGTTCACTGTAAATCTCAAAAGTGATGCAGGTAGAAGATATTTAAAGGTAACTATGTCTTTAGAACTCGAAGGTGAAGAATTGAGTTTAGAGTTAGATGCTAAAACAGCTGTTTTAAGAGATAGAATAATTCGTATTCTTTCATCAAAAACTTTAGAAGAAATATCATCTAAAAAAGGGAAAGGAAAAGTATCTGTACAAATTATGGATATTTTAAACTCTATGATTACAGATGGTGAGATAAGAGGTATTTATTTTACAGAATTTGTAATTCAGTAGACTATAAATAAATTTTATTAAACCTCTTTATAAAGATTTTTTTATGATATATTATTTAAGTTGTTCAGTACTTTATTTTACTTAAGTAAAGACCATTGGATGGGGCTGGTTTAATTTTATATTGTTTTATACTTTCTAGTTGCTCTTGAATTTGAGATGCTTCTAGTTGAAGTAAAGCTCCCACCATTAAGCGTATTTGAGAACGAAGAAAACCATTTGCTTCAAATTTCAAGATAAATAAGTCTTTATGTTTATACGCATAGGCTTTATAGATAATTCTTCTTGTTGAACTGACTTGACTTCCAGTCTTTATAAATTGTTTGAAATTATGTTCACCTTCAAAGAGTTTAATATTTTTTTGAATTTTTGAAAAGTTATCAATTTTTATAAAAGTAAAAAAATCATTTTCAAAAGGATTACTAGTTCGATTTTTAAGAAGGTATCTATATGCTCTTTTTTTAGCATCATATCTTGCGTGAAAGTTATCAGCTACTCTCTTAATGCTATTGATTTTTATAGACTTGGGAAGCATTTGGTTAAGAACTTTTTGTAACTTTTTTAAATCAGTCCAAAAATGGGGTAAATCTATGTGACAGATTTGTGCAATTGCATGAACTCCCTTATCTGTTCTTCCACTAGCAACAGCCCTAGAGTTAATGCCAAGTTGTCTTAAAACACTCTCCAAGTTACCTAAAATCGTATTTTTTGTTTGTGTCTGTGTTTGAGAACCTAAAAAGTGTGTGCCATTGTAGGCTATATTTAAAGCGCATCTCACCTAAAATCTAGCCACAATATTTTTTCTATACATTGTATAGGTAACAAGAAGCCAAGTCAGAGCAATGCTAGGTATTGCATATAAGCCAAGAGGACGAATTAAACCTAATGTTGAACCATAATATATTGCTATGCCTAAAAACAAGTACAAATAAACCTTTGCTTTTTGGTGTCTTACATGTATGATGCTAATAGATGCCACTAAAAAAAGACTTAGTAGAGGAAAAAGACTTAGTAAAATATTTGTAGTAAATTTCTTTTTTCTTTTTTCTATCAGCCATTTCTTTTTAGGATTCCAGTAGTCTAAGGTGTTTTGATGTTTGATTAACTTAGAAGTTAGCGTATCATTTATAAACATAGTCTCAAAATTGATTTGTGTAAATTTTTCTTTTGAATAACTATAACCCTCACCATCTGTTAGTTTGAGTCTAAGGATGTTATTTTCATTAATGATTTTAGCTTCTTTTGCTTTTATCAGAAGTTCCTCTTGTTCACTTTTATTAAACAAAAAAACTTTAGAATAGGTACCGTTATCATTTTTTTGACCAAGATATAAAAGCCAATTTCCAAACTTATGTCCAAATTCAGAGGCAGAAAGATTAAACTTTGCCTCACTTTTTTTGTAAGAGATAAAGTTTTTTGATAATATTTTTGCATGGGGGAAAATAACAAAAAAGTTGAAAAATAATAATACACTAAGGAGTAATGCTGGTTTGAATAAGACCCATAAAATAAACTTAGGATGAATACCTAGAGAAAATAAAACAACTATCTCATTATCATTAGATAATTTAAAAATAGTTAATGCGGCAGCTACAAAAAATGTAATAGGCAATGTGAAAAATAAAAGTTCTGGTATTACAAAAATATAAAGTTTTGTCATCTCCCAGATGTTGAGTTGAATAATTGCTGTATAACTTGCTAATTTAATTAAAAAGACAATTGATGCAATAGAAAAAAGTGCTAAAAATATTGATAAAAAAAGTATTGACAAATTCTTGATTATATAGTTTTGAAGCCTATTCATTAATAATTTATCTCAATATAAGCTAATACTTGTACATCATAAAGAAAAATAATGAAAGTAGAAATCGCCAAAAAAGGTACAAAAGGGACTTTTTGTTCTTCGGTAGATCTTTTGAGTAATACTAACATAACAGGTAAGGCTAAAATTGCTGATAAAAAGATAGCCACAAGAGTTAATTGTACTCCAAGTAAAGCACCCATAGTAGCGGCTACCATAATATCGCCTTCACCCATAGCTTCTATCAAAGGGTAAGTGTGATAGTTTTTTGTCCAAGAAGTTTGCGTCTTTTTTGCCTCCCTTTGTACTGAGGAGGTGAGCATGTATGAAAGGGAAAATCTAAGGAGTGTAAAGCCTCCTGCAAAGAGTAAAGCATTTTGAAAATTTAAAAAAATACCTTCAGTTCCCCATGTACCAAGTATGGCAAATAAAATAGCTAAAAGATTAAGGCTATCTGGAACCATTTTGTATTTAAAATCTATCATAGAAAGTGCAAGTAACATTAAAAAACTTAAAGCAATAAAAAGAACAGGGATACTCAAACCATATTTTAAAGATATGATTAAAAATATTAAAGCAGATATAAGTTCTATTATAGGGTACTGTATAGATATTTTTTCTTTACAAAATGCACATTTTCCTCTTAAAAATATCCATGAAAATAAAGGGATATTATGCCATGGTTTTAAAGCATTCTTACATGAGGTGCAATGAGAGGCTACAAACACTACACTTTCTTCTTTTGGAAGACGTAAAATTACTACATTTAAAAATGAGCCTAAAAGTAAGCCTAGTATTGTTGCAAAAATAATCTCTATCATTTCAAAGCTCCAAATCTTCTTTCAATTTTTTTAAATTTTTTTATAATTTTTTCAAGTTCATTACTAGAAAAATCTGGCCAAAGAGTGTCTATAAAAAACAGTTCAGCATAGGCCGATTGCCAAAGTAAAAAATTTGATAATCTATGATCGCCTCCAGTTCGAACGAGTAAATCAACATTGTGTTTGCAATCAAGTGCATCACTTAGCATAGCTTCTGTTATATTTTGATTTATTGAGTTTAACTTATTTATAGCTCGTAGCATCTCATCATGAGACCCATAGTTCAATGCTAATGACTGAACTAAACCATCGCAATGTGCAGTTTTTT
The DNA here is from genome assembly GCA_965243085.1 of Sulfurimonas sp. GTDB lineage: Bacteria > Campylobacterota > Campylobacteria > Campylobacterales > Sulfurimonadaceae > Sulfurimonas. The sequence continues at coordinate 164,626 of CBDETZ010000004.1, read as the reverse complement.
CTTGAACATTTTTAATGGTTTTTTGAAGTGAAGAAGAAAAAGCACAAATATCTCCAATCGGCTCAAATTTTATATTGTATTTTAAGTAAGTTGATAATTCTTTTTTGAGATATTTTTCTAAAAGTTTCATAAGAAACTCGATTTCTAACTTAGGTCTTTTCCAGTTTTCTGTAGAAAAAGCATAAAGTGTTAATCGTTGTATATCTTCACATTGCACACAAAATTGAGTTATCTCTTTAACAATTTTAGCACCCCTTTCATGTCCTTTAACTCTTTTTTGATTATGAAGCTCTGCCCAACGTCCATTACCATCCATAATTATGGCTATATGTTTAGCTCTGTTCACGATAAACTTTCTGATTGTGCTAAAATTTTAAAAGCAATATCAAGTTTTGTAGTTTCAAGAAATAAAACTTCTTTTGTTTTAGAGATAAATTCAATCTGATTTTTTTCTGAGCCAAAACTAGAGGAATCTTTTAAAATATTGAGACAAACTGCATCTATCTTTTTGCTTTTAAGCATTTTTTGAGCATTAGTCTTCGCATTTATAGCATCCATTTCTGCTTTAAAACCAATACTTATAATATTTTTTTTATCAATGGAATCTAAAATATCAATGTTTTTCTTTAATGATAATTCAAATGTATCCCCGAGTTGCTCTTTTTTTAGTTTACCTTTTTGTACAGATTTTGGAACATAGTCACTTACAGCAGCAAGCATAAATAGATAGGGTTTCTTTTCTTGTTTGGCAATGGAAATAGAGTATACGAGATTTTTCATCATTTCTTGAGAGTCTTCAACATCAATTGTATGAATATTTTTAGCTAAATTATCCTCAATCTTCGTTGCAATAAGTTTAACATTAGCACCCATACAGTAAAGTGCAGTTGCCAGTGAAGAAGCCATTTTTCCACTTGAGAAATTAGAGATATAACGAACTTCATCAATCTTTTCTATTGTTCCTCCGCCTGTAAGGATTACATCTCTATTTGTCCAAAATTTATTTTTAAGTAACTCTCTTGCTGTAACCCAAAAAATATCAATAACCTCAGCCATAGCACCATCACCTATTATTTTACAAGCGAGTTCTTTTGTTTGTGTTTCTATGAGTTTATAATTTACATTAGCTAAGGTTTTTAAATTTTTCTGTGTTATTGGATTGTGGAGCATATTTGTATTTGCTGATGGAGCTAAAAGTTTTATTTTTGGATAAGCTAAAGCACATTGGAGAAGAATATTGTCCGCTAACCCACTTGCCAATTTTGCGATGGTATTTGCAGTTGCTGGAGCTATGATAAAAATATCTGCCCACTGACTTGTTTGTATATGGTTATGATTATCTATCCATGACTCATTTAAATCATCAAGAACTTTATTTGATGTAAGTGTTTCAAAGCTAAGGGCTGTTACAAATTTCTTAGATGCTTCACTCATCACAACTTTTACATTTGCACCTGCTTTAACTAAAAGACGGGTGAGTTCAAGAGATTTATAAACAGCAATAGAGCCACTTACTCCTAAAAGTATATTTTTATCTTTTAGCAAATCAACAGAAATAATCATTATCTACCTTTAGGTTATATTTATAGACTTCTTTCAAAACTCCTATATGTCTCAGCACTTTATAGAGAGTTTCAATCAAAACAAATCTTCTTAAGCGTAGTTAAAGCTACGGTTGAGATTGTTTAACTCTGAGTAAAGTTCTCTATAAAGTGTCCTGAGGAAGGAATAATAAGTAGCAATCTCGCATAAAATTTTGTTTTACACAAGCTCACTACTTCTTATTTCTCTAAGGCATATAGGAGTTTTATAAAAAGTCTAATGCGATTGTATCAAATTTTTAATAAAGTTTAATAAAGAGCCACTGGTAAATTCAATAATCCAAATTAGCTAATTTTTTTTATAGTCATTTTTAAACTTTAAAAAATATTTGAGTCTATTTATCGTGTATTTTACAATAAATCTACTAAATTTCTAAAATATCATTTTTACTCTGTGCTTTTTTGTTTTTACTTTGAAATATCTATTACTTTTCTCAAAAGTTTACAAATAAATAATGAAAGTTATAGCAAATATAATCTGAAAGTTTCATAAGATAATAGTGATGAAAAGGAATAGGAATCTCTCAAAAGTTGTCTTGACTTTCTCAGAATAGTATACCAATTAAAAATCTGAATAACTTCTCAACAGAGGCTTATTCTTTAATAGACTTCTTGCAAAACTCCTTATATGGCTTAGCACTTTATAGAAAGTTTTAATCAAGGTAAATGTTCTCAAGCGTAGCCAAAGCTAGGGTTGGGGTTCTTTAACGCTGAGTAAGGCTCTCTATAAAGTGTCCTATGGAAGGGATAGTAAGTACTAACCTTGCACAAAAAAATATTTTACCCTTAGCTTAGGCTAGGAATAAAAATTTGTTTTACACAATTTTAGTCCTTCTTAGCTCTCTGTGGTATATAGGAGTTTTGCAAGAAGTCTAATCTATGCTAAAAAAAACTAAATAACTTCTCAATATCATTTCTAAAAGTCAAAGTTAAATAAAGTTCATCATCTTTATCTCCTAAATTTGCTTCCGCTCCTAGAAAAAAGTTGGAATGGGGAAGAACTTTATATTTAAAGTCTATAATATACCTTGTACTATTAAACCCATTATAGTCACTATATTGTCTATAGTATCCACCTATATAAAAATCAGGAAGTCCTTTTGCCATTCCCTTATTATCTGAATAGGGGTTCTCTCTAAAAAAGCTATATTTTACTCCTATATCCGCATAAGTATCAACTGTATCATTATTTATAGATTTTTCTTTACGAGAACGAATTCCAAAGTGTGTTATGAATCCTATTTCTGAAAAAATATTTCGTGTGTTGCCTATTTTAAACCACTTTAAATTAGGAACAAACTGATAATAGATAGAAAGATCAAGAGTATCAGAGATATTATTAAAAGAGCTAGGAATAGAGGCTGTTCTATTAACATCATTATTAGCTGTACCTAAAAGTTTCATATCAATTCCAACATTTGTTAAATAAAAAAAACTTGCATTATCATCTATCCACCTAGAATCAAAGTTAATATTCGCAAACATCCTACTTTTATTAAACCCTTGATTTTCCCCATTTTCATTATAATCCGGTAATATCTGTAACCCTATATCAAGAGTAGAATGCCAAAGACCCTTTTCATCTTCTTTGTTTGTTCCTATAGTGTCATTTACATCCATGGCAGAAACCCCTAGGGACAACATAAAAACTAAAACTATACTAATTAGCAAATTATTTACTCGTTTCATAATCCTATCCTTTTTATTAAGAAGTAGTTATTCCAACAATTATACTCAATTATCGCACAAAAATCCAATTCTTTTTAAGTGTGAGCCCTTAGCACAGCGATAATTTCACTTTAAGTCATTTTTAGAGAAAAATTTATAGTAAAAATCTTTAATAGCACGAACTTTTATTTTATTTATAACAAGAGAACCTTTAGGAATTTTTCCACTTGTAATGGTCGTCCCTGCTGCAATCATCACCTCATCTTCTATTTCAATAGGTGCAATAAGTTGAGAATCACTTCCTATAAAAACATTTTTACCAATAATTGTTTTATGTTTATTGATACCATCGTAATTACAAGTAATAACTCCAGCTCCAATATTTGTACCCTCATCAATCTGTGCATCACCAATATAGCTAAGATGACCTGCTTTTACCCCAGTTAAAGAGCTTTTTTTCACCTCTACAAAATTTCCTATATGGCAATCTTGTATATCTGAAAATGGACGAATATGAGCAAGTGGACCAATGTCCGAATTTTTAATAATAGAGTTTTCTATCACTGAATTTGATTTGATATGAGAGTTTTTTATTAAAGTATTTCCTGTGATTTTACAGCCATTTTCCACCATACATTCTCCCTCAAAAACAACACTTTCTTCGATATATATGCTCGAGGGAAGTTGCATGGTAACACCCTTATCCATCCATCTATTTTTAATCTTATTTTGCATTATCACTTCACAATCTGCGAGATCTTTTTTAGAATTAACTCCTTTAAAACTTTCTTCATTTACAAAAAGAGGGAAGATACTAAGACCATCTTCTTTTGCTAGTGCTATCACATCTGTGAGGTAATACTCTTTTTGTGCATTAGCATTGCTTAAAAGAGGGATATATTTCTTTATGACGGATAAAGAAAAGGCGTAAATACCTGCATTTACAGTTGTGATTTTTAACTCTATTTCTGAGGCATCTTTTTGTTCCACAATTCTTTGAACTTGCCCATCTTTAATAATAACACGACCATACCCACTTGGATTTTTTACATCAAAAATAGACATGATAATATCTGCATCTGTGTTTAAAAATCCTAAAAGTGCATCTGCTGTAATGAGTGGCATATCACCATTTAGCACGAGAACTTTTTCATTTTTAGGAGCTATGTTTTTCATAGCTCCACCAGTTCCAGGGTAATTTTTCGTATCTTGAATAATAAAATTTATAGTATCAAAATAAGGCTCCATCACTTCTTGAACCTCTTCTTTTTGATGTGCAATCACTACCGTTATATCATTTGAAATCTCTTGAGCAGTCTTGATGATGTGATACAACATCGCTTTACCGCTAATATTATGAAGCACTTTTGCCTTAGATGATTTCATACGACTACCTTTTCCAGCAGCTAAAATAACGATACTTACTTTTTCTTTATTCATTTTTCTTCTTTTACTATTTTTATTTTTATAAAGTATTCATTTCTTCTTGTTTTTCTTCAATACTTAAAAGCGCTTCAACTTTTTGTTCATACATTTTTTCAAGTGCTTCAAGCTCTTTAGCTAGAGTGCCTAAACCAATCTCTTCATAACAGGAGGGATTAGCCAAACAATTGTTTTTTTTTTCTATCTTTTCTTCAAGTTCATCTATCTCTTTGGGAAGTTTTTCTAAGGCTATTTTTTCTTTAAAGGTAAGTTTGAGGATTTTTGGTTTTTCGCTAAGCGTTTCTTTAACTACTTCAATTTTCTTAGCATCGGCTTCCATAATATCAAGCTCTTTGAGTTCTTTTTCTAAATCTAAGTATTGAGAATACTGTTGATGTGACACCTCTATATGTTTATCTTCTTTAAATATAAAAAGTTTTTTAGCAATCTTATCAACAAAATATCTATCATGGCTTACAATGATAACAGCACCAGAAAAATTTGTAAGTTGCTCTTCTAAAATATTGATAGTCGGTATGTCTAAGTCATTTGTAGGCTCATCAAGAATTAAAATATCTACTTCTAAAGTAAAAAGTAAGGCAAGGGCAATTCTGTTTTTTTCACCACCACTTAGTACGGCTATTTTTTTCTCTAAAAATTCACGAGGGAAAAGGAAATTTTTTAAGTATCCATAAACATGCATATCTTTTCCACGTACATTTACCCTATCTCCACCATGAGGGCAAAAAGTTTCCATTAAATTTTTAGAATCATCTAACATTTCACGATGTTGATCGAAGTAACCAATTTTAAATTCACCCTGTTTTATTGTTCCAGCTGTTGGTTTAAGTCGTCCTAATAAGGCTTTTAAGAGTGTAGATTTTCCACTTCCATTTGGTCCTACTATGGCAATAACATCTTTTTGTAAAATTCTTGTTGTGAACTCTTTGAGTAGCTCTTTATTTCCAAGAGTAAGAGATAAATTTTCCACCTCAAAAAGCATCTTTTGTTTATTTATGCTTTTATCACGGTTAAAATGTTTTGCTTCTCTTTGAAGTTCTACAGACATTTTTCTGATTTTTGCAGGATTATTTTTAGCATCTTCTCTTAAGGTCATAAGACGCTCTTTTCTTCCCTCATTGCGTTTAAGTCTTGCTCTAACACCACGAGCAAACCATTCATTTTCACGCTTTAAAACATCTAAAAGATTGTCATGCTGTTTTTGAAGTGTTCGTATCCACTCAGCTTTTTGTAAGAGATAGTTAGAGTATCCACCCGTGTATTCTCTTAATGCACAGTCCTCAACTTCTATAGATTTTGTTGCAATTTTATCTATAAAATATCTATCATGGGAGATGAAAATAAGTGTAAATTTTTCTTTTAAAATCAACTCTTCTAAAAATTCAACCATATATACATCAAGATGATTAGTAGGTTCATCAAGGAGTAAAACATCTGGTTTTTGCAAAAGTAATGATGCCAAGGCAACACGCCTTTGCTCACCTCCACTAAGTAAAACGATAGGCTTGTGTTCATACTCTTTAAGGTTGAAATGCTGAATAATTCGTTCCACCTTATCATCTAAATTCCAAGCATTATGATGGTCTATATACTTAGAAAGGTTTTCATGTTCATCTATGAGTTTTTTATTTTCAAAGTCCTCTGCTAAAAGTAAAGAAAGCTCGTTGTATCTAGTTTTGGCAGTATTGAGTTCTCTTAATCCATCTTCAACAGCTTCTCTAACAGTATGACCCTCTTTAAAGTTTGGTCGCTGATCTAGCATTTTTACTTCTAAATTATTTTTTATTATTCTTCTTCCAGCGTCATATTCTAAAGTACCATGAACGATTTTCATTAAAGTGGATTTTCCACTCCCATTTTTGCCAATGATAACAATGCGTTCACCCTCATCTATATGAAAGTTTATTTGAGAAAGTATCTTTTGAGCGGAGTAGTGTTTGGAAATTTCTTGTAGGTCTATTAGTACCATGTGTGTTTTCTCTTTCCCTATGTTACGGGTTTAACTAAGCTTTTATTTTTACACATAATCACAGTGCAGTACAATTGGCAATTTTGTGCATGTTATTTCTACATGTCTATTAGTTTTTTTCGCAATTTGATTCTATTTATTTAGAGCAATTATATCGCTATAATCGTTAATAGAAGCTTATTGTGCAATATAAGTAACACAGTAACACCCCAGTCCATTAAAAACTAAATTTCAAGAGTTGAGCGATAGAGTCATCTAAATCCCATCTATTATTAATGAGTTGTCCTTGTATAGATTTAGCACCATTTAGGTGTAAAATATTTAAAATCATGCTTCTAATAATTGTCATTAAAAATGGATTTAAATGAGCATTGTGGTCATCTTCTAAAAGTGTATTATCTTTGTATTGGTGCATCGTTTCTACTTTCCAATGGTTTAAGATTTTATCATGAAAGAACTCTGCACTTTCACGAAAGTTTGCAATACAGAACTGAATTCTAGTACTATTTGTCACTTCTCCAGTTTTATGATTTGTCTTGTGTATTTTTTTAATAGACTTCTCCTAAAAGACCATACAAATATATGCTCTAATTGCCTATATATAGACTTTAAACAAGAATTTGTAATAGTAAAAATGAAAATTACCCTTAAATTCTAAAATACTGCCAAGCTATAGGGCTTTAATGAAATTAATGGAAGAGGTTTTAGGAGAAGTCCAATGGTTTTAATGATTGAGCGAACATGGGTGATTTCATTATGATAAAAAGTAGTCGGTTGATATACAAATACCTCTCTATTTATCCGCTCATTAGACTGCTGGATTGGTTTAGCTTTATAAGTGCTTGATGGTTTTATCTCTCTTGATATTTCATCTATTTTATCAAGAAGTGTTTTTTGGTTATCTTTAACTTTAGCAATAGACTTCTCCTAAAACCTTTTTCAATATTTGGATATATGTCCCTACTCAGTTACTTTAATTTAAAATATAAGAGTAATTTCAATATTACTAAAATATAATCTTGCTAAAGCCTATAAACAGGTATCTAAAGGGAGGTATTACTATGAGCTTTTAGGAGAAGTCCAATATACTTTGAACCACTTTGCTCAATAGAATCAAGAGTTTTTTTGTGTGTTCATCGCATCAAAGGTAAAGAGAAATTCATCTCCAAGCTCTGCTATCATAGCTTGTAAAGCTAGCCCATTCCGATACTAAGAACAATATTTGCTTATAGCTCTAAAAGGGGCAGAAATGAGCAATAAATTATTAGAAATTTTTAAAGAGGAAATATCAGAGCAAGGAAGAGAACAAGCGAGACAATATAGTTTACCTATGATGATGTATTTATCGGTAATTGCAATTCTGATGGGTGCAAAGAATCCAATTGAAATACATCAATGGATGAAGAATAACGGTAAACGAAAAGAGATAAAAAAACTATTAGGTGTAGAATTTTTTAAAGCCCCAGGAAAATCAAGAGTGTATGACTTTTTTGAAATAGTTGATAAGATTGAATTAGAAAAAGCCTTCCGCAGATGGATACGAATTTTTATAGATATACCAGCACATGCAGTAGCAGCCGTAGATGGTAAAGTTCTAAGAGGAAGTGCAAATGCTAAAGATAATGCAGTATCTGTTTTATCTGCAGTTTTAGCAGAAACAAAATTAATTATTGCCCATAAAGAGATAGACAAAAAGTCTAATGAGATACCAGCATTTCAAGAACTAATAGGTGAGCTTGATGAGACATTTAGTTATGGCTTTGATGCTTTAAACACACAAAAAAACTCTTAAAAAGGCATCTGGTAGCGGTTCAAAGTTTATAGCAAAAGTAAAAAAGAATCAAAAAACTTTACTGTCGCTAGCTAAAGAGATAGAGGAAGCTTCTTCTATCGATTCAAGTTTTCAAATGGAAATTAAACAATCAAATGATTTCATACAAAGAAATATATATGTGTATCAAAACTGTATATATCCATGGGATGGTGTTTTTATTCATTCAGTAATCAGAGTTGATAAAATTGTTAATTGCAAAGAGACAAAGACACATTACTATATCTCAAATGATACAGATAGTGCAGAATCATTTTTGCAAAAGATACTCCAAGAGTGGAGTGTTGAGACAATGCACTTTTATAAAGATACAGCACTTAATGAAGATAGATGCAAAATTAATAAAGGTGCATTTAGTTTTTCAATTTTAAGAAGTATTGTAATCAATATTCTTCATCTTAATAAAGTTCAAAATATAGGTAGAAAAATTGTTGATACAACTCAAAATTTAGCTGAGGCTTTGATGCTCTTCTCTATGGTAAGATTGAAATATGGGTTTATTAAGGATTATTTAGTATTGGAATAGGCTAACCTTTCTTGTCTTCTTTGTATACTTCTTTAGTCTTATTTTTTATTTGCGTGTTATCACTTCTAATGAGAGTAGCATCAATTAAAACAGATTTTCCTTTTTTAGCTATCAGGTTTTTACTCTCTAATTGTTTATTTACAGAGTTAAATAATTTATCATAAAGTCGGTTCTTGAGTAGGGAATTTCTAAATCTACAGATTGTACTCTCGTCTAGTACACTATCCTCTAGGCTAAGTCCTACAAATCTAATAAAGAGTAGGTTTACATAGAGTGCATCTTGAGTGGCTTGATCAGAGAGATTGTAATACTTCTGGAGTAACAGTACTCTAAACATCAGTACATTATTGTCTAGTTTCACCACGTTATGGTTGCCCAATTCAATAATAAGCGATAGCTTAATAACATCACAGTAAAATCTTTTTACCACAAAAGGATTAAAATAATGTCACAAGTCTATCACTCCAATGCTAGAACAAACCAGCATGTAAGACAAAGAATACAACAATCTGATTTAACAAATGTTGAATTATCAGATAACTATAATGTAAATGTGAAAACTATTGCTAAACACAGAAAAAGAGATTTTTCAAATGATAAGAGTTCAAGACCAAATAATATAAAATATGCTTTAACACCTTTAGAAAAGGAGCTTATACGGGTCGTAAGAACCCTTACTTGGATGGAGTTAGATGGCTTAACAGATACCATGGTTGATGTCATTCCAAATGCAAACAGAAGTAATGTCTATAGAACTTTGAGAGCCTTTGATATAAATAGAGTTCCTGTTGAACAAAAGGCAAAAGCTAAAAAGTTTAAAGAGTATGAGCCTGGCTATTTGCACATTGATGTAACCTATTTACCAAAATTTGACAAACAAAAATATTATCTCTTTGTAGCTATAGATAGAGCTACAAGGCTATTGTATTATAAAGTATATGAAAATAAGACAGTTGCTAATGCAGTTGAATTTCTCAAAGAGTGTAAAGAGTTTTTTCCTTTTTACATAACTCATATTCTCACAGACAATGGACTGGAGTTTACAGACAAATGGGCAAGAGGTAAAGGCAAAGTTAGTGGCAATCATAAGTTTGATATTGAATGTACTAAAGATGAGATAGAACACAGGCTAACAGCTCCATATACACCTCAAACTAATGGAATGGTTGAAAGGGTTAATGGAACAATCACCACAATCCACTAAAAACTAAATTTCAAGAGTTGAGCGATAGAGTCATCTAAATCCCATCTATTGTTAATGAGTTGTTCTTGTATAGATTTTGTACCATTTAGGTGCAAGATATTTAAAATAATGCTTCTGATAATTGTCATTAAAAATGGATTTAGATGAGCATTATGGTCATCTTCTAAAAGTGTATTATCTTTGTATTGGTGCATTGTTTCTACCTTCCAATGGAGTAAAATTTTATCATGAAAGAACTCCGCATTTTCACGAAAATTTGCTATACAGAACTGAATACTAGTGCTGTTTGTTACTTCTCCTGTTTTATGGTTTGTCTTGTGTATTTTTTTAATGGTTTTAATGATTGAGCGAACATGGGTGATTTCATTATGATAAAAAGTAGTCGGTTGATATACAAATACCTCTCTATTTATCCGCTCATTAGACTGCTGGATTGCTTTAGCCTTATAAGTGCTTGATGGTTTTATCTCTCTTGATATTTCATCTATTAGACTTCTTGCAAAACTCTAAAAGTAGGAACTAAAAATGCTATCAGATTGATATGAATAAATAGACTTCTTGCAAAACTCCTATATGCCGCAGAGAGCTAAGAAGTACTAAAATTGTGTAAAACAAGTTTTTATTCCTAGCCTAAGGGTAAAATATTTTTTTATGTAAGGTTAGTACTTACTATCCCTTCCATAGGACACTTTATAGAGAGTCTTACTCAGCGTTAAAGAACCCCAACCGTTTGGCTACGCTTGAGAACATTTACTTTGATTAAAACTCTCTATAAAGTGCTAAGGTATATAGGAGTTTTGCAAGAAGTCTAATATGAAAAATTACAGAAGAAAGAACCAAAGAATTTTAAGCGTCTTATTGGTGTAAATAAAGATACATTTAATGAAATGCTTTTAGTATTTATAGCCTATGAAAAAGAGAGAACTAAAAACCATGGAGTTGGTGGTAGAAAAAGTTTAGATTCAAAAGAAAAAGTACTATTAATGTTAAGTTATTACAGAGAATATAGAACCTTAGAACATATTGGCTTTGATTATGGAGTAAGTGAATCTACAGCTTCTCGAATAGTAAGAGATGTTGAAGATGTTTTAATAAAATCTGGAAAGTTTTCATTACCAAGTAAACGTGCTTTATATGGAGATGATATGGACTTAGAGTTTATCGTCATTGATGCTACAGAGTCCCCCATACAACGACCAAAAAAAAGCAAAGAGATTACTACTCAGGGAAGAAAAGAAACCATACACTAAAAGGGCAAATCGTTATTGACAAGGATGAACGTATTATTTGTGCTCATACATGCAAAGGTACTACTCATGATTTTAAACTCTTTAAACAGAGTGATCTACCTGTGAAACCTCAAACTTGTATCTATGTAGATTTAGGCTATCTTGGTATTAAAAAGCAACATAATAACACTCAAATACCATATAAGAAATCAAAGCTACATCCATTAACTGATACACAAAAAAATCAAAATAAAAGAGAAGCTTCAGCTCGCATATGTGTTGAACATATCAATGCTAAATTAAAGACTTTTCAAATCCTTAAACAGAAATATCGTAACCGTAGAAAAAGGTTCAATCTTCGCTTCAATCTGATATGTGGATTAGTTAATTTTGACCGTGGATTTGAGGTTGCTGGAAAATGAGTTTTGCAAGAAGTCTATTTTATCAAGAAGTGTTTTTTGGTTATCTTTAACTTTAGCAATATACTTTGAACCACTTTGCTCAATAGAATCAAGAGTTTTTTTGTGTGTTCATCGCATCAAAGGTAAAGAGAAATTCATCTCCAAGCTCTGCTATCATAGCTTGTAAAGCAGGTATTTTATTTGATTTCTCTGCAATTTTTTGATGAGCAATAACTACACCTATCTCTGATAGAACTGCACCAACAACTTGTATAGCCTTTTGGTCTTTATATCTACTACCATTCATCACTTTACCATCTACGCTTAGATGTTTTCCGGTAGTATCGACATAAATTCTTATCCATTCTCTAAACAAAAGTTCAACTGCCTCACTGTCAACTTTTGCAAGTATATCTGATACAGCACTTCTTTTTGGTGTTATTATAAATTCTACACCTAGAAGTTTTTTTACTTCTTCTTTTTGAACATGTTTATCTATCCAAATAGAAATTTGTTTGTAATCTGTAGCTCCCATTAGTCCAGCTAATATAGCTAGATATAAGATATGTTCTAATTTATGCCGTTTACCTTGACCTTTACGATGGTCTGGAACTCTTGATAGTAACTCTAAAAGTTTATTTGATTCAGCTATTTTTGCATAGCCTTTTCTTGAACGCTTTTGTGCTAATTTATCTCTTGCTTTTATTGCCATTTTCTTATCACCTTGTTTTTCTCAAAAGCAAGCAATAATTATTCCACTTTTAATTTCTAGTTATTAATGGATTGGGGTGTCTACGCTTAGATGTTTTCCTGTAGTATCGACATAAATTCTTATCCATTCTCTGAACAAAAGTTCAACTGCCTCACTATCAACTTTTGCAAGTATATCTGAGACAGCACTTCTTTTTGGTGTTATTATAAATTCTACACCTAGAAGTTTTTTTACTTCTTCTTTTTGAACATGTTTATCTATCCAAATAGAAATTTGTTTGTAATCTGTAGCTCCCATTAGTCCAGCTAATAGACTTCTCCTAAAACCTTTTTCAATATTTGGATATATGTCCCTACGCAGTTACTTTAATTTAAAATATAAGAGTAATTTCAATATTACTAAAATATAATCTTTCTAAAGCCTATAAACAGGTATCTAAAGTGAGGTATTACTATGAGCTTTTAGGAGAAGTCCAATATAGCTAGATATAAAATATGTTCTAGTTTATGCCGTTTCCCTTGACCTTTACGATGGTCTGGAACTCTTGATAGTAACTCTAAAAGTTTATTTGATTCAGCTATTTTTGCATAACCTTTTCTTGAACGCTTATGTGCTAATTTATCTCTTGATTTTATTGCCATTTTATTATCACTTTGTTTTTCTGTAACTAAAGCAATAATTGTTCCTTTTTTATACTTTTGTTATTAATGGATTAGGGTGATCCCTTTGGGATATGAAATTATCACAAAAACTGAAAATAAGTGGAGTGAGGAACATCAGAAGAATATTAAAAAATCTCTCTTTAATAAAAATGAAATAATGCAAGATAAACTTCAAATTTTACATCACAATAATGAAGTGAAATATAAATATATTTTATTAGACTTCTCCTAAAACCTTTTTCAATATTTGGATATATGTCCCTACGCAGTTACTTTAATTTAAAATATAAGAGTAATTTCAATATTACTAAAATATAATCTTGCTAAAGCCTATAAACAGGTATCTAAATTGAGGTATTACTATCAGCTTTTAGGAGAAGTCCATTTGATAAATGGTTTTCAAGTATTAAGAATCTACTTTTTATAGAAGAAGAACTAAACAAGAAGTTTGTATGTCCAATAAAAAGTAATAGAAAAATAGCACTCACTTTAGAAGAAAGAAATAAAGGAAAATATGTTAATATCTCAAGCATAGATATAAAGGGTGGTAGTAGTCGGTTGATATATCTTGAAGGTTATAAAAAACCTCTAAGACTTATCAAGCAAGTGGTCAAAAACGGCGATGATGGCGAATCTACTTATTTATATCTTGTTACTAATGATATAGACTTATCTTTCAATCAGGTACTTGAAATCTACAAAAGACAGTGGAAAATAGAGGAATATCATAAATCTTTAAAACAAAATTTAAAAATAGAACACTCTCCAACAAAAGTTGAAACATCACAAAGAAATCATATACATTTATCTGTTCGTGGTTTTATAAAACTTGAGAAACTTCGATTAAACTATAAAATGAACCACTTTGCCATTAAGGAAAAAATATATATTGAGGCTCTCAAAGTCGCCTACCAAAAAGTTGAAGAATTACAAGTTGTTTAGATTTGTAGCACTTCTTAAACTTTATGAATTTAGATTATCGTAACATCAGTTTATAAAATTCCAATGCTTTTTCTTGCTTAGTATTTGTGGCAATAATTAGAAATTTATCCTTCATCCTCAATCCGATTAGAGATAAGCCTTTATAATCATATATCGTTTTTTTAGTTCTATAAAAAGTATGTTCATTTAGATTAAGATTTCTAAAAAGAGTATTAACCTTTACATCTCCTCGACCAACTTTCACTTTTTTATTATTCATAACTGATGTTACGATAATCTAAATTCATAAAGTTTAAGAAGTGCTACAAATCTAAGCAACTTGTAATTCTTCAACTTTTTGGTAGGCGACTTTGAGAGCCTCAATATATATTTTTTCCTTAATAGACTTCTTGCAAAACTCCTTATATGGCTTAGCACTTTATAGAGAGTTTTAATCAAGGTAAATGTTCTCAAGCGTAGCCAAAGCTAGGGTTGGGGTTCTTTAACGCTGAGTAAGGCTCTCTATAAAGTGTCCTATGGAAGGGATAGTAAGTACTAACCTTGCACAAAAAAATATTTTACCCTTAGCTTAGGCTAGGAATAAAAATTTGTTTTACACAATTTTAGTCCTTCTTAGCTCTCTGTGGTATATAGGAGTTTTGCAAGAAGTCTAATGGCAAAGTGGTTCATTTTATAGTTTAATCGAAGTTTCTCAAGTTTTATAAAACCACGAACAGATAAATGTATATGATTTCTTTGTGATGTTTCAACTTTTGTTGGAGAGTGTTCTATTTTTAAATTTTGTTTTAAAGATTTATGATATTCCTCTATTTTCCACCGTCTTTTGTAGATTTCAAGTACCTGATTGAAAGATAAGTCTATATCATTAGTAACAAGATATAAATAAGTAGATTCGCCATCATCGCCGTTTTTGACCACTTGATTGATAAGTCTTAGAGGTTTTTTATAACCTTCAAGATATATCAACCGACTACTACCACCCTTTATATCTATGCTTGAGATATTAACATATTTTCCTTTATTTCTTTCTTCTAAAGTGAGTGCTATTTTTCTATTACTTTTTATTGGACATACAAACTTCTTGTTTAGTTCTTCTTCTATAAAAAGTAGATTCTTAATACTTGAAAACCATTTATCAAATAAAATATATTTATATTTCACTTCATTATTGTGATGTAAAATTTGAAGTTTATCTTGCATTATTTCATTTTTACTAAAGAGAGATTTTTTAATATTCTTCTGATGTTCCTCACTCCACTTATTTTCAGTTTTTGTGATAATTTCATATCCCAAAGGGATAGATATACCTGTAGCATCTGTATAATGAAAATTTAGCATTAAGATACCTTTTTACATCTTTTGTGAGACATGGTCATAATGCCAGCAAACTACATCATTTACTTTACTCCAAGGCTTATGCATAAGCATATCATCGATAATAATACAAGCATTGTCTTCATTCTCATAATCTCTTAAAAATGGTTTTATTGATTTCCACAAAGTCTTTTCATCATCAAGAGAATCATTTAATAGTAGATGCTTTGTGAAAACATCATGACTATTACCTGTTACTTTTGAAAGTTTTGTCATCTCTATCTTACTAAATGAACTGATTGCGAAATTTATGTACATATCTTCTAATTGCTTCATATATATTTTAAGCATTTTTAATGCCATCTATTTTTAATATGTCACCTTTTGTAAATTTGAAGGTTTAGATTATCGTAACATCAGTTCATAATTCTAATGGCAAATGGTATTTCTCTTTTCTTGAGCCACTTAAACCAAACCTTCCCTACAAACTCTCTATCTGCTGTTAAAACTTCAATCTTATCTACACCAAATATATCAATAAACTTTTTTATAATTCTAATTCTATCTTTAAAACCTGAATTACCTTGCTTCGTTGTTTTCTTCAATATATACCATACAATAGGGATGGCCATCCCTTTATAAGCAACGCTTAACATCAATATATTGATATGTACTTTACCAAATTTCCAATTTGTTCTATCAATTGCTAATACCCATCTTTCTTTAGGTAAAAAACTTAACAACATCTGTGCAATTATCTTTTTATCGAATGAAAACTCATTGAAAAATCTTCCTATCCTTCTATAGTTTGCTGTTTTGGATTCTCTTGCATTTAATACAGTTGCTAACTTTTTAAGATTTACTGCTCTTAATTTTGAAATTGATACTATCAATCCAACTATTACAAATATTCTTGCTCTGTTAAAATTTGTATGTTCTTTTATCTGTTCTTTCAATATGTTACAATTATCTTCGAGTTTGGTCTTTTTCATAAGGGTATTTATACTTTAAAACCAAGCTCTTTATTCTTTTATTTTTTAAAAATGACGACTACTGTAAAAATAAACCTCCTAAATCTTGCTCATAATAAGCTTAGTCTATCCCCAAAGCTATAATTCTTTTTTGCTGTTTTCCCTAATAAATCATCTAAATATTTTGGGTGTAAACTGTATCCTGGTCTTACACTTCTAATATTTTTGTGGCTAAAGAGTTCTCCTTTTTTTATATCTTTGGAAATATATAAGCTCCGTGAAAACTGTCTATTTTTGAGTTTTTTTTCTGTCATACTATAGTCGATTTTTCCAAGAAGTTTTTCTGTATCTCGTAAGGCTTTAACCATCTTAGTAAACTCTTGTTTATCCATGGAAAATTCAGCATCAACTCCACCGATAGACTTATTTAAAATAAAATGTTTTTCTATTACTCTTGTTCCGAGAGCTACCGCCGTTATGGAGGCTATAATCCCTAGTGTATGATCTGAAAAACCACTTATTACTCCAAAGGTTGAAGCAAGGTTTGGAATCATTTTTAGGTTTGCTTCATCGAGTGGTGCTGGATAGGCACTTGTACATTTTAACAAGATTATATCCTCGTTTCCAACTTCTCTACATATATTTACAGTATCTTGAATCTCTTGTATTGTAGCAATTCCAGTAGAGATTATCATAGGTTTCATCTTTGAGGCTGTATATCGTATGAGTTCATAGTCTGTTATCTCAAAAGAGGCTATTTTATAAGCGGATGGATTGAAAGTTTCTAAAAAATCAACAGCAGTTTTATCAAATGGTGAGGAAAATATATCAATATCTATACTCCTAGCATACTCAAATAGTTCATTATGCCATTGCCATGGGGTATATGCTTCTTGATAAAGTTCATAAAGTTTCCTATCATCCCAAAGTGTACCACCTTTTATAATGAAATCTTCTTTATTAGATTTTAAAGTCATAGTATCTGCTGTATATGTTTGAAGTTTTATAGCATTCGCACCACACTCTTTAGCAGCCTTTATTGTTTGGAGAGCTATTTGTAAATCACCATTATGATTTGCACTAAGTTCTGCAATAATATAAACACCATCTTTTTCTAAATCAAAATTACCTATTTTCATTCTTTTCCTCTTTTATCCCTTAAATAATTTTAAAATCATTTGAGGTCTATTACTTAAGTTCAACCAAGAATATAATCTTTTCATCAGATATAAATTTATTTTTGTCCTATTAGTTATTGCTTTATTAATAATTTAGGCTATATTCGCATTAAAGGTTGATACCGTATTCCTTAAAATTCAATGCTCTACAATAGAGAACTTAAGTAAGAGAACATAAATAAACTCATAGCTAACATCTCATGTAAAAGATTTAGATTTAATGTGAATTTGACTTGTCTACACGAGTATCGTTAAGTATAGTTCAACGAAGAAAATCATTTTTTCATTGGCTATGAAGTTATTTATGTTCTATTACTTAAAATATTAAATTTCTCGAAATAACTACTTCCAACCTTTAATACGAATATAGCATAATTTACTTGCTAGAGTACCTCTATTTACATAAAAACTCTCTATAAAGTACAAATATTTTTAAAATTGAAGAGCTAAAACATAAAATATGGAGCAGAAAAATTCTATTTTTCTGACTTAATGAAAAATTTTAGCTCCTAGATAATCATTTTTTTTTTATAACTTACTAAATTGTCTAGTTTCACCACGTTATGGTTGCCCAATTCAATAATAAGCGATAGCTTAATAACATCACAGTAAAATCTTTTTACCACAAAAGGATTAAAATAATGTCACAAGTCTATCACTCCAATGCTAGAACAAACCAGCATGTAAGACAAAGAATACAACAATCTGATTTAACAAATGTTGAATTATCAGATAACTATAATGTAAATGTGAAAACTATTGCTAAACACAGAAAAAGAGATTTTTCAAATGATAAGAGTTCAAGACCAAATAATATAAAAGGAGCCGACTGCATAATTAAAAAGTACTCATATATCCTATTTTTTCAAATATTTAAAAAAATCCATCTTCAATAAAATTAGATTCAGTCATTTTTAGGAGCTTTTTTAGTCTATTAAAGCTCTTTAGCTCTATATTATTCATCTAATTACTTCTAATCTTTGTCTTATTTGTCTTTGTCCTAATAATCTAAGATTAGTAGCTATACAGGTAAGGGTAAAATTCATATTATTTCTAACGAGTCCTATAAATTTTGTAGTTGAGCCTTTCATCTGAGTTTTTATATCTGCAAACCTATGTTCAACTTTAGCTCTAATCTTATGTTTAGGTTTTTCATCTTTTCTTTGCTGCTTAATCTGTTCTTGCCTTAGAGTTTGTTTCTCTTTGAGACATACCATATTTTCTATATTTTCACTTTCTAAAAAAGTATCTATATCTTTTGAGTTATATGCTTTATCAGCATAAAGAGCTTTCATTCCATCTATATCTTTTACAAATGTTTTTACTGTGTCTATATCGTGAGTATTTGCGAAGGTGGTTTGTTGGGAGATAATAATACCACTCTGCTCATCTACTGCTATATGTACTTTATAGCCTTGTGTATATTGTTTCTTTGATGCGTGAAAGCCTATCCTTACTTCACTATCTATTTTATCTTGATGATTATAGCTATCTTCTTCATTCTTTATAATAATTTGAGAAGTCTTTATATCTTTAGTATCAATACCTTGTAGTGTATCAAGTTGTGCATTCTTGTATGTCTTGGAGTTATGGGCTTTAGCATTAAGAATTCTTTGAATCTTCTTTTTTGAAGGCTTTTTGGATTGAAGCTCTACTTCAAGTTTTATATTTAACTCAGCATTTATTGTTTGAATACCTTTCTTGTCTTCTTTGTATACTTCTTTAGTCTTATTTTTTATTTGCGTGTTATCACTTCTAATGAGAGTAGCATCAATTAAAACAGATTTTCCTTTTTTCGCTATCAGGTTTTTACTCTCTAATTGTTTATTTACAGAGTTAAATAATTTATCATAAAGTCGGTTCTTGAGTAGGGAATTTCTAAATCTACAGATTGTACTCTCGTCTGGTACACTATCCTCTAGGCTAAGTCCTACAAATCTAATAAAGAGTAGGTTTACATAGAGTGCATCTTGGGTGGCTTGATCAGAGAGATTGTAATACTTCTGGAGTAACAGTACTCTAAACATCAGTACATTATCATAAGCAGGTGCTCCAGCTACATTACTTTTAGCAATTCCATTTCTATTTAGTACTGGTCGTAATTTATCAAAGTCTATAATAGAGTCCAACTCTTTAAGAAATGAATTTACTTTTTCTAATCTTGATGTTACTGCTATATCTGAAAATGTATTGTTTGTATCTTTAAATGCCACTTTGTACCTCTTCTTAGTGATGTTATTTTAGCTGAAAAGTGCTTTTAATGCCTTTAAATAGATTGCTTTGTTAGATTATACTGTGCAGTGGTCTCAAAATATGCTTTAACACCTTTAGAAAAGGAGCTTATACGGGTCGTAAGAACCCTTACTTGGATGGAGTTAGATGGCTTAACAGATACCATGGTTGATGTCATTCCAAATGCAAACAGAAGTAATGTCTATAGAACTTTGAGAGCCTTTGATATAAATAGAGTTCCTGTTGAACAAAAGGCAAAAGCTAAAAAGTTTAAAGAGTATGAGCCTGGCTATTTGCACATTGATGTAACCTATTTACCAAAATTTGACAAACAAAAATATTATCTCTTTGTAGCTATAGATAGAGCTACAAGGCTATTGTATTATAAAATATATGAAAATAAGACAGCTGCTAATGCAGTTGAATTTCTCAAAGAGTGTAAAGAGTTTTTTCCTTTTTACATAACTCATATTCTCACAGACAATGGACTGGAGTTTACCGACAAATGGGCAAGAGGTAAAGGCAAAGTTAGTGGCAATCATAAGTTTGATATTGAATGTACTAAAGATGAGATAGAACACAGGCTAACAGCTCCATATACACCTCAAACTAATGGAATGGTTGAAAGGGTTAATGGAACAATAAAGAATGCTACAATCAAAGCAGAGGATTATGATAATATTGATGATGTTAAGAAAGATTTAAATAAGTTCTTGATATTCTATAACTTCAATAGAAGACATGGTTCTTTAAGAAAAGAACTCAAAGTCAGAACTCCTTTTGATGCAGTTCAAAGTTGGTTTCAAACACCCCAATCCACTAAAAACTAAATTTCAAGAGTTGAGCGATAGAGTCATCTAAATCCCATCTATTATTAATGAGTTGTCCTTGTATAGATTTAGCACCATTTAGGTGTAAAATATTTAAAATCATGCTTCTAATAATTGTCATTAAAAATGGATTTAAATGAGCATTGTGGTCATCTTCTAAAAGTGTATTATCTTTGTATTGGTGCATCGTTTCTACTTTCCAATGGTTTAAGATTTTATCATGAAAGAACTCTGCACTTTCACGAAAGTTTGCAATACAGAACTGAATTCTAGTACTATTTGTCACTTCTCCAGTTTTATGATTTGTCTTGTGTATTTTTTTAATGGTTTTAATGATTGAGCGAACATGAGTGATTTCATTATGATAAAAAGTAGTCGGTTGATATACAAATACCTCTCTATTTATCCGCTCATTAGACTGCTGGATTGGTTTAGCTTTATAAGTGCTTGATGGTTTTATCTCTCTTGATATTTCATCTATTTTATCAAGAAGTGTTTTTTGGTTATCTTTAACTTTAGCAATATACTTTGAACCACTTCGCTCAATAGAATCAAGAGTTTTTTTGTGTGTTCATCGCATCAAAGGTAAAGAGAAATTCAGGTATTTCATTTGATTTCTCTGCAATTTTTTGATGAGCAATAACTACACCTATCTCTGATAGAACTGCACCAACAACTTGTATAGCCTTTTGGTCTTTATATCTACTACCATTCATCACTTTACCATCTACGCTTAGATGTTTTCCTGTAGTATCGACATAAATTCTTATCCATTCTCTGAACAAAAGTTCAACTGCCTCACTATCAACTTTTGCAAGTATATCTGAGACAGCACTTCTTTTTGGTGTTATTATAAATTCTACACCTAGAAGTTTTTTTACTTCTTCTTTTTGAACATGTTTATCTATCCAAATAGAAATTTGTTTGTAATCTGTAGCTCCCATTAGTCCAGCTAATATAGCTAGATATAAGATATGTTCTAATTTATGCCGTTTACCTTGACCTTTACGATGGTCTGGAACTCTTGATAGTAACTCTAAAAGTTTATTTAATTCAGCTATTTTTGCATAGCCTTTTCTTGAACGCTTTTGTGCTAATTTATCTCTTGCTTTTATTGCCATTTTCTTATCACCTTGTTTTTCTCAAAAGCAAGCAATAATTATTCCACTTTTAATTTCTAGTTATTAATGGATTGGGGTGAGGATTATGATAATATTGATGATGTTAAGAAAGATTTAAATAAGTTCTTGATATTCTATAACTTCAATAGAAGACATGGTTCTTTAAGAAAAGAACTCAAAGTCAGAACTCCTTTTGATGCAGTTCAAAGTTGGTTTCAAATGAAGCCTGAAATATTTAAGATTTTACCAAGTGAGTTTCAAGATATTGCTTTTGAAATGGTACAACGTGGTGAAACTTGACACATTATCATAAGCAGGTGCTCCAGCTACATTACTTTTAGCAATTCCATTTCTATTTAGTACTGGTCGTAATTTATCAAAGTCTAGAATAGAGTCCAACTCTTTAAGAAATGAATTTACTTTTTCTAATCTTGATGTTACTGCTATATCTGAAAATGTATTGTTTGTATCTTTAAATGCCACTTTTTACCTCTTCTTAGTGATGTTATTTTAGCTGAAAAGTGCTTTTAATGCCTTTAAATAGGTTGCTTTGTTGGATTATACTGTGCAGTGGTCTCAAGATATGTACATAAATTTCGCACCCCAATCCACTAAAAACTAAATTTCAAGAGTTGAGCGATAGAATCATCTAAATCCCATCTATTGTTAATGAGTTGTTCTTGTATAGATTTTGTACCATTTAGGTGCAAGATATTTAAAATAATGCTTCTGATAATTGTCATTAAAAATGGATTTAGATGAGCATTATGGTCATCTTCTAAAAGTGTATTATCTTTGTATTGGTGCATTGTTTCTACCTTCCAATGGAGTAAAATTTTATCATGAAAGAACTCCGCATTTTCACGAAAATTTGCTATACAGAACTGAATACTAGTGCTGTTTGTTACTTCTCCTGTTTTATGGTTTGTCTTGTGTATTTTTTTAATAGTTTTTATGATTGAGCGAACATGGGTAATTTCATTATGATAAAAAGTAGTTGGTTCATATATAAATACTTCTCTATTTATCCACTCATTAGATTGCTGGATTGGTTTAGCTTTATAAGTGCTTGATGGTTTTATCTCTCTTGATATTTCATTTATTTTATCAAGAAGTGTTTTTTGGTTACCTTTAACTTTAGCAATATATTTTGAACCACTCTGCTCAATAGAATCAAGAGTTTTTTTGTGTGTTCATCGCATCAAAGGTAAAGAGAAATTCAGGTATTTCATTTGATTTCTCTGCAATTTTTTGATGAGCAATAACTACACCTATCTCTGATAGAACTGCACCAACAACTTGTATAGCCTTTTGGTCTTTATATCTACTACCATTCATCACTTTACCATCTACGCTTAGATGTTTTCCTGTAGTATCGACATAAATTCTTATCCATTCTCTGAACAAAAGTTCTACTGCCTCACTATCAACTTTTGCAAGTATATCTGAGACAGCACTTCTTTTTGGTGTTATTATAAATTCTACACCTAGAAGTTTTTTTACTTCTTCTTTTTGAACATGTTTATCTATCCAAATAGAAATTTGTTTGTAATCTGTAGCTCCCATTAGTCCAGCTAATATAGCTAGATATAAAATATACTACCCCAATAAGTCAAGACAACATTTCCAAATTTCTTATTCACCTTTAACTCTGTTACTTTATGAAACTGCTACTACATTTTCAGTATAGTTCTCATCATTTATTTGTAAACTCTCAAAGTAAACATTCATTGGTTTTTTATAGTTCAGTGTTTCATGAAATCTTTTATAATTGTAGAAGTCCATATAATCCGATACATCCTCTTTTAGTTCCTTAATTGTGTTGTACTGATTTAGATAAATTCTTTCAACTTTAGCACTTCTCCAGAACCTCTCAATACAAATATTATCAGTAGCTCTACCTTTACCATCCATTGAGATAGTAATGCCATTATCTTTAAGTGTTTGCGTGTAAATATAGCTAGTATATTGACTCCCTTGATCAGTATTAAATATCTCTGGTTTTTCATATTTAAGAAGTGCTTCATTGAGTACTCCCATAACAAGGTCAGTGTCCATTGTATTGGATATTTTCCATGAAAGAACAGCTTTATAATACCAATCAATGATAGCAGCAAGATAGACCATACCACCATTGATTTTAATATAGGTAATATCGGTATTCCATACTTGATTAGCTCTTGTAATACCTATCCCTCTAAGTTTATAGGAGAACTTAGGATGTTGTATATTGGCTTGAGTTAAGGAAATAGGCTCTCTTACAGCTAGTATAGCCTTTAATCCTAACTCTTTGCGATAACTCTGCACAGTGTTTAAACTTACACTAAAACCATTCTCTAGTAACTGGCAATGCACCTTCTTAGCTCCATATATTGGTATCTCTTCAAAGATAGATTTTATCTCCTCCTTGATGGTTTCTTTATGTTCGCTGACTACAGGTATATAGTAAAGCGAACTTCTACTAATATCTAGTACCGCACACTGTTGTACTACGGATAATCTCTTTAACTCGAAATTTATCATAGCCTTTTTACTAGATAAGTCCGAGCTTCTCAGCTTTCCCCACATCCAGTTATTCTCCACTGTTAATTGTCCTACTGTTTTTGCGTATTCATCTATTTTTTCTTGAAGTTTTTTAGTTTCATCTTTATACTCTTTTACAACTTTGGAAGGTTCCATTGCCATCTCTGCATTCTCTAAAAATAGCTTCTTCCAGTTTTTGAGATTATTGGGTGTAATACCATTATCTTTAGCTATTTCTATAAGAGTTTTTTCCTCTTTAAGAAGCTCTAAAACCAATTTTGTTTTTAGCTCTGTTGAATAAGTTGTCCGTTTTCTGCTCATCTTTCTACCCTCACTTTATTATTCTTATTTTATCGTATATGAAATAAGAACTTTTGAAATGTTGTTTGGTTTTCTTGGGGGTAGTATAGTTGAAAGAATTTATCTAAATCAGTACAACACAATTAAGGAACTAAAAGAGGATGTATCGGATTATATGGACTTCTACAATTATAAAAGATTTCATGAAACACTGAACTGGACTTCTCCTAAAAGCTCATAGTAATACCTCCCTTTAGATACCTGTTTATAGGCTTTAGCAAGATTATATTTTAGTAATATTGAAATTACTCTTATATTTTAAATTAAAGTAACTGAGTAGGGACATATATCCAAATATTGAAAAAGGTTTTAGGAGAAGTCTACTATAAAAAACCAATGAATGTTTACTTTGAGAGTTTACAAATAAATGATGAGAACTATACTGAAAATGTAGTAGCAGTTTCATAAAGTAACAGAGTTAAAGGTGAATAAGAAATTTGGAAATGTTGTCTTGACTTATTGGGGGGGGGTAGTATATTGTAAATAAAACCTTTTTAACCATTACCATGCCGTGTTTCTAGTACTTTTTAGAACCCCATTTTTTTCATTAGGTCAAACTTAGTTAACTGGTCTTGACAATAGGGATATTATACCCCACAAGGGTATTATTTTTTACACTTACTAGTTTTTAACTCTTTGAGGTTTTTTTCTAAAAACTTAGGTCCGATACCTTTAACATTTGTTAAAGCTTTTACATCTTTAAAACAAGATCCTTCTCTATGTTTAAGAATTGCATCCGCTTTTTTTGAACCAACTCCATTTAACGTCATCAATTCTTTTTTACTTGCTGTGTTTATATCTACGGCAGCAAAAGCTAAGGTTGCTCCCAATAATATCATCATCAAAATTTTCATTTAAACTCCTTTTATTTTTCAAGGACATTGTAGCTGAAAATATAATTTTTAACAATGATATAAGAAATTATCATATTAGAGTTCTTTTTCCGTATAAGGATTCAATGTAAAATATAATATCAAAAAAACTAAAATAAATAACCCTAGAATTAAACTGTCATCCTTAATTTTAAAACCAAGACCTATATAACTAAGTAATAATTGCATTAAACCTAAAATAATGACTGTTCGTGGAGTTCTATTATTTTCCTGTCTATATACAATATGATGAATATGTGATTGATCTGCTAAAAAAGGATTTTTCCCTGAACTTATTCGATGTGTTATTACAAAAAAAGTATCTAGTATAGGAAAAGCTGCAAGCATCAAAATAGATATAGGGGTAATATATTGCATTTGTACAGAATGAATAGCAATTATAGCTATAACCAAACCTAAGGGTAAACTCCCGTTATCACCCATGAAAATTTTGGCTGGAGACCAGTTAAAATATAAATATCCAAGGAGTGCTGCTATGTATATAGATGTTATCGAAATTAAAAATTGGTCATGAACTTTGAGACCTATGTACAAAAAAGAACTTAAAATGATTATACCTATAGTTGATACTAATCCATCTAAGCCATCTATTAAATTCATAGCATTCACAAAACCAACAATCACAAATACTAAAAATAAGTAGGAGGCAAAGCTTGATATTTGGATATTATATCCTAGATAAGTCCCTAAGTACTTTATCTCATAAGCATTAAAAAAGAGTATATTCGCAACTAAAAATAAAACTAAAAATTTTTCTCTTGCACTAGCTGCATACATATCGTCATATAAACCAAATACAAAAACTATACTCATAGATAAAACTACCTCATAGCCTATCTCGACATCAAATAAGACTAAGCCTGCAATAAAAGCTATGAAGATTGCTATTCCACCTGAGTTAGGTACTGTAAAAGTATGCAAAGAACGATGGTTAATCTGAGCTTGTATATTGATGCTATTTTTATATTTTATTAGAAAATAAACGATACAAAATGATACTAAAAATACTACAATTAAGTAAGCAATTTCCATCATCATAAATTTCCTTTTCCAAATATTGAACTATCTAGCATTATTATCTATAAATTCATATTTAATTGTTTTGAGTAAGGCATCTTCTAATTTTACTGGTGGAATAAATCCAGTCTTTAACATGTTGGTATTATACATACTGTCCATGCAAAATTTCTTTATTCTAATGGAACTTATCGTAAATTTTTTGCCTGTAACTTTTGAAAGAATATCATAAAATTTTCCGATGAGATAGGCAATGAGATAAGGTACTCGTAATTTTATTTTATCTTTTTTACCAAAAGCTTTAAAAATATTTCCTATCAATACATTCATTGTTATATCAGGTTTATCAATATAGTTATAAATATGAACACCATTTTTAAAGCTTAAACTATACTCTATAAAAGCTGCAAGATTTTCTACATACGCCATTGATTTAGAGTTATTTCCATTACCAATCATAATAAATTTACCCATAGAAATTTGTTTAAATAAATTATATACATTACCTCTATTGTTTTCACCAAAAACTACAGTCGGTCTTATTATGACAAGTTTTCTTGCTTGAGGATCTTTAGCTTGCCATTGTTTATATACAATTTCAGCTTCATATTTAGTACGCCCATAATCATTAAAATAATTAATCTCACCATTTTCATCCGTATTTACAGGTGCAAAACCATAGACTGCTACGCTGCTTGTAAATATGATAGTACTAATATTTTTTTCTTCTGCCACCTCGCATATATTTCTGGCTCCCTTAACATTAACATCATCATATAAGCTCTTTGGACTAACATCATCCCTATGTTCTGCTGCTAAGTTTATTAATACACTATCAGGATAAAGCACTTCACCTAAGCCTTTAATATCCATAATATTTACTACTTCACAAAGATTACTAAAAGATTTACTTATAACTTTATCAATAATAGAAAATTCATTACTGCTTTTTCTTAGTCTTTGGGCTAATCTCGTCCCTATAAAACCAGAGCCTCCTATTATTTTTATCATTTTACATTGCCTTTATATATTATTTGAATAATCTTGGGAATAAATCTATAAAAAAAGTACAGTATCTTATTTACTTTTATTTTATTTTTATCAAATGCCTTTAGAACTTGCAGATTTCCTAAAATAATATTTTTAATACTTCTATTACTTTCTCCCCCTATTCTCATTTTAACTATTACTTTATTTAAATAAGAACTAGAAATTTTATACCTTTCTAAAAATCTCAGCATCAGTTCAAAGTCAGCAGATATTTTTATATTAAGATCAAAAACTCCATACTTCTCATATATATTTTTTCTAACAAAAAAACTAGGATGGGCAGGATGCCAACCTTTCTTAAAACTCCCCTCTTTAAAATTAGATAGTTTCCAATACCTTTGAATTTTATTTATGTTATTTTTACTTACATAGTACAAATCACCATATACACAATCAGCTTTTTCTTTTCAAATTTTGATATTATATTTTGGATACTTGTATTATTCATATATATGTCATCACTATTAAGTATCCCCACCACATCTCCTGTAGCTAAAGTAATTCCTTTGTTCATCGCATCATAAATACCATTATCTTTTTCACTCACAAAGATATTTATTTTATCTCCATACGATTTAATTATCTCTATAGTTGAATCCGTACTTGCCCCATCAATGATGATATATTCTATATTTTTATATGTTTGGTTTAAAACTGATTCTATTGCATCTTTTATGGTTTCTTGATTGTTCCAGACTACTGTTATTATTGAGATTTTCAAACTTTATTCTCCATTCTTTAGTAATCCTATGTTATAGAATTTTTTATTTATTTCACCATTAAAATTATCTATTTTATTAGCTTTTATATAAAAATTATTTGTTATATTTTGTGGCATAAAATTATCATTATCTCGATAAAATATTATAAAATAATTTCTTTTTAAATAATAAGCCAGGTGAATTAAAAAAGAATCAGCACCTATGTATAAATCACATTTTATTATTAACTGTTTAACATCTTCAAGTGTTGTATTTGTTAAATATTTATAAACATTATTCGATAATTCTTGATATTTTTTTTCTATATCAATTAAATATATTTTATATCCATTACTATTTAATAATTTAATTATATATGCTAAATGATGTTTTGTTATATTTTTCAACTCTACTCTTGTTAGTGGATTTATAACAATCCTTTTAGGATTATTTATAGAAAGTGAATAAGTAATTAAAGTAATTTTTTGATTATATATTTTTTCTATCATACTTTGACGATTTTTATATACTTTAGAGTTTAAATTATTTGGATAATAAATAGTAGACTTGGTAAGAAATGAAATCAAACTACTCCTTAAATCTTTTTTTTCTAAAACTAAAGTTTTAATATTATTTTTATTTATATAAATAATAAATCTATATAAATCTTTGATAGCTTTAATTACACCCTGTTTTTTAATATCATAAAATGCTGGAATATCTTTAAATACCACTTTTATATTAAATTTATCTTCTATTCCCATAAGTTTAATTATAACTTTTGTATTATTAGTACCTATAATTTGAATTTTTTCATTTAATTGTTCCAATAAAGACAAGGTAACTAAATTATCACCTAAAGCTTGTAAAAGTACGAAATGTTTCATAATTTAAATCTCTATGTTGTTTGATTGATATTTATTGTGAACTATTAATACTCTCATGATTGCTTTAAAATCTCAGGTAAAATATGGAAGTAATCAAAAATAAATACTACTTTATTTAACAACTTGTTTTATCCAGCTTTTAATAATTTCTTTTGTAATTGTATAAAGATAATAAAAATTCACTTTAGTATTTTTATGAACGACATTCCACCATCCTACTATACTATCAATTCGTTTAACATCTGACAATCCTCCTGCAGAATAGTTTACGATAATAATATTAATATATTTAAAGATTAATTTTTGCTTATATAACGTGTAAAATAACTCAAAATCTGCACCTATGCGATTTCTTATATTAAATTTATTTTTCTTTTGTATAAGGGAGGATATAAAACTACTTTGATGACAAAACTGTGAGCCTTTCCACATTTCTATTATCTTCTTTGGTTTTTTTATTTTAGTTCTATTTGGATAAATAACATTATGTTTGCCATATATGACAGCTATATTTTTAAAATTGCTCTCATGAAAAATATTCTTTAAAATATCATTATTATAAAAAGTATCTCCAGCATTCATAAAATTAATCCACTCTCCACTTACTTTATCAATCCCCTTATTCATAGCATCATAAATTCCCTCATCTCTTTGGCTAATCCAATAAGTGATTTTATCTTCATATTTTTTAATAATATCAAGAGTTCCATCTGTAGAAGCACCGTCAATTATAATATATTCTATATTCTCATAAGTTTGATTTAGTACACTTTTGATAGTTTTTTCAAGATGTGCTTCACCATTAAAAACAACTGTTATTACTGAAACTAAAGGCTGTGTCTTCATAATCTTCCCTACTTCATACTGCTTAGTCTACAATTTTAATCATATTTTAGTAATTATATCATTTATTTCTTGATTGGAGAAAGTCTATTGAATATACCTGTTTTATTCAGTTTTCATAGGTTCTTAATTACTTATTAATATCATAAAAGATATAATTTCTTTATTCATTGCATGAAGGAATACTTTGGAGACAAAACAATACTCAGTAAAGGTATTTGAAGTTAATCTAACAAAAGATGATGACTTTATATCTTTTTTTGATGTTAAACATGCTTTTTTAAAAAATTATTTAATTGTTCTCAATGGTCATGTTACTCAAGAGATAGAAGATTATTTAAGCGAAAAAAAAATAAATTTTCTTGTAAACTTTGAACTTCCAAGAAAAAAAACTATAAATACTTCGGCAAGGCAAATTAAAAGTAAACAAAAAGAGAAAAATCAAGAAATAAAGGAAATATATAAAGAAGTAAAACAAAAAGAAAACCTAAAAGTTCTTGATACCATCATCCGCAGTGGACAAGAATTAAACATCAGTGGAGATTTACTTCTTTTAAATAGAGTAAACAGTGGTGCAAAAATCAATATAGAAGGTAGCCTCATCATAACACAAGTAGTCAATGGTTCTATTCGTTGCAATGGTAATTTTATGATGATTAAAGTATCTTCTAATGCAAATATAATATTTCACGGTGTTGAAGTTGATAACTCATACTTAAAAGAGCGACTCAACCGCGTAGATCTTGTAAATAATGAAATTAGAATAACACCAGTATTAAAGGAGACAAATTGGGTATAGTAATAGCAGTGATTAGTGGTAAAGGTGGAGTAGGAAAAACGACTACTACAGCAAATGTTGGTCTGGGAATGGCACTAAAGAATCAAAAAATCATTGTAGTTGATTTTGATATAGGGCAAAGAAACCTTGATATGATTTTAGGATTAGAAAACCGTGTTGTTTTTGATACGGTTCAAGTTATGGATGAAGAAGTGAGCTTACAACAAGCGGTTATAAAAAGTAAAATAAGCGATAATCTTCATTTTTTAGCAGCTTCACAGACAAAAGATAAATCAGCCTTAGAATCTAAAAAAGTAGAAAAACTTATTGCCGACTTAAAAAAAGAATATGATTATGTAATTCTTGATGCTCCTGCTGGTATTGAGAGTGGATATGAACATACAATTGAGTTTGCTGATGAAGCTATAATTGTTGTAAACCCCGAGGTCTCTTCTATCCGTGATGCAGACCGTGCAATTGGTATTCTTGATTCAAAATCACAAAGAGTTAAAGATGGGCAAGAAGTAAGAAAGTATCTTATTATCAACCGTATAGATTCTGAAATGGTACAAAGTGGAGAGATGCTTTCTAGTGGCGATATATTAGATATTTTAAGCATTCCATTACTAGGAAAGATTCCTGAAGATAAAGGTATAATTGATGCTTCAAATCAAGGAAAACCTATAGTAACAAATCAAAAATCCCCCTCGGGTCAGGCATATTCTCGTATATCCGCTCGTCTTTGTGGCGAAAAAGTAGATTTAGTGGATATTGAATCTAAAAAAGGTGGATTATTACAAAGATTTACAAGGATATTCAGATAATGTTTTCATGGCCAAGCAAAAATCAAAGTGCTAAATCAGCGAGGGATCGTTTAACTATTGCCATTATGTCAGATAGGGATAACATAAACTTTCCTTTTATGGATGATATGAAAATAGAAATAATGCAAGTGGTTCAGAAGTACTTAGGTGTCAAGACTGTTGAGATTAAAAAAGAGATTGATGGAGATTATGAAGCACTCTCTATTGAAATCGAATTAGATAAAAAGCAGATTCGTTAAAAATTTTCATGCAAAAAAGTAATGCTCAAAAAAAGATAGAACATCTTATAAATCAACTTGATTTATCTGAGCATATACAACATTTTACTAGCTTTTTCTCAAGAAAATCTTCTTTATACATGCAAGGAGATCAAGAGTTACATTTTAAATATATAAAAGCACTTGATAAACTAGAATTTAACAGCCCTCCTAAGGTTACAGATTTTTTTGAGATTAAAGCACATTTAAAAAAACAGGGTGTTTTAAATTTTGAACAGATTTTTGAAATAGTAAAAGTTATTCGTTATTTTAGATATTTTAAAAATCGTGAACTCGATGGCATCATTGGTGAATGGATGTCAAAGTTTATTATAGATGAAAGGTTTCTTGAAGTTGAAAAATATTTTACTAAAGATGGTAAATTTGAAGAAAACTTAGATGAATCTCTTTTTGGTTTAGGGCAGAGAATTCGTGAGATAAAAAATGAGATGAGTTCAGCTTTAAGACGAATGATGTCAAGTTCCAAACTTGCAGGCTATCTTGTTGACACTCAAATACATCTAGTAAATAATGAAGATTGTTTACTAGTTCGTGGTGGATTTAACCATGTACTTAAGGGTGCCGTAATTGCTCGTAGTACAGGTGGTTTTTTTTATGTATCTCCTGATTCTATTTTAAAATCTAAAGAAAAAATTCGTTATATTGAACAAGAAAGAGAAACGATTTTTTATACTTATGCAAAAGATTTTTCTTCTAAACTTTCAGAAATACAGCCCTTTATCAACTTTATAGATAAAGAGTTTGATAAGTTTGATAATTATCAGGCAAGAGTTCTATTTGCAAAATCTAAAGGGCTTGTACTCATAAAGTCTAAAAATGATTCTAAAATTATTTTGGACTCTTTTATACATCCAGCACTTCATAAAGCAAAACCCATTAATGTAGATTTTTCAAAAAATATTTTAATGATAACAGGTGTCAATGCTGGTGGTAAAACTATGTTATTGAAGTCCATCTTAGCATCTTGTTTTATGGCAAAATATATAATTCCAATGGCTTTAAATGAAACTAAATCGCATATTGGATCTTTTAAAAGTGTTCTTGCTATCATAGATGATCCACAAAATGTTAAAAATGATATTTCAACTTTTGCTGGAAGAATGCAGGAATTTTCTTATATTTTTGAACATAAATCTGCTCTTGTTGGTGTTGATGAGATAGAATTAGGAACAGATAGTGATGAAGCCGCTGCACTCTTTAAAGTGATACTAGATGATTTGATTTTAAGAGGGCAAAAGGTAGTAGTAACAACACACCACAAACGTCTTGCTGCTTTAATGGCTGATCGCGATGATGTTGAGCTTATGGCGGCTATTTATGATGAAGAGGCTCGTAAACCTACTTATGAGTTTATGCAGGGAATTATTGGTAAAAGTTATGCTTTTGAAACAGCCAGTAGATATGGAATTTCTTATAAAATAGTTCAAGAAGCAAAATTAGTCTATGGCGATAATGCTCAAAAGTTGAATCTTCTCATTGAGCGTGGTTCACAGCTTGAGAGAGAACTCAAACAAAAGCATAAAAAAGTTGATGAAAAACTTGAAGAATTACGCTTAGAAGAGCTTCTTATCAAGGATACACAAGAAAAACTTACTCAAGATTTTAATGAACAAAGATACGCTCTTAAAAGAAGTTATGAAGTAGCAATTAGTGAAGCAAAAATAGCTGCAAAAGCTAGTGATTCCTCAGCTATTCACAGGGCTATGAATAAGGCAAATAAAAAATTACCAAGTGAGAAAAAAGATAAAGAACTTAAAAATACTGTTTTTAGTGTGGGTAATATTGTTAAATATCACTCAAAAAAAGGGACTATCATCTCTATGCGTGATAAAACAGATGCCACTATCGAAATAGAGGGGATGCGTATTCGTGTAAAAACCTCACATCTTAAGCATTCTAAAATAATCCAATCTAAGATAAATACACAAATAAAACTAAGTGTTGAAAAGCGTTCAGGTCTCAAATGTGATTTACATGGAATGAGGGCAGATGAAGCTTGTGAAGTCTTGGATAAATTTTTATCTGATGCACTTATAAATGGTTGGGATGAAGTGATTATTTATCACGGTATTGGAACAGGTAAACTCTCCTTTGCGGTTAAAAACTTTCTTATTGCTCACCCAAGAGTGAAAAAATTTGATGATGCTCCTCAACATCTTGGTGGCTTTGGAGCTAAAATAGTTTTTTTATGACTGAATTTTTTCTGAAATTTACAGAAGAAAGGAATGTAAAACTCGTATAAATAATTCATGATCAACTGGTTTAGGAATAAATTCATCCATACCAGCACGTAAAAACTTCGCTCTATCTGTTGCTAGGGCATTAGCAGTAAGTGCGATGATTGGGGTATGCTCAACTCCCCTTTCTTTTTCAATTTCGAGAATGATTTTTGTAGCTTCTATCCCATTCATTTTAGGCATATTTTCATCCATTAAAATTAAGTCATATTTTTTCTTTTTAAACATATCTATAGCTTCAAGACCATTTTCAGCTACATCTACATCTAAGTTAATATTACCAAGGAGTGCATTCATAAGCATTTGATTTGTTTTATTGTCTTCAACTAATAAAATTTGACCTTGAAGAGATTGATTTAAATCTATTTTAATAAGGCTTACTTCAGTATCCATATCTGGGAAATCAGATTCTAAACTTGGAATGATAAATGAAAATGTACTACCCTCTCCTAGAATACTATCAACAGTAATATATCCTTGCATCGACTCAATTAAAGCTTTTGAGATAGAAAGTCCTAAACCTGTTCCACCAAAATTTCTGGTAGTTGAACTATCTTCTTGCGTAAATGCTTCAAATATTTTATGTAAATTCTTTTTCTCTATACCGACACCATTATCATGAATACTTAACTTTAAATCTTGTTTTAGAGTATCAAAGTCAACTTCTAAACTTATGATTCCTCCCTTAGATGTAAACTTGATAGCATTATTTAAAAAATTTGCAACTACTTGCTTAATCCTAATACTATCCCCAACAAAAAGCTTAGGTAATTGGGAAGAAAAAGATATTTTTAATTCTATCCCTTTTTCTTTTGCCTTTTCATAAAAAAGTTTAGATATATCAATAAATGGTTTTTGAGTAAAAAAACTCCTTCTTTCTAAAAGCATCTTACCACTTTCTATTTTTGAAAAATCTAAAATATCATTGATAATTGTTAAAAGTGTACTACCTGAATTCTTGATAATTGAGAACCTTTTTTGTTTTTCCTTATCTTTTTCAGTAGCTTTTAAAATATCTATAAAGCCAAGCATCGCATTTAATGGTGTTCTTATCTCATGACTCATTCCAGCTAAAAATTCTGATTTAACAATTGAAGCATGTTCTAATTCTCTTATTTTTTGGGAAAGTGCTTGAGTTTTTTCTTCAACAAGTTTTTCTAAATTTGCATTTGTTTCTTCTAATTCACGTGAAGTTTCTTCTATAAGATGGGAAAGTGCTTTATGTGTAGAACATGATTCTATTATTTCATTCTGATGTAGCTTATCTTCAAATGTATAATTACTCACTAAATCAGTCTCACTCATTGAGAGAACCGTCATAGTTTGATTTAAAAGCTCATAGTTAATATTTTTGTAAAACTCACCATATGTAAAAAAACCAACTGTTGGGGCTAAATGAGCTAAAGGTGTTAATTCTATTGCTATAGATTCATTTAAAAATCGTCTTCTAGCCATACACGAATAAATGAAAATAGATTCCACATTAGGCATTCCAATTTTCTCTTGAGTGTACGTAGCTTCACTTAAAATCATTCCAGAATTTCCATAACCAAATTGGACTTTATCCCCCTCATGTAAATTCCCAGCAAAAATTAGAGAACCATCCTCTTCTTTTCCTAAAACAGCTCGAGCGATTTTCATCCCTCCTCTCTTAATTACAAGAGGAAATGTCATCCCAATAGCAGGTAAAGAATTAGCTATATTTGCACCTAAATATTTTTCATAAATATCTACAGTAGAAATACCATCTATTTCATACACTCTATTATTTTTAGCTTTTGTTACATTAAGAACTTTTCCTATCTCTTGCCAGTTAAAGCTATAACTAGTTTTAATGTTTAATCTTTCTGAATTTACAGAGATACCAACAGCCCCACTAGAAATGATACCATCGTTTGAAAAAATATATGTAGATTTAAATTTTGCTCCATCTCCAGCAAGACCACCAGCAATAATTGTATCTCCAGAAATACTTTTAATACCATTTAAAAAAATTTCTCCATTAGTATTTAAACCATCAGCAAATA
The DNA here is from genome assembly GCA_965243085.1 of Sulfurimonas sp. Lineage (GTDB taxonomy): Bacteria > Campylobacterota > Campylobacteria > Campylobacterales > Sulfurimonadaceae > Sulfurimonas. The sequence goes on along the minus strand of CBDETZ010000004.1, from coordinate 128,374 downwards.
AAAATAAAACTTTTGTATTTCGTTTGAGTAATTTTTTTGCTAAACCCACTCCACAGGCAAAACTATCTCCCTTATGCTCTAAACTTGAAACTTTCAAGTCTGCACGTTCAAAAGATGAAATACTAATAATAATTTTATCTGTGCTAACTACATTATCTAAAATTTCACCATCAGTAGTAGAGCCAATAATTTTAGCCTGAGGTAAAATCTCTAATACATCATGTAAGACTTGAGTTAATTTTGTTTTATCTAAAATGGAACTAAATACTTGGATTAAAAGAGATTTTTCTTTTAGAAAAGAATGCTCATTTACAAAATCATTAAATTTTTTTTTGTTTAGAAAATATGTATTTTTTGTTCTCATAAAACCTACTTACTTTTATCAATTTTAGATTTATTCTACCATAATTGTATATAAGAACAATTGCAATTTAATTACAAAGCTTATTTTGTGATAAAATTCCATTATGAATAGAAATAAAGTAGCAATCATAGGTGCTGGAGCATCAGGTCTTTTATGTGCAATTTATTGTGCGAGACATCAAATAAAAGTTGATATATACGAACAAAATACAAAATGTGCTAAAAAAATTTTAGTATCTGGTAATGGTAGATGTAATATTACAAATGTGGAGGTATCTAAAAAAAAATATTTTACACAAAATCCTGATTTTATTAAAGATGTTTTAGATAATTTTTCTTATAATACCTTTGAACAATTTGCACTCTCTATTGGACTTATTTTAGAGGTCAAACTTGATGGAAAAGTATATCCTCTGAGTAATGAAGCAAAAAGCGTTGTATCTTTACTCATAAATACTGCACAAAACTTAGGTGTAAATTTTTATATAGAAAATAAAATTACAGATATAAAAAAATTATTTCAAGCTTATGATAAAGTTGTTGTAGCTACTGGATCATCAGCTGCATCACATTTGGGAGGTAATGACGATGGCTTAGAGTTCGCTCGTATTTTTGGGCATAATATCATTTCAAGTTATCCCTCTTTAGTACAACTAGAACTTGAGTCCTCTTTACATCAGATAATGAGTGGAACAAAAGTAGATGGTGAAGTTACTCTACTCATAAACAATAAAATCAGTTCTCAAACAAGTGGCGATATACTTTTTACTTCGTATGGTGTTTCAGGATTTGCAATACTCGACATCTCTCAAGAAGCTTCAGAAGCTTTAATGAACTATCAAGTGGTTGATATTAGTCTTAACTTACTTCCAAAATATTCAGCACAAAAGCTCTCTTCACATATAATAAAAATGTTAGAATCAAGTCCTAATATATCTCTTTTAGATATTTTACATGGCTTAATTCCCCTTAAGATTGTAAAAGCACTTTTAGAAAAACTTGAACTAAATCAAAAAATAAAAGCAGATAAAATAAATACAAAACTCTCCAAAAAAATTGCTAATCAAATTTTAAACTGGAAATTTAAAGTAAAAGATACTCATGGATTTCGCCATGCTGAAGTGGCAGGTGGAGGAATTGATCTTAGTGAGATCAATCCAAAAACTATGGAATCTTTAAAAAAGAAAAATTTATACTTTTGTGGCGAGGTTTTAGATGTTGTAGGTCAAAGAGGTGGTTATAACTTTGCTTGGGCATGGGCAAGTGGATATACTTGTTCAAAAGATATAATAAAATATGATTTAAAGTAAAAGTTTAAAATTACTTGATGATAATTTAGTCTAAATATTTTTACCTTAAATCGAATATTTAGATGAATTTCTTTTAATACTCAAGTTTAAAAAAACTACATCGTATCCCCAAGGTGCATAGCTGTTTCTGAATCCCATCTTGAAACATGTAAAATAATCCAATGTTTAAACTCATCTTCTAAAAATCTTTGTATCTTCAGTGGTTCTTTATTTTTATTCCATTCTTCTAAAAGATTTTTAATTTTTTCTCTCATAGTATCATGTTCAGATTTGTGCATTTGCATAGCATAAAACTTACTTTCTTCCATCATCTCTTCTTCAGTTGTAAAGTGGTCTTCTACATCAAACTGAATCACTTTAAAGAGTTCATCTATCCTTTTTATATCTCTTGCAATTGCGGCATCATGGAAGTCATTTATAATACCTATCTCTTCTTCGTGCAACATATTCATCATAGCATTTGAAACCTGCTGTACATCTTTTACTTGCATTAACATTATATATCCTCATATCGAATTTAAAAAATTATATCTCAAAGGGGTCATTATTCTCTTGATATAAATCAATAAACTTCTCTAATATTTAAACAAATTTTCATTTCTTGTGTTCATATCTCTCTATCATGCTTAAATTACCTGTAACTCCACCACTATGAATATATAAAATATTTTCTTCAGTTTTTTCTAGTAAAACTTTAAACATACCAGGTGCATAAAGTAAATCAAATTCTATCTTTGTAGTTAATAGTGTTTTATAAATTTCATAAAATTCAGGGTAAAGTTTTGCAAAATGATATTTTTTTTTAGCTTTGAGAATAATTAAATTTTTTGGAATTTCACATAATGCTGACATTTGTTTTTTTAAGTAAACTTCATTCCCTACGCAAGGGGTGGTATATATCTTATATTCAGGCAAAGCAAGGGCTAAATATAATGCTGTTGTCCCTGTACCTGATGGGGTAGCTAAAGATTTAATCTCTAAGTTACTTTGTCTGATTTCCTTAGCCAAAATTTCTATACCAACTTTCGCTAATCTATCTGCACCCCCTTGATCGATTAAAAGAGTATTATCATCTAAATTTAGCCTCAATGAACTAATAAAATTTTGATAATATTGAGAATCTATTTCAATATGTTGCATCCCTAACTTTTTTGCTTGATAAAAATTTCCAAAAGTTTGATTTTTTATTATTTGATTAAGAGATTGAGAATAATAAATAAATTCCCATTCTTTTTCTTGACATACTAATGCTATAGCTAACATTGCATTTGATTGAGTACCACCGTAAGAGATAATTTTCGTATATTTTTTTTTAGGAATTTGAAGTAGTGCATATAATTTTCTATATTTATTTCCAGTTAAAAAAGAATTTACTAAATCATCTCTTTTTATATAAAAATTTCTTCCATCTATCTCAATCTTTGATATAGGTGAGGGGAGCATATACTATTGTATAGTAGCTTTTTTCTTAAGATTTTCCATTTTTTCTTTCATTGAAACTTTGAATTTTTCTAGCCTTAGTCTTTGCTCAATAAAAGTTTTTACCTCTTTAAAGGCAAGATTTTTTGCTTTATTTTTTGCTTCTAAATAGATAAGATGGAATCCAAATTGAGTCTCAATGGGTTCTGAAACAGTTCCTATCTTCATAGAAAAAACTTCTTTATCAAATTCAGGAACCATTTTCCCCTTAGTGAATGTACCTAAATCTCCACCATTAGCACCACTGGGTCCTACGGATTTTTCTTTTGCAAATGCAATAAATTTTCTTTGAAGAATATTAGCCTTTAGAGATTTTAATTTTTCTAAAATTAGCTCTGCTTCTGATGAACTTTTTACTAAGATATGGCGTGCATGAACACTAGTGGCTTCTTTGAATTCACCTCTATTCTTATCATAATATTTTTTCAATTTTTTTTCAGATATTTTTACTTTTTCAAACTCAGTCTTTTGCCAGATTTGAATTGCTACCTCTTTTTTCACTCTATCTTGTATTTTTTTATATTCAGATTTAAACTCTTTAGATTTTAAAATACCAGTTTTTTTAGCATCATCATATATAAGTACTTTTGCTACAAGTTGTTGTAAGACTTCTTTTTGAAAATTCATCTGCTTTTCTACTGGAAGCTGATTAAGCCTACCTTGTGTTGCATTCATCAATATAGAGTCTACATCATTTTTTGTAATTTTTGTTCCATTTACAGTCACCAAAACTTGTGCTGAAAGTACAGAACTCACTACAAATAAAATTAACATAATTTTTTTGCTTATATTCATCGTAAATTTCCCTTAGTCTCTTTAATTGCTAGAGTATATTTTATTTAGACTAATACTTATTAAACAGACGAGATTTTTTGTAAGAAGTCCATTATATCAAACAGATGTGATAGTTCTGATATTAATTTGAAATATAAAAAGAATTAATGTTATAATACCCAAAAGGTGTTTTTATAACTCCAAAAATAAGGTTTGATAAGTTGAAGCTAGAATCTTCAGATGCCATAGAAAAGGAATTAAATAGTGCATAAATTGTTAAACTTTTGTATATTATTAGTATTTATTTTTCAAGGATGTGTCTCGACAACTCTTCTACAACCTATAAAAAAAGTGCTACAATTAAATAAAAAAATATTTAAACAAGAAGATACTATGATTATGTTTGCTCTTCGTACAGAGCAGATAGGCGATTTTAAAAGTGCCATTAAAATTTTTGATGAACTCTATGCTAAAACATACCGGAAAGAATATCTTTATCGCTCATTACAAAATAATTTGTACTTAAAAGAGTATAAAAAAGTTATTAGTAGAATAGAAATGCTAAATATAGAAGAAGATTATGTATTAAAGAGATTAAAAATAATATCTCTGATTGAGTTGTACAGGTTAGGTGAAGCACAGATATTAGCCTTACAATTAGTAGAAAAAAGTAAAGAAGAGAATGATTATATATTAGTAAGTGATATATATATTGCACAAGAAAAATTTGATATAGCAGTAAAATATCTTGAAAGTGCGTATCTTCAAAACTATCAAGAGTATATTCTTGATAGAATGTCGATTATATTATTCGTTAATTTACAAAGAAAAAAAGATGCTATTGCTCAACTTGAAACACATACAAGAATTCATGGTTGTTCTGTCTTGATTTGTAAAAGGCTTCTATCTTTTTATGGTAATGAAGATGATATTAAAGGTCTTTTATCTACCTATTTGAGATATTTTAGAATCTACCCTGATGCTAAAGTTGCTAAAAAAATTGTACAACTTTATGAATATCAACAAGAATATATTAAATTGATGCTCTTTTTACAAGAAAGTCATAGTGATGACGAAATATTATTAAGACTTTATATAAGTAGTAAAAATTATGAAAAAACATTTCCTTTAGCACGTAAGTTATATGAAAAAACTGGAAAAGCTAGGTTTTTAGCGGAGAGTGTAATCTATGAATATGAAGGGCAAAAAAATAAAAAATCTAAAGAATTTTTAAAAAATATCTCCATTAAATTTGAAGAACTTTTAGCTGAAGATACAAATCATTTATACCTCAACTATTATGGGTATATTCTCATAGAGCATAATGTAGATATAAAAAAAGGGATGGAGTATGTGAAAAAAGCATTGAAGTTAGAGCCAAATTCTGCATACTATTTAGATTCTTTGGCATGGGGTTACTATAAATTAGGTAAATGCGAAGAGTCTCTTCTCATTATTGAAAAGGTTGTTACTTTAGAAGGTGGTGATAACCAAGAAGTACTCAATCATCATCAAGAAATAAAAAAATGTAAAGGTAAATAGTAAAAAATGATTTTAGACGATATTATAAAAAAGACAAAAGAAGATTTAAAAAAGAGAGAAAAAGAGTTTTCGCTTGATTGGTTAGGTCGCTCTTTGGCGTTTAACGCACGAGTGCCAAGAGATGTTATCCCTTATTTAAAAGCGACTGAAGAAGACCCATATAGAATAATTTCAGAAGTTAAAAAGGCTTCACCGTCCAAGGGTATAATCAGAGAAGATTTTGATCCCTTGACAATTGCACAAAATTATGAAAGAGGTGGAGCTAGTGCTATCTCTATCTTAACCGAACCTCATTTTTTTCAGGGTTCACTTGATTATTTAGGTGGAATTAGAAGATACGTTGGTATTCCACTTCTTAGAAAAGATTTTATTGTATCGAAATATCAGATTTTAGAATCAACTGTGCATGGAGCAGATTTTATACTTCTTATAGCGGCCGCACTGAGTAAAAAAGAGCTAAAAGAACTTTTAGCATATACAAGACATTTAGGGATGGAAGCTTTAGTTGAGGTACATGATAAAAGTGACTTAATTAAAGCTATTTATGCTGGGAGTGATATTATAGGTATCAACCATAGAAACTTAAAAACTTTTGAGATGAATATGAACTTGTGTTATGAACTTATTCCTTTAATCCCAAATGGTAAAATTATTGTGGCAGAGAGTGGAATATATGAACATGGACAACTTGAAGATTTATCTAAGGCTGGAGTGGATGCTTTCTTAGTGGGAGAGTCTTTAATGAGAACTGATGATGAAGAACTTGCATTAAAAAAACTGAAGTTTGCTTAAAAATATAATCTCTCTCCAAAAATAAAGCAATTAAGAAAGTATTCTTATTCCAAGGAGGAGATTATTGATATTTAAAAACGCACTTTTTTTACTTACTATTTTAGCTTTTTCCTTAGAAGCTCAAATGAGTAGCAGAACTCAAATAATTATGGGTACTTACATAAGTATTTCTCTAAAAGAAGAAAAAAAAAAGATTATAGAAGATGCTTTTAAAATTTTTAAAAAGATAGATGAAAGTGTCTCCTCTTACAATGAAAAATCTCAAATATTTAAATTAAATAAATACAAGCATTCCTTGGTTAATGATATTACTTATGAAGCACTTGTTTTAAGTCAAAAGTATTATAAGCAAAGTGATGCTTATTTTGACATCACCATAGGCACAATTACAAAAGACTTATATCATTTTGGTGAAGAAGAGCGTGTTCCTACTCACAAAGAACTCAGAAATGCTTATCTTAACTTTAATAGCTTAGTCTTTTCTAAGAAGTCCGCATCAATAGACAAGAATATAAAGCTAGATTTAGGTGGAATGGCTAAGGGTTTTGCTGTTGATAAAGTGAGTGAGTATTTTAAATCTAAGGGTATTAAAAAGGCAATAATCGCAGCAAGTGGAGATATCCGATGCTTAGGTATTTGTAATATTAATGTTCAAAATCCATTTGGAGAGGGAGTGTTAGCCTCATTTAGAAGCAAAAAGAATGAAACAGGGGTCAGCACAAGTGGTAATTATAATCGTTATGTAGGTTCTGTAAAGAATAACCATCTAATAAATCCAAAACAAAAAATCTCACAAGATAAATTTGTATCTATTACTTTAATATCTGATATTTCTAGCAGTGATTTAGATGCCTATGCCACAGCATCTAGTGTGATGCCAGCTCAAAAGGCTTTTAAATTTCTAGATAATTTTGATTTAGCATATATAATTTTAAAAAGGGATGGAGAACTTTGTGTAAGTAAGAATATCTCTAAATTTACGAAAAATCTAGTCTTTAATGATACTCCAAAATAATAAAAAAGATATATAAATAATAAGAGCTTCAAATAAAAAAAATGAGGCTAATTTTATATATGCAAAAAACTCAAAACCATTTATAATAAAAAATGGACTTAGCATCTCTAATATAGCTGTAATAAAAACAAGATAAATTAAGAAAATTATTTTTTGAGTATTTTTGTAGCGAGTAAAAATCAAAAAATGTAAAATCACCATAGTAAAAAGACCAAAGGCAAAAATATGAGGTAGTATGATTTTGAGTAAACCAAGGGCAGATTTTTGCACGATAAAACGACTTTCATTTCCTGCGTAATACTCTAATACATTTTTTAGATTAAAACCAATTTTTTCTTCAAATAATAAAGTGGCACTTAGTAAAAGTAAAAAAGAAAAACTTATAAAATAAACGATAGTATATTTGTAAGATTTAAGCACTATATAATTTCCAAAAAGATGATATTGACATATAAAGAGCAAGTAAATGCCAAGTAAAAAGGCTAAGAGAATATAGTAGTATAAAAGAACTTGATACAAAAAAGGATAGGGCAAGTGTAATTAACGATAATATTGAAGAGATAAGCGTGATATTTAAAATCAGTAAGTTTATTGTGTTGTTTGTAGTGAGTCTTATAAATGTAGCACTCAAGCTTAGAAGTATCATCATGATGAAAAATATATCTGTATGCCAAACTTCTAAAAAAGAAGATTTAGTGATAGGGTCTATAAACTCTTCTTCACTTCCAAATAAAGTGATACTAATACTAGAGGGTAAAATGCCAAAATTATAATGTTTGATGATAATGTCTACGATTAAATATAAAATAGTGAATAAGAGTAGACCAGAAAGAATAGGTTTCATCATTGGGTCTTGTTTTAAATCTTTTATGAGAGTAAATTTCATTGTTTATTTTTTAATATTTCCTTATAAAATGCAAAGGCAATTCGTGAACCTTTAGTAGTACTTCTTGCACTGAGTGTTGCCCCTGAGATAGTTGGAATATTTTTAGATATATAAAGCATTTTATTTGTATCAATATTTTGAAATTGAGAATTCCACATTTTTGAGGGTAAATATTCTAAGGGTTCATTAAATGCTATCACTTCTATGCTTCGTAAAATTGAACTGGTATCTATAAAATAGAGTATAACAGAATTTTTTGAACGAACTTTTTGTTTTATGAGTATCCCATAGCCTAAGAGGCTCTCTTTAGCAAAGGCTTTATAGATTCTAAATATTTTTGAATCTAACTTTACTTGTGCAAAATTAGAGATATTTATAGCATGCTTTTTACTTATTAAAATATTCTCTTTTTTTACAGAAGTAGCTTTAGGATAGGCTAAATACATTGCGTCTATAGGCGAGATAAGAATTTTTGCACTCAAAGAGAGTGCAAAAAACAGGAATGAGAATATTATATATTTAAGCATTGTCTCGATGCTTAAAATACAAATCCAAGAGAAAGGCTTAAAGTATTATCTTCTTTATTACCTTTTTCTAGCATAGCATAATCAAGTTTGAGTACAACTTGCTCATGTGGAAAATAGTTTGCACCGATAGTAATAGTGTCTATTGAATCTTTTGAGCTACCATCAGCAAGCTCATCTTCAGGGTTATATGTCTCATACTGTATAAAGACTGGTAAAGAACCTTGAGATGATGAAAGAATATCGTAAGCAATGTTAAGGTATCCACCAACAGCGTTAGTCGCTTCATTAGCTGCTTTGTTTACATCATCCGAACGACTTGCAACTGCGTATGTACCGTAAACACGAAGTCCAGCATTACTATAATCACCATGAATATCTGTTACACTTACATCACCATCATAGTATGTAGAAGCACCAACAAGTAATCCGTTTACACCAGTATAGTCAAGTCTACCTGTAAAAGCTAAAGCTGGATCAGTTCGCTTAAATGAACCACCACGACCTGATCGAATCCATTTTTTACCATTAGTTAGAGATGTATCTAAGGCACTAGTTGCTGAAAATTTATAAGATAAATCATCTGCTAATTCACCATATACCATTGCTCCACTTTCATGCCAAGTAGTAGGGATAATATATTTCGATGTACCTGGTCTTTGCACAGTTGTAAAAAGAGTAGGTTCGTGTCTTTGGTTTATAAGTCCCATTGGTATGAGCATATGACCTAGTCTAAAGTTATAGTTTTTATTTTGCAAAAAGTCTAAGTACATAAACTCGATGATAACTTCACCACCACTACTCTTACCATCAGAATTTTTAACTCCACCATGTTCAAATTCTATTTCAGTATTTAAAATGATATTGTCTGTAAATTTATATCCTATATAAGGAACAAATCTATATACATCTAAGGTTCGTTTATCTGCTGAATCACCTGATTGTGAAGAGATATACATTTCACCATAACCTCCAATAGAAAGAGGAGAACTAGAGTAGTAAACTTTTGAGGCTGCACTCCCTAAACCACTATGAGATTTTGTAGCATCAACTGTTGTATATTCAAAACCAGTTTTTAAAGAACTTGTTTCATCTATGAGAGCCTGTTGATTCTCTTTGAGAGATTGTATCTCTTTTTTGAGTATATCTATATCACTTTTGGTATCTGCAGATACCTGTGGTGTTATAGATAAAGCTGTTATTAGAGCTAAAGAGAGTTTTGTAATTGTCTTTTTATTCATAAAATTCCTTTTTAACTAAATGATTATAATATTTAGTATCATTTAATTTTTGGAATATTATCCTATTTTTTTCGATAAGTCAATGATATTGATAATTTATATCAATATCATATCCTCTATTGTCGAGACCGCCTAAGTATTTTTTTTTATTCTATTGAGCTGCGATACTTTTTGTTACAGTAATATAATAAAAACTCTTTCAATATTTCGCTATAAGCCCCTCATTACTATAATTTAAAATAAGTTCTAAGTTAATGCAAGTATAATTGACTTGCTATCTCATTTATAGTTTTAACACTCTCTAACGCTAATTTTTCTCTTTCTCCATTCCCTATTTTTTTGTAAAATCACTTCACCAATGCTACTGCATCAATCTCAACAAGTGCATTTTTAGGTAAAGTTTTGACAGCTACTGTCGCACGAGCTGGTTTATGAGAGCCAAAAGCTTCTTCATATATCTCATTAATAACTGCAAAATCATTCATGCTATCTATAAAAATAGTTGTTTTTACAACTAAGTCCATTGAACTCCCTGATGCTTGCAGAACTGCTTCTAAATTTTGAAGCACTTGCCTTGTTTGTACTACTACATCTGCTTCTAGCATTAGACCCTTTGGAGTGAGTGCAATCTGACCAGATGTATAAACAACTCCATTTGCTACAACTGCTTGTGAGTATGGTCCTATGGCTGATGGTGCTTTGTCTGTTTGAATAAATTTCATACTATAAAATCCTTTTTCTTCTTTTTTGAACATCATCTAAAAATGAGCTGAAATCTTCAACATTCCAGTAGCCTAAAAAAGAATGAATAACTTTACCCTTATTGCTTAAAAAATAATGCTTTGGAACTCTTGTAGTGTCAAACCTTTGAGGTATATCATCGAAATCTCTTGTTATGTGTAATATTACATATTTTTCTTCGATTTTATTTATCAAGGAGATATTAGTTAGTGTTCTTTCTTCAAACTTCCTACACCATCTACAAGTAGAAGATGCAATAAACATATATACATCTTTTTGTTCTCTTTGAGCTTCTTTCATTGCCTCATTATAATCACTTGAAAATTCAAGTTCCGTACTCAGTAAGCTAGTCGCTAAGAATGTGTTTATTAAGCTTATTATAATTAATATTTTTTTCATTTTATTTCCATATTTTGATTAAATTATTAAAAACCTGATGTAAAGTTTTTACTTCAACTATACTTGTTCTTTCATTTATGGCATGGATTGTATCGTTTAGAACACCAAACTCTATAACATCTATACCAAAACTCGAAATAAACCTTGCATCAGATGTACCCCCTGCTGTAGAGTGTTTTGGTTTTATTTTGAGTATATTTTCTATTGCCTTATCTATAGTTCTCACTATTTTTGTGTCTGTATTTGTTTTAAAGGGATACGAACCTTGTGTAAGTTTTAAATCATAGTCCAAATCTTTGAAATGCTTTGCAACAAAGGCTTTGACCTCTTTTTTGCTAGTAATTGTGGTGTTTCTTACATTAAACATCATTTTAAGTTCATTTGGTGTTACATTTGTTACTTGCATACCAGAGCGAATATCTGTAATCACAAATTTACTTGGGGAAAAAAATTCATCTCCATTATCAATATTTACTCCAGCTATATTGCCTAAAACCTCAGAGATATTATGTATAGGATTTATCGCTTTTTCAGGATACGCAGCATGTCCTTGTTTGCCTTTAAGAGTTAAATAGCCATTTATAGAACCTCTACGTCCTACTTTAATCGCATCACCAAAGGTATTTTCACAGGTTGGTTCAGCGACTACTACTGCATCAGGAAGCATCTCTTTTTCTTTTAAATACTCTAACATTTTTACAGTTCCGTTAATCGCTTCACCCTCTTCGTCCGAAGTTAATAATAAAGAAAGAGTTCCCTCAAACTTTGTCGCTTCTTTGAGTGCTTGTGTAAATGCAGCAACACCACTTTTCATATCTTGAGTACCACGCCCATAAATATAAGCATCTTTTTCTACCGCTTCATAAGGATGTGTATCCCATCCTTTTCCAGCAGGAACTACATCTACATGACCTGCAAAACATAGATGATCTCCATCGCTAAATTTTTTATATACAAAAATGTTTTTTACATCAGCAACATCAAGGCGTATAGCTGTAAATTCAGGTAAATACTCTTGAATAAAATCTAAAAGTCCCCCATCATCAGGTGTTTCACTTTTTGTTTGAATAAGGTGCTTAAATAACTCTATAACATCCACTTATTGACTACCTGGATTATCATAAAATATATAAGGTGTGGAATAATTACTTATCTCAAAATAAAGTTTTTTTTCACCCTCATCTATTTTATAGTTATAATTTACATCCAAATAACCATAAGCATATCTATAGTTTCTTGAGATTTTTCCATCCGTACTCATCGCTGTTGATAGTTTGTCTATCTTTATAAAGCGCTGAACAAGTTTATCCCCCATATAAATATCTAATACTCCATCTGTTCCCGTCCAGTTTTGAATACTACGCCCTATTTTGTTTTGGGTTTCTTGCGTACAAGCTGTAAAAAGTAATGTAATAAATACACTTAATAATAAAATATTTTTTCTCATTTTTTCTCCAATATAATGAAATTATACAATGATTTTATACTTTTCACTCATAATCATAATAATCTCTAAAATAAAGCCCTAAAAAAACTAGTAAAATTTATTTTCTTACTTTTAAAATGATGCTAAAGATAGTGATAATAAGCAAGAGGGGATAAACAAACCTCATTACTAGCATGAAAAATTTTGTTTTTATAAATGGATTGGTAATAGGATTTTTTTTGAAAAGTTTAATATTTTAATAAGTCACTATAATCGTATTTACTAAAGTCTAAATAGATTTTTTCATTTTTTTGTAAAATTCTAACATCCTTATCTAATGCAGCGAAAAATCTTTTTTTAATGATTTTTTTTTGATAAGATTTTAAATCTAGTGTTCTAATAAATCTTTTTAATTCTATGAGTTCTACTTTTCCTATCTCATTTATCTCTTTAAATTCATTATCATTTTCAATTATCTCAATATCATTAATTTTTACAGACTTAGGCTCCATTATTAGCTTCGTATTTATAAGTTCCAATATTGTTTTTAACTGCTCATCTTTTGTGCTATAAACATCCTTTATTTTTTGCATTTCATCTCGAAGCATTTGTTCTTTATCATCTATCAATTTATCTATCTTTATCTCATGTTGCATGATTTTCATTTCAAGTTGTATAATTTTTTCTTTGAGTTGTTGATTCTCTCTTTGATAAAGTGCTAAAACTGTAGCTACAGTCGTTCTTTGTTTAGAATTATGTAAAAATTTTTTTGTTCTTAAAGTTACTGTCTCAGAGTTTATTAGATTTGTAATATTTTCTCCTTCCTCAATAAGTTGACTTGTAATAATAATATAGCTAGTTCCATTTTCCATGATGAAATCTAATTTTTTTGCTTTAATCTTAGAATGTATCATCTCTTTTGACATTTTAAATTGTTGGCAATATTCATCAATGGTTAATCTCATTTTTTTCCTTATTAGTAGATTGAAGTTTACTCTATCTTACTACATTAAAAGCTGTATTTTTTATATCAATTATACCTGATTATGAATTCTTTTATCCATTTTCAAATATTTTAACATAATAATTATATAATACGATAATTAAATTTTAGGAAAGCTATATGAGTACAGGAATTTTAGATATTGTAAAACCCGGAGTTCTTTTTGGAAATGATGTTCAAAAAGTTTATGAATACGCAAAAAAAGAAGGATTTGCCATTCCAGCAGTAAATGTTGTTGGGACGGATTCTATAAATGGAGTTCTTGAAGCAGCTGCTACTGTAAATTCTCCCGTTATCATCCAGTTTAGTAATGGTGGAGCTTCCTATTACGCAGGAAAAGGTTTATCAAATAAAAATGAAGAAGCAGCAATTATAGGGGCTGTAAGTGGAGCGATACATACTCACATGATGGCTGAAGCTTATGGGGTCGCTGTTATTTTACATACTGATCATGCTTCAAAAAAATTACTTCCTTGGATTGATGCACTTCTTGATGCTGGAGAAGCTTATTATGAGTCACAAGGTAAGCCCTTATATTCATCTCATATGTTGGATTTATCTGAGGAAACTTTGTTAGAAAATATTTCTACGTCTAAGGCTTACTTTAAAAGAATGGCAAAAATTGGCATGAGTATAGAGATAGAGTTAGGTTGTACAGGGGGTGAAGAAGATGGTGTTGATAACACAAACATAGATAATTCACTTCTTTATACACAACCTCAAGATGTTGCTTACGCATACGAAGAGTTAAAACAAGTATCTCCAAATTTCACAATTGCAGCTTCTTTTGGAAATGTTCATGGTGTATACAAACCCGGAAATGTTTCTCTAACTCCGAAGATTTTAGATAATTCTCAAAAGTATATAGAAGAAAAGTTTAAAACAGATCCTAATCCAGTTAATTTTGTCTTTCATGGTGGTTCTGGTTCAAAACCATGTGAGATTACTGAAGCTATTGGCTATGGCATTATTAAGATGAACATAGACACCGATACGCAATGGGCTACATGGATAGGAGTAAAAGATTATTATGAAAAAAATCGTGATTATATGCAGTCTCAGATTGGAAATCCTGATGGTGAAGATAAGCCAAATAAAAAATACTACGATCCTCGAAAATGGTTACGAAATGGACAAAAAACTTTAATTCAAAGAGTAGAAACTGCCTTTAGAGATTTAAATGCAATTGATAAAAATTAATTTTTCATTTTTATTAGGAGTTGTTTTAACTTATTTTCGTTAAATCTCCAAAAGTGCTTTTTATCAAAATCTATATCATTTAATATTAGTTCTAAAAGTTCTTTAGAACTAATATTTTCTTGCTTATATTTTTGAACTATTTTTATAAGTTCATCTTGAGACTCTTTTGTTGTATCATCATCGGCTAAAGTTTTATTTGGTAAAAAAGCATATACTTTCAACATACTGATTGTAAAAAAGAATACAAAAAATAGTAGCATCCATGTTGAAGTATCGAGTTCCATGGTTTAATTATATCATAAGATTTTTGTTAAAATTATATATTAGGGTGATTTATGAATGATAAAGTATTTACAAAACCAATAAAGAAACACTTTGAGTTTGACGCAGAAGTTGCAGCTGTTTTTGATGATATGCTTCAAAGAAGTGTACCATTTTATAAAGAAAGTCAAAAAATAACACAGTTTTTTGCAATAAAGCAATTAGAAAATGGTGGAAGATTATACGACCTAGGATGTTCTACTGCCTCATTACTTTTAAATATACATAGAGGATTAGATTCTAAGGTTGAGTTAATCGGTCTTGATAATTCAGAAGCGATGCTAGAACAAGCTAGAAAAAAAATTGATGCTTTTGGAGTTGAGATTCAGGTAGAAAATGCTGATATTTTGGAGTATGATTATAAAGCTACAGATGTTTTTGTAAGTAACTATACCTTACAATTTATTCGACCATTACTAAGAGAAAAGCTCATTAAAAAAATAGCTCTTGCACTCAAAAAGGAGAGTCTATTTATCTTTAGTGAGAAGGTGATAAGTCATCATGCAAAATTAAATAAAGACTTGATAGAGTGTTATTATGATTTTAAAAAAGAACAAGGCTATTCAGAATATGAAATTATGCAAAAAAGAGAAGCACTTGAAAATATTTTAATCCCCTATAGCGAAGAAGAAAATATTAAAATGGCTTTAAATAATGGTTTTTCACATTGTGAGGTGGTATTTCGTTGGGCAAATTTTGCGACATTTATTGCAATAAAGTAAAAGCTTTACTACCAAATATTCTTCTTTAGTTTTGGTTTCATTTTTGAAAAAGAGTCTATGATTTCATCACTTATTTCACCTAACTTTTTATAAGTTATTATGTCATCTTTACCACATTTTTTATGGTAGAATCCTTGAAGGTCATAATACTCTTTACAATCACTATAATACCTTGCAGAAATACCATGCTTATTCACACAAGCACCAAAAAAAAGTATATTAAAGAGCAAAATTATTTTTATCATATTTTAAAAAGCATAAAGCATACTTAAACTTTAAAAGTTTTTTTGGTTTTACAAAATTGGGTTAAAAAGCATTCATCACATTTTGGATTTTTAGCAGTACAAATATAACGACCAAAAAGAACCATTCCTTGATGTAAAGCATGTAAATCATTCTTAAACTTCTTAACAAGTGTTGATTCTGTTTTTAAAGCAGTTTTATCATCACTTAAACCAAGCCTATGAGCCACTCTAAATACATGTGTATCCACAGCCATTAGATTTGCTCCAGTATATTCTATCATTACAACATTCGCAGTTTTTTGACCAACACCTCCTAGCGTTTGTAGTTCTTTAGCATCCATGGGAATTTCACCCTCGTACACTTCAACTACCCGTTTCGCCATTGCTAGAAGATTTTTTGCTTTATTATTAAAAAATGAACATGTATTGATAAGTTTTTTAATATCTTCTATTTTAGCAATTGCCATAGTTTGAGGATTTGGATATTTTTCAAAAAGGGCTGGTGTAATTACATTAACTCTTTTATCTGTACATTGAGCAGAAAGAGCCACTGCTATAACAAGCTCATAAGCATTTTTATAGCTTAATTCTGTTACAGCGTCACTATATCTATCTATAAAAATTTGGTGAATGCTTAGAATCTCTTTTTTAGTAGCTTTTTTCATATTTAGTATTTTAGCATATTTGTTATTAGTAACTGACCTTAGGTGTCAAGGAATGAAAAAGTTACTAAAAATTTGATAGCTAAAAAACTAGAGTTGCTTTAAATGTTTTAAAAATACATCAGGTTGAATAAAACCTATGAGTGTTTTAGAGTGCAAGAGTTGAGAGTTTTCATCAAAAAATAATATTGCAGGAGGTCCAAAAACATTATACTTTTTGCTAAGGGCTTTATTTTCCTTACTATTTTCAGTTATATCAGCTTGAATTAAAACAAATTCACTCATTTTTTGTTTCACCAAAGCATCAGCAAATGTCACCTCTTCTAGCTCTTTACAAGCACTACACCACTCAGCTGAAAAGTCTAACATAACCTTTTTACCCTTATTTTTTGCTAGTAATTGATCAAGTTCTTCAAGAGAAGTTATTTTAATAAATTTTACATGAGCTACTTCAGTATTAAGTATGCCTGTAGAAATTTGAGGTTTTAAAAATTCTAAAGGTTTAATAAGGCTTGTAGAACCAGCTAAAGCACCTATAAGAAGAGCAAAGGAATAGATAAACATGATTACCGCTACACTTTTTTTAAAGATATGACCACCTTTTTCTAAAGCACCAAGGTAAATTGCAAAGCCAAGCCCAAGGACTGCGTAAAGAAGCATAGTTATATAGGGATCAACAATTCTCTCTAACATCCAAATAGCGACACCCAGCATCATAACGCCAAAAATTGCTGATACCATAATCATCCACATTCCAGGTTTAGGCATAAACTTACCAGCACTTACTCCAACTGCGATGAGTGGTAAACCCATACCAATACTCATAGAAAAAAGTGCCATACCACCAAGAAGAGCATCTCCTGTTTGACCGATATAAACAAGAGCACCAGCAAGTGGAGCAGCCACACAAGGACCAACGATAAGTGCTGATAAAAATCCCATAATAGCAACCCCTACATAACCCCCACGATTTCCAGAAGAACTTACCTTTGTTACTAGAGAATCTGGAAGTTTTAACTCATAAAAACCAAACATACTAAAGGCTAAGACCACAAAAACTCCAGAAAAAGAGTAAATTACCCAAGGTGTTTGAAGAGCCGCTTGAAGATTAGAACCAAATAAACCAGCTAAAACACCAGCGATTGTATAAGCTACTGCCATTGCAAGAACATAAACGATAGAGAGCATTAATGCTTTTTTTGTAGTTATATCTTTACCTTGAGAGATAATAACACCAGAGATAATAGGGATCATTGGAAAGACGCATGGAGTAAGTGCAAGTAAAAGACCAAAGCCTAAAAATGTTAGTAAAATTATGCCAATATTTTCATTCTTAATAGTATCTGCGATAGTACCACTTTCTGATAGTTCAACTTTTTCTTCTTTTTTTGTGCTTAAGAGAGTTTTAGTATCGGGTGATTTTATATCTTTAGAGATGCTAGAAGAGATTAGCTTCCCTATATTTATATTTAATGTGAAAATTTTATGAAGTGGTTCATAACATAAACCTTGGTCTGAGCAACCTTGATAAGAAAGTTTGAATTTAATCATTTGCATACCAGTAAGATTTTTATTTTGAAGTGTGACTAAAAAATTAGGTGAAGTGGTATAGGCTAACTCTCCATCATGATTTATGCTCTGAGGTGATTGTATATGAGCGATGTTAATATTATCGTTATCAAGAATTTGCATTTTTATTTTTTCTGAATAAAGATATATATCATCAGCTAATTTAATCTCTACCTCAATTTGCATTGCATTATTTAATTTTGCACTAGGGATAAAAGCTTCATCTGGCATCAAGAATTTTTGTAAAGCAAAAGAGGAGGTTACTATAAAAAGTAAAAGTAAAAAAGATTTCATTCAAAGTCCAAATATTAATTTATGTAACATTGTACTAAGTTAAGGTTAAGTTATAATTAACAGTTCACAATATAAGTAGTAGAACATAAATAACTTCATAGCCAATGAAAAAATGATTTTCTTCGTTGAACTATACTCGTGTAGACAAGTCAAATTCACATTAAATCTAAATCTTTTACATGAGATGCTAGCTATGAATTTATTTATGAGACCACTGCACAGTATAATCCAATAAAGCAACCTATTTAAAGGCATTAAAAGCACTTTTCAGCTAAAATAACTTCACTAAGAAGAGGTAAAAAGTGGCATTTAAAGATACAAACAATACATTTTCAGATATAGTAGTAACATCAAGATTAGAAAAAGTAAATTCATTTTTTAAAGAGTTGGACTCTATTATAGACTTTGATAAATTACGACCAGTACTAAATAGAAATGGAATTGCTAAAAGTAATGTAGCTGGAGCACCTGCTTATGATAATGTACTGATGTTTAGAGTACTGTTACTCCAGAAGTATTACAATCTCTCTGATCAAGCCACCCAAGATGCACTCTATGTAAACCTACTCTTTATTAGATTTGTAGGACTTAGCCTAGAGGATAGTGTACCAGACGAGAGTACAATCTGTAGATTTAGAAATTCCCTACTCAAGAACCGACTTTATGATAAATTATTTAACTCTGTAAATAAACAATTAGAGAGTAAAAACCTGATAGCGAAAAAAGGAAAATCTGTTTTAATTGATGCTACTCTCATTAGAAGTGATAACACGCAAATAAAAAATAAGACTGGACTTCTCCTAAAAGCTTATAGTAATACCTCACTTTAGATACCTGTTTATAGGCTTTAGAAAGATTATATTTTAGTAATATTGAAATTACTCTTATATTTTAAATTAAAGTAACTGCGTAAGGACATATATCCAAATATTGAAAAAGGTTTTAGGAGAAGTCTACTAAAGAAGTATACAAAGAAGACAAGAAAGGTATTCAAACAATAAATGCTGAGTTAAATATAAAACTTGAAGTAGAGCTTCAATCCAAAAAGCCTTCAAAAAAGAAGATTCAAAGAATTCTTAATGCTAAAGCCCATAACTCCAAGACATACAAGAATGCACAACTTGATACACTACAAGGTATTGATACTAAAGATATAAAGACTTCTTAAATTATTATAAAGAATGAAGAAGATAGCTATAATCATCAAGATAAAATAGATAGTGAAGTAAGGATAGGCTTTCACGCATCAAAGAAACAATATACTCACGATATAGACACAGTAAAAACATTTGTAAAAGATATAGATGGAATGAAAGCTCTTTATGCTGATAAAGCATATAACTCAAAAGATATAGATACTTTTTTAGAAAGTGAAAATATAGAAAATATGGTATGTCTCAAAGAGAAACAAACTCTGAGCCAAGAACAGATTAAGCAGCAAAGAAAAGATGAAAAACCTAAACATAAGATTAGAGCTAAAGTTGAACATAGGTTTGCAGATATAAAAACTCAGATGAAAGGCTAAACTACAAAATTTATAGGACTCGTTAGAAATAATATGAATTTTACCCTTACCTGTATAGCCACTAATCTTAGATTATTAGGACAAAGACAAATAAGACAAAGATTAGAAGTAGTTAGATGAATAATATAGAGTTAAAGAGCTTTAATAGACTAAAAAAGCTCCTAAAAATGACTGAATCTAACTTTATTGAAGATGGATTTTTTTAAATATTTGAAAAAATAAGATATATGAGTACTTTTTAATTATGCAGTCGGCTCTTGTTCTAAGATAGTAGAGTACATGGCAAGGTATACCCATAAGTCTGCTATTGCTAACTCTAGGATTATCTCCATAGATAACAACATCATAAGATTCAAATACAAAGATTATAAAGATGATTCTAAGCATAAGATAATGAAACTAAATAGCGATGAGTTCATTAAAAGGTTTCTCTATCACATACCCCCTAAGAGGTTCTTTCGCATAAGATATTATGGAGCTATACAAAGAGTAGCAAAGATGGAGGGAATCAAAACTATAAAGATAAAAGCACAACATACAAAAGTAAAACAAAAATGTAAAAAGTGTACATGTGAGGATATACAAACTGTTGTAGTTGTAGATAGATACACAAGAGTAGTCCAAGGATTAATGACACCAAGAATATTATCTCAAAGAGAGGAGAAAAGCTTTAATGATAGTGGCTAATTTAAACCAAAACAACAATCAAACTAGAACTAAAACTAAAATAACTACACTAAAATTGACAATACTACAACTATTCTTAAAAAATGACAAAGAGCATAATAATAGCTTTGAAGCTATATTATTGCTACATATAGAAGAGAAAATATTAGTTAAATACCATATACTCACAACTCTAAAATCTACTAAAACACTGCAACCAACCCACAAACTCCATAGCTTACATTCTTTCATATAACAAGGCGTAGAAACGAACATATTAGCACCAACAACATTAATTATATATTAATGTTGTTGGTGCTAATATGTCGCTTAACTAATAGTTAGTCTTCAGTATATAGCTATTAAGCAGAAAATAATTGTATAGGAAATAAACACTTTATGGTAACAATGGAAAATTATAATATTATTAATACTTATGCAACTATATTTACTGCAATTGGTACAGTATCAGCAGTTGTTTTATCTTTATATTTTGCCTATTCTAGTAGAAAAATTTCGTTAAAAATTCACACGGGCATATACAAAGGTAGCCAAGATAATAAAGATTTTATTTTAATTAAAATATTAAATAATGGAAATAGAACAGTTACGATTTCAGAACATTTTGGATTAGAATTTGGTTTTTTTAGAAAAAAAAATGTATTAATAGGTTTTAATAATATTGATTGGAATCAATCATCAAAGTTTCCATGTAAACTTTATGAAGGAGATGAAGCTGTGGTTATTATACCAATAGAGCAAAATGATGGTAATTATTTAGAAACTTTTTATAAAGATTTTTTAATAGATTCATCTAGGATAAATATTTATACTTTAAAATTACAGATTTATCCAAACCTTGGTAATACTGTAAAGATCAAGCTAGACAAATCAATTATAGACGCTATTCATAACTTTAGATTAAGCAGAAAGACTAACAAAACCTCGTAACCAATAAATGCCCTAGCGGACATTTATTGGCTAGAGTCAACCGTTATATGAAGCCTAACGGCAAGAAATCCATCCATTTCATGACAATTTGACATATTTTTAAGCCTAAAGAATAAAACCTGATATAACTCCAACATGTCTAAGATTCAGACTTTATCAGATGATACTAAATCCTATAAACCTAAATACGAGATGCAAGATATATTTAAACTCTACGGAGATGACTATATCGCTAGAAATAAACTAAATTCTATGCAACTCAAAGCAATAAAAGATATATCTACATGTAGAACTTCTGCCTTAGGTTACAACGCCAAAGAGTGTGGTGATTGCAAGAACATAGAGTTTGCATACAACTCTTGTCGCAATAGAAACTGTCCTAAGTGTCAAGGTGACAAACGATATGATTGGATAGAAAAACGACTTAAAACAACTCTTGATGTTCCTTACTATCATACAGTCTTTACAGTTCCTAATCAACTCTTTGAAATAGCTATTTATAACCAAAAGATATTTTATGAGATACTATTTAAATCTTCATCTGATACTCTGAAATTATTTGCCAATAACTTAAAATGGTGGGATATTGATGAATCTAAATATAGAGATAATAAACCAAAAATAGATTTAGCATTCTTTGGCATACTTCATAGTTGGGGTCAAACACTTGTATATCATCCACATATTCATTTCGTTGTAGCTGGTGCTGGAATCATGGGAGAAACACTTCTTCAACCTAAGTATAAATCTAAGTTCTTGTTTCCTGTTAAAGCTATGAGTAGAGTCTTTCGTGGTATCTTCATAAAGAGAGTTAAAAAGGCTTATTATGATGGCAACTTAGAAGTTCATGATGAGTTAAAAAATCCAAACTACTTTGAGAACTACATAGAGAATCTAGTATCTCGTAAATGGGTAATATATATGAAGTTACAGTTTAAATCTTGTTCTAAGATAGTAGAGTACATGGCAAGGTATACCCATAAGTCTGCTATTGCTAACTCTAGGATTATCTCCATAGATAACAACATCATAAGATTCAAATACAAAGATTATAAAGACGACTCTAAACACAAGATAATGAAACTAAGTAGCGATGAGTTCATTCAAAGGTTTCTATACCACATACCACCTAAAAGGTTCTTTCGCATAAGATATTATGGAGCTATACAAAGAGTAGCAAAGATGGAGGGAATCAAAACTATAAAGATAAAACCAGAACATACAAAAGTAAAACAAAAATGTAAAAAGTGTACATGTGAGGATATACAAACTGTTGTAGTTGTAGATAGATACACAAGAGTAGTCCAAGGCTTAATGACACCAAGAATATTATCCCAAAGAGAGGAGAAAAGCTTTAATGATAGTGGCTAATTTAAACCAAAACAAGAATCAAACTAGAACTAAAATAACTACACTAAAATTGACAATACTACAACTATTATTAAAAAATGAGAAAGGGCATAATAATAGCTTTGAAGCTATACTATTGTTGCATGTTCAAGAGAAAATATTAGAAAAGCACCATATACTCACAAGCCCAAAACCTACTAAAACACTGCCATCCACTCACAAACTCCATAGCTTGCATTCGTTCATATAACAAGGGTGTTGAAGACGAACATTTTAGCAGGATAGTTTTTATAATATGTTAATGTTTTTGGTGCTAAAATGTCGCTTAACTAATAGTTAAGACGAAAAAATAGCTACAAAATGAAACATATAGTACTGAATTTATAAAATAAATAGTGTTTTACTTAACAAATCGGCTTCTCAACTGAATATAGAGGTAGAGGTTTATTCTTTTACTGTTTAAAATTATAAACTCACTCAATGATAAGGCTAAAAATGAAAATCAAAATACATAAAGGTACAAATGAAATTGGTGGAAGTTGTATAGAGTTAAAAACAAAAAATACAACTATTTTACTTGATTATGGTACACCATTACAAGATACTAGTAAACAAGTGAAAATTACAGATAATATTGATGCTATTTTAATATCGCACCCACATCAAGACCATTTCGGGGAGATAGTAAATATTGAAAACAGTACTCCTATTTATTGTGGAGAGTTATCAGTAGAACTAATGAATGCTGCAAAAATATTTACTGGTAATGAAATATTAGAAAATAATTTCCAAATATTTGAAGCTTGGAAAAGTTTTGAAATTGGTGATTTTAAAATCACTCCATATTTAGTTGACCATAGTGCAACAGATGCTTATGCTTTTTTGATTGAAGCTGATGGTAAAAAAGTTTTATATAGTGGTGATTTTAGAGCAAATGGAAGAAAATCAAAATTATTTAACAAGATGATAAATGATAAAAATTTAAAAGATTTAGATATTTTACTCATGGAAGGGACAATGCTTCAGAGAAGTAATAAAGATTTTCCAGATGAACAAAGTGTTGAAGATAAAATATTTGAAACAATAAAAGAAAAAAATCAAATATCTTTTATGATTGGGTCATCACAAAATATTGACAGCATAGTTTCTGCATATCGTGCTTGTAAAAAAGCTAATAAAACATTTGTTGTAGATATGTATACAGCTTGGATACTTGAAAAAATGAAAATAATTAGTTCAAATATTCCAAATATTGCTTGGAATGATGTAAAAGTTATCAAAAAGTTTGGTGGTAGTTATTATCAAAAGTTACAAGAAAATAAAGAATATTTTAAAGGATTTACTTCTAAAATCTTTGATAATGTTATTGAGATAGATGATATAAAAGCTAATCCACAAAATTACTTTTTAAAAATATCACCTTGGCATATTGATAAAGTTTTAAATTATATTGAAATAGAAACTTCAAATATAATTTATTCTCAATGGCTTGGCTATTTAAAAGAAGAGTTTAGCAATATTGATACAGTAGAGTTATTTAAAAATTTACAAGAGAATAATAATTGGGTATATGCTCATACAAGTGGTCATGCTGATTTACCTGCTTTACAAAAATTTGCTTCATCTTTAAAACCTAAAATTCTTATTCCAATTCATACAGAATTTAAAGATAAGTTTGCAGGGTATTTTGAGAATGTGATGATATTAGAAGATGGAGAGAGTTTTGATATAAGTAAAAATGAGTTATCGACTTATCAAGTAGATGAATTGAATGAGTTGTTTAAAAAAGATTTAGGAGAATATAAGATGGAATTTAATAGAACAAAAGGTATAGAAAATTTATTAGAGAATCTAATAAAAGAAGATTTATATATTAAGTGCTTAGAAAAAGATATAAAAAATACCAAAGTATTTATGGCATTTAGAAGTGGTGTAATAGATTTTTATTATGGTGGGTCAAAAATATATAGTTATACTAATAATCAATTTTTGAGTCATAGAAAATTTTGTATTAATGCAGATATAAAAGACGAATATATAAATCAAGACAACTTAAACCTACTTAATATTATTACTTGTCCAATACAAAACTATAAATTCATTAAAGATAATGCAAAAAAATATGGAGGGGTTGAAGACCAAGGAATATCTAACCTTTTCAATCAAGATTGTTTTTCTCAAAAAGATATATTTTTGTTAGATATAGAAATAGCTTTAGAAAATGGCAGAATAGATATTTTATTATATGATAATAATACAAGCACTTTAAAATTTGTTGAAGCAAAGGATTATTCAAATAAAGAATTATGGTCAACTATTGGAACAAAGCCTGAAGTGATAGGGCAAATTAAAAGATATAATAAAGATTTAGAAAACTTTAACGATGAAATATTAAATGAGTATCAAAAGTACATTAATATTTTAAATAAATATTTTCCTTTAAAAATCAATGAGCCTAAAACTATAGTTAAAGATACATCGTTATACATGTTTGGGTTTGACCAAAATCAAAAAACTAAAATAGAGAACTCTTTAAAAGGTGATAATAGTTTAGAAAATATTAGCTATTATTTTATAGGTAATGCAAAAAAGATAAAAGTGAAAGAATTATTTGAGAAAGCTTAGTAAATCTAAACTTTTAGAACATATTAAAGTATTTCAGATAAATAAAATCAATGGAGTCAACATATGCTAAATACTACAGACTATACTACCCCAAGAAAACCAAACAACATTTCAAAAGTTTTTATTTCATATACGATAAAATAAGAATAATAAAGTGAGGGTAGAAAGATGAGCAGAAAACGGACAACTTATTCAACAGAGCTAAAAACAAAATTGGTTTTAGAGCTTCTTAAAGAGGAAAAAACTCTTATAGAAATAGCTAAAGATAATGGTATTACACCCAATAATCTCAAAAACTGGAAGAAGCTATTTTTAGAGAATGCAGAGATGGCAATGGAACCTTCCAAAGTTGTAAAAGAGTATAAAGATGAAACTAAAAAACTTCAAGAAAAAATAGATGAATACGCAAAAACAGTAGGACAATTAACAGTGGAGAATAACTGGATGCGGGGAAAGCTGAGAAGCTCGGACTTATCTAGTAAAAAGGCTATGATAAATTTCGAGTTAAAGAGATTATCCGTAGTACAACAGTGTGCGATACTAGATATTAGTAGAAGTTCGCTTTACTATATACCTGTAGTCAGCGAACATAAAGAAACCATCAAGGAGGAGATAAAATCTATCTTTGAAGAGATACCAATATATGGAGCTAAGAAGGTGCATTACCAGTTACTAGAGAATGGTTTCAGTGTAAGTTTAAACACAGTGCAGAGTTATCGCAAAGAGTTAGGATTAAAGGCTATACTAGCTGTAAGAGAGCCTATTTCCTTAACTCTAGCTAATATACAACATCCTAAGTTCTCCTATAAGCTTAGAGGGATAAATATTACAAGAGCTAATCAAGTATGGAGTACAGATATTACCTATATTAAAATCAATGGTGGCATGGTTTATCTTGCAGCTATCATTGATTGGTACTCTAAAGCTGTTCTTTCATGGAAAATATCCAATACAATGGACACTGACCTTGTTATGGGAGTACTCAATGAAGCACTTCTTAAATATGAAAAACCAGAGATATTTAATACTGATCAAGGGAGTCAATATACTAGCTATATTCACACCCAAACACTTAAAGATAATGGCATTACTATCTCAATGGATGGTAAAGGTAGAGCTACTGATAATATTTGTATTGAGAGGTTCTGGAGAAGTGCTAAAGTTGAAAGAATTTATCTAAATCAGTACAACACAATTAAGGAACTAAAAGAGGATGTATCGGATTATATGGACTTCTACAATTATAAAAGATTTCATGAAACACTGAACTATAAAAAACCAATGAATGTTTACTTGGAGAGTTTACAAATAAATGATGAGAACTATACTGAAAATGTAGTAGCTGTTTCATAAAGTTACAGGTTAGAGGTGAATAAGGAATTTGGAAATGTTGTCTTGACTTATTGGGGTAGTATATTTTATGTTATTTATTTTTGTTAAACACTTATTCCTCTTTGTTTTCCCTTTTTAATAACACTCTTTGAAGCACAATTTATACAACTTTTAGTATTTTTTTACAGTCATTTGTAAATAAACCCTTTTTAAGCCCCATAGTGCCGACTTAAACTTAAGGTTTTAAGCACTCGTTTTTTTCATTAAGTCAAAGCTATTTATACTTTAAAACCAAGCTCTTTATTCTTTCATTTTTTAAAAATAGCGACTACTGTAATTTTTAATGAAAAATAATGTTATTATTTCATAAATTACTTTTAAAGAGATACTTATGGAATTGTGTGTTGCCCTTGACCTTCCTACAAAACAAAAAAACCTTGAACTTGTAGAAAAAATAAAAGAATATGATATTTGGCTTAAAGTCGGACTACGTACTTATATCCGTGATGGAAAAGATTTTTTACTTGCCATTAAAAAAATAAATCCAGATTTTAAAATATTTTTGGATTTAAAACTTTATGATATTCCCAATACTATGGCGGATGCGGCTGAATCTATTATGGGATTAGGTGTCGATATGTTCAATATTCATGCCTCAGCTGGTAAAAGAGCTATGAGTGAAGTTATGGCTAGACTTCAAAAGTATGAAAAAAGACCTTTAGTTTTAGCGGTGACAGCTTTAACATCGTTTAGTGAAGATGAATTTAAGACTATTTATGAAAAGAATATAGGATCAAAGGCAAATCAATTTGCAAAAGAAGCCATGGAGAGTGGACTTGATGGAGTCGTATGTTCAGCATTTGAGAGTGAATCTATTAAAAAAATTACTTCTAAAAAATTTATGACACTTACTCCTGGCATTAGACCTTTTGGTGAAGATGCGAGTGATCAAAAAAGAGTGGCAGATATTGCATTTGCTAAAGAAGCTTTTGTCGATTTTATAGTAGTTGGTCGTCCAATCTATCAAGATAAAAATCCATCTCAAGTTGTTGAAAAGATTTTAGAACTAAGTTAATAATCCTTTTGCACTTTTTTTATTAACTTTATATATCGTTTTGAACTGTGAGCAATTTTGTAAAGTTGATTATTTTTTCCCATTTTATAAACACCCTGAGAGTTACTAAATATATCAGATTTTATATCTTTTCTAGTTTTTAAATTTAAAACCCTAAAACTAAGATTGTCTAAGACAAGAGGTGATTCATTTTTTTCTTTGAAATATGTTAAAACCATGTGATAAGATCCAGTATATGATTCATATACCGTTGTTAAAAATAGTTTTTTTTCATCAAATCCAAGTTTTATAAGTGTAAAATATTTTATAATTGCATAATCTTCACAGTCCCCATAACCAATGCTTAAAAATTCTTTAGGACTAGCCCAATAATCTTCTTGTTTTTGAATAACATTATCATATTGAGGTAAAAGTTGATTTAAATAGCGATTTACAATATTTACTTGTTTTGTTTTATCATAAGAGTAAAAAATATCAAGTTGATTTTGATAGTCCATAGCTCTATTTTTAGCTATTCGTCCATACTTCTTCTCTATATTGAAAAAATCATTTTGAGTAAAGTAAGGGTACTCTGATCCAAATAAAAAAAATGGACTAAAAAGTATAAATAATATTTTTTTAATACTATAATCTCCTTCATTGTCAAAATCACTTAAGTAAGTTTTCTTATTCCTTCAACCTACGATACTTTTTCTAAGAATTTACTGTATTTGGAGTCTTCTTTCCAATTAAATAAATTTCTTCATACTTGATACCACTCCCTTCTCTTAGTTTGATTATATTAAACTGGGTAATGCCATATATGTAAGTATAACACCATCCATGTCTGCATAAGAATAATCACCATTTTTAAAATTAGCTCCACCAAAAGACAAAGAAATATCTCTTAAACCCTCGGTAATAGGGATATATTTCCTAGGGCAAGTACCAAGTGGGTAAAATGCTACTGGAATCTCTTTTATTTGAAAAGTATCTCGTATATAGCCATTGACAATTATCCCTGAATAGTTATTTTTCTGTGCAAACTTCATAAGATTTTCACCCATAACAGCAAAAAATTCAGCTTCTACATCTACTACCACGATTTTATCAGTTCTGTCTTCATATCTAAGTAATTTTATAAGCTCAGAATTATTTTTATCTAGCTTCATATTTATAACTTCACCTCGACACTTATCAGCTCCACCATAGTTTTTAAAATTATAACTCAAAACATCTACTATCTTTGGATGTGCATCACAAAAGTCTGCTGGAAAACAGTTCATTTTTATTCCTAAAAGTAAATTTTCTATCATATTATAACCTTATTTTTACTATGTTATGTGATAAAATAAGTAATAGACTTCTTTCGAAAGTAAGAGTAGAAATTGCCTAGTCTAAAGTATGAAAAAATAAAATATCGAAATAATGGGTAATATCCTACTTCTAAGAAAAAGATTCGGTTTATAATTTAACCTAATCGTTAGTATTTATAACTAATGTTACGATAATCTAAATTCATAAAGTTTAAAAAGTGCTATAAATCTAAGCAACTTGTAATTCTTTAACTTTTTGGTAGGCGACTTTGAGAGCCTCAATATATATTTTTTCCTTAATGGCAAAGTGGTTCATTTTATAGTTTAATCGAAGTTTCTCAAGTTTTATAAAACCACGAACAGATAAGTGTATATGATTTCTTTGTGATGTTTCAACTTTTATTGGAGAGTGTTCTATTTTTAAATTTTGTTTTAAAGATTTATGATATTCCTCTATTTTCCACCGTCTTTTGTAGATTAGACTTCTCCTAAAACCTTTTTCAATATTTGGATATATGTCCCTACGCAGTTACTTTAATTTAAAATATAAGAGTAATTTCAATATTACTAAAATATAATCTTGCTAAAGCCTATAAACAGGTATCTAAATTGAGGTATTACTATCAGCTTTTAGGAGAAGTCCATTATACTACCCCAAGAAAACCAAACAACATTTCAAAAGTTTTTATTTCATATACGATAAAATAAGAATAATAAAGTGAGGGTAGAAAGATGAGCAGAAAACGGACAACTTATTCAACAGAGCTAAAAACAAAATTGGTTTTAGAGCTTCTTAAAGAGGAAAAAACTCTTATAGAAATAGCTAAAGATAATAGACTTCTTGCAAAACTCCTTATATGGCTTAGCACTTTATAGAAAGTTTTAATCAAGGTAAATGTTCTCAAGCGTAGCCAAAGCTAGGGTTGGGGTTCTTTAACGCTGAGTAAGGCTCTCTATAAAGTGTCCTATGGAAGGGATAGTAAGTACTAACCTTGCACAAAAAAATATTTTACCCTTAGCTTAGGCTAGGAATAAAAATTTGTTTTACACAATTTTAGTCCTTCTTAGCTCTCTGTGGTATATAGGAGTTTTGCAAGAAGTCTAATGGTATTACACCCAATAATCTCAAAAACTGGAAGAAGCTATTTTTAGAGAATGCAGAGATGGCAATGGAACCTTCCAAAGTTGTAAAAGAGTATAAAGATGAAACTAAAAAACTTCAAGAAAAAATAGATGAATACGCAAAAACAGTAGGACAATTAACAGTGGAGAATAACTGGATGCGGGGAAAGCTGAGAAGCTCGGACTTATCTAGTAAAAAGGCTATGATAAATTTCGAGTTAAAGAGATTATCCGTAGTACAACAGTGTGCGATACTAGATATTAGTAGAAGTTCGCTTTACTATATACCTGTAGTCAGCGAACATAAAGAAACCATCAAGGAGGAGATAAAATCTATCTTTGAAGAGATACCAATATATGGAGCTAAGAAGGTGCATTACCAGTTACTAGAGAATGGTTTCAGTGTAAGTTTAAACACAGTGCAGAGTTATCGCAAAGAGTTAGGATTAAAGGCTATACTAGCTGTAAGAGAGCCTATTTCCTTAACTCTAGCTAATATACAACATCCTAAGTTCTCCTATAAGCTTAGAGGGATAAATATTACAAGAGCTAATCAAGTATGGAGTACAGATATTACCTATATTAAAATCAATGGTGGCATGGTTTATCTTGCAGCTATCATTGATTGGTACTCTAAAGCTGTTCTTTCATGGAAAATATCCAATACAATGGACACTGACCTTGTTATGGGAGTACTCAATGAAGCACTTCTTAAATATGAAAAACCAGAGATATTTAATACTGATCAAGGGAGTCAATATACTAGCTATATTCACACCCAAACACTTAAAGATAATGGCATTACTATCTCAATGGATGGTAAAGGTAGAGCTACTGATAATATTTGTATTGAGAGGTTCTGGAGAAGTGCTAAAGTTGAAAGAATTTATCTAAATCAGTACAACACAATTAAGGAACTAAAAGAGGATGTATCGGATTATATGGACTTCTACAATTATAAAAGATTTCATGAAACACTGAACTATAAAAAACCAATGAATGTTTACTTGGAGAGTTTACAAATAAATGATGAGAACTATACTGAAAATGTAGTAGCTGTTTCATAAAGTTACAGGTTAGAGGTGAATAAGGAATTTGGAAATGTTGTCTTGACTTATTGGGGTAGTATAAGTCTCTCCAATTATTTTTTATCCTCTTTTTTACTAAAAGAACTTTTCCCCTTAGTGCCTCTTGCCATTTGAGGTTCTAAATCCATTTTCTCAAATAAATATTTATACTCAACACCTTTATCTTCCATCTCTCCTAAAAGAGATGCAATAATTGCTAAATGTTTTGGAACATAATCTTTACTTGATAAATTGGTAATGGAATTTTTATTAGTTTGTATAAGTTCTGCAAAACTATTTATTTTTAATCCAGCTTTGCCTATATTTCTAACTAATTCTTTATAGTCCATAATTTTCCTTTACTACTTATTATAGCAAATAATGTTAATAAAGTCAATAAATTAGTTTATAAATTACATAAATGTATATTTTTAATAAATATAAAAAATTAATAAACACATTAATTTATTTCTTTTTTCTTGACACACATTAATTAATGTGTTATAATAACTTTATAAACAAAAAGGACAATATCATGGCACAACATTTCTTATTATCAGCACAAGCAAGAGATTTATCACTTATGAAACTTTTTAATCTAAGTTAAGATGAAGCATTTGAGAACTTTAAAGCTGTTAGATGGTCTGATACAGATGGTGAACCTGTTTGTCCTACATGTGGAAATTGCAATGAGCATTACTTCTTAAAAACTAGAAAGCAATTTAGATGCAAAGAGTGTAATCATACTTTTAGCGTTACAAGTGGTACTATATTTGCAAGCCACAAGAAACCTTTAAAAGTTTATCTAATTGCAATAGCTCTTTTTACAAACGCTGTAAAATCTATCTCAGCTTTACAGTTCAGTCGAGACCTTGATGTTCAATATAAAACAGCATGGGTTTTATCTCATAAAATCAGAGAATCACTTATGCTAAATCAAGATGATACTAAACTAAGTGGAGTTTGTGAAATTGATGGTGTCTATGTTGGTAACTATATTAGACCTGCAAACAATATAGATGATAGAATTGACAGAAGAAAAGCTTATAAACCAAATAAAAGAACTATTATCTCTATCAGACAAAGAGCAGATGAGGGTTCTGATATAGTTGGCTCTGTTAGAACTAAGACATTTATAACAAAAGGTGAGAGTACATCAGAGATAAAAGATGTTATTTATAAAAATGTTGAGATAGGTTCAACTATCCATACTGATGAACATACAGGATATGACCACTTTCACGCTCACTATGATATGAAAAGAGTTAATCATGGTGTAGAGTGCAAAAGTAAAGATGGAGCTTGTAACAATCAAAGTGAAAGTTATAATGCAAGATTTAGAAGAATGCAATATGGGCAATGTCATCATCTTTCAAATCTTTATCTTTCAAACTATGCAAATGAAATAGCTTATCGTGAAGATACAAGAAGAATGAGTAATGGTGCTATTTTTCAAGATATTTTTTCTAAATGCTTAAATACACCAGTATCAAATGAGTTCTGCGGATACTGGCAAGGGAATAAGAGAGTTGCTGAACGCTTAGGAGCTTAAGCAACCTCTTTAATTTGCCAAATAATAACTAAACCATCTTTGCCAGTTCTCTCAATTAGTTCACTTTTTTCAAGTGTGCCAAGAACACCTATAATAGATTTATTAAAAGTTTTTTGCTGATAACTATCAAGTATTAAACCCTTCTTGTCAGAGATAATCACGGATAAATCATCTGTTTTAATAGGTTCATTTAGCTCTCTAAGTGTATCTAAAATTAAAACCTTAGCTTCACCAGTCTCAAAATATCTATTTTTATGAACTCTCTTAGATTTTATAGTTCTTAAGTCATAGTTATCATCAAAAATATGGATTGTTTTATCAATTGCTATTAGATTATGTTTGTACTCTTTAATCAAAGCCTCATGATGTTGTATCTCACCTAAAAGCTCACTTCTTTTACTTACCAATGCACTTATTACATGTGTCTCTGCCATAACAAAACTCCTTAAATTATTGTAATTATTTAAGAAAATTTTAGCTAAAATTGGCTCGAAAGTCTTGTGCGTTTGCTACATAATATCGGATATTTGAAGTATCTCAAAGAACAATTTATAATTGGATTAATGATTTTAAAGCAAATGGAATAAAGAGTTTAGCTATTCAAAAATGTCGAGGAAGAAAGACTATTTTGAATGAAGATAACGATAAAAAAGTTATTTCAGAGTTCATCAAAATGTATTCGCATCAACCAAAAAAAGCATATGCTTTAAGTGTAGAAAAGCTATCAATAAAAATGAGCTATAAGACCTTTAAACGCTATTTAAAAAAACACTCAATTTAAGCTATAAACGCATTCGCAGAAGTACAGCAAAAAAAACAGACCCTGAACTCTATGAAAGAAAGAAGAAAGAGCTTGAAGTGCTTGAAACAAAGGTTCTTGCAGGAGAAATTGATGTTGAATACTTTGATGAGAGTGGATTCAACCTCAATGTCCTTGGATTTTTTAACAAAAATAAATCAACACTTTTTGCTTCAACAAGCTATGATAAAGTTGATACAGAAGTAGTCATAGGTCATTTTAATCTCTTTGTAGATGAGATTTCAAAGCCTACTGTTGCTGTTGTTGATAATGCCTCAATTCACACAAGTAAAAAGTTTAAAGAGATGATACTAAAATGGGAAGAAAAAGGATTGAGTATCTTTTATTTACCACCTTATTCTCCTCAATTAAATCCAATTGAAATGGTATGGAAATTTATGAAGTATTACTGGATAGAATTTGATGCTTATCTATCCATAGAAAATATGAAAAACTATGTTGAAAAAGTTATGATGGGATATGGTGTTAATTTTGAAATTAAATTTGGGTAGTTACTTAGAAGGTTTCCATTCTCATCATAGCTATAGGATTCTGTGAAAAGATGTTTTCCTTCAAGATTTAGAGGTATTTTTGAGAGGGACTATCCTTTTTGGTTTTGTAGGTATGTGTAAATTAGTGCTGATATTTTTTTTAGATTAGGTCAAAATTTTGATAATAGGCTGTAGAAACAAGCAAGAATGTAAAAATAACAATTACTAATCCCACTACCTGATAAGAGTCATAATTAATTTTTATATCTTGCTCTCTTATCTCATTGTATATATAATCAGACCACATAGCAAAATGTAAAAACATAGGTATAATACCCATAAGTAAAGCTTCGAAAAAAGTTGCTGTTTCATTGGTATCTGTCGCTGGGACAACTTGTGAACCAACAAACATAATAAATCCTATAGCTACTATAATGCTATCACGAATTTTTTTTACTGAAATATATGTTCTTTGGTTCATTTAGGTGCTAGACCATAATTCATCATTCCTGATAAAAATCCTGATCCCGTACCTCCCATTACTGCAGCAAATGTACTTGAAGTAGCAAAATAACCTCCAAAAAAACCACCTGTTGCTCCAGCTACTGTATTTAACCCAAGAGTTAAAAGACTAGGAGTTTGGAATCCCCCTGTACATGGATTGTAAAATGACATTGTAAAGCCCACAATACCTCCAGCTATTGCTCCAGGTACACCAAACTCCCCACTAGGATCCACAAAATTAACAGGATCCCCCAACACATACCCATAAAGATTACTATCCCCACCACTAAAGTCTATAGGGTCTTTAGCTGTCCACTTTCCTGTGAGTGGGTCGTACTCTCTGTATCCGAAGTGAACTAGGTTTGTGTCTTTGTCGTGTATTCCACCTGCGAAACCAAATGGTATGTTTAGGTTTGTGTCTGAGAGTATATTACCGTAAGTGTCATAAGTTACTTCTTTTATGATGTTATGGTTTGTATCACTTATAGCTCTTAGTGTTCCTACTTGGTCGTAGTGAAGATAGTAAGTTTCATTGTCTTGTGTCATGCTTGTTGGCATTCTTTGGTTTGTGTAGTTAAATCTTTGTACTAGACTATCATCTTTATCGTATATGGCTAGTAGAGTTGTAAGGTTTGCCCATAGGTACTTTTCTACTATTTCATTGTTTACTTCTTTTGCTACTCTTTGGTTAAGAGCGTTTAGGTGATAGATGATTGTTTTACTTGGAGTAGTTACACTTGTTAATGCTCCTAGTGTGTTGTATGTGTAGGTAGTAGTTTCTTGTGGACTTGTCTTTTGTACTAGGTAACCATCTTCATCGTATCTGTATGTTGTGTCCCCATATACTTCTAGGTTATCATCGAGTGTGTAACTTGCTGTTGTGCTTACTCCATATACTGTTGCTTGTAGTCTATTACCATTAGACTTCTTGCAAAACTCCTATATGCCGCAGAGAGCTAAGAAGTACTAAAATTGTGTAAAACAAGTTTTTATTCCTAGCCTAAGGGTAAAATATTTTTTTATGTAAGGTTAGTACTTACTATCCCTTCCATAGGACACTTTATAGAGAGTCTTACTCAGCGTTAAAGAACCCCAACCGTTTGGCTACGCTTGAGAACATTTACTTTGATTAAAACTCTCTATAAAGTGCTAAGGTATATAGGAGTTTTGCAAGAAGTCTATTGTTGTCGTAGGTGTAGTTTTCAACTTCTGTATTGTTTTTGTTTACAGTTGTTAGTCTTCCTCTTGTGTCGTAGGTATAATCGTAGAGTCTTGTTACTCCATTTATTGTTTCTTTTTTTTGAGTGATAGTTCCTGTTTTATCTCTTTGGCTTAGTTCATAGCTAAAGGTATTATCACTTACACTTACTGATGTTACGATAATCTAAATTCATAAAGTTTAAGAAGTGCTACAAATCTAAGCAACTTGTAATTCTTCAACTTTTTGGTAGGCGACTTTGAGAGCCTCAATATATATTTTTTCCTTAATGGTAAAGTGGTTCATTTTATAGTTTAATCGAAGTTTTTCAAGTTTTATAAAACCACGAACAGATAAGTGTATATGATTTCTTTGTGATGTTTCAACTTTTGTTGGAGAGTGTTCTATTTTTAAATTTTGTTTTAAAGATTTATGATATTCCTCTATTTTCCACCGTCTTTTGTAGATTTCAAGTACCTGATTGAAAGATAAGTCTATATCATTAGTAACAAGATATAAATAAGTAGATTCGCCATCATCGCCGTTTTTGACCACTTGCTTGATAAGTCTTAGAGGTTTTTTATAAGCTTCAAGATATATCAACCGACTACTACCACCCTTTATATCTATGCTTGAGATATTAACATATTTTCCTTTATTTCTTTCTTCTAAAGTGAGTGCTATTTTTCTATTGGACTTCTCCTAAAAGCTCATAGTAATACCTCACTTTAGATACCTGTTTATAGGATTTAGAAAGATTATATTTTAGTAATATTGAAATTACTCTTATATTTTAAATTAAAGTAACTGCGTAGGGACATATATTATACTACCCCAATAAGTCAAGACAACATTTCCAAATTCCTTATTCACCTCTAACCTGTAACTTTATGAAACAGCTACTACATTTTCAGTATAGTTCTCATCATTTATTTGTAAACTCTCCAAGTAAACATTCATTGGTTTTTTATAGTTCAGTGTTTCATGAAATCTTTTATAATTGTAGAAGTCCATATAATCCGATACATCCTCTTTTAGTTCCTTAATTGTGTTGTACTGATTTAGATAAATTCTTTCAACTTTAGCACTTCTCCAGAACCTCTCAATACAAATATTATCAGTAGCTCTACCTTTACCATCCATTGAGATAGTAATGCCATTATCTTTAAGTGTTTGGGTGTGAATATAGCTAGTATATTGACTCCCTTGATCAGTATTAAATATCTCTGGTTTTTCATATTTAAGAAGTGCTTCATTGAGTACTCCCATAACAAGGTCAGTGTCCATTGTATTGGATATTTTCCATGAAAGAACAGCTTTAGAGTACCAATCAATGATAGCTGCAAGATAAACCATGCCACCATTGATTTTAATATAGGTAATATCTGTACTCCATACTTGATTAGCTCTTGTAATATTTATCCCTCTAAGCTTATAGGAGAACTTAGGATGTTGTATATTAGCTAGAGTTAAGGAAATAGGCTCTCTTACAGCTAGTATAGCCTTTAATCCTAACTCTTTGCGATAACTCTGCACTGTGTTTAAACTTACACTGAAACCATTCTCTAGTAACTGGTAATGCACCTTCTTAGCTCCATATATTGGTATCTCTTCAAAGATAGATTTTATCTCCTCCTTGATGGTTTCTTTATGTTCGCTGACTACAGGTATATAGTAAAGCGAACTTCTACTAATATCTAGTATCGCACACTGTTGTACTACGGATAATCTCTTTAACTCGAAATTTATCATAGCCTTTTTACTAGATAAGTCCGAGCTTCTCAGCTTTCCCCGCATCCAGTTATTCTCCACTGTTAATTGTCCTACTGTTTTTGCGTATTCATCTATTTTTTCTTGAAGTTTTTTAGTTTCATCTTTATACTCTTTTACAACTTTGGAAGGTTCCATTGCCATCTCTGCATTCTCTAAAAATAGCTTCTTCCAGTTTTTGAGATTATTGGGTGTAATACCATTATCTTTAGCTATTTCTATAAGAGTTTTTTCCTCTTTAAGAAGCTCTAAAACCAATTTTGTTTTTAGCTCTGTTGAATAAGTTGTCCGTTTTCTGCTCATCTTTCTACCCTCACTTTATTATTCTTATTTTATCGTATATGAAATAAAAACTTTTGAAATGTTGTTTGGTTTTCTTGGGGTAGTATATATCCAAATATTGAAAAAGGTTTTAGGAGAAGTCTATTACTTTTTATTGGACATACAAACTTTTTGTTTAGTTCTTCTTCTATAAAAAGTAAATTCTTAATACTTGAAAACCATTTATCAAATAAAATATATTTATATTTCACTTCATTATTGTGATGTAAAATTTGAAGTTTATCTTGCATTATTTCATTTTTACTAAAGAGAGATTTTTTAATATTCTTCTGATGTTCCTCACTCCATTTATTTTCAGTTTTTGTGATAATTTCATATCCCAAAGGGATAGATATACCTGTAGCATCTGTATAATGAAAATTTAGCATTAAGATACCTTTTTGCATCTTTTGTGAGACATGGTCATAATGCCAGCAAACTACATCATTTACTTTACTCCAAGGCTTATGCATAAGCATATCATCAATAATAATACAAGCATTGTCTTCATTCTCATAATCTCTTAAAAATGGTTTTATTGATTTCCACAAAGTCTTTTCATCATCAAGAGAATCATTTAATAGTAGATGCTTTGTGAAAACATCATGACTATTACCTGTTACTTTTGAAAGTTTTGTCATCTCTATCTTGCTAAATGAACTGATTGCAAAACTCTAAAAGTAGGAACTAAAAATGCTATCAGATTGATATGAATAAATATGAAAAATTACAGAAGAAAGAACCAAAGAATTTTAAGCGTCTTATTGGTGTAAATAAAGATACATTTAATGAAATGCTTTTAGTATTTATAGCCTATGAAAAAGAGAGAACTAAAAACCATGGAGTTGGTGGTAGAAAAAGTTTAGATTCAAAAGAAAAAGTACTATTAATGTTAAGTTATTAGAGAGAATATAGAACCTTAGAACATATTGGTTTTGATTATGGAGTAAGTGAATCTACAGCTTCTCGAATAGTAAGAGATGTTGAAGATGTTTTAATAAAATCTGGAAAGTTTTCATTACCAAGTAAACGTGCTTTATATGGAGATGATGTGGACTTAGAGTTTATCGTCATTGATGCTACAGAGTCCCCCATACAACGACCAAAAAAAAGCAAAGAGATTACTACTCAGGGAAGAAAAGAAACCATACACTAAAAGGGCAAATCGTTATTGACAAGGATGAACGTATTATTTGTGCTCATACATGCAAAGGTACTACTCATGATTTTAAACTCTTTAAACAGAGTGATTTACCTGTGAAACCTCAAACTTGTATCTATGTAGATTTAGGCTATCT
Organism: Sulfurimonas sp.; assembly: GCA_965243085.1. Lineage (GTDB taxonomy): Bacteria > Campylobacterota > Campylobacteria > Campylobacterales > Sulfurimonadaceae > Sulfurimonas. Next base: position 88,925 of record CBDETZ010000004.1, on the reverse strand, counting down.
TGGTATTAAAAAACAACATAATAACACTCAAATACCATATAAGAAATCAAAGCTACATCCATTAGACTTCTCCTAAAACCTTTTTCAATATTTGGATATATGTCCCTACGCAGTTACTTTAATTTAAAATATAAGAGTAATTTCAATATTACTAAAATTTAATCTTGCTAAATCCTATAAACAGGTATCTAAAGTGAGGTATTACTATGAGCTTTTAGGAGAAGTCCATTAACTAATACACAAAAAAATCAAAATAAAAGAGAAGCTTCAGCTCGCATATGTGTTGAACATATCAATGCTAAATTAAAAACTTTTCAAATCCTTAAACAGAAATATCGTAACCGTAGAAAAAGGTTCAATCTTCGCTTCAATCTGATATGTGGATTAGTTAATTTTGACCGTGGATTTGAGGTTGCTGGAAAATGAGTTTTGCAAGAAGTCTATTTAGCAAGATAGAGATGACAAAACTTTCAAAAGTAACAGGTAATAGTCATGATGTTTTCACAAAGCATCTACTATTAAATGATTCTCTTGATGATGAAAAGACTTTGTGGAAATCAATAAAACCATTTTTAAGAGATTATGAGAATGAAGACAATGCTTGTATTATTATCGATGATATGCTTATGTGTCAAGTTTCACCACGTTGTACCATTTCAAAAGCAATATCTTGAAACTCACTTGGTAAAATCTTAAATATTTCAGGCTTCGTTTGAAACCAACTTTGAACTGCATCAAAAGGAGTTCTGACTTTGAGTTCTTTTCTTAAAGAACCATGTCTTCTATTGAAGTTATAGAATATCAAGAACTTATTTAAATAGACTTCTTGCAAAACTCCTATATACCACAGAGAGCTAAGAAGGACTAAAATTGTGTAAAACAAATTTTTATTCCTAGCCTAAGCTAAGGGTAAAATATTTTTTTGTGCAAGGTTAGTACTTACTATCCCTTCCATAGGACACTTTATAGAGAGCCTTACTCAGCGTTAAAGAACCCCAACCCTAGCTTTGGCTACGCTTGAGAACATTTACCTTGATTAAAACTCTCTATAAAGTGCTAAGCCATATAAGGAGTTTTGCAAGAAGTCTAATCTTTCTTAACATCATCAATATTATCATAATCCTCTGCTTTGATTGTAGCATTCTTTATTGTTCCATTAACCCTTTCAAGCATTCCATTAGTTTGAGGTGTATATGGAGCTGTTAGCCTGTGTTCTATCTCATCTTTAGTACATTCAATATCAAACTTATGATTGCCACTAACTTTGCCTTTACCTCTTGCCCATTTGTCGGTAAACTCCAGTCCATTGTCTGTGAGAATATGAGTTATGTAAAAAGGAAAAAACTCTTTACACTCTTTGAGAAATTCAACTGCATTAGCAGCTGTCTTATTTTCATATACTTTATAATACAATAGCCTTGTAGCTCTATCTATAGCTACAAAGAGATAATATTTTTGTTTGTCAAATTTTGGTAAATAGGTTACATCAATGTGCAAATAGCCAGGCTCATACTCTTTAAACTTTTTAGCTTTTGCCTTTTGTTCAACAGGAACTCTATTTATATCAAAGGCTCTCAAAGTTCTATAGACATTACTTCTGTTTGCATTTGGAATGACATCAACCATGGTATCTGTTAAGCCATCTAACTCCATCCAAGTAAGGGTTCTTACGACCCGTATAAGCTCCTTTTCTAAAGGTGTTAAAGCATATTTTATATTATTTGGTCTTGAACTCTTATCATTTGAAAAATCTCTTTTTCTGTGTTTAGCAATAGTTTTCACATTGGACTTCTCCTAAAAGCTCATAGTAATACCTCACTTTAAATACCTGTTTATAGGCTTTAGCAAGATTATATTTTAGTAATATTGAAATTACTCTTATATTTTAAATTAAAGTAACTGCGTAGGGACATATATCCAAATATTGAAAAAGGTTTTAGGAGAAGTCTATTTACATTATAGTTATCTGATAATTCAACATTTGTTAAATCAGATTGTTGTATTCTTTGTCTTACATGCTGGTTTGTTCTAGCATTGGAGTGATAGACTTGTGACATTATTTTAATCCTTTTGTGGTAAAAAGATTTTACTATGATGTTATTGAGCTATCGCTTATTAGACTTCTTGCAAAACTCCTTATATGGCTTAGCACTTTATAGAGAGTTTTAATCAAGGTAAATGTTCTCAAGCGTAGCCAAAGCTAGGGTTGGGGTTCTTTAACGCTGAGTAAGGCTCTCTATAAAGTGTCCTATGGAAGGGATAGTAAGTACTAACCTTGCACAAAAAAATATTTTACCCTTAGCTTAGGCTAGGAATAAAAATTTGTTTTACACAATTTTAGTCCTTCTTAGCTCTCTGTGGTATATAGGAGTTTTGCAAGAAGTCTATTATTAAATTGGGCAACCATAACGTGGTGAAACTAGACACTTATGCATAAGCCTTGGAGTAAAGTAAATGATGTAGTTTGCTGGCATTATGACCATGTCTCACAAAAGATGCAAAAAGGTATCTTAATGCTAAATTTTCATTATACAGATGCTACAGGTATATCTATCCCTTTGGGATATGAAATTATCACAAAAACTGAAAATAAGTGGAGTGAGGAACATCAGAAGAATATTAAAAAATCTCTCTTTAGTAAAAATGAAATAATGCAAGATAAACTTCAAATTTTACATCACAATAATGAAGTGAAATATAAATATATTTTATTTGATAAATGGTTTTCAAGTATTAAGAATCTACTTTTTATAGAAGAAGAACTAAACAAGAAGTTTGTATGTCCAATAAAAAGTAATAGACTTCTTGCAAAACTCCTATATACCACAGAGAGCTAAGAAGGACTAAAATTGTGTAAAACAAATTTTTATTCCTAGCCTAAGCTAAGGGTAAAATATTTTTTTGTGCAAGGTTAGTACTTACTATCCCTTCCATAGGACACTTTATAGAGAGCCTTACTCAGCGTTAAAGAACCCCAACCCTAGCTTTGGCTACGCTTGAGAACATTTACCTTGATTAAAACTCTCTATAAAGTGCTAAGCCATATAAGGAGTTTTGCAAGAAGTCTAATAGAAAAATAGCACTCACTTTAGAAGAAAGAAATAAAGGAAAATATGTTAATATCTCAAGCATAGATATAAAGGGTGGTAGTAGTCGGCTGATATATATTGAAGGTTATAAAAAACCTCTAAGACTTATCAAGCAAGTGGTCAAAAACGGCGATGATGGCGAATCTACTTATTTATATCTTGTTACTAATGATATAGACTTATCTTTCAATCAGGTACTTGAAATCTACAAAAGACGGTGGAAAATAGAGGAATATCATAAATCTTTAAAACAAAATTTAAAAATAGAACACTCTCCAACAAAAGTTGAAACATCACAAAGAAATCATATACACTTATCTGTTCGTGGTTTTATAAAACTTGAGAAACTTCGATTAAACTATAAAATAGACTTCTTGCAAAACTCATTTTCCAGCAACCTCAAATCCACGGTCAAAATTAACTAATCCACATATCAGATTGAAGCGAAGATTGAACCTTTTTCTACGGTTACGATATTTCTGTTTAAGGATTTGAAAAGTCTTTAATTTAGCATTGATATGTTCAACACATATGCGAGCTGAAGCTTCTCTTTTATTTTGATTTTTTTGTGTATCAGTTAATGGATGTAGCTTTGATTTCTTATATGGTATTTGAGTGTTATTATGTTGCTTTTTAATACCAAGATAGCCTAAATCTACATAGATACAAGTTTGAGGTTTCACAGGTAGATCACTCTGTTTAAAGAGTTTAAAATCATGAGTAGTACCTTTGCATGTATGAGCACAAATAATACGTTCATCCTTGTCAATAACGATTTGCCCTTTTAGTGTATGGTTTCTTTTCTTCCCTGAGTAGTAATCTCTTTGCTTTTTTTTGGTCGTTGTATGGGGGACTCTGTAGCATCAATGACGATAAACTCTAAGTCCATATCATCTCCATATAAAGCACGTTTACTTGGTAATGAAAACTTTCCAGATTTTATTAAAACATCTTCAACATCTCTTACTATTCGAGAAGCTGTAGATTCACTTACTCCATAATCAAAGCCAATATGTTCTAAGGTTCTATATTCTCTGTAATAACTTAACATTAATAGTACTTTTTCTTTTGAATCTAAACTTTTTCTACCACCAACTCCATGGTTTTTAGTTCTCTCTTTTTCATAGGCTATAAATACTAAAAGCATTTCATTAAATGTATCTTTATTTACACCAATAAGACGCTTAAAATTCTTTGGTTCTTTCTTCTGTAATTTTTCATATTTATTCATATCAATCTGATAGCATTTTTAGTTCCTACTTTTAGAGTTTTGCAAGAAGTCTAATGAACCACTTTGCCATTAAGGAAAAAATATATATTGAGGCTCTCAAAGTCGCCTACCAAAAAGTTGAAGAATTATAAGTTGCTTAGATTTGTAGCACTTCTTAAACTTTATGAATTTAGATTATCGTAACATCAGTTCTTGATATTCTATAACTTCAATAGAAGACATGGTTCTTTAAGAAAAGAACTCAAAGTCAGAACTCCTTTTGATGCAGTTCAAAGTTGGTTTCAAACGAAGCCTGAAATATTTAAGATTTTACCAAGTGAGTTTCAAGATATTGCTTTTGAAATGGTACAACGTGGTGAAACTTGACAATTTGGAATAAGAATACTTGGTTAATTGGTTTATTTTTCTAGGGACATTATAATTGATGGCGGAGTATTGTCTCCTATGAAAAAGTTGATGAATATTCATGCTGGATTTAATAAAAGTTTGAAGTTGAAGATAGTTGATTTTTATTTAGTTTATTATCATAAATAGTTATGATTTAAGCACCCGTTTTTTTCATTAAGTCCAAGAAGTCTATTATACTAAATTTGTTACAATTAGAGTAAGTAAGAGAACATAAATAAACTCATAGCTAACATCTCATGTAAAAGATTTAGATTTAGATTTAATGTGAATTTGACTTGTCTACACGAGTATCGTTAAGTATAGTTCAACGAAGAAAATCATTTTTTCATTGGATATGAAGTTATTTATGTTCTACTACTGATAACTATATTAAAAGGTTTTTCATGCTTAAAAAACATCATTATAATGTTGTAATTATTGGAGGTGGTATCTCTGGTACTGCTCTTTTATACACTCTCGCTAAATATACAAATATTAAAGATATTGCACTTTTTGAAAAATATGATGATTTTTCTACACTCAACTCAAATGCAAAAAGTAACTCTCAAACACTTCACTGTGGTGATATAGAAACAAACTATACACTAGAAAAAGCAAAAATTACAAATAGGACCGCTTCTATGCTTGAAAACTATGGTTTACTTTATGGTTATGACAACAAATATATGTTCAAAATTCCTAAAATGGCTTTAGGTGTTGGAGATGAAGAAGTTCAATTTATTAAAGATAGATTTGAAGAATTTAAAGATGAGTTTCCTTATATGGAATACTGGGACAAAGAAAAGCTCTCAAAGATTGAACCAGCCTTACTAAAAGGGCGTGATAAAAATGAAAATATTGCGGCAATGGGAACAGATAAAAGATGGTCTGCCGTTGATTTTGGTGAGATTTCTAAAACATTTGTAAAGAATGCAAAAGATGAAAATAAAAATATAGAAGTTCATCTTAGTAAAGAAGTTCAAAAGATTGAAAAAATTGGTAATCTATTTGAACTTACTGTAAATGGTAAACATTATTATGCTGATTATATTGTTGTAAATGCTGGAGCATACTCACTTTTACTAGCCCACAGAATGGGACATGGGCTTGATTATTCTTGTTTACCTGTTGGCGGAAGTTTTTACTATTCAAAAGTCGAATCCTTAAAATCAAAAGTTTATACTATTCAAAATCCAAAACTTCCATTTGCTGCTATTCATGGTGATCCTGATATTATTAAGGGTAATATAACCCGTTTTGGTCCGACCGCTATTGTTTTACCAAAACTAGAACGCTATCATCATGCACATTTTTTAGATTTTATAGATACACTTGCCCCATCAGTAGAAGTTTTAGAGGTATTTTATGACTTGATGCGTGATGATGATATTAGAGAATACGCTATCAAAAACTTTCTTTACGAAGTCCCTGGAATTAGAAAAAAACTCTTTGCAAAAGAGATACAAAAAATAGTTCCCTTTATAACAGAAGATGATATAGAATTTGCAGAGGGAGTTGGTGGACTTCGTCCTCAAGTGATAGATAAAAAAACAAAAAAACTTTTTTTAGGTGAAGCAAAAATACAAACAGGAGAGGGAATAGTTTTTAACATGACACCCTCCCCTGGAGCAACAAGCTGTTTAGGTAATGCTTTTAGTGATGCTGAACTAATCGCAAAATACTTAAATATTACTTTTGATATACAAAAGTTTAATAAAGATTTAGGATTTAATTAAAAAAAATGGGTGCCAAAATAATCATCAAGCATTTTTAACTTTAAAGTTTTTCTGTTTTGTTTCAGGATTATTATAATGGACTAAAAAAGCAAGACTATTAAAACAACTTATTTATTTCCACATTTAGCTGTTACTTTATGCTACATTTTCAACATAATTCAAGGCTATGTTCGCATTAAGGGTTGAAAGTAGTTATTTTGAGAAATTTAATATTTTTAACTCCCTATTTTAGGGCATTAAATTTTAAGGAATACGGTACCAACCCTTAATGCGAATATAGCCTAATATACTACCCCAATAAGTCAAGACAACATTTCCAAATTCCTTATTCACCTCTAACCTGTAACTTTATGAAACAGCTACTACATTTTCAGTATAGTTCTCATCATTTATTTGTAAACTCTCCAAGTAAACATTCATTGGTTTTTTATAGTTCAGTGTTTCATGAAATCTTTTATAATTGTAGAAGTCCATATAATCCGATACATCCTCTTTTAGTTCCTTAATTGTGTTGTACTGATTTAGATAAATTCTTTCAACTTTAGCACTTCTCCAGAACCTCTCAATACAAATATTATCAGTAGCTCTACCTTTACCATCCATTGAGATAGTAATGCCATTATCTTTAAGTGTTTGGGTGTGAATATAGCTAGTATATTGACTCCCTTGATCAGTATTAAATATCTCTGGTTTTTCATATTTAAGAAGTGCTTCATTGAGTACTCCCATAACAAGGTCAGTGTCCATTGTATTGGATATTTTCCATGAAAGAACAGCTTTAGAGTACCAATCAATGATAGCTGCAAGATAAACCATGCCACCATTGATTTTAATATAGGTAATATCTGTACTCCATACTTGATTAGCTCTTGTAATATTTATCCCTCTAAGCTTATAGGAGAACTTAGGATGTTGTATATTAGCTAGAGTTAAGGAAATAGGCTCTCTTACAGCTAGTATAGCCTTTAATCCTAACTCTTTGCGATAACTCTGCACTGTGTTTAAACTTACACTGAAACCATTCTCTAGTAACTGGTAATGCACCTTCTTAGCTCCATATATTGGTATCTCTTCAAAGATAGATTTTATCTCCTCCTTGATGGTTTCTTTATGTTCGCTGACTACAGGTATATAGTAAAGCGAACTTCTACTAATATCTAGTATCGCACACTGTTGTACTACGGATAATCTCTTTAACTCGAAATTTATCATAGCCTTTTTACTAGATAAGTCCGAGCTTCTCAGCTTTCCCCGCATCCAGTTATTCTCCACTGTTAATTGTCCTACTATTTTTGCGTATTCATCTATTTTTTCTTGAAGTTTTTTAGTTTCATCTTTATACTCTTTTACAACTTTGGAAGGTTCCATTGCCATCTCTGCATTCTCTAAGAATAGCTTCTTCCAGTTTTTGAGATTATTGGGTGTAATACCATTATCTTTAGCTATTTCTATAAGAGTTTTTTCCTCTTTTAGAAGCTCTAAAACCAATTTTGTTTTTAGCTCTGTTGAATAAGTTGTCCGTTTTCTGCTCATCTTTTTACCCTCACTTTATTATTCTTATTTTATCGTATATGAAATAAAAACTTTTGAAATGTTGTTTGGTTTTCTTGGGGTAGTATAAATTTAATGGACTTCTCCTAAAAGCTGATAGTAATACCTCAATTTAGATACCTGTTTATAGGCTTTAGCAAGATTATATTTTAGTAATATTGAAATTACTCTTATATTTTAAATTAAAGTAACTGCGTAGGGACATATATCCAAATATTGAAAAAGGTTTTAGGAGAAGTCTAATAGCACTTTTAGTTCCTACTTTTAGAGTTTTGCAAGAAGTCTAATCAAGTAAAATAATTCGTAAGCACCAAGTTAAGTAATAGCACACAAATAACTTCATGACCAATGAAAAAATGATTTTCTTCGTTGAACTATATTTAACAATACTCGTGTAGACAAGTCAAATTCACATTAAATCTAAATATTTTACATGAAATATTAGCTATGAATTTATTTATGCTCTCTTACTTATTTTTCATTAAAAAGATAATTTAATTTTTCTTCAATCTTTATATGTAAATCAAGTAAGGATAAAGGAAGTCCAAAAGATTCTATTTTTACAAAATCTTTATAAGTGACTAAAAGTGAATCAGAGCCATCTTTAAGAAGTATCTCCTCTAACTCTTGCTTTGTAAAAGTATGATGATCTTCAAAATAATTCTTACTTAGAACATTAGGTAAGAATTCATCAAGTCTTTGTGGTCTTGCTATTGCAGTTACAAGTGACATTTTCTCAGTCTTATTTTTTAGCTCAACTACTCTTGTAAAATCTATCCCGTCTTGAACAACAATCACTTCCTTATCTGCCCAAAGTTTTTCTCTAAAAGCACCAGAGGGTAAGCAAGATTTATTGAGCGTATTTACATTTATAAGTATGTCTAGTTTTTTAATATCATGCTTAGAATAAGCATCATCTAAAAAAACAATTTTAGCTCCCATTTCCTTAGCTTTGAGTATCCCTTTTTTTCTATCTTCACTTACAATCACGATAGCATGAGAGAGTTTTTTTGCATATATCATAGCCTCATCACCACTTATTGTGACATCGCATAAAATATTTTTCATATCTTTAACAACATGAAGACCTTTACTTTTTCGCCCATATCCACGAAGAATTATTGCAACATTTTCATACCTTAAAGCTAAAGCACTTACTAATGGCGTTTTACCACTTCCACCTACGGTAAGGTTACCTACCCCTATAATTTCTATACCAAAATCTTGAGCTGTTTTACTTTTGAAGCGTATATACATCATAAAACAATAGAACCAAGAAAGAGGTAGAAGTAAAAAAGAGATTATTTTTTGTGAAAAGCTTGGGTTGTAGAAATAGTCTTCAACCCAAAAGACCAGAGATTTTTTCAAAACAAGCTTTATCTTACACTCTCGATGATGCTATTTTTTTGATTTTATCACAAACAAATTTAACATCTTTATCACTCATACTTGCATATATTGGTAAAGATAAAATTTGTTGATAAGTACGGAGTGCTACTGGAAAATCGTTAACACGTAATGCATATTTTGTTTTATAGTAAGTCAAAAGATGTAAGGGGATATAATGTAATCCAGTATCAATTCCCTCTTTTTTCATCTCCATAGCAAAAGAATCACGATTTTTATCTATTTTTACAATATATAAAGAAAATGGATGTTCATCATTTTCTACACTAGGTACTGTTATATGTTTTACTGAAGATAAGGTACTTGTATACATTTGTGCAATTTCTCTTTGTCTAGTAATAGCTGAATTTTGTTGCACTAGTTGCGCTCTAATATAAGCGGCATTTAACTCACTTAAACAATAATCATTTCCAATATCTACCAGTTCATAAATGTATTCTAAGGCATCTTCATCTTGAGCAATACCATGATTATGCAAGAGTTTAGCACGTTTTATAATGTCTTCATCATTTGTTACTAGCATCCCCCCATTACATACATTTTTCTTCAGATGTGAAGAAAAATCAAAACATGTAATATCTGCACCAATTGAACCAATTTTTTGACCCTTATAGGTAGCTCCAAAAGCATCACAAGCATCCTCTACAATTCTCACATTATAAATTTTTGCCATAGTATAAAGTCGTTCTAAATCAACTGTATTTCCTGCTATATGTGTAATAATCACTGCTTTTAATTTTTTTGATTGATTATCTTCAAGATAGTTTTCCAATAAATCAAGATTAATATTATAGGTGTTAGGATTTATATCTATAAAAATAGGTTCAGCATCAAAGTGGCGAACTACTTCGGGAACTTTTGGATGAGCGTTTACAGAACATACTACTTTATCCCCTCTCTTCAAATCAAAAGCAAGCATTGCTAAGTGAAGAGCATCTGTCCCATGTGCAGTTGATAAAGCATACTCAACTCCGATATATTGAGAAAATTCATTCTCTAGTTCTTTTACTTGATTAATAGTGTCACCGTCTAAAACATCACTTACATTAGAGTGAGTTTTTAAATCATTCTCAAACTTAGAAAATGGTATTTTTATTTTAGTTTTCATTTTATATTTCCTTACTAAAGTCTTATATCTCTTGGGTAATTAAAGTCATGGTTGAGAGTTCGTGATGTCAGTTTTGCAATAATTGGCATCTTTCTTTTAAAATGATAGCGAAAAATTTTTTCAATTATCATCTCCAGTATCTCTTTGTCATATCCTTTTTTAAGAATCTCTTCTTGAGTTAATCTCTCTTGAATATAAAGTTTCATAACCTCATCTAACTGTGCGTAAGTATACCCTAAATCATCCTCATCACTTTGCCCATCCCATAAATCAGCAGATGGCGCCTTGTTTATGATACTCTTCGTTACACTTAAATGCCTAGCCAATTCAAAAACCTCGCCTTTATATAAATCTCCTATCGGATTAATAGCACTAGACAAATCACCATATAAGGTTCCATAACCTAGCATCAATTCACTCTTATTGCTAGTTCCTAGAACCAAAGCATTCTCACGAGCTGAAATATCAAAAAGTGTAGACATTCTCATACGAGAAGAAAAATTACCCTTTCTTAAATTATTCATGTTTGGATTCATCTCTTCATAAACTCTTAACATAGGTTCTATGGATGCAGTTTGTGAACGAAGATTAAAATCTTTACATAAGGAATTAGCATCATCAAGAGAATTTTGTGAAGAGTAGTGAGACGGCATCTTTATACAAAGTAAATCATCTTTAAAGACACGATATGCTAAAACTGCCACAACAGCAGAATCTAAGCCACCACTCAAGCCGATAAGAACTTTTTGTATACCAGTTTTACGAACTTCATTATCCAAAAAATGTTCTAAGTATTCTGTTATCTGAGAATATTTACTCATATGTTTTATAAACCTTTTATAGCAAATATCAATATTTTTTATTATATCAAACTTTAGTAACTACTTTTTCACAAAAATTTTATAAATAGTTTTAACTATTTATATTTTTATTAACTGATGTTACGATAATCTAAACCTTCAAATTTACAAAAGGTGACATATTAAAAATAGATGGCATTAAAGATGCTTAAAATATATATGAAGCAATTAGAAGATATGTACATAAATTTCGCAATCAGTTCATTTAGCAAGATAGAGATTACAGTAGTCGTCATTTTTAAAAAATAGACTTCTTGCAAAACTCATTTTCCAGCAACCTCAAATCCACGGTCAAAATTAACTAATCCACATATCAGATTGAAGCGAAGATTGAACCTTTTTCTACGGTTACGATATTTCTGTTTAAGGATTTGAAAAGTCTTTAATTTAGCATTGATATGTTCAACACATATGCGAGCTGAAGCTTCTCTTTTATTTTGATTTTTTTGTGTATCAGTTAATGGATGTAGCTTTGATTTCTTATATGGTATTTGAGTGTTATTATGTTGCTTTTTAATACTAAGATAGCCTAAATCTACATAGATACAAGTTTGAGGTTTCACAGGTAGATCACTCTGTTTAAAGAGTTTAAAATCATGAGTAGTACCTTTGCATCACCCCAATCCACTAAAAACTAAATTTCAAGAGTTGAGCGATAGAGTCATCTAAATCCCATCTATTGTTAATGAGTTGTTCTTGTATAGATTTTGTACCATTTAGGTGCAAGATATTTAAAATAATGCTTCTGATAATTGTCATTAAAAATGGATTTAGATGAGCATTATGGTCATCTTCTAAAAGTGTATTATCTTTGTATTGGTGCATTGTTTCTACCTTCCAATGGAGTAAAATTTTATCATGAAAGAACTCCGCATTTTCACGAAAATTTGCTATACAGAACTGAATTCTAGTACTATTTGTCACTTCTCCAGTTTTATGATTTGTCTTGTGTATTTTTTTAATGGTTTTAATGATTGAGCGAACATGGGTAATTTCATTATGATAAAAAGTAGTTGGTTCATATATAAATACTTCTCTATTTATCCACTCATTAGATTGCTGGATTGGTTTAGCTTTATAAGTGCTTGATGGTTTTATCTCTCTTGATATTTCATTAGACTTCTCCTAAAACCTTTTTCAATATTTGGATATATGTCCCTACTCAGTTACTTTAATTTAAAATATAAGAGTAATTTCAATATTACTAAAATATAATCTTGCTAAAGCCTATAAACAGGTATCTAAAGGGAGGTATTACTATGAGCTTTTAGGAGAAGTCCATTTATTTTATCAAGAAGTGTTTTTTGGTTACCTTTAACTTTAGCAATATATTTTGAACCACTCTGCTCAATAGAATCAAGAGTTTTTTTGTGTGTTCATCGCATCAAAGGTAAAGAGAAATTCATCTCCAAGCTCTGCTATCATAGCTTGTAAAGCAGGTATTTCATTTGATTTCTCTGCAATTTTTTGATGAGCAATAACTACACCTATCTCTGATAGAACTGCACCAACAACTTGTATAGCCTTTTGGTCTTTATATCTACTACCATTCATCACTTTACCATCTACGCTTAGATGTTTTCCTGTAGTATCGACATAAATTCTTATCCATTCTCTGAACAAAAGTTCAACTGCCTCACTATCAACTTTTGCAAGTATATCTGAGACAGCACTTCTTTTTGGTGTTATTATAAATTCTACACCTAGAAGTTTTTTTACTTCTTCTTTTTGAACATGTTTATCTATCCAAATAGAAATTTGTTTGTAATCTGTAGCTCCCATTAGTCCAGCTAACTGATGTTACGATAATCTAAATTCATAAAGTTTAAGAAGTGCTACAAATCTAAGCAACTTGTAATTCTTCAACTTTTTGGTAGGCGACTTTGAGAGCCTCAATATATATTTTTTCCTTAATGGCAAAGTGGTTCATTTTATAGTTTAATCGAAGTTTCTCAAGTTTTATAAAACCACGAACAGATAAATGTATATGCACCCCAATCCACTAAAAACTAAATTTCAAGAGTTGAGCGATAGAGTCATCTAAATCCCATCTATTGTTAATGAGTTGTTCTTGTATAGATTTTGTACCATTTAGGTGCAAGATATTTAAAATAATGCTTCTGATAATTGTCATTAAAAATGGATTTAGATGAGCATTATGGTCATCTTCTAAAAGTGTATTATCTTTGTATTGGTGCATTGTTTCTACCTTCCAATGGAGTAAAATTTTATCATGAAAGAACTCCGCATTTTCACGAAAATTTGCTATACAGAACTGAATACTAGTGCTGTTTGTTACTTCTCCTGTTTTATGGTTTGTCTTGTGTATTTTTTTAATAGTTTTTATGATTGAGCGAACATGGGTAATTTCATTATGATAAAAAGTAGTTGGTTCATATAGAAATACTTCTCTATTTATCCACTCATTAGATTGCTGGATTGGTTTAGCTTTATAAGTGCTTGATGGTTTTATCTCTCTTGATATTTCATTTATTTTATCAAGAAGTGTTTTTTGGTTACCTTTAACTTTAGCAATATATTTTGAACCACTCTGCTCAATAGAATCAAGAGTTTTTTTGTGTGTTCATCGCATCAAAGGTAAAGAGAAATTCATCTCCAAGCTCTGCTATCATAGCTTGTAAAGCAGGTATTTCATTTGATTTCTCTGCAATTTTTTGATGAGCAATAACTACACCTATCTCTGATAGAACTGCACCAACAACTTGTATAGCCTTTTGGTCTTTATATCTACTACCATTCATCACTTTACCATCTACGCTTAGATGTTTTCCTGTAGTATCGACATAAATTCTTATCCATTCTCTGAACAAAAGTTCAACTGCCTCACTATCAACTTTTGCAAGTATATCTGAGACAGCACTTCTTTTTGGTGTTATTATAAATTCTACACCTAGAAGTTTTTTTACTTCTTCTTTTTGAACATGTTTATCTATCCAAATAGAAATTTGTTTGTAATCTGTAGCTCCCATTAGTCCAGCTAATATAGCTAGATATAAGATATGTTCTAATTTATGCCGTTTACCTTGACCTTTACGATGGTCTGGAACTCTTGATAGTAACTCTAAAAGTTTATTTGATTCAGCTATTTTTGCATAGCCTTTTCTTGAACGCTTTTGTGCTAATTTATCTCTTGCTTTTATTGCCATTTTCTTATCACCTTGTTTTTCTGTAACTCAAGCAATAATTGTTCCTTTTTTATACTTTTGTTATTAATGGATTAGGGTGATGTATATGATTTCTTTGTGATGTTTCAACTTTTGTTGGAGAGTGTTCTATTTTTAAATTTTGTTTTAAAGATTTATGATATTCCTCTATTTTCCACCGTCTTTTGTAGATTTCAAGTACCTGATTGAAAGATAAGTCTATATCATTAGTAACAAGATATAAATAAGTAGATTCGCCATCATCGCCGTTTTTGACCACTTGCTTGATAAGTCTTAGAGGTTTTTTATAACCTTCAATATATATCAGCCGACTACTACCACCCTTTATATCTATGCTTGAGATATTAACATATTTTCCTTTATTTCTTTGGACTTCTCCTAAAAGCTCATAGTAATACCTCCCTTTAGATACCTGTTTATAGTCTTTAGCAAGATTATATTTTAGTAATATTGAAATTACTCTTATATTTTAAATTAAAGTAACTGCGTAGGGACATATATCCAAATATTGAAAAAGGTTTTAGGAGAAGTCTTTTCTTCTAAAGTGAGTGCTATTTTTCTATTACTTTTTATTGGACATACAAACTTCTTGTTTAGTTCTTCTTCTATAAAAAGTAGATTCTTAATACTTGAAAACCATTGGACTTCTCCTAAAAGCTGATAGTAATACCTCAATTTAGATACCTGTTTATAGGCTTTAGCAAGATTATATTTTAGTAATATTGAAATTACTCTTATATTTTAAATTAAAGTAACTGCGTAGGGACATATATCCAAATATTGAAAAAGGTTTTAGGAGAAGTCTATTTATCAAATAAAATATATTTATATTTCACTTCATTATTGTGATGTAAAATTTGAAGTTTATCTTGCATTATTTCATTTTTACTAAAGAGAGATTTTTTAATATTCTTCTGATGTTCCTCACTCCACTTATTTTCAGTTTTTGTGATAATTTCATATCCCAAAGGGATAGATATACCTGTAGCATCTGTATAATGAAAATTTAGCATTAAGATACCTTTTTGCATCTTTTGTGACACATGGTCATAATGCCAGCAAACTACATCATTTACTTTACTCCAAGGCTTATGCATAAGCATATCATCGATAATAATACAAGCATTGTCTTCATTCTCATAATCTCTTAAAAATGGTTTTATTGATTTCCACAAAGTCTTTTCATCATCAAGAGAATCATTTAATAGTAGATGCTTTGTGAAAACATCATGACTATTACCTGTTACTTTTGAAAGTTTTGTCATCTCTATCTTGCTAAATGAACTGATTGCGAAATTTATGTACATATCTTCTAATTGCTTCATATATATTTTAAGCATTTTTAATGCCATCTATTTTTAATATGTCACCTTTTGTAAATTTGAAGGTTTAGATTATCGTAACATCAGATAGTAACTCTAAAAGTTTATTTGATTCAGCTATTTTTGCATAGCCTTTTCTTGAACGCTTTTGTGCTAATTTATCTCTTGCTTTTATTGCCATTTTCTTATCACCTTGTTTTTCTCAAAAGCAAGCAATAATTATTCCACTTTTAATTTCTAGTTATTAATGGATTGGGGTGTCTACGCTTAGATGTTTTCCTGTAGTATCGACATAAATTCTTATCCATTCTCTGAACAAAAGTTCAACTGCCTCACTATCAACTTTTGCAAGTATATCTGAGACAGCACTTCTTTTTGGTGTTATTATAAATTCTACACCTAGAAGTTTTTTTACTTCTTCTTTTTGAACATGTTTATCTATCCAAATAGAAATTTGTTTGTAATCTGTAGCTCCCATTAGTCCAGCTAATAGACTTCTCCTAAAACCTTTTTCAATATTTGGATATATGTCCCTACGCAGTTACTTTAATTTAAAATATAAGAGTAATTTCAATATTACTAAAATATAATCTTTCTAAAGCCTATAAACAGGTATCTAAAGTGAGGTATTACTATGAGCTTTTAGGAGAAGTCCAATATAGCTAGATATAAAATATGTTCTAGTTTATGCCGTTTCCCTTGACCTTTACGATGGTCTGGAACTCTTGATAGTAACTCTAAAAGTTTATTTGATTCAGCTATTTTTGCATAACCTTTTCTTGAACGCTTATGTGCTAATTTATCTCTTGATTTTATTGCCATTTTATTATCACTTTGTTTTTCTGTAACTAAAGCAATAATTGTTCCTTTTTTATACTTTTGTTATTAATGGATTAGGGTGATCCCTTTGGGATATGAAATTATCACAAAAACTGAAAATAAGTGGAGTGAGGAACATCAGAAGAATATTAAAAAATCTCTCTTTAATAAAAATGAAATAATGCAAGATAAACTTCAAATTTTACATCACAATAATGAAGTGAAATATAAATATATTTTATTAGACTTCTCCTAAAACCTTTTTCAATATTTGGATATATGTCCCTACGCAGTTACTTTAATTTAAAATATAAGAGTAATTTCAATATTACTAAAATATAATCTTGCTAAAGCCTATAAACAGGTATCTAAATTGAGGTATTACTATCAGCTTTTAGGAGAAGTCCATTTGATAAATGGTTTTCAAGTATTAAGAATCTACTTTTTATAGAAGAAGAACTAAACAAGAAGTTTGTATGTCCAATAAAAAGTAATAGAAAAATAGCACTCACTTTAGAAGAAAGAAATAAAGGAAAATATGTTAATATCTCAAGCATAGATATAAAGGGTGGTAGTAGTCGGTTGATATATCTTGAAGGTTATAAAAAACCTCTAAGACTTATCAAGCAAGTGGTCAAAAACGGCGATGATGGCGAATCTACTTATTTATATCTTGTTACTAATGATATAGACTTATCTTTCAATCAGGTACTTGAAATCTACAAAAGACAGTGGAAAATAGAGGAATATCATAAATCTTTAAAACAAAATTTAAAAATAGAACACTCTCCAACAAAAGTTGAAACATCACAAAGAAATCATATACATTTATCTGTTCGTGGTTTTATAAAACTTGAGAAACTTCGATTAAACTATAAAATGAACCACTTTGCCATTAAGGAAAAAATATATATTGAGGCTCTCAAAGTCGCCTACCAAAAAGTTGAAGAATTACAAGTTGTTTAGATTTGTAGCACTTCTTAAACTTTATGAATTTAGATTATCGTAACATCAGTTACTATCAAGAGTTCCAGACCATCGTAAAGGTCAAGGTAAACGGCATAAATTAGAACATATCTTATATCTAGCTATATTAGCTGGACTAATGGGAGCTACAGATTACAAACAAATTTCTATTTGGATAGATAAACATGTTCAAAAAGAAGAAGTAAAAAAACTTCTAGGTGTAGAATTTATAATAACACCAAAAAGAAGTGCTGTATCAGATATACTTGCAAAAGTTGACAGTGAGGCAGTTGAACTTTTGTTTAGAGAATGGATAAGAATTTATGTCGATACTACCGGAAAACATCTAAGCGTAGATGGTAAAGTGATGAATGGTAGTAGATATAAAGACCAAAAGGCTATACAAGTTGTTGGTGCAGTTCTATCAGAGATAGGTGTAGTTATTGCTCATCAAAAAATTGCAGAGAAATCAAATGAAATACCTGCTTTACAAGCTATGATAGCAGAGCTTGGAGATGAATTTCTCTTTACCTTTGATGCGATGAACACACAAAAAAACTCTTGATTCTATTGAGCAAAGTGGTTCAAAGTATATTGCTAAAGTTAAAGATAACCAAAAAACACTTCTTGATAAAATAGACTTCTTGCAAAACTCATTTTCCAGCAACCTCAAATCCACGGTCAAAATTAACTAATCCACATATCAGATTGAAGCGAAGATTGAACCTTTTTCTACGGTTACGATATTTCTGTTTAAGGATTTGAAAAGTCTTTAATTTAGCATTGATATGTTCAACACATATGCGAGCTGAAGCTTCTCTTTTATTTTGATTTTTTTGTGTATCAGTTAATGGATGTAGCTTTGATTTCTTATATGGTATTTGAGTGTTATTATGTTGCTTTTTAATACCAAGATAGCCTAAATCTACATAGATACAAGTTTGAGGTTTCACAGGTAGATCACTCTGTTTAAAGAGTTTAAAATCATGAGTAGTACCTTTGCATGTATGAGCACAAATAATACGTTCATCCTTGTCAATAACGATTTGCCCTTTTAGTGTATGGTTTCTTTTCTTCCCTGAGTAGTAATCTCTTTGCTTTTTTTTGGTCGTTGTATGGGGGACTCTGTAGCATCAATGACGATAAACTCTAAGTCCATATCATCTCCATATAAAGCACGTTTACTTGGTAATGAAAACTTTCCAGATTTTATTAAAACATCTTCAACATCTCTTACTATTCGAGAAGCTGTAGATTCACTTACTCCATAATCAAAGCCAATATGTTCTAAGGTTCTATATTCTCTGTAATAACTTAACATTAATAGTACTTTTTCTTTTGAATCTAAACTTTTTCTACCACCAACTCCATGGTTTTTAGTTCTCTCTTTTTCATAGGCTATAAATACTAAAAGCATTTCATTAAATGTATCTTTATTTACACCAATAAGACGCTTAAAATTCTTTGGTTCTTTCTTCTGTAATTTTTCATATTTATTCATATCAATCTGATAGCATTTTTAGTTCCTACTTTTAGAGTTTTGCAAGAAGTCTAATAGATGAAATATCAAGAGAGATAAAACCATCAAGCACTTATAAGGCTAAAGCAATCCAGCAGTCTAATGAGCGGATAAATAGAGAGGTATTTGTATATCAACCGACTACTTTTTATCATAATGAAATCACCCATGTTCGCTCAATCATTAAAACCATTAAAAAAATACACAAGACAAACCATAAAACAGGAGAAGTAACAAACAGCACTAGTATTCAGTTCTGTATAGCAAATTTTCGTGAAAATGCGGAGTTCTTTCATGATAAAATTTTACTCCATTGGAAGGTAGAAACAATGCACCAATACAAAGATAATACACTTTTAGAAGATGACCATAATGCTCATCTAAATCCATTTTTAATGACAATTATCAGAAGCATTATTTTAAATATCTTGCACCTAAATGGTACAAAATCTATACAAGAACAACTCATTAACAATAGATGGGATTTAGATGACTCTATCGCTCAACTCTTGAAATTTAGTTTTTAGTGGATTGTGGTGATTATTCCATTAACCCTTTCAACCATTCCATTAGTTTGAGGTGTATATGGAGCTGTTAGCCTGTGTTCTATCTCATCTTTAGTACATTCAATATCAAACTTATGATTGCCACTAACTTTGCCTTTACCTCTTGCCCATTTGTCTGTAAACTCCAGTCCATTGTCTGTGAGAATATGAGTTATGTAAAAAGGAAAAAACTCTTTACACTCTTTGAGAAATTCAACTGCATTAGCAGCTGTCTTATTTTCATATACTTTATAATACAATAGCCTTGTAGCTCTATCTATAGCTACAAAGAGATAATATTTTTGTTTGTCAAATTTTGGTAAATAGGTTACATCAATGTGCAAATAGCCAGGCTCATACTCTTTAAACTTTTTAGCTTTTGCCTTTTGTTCAACAGGAACTCTATTTATATCAAAGGCTCTCAAAGTTCTATAGACATTACTTCTGTTTGCATTTGGAATGACATCAACCATGGTATCTGTTAAGCCATCTAACTCCATCCAAGTAAGGGTTCTTACGACCCGTATAAGCTCCTTTTCTAAAGGTGTTAAAGCATATTTTATATTATTTGGTCTTGAACTCTTATCATTTGAAAAATCTCTTTTTCTGTGTTTAGCAATAGTTTTCACATTTACATTATAGTTATCTGATAATTCAACATTTGTTAAATCAGATTGTTGTATTCTTTGTCTTACATGCTGGTTTGTTCTAGCATTGGAGTGATAGACTTGTGACATTATTTTAATCCTTTTGTGGTAAAAAGATTTTACTGTGATGTTATTAAGCTATCGCTTATTATTGAATTGGGCAACCATAACGTGGTGAAACTAGACAATAATGTACTGATGTTTAGAGTACTGTTACTCCAGAAGTATTACAATCTCTCTGATCAAGCCACTCAAGATGCACTCTATGTAAACCTACTCTTTATTAGATTTGTAGGACTTAGCCTAGAGGATAGTGTACTAGACGAGAGTACAATCTGTAGATTTAGAAATTCCCTACTCAAGAACCGACTTTATGATAAATTATTTAACTCTGTAAATAAACAATTAGAGAGTAAAAACCTGATAGCTAAAAAAGGAAAATCTGTTTTAATTGATGCTACTCTCATTAGAAGTGATAACACGCAAATAAAAAATAAGACTAAAGAAGTATACAAAGAAGACAAGAAAGGTTAGCCTATTCCAATACTAAACAATCCTTAATAAACCCATATTCCAATCTTACCATAGAGAAGAGCATCAAAGCCTCAGCTAAATTTTGAGTTGTATCAACAATTTTTCTACCTATATTTTGAACTTTATTAAGATGAAGAATATTGATTACAATACTTCTTAAAATTGAAAAACTAAATGCACCTTTATTAATTTTGCATCTATCTTCATTAAGTGCTGTATCTTTATAAAAGTGCATTGTCTCAACACTCCACTCTTGGAGTATCTTTTGCAAAAATGATTCTGCACTATCTGTATCATTTGAGATATAGTAATGTGTCTTTGTCTCTTTGCAATTAACAATTTTATCAACTCTGATTACTGAATGAATAAAAACACCATCCCATGGATATATACAGTTTTGATACACATATATATTTCTTTGTATGAAATCATTTGATTGTTTAATTTCCATTTGAAAACTTGAATCGATAGAAGAAGCTTCCTCTATCTCTTTAGCTAGCGACAGTAAAGTTTTTTGATTCTTTTTTACTTTTGCTATAAACTTTGAACCGCTACCAGATGCCTTTTTAAGAGTTTTTTTGTGTGTTTAAAGCATCAAAGCCATAACTAAATGTCTCATCAAGCTCACCTATTAGTTCTTGAAATACTGGTATCTCATTAGACTTTTTGTCTATCTCTTTATGGGCAATAATTAATTTTGTTTCTGCTAAAACTGCAGATAAAACAGATACTGCATTATCTTTAGCATTTGCACTTCCTCGTAGAACTTTACCATCTACGGCTGCTACTGCATGTGCTGGTATATCTATAAAAATTCGTATCCATCTGCGGAAGGCTTTTTCTAATTCAATCTTATCAACTATTTCAAAAAAGTCATACACTCTTGATTTTCCTGGGGCTTTAAAAAATTCTACACCTAATAGTTTTTTTATCTCTTTTCGTTTACCGTTATTCTTCATCCATTGATGTATTTCAATTGGATTCTTTGCACCCATCAGAATTGCAATTACCGATAAATACATCATCATAGGTAAACTATATTGTCTCGCTTGTTCTCTTCCTTGCTCTGATATTTCCTCTTTAAAAATTTCTAATAATTTATTGCTCATTTCTGCCCCTTTTAGAGCTATAAGCAAATATTGTTCTTAGTATCGGAATGGGCTATTACAGTTCTTATTATATCTGTGCATTGAATTCTTAAGAATACTATAATTTACACAAGTCAAGATAGTAACACATCTGAAATTATCAACCTCAATGATTAGTAAGATTATCAAGAGTGGATATTCAATCACAGGGGTGTAGTTTATTAACTCTAAATCCACAAAACCACATAAGTGTAATTGCCTTCAAGTACTCATATTTTTTTAGTCTAAGAGCTTCACTTTTTAATTTTTCAAACTCTTGAGCATAAATTGGTTTAGATGCCATTACTAACTCTTTTATTATTATTTAAATAGATAGTATGCAGAGGATGATTATACTCTATTGCATAAGCTATTATCTCTTTATGAGGTATTTTAGTACCTCTGAGTACTGAAATTTTTACATTAAGTTTTTTAGCAAGTATTTTTAAGGTGGATGAGTTTGTTAAAAACTTCAAGTTTGGTAACATCATTTCTAAAGTTTGCATTTTATCTTTCCTCATTATAAAAATCATCATGAAAATCAACTACTGGTGTACTTCCAAGTACCTCTACCATAGCTATATAATCTAAGGCTTGTTTAAAGTGTTCTCTTTTGATTTGGTGGTAGCTTCTTGCATTAAAGCGTTCGTTTGTTTCTCTATAGATGTGAGGCACTATCACTTTTCTGGCTAAACCGTGACGAGTTACTAATACATCTGCTCTTAGCTGGACCGCCTCTTTAATCATATCTAATTGAACCACATCAAGTGGCATGTTTCTTAATACAGTTGTTATCTCTTGGATAGACTCGTTTACATGTAAAAAGGTGTTTTGTCCTACACCTCTTGAGATGTCTGTTATCTCTTTTTTCATTTGTATCTGTTGGATGTGCATGGTGTCTAGCTTTTGAGCTAAAACTTTGTTTTGTTCTAGTATATGCAACTGAAATTTTTCGTTTTCTGCTGTGATGAGTTTGTAGCTTTTTTCTATTTTGATGAAATAACGACGGATTTCCTTACCTTTCAAAGTTCTCGAAGCCATTGCTATATGTTTAGCTGTGTCTGTTGTTATTATGTATTCTTTTTTTGTTGCATTATTCGCCTCAACTTTTTGGGCGAAGCGAACAAAATCAATATTTTCTTCAAGTCCTAAAGTATTGATTTGAGCCTTAATCCAATTGCTAAAATCTTTTTTAGATTCTAAAGATTTATGTAAATCTCTAGCATTGATACTATTAACAGTTTCTGAACCTATTCGCTTTTGTTCTATCTTTATGAGTTCTTGCATTTTGTTTCCTTTATGTCTAATATACATAACCTTTCGGATACAAGAAGTATTACACATATAACCTTATAATTTTATTAAAAAGTTATATACGCAATACTTTAGTAAAAATAAGGTTCTATTAATATTAAATTAACTAAAATTAGATTATGAATAAAACAACTTACAAAGATATTGCAAAGTTTATAAATAAGTCTGAGCAACAAATAAAATGGTATAAAAAAAATAATCCTGAAATGTTAGAATTGTTTAAACTAGGGGCATTGTGCAAAAAGAACAATATTGATATAAATAAATTAATAAAATTAATAGAAATTCAAGAAGCTGTAAAGGAAACAATAGCATGAATTATTACGAAATATCAACAAATATTTCTCTCTATTTACCCTATTGGCTACAGATTTTACTAAGTCTGATATTTGCAATAGCCTTGATATTTATACCCTTCATCAAAGAAGGTTTAATGCAAATTTTGCCTCAGCCTATGGATGAAAAAAATAAAGTAAAACATTTCTTTTTTAAAGAGTGGCTTATTCTCATATCTTTTTGGAGTATTTCGGCTTTTTTATCTTTTGGGGTCTACTCTTATTTCATAAATCAAAATGTTGAACCAAGATTTGCGATGGATAATCTAGGACATTTTGGTGGTGCTTATTTTATTATGCAAGGTTTAAGATTATTTATTTTTCTTACTCGGAAGTCTATGCAATCGGTGAAAAATGAAAATTGATTATATTTTAATAAAGGAAACCGTATAAAATACATTATTTTATTAATGATACCCATGCTCTTATTTTCTAAGCATTTGCAAAAAGAATCTTATTATCAAGATAAGTTTTGTAAAAAGATGGGTGGCATCACTGAACACAGGTTAGAAGATGCTACTAGAGTTGATTGTTTAACAGAAAAATACGCTATAGAAGTAGATTTTGCTGAAAAATGGGCTGAGGCAATTGGTCAATCTTTACATTATGCTTTGATGACAAATAAAAAAGCAGGTGTGTATTTAATTTTGGAAAATGAAAATGAAGAAAGATTTTTAAAAAGACTTAAAGAGATTGCAAAGATTGTGGGGATTAGGACAAACAGGTTCACCATCTGTATCAGACCATCTAACAGCTTTAAAGTTCTCAAATGCTTCATCTTCACTTAGATTAAAAAGTTTCATAAGTGATAAATCTCTTGCTTGTGCTGATAATAAGAAATGTTGTGCCATGATATTGTCCTTTTTGTTTATAAAGTTATTATAACACATTAATTAATGTGTGTCAAGAAAAAAGAAATAAATTAATGTGTTTATTAATTTTTTATATTTATTAAAAATATACATTTATGTAATTTATAAACTAATTTATTGACTTTATTAACATTATTTGCTATAATAAGTAGTAAAGGAAAATTATGGACTATAAAGAATTAGTTAGAAATATAGGCAAAGCTGGATTAAAAATAAATAGTTTTGCAGAACTTATACAAACTAATAAAAATTCCATTACCAATTTATCAAGTAAAGATTATGTTCCAAAACATTTAGCAATTATTGCATCTCTTTTAGGAGAGATGGAAGATAAAGGTGTTGAGTATAAATATTTATTTGAGAAAATGGATTTAGAACCTCAAATGGCAAGAGGCACTAAGGGGAAAAGTTCTTTTAGTAAAAAAGAGGATAAAAAATAATTGGAGAGACTTTTGCTTATGAAGTGAAAATCACCTAAAATCGCAGTAATTATATGACAAAGTGCCATATAATGACTGCATATACTAAATTAAATATATAATTTACAATAAAAGGAAACATTATGGTTATGATGATGCAACAACATTCAAATATAAAACTTGATAGACTTTCTCCAATTTTAAAATGGGCAGGTGGAAAAGAACAAGAACTTAAATATATTCATCCTCAGTTTCCAAAAAAAATAAAAAACTACTATGAACCTTTTATTGGTGGTGGTGCAGTTTATTTTTCAGTTAATGCAGATGAAATGTTTATCAATGATAAATCACATGAACTTATTTATCTATATAAGGCAATAGCAAAAGAAGATAAACAATTTTACTATGTTATTGATGAAGTAATGCACAATTGGTCTCTGCTAGAAAAGATAATTGAAAATAATAAAGATATTTTTATTAAAAAATATAGAAAATACTCTGAAAATGTTATAGATGAAACTTCTATTAAGAACTGGGTAACATCTTTTGTACTAAAACATAGTATAGAATTTAATGGTATGTTTGATACCACTTTTAATGTGAACATTGATAATTTCTTAAAAGAACTTAGAAAAAATATTGCTAATAAAATGAAACGCATGAAAAAGATAGAGCTAGATAGAGGAATATTACCAGATTGTGATATATTAGACAATATGGAGAGTGCTTTTAAAAGTGCCTTCTACATGCACTTTAGGTTAGCCCATTCCGATACTAAGAACAATATTTGCTTATAGCTCTAAAAGGGGCAGAAATGAGCAATAAATTATTAGAAATTTTTAAAGAGGAAATATCAGAGCAAGGAAGAGAACAAGCGAGACAATATAGTTTACCTATGATGATGTATTTATCGGTAATTGCAATTCTGATGGGTGCAAAGAATCCAATTGAAATACATCAATGGATGAAGAATAACGGTAAACGAAAAGAGATAAAAAAACTATTAGGTGTAGAATTTTTTAAAGCCCCAGGAAAATCAAGAGTGTATGACTTTTTTGAAATAGTTGATAAGATTGAATTAGAAAAAGCCTTCCGCAGATGGATACGAATTTTTATAGATATACCAGCACATGCAGTAGCAGCTGTAGATGGTAAAGTTCTAAGAGGAAGTGCAAATGCTAAAGATAATGCAGTATCTGTTTTATCTGCAGTTTTAGCAGAAACAAAATTAATTATTGCCCATAAAGAGATAGACAAAAAGTCTAATGAGATACCAGCATTTCAAGAACTAATAGGTGAGCTTGATGAGACATTTAGTTATGGCTTTGATGCTTTAAACACACAAAAAAACTCTTAAAAAGGCATCTGGTAGCGGTTCAAAGTTTATAGCAAAAGTAAAAAAGAATCAAAAAACTTTACTGTCGCTAGCTAAAGAGATAGAGGAAGCTTCTTCTATCGATTCAAGTTTTCAAATGGAAATTAAACAATCAAATGATTTCATACAAAGAAATATATATGTGTATCAAAACTGTATATATCCATGGGATGGTGTTTTTATTCATTCAGTAATCAGAGTTGATAAAATTGTTAATTGCAAAGAGACAAAGACACATTACTATATCTCAAATGATACAGATAGTGCAGAATCATTTTTGCAAAAGATACTCCAAGAGTGGAGTGTTGAGACAATGCACTTTTATAAAGATACAGCACTTAATGAAGATAGATGCAAAATTAATAAAGGTGCATTTAGTTTTTCAATTTTAAGAAGTATTGTAATCAATATTCTTCATCTTAATAAAGTTCAAAATATAGGTAGAAAAATTGTTGATACAACTCAAAATTTAGCTGAGGCTTTGATGCTCTTCTCTATGGTAAGATTGGAATATGGGTTTATTAAGGATTGTTTAGTATTGGAATAGGCTAACTTTAGGTATCTTTATAATAATATAGAAAAGTATAATATAGAACATAGTTTTGCTGTAGCTATCTTTTTCTTTATTAGAAACTATGCTTACAGTGGAATGTTTAGATATAACAAAAGTGGTGGCTTTAATGTTCCTTATGGCGGAATAGGTTATAACAGAAAAAATTTAGCTAAAAAAGTGGATTATCTTCAAACTAAAAAGCTTGTGAAACATTTAGTTAAAACAACTATAGATAACTTGGATTTTGAAGATTTTTTTATCAAAAATAAACCAAAAAAAGATGACTTCATTTTTTTAGACCCACCGTATGATAGTGAATTTAGCACTTATGCACAAAATGAATTTACAAGAGAAGACCAAGCAAGATTAGCGAAATATTTAATTAAAGATTGTAAGGCAAACTGGATGATGGTAATTAAAAATACTGATTTTATCTATAGTTTGTATGATAAAAAAGGCATTAATATGCAATCTTTTGATAAAAAATACTTGGTTAGTTTTCAAAATAGAAATGATAAAGAAGCAGAACATTTAATTATAACTAACTATTAAAGTTGTATAATAGTCCTATTTTAATAAATAAGGACTTATACATGGTAAGAATATCAGAGGAAGAATTAGATTTCTGCGATGAATAAAACCCAAACTTTAGAATACAACAAAGAAACTGGTCAAATAACTATCTGTGAGTATGATGAGGGCTTCTTAGATAGCTCAAACGATGTAACTGATACTGTAATGACTCTAGCTCTTGAAAAGCTTTATGATGATTATAATTTAGATATTGGGGATGAAGTTGTTATAACTAAGAAAAAAAGTTTAGACAAAGTTACTAAATTTGAGGTAAAAAAGTAGTTATTTTTTTTAAATAATCTTTGTGCGTTTGCTACATAATATCGCTTAATTTTGGAAAATGAAAATGAAGAAAGATTTTTAAAAAGACTTAAAGAGATTGCAAAGATTGTGGGGATTAGGGTATGGGTAAAATAATATTATTGCTGTTTTTATGCGGAAATTTATTTGCTGGAGGAATATCTGGAAATGTTTTATTAAAAGGTATGAAAGAGTATAAAAGAGAGACGGCAGGCAATAAAGATGCAAATCATTATGAAAGTATATTTTTTCAATCTTATGCAATTGGGGTCATGGATGGCTTGCACGGCAATAAAATTTGTCCACCAAAAAATACAAACTTAGGGCAATTGCTTGCCATGAGTGTAAAATATATAGTAAATAATCCTGAACAATGGCATAAATCTGCATTTTTTTTAATCTCAGAACCATTGATTAAAACATTTCCTTGTATTGATTTAGCTAATGTTGTTTGGGAAAAGCCTATAAAAGGTAAGTAAAAAAAGGAGATGCAAACATGAAAGTAACAAAGGGCATAAGAGTTTTGAGGGTTTTGTATATTTTATATATATTATTGCTTTAGAAGGGAATAGGTGCCTTCGATGGTCAATTTGAGTGAAAAAAAATCAGGAGATGAAAATGTTAGAAATAGAAAAAAAGTTTTTAGAATCAAGAGAAGTTAAAAATAAAATAGAGGTTCTTGAAAAAGAATTTTATGCAAAAAAAGTTATTCTAGATCAAGAATATGAGGATATTGAAGATGAAATGATTGATATTAGATTTGCTGAGTTAGGAATTGAATTTAGGGATAAAGTGGAAACAACAACGGGGTATAACGAATCGCAGGGTTATATAGTCTCTGCATATTTAAGACAAAAACCAAATACTTTTAGTAATAAAAATATAACTTTTGATGATTTTGAAATAATTGGAGAATTTAAAGCCATTAATAAAGATGGTTCTATGGGCAAAAGAGATGCCCTTGTCTTAAACAAAGTAGAGAATATAAAAAAGTGCGATTATTAACCCCAAACGCAGATAAAAAAGTAGATTTTATGATAGCCATCACTGTTTTGCTGATAGGACTTAATCTTTAACTAGTACTCTTGGGCGATGATTTATATTCAAAGACTTCACTTATTAAAAAGATAAGAGAGAAAGAGTATAACTATATATTTGTCTGCAAAGAGACTTCTCATAAAAAATTATATGAAACTGTACATATGGTTGATAACCTCGGTAATATGGATACTAAAACAGCTACTAAACTAAATAAACAAAGAAAAAAAGAGAGTTACAACTATAAATATCTACATGAAGTAGAACTTACAGGAGAAAAGAATCCTATAAAAGTAAATTGGTGTAGTGTTGAAGTTAAAGAGGTAAAAGGGAAGATAATTTATAGTGGTGCTTTTATAACAGACTATATAATTAAAGATGAAAATGTAGAAGAGATTGTAGAAGCAGGTCGTGCTAGATGGAAGATTGAAAATGAGAATAATAATACATTAAAAACAGGAGGTTACAATCTTGAACATAACTTTGGACACGGCAAAAAAGGACTAAGTGAGTTGCTATTTGTTTTTAACATATTAGCATTCTTAACTCATACACTATGCTTAACATATGATGATGATTATAAAGAGTTATATGGACTTATAAACAAGAGAAAAACATTCTTTAACCATATCAATACTTTCACAACATTTTTTTACTTTTTAGATTGGGATATTCTCTATCAAACAATGATAAAAGGCTATATAGATGGTATCCATTTGGACTAGTAAATATTCACAAGGCTATACCTATGTCAAAAATACTATTACTCCCATTAATAGTGATAATTGGAGCTTTATTGAAATAAAAACAGAAGATATTGAAGTCGTAAAAAATACTAACGGCTATAAAAAGTTTTTAGTTAATTATTTTTTAATGTTGTAAAAATGATTGAGTGGTGATTTTTGGTGTTGGGTTAGAATTGCTGCTACAAATCTAAGCAACTTGTAATTCTTCAACTTTTTGGTAGGCGACTTTGAGAGCCTCAATATATATTTTTTCCTTAATGGCAAAGTGGTTCATTTTATAGTTTAATCGAAGTTTCTCAAGTTTTATAAAACCACGAACAGATAAGTGTATATGATTTCTTTGTGATGTTTCAACTTTTGTTGGAGAGTGTTCTATTTTTAAATTTTGTTTTAAAGATTTATGATATTCCTCTATTTTCCACCGTCTTTTGTAGATTTGAAGTACCTGATTGAAAGATAAGTCTATATCATTAGTAACAAGATATAAATAAGTAGATTCGCCATCATCGCCGTTTTTGACCACTTGCTTGATAAGTCTTAGAGGTTTTTTATAAGCTTCAAGATATATCAACCGACTACTACCACCCTTTATATCTATGCTTGAGATAATAACATATTTTCCTTTATTTCTTCTTCTATAAAAAGTAGATTCTTAATACCTGATGTTACGATAATCTAAACCTTCAAATTTACAAAAGGTGACATATTAAAAATAGATGGCATTAAAAATGCTTAAAATATATATGAAGCAATTAGAAGATATGTACATAAATTTCGCAATCAGTTCATTTAGCAAGATAGAGATGACAAAACTTTCAAAAGTAACAGGTAATAGTCATGATGTTTTCACAAAGCATCTACTATTAAATGATTCTCTTGATGATGAAAAGACTTTGTGGAAATCAATAAAACCATTTTTAAGAGATTATGAGAATGAAGACAATGCTTGTATTATTATCGATGATATGCTTATGCATAAGCCTTGGAGTAAAGTAAATGATGTAGTTTGCTGGCATTATGACCATGTCTCACAAAAGATGCAAAAAGGTATCTTAATGCTAAATTTTCATTATACAGATGCTACAGGTATATCTATCCCTTTGGGATATGAAATTATCACAAAAACTGAAAATAAGTGGAGTGAGGAACATCAGAAGAATATTAAAAAATCTCTCTTTAGTAAAAATGAAATAATGCAAGATAAACTTCAAATTTTACATCACAATAATGAAGTGAAATATAAATATAAATATATTTTATTTGATAAATGGTTTTCAAGTATTAAGAATCTACTTTTTATAGAAGAAGAACTAAACAAGAAGTTTGTATGTCCAATAAAAAGTAATAGAAAAATAGCACTCACTTTAGAAGAAAGAAATAAAGGAAAATATGTTAATATCTCAAGCATAGATATAAAGGGTGGTAGTAGTCGGCTGATATATATTGAAGGTTATAAAAAACCTCTAAGACTTATCAAGCAAGTGGTCAAAAACGGCGATGATGGCGAATCTACTTATTTATATCTTGTTACTAATGATATAGACTTATCTTTCAATCAGGTACTTGAAATCTACAAAAGACGGTGGAAAATAGAGGAATATCATAAATCTTTAAAACAAAATTTAAAAATAGAACACTCTCCAACAAAAGTTGAAACATCACAAAGAAATCATATACATTTATCTGTTCGTGGTTTTATAAAACTTGAGAAACTTCGATTAAACTATAAAATGAACCACTTTGCCATTAAGGAAAAAATATATATTGAGGCTCTCAAAGTCGCCTACCAAAAAGTTGAAGAATTACAAGTTGTTTAGATTTGTAGCACTTCTTAAACTTTATGAATTTAGATTATCGTAACATCAGTTCTTAATACTTGAAAACCATTTATCAAATAAAATATATTTATATTTCACTTCATTATTGTGATGTAAAATTTGAAGTTTATCTTGCATTATTTCATTTTTACTAAAGAGAGATTTTTTAATGATGTTCCTCACTCCACTTATTTTCAGTTTTTGTGATAATTTCATATCCCAAAGGGATAGATATACCTGTAGCATCTGTATAATGAAAATTTAGCATTAAGATACCTTTTTGCATCTTTTGTAACACATGGTCATAATGCCAGCAAAGTACATCATTTACTTTACTCCAAGGCTTATGCATAAGCATATCATCGATAATAATACAAGCATTGTCTTCATTCTCATAATCTCTTAAAAATGGTTTTATTGATTTCCACAAAGTCTTTTCATCATCAAGAGAATCATTTAATAGTAGATGCTTTGTGAAAACATCATGACTATTACCTGTTACTTTTGAAAGTTTTGTCATCTCTATCTTGCTAAATGAACTGATTGCGAAATTTATATACATATCTTCTAATTGCTTCATATATATTTTAAGCATTTTTAATGCCATCTATTTTTAATATGTCACCTTTTGTAAATTTGAAGGTTTAGATTATCGTAACATCAGTTACAATTATCTTCGAGTTTGGTCTTTTTCATAAGGGTATTTATACTTTAAAACCAAGCTCTTTATTCTTTTATTTTTAAAAAATGACGACTACTGTAAGTTTAATCGAAGTTTCTCAAGTTTTATAAAACCACGAACAGATAAATGTATATGATTTCTTTGTGATGTTTCAACTTTTGTTGGAGAGTGTTCTATTTTTAAATTTTGTTTTAAAGATTTATGATATTCCTCTATTTTCCACCGTCTTTTGTAGATTTGAAGTACCTGATTGAAAGATAAGTCTATATCATTAGTAACAAGATATAAATAAGTAGATTCGCCATCATCGCCGTTTTTGACCACTTGCTTGATAAGTCTTAGAGGTTTTTTATAAGCTTCAAGATATATCAACCGACTACTACCACCCTTTATATCTATGCTTGAGATATTAACATATTTTCCTTTATTTCTTTCTTCTAAAGTGAGTGCTATTTTTCTATTACTTTTTATTGGACATACAAACTTCTTGTTTAGTTCTTCTTCTATAAAAAGTAGATTCTTAATACTTGAAAACCATTTATCAAATAAAATATATTTATATTTCACTTCATTATTGTGATGTAAAATTTGAAGTTTATCTTGCATTATTTCATTTTTACTAAAGAGAGATTTTTTAATATTCTTCTGATGTTCCTCACTCCACTTATTTTCAGTTTTTGTGATAATTTCATATCCCAAAGGGATAGATATACCTGTAGCATCTGTATAATGAAAATTTAGCATTAAGATACCTTTTTGCATCTTTTGTGAGACATGGTCATAATGCCAGCAAACTACATCATTTACTTTACTCCAAGGCTTATGCATAAGCATATCATCGATAATAATACAAGCATTGTCTTCATTCTCATAATCTCTTAAAAATGGTTTTATTGATTTCCACAAAGTCTTTTCATCATCAAGAGAATCATTTAATAGTAGATGCTTTGTGAAAACATCATGACTATTACCTGTTACTTTTGAAAGTTTTGTCATCTCTATCTTGCTAAATGAACTGATTGCGAAATTTATGTACATATCTTCTAATTGCTTCATATATATTTTAAGCATTTTTAATGCCATCTATTTTTAATATGTCACCTTTTGTAAATTTGAAGGTTTAGATTATCGTAACATCAGGTATTAAGAATCTACTTTTTATAGAAGAAGAAATAAAGGAAAATATGTTATTATCTCAAGCATAGATATAAAGGGTGGTAGTAGTCGGTTGATATATCTTGAAGCTTATAAAAAACCTCTAAGACTTATCAAGCAAGTGGTCAAAAACGGCGATGATGGCGAATCTACTTATTTATATCTTGTTACTAATGATATAGACTTATCTTTCAATCAGGTACTTCAAATCTACAAAAGACGGTGGAAAATAGAGGAATATCATAAATCTTTAAAACAAAATTTAAAAATAGAACACTCTCCAACAAAAGTTGAAACATCACAAAGAAATCATATACACTTATCTGTTCGTGGTTTTATAAAACTTGAGAAACTTCGATTAAACTATAAAATGAACCACTTTGCCATTAAGGAAAAAATATATATTGAGGCTCTCAAAGTCGCCTACCAAAAAGTTGAAGAATTACAAGTTGCTTAGATTTGTAGCAGCAATTCTAACCCAACACCAAAAATCACCACTCAATCATTTTTACAACATTAAAAAATAATTAACTAAAAACTTTTTATAGCCGTTAGTATTTTTTACGACTTCAATATCTTCTGTTTTTATTTCAATAAAGCTCCAATTATCACTATTAATGGGAGTAATAGTATTTTTGACATAGGTATAGCCTTGTGAATATTTACTAGTCCAAATGGATACCATCTATATAGCCTTTTATCATTGTTTGATAGAGAATATCCCAATCTAAAAAGTAAAAAAATGTTGTGAAAGTATTGATATGGTTAAAGAATGTTTTTCTCTTGTTTATAAGTCCATATAACTCTTTATAATCATCATCATATGTTAAGCATAGTGTATGAGTTAAGAATGCTAATATGTTAAAAACAAATAGCAACTCACTTAGTCCTTTTTTGCCGTGTCCAAAGTTATGTTCAAGATTGTAACCTCCTGTTTTTAATGTATTATTATTCTCATTTTCAATCTTCCATCTAGCACGACCTGCTTCTACAATCTCTTCTACATTTTCATCTTTAATTATATAGTCTGTTATAAAAGCACCACTATAAATTATCTTCCCTTTTACCTCTTTAACTTCAACACTACACCAATTTACTTTTATAGGATTCTTTTCTCCTGTAAGTTCTACTTCATGTAGATATTTATAGTTGTAACTCTCTTTTTTTCTTTGTTTATTTAGTTTAGTAGCTGTTTTAGTATCCATATTACCGAGGTTATCAACCATATGTACAGTTTCATATAATTTTTTATGAGAAGTCTCTTTGCAGACAAATATATAGTTATACTCTTTCTCTCTTATCTTTTTAATAAGTGAAGTCTTTGAATATAAATCATCGCCCAAGAGTACTAGTTTATATTTTTTAGCGAGTATATGTGTTTTATCTAACCATCTTTTGGATGCGTTAATCTCACAATCTTGTTTATCATCTCCATCCGTATTTGATATCATCTCTGGTAATAATGGAAGTATTGTATTGGTCTTTGGTTTTGCTATTATTGGTGTTATTGCACTATGGTAATATTGAAGAGTCTCACTACCTTTAGTATCTGTTTTTTTTCTTGTTTGACAATGCTCACAATGTATTTTTGTTGAAGAATGGTAGTAAGTGCCATCAAGAAGAACAAGGAGTGTCTTATTATCAAAATAGGTATATTTTTCTAAGGTTTTTTTTTCTAAAAGTAGTTTATATATTTTATCGAATGTAGGTTGTAGTTTATCACTATCTATATCATCTAATGTATCTCGTACATGATTATCACTTGGTATCTTTTTTATACCAAATAGTGATTTAGCATTACTTTTACCGCTTTTTGTATTCATTTTTCTTGCAAAGTCTAACCAAGATGGATTTTGAAAATAATACATTGCAAATGCTGATAGTGTTATATCACTCATTGTATATATTAGTTTCTCTTTACTCCTTGAATCTGGTAGTTTTTCAAACTCTTTTGCTATAAGACTTATTATCTGTTTTTGAAAATTCATTTATAAATTCTTTACTGCTAATTTTTAAAAGTATAGCAATTCTTATACCTTTTATTTTTTTACAAATTTTTTGGGGTAGAGTGAATTAGAATTGCTGGATTTGTAGCACTTCTTAAACTTTATGAATTTAGATTATCGTAACATCAGGGCTTAAATATCTCGAAGAGAATAATATTTTAAGATAAAAGCACTATAATTGAAAATACATTAAATGAATTTTATGAGATACTATGAAAATAACGCCTAATAACAATGAAAAAAACTTTAATAGCAATGTTCTACTTGTTACCAAAACTGATTTAAAAGGTAGGATAATTTACGCAAATCGTGCTTTCATGGATATAGTCCAAATGAACGAAAATATTCTTATTGGAGCAAATCACAATATTATCCGTCATCCTGATATGCCAAAAATTATTTTTAAATTTTTATGGATTCATCTTCAACGAAGAGAAGAAATTCATGCTTATATTAAAAATCTTTGTGCGGATGGTTCTTATTATTGGGTTTTAGCGAATGTTACGCCCTCTTATGAGATAAGACAAAAAACTCAAAAAAAAGAGTTTGAGATTGTTGGATACCATTCTGCAAGACGACTTCCAAGTAAAGAAGCAATGGATATTATTAAACCTTTATATGAAAGGCTTTTGAAAGCTGAAAAAAATGCTGGAATAAGGGAAAGTGAAAAAATTATGCGTGAAATTTTGGATGAAAAAGGACTTGATTATGAAGAATTTATCCTCTCTATCTAAGCTTCATTATGCAAACTACGCCCATTTAGTCGTTATCTCCATTGGTATTATTATATCTTCGATATTTTTTGAATTTAACATAACTATCTTTATTTTTAACCTCTTAAACATAGCAATTGCAATTTTTGCCTATCAACAGATTCATATAACCCGAATAAGTATTGATAGAACTTCTAAAATCATTAAAACAGCGGCTTTAGAGGGAAATTTTGAAAACCGCCAACATAATATAGAGGCTGGAGGGGAACTTGATTTACTTGCATGGAATGTAAATGATCTTTTCGATCAACTTGAATCAATTCTAAGGGAGATTAATACCTCTATTACTTATGCATCCCAAAATAAATACTATAGAAGAATCTCTAAAGTTGGTTTGAATTCAACTTTTGTCAAAACTGCTCAACTTATTAATATCGCCCTTGATGCAATGGAAATAGAAGCTGAGAAAAGAGAACAAGAGAAGTTTTATGCCAACTTATCAAAAACAGGAAGTGGGCTTTTATTAAATTTTCAAAGTATTCAATCACAAATCGTTGAAACAAATGAAACCTTAGTAAAATTATCAATAAAAGCGCAAGAGTCTACATCACTCTCTAGATCAAATGTAATAGTTGTAGATACTCTCAATTCTAATTTTGAAAAACTCTCCCAAATTATTGAGCAAAATGATCTTTCTATTGATGGAGTAAGTACAAAAACTGCGGATATTACTTCTATTATTAATTTAATAAAGGATATTGCAGATCAAACAAACTTACTAGCACTTAATGCCGCGATAGAAGCTGCACGAGCGGGAGAATATGGTCGTGGCTTTGCTGTAGTAGCAGATGAGGTAAGAAAACTTGCCGAGCGAACACAAAAAGCAACAAATGAAATTAGTATATCCATTTCAACTCTACAGCAAGAGGCAATGGGTATGCTTGAAAATTCAAAAGAACTCACTTCTATTGCGGAGCAATCATTAGGGAATGTATCAATGCTTAATGATTCACTTGGTCAATTTACAAATAGTTCAGAAGAAGTTTTAAGTGCTACACGATTTATGAAAAATAAAAACTTTATCATACTTGCTAAAATAGACCATATTTTATTTAAAGCAGATGCCCTAAATCACATGGAACATGCTAAATTTAAAGAATTTTCAGATCATAAATCTTGTCGTTTTGGTAAATGGTATACTTCTGAGGGTTTAAGTAACTTTGGAGAAGCACCAAGTTATAAAAAAATTGATATTCCTCATGCAATTGTACATCAATCCGTACATGATTCATTTGCTCTTTTTAAACCTAAAGGAAAAATTTCACTTCAAGATAAAAAAATAATTCATAAACATTTTATTGCTATGGAAAGTGCTTCAGATGAACTTTTTGACGTCTTAGATGCTATGCTCTTAGAAGAATCTGCTTATCAAGATAAAAATGTTGGTCTAGGTGAAATAGAACTATGGGATTAATATCCTTGATTTAAAAAAATTATCCAAGATGTAAGGCCGCATCAGCGTCCCATTTTGAGATGTGTAAAATAAACCATTTTTTATATTCTTTTTCTAAAAAACCTTTTAATTCTTTTGGACCTTTAAGTATTTCCCATCGTTTATGATAGTTTTGTAACTTCTCTCTCATCGTGTCATGATCGCTTTTATGAAGTTGATAGCCATCAAATTCTGCTTGTTGCATCATATTTTCTTCCGTTTTAAAATGGACTTCTGTTTCGCTAAGAAGAACTTTCAAAAGTTCATCAATCTTATCTATATCTCTTACAAGAACTGCATCATGTAAATCATTAACAACTTCTAGTTCATCTTCATGTAATATATTCATCATCTCATTTGACACTTGTTGTATCTCTCGTTTTTGAATTAGCATTGTATCTCCGTAAATAAATTTTATAATAAATATTATAGCTATATAAAATTTAAAGAGAATAAAAGATACAATTCACTCAATTAATTAAAAGGTACTAAATATGGCAGATATAGACGAATTAGAATTAGTAAAAAATGAGAACACAGCAGTAGATGTTTTACATGGATTAGCAGCAAGTGCTAAGGAAAATATTAGAAAAGCACTTGCGAATCATCCAAATATATCTATTGAAACTTTAGATAGATTAAGTGAAGATGAGAGTCAATTTGTTCGAGTAAGAGTTGCTGCTCATATAAACACATCAGCACAAATATTAGATAAATTAGCTAAAGATGAGAGTGGGTTTGTTCGAGAATTTGTAGCGGAACATTTAAACACATCAGTGGAGACTTTAGTAACTTTAAGTGAAGATAGACAGATAGTATCATGGGTTGCTGGAAATCCGAATACACCCATTGAATTATTAAACAAGCTTAGTGATGATAGAGATGAGTTTGTTCGCATATCTGTTTCAGTCAATCCTAAGGTATCAGAGAAAATATTAGATAAGTTAAGTAAGGATGAAAATGAAAATGTTCGTGCAGCTGTTGCAAAAAATCCAAATACACCAGTAGAAATTTTAGCTAGATTAAATAAAGATGAGAATGAACTTGTAAGAGAAGTTGTTGGAGAAAATCCAAACATACCAAGTGTAACTTAAAAGAAGTAAACGACTTAATGAAAAATAAGGGTGTCTAAAACCTTAAGTTTGAATTGCTACTATGGGGCTTAAAAAAGGTTTATTTACAAATGGCTGTAAAAAAAATAAAACTTGTTCAAATTGTTCAAAAAAGAACACGAGAAAAAGGGGTACTCATAGAGGAATAATTAGATACTTTTGTAATGATTGTGAGACTTCATTTAGTTCAAAACGAAGACCTATAAATTTCCCTGAAATTATTTTTAAAAAGTATGTGTATAAAAGACAATTTTTTAGAGATATAACAGTAAATGAAATACTCATTTGGAAATATGTAGATGCGATTTAAAGTTAAAAAATGGAGTCTAAAAAGTGCTTAAAACTACGGTATAGTAATGGTTAAAAAGAATTAATGTACAATGAGCTGTAAAAAAATGCAAAAATTTGTCCAAACTGTGATTCAAAACAGACTAAAAAAGTAGGTAAAAGACTTGGTATTCAAAGGTACAAATGTAATGATTGTAAT
This sequence comes from Sulfurimonas sp., assembly GCA_965243085.1. Classification (GTDB taxonomy): domain Bacteria; phylum Campylobacterota; class Campylobacteria; order Campylobacterales; family Sulfurimonadaceae; genus Sulfurimonas. The sequence goes on along the minus strand of CBDETZ010000004.1, from coordinate 49,903 downwards.
AAAAGATTTCAATCCAAAAGAAGACCAGATAAACTTCAAAAAATACATTTATAGACGACAAACTCTAAGTGATTTAGCAGAGGATTATAAGAGAAGTACTCGTTAGATACAAAAGTAAATATTTGAGTATGAACCAGAGATAAAAATTCATAAACCTAGAGTAATTGTTTTAGTATGTGATGCTACTTTTTATGGCAAGAGAAAAGACAAGCTTGCTACTTTAGTTTTTAAAGATAATATCACAAAAGAGATTTTATTATCTAAGTATATTGAGAGTGAACTTTCAGCTGATTACAAACAACTGCTAAATCAACTATTAGAGCTAGGGTACACAATACTATCAGTCACATTCGATGGTAAGAGAGGCTTATATGAGGTCTTTAAAGATTTTCCAGTACAAATGTGTCACTTTCATCAGACAAAGACCTTAAGAAAATAATGTATAGATTAACTCAAACGAATGAGAATAATTTTACTAAAAAGCTAGATGAGTGACATGCAGTTTATAAAGATTTTATAGAAGAGAAAAGTATAAATAATGAGATCTGCCTATAGAAGTTTGAGGACTAATCTACCTCACTTATTTATTAGAAACTAGACTTCTCCTAAAACCTTTTTCAATATTTGGATATATGTCCCTACGCAGTTACTTTAATTTAAAATATAAGAGTAATTTCAATATTACTAAAATATAATCTTGCTAAAGCCTATAAACAGGTATCTAAATTGAGGTATTACTATCAGCTTTTAGGAGAAGTCCACTGATGTTACGATAATCTAAACCTTCAAATTTACAAAAGGTGACATATTAAAAATAGATGGCATTAAAAATGCTTAAAATATATATGAAGCAATTAGAAGATATGTACATAAATTTCGCAATCAGTTCATTTAGCAAGATAGAGATGACAAAACTTTCAAAAGTAACAGGTAATAGTCATGATGTTTTCACAAAGCATCTACTATTAAATGATTCTCTTGATGATGAAAAGACTTTGTGGAAATCAATAAAACCATTTTTAAGAGATTATGAGAATGAAGACAATGCTTGTATTATTATCGATGATATGCTTATGCATAAGCCTTGGAGTAAAGTAAATGATGTAGTTTGCTGGCATTATGACCATGTCTCACAAAAGATGCAAAAAGGTATCTTAATGCTAAATTTTCATTATACAGATGCTACAGGTATATCTATCCCTTTGGGATATGAAATTATCACAAAAACTGAAAATAAGTGGAGTGAGGAACATCAGAAGAATATTAAAAAATCTCTCTTTAGTAAAAATGAAATAATGCAAGATAAACTTCAAATTTTACATCACAATAATGAAGTGAAATATAAATATATTTTATTTGATAAATGGTTTTCAAGTATTAAGAATCTACTTTTTATAGAAGAAGAACTAAACAAGAAGTTTGTATGTCCAATAAAAAGTAATAGAAAAATAGCACTCACTTTAGAAGAAAGAAATAAAGGAAAATATGTTAATATCTCAAGCATAGATATAAAGGGTGGTAGTAGTCGGCTGATATATATTGAAGCTTATAAAAAACCTCTAAGACTTATCAAGCAAGTGGTCAAAAACGGCGATGATGGCGAATCTACTTATTTATATCTTGTTACTAATGATATAGACTTATCTTTCAATCAGGTACTTGAAATCTACAAAAGACGGTGGAAAATAGAGGAATATCATAAATCTTTAAAACAAAATTTAAAAATAGAACACTCTCCAACAAAAGTTGAAACATCACAAAGAAATCATATACATTTATCTGTTCGTGGTTTTATAAAACTTGAGAAACTTCGATTAAACTATAAAATGAACCACTTTGCCATTAAGGAAAAAATATATATTGAGGCTCTCAAAGTCGCCTACCAAAAAGTTGAAGAATTACAAGTTGCTTAGATTTGTAGCACTTCTTAAACTTTATGAATTTAGATTATCGTAACATCAGTTAGAAATAAATATAAAGATTTTGAAATTCCAAATACAACAAACACTCTTGATGGTGGAACTTTTTTTCCATTAAAAATACTCATTAAAGTTCATAGAGGATTAGGTAAAAGTTTGAAGCTAAAAATGCTTGATGATTATTTAGACCCCCTCATTTTTTTCATTAAGTCAGAAGAAGATTATAAATATCTTGGGTATTATCGCATAAGTTATTTTGTTTTTCTATTAAAAAACTATCTCTAACCTTATGTTTAGATGAATGAATTTTAGCACTAATAACGTTAATTCCAAGTTGCTCAAAGCAATCCATCACAAAGGCGAGTAATCCTCTTTGATTACTTGTATGTACCGTGATTTCTGAATGAGTTAAAGAGTGTTCACAGTCAATATGTATAGATTCTCTTAGCAGTTTTATATTTTGAATTTTAGCCTCTTTTTCCATATCAAAAGCATTTTTTATAATACATTCTAAATCTCTTAGTTCATCTTCTTCTATGTTTTTAACAAACTCTATTTTAAAATATTTGATATCATCAAAGAGTGTAAAAATCTCCATACTTCCAACATCTAAGCGACTAAGAGTAGCTAAAAGATAACTAATATTCAAGGGAATTTTTCTATATATTTCAATCCAAAGTGATTGATTTGTAGAAATATTAAAACTATATTCCTGTGTTTCTTTTGCCTTATTTGCAATTTTTATAATATCTTCTGGAGTATGTTTAAAAAAGAAAAGATTTGATTCAATTCTTAAAATCTTTTTTCTCATTAATGAGGGAAGTGCTTTAAAAGCAGTTTGATTTTTTACTTTTCTTTCAATATTAAGACGCTTCTTTGCATCGGTAATTCTATCTGAATTTTCAGAAATTTCTAAAGCCAAATGATAAAGGTCAAGAAGGAGTTTAGAGTTAAAGGAGTTGTAAGTATCTCCACCAACACCGTTTATATCTGCATAGGTTAAAACATAAAGAAGTTGCAATGTTTTAGTATCACCAACACTAGACATAAATTTATAAAGCGTTTTTTCATTATGGATGTTCTCTTTAAACGCAAAATTACTCATTGTGATATGTTGCTTCACAAGTATAACTGCTGTTTTACTGAGTTTTTCACTTATTTTTAAGTGTTTAGAAAATTGAGCTATGAGTTTCGCCCCTACATCACAATGGTCTTGTTTCCTCCCCTTTCCTGTATCGTGAAAAAGAGTTACTATTTTAAGAAGAACTTTTTCTTCATCACTAAAGGTGTTATATAAATTTTGTATTAATGGTTCTTGGATATTTTCAAGTGCTTCTACACATTTGATAGAGTGTATATCTACAGGGTAATGATGATAGCCATCAAATTGTGGTAAGTGAAGAACTTTTTTAAAGCTTGAGATAAGATGATGCAGTATTCCAGCATCAATAAAAAGCTTTAAAAAACAATACATATTTTTTTTAGCAAATAATTTTTTAAGAAGTAAATAAGTATTTTGACTCAAAGGATGTTTAATTTTTGTATAGGTAAATTGGTTTAAAAATCCTGCATCATATCTGTAGTTAATATCAGGTAATGCAAGCAAAATTTCTAGCAGTGAATGAATTGGCATAGGTTTTAGGTTATAGGATGCAAACAATCTTCCATCAAGAACATAAATCCCTTTTGTAATCCTAGAATGTCTAAACTTTGATATATAAGATTTATCTGAGATGTAAGGACGAACCATTTTTTTTACAAAAATCTGTGTGAAATTATTGATTCTCCATTGTGCTTGAAAAACTTTAATTACCATTTTTTTAGTATCTTTAAATCCTAACATTTCTGAAACTTGAGGCATATACTCTAGTAAAAGTCTATCTTCTTGCTTTTCGATAATGAGATGTAAGGCAGATCTTACACGAAACAATAGCTCTAAGGCGATACGATATTCTTTATACTCCTCTTCACTAAATAAAATATTTGTTAGGTCTTTTAAATTACTCACTCCATAAATCGTTTGTGCTATCCAAAAAATCAGTTGCGTATCTCTAAGTGAACCTACACCCTCTTTAATGTTTGGTTGCATAGATTGAGGATGTCTTTTTCTTCTTTTTTGGGCTTCTTCAACCTTTGCTAAAATAAACTCTTTTTGTTGATGAAGACGAATTTTCTTAAGTTGTCGTCCTGTTTCATGCCATATAAAAGCAGATCCTATAATAAATCTAGCCTCCATAAGAGATGTTTTGATAGTAATATCTTCTGTACTAGCTTTAAATAAGTCATCAGTGGTATGTACTCTATGACCAAGTTTTAAACCTGCATCAAGGGCTAGATAAAAAAGTTTTTCCATGATAAGATGTGTATTATATCCATCAATCTTCTCATACACGATAAGTATATCAATATCGCTATGAACACAAAGTTGCTCCCTCCCATAACTACCAAGTGCTATTACTGCGATAGGTATAGAACTTCTCATTGGTAGATAATTACCAAATATTCTACGTAGTACAGTTTTATACATTAAATCTATAATCGAGTCCAATTTTTTAGTATGTTTAACTAAAAAATCTTTTCCTTGTGAGTTTTCAAAAAGCTTAGGAAGAGAAGATTTATACTCATTTATATAGACTTTAAAAAGTTTAGAGAGTTCAAAATCTGAACCATTACTTTCTATAATGTCTTCAATTTGTAACGTAATATCCAAGGAAGTCCCTATACTTTATTATTATTATAGTCAAATCACTTAAATTTAGATACAATGTTTATAGATATATAATTTATAATAATACAAAATAGCCAGAAATGGACTCTATATTCAATTTAAATGTTGTTGGATATAGAGTCCACTTTTGGCTATTTTTATTTAAGGACTAAAAAAGTGACTATTACAAAACGGGTAACATTTATCGCAAAAGAGGGCTATGAGGCAAAAATGAAAGAGCTTTTATCGGCTATGGTAGCTCTAAGTAAACTAGAAGATGGATGTATCTTTTATTATATTTTACAATACAAAGATAATCCGAAAAAATTTATGGCAGTTGAGAGTTGGAGAGATGAAAGAGCGCTAGATGGACATAAAAAATCAGAGCATTATGCTGTGTATAAATCTTCATTTGAGCCATATTGTGAAAAAAAATATAGTGATGATTTAAATATTTTAGTGTAATGGAGAAATTTTTATATGCAAAATTTATGGTGTGATGAAGAGGCGAAAAAGTTTAAAAGTGATTTAGATTTACGAGTATATACATCAAATCTTCTAGGTCAAAGTGATGAGCTTGTTTTACATGGAGGAGGAAATACTTCTGTTAAAACTCGTATAAATGATGAAGATATACTTTTAGTTAAAGGTTCTGGTTGGGATTTAGTCTCAATCAAGAGAGAGGGTTTTGCTCCTGTAAAGATGGCAACACTTTTAGGGATGGCTGAGTTAAAAAGCTTAAGTGATTCAGAGATGGTAAGTGGACAAAAAGCAGCGATGATAGATAAAACTGCTCCAAATCCTTCTGTAGAAGCCATTTTACATGCCATAATCCCTTTTAAAGTAGTTGATCATACTCACGCAGACGCCATAGTGACAATGTCAAACTCTCAAACAGGACAAGATAATATACAAAAAACTTTTCCAAATTTTTTAATAGTTCCATACATAATGCCAGGATTTATTTTAGCATCAAAAATAAATGAGATGCTCAAAAATCTAGACTGGTCTCAATGTGAGGGGATAATTTTACATAATCATGGAATTTTTACCTTTGATGATGATGCAAAAAAATCTTATGATAAAATGATAGATGCGGTAAGTTTAGCCGAAGACTTTTTAGCAAAAAATGCAAAAGTAAAATTGACAAACAATACTCCAAGAGACTTTGATACAAGTACTTTAAAAATTGATACATTTACAAACATAAACCAAAGCCCACTTGCCTTAACTTATTCCTCACAAGATAACTTAGATGAGTTCGCAAGGCGTGGGGTTCTTACTCCTGAACATACTATTAGAACAAAGCGTATCCCTTTAGTGATTAATGATAATAATGTAGCTGATGCCTTAAAAAAGTTTCATAAAGAATATGAAGCTTATTTTAATGAGTTTTCAAATGATGAGGTGATGTTAAATCCAAATCCAAAATACGCTGTCATTAAAGAATTTGGAATTGTAAGTTTTGGAAAAAGTCAAAAAGAAGCGGATATTATAAATGATATAGTATCTCATACTATGATGGCAGTTTTAAGAGCAGATAAACTAGGTGGCTATCAGTCCATTAGTGTAAAAGATAGCTTTGAGATGGAATACTGGGAGCTAGAACAAGCCAAATTAAAAAAACAATCAAAGAAATAATTTTGAAATATTTAATGGCAATAGATGCAGGTACAGGAAGCATTAGAGCAGTTATATTTGACACCAATGCAGAGCAAATCTCAATGTCTCAACAAGAGTGGACACATCTTGAAGAAGAGGGTGTTTCTAATTCTATGAGTTTTGATTTTGAAAAAAATTGGGGCTTAGTATGTGAGTGCATAAAGCAATCTCTTTTACTTGCTAATTTAAAAGGTGAAGATATTGTAGCCCTAAGTGCTACGAGTATGCGTGAGGGAATTGTACTTTATGACTCTAAAGGTAAAGAACTTTGGGCAGTTGCGAATGTTGATTCAAGAGCGGAGAAAGAAGTACGTTATTTAAAAGAAAATTTTGAAGGTCTCCAAGAAGAATTTTATCAAGATTCGGGGCAAACCTTTGCTCTTGGTGCATTGCCTAGAATAATGTGGCTTAAAAATAACAAACCTAAACTTTACGAGAGAGTTGCAAAAATTTCCATGATAGGGGACTGGATTTTAGCTCGTCTGTCTGGTGTTATAGCAACTGATCCTAGTAATGCTGGAACTACAGGAATTTTTTCTTTAAAAAACCGTGATTGGCTTAGTGAGATGGCTACAAAAGTGGGCATAAAAGATGATATTTTCCCTCCAGTTTTAGAGAGTGGAACTTTACTTGGAGATGTAAATGAAATAGCATCTCTTCAAACAGGCTTATCTACAAGCACGAAAGTGGTCATGGGTGGTGGAGATGTACAGTTAGGTTCTGCTGGATTAGGTGTAGTAGATGTAAATCAAGTGGCAATATTAGGAGGATCGTTTTGGCAACAAGTTGTCAATATTCCTAGTGATGTAAAACCACCAAAAAACATGGCAATAAGAGTAAATCCTCATGTTATAGCAGGTCTCTCTCAAGCTGAGGGGATTACATTTTTTTCAGGCTTGGTAATGCGATGGTTTCGTGATGTATTTTGTGATTTAGAGAAAATCGAAGCTTCGGATTTAGGGATAGATGTATATACTTTACTAGAGAAAAAAGCGAAAAATATTCCCGTTGGTTCGTATGGAATAATACCGATTTTTTCAGATACTATGAAATATGGCAAATGGTACCATGCGGCACCGAGTTTTTTAAATCTAAGCCTTGATTCAAAAATTTGTAATAAAGCCTCGATGTTTAAAGCATTAGAAGAAAATGCTTGTATAGTATCTGCAATTAATTTAGAAAAAATAAAAGAGTTTACAGGTGTAAAGATAGACACCATAGTTTTTGCAGGGGGTGCTTCAAAGGGTAGCTTATGGTCACAAACTTTAGCAGATGTAACAGGATGTAAAGTGAAAATCCCTAAAATAACCGAAGCTACAGCCCTAGGTGCTTGTATGTCCGCAGGAGTAGGTGCAGGAATATATAGCTCCTTAGTTGAGGCATCTAAAAAATTAGTTGTATGGGATAAAACTTATGAGCCTAATATGCAAAACTATAAACTTTATGAAGATATAAAATTAAAATGGCAAAAAGCTTATGAAGTACAGTTAAAGTTGGTAGATGATAATATCACGACTTCAATGTGGAAAGCAGCAGGTTTATAAGTAGGAAAATATATGAATGTAAAAGAAAAAATATTAGCAGGAAAAAGAATAGATTTTGATGAGGCATTAAGCCTTTATGAGATGGATTTTTTTGAACTTAGCGAACTAGCTAATACTATAAGAGAAAAAAAACATGGTAAAAAGACTTACTTTAATATCAATCGCCATATCAATCCGACAAATATTTGTGCGGATGTTTGTAAGTTTTGTGCCTACGCAGCAAATAGAAAAAACCCTAACCCTTACACCATGAGCCATGATGAGATTATGGAGATAGTCAAAAAATCTGAAGCAAATGGAGTAAAGGAGCTTCATATCGTTTCTGCTCACAACCCAGATACTGGACTTGATTGGTATTTAGAAATTTTTAAAAGAATAAAAAAAGAGTATCCTCACTTGCATATAAAAGCTTTAACGGCTGCTGAAGTTGATTTTTTAGCTCGTCATTATGATAAAACTTATGATGAGATTATAGATTTGATGCTAGAAAATGGTGTTGATTCTATGCCAGGTGGTGGAGCTGAAATTTTTGATACTGAGATTCGTGATTATATCTGTAAGGGAAAAGTGACAACGAGGCAATGGCTAGATATTCATAGAAAATGGCATAAGCGTGGAAAAAAATCAAATGTAACAATGCTTTTTGGTCATGTAGAAAAAAGAGAACACCGAATAGATCACATGATGCGAATACGAAAACTCCAAGATGAAACAAATGGATTTAATGCCTTTATTCCTTTGGTTTATCAAACCAAAAATAATTATTTAAAGATAAAAGAGCCAATTACTGCCAATGAAATTTTAAAAACGATGGCAATAAGTCGCATAGTTTTAGACAATGTTGCTAACCTAAAAGCGTACTGGGTAACCTCTACGGTAAACTTAGCCTTAGTAGCACAAGAGTTTGGCGCAAATGATTTAGATGGAACGATTCAAAAAGAATCAATTAACTCAGCAGCTGGTGCAAAGAGTGCAAACGGTGTTGATATAACAGAGTTTGTAGGGCTTATAAAAAACAGCGGATTTATTCCAGTTGAGAGAGATAGTGTTTATCAAGAGATAAAAGAATGGTAAGATGCGGCTAAAATAGCTTCAAAAGAGACTTAATTAAAAAATGGGACTGCCATCAAATCCAAAGCTACTTGTAAAATTTGGATCGCTATACCCATCCATTGCAGAACGAGAACGGAGTTTTTCTATATCCATTTTAGAGGAAATATCCTGAGGACAAACAAGTGTGCATTCATTGCATAAAGTACAATCCCAAATACCATTTTCTTGTATAGTGTCTATTTTTTCTTTATGCTGATTTTCTCTTGCATCAGCTACATACTTCCAAACACGAGTTAAGGTAAATGGTCCTAAAAATTCACCATTTACAGCATAAACGGGACAGGCACTATAACATAAGCCACATAAGATACAATCACTTTGAATTTCATTTATCTTTTCATTTTCTTGTGTGAGGGCTACACCGTTTGTAATGCTACTTAGCCAGGCTTTGGCTTTTGCATTAAAATCTAAAGCCTTATCCATATCTACCACTAAATCACGGATTAGAGGAGTGTTTTTAAGTGCTTCAATCACATCACCATCTTGAACCTTATACGAACATGCCAATACCTCTTTTTGATTCACACGAACAGAACAACTTCCACAAATACTACTTCTACATCCACTAGAAAAGGAGAGTGTATTATCTTGCGTAGTTTTTATTTTTTGCAATACTTCTAAAAGTGTAGCTTCCCCTACCTCAACTTCGTATTGAACTACATTTTCTCTTTGTATTGATATTTTCATCTTAATCCATTCTATAATGAGCACCACAGCTCTGTTTTGTTTCTAAAGCATTTTGAACTACTTGCTCACATATCTCTAAGATATTTTTAAACTCTAAAAATTCTATTTTATTTGTGTTATACACCTTGTTTGTATCAACTACACCCATTAAATGAACTTGTGATTGTATCTCTTTGATTTTGCTTTGTACTAAGGATAAGTCTTGTTCAGATCTCACAATTCCAACATTTTTATAAAACAACTCTCCTAACTCTTCTTTTATTTTATAAAAGTCCAATTTGATATTTTTATTTTCATTCTCATTTTTTACCTCTAAGAGTATATCTTTAAGACTAAAATCATTTTGTAAAGCATACAAAGATGCACTCTCTCCTGCTTGTTTTCCAAAAACAACTAACTCTAACAAAGAGTTACCACCAAGACGGTTTGCACCATGAACTCCCTGATTTGCACACTCCCCAACAGCATAAAGCCCTTTGATGCAAGTAGATGATGAAGCATCAACTTCTATACCACCCATAGTATAATGTGCTACTGGTTTTATGGGGATTAAATCATGTACAGGATCGACATTTTCATAAAGTAAGGCTAGTTTTCTCTCTTGAGGTAACTCTTCATTTATGAAATCTTCCCCTAAATGGCGTATATCTAAAAAGATATTTTGCCCATTTTTGATTTGGGTATCTATTGCACGAGCCACTTCATCACGAGGAAGAAGTTCATTTATAAATCTCTCCCCATTAGAGTTTAACAGATAACCTCCTGCTCCACGAGCCGATTCAGAGATTAATATGGAAGAGGCTTTTAAACCCGTTGGATGAAACTGTATAAAAGCCATATCTTTTAGTTTCACTCCACATCTCAGTGCTGCAGCAATTCCATCCCCAGAAGATGCGGTAGAGTTTGTTGAGTGTTTATCATATATTCTACTATAGCCACCAGTTGCGATGATAAGAGACTTACTTTCATAAACTTCAACTTCGCCACTGCGTATATCTAAAACCCTAACACCAGATACACCTTCTTCGTTTTTTATAATATCTAGCAAAAATTTCTCATTTAAAATTTCAATATTTTTTGCTAAACATCTATCATATAAAGTATGTAATATTTTAAGCCCAGTATAGTCTTGTGCATAACACGCTCTTGAAGATGATGCCCCACCTAAAGTTCTTTGGGCGATTTTAGCCTCTTTTGTGCGAGAGAAACATACCCCAATCGAATCAAGCCACATAACTGCATCTGAGGCATTTTCACACATGTGTCTTACTGCCTTTTCATTTGCCATTCCGCGTGCTGATTTTAAAGTATTTTGCACATGAGATTCAACGCTATCTTCACCAGCATTCCCAAGAGATGCGTTAATCCCACCCTGAGCCATACATGTTTGTGAGCGTGTTGGATACTCCTTAGTTAAAACTCTGACTTTAACACCCTTTTCATGAGCATGTAAAGCAGCGACTAAACCTGCTCCTCCCGCTCCTATAATCAAAACATCACTTTTATTCATTTCATACCCAGTAGTTATTAGTTTGTTTGATTATATCATAAAGCTAAGAAAATAATATTTTGAAAAAATAGTTATCACGGCTAATTCATACAAATTTAATTAGCTCTTTTGTCACCCTGAACTTGTACTCAAAGGGCATACCAATTCTCAATCAAATTCAGAATGACAGGCTGTATGAATCAGCCATGAAGAGACCACTGCACAGTATAATCCAACAAAGCAACCTATTTAAAGGCATTAAAAGCACTTTTCAGCTAAAATAACATCACTAAGAAGAGGTACAAAGTGGCATTTAAAGATACAAACAATACATTTTCAGATATAGCAGTAACATCAAGATTAGAAAAAGTAAATTCATTTCTTAAAGAGTTGGACTCTATTATAGACTTTGATAAATTACGACCAGTACTAAATAGAAATGGAATTGCTAAAAGTAATGTAGCTGGAGCACCTGCTTATGATAATGTACTGATGTTTAGAGTACTGTTACTCCAGAAGTATTACAATCTCTCTGATCAAGCACCCAAGATGCACTCTATGTAAACCTACTCTTTATTAGATTTGTAGGACTTAGCCTAGAGGATAGTGTACCAGACGAGAGTACAATCTGTAGATTTAGAAATTCCCTACTCAAGAACCGACTTTATGATAAATTATTTAACTCTGTAAATAAACAATTAGAGAGTAAAAACCTGATAGCTAAAACAGGAAAATCTGTTTTAATTGATGCTACTCTCATTAGAAGTGATAACACGCAAATAAAAAATAAGACTAAAGAAGTATACAAAGAAGACAAGAAAGGTATTTAAACAATAAATGCTGAGTTAAATATAAAACTTGAAGTAGAGCTTCAATCCAAAAAGCCTTCAAAAAAGAAGATTCAAAGAATTCTTAATGCTAAAGCTCATAACTCCAAGACATACAAGAATGCACAACTTGATACACTACAAGGTATTGATACTAAAGATATAAAGACTTCTCAAATTATTATAAAGAATGAAGAAGATAGCTATAATCATCAAGATAAAATAGATAGTGAAGTAAGGATAGGCTTTCACGCATCAAAGAAACAATATACACAAGGCTATAAAGTACATATAGCAGTAGATGAGCAGAGTGGTATTATTATCTCCCAACAAACCACCTTCGCAAATACTCACGATATAGACACAGTAAAAACATTTGTAAAAGATATAGATGGAATGAAAGCTCTTTATGCTGATAAAGCATATAACTCAAAAGATATAGATACTTTTTTAGAAAGTGAAAATATAGAAAATATGGTATGTCTCAAAGAGAAACAAACTCTAAGGCAAGAACAGATTAAGCAGCAAAGAAAAGATGAAAAACCTAAACATAAGATTAGAGCTAAAGTTGAACATAGGTTTGCAGATATAAAAACTCAGATGAAAGGCTCAACTACAAAATTTATAGGACTCGTTAGAAATAATATGAATTTTACCCTTACCTGTATAGCTACTAATCTTAGATTATTAGGACAAAGACAAATAAGACAAAGATTAGAAGTAATTAGATGAATAATATAGAGCTAAAGAGCTTTAATAGACTAAAAAAGCTCCTAAAAATGACTGAATCTAATTTTATTGAAGATGGATTTTTTTAAATATTTGAAAAAATAGGATATATGAGTACTTTTTAATTATGCAGTCGGCTCACTACATGGAATTCTATAATTATAGAAGATTTCATGAAACACTGGGCTATAAAAAACCTATGAATGTTTACTTTGATAGTTTACAGATTAATGATGAAAACTACACTGAAAATGTAGTAGCTGTTTCATAAAGTTACAGGTTAGAGGTGAATAAGGAATTTGAAAATGTTGTCTTGACTTATTGGGGTAGTATAATCTGGCAGCTGTTCTATCATGGAGAATTTCCAACACTAAATTTAGTAAAAGTGTAGTATAAGGTAACAGATAAGTACTAGAACATAAATAACTTCATAGCCAATGAAAAAATGATTTTCTTCGTTGAACTATACTTAACGATACTCGTGTAGACAAGTCAAATTCACATTAAATCTAAATCTTTTACATGAGATGCTAGCTATGAATTTATTTATGCTCTCTTACTTATTTAGGGTGGTATACATTTTATTCTTTTATTTTAAAAAATGACGACTACTGTAAATTTATCTCTTACTTTTATTGCCATTTTCTTATCACTTTGTTTTTCTGTAATTATTGCTTGCTTTTGAGAAAAACAAGGTGATAAGAAAATGGCAATAAAAGCAAGAGATAAATTAGCACAAAAGCGTTCAAGAAAAGGCTATGCAAAAATAGCTGAATCAAATAAACTTTTAGAGTTACTATCAAGAGTTCCAGACCATCGTAAAGGTCAAGGGAAACGGCATAAACTAGAACATATTTTATATCTAGCTATATTAGCTGGACTAATGGGAGCTACAGATTACAAACAAATCTCTATTTGGATAGATAAACATGTCCAAAAAGAAGAAGTAAAAAAACTTCTAGGTGTAGAATTTATAATAACACCAAAAAGAAGTGCTGTATCAGATATACTTGCAAAAGTTGATAGTGAGGCAGTAGAACTTTTGTTTAGAGAATAGACTTCTCCTAAAACCTTTTTCAATATTTGGATATATGTCCCTACGCAGTTACTTTAATTTAAAATATAAGAGTAATTTCAATATTACTAAAATATAATCTTGCTAAATCCTATAAACAGGTATCTAAAGTGAGGTATTACTATGAGCTTTTAGGAGAAGTCCAATGGATAAGAATTTATGTCGATACTACAGGAAAACATCTAAGCGTAGATGGTAAAGTGATGAATGGTAGCAGATATAAAGACCAAAAGGCTATAGAAGTTGTTGGTGCAGTTTTATCAGAGATAGGTGTAGTTATTGCTCATCAAAAAATTGCAGAGAAATCAAATGAAATACCTGAATTTCTCTTTACCTTTGATGCGATGAACACACAAAAAAACTCTTGATTCTATTGAGCAGAGTGGTTCAAAATATATTGCTAAAGTTAAAGGTAACCAAAAAACACTTCTTGATAAAATAAATGAAATATCAAGAGAGATAAAACCATCAAGCACTTATAAAGCTAAACCAATCCAGCAATCTAATGAGTGGATAAATAGAGAAGTATTTATATATGAACCAACTACTTTTTATCATAATGAAATTACCCATGTTCGCTCAATCATTAAAACCATTAAAAAAATACACAAGACAAATCATAAAACAGGAGAAGTAACAAACAGCACTAGTATTCAGTTCTGTATAGCAAATTTTCGTGAAAATGCGGAGTTCTTTCATGATAAAATTTTACTCCATTGGAAGGTAGAAACAATGCACCAATACAAAGATAATACACTTTTAGAAGATGACCATAATGCTCATCTAAATCCATTTTTAATGACAATTATCAGAAGCATTATTTTAAATATCTTGCACCTAAATGGTACAAAATCTATACAAGAACAACTCATTAACAATAGATGGGATTTAGATGACTCTATCGCTCAACTCTTGAAATTTAGTTTTTAGTGGATTGGGGTGGTAAATATAGAATTTTAGTCAATTATAAGCTAACTTTCAGTACATAAAACGTATAATTACGGTCTTTAAAAGATGGCCAATTAGCTCAGTCGGTAGAGCAACTGACTGAAAATCAGTGTGTCCTTGGTTCGATTCCGAGATTGGCCACCACCTTTTAAAGTAAAGATCATCATTCTGAACTTGCTTTAGAATCTTGTTTGTGGCCAATTAGCTCAGTCGGTAGAGCAACTGACTGAAAATCAGTGTGTCCTTGGTTCGATTCCGAGATTGGCCACCACCTTAACATTTTAAACGACAATAACTCTATTAAAAAATACCTCAATTTGACTTTTAATATTTTCTCACTTATACTATTTTAATACTTGATACTATTTTTTTAATCTCTTCATATTGACTCAGATAATCATAATCGCTATTGTATTCCTTTGCTTTTTCTTCTAAAATATTTGCTCTTGTTTGCAACTCTTCCATTCTAAAGTTTGCACTTGATCCTTTTATTGCGTGAGATAGGGACTGTATCTTTTTATAATCCATTGTATTAATCGCATTTTTCAATTCAGGAATAGATTTATTCATTTTTTTAATAAAAAGATTTACTAGCATGATAATTTCATCATCATTAAGTATAAGTTCTTCTCTTAATTTTTGCATATTTAAACCAAAAATAAGTTTTTGAATATAACTTGTTTCCATAGTGACATTTTCAGCACCAGATATAATTTTTAGATACATTGAAAAAACTCTTTCTAAATCTTTCATAACAATTGGTTTACCTAAAAATGAATCAAAACCATTTAGAAGTCCTCTTTCTTTTGCACCTTTAATCACATTTGCCGTCAAAGCTGATATTGGAATGTGTCGTAGTTTATTCTCGTTTTCGTATGCAATGATTAAAGCTACGGATTTATTTCCATCCATAATGGGCATTTGTTCATCCATCAGGATTAAATCATAATCATTTTTTTTATAAAGTTCATAGGCTTCTAAACCATTACTTGCTATATCATAAGTAAGACCATATTTTGTTAAAATAATTTTTATGAGTTCTTGATTGGATTCATTATCTTCGGCAATGAGTATATGACCTGAAAATTGAGCTAAAGTTTTTTTATTAGGCACATAAGATTTTTCAGGATTTGACAATTCTTCAAAAGCACTATATATTTTAGAACAGTACAAAGGAAAACACATAGAACTAATATTTTTGAACTGATAATATTCTTCATAGTCTTTACTCATTAAGGCTATAAATTTTTTGGATGACTTGAAAATTTTCTTTTTTATTTTTGAATCTATCTCTTCATGAATAAAGATAAAAACATCAAAGTTAGCTTCTATTGAATTTATTAACGTAGTATTGATTTCAAATATATCGAAGTATTTTATTAATGTTTGATATTGAAAAGAGATATTAGAATTTTGAGAATAAAGAGCAATTTTTAGTTTTTTCATCTGACTTAGATCATCAAATATTTTACATTGATTTGTATGAATATCTATAGGAATATTCATGCAAAAACAACTACCTTTCCCAAATTTTGATTCTACATCAACACTTCCATTCATTAATTTTGCTAATTGAAGACAAATTGAAAGTCCTAAACCCGTCCCTGTATGAGAGCTATTTTCATTAAACTGAGCTTGTGCAAAAGCTGTAAATATATTTTTAATATCAGCTTCTTTTATTCCTATTCCATCATCGCTAACACTAATTTTTAAAATTTTACCATCACAACTCGCCTCTACACAGATAACACCACCAATTTGAGTAAATTTAATCGCATTACTTAAAAAGTTAGAAAGAATTTGCTTTATTCTAAGGGAATCACCAAATAATTCTTTAGGAATCATTGGATCAATAAAAGAAGTAATAGTTATATTTTTGTTTACCGCACTTCCTATGAAAAGTTCCATGGTATGGGATACTTCATCATGTATAGAAAAGAACTTAGGCTCTACACTAAATTCACCACTTCTAAGTTTAGAAAAATCTAAAATATCATTGATAATACTTAGTAAGTTTTTACCACTATCTTGAATGATATTTAGATAAGAATTTTGTTTCCTTGTTATATCCTCATCAAGCATCAAATTAACAAAACCTAAGATAGCATTTAATGGTGTACGAATTTCATGAGACATATTTGATAAAAAATAATCTTTTGCTTGTCCAGCTATTTGTGCTTCATGCTTAGCATCAATGAGTTTTTTAAAAATGGAGTTTGTATAAAAATGTAATACACCTCTAAAGTTTGTATCAAACATATACCAAATTTCATCAAATATTTCTTTAGAGTCTATATTTTCTTCGTAAGTAAAATCTATCATAGATTTTCTAAAATGAGAACATAAATCAAATACCTCATCAGCACTTGTTTCTCTATCTTTTAGATATACTAAAAGCCTATTCATAACAGGACAATCACCTATTGCTAATTCTCCTAAAACTACACCCATAAAGTAATCAAATACTCCACTAGCATATTCATCTATAAATATTTTTGGATTAATATTGTGTAGTTTTAAAATATTTTTAGGAGAGGGTGCAGATATCCATTGAATTAAGATACTCTTTTTCGAGACCTTAAAAATTTCTTGATGTTTAATTAGATTTGGAAATATGCTTATCACTGCTTACCTTAGTGTATAAAAGTATATGAGAAAATCATTATAAGTAATAATTTTATACATATTATCACAAATGTACCAAGAATATTTCCTATCTGACAACTTGTACAGGAACTAAAAAGTTGCCCCTCATACTGTGCATAAAAGAGATATATTGTAGTTAAACTAAGTGTAGCGAAAAATAAATATAATTGATAACTCCAAAGAAAATTGTCTCCTTCCTCACTAGTTATAAAAAAAGAACTCAAAAATAAAAGTATCATAAAAAGCATACTAAAGTTGATTACTTTAAGAATATAATCTCTTTTAAAGATTGTAGGGCAAGATTCTGATATAGCTATATCACTTCCACGTTCTAGCTTTTTTTCAAAAATTATTTTTTCTTCTTGAGATAATTTATTTAAAAAACTTGAACCAAAAGTGTAGTCTATTTTTCTCTGCAATAAAATACTAAAATCACCTTCTGCTTTAAGTGAATGTTGTTGCAATTTTCTATCTTCATAAATAACAGATATTTTTTCATGTCTCGTAACTCTTGCTGAAATACCAGGAAAGTAAGCTGTTGATTCCCTCGTAGTAATGCTCCCCTTTGTGCTTAGCATTCTAGGATTTATAAGTTCTAAAAAAGTTCCATCTTCTTGTTTAAGAACTATAACATTATACATACTACCAATCTGAAAAGCAGTAAGTGCCTCAAGAGAATTATTGATTATTGTATCTTTTAAGTCTTCTATTAAAGAAGATATTTCATCTGTGAAAATTCGTACATCTGTTGAATATTCGACACTTGGAGGTTCTGGGTATTTGATTATTTCTTTAAGCATATATCTTCCCTTGAATCTCCCTTAAAAAAGGGAAAAATTAAAGGTTAGTGACTTTTACTAACCACGATTAACATTTTAATATTGATTACAATAAATCTAATAAATTGAAAAATAACACAAGTTCTTAATTTCTTTTGAAATGCTCCTGGTGTCATTGTTCCAAAATTTTGTGTATATGCTCTTATATGTCTTTCTTCTTTTAATGCCATACTTATATTTCCTTTAATTTATTTTAGTCTATTATTAAAACCTTCATCCTACTCAGGAATGAGAGTCCAACCTGGTTTAAGTTTTGCTTTATAAATAAACATATGATGAAGTATATGCTTAATCCAATGTCCAGCAAGACCAATTTCACCAAATGTATATTTTGTATCACGCCCCGTTCCGGGATATTTATCAAAATCAGGAATAACGGGATAAACAGTCATCGCGGCTGCTGTTCCATCAAATATTCCTTTACCAGTTGATGCAACACAGGCTGCACCCATATCTGCCATAGAAATTTTATGAAGTTCTGCATCTTTACCCTTAGTGATTAAATCGCAAACACTATGAGCAACAGCCTTACCAATAATACCAGCAGGCATACCTGTTCGTGGTGGTGAGGGAGTGATTACAGTACCATTTGGTGATTTCATTGGTTTTGAAATTGGATGTGGTGGAGCAAAAGCAATTCCCGGTGCAAAAATATTTTTATACGCCGAACTTTGATATGTAGAGGGCCAATCAGACGCTTTCCAATCTTCATAATTAGTCACTCCGTACTTAGCATCAACTTTCATAAACTTATTTGGAGCAAACATAGTATCAGAAATATCTGAACCATCTTTTGCAATAGCTTTTAAATCAACACCAGTAAAGGGAGGAATAAGCATCGCAAAATCAAACTCTTCTTCACCCATTTCTCCATCTAGGAGTTCATAATGAACTTTGCCCTCTTCCACTTTATTTACATGAGCACCAACTATCCAAGGGATACCTCTTTCTGTAAATAAGGATTCAGCAAAAATCTTAGAACTAACAGCAAATCCCATAGATTTCATATGAAGTCCACCCATACCAAAGTCACCTAAAAAAGATTCATTTGATATCCATTTAATATCCGCCATATCACGAACACCAGCCTTATTTAACTCATGTTCAACATTGAAAATATACTCAAATGCAGCACCTTGACAAGTACATAAACCATGACCAGTACCAACAAGAATTTTTTGTCGAACACCTGATTTCATCTTCTCAATCGCTTCACTAAGCTTATTATTCGCATGAACAGCATGACTAGGTGTACAAACAGAAACGGTATGTTCCCCTAATTTACTTCCTATACCTAAACCCTCAGTTGCACCAAAATTTAACTTAGGACCAGTTGCATTTACAAGATAATCGTACTCAAGTGTTTTCACTTTCCCCTCTGAATCTGATGCCGTCGATTCAATTGTTACAAAAGCTTTTTCAATAATATCACTTCCCTCAGGATGAATTTCAATAGCTTTCGCTTGAATAAATGTGATTCCAGCTTTTTTATATACAGGAGCCAAATGAAAAGTAACTTCTTCTTTTTTCATTTGACCAACACCAACCCAAATATTCGATGGAATCCAGTTCCATTGAGAGTTTGGAGTGACAACAATAACCTCATGTTCTGAGCCTAACCATTTTGCGGCGAATGTTGCTGTCGTATGACCAGAAACACCAGCACCTAAAATAACTAATTTTGCCATATATTATTTCCTCCCTATTAAAAAAAGCTTAGTAAGCTTTAATTTAACTAAATTATATCCATATTTATTATAATTTCAATTTAGTTTTAGAATTAAAGCTAGCTTTTTTAGATAGTGTGTATAAATACTACATAAATGAAGACTTAAATAAGAAAGGACAAGCAATTTTAACTTATAGAGACCACTGCACAGTAAGTAATAGACCTCAAATAATTTCAAAACTAAGATCATTAAAAAGGTTTAGATTTAATAGACTTCTCCTAAAACCTTTTTCAATATTTGGATATATGTCCCTACGCAGTTACTTTAATTTAAAATATAAGAGTAATTTCAATATTACTAAAATATAATCTTGCTAAAGCCTATAAACAGGTATTTAAAGTGAGGTATTACTATGAGCTTTTAGGAGAAGTCCAATATGAATTTGACTTGGTTACACGACTAGCGTTAAGTTAATTTCAACATAGAAGATAATCCTATTAATTGAAGTTATTTCTATCCTATTACTTATAATCCAACAAAGCAACCTATTTAAAGGCATTAAAAGCACTTTTCAGCTAAAATAACATCACTAAGAAGAGGTAAAAAGTGGCATTTAAAGATACAAACAATACATTTTTAGATATAGCAGTAACATCAAGATTAGAAAAAGTAAATTCATTTCTTAAAGAGTTGGACTCTATTATAGACTTTGATAAATTACGACCAGTACTAAATAAAAATGGAATTGCTAAAAGTAATGTAGCTGGAGCACCTGCTTATGATAATGTACTGATGTTTAGAGTACTGTTACTCCAGAAGTATTACAATCTCTCTGATCAAGCCACCCAAGATGCACTCTATGTAAACCTACTCTTTATTAGATTTGTAGGACTTAGCCTAGAGGATAGTGTACCAGACGAGAGTACAATCTGTAGATTTAGAAATTCCCTACTCAAGAACCGACTTTATGATAAATTATTTAACTAGACTTCTCCTAAAACCTTTTTCAATATTTGGATATATGTCCCTACTCAGTTACTTTAATTTAAAATATAAGAGTAATTTCAATATTACTAAAATATAATCTTGCTAAAGCCTATAAACAGGTATCTAAAGGGAGGTATTACTATGAGCTTTTAGGAGAAGTCCACTCTCTAAATAAACAATTAGAGAGTAAAAACCTGATAGCTAAAACAGGAAAATCTGTTTTAATTGATGCTACTCTCATTAGAAGTGATAACACGCAAATAAAAAATAAGACTAAAGAAGTATACAAAGAAGACAAGAAAGGTATTCAAACAATAAATGCTGAGTTAAATATAAAACTTGAAGTAGAGCTTCAATCCAAAAAGCCTTCAAAAAAGAAGATTCAAAGAATTCTTAATGCTAAAGCCCATAACTCCAAGACCACCCCAATCCATTAATAACTAGAAATTAAAAGTGGAATAATTATTGCTTGCTTTTGAGAAAAATAAGGTGATAAGAAAATGGCAATAAAAGCAAGAGATAAATTAGCACAAAAGCGTTCAAGAAAAGGCTATGCAAAAATAGCTGAATCAAATAAACTTTTAGAGTTACTATCAAGAGTTCCAGACCATCGTAAAGGTCAAGGTAAACGGCATAAATTAGAACATATCTTATATCTAGCTATATTAGCTGGACTAATGGGAGCTACAGATTACAAACAAATTTCTATTTGGATAGATAAACATGTTCAAAAAGAAGAAGTAAAAAAACTTCTAGGTGTAGAATTTATAATAACACCAAAAAGAAGTGCTGTCTCAGATATACTTGCAAAAGTTGATAGTGAGGCAGTTGAACTTTTGTTCAGAGAATGGATAAGAATTTATGTCGATACTACAGGAAAACATCTAAGCGTAGATGGTAAAGTGATGAATGGTAGTAGATATAAAGACCAAAAGGCTATACAAGTTGTTGGTGCAGTTCTATCAGAGATAGGTGTAGTTATTGCTCATCAAAAAATTGCAGAGAAATCAAATGAAATACCTGCTTTACAAGCTATGATAGCAGAGCTTGGAGATGAATTTCTCTTTACCTTTGATGCGATGAACACACAAAAAAACTCTTGATTCTATTGAGCAGAGTGGTTCAAAATATATTGCTAAAGTTAAAGGTAACCAAAAAACACTTCTTGATAAAATAAATGAAATATCAAGAGAGATAAAACCATCAAGCACTTATAAAGCTAAACCAATCCAGCAATCTAATGAGTGGATAAATAGAGAAGTATTTATATATGAACCAACTACTTTTTATCATAATGAAATTACCCATGTTCGCTCAATCATAAAAACTATTAAAAAAATACACAAGACAAACCATAAAACAGGAGAAGTAACAAACAGCACTAGTATTCAGTTCTGTATAGCAAATTTTCGTGAAAATGCGGAGTTCTTTCATGATAAAATTTTACTCCATTGGAAGGTAGAAACAATGCACCAATACAAAGATAATACACTTTTAGAAGATGACCATAATGCTCATCTAAATCCATTTTTAATGACAATTATCAGAAGCATTATTTTAAATATCTTGCACCTAAATGGTACAAAATCTATACAAGAACAACTCATTAACAATAGATGGGATTTAGATGACTCTATCGCTCAACTCTTGAAATTTAGTTTTTAGTGGATTGTGGTGCTCCAAGACATACAAGAATGCACAACTTGATACACTACAAGGTATTGATACTAAAGATATAAAGACTTCTCAAATTATTATAAAGAATGAAGAAGATAGCTATAATCATCAAGATAAAATAGATAGTGAAGTAAGGATAGGCTTTCACGCATCAAAGAAACAATATACACAAGGCTATAAAGTACATATAGCAGTAGATGAGCAGAGTGGTATTATTATCTCTGAACAAACCACCTTCGCAAATACTCACGATATAGACACAGTAAAAACATTTGTAAAAGATATAGATGGAATGAAAGCTCTTTATGCTGATAAAGCATATAACTCAAAAGATATTACAGTAGTCGTCATTTTTCAGAACCATCAAATTTCAATCGCTCAAAAACAGCTACTAACTCCTTATCTCTAAGCTCATAATTCAATAATATTTCTGATAGATATTCAAGACCATAGAGAAATAAACTTTGAGCTTTTCTCCCGTGCTTTAGGGTTATAATAGGCTTTGTTTCATTAAGCCATTCACCAATACTATGACTCCAAACAAAGGATAAACTTAAAATAGCTATCAATGTATCTATCTTGTGGTTATCAGTCATATGCGTTTCTTCAAGGTTAAATCCTCTTTTTTTTAGAGCTGAAAACAATACTTCAATTTCCCATCTTTGTTTATAAAATTCCAATGCTTTTTCTTGCTTAGTATTTGTGGCAATAATTAGAAATTCATCCTTCATCCTCAATCCGATTAGAGATAAGCCTTTATAATCATATATCGTTTTTTTAGTTCTATAAAAAGTATGTTCATTTAGATTAAGATTTCTAAAAAGAGTATTAACCTTTACATCTCCTCGACCAACTTTCACTTTTTTATTATTCATAACTGATGTTACGATAATCTAAATTCATAAAGTTTAAGAAGTGCTACAAATCTAAACAACTTGTAATTCTTCAACTTTTTGGTAGGCGACTTTGAGAGCCTCAATATATATTTTTTCCTTAATGGCAAAGTGGTTCATTTTATAGTTTAATCGAAGTTTCTCAAGTTTTATAAAACCACGAACAGATAAATGTATATGATTTCTTTGTGATGTTTCAACTTTTGTTGGAGAGTGTTCTATTTTTAAATTTTGTTTTAAAGATTTATGATATTCCTCTATTTTCCACCGTCTTTTGTAGATTTCAAGTACCTGATTGAAAGATAAGTCTATATCATTAGTAACAAGATATAAATAAGTAGATTCGCCATCATCGCCGTTTTTGACCACTTGCTTGATAAGTCTTAGAGGTTTTTTATAACCTTCAATATATATCAGCCGACTACTACCACCCTTTATATCTATGCTTGAGATATTAACATATTTTCCTTTATTTCTTTCTTCTAAAGTGAGTGCTATTTTTCTATTACTTTTTATTGGACATACAAACTTCTTGTTTAGTTCTTCTTCTATAAAAAGTAGATTCTTAATACTTGAAAACCATTTATCAAATAAAATATATTTATATTTCACTTCATTATTGTGATGTAAAATTTGAAGTTTATCTTGCATTATTTCATTTTTACTAAAGAGAGATTTTTTAATATTCTTCTGATGTTCCTCACTCCACTTATTTTCAGTTTTTGTGATAATTTCATATCCCAAAGGGATAGATATACCTGTAGCTAGCCTATTCCAATACTAAACAATCCTTAATAAACCCATATTCCAATCTTACCATAGAGAAGAGCATCAAAGCCTCAGCTAAATTTTGAGTTGTATCAACAATTTTTCTACCTATATTTTGAACTTTATTAAGATGAAGAATATTGATTACAATACTTCTTAAAATTGAAAAACTAAATGCACCTTTATTAATTTTGCATCTATCTTCATTAAGTGCTGTATCTTTATAAAAGTGCATTGTCTCAACACTCCACTCTTGGAGTATCTTTTGCAAAAATGATTCTGCACTATCTGTATCATTTGAGATATAGTAATGTGTCTTTGTCTCTTTGCAATTAACAATTTTATCAACTCTGATTACTGAATGAATAAAAACACCATCCCATGGATATATACAGTTTTGATACACATATATATTTCTTTGTATGAAATCATTTGATTGTTTAATTTCCATTTGAAAACTTGAATCGATAGAAGAAGCTTCCTCTATCTCTTTAGCTAGCGACAGTAAAGTTTTTTGATTCTTTTTTACTTTTGCTATAAACTTTGAACCGCTACCAGATGCCTTTTTAAGAGTTTTTTTGTGTGTTTAAAGCATCAAAGCCATAACTAAATGTCTCATCAAGCTCACCTATTAGTTCTTGAAATGCTGGTATCTCATTAGACTTTTTGTCTATCTCTTTATGGGCAATAATTAATTTTGTTTCTGCTAAAACTGCAGATAAAACAGATACTGCATTATCTTTAGCATTTGCACTTCCTCGTAGAACTTTACCATCTACGGCTGCTACTGCATGTGCTGGTATATCTATAAAAATTCGTATCCATCTGCGGAAGGCTTTTTCTAATTCAATCTTATCAACTATTTCAAAAAAGTCATACACTCTTGATTTTCCTGGGGCTTTAAAAAATTCTACACCTAATAGTTTTTTTATCTCTTTTCGTTTACCGTTATTCTTCATCCATTGATGTATTTCAATTGGATTCTTTGCACCCATCAGAATTGCAATTACCGATAAATACATCATCATAGGTAAACTATATTGTCTCGCTTGTTCTCTTCCTTGCTCTGATATTTCCTCTTTAAAAATTTCTAATAATTTATTGCTCATTTCTGCCCCTTTTAGAGCTATAAGCAAATATTGTTCTTAGTATCGGAATGGGCTAACCTGTAGCATCTGTATAATGAAAATTTAGCATTAAGATACCTTTTTGCATCTTTTGTGAGACATGGTCATAATGCCAGCAAACTACATCATTTACTTTACTCCAAGGCTTATGCATAAGCATATCATCGATAATAATACAAGCATTGTCTTCATTCTCCAGCAATTCTAACCCAACACCAAAAATCACCACTCAATCATTTTTACAACATTAAAAAATAATTAACTAAAAACTTTTTATAGCCGTTAGTATTTTTTACGACTTCAATATCTTCTGTTTTTATTTCAATAAAGCTCCAATTATCACTATTAATGGGAGTAATAGTATTTTTGACATAGGTATAGCCTTGTGAATATTTACTAGTCCAAATGGATACCATCTATATAGCCTTTTATCATTGTTTGATAGAGAATATCCCAATCTAAAAAGTAAAAAAATGTTGTGAAAGTATTGATATGGTTAAAGAATGTTTTTCTCTTGTTTATAAGTCCATATAACTCTTTATAATCATCATCATATGTTAAGCATAGTGTATGAGTTAAGAATGCTAATATGTTAAAAACAAATAGCAACTCACTTAGTCCTTTTTTGCCGTGTCCAAAGTTATGTTCAAGATTGTAACCTCCTGTTTTTAATGTATTATTATTCTCATTTTCAATCTTCCATCTAGCACGACCTGCTTCTACAATCTCTTCTACATTTTCATCTTTAATTATATAGTCTGTTATAAAAGCACCACTATAAATTATCTTCCCTTTTACCTCTTTAACTTCAACACTACACCAATTTACTTTTATAGGATTCTTTTCTCCTGTAAGTTCTACTTCATGTAGATATTTATAGTTGTAACTCTCTTTTTTTCTTTGTTTATTTAGTTTAGTAGCTGTTTTAGTATCCATATTACCGAGGTTATCAACCATATGTACAGTTTCATATAATTTTTTATGAGAAGTCTCTTTGCAGACAAATATATAGTTATACTCTTTCTCTCTTATCTTTTTAATAAGTGAAGTCTTTGAATATAAATCATCGCCCAAGAGTACTAGTTTATATTTTTTAGCGAGTATATGTGTTTTATCTAACCATCTTTTGGATGCGTTAATCTCACAATCTTGTTTATCATCTCCATGAGCCGACTGCATAATTAAAAAGTACTCATATATCCTATTTTTTCAAATATTTAAAAAAATCCATCTTCAATAAAATTAGATTCAGTCATTTTTAGGAGCTTTTTTAGTCTATTAAAGCTCTTTAGCTCTATATTATTCATCTAATTACTTCTAATCTTTGTCTTATTTGTCTTTGTCCTAATAATCTAAGATTAGTAGCTATACAGGTAAGGGTAAAATTCATATTATTTCTAACGAGTCCTATAAATTTTGTAGTTGAGCCTTTCATCTGAGTTTTTATATCTGCAAACCTATGTTCAACTTTAGCTCTAATCTTATGTTTAGGTTTTTCATCTTTTCTTTGCTGCTTAATCTGTTCTTGCCTTAGAGTTTGTTTCTCTTTGAGACATACCATATTTTCTATATTTTCACTTTCTAAAAAAGTATCTATATCTTTTGAGTTATATGCTTTATCAGCATAAAGAGCTTTCATTCCATCTATATCTTTTACAAATGTTTTTACTGTGTCTATATCGTGAGTATTTGCGAAGGTGGTTTGTTGGGAGATAATAATACCACTCTGCTCATCTACTGCTATATGTACTTTATAGCCTTGTGTATATTGTTTCTTTGATGCGTGAAAGCCTATCCTTACTTCACTATCTATTTTATCTTGATGATTATAGCTATCTTCTTCATTCTTTATAATAATTTGAGAAGTCTTTATATCTTTAGTATCAATACCTTGTAGTGTATCAAGTTGTGCATTCTTGTATGTCTTGGAGTTATGGGCTTTAGCATTAAGAATTCTTTGAATCTTCTTTTTTGAAGGCTTTTTGGATTGAAGCTCTACTTCAAGTTTTATATTTAACTCAGCATTTATTGTTTGAATACCTTTCTTGTCTTCTTTGTATACTTCTTTAGTCTTATTTTTTATTTGCGTGTTATCACTTCTAATGAGAGTAGCATCAATTAAAACAGATTTTCCTTTTTTAGCTATCAGGTTTTTACTCTCTAATTGTTTATTTACAGAGTTAAATAATTTATCATAAAGTCGGTTCTTGAGTAGGGAATTTCTAAATCTACAGATTGTACTCTCGTCTGGTACACTATCCTCTAGGCTAAGTCCTACAAATCTAATAAAGAGTAGGTTTACATAGAGTGCATCTTGGGTGGCTTGATCAGAGAGATTGTAATACTTCTGGAGTAACAGTACTCTAAACATCAGTACATTATCATAAGCAGGTGCTCCAGCTACATTACTTTTAGCAATTCCATTTCTATTTAGTACTGGTCGTAATTTATCAAAGTCTATAATAGAGTCCAACTCTTTAAGAAATGAATTTACTTTTTCTAATCTTGATGTTACTGCTATATCTGAAAATGTATTGTTTGTATCTTTAAATGCCACTTTGTACCTCTTCTTAGTGATGTTATTTTAGCTGAAAAGTGCTTTTAATGCCTTTAAATAGATTGCTTTGTTAGATTATACTGTGCAGTGGTCTCTCCATCCGTATTTGATATCATCTCTGGTAATAATGGAAGTATTGTATTGGTCTTTGGTTTTGCTATTATTGGTGTTATTGCACTATGGTAATATTGAAGAGTCTCACTACCTTTAGTATCTGTTTTTTTTCTTGTTTGACAATGCTCACAATGTATTTTTGTTGAAGAATGGTAGTAAGTGCCATCAAGAAGAACAAGGAGTGTCTTATTATCAAAATAGGTATATTTTTCTAAGGTTTTTTTTTCTAAAAGTAGTTTATATATTTTATCGAATGTAGGTTGTAGTTTATCACTATCTATATCATCTAATGTATCTCGTACATGATTATCACTTGGTATCTTTTTTATACCAAATAGTGATTTAGCATTACTTTTACCGCTTTTTGTATTCATTTTTCTTGCAAAGTCTAACCAAGATGGATTTTGAAAATAATACATTGCAAATGCTGATAGTGTTATATCACTCATTGTATATATTAGTTTCTCTTTACTCCTTGAATCTGGTAGTTTTTCAAACTCTTTTGCTATAAGACTTATTATCTGTTTTTGAAAATTCATTTATAAATTCTTTACTGCTAATTTTTAAAAGTATAGCAATTCTTATACCTTTTATTTTTTTACAAATTTTTTGGGGTAGAGTGAATTAGAATTGCTGTTCATTCTCATAATCTCTTAAAAATGGTTTTATTGATTTCCACAAAGTCTTTTCATCATCAAGAGAATCATTAGACTTCTTGCAAAACTCCTATATACCACAGAGAGCTAAGAAGGACTAAAATTGTGTAAAACAAATTTTTATTCCTAGCCTAAGCTAAGGGTAAAATATTTTTTTGTGCAAGGTTAGTACTTACTATCCCTTCCATAGGACACTTTATAGAGAGCCTTACTCAGCGTTAAAGAACCCCAACCCTAGCTTTGGCTACGCTTGAGAACATTTACCTTGATTAAAACTCTCTATAAAGTGCTAAGCCATATAAGGAGTTTTGCAAGAAGTCTATTTAATAGTAGATGCTTTGTGAAAACATCATGACTATTACCTGTTACTTTTGAAAGTTTTGTCATCTCTATCTTGCTAAATGAACTGATTGCGAAATTTATGTACATATCTTCTCATTGCTTCATATATATTTTAAGCATTTTTAATGCCATCTATTTTTAATATGTAGACTTCTCCTAAAACACCCAAACATCAAACCTCTTCAACGGTACTGCTCATAGGTGTTGCATCAAGGTTAATAATAGCACAAATGAGGTTCATCCTCAAACCGAACCTTTTTCGTCTATTTCTATATGGGTATTTAGTAATTTTAAATACCTTAATTTTTGCATTTATTTGTTCAATGATAATTAGACTTCTCCTAAAACCTTTTTCAATATTTGGATATATGTCCCTACGCAGTTACTTTAATTTAAAATATAAGAGTAATTTCAATATTACTAAAATATAATCTTGCTAAAGCCTATAAACAGGTATCTAAATTGAGGTATTACTATCAGCTTTTAGGAGAAGTCCATTCTTTTTGATGATAATTCACAGTTCTCTTTTTTGTCATCTTTTGTTAATGGATTTAGTTTGCTTCTTTTATTTGGTATTTGAGAATTAGGACAAATTTTAGAGATACCAACGTAGCATAAATCAGCAAGAACTTTACTCAATATTATTTTTTTAGTTGCCTTACTGTTTTTAAAGACTTTAAAGTCATGTGTTCTTCCTTTATCAATAGTTACAGCTAATATTTTACCTGTAGATGTTGTAATTATTTGTGTTTTTAAGGTGTGCTTTTTCTTTTTACCTGAGTAGTATCTTTTTTGCTTTTTTTTGGTCTCTCACATTGGCTCTCTGTTACATCTACTACGACTATTTCAAGATTATTAGTATCTTCTATAGGTATCGCATGTTTTAGAGTTTTAAGATGAAATTGTGGCTCTTGTATTAAAATCTTTTCTATCTTTGTAACAATATAATGTGCTGTTGATTCACTCACTCCATAATCAACTCCTATATGTTTAAAAGTTCTATACTCTCTATAATATTCTAGCATCATGAGTGTCTCATCATTTGCAGATAAAGATTTGTTTGTTCCACATTTAACTTTCTTCTTTTTATAGTAGACTTCTTGCAAAACTCATTTTCCAGCAACCTCAAATCCACGGTCAAAATTAACTAATCCACATATCAGATTGAAGCGAAGATTGAACCTTTTTCTACGGTTACGATATTTCTGTTTAAGGATTTGAAAAGTCTTTAATTTAGCATTGATATGTTCAACACATATGCGAGCTGAAGCTTCTCTTTTATTTTGATTTTTTTGTGTATCAGTTAATGGATGTAGCTTTGATTTTTTATATGGTATTTGAGTGTTATTATGTTGTTTTTTAATACCAAGATAGCCTAAATCTACATAGATACAAGTTTGAGGTTTCACAGGTAAATCACTCTGTTTAAAGAGTTTAAAATCATGAGTAGTACCTTTGCATGTATGAGCACAAATAATACGTTCATCCTTGTCAATAACGATTTGCCCTTTTAGTGTATGGTTTCTTTTCTTCCCTGAGTAGTAATCTCTTTGCTTTTTTTTGGTCGTTGTATGGGGGACTCTGTAGCATCAATGACGATAAACTCTAAGTCCATATCATCTCCATATAAAGCACGTTTACTTGGTAAGGAAAACTTTCCAGATTTTATTAAAACATCTTCAACATCTCTTACTATTCGAGAAGCTGTAGATTCACTTACTCCATAATCAAAGCCAATATGTTCTAAGGTTCTATATTCTCTGTAATAACTTAACATTAATAGTACTTTTTCTTTTGAATCTAAACTTTTTCTACCACCAACTCCATGGTTTTTAGTTCTCTCTTTTTCATAGGCTATAAATACTAAAAGCATTTCATTAAATGTATCTTTATTTACACCAATAAGACGCTTAAAATTCTTTGGTTCTTTCTTCTGTAATTTTTCATATTTATTCATATCAATCTGATAGCATTTTTAGTTCCTACTTTTAGAGTTTTGCAAGAAGTCTAGTGTCTT
Organism: Sulfurimonas sp.; assembly: GCA_965243085.1. Lineage (GTDB taxonomy): Bacteria > Campylobacterota > Campylobacteria > Campylobacterales > Sulfurimonadaceae > Sulfurimonas. Next base: position 18,910 of record CBDETZ010000004.1, on the reverse strand, counting down.
CTAACTACTTTTACCATATCTTTAAAGGTGTCTCTTTTAACACCTACAACTCGTCTAAAATCTTTATCTGTTAATTTATTAACTTTGAAATATTTGATTGTTTTTCCCATATCTTATTATAAGCAATTTTCGCTCCTATTTTCTTTAGGTTTTAGGAGAAGTCTTGTCACCTTTTGTAAATTTGAAGGTTTAGATTATCGTAACATCAGTTCATAATTCTAATGGCAAATGGTATTTCTCTTTTCTTGAGCCACTTAAACCAAACCTTCCCTACAAACTCTCTATCTGCTGTTAAAACTTCAATCTTATCTACACCAAATATATCAATAAACTTTTTTATAATTCTAATTCTATCTTTAAAACCTGAATTACCTTGCTTCGTTGTTTTCTTCAATATATACCATACAATAGGGATGGCCATCCCTTTATAAGCAACGCTTAACATCAATATATTGATATGTACTTTACCAAATTTCCAATTTGTTCTATCAATTGCTAATACCCATCTTTCTTTAGGTAAAAAACTTGACAACATCTGTGCAATTATCTTTTTATCGAATGAAAACTCATTGAAAAATCTTCCTATCCTTCTATAGTTTGCTGTTTTGGATTCTCTTGCATTTAATGGACTTCTCCTAAAAGCTAATAGTAATACATCACTTTAGATACCTGTTTATAGGCTTTAGCAAGATTATATTTTAGTAATATTGAAATTACTCTTATATTTTAAATTAAAGTAACTGCGTAGGGACATATATCCAAATATTGAAAAAGGTTTTAGGAGAAGTCTAATACAGTTGCTAACTTTTTAAGATTTACTGCTCTTAATTTTGAAATTGATACTATCAATCCAACTATTACAAATATTCTTGCTCTGTTAAAATTTGTATGTTCTTTTATCTGTTCTTTCAATATGTTACAATTATCTTCGAGTTTGGTCTTTTTCATAAGGATATTTATACTTTAAAACCAAGCTCTTTATTCTTTTATTTTTTAAAAATGACGACTACTGTAAAAAGATATAGATACTTTTTTAGAAAGTGAAAATATAGAAAATATGGTATGTCTCAAAGAGAAACAAACTCTGAGCCAAGAACAGATTAAGCAGCAAAGAAAAGATGAAAAACCTAAACATAAGATTAGAGCTAAAGTTGAACATAGGTTTGCAGATATAAAAACTCAGATGAAAGGCTCAACTACAAAATTTATAGGACTCGTTAGAAATAATATGAATTTTACCCTTACCTGTATAGCTACTAATCTTAGATTATTAGGACAAAGACAAATAAGACAAAGATTAGAAGTAGTTAGATGAATAATATAGAGTTAAAGAGCTTTAATAGACTAAAAAAGCTCCTAAAAATGACTGAATCTAATTTTATTGAAGATGGATTTTTTTAAATATTTGAAAAAATAGGATATATGAATACTTTTTAATTATGCAGTCGGCTCTTATAGTTAAATTATCGTGAACCATCCAGCAATAGAATAACGTTTCTTGTTTGTAACTAGTACTTCATGTAAAAACTTATCACTTAAAAATATTACAAGTTTATTTCCAATAGGAGAAATTTTTTTGATTTTTTTTATCATAAATAAGAAGTTCGCCACCATCTTTTTTATTCCAGATTTCATTTAAATAATATACAGTCGTAATAACACGATTTTTTGAACCTTTAAATGTATCAAAATATTTTTCATAAAAATCACCTTTATCATATATACTAAAGTGGCTCTCATAATATTTTAAACCTAAAAAAAGTTCTTTATTGAGATGTGCTTGTAATTTTTTTGTAAATTCTAGGTATTGGCTTTGAGAGGCATTATCTTCATCAAGCCATTTTATTTTATCTCTACGCCTACTTTTATTTTGTATGTTTTTTGAGGATATTCCAGCATCTTTAAAGTTTGAAATATTTTGTGCGGTTACTTTGAGATTTCTTGCAAGGGAGTTATCAAGTGCATTGTCAATGACGATATAGCCATCACTTACAAGTGCATCTATGATTTGTGTAAAAATATTATTTTTTATTTTCACTTTCTGCTTTTTGTACAGTCTCTATGTACTTATTCATCGCTTCAAAGACTTTTTCTTTAGAGTTATGCTCTTTATCCGCATGAGAAAATAAGAACATTCCTAGCGAATACCAAACTGATATTGCCTCTCCAATTTTTAAATTTTCTTCCGCAAATACTTTTGTGAGTTTTGTCATGATTTCATCGTGTCTTTCTTCTTCCACTTCTAGTTTCCTTTGTAATTAATTGCTCTCTCAAGGCTTAATGCACCATCAAAAAGAGTTTGTTCATCATAAGCTTTAGCGATAAGTTGTAATCCAATGGGCATACCCTGATTAGATTTAGATATAGGAAGAGATAAAGCAGGTAATCCAGCAAGATTCACAGAGATAGAATAAATATCACTCAAGTACATATCTATAGGATTTTTAAGCTCACCAAACTTAGGGGCAGTTCCTGCTGTAATAGGGGAGAGTATCAAATCTACATCTTCAAAAATTTTGTTATAGTTATCTTTTATGATATGTCTTATTTTTTGTGCTTTTATATAATAAGCTTCATAATAACCACTTGAGAGTACAAAATTTCCAAGCATAATCCGACGTTTGACTTCATCTCCAAAACCTTCACTTCTGCTTTTTATAAAAGTCTCTTGAAGGTTTTTCCCCTCAACTCTCTTTCCATATCGAATGCCATCATAACGAGCAAGATTTGTAGTAGCTTCAGCAGTTGCTGTTATATAGTAAGCGGATATATCAAATTTTGCATCCATCATCTCTTTTTCAATGATTGTATGACCCTCAGATTTGAGTGCATCAATAGCTTTAGCATACGCATTTTTAACATCAGCACTTGCATCTTTAATATAGTGTGGCAAAATAGCAATACGCAGTTTTCTATTTGCATTTAAGTTTTCACAAACTTTCTCATCACACTTTGCATTTGTAGAATCTTTGTCATCACTTCCAGAAATAATATCATATAAGATTGCAGCATCTTCAACATTTTGAGTCATTGGACCGATTTGATCAAGACTTGATGCGTAAGCACCCAAACCATAACGAGAAACTCGACCATAAGTTGGTTTCATCCCAACAATACCACAAAATGCCGCAGGTTGACGAATAGACCCACCTGTATCAGAACCTAAGGCAGCGATAGCTAAACCAGCACCAATAGCAGCGGCTGAACCACCAGAACTTCCGCCAGGAACACATTCCGAATTATGAGGGTTTAAAGTTTTTCCATAAAAGCTAGATTCAGTTGTAGAACCCATAGCAAACTCATCCATATTTGTTCTACCAAATGGGGAAAGTCCAGCATTAGTCATTTTCTCAATTACTGTAGCGTTATAAGGTGCGATATAACCTTGGAGGATATTCGATCCAGATGTAACAGCCCAGTCTTTTACTTGAATATTATCTTTAATAGCGATAGGCACACCATCACCAACATTATTGATATCAATATAAGCGTTAAGCTCAGGATTTTTTTCGATTTGAATTTTTAAATCTTCTTTAAATTTGTTTAATTCTTCTTTACTTAGTTTAAGGGCTTCTTTTAATGTGATCACTAAATTTCCTATTCTTTTAAATTATGTACTTAATTATAGCTTTTATGATGTTAATAAGTAATTAAGTCTCTTTATAAGTAGTAGGATAGAAATAACTTTAATTAATAGGATTATCTTCTATGTTGAAATTAACTTAACCCTAGTCGTGTAAGCAAGTCAAATTCACATTAAATCTAAACCTTTTAAAGATATTAATTTTGGACTTAATGAAAAAAATGGGTGCTTAAATCATAACTATTTATGATAATAGACTTCTTGCAAAACTCCTATATACCTTAGCACTTTATAGAGAGTTTTAATCAAAGTAAATGTTCTCAAGCGTAGCCAAACGGTTGGGGTTCTTTAACGCTGAGTAAGACTCTCTATAAAGTGTCCTATGGAAGGGATAGTAAGTACTAACCTTACATAAAAAAATATTTTACCCTTAGGCTAGGAATAAAAACTTGTTTTACACAATTTTAGTACTTCTTAGCTCTCTGCGGCATATAGGAGTTTTGCAAGAAGTCTAATAAAGCACTGATGTTACGATAATCTAAACCTTCAAATTTACAAAAGGTGACATAATAAAAATAGATGGCATTAAAAATGCTTAAAATATATATGAAGCAATTAGAAGATATGTACATAAATTTCGCAATCAGTTCATTTAGCAAGATAGAGATGACAAAACTTTCAAAAGTAACAGGTAATAGTCATGATGTTTTCACAAAGCATCTACTATTAAATGATTCTCTTGATGATGAAAAGACTTTGTGGAAATCAATAAAACCATTTTTAAGAGATTATGAGAATGAAGACAATGCTTGTATTATTATCGATGATATGCTTATGCATAAGCCTTGGAGTAAAGTAAATGATGTAGTTTGCTGGCATTATGACCATGTGTCACAAAAGATGCAAAAAGGTATCTTAATGCTAAATTTTCATTGGACTTCTCCTAAAATCTCATAGTAATACCTCCCTTTAGATACCTGTTTATAGGCTTTAGCAAGATTATATTTTAGTAATATTGAAATTACTCTTATATTTTAAATTAAAGTAACTGCGTAGGGACATATATCCAAATATTGAAAAATGTTTTAGGAGAAGTCTATTATACAGATGCTACAGGTATATCTATCCCTTTGGGATATGAAATTATCACAAAAACTGAAAATAAATGGAGTGAGGAACATCAGAAGAATATTAAAAAATCTCTCTTTAGTAAAAATGAAATAATGCAAGATAAACTTCAAATTTTACATCACAATAATGAAGTGAAATATAAATATATTTTATTTGATAAATGGTTTTCAAGTATTAAGAATCTACTTTTTATAGAAGAAGAACTAAACAAGAAGTTTGTATGTCCAATAAAAAGTAATAGAAAAATAGCACTCACTTTAGAAGAAAGAAATAAAGGAAAATATGTTAATATCTCAAGCATAGATATAAAGGGTGGTAGTAGCACCCCAATCCATTAATAACTAGAAATTAAAAGTGGAATAATTATTGCTTGCTTTTGAGAAAAATAAGGTGATAAGAAAATGGCAATAAAAGCAAGAGATAAATTAGCACAAAAGCGTTCAAGAAAAGGCTATGCAAAAATAGCTGAATCAAATAAACTTTTAGAGTTACTATCAAGAGTTCCAGACCATCGTAAAGGTCAAGGTAAACGGCATAAATTAGAACATATCTTATATCTAGCTATATTAGCTGGACTAATGGGAGCTACAGATTACAAACAAATTTCTATTTGGATAGATAAACATGTTCAAAAAGAAGAAGTAAAAAAACTTCTAGGTGTAGAATTTATAATAACACCAAAAAGAAGTGCTGTCTCAGATATACTTGCAAAAGTTGATAGTGAGGCAGTTGAACTTTTGTTCAGAGAATGGATAAGAATTTATGTCGATACTACAGGAAAACATCTAAGCGTAGATGGTAAAGTGATGAATGGTAGTAGATATAAAGACCAAAAGGCTATACAAGTTGTTGGTGCAGTTCTATCAGAGATAGGTGTAGTTATTGCTCATCAAAAAATTGCAGAGAAATCAAATGAAATACCTGCTTTACAAGCTATGATAGCAGAGCTTGGAGATGAATTTCTCTTTACCTTTGATGCGATGAACACACAAAAAAACTCTTGATTCTATTGAGCAGAGTGGTTCAAAATATATTGCTAAAGTTAAAGATAACCAAAAAACACTTCTTGATAAAATAGATGAAATATCAAGAGAGATAAAACCATCAAGCACTTATAAAGCTAAACAAATCCAGCAGTCTAATGAGCGGATAAATAGAGAGGTATTTGTATATCAACCAACTACTTTTTATCATAATGAAATTACCCATGTTCGCTCAATCATAAAAACTATTAAAAAAATACACAAGACAAACCATAAAACAGGAGAAGTAACAAACAGCACTAGTATTCAGTTCTGTATAGCAAATTTTCGTGAAAATGCGGAGTTCTTTCATGATAAAATTTTACTCCATTGGAAGGTAGAAACAATGCACCAATACAAAGATAATACACTTTTAGAAGATGACCATAATGCTCATCTAAATCCATTTTTAATGACAATTATCAGAAGCATTATTTTAAATATCTTGCACCTAAATGGTACAAAATCTATACAAGAACAACTCATTAACAATAGATGGGATTTAGATGACTCTATCGCTCAACTCTTGAAATTTAGTTTTTAGTGGATTGTGGTGGCATTTAATACAGTTGCTAACTTTTTAAGATTTACTGCTCTTAATTTTGAAATTGATACTATCAATCCAACTATTACAAATATTCTTGCTCTGTTAAAATTTGTATGTTCTTTTATCTGTTCTTTCAATATGTTACAATTATCTTCGAGTTTGGTCTTTTTCATAAGGGTATTTATACTTTAAAACCAAGCTCTTTATTCTTTTATTTTTAAAAAATGACGACTACTGTATGGAACAATAAAGAATGCTACAATCAAAGCAGAGGATTATGATAATATTGATGATGTTAAGAAAGATTTAAATAAGTTCTTGATATTCTATAACTTCAATAGAAGACATGGTTCTTTAAGAAAAGAACTCAAAGTCAGAACTCCTTTTGATGCAGTTCAAAGTTGGTTTCAAACGAAGCCTGAAATATTTAAGATTTTACCAAGTGAGTTTCAAGATATTGCTTTTGAAATGGTACAACGTGGTGAAACTTGACAATAAAGCATATAACTCAAAAGATATAGATACTTTTTTAGAAAGTGAAAATATAGAAAATATGGTATGTCCCAAAGAGAAACAAACTCTGAGCCAAGAACAGATTAAGCAGCAAAGAAAAGATGAAAAACCTAAACATAAGATTAGATCTAAAGTTGAACATAGGTTTGCAGATATAAAAACTCAGATGAAAGGCTCAACTACAAAATTTATAGGACTCGTTAGAAATAATATGAATTTTACCCTTACCTGTATAGCTACTAATCTTAGATTATTAGGACAAAGACAAATAAGACAAAGATTAGAAGTAGTTAGATGAATAATATAGAGTTAAAGAGCTTTAATAGACTAAAAAAGCTCCTAAAAATGACTGAATCTAATTTTATTGAAGATGGATTTTTTTAAATATTTGAAAAAATAAGATATATGAGTACTTTTTAATTATGCAGTCGGCTCATCAAGAACTATTTCCCATTCTAATTCAGTGCCATTATTCATGATAATACCTTCTTCAAGTCCATCAACGATAGCTTCGCTAATAATTTCAACTTGTTGGTATTAAGATTAAAATATGGATTATCTTTTATTATAATTTCATGACCAAGTATAAATATTGGACTTAAATTATTTTCTTTTCTTATGTAATTTGGATTTTTCCAAGATTCATATGTACTCAATTTTTCTTCAATGGAAATGTGAACTTCTACAGTTCCATCACGATACATTAAAACGCTTACGTATTTAGACACAGACAATCTCTTATTGAACATATCTTTATCATGAATATCGTTAAGCATTTTACCTATAGCGAGACCACTGCACAGTATAATCCAAGAAAGTAACCTATTTAAAGGCATTAAAAGCACTTTTCAGCTAAAATAACTTCACTAAGAAGAGGTAAAAATGGCATTTAAAGATACAAACAATACATTTTCAGATATAGCAGTAACATCAAGATTAGAAAAAGTAAATTCATTTTTTAAAGAGTTGGACTCTATTATAGACTTTGATAAATTACGACCAGTACTAAATAGAAATGGAATTGCTAAAAGTAATGTAGCTGGAGCACCTGCTTATGATAATGTACTGATGTTTAGAGTACTGTTACTCCAGAAGTATTACAATCTCTCTGATCAAGCCACCCAAGATGCACTCTATGTAAACCTACTCTTTATTAGATTTGTAGGACTTAGCCTAGAGGATAGTGTACCAGACGAGAGTACAATCTGTAGATTTAGAAATTCCCTACTCAAGAACCGACTTTATGATAAATTATTTAACTCTGTAAATAAACAATTAGAGAGTAAAAACCTGATAGCTAAAACAGGAAAATCTGTTTTAATTGATGCTACTCTCATTAGAAGTAGTAACACGCAAATAAAAAATAAGACTAAAGAAGTATACAAAGAAGACAAGAAAGGTATTCAAACAATAAATGCTGAGTTAAATATAAAACTTGAAGTAGAGCTTCAATCCAAAAAGCCTTCAAAAAAGAAGATTCAAAGAATTCTTAATGCTAAAGCCTATAACTCCAAGACATACAAGAATGCACAACTTGATACACTACCAGGTATTGATACTAAAGATATAAAGACTTCTCAAATTATTATAAAGAATGAAGAAGATAGCTATAATCATCAAGATAAAATAGATAGTGAAGTAAGGATAGGCTTTCACGCATCAAAGAAACAATATACACAAGGCTATAAAGTACATATAGCAGTAGATGAGCAGAGTGGTATTATTATCTCTGAACAAACCACCTTCGCAAATACTCACGATATAGACACAGTAAAAACATTTGTAAAAGATATAGATGGAATGAAAGCTCTTTATGCTGATAAAGCATATAACTCAAAAGATATAGATACTTTTTTAGAAAGTGAAAATATAGAAAATATGGTATGTCTCAAAGAGAAACAAACTCTGAGCCAAGAACAGATTAAGCAGCAAAGAAAAGATGAAAAACCTAAACATAAGATTAGAGCTAAAGTTGAACATAGGTTTGCAGATATAAAAACTCAGATGAAAGGCTCAACTACAAAATTTATAGGACTCGTTAGAAATAATATGAATTTTACCCTTACCTGTATAGCTACTAATCTTAGATTATTAGGACAAAGACAAATAAGACAAAGATTAGAAGTAGTTAGATGAATAATAGACTTCTCCTAAAACCTTTTTCAATATTTGGATATATGTCCCTACGCAGTTACTTTAATTTAAAATATAAGAGTAATTTCAATATTACTAAAATATAATCTTGCTAAATCCTATAAAAAGGTATCTAAAGGGAGGTATTACTATGAGCTTTTAGGAGAAGTCCAATATAGAGTTAAAGAGCTTTAATAGACTAAAAAAGCTCCTAAAAATGACTGAATCTAATTTTATTGAAGATGGATTTTTTTAAATATTTGAAAAAATAAGATATATGAGTACTTTTTAATTATGCAGTCGGCTCTAGATTATAAACTACAAAGACCTCCACTACCTCGACAAGGTGGTTATCCAACTCAAAAACCTTTTGACTTAATTGAACAGATTGTAAAACAATCAACTAAAGTAGGAGATAGTGTTCTTGATCTATTTGGTGGTAGTGGTGTCATGTTAAACGTTTGTTTGAAGCTTAAGAGATTTATTCATACAATGGATATTTCAGATGAAGCTATTGATAGAATGATGACTATTGCTAAATTACACACTCAGCGAGTCGTAAAAGTAATGCCATCTAACAATCAGTCCTACAGTGACGGACAGCTAGATATATTTAAGTCTGGAGTATTATTTTAATATGTTAGAATACATATTAAAATATATGTTTAAATACATTTTTAAAGGAAATTAGAATGCTAACTTATTCAAGAGATGATATGGTAGGAATAACAGAACTAAGTAAATCATTAGGGAAATATTTAGATAAAGTAATTCTAAATCCACTTAACAAAATAGCAATTATCAGAAGAAATAAACCAGAGGCTGTAATTATTCCTATTGAAGAATATGAACGAATGAAAGTCGCAAGTGATATTTTAGAAGATATGGAAATTGCAGAAATGCTAAAAGAAAGAGTTTTTGATCGAAAAGAACCTGCAAAGATGATTAGTCATAAAGAGATGAAAGATTATTTCAAGAAGAGAGGAATAGGAAATGTTTAAAATTGAATATTACTCAGAAGTATACAACGATTTAGATAAATTATCAGATGCAGTAGCTCTTGAAGTCTATGAATATTTTGAAAAATATGAAATAGAACCTCTCAAACACAGTAAGAAGCTTCAGAATCAAGGTGGATTAAATCTAAAAGGGTGTAGAAAAACATATGTAGCTAATGCAACATATAGAATTGTCATCAAGATAGAAAATAATATCGCTAAAGTTGTAGAAGTTGTAGCCGTAGGAAAAAGAGAAGATAAAGAAGTTTATCTAAATGCTCACAACAGAATAAACAAATAACAATCCCCTAAATAATTTACAACAGTGGACTTCTCCTAAAAGCTCATAGTAATACCTCACTTTAGATACCTGTTTATAGGATTTAGCAAGATTATATTTTAGTAATATTGAAATTACTCTTATATTTTAAATTAAAGTAACTGCGTAGGGACATATATCCAAATATTGAAAAAGGTTTTAGGAGAAGTCTAGTAAAGATTTAAAAACTGATTCAGTTCAGAGGGATTTTTAATGTCAAAAATTAACTCATATAAGAGTTTCAAAAGCACCGAAAGGTACAGCTTAGAAACTCTTAGGAGTCTTCTAATGCTTTTTTTTAGGAGATTCCAAATGTTAAAAAAAATCACAAATATCCTTAATATTGCTAAAACAAACCTATTGAGTAAAATCAATGTAAGAGTTATGTTTATAGCTTCAAGACACTTCCAAGAACGATTAGTAGAGCGATTTATAGATGAAGATCTTAACCGCTTAGAACGAACCATTGAAAAAGCCGAAATTAGTTCTAAAATCAGATATACCCATCCAACCTACAATATAACTGTAGTAGGTCAAAAAATGGGATTAAATGGATTTGAATTAATTACTTGTTTCAAGGGAGAATTTGAATGATTATTGGGACTATAAAATTAATAACAATAACGTATGTAGTTGTTGCCTTACTAATGACTTTACTACTTGTACTATTTAATAAAAATGTTGCTATGAAGCTTAAATGGTGGCAGTTGATAATTTTCTTTATCATGCAACCATTTCTAGCTTTTAGAAACCTTACTAGGAGAAAAAAATGAGTACAACTCAACTAAGTTTTTTTGATTACATTTATACTACCCCAAGAAAACCAAACAACATTTCAAAAGTTTTTATTTCATATACGATAAAATAAGAATAATAAAGTGAGGGTAGAAAGATGAGCAGAAAACGGACAACTTATTCAACAGAGCTAAAAACAAAATTGGTTTTAGAGCTTCTTAAAGAGGAAAAAACTCTTATAGAAATAGCTAAAGATAATGGTATTACACCCAATAATCTCAAAAACTGGAAGAAGCTATTTTTAGAGAATGCAGAGATGGCAATGGAACCTTCCAAAGTTGTAAAAGAGTATAAAGATGAAACTAAAAAACTTCAAGAAAAAATAGATGAATACGCAAAAACAGTAGGACAATTAACAGTGGAGAATAACTGGATGCGGGGAAAGCTGAGAAGCTCGGACTTATCTAGTAAAAAGGCTATGATAAATTTCGAGTTAAAGAGATTATCCGTAGTACAACAGTGTGCGATACTAGATATTAGTAGAAGTTCGCTTTACTATATACCTGTAGTCAGCGAACATAAAGAAACCATCAAGGAGGAGATAAAATCTATCTTTGAAGAGATACCAATATATGGAGCTAAGAAGGTGCATTACCAGTTACTAGAGAATGGTTTCAGTGTAAGTTTAAACACAGTGCAGAGTTATCGCAAAGAGTTAGGATTAAAGGCTATACTAGCTGTAAGAGAGCCTATTTCCTTAACTCTAGCTAATATACAACATCCTAAGTTCTCCTATAAGCTTAGAGGGATAAATATTACAAGAGCTAATCAAGTATGGAGTACAGATATTACCTATATTAAAATCAATGGTGGCATGGTTTATCTTGCAGCTATCATTGATTGGTACTCTAAAGCTGTTCTTTCATGGAAAATATCCAATACAATGGACACTGACCTTGTTATGGGAGTACTCAATGAAGCACTTCTTAAATATGAAAAACCAGAGATATTTAATACTGATCAAGGGAGTCAATATACTAGCTATATTCACACCCAAACACTTAAAGATAATGGCATTACTATCTCAATGGATGGTAAAGGTAGAGCTACTGATAATATTTGTATTGAGAGGTTCTGGAGAAGTGCTAAAGTTGAAAGAATTTATCTAAATCAGTACAACACAATTAAGGAACTAAAAGAGGATGTATCGGATTATATGGACTTCTACAATTATAAAAGATTTCATGAAACACTGAACTATAAAAAACCAATGAATGTTTACTTGGAGAGTTTACAAATAAATGATGAGAACTATACTGAAAATGTAGTAGCTGTTTCATAAAGTTACAGGTTAGAGGTGAATAAGGAATTTGGAAATGTTGTCTTGACTTATTGGGGTAGTATAATTAGTAGCTCAAAAAGTATCACAAAAAATGAAAAAATAGTTGAAGAAATATTAAGTTCTTTAAAAGAGTTTATCGAAGCTGGTGTACTTAATGAGTCTGATACTTATTTTAATCTAGCAATTAATAGAGAAGCAAAGGTTCAAAAAGAAGATGGTCTTTACAAACTACGGTTTGCTCAAGCATCTGATAGTGAAAGAATACTTGCAGTATATGAAAACGATCCAACTATTGAACCCAAAGGTTTATTAGGTGCTGGAGTAGCTAATGGAGCATTAACATCAATAAAAAATCATATAGATGATAATCCAAAAGCGACTTCTAAGGAGATACTTGAACATTATTCTATATTCAATTATCCCACTTATAGATGGACACATGCTCAAAGTGATTCACTCAATATAATTAATACTGTAAAGGAATTAATAATCGAATGGGCCCAAATAAAAGAAAAAATACAATTGGAATTATCCGAAGGCAGATTTACTTTTATGAGACTAAACAAACGAAATAAAACAGAGAATCAGACGAAAGTTATCCCACAGTGTTTCGATGGACTATGTTTAGAAAGTAACTTTATGAAAATACTTCAAAACGTTCAATAGACTTCTCCTAAAACCTAAAGAAAATAGGAGCGAAAATTGCTTATAATAAGATATGGGAAAAACAATCAAATATTTCAAAGTTAATAAATTAACAGATAAAGATTTTAGACGAGTTGTAGGTGTTAAAAGAGACACCTTTAAAGATATGGTAAAAGTAGTTAGAAGACACTATAAAAAGAAGAAAGTTAAAGGTGGAACAAACAAATCTTTATCTGCAAATGATGAGACACTCATGATGCTAGAATATTATAGAGAGTATAGAACTTTTAAACATATAGGAGTTGATTATGGAGTGAGTGAATCAACAGCACATTATATTGGACTTCTCCTAAAAGCTCATAGTAATACCTCACTTTAGATACCTGTTTATAGGCTTTAGAAAGATTATATTTTAGTAATATTGAAATTACTCTTATATTTTAAATTAAAGTAACTGCGTAGGGACATATATCCAAATATTGAAAAAGGTTTTAGGAGAAGTCTATTGTTACAAAGATAGAAAAGATTCTAATACAAGAGCCACAGTTTCATCTTAAAACTCTAAAACATGCGATACCTATAGAAGACACTAATAATCTTGAAATAGTCGTAGTAGATGTAACTGAGAGCCAATGTGAGAGACCAAAAAAAAGCAAAAAAGATACTACTCAGGTAAAAAGAAAAAGCACACCTTAAAAACACAAATAATTACAACATCTACAGGTAAAATATTAGCTGTAACTATTGATAAAGGAAGAACAGATGACTTTAAAGTCTTTAAAAACAGTAAGGCAACTAAAAAAATAATATTGAGTAGACTTCTTGCAAAACTCCTTATATGGCTTAGCACTTTATAGAGAGTTTTAATCAAGGTAAATGTTCTCAAGCAAAGCTAGGGTTGGGGTTCTTTAACGCTGAGTAAGGCTCTCTATAAAGTGTCCTATGGAAGGGATAGTAAGTACTAACCTTGCACAAAAAAATATTTTACCCTTAGCTTAGGCTAGGAATAAAAATTTGTTTTACACAATTTTAGTCCTTCTTAGCTCTCTGTGGTATATAGGAGTTTTGCAAGAAGTCTAGTAAAGTTCTTGCTGATTTAGGCTATATTGCTATCTCTAAAATTTTTCCTAATTCTCAAATACCAAATAAAAGAACCAAACTAAATCCATTAACAAAAGATGACAAAAAAGAGAACTGTGAATTATCATCAAAAAGAATTATGATTGAACAAATAAATGCAAAAATTAAGGTATTTAAAATTACTAAATACCCATATAGAAATAGACGAAAAAGGTTCGGTTTGAGAATGAACCTTATTTGTGCTATTATTAACCTTGATGCAACACCTATGAGCAATACCGTTGAAGAGGTTTGGGTGTTTTAGGAGAAGTCTAATATTCTTCTCATGTTCCTCACTCCACTTATTTTCAGTTTTTGTGATAATTTCATATCCCAAAGGGATAGATATACCTGTAGCATCTGTATAATGAAAATTTAGCATTAAGATACCTTTTTGCATCTTTTGTGACACATGGTCATAATGCCAGCAAACTACATCATTTACTTTACTCCAAGGCTTATGCATAAGCATATCATCGATAATAATACAAGCATTGTCTTCATTCTCATAATCTCTTAAAAATGGTTTTATTGATTTCCACAAAGTCTTTTCATCATCAAGAGAATCATTTAATAGTTACAGTAGTCGTCATTTTTCAGAACCATCAAATTTCAATCGCTTAAAAACAGCTACTAACTCCTTATCTCTAAGCTCATAATTCAATAATATTTCTGATAGATATTCAAGACCATAGAGAAATAAACTTTGAGCTTTTCTCCCGTGCTTTAGGGTTATAATAGGCTTTGTTTCATTAAGCCATTCACCAATACTATGACTCCAAACAAAGGATAAACTTAAAATAGCTATCAATGTATCTATCTTCACCCCAATCCATTAATAACTAGAAATTAAAAGTGGGATAATTATTGCTTGCTTTTGAGAAAAACAAGGTGATAAGAAAATGGCAATAAAAGCAAGAGATAAATTAGCACAAAAGCGTTCAAGAAAAGGCTATGCAAAAATAGCTGAATCAAATAAACTTTTAGAGTTACTATCAAGAGTTCCAGACCATCGTAAAGGTCAAGGTAAACGGCATAAATTAGAACATATCTTATATCTAGCTATATTAGCTGGACTAATGGGAGCTACAGATTACAAACAAATTTCTATTTGGATAGATAAACATGTTCAAAAAGAAGAAGTAAAAAAACTTCTAGGTGTAGAATTTATAATAACACCAAAAAGAAGTGCTGTCTCAGATATACTTGCAAAAGTTGATAGTGAGGCAGTTGAACTTTTGTTCAGAGAATGGATAAGAATTTATGTCGATACTACAGGAAAACATCTAAGCGTAGATGGTAAAGTGATGAATGGTAGTAGATATAAAGACCAAAAGGCTATACAAGTTGTTGGTGCAGTTCTATCAGAGATAGGTGTAGTTATTGCTCATCAAAAAATTGCAGAGAAATCAAATGAAATACCTGCTTTACAAGCTATGATAGCAGAGCTTGGAGATGAATTTCTCTTTACCTTTGATGCGATGAACACACAAAAAAACTCTTGATTCTATTGAGCGAAGTGGTTCAAAGTATATTGCTAAAGTTAAAGATAACCAAAAAACACTTCTTGATAAAATAGATGAAATATCAAGAGAGATAAAACCATCAAGCACTTATAAAGCTAAACAAATCCAGCAGTCTAATGAGCGGATAAATAGAGAGGTATTTGTATATCAACCAACTACTTTTTATCATAATGAAATTACCCATGTTCGCTCAATCATAAAAACTATTAAAAAAATACACAAGACAAACCATAAAACAGGAGAAGTAACAAACAGCACTAGTATTCAGTTCTGTATAGCAAATTTTCGTGAAAATGCGGAGTTCTTTCATGATAAAATTTTACTCCATTGGAAGGTAGAAACAATGCACCAATACAAAGATAATACACTTTTAGAAGATGACCATAATGCTCATCTAAATCCATTTTTAATGACAATTATCAGAAGCATTATTTTAAATATCTTGCACCTAAATGGTACAAAATCTATACAAGAACAACTCATTAACAATAGATGGGATTTAGATGACTCTATCGCTCAACTCTTTAAATTTAGTTTTTAGTGGATTGGGGTGATTAAATGCAAGAGAATCCAAAACAGCAAACTATAGAAGGATAGGACGATTTTTCAATGAGTTTTCATTCGATAAAAAGATAATTGCACAGATGTTGTCAAGTTTTTTACCTAAAGAAAGATGGGTATTAGCAATTGATAGAACAAATTGGAAATTTGGTAAAGTACATATCAATATATTGATGTTAAGCGTTGCTTATAAAGGGATGGCCATCCCTATTGTATGGTATATATTGAAGAAAACAACGAAGCAAGGTAATTCAGGTTTTAAAGATAGAATTAGAATTATAAAAAAGTTTATTGATATATTTGGTGTAGATAAGATTGAAGTTTTAACAGCAGATAGAGAGTTTGTAGGGAAAGTTTGGTTTAAGTGGCTCAAGAAAAGAGAAATACCATTTGCCATTAGAATTATGAATAATAAAAAAGTGAAAGTTGGTCGAGGAGATGTAAAGGTTAATACTCTTTTTAGAAATCTTAATCTAAATGAACATACTTTTTATAGAACTAAAAAAACGATATATGATTATAAAGGCTTATCTCTAATCGGATTGAGGATGAAGGATGAATTTCTAATTATTGCCACAAATACTAATCAAGAAAAAGCATTGGAATTTTATAAACAAAGATGGGAAATTGAAGTATTGTTTTCAGCTCTAAAAAAAAGAGGATTTAACCTTGAAGAAACGCATATGACTGATAACCACAAGATAGATACATTGATAGCTATTTTAAGTTTATCCTTTGTTTGGAGTCATAGTATTGGTGAATGGCTTAATGAAATAAAGCCTATTATAACCCTAAAGCACGGGAGAAAAGCTCAAAGTTTATTTCTCTATGGTCTTGAATATCTATCAGAAATATTATTGAATTATGAGCTTAGAGATAAGGAGTTAGTAGCTGTTTTTAAGCGATTGAAATTTGATGGTTCTGAAAAATGACGACTACTGTAATTGTTCCACACCCCAATCCATCAATAACTAGAAATTAAAAGTGGAATAATTATTGCTTGCTTTTGAGAAAAACAAGGTGATAAGAAAATGGCAATAAAAGCAAGAGATAAATTAGCACAAAAGCGTTCAAGAAAAGGCTATGCAAAAATAGCTGAATCAAATAAACTTTTAGAGTTACTATCAAGAGTTCCAGACCATCGTAAAGCTCAAGGTAAACGGCATAAATTAGAACATATCTTATATCTAGCTATATTAGCTGGACCACCACAATCCACTAAAAATTAAATTTCAAGAGTTGAGCGATAGAGTCATCTAAATCCCATCTATTGTTAATGAGTTGTTCTTGTATAGATTTTGTACCATTTAGGTGCAAGATATTTAAAATAATGCTTCTGATAATTGTCATTAAAAATGGATTTAGATGAGCATTATGGTCATCTTCTAAAAGTGTATTATCTTTGTATTGGTGCATTGTTTCTACCTTCCAATGGAGTAAAATTTTATCATGAAAGAACTCCGCATTTTCACGAAAATTTGCTATACAGAACTGAATACTAGTGCTGTTTGTTACTTCTCCTGTTTTATGGTTTGTCTTGTGTATTTTTTTAATAGTTTTTATGATTGAGCGAACATGGGTAATTTCATTATGATAAAAAGTAGTTGGTTCATATATAAATACTTCTCTATTTATCCACTCATTAGATTGCTGGATTGGTTTAGCTTTATAAGTGCTTGATGGTTTTATCTCTCTTGATATTTCATTTATTTTATCAAGAAGTGTTTTTTGGTTACCTTTAACTTTAGCAATATATTTTGAACCACTCTGCTCAATAGAATCAAGAGTTTTTTTGTGTGTTCATCGCATCAAAGGTAAAGAGAAATTCATCTCCAAGCTCTGCTATCATAGCTTGTAAAGCAGGTATTTCATTTGATTTCTCTGCAATTTTTTGATGAGCAATAACTACACCTATCTCTGATAGAACTGCACCAACAACTTGTATAGCCTTTTGGTCTTTATATCTACTACCATTCATCACTTTACCATCTACGCTTAGATGTTTTCCTGTAGTATCGACATAAATTCTTATCCATTCTCTGAACAAAAGTTCAACTGCCTCACTATCAACTTTTGCAAGTATATCTGAGACAGCACTTCTTTTTGGTGTTATTGGACTTCTCCTAAAAGCTCATAGTAATACCTCACTTTAAATACCTGTTTATAGGCTTTAGCAAGATTATATTTTAGTAATATTGAAATTACTCTTATATTTTAAATTAAAGTAACTGCGTAGGGACATATATCCAAATATTGAAAAAGGTTTTAGGAGAAGTCTATTATAAATTCTACACCTAGAAGTTTTTTTACTTCTTCTTTTTGAACATGTTTATCTATCCAAATAGAAATTTGTTTGTAATCTGTAGCTCCCATTAGTCCAGCTAATATAGCTAGATATAAGATATGTTCTAATTTATGCCGTTTACCTTGACCTTTACGATGGTCTGGAACTCTTGATAGTAACTCTAAAAGTTTATTTGATTCAGCTATTTTTGCATAGCCTTTTCTTGAACGCTTTTGTGCTAATTTATCTCTTGCTTTTATTGCCATTTTCTTATCACCTTGTTTTTCTCAAAAGCAAGCAATAATTATTTCACTTTTAATTTCTAGTTATTAATGGATTGGGGTGTATCTAGCTATATTAGCTGGACTAATGGGAGCTACAGATTACAAACAAATTTCTATTTGGATAGATAAACATGTTCAAAAAGAAGAAGTAAAAAACTTCTAGGTGTA
>CBDETZ010000003.1:0-127757 GCA_965243085.1 Sulfurimonas sp. | reverse complement strand
GTTCAGTTTAATATGTCACCTTTTGTAAATTTGAAGGTTTAGATTATCGTAACATCAGATCTTAAATCTAAATGGTACAAAATATATACAAGAAAAACTCATTAATAATAGATGGGATTTAGATGACTCTATTGCTCAACTCTTTAAATTTAATTTTTAGTGGATTATTATGATAGCTTACGTTTACTTTAACTCTTTAATTAAATATTAAGTATTATATCTATATAATTTCGTTTCAGTTAGAATAACTGGAACTATAAAAGTGGCCCCGTCGTCTAGCGGTTAGGATCCATGGTTTTCATCCATGTAGCAGGAGTTCAATTCTCCTCGGGGTCACCACTCTCATTAAATTAATCAAGAAATAAATAGGAATTATAATGTTAAGATTTGCACCTAGTCCAACTGGTGATATGCATATAGGTAACTTAAGAGTCGCCCTATTTAACTATATTATCTCAAAACAAAAAAAAGAAGATTTAATAATTAGAATTGAAGATACCGATAAAGAAAGAAATATAGAAGGAAAAGATAAAGAAATATTAGATATTTTAAATCTTTTTGGTGTTGAATATTCTCAAACCATATATCAAAGTGAAAATGTTCGTTTTCACACAGCAATGGCTTTACAACTTATACATGAGAAAAAAGCTTTTTCATGTTTTTGTTCTACAGAATGGTTAGATAAAAAGAGAGAAGAAGCAAAATCAAGTAAAAAAGCATATAGGTATGATGATGCCTGTGCTAACCTTCATCCTGAACTCGTTATCGACAATACAAATCCTTTTACTATTCGTATTAAAAAAGCAAATGAAAATATAATAACTAAAGACCGCATAAAAGGTGAAGTTACTTTTAAACCTGATGATGTAGATAGTTTCATTATTATGAGACAAGACAAAACACCTACTTATAACTTCGCTTGTGCTGTGGATGATATGCTTAGTGATATTTCTATAGTAATTCGTGGTGAAGATCATATGAGTAACACACCAAAACAAAATCACATAAGAGCCTCACTAAACTATGCTAAAAAAATTGAGTATGCCCATCTTCCAATTATTTTAAATACCGATGGTAAAAAAATGAGTAAACGAGATGATGCCTCAGGTGTTAAATGGCTTTTAGAAGAGGGTTTTTTACCTGAGGCTATATCAAATTATTTAATATTAATTGGAAATAAACCTCCAAAGGAAATATTTACCGTTAATGAAGCCATAGAGTGGTTTGATTTAGAAAAAATATCTAAATCCCCTGCCAGATTTGATATAAAGATGCTAAGACATATAAACCATGAACACTTAGCATCTCTTGATGCAAAAGAGTTATCTCGGTATCTTGGTTTTGCCGATGAAGAAATTGGAAAACTTGCAAAAATTTATCTTGAAGAAGCAAGTACAACAAAAGAGCTTAAAAATAAAATAAAAGCGATATTTTCTAGTAAAGAGATACCTCAAGAGTTTAAAGAAGCTGCAATAGTTTTGATAGATCTTATTAAAGCTGCACCCTACTTTGAAAACTATGATGACTTTAAAAAACACCTTATGAAAGAATCAGGCTTAAAGGGAAAGAACTTTTTTAAACCACTGCGTTATATTTTAACAGGTTCAGGGAATGGTCCAGATGTTTCAGAGCTTTATAAATATCTTAAAAACTATATAGGAGAGATTGTAAAATGAGTGAATTAGGCACAGTAGTATTAAAATTATCTTCACTTTTGACAGGTGTTATTGAAGTTTATATTTGGATTGTAATCATCTCTTCCTTACTCAGTTTTGTCAATCCTGATCCTTACAATCCTATTGTTCAATTTTTACATAGAATTACAAATCCTGCTTATTCTTTTGTAAGAAAATTGATGAAGACCAATTATAATGGTCTTGATTTAGCACCTTTAGTAATCATTATTGGTTTACAAGTGCTGATTATATTGATGTCCTATGTATTTAACACTTTAGCCAAAATAATCTAAATATAAATGATAAAAAAACTTTTTATACTTTCTATAATCTTTGCCTTGTCTGATGCACAAATAATTTTTTCAGATATACAAACAAAACCATCAGGACGGGCTAAGAACTTTATGATTTGGCAGTATCTAAAACAAGATATTACTTCTAAAGAGGCAGATTCTGCTTATAGTTTAGTCGAGGGAAATATATATAAAATAAATAAAGCTTATTTAAAAAAATCTAAAAACAAAATTCTTCTACGCAAAGCGGAATGTAGAAATAATAAAAATTTACTCAGTATAAATGAAGAGGATTGCTTTAAACTAGCAATGAGTCTCTATAAAACACTAAGAATGGATAGTGTATCAAGAAAAAAGCTTTTAAAGAGGCTTCAATCTAAATCCGCTCGTGATGCTGTAAAAATTCAAGCTGAACCCTATTTGGAAAAAGCATATATATCTTATGAAGCAAATACAATTATAGGTATGTTTCTTAATGTTGGAACTCCATATAGAAGAGAAAATCTAAATTTAAAGCTTTCCCACTCTTTTATAAAGCACATGTTTTCTCAAAATGCTTCACGTTGGAGAAGTTTTGCCATAATTAAAAAAATAGTGAATGATGATAAGCTTAACAATCTACAGGAGTCATTATTATTACTTAAGGGTCAATATGTAGATTCTGATGCTAATTTTCTTTTGGGATTAAACCAGCTTAAATACAATAATCCAAAAGAAGCTATCAAAAATTTTGAGTTAGCTAAGAAGTTTTCTTCCAAGCAAATGGATAAAGATAAAAATACATTTTGGATGTATCAAGCAAGTAAAGATATAAAATATTTAAAAGATTTAAGTCTAAGTAAAAAAATAAATATCTACACTCAATATGCAAATGAAAAGTTAAACATTGAAGTAAGTAACTATTTCACTTCTGTAAAAGTAGTTGATATAGTAAATAAAGATATTTGTAGCCCTTTTATATGGAATAGTATTTTAAAAGAGATTAGACAAACACCACAAGATGAGTTGCTTCAATTAGCAAAGAAATACAATCAAAAAAATATGGCAGCTGTCCAAGCATTTATAATACAAAAGGCTTATTCTTATAAAACACACGCTTTTATTATGCCTTATGATGAATATTTAGAGGATGTATCAAAGGATAATAAAGCACTTGTATATGCCTTAATGCGTCAAGAAAGCCAACTTATCCCATCTGCCCTTTCTCGGTCTTTTGCCTTAGGCTTAATGCAGATAATGCCCTTTGTGACAGATGATTTAAGTAAAAAGATGAAAAATCCTATCACTTGCTACGATGATATGTTTATCCCTAAAGAAAATATTAAATATGCGCTCAAACATCTAAAATGGCTTCAAAAAACATATTATCACCCATTGTTTGTAGCATACGCATATAATGGTGGTTTAGGATACTTTAGAAGACATCTTAAAGCTGGAACTTTTCTTAAGGGTAAATATGAACCATTTATGAGTATGGAATTGATGTCAAATACAGAGAGTAGAGAATATGGGAAAAAAGTATTATCTAACTATGTTATGTATAAAAAAATACTCGGAGAAAAAATATCTATCTCTGATTTGTTACATACTTTAACGAACCCGAAGAAAACTGACCGCTATCGATCACAAGGTTAATATTTTTTTCACCATCATCCTTAAATGTCACTAGATAATTGCTAATCCAATTATTTTTCATTGCTAATAAGTGAGTAAATTTATTTTCATTCTCTAGCTTGAGTGTTTTTATAGGGTATTTCTTATTTAAAGTGATAGAAATATCATCCTCTTGTGCATCTTTTAAATATATTGAAATATAAAATTGATGTTCATCATAATCTATTTTTTTGTATATATTATTTAAATATACAAGTGAATAGATACCTTTAACATCATTTTGAAATACAATTTTTCCACTTCTTGTATTTTCAATAGCAAACTCTTGTTCTTTTGTTATGCTCAATGCACTAAAAACATTTTTAGTTGTACAAGCTGATGATAAAAATATAGCAAGTAAAGCGATTAAAAAATATCTCATATCAATTCCTGCAAAATTTTAAAAGAATTATAGCTAATTAAACAATTTTTTACTGACTCTTTTGTATAATAAAATAAATTTAAATATAAAGAAAAAAATTGAAAAAAAGATTAGCCGTTGCATTTACTGGACCCTCCAACAGTGGTAAAACAACACTTATACTTAAAGTTGCTAGAAAGCTTATAAATGAGTATAAAAAAGAAGTAGCCATAATCAAGCATGACCCAGGTGACAAGGCTAGATTTGATGTAGTTGGTAAGGATAGTTATAAGTTTTCTGATACAGGAGCTGAAGTTATTGTAACCTCTCCTCATCGTACAACTTATTTTTCTAAAAAAAATAAAGACCTAGACGAGATGATTAGACTTTTTGATAAGTTCGATATATTACTTGTTGAGGGTTTAAAGACCTTGCCACTACCAAGAATCGGTATATTTAGAAACTCATTGGACAGTGATTATTTTTCGTATATGAATGCTTTGGCTATAGACGATACTATAAATATAATGAATTACAATTTATCTGCTGATGTAGATATTTTAGATTTGAACAATCCAGATGAAATAATTTCATGGATATTAAAAAATGCAAAGGAAGTGTAAGTGAGAGATATATTTGATGCGATTGCTAGAAGTGCTATAAGAATTAAAGATGCTATAGATGTTAAAGATATAGCTTATTCCCAACAAGAAAATAGTTCAGGGGAAACACAACTTCAGCTTGACATTCAATGTGATATGATAATTGAAGAGGAGTTCTCAAGAGTTGAGTGCATAAATACCATAGCAAGTGAAGAAAAAGTTCACGAAGAGGTCTTTCGAAAAGATGCTAAATATTTTATCGCTTATGACCCTCTTGATGGTTCTTCCTTAGTTGATGTAAATCTTAGTGTTGGCTCTATTTTTGGAATTTATGAAAATGCCTTTGGTGCTCAAAATATGGTAGCTTCTTGTTATGTCGTCTATGGACCTCGTGTAGAGATGGTATTTGCTCAGAATAAAACAAAACTATACTTACTTCAAGCTGGTGAGTTTGAGTTTGTTAAAGAGATTCGTTTAAATGAAAAAGGGAATCTTAATGCTCCTGGTGGAACACAACAAAACTGGACACCCTATCATAAAAAACTAGTTGATAGCTTCTTTGAAGAGGGTTATCGTTTACGTTATTCTGGTGGAATGGTTCCTGACTTACACCAGATACTTCTTAAAGGTGGTGGGCTATTTTCTTATCCAGCGACATCTGATAAGCCAAATGGAAAACTAAGGCGTTTGTTTGAAGTGTTTCCATTTGCTTTTATATATGAAAAATCTGGTGGTGGTGGGATAGATGGCAAGGATGACTTAATGACATTAGGCTACTCACATATCCACGATACTGCTGTTTGTTTTTTTGGTTCAAACTATGAGATAGCAAGAGTGAAAGAAGTTTATGCAAGAAACTGCTAAAGACAAATTTCAACTTCATTTAGAGGAGATGCTCTCAAAATTACAAGAGTGTCAAGTGCAAAAATCTATGAAAAGCTGTAGCGATTGTGAATATTTTTTAAGCTGTGAACTAAGAACTGATTATATTAAAGCAGTATATAACAGTATGTCCAAAGGTGATACTGGTGGATTTGAGTTTTAAAAGTACACAAAATAAATTGTAAAATAAGGAAATTTTTTAAATGAGTAAATACATAACAACCCCTATATACTATGTGAATGGCGAGGCTCATATTGGTCACGCTTACACTACTTTTATAGCCGATACTATGAGTAGATATGAAAAACTAAAAGGTGAAGATACTTACTTTTTAACTGGTACTGATGAACATGGTCAAAAGATTGAAGAATCAGCTCAAAAAAATGGTAAAGCTACACAAGAGTTTGCTGATGAAATCTCTGCTACATTTAAAAACCTTTGGGATGAGTTTGATATAAGTTATGATCAATTTATTCGAACTACCGATGAAGACCACAAGCGTGGTGTTCAAAAAGCTTTTGAGGTGATGTATGCTAAGGGTGACATATATAAAGATTTTTACGAGGGTCATTATTGTGTAAGTTGTGAAACATTTTTTCCTGAAACGCAATTAGAAGATGGTGAGTTCTGTCCCGATTGTGGGAGAAGTACAAGTATCATCAAAGAAGAGAGTTATTTCTTTAAACTCTCAAAGTATGAAGATAAACTTTTAAAATATTATGAAGATCATCCTGATTTTATTTTACCTCGTTCTCGTGCAAATGAGGTAATAAACTTTGTAAAAGGTGGTTTACGCGATTTATCAGTAACTCGGACATCTTTTACTTGGGGTATAAAAATTCCTGAGAGTTTAAATGATGATAAGCATGTTATGTATGTCTGGCTTGACGCACTCCTAAACTATATTACAGCACTAGGATATGGTAAAGATGATGCGAACATAAAGTATTGGCCCGCTTCAACACAATTCGTTGGAAAAGATATTCTCCGTTTTCATGCTATATACTGGCCAGCATTTTTAATGAGTTTAGACTTACCTCTTCCTAAACATATTTGTGTTCATGGTTGGTGGACTAGAGATGGCGAAAAAATGTCAAAAAGCAAAGGAAATGTAATAGCTCCAAAGATAGTAGCTGATGCTTATGGAGTTGAAAATCTAAGATATTTCATGCTTAGAGAAGTTCCTTTTGGTCAAGATGGCGACTTTTCTCAACGTGCATTCATAGATAGAATCAACTCTGAACTTAGTAATGACCTTGGAAATCTTTTAAATCGTATCATAGGTATGAGTGGAAAATACTCTGAGTTTAAAATAGATAGTGTAGATGTGCAAGAATACCATTCTAAAGAACTTAATGCCATGAATGAGGCACTTGGAAATTTGGATGCTTTTATGCAACAAATGCAAACACATCGTTACCTTGAAGAGCTTTGGAAACTATTTGCAATTGGGAATGGTGCTATTACAGGTTATGAACCTTGGGCAAAGATGAAAGAAGATAAAGAGGATCAAGCTCTTGCCATAGTTGCCTTAGTAGCAAACATCTTAGCAAAAGCTGCAATTATGTTGCATCCAATTATGCCAAAAACTACAAATATCATAGCTGATGCTCTAAGTTTTGAGATAAATCATGAGTCTTACAAAGACCTAGTTTTAGGCAAAAATTTATTGAAAGTATTTAATATCAAAAAAGTTCCTCCACTTTTTCCACGCGTTGAAGAACCCTTAATGCCAGAAGCTCCAGTTGCTCAGCCAAATGCACCTAAAGAAGAACAAAGTGTAAAAAAAGAAGAAGATAACTTGATAGAGATAGGTCAGTTTTTTCAAACATCTCTAAAAGTTGGTACTATAATCCAAGCAGAAGAAGTTCCTAAAAGTAAAAAACTTTTAAAGCTGCTTGTAGATTTAGGTGAGGATTCAAATCGTCAAGTTGTAGCTGGAATAAAAGAGTTTTACAGTGCAGACTCTTTAATAGGCACTCAAGTATGCGTAGTTGCGAACCTAAAACCTGCTAAACTCATGGGAATGATTTCTGAGGGGATGTTACTTGCCGCTAAAGATGAGGATGGTTTATGTTTGATTAGACCTGAAAAAATTAAAAAAGTAGGAACTCCTATTGAATGAGACTGAAAAATATCCTTGCACTTATAAATGGTAAATTAATAAATAAACCCTTTGTAGAAAAATTTGAAAATATTGTTTTTGAGGCGAAGCATTTAAAAAGAGGTGATCTTTTTATTGCTTTTGATGAGACTATGATTAAGGAAGCTGTGCAAAATGGTGCTTATGGTATTATATTTGATAAACCTACCCAAATAAGTGATACAGAAATAGCTTGGATAAAGGTTCAAGAGTGTAAGGATGCACTTAAAAGGATATTACGTTTTAGGCTTATTAGTAAAAATATTGTTGTTTATGAATGTAATGAAATAGTTTTACAACTTTCACTTGGAGTTATAACTAACTTGAATTTCATCCCAGTTTATGGCAGTATTCAAGTGATATATAAACAATTATGGAATCTTGAAGAAAAAGCCACCCTACTCTTTTGTCAAGATTTATGTGATAAGGATATATTTACAAATACAAAAAAAATTTCGAGTAATATTAAAAAAAATATTATAATTATGGAAAAAACTCTATTTGAGACATCTTTTATATATGACGATATATTTTACCAAAGACAATTACTCTCCCCCTTTTTTATGCCCTATCTTGAAGAATTATTACACCTTTACAAAACTTTAAATATTAATTTTAGACTAGGTAAATTTACTCATATTCAATATTTTGAAGCAGTTTTTATAAATGAAAAATTTGAGATTAAAGATTTTGGTACAAGTGAGAAAGTTATTATTTTTGAATCAAATGCAAAGCTTATAGAATCAGAAATAGATTTTTTACAAAATAACGCTACTTGGGCAAATCTCATATATGTTTTACCAAATAATCTTATGGATAAGTATAAAGATAATAAAAATACTTATGAATATAAAAGTCAAAAAGATATTATAGGCATACTAAAAGATCTAAATTTTCATTTTGCCCTAGTTGTAGGAGTAGATAAATCAATCTTATCTACTCCTATAACAAATCAAGCTCAACTTAGCTTAAACTTTCAATGGTAGAATATTCATAATTAACGAATACTAAAATAAAGGTAATTTTGATGAAAAATATTCTTGACGCTGTAGATTTTGATATACATCTCGTATATGAGATAAAACTAAATATATATGATAGTTATATGTTTAAGGATATTAAAGAGGGTGCAGCACTTGAAGATGAACATGGGCAATCTCTCGATGCTATTTCTGATGTAAGAAGAACGATTAAGTATTCCTTCCCCTTTGATAATAAAAAAATTATAAAATCAATCAATATTGAAGATGAAACAGAAGATGAATATAATGATTTATGTAGAAATATTAAACTTCATTATTATCTTTTAATTGATAAAGAAGAACAAGAAGAATTTTGCACCGAAGAACTTCATGATGAACTCGAAGAAGAATGGAGAGATGGAAGTGAATGTGAAATTGAAATAACTTTATTAGATGTACACTCTCTTAATGTCATTTAGTACAGATATTACACTATTGAATATACTTAATTAAGCAAATTAAATTTCATGTTGGACTGCTAAATGCTAGAGATAAGTAAGAGAACATAAATAAATTCATAGCTAATATCTCATGTAAAAGATTTAGATTTAATGTGAATTTTACTTGTCTACACGAGTATCGTTAAGTATAGTTCAACGAAGAAAACCATTTTTTCATTGGCTATGAAGTTATTTATGTTCTATTACTTAACTAGACTTCTCCTAAAACCTTTTTCAATATTTGGATATATGTCCCTACGCAGTTACTTTAATTTAAAATATAAGAGTAATTTCAATATTACTAAAATATAATCTTGCTAAAGCCTATAAACAGGTATCTAAATGGAGGTATTACTGTGAGCTTTTAGGAGAAGTCCACTAGACTTCTTGCAAAACTCTAAAAGTAGGAACTAAAAATGCTATCAGATTGATATGAATAAATATGAAAAATTACAGAAGAAAGAACCAAAGAATTTTAAGCGTCTTAAATGCCTAAAAAAAATTAATGTCATATTTTGAACTAAAGAAATTAAGAATATCTTGTATATGCTGATTAAA
Source organism: Sulfurimonas sp. (assembly GCA_965243085.1). Classification (GTDB taxonomy): domain Bacteria; phylum Campylobacterota; class Campylobacteria; order Campylobacterales; family Sulfurimonadaceae; genus Sulfurimonas. Next base: position 118,126 of record CBDETZ010000003.1, on the reverse strand, counting down.
GCTTTAATCAGCATATCATACTATTAGCAACTTTCATTCCTACTTTTATGTCATTTTTTTTTGTTAAACACTTAACTGATACACAAAAAAATCAAAATAAAAGAGAAGCTTCAGCTCGCATATGTGTTGAACATATCAATGCTAAATTAACACCCAAATCCACTAAAAACTAAATTTCAAGAGTTGAGCGATAGAGTCATCTAAATCCCATCTATTGTTAATGAGTTGTTCTTGTATAGATTTTGTACCATTTAGGTGCAAGATATTTAAAATAATGCTTCTGATAATTGTCATTAAAAATGGATTTAGATGAGCATTATGGTCATCTTCTAAAAGTGTATTATCTTTGTATTGGTGCATTGTTTCTACCTTCCAATGCACCCCAATCCATTAATAACTAGAAATTAAAAGTGGAATAATTATTGCTTGCTTTTGAGAAAAACAAGGTGATAAGAAAATGGCAATAAAAGCAAGAGATAAATTAGCACAAAAGCGTTCAAGAAAAGGCTATGCAAAAATAGCTGAATCAAATAAACTTTTAGAGTTACTATCAAGAGTTCCAGACCATCGTAAAGGTCAAGGTAAACGGCATAAATTAGAACATATCTTATATCTAGCTATATTAGCTGGACTAATGGGAGCTACAGATTACAAACAAATTTCTATTTGGATAGATAAACATGTTCAAAAAGAAGAAGTAAAAAAACTTCTAGGTGTAGAATTTATAATAACACCAAAAAGAAGTGCTGTCTCAGATATACTTGCAAAAGTTGATAGTGAGGCAGTTGAACTTTTGTTCAGAGAATGGATAAGAATTTATGTCGATACTACAGGAAAACATCTAAGCGTAGATGGTAAAGTGATGAATGGTAGTAGATATAAAGACCAAAAGGCTATACAAGTTGTTGGTGCAGTTCTATCAGAGATAGGTGTAGTTATTGCTCATCAAAAAATTGCAGAGAAATCAAATGAAATACCTGAATTTCTCTTTACCTTTGATGCGATGAACACACAAAAAAACTCTTGATTCTATTGAGCGAAGTGGTTCAAAGTATATTGCTAAAGTTAAAGATAACCAAAAAACACTTCTTGATAAAATAGATGAAATATCAAGAGAGATAAAACCATCAAGCACTTATAAAGCTAAACCAATCCAGCAATCTAATGAGTGGATAAATAGAGAAGTATTTATATATGAACCAACTACTTTTTATCATAATGAAATTACCCATGTTCGCTCAATAGACTTCTCCTAAAACCTTTTTCAATATTTGGATATATGTCCCTACTCAGTTACTTTAATTTAAAATATAAGAGTAATTTCAATATTACTAAAATATAATCTTGCTAAAGCCTATAAACAGGTATCTAAAGGGAGGTATTACTATGAGCTTTTAGGAGAAGTCCAATCATAAAAACTATTAAAAAAATACACAAGACAAACCATAAAACAGGAGAAGTAACAAACAGCACTAGTATTGAGTTCTGTATAGCAAATTTTCGTGAAAATGCGGAGTTCTTTCATGATAAAATTTTACTCCATTGGAAGCACCCTAATCCACTAAAAACTAAATTTCAAGAGTTGAGCGATAGAGTCATCTAAATCCCATCTATTGTTAATGAGTTGTTCTTGTATAGATTTTGTACCATTTAGGTGCAAGATATTTAAAATAATGCTTCTGATAATTGTCATTAAAAATGGATTTAGATGAGCATTATGGTCATCTTCTAAAAGTGTATTATCTTTGTATTGGTGCATTGTTTCTACCTTCCAATGGAGTAAAATTTTATCATGAAAGAACTCCGCATTTTCACGAAAATTTGCTATACAGAACTGAATTCTAGTACTATTTGTCACTTCTCCAGTTTTATGGTTTGTCTTGTGTATTTTTTTAATAGTTTTTATGATTGAGCGAACATGGGTAATTTCATTATGATAAAAAGTAGTTGGTTCATATATAAATACTTCTCTATTTATCCACTCATTAGATTGCTGGATTGGTTTAGCTTTATAAGTGCTTGATGGTTTTATCTCTCTTGATATTTCATTTATTTTATCAAGAAGTGTTTTTTAGTTACCTTTAACTTTAGCAATATATTTTGAACCACTCTGCTCAATAGAATCAAGAGTTTTTTTGTGTGTTCATCGCATCAAAGGTAAAGAGAAATTCAGGTATTTCATTTGATTTCTCTGCAATTTTTTGATGAGCAATAACTACACCTATCTCTGATAGAACTGCACCAACAACTTCTATAGCCTTTTGGTCTTTATATCTACTACCATTCATCACTTTACCATCTACGCTTAGATGTTTTCCTGTAGTATCGACATAAATTCTTATCCATTCTCTAAACAAAAGTTCTACTACCTCACTATCAACTTTTGCAAGTATATCTGATACAGCACTTCTTTTTGGTGTTATTATAAATTCTACACCTAGAAGTTTTTTTACTTCTTCTTTTTGGACATGTTTATCTATCCAAATAGAGATTTGTTTGTAATCTGTAGCTCCCATTAGTCCAGCTAATATAGCTAGATATAAAATATGTTCTAGTTTATGCCGTTTCCCTTGACCTTTACGATGGTCTGGAACTCTTGATAGTAACTCTAAAAGTTTATTTGATTCAGCTATTTTTGCATAACCTTTTCTTGAACGCTTTTGTGCTAATTTATCTCTTGCTTTTATTGCCATTTTCTTATCACCTTATTTTTCTCAAAAGCAAGCAATAATTATTCCACTTTTAATTTCTAGTTATTAATGGATTGGGGGTGCCCACTACCTGATAAGAGTCATAATTAATTTTTATATCTTGCTCTCTTATCTCATTAGACTTCTTGCAAAACTCCTATATACCACAGAGAGCTAAGAAGGACTAAAATTGTGTAAAACAAATTTTTATTCCTAGCCTAAGCTAAGGGTAAAATATTTTTTTGTGCAAAGTTAGTACTTACTATCCCTTCCATAGGACACTTTATAGAGAGCCTTACTCAGCGTTAAAGAACCCCAACCCTAGCTTTGGCTACGCTTGAGAACATTTACCTTGATTAAAACTCTCTATAAAGTGCTAAGCCATATAAGGAGTTTTGCAAGAAGTCTATTGTATATATAATCAGACCACATAGCAAAATGTAAAAACATAGGTATAATACCCATAAGTAAAGCTTCGAAAAAAGTTGCTGTTTCATTGGTATCTGTCGCTGGGACAACTTGTGAACCAACAAACATAATAAATCCTATAGCTACTATAATGCTATCACGAATTTTTTTTACTGAAATAAGTAGTAGGATAGAAATATACTACCCCAATAAGTCAAGACAACATTTCCAAATTCCTTATTCACCTCTAACCTGTAACTTTATGAAACAGCTACTACATTTTCAGTATAGTTCTCATCATTTATTTGTAAACTCTCCAAGTAAACATTCATTGGTTTTTTATAGTTCAGTGTTTCATGAAATCTTTTATAATTGTAGAAGTCCATATAATCCGATACATCCTCTTTTAGTTCCTTAATTGTGTTGTACTGATTTAGATAAATTCTTTCAACTTTAGCACTTCTCCAGAACCTCTCAATACAAATATTATCAGTAGCTCTACCTTTACCATCCATTGAGATAGTAATGCCATTATCTTTAAGTGTTTGGGTGTGAATATAGCTAGTATATTGACTCCCTTGATCAGTATTAAATATCTCTGGTTTTTCATATTTAAGAAGTGCTTCATTGAGTACTCCCATAACAAGGTCAGTGTCCATTGTATTGGATATTTTCCATGAAAGAACAGCTTTAGAGTACCAATCAATGATAGCTGCAAGATAAACCATGCCACCATTGATTTTAATATAGGTAATATCTGTACTCCATACTTGATTAGCTCTTGTAATATTTATCCCTCTAAGCTTATAGGAGAACTTAGGATGTTGTATATTAGCTAGAGTTAAGGAAATAGGCTCTCTTACAGCTAGTATAGCCTTTAATCCTAACTCTTTGCGATAACTCTGCACTGTGTTTAAACTTACACTGAAACCATTCTCTAGTAACTGGTAATGCACCTTCTTAGCTCCATATATTGGTATCTCTTCAAAGATAGATTTTATCTCCTCCTTGATGGTTTCTTTATGTTCGCTGACTACAGGTATATAGCACCCCAATCCACTAAAAACTAAATTTCAAGAGTTGAGCGATAGAGTCATCTAAATCCCATCTATTGTTAATGAGTTGTTCTTGTATAGATTTTGTACCATTTAGGTGCAAGATATTTAAAATAATGCTTCTGATAATTGTCATTAAAAATGGATTTAGATGAGCATTATGGTCATCTTCTAAAAGTGTATTATCTTTGTATTGGTGCATTGTTTCTACCTTCCAATGGAGTAAAATTTTATCATGAAAGAACTCCGCATTTTCACGAAAATTTGCTATACAGAACTGAATTCTAGTACTATTTGTCACTTCTCCAGTTTTATGATTTGTCTTGTGTATTTTTTTAATGGTTTTAATGATTGAGCGAACATGAGTGATTTCATTATGATAAAAAGTAGTCGGTTGATATACAAATACCTCTCTATTTATCCGCTCATTAGACTGCTGGATTGGTTTAGCTTTATAAGTGCTTGATGGTTTTATCTCTCTTGATATTTCATCTATTTTATCAAGAAGTGTTTTTTGGTTATCTTTAACTTTAGCAATATACTTTGAACCACTTTGCTCAATAGAATCAAGAGTTTTTTTGTGTGTTCATCGCATCAAAGGTAAAGAGAAATTCATCTCCAAGCTCTGCTATCATAGCTTGTAAAGCAGGTATTTCATTTGATTTCTCTGCAATTTTTTGATGAGCAATAACTACACCTATCTCTGATAGAACTGCACCAACAACTTGTATAGCCTTTTGGTCTTTATATCTACTACCATTCATCACTTTACCATCTACGCTTAGATGTTTTCCTGTAGTATCGACATAAATTCTTATCCATTCTCTAAACAAAAGTTCAACTGCCTCACTGTCAACTTTTGCAAGTATATCTGATACAGCACTTCTTTTTGGTGTTATTATAAATTCTACACCTAGAAGTTTTTTTACTTCTTCTTTTTGAACATGTTTATCTATCCAAATAGAGATTTGTTTGTAATCTGTAGCTCCCATTAGTCCAGCTAATATAGCTAGATATAAGATATGTTCTAATTTATGCCGTTTACCTTGACCTTTACGATGGTCTGGAACTCTTGATAGTAACTCTAAAAGTTTATTTGATTCAGCTATTTTTGCATAGCCTTTTCTTGAACGCTTATGTGCTAATTTATCTCTTGATTTTATTGCCATTTTATTATCACTTTGTTTTTCTGTAACTAAAGCAATAATTGTTCCTTTTTTATACTTTTGTTATTAATGGATTAGGGTGGGTATATAGTAAAGCGAACTTCTACTAATATCTAGTATCGCACACTGTTGTACTACGGATAATCTCTTTAACTCGAAATTTATCATAGCCTTTTTACTAGATAAGTCCGAGCTTCTCAGCTTTCCCCGCATCCAGTTATTCTCCACTGTTAATTGTCCTACTGTTTTTGCGTATTCATCTATTTTTTCTTGAAGTTTTTTAGTTTCATCTTTATACTCTTTTACAACTTTGGAAGGTTCCATTGCCATCTCTGCATTCTCTAAAAATAGCTTCTTCCAGTTTTTGAGATTATTGGGTGTAATACCATTATCTTTAGCTATTTCTATAAGAGTTTTTTCCTCTTTAAGAAGCTCTAAAACCAATTTTGTTTTTAGCTCTGTTGAATAAGTTGTCCGTTTTCTGCTCATCTTTCTACCCTCACTTTATTATTCTTATTTTATCGTATATGAAATAAAAACTTTTGAAATGTTGTTTGGTTTTCTTGGGGTAGTATAAAATAACTTCAATTAATAGGATTATCTTCTATGTTGAAATTAACTTAACCCTAGTCGTGTAAGCAAGTCAAATTCACATTAAATCTAAACCTTTTTAATGATATTAGTTTTGAAATTATTTGAGGTCTATTACTTAGCTCCTGTTTTATCTCTTTGGCTTAGTTCATAGCTAAAGGTATTGTCACTTACACTTGTTACTTCACCATAGTTGTTGTAGCTTATGTTTTTAGTAAAAGTATTGTCTGTTACTTTTGTGGTGTATCCATTTGCCTTATCTCTTGTAAGTGTGAACTCTCCACTTGATGTGAGTAAATTATCTTTATCGTAGGTAGAGTTGTTTGTTGTACCTGCGTAGGTACTTGGTTTTACTATCTTAATAATTTTTCTGTTTTTGTTATAGGTGTATGTGGTGGCTTTGCTTAGTGGTGATGTGTGGTTTGTTGCTTCTCTTTTTGGGTTTGTGAGGATTGCTATATTTGGAGGTATTTTTGAGATAAGCTATCCTTTTGAGTTTTGTAGGTATGTGTAAATTAGTGCTTCGTATGTTCTTTTGTTTCTAAACTTTTTATGTTGAAAAGTGGAGATTCATTCACAGGGGTGTATTTTCATTCACAGGGGTGTATTTTTAATAATTTTTCTGTTTTTGTTATAGGTGTATGTGGTGGCTTTGCTTAGTGGTGATGTGTGGTTTGTTGCTTCTCTTTTTGGGTTTGTGAGGATTGCTATATTTGGAGGTATTTTTGAGATAAGCTATCCTTTTGAGTTTTGTAGGTATGTGTAAATTAGTGCTTCGTATGTTCTTTTGTTTCTAAACTTTTTATGTTGAAAAGTGGAGATTCATTCACAGGGGGGGGTATATTGAATTTTCTTTGGCTATTTCAACAAGAGTTCTTTCCTCTTTTAAAAGTTCTAAAACCAATTTAGTTTTTAGCTCTGCTGAATAAGTTTTTCGTTTTCTGCTCATCTCTTTACCCTCACTTTATTGTTCTTATTTTATCGTATTTAAAATAAGAAATTTTAACATGTTGTTTGGTTTTCTTGGGGTAGTATAGTTCTGTGAAAAGATGTTTTCCCATAGATCATTTTCGTTATATTAAAAATAATATTCAAAATAAATTTTAATAAGAAATCCTATATTTGAAAAAATAAGATATAGAAAAATTATTAATTCATAAGTATCATAGCTAATATTTAGACCTTCATTTTGTAATGCATCATATCTAGTACGATTTAGATATAAAATTAATAAAGGTAAAAAAACTATTAACTCTTGATAGTTGCTGAATGTAAAACGGGTCCAAGATAACACTATAAATAAAAATATTTGTAGTGCTATTAGAAGAGGTTTTAGATTTAATATTAATTTTAGACTCACTTTACTGACACGCATTAAATACATTCCCTGTATTAGCTATACCATCTAAAGCTAATCCTAGCAAAGGACCATACATCGCTAAAGCCGCTCCACCTAAAGCTCCAGCTAATGCACCAGCCACAGCATTAGCAAAAATATTTCCTCCTGATGACGTCGTTAATGCTCCTGTTACACCTCCAACAATTGCACCTACGGCTAAAGCTACACCAAGGTGGGCAAATTCCCCCGTCGGATCCACCAAATTAACAGGATCTTGTAAAACATACCCATAAAGATTACTATCTCCACCACTAAAGTCTATAGGGTCTTTAGCTGTCCACTTTCCTGTGTGTGGGTCGTACTCTCTGTATCCGAAGTGAACTAGGTTTGTTTCTTTGTCGTGAATTCCACCTGCGAATCCAAATGGTATGTTTAGGTTTGTGTTTGTGTCTGAGAGTATATTACCGTAAGTGTCATAAGTTATCTCTTCTATGATGTTATGGTTTGTATCTGTAATTAGTCTTAGTGTTCCTACTTGGTCGTAGTGAAGATAGTAAGTTTGATTGTTTTGTGTCATGCTTGTTGGCATACGGTTATCTGTGTAGTTGTATCTTTGGATTAGCTTATCATCTTTGTCGTAGGTTGCTAATAGAGTTGTAAGGTTTGCCCATAGGTACTTTTCTACTATTTCATTGTTTACTTCTTTTGCTACTCTTTGGTTAAGAGCGTTTAAGTGGTAGATGATTGTTTTACTTGGAGTAGTTACACTTGTTAATGCTCCTAGTGTGTTGTATGTGTAGGTAGTTGTTTCATTTGGACTTGTCTTTTGTACTAGGTATCCATCTTCATCGTATCTGTATGTAGCATCTCCATATACTTCTAGGTTATCATCGAGTGTGTAACTTGCTGTTGTGCTTACTCCATATACTGTTGCTTGTAGTCTGTTACCGTTGTTGTCGTAGGTGTAGTTTTCAACTTCTGTATTATCTTTACTGACATTTGTTAATCTTCCTCTTGTGTCATAGGTATAATCATAGTTTGTACTGACTCCATTTATTGTTTCTTTTTTTTGAGTGATAGCTCCTGTTTTATCTCTTTGGCTTAGTTCATAGCTAAAGGTATTGTCACTTACACTTGTTACTTCACCATAGTTGTTGTAGCTTATGTTTTGAGTAAAAGTATTGTCTGTTATTTTTGTGGTGTAGCCATTTGCCTTATCTCTTGTAAGTGTGAACTCTCCACTTGATGTGAGTAAATTATCTTTATCGTAGGTAAAGTTGTTTGTTATACCTGCGTATGTTGTGGATTTTACTAAGAAGTCATTGTTGTAGCTGTAGTTTATGGTTTGGTTTAGAGTTCCTTCTTGAGTAAGTGAAGTTAATAGCTCTCCATCGTAAGTATAGTTTATACGCTCACTATCATTTATAATAGTTCCTAGTCTATCTGCAAACAGATAGCTATAAGAAGTAGTTCCCTCTAGGGTACTTGTACTTACTAAACGGTCGTTAGTATACGAGTTTGAGATAGTTCTTGCACTTGGTTTTACTATCTTAGTGATTCTTCTGTTTTTGTTATAGGTGTAGGTGGTGGCTTTACTGAGTGGTGATGTGTGGTTTAGTCTTTTATCTATACCATTGTATGTAAATGTGTGGTTTGTGGGGCTTGGGGTGATGAGTTTACTTATGTTGGAATTAAAATCATACTCGTATTCTTGTGTAGTTCCATTTGCATAAGTGATTTTATTTACTCTATCCATTATGTCGTAGGTGTAGCTTGTTGTTTCACCTTTTTGGTTTGTAATAGTTTCTATATTTCCTTTGTTATCATAGGTGTAGTGGATGATTCTAGTTCCCATAGTTTCTTTAATTACTTTACCTTGAGTGTTGTACTCATATCTTGTAGGTTCAAGTGTTCCTAAACTTATAGATGTAGTTAAAAGAGTGTCTATATCATAATCTCGTTTGAGAGTTCTTGCTTCAGGGCTAGTGATGGTATCTCTAGCATTATTGTAGTCAGATACTATAGTTGTTACTTTAGAGTTAGTGCTGATGGTTTGTGTTTTTGAGTTGGTATGCGTTTGATTTCCATCATAACTTCTTGTATATACTATTTGCTTTTTAAGTCCACTTACTTGGGTTGTTGTTTGAGAAGAGAGAATCTTTTGTTGAGTGAGTGTGTCTGTAGTATATAGAGTGCTTGTACTTACTCCACCTTTTGAGAGAGATATTTGTTTTTTATCTACTGAGATTGTTGAGGAGATAGTATCTCCACTTGGAAGTGTCCTTAGCGATAAAGTAGAACCATCAGCTTGTTTGGTGTCTGTAGAACTTGTCACATCTCCCTCTGGTTTGGTCATTGTATATGTAGTTGCTTTGGCACTATTACTTTTTGTAAACTGCCAGTCTCCACCTATGGAATCTGTATCTTGAGAGATTCTACCGTTATCATCAAAGAGGTGTGTGAATACATTTCCATTAGGGTCTGTCTCTTGAGTCATTAAGGAGACACTATTGTATTCAAATTCATAGCTTGAATAATCTTCGTATGTTACTGATAGAAGGTCTCCATTAGAATCTACATTCAAATATGTTTCTTGTCCATTTGGAGCTGTTATTAAAGTTGGAATTCCATTGTCATCTCTTGTGATTGTGATTGTATTTGAGAAGTTGTCTGTTATAGAGATAAGATTTCCATTTTCATCATAGATATATGATTCTAAAGTTTTTTTATCTGGATAAGATTTTGTGAATAGATGTTTTCCGTTAAGATTAAAAGTATATTCTAGATTGTTATCAGAAATTTTATAGGAGTCGTAATTATAACTTGTGACTCCTGTTGAGCCATAATTATAAATAGCATTAATATGTTCACTGTTTAATGCTTTATCATATATACGAAGGTCGTCTATGAGTCCATTTAGATGATAATTGCCACTCATACTGCCTATTGTCCAGTCATAAGATGGACGAGAAATTTGACTAATCGTTCTTGCCTTTTCATCGACTAAAATTCCATTTTTATACATCTTGATAGTTGTTTTATCTGCAACAAAAGTAACAAATATGAATTTTTGTTCTTGAAGTGGTATGGTTGCATCTAAATCAAGACTTACCCTGATTGCGTTACCAGTACGACCTAAGTAATAAGATATACCATTTTCGGTACTATAGTTAAATATACCATCACGATAATCAGTCCCATTTGCTATATGAGCAGAAACATTGCAGCAACCACTGTCATATTTATTGTATTTTGTCCAAAATGATAATGTTATTTCTTTTAAATTATTTAAGCTACTTGACTGTTTAACTAAAATACTCCCATTAATTCCATTAAATTTTGCTGCTTTACCGATAATCCCATCAACATAGCTAACACCACTGTTAGCAACCCCATGATTTTTTTTCCCACTAATATCTTCAGTATTACCTTCAAATCTATAATAAGCAACTAAGCCATCTTGGAGGCTAGTCTCTTTTTCAACTTTAGTACCATCACCTTTATTTATGCTATTTACACCAAGGTAATTAACATTTGAAAATGTCCAACCTTTTGCTAAATTACTATTATTATCAGTAGTATTTTCAACCTTTATACTTAGTTCTTTAGTAGTCCGTAAGTTTACAGTATCTCGTCCACGAACTCCTATTGCATTAGTCCCTGCATTTGCCCATGCTTGTGAAAATTGTGATGAAGCACGATAATAAACCATTTGATATTTATATGATACAGTTAATTTTGCAGTAGTATTCCCTGTAACTTTGTTTCCTAAAATATCTTTACCATCCCATTTAAATTGTAGATTGCCCAATTGAGAGATAGCAGGTTCCTTTTTAAAAACTCGTCCAGCTACTTCTAGTTTAACACTGACACCTATAACAGAAGCAGGTATATTTGTAGTGTCAATTGAGGTCTCTATTACATGAACATACCCATCAACTCTTTTTGAAGAGTAATGCAGGCTTGTATCTGTTCCAGCTACAGGTACATCTTCATGAAAAACTCTTGTCTTAGCTGTAACATAAGAGTTGATATCAACATTACAATCGTCTGGTGGTGTTTGATCTTCTACATCTGGTTCATCTGGAGACTCAGCATCATCTGGTGGACCGTATGGCCAGTTGTGATCCCATGGTGTGAAGTGTGTTATCTCTGCTCTCCAGTAACTTTTACCTGCTTTATAATTTGGATTATTTTGAATTCCAGCAACTTCATCTTTAAAAGAACCGTTATTATTTAAATCATTTCCAAGAGAGTCTCCTGTACTATCGAGTGCATCTACTATGCCATCTCCATCCGTGTCAAGTAGCTGTATAACTACACCATTTTTTGAGGCTTTCCATTTAGCATCATCTCTATCATAATAGCCAATAGGAACTATCTCTCCAATATCAAAACCTAAAAAGTTATCCACATACATAATAACTGGTGCATCAAATGTAACATTTTCATCATCACCAACACCATCAACTTGTAAATCTGAACAATAGGTATAGGCTGATTGGGTAGGTAAATCAGCAGGCATTGACTTTGGAGTTTTAAATTCTGTTGCTCTGACTGCAATTTTAGTAAGATTTCGAGTAGTTCCATCTTTTGATGTTACTGTTGCATTTGAAATATTGTTAAACACTAGAGTAGTCGATCGCTCTCCTCTATCATCCACAATAGGAGTAGATGTATGAATAAGGGGTGCAGTTGTTCCTAATGTAATAGTTGTTACTTTGGTATCAACTTGGAGCATGGTAACAGAAGGTGCGATTGACCATCTCTTTGCAGGGGCATATATTTTACGATCAATAGTCGTAAATCCATTTGCACTATAACGCATAGTTAAATAGGTACCACCTTCTGAAGCAAAGGCATATGTTCCATTGTTGTCTGTTAATAATGAACCATATTCTGGATGATTATGGATAGTTACTTTAACACCAGATAATGGACTAGCATCTTCTGCTAGTATCTTCCCTGTTATCATACAAAATAGTTTTTCATCATATGTATCTTTGGTTGAATCTCCTGGAATAATGTTTGCATATGTAGATCCAAAATTTGTAAGTGAAAAATTACTTGTATCAATTCGTTTATTCATAGTCATTGAAATAGAATTTGAAGTTATATTTCCAATAGTTGCATATACAGATACTGTGCCAATTTCCAATGCTTTTATAGTCTTTCCATAGGCAGAAATAATTTGTGTGTTATTAGTGTGAAAAACTGCTTGATTGCTCACATCTTTAGTTGTACCATCACTGTAAACACCTAGCAAGTTCAAGCTTACACTTTGAGAAACTCTCAGTACACTTTTCGGGCTTGTGATTTTTATAGATTTAAGAAGCACAGATGGTTTTACAACTAGAATGTAAGGTTTTGAAGGTGGGTTTTCAACTTGGATATGAGGTTTTGAAGGTGGGTTTACAACTTGGATATGAGGTTTTGAAGGTGGGTTTACAACTGGGATATCAGGTTTTGAAGGTGGATTTAATGAACCTTCTTGAGTATCCTCACTGAAGATATTAAATGCGTGAACCTTAGTTTCTGTACTCTTAGGATTATTTCCATTAACTACACCAGTAGCATTTACTTCAACGGTGTAATTTCCATCACCTAAAGATGAAATCTTAAGTAAAACTGAGTAGTTATTATCATTATTTTTATCTTGCAATATTCCCGTAGAAACTAAAGCATTAGCATTGGTACCTACTTTATAAATACCATAGTTTACAGAATTAACTCCATCAATATCTACAACAGTTAATGAGATATTTAAATCATTCCCATTTAAAATAGATGATGGAGCAACTATATTTGAAGCAGTTAAATTATTATCATTAGGAGCTACAATTGTTGTAAGACCTAAAGTACTTAAAATAATGTTTAAATGATTAATAGCATCTGTTTGAGTAACGAGAGTTTTACCAAGTATATCAGCTACATCAGTATCAAAAGTATCTGATGTAAAATCAATACTATTATCTTTTAATAAGGCTAATAGTTTTGGATCTAGTGTGATACCATTACTAGCATTATTGTCACTGTCAAGTGTTTGCAACAGTTGAGCTAAATTTATAGTTGCTGTTTTATTACTTGGAAATAAGGTAAGAGGAGTAATGGTATTTTCTACATCTACTATACCTAAAGAGATACCTGCAAGGTTAAACTCTACCGTATCTCCCTCATTACAAGTGTATTCTCCTAAAGTATTTGTAACTCCTCTTTTATCTGAACTACAATTATAATCAAGACCTGAAACTGCACTATCTTGGAAAGTACCCGTGATAGTATTTGTAACTGATTCTTTTGACTTTTCATCTTTACTACTTAAACAAGCAGTAAATGATACTCCAAACAACACTACAAGCATAGTGATTATTATAAATCTTTTTATGATTTATCCTTTTTTTGTTTTTTGTAATTTTTTCAAAGTGTATTTAGTTTAGCTTTCTAATATAAATATACAAGCTGAATTTAAGTATTATATCTGTTGTACTATAAAGAGTATATTAACCCTAATCCCTAATAATTCCATACCAAATTAGACAACAATCTAAATTACTCTATAATTAGGTACTTTAAAGCGAAAAAGTAACACTCAAAGAAGTTCACCCAAGGGGTGTAATTTTTCCAAATAACAGGTATCATTATGGCACAAACTGTATTAAAATTCAATCTTGAAACCACAAATGAGAAATTAAGTAGAAAGGCAAATATAATTTCAAAATTGGAACACTTTTTGCAAGTAAAAAGTTATGATGAAAGAAAAAGAGATACTAAATAAACTGAGCTATATAAAAGATAGTGGATTAACTAAACAAGAGCGTCACAGAGCACATGCTTTACTACTACTAAAGGCAGGTAAAAGCAAAAATGAATTAGCAGAGATATTTGAAGTATCTCAAAGAACAATTTATAATTGGATTAATGATTTTAAAGCAAATGGAATAAAGAGTTTAGCTATTCAAAAATGTCGAGGAAGAAAGACTATTTTGAATGAAGATAACGATAAAAAAGTTATTTCAGAGTTCATCAAAATGTATTCGCATCAACCAAAAAAAGCATATGCTTTAAGTGTAGAAAAGCTATCAATAAAAATGAGCTATAAGACCTTTAAACGCTATTTAAAAAAACACTCAATTTAAGCTATAAACGCATTCGCAGAAGTACAGCAAAAAAAACAGACCCTGAACTCTATGAAAGAAAGAAGAAAGAGCTTGAAGTGCTTGAAACAAAGGTTCTTGCAGGAGAAATTGATGTTGAATACTTTGATGAGAGTGGATTCAACCTCAATGTCCTTGGATTTTTTAACAAAAATAAATCAACACTTTTTGCTTCAACAAGCTATGATAAAGTTGATACAGAAGTAGTCATAGGTCATTTTAATCTCTTTGTAGATGAGATTTCAAAGCCTACTGTTGCTGTTGTTGATAATGCCTCAATTCACACAAGTAAAAAGTTTAAAGAGATGATACTAAAATGGGAAGAAAAAGGATTGAGTATCTTTTATTTACCACCTTATTCTCCTCAATTAAATCCAATTGAAATGGTATGGAAATTTATGAAGTATTACTGGATAGAATTTGATGCTTATCTATCCATAGAAAATATGAAAAACTATGTTGAAAAAGTTATGATGGGATATGGTGTTAATTTTGAAATTAAATTTGGGTAGTTACTTAGAAGGTTTCCATTCTCATCATAGCTATAGGATTCTGTGAAAAGATGTTTTCCTTCAAGATTTAGAGGTATTTTTGAGAGGGACTATCCTTTTTGGTTTCTGATGTTACGATAATCTAAACCTTCAAATTTACAAAAGGTGACATATTAAAAATAGATGGCATTAAAAATGCTTAAAATATATATGAAGCAATTAGAAGATATGTACATAAATTTCGCAATCAGTTCATTTAGCAAGATAGAGATGACAAAACTTTCAAAAGTAACAGGTAATAGTCATGATGTTTTCACAAAGCATCTACTATTAAATGATTCTCTTGATGATGAAAAGACTTTGTGGAAATCAATAAAACCATTTTTAAGAGATTATGAGAATGAAGACAATGCTTGTATTATTATCGATGATATGCTTATGCATAAGCCTTGGAGTAAAGTAAATGATGTAGTTTGCTGGCATTATGACCATGTCTCACAAAAGATGCAAAAAGGTATCTTAATGCTAAATTTTCATTATACAGATGCTACAGGTATATCTATCCCTTTGGGATATGAAATTATCACAAAAACTGAAAATAAGTGGAGTGAGGAACATCAGAAGAATATTAAAAAATCTCTCTTTAGTAAAAATGAAATAATGCAAGATAAACTTCAAATTTTACATCACAATAATGAAGTGAAATATAAATATATTTTATTTGATAAATGGTTTTCAAGTATTAAGAATCTACTTATTTATATCTTGTTACTAATAGACTTCTCCTAAAACCTTTTTCAATATTTGGATATATGTCCCTACGCAGTTACTTTAATTTAAAATATAAGAGTAATTTCAATATTACTAAAATATAATCTTGCTAAAGCCTATAAACAAGTATCTAAATGGATGTATTACTGTGAGCTTTTAGGAGAAGTCCAATGATATAGACTTATCTTTCAATCAGGTACTTGAAATCTACAAAAGACGGTGGAAAATAGAGGAATATCATAAATCTTTAAAACAAAATAGACTTCTTGCAAAACTCATTTTCCAGCAACCTCAAATCCACGGTCAAAATTAACTAATCCACATATCAGATTGAAGCGAAGATTGAACCTTTTTCTACGGTTACGATATTTCTGTTTAAGGATTTGAAAAGTCTTTAATTTAGCATTGATATGTTCAACACATATGCGAGCTGAAGCTTCTCTTTTATTTTGATTTTTTTGTGTATCAGTTAATGGATGTAGCTTTGATTTCTTATATGGTATTTGAGTGTTATTATGTTGCTTTTTAATACCAAGATAGCCTAAATCTACATAGATACAAGTTTGAGGTTTCACAGGCAGCAATTCTAACCCAACACCAAAAATCACCACTCAATCATTTTTACAACATTAAAAAATAATTAACTAAAAACTTTTTATAGCCGTTAGTATTTTTTACGACTTCAATATCTTCTGTTTTTATTTCAATAAAGCTCCAATTATCACTATTAATGGGAGTAATAGTATTTTTGACATAGGTATAGCCTTGTGAATATTTACTAGTCCAAATGGATACCATCTATATAGCCTTTTATCATTGTTTGATAGAGAATATCCCAATCTAAAAAGTAAAAAAATGTTGTGAAAGTATTGATATGGTTAAAGAATGTTTTTCTCTTGTTTATAAGTCCATATAACTCTTTATAATCATCATCATATGTTAAGCATAGTGTATGAGTTAAGAATGCTAATATGTTAAAAACAAATAGCAACTCACTTAGTCCTTTTTTGCCGTGTCCAAAGTTATGTTCAAGATTGTAACCTCCTGTTTTTAATGTATTATTATTCTCATTTTCAATCTTCCATCTAGCACGACCTGCTTCTACAATCTCTTCTACATTTTCATCTTTAATTATATAGTCTGTTATAAAAGCACCACTATAAATTATCTTCCCTTTTACCTCTTTAACTTCAACACTACACCAATTTACTTTTATAGGATTCTTTTCTCCTGTAAGTTCTACTTCATGTAGATATTTATAGTTGTAACTCTCTTTTTTTCTTTGTTTATTTAGTTTAGTAGCTGTTTTAGTATCCATATTACCGAGGTTATCAACCATATGTACAGTTTCATATAATTTTTTATGAGAAGTCTCTTTGCAGACAAATATATAGTTATACTCTTTCTCTCTTATCTTTTTAATAAGTGAAGTCTTTGAATATAAATCATCGCCCAAGAGTACTAGTTTATATTTTTTAGCGAGTATATGTGTTTTATCTAACCATCTTTTGGATGCGTTAATCTCACAATCTTGTTTATCATCTCCATCCGTATTTGATATCATCTCTGGTAATAATGGAAGTATTGTATTGGTCTTTGGTTTTGCTATTATTGGTGTTATTGCACTATGGTAATATTGAAGAGTCTCACTACCTTTAGTATCTGTTTTTTTTCTTGTTTGACAATGCTCACAATGTATTTTTGTTGAAGAATGGTAGTAAGTGCCATCAAGAAGAACAAGGAGTGTCTTATTATCAAAATAGGTATATTTTTCTAAGGTTTTTTTTTCTAAAAGTAGTTTATATATTTTATCGAATGTAGGTTGTAGTTTATCACTATCTATATCATCTAATGTATCTCGTACATGATTATCACTTGGTATCTTTTTTATACCAAATAGTGATTTAGCATTACTTTTACCGCTTTTTGTATTCATTTTTCTTGCAAAGTCTAACCAAGATGGATTTTGAAAATAATACATTGCAAATGCTGATAGTGTTATATCACTCATTGTATATATTAGTTTCTCTTTACTCCTTGAATCTGGTAGTTTTTCAAACTCTTTTGCTATAAGACTTATTATCTGTTTTTGAAAATTCATTTATAAATTCTTTACTGCTAATTTTTAAAAGTATAGCAATTCTTATACCTTTTATTTTTTTACAAATTTTTTGGGGTAGAGTGAATTAGAATTGCTGAAATGGATACCATCTATATAGCCTTTTATCATTGTTTGATAGAGAATATCCCAATCTAAAAAGTAAAAAAATGTTGTGAAAGTATTGATATGGTTAAAGAATGTTTTTCTCTTGTTTATAAGTCCATATAACTCTTTATAATCATCATCATATGTTAAGCATAGTGTATGAGTTAAGAATGCTAATATGTTAAAAACAAATAGCAACTCACTTAGTCCTTTTTTGCCGTGTCCAAAGTTATGTTCAAGATTGTAACCTCCTGTTTTTAATGTATTATTATTCTCATTTTCAATCTTCCATCTAGCACGACCTGCTTCTACAATCTCTTCTACATTTTCATCTTTAATTATATAGTCTGTTATAAAAGCACCACTATAAATTATCTTCCCTTTTACCTCTTTAACTTCAACACTACACCAATTTACTTTTATAGGATTCTTTTCTCCTGTAAGTTCTACTTCATGTAGATATTTATAGTTGTAACTCTCTTTTTTTCTTTGTTTATTTAGTTTAGTAGCTGTTTTAGTATCCATATTACCGAGGTTATCAACCATATGTACAGTTTCATATAATTTTTTATGAGAAGTCTCTTTGCAGACAAATATATAGTTATACTCTTTCTCTCTTATCTTTTTAATAAGTGAAGTCTTTGAATATAAATCATCGCCCAAGAGTACTAGTTTATATTTTTTAGCGAGTATATGTGTTTTATCTAACCATCTTTTGGATGCGTTAATCTCACAATCTTGTTTATCATCTCCATCCGTATTTGATATCATCTCTGGTAATAATGGAAGTATTGTATTGGTCTTTGGTTTTGCTATTATTGGTGTTATTGCACTATGGTAATATTGAAGAGTCTCACTACCTTTAGTATCTGTTTTTTTTCTTGTTTGACAATGCTCACAATGTATTTTTGTTGAAGAATGGTAGTAAGTGCCATCAAGAAGAACAAGGAGTGTCTTATTATCAAAATAGGTATATTTTTCTAAGGTTTTTTTTTCTAAAAGTAGTTTATATATTTTATCGAATGTAGGTTGTAGTTTATCACTATCTATATCATCTAATGTATCTCGTACATGATTATCACTTGGTATCTTTTTTATACCAAATAGTGATTTAGCATTACTTTTACCGCTTTTTGTATTCATTTTTCTTGCAAAGTCTAACCAAGATGGATTTTGAAAATAATACATTGCAAATGCTGATAGTGTTATATCACTCATTGTATATATTAGTTTCTCTTTACTCCTTGAATCTGGTAGTTTTTCAAACTCTTTTGCTATAAGACTTATTATCTGTTTTTGAAAATTCATTTATAAATTCTTTACTGCTAATTTTTAAAAGTATAGCAATTCTTATACCTTTTATTTTTTTACAAATTTTTTGGGGTAGAGTGAATTAGAATTGCTGCCAACAACCGCATGTGTCGGTGTAGTTAAGTTACCAAACGCTAAATCTTGTGACAGGATTAGTATCAAAAATTATGATGTATTCGGTGTTGGTGCTGATTCATCTACAAGTTAAGGGGTAAATAATGCCAAAACAAAGAGTAGTAGAATTATTCGTAGGTGGTGGTCGTAATGTAACCACAATTAACGCTAGTAGTGCGGCATCAGCTTTACAAGTCGCTCAGTCTTTTTATAATGGAAGTTTACAAGTATTTGAAGAAACAACAAAAGTAAACGGTTCTGAACCTGATGCTGTCCTTGTTCCATTTAACGCTGTAACAGTTCTTTTAAAGAATCCATCAGCTAAAAAGTCTGCTTTTGTTTCAATCAAAGTAAAAGCTACAATTGGAGAACCTGAAATCATTACAGCGTTCTTAAATAAAACTTTCAATGGTGTCAAAGCTGAAGATGTAAAAATCACAAGTTTCGTACAATACCAAGTATAGAGGTCACCCCTCTGTACAAAAAATGATTTAATAAACTATACAAATTCTATATTTTTTTAAATTATTAAAGGATTATCATGGTAACACAAAATCAACTCTTTGAAGCTTTTCTAACAAACATCTTAGAGGACATAACATCAGACATTTCAGAAGATAAAAGACAATCATTAATTTCTCAACAAAGAGATGTAATAGAAATGATTAACTTAGGCTATGGAAATTTAGATATTGAGTCTTTAGAAATTCTAAATCATATCGATTCTTATTTAATTAAACATCTTACAACTGGTCCAAAGGGTGAAACTGGAGATACTGGAGAACAAGGGCTTAAGGGGGAAACTGGGAGTATAGGCTTGACTGGGGACATTGGAGAGATTGGTATACGGGGTATTAGGGGTCAGACTGGAAAAACTGGAGATATAGGCTTAACTGGGGATGAGGGAGAAATTGGAAAAACTGGTATACAAGGAATTAAGGGTCAAATTGGAAATACCGGAAATACAGGCTTAACTGGGGATAAGGGAGAAATTGGAAATACTGGTATACAAGGTATTAAGGGTGACTTGGGAACATCTGAGGATTACATTTTTTTAACAAAATTATCTTTTAGTAAAACTATTTACACACAGTTACCAATCCCTAAAGGTTATACTAAAGTCCGCATTGATTTTTCTCTTGCTGCATTAAATAGACTTCTTGCAAAACTCCTATATGCCTTAGCACTTTATAGAGAGTTTTAATCAAAGTAAATGTTCTCAAGCGTCGCCAAAGCTACGGTTGGGGGTTCTTTGACGCTGAGTAAGGCTCTCTATAAAGTGTCCTATGGAAGGGACAGTACGTACTAACCTTGCATAAAAAAATATTTTACCCTTAGCTTAGGCTAGGAATAAAAATTTGTTTTACACAATTTTAGTCCTTCTTAGCTCTCTGAGGTATAGAGGAGTTTTGCAAGAAGTCTAATGGTTTAAAGGCTCTTTCTGCATTTTATTATTATCTCGGTGATGCAGTCTTACCTTATAAATCTTTAGAATTGGATCCAACATATGAATATTGGTCTGCTACTTTATTTGATCCCTTGAAAAATATTCATTCTATACAAGGTTCTGCTTGGTTAGACTTTGATAGAGATATAGGTTATTCTTTTGGAACTTTAGAATATTTTCTTTTTAGTTACGACTCAAAAATTTACAAGACTAAACAATTTCTTTCTGCTCCTCTTAAAGCATCAAATGCAGGTATTCCTTCTCGTCTTCTTTTTTCTCTTAGAGTTCCTTCTGATCTTGAATTTAAAATTTATGGTATTAAATAATGTTCTTCAAATCAGATATACATTTAATTTATACTAGGTTAAGAGAATTAGAAAGTAATCAAAAAGCACCCCAATCCATTAATAACTAGCACTTAAAAGTGGAATAATTATTGCTTGCTTTTGAGAAAAATAAGGTGATAAGAAAATGGCAATAAAAGCAAGAGATAAATTAGCACAAAAGCGTTCAAGAAAAGGCTATGCAAAAATAGACTTCTCCTAAAACCTTTTTCAATATTTGGATATATGTCCCTACGCAGTTACTTTAATTTAAAATATAAGAGTAATTTGAATATTACTAAAATATAATCTTGCTAAAGCCTATAAACAGGTATCTAAAGTGATGTATTACTATGAGCTTTTAGGAGAAGTCTAATAGCTGAATCAAATAAACTTTTAGAGTTACTATCAAGAGTTCCAGACCATCGTAAAGGTCAAGGTAAACGGCATAAATTAGAACATATCTTATATCTAGCTATATTAGCTGGACTAATGGGAGCTACAGATTACAAACAAATTTCTATTTGGATAGATAAACATGTTCAAAAAGAAGAAGTAAAAAAACTTCTAGGTGTAGAATTTATAATAACACCAAAAAGAAGTGCTGTCTCAGATATACTTGCAAAAGTTGATAGTGAGGCAGTTGAACTTTTGTTCAGAGAATAGATAAGAATTTATGTCGATACTACAGGAAAACATCTAAGCGTAGATGGTAAAGTGATGAATGGTAGTAGATATAAAGACCAAAAGGCTATAGAAGTTGTTGGTGCAGTTCTATCAGAGATAGGTGTAGTTATTGCTCATCAAAAAATTGCAGAGAAATCAAATGAAATACCTGCTTTACAAGCTATGATAGCAGAGCTTGGAGATGAATTTCTCTTTACCTTTGATGCGATGAACACACAAAAAAACTCTTGATTCTATTGAGCAGAGTGGTTCAAAATATATTGCTAAAGTTAAAGGTAACCAAAAAACACTTCTTGATAAAATAAATGAAATATCAAGAGAGATAAAACCATCAAGCACTTATAAAGCTAAACCAATCCAGCAATCTAATGAGTGGATAAATAGAGAAGTATTTATATATGAACCAACTACTTTTTATCATAATGAAATTACCCATGTTCGCTCAATCATAAAAACTATTAAAAAAATACACAAGACAAACCATAAAACAGGAGAAGTAACAAACAGCACTAGTATTCAGTTCTGTATAGCAAATTTTCGTGAAAATGCGGAGTTCTTTCATGATAAAATTTTACTCCATTGGAAGGTAGAAACAATGCACCAATACAAAGATAATACACTTTTAGAAGATGACCATAATGCTCATCTAAATCCATTTTTAATGACAATTATCAGAAGCATTATTTTAAATATCTTGCACCTAAATGGTACAAAATCTATACAAGAACAACTCATTAACAATAGATGGGATTTAGATGACTCTATCGCTCAACTCTTGAAATTTAGTTTTTAGTGGACTGGGGTGATCAAAAAGTTAAGCAAGCCAACTATAAGAATTTAGAACTTCTTTTTTTTAGACACGATAAAGAAGAAATGATTAAGTATGACAAGATACAAAATAAATTAAATGAAATGGATAAAAATAATAATGAGGATAAAAAATATAGAAATATTGTAATAGGTTTTATAATTTCATTTGAATTTATGCACAAGTTAGGCTATATTTCACTATAGTGTTACCTATCTATACATATTATTTCATATCTATTAACTTTTTTTTTGATTTACTTGCTATTACTAAAGAATTCTTTATTTACACCAATAAGACGCTTAAAATTCTTTGGTTCTTTCTTCTGTAATTTTTCATATTTATTCATATCAATCTGATAGCATTTTTAGTTCCTACTTTTAGAGTTTTGCAAGAAGTCTAATGACTTGTGTAGATTTATTTTCGGGTTGTGGGGGTATGAGCCTTGGCTTTAAAAATGCTGGCATAGATATTTTAGGTTCAATTGATAATTGGGAAAGGTCAGTTAAAGTTTATAATGAAAATTTTTCTCACAAATGCCACTTATATGATATAAAAGATGAAGAAGGAACAATTGATATTATTAAAAAATATAATCCTGATATGATTATAGGCGGTCCTCCATGTCAAGATTTTTCTTCTGCAGGCAAAAGAGATGAATCAAGAGGTCGAGCTGACTTAACATATAGTTTTGCAAATATTATTTGTAGCTATAAGCCAAAATTGTTTGTAATGGAAAATGTTGAAAGAATTAAAAAAAGTGGCATTTTGCTAGATGTTATTGAACAATATAAAAAAAATGGTTATGGATTAACTGCTGTGGTATTAGACGCTTCATATTGCAATACACCTCAATCAAGAAAAAGATTTTTTTTAATTGGTTCACTAAATGATAAAAATAATCAGTTGCTACCAATATTCGAAAAAAATCTAAACGCTAAAAAAATGACTATACGTGATTATTTGGGTGATAAGTTTGACCTAGACTATTATTATAGACACCCTAGAAACTATAACAGAAGAGGAATATTTTCTATAGATGAGCCTAGTCCAACGGTAAGAGGTGTTAACAGACCAATACCGGCAGGATATAAGAAGCACTCTGGAGACCCTGAATCTATTAGACTAGAAGATATGAGACCCTTGACAACAATAGAAAGAAGCTATCTTCAAACTTTTCCCGAGAATTTTAAGTTTATTGGTACAAAAACAGATTTAGAACAAATGATTGGTAATGCTGTTCCCGTTAATCTTGCAACTTTTGTTGCAAGTGGAATATTAGAGTATCAAAAAGAAGAAAGTATTGAGCTAAAAGGTCAACAAAAAATGTTCATAGAATATCAAGATTTTCAAATGCCTAACAAAACCTTGAGACTGTGAAAGAACTGTCATTCCGTACTTGATACGGAATCTAAAAGCCCTTAAACGCTAGATTCTGAATCAAGTTCAGAATGACTTTTTAGAGTTCTTTCACAGTCTCCTTGCAACGAACAGCTAACGCTGAAGTCAACCGTTAGCATACATCCAATATAATTAAAAAATACAATAAGGAAACTAAATTTGCCCGATGAAAATATAGAAACAGTATTTAAAATAGTTCAAAAATTCATAGAAACACCACCATTAATTGTTTGGGGTTCAGGAGCAACTATTTCCTTTGGTTTACCTAGTATGTGGCACCTCAATGAAGCATTAAAAAAAGAGATTAAAGACTTTGATATACAAAATGAAAACTTAGAAATTGAGTTAGGTAAAGAAAAATACCAAGAAGAGATGCCACAAATAAAAAAAATAATATGGGATACTATTCATAAAATTGATATTCAAGTCTTAGAAAAAGTTTTATCAGGCAATCCAGAGTTTAATGGGGTTAAAGTATTAATTGAAAAACTTATTTACACTCATCCAAAAGTTGTAAATATTATTACAACTAACTATGATAGGGTATTGGAATATGTTTTATCATATAATAATATCCCTTTTACTGATGGTTTTAACGGAAAAATGCTTTCAATATTTGATAATACTTTATTTAAAAATAGAGATATGGTTAATTTAATTAAAGTACATGGCTCTCTCAATTGGTTTAATGTAAATGATGATATTCGATACATTAACTGTTATTCAGATAAATACGAGCCTCAAATTATAACACCAAGCAAAAATAAGTATAGAGAAGCTTATCACAGCCCTTATAGAGAACTAATTCAAAAATCAGATAGCTTAATTGAAACCGCTTCCAGTTTTCTTGTTGTAGGTTTTGGATTTAATGATGAACATCTGACACCAAAAATTCGTGCGAAAGTAAAAAAAGGTATACCTATTGTACTAATAACAAAGGAAGTAACAGAGAATACAAAGGAAGAGTTAAAAGATGCTGATAAGTATATCTTTTTAGAAGACTCTTCGAATGAGAATAAAACTAAAATTACATATAAAACATCAAAAGATTCAACCGAAATAAGTCTAGAAATCGATGGCTCTTATTGGCAACTAAATAAATTTATGGAGATATTATAATTATGAACCCTAACTCATTAATTGGAAAAGTACAAAGTGTTGATACTGGAAGTATTACTGTTCAAGTAGATAAGGAAGAGTTATTAAACAGTGTGCAAGTGAATCAAATAGTTCAAGTACGTTCTACCAAAACAGGTCAAACTATCATAGGTCTTATATCAAAAATCATGAGAAAGGCAATTTCTGATAAAATTGACGAAAGTGGAGAACCTGACTATATTGTTGAAAATATAATTAAAGTAAACCTTGTAGGTACGCTTATAGAAAGGACTGGAACAGCACGTAATACTTTTAAGAGAACATTAGACACAGTTCCCAGTATTAATGCAGATTGTTTTTTATTACAAGAAGCCGAGCTTTCTGCATTTATGAATATTATTTCATCAAGTAGTGAGAATCCTTTAACAATAGGTAAATATACCATATCGGAAGAATCAAATGCAAACTTAGATGGTAATAAATTTTTCCAAAGACATGCTGTTATTGTTGGTGGAACAGGGTCTGGAAAGTCATGGACAGTAGCAAATATACTCGAAAAAGCTTCTGCACTTCAATCTATTAATAGTCTTGTATTTGATTTACATGGTGAGTATAAACCACTAAAAGATTTACATAATACTACGTTACTTAAAATTGCTGGACCATCAGACACTCCAAGTGATACTGATACAATATTTTTGCCATATTGGCTTTTATCTTATGAAGAAGTTGAATCTTTGCTTTTAGATAGAAGTGATGCGAATGCTCCAAATCAATCTAGAACACTTTTTGATTTAATTATTAAATATAAAAAAGAAAAACTTGTTGAAGATGGTAAAACTGATGTATTAAATAACTTTACTGTTGAAAGTCCAATTCCATATAAACTTAATGATGTATTATCTTCACTACAAGATAAAGATACTGAAATGGTCCCTGGAGCCAGAGCTGGAAGTGAAAAGCAAGGTCCATTAAATGGAAAACTCACACGTTTTGTGCAAAGATTAAGTAGTAAGCAATCTGATAAAAGATTAAATTTTATTTTTAACGCGGATAATGCTCTCCTAGAATATGACTGGTTTTTAGAATTAGCCAATAAATTATTAGATTTTGGAAATGATAAAGGTTTGAAAATTATTGATTTCTCTGAGGTCCCATCTGATATTTTACCTCTTATTACTGGATTAATCGGCAGATTAATTTTTTCTATTCAGCAATGGATGGAAGAAGAAAAAAGACATCCGATAGCACTTTTTTGTGATGAAGCACATCTTTATTTACCTGCTCAGACTAAAGGGAGCATAGAAGAAAAAGGACTGCAAAGCTTTGAAAGGATAGCTAAAGAAGGTAGGAAATATGGGATCTCTCTTGTTGTTATTAGCCAAAGACCTTCAGATGTAAATAAAACGATATTAAGTCAATGTGGGAATTTCATAGCAATGAGATTAACTAATCCTGATGATCAAAATGTAATCAAAAGACTATTTCCTGATAATTTAGGAGATTTTTCTGAATTATTACCAATTTTAGATATTGGAGAAGCTTTGATAGTTGGAGATGCATCACTGCTGCCAAGTAGAGTAAGAATTGATGAACCAACAATAAAACCTAATAGTGCAACCATAGACTTTTGGGATGTATGGAGTAAAGCTAAAGAAGATAAAGGTATTGAACAAGCCGTTGAAGCATTAAGAAAGCAACAGAAGTGACTTAAAATGCTAACAAATACGAGAGACTGTGAAAGAACTGTCATTCCGTACTTGATACGGAATCTAAAAGCCCTTAAACGCTAGATTCTGAATCAAGTTCAGAATGACTTTTTAGAGTTCTTTCACAGTCTCCGAGGAACGAATAATTTACCTAAAGGAAAATTATCGCTCACGACTGCCGTTAGCTTACAAAAGGACACAAATTGAAAACAGCTTTGAAGATTTATCTTTTCGTTATGGTTGCATTATATGTTTACGGATTTCAACTGATAGATTCTAGTTATGGAGTAAGGGCTTACTTTAATTTATTAATAGACACTATTTCATTAATTGCTATTTTTGAGTATGTAAAAAACAAAAATATATTTAAAAAAATAATTTGGAAAACTTATTTACCTATATTGCTATCTTGGCACATACTAAGTTTAGTTTATGATATTTACACTTTGAGTACTGAAAATGCAGATATGAAAGTAATATGGGCTATCGTAATCATACATACAATCACTATTGTTTTATATATTCCTACTTATATCATTGTATATTATAAACTGATGTTACGATAATCTAAATTCATAAAGTTTAAGAAGTGCTACAAATCTAAGCAACTTGTAATTCTTCAACTTTTTGGTAGGCGACTTGGAGAGCCTCAATATATATTTTTTCCTTAATGGCAAAGTGGTTCATTTTATAGTTTAATCGAAGTTTCTCAAGTTTTATAAAACCACGAACAGATAAGTGTATATGATTTCTTTGTGATGTTTCAACTTTTGTTGGAGAGTGTTCTATTTTTAAATTAGACTTCTTGCAAAACTCTAAAAGTAGGAACTAAAAATGCTATCAGATTGATACACCCCAATCCACTAAAAACTAAATTTCAAGAGTTGAGCGATAGAGTCATCTAAATCCCATCTATTGTTAATGAGTTGTTCTTGTATAGATTTTGTACCATTTAGGTGCAAGATATTTAAAATAATGCTTCTGATAATTGTCATTAAAAATGGATTTAGATGAGCATTATGGTCATCTTCTAAAAGTGTATTATCTTTGTATTGGTGCATTGTTTCTACCTTCCAATGGAGTAAAATTCTATCATGAAAGAACTCCGCATTTTCACGAAAATTTGCTATACAGAACTGAATACTAGTGCTGTTTGTTACTTCTCCTGTTTTATGGTTTGTCTTGTGTATTTTTTTAATAGTTTTTATGATTGAGCGAACATGGGTAATTTCATTATGATAAAAAGTAGTTGGTTCATATATAAATACTTCTCTATTTATCCACTCATTAGATTGCTGGATTGGTTTAGCTTTATAAGTGCTTGATGGTTTTATCTCTCTTGATATTTCATTTATTTTATCAAGAAGTGTTTTTTGGTTACCTTTAACTTTAGCAATATATTTTGAACCACTCTGCTCAATAGAATCAAGAGTTTTTTTGTGTGTTCATCGCATCAAAGGTAAAGAGAAATTCATCTCCAAGCTCTGCTATCATAGCTTGTAAAGCAGGTATTTCATTTGATTTCTCTGCAATTTTTTGATGAGCAATAACTACACCTATCTCTGATAAAACTGCACCAACAACTTCTATAGCCTTTTGGTCTTTATATCTGATACCATTCATCACTTTACCATCTACGCTTAGATGTTTTCCTGTAGTATCGACATAAATTCTTATCCATTCTCTAAACAAAAGTTCTACTGCCTCACTATCAACTTTTGCAAGTATATCTGATACAGCACTTCTTTTTGGTGTTATTATAAATTCTACACCTAGAAGTTTTTTTACTTCTTCTTTTTGAACATGTTTATCTATCCAAATAGAAATTTGTTTGTAATCTGTAGCTCCCATTAGTCCAGCTAATATAGCTAGATATAAGATATGTTCTAATTTATGCCGTTTACCTTGACCTTTACGATGGTCTGGAACTCTTGATAGTAACTCTAAAAGTTTATTTGATTCAGCTATTTTTGCATAGCCTTTTCTTAAACGCTTTTGTGCTAATTTATCTCTTGCTTTTATTGCCATTTTCTTATCACCTTATTTTTCTCAAAAGCAAGCAATAATTATTCCACTTTTAAGTGCTAGTTATTAATGGATTGGGGTAAGATTGATATGAATAAATATGAAAAATTACAGAAGAAAGAACCAAAGAATTTTAAGCGTCTTATTGGTGTAAATAAAGATACATTTAATGAAATGCTTTTAGTATTTATAGCCTATGAAAAAGAGAGAACTAAAAACCATGGAGTTGGTGGTAGAAAAAGTTTAGATTCAAAAGAAAAAGTACTATTAATGTTAAGTTATTACAGAGAATATAGAACCTTAGAACATATTGGCTTTGATTATGGAGTAAGTGAATCTACAGCTTCTCGAATAGTAAGAGATGTTGAAGATGTTTTAATAAAATCTGGAAAGTTTTCATTACCAAGTAAACGTGCTTTATATGGAGATGATATGGACTTAGAGTTTATCGTCATTGATGCTACAGAGTCCCCCATACAACGACCAAAAAAAAGCAAAGAGATTACTACTCAGGGAAGAAAAGAAACCATACACTAAAAGGGCAAATCGTTATTGACAAGGATGAACGTATTATTTGTGCTCATACATGCAAAGGTACTACTCATGATTTTAAACTCTTTAAACAGAGTGATCTACCTGTGAAACAGCAATTCTAATTCACTCTACCCCAAAAAATTTGTAAAAAAATAAAAGGTATAAGAATTGCTATACTTTTAAAAATTAGCAGTAAAGAATTTATAAATGAATTTTCAAAAACAGATAATAAGTCTTATAGCAAAAGAGTTTGAAAAACTACCAGATTCAAGGAGTAAAGAGAAACTAATATATACAATGAGTGATATAACACTATCAGCATTTGCAATGTATTATTTTCAAAATCCATCTTGGTTAGACTTTGCAAGAAAAATGAATACAAAAAGCGGTAAAAGTAATGCTAAATCACTATTTGGTATAAAAAAGATACCAAGTGATAATCATGTACGAGATACATTAGATGATATAGATAGTGATAAACTACAACCTACATTCGATAAAATATATAAACTACTTTTAGAAAAAAAAACCTTAGAAAAATATACCTATTTTGATAATAAGACACTCCTTGTTCTTCTTGATGGCACTTACTACCATTCTTCAACAAAAATACATTGTGAGCATTGTCAAACAAGAAAAAAAACAGATACTAAAGGTAGTGAGACTCTTCAATATTACCATAGTGCAATAACACCAATAATAGCAAAACCAAAGACCAATACAATACTTCCATTATTACCAGAGATGATATCAAATACGGATGGAGATGATAAACAAGATTGTGAGATTAACGCATCCAAAAGATGGTTAGATAAAACACATATACTCGCTAAAAAATATAAACTAGTACTCTTGGGCGATGATTTATATTCAAAGACTTCACTTATTAAAAAGATAAGAGAGAAAGAGTATAACTATATATTTGTCTGCAAAGAGACTTCTCATAAAAAATTATATGAAACTGTACATATGGTTGATAACCTCGGTAATATGGATACTAAAACAGCTACTAAACTAAATAAACAAAGAAAAAAAGAGAGTTACAACTATAAATATCTACATGAAGTAGAACTTACAGGAGAAAAGAATCCTATAAAAGTAAATTGGTGTAGTGTTGAAGTTAAAGAGGTAAAAGGGAAGATAATTTATAGTGGTGCTTTTATAACAGACTATATAATTAAAGATGAAAATGTAGAAGAGATTGTAGAAGCAGGTCGTGCTAGATGGAAGATTGAAAATGAGAATAATAATACATTAAAAACAGGAGGTTACAATCTTGAACATAACTTTGGACACGGCAAAAAAGGACTAAGTGAGTTGCTATTTGTTTTTAACATATTAGCATTCTTAACTCATACACTATGCTTAACATATGATGATGATTATAAAGAGTTATATGGACTTATAAACAAGAGAAAAACATTCTTTAACCATATCAATACTTTCACAACATTTTTTTACTTTTTAGATTGGGATATTCTCTATCAAACAATGATAAAAGGCTATATAGATGGTATCCATTTGGACTAGTAAATATTCACAAGGCTATACCTATGTCAAAAATACTATTACTCCCATTAATAGTGATAATTGGAGCTTTATTGAAATAAAAACAGAAGATATTGAAGTCGTAAAAAATACTAACGGCTATAAAAAGTTTTTAGTTAATTATTTTTTAATGTTGTAAAAATGATTGAGTGGTGATTTTTGGTGTTGGGTTAGAATTGCTGATCTCCATAACTTTAGCTTCACATGCTTGTTTATAAAATGCTATAATGCTATCAGAAGAATTAGCGTAAACCTTGTCTGTAAAGGTTCGTTTGCCTATTTTTAATTTAACATGGTAAAGGTTGCTCATATGTATATCCTTGAAAAGATTGGTTTAGGGTTGGAGAAAGTTGGTTTAGGGTTTGAGATTGTCCTATATGAATTTGGTAAGTGGGTTGATAGTTTATCTGATAGGCAAAATAGGGCTTTAGAGTTTCTAACAATAATAGCGATGATAAGCATGTTCCTCTTTTTGATGAGTCCAACCAGTGCAGATATAGACGAAGACCATAGACAAATACTAGAAAAGATGAGTAAATTTAAATTCGATGAGAATGGAAAAAGAATAATAGAATAAAATCTAAGCACGATGTAGCCCCATTCCATTCATTAAAATTGTGACTGCCTCAGCGTAACCAACATAGTTACCCTCACTATCTTCAAAAACCATAGAGCCACTTAAAGAGTTTAGTTTTTTTATATGCTTATCCTTAACGCTTGACATTCCAGTCATATTCTTAATTAAATTTTTATCAGTAACAAAAAATGAAGAAGTTTTTACTTTCATATCAAAAGTGTCACGCATTCCGTCAATTTGCAACCTTGCTATATCTGCACTAACCCCCTCTTTTTGCACTTGTAGAGTTTCATTTACGAATTGATTTTCTAAGACACCTTGACGAGCTAGAGTATCGTGAGAACTCGCCGAAGAGTCTATATCCATTTGAACAAAGTCAGCTATTAATCGGCTCTCCTCTGCCCTATTATTATTACCTCCTAGAAATTTAGCAAACATAGTAGCCTTACGACCTCTACCAAATTTTTGCTGAAATTTCCTTTTAATAAGTCCTTTATTATAATAAGTTGCGACGACAGCAAGACCAGAATTATAACCCTTTTCTAGTAGCTTTTCTTGCAATTGCATTGCTTGATTTGAGAAGAAACCTAGACCGGCACTCAAACCATCTTGAAGCATATCTTTAACAAACTCATTTTGTATATCTTTCGTAATACCCTCTACTACTACTTTTCTACCTTGCATCAATCCCATTGATACACCAGTCTCTACCATTTCATTTATACCATACTTTGCACCAGTTCCTAAAATACTTGGTTTAGCACTATATGTTTGGTATGTTATCGTATCTTGCTTTACCATTCTTACATTCCTTCTATTATTTCTTTGTAATCTTCATCAAGTGTTGCTTTTGTGAAACCTGGGAGAGGAAGAGGACTAAAAACATAGTCTAGTGTTTCCTCATCTAATTCAAACTCCATTTCATCAGTTTCATTTTTTGTGTTCACAGCGTCTTTAATTGCTGTTATTTCCATTGGTTTGGCTGTTGCTACTGTGTTACCATCAAGGTTTTTTATGGCTACTGGTGTTGTTTGATAGTCTCCTATTTCCTTTTCCTTTTCCTTTGCACGAGCTAGAGAAAAATCTTTGTATGATGAAAGTTCTTGTGGGCTAAGTTGTGCTAGTACATTACCATCTAAATCAGTAATACTTGCTACTGTTGTTTGGTATGTTGCCAAGTTTGAAACAGATGATAAGTTAGATGCTATAACGGATATAGTTCTAACTAGTTCAGCATGATTTGTTAAAGATAGCTCTGCATAAGCTGTTTTAGTTTCTGTACTTGTATTCATAGCCGTAGTAATAGCACCAAGAGTCTTAATAAGTTCAGTATGATTAACTAGAGAAACCTCACGATAAGCGATTTCAATATCTGAAGAGATTGAGATAACACTAGCGATTTTAGAAACTTCTTGAAGTTGTATCACTAATGCAGGTAGCACTGCAGTCACTGTTTCTGCCATTGAAAAAAGTACAGAATTTCTTTTTAACTCCTCTTTTGATTGCCTTGCTATAAGTTCATTTTGGAACTTCATTTGCTCCGTGAGGTTGTTAGTCTTTTCTATTTGAGCCATAGCCAAGTCATTTTGATTTTTGAGATAGTGAGGCATTGTAGTAGGATTGGCTATTGAAACTCTAAAGTCTTTCTCAAATTCAGGTAGACC
The DNA here is from genome assembly GCA_965243085.1 of Sulfurimonas sp. GTDB lineage: Bacteria > Campylobacterota > Campylobacteria > Campylobacterales > Sulfurimonadaceae > Sulfurimonas. Next base: position 85,009 of record CBDETZ010000003.1, on the reverse strand, counting down.
AGCTGAAACAAAATCTTCTATATCACCAAGAGATGACGCTAAGTCTGTATCCGTTGCTTCTTTGATTTTCAACTGGTGAGAGTTCACCATAGAGGTAATGGTTGCGGAAGTAGCTAAAATATCTATTGTTTTTCTTGACTGGAAGAAAGATTTTAATACTCCACCTATAGTCAGTAAATATGGGGCTATGGTTAAAATGTTCATGCTGGGTTTCCTAAGAATTTTAATATCCTATCTAGCTTATCGTTTATAGAAGATAGATTTACTGGAGGGGTACTGTTAAGTTTATTTAGTATTTGTGTTGATACTGAATAGGCTGCATAGGCTCTTGATGAGGCAGAAGAGGAAGAGCCAGAGGCACTACGAGAAGCATTAAGACATGCAAGGACATACTCGATTTCTGTATTCGCCGCAGCAATTAATCCCTCAAGATGACTATTAATAGATACTAGTTCAGCTTTATTACTACTAGAATTCTCAAAAGCTCCTCTAGCGTTATCTTGGAGATAAGATTGGTTTTGGCTATTCAAAGGACCTCTTGTTAGCATATTCATTGAGGTTATAATAGAGGGGATTTTAGATACATGCAAATCGCTCAAGAGACCATGACTAGATTCTGAAATTGATTGAATGTTTTTTGCATATTCTTTTGTAGTCCTTCCAAGTCCTAATCCTTCACTAACTCTATCGTTTACTTCTGTTAATATTTGTTCACAATTCATAAATAAAACTCCTTTTTTTTTTATATTATTTTTTTTTAAGTTCTTAGTTCATACTTGTCAGGTTCACAACATACTAGAATGCAGCAGTCTGTCTTTTTTTTTGTTATTTTATATGTTACATCCAAGCTATAAAAATAAATTTGCTGATCCTCTAAAAGGGAACATCTAGTACCAGTAACATAATCTTCAAAAATATAAAAAATATCATGACCACCATTACAAGAAATTAGACTACCCTCGAGTCCATACCTTTCTAAAATATAACCATGCTCGTAATAATAGACTTCTTGCAAAACTCCTATATGCCTTAGCACTTTATAGAGAGTTTTAATCAAAGTAAATGTTCTCAAGCGTCGCCAAAGCTACGGTTGGGGTTCTTTGACGCTGAGTAAGGCTCTCTATAAAGTGTCCTATGGAAGGGACAGTACGTACTAACCTTGCATAAAAAAATATTTTACCCTTAGCTTAGGCTAGGAATAAAAATTTGTTTTACACAATTTTAGTCCTTCTTAGCTCTCTGAGGTATAGAGGAGTTTTGCAAGAAGTCTAATGATAATAGTCATGAAATTCCCTTGAATAACCACTACCGTGAGAATAATTAGAAATAGGCTTTCCAGAGCTCAAGTATGAACCTAAATTTTCTTTATTGGAAAGAGAAATATTTTTTAAATCAATAATTCTATAACGAGAAATAGAAATATGAGAAAGAGGAAGTGGTAAACTAACACTACTACCTTTACTAGTATCAAGAAGTCTAAGTATATTTCCAAAATAATAATTTAGATAATCTTCCCTCCTAGTATCCTGGAAATTAAAATTTAAAAGAGCAACGAACACAGTCTTAGTAACAAGATAAAATTCCAAAATGTATATAAGTGAGAACGGAGCGGGATAATCTATAATTCCATAAGAATGAGAAATGTTAGTTTTATTCACCCCAATCAGCTAAACCATCATCATTATCAAATGATGGAAGTACAATATCAATAGATTTAGTCGTCATAGTTGCATTTGCAATTTTATCAGCCTCAAAGTATTGTAAACTGTTATTAGGGCATGGAGCTAAGTATCTTGCACCTTCTTGTACTATCTTTAGTACTTTATCGTCTTGTGTTGTATCTGAACTTTTGATATATGCTAAGAGCATTTCTAATAAATATGGAAGAACCATTGTGAATAAATTTGGCATTTTTTGTATCCTTTTTTAAATAATTATCTATACCAGATTAGATTTTGAACTTTAGATAAGTCTAAATCAATATGTATAAAATTTCTGTAAATTCCTATACGAGAAAAACCTACTTTTATAAGTGCATTTAAGATCTTAAATCTTTGGGTGGGGGTTCTAATTCGAATATCAATTGCTAGTCCTTTAGGGTGTGAAGAGCCTACAGTACTTCCTATAATTTTATTATGTGGATGACACCTACATGCTGAATTAACAAAGATAGGGATACCTGATAGCTTACGGACGCTATCTAATTTGAACACTAAGGCGTAGTCAATATTATTGAGACCACAGCCACATCTACAATCAAAATCTTCTTTTTTAAAATATTTAATTGTGTCCCATCTTGAAGATTGTTCATTCAATTTTGACATTTTAGAGTTCCTTTAATTTTTTTATAATATTTCTTACTGTTTTTTGAGTTAAATCTATTTTTTTTGATATATTTGTTTTATTGATATTATGTTTTTCTCCGAAGATTGCTAATTCTTTAATGACTAATAGCTCGTTAGCGGAAAGCATGATTGTACTCCATAGGGTGGAATGCTAGTCTTGCTTCTAATCGGGTAGTCATAGAGTCAAGATAGTCAAGGTCTTTGTAAATAACTTTATCTGGTGTATGTTTGAGAGAGTGCATACGAGCTTCTATTCTAAGTAAAATATCTTCTGAATATAAAACATTTTTAATGTGATTATCACAAGTTGAGATAACATTTACTATTTCAGTTTCTAAGGACTTGTAGTCTGGTGTGTTTAGAACACCTGAATGAACATGACCATCTACAAGTTCCATCCAGTCCAACTGCTTATTAAAACTATCTTCTAATAGAGAGACATCATTTCTTTTTATACTGTCCTCGTTTGCAATTTTAAAGGCTTCTATTAATGTTTTTTTTGTAACTGAACCTTTATGCTTTGCTAGTGTGGAATATAGAGACTTTATAGAATTATTTACATATTCTTGTGAACCATGATTAGGAGTTTTAGGAGCTGTTGAGATGGGTAAGTATCCAAATTGTTTTAAGTAATCAAAATAATATAAAGGAGTTATATTTATGTTTTTAGTAGTCCATGTTATTTTTTTTATGTCTTTGTTAAATCTATCGTTATGGTTCCATGTTTTTAGTTTTTCCCAAAAATATAGACTTGGAGAGCGTTTAAATATTTTAGTTATTGAATGTTTTGTAAGAAGTACTGTTTTACCATTTTTTTGAACTCTATCACCGTGGAATAAGTCAGAAGTTTTATCTCTTGGTACATCTTTTATTTCATAATCTTCTAGAGCTTTTGACCATAAATCAGGTATTCCGTTTAAACAGTTGTGATAGTTATCCATTGTGTTTCCATTTGAATTAACCATCTTCTTTAATTTAGCTCTTCTTATTTGTATTTCTAAACGCCATACTTTCAAATCAGGATTATAATTTTTATTATTTTGCCATAAATGAGTTTTTGCAAATGATTTATGTTTGAAAGTTTTAATTTCCTTTGTTTTATCGTAAATCCTTAGTAGGTAATCCCCTTTACCACCCCAATCCATTAATAACTAGAAATTAAAAGTGGAATAATTATTGCTTGCTTTTGAGAAAAACAAGGTGATAAGAAAATGGCAATAAAAGCAAGAGATAAATTAGCACATAAGCGTTCAAGAAAAGGTTATGCAAAAATAGCTGAATCAAATAAACTTTTAGAGTTACTATCAAGAGTTCCAGACCATCGTAAGGGTCAAGGGAAACGGCATAAACTAGAACATATTTTATATCTAGCTATATTAGCTGGACTAATGGGAGCTACAGATTACAAACAAATCTCTATTTGGATAGATAAACATGTTCAAAAAGAAGAAGTAAAAAAACTTCTAGGTGTAGAATTTATAATAACACCAAAAAGAAGTGCTGTCTCAGATATACTTGCAAAAGTTGATAGTGAGGCAGTAGAACTTTTGTTTAGAGAATGGATAAGAATTTATGTCGATACTACAGGAAAACATCTAAGCGTAGATGGTAAAGTGATGAATGGTAGCAGATATAAAGACCAAAAGGCTATAGAAGTTGTTGGTGCAGTTTTATCAGAGATAGGTGTAGTTATTGCTCATCAAAAAATTGCAGAGAAATCAAATGAAATACCTGCTTTACAAGCTATGATAGCAGAGCTTGGAGATGAATTTCTCTTTACCTTTGATGCGATGAACACACAAAAAAACTCTTGATTCTATTGAGCAGAGTGGTTCAAAATATATTGCTAAAGTTAAAGGTAACCAAAAAACACTTCTTGATAAAATAAATGAAATATCAAGAGAGATAAAACCATCAAGCACTTATAAAGCTAAACCAATCCAGCAATCTAATGAGTGGATAAATAGAGAAGTATTTATATATGAACCAACTACTTTTTATCATAATGAAATTACCCATGTTCGCTCAATCATAAAAACTATTAAAAAAATACACAAGACAAACCATAAAACAGGAGAAGTAACAAACAGCACTAGTATTCAGTTCTGTATAGCAAATTTTCGTGAAAATGCGGAGTTCTTTCATGATAAAATTTTACTCCATTGGAAGGTAGAAACAATGCACCAATACAAAGATAATACACTTTTAGAAGATGACCATAATGCTCATCTAAATCCATTTTTAATGACAATTATCAGAAGCATTATTTTAAATATCTTGCACCTAAATGGTACAAAATCTATACAAGAACAACTCATTAACAATAGATGGGATTTAGATGACTCTATCGCTCAACTCTTGAAATTTAATTTTTAGTGGATTGTGGTGCCCCTTTACCGAATGTAAAGCCAGTAAAGGTAGTAATAGTACCATGAACGCTAGCAGAAGCTTCTAAAGTTTCTTCATCATGAGTATTACCAGTTCTCATGCGTGTTTTCATTTGAGCGAAGTGAGATAGCTTAAAATCGTAGCCTTGTATGTCTGATGCTAGATGTATTTCACTAATAGTTATTTCACAGTCAGTTAAAATGTACTCTTTTACAAAATTATTCACTATTTCTAAACATTTTATATAGCCTAATCTTGCTAGAAATTCTGCTCTAAATTCGGCTTTTATGAGAGGTGAAGCATTTATTTTACTTTTAGATTGTCTTAATGCTAATTGGAAATCTGAATTTTGCATTACGATGGAGAAACCAGTTATTGAGGTTGGTAGTATGTTAAATCTAAAATCACCAAAAGTATAATTAACTGTTTTTATAGAACCATAGTTATTTTTTAGTTCTTGTGAGTCTTTTTTTAAAGATATTAGAGTTTTGATTATTTTAGAATAGAAAAGAAAGTCTTCATCATTTATATTTTTTGATATTGTGTAATGAGTTTTTATTGTGTCTACTGTTTGAGAGATTATATTCATAGGTTTGTTTTTCTTCCTTTTTGTATTTGGCTACCGATAGAGACTTGTTCATTTTTAATGGCTACTGATACCCCCTTGTTAAACCACGGGGGGAGAGATAAACGAAAATATAGAATTTTAAGAAAAGTCCATAACTAATTGTTTACCAACTATGCTATTAGACTTCTTTTTAGCTTCTATTTCTGATTTTATTTTTCTATAGTCTTGTGCTGATATTTTTCTTACAAAAGAGTGTAAGCGTGTACCAACGCAATAAAAAGAGTTAGACTTGATATAAAGCTTGTCTTCATATTCAAGAGTTTCTAACTTGATTACTGGGATAGGATAGTAAGGAACGTCTTCCATATGATAAGGAACACTTGAACCACTATCCATAAATATAATGTAATCTTGTTCAGCCCTTGAAAAATTCTTCAAAAGCATAAAGGAAACCTACATTATTAAAGTTGCATTGTAGAACTTAGGATTAATTTTTTTAAACTCTAAGCCCATCATTCCCTCAAAGAGGTATCTTTTACCTACTACCAAACCTTGATAAATAGAAGACTGCAAATTCATTCTCATAGAACCACCTTCAAAGATAATTTCAGCTGAGTAAAAAGGCTCCCAAAAAGCCATACTGCCATCTTCATTTATAACTTGTGTACTACCATCTTTTTCGTATTTTGGTTTAGGGTCAGATGTTGTTAAGTCAATTACTTTACCAGCAAGAGAAATTTCATTTTTGTTATATCTTTCCATAAATAAAGCAGGGTTTGTTTGGCTTAGATTTTGAGGAGAATAATCTTTTATATCTTCTTGTGAACTTTCAGGTTTTGTTGTTTTTGTTGGCATTTATGTTTCCTATTATTTTAAAGTACTTAAAGTTAATTAAGTTTCTAATACTTACTAAACCAAGAGAAAGCAATGAAGAGCTAAAATCTAGTAAGCATTAGAAATCTAACTATTCATTGAGAGCTTTGTAGTAGTTTAGTTTCTTTACTATTGCTCGAAATATATGTGCCATGATTGCGACTAGTGCTAACATAGGAGGCTTGCCATTGTCTAATAGACGATTGTATTTTAGTGATAGGTCTGCATTTGAACGGATTGAGGATACTGCGGACATGTAAAGGACCGCTCGTACTCTTGAATTTCCTTTTTTACTTATTCTTTGTTTTTTATTTACTGATGAACCACTATTTTTATATACTGGGTCAAGACCTACTAAGCTTTGAAGTTGGTTAAGAGAATATTTATTTGAGATATCGTAGATTATTGGTAAAACTGCCATCAAGGTTTTATCTCCTACACCAACCAAATCATTTTTTATTCAGGCATAGAAATTTTGAGAGTTTCTAGGAAATCTTTTTGTGCTACATTTTTTGTCTTAGTTAAGGCTAGTTTCAAATTTTTGATTTGGTTTTGTAAAGCTTGGCTTGTGAAATCATTGCTTAAGATACTATCGTTAAGACCTTTTAGCCTTGTTTCTGTTGTTGTGATTAGGTTAATATAAGCGTTATAAGACTGAAAAAGCGTTTTTCTTGATGAGTGAGTACTATTAAAGTTTCGATCTCGTAATGTCATTATATAATCTGAGATGTAGTAACTATCAAGCTTATCTGTTTTACTTTCTTTATGTTTGTATTTTATGAAATGATGTAATTTATTTGGATTGATTAATATATATTTTATTTCATGAAGGTCTAAGTATTTTTGTAATGCTATCATGTAGGTGCTTGTTGCTTCAAGACCTATCCTTATATTTTTTAAGTGATTAATACTATTAGCTAAAAGAAAAAAGTTTAGAAAACCATCCAAATTATTGGAGTAGGAGCTATATACATGACCTGAGGAATTACCATTATTTATACAAATATCAATTTTATCTTTTGCAATATCAACGCCAATATATGTTATGTCATTTATATTAGTCATAATTTTATCCTTTTATGTTTTCTAACTATTCTCTTATTCAGGCATATAGCCTATTATTCTTTTCAGTATTAAAACATGAGCCTTTTCTTTATTACAGCCTCTAAGGACTAAGATACATTTCAGGCATAAGAATATTTTAAGCAAATATTTACGAAAAGTTTAGAAATATTGCATTTTGTCATAAAATCTTACAATTTCCAAGTGCTTCGCATCCCTAAATGCTTAGTGTTATAATAAGAGATACATTTAATGAAATGCTTTTAGTATTTATAGCCTATGAAAAAGAGAGAACTAAAAACCATGGAGTTGGTGGTAGAAAAAGTTTAGATTCAAAAGAAAAAGTACTATTAATGTTAAGTTATTACAGAGAATATAGAACCTTAGAACATATTAGACTTCTTGCAAAACTCCTCTATACCTCAGAGAGCTAAGAAGGACTAAAATTGTGTAAAACAAATTTTTATTCCTAGCCTAAGCTAAGGGTAAAATATTTTTTTATGCAAGGTTAGTACGTACTGTCCCTTGCATAGGACACTTTATAGAGAGCCTTACTCAGCGTCAAAGAACCCCAACCGTAGCTTTGGCGACGCTTGAGAACATTTACTTTGATTAAAACTCTCTATAAAGTGCTAATGCATATAGGAGTTTTGCAAGAAGTCTATTGGCTTTGATTATGGAGTAAGTGAATCTACAGCTTCTCGAATAGTAAGAGATGTTGAAGATGTTTTAATAAAATCTGGAAAGTTTTCATTACCAAGTAAACGTGCTTTATATGGAGATGATATGGACTTAGAGTTTATCGTCATTGATGCTACAGAGTCCCCCATACAACGACCAAAAAAAAGCAAAGAGATTACTACTCAGGGAAGAAAAGAAACCATACACTAAAAGGGCAAATCGTTATTGACAAGGATGAACGTATTATTTGTGCTCATACATGCAAAGGTACTACTCATGATTTTAAACTCTTTAAACAGAGTGATTTACCTGTGAAACCTCAAACTTGTATCTATGTAGATTTAGGCTATCTTGGTATTAAAAAGCAACATAATAACACTCAAATACCATATAAGAAATCAAAGCTACATCCATTAACTGATACACAAAAAAATCAAAATAAAAGAGAAGCTTCAGCTCGCATATGTGTTGAACATATCAATGCTAAATTAAAGACTTTTCAAATCCTTAAACAGAAATATCGTAACCGTAGAAAAAGGTTCAATCTTCGCTTCAATCTGATATGTGGATTAGTTAATTTTGACCGTGGATTTGAGGTTGCTGGAAAATGAGTTTTGCAAGAAGTCTATTTATACAAATAGCTCAGGTGAATTAAATATTATGGCATCAAACCTACGTTTGGGGCTTAATAAATTTTGACCTCCGCCCAAAATTATTTTCTTTATTTCTGCTTTTGTAACAATTGGAGTTGTTAATCTAGTACAAGACATATATGAATTTGTAATATTTCCAGAAGAGGCAAAGGCTTTATCATTTTTTGTATTATAAGAAAGGTTGTCAATTATTGATTCATGGTCAAACTTTCCTGATTTTTTTATATCTAGTAACATCTTAAAAAGCCAAATAGCTGTTCTTGTTTGCCTAGTTATTTTTGTAGCTTTTGGGTCACTGTTAGAAATACTAGAAATAAAATTACAAAAACCAGCATCACTCCATACAAATATATCTAAGCAATTATCTGCAAGAGCAGGTGATTTGCCTTTTGTTTTCCAAACTGGCTGTAGTGAAAATGGACTTTGATTTGCTTCCAAAATAATTGATATTCTCTTAATCGATTCAACTATAGTTACTATTTCATGTAAAACTGCTGATGCATCTGCCCAATCAAGTTCAATATCAGGAATGCAGTCTTTTAATTTTTCATCTAAATTAGAAGCTATACTACAGGCTAAGTAAACAATTGTATCCGGACGTACAACGATTTCACTTCCATAGCAAGCTTCTGTTAATGTATGTGTACTATTATCCGGTAATGCTGTAAGTTTTACTTCTAATCCTGATAAACATTCTCCATTACTTTCTTTCTGAATTACTAAGTCTGTTCTTGGTAATGTACCAATAACATATTTTTGGAAAGGTGTATGTTGAGCTTCAAAAGCAAAATAAATATCATTATCTTTTGATGATATTCCAAAAACTTCACTTATTTTTATTGTTGATGTTGCAGAAAAATGTTTATTTTGAATTGAAAGGTAATTGGCTTGAATATCTTTTGATTCTAAGTAACAACACAATGATGCTGGAAACGAAGAGTTAAATTGGTTCTTCCCCCCAAGTTTCTTTTTTTGTATAATCACGATTTGTTTTCTTTAATCCATAAAGACTTGGTACTGTTGGCATAATATTTCCTATGTATTGTATTTGTTATTTTACCTTTAACTATTAGTTAAGCGACATTTTAGCACCAAAAACATTAACATATTATAAAAACTATCCTGCTAAAATGTTCGTCTTCAACACCCTTGTTATATGAACGAATGCAAGCTATGGAGTTTGTGAGTGGATGGCAGTGTTTTAGTAGGTTTTGGGCTTGTGAGTATATGGTGTTTTTCTAATATTTTCTCTTGAACATGCAACAATAGTATAGCTTCAAAGCTATTATTATGCTCTTTGTCATTTTTTAATAATAGTTGTAGTATTGTCAATTTTAGTGTAGTTATTTTAGTTCTAGTTTGATTCTTTTTTTGGTTTAAATTAGCCACTATCATTAAAGCTTTTCTCCTCTCTTTGGGATAATATTCTTGGTGTCATTAAGCCTTGGACTACTCTCGTGTATCTATCTACAACTACAACAGTTTGTATATCCTCACAGGTACACTTCTTACACTTTGGTTTTACTTTTGTGTGTTGTGGTTGTATCTCTATGGTCTTTATACTTTCCATCTTTGCTACTCTTTGTATAGCTCCATAATATCTTATGCGAAAGAACCTTTTAGGTGGTATGTGGTAGAGAAACCTTTTAATAGACTTCTTGCAAAACTCCTATATACCACAGAGAGCTAAGAAGGACTAAAATTGTGTAAAACAAATTTTTATTCCTAGCCTAAGCTAAGGGTAAAATATTTTTTTGTGCAAGGTTAGTACTTACTATCCCTTCCATAGGACACTTTATAGAGAGCCTTACTCAGCGTTAAAGAACCCCAACCCTAGCTTTGGCTACGCTTGAGAACATTTACCTTGATTAAAACTCTCTATAAAGAGCCGACTGCATAATTAAAAAGTACTCATATATCCTATTTTTTCAAATATTTAAAAAAATCCATCTTCAATAAAATTAGATTCAGTCATTTTTAGGAGCTTTTTTAGTCTATTAAAGCTCTTTAGCTCTATATTATTCATCTAATTACTTCTAATCTTTGTCTTATTTGTCTTTGTCCTAATAATCTAAGATTAGTAGCTATACAGGTAAGGGTAAAATTCATATTATTTCTAACGAGTCCTATAAATTTTGTAGTTGAGCCTTTCATCTGAGTTTTTATATCTGCAAACCTATGTTCAACTTTAGCTCTAATCTTATGTTTAGGTTTTTCATCTTTTCTTTGCTGCTTAATCTGTTCTTGCCTTAGAGTTTGTTTCTCTTTGAGACATACCATATTTTCTATATTTTCACTTTCTAAAAAAGTATCTATATCTTTTGAGTTATATGCTTTATCAGCATAAAGAGCTTTCATTCCATCTATATCTTTTACAAATGTTTTTACTGTGTCTATATCGTGAGTATTTGCGAAGGTGGTTTGTTGGGAGATAATAGACTTCTTGCAAAACTCCTTATATGGCTTAGCACTTTATAGAGAGTTTTAATCAAGGTAAATGTTCTCAAGCGTAGCCAAAGCTAGGGTTGGGGTTCTTTAACGCTGAGTAAGGCTCTCTATAAAGTGTCCTATGGAAGGGATAGTAAGTACTAACCTTGCACAAAAAAATATTTTACCCTTAGCTTAGGCTAGGAATAAAAATTTGTTTTACACAATTTTAGTCCTTCTTAGCTCTCTGTGGTATATAGGAGTTTTGCAAGAAGTCTAATAATACCACTCTGCTCATCTACTGCTATATGTACTTTATAGCCTTGTGTATATTGTTTCTTTGATGCGTGAAAGCCTATCCTTACTTCACTATCTATTTTATCTTGATGATTATAGCTATCTTCTTCATTCTTTATAATAATTTGAGAAGTCTTTATATCTTTAGTATCAATACCTTGTAGTGTATCAAGTTGTGCATTCTTGTATGTCTTGGAGTTATGGGCTTTAGCATTAAGAATTCTTTGAATCTTCTTTTTTGAAGGCTTTTTGGATTGAAGCTCTACTTCAAGTTTTATATTTAACTCAGCATTTATTGTTTGAATACCTTTCTTATCTTCTTTGTATACTTCTTTAGTCTTATTTTTTATTTGCGTGTTATCACTTCTAATGAGAGTAGCATCAATTAAAACAGATTTTCCTTTTTTCGCTATCAGGTTTTTACTCTCTAATTGTTTATTTACAGAGTTAAATAATTTATCATAAAGTCGGTTCTTGAGTAGGGAATTTCTAAATCTACAGATTGTACTCTCGTCTGGTACACTATCCTCTAGGCTAAGTCCTACAAATCTAATAAAGAGTAGGTTTACATAGAGTGCATCTTGGGTGGCTTGATCAGAGAGATTGTAATACTTCTGGAGTAACAGTACTCTAAACATCAGTACATTATCATAAGCAGGTGCTCCAGCTACATTACTTTTAGCAATTCCATTTCTATTTAGTACTGGTCGTAATTTATCAAAGTCTATAATAGAGTCCAACTCTTTAAGAAATGAATTTACTTTTTCTAATCTTGATGTTACTGCTATATCTGAAAATGTATTGTTTGTATGGACTTCTCCTAAAAGCTCATAGTAATACCTCACTTTAAATACCTGTTTATAGGCTTTAGCAAGATTATATTTTAGTAATATTGAAATTACTCTTATATTTTAAATTAAAGTAACTGCGTAGGGACATATATCCAAATATTGAAAAAGGTTTTAGGAGAAGTCTTATCTTTAAATGCCACTTTGTACCTCTTCTTAGTGATGTTATTTTAGCTGAAAAGTGCTTTTAATGCCTTTAAATAGATTGCTTTGTTAGATTATACTGTGCAGTGGTCTCATAAAGTGCTAAGCCATATAAGGAGTTTTGCAAGAAGTCTAATGAACTCATCGCTATTTAGTTTAGAATCATCTTTATAATCTTTGTATTTGAATTTTATGATGTTGTTATCTATGGAGATAATCCTAGAGTTAGCAATAGCAGACTTATGGGTATACCTTGCCATGTACTCTACTATCTTAGAACAAGATTTAAACTGTGACTTCATATATATTACCCACCACAATCCACTAAAAACTAAATTTCAAAAGTTGAGCGATAGAGTCATCTAAATCCCATCTATTGTTAATGAGTTGTTCTTGTATAGATTTTGTACCATTTAGGTGCAAGATATTTAAAATAATGCTTCTGATAATTGTCATTAAAAATGGATTTAGATGAGCATTATGGTCATCTTCTAAAAGTGTATTATCTTTGTATTGGTGCATTGTTTCTACCTTCCAATGGAGTAAAATTTTATCATGAAAGAACTCCGCATTTTCACGAAAATTTGCTATACAGAACTGAATACTAGTGCTGTTTGTTACTTCTCCTGTTTTATGGTTTGTCTTGTGTATTTTTTTAATGGTTTTAATGATTGAGCGAACATGGGTGATTTCATTATGATAAAAAGTAGTCGGTTGATATACAAATACCTCTCTATTTATCCGCTCATTAGACTGCTGGATTGCTTTAGCCTTATAAGTGCTTGATGGTTTTATCTCTCTTGATATTTCATCTATTAGACTTCTTGCAAAACTCTAAAAGTAGGAACTAAAAATGCTATCAGATTGATATGAATAAATATGAAAAATTACAGAAGAAAGAACCAAAGAATTTTAAGCGTCTTATTGGTGTAAATAAAGATACATTTAATGAAATGCTTTTAGTATTTATAGCCTATGAAAAAGAGAGAACTAAAAACCATGGAGTTGGTGGTAGAAAAAGTTTAGATTCAAAAGAAAAAGTACTATTAATGTTAAGTTATTACAGAGAATATAGAACCTTAGAACATATTGGCTTTGATTATGGAGTAAGTGAATCTACAGCTTCTCGAATAGTAAGAGATGTTGAAGATGTTTTAATAAAATCTGGAAAGTTTTCATTACCAAGTAAACGTGCTTTATATGGAGATGATATGGACTTAGAGTTTATCGTCATTGATGCTACAGAGTCCCCCATACAACGACCAAAAAAAAGCAAAGAGATTACTACTCAGGGAAGAAAAGAAACCATACACTAAAAGGGCAAATCGTTATTGACAAGGATGAACGTATTATTTGTGCTCATACATGCAAAGGTACTACTCATGATTTTAAACTCTTTAAACAGAGTGATCTACCTGTGAAACCTCAAACTTGTATCTATGTAGATTTAGGCTATCTTGGTATTAAAAAGCAACATAATAACACTCAAATACCATATAAGAAATCAAAGCTACATCCATTAACTGATACACAAAAAAATCAACATAAAAGAGAAGCTTCAGCTCGCATATGTGTTGAACATATCAATGCTAAATTAAAGACTTTTCAAATCCTTAAACAGAAATATCGTAACCGTAGAAAAAGGTTCAATCTTCGCTTCAATCTGATATGTGGATTAGTTAATTTTGACCGTGGATTTGAGGTTGCTGGAAAATGAGTTTTGCAAGAAGTCTATTTTATCAAGAAGTGTTTTTTGGTTATCTTTAACTTTAGCAATATACTTTGAACCACTTTGCTCAATAGAATCAAGAGTTTTTTTGTGTGTTCATCGCATCAAAGGTAAAGAGAAATTCATCTCCAAGCTCTGCTATCATAGCTTGTAAAGCAGGTATTTCATTTGATTTCTCTGCAATTTTTTGATGAGCAATAACTACACCTATCTCTGATAGAACTGCACCAACAACTTGTATAGCCTTTTGGTCTTTATATCTACTACCATTCATCACTTTACCATCTACGCTTAGATGTTTTCCTGTAGTATCGACATAAATTCTTATCCATTCTCTAAACAAAAGTTCAACTGCCTCACTGTCAACTTTTGCAAGTATATCTGATACAGCACTTCTTTTTGGTGTTATTATAAATTCTACACCTAGAAGTTTTTTTACTAGACTTCTTGCAAAACTCCTTATATGGCTTAGCACTTTATAGAGAGTTTTAATCAAGGTAAATGTTCTCAAGCGTAGCCAAAGCTAGGGTTGGGGTTCTTTAACGCTGAGTAAGGCTCTCTATAAAGTGTCCTATGGAAGGGATAGTAAGTACTAACCTTGCACAAAAAAATATTTTACCCTTAGCTTAGGCTAGGAATAAAAATTTGTTTTACACAATTTTAGTCCTTCTTAGCTCTCTGTGGTATATAGGAGTTTTGCAAGAAGTCTACTTCTTCTTTTTGAACATGTTTATCTATCCAAATAGAAATTTGTTTGTAATCTGTAGCTCCCATTAGTCCAGCTAATATAGCTAGATATAAGATATGTTCTAATTTATGCCGTTTACCTTGACCTTTACGATGGTCTGGAACTCTTGATAGTAACTCTAAAAGTTTATTTGATTCAGCTATTTTTGCATAGCCTTTTCTTGAACGCTTTTGTGCTAATTTATCTCTTGCTTTTATTGCCATTTTCTTATCACCTTGTTTTTCTCAAAAGCAAGCAATAATTATTCCACTTTTAATTTCTAGTTATTAATGGATTGGGGTGAATATCCATACTTATTAAAAAAATTTAAGAATGATAAAAATCAAGTAATAATAGATACTCCAAATAAAGTATGCTCTACTGATATCACATACCTCACATTAGAAAAAGGGCATATATATTTAGCTGCTATAATTGACTGGAACACGAAGAAAGTATTATCTTCAAAGTTATCTAATACAATGGATGAAGCATTAAGTCCATACTCTAAATCTGATATAATCAATAGCAAGGAAGGGTCATAATACACAGCGTCAGCCCATGTAGACATATTAAAAATATGATATTCAAATATCAATGGATGGAAAAGGGAGAAGTATTGACAACATTGTAATTCAAAGATTCTGGAGTAGTATCCAGTATGAAGAATATGGTGTGTGCCAAAGTTGAGTTAATAAGTTTAAGATAAAATTCCATTATGAATTTACAAAAGTATAAAAAATCGGTAGATGATTTAAACCTCTATTCGCATCATTATTATGTTTTAGATGACCCAATGACAACGGATGAAGTATACGATAAACTTTATCATGAAGTAGTGAATTACGAGGAGAAAAATCCAAATAATTTACTTAAAAATTCACCAACACAAAGAATAGGTGATAGTGTAAGGGAAGGTTTTACAAAAGCCTCGCATTTATCTCGTATGTGGTCTTTAGAAGACATTTTTGACTCATCTGGATTAGAAAAATGGCTTACTAAAACTTATAAACTTGATGAAAATATCTCTTTTTATTGTGAGCCAAAATTTGATGGGGCATCACTTAATCTTGTTTATGAAAATGGTACTTTAATCCAAGGGATTACTCGTGGTGATGGAACTGTGGGTGAGCTGATTACGCAAAATGTAAAGACAATTAAGTCTATTCCCCTTAGTATCAAACATAAACAACGCATAGAAATCCGTGGCGAGGTTGTGATTTTTAAAGATGAATTTCAACGCATTAACGATGCTAGACTTCAAAACGATGAAGCAGTTTTTGCAAACCCTAGAAATGCAGCAGCTGGGAGTCTTAGACAGCTAGATTCTAACATCACCGCATCAAGGAACTTAGTTTTTTTACCTTATGGACTAGGGGAGAACACTTTGGAGTATGAGTTACTTAGTGAGGCTATGACTTATATTTATGATTTAGGTTTTAGAAAACCACCTGCATCTGCTAGATGTGAAACTTTTCAAGAGATACAAAAGATATATCAGGTTATGAACCGTGATAGAGAGACTTATTCGATGATGCTCGATGGAATGGTAATAAAAGTAAATGAAATCTCTTCTCAAATTGATATGGGTTATACTGTAAAAGTTCCACGATTCTCAGTGGCGTATAAATTTCCAGCAGTTGAAAAAATTACCACAGTTAAAGAGATAGTTCTTCAAGTTGGACGAACAGGTGCTGTGACTCCAGTAGCGATAGTTGAACCCACAATTATTGACGGCGTTGTAGTTGAGAGAGCAACACTTCATAATTTTGATGAGATAGATAGAAAAGATATTCGTATCAATGATAAGGTGATAATTCTTAGAAGTGGAGATGTTATCCCTAAAATCATTAAAGTTCTCACACATGAGCGGAATGGAGAGGAGATTGAGGTAAAAAGACCAAGTCAGTGTCCAGTATGTGAGAGCGAACTTTTAGATGAGGGAGTACTTCTAAAATGTCAAAATCTCTCTTGTGAGGCTAGGGTAGTAAACTCTATCATGTATTTTGCCTCAAAACCTTGTCTAAATATTGATGGTCTTGGCATTAAAATAGTTGAAGCACTTTTTACATCAGGACTTGTGAAAAATGTAATAGACTTGTTTGATTTGAGTTTAGATAAGCTTTTATCTCTTGATGGTTTTAAAGAGAAAAAATCTCAAAATTTACTGAACTCTTTAGCTAACGCAAAAGGGCATGATTACTGGCGATTTATCAACTCTTTAGGGATAGAGCATATTGGAGAGGTTGCCTCAAAGACTTTGAGTCATAGTTTTGGTTTTGCCTTTGTTGATGTAGATAAAGAGCAGATAGTAGCTTGTGATGGAATGGGTGAAGAGATGGCCCAATCAGTTTTAGAATTTGTAAGAGTAAATAGAGACACGATACAAAAACTTCAAAGTATATTAGAACCTCTTGAACCTATAAAAAAGCAAGAGGCGAAAGAGAATCCATTTAAAGCTAAAACTGTAGTGCTTACAGGAAGTATGAGTGAGTCTAGGGGATTAATAAAAGAGATTTTAGAAAATCTTGGTGCAAAAGTTTCATCATCAGTTTCTAAAAAAACAAATTTTTTAATCTATGGCGAAGATGCTGGAAGTAAACACGATAAGGCTTTGACTTTAGGAGTATCATGTTTAAGTGAAGAAGAGATGAAAGAGATGATAAATGACTAGACTTGATAACTTCCTTGTGCAAAAAGGTTTAACAGATAGTCGAAACAAGGCACAAGCACTTATAAAAAATGCTCTAGTATCTGTAAATGAGAAGCTTATTACAAAACCCTCTTTTATGATTGAAGATACTGATACTCTTAGAGTTGAGGAGCATGACGACTATGTATCTCGTTCAGCTTATAAGCTTAAGGCTTTTTTACAAGACTTAGAATTAAATCTTTTAGGAGCAACTTGCTTAGATATAGGCTCATCAACGGGTGGATTTACACAGGTTCTTTTGCAAAACTGTGTGAGAGAAGTTGATGCGGTTGATGTTGGCAAAAATCAGTTACATAAAATCTTGAAAGAAGACTCACGAGTACACTCTTATGAGAGTTGTGACATAAGAAAATTTAAGAATCAAAAGAAGTACGACTTAGTAGTAAGCGATGTTTCATTTATCTCTTTGTTGCATATATTAGACGATGTTGATAGATTAGCCACAGATATGATAATACTTCTTTTTAAGCCTCAGTTTGAAGTAGGGCGTGAAGCAAAGAGAGATAATCATGGCGTAGTACTTGATAAAAAAGTAATTGAAGAGGCGATGATGAGGTTTGAAGAGGCTTGTAGAGTAAAGAGATGGAGATTAGTCCAAAAATCTCCTTCTAAGCTTGCAGGCAAAGAGGGAAATTTAGAGTATTGTTACTTTTTTGACAAAAATACATAATTATAATATAATCATGTATTAACTAGATATAAAAGGTTTGATAATGCAAGTAGCTTTAATAAATATTGGGACGAGTAAGGGAATTCGCATCCCTTCAAGTGTGCTTAAGATGTTTAATTCTCTTAGCTCTTTTGAACTACATGTTAAGGGAAATCAAATTATTTTAGATACCGTTGAATCTCCTAGAAAAGGTTGGCAGGAGAAGTTTAAAAATTCTTCAAATGAGTTATTAATTGAGGATGATTTAGGTTCTAAGGATTGGAATGATTTATAGACAATACGAAATTGTGCTTGTTAATCTTAATCCTACTGTAGGAAAGGAGATACAAAAAACAAGACCTTGTCTCATTATATCCCCAGATGAAATGAATTTTGATAATATTATCATTGCTCCGATGACTTCAACAAATAAGGACTATCCAACACGAGTAAAACTTGATAAAGAGACCACTGCACAGTAAGTAATAGACCTCAAATAATTTCAAAACTAAGATCATTAAAAAGGTTTAGATTTAATAGACTTCTCCTAAAACCTTTTTCAATATTTGGATATATGTCCCTACACAGTTACTTTAATTTAAAATATAAGAGTAATTTCAATATTACTAAAATATAATCTTGCTAAAGCCTATAAACAGGTATCTAAAGTGAGGTATTACTATGAGCTTTTAGAAGAAGTCCAATATGAATTTGACTTGGTTACACGACTAGCGTTAAGTTAATTTCAACATAGAAGATAATCCTATTAATTGAAGTTATTTCTATCCTATTACTTATAATCCAACAAAGCAACCTATTTAAAGGCATTAAAAGCACTTTTCAGCTAAAATAACATCACTAAGAAGAGGTAAAAAGTGGCATTTAAAGATACAAACAATACATTTTCAGATATAGCAGTAACATCAAGATTAGAAAAAGTAAATTCATTTCTTAAAGAGTTGGACTCTATTATAGACTTTGATAAATTACGACCAGTACTAAATAGAAATGGAATTGCTAAAAGTAATGTAGCTGGAGCACCTGCTTATGATAATGTACTGATGTTTAGAGTACTGTTACTCCAGAAGTATTACAATCTCTCTGATCAAGCCACCCAAGATGCACTCTATGTAAACCTACTCTTTATTAGATTTGTAGGACTTAGCCTAGAGGATAGTGTACCAGACGAGAGTACAATCTGTAGATTTAGAAATTCCCTACTCAAGAACCGACTTTATGATAAATTATTTAACTCTGTAAATAAACAATTAGAGAGTAAAAACCTGATAGCTAAAAAAGGAAAATCTGTTTTAATTGATGCTACTCTCATTAGAAGTGATAACACGCAAATAAAAAATAAGACTAAAGAAGTATACAAAGAAGACAAGAAAGGTATTCAAACAATAAATGCTGAGTTAAATATAAAACTTGAAGTAGAGCTTCAATCCAAAAAGCCTTCAAAAAAGAAGATTCAAAGAATTCTTAATGCTAAAGCCCATAACTCCAAGACATACAAGAATGCACAACTTGATACACTACAAGGTATTGATACTAAAGATATAAAGACCTGATGTTACGATAATCTAAACCTTCAAATTTATAAAAGGTGACATATTAAAAATAGATGGCATTAAAAATGCTTAAAATATATATGAAGCAATTAGAAGATATGTACATAAATTTCGCAATCAGTTCATTTAGCAAGATAGAGATGACAAAACTTTCAAAAGTAACAGGTAATAGTCATGATGTTTTCACAAAGCATCTACTATTAAATGATTCTCTTGATGATGAAAAGACTTTGTGGAAATCAATAAAACCATTTTTAAGAGATTATGAGAATGAAGACAATGCTTGTATTATTATTGATGATATGCTTATGCATAAGCCTTGGAGTAAAGTAAATGATGTAGTTTGCTGGCATTATGACCATGTCTCACAAAAGATGCAAAAAGGTATCTTAATGCTAAATTTTCATTATACAGATGCTACAGGTATATCTATCCCTTTGGGATATGAAATTATCACAAAAACTGAAAATAAGTGGAGTGAGGAACATCAGAAGAATATTAAAAAATCTCTCTTTAGTAAAAATGAAATAATGCAAGATAAACTTCAAATTTTACATCACAATAATGAAGTGAAATATAAATATATTTTATTTGATAAATGGTTTTCAAGTATTAAGAATCTACTTTTTATAGAAGAAGAACTAAACAAGAAGTTTGTATGTCCAATAAAAAGTAATAGAAAAATAGCACTCACTTTAGAAGAAAGAAATAAAGGAAAATATGTTAATATCTCAAGCATAGATATAAAGGGTGGTAGTAGTCGGCTGATATATATTGAAGGTTATAAAAAACCTCTAAGACTTATCAAGCAAGTGGTCAAAAACGGCGATGATGGCGAATCTACTTATTTATATCTTGTTACTAATGATATAGACTTATCTTTCAATCAGGTACTTGAAATCTACAAAAGACGGTGGAAAATAGAGGAATATCATAAATCTTTAAAACAAAATTTAAAAATAGAACACTCTCCAACAAAAGTTGAAACATCACAAAGAAATCATATACATTTATCTGTTCGTGGTTTTATAAAACTTGAGAAACTTCGATTAAACTATAAAATAGACTTCTCCTAAAACCTTTTTCAATATTTGGATATATGTCCCTACGCAGTTACTTTAATTTAAAATATAAGAGTAATTTCAATATTACTAAAATATAATCTTGCTAAATCCTATAAACAGGTATCTAAAGTGAGGTATTACTATGAGCTTTTAGGAGAAGTCCAATGAACCACTTTGCCATTAGACTTCTCCTAAAACCTTTTTCAATATTTGGATATATGTCCCTACGCAGTTACTTTAATTTAAAATATAAGAGTAATTTCAATATTACTAAAATATAATCTTTCTAAAGCCTATAAACAGGTATCTAAAGTGAGGTATTACTATGAGCTTTTAGGAGAAATCCATTAAGGAAAAAATATATATTGAGGCTCTCAAAGTCGCCTACCAAAAAGTTGAAGAATTACAAGTTGCTTAGATTTGTAGCACTTCTTAAACTTTATGAATTTAGATTATCGTAACATCAGTTATCTCTATAACAGACAACTTCTCAAATACAATCACAATCACAAGAGATGACAATGGAATTCCAACTTTAATAACAGCTCCAAATGGACAAGAAACATATTTGAATGTAGATTCTAATGGAGACCTTCTATCAGTAACATATGAAGATTATTCAAGCTATGAATTTGAATACAATGGTGTCTCCTTAATGACTAAGGAGACAGACCCTAATGGAAATGTATTCACACACCTCTTTGATGATAACGGTAGAATCTATCAAGATACAGATTCCATAGGTGGAGACTGGCAGTTTACAAAAAGTAATAGTGCCAAAGCAACTACATATACAATGACCAAACCAGAGGGAGATGAGACAAGTTCTACAGACACCAAACAAGCTGATGGTTCTACTTTATCGCTAAGGACACTTCCAAGTGGAGATACTATCTCCTCAACAATCTCAGTAGATAAAAAACAAATATCTCTCTCAAAAGGTGGAGTAAGTACAAGCACTCTATATACTACAGACACACTCACTCAACAAAAGATTCTCTCTTCTCAAACAAGAACCCAAGGAAGTGGACTTAAAAAGCAAATAGTATATACAAGAAGTTATGATGGAAATCAAACGCATACCAACTTAAAAACACAAACCATCAGCACTAACTCTAAAGTAACAACTATAGTATCTGACTACAATAATGCTAGAGATACCATCACTAGCCCTGAAGCAAGAACTCTCAAACGAGAGTATGATAAAGACACTCTTTTAACTACATCTATAAGTTTAGGAACACTTGAACCTACAAGATATGAGTACAACACTCAAGGTAAAGTAATTAAAGAAACTATGGGAACTAGAATCATCCACTACACCTATGATAACAAAGGAAATATAGAAACTATTACAAACCAAAAAGGTGAAACAACAAGCTACACCTACGACATAATGGATAGAGTAAATAAAATCACTTATGCAAATGGAACTACACAAGAATACGAGTATGACTTTAATTCTAACATAAGTAAACTCATCACCCCAAGCCCCACAAACCACACATTTACATACAATGGTATAGATAAAAGACTAAACCACACATCACCACTCAGTAAAGCCACCACCTACACCTATAACAAAAACAGAAGAATCACTAAGATAGTAGCCTATTCCAATACTAAACAATCCTTAATAAACCCATATTCCAATCTTACCATAGAGAAGAGCATCAAAGCCTCAGCTAAATTTTGAGTTGTATCAACAATTTTTCTACCTATATTTTGAACTTTATTAAGATGAAGAATATTGATTACAATACTTCTTAAAATTGAAAAACTAAATGCACCTTTATTAATTTTGCATCTATCTTCATTAAGTGCTGTATCTTTATAAAAGTGCATTGTCTCAACACTCCACTCTTGGACAGCCCATTCCGATACTAAGAACAATATTTGCTTATAGCTCTAAAAGGGGCAGAAATGAGCAATAAATTATTAGAAATTTTTAAAGAGGAAATATCAGAGCAAGGAAGAGAACAAGCGAGACAATATAGTTTACCTATGATGATGTATTTATCGGTAATTGCAATTCTGATGGGTGCAAAGAATCCAATTGAAATACATCAATGGATGAAGAATAACGGTAAACGAAAAGAGATAAAAAAACTATTAGGTGTAGAATTTTTTAAAGCCCCAGGAAAATCAAGAGTGTATGACTTTTTTGAAATAGTTGATAAGATTGAATTAGAAAAAGCCTTCCGCAGATGGATACGAATTTTTATAGATATACCAGCACATGCAGTAGTAGCCGTAGATGGTAAAGTTCTAAGAGGAAGTGCAAATGCTAAAGATAATGCAGTATCTGTTTTATCTGCAGTTTTAGCAGAAACAAAATTAATTATTGCCCATAAAGAGATAGAAAAAAAGTCTAATGAGATACCAGCATTTCAAGAACTAATAGGTGAGCTTGATGAGACATTTAGTTATGGCTTTGATGCTTTAAACACACAAAAAAAACTCTTAAAAAGGCATCTGATAGCGGTTCAAAGTTTATAGCAAAAGTAAAAAAGAATCAAAAAACTTTACTGTCTCTAGCTAAAGAGATAGAGGAAGCTTCTTCTATCGATTCAAGTTTTCAAATGGAAATTAAACAATCAAATGATTTCATACAAAGAAATATATATGTGTATCAAAACTGTATATATCCATGGGATGGTGTTTTTATTCATTCAGTAATCAGAGTTGATAAAATTGTTAATTGCAAAGAGACAAAGACACATTACTATATCTCAAATGATACAGATAGTGCAGAATCATTTTTGCAAAAGATACTCCAAGAGTGGAGTGTTGAGACAATGCACTTTTATAAAGATACAGCACTTAATGAAGATAGATGCAAAATTAATAAAGGTGCATTTAGTTTTTCAATTTTAAGAAGTATTGTAATCAATATTCTTCATCTTAATAAAGTTCAAAATATAGGTAGAAAAATTGTTGATACAACTCAAAATTTAGCTGAGGCTTTGATGCTCTTCTCTATGGTAAGATTGGAATATGGGTTTATTAAGGATTGTTTAGTATTGGAATAGGCTAACTCTTGGAGTATCTTTTGCAAAAATGATTCTGCACTATCTGTATCATTTGAGATATAGTAATGTGTCTTTGTCTCTTTGCAATTAACAATTTTATCAACTCTGATTACTGAATGAATAAAAACACCATCCCATGGATATATACAGTTTTGATACACATATATATTTCTTTGTATGAAATCATTTGATTGTTTAATTTCCATTTGAAAACTTGAATCGATAGAAGAAGCTTCCTCTATCTCTTTAGCTAGAGACAGTAAAGTTTTTTGATTCTTTTTTACTTTTGCTATAAACTTTGAACCGCTATCAGATGCCTTTTTAAGAGTTTTTTTTGTGTGTTTAAAGCATCAAAGCCATAACTAAATGTCTCATCAAGCTCACCTATTAGTTCTTGAAATGCTGGTATCTCATTAGACTTTTTTTCTATCTCTTTATGGGCAATAATTAATTTTGTTTCTGCTAAAACTGCAGATAAAACAGATACTGCATTATCTTTAGCATTTGCACTTCCTCTTAGAACTTTACCATCTACGGCTACTACTGCATGTGCTGGTATATCTATAAAAATTCGTATCCATCTGCGGAAGGCTTTTTCTAATTCAATCTTATCAACTATTTCAAAAAAGTCATACACTCTTGATTTTCCTGGGGCTTTAAAAAATTCTACACCTAATAGTTTTTTTATCTCTTTTCGTTTACCGTTATTCTTCATCCATTGATGTATTTCAATTGGATTCTTTGCACCCATCAGAATTGCAATTACCGATAAATACATCATCATAGGTAAACTATATTGTCTCGCTTGTTCTCTTCCTTGCTCTGATATTTCCTCTTTAAAAATTTCTAATAATTTATTGCTCATTTCTGCCCCTTTTAGAGCTATAAGCAAATATTGTTCTTAGTATCGGAATGGGCTACTAAGATAGTAAAACCAAGTACAAGAACTATCTCAAACTCGTATACTAACGACCGTTTAGTAAGTACAGTTACTCTTGAGGGAACTACTTCTTATACCTATCTGTTTGCAGATAGACTAGGAACTATTATAAATGATAGTGAGCGTATAAACTATACTTACGATGGAGAGCTATTAACTTCACTTACTCAAGAAGGAACTCTAAACCAAACCATAAACTACAGCTATAACAATGACTTCTTAGTAATATCAAGTACATACGCAGGTACAACAAACAACTATACCTACGATAAGGATAATTTACTCACATCAAGTGGAGATTTCACACTTACAAGAGATAAAGCAAATGGCTACACGACAAAAGTAACAGACAATACTTTTACTCAAAACATAAGCTACAACAACTATGGTGAAGTAACAAGTGTAAGTGACAATACCTTTAGCTATGAACTAAGCCAAAGAGATAAAACAGGGACTATCACTCAAAAAAAAGAAAGTATAAATGGAGTAAGTACAAACTATGACTATACTTATGACACAAGAGGAAGATTAACAAATGTCAGTAAAGATAATACAGAAGTAGAAAACTACACCTACGACAACAACGGTAACAGACTACAAGAAACAGTATATGGAGTAAGCACAACAGCAAGTTATACACTAGATGATAACCTAGAAGTATATGGAAACACAACATACAGATATGCTGAAGATGGTTACTTAGCACAAAAGACAAGTCCAACACAAACAACTACCTACACATACAACACACTAGGAGCATTAACAAGTGTAACTACTCCAAGTAAAACAATCATCTACCACTTAAACGCACTCAACCAAAGAGTAGCAAAAGAAGTAAATAATGAAATAGTAGAAAAGTACCTATGGGCAAACCTTACAACTCTATTAGCAATATATGACAAAGATGATAATCTAATCCAAAGATACAACTACACAGACAGTAGAATGCCAACAAGCATGACACAAAACAATGAAACTTACTATCTTCACTACGACCAAGTAGGAACACTAAGAGCTATAAGTGATACAAACCATAACATCATAAAAGAGATAACTTATGACACTTACGGTAATATACTCTCAGACACAAACACAAACCTAAACATACCATTTGGTTTTGCAGGTGGAATCCACGACAAAGACACAAACCTAGTTCACTTCGGATACAGAGAGTATGACCCACTCACAGGAAAGTGGACAGCCAAAGACCCTATAGACTTTAGTGGTGGAGATAGTAATCTTTATGGGTATGTTTTAGGGGATCCTGTTAATTTGGTGGATCCTGAGGGGTTAAATCCATTTTTATTAGGTACAGCCATACTCGCTGGTGGGATAATGGGTGGAGCTACAGCATTTATTAATCCGTGTGGTGGATTTCAAATGCCAAGCTCTGCATGGCATCTACTTGGTGCAATGGGAGTTGGAGCATTAGGTGGAGTAGCATTGGTTATGGCTGGTCCAGTAACAGGTCTGGGACTAGATGCAATTGAGAATGCTGCTAATGTTGGGATAGCACTACACTAATGAATATTACATTAATAATAAAAATTAAATATATTATTTTAATTGTTGGATTTTTAATTTTATTTATATTTTCACAAATATCCATCGAAGGAAGAAAAGGACAAGAATATTTTTCATTTTTTGAGGCTTTAACAATAGCAAGCCCATTTTTGATAATGCAATTATATTTATTTTCTAATTATAACTATGATTTATCTGTAGAATATGGATATAAAATTAATTATAATATGTTCCAGTTTTTAGGACTATTGGTAGCTATTATTGTAACAACAATAACTACTTTAGCTTCTTTTGGTTGTTCCTTAACAAACTAATACTTTCTTCGTTACCAAGCTTAAAGCTTGGTGATTTTTACAAAACTAAAAAGGATAGTCCATATCAAAAATACCTCTAAATCTTGAAGGAAAACATCTTTTCACAGAATCCTATAGCTATGATGAGAATGGAGACCTTCTATCAGTAACATATGAAGATTATTCAAGCTATGAATTTGAATACAATGGTGAGCCGACTGCATAATTAAAAAGTACTCATATATCCTATTTTTTCAAATATTTAAAAAAAAACTACACCCCTGTGAATGAATCTCCACTTTTCAACATAAAAAGTTTAGAAACAAAAGAACATACGAAGCACTAATTTACACATACCTACAAAACTCAAAAGGATAGCTTATCTCAAAAATACCTCCAAATATAGCAATCCTCACAAACCCAAAAAGAGAAGCAACAAACCACACATCACCACTAAGCAAAGCCACCACATACACCTATAACAAAAACAGAAAAATTATTAAGATAGTAAAACCAAGTACCTACGCAGGTACAACAAACAACTATACCTACGATAAGGATAATTTACTCACATCAAGTGGAGATTTCACACTTACAAGAGATAAGGCAAATGGCTACACCACAAAAGTAACAGACAATACTTTTACTCAAAACATAAGCTACAACAACTATGGTGAAGTAACAAGTGTAAGTGACAATACCTTTAGCTATGAACTAAGCCAAAGAGATAAAACAGGAGCTAAGTAATAGACCTCAAATAATTTCAAAACTAATATCATTAAAAAGGTTTAGATTTAATGTGAATTTGACTTGCTTACACGACTAGGGTTAAGTTAATTTCAACATAGAAGATAATCCTATTAATTGAAGTTATTTCTATCCTACTACTTATTTCAGTAAAAAAAATTCGTGATAGCATTATAGTAGCTATAGGATTTATTATGTTTGTTGGTTCACAAGTTGTCCCAGCGACAGATACCAATGAAACAGCAACTTTTTTCGAAGCTTGACTTATGGGTATTATACCTATGTTTTTACATTTTGCTATGTGGTCTGATTATATATACAATGAGATAAGAGAGCAAGATATAAAAATTAATTATGACTCTTATCAGGTAGTGGGATTAGTAATTGTTATTTTTACATTCTTGCTTGTTTCTACAGCCTATTAAGTAGTAGGATAGAAATAACTTCAATTAATAGGATTATCTTCTATGTTGAAATTAACTTAACCCTAGTCGTGTAAGCAAGTCAAATTCACATTAAATCTAAACCTTTTTAATGATATTAGTTTTGAAATTATTTGAGGTCTATTACTTATCAAAATTTTGACCTAATCTAAAAAAAATATCAGCACTAATTTACACATACCTACAAAACCAAAAAGGATAGTCCATCTCAAAAATACCTCTAAATCTTGAAGGAAAACATCTTTTCACAGAATCCTATAGCTATGATGAGAATGGAAACCTTCTAAGTAACTACCCAAATTTAATTTCAAAATTAACACCATATCCCATAATAACTTTTTCAACATAGTTTTTCATATTTTCTATGGATAGATAAGCATCAAATTCTATCCAGTAATACTTCATAAATTTCCATACCATTTCAATTGGATTTAATTGAGGAGAATAAGGTGGTAAATAAAAGATACTCAATCCTTTTTCTTCCCATTTTAGTATCATCTCTTTAAACTTTTTACTTGTGTGAATTGAGGCATTATCAACAACAGCAACAGTAGGCTTTGAAATCTCATCTACAAAGAGATTAAAATGACCTATGACTACTTCTGTATCAACTTTATCATAGCTTGTTGAAGCAAAAAGTGTTGATTTATTTTTGTTAAAAAATCCAAGGACATTGAGGTTAAATCCACTCTCATCAAAGTATTCAACATCAATTTCTCCTGCAAGAACCTTTGTTTCAAGCACTTCAAGCTCTTTCTTCTTTCTTTCATAGAGTTCAGGGTCTGTTTTTTTTGCTGTACTTCTGCGAATGCGTTTATAGCTTAAATTGAGTGTTTTTTTAAATAGCGTTTAAAGGTCTTATAGCTCATTTTTATTGATAGCTTTTCTACACTTAAAGCATATGCTTTTTTTGGTTGATGCGAATACATTTTGATGAACTCTGAAATAACTTTTTTATCGTTATCTTCATTCAAAATAGTCTTTCTTCCTCGACATTTTTGAATAGCTAAACTCTTTATTCCATTTGCTTTAAAATCATTAATCCAATTATAAATTGTTCTTTGAGATACTTCAAATATCTCTGCTAATTCATTTTTGCTTTTACCTGCCTTTAGTAGTAGTAAAGCATGTGCTCTGTGACGCTCTTGTTTAGTTAATCCACTATCTTTTATATAGCTCAGTTTATTTAGTATCTCTTTTTCTTTCATCATAACTTTTTACTTGCAAAAAGTGTTCCAATTTTGAAATTATATTTGACTTTCTAGTTAATTTCTCATTTGTGGTTTCAAGATTGAATTTTAATACAGTTTGTGCCATAATCATACCTGTTATTTGGAAAAGTTACACCCCTTGGGTGAACTCTTTGAGTGTTACTTTTTCGATTTAAAGTACCTAATTATAGAGTAATTTAGATTGTTGTCTAATTTGGTATGGAATTATTAGGGATTAGGGTTAATATACTCTTTATAGTACAACAGATATAATACTTAAATTCAGCTTGTATATTTATATTAGAAAGCTAAACTAAATACACTTTGAAAAAATTACAAAAAACAAAAAAAGGATAAATCATAAAAAGATTTATAATAATCACTATGCTTGTAGTGTTGTTTGGAGTATCATTTACTGCTTGTTTAAGTAGTAAAGATGAAAAGTCAAAAGAATCAGTTACAAATACTATCACTGGTACTTTCCAAGATAGTGCAGTTTCAGGTCTTGATTATAATTGTAGTTCAGATAAAAGAGGAATTACAAATACTTTAGGAGAATACACTTGTAATGAGGGAGATATGGTAGAGTTTAACCTTGCAGGTATCTCTTTAGGTATAGTAGATGTAGAGAATACCATTACTCCTCTTACCTTATTTCCAAGTAATAAAACAGCAGCTATAAATCTAGCTCAACTGTTGCAAACACTTGACAGTGACAATAATGCTAGTAATGGTATCACACTAGATCCAAAACTATTAGCCTTATTAAAAGATAATAGTATTGATTTTACATCAGATACTTTTGATACTGATGTAGCTGATATACTTGGTAAAACTCTCGTTACTCAAACAGATGCTATTAATCATTTAAACATTATTTTAAGTACTTTAGGTCTTACAACAATTGTAGCTCCTAATGATAATAATTTAACTGCTTCAAATATAGTTGCTCCATCATCTATTTTAAATGGGAATGATTTAAATATCTCATTAACTGTTGTAGATATTGATGGAGTTAATTCTGTAAACTATGGTATTTATAAAGTAGGTACCAATGCTAATGCTTTAGTTTCTACGGGAATATTGCAAGATAAAAATAATGATAATAACTACTCAGTTTTACTTAAGATTTCATCTTTAGGTGATGGAAATTACACCGTTGAAGTAAATGCTACTGGTGTAGTTAATGGAAATAATCCTAAGAGTACAGAAACTAAGGTTCACGCATTTAATATCTTCAGTGAGGATACTCAAGAAGGTTCATTAAATCCACCTTCAAAACCTGATATCCCAGTTGTAAACCCACCTTCAAAACCTCATATCCAAGTTGAAAACCCACCTTCAAAACCTTACATTCTAGTTGTAAAACCATCTGTGCTTCTTAAATCTATAAAAATCACAAGCCCGAAAAGTGTACTGAGAGTTTCTCAAAGTGTAAGCTTGAACTTGCTAGGTGTTTACAGTGATGGTACAACTAAAGATGTGAGCAATCAAGCAGTTTTTCACACTAATAACACACTGATGTTACGATAATCTAAACCTTCAAATTTACAAAAGGTGACATATTAAAAATAGGTGGCATTAAAAATGCTTAAAATATATATGAAGCAATTAGAAGACACCCCTAATCCATTAATAACTAGAAATTAAAAGTGGAATAATTATTGCTTGCTTTTGAGAAAAACAAGGTGATAAGAAAATGGCAATAAAAGCAAGAGATAAATTAGCACAAAAGCGTTCAAGAAAAGGCTATGCAAAAATAGCTGAATCAAATAAACTTTTAGAGTTACTATCAAGAGTTCCAGACCATCGTAAAGGTCAAGGTAAACGGCATAAATTAGAACATATCTTATATCTAGCTATATTAGCTGGACTAATGGGAGCTACAGATTACAAACAAATTTCTATTTGGATAGATAAACATGTTCAAAAAGAAGAAGTAAAAAAACTTCTAGGTGTAGAATTTATAATAACACCAAAAAGAAGTGCTGTCTCAGATATACTTGCAAAAGTTGATAGTGAGGCAGTTGAACTTTTGTTCAGAGAATGGATAAGAATTTATGTCGATACTACAGGAAAACATCTAAGCGTAGATGGTAAAGTGATGAATGGTAGTAGATATAAAGACCAAAAGGCTATACAAGTTGTTGGTGCAGTTCTATCAGAGATAGGTGTAGTTATTGCTCATCAAAAAATTGCAGAGAAATCAAATGAAATACCTGAATTTCTCTTTACCTTTGATGCGATGAACACACAAAAAAACTCTTGATTCTATTGAGCAGAGTGGTTCAAAATATATTGCTAAAGTTAAAGGTAACCAAAAAACACTTCTTGATAAAATAAATGAAATATCAAGAGAGATAAAACCATCAAGCACTTATAAAGCTAAACCAATCCAGCAATCTAATGAGTGGATAAATAGAGAAGTATTTATATATGAACCAACTACTTTTTATCATAATGAAATTACCCATGTTCGCTCAATCATAAAAACTATTAAAAAAATACACAAGACAAACCATAAAACAGGAGAAGTAACAAACAGCACTAGTATTCAGTTCTGTATAGCAAATTTTCGTGAAAATGCGGAGTTCTTTCATAATAAAATTTTACTCCATTGGAAGGTAGAAACAATGCACCAATACAAAGATAATACACTTTTAGAAGATGACCATAATGCTCATCTAAATCCATTTTTAATGACAATTATCAGAAGCATTATTTTAAATATCTTGCACCTAAATGGTACAAAATCTATACAAGAACAACTCATTAACAATAGATGGGATTTAGATGACTCTATCGCTCAACTCTTGAAATTTAGTTTTTAGTGGATTGGGGTGATTAGAAGATATGTACATAAATTTCGCAATCAGTTCATTTAGCAAGATAGAGATGACAAAACTTTCAAAAGTAACAGGTAATAGTCATGATGTTTTCACAAAGCATCTACTAGACTTCTTGCAAAACTCATTTTCCAGCAACCTCAAATCCACGGTCAAAATTAACTAATCCACATATCAGATTGAAGCGAAGATTGAACCTTTTTCTACGGTTACGATATTTCTGTTTAAGGATTTGAAAAGTCTTTAATTTAGCATTGATATGTTCAACACATATGCGAGCTGAAGCTTCTCTTTTATTTTGATTTTTTTGTGTATCAGTTAATGGATGTAGCTTTGATTTCTTATATGGTATTTGAGTGTTATTATGTTGCTTTTTAATACCAAGATAGCCTAAATCTACATAGATACAAGTTTGAGGTTTCACAGGTAGATCACTCTGTTTAAAGAGTTTAAAATCATGAGTAGTACCTTTGCATGTATGAGCACAAATAATACGTTCATCCTTGTCAATAACGATTTGCCCTTTTAGTGTATGGTTTCTTTTCTTCCCTGAGTAGTAATCTCTTTGCTTTTTTTTGGTCGTTGTATGGGGGACTCTGTAGCATCAATGACGATAAACTCTAAGTCCATATCATCTCCATATAAAGCACGTTTACTTGGTAATGAAAACTTTCCAGATTTTATTAAAACATCTTCAACATCTCTTACTATTCGAGAAGCTGTAGATTCACTTACTCCATAATCAAAGCCAATATGTTCTAAGGTTCTATATTCTCTGTAATAACTTAACATTAATAGTACTTTTTCTTTTGAATCTAAACTTTTTCTACCACCAACTCCATGGTTTTTAGTTCTCTCTTTTTCATAGGCTATAAATACTAAAAGCATTTCATTAAATGTATCTTTATTTACACCAATAAGACGCTTAAAATTCTTTGGTTCTTTCTTCTGTAATTTTTCATATTTATTCATATCAATCTGATAGCATTTTTAGTTCCTACTTTTAGAGTTTTGCAAGAAGTCTACTATTAAATGATTCTCTTGATGATGAAAAGACTTTGTGGAAATCAATAAAACCATTTTTAAGAGATTATGAGAATGAAGACAATGCTTGTATTATTATCGATGATATGCTTATGCATAAGCCTTGGAGTAAAGTAAATGATGTAGTTTGCTGGCATTATGACCATGTCTCACAAAAGATGCAAAAAGGTATCTTAATGCTAAATTTTCATTATACAGATGCTACAGGTATATCTATCCCTTTGGGATATGAAATTATCACAAAAACTGAAAATAAGTGGAGTGAGGAACATCAGAAGAATATTAAAAAATCTCTCTTTAGTAAAAATGAAATAATGCAAGATAAACTTCAAATTTTACATCACAATAATGAAGTGAAATATAAATATATTTTATTTGATAAATGGTTTTCAAGTATTAAGAATCTACTTTTTATAGAAGAAGAACTAAACAAGAAGTTTGTATGTCCAATAAAAAGTAATAGAAAAATAGCACTCACTTTAGAAGAAAGAAATAAAGGAAAATATGTTAATATCTCAAGCATAGATATAAAGGGTGGTAGTAGTCGGCTGATATATATTGAAGGTTATAAAAAACCTCTAAGACTTATCAAGCAAGTGGTCAAAAACGGCGATGATGGCGAATCTACTTATTTATATCTTGTTACTAATGATATAGACTTATCTTTCAATCAGGTACTTGAAATCTACAAAAGACGGTGGAAAATAGAGGAATATCATAAATCTTTAAAACAAAATTTAAAAATAGAACACTCTCCAACAAAAGTTGAAACATCACAAAGAAATCATATACATTTATCTGTTCGTAGTTTTATAAAACTTGAGAAACTTCGATTAAACTATAAAATGAACCACTTTGCCATTAAGGAAAAAATATATATTGAGGCTCTCAAAGTCGCCTACCAAAAAGTTGAAGAATTACAAGTTGCTTAGATTTGTAGCACTTCTTAAACTTTATGAATTTAGATTATCGTAACATCAGAACATAAATAACTTCATAGCCAATGAAAAAATGATTTTCTTCGTTGAACTATACTTAACGATACTCGTGTAGACAAGTCAAATTCACATTAAATCTAAATCTTTTACATGAGATGCTAGCTATGAATTTAGTTATGCTCTCTTACTTATAACTTTAAATTGAAATTAAAGGCACATTAAATGACTTTTGAAAGAAGTCTAATGTTAAATTTCTCTTTTTTAAAACCTCAATAATCCTTTAAACACCTACTTTTAAAATATAGAAACAGTTGATAAGATATTATTATGAATATATAAATTTTAAGTTATAATTAATTAATTAATAGTTATAATTAGCATAACATTTAATTAATTACCTACAAGGAAACAAACATGAAAAACATAGTAATAAGTTCAATAACGGCTCTAGTATTAACTACAGGTTTATCTGCATCAGACTTTAGCCTTAATGATATATTTAAGAATATCAAAGATAGTATTACTTCGATGAGTAAGGATGCTTCAGATGTATCAAGCGCAAGTGTAACTGGGGTAGTTGAAACTTCAAAATCAGCTGAGAGAACTACGGCTGCTGTAAGTTCTGACACTAAAGACTCTTTAGTAAAAGTTTCTGATGATGTAAAAACTTCTGAAGTTTCTACTACTACAAGTACAACTACTACTATCTCTGGCGTGTCAAAAGATTTAAGAGATTCTACTATTGAAATTGCTGAAGATTCTAAAGACACTACTTCTAATACAAGTAGAGATTTTAAAGATAGCTCAACTATGGCTTCTAAAGATTTCAAAGATAGCTCAATCTCAACTTCAAACAATATTACCTCTTCAGTAGGTACTGTATCTAGTCATGTTAATGATTCTACAAAATCATTATCTAAAGATGTAAGCAATGTTTCTAATACTGTTTCTAATGATTTAAGAGATACTACTACTAATGTATCTGCTAATGCTACATCAGCGATAAATACTGCTTCTTCGAATATTAAAGACTCCACTAAAACTGTTTCAACAAATATGGAAGCATCTGTAAATATTACTTCATCAAATCTTAATGATTCTGCAAAAACTATTTCCAAGGACATCGCTTCTGCCATAAATACTGCGACTACAAATGCTGCTTCAGCTTCTAACACTGCAACAACTAATACTGCTTCGGCAATTAATACTGCAACTACTAATACTGCTGACGCACTCAATAATATTCATAAATAGTCTTTAGTTACAAATATTTTTATCATAAGCACTACATTTTAGATTGTGTAGTGTTTTCCCCCTTCTTTTTTTTTTAATTTTTATAAGATGCTTTTAGTATAATTTGATATAAGTAGTAGAATAGAAATAACTTCAATTAATAGGATTATCTTTTATATAATGTCCCTAGAAAAACAAACCAATTAACCAAGCATTCTTATTCCAAATGATAGTGGACTTCTCCTAAAAGCTGATAGTAATACCTCAATTTAGATACCTGTTTATAGGCTTTAGCAAGATTATATTTTAGTAATATTGAAATTACTCTTATATTTTAAATTAAAGTAACTGCGTAGGGACATATATCCAAATATTGAAAAAGGTTTTAGGAGAAGTCTAGTATAAGAATACAAAAAATAGGGATAAATAATTATGAGTACAAAAAGAAAAACATATAGTGCAGAATTTAAAGCAAAATTAGTTTTAGAGGGTGCTAAAACTATAAATGAGATAGCAAGTCAATATGAAGTTTTACCAGTAAGTCTAAAAAACTGGAAGAAGCATTTTTTGTGAGTATAAGTAGCTAAACAAATTCAATCTCATATCTACTTCCATAACCAATAATAATTTTTTCAACATAGTTTTTCATATTTTCAGTAGACTTATAAGCATCAAGTTCTATCCAGTAATACTCCATAAATTTCCAAAGTTGTTCTATAGGGTTTAGCTGTGGAGAGTATGGAGGTAAAAAGAAAATAGACTTCTTGCAAAACTCCTATATGCATTAGCACTTTATAGAGAGTTTTAATCAAAGTAAATGTTCTCAAGCGTCGCCAAAGCTACGGTTGGGGTTCTTTGACGCTGAGTAAGGCTCTCTATAAAGTGTCCTATGCAAGGGACAGTACGTACTAACCTTGCATAAAAAAATATTTTACCCTTAGCTTAGGCTAGGAATAAAAATTTGTTTTACACAATTTTAGTCCTTCTTAGCTCTCTGAGGTATAGAGGAGTTTTGCAAGAAGTCTAATAACAACTTCTGTATCTACTCTATCATAAGTTGTTGATGCAAAAAGTTTAGAGTTATTAATATTCAAAAAGCCAAGTACATTAAGCTTTTTAGACATTCTTGCGGGTATTGCAATTGTCTTAGTAATGGATGACCAAGCATAAGAGACTGTGAAAGAACTCTAAAAAGTCATTCTGAACTTGATTCAGAATCTAGCGTTTAAGGGCTTTTAGATTCCGTATCAAGTACGGAATGACAGTTCTTTCACAGTCTCTAAGGTAAGTTAGGTGTCAAATTAAATCCACTTTCATCAAAGTAGTAGAGATATACAATCCCTTTCTTAGCGAATAATTCTAAGGTCTGAAGGTCTTTGCGTTTAGTATTATAAAATTCACTATCTGGGGTTTTTGAAGGATCTTTTCTTATTCGTTTGTAGCTTAAATTGAGTGCTTTTTTAAAAACCTTTTGAATGTTCTATAGCTCATTTCTATCCCTATCTCTTGGACACTAAGTGCAAATGCCTTTTTAGGTTGGTTAGGATATGTTTCTATATGTTGTTGGATGATTTTTAAGTGATTATTTGTATTTAATAGTCTTTTTCTACCCCTTCCTTGACTGCACTTTAAACTTACAATTCCCTCACTTCTAAAATCTTTAAACCATTGGAAAACTGTTCGTTGAGTCACTTCAAAAATATCTGCTATTTCTTGGCTCTTTTTCCCATCATTTGACAATAAAATACCTAATGCTCGCATTCGTTCTTGTGAGCTTTTACCATGGTTCTGAATCTCTTTAAGTTCTTTTAATATTGGACTTCTCCTAAAAGCTCATAGTAATACCTCACTTTAGATACCTGTTTATAGGCTTTAGAAAGATTATATTTTAGTAATATTGAAATTACTCTTATATTTTAAATTAAAGTAACTGCGTAGGGACATATATCCAAATATTGAAAAAGGTTTTAGGAGAAGTCTATTTTTACTTCTGTTATTTTCATAACTAGACTTCTTGCAAAACTCCTATATACCACAGAGAGCTAAGAAGGACTAAAATTGTGTAAAACAAATTTTTATTCCTAGCCTAAGCTAAGGGTAAAATATTTTTTTGTGCAAGGTTAGTACTTACTATCCCTTCCATAGGACACTTTATAGAGAGCCTTACTCAGCGTTAAAGAACCCCAACCCTAGCTTTGGCTACGCTTGAGAACATTTACCTTGATTAAAACTCTCTATAAAGTGCTAAGCCATATAAGGAGTTTTGCAAGAAGTCTACTGATGTTGCACCACAATCCACTAAAAACTAAATTTCAAGAGTTGAGCGATAGAGTCATCTAAATCCCATCTATTGTTAATGAGTTGTTCTTGTATAGATTTTGTACCATTTAGGTGCAAGATATTTAAAATAATGCTTCTGATAATTGTCATTAAAAATGGATTTAGATGAGCATTATGGTCATCTTCTAAAAGTGTATTATCTTTGTATTGGTGCATTGTTTCTACCTTCCAATGGAGTAAAATTTTATCATGAAAGAACTCCGCATTTTCACGAAAATTTGCTATACAGAACTGAATTCTAGTACTATTTGTCACTTCTCCAGTTTTATGATTTGTCTTGTGTATTTTTTTAATGGTTTTAATGATTGAGCGAACATGGGTAATTTCATTATGATAAAAAGTAGTTGGTTCATATATAAATACTTCTCTATTTATCCACTCATTAGATTGCTGGATTGGTTTAGCTTTATAAGTGCTTGATGGTTTTATCTCTCTTGATATTTCATTTATTTTATCAAGAAGTGTTTTTTGGTTACCTTTAACTTTAGCAATATATTTTGAACCACTCTGCTCAATAGAATCAAGAGTTTTTTTGTGTGTTCATCGCATCAAAGGTAAAGAGAAATTCATCTCCAAGCTCTGCTATCATAGCTTGTAAAGCAGGTATTTCATTTGATTTCTCTGCAATTTTTTGATGAGCAATAACTACACCTATCTCTGATAGAACTGCACCAACAACTTGTATAGCCTTTTGGTCTTTATATCTACTACCATTCATCACTTTACCATCTACGCTTAGATGTTTTCCTGTAGTATCGACATAAATTCTTATCCATTCTCTAAACAAAAGTTCTACTGCCTCACTATCAACTTTTGCAAGTATATCTGATACAGCACTTCTTTTTGGTGTTATTATAAATTCTACACCTAGAAGTTTTTTTACTTCTTCTTTTTGGACATGTTTATCTATCCAAATAGAGATTTGTTTGTAATCTGTAGCTCCCATTAGTCCAGCTAATATAGCTAGATATAAGAT
The DNA here is from genome assembly GCA_965243085.1 of Sulfurimonas sp. Lineage (GTDB taxonomy): Bacteria > Campylobacterota > Campylobacteria > Campylobacterales > Sulfurimonadaceae > Sulfurimonas. The sequence goes on along the minus strand of CBDETZ010000003.1, from coordinate 46,703 downwards.
ATGTTCTAATTTATGCCGTTTACCTTGACCTTTACGATGGTCTGGAACTCTTGATAGTAACTCTAAAAGTTTATTTGATTCAGCTATTTTTGCATAGCCTTTTCTTGAACGCTTTTGTGCTAATTTATCTCTTGCTTTTATTGCCATTTTCTTATCACCTTATTTTTCTCAAAAGCAAGCAATAATTATTCCACTTTTAATTTCTAGTTATTAATGGATTGGGGTGCTGATGTTACGATAATCTAAATTCATAAAGTTTAAGAAGTGCTACAAATCTAAGCAACTTGTAATTCTTCAACTTTTTGGTAGGCGACTTTGAGAGCCTCAATATATATTTTTTCCTTAATGGCAAAGTGGTTCATTTTATAGTTTAATCGAAGTTTCTCAAGTTTTATAAAACCACGAACAGATAAGTGTACATGCACCATAATCCACTAAAAACTAAATTTAAAGAGTTAAGCGATAGAGTCATCTAAATCCCATCTATTGTTAATAGACTTCTTGCAAAACTCCTTATATGGCTTAGCACTTTATAGAGAGTTTTAATCAAGGTAAATGTTCTCAAGCGTAGCCAAAGCTAGGGTTGGGGTTCTTTAACGCTGAGTAAGGCTCTCTATAAAGTGTCCTATGGAAGGGATAGTAAGTACTAACCTTGCACAAAAAAATATTTTACCCTTAGCTTAGGCTAGGAATAAAAATTTGTTTTACACAATTTTAGTCCTTCTTAGCTCTCTGTGGTATATAGGAGTTTTGCAAGAAGTCTAATGAGTTGTTCTTGTATAGATTTTGTACCATTTAGGTGCAAGATATTTAAAATAATGCTTCTGATAATTGTCATTAAAAATGGATTTAGATGAGCATTATGGTCATCTTCTAAAAGTGTATTATCTTTGTATTGGTGCATTGTTTCTACCTTCCAATGGAGTAAAATTTTATCATGAAAGAACTCCGCATTTTCACGAAAATTTGCTATACAGAACAGACTTCTTGCAAAACTCCTATATGCCGCAGAGAGCTAAGAAGTACTAAAATTGTGTAAAACAAGTTTTTATTCCTAGCCTAAGGGTAAAATATTTTTTTATGTAAGGTTAGTACTTACTATCCCTTCCATAGGACACTTTATAGAGAGTCTTACTCAGCGTTAAAGAACCCCAACCGTTTGGCTACGCTTGAGAACATTTACTTTGATTAAAACTCTCTATAAAGTGCTAAGGTATATAGGAGTTTTGCAAGAAGTCTAACTAAATTCTAGTACTATTTGTCACTTCTCCAGTTTTATGATTTGTCTTGTGTATTTTTTTAATGGTTTTAATGATTGAGCGAACATGGGTGATTTCATTATGATAAAAAGTAGTCGGTTGATATACAAATACCTCTCTATTTATCCGCTCATTAGACTGCTGGATTGGTTTAGCTTTATAAGTGCTTGATGGTTTTATCTCTCTTGATATTTCATCTATTTTATCAAGAAGTGTTTTTTGGTTATCTTTAACTTTAGCAATATACTTTGAACCACTTTGCTCAATAGAATCAAGAGTTTTTTTGTGTGTTCATCGCATCAAAGGTAAAGAGAAATTCATCTCCAAGCTCTGCTATCATAGCTTGTAAAGCAGGTATTTCATTTGATTTTTCTGCAATTTTTTGATGAGCAATAACTACACCTATCTCTGATAGAACTGCACCAACAACTTCTACAGCCTTTTGGTCTTTATATCTACTACCATTCATCACTTTACCATCTACGCTTAGATGTTTTCCTGTAGTATCGACATAAATTCTTATCCATTCTCTAAACAAAAGTTCTACTGCCTCACTATCAACTTTTGCAAGTATATCTGATACAGCACTTCTTTTTGGTGTTATTATAAATTCTACACCTAGAAGTTTTTTTACTTCTTCTTTTTGGACATGTTTATCTATCCAAATAGAGATTTGTTTGTAATCTGTAGCTCCCATTAGTCCAGCTAATATAGCTAGATATAAAATATGTTCTAGTTTATGCCGTTTCCCTTGACCTTTACGATGGTCTGGAACTCTTGATAGTAACTCTAAAAGTTTATTTGATTCAGCTATTTTTGCATAGCCTTTTCTTGAACGCTTATGTGCTAATTTATCTCTTGATTTTATTGCCATTTTATTATCACTTTGTTTTTCTGTAACTAAAGCAATAATTGTTCCTTTTTTATACTTTTGTTATTAATGGATTAGGGTGGTGTATATGATTTCTTTGTGATATTTCAACTTTTGTTGGAGAGTGTTCTATTTTTAAATTTTGTTTTAAAGATTTATGATATTCCTCTATTTTCCACCGTCTTTTGTAGATTTCAAGTACCTGATTGAAAGATAAGTCTATATCATTAGTAACAAGATATAAATAAGTAGATTCGCCATCATCGCCGTTTTTGACCACTTGCTTGATAAGTCTTAGAGGTTTTTTATAAGCTTCAAGATATATCAACCGACTACTACCACCCTTTATATCTATGCTTGAGATATTAACATATTTTCCTTTATTAGACTTCTTGCAAAACTCCTTATATGGCTTAGCACTTTATAGAGAGTTTTAATCAAGGTAAATGTTCTCAAGCGTAGCCAAAGCTAGGGTTGGGATTCTTTAACGCTGAGTAAGGCTCTCTATAAAGTGTCCTATGGAAGGGATAGTAAGCAGCAATTCTAATTCACTCTACCCCAAAAAATTTGTAAAAAAATAAAAGGTATAAGAATTGCTATACTTTTAAAAATTAGCAGTAAAGAATTTATAAATGAATTTTCAAAAACAGATAATAAGTCTTATAGCAAAAGAGTTTGAAAAACTACCAGATTCAAGGAGTAAAGAGAAACTAATATATACAATGAGTGATATAACACTATCAGCATTTGCAATGTATTATTTTCAAAATCCATCTTGGTTAGACTTTGCAAGAAAAATGAATACAAAAAGCGGTAAAAGTAATGCTAAATCACTATTTGGTATAAAAAAGATACCAAGTGATAATCATGTACGAGATACATTAGATGATATAGATAGTGATAAACTACAACCTACATTCGATAAAATATATAAACTACTTTTAGAAAAAAAAACCTTAGAAAAATATACCTATTTTGATAATAAGACACTCCTTGTTCTTCTTGATGGCACTTACTACCATTCTTCAACAAAAATACATTGTGAGCATTGTCAAACAAGAAAAAAAACAGATACTAAAGGTAGTGAGACTCTTCAATATTACCATAGTGCAATAACACCAATAATAGCAAAACCAAAGACCAATACAATACTTCCATTATTACCAGAGATGATATCAAATACGGATGGAGATGATAAACAAGATTGTGAGATTAACGCATCCAAAAGATGGTTAGATAAAACACATATACTCGCTAAAAAATATAAACTAGTACTCTTGGGCGATGATTTATATTCAAAGACTTCACTTATTAAAAAGATAAGAGAGAAAGAGTATAACTATATATTTGTCTGCAAAGAGACTTCTCATAAAAAATTATATGAAACTGTACATATGGTTGATAACCTCGGTAATATGGATACTAAAACAGCTACTAAACTAAATAAACAAAGAAAAAAAGAGAGTTACAACTATAAATATCTACATGAAGTAGAACTTACAGGAGAAAAGAATCCTATAAAAGTAAATTGGTGTAGTGTTGAAGTTAAAGAGGTAAAAGGGAAGATAATTTATAGTGGTGCTTTTATAACAGACTATATAATTAAAGATGAAAATGTAGAAGAGATTGTAGAAGCAGGTCGTGCTAGATGGAAGATTGAAAATGAGAATAATAATACATTAAAAACAGGAGGTTACAATCTTGAACATAACTTTGGACACGGCAAAAAAGGACTAAGTGAGTTGCTATTTGTTTTTAACATATTAGCATTCTTAACTCATACACTATGCTTAACATATGATGATGATTATAAAGAGTTATATGGACTTATAAACAAGAGAAAAACATTCTTTAACCATATCAATACTTTCACAACATTTTTTTACTTTTTAGATTGGGATATTCTCTATCAAACAATGATAAAAGGCTATATAGATGGTATCCATTTGGACTAGTAAATATTCACAAGGCTATACCTATGTCAAAAATACTATTACTCCCATTAATAGTGATAATTGGAGCTTTATTGAAATAAAAACAGAAGATATTGAAGTCGTAAAAAATACTAACGGCTATAAAAAGTTTTTAGTTAATTATTTTTTAATGTTGTAAAAATGATTGAGTGGTGATTTTTGGTGTTGGGTTAGAATTGCTGGATAGTAAGGACTAACCTTGCATAAAAAAATATTTTACCCTTAGCTTAGGCTAGGAATAAAAATTTGTTTTACACAATTTTAGTCCTTCTTAGCTCTCTGTGGTATATAGGAGTTTTGCAAGAAGTCTATTTCTTTCTTCTAAAGTGAGTGCTATTTTTCTATTACTTTTTATTGGACATACAAACTTCTTGTTTAGTTCTTCTTCTATAAAAAGTAGATTCTTAATAGGACTTCTCCTAAAAGCTCATAGTAATACCTCCATTTAGATACCTGTTTATAGGCTTTAGCAAGATTATATTTTAGTAATATTGAAATTACTCTTATATTTTAAATTAAAGTAACTGCGTAGGGACATATATCCAAATATTGAAAAAGGTTTTAGGAGAAGTCTATACTTGAAAACCATTTATCAAATAAAATATATTTATATTTCACTTCATTATTGTGATGTAAAATTTGAAGTTTATCTTGCATTATTTCATTTTTACTAAAGAGAGATTTTTTAATATTCTTCTGATGTTCCTCACTCCACTTATTTTCAGTTTTTGTGATAATTTCATATCCCAAAGGGATAGATATACCTGTAGCATCTGTATAATGAAAATTTAGCATTAAGATACCTTTTTGCATCTTTTGTGACACATGGTCATAATGCCAGCAAACTACATCATTTACTTTACTCCAAGGCTTATGCATAAGCATATCATCGATAATAATACAAGCATTGTCTTCATTCTCATAATCTCTTAAAAATGGTTTTATTGATTTCCACAAAGTCTTTTCATCATCAAGAGAATCATTTAATAGTAGATGCTTTGTGAAAATATCATGACTATTACCTGTTACTTTTGAAAGTTTTGTCATCTCTATCTTGCTAAATGAACTGATTGCGAAATTTATGTACATATCTTCTAATTGCTTCATATATATTTTAAGCATTTTTAATGCCATCTATTTTTAATATGTCACCTTTTGTAAATTTGAAGGTTTAGATTATCGTAACATCAGTAATAAAAATAGAATTTATTCGGGATATAAAGCGAATTTTCAGTTTTGTTAGTTAGAATACTTAAAAGTAAATATCTCATTATTCTTTAGAATAGCCAAGAAATTTTCTATACGATAGAGTAGAGTTCTTCTAAAGCTCCTATATGCCTTAGCACTTTATAGAGAGTTTTAATCAATGTTCACAAGCGTAGCCAAGCTATGCTTGGGGTTCTTTAACTCTGAGTAATGCTCTCTATAAAGTGTCCTGGGAAGGGATAATAAGTACTAACCTTACATGAAAAAATATTTTACCCTTAGCTTAGGCTAGGAATAAAAATTTGTTTTACACAATTTTAGTACTTCTTAGCTCTCTGCAGGTATATAGGAGTTTTGTAAGAAGTCTAGTAGATTTTTTAGAAATGATAACTTTTGTTCCATAGTTAAGGTGGTTCATTTAAAAATTAGGAATATAACTAATGAGTACAAAGCAGCTAAATATTTTTTCAAGTATACTCTCTGTTAATCCCTATAATAATGAATATATAAATGGTGTCTCAGATCTTTTAAATGAAGAGAAAAATCCTAGCTATATTAAAGAACAATTTGTTACTTCCTATTTAAATACACAAACTTACATTAGTAACCAGATAGAAATTAGCAAAAATATTCCAGAAGAAGATGTATTTGATAGTATAAACATCAAAGTCTATGATGAGTTAGGTTTAGACCAAGCCATTGAATACCAAATACAATATATAGAAGTTTACAGTGCTATAGATACTGAAAACAGACACTTTCAGGTCTTTTTAGTGGATCCTCTCGAGCTGGACGAAATATTCTTAACTACTGTTGAGGCTATAAATTATATAGATACTATCATTCCCTCTCCACTACTTATAAAGTCTTTATATTCAAAAGAGATAATACAAGATGGGGGAACACACTCTTTTGTGTACTTTGAACAGGATGATGCCTTTATTGCCATTTATAATGAAAAAGAGTTTATTTACGCAAAATCTTTAGAATATTCTCTATTACAAATGCATGAAAAATTTTGTGAACTTTATGGTGAGAGAGTTAATTATCAAGAATTCATTGAATTTTTATCCCAGGAAAATTTAAAATATACAAAGAGTCCTTATAAAACAATTATTTTAAAGCTTTATAAAGAACTTTTTTCAAATATCACTAATATATTAACTTATGCAAAAAAAGCTTTTGCTATTGAAAAAGTTTCTCATATTTATATAGGTTCACAAATTGATTTAGCTTCTAAACTATATGAAATTTCTGAAGTAGAATTAGGAATTGAATCGAGTGATTTTAATTTTAATTATGGATTTGAAACTAATAATCAATACATTAATCAAATCCATGCCTTACTTCATATCACCACAAGACTTGAAGATGATGAAAAATATTTATGTAATTTTTCAACGTATAACCGCCCACCTAAATTTACCAAACGCCAAAGTGGTAAAATATTTATCCTTATTGCTATTTCATTTTTTGTTGCTTTTTCTTCTCCAATTGCTTATTGGACTCTTACCTATACGCAAGAAATTCAATATGAATTATTAAATAATGAATATAAAAATCTTCATGCAAAGAAATCAACAAGACAAGCACTTGTAAAAAGTAAAGAAGCTCAAAGAGAAAAATCTTTAGCCTTATTAACTGATGAAAGTAATCGCTATACAGAGAAAAAGAATACATTAATGAAAATACATGATGTAAAAGTAAACTATCCTATGAAAGCAAAACTAATTTCTCAAATAACAAAAGATCTCAATAAGTTTTTGGTGAGAGTTAAAAATATAAACTATTCTCAAGAAAAAGAAAATAAATATTTAACACTTTTATTACTCTCAAATAAAGATAAAAAAATAACTAATCTAGTAGAATACCTTACAAAAAAATATGATCATAAGTTTAAATTTTTCCTTAAAGAGATAACATATAATGAAGAAGAAAAACTTTACTTTAGTGAGTTAAGGGTTAATATATTATGAAAATAGGAATTGAAGATTACTTACAAAAGATAGATAGGAACTTTGAAAATAAAAGTCAAAAAGATATATATATGACCTATGCTGTAATTTTTTCTATGATTTTTGCATTTTCATATTTATTATTTTGGGATACATCTGAAGCAGATTTTAAAGCTAAACGACTAGAAGTCACAAATTTAGAAAGTAAAATTATTGATGATAATAAATTTTTACAAGAAAACACACTAGTAAAAGTTGCTAATATTGAAAATGAAATAAAAATAACTCAAAGTAAAACTATACAATTTAAAGATTATAACCAGTATATTAAACATAAAATAGAAGATATATCTTTTTTAATTTACGATGAACAAACATGGGGACAGTATTTACATTCTATATCTAAGCATGCTAAAAGCAACAATGTCAAAATTATAAAATTTTCAAATCATTATACTGAAAATAAAAATTCTTTTGGTCATGTTTTGGATATAAATATCCAAATGAATGCTAAATACAACAATACATTGAATTTTATTAATTCACTTGAACAAAGTGATTTAGTCATTGATTTACATAGCTTAAATATGCTTGTTAATGAAAATCTTGATACTAATCTAACTATATCTGTTTGGGGAATTACATACTAATGAAAATTTTATTAATTTTACTCCTTATCTTATCCTATGAACTTAATGCTGATGAATTAGAATGGGTTGATGAACAAATAAATGCTATAAAACCGCCTAGAAATGGTATTAGCAAATCAAAAATAGATATTATAAGAAGTCCTTTTAATCTTAAAAAGAAACCTGTGGAAGTAATCCTCGATAAAGATATGAATGTTGTTGCTAAAAAAGAAATCACTCTTTCTCTCCATGCAATTATTAACAAATCAGCTTTCATCAATGAAAAATGGTACAAACTAAATGACAAAATCGATAAATATACAATCACGAGTATAGAGAGAACCATAGTTCTTCTATCTTTTAAGAAAAAAACTTTACTACTCTCTATTAAAAGTAAAAATAAAAATCTCAAGTTTAAAGAATAATTAGGAAATGTTATGCAAAAAATAAAATCATCTATAAATAGTCTTCTTTTGGTCCTTCTTCTATCAACTAGTGCTTTTGGGGATTGTTCTTATGAACTTTTTAGTATCAGTTCTACTAAAGGTACTAAAATAATGGATTTTGTCGAGCAATTAAGTGATGAATGTGAATTTACGATTATTGTCACAGATCCAAATGCTGAAAAATTTCTTAGTACTTCTTTAAATAAAACACACCTCAAAAACCTTACTATCAATGAAGTTCTTAATATTATCCTAAATGAAAATAATCTTTCCTATACCCTCAGTAATAATATATTAAAAATTTCTTATTTAACTACTAAAGTTTTTTCGATTGACTATATTTTATCTGTACGAAAAAGTAGTGGTAGCACAGATATTACATTAGGTTCATCTTCTGGTCAAAAAAGTGGCGAAGATTCTGGAGGTGGTGATTCTGGGGGTGGTGATTCTGGGGGTCAAGAGTCTTCAAGTGGAGCTTCTACATCCTCTGGTATAAAAATAGAATCAAATGATGAAGTAAAATTTTGGACAGAGCTTGATGTAGAACTACAACAAATTATCAATAGACCTCATGACGCCTATGTCGCATCAGCTCCTATTATTAATAAAAACGCTGGATTAATCACTGTAACTTGTACTATTAAGCAGATGAATAGACTTCAAAAATATCTTAAAAGATTGCAAGATAAAGTACAATTACAAGTTCTAATTGATGTTCAGTTACTTTTGGTTACAATGAAAGAGAAAAAATCTACTGGGATAGATTGGTCCCAACTTTATAAATTACAAAATATGGTTCTCTCAAGTAATGTTCTTTACTCACAAAATGTTAAAGACTTTACTGATAATAAAATTACTACAGCTCTTTATCCTAATGCATCGACTGGAAATACTGCTACTACAGCCAGTCTTTTTAAAGCTACCGGTACCGCAACATTAAACGAAGTGATTAAATTTTTACAAACACAAGGTGATGTTAAGGCTATATCAAATCCAAAAGTTTTAACACTTAATAATCAACCAGCACTTATTACGGTTGGTACAGAATACTTCTATAAGCTAAGAAGTACTGAAACGTTAGCAAATGGTTCAAGTGGTACACAAAGTGAAACTGAGGTTATTAAGTCTGTTTTTTCTGGAGTACTCCTAGATATAACACCAGAAATATCTGATGATAGAACAATAACGCTGAAGGTAAGTCCCTCTATCTCAGAAATAAATGGTAAAATTCCAATAGATCCTGTTACGGGGGAAGCTACAATGCCTCCTAATTTAAACCGTCGGCAATTATCATCTGTTATAACTGTAAAAGATGGTAAACGCATTATTCTTGGTGGTTTAATCAATACAAAAACTTCTAAAACTTCTAATAAAGTACCTTTATTAGGTGATATTCCTTTATTAGGCTTGGCATTTAGATATGAAGAAAATGAGACAGAAACTCAAGAACTTGTTATTATAATTGAACCTCATATTATTGATAAAGAAAACTCTAGATTATCAATAAAAAAGTTAGGCTATAGCGGCATCACAGATTCTTTTTTAAAGGAATCTAAATCCGAAAAAATCACTGATACACAATTAAAGTAAAGTTTAATGAATTCTAGTATCTTTATTAATTCTAAAAATGTTTTTTTAGATACTGTTGATGTAAAAGGCTATGTCCAACTTGATCGTGTGTCTACTATATATCAGTCTTTAAAAGATTCCGTAAATAAGCCTCTCAAGATGATTCTTCTTTATGGTAAACCAGGTACTGGGAAAAGTATGTTTTTAGCAAAGCTTTATCATGACTTAGCCAGTACTAAATCGGTGTATTTATATCAAACACCTATACTAGATGATGGTGAATTTTTTAAAAAGTTAGCATATGATTTATTCAATGTTACATATGAAAATGAGCTTAACTTCACTCAATTCATGAAAATAGTTGAAAAATATATCATAAATGATATACCAATTATCCTCTTAGATGAAGCACAATTATATTCAAATAGCTTAATGGAAAAGATTAGACTTTTATCTGATACAAGAAAAATGAAATTTGTAATTACTTTACACAAGACAGAAAAAGAAGACTTGATTGTAAAAGAACACTTTCAAACAAGAATTTGGGAAAGTATTGAATTAGAAAATGCTTCACGTATTGAGCTTAAAATTTATATTCAAAAAAAGTTAATGAAATCAAATTGTTTTGATAGTGCCAATATGTTCCATACCAAATCTGTAAATTTAATTTACAAACTAACAAAGGGAAACTATAGAGATACAAATAAACTTCTTTACACCCTGTTTGATATCTATTCCACTTATATGCAAAATGACCCATCAAAAATTAATACAAATACAATTTCACATAAAATAATTGAAATGTCAGCTATACACACTGGACTCCTCCATGCTTAACCTTCATGAATTAGAATCTAGATGGCGAAGATACAAACTAAAGTCTCTTATTCCATTGTTTGTAATTTTCTTCATTTTTTTAATTATTCTTTATATTGTATTTAATAATATACTTATAAACAATATTTCATCTGAGAAAAAGTTCTCTGTAGAAGTAGAAACAAATATTCCAAAGAAAATAGAAAAAATCATTTTAAAACAAGAAAAAGAAAATATTCCTATAGATATTTCCTCTAAACTTATATCCACTTCTCATATAACAGCAAAACAGAAAATAATTTTAAAGCCATCATTAGATTTTATTAAGAATATTCAAATAAGTTCACCCCAGTATTATAATGAGAAACAATTTCAAGATGAAAAAAAGAAAAAGAAAACCATAGTTAAAAAGAAACCTAAAAAAATTCCTCTTGCTGAACCAATAAAAGTTGAAGTAGTTAAAAATTCACTTATCAATATTAAAAGACAAAATACAAAAAATGATATTCAACATGTCATTAAAAGATTTAAAAAATCAAATAATCCTGCATTAAGCTTATTTATTGCAAAAAAATATTATGATCTTCAAAATTATAAAGAAGCATATAATTATGCACTTATTACAAATGACATAAACAATGAAATTGAAGAGAGTTGGATTATATTTGCAAAATCACTTGTAAAATTAGCAAAAAAAGATAAAGCGATTAAAATGCTCCAAAAGTATATTAATAATACAGATTCCCAAGCTGCTAAATTATTGCTTAATAAGATCAAGTCAGGAAAATTAAAATGAAAATATTTTTAATTCTAATACTCAGTATAAGTTTATACGCTAGCGTAAAACAAAAAATGTTTAATCTTTATCAAAACCATAAATATGAAAAAGTTTGTAATATAGGTTATGATAATTTCAAGTATCACAATAAAGATGAAGAGTATATATCTTTATACGCATTTGCATGTTTAAAGTCAGATTTTATAGACAGTCTTTCTACAGCAGTAGCAATGCTTAAATTTTCAAAAGAGGCAAGAGCTAATGCCGCATATTTTTCAGTAATTTTGATGCAAAAAAAGTTACTTTATCATGCTTTAGTTGATGGTTATAATTTAAATACAGTAGAACTTCCAACAACAGACTATATTTTATCTAAAGTATTTGATTTCTATGCTAGAATAGGTCCTCACGAATCAAGATTATTTTATCTATTTGAAGATAAAACAGATTCTAAGCTTACATATAAATTGTATTTAAGTAAGGGAAAAAAAATTGATAAAATGATAATTGAAGAATTTTATGACTCTATTATCATCAAAACACACATTTATTGGTAAAGGTTGTAATATAATTATGGATAGAATTACCCAAGATTTACTAAATAATGGTTCAGTTATGCAAAGGCAAGTTGATAGACTTCTGGCACAAGGTATTGATGAGAATTTAATACTCCGAGATATAACTTTATCAGGTTTTATGACAATGGATCGATTAGTAAGATTTATTGTTGAAAAGATTATAAATGGTGATTATGAATTATCAATTATTGATAATTATACTTATATCCATGAACAAGTAGTACTAAAAAAACTAGCAAGTGAATTAAATTTAAAATTTGAAGACCTCGATTCTATGGATATGGATTACCAACTGGCTGGTCGTGTCTCATTAGTTCAACTAAAAAAACATAATGCTTTACCAATTTATGAAGATGACTTAAGTATAACCGTCGCATTAAATGACCCTTTGGATATTCAAATTCAAGAATCTATGCAAAGACTTTTTCCAAAAAAACCAATTAAGATTGCCCTTTCTACAAAAAAACAAATCTCTTCATATCTTTTTAAAATCGAGTTAAAAGATAGTGTTAAAGGTCTTGTAAAAAAAATAAAAGATGAACTGAATACGATTAATTCCGTAGAAGACAAACAAGAAGCTTCATCTATACTTTTACTCATTGATGTGATACTCAAAGCTTGTATTAATGGTAGAGCAAGTGATATTCATGTAGAACCGACTGAAAAAAACTGTTCTGTAAGGGCTAGAATTGATGGTAAACTTAGTGAAGTATTTATTTTTGAAAAGGCTATTTATCCCCCTTTGGCTTCAAGAATAAAGCTTCTTGCAAACTTAGATATTGCCGAAAAGAGGAAGCCTCAGGACGGACGATTTTCAACAGCTGTAGGAGATAGAGAATATGATTTTCGTATCTCTACTCTCCCTATACTTTATGGGGAATCAATAGTAATGAGAGTTTTAGATAAACAAAAAGCTTTGGTGAGGCTCGAAGATGCAGGAATGGATAGTGTGAGCTATCAAAAATTATTAAAAGGACTTCAAGAGCCTTACGGAATTATCTTAGTTACAGGACCTACTGGTAGTGGAAAAACTACTACTCTTTATGGAGCACTTAATGAACTTAGAAATATTGAAGATAAGGTAATTACCGTTGAAGATCCAGTAGAGTATAGGATGAATCTTATTCAACAAGTCCAAGTAAACCCAAAAGTAGGTCTTAGTTTTGCAGATGCACTACGTTCAATCCTAAGGCAAGATCCAGATAAGATTATGATTGGTGAAATTCGTGATCAAGAAACCTTAGAAATTGCTATTAAAGCTGCTCTTACTGGTCATATGGTTATCTCTACACTTCATACAAATGATTCAATTAGTGCTATTCCTAGAATGGTAGACATGGGTATAGAGCATTATTTAATTTCTGGAGCTCTTGTTGCTATTCAGGCACAAAGACTTGTTAGAAAAATTTGCATTCATTGTAAAATAGAAGAAAAAATTGCACCATCTACCATAAAAGAGTTGGGAGTTTCTATCCCTGAGCATACAAAGTTCTATACTGGAGCAGGTTGTAAAGAGTGCAATGATTCTGGATTTATGGGACGTGAGATGATTTGCGAAGTACTTAATATCTCTGAAACTTTGTCTTCTCTTATTGCCAAAGGATCTTCAAAAGATATTTTACTAAAACAAGCTCAAGAAGATGGTTTTATAGGAATTTATGAAAATGGTATTGCTAAAGCTATTAGTGGGATTACTAGCTTAGAAGAAATTTTAAAAGTGTCAAAAGGATGAAATATTTTATTGCAACAATTCTTAATAAAGGGAAGAGGAAGAAACTTCCTATTTATGCAGAAAATAAAAATGAAGCAAAAAATTATGCTCAAAGTCAATTCACTGGAACTTTAATTAAAATTGCTGAGGCAGAAGAACCTATAGATGCACAATTTAAAAGATTTAAAACAAATTTACTCAAAAATATTCAAAAAAAGAAAATAAAAACTGATGCTTTAATTGCGGCTGTTAGGCAATTAGCCGTAATGACAAATGCTGGTATTTCTATTTTTGATTCTTTAAGTGAAATTGCATTCTCTACTGAAGACCAAGCATTAAAAAAAGTGTTTAGTAAACTTGCAAGTGATATAAACTCTGGTTATTCTTTATCTGCATCTATGGAGAATTTTAGATTTGAACTTGGAAATTTAACAATTGCTATGGTAAACCTTGGTGAAAAAACAGGTAATCTTGATGAATCTTTATATTCATTGGCTGATATGCTAGAAGAGATTCGTAGTAATTTTATTAAATTTAAAAAAGCAATGGCATACCCTCGAAATGTTATGATAGCTATGGCTGTAGCTTTCACTATATTAATCTCCTATGTTGTACCTGAATTTAAAAGTATTTTTGAGGAATTAAAAGCAGAGCTACCTCTTCCTACACAAATTCTTTTAACCTTGGAAAACTTATTTAATAATTATGGTCTCTATGTTTTGGCTATAATTATTACTTCCTATATGATTTTTAAGTATATGATTAATAACTCTAAAAATTTTAGATATGGTTGGCATGAAGCATTACTTAAAACCTATCTCATTAAAAATGTCATTAAATTTTCTACACTTAATAGATTTACATTAGTTTTTTCAGAACTTATTCGAGCTGGTATTCCTATTGCAGAGGCACTTGATACTGCAATTGAAATGATAGATAATCTTCCTCTAAAAGCAAAACTTCAAACAGTAAGAATTGCTGTCGAAAAAGGTGGTACACTTAATAAAGGTTTAAAAAATACTGAACTTTTTGAAAATATGATTATACAAATGGTAAGTGCAGGTGAAGATAGTGGTACACTTGATACAATGATTAAGAAAGTTGCTGAATATTATAAAATGAGATTCGATGCTATTATTGATGGTCTAAGTGAGGCGGTTGAACCTATTATGCTTTTCTTTATGACTGGTATGATTTTGTTATTAGCACTTGGTATATTCTTACCTATGTGGGATATGGGAAATGCTGTTCAAGGAAGATAAGCTAAATAACTTTAACTAATCTTTGTACTTTAGATAAAAATATTTTCATACTATTCTTATCAGATTTTAATTTTATAATGTCCCTAGAAAAACAAACCAATTAACCAAGTATTCTTATTCCAAATGATAGAATAAGAATACAAAAAATAGTGATAAATAATTATGAGTACAAAAAGAAAAACATATAGTGCAGAATTTAAAGCAAAATTAGTTTTAGAGGGTGCTAAAACTATAAATGAGATAGCAAGTCAATATGAAGTTTTACCAGTAAGTCTAAAAAACTGGAAGAAGCATTTTTTGTGAGTATAAGTAGCTAAACAAATTTAATCTCATATCTACTTCCATAACCAATAATAATTTTTTCAACATAGTTTTTCATATTTTCAGTAGACTATACTACCCCAATAAGTCAAGACAACATTTCCAAATTCCTTATTCACCTCTAACCTGTAACTTTATGAAACAGCTACTACATTTTCAGTATAGTTCTCATCATTTATTTGTAAACTCTCCAAGTAAACATTCATTGGTTTTTTATAGTTCAGTGTTTCATGAAATCTTTTATAATTGTAGAAGTCCATATAATCCGATACATCCTCTTTTAGTTCCTTAATTGTGTTGTACTGATTTAGATAAATTCTTTCAACTTTAGCACTTCTCCAGAACCTCTCAATACAAATATTATCAGTAGCTCTACCTTTACCATCCATTGAGATAGTAATGCCATTATCTTTAAGTGTTTGGGTGTGAATATAGCTAGTATATTGACTCCCTTGATCAGTATTAAATATCTCTGGTTTTTCATATTTAAGAAGTGCTTCATTGAGTACTCCCATAACAAGGTCAGTGTCCATTGTATTGGATATTTTCCATGAAAGAACAGCTTTAGAGTACCAATCAATGATAGCTGCAAGATAAACCATGCCACCATTGATTTTAATATAGGTAATATCTGTACTCCATACTTGATTAGCTCTTGTAATATTTATCCCTCTAAGCTTATAGGAGAACTTAGGATGTTGTATATTAGCTAGAGTTAAGGAAATAGGCTCTCTTACAGCTAGTATAGCCTTTAATCCTAACTCTTTGCGATAACTCTGCACTGTGTTTAAACTTACACTGAAACCATTCTCTAGTAACTGGTAATGCACCTTCTTAGCTCCATATATTGGTATCTCTTCAAAGATAGATTTTATCTCCTCCTTGATGGTTTCTTTATGTTCGCTGACTACAGGTATATAGTAAAGCGAACTTCTACTAATATCTAGTATCGCACACTGTTGTACTACGGATAATCTCTTTAACTCGAAATTTATCATAGCCTTTTTACTAGATAAGTCCGAGCTTCTCAGCTTTCCCCGCATCCAGTTATTCTCCACTGTTAATTGTCCTACTGTTTTTGCGTATTCATCTATTTTTTCTTGAAGTTTTTTAGTTTCATCTTTATACTCTTTTACAACTTTGGAAGGTTCCATTGCCATCTCTGCATTCTCTAAAAATAGCTTCTTCCAGTTTTTGAGATTATTGGGTGTAATACCATTATCTTTAGCTATTTCTATAAGAGTTTTTTCCTCTTTAAGAAGCTCTAAAACCAATTTTGTTTTTAGCTCTGTTGAATAAGTTGTCCGTTTTCTGCTCATCTTTCTACCCTCACTTTATTATTCTTATTTTATCGTATATGAAATAAAAACTTTTGAAATGTTGTTTGGTTTTCTTGGGGTAGTATACTTGAAGATAGTTGATTTTTATTTTGTTCATTATCATAAATAGTTATGATTTAAGCACCCATTTTTTTCATTAAGTCAGTGATGCAGATATTAAACTCTTAAATATGCTTAATGAAATTAAGCTCCTTTATTTTTCCAACAAATACATGCCTATTTATTTCTAATTCTTCATCTAAAATTAAATCAAAATATTGTACAAAATTATCTTTAAACCATTTAAGATTATAAAATTTAGGAAGTGTTGGTATATTAAATAAATTGCCACTATAAAGACCCAATGGCATAAATTCGACAATAATATATTTATTTGTTAATTTACTCATAGTTTTAAAAATAAAATCTATAGAAATATTTTGTGCTAATAAAAGATGATGTGTAACAGCTAATGCCACAACAATATCTGATTTAATTCTTTTAGCTATTGATTCATCACTTATTCTTCCATTTGTTCTTACCATATCAAATAATAAAGGCAAAAAATTATCTCTGTACTTATTATTGTTATACATAATATTTACTGCTTCTTTGTCGTAATCTGTACCAATAACTTGTTTAATATGTGTTGAATCCAAAATAAATTCAACAAATTTTCCTTGATTTGAAGCTAACTCCACTAATGACTTAGTATCTTCTAAACTTTCTATAATCTTTTTAATCTTGATGAACCTTTCTATAGAAGTTGGATCAATATTATCATGATAATCATTCCACATTGAAATTTGTTTAGGTGCTTTAAAAGCTTTTATTTTACTTTCAAATTTTTCAGAAATAAAATAGTTTTTAAATAGAATATGAATAAATAATCCTATTCTTTTTTTAATAGGATTATTTATTTTATTATTTATTCTCTCTTTAGAGACTAATGATAATTTTTTAATATTTTTAAAAATATCAAAAAACTTCTTTCCCCCAATAAAACTTAATAAAGGGTGTTTGATTTTATAAAATTCTGATTCCTCAAAATAATCCATCATAAGAAAAATATTTCTTGCAATATCTGGAAATCCTTTCGACCACAAATACAATGGAATATAAAACTGATTATAAAATATATTATAACTTTTCCAAGAATCTTGATTTTCCTTCTCAATTTTTACAAAACTACCAAAATCAATGTATTGCGGTAATCCCATATTAAATACAATATTATTTGCATGAGCATCATGGATTTGATATTCATATTTATTAGCAATTTTATTTACTTCTAATATTGTTAAAGCAGTGTCTTTGAGCATATCAAACGACCATTCATAAGGATAATTCCAACATTTTATCTTTTCATGTTCTATAACCATGGAATACCCTTCTATTTCTATATCAGAAACCCAAGTTTTAGGAAACAATTTTTTCTCTAATAATTCCTCCAATAGACCATTGTTAAATATATTCTTAACTTGCTCAATATACTTTTCACTAATAACTCTTAAAATTCTATCTTCATAAAAAAATATTGTACCTACTTCATCTATAGAAAGTTCTACCGTCGTACAATCAGTTATTTTAATTTTTTTCATTTTCATCCTTTAGTTTGCATAGGGTTTAGCCATGTCTTAATATTAAATATATTTAATATCGCTTTAGTTTGTAAAAGAAAATTTTGTTTTGTTTTCTTATATAAAATATTTACAAAATAACTTGATATTATATATGAAATTAAAGTTGAATAAGCGGCCCCTTTAATACCAAATAATTCAATAAAATAAATATTTAATACAACATTTACTATAGCTCCATATACAAGTCTTAGACTTGCTATCTTTTGTAAATTTTCATTTAAATAATACGACCAAGAACCATTACTTAAAAAGACAAATATTATTGACCATATATATACATTTAAAATTTCTATACTCTTATTGTACTCATCTCCATATAAATTCAGTATTATATAATCTGAAAATAAATAAGTTAAAATCGATATTATTACAGCTATCTTTAGCAATAAATTATACATTAATTGTATTCTATCAAAATATAATTTTTGATTAGTTTTTTTAGCATTTATAATAGATGGAGCTAATGAACTCGTAATAATCACTGTTAAAAAAAGCCATATATTACTTAATTTAACCGATACAGCATAATATCCAACTGCTTCATTATTGAGAATCTCTTTTATCATTACTTGGTCTATTTGCATATATATAGATGCTGCAATTGATCCAAAAATCAAAGGCCAAGAATCTTTTAGTAAATCAACAGCAGTAATTTTGTCAAATTTCCATTTGATTACAGATATATTATTCCGAATATAAAAATAAATAAAGCCACAAGCTAAAACAAAACTATCAAACAGCACTAGCCATGCAAAAGCTATAAGAGATGCTTCATTTAAAAGCAGTACTACTTTTATAATGCTACTGATAAGTAAACTTATAATATTTGCATACACCACATACTTACTCATAACTTTAGATTGAAAGTACATATCTACTACATTAAAACTTTGAAATATTGTTGCTGATGCTATGATAAAAACTAAAGTATTTGTAAGTGTATCATTAGAAGTAAAATTTACAGCGATTGCTAACAATGCTAATACTCCAAAAGCCCCTATAAGTTTTAAGTAAAAAGCCGTGCCTATAAGCTCATCTCTTCTGCTTTTGTCTTTTACAAGTTCTCTCACTACAATGCCATCAAGTCCAAGAGTAGCAAATGCACTAAAGAGTCCTACAAAACTCCCAGCATAAGAAAAAAGACCGAATTGTTCAGGACCTAGGTATCTAGCTACCCAAATTCCCACAAAAAGTCCTACTACCATACGCAGTATTTTCTCAGCAAAAAGCCATGATGTATTTTTAAAGTACTTCATAAAACCTTGATGGCTTCTTAATTCTTTAAATTTACCTATAACATTTGTGATTTAAATACCACTCATACATCATCTTAATCCCATCTTCTAACTCAACACTATGTGTCCATCCTAAACTATGAAGTTTAGATGAATCTGTACGCTTTAACATAGTGCCATCAGGTTTTGTATCGTTAAAGTACAGTTCCCCATTAAAGCCCACTATCTTTTTAATTATTAATGCTAAGTCTTTAATCGAGACATCTATACCTGTTCCTATGTTTATATGCGTGTTTTTTATCTCTTTAGTATCTCGTTTATAAGTATCTTTAAAATCTCTTTGCTCAAGTAAAAACACACAAGCGTCTGCCATATCTTCACTATATAAAAACTCTCTTCTAGGTTTTCCACTTCCCCAAATTTCAACTTTTTTTTCATTATTTAGTTTTGCTTCGTGCATCTTTCTTAAAAGGGCTGGAAGTACATGTGAGGTTTCTAAATCAAAGTTATCATTTGGTCCATAAAGGTTCGTTGGCATCACCGATATAAAGTTTGTACCGTATTGCATATTATAACTCTCACACATCTTTATACCCGCTATTTTTGCGATAGCATAAGGTTCATTTGTGTATTCTAACTCTGAAGTTAAAAGGTACTCTTCTTTCATAGGTTGTGGAGACTCTTTAGGATAAATACAAGTACTCCCTAAAAACAAAAGCTTTTTTACACCATGCTTATAGCTTTGATGAATTATATTGTTTTGGACTTGTAAATTTTCATAGATAAAATCAGCTCTGTAAGTATTGTTTGCAACTATCCCACCGACTAAGGCTGCTGCTAAGATTACATACTCTGGTTTTTCTTTTTCAAAAAATACTTCAACTGCGGATTGATTGAGTAAGTCTAATTCCATATGTGTACGATACACAAAGTTTGTATATCCTTTTTGTATCATATTTTTTAAAATAGCACTGCCTACTAGACCTTTGTGTCCAGCTATATATATTTTAGAATCTTTTTGCATTCTCAACCTTATTGTTTCTTTCTATTAAAAATTCATTTGAGAGACCTAGATAACTTATGCTAACTATAGCTACTTTCATTGATTCTCTTTCTTTAGTTTATTTTTTAAAATAACTTTTCCACTTTCAACTCCAGGTTGATCATAAGCATTTATATACATAAATTTTGCACAAAGAGAAGTTAAAAGTTCATACTCATACATCAAACTAGCTATTGCTTTTTCACATACACCATCTATAGTTATGACATCACATGGTATATCATTTAAGCTATTAATAGACTCTATCGTTGCATCAGCTTGTTTATTGATAAGTGAAGAAAATTTGATGCCATCTAAATAGTCCAACTCTTCTAATCCTATTAATTTTACATTTGGTATTTTTAAGTCACTATCAAAATTTTCAACTTTAATTACAGTCACTGTCTTATCTCTTTTACCCTCAACTATAAGCTGTAAAAAAGAGTGCTGATCTATTGGACCGATAATGCCTATAGGAGTTAAACCTTGCCTTGTACTATTAATATCAACCTTACCTAAACTCTCACCCCAAAGCTGAATATACCACTTATTAAAGCCCTCTAGTCTTGATGAATAAGAAAATACTACATTAATATTAAAACTATTTTTATATTCTGTAAAAAATCTTGCTTTTTTTAAAAGCCTATCATAAAATTCTTTTTTTAAAAAGAAAGATCCATAAGCATCTCCAGCTCCAGTTAAAAGCTCATCTATATCTATACCAACGATAGCTAGAGGAAGTAAACCAACTGCTGAAAAAACAGAAAATCTTCCACCAACATCTTTAGGAATATCAAAAATTTGTATCTCATTTGTTTTTGCATATATACTAAGTTTTGAATAATCTTCTGTAATCACAAGTGTATTATTTTTATCACACTTCACAAGTGAATTAATATATTTAAAAATTGCAACTGTTTCAATAGTAGTTCCAGACTTAGAGATTATAATAAAAAGCGTGTCTTGTAAGTCAATATTTTTTATTTTAGATTTTATATCTATAGGATCTGTTGTTTCAAGAAAAAATAATTGTTTAGTGAGTATTTTTGAGTGCTTAAGAAATTTATAAATAGCATAAGTTCCTAGTGTACTTCCACCTATTCCAATCACTATTATATTTTTTTGTTCTACTATTTTTGCATATTTTTTAAAAGCACTTGTATCTTGATTTACAAGATTATAGTATCCAATATATTCTTTCTCTTTTAAAATTTCATTAAAAATATTTTCATCTGATATTGTTGGATTATAATTATGTTGATAGTGCATTAATTTTCATCCTAATCCCTAACTCTTAAAAATATAGGAAATCTTGGGTTTCCTTTACTTGTTAATCCATAATATTTGAATCTTATCATAGTACCAATTTCAGGGGGTTTAAGTCTTTGATTATCACTTAGACCACTGCCTATTTTAATAACTTGCATATTTTTCATTTTGCAAGACAAAGAACCTAAAATATTTTTATATTTTCCTTTACCTTCATTGTAGCCTACTACTTTACATTCTGTATCTATATAACTTTTTACTTTCAGTGAGTTTTTATTTCTACCTGTATAATACGCTAAATCTCCATCACGAACAACAACTCCTTCCCCACCCTTATTTTCAATAGTTTTTAAAAATATATTTAAATGCTCTTTATCTTTGACTTTTATCTGCCCTATGATTTTTATATACTTTGTTTCTTTTACTCTATTTAGTCTTTGGAGTAAATTACCCTTAGTATCAGGGACTTCAAAAATATTATATGTTAATTCAGACCATTTTTTATGTGATTTTTTCTTATTTACAATTGATACAACAGTAGAAAAATTATCTCTTTTAGTCCATAACTCACCATCCAGTTTATGTTTTGGAAAATCTTTTGTAAAAAAATCAGGACTACTAAAAATTTTTCCATTTCTTGAAATGAGTTTTTTTCCATCCCAGTATGCACGGATACCATCAAGTTTTTCACTCATATACCAAGAGCTTACATTTACATCCCCAGAGTATTTATTTAAAAGAAATAGTTTTGGTTTTTCTGCATCAAGAGATACTAAGAAAAAAATTAAAATTACAAATAATTTCATATATTTTCAACTAGTTTTTTTCATAAAAATAATTAGTAGCTTCAACAAAACCATCTACTGAACCACAATCAAATCTTTTTCCCTTGAACTTATATGCAATAACTTTACCCCTCTTAGCCTGTTCTAAAAGGGCATCAGTAATTTGAATTTCTCCACCTTTACCAGGCTGAATTTTTTTAATAATATCAAAGATATCAGGAGTTAAAATATAACGACCAATGATTGCTAAATTTGAAGGAGCATCTTTAGATTCAGGCTTCTCAACCATATCATTCACTCGAACAATACCCTCTTCTTCAATTTGACCTGCGATAACACCATATTTATTTGTATCACTTATATCTATCTCTTCTACTGCTATGATTGAACATTTATACTTTTCATAAACTTGTATCATTTGAGTGAGTACAGCATCTTCTTCATTATTATCACATAAATCATCTGCTAAAATAACGGCAAATGCTTCATTCCCAATAAGTGTTTCCCCTGTCAAAATAGCATGCCCTAAACCTTTCATCTCAACCTGTCTTGTGTATGAAAAAGTACAGCTTCTAATAATTTCACGAATGCCACTCATTAGAACCTCTTTAGGTGTACCATTTATCTGATTCTCTAATTCATAAGATCTATCAAAATGATCCTCTATCGCACGTTTGCCACGACCAGTGACAATAGCCATAGTTGAGATACCTGCACTAATCGCTTCTTCAACACCATACTGTAAAAGTGGTTTTGTTAAAATTGGTAGCATCTCTTTAGGGATTGCTTTTGTAGCTGGTAAAAATCTTGTTCCATATCCAGCAGCTGGAAAAAGACATTTTCTAATTTTATTCATTTAAAGCCTTTTATTTATTTTAAATTATATCTTAAGTTTATATATCTTGAGAAATGGGTTTGTAAGAACCTGTTGAAAAAATTCTTTGTTATATTCCTCTAAAACCATCAGTTGTACATATAATGAATTGTAACTTTGTTCATCCAGTATTAAAAAAATATTGTATGCCGCCATATATATAATACTAAGACCAGCACCAAAGTCAATTAACTTCGTCTCCTTGTAAAACTTTCTATCTTGAGTATAAGAAGTTTTTACAAATCTTTTCGTACTTACTCTTTTTCCGTCAATTTCTAAAGAAAAATCTTCTTTATTTATAAATATATTTTTACTTAACTGAATTTTACCCTTTATTTCTCTAAAATTTCTACTAATAAAATAAAAAGGTTCTTTTTGCTTTTCACCATTCATTAAATCCATATTTGAGAACTTTCTAACTGTTGGATAAATATTTAGCATATTATATGGCAGATAAAAATATATATCTCTTGTTTTTGGAGGAAGTTCTATATCTATTTGAAGTGAAAGTAGAAAATCATTTGTATCGCTAAATCCATAATCTTTTGTCATCTGTTCTATGTTAGAATAACTACGATTTGACTCAAAATTTTTCTCTGTATATTCAACATCAAGTCTTGCGAGTCTTGCCGCCTCTTCTTGTGGTGATGTAAGGATAAAGCTTACTGGGAAATTTACATCTCCAGCATGTTTGCCCCCATCACTCAAAGTTTTCACATCTGCGTAATACCGTATAGGATAACCATAATCCCACCATGCGATAGTGTAATCTTCTCTTTGCGCTTTTTCTTTAAGTAAACTCAGTCCTATTACCTCATTTGAGTTAAGCACCGTTGGAACTTTATAAGACTCTATATGTTTATAATTCGGATATAAAGCCATTAATGTAAAAGCTATCATACTTAAATACTTCAACTTCTTCGTTGGCATATTTTGAGCGATTTGCGTTATTAAAAAAGCAATTCCTAAGGCTAAAATTGGGACTGCATATATAGTAAATCTTAAACCGCCAACACTTGCCAAAAATCCAAGACCAATCATAGGAAGAGCTAGGAACATGATTTTATGTCTATACACCAAAAATATATAGCCTAATATAGACATAAAAAATGTAAGACTATGTCCGCTAATCCTATTTGCAAAAATCTCAAATGAAATATGTCCAGCCTCACGGATAGTCTGCATCACCGCAAAAAAATGAAGTTTTAAACCCTCCTCTCCAACTACAGCTTCTCTTGAAAAGATATAACTTTTAACTAGTCCCCATATTGGATTAAATCCACCTGAGATAAAAAATAATACTATAACACTTGCAAAAATATAATAAACATACTTCTCATACTTCTTTTGTGTAAAGATATAAAATGCAACTAAGACCAATCCAAGGCGAGTTAAATCATCTAATCCTATCATAGCAAACAGCATAATGGCTAAGAGTTTATAATTGTATATATTTTTTCTCTCAAAAATTAAAGTATAGACTAAGATTAATCCAAAAAATGAAAATTCTAATGAGTAACTTTGAGGATACCACCATCTGTATATTAAGATGTCTAAGGCTGCGATAATTAAGTATTTTTTTTCATTTGTATTTATAGCCCCAATAATAGACCAAAGTAAAAACATAGGCAAGACAATATTTAACATATCCGTATCATAATAACCCACCATTGTACGGTTATAATAACTCCATGTTATTGACGCCAACAGTGCCGCTATGAAACCCATCTCTAAATTATTTAAAACTCTTGCTATTAATACTATAGGGATAACAAGAAGTGAGCTTAAAAATACTGGCATAAATAAAATAATACTTTCAAATGAAAATGGAAGGATAAAAGCAAAGAAAGCTGTTAGTTGTGATACTGCTGAATTTATAGGAGATAAATCATTATTTTGTGAAATTCCACTTAAAATATCTCTAGCACCCTCCGCCCAAAAATATCCATCGTTTGTATTTATCATAAACTGACCAGCATGTTTAAATACTTCCATATCTTGGAACTGGTATAACCAAATCATTCTCATTAAAACTGAAAATGTAAAAGCTATCAAAATATAAATAAGTGTTTTTTGTGTTTCTTTTGTTAAATTATTCATAAAATTTTAATCTTTCCTTATATATTTTTATATCTGTAATTTTATCATATTTTATAGCACCGTGAAGAAGGAGTTTATACTTTTGAATGAGAGTATTTTTCAGAGATTTTTTTAAGTCTTTAGTCTCTTGTTGAAATTTAAAATGAAAGAAAATATTTTCTAAAGCAATTACTCGAAATCTATCCATACCCCAATATTTAAAACTAAGCTGATTCTCATGTCCAGCATATTTAGTAATAAGTTTCTCCTCTACTAAACCGATTTCATTTTCTAAAGCTATTCTCAGCCATAAATCATAATCTTCACACACCTCTAAATTTTCATTAAATAAACCAACATCATCGAGTAACTTTTTATGTATGAGTGTAGAGGAAGGAGCGATAATACAATGAGATAAACATTCTTGAAAAATATATCCACCAAACTTTTTAAACTTCTTAGGAATTTTAACTTCTTTTAAATCCCTTATCCATTTCTCATCTGTATAACTTATTAAAATAGCTGGATTTTTTTTATGAAACTCAACTTGAAATGCTAACTTTTTTTCATCCCAAGTATCATCAGAATCTAAAAAAGCTACCCAGTCATTAGCCGCATTTTTAATTCCTAAATTTCTCGCACTTGAAACTCCAGAATTTTTTTGATATATATATTTTACCGATGGAAAATCATTTTGTATTTGAAAAGTTTGATCACTTGAACCATCATCAACAACTATAACTTCTTTTGCTAAAAAATTTTGGGCAAAAACAGAAGACAAAGCCCTTTTTAAAAATTTATACCTGTTATATGTTGGAATGATTACGGTTATTTGCATTTTAAATTAAATTATTTTTTACTATGCTAAAACTTCACCTTCTTTACCATCTGCTAAAGCACTTAAAAAATTTTCCATATCATACTTAACTCTATATTCTGGAGTCATGATATGAATTAAAATATCACCTAAGTCAATCACTATCCAATCTCCACTTTCATCTACATTATTAAAATTTTCTTCTGGTTTGAGTCCATTTTTTAAATGATCAAGTAGGGCTACAGTATGACGAGAACCAAGTGATGATGCGATAATCGCAAAATCAACAAAGTAGTTTTTTTTACTCAAGTCAAATACCTCTATCCCTTCTGCCTTGTTTGTATCTAAGATGGAGGTTATCTTTTCTATTCTTTTGTTCAATTTTTTTCCTTATAAAATTTTATTATTTCATTTGAGCAAATTTTTGAGAGTTTAGAACTTTCAATATTTTCTCTTAGTTGTGTTGAAGAGATTAGCTCTTCAACATTGAGTTGTAAAAAGCTATTTGGAATCTTGAGTTCATTCCTAGATGCCACAACAAAGGTTACTAAAGCTTTTAGTTCTTCATATTTTTCCCATTGAGGAAGTGTTTGAAGATTATCTGCACCAATGATGAGATAAATTTTTTTGTATCTTTTTAAAAGATATTTTACACTCTCAATAGTAGAAACATTGTAAGCTAAATCAACTTCAAAACTTGATACTTCGACATTTACTTGTGAAAAAAAAATAGCTCTTAGCCATTTTAACCTTAGCTTAGTTGGTGCGTAAACTGTAGACTTAAATGGATTTAAAAAAGTTGGCATCACAACAACTTTATCTACATCTTCAATCTTTAATGCTTCTTTAACAATAATCTCATGAGCGATATGAGGTGGGTCAAATGAGCCACCAAAAAGTGCAATCGTTTTCATATATAAAGCGAATTATAACTAAACTTTAGATAAAATCGTCAAATTAAATAATTATAGGGAATTTTATGGCACTTAAAATAGCAATTAATGGATTTGGTAGGATCGGTCGTTGTGTTGCTCGAATCGCAGCATCAAGAGAAGATGTAGAGATTGTAGCAATAAATGACATGGCGAGTATGGATATGATGCTATATCTTCTTAAAAACGATTCTGTTCATGGAACTTTTAAAAATACTGTAGAAAAAATAGATGAGGAATATATAAGAATAAATACTCAAAAAGTTCGAGTATTTTCAGATCGTGATCCAAAAAATTTAAAATTTGCTGATTGTGGTGCAGATATTGTCTTAGAGTGTACAGGTGTATTTTTGACTCAAGAATCAGCTCAAGTACATATAGACAATGGAGTTTCTAAAGTTTTATTTTCAGCACCTTCAAAAGATACTCAAACAGATACTTTTGTTATGGGTGTAAATGAAAACTTATACGCTGGACAAAAGATAGTTTCAAATGCTTCTTGTACAACAAACTGCTTAGGTCCAATAGCTCGTGTCTTAGATGATGCTTTTGGAATTGAAAAAGGTCTTATGACAACTATTCACTCTTACACGAATGATCAAAATATCTTAGATGTAAAACACTCAAAAGATAAGCGTCGAGCTCGTGCTGGAGCTATCAACATGATACCAACAACAACAGGTGCTGCAAAAGCTATCTCTCTTGTAATGCCACAACTTAAAGGTCGTTTACATGGTCAATCTGTTCGTGTACCAACTCCCGATGTTTCTATGGTTGACTTAAATGTTGTTGTAAGAAAACAAACTACAAAAGAAGAAGTTACTCGTGTTTTTAATGCAGCAGCTGATGGAAGACTTAAAGGTCTATTATTGATGGATAAAGAGATGCGAGTATCTCAAGATTTTGTAGGTTGTGAATATAGCTCTATTGTAGCCGAAGATTTAACACAAGTAATTGGTGGGGATATGATTAAGGTTATGGCTTGGTATGATAATGAGTGGGCTTATTCAATGAGATTGGTTGATATGGCTTTACATATCAGTAAGTAGGCTTGGATTTGGAACTTTTAAATATAAAAAAACTTGACTTAGCAAATAAAAAAGTTTTTGTAAGATGTGATTTTAATGTACCGATGGATGAGTTTGGAAATATTTCAGACGATAGAAGAATTCGTTCGGCTATTGCTACGATAAACTATTGTCTAGATCAAGATTGTGCAGTTATTTTGGCATCTCATTTAGGTCGTCCAAAGGGTGAGGTAGTTGAGAAATACACTCTTGCTCCTATTGCACGCCGTTTACAACAACTCTTAAAGCGTCATGTTGAACTAGCATCAGATGTAGTTGGTGTTGATGCGATAAAAAAAGCAAAAAATTTATCACGCCATGAAGTTCTTCTGATAGAAAACTTACGATATGAATCTGGAGAAATACACAATGATAAAAAACTAGCAAAAAAATTAGCATCAATGGCAGAATTTTATATCAATGATGCCTTTGGTGTTTCCCATCGTGCTCACTCTTCTATAGCTGGAATTACTGAATTTTTTGATGATGAACATAAGGCATCAGGTTTTTTATTACAACGAGAAATAGACTTCTTTTCAAAACTTATGAATAATCCAACTCGTCCTTTTGCTGCCATAATCGGTGGATCAAAAGTCTCAGGTAAATTAGAAGCACTTACAAACCTACTTCCTATAGTAGATAAAATTTTTATAGGGGGAGGAATGGCATTTACATTTTTAAAACAGATGGGTTACAATATTGGTGCATCACTTGTAGAAGATGATTTACTCCAAGAGGCTCAAAAAGTGATGGATGAAGCTAAAAACTTAGGGGTAAAATTTTACTTACCAGTAGATATTATAGCAGCAGAGAAGTTTTCCGCTGATGCTGTAAGTAAGATAGTAACCTCTCAAGAGATACCAGATAACTGGATGGGTCTTGATATTGGTCCTGCAACTGTTCGACTATATCGCGAGGGGCTTAATGACGTTCAAACAGTTCTTTGGAATGGTCCAATGGGTGTCTATGAGATGGAAA
Organism: Sulfurimonas sp.; assembly: GCA_965243085.1. Taxonomy (GTDB): domain Bacteria; phylum Campylobacterota; class Campylobacteria; order Campylobacterales; family Sulfurimonadaceae; genus Sulfurimonas. Next base: position 17,289 of record CBDETZ010000003.1, on the reverse strand, counting down.
AATTTGCTCGTGGTTCATCTAAAATAGCTCACTTTGTCGCTGATTCTTACGCAACTACTGTTGTAGGTGGTGGCGATACTGCGGATCTTGTTCAAAGAATAGGTTTGGATGAAGAGATTAGTTTTATATCTACGGGTGGTGGTGCTTCTTTGGAGCTACTTGAAGGTAAAATACTTCCAGGTGTATCACCTTTAATAATTAAGAAATAAGGTTTTATATGATAATTGCAGCGAATTTAAAAACTAACTTAACAAGAAAAAAAACAATTGATTATATCAAGCAACTCAACTCTTTTGTGCAAAAAAATAATATATCGCAAGAAATATTAGTTTTTCCTGCAATGTCAAGTTTAAACTCCCATGATGGAGATATTATTCTCGGTGTTCAAAATGCTTACGCCACTGAAAATGGTGCATTTACAGGAGAGATAGGACTTGAACAACTAGAAGAGTTTTCAATCAAAACTATTTTAATCGGACATAGTGAACGCCGTCATATACTTGGAGAAACTCAAGAAGAGATAGTGAGAAAATTTAACTATTATAAAGAACTTGGATTTAAAATAGTATATTGTGTAGGTGAGCCATTGGAGATGCGTGAAGCTGGTAAAGGGGAGATGATGAAATATATCTCCTCTCAATATGAAGGTATTGATACAGAGTATGAAAATCTCATTATCGCTTATGAACCTGTTTGGGCTATTGGTACAGGTCTTACTCCTACACTTGAAGATATAAAAAATATTCATACTGATTTAAAAATAAAATCTTCGGCTCCTTTACTTTATGGTGGAAGTGTAAAAGTTACAAATGCAAAAGAAGTATTAGCACTTGAGAATGTTGATGGTATTTTGGTGGGAAGTGCCGCTCTTTATGTAGAGCATTTTTGCACGATGATCGCTTATGCTCAAGAATTATCTCAATAAGTGATTAAATTTTAGTCATTTCTTTGTATAAATTCAGCTATATATGATATATAATTTACTTATCAATAAGAATAAGGAAATTTAATGAAATTAATTAAACTAAATATACTAACAGTATTATTCACTGCGATAATGGCATCAACTGTCTCAGCTACAAATGTAGAAACAAGTGCAAATGTAGCAATGACAAGTAACTATGTATGGAGAGGAATGAGTCAAACTGTTAATTCTCCTGCCATTCAAGGTGGATTTGATATTTCTTTAGGAAATATTTATGTTGGTGTTTGGGGATCAAATGTTAATTTTGGAAATGCCTCTTCACTTGAAGCTGACTTGTATGCAGGCTATGCAAGTGATTTTTTTGGACTAGCTTATGATTTTAACTATAAGCAATATATTTATCCTAACGAAACAAAAAGTTCTAATTTCAGTGAAGCATCTTTAACTTTACTTTATAATTTTAAAGTCTTAGCTTTAAGTGCTAAATATTATGTAGGTATAAAAACCAATAGCTTTAATGCTCCTGATGGTTGGGAAGTAGATATATCTGTTCCTTTAGCAAAAAAAATTACGATAGATAGCATTTATGGCGATTATGATGGGGTTGGTACATATTATTTAATAGGTGCATCTAAGTCATATGGTAAATTTGATTTTTCTATAGCCTATACTGTTATGAATCGTGATAATACCGGTGAAAAAGATGAAAATAATATTGTATTCAAAGTTGCTACAAGCTTCTAAAGAAAATCTGTTATAATCTTTTTATGATAATTTTACTCAAAAAACTTTTTTATTTAATTTTTATGCTTTTACTAATATCTGTCATCTCTTTTTTGGCTATCCACGCTGCACCAAATAGTTTTTTTGGCGCAGGAGAGTTAAATCCTAACATGACAAAAGAAGCCATAGAAAAACTTAAAGCTGTTTATGGACTTGATAAATCTTTAACTATGCAGTATATAGATTGGATTAAAAATATTCTAACATTAAACTTCGGTATCTCTTTTGTATCTGGTCAAGATGTCAGTTCTGAGATACTAAAACGTTTACCTATTACTTTGATTATGAATATTTCAGCTTTATTCGCAGTTTTTAGTATATCTTTGTATCTTGGAATCAAGGCAGCTTTAAATTATGAAAAAAAAGCTGATTATATTATTCGCCAAATTTCATTACTCTCATTTTCTATGCCTTCGTTTTATTTGGCACTCTTATTCATAATTTTCTTTTCTGTAAATTTAAATCTATTTCCAATTACAGGGTTGCACTCTATAGAAGAAAAAGAAGGTTTTTCTTATTATAGTGATATGGCTTGGCACCTTACCTTACCCATAGGGGTTATGATATTTGTAGGACTTGGAAGTATGATAATTTATGTCCGCTCTCTTACGCTAGAGATATTAAAAAGCGATTATTATTATTTTGCGCTTTCTCGTGGATTAGATAAAGCTATATTATTGCGTTATTATATCTTACCAAATTTACTTCCACCTATCATTACTTTGTTAGGTTTATCTCTTCCTGGTTTAATAGGGGGAAGTGTCATCTTAGAATCTATTTTTGGTATAGAGGGGATGGGGCAGTTATTTTTTATGAGTGCCTTATCAAGAGATTATCCAATTATTATGGGAATTTTGATGATAACATCATTTTTAACGCTACTTGGAAATATGATAGCGGATTTAATTCTTTTAAAATTAAATCCCTATATGAAAAGAAACTAAATTATAGACCTAAAAATTATAAGCCGCTATAACACGGAAATGATTCATTTCTCTATCTTTTACCTTACCTTTTAAAACAACTTCATCATATTCACTTACACGGATTGTGTTAAATATTTTAAGTGTCAAAGCTTTCATGGGCTTATATGCGAGGATTATATCTATTTCAGTTGCATCGTTAAGAGCTGCTTTTGAACCTTTAAATAATGTCTCTGATTTACCATAGTTAGCATAACTAGCCATGAATTTTAAACCTTTTTTAATTACATAGTGTCCACCTATCTTATAAGCATCTACATTATCTCTATACTGATTTCTTGAAAATAATGAGCTTGTATATGCTGGATCTGCACCCCAAGTATTTACAAAACCTTTATTTGAATCTGAGTTATTAGAGCTATTGTAAGCTAAATACGCTGACCATTTTTTGTTACCTATTTTTGCCTTAGCTCCATACATATTAAAGTCTAAATCACCTTTGAGGTCTTTTCCTATATTACTTTGGTCTAGGTATTGAGCTTGTAATGTAAGGGCTGTTCCTTTCATCACAGGCATCTTATAAGATACATCTGCATATATCATGTTTGCAATATCATAAGCATAATAATCCCAAAGAGATACTTTAAGATTTTTAGCTATTTTATAAGAAATATTTGCAGCTGTCATACCATCAGTTCTCTCAACACCAGCCCCAGCTCCAAGGTTATGAAATTTAGCTTGTTCGAATGTTCCTCCATTACTTACAGGCATCTGACTAGAACCAGCAGTACCAGTACCCTCACCTATTAAACCCCAATCAGTAATAGTTCTTGAACCATACGCCATTGAGTTGATGTGAGTTATACTAAGGGAAAGAGATTTAGTAGCCTTATACTTTAAAATCGCCGCTTCATAAAAGTTTGGCATTAAAGACCATTTAATTTTAGTTAAAGGAGTGTTTAAAATTTGACGACCTGCCTTAATAAAGAGTTCTTTATTTTTATATTCTAGGTACACTTGTCCAAGTAATGCTTTTGTCTCACCTCTTGAAGTGGTAAACATACCCTTTGCAGGTTTGTTGTTAGAATCATCCCATTTGGTAAAACCTGTATCACCATTAGCGTAAAAAGCTGCCCCAAATTTCAACCCTTTATACACTTCAGGAGTAATATATTTTAATGTTACTAAATAACCACTACCATTTTCTGGTGCAAAACCATTGGTGTTATCACTAAGAATATGCATCGCCTTCATTTGACCTGAAGTTTTTCCATCAGAAAAACCTGCCGATTGTAAAGTCACTGCAGTAATTAATGCTGACACTGCTACTGAAAGTACTATTTTTTTCATTTAATTATCCTCTTTTCTTTGTGAATATAATAGCGATAAATTTTCATCAACTATATATTATAATAATAATAGATTGTTGATAAAATCTTACTTAGTTAGCTTTAAAAAACAAACTTTTAACTAAGGATGCTAAAGGTTTTTACAAAAACTCTAGCCTAGAAGTAATGGCAACTTCTACTTCAGATATAGGAGCTGTGCCATCCACAGTAATATATATTAAGCTCTCAATTTTACAAGACATCTCTTTATAATAGGCTGTTAAAGGCTGTGTAAGCTTATGATATACTTTAAGGCGGTCAAGAACTACTAATTCTTTATCATCATCACGTTGTACTAAATCTTCACCAGTATCATCATCTTTACCTTCAATCTTGGGAGGATTAAAAACTACATGATATGTTCTTCCTGAGGCTAGATGAGCTCTACGACCAGCCATACGCTCAACAATTTCAGAATCTGGTACATCAATTTCTATAACAGCATCAATTGCAATACCAGCATTATTTAGAGCGTCAGCTTGAGGAAGTGTACGAGGAAAACCATCTAATAAATACCCATTTTTACAATCACCCTCAGATACACGATCTTTTACTAAACCAATAATAATTTTGTCTGTTACTAATTGCCCAGCATCCATAGCTGTTTTGGCCATTTTACCCATTTGTGTACCAGCTTTTATAGCAGCACGAAGCATATCACCTGTAGAGATTTGAGGAATGTTATATTTTTTTGTTAAAAATTGAGCCTGAGTACCTTTACCTGCACCTGGAGCGCCTAGTAGAATGATTTTCATTGAGTATCCTATTATATTTGATTGCTCATATTATAGTGTGATAGAGTTTAAAGTTAAGACTTAATAAAAAAGATGAATACCAATTTTTTAATTAAGTTATTTTTCTGTAAGTATGCTAAAATTTTTTTTATTAAAATGTACAATTAATGTTTTATTACCTTCAAATTTAAAGCTACTAGAAGTATAGAATTCCTTAAATGTTATTTGAAAAATATTTTCTTGATTTGGGTAGGGGATAATATTAATATTATTAAAAATGATATGTTTTATTTCCATTTTATTAAAAACTCTTGTTTTATAATGTTCAAATTTTTCATAATTCATTCCGTCATATCGAATAAATTCTTGAGAATAGAAATTTAAATAATTTTTTGTTTCATTATATATCCAACTATATCGCCATTTATATAAGGCTGCTAGGATATAAGATAATTTTTTTTTAGAAATATTTTTTTTTGCTTGAGAGTTAGATATAATGAGTAAAGTACTGTTAATATCAATATTTTTATCAAGACCTTTAAGATTAAGATTATTAATTGCTATACAACCTTTTGTAAATTCATCTCTTTTTTGTTTTATTGGGAGACCATGTATCCAAATACCTGAACCATTTTTGCCTTGAAGTTTATCATAAATGTTTGGATAGGAAGTGACAAATGCTAGTGGACCATAAAAAGAATCAAGTTTTGATATTTTTTTAGTGAGACGATATAAACCTATAGGAGTTTTTAAATCACCTTCTTTTACTTTATCACCTTCAGCTTGCCCTGTAAAAGCATGATATTTTTTTTGTATAGAAAATTTTTGATCTTTGTCACGTTTATAAATACTAAGAGTTGATTTTTCTTTATTGCATATCAAAATAGAAGAGTAAGACTCAATAAATCCAAAAGATGTATCAAGCCCTTTTAAATATTCTTCCCAATACCTTACTTTTGTAAGTTCTAGGTCTAATTGTTTTTTAAGAGTAATGAGACCCATTTGTCTATATTGGGTAAGGATAGAGTTTGCAAATGCCAAATTTACTATAAGGAGGTTTAAGATAACAAAAGCTAATACTTTCTTACTTGACATCTTCGTAACCAATTTCTTTTAAAAAAATCTTATCTTTAGTCCAACCTTTTTTAACTACAACCTGCAGTTCTAAAAAAGCTTTTTTTCCACTAAGTGTTTCTATTTTCATTCTTGAATAAATGCCTATTCGTTTAATAGATTCTCCACCTTTACCAATGATAATACCTTTTTGGCTCTCTTTTTCTATGATGATAGTGGCAAATATTTTATCTAAGTTTTTCTCTTCTTTAATCGATTCAATGATAACATCAGATTCATATGGAATTTCATCACTAACATTTTCAAAAATTCCTTCACGAATAAATCCAGCATAAATATCACGAATAAGCTCACTTGTCAAATCATCTGGATTATAAAGAAAAGGAGATTGAGGTAAATTCTTTGAAATAACCTTTAGCAAGTCATCATGCCCTACTTTTTTGGATATTGCAATGGGGATGAGTGCTTCAAAATGTTGAGAAAATTGATTGTAAGAGGCAATAGTTTTAAAAAGTTTATCTTGCTTTACTTGATCTATTTTAGAAATTACAATAATATGTTTTACTTTATTATTATTGAGTTTTAAAAATTTTTCATAATGTTCAACATTATCAGTTACGGGGGCAAGATAAACGATTAAATCGCAATCTCCCATAGCTTTAAGGGCTTCATCAAGCATATACTGATTGAGAATTTTTTCTCTCTCATGTAAACCTGGAGTATCTACAAAGATAATTTGGGTATCTTCGTGCATTACAATTGCATTAGAACGGCGTCTTGTAGCATTTGCTTTTTGACTTACCATCGCAATTTTCTCACCCAAAAGTGAATTCATTAAAGTGCTTTTTCCTGCATTCGGGCGTCCAATTAAAGAAACAAAACCTGCTTTAGTCATATAAAATTTCCTTAACCTTATAGTATATATCTTGACAAATCATCGTCTTCTATGACTTCATCTAGTATTTCATGAACATATTTTGATGTGACAATATATTCTTCACCCTTATGTTCATCTGCATCAAAGCTAATCTCTTCAAGGACTTTTTCAAGCACTGTATGTAAACGCCTTGCCCCAATATCTTCAGTTAATTCGTTTGCACGATAAGATAGTTTTGCAATAGTTCGTACTGCTTCATCTTCAAAAATCAGTTTCATGCCCTCTACTGCTAAAAGTGCTACATATTGTTTTAGTAATGAGTTTTGCGTTTGTGTTAAAATTTTATAAAGTGTTTCTTCAGTTAAAGATTCTAATTCAACTCGTAATGGAAATCTCCCCTGAAGTTCAGGAATCAAGTCGCTTGGTTTACTTACATGAAAGGCACCAGCAGCGATAAAGAGAATATGATCTGTATTGATAACTCCATATTTCGTAGTAACACTACTTCCTTCTACAATCGGTAATAAGTCTCTTTGAACCCCCTCTTTACTAGGGTCATTTCTTCCTTGTGACTTTTCACTTAGGGCAATTTTGTCTATCTCATCTAAAAAAATAATTCCGCCGTCTTCAGCTCGTTTTAAGGCTTGTGTATTGATGCTAGTCATATCTAAGAGTTTATGACTTGCCTCTACTTTGAGGATAGATTTAGCATCTTTAACCGTTAGTTCTTTTTTGTTATCTTCTTTATTTATACTAGCAAATATTTGTGAAAAACTTTCTTGAACTTTTGCCATCTCTGGGGGTAGGTTTGTGTCATCAAATTCTATGTTTATTTTGTCAAATTCAAGTTCAATAATCTTATCATCCATTTCACCAGATAGAACTCTTTTTTCCATAATTTCAAGTAGTCTTTGATAATCGTTTTTTTTACTTTCACTTGCAGATTCTGGGAGGGGGGGAAGAAGTTTTTCAACTATTTTATTTAAAACATAGTTTTGCATTTTTTCTTTATTTTTTTCTTCTTCTTCAGCTTTTACTATCGTGATGGAATTGACAACTAAATCTCGAATCATAGATTCAACATCACGACCAACAAAACCAACCTCTGTATATTTGGAAGCTTCTACCTTTATAAATGGAACTTTCATCATTTTTGCTAAACGGCGAGAAATTTCAGTTTTACCAACACCAGTAGAACCAATCATCAAAATATTTTTAGGCATTATTTCATCTTGCATATCTTGATCAAGTTGCATTCTTCTGTACCGTGTACGTAGTGCTAAGGCTATAGTTTTTTTAGCAGCATTTTGAGCTATTACATAGTTGTCTAAATAGGCAACAATCTCTTTTGGAGTTAGGTTCATTATTTATTATCCTCTAAAATAAGAGTTTTAATATTGTGGTTTGTATATATACATAAATCAGCTGCCACTTTTAAACTCTCTTTTACAAGTTCTTCTTCATCAAGTGAGGTATGTTTTTTAAGCGCTCGTGCAGCTGAAATTGCGTAGTTTCCACCACTTCCTATAGAAGCAATTTCTCCATCTTCAGGTTCAACTACATCACCGTTTCCAGTAAGAATAAAAATATGCTTATTATTTAAAACAATCATCATAGCTTCAAGTCGTCGAAGAACTTTATCTTTTCTCCAAGCTTTAGAAAACTCAACAACTGATTTTAAGATATCGCCTTTTTTATTTTCCAAAAACTCTTCAAACATATCAAAAAGATTAAAAGCATCTGCTGTGCTTCCAGCAAAACCAGCTAATATTTTACCAGAACCAAGGGTGCGAATTTTAGTAGCATTGCCTTTAAGAACTGAATCTCCAAATGTAACTTGACCATCTCCGCCAATTACGGCTTTATTTTTACCTTTATAGGCTAGTATCGTTGTAGCGTCAAACATAAATTTCTATTCGCCTTGAACATCAACATGAAGTGTTGCATGTATCCCATGACCAAGTTTGAGATCTAAATCATGCTCCCCTACCGTTTTAATAGCTACCTTATCTGTAATATGTTTTTTATCTATTTCAATACCATGCTGTTCTTGTAAAGCATGAGCTACCTCATCTTTTGTAATAGCACCAAAAAGGTGACCATTTTGACCAAGTTTTTTAGTAATGATTATTTCTGCCTTATCAAGCTTAACTCTGAGAGCTTTTAAAACTTCAATTTGATTTTTTTCATCAATGATTTTTTGTGCTTCATCTGCTTTGTGTTTAGCAATAATCTCTTCCGTAGCATGTTTAGCAAAACCTTTTCCAATTAAAAAGTTTTTTCCATAGCCATCTTTAACATCTTTGACTTCACCAGACTTACCTAAATTTTTAACATCTTTTATTAATAATACTTTCATAAACTTTTTCCTTTCTTATTTTTCTTTTTCTCCACCATAGGAAACAATACCATGCGTTAAGTTTCCAATCTTACTATAACCCATATCTATAAGTATTCTAGCAACATGCGCTGACCTACTACCAACATGGCAGTATAAAATTATATTTTCTTCTTTTGTCAGCTTAGTCTCATCCCATGTTTGAAAAAAACTACTAGTTGGAACAAGCTTATCAGCACCTTTAATATGCCCCATTTTCCATTCCATATCTTCACGAACATCCACTAGAGTAAAGTGAACCATACCTAGCTCTTTAGCTTCTAACAGTGCAATTAGTTCATCACTATCTATTTCACTTTTATCTACAAGTATTTTACATTCTTCTTTTGTTAAACCTCGTGAGTGCGTATGAGCTACCTCTTGCATTCCCATTTCAACTTTTTTGGATTCTGCAAACTCTGGTGTACAAAAAATTCCACAATGACAAGACCCTATCTCTGGAATTTCTTTCTCAATAGCAGGTTTGCAAGGACAAATCCTATCATCAACACTTTGAGGTTTCCCCTCAACTTCTTCAACCATGAAGCAAGGACAGAATAGTTTATTGTACATCATCTTGTTACGAGCAAGACCCATCTGTACCCCTTCATTTACTTCCGTTTCTGGATTATATACCCAGCCACGAGACTCACATACTTTATCTGTAAACTTTACAGTTTTTTCCATTCTTTCTTGAAATTCAGGTGAATTCATATCTATTTTTATCATTAGTTATTGCCCCTTTTTTTACCAGCTATGATTGTTCGTAATGCGTTTAATCGGATGAAACCCTCTGCATCTTTTTGGTTATATACTTCATCTTCTTCAAAAGTTGAATGTTCTTCTGAGTAAAGAGACATATCTGATTCACGCCCTACAACTTCCACATTTCCTTTATAAAGTTTTAGTTTTACAGTGCCTTGAACATATTTTTGTGTAGTGTCGATGGCTGCTTGCATCATTTCTCGTTCTGGTGAGAACCAAAAACCATTATAGATGAGTTCTGCATATTTTGCAATCATCGAATCTTTCATATGTGCTTCTTCACGGTCTAAACAAATGGATTCTATAGCACGGTGAGCTTTTAGCATGATTGTTCCACCTGGAGTTTCATAACATCCACGCGCTTTCATACCCACAAAACGATTTTCAACAATATCTATTCGTCCAATACCATGTTTATTCCCGTATTCATTTAATGTTCTTAGCATCGTTGCAGGGCTTAGTTCTTTACCATTGAGTGTAATGGGATCACCATTTTTATAACCGATGGTGATGTACTCTTTCTTATCAGGAGCATTTTTTGGGCTATTTGACCATAACCACATAGATTCTTCTGGTTCATTCATAGGATTTTCTAAGTGAAGTCCTTCATAAGAGATATGTAGTAAATTTGCGTCCATAGAGTAAGGGCTTACGGAAGGATTTCCATCTGAATCAACATGCTTTTGATCGATGTTAATGTTACGCTCTTTTGCATAAGAAAGAAGCTTTTCTCTAGAGTTTAAATCCCATTCTCTCCAAGGTGCTATTACTGTAATATCAGGATTAAGTCCAAGATAACCGAGTTCAAATCTTACTTGATCATTTCCTTTTCCTGTTGCCCCATGACTTACTGCATCTGCTCCCATTTTTTTGGCAATTTCTATTTGTTTTTTTGCGATGAGTGGTCTTGCTATTGAAGTACCTAGTAGATATTCACCCTCATAAATAGCATTGGCTCTAAACATTGGAAATACATAATCTTTTACAAATTCTTCTTGGACATCAAGAATAAAAATATTTTCAGGCTTTATGCCATTGTCAAGTGCTTTTTGACGAGCAGGTTCTACCTCTTCGCCTTGACCTAAGTCTGCTGTAAAGGTAATAACTTCTGCTTTGTATTCTTCTTGTAACCACTTGAGGATGATACTAGTATCTAAACCCCCTGAATAGGCAAGGACTACTTTTTTAACTTTTTTTTTCATAAAAACCCTATTTTCTAAAATTAATTAACGCGATTTTACTATAAAAAAGATTAAAAAAGAATTAGGGCTAAAAGTAAACTTTACTAATGATATTGATTGTAGTTAGCCCTGTGTATCAAATAACATACCAGATACCTCTTGCATTTTGGGAAGAAAATCTGCCGCTTGTGCTGCTGGAAATCTTCTAATCATTTTATTTGTTTGTAATTCAATAACAGATACATAAAAAATATCTTGTGAATCTACACCAAATCTAAGGTTTGTATTCATAGGCTTCATCGCATCATTTAACTGTTTAATTAAATTTTCTACTTGTTCTATCGAATTAATTTGTACACTTGTATCTTCATTTTTTAATTCTTTTATAACATTTACTTCGTTCTGTGCTGCTTGAATAGGAGGTTTAACTTGTACCTTTTCACTATGTGATTCAATAGAATTTACTTGTGTTGGTTCTTGTCTTGCTGTATTTACTATAGCATCCATAAATGACTCCTCTCTAAATATATTAACAAAGTAATATATCGACAATAATTTTTATTACTTTAGAATTGCTTGCTAATTAGGTAAGTACCTGTCTAGTTTCACCACGTTATGGTTGCCCAATTCAATAATAAGCGATAGCTTAATAACATCACAGTAAAATCTTTTTACCACAAAAGGATTAAAATAATGTCACAAGTCTATCACTCCAATGCTAGAACAAACCAGCATGTAAGACAAAGAATACAACAATCTGATTTAACAAATGTTGAATTATCAGATAACTATAATGTACTGATGTTACGATAATCTAAACCTTCAAATTTACAAAAGGTGACATATTAAAAATAGATGGCATTCAAAATGCTTAAAATATATATGAAGCAATTAGAAGATATGTACATAAATTTCGCAATCAGTTCATTTAGCAAGATAGAGATGACAAAACTTTCAAAAGTAACAGGTAATAGTCATGATGTTTTCACAAAGCATCTACTATTAAATGATTCTCTTGATGATGAAAAGACTTTGTGGAAATCAATAAAACCATTTTTAAGAGATTATGAGAATGAAGACAATGCTTGTATTATTATTGATGATATGCTTATGCATAAGCCTTGGAGTAAAGTAAATGATGTAGTTTGCTGGCATTATGACCATGTCTCACAAAAGATGCAAAAAGGTATCTTAATGCTAAATTTTCATTATACAGATGCTACAGGTATATCTATCCCTTTGGGATATGAAATTATCACAAAAACTGAAAATAAATGGAGTGAGGAACATCAGAAGAATATTAAAAAATCTCTCTTTAGTAAAAATGAAATAATGCAAGATAAACTTCAAATTTTACATCACAATAATGAAGTGAAATATAAATATATTTTATTTGATAAATGGTTTTCAAGTATTAAGAATTTACTTTTTATAGAAGAAGAACTAAACAAAAAGTTTGTATGTCCAATAAAAAGTAATAGACTTCTCCTAAAACCTTTTTCAATATTTGGATATATGTCCCTACGCAGTTACTTTAATTTAAAATATAAGAGTAATTTCAATATTACTAAAATATAATCTTTCTAAATCCTATAAACAGGTATCTAAAGTGAGGTATTACTATGAGCTTTTAGGAGAAGTCCAATAGAAAAATAGCACTCACTTTAGAAGAAAGAAATAAAGGAAAATATGTTAATATCTCAAGCATAGATATAAAGGGTGGTAGTAGTCGGTTGATATATCTTGAAGCTTATAAAAAACCTCTAAGACTTATCAAGCAAGTGGTCAAAAACGGCGATGATGGCGAATCTACTTATTTATATCTTGTTACTAATGATATAGACTTATCTTTCAATCAGGTACTTGAAATCTACAAAAGACGGTGGAAAATAGAGGAATATCATAAATCTTTAAAACAAAATTTAAAAATAGAACACTCTCCAACAAAAGTTGAAACATCACAAAGAAATCATATACACTTATCTGTTCGTGGTTTTATAAAACTTGAAAAACTTCGATTAAACTATAAAATGAACCACTTTACCATTAAGGAAAAAATATATATTGAGGCTCTCAAAGTCGCCTACCAAAAAGTTGAAGAATTACAAGTTGCTTAGATTTGTAGCACTTCTTAAACTTTATGAATTTAGATTATCGTAACATCAGTAAGTGTAAGTGATAATACCTTTAGCTATGAACTAAGCCAAAGAGATAAAACAGGAACTATCACTCAAAAAAAAGAAACAATAAATGGAGTAACAACACTCTACGATTATACCTACGACACAAGAGGAAGACTAACAACTGTAAACAAAAACAATACAGAAGTTGAAAACTACACCTACGACAACAATAGACTTCTTGCAAAACTCCTATATACCTTAGCACTTTATAGAGAGTTTTAATCAAAGTAAATGTTCTCAAGCGTAGCCAAACGGTTGGGGTTCTTTAACGCTGAGTAAGACTCTCTATAAAGTGTCCTATGGAAGGGATAGTAAGTACTAACCTTACATAAAAAAATATTTTACCCTTAGGCTAGGAATAAAAACTTGTTTTACACAATTTTAGTACTTCTTAGCTCTCTGCGGCATATAGGAGTTTTGCAAGAAGTCTAATGGTAATAGACTACAAGCAACAGTATATGGAGTAAGCACAACAGCAAGTTACACACTCGATGATAACCTAGAAGTATATGGGGACACAACATACAGATACGATGAAGATGGTTACCTAGTACAAAAGACAAGTCCACAAGAAACTACTACCTACACATACAACACACTAGGAGCATTAACAAGTGTAACTACTCCAAGTAAAACAATCATCTATCACCTAAACGCTCTTAACCAAAGAGTAGCAAAAGAAGTAAACAATGAAATAGTAGAAAAGTACCTATGGGCAAACCTTACAACTCTACTAGCCATATACGATAAAGATGATAGTCTAGTACAAAGATTTAACTACACAAACCAAAGAATGCCAACAAGCATGACACAAGACAATGAAACTTACTATCTTCACTACGACCAAGTAGGAACACTAAGAGCTATAAGTGATACAAACCATAACATCATAAAAGAAGTAACTTATGACACTTACGGTAATATACTCTCAGACACAAACCTAAACATACCATTTGGATTCGCAGGTGGAATCCACGACAAAGACACAAATCTAGTTCACTTCGGATACAGAGAGTACGACCCACACACAGGAAAGTGGACAGCTAAAGACCCTATAGACTTTAGTGGTGGGGATAGTAATCTTTATGGGTATGTTTTAGGGGATCCTGTTAATTTGGTGGATCCTGAGGGGTTGGCTAGTTCAGGTGTTACAGAAACTATTCCAGGTACTACAACAAAAGTGAGGATTGATAATCCTCATGTTCCAGGTCAGAAAAGACATGCACATATTCAGCCAAAATCTGGTAAAGCATCCACAATAAATGTAGATGGAACAGGTAGCCATGGAACGAAACCAAACATAAAAAATAAAAAAATACTTGATTTTTTAAAGAAAAAAGGATTTAATCTTGGAACAAGCCTTCCAATACTTCTTGAAATTGAGCTAAAGGCAGGGTGTTCAGCTGGAGATATTCAGTCTTGTAAATTACTTGGACTAGATGCACCAGTATGTTTTATTTAGTAAATAATAGGAGAGTGTGATGGATATATATGGTAGCTATAATAACGAAATTATTAAACTTGATGAAATTTCTCTTTCAATTAATACATATGAAGAGTTGGTTTTATTAAATAATTTTATAAGTCAATGCATAAAGGATATTAAAAAAGATAGTGGATTTGAACATAAACATTTTACAGATTATCTTAATGAAAATAAAATTTTACATAATGAAAGTAATGATATTATCATATATAAAACTACATAATATTTTCTTCGTTACCAAGCTTAAAGCTTGGTAATATTTACAAAAAAATACACCCCTGTGAATGAATCTCCACTTTTCAACATAAAAAGTTTAGAAACAAAAGAACATACGAAGCACTAATTTACACATACCTACAAAACTCAAAAGGATAGCTTATCTCAAAAATACCTCCAAATATAGCAATCCTCACAAACCCAAAAAGAGAAACAACAAACCACACATCACCACTAAGCAAAGCCACCACATACACCTATCACAAAAACAGAAAAATTATTAAGATAGTAAAACCAAGTACCTACGCAGGTACAACAAACAACTATACCTACGATAAGGATAATTTACTCACATCAAGTGGAGATTTCACACTTACAAGAGATAAGGCAAATGGCTACACCACAAAAGTAACAGACAATACTTTTACTCAAAACATAAGCTACAACAACTATGGTGAAGTAACAAGTGTAAGTGACAATACCTTTAGCTATGAACTAAGCCAAAGAGATAAAACAGGAGCTAAGTAATAGACCTCAAATAATTTCAAAACTAATATCATTAAAAAGGTTTAGATTTAATGTGAATTTGACTTGCTTACACGACTAGGGTTAAGTTAATTTCAACATAGAAGATAATCCTATTAATTGAAGTTATTTCTATCCTACTACTTATTTCAGTAAAAAAAATTCGTGATAGCATTATAGTAGCTATAGGATTTATTATGTTTGTTGGTTCACAAGTTGTCCCAGCGACAGATACCAATGAAACAGCAACTTTTTTCGAAGCTTTACTTATGGGTATTATACCTATGTTTTTACATTTTGCTATGTGGTCTGATTATATATACAATGAGATAAGAGAGCAAGATATAAAAATTAATTATGACTCTTATCAGGTAGTGGGATTAGTAATTGTTATTTTTACATTCTTGCTTGTTTCTACAGCCTATTAAGTAGTAGGATAGAAATAACTTCAATTAATAGGATTATCTTCTATGTTGAAATTAACTTAACCCTAGTCGTGTAAGCAAGTCAAATTCACATTAAATCTAAACCTTTTTAATGATATTAGTTTTGAAATTATTTGAGGTCTATTACTTATCAAAATTTTGACCTAATCTAAAAAAAATATCAGCACTAATTTACACATACCTACAAAACCAAAAAGGATAGTCCATCTCAAAAATACCTCTAAATCTTGAAGGAAAACATCTTTTCACAGAATCCTATAGCTATGATGAGAATGGAAACCTTCTAAGTAACTACCCAAATTTAATTTCAAAATTAACACCATATCCCATAATAACTTTTTCAACATAGTTTTTCATATTTTCTATGGATAGATAAGCATCAAATTCTATCCAGTAATACTTCATAAATTTCCATACCATTTCAATTGGATTTAATTGAGGAGAATAAGGTGGTAAATAAAAGATACTCAATCCTTTTTCTTCCCATTTTAGTATCATCTCTTTAAACTTTTTACTTGTGTGAATTGAGGCATTATCAACAACAGCAACAGTAGGCTTTGAAATCTCATCTACAAAGAGATTAAAATGACCTATGACTACTTCTGTATCAACTTTATCATAGCTTGTTGAAGCAAAAAGTGTTGATTTATTTTTGTTAAAAAATCCAAGGACATTGAGGTTAAATCCACTCTCATCAAAGTATTCAACATCAATTTCTCCTGCAAGAACCTTTGTTTCAAGCACTTCAAGCTCTTTCTTCTTTCTTTCATAGAGTTCAGGGTCTGTTTTTTTTGCTGTACTTCTGCGAATGCGTTTATAGCTTAAATTGAGTGTTTTTTTAAATAGCGTTTAAAGGTCTTATAGCTCATTTTTATTGATAGCTTTTCTACACTTAAAGCATATGCTTTTTTTGGTTGATGCGAATACATTTTGATGAACTCTGAAATAACTTTTTTATCGTTATCTTCATTCAAAATAGTCTTTCTTCCTCGACATTTTTGAATAGCTAAACTCTTTATTCCATTTGCTTTAAAATCATTAATCCAATTATAAATTGTTCTTTGAGATACTTCAAATATCTCTGCTAATTCATTTTTGCTTTTACCTGCCTTTAGTAGTAGTAAAGCATGTGCTCTGTGACGCTCTTGTTTAGTTAATCCACTATCTTTTATATAGCTCAGTTTATTTAGTAGACTTCTTGCAAAACTCCTTATATGGCTTAGCACTTTATAGAGAGTTTTAATCAAGGTAAATGTTCTCAAGCGTAGCCAAAGCTAGGGTTGGGGTTCTTTAACGCTGAGTAAGGCTCTCTATAAAGTGTCCTATGGAAGGGATAGTAAGGACTAACCTTGCACAAAAAAATATTTTACCCTTAGCTTAGGCTAGGAATAAAAATTTGTTTTACA
>CBDETZ010000002.1:0-834887 GCA_965243085.1 Sulfurimonas sp. | reverse complement strand
CAAGTACAATCACAGTAAATGACATAAATGACGCACCAACATTAACAGTAGAATTCAACAAAAACAGTAGATGAAGATGGAAGCACAACGGATCTTTTGGAGTAAATGTTATCCTTGTGCTTCCATCTTCATCTACTGTTTTTGTTGATTCTACTGTTAATGTTGTGCGTCATTTATGTCATTTACTGTGATTGTGCTTGTGGCTGTTACTGTTGCTCCGTCATCATCGGTGCTTGTTAGAGTTATTGTATCTGTTCCGTGGTAGTTTGTATTTGGGGTGTAGGTAATTGTTCCATCATTATTTACTACTACTGTTCCGTTGTCGGCTGTTGCGCTTGTTGTTGTTATAGTTCCGTCAGTATCTTTTGGAGTAAATGTTACCCTTGTGCTTCCATCTTCATCTACTGTTTTTGTTGATTCTACTGTTAATGTTGGTGCGTCATTTATGTCATTTACTGTGATTGTGCTTGTGGCTGTTACTGTTGCTCCGTCATCATCGGTGCTTGTTAGAGTAATTGTATCTGTTCCGTGGTAGTCTGTATTTGGAGTGTAGGTAATTGTTCCATCATTATTTACTACTACTGTTCCGTTGTCGGCTGTTGCGCTTGTTGTTGTTATAGTTCCGTCTGTATCTTTTGGAGTAAATGTTACTGTTGTACTTCCATCTTCATCTACTGTTTTTGTTGATTCTAGTAGTAAATAATGATGGAACAATTACCTACACCCCAAATACAAACTACCACGGAACAGATACAATAACTCTAACAAGCACCGATGATGACGGAGCAACAGTAACAGCCACAAGCACAATCACAGTAAATGACATAAATGACGCACAACATTAACAGTAGAATCAACAAAAACAGTAGATGAAGATGGAAGCACAAGGATAACATTTACTCCAAAAGATACAGACGGAACTATAACAACAACAAGCGCAACAGCCGACAACGGAACAGTAACAGTAAATAATGATGGAACAATTACCTACACCCCAAATACAGACTACCACGGAACAGATACAATTACTCTAACAAGCACCGATAACGACGGAGCAACAGTAACAGCCACAAGCACAATCACAGTAAATGATATAAATGACGCACCAACATTAACAGTAGAATCAACAAAAACAGTAGATGAAGATGGAAGCACAACAGTAACATTTACTCCAAAAGATACAGACGGAACAATAACAACAACAAGCGCAACAGCCGACAACGGAACAGTAGTAGTAAATAATGATGGAACAATTACCTACACTCCAAATACAGACTACCACGGAACAGATACAATAACTCTAACAAGCTACCGATGATGACGGAGCAACAGTAACAGCCACAAGCACAATCACAGTAAATGACATAAATGACGCACCAACATTAACAGTAGAATCAACAAAAACAGTAGATGAAGATGGAAGCACAACAGTAACATTTACTCCAAAAGATACTGACGGAACTATAGCAACAACAACAGCAACAGCCGACAACGGAACAGTAGTAGTAAATAATGATGGAACAATTACCTACACCCCAAATACAAACTACCACGGAACAGATACAATAACTCTAACAAGCTACAGATAACGACGGAGCAACAGTAACAGCCACAAGCACAATCACAGTAAATGATATAAATGACGCACCAACATTAACAGTAGAATCAACAAAAACAGTAGATGAAGATGGAAGCACAACAGTAACATTTACTCCAAAAGATACAGACGGAACTATAACAACAACAAGCGCAACAGCAGACAACGGAACAGTAGTAGTAAATAATGATGGAACAATTACCTACACTCCAAATACAGACTACCACGGAACAGATACAATTACTCTAACAAGCACGGATGATGACGGAGCAACAGTAACAGCCACAAGCACAATCACAGTAAATGACATAAATGACGCACCAACATTAACAGTAGAATCAACAAAAACAGTAGATGAAGATGGAAGCACAACAGTAACATTTACTCCAAAAGATACAGACGGAACTATAACAACAACAACCGCAACAGCCGACAACGGAACAGTAGTAGTAAATAATGATGGAACAATTACCTACACTCCAAATACAGACTACCACGGAACAGATACAATTACTCTAACAAGCACCGATAACGACGGAGCAACAGTAACAGCCACAAGCACAATCACAGTAAATGACATAAATGACGCACCAACATTAACAGTAGAATCAACAAAAACAGTAGATGAAGATGGAAGCACAACAGTAACATTTACTCCAAAAGATACAGACGGAACTATAACAACAACAAGCGCAACAGCCGACAACGGAACAGTAGTAGTAAATAATGATGGAACAATTACCTACACCCCAAATACAGACTACCACGGAACAGATACAATTACTCTAACAAGCACCGATGATGACGGAGCAACAGTAACAGCCACAAGCACAATCACAGTAAATGATATAAATGACGCACCAACATTAACAGTAGAATCAACAAAAACAGTAGATGAAGATGGAAGCACAACAGTAACATTTACTCCAAAAGATACTGACGGAACTATAGCAACAACAAGCGCAACAGCCGACAACGGAACAGTAACAGTAAATAATGATGGAACAATTACCTACACCCCAAATACAGACTACCACGGAACAGATACAATTACTCTAACAAGCACCGATAACGACGGAGCAACAGTAACAGCCACAAGCACAATCACAGTAAATGATATAAATGACGCACCAACATTAACAGTAGAATCAACAAAAACAGTAGATGAAGATGGAAGCACAACAGTAACATTTACTCCAAAAGATACAGACGGAACAATAACAACAACAAGCGCAACAGCCGACAACGGAACAGTAGTAGTAAATAATGATGGAACAATTACCTACACTCCAAATACAGACTACCACGGAACAGATACAATAACTCTAACAAGCACCGATGATGACGGAGCAACAGTAACAGCCACAAGCACAATCACAGTAAATGACAGTAAATGACGCACCAACATTAACAGTAGAATCAACAAAAACAGTAGATGAAGATGGAAGCACAACAGTAACATTTACTCCAAAAGATACTGACGGAACTATAGCAACAACAACAGCAACAGCCGACAACGGAACAGTAGTAGTAAATAATGATGGAACAATTACCTACACCCCAATACAAACTACCACGGAACAGATACAATAACTCTAACAAGCACAGATAACGACGGAGCAACAGTAACAGCCACAAGCACAATCACAGTAAATGATATAAATGACGCACCAACATTAACAGTAGAATCAACAAAAACAGTAGATGAAGATGGAAGCACAACAGTAACATTTACTCCAAAAGATACAGACGGAACTATAACAACAACAAGCGCAACAGCCGACAACGGAACAGTAGTAGTAAATAATGATGGAACAATTACCTACACCCCAAATACAGACTACCACGGAACAGATACAATTACTCTAACAAGCACCGATGATGACGGAGCAACAGTAACAGCCACAAGCACAATCACGGTAAATGACATAAATGACGCACCAACATTAACAGTAGAATCAACAAAAACAGTAGATGAAGACGGAAGCACAACAGTAACATTTACTCCAAAAGATACAGACGGAACTATAACAACAACAAGCGCAACAGCCGACAACGGAACAGTAGTAGTAAATAATGATGGAACAATTACCTACACCAAATACAGACTACCACGGAACAGATACAATAACTCTAACAAGTACAGATGATGACGGAGCAACAGTAACAGCCACAAGCACAATCACAGTAAATGACATAAATGACGCACCAACATTAACAGTAGAATCAACAAAAACAGTAGATGAAGATGGAAGCACAACAGTAACATTTACTCCAAAAGATACAGACGGAACTATAACAACAACAAGCGCAACAGCCGACAACGGAACAGTAGTAGTAAATAATGATGGAACAATTACCTACACCCCAAATACAAACTACCACGGAACAGATACAATTACTCTAACAAGCACTGATGATGACGGAGTAACAGTAACAGCCACAAGCACAATCACAGTAAATGACATAAATGACGCACCAACATTAACAGTAGAATCAACAAAAACAGTAGATGAAGATGGAAGCACAACGGTAACATTTACTCCAAAAGATACAGACGGAACTATAACAACAACAGCTACAGCCGACAACGTTGAACAGTAGTAGTAAATAATGACGGAACAATTACCTACACTCCAAATACAAACTACCACGGAACAGATACAATAACTCTAACAACTACTGATGATGACGGAGCAACAGTAACAGCCACAAGCACAATCACAGTAAATGACATAAATGACGCACCAACATTAACAGTAGAATCAACAAAAACAGTAGATGAAGATGGAAGCACAACAGTAACATTTACTCCAAAAGATACAGACGGAACAATAGCAACAACAACAGCAACAGCCGACAACGGAACAGTAGTAGTAAATAATGATGGAACAATTACCTACACCCCAAATACAAACTACCACGGAACAGATACAATTACTCTAACAAGCACTGATGATGACGGAGCAACAGTAACAGCCACAAGCACAATCACAGTAAATGATATAAATGACGCACCAACATTAACAGTAGAATCAACAAAAACAGTAGATGAAGATGGAAGCACAACAGTAACATTTACTCCAAAAGATACAGACGGAACTATAACAACAACAAGCGCAACAGCCGACAACGGAACAGTAACAGTAAATAATGATGGAACAATTACCTACACTCCAAATACAGACTACCACGGAACAGATACAATTACTCTAACAAGCACCGATGATGACGGAGCAACAGTAACAGCCACAAGCACAATCACAGTAAATGACATAAATGACGCACCAACATTAACAGTAGAATCAACAAAAACAGTAGATGAAGATGGAAGCACAACAGTAACATTTACTCCAAAAGATACTGACGGAACTATAGCAACAACAACAGCAACAGCCGACAACGGAACAGTAGTAGTAAATAATGATGGAACAATTACCTACACCCCAAATACAAACTACCACGGAACAGATACAATTACTCTAATAAGCACAGATAACGACGGAGCAACAGTAACAGCCACAAGCACAATCACAGTAAATGACATAAATGACGCACCAACTATCACTGTTCAAGCAGTAACAACAATTACAGAAGATGGAGTAACAGCAGGAAGTAAAATAGCAGATGTTGATACATCAGATATAGAGGGTGATAGTGTAACACTGACTTTATCAGATACAACAAATTATGCGATAGATGCAAACGGAGATATAGTCTTAACTCAAGCAGGAGCAGAATTAGTAAATCGTGGAGATGATTTACCAGACTATACATTAACAGCAAATGATGGAAGTGTAGACACAGTATTAAAGGTAAACCCAGTAGATACAACAGATGTAAATGATGCAGTAAAAGCTGTTGATGATACCATAGCAAACCAAAGCATTGATGTATCGGCAGGTCATGGAAGTATCAATGTCGGTAATACGGATATGGCACTTGCAGATGCTTTTACTATCTCTCAAACCTTGACCTCAACAGGGGGTGGTGGGATAATTTTTAATAAAGAAGATTCTTATTTATTACATCAAGATGCGAGCGGTACTATGGTGTATGGATTAAAATCAGAGGCTAATCCTTCTTCTTGGATTTGGATTAATACAGGATATAAATTATCTTTGAATGAAGAGCATACCGTAAGCTCTGTTTATGACGGAGCAACTAACACTATAAAACTTTATGTAGATGGGGGAGAAGTTTTTTCTAGTACTGGAGCGCCAAGTAAATTAAATACTACTGCGGATGATTTATTGTTTGGTGAAAGAGGATATAGTTCTTCATCATTTCAAGGAACATTCGATGATATTCAAATACATAATAAAGCACTCAATGTCAAGGAAGTTGCTACTATAGCAAATGATGGAGTTATCTCTGATGGTTTAGTAGCAAGATACGACTTTGGAGGGGACACTCCTTTATCAGATCAATCAGGAAATAATCATGATGCAAGCCTTCAAAATGGAGCAACACTCACTAATGAGGGGAATATAAGTATAGTTGAAGATACACAAGTCATTATTAAGGCTAATACACTTTTAAACAATGACACAGATGAAGATGCTGATACACTAAGTATAACAAAGGTAGAAGCAACAGCTGATACCCACGGAACAGTGACTTTAGATGCTAATGGAGATATAGTCTTTATACCAGAAGCAAATTATAGCGGTAAGGCTAGTTTTACTTATACTGTAAGTGATGGAAATGGTAGCACAGCCACAGCCACTGTAAATTTCGCTATTGAGAGTATAAATGATGTACCAACACTCAGTGTAGACTCAACAGCAACAGTAGCAGAGGATGGTTCAGTATCTCTTAACTTTACGGCACAAGATATAGACGGATCAACAACAACAACCGCAACAGCAGACAACGGAACAGTAACAGTAAATAATGATGGAACAATTACCTACACCCCAAATACAGACTATCACGGAACAGATACAATTACTCTAACAAGCACCGATAACGACGGAGCAACAGTAACAGCCACAAGCACAATCACAGTAAATGACATAAATGACGCACCAACATTAACAGTAGAATCAACAAAAACAGTAGATGAAGATGGAAGCACAACAGTAACATTTACTCCAAAAGATACTGACGGAACTATAGCAACAACAAGCGCAACAGCCGACAACGGAACAGTAACAGTAAATAATGATGGAACAATTACCTACACTCCAAATACAGACTACCACGGAAGAGATACAATTACTCTAACAAGCACCGATGATGACGGAGCAACAGTAACAGCCACAAGCACAATCACAGTAAATGACATAAATGACGCACCAACATTAACAGTAGAATCAACAAAAACAGTAGATGAAGATGGAAGCACAACAGTAACATTTACTCCAAAAGATACAGACGGAACTATAGCAACAACAAGCGCAACAGCCGACAACGGAACAGTAACAGTAAATAATGATGGAACAATTACCTACACCCCAAATACAAACTACCACGGAACAGATACAATAACTCTAACAAGCACCGATGATGACGGAGCAACAGTAACAGCCACAAGCACAATCACAGTAAATGACATAAATGACGCACCAACATTAACAGTAGAATCAACAAAAACAGTAGATGAAGACGGAAGCACAACAGTAACATTTACTCCAAAAGATACAGACGGAACTATAACAACAACAAGCGCAACAGCCGACAACGGAACAGTAGTAGTAAATAATGATGGAACAATTACCTACACTCCAAATACAGACTACCACGGAACAGATACAATTACTCTAACAAGCACCGATGATGACGGAGCAACAGTAACAGCCACAAGCACAATCACAGTAAATGACATAAATGACGCACCAACATTAACAGTAGAATCAACAAAAACAGTAGATGAAGATGGAAGCACAACGGTAACATTTACTCCAAAAGATACTGACGGAACAATAGCAACAACAAGCGCAACAGCCGACAACGGAACAGTAGTAGTAAATAATGATGGAACAATTACCTACACTCCAAATACAGACTACCACGGAACAGATACAATTACTGTAACAACTACTGATGATGACGGAGCAACAGTAACAGCCACAAGCACAATCACAGTAAATGACATAAATGACGCACCAACATTAACAGTAGAATCAACAAAAACAGTAGATGAAGATGGAAGTACAACAGTAACATTTACTCCAAAAGATACTGACGGAACAATAACAACAACAAGCGCAACAGCCGACAACGGAACAGTAGTAGTAAATAATGATGGAACAATTACCTACACCCCAAATACAAACTACCACGGAACAGATACAATTACTCTAACAAGCACCGATGATGACGGAGCAACAGTAACAGCCACAAGCACAATCACAGTAAATGATATAAATGACGCACCAACATTAACAGTAGAATCAACAAAAACAGTAGATGAAGACGGAAGCACAACAGTAACATTTACTCCAAAAGATACAGACGGAACTATAACAACAACAAGCGCAACAGCCGACAACGGAACAGTAGTAGTAAATAATGATGGAACAATTACCTACACTCCAAATACAAACTACCACGGAACAGATACAATTACTCTAACAAGCACCGATGATGACGGAGCAACAGTAACAGCCACAAGCACAATCACAGTAAATGACATAAATGACGCACCAACATTAACAGTAGAATCAAGTAAAACAGTAGATGAAGATGGAAGCACAACAGTAACATTTACTCCAAAAGATACAGACGGAACAATAGCAACAACAAGCGCAACAGCCGATAACGGAACAGTAACAGTAAATAATGATGGAACAATTACCTACACCCCAAATACAGACTACCACGGAACAGATACAATAACTCTAACAAGTACAGATGATGACGGAGCAACAGTAACAGCCACAAGCACAATCACAGTAAATGACATAAATGACGCACCAACTATCACTGTTCAAGCAGTAACAACAATTACAGAAGATGGAGTAACAGCAGGCAGTAAAATAGCAGATGTTGATACATCAGATATAGAGGGTGATAGTGTAACACTGACTTTATCAGATACAACAAATTATGCGATAGATGCAAACGGAGATATAGTCTTAACTCAAGCAGGAGCAGAATTAGTAAATCGTGGAGATGATTTACCAGACTATACATTAACAGCAAATGATGGAAGTGTAGACACAGTATTAAAGGTAAACCCAGTAGATACAACAGATGTAAATGATGCAGTAAAAGCTGTTGATGATACCATAGCAAACCAAAGCATTGATGTATCGGCAGGTCATGGAAGTATCAATGTCGGTAATACGGATATGGCACTTGCAGATGCTTTTACTATCTCTCAAACCTTGACCTCAACAGGGGGTGGTGGGATAATTTTTAATAAAGAAGATTCTTATTTATTACATCAAGATGCGAGCGGTACTATGGTGTATGGATTAAAATCAGAGGCTAATCCTTCTTCTTGGATTTGGATTAATACAGGATATAAATTATCTATGAATGAAGAGCATACCGTAAGCTCTGTTTATGACGGAGCAACTAATACTATAAAACTTTATGTAGATGGGGGAGAAGTTTTTTCTAGTACTGGAGCGCCAAGTAAATTAAATACTACTGCGGATGATTTATTGTTTGGTGAAAGAGGATATAGTTTTTCATCATTTCAAGGAACATTCGATGATATTCAAATACATAATAAAGCACTCAATGTCAAGGAAGTTGCTAGTATAGCAAATGATGGAGTTATCTCTGATGGTTTAGTAGCAAGATACGACTTTGGAGGGGACACTCCTTTATCAGATCAATCAGGAAATAATCATGATGCAAGCCTTCAAAATGGAGCAACACTCACTAATGAGGGGAATATAAGTATAGTTGAAGATACACAAGTCATTATTAAGGCTAATACACTTTTAAACAATGACACAGATGAAGATGCTGATACACTAAGTATAACAAAGGTAGAAGCAACAGCTGATACCCACGGAACAGTGACTTTAGATGCTAATGGAGATATAGTCTTTATACCAGAAGCAAATTATAGCGGTAAGGCTAGTTTTACTTATACTGTAAGTGATGGAAATGGTAGCACAGCCACAGCCACTGTAAATTTCGCTATTGAGAGTATAAATGATGTACCAACACTCAGTGTAGACTCAACAGCAACAGTAGCAGAGGATGGTTCAGTATCTCTTAACTTTACGGCACAAGATATAGACGGATCAACAACAACAACCGCAACAGCCGACAACGGAACAGTAGTAGTAAATAATGATGGAACAATTACCTACACTCCAAATACAGACTATCACGGAACAGATACAATTACTGTAACAACTACTGATAACGACGGAGCAACAGTAACAGCCACAAGCACAATCACAGTAAATGACATAAATGACGCACCAACATTAACAGTAGAATCAACAAAAACAGTAGATGAAGACGGAAGCACAACAGTAACATTTACTCCAAAAGATACAGACGGAACTATAGCAACAACAAGCGCAACAGCCGATAACGGAACAGTACTAGTAAATAATGATGGAACAATTACCTACACCCCAAATACAAACTACCACGGAACAGATACAATTACTCTAACAAGCACCGATGATGACGGAGCAACAGTAACAGCCACAAGCACAATCACAGTAAATGACATAAATGACTCACCAACATTAACAGTAGAATCAACAAAAACAGTAGATGAAGATGGAAGCACAACAGTAACATTTACTCCAAAAGATACAGACGGAACTATAGCAACAACAAGCGCAACAGCCGACAACGGAACAGTAGTAGTAAATAATGATGGAACAATTACCTACACTCCAAATACAGACTACCACGGAACAGATACAATAACTCTAACAAGCACCGATAACGACGGAGCAACAGTAACAGCCACAAGCACAATCACAGTAAATGATATAAATGACGCACCAACATTAACAGTAGAATCAAGTAAAACAGTAGATGAAGATGGAAGCACAACAGTAACATTTACTCCAAAAGATACAGACGGAACAATAACAACAACAAGCGCAACAGCCGACAACGGAACAGTAGTAGTAAATAATGATGGAACAATTACCTACACCCCAAATACAGACTATCACGGAACAGATACAATTACTGTAACAAGCACCGATAACGACGGAGCAACAGTAACAGCCACAAGCACAATCACAGTAAATGATATAAATGACGCACCAACATTAACAGTAGAATCAAGTAAAACAGTAGATGAAGATGGAAGCACAAGGGTAACATTTACTCCAAAAGATACAGACGGAACAATAGCAACAACAAGCGCAACAGCCGATAACGGAACAGTAACAGTAAATAATGATGGAACAATTACCTACACCCCAAATGCAGACTACCACGGAACAGATACAATAACTCTAACAAGCACCGATGATGACGGAGCAACAGTAACAGCCACAAGCACAATCACAGTAAATGACATAAATGACGCACCAACATTAACAGTAGAATCAACAAAAACAGTAGATGAAGATGGAAGCACAAGGGTAACATTTACTCCAAAAGATACTGACGGAACAATAGCAACAACAAGCGCAACAGCCGACAACGGAACAGTAGTAGTAAATAATGATGGAACAATTACCTACACTCCAAATACAAACTACCACGGAACAGATACAATTACTCTAACAAGCACAGATAACGACGGAGCAACAGTAACAGCCACAAGCACAATCACAGTAAATGACATAAATGACGCACCAACTATCACTGTTCAAGCAGTAACAACAATTACAGAAGATGGAGTAACAGCAGGAAGTAAAATAGCAGATGTTGATACATCAGATATAGAGGGTGATAGTGTAACACTGACTTTATCAGATACAACAAATTATGCGATAGATGCAAACGGAGATATAGTCTTAACTCAAGCAGGAGCAGAATTAGTAAATCGTGGAGATGATTTACCAAACTATACATTAACAGCAAATGATGGAAGTGTAGACACAGTATTAAATGTAAACCCGGTAGATACTACAGAAGTAGATGATGTATCAGTAATCATACTCACAGCAGAAATAACAACAATTATGGAAGGTTCAACATCTTCAGGATTAAAAGTAGCAACAATAAACGCAAGTGATGAAGATAATAATCTAACACTTACCCTTTCAGATACAAGGAACTACGTAATAGTAGGAAATGAAGTTCGTTTAACAGAGGCAGGAGCTGACTTAGTGAATCGTGGTGAAGACTTACCAGTATTTAAAGTAGATGCAAATGGAATACCTTCAAAGGAAGTTACTCTAGTGAAGACAACAGATGTAAATGATGCAGCAGTAATCACAGTGACTCCTCAAACAACAACAATCACAGAAGGTTTAACATCTGCAAAGTTAAAAGTAGCAACAATCTCTGCTTCTGATGAAGATAATACTCTAACACTTACATTATCAGATAATACGAACTACGTAATCGTAGGAAATGAAGTTCAATTAACCCAAGCAGGAGCGGACTTAGTGAATCGTGGTGAAGACTTACCAAGATTTACAATAGATGCAAATGGTGTAACTTCAAACACAGTTAATCTAGTTAATACAACAGATGTAAATGACCTTGCAATAATTACAGTTACTCCTGAAACAACAACAATCACAGAAGGTTCAACATCTTCAGGATTAAAAGTAGCAACAATCAAGGCAAGTGATGAAGATGATACTCTAACACTTACAGTATCAGATACAAAGAACTACATAATAGTAGGAAATGAAGTTCAATTAACAGAGGCAGGAGCGGACTTAGTGAATCGTGGTGAAGACTTACCAAGATTTACAATAGATGCAAATGCAATACCTTCAAAGGAAGTTACTCCAGTGAAGACAACAGATGTAAATGATGCCGCAGTAATCACAGTTACTCCTGAAACAACAATAATTATGGAAGGTTCAACATCTTCAAAGTTAAAAGTAGCAACAATAGATGCAAGTGATGAAGATGATACTCTAACCCTTACCTTATCAGATAAAACAAACTACGTAATAGTAGGAAATGAAGTTCAATTAACAGAGGCAGGAGCTGACTTAGTGAATCGTGGTGAAGACTTACCAAGATTTACAATAGATGCAAATGGTGTAACTTCAAACACAGTTAATCTAGTTAATACAATAGATTTAGATAAGGCTGCAATAATTACATTAATAGCAGAAACAAGAACAATCACAGAAGATTCAACATCTTCAGGATTAAAAATAGCAACAATCAAAGCAAGTGATGAAGATAATAATCTAACACTTACATTATCAGATAAAATAAACTACGTAATCGTAGGAAATGAAGTTCAATTAACTCAGGCAGGAGCTGACTTAGTTAATCGTGGTGAAGACTTACCAAGATTTACAATAGATGCAAACGGTGTAACTTCAAACGAAATTCATAGAACTGTAGTTGAAAATTGGTCTGATAATCTTGTTATAAATGGTGATGCTGAGAATGGAACAGTAGGTTGGACAACAAGTGTTAGTAGTGGATTTGAATCTAGTAAGGAACACTCTACGCATGATTCAAATCATTTTCTGGGTGAGAGTATCATTGGCAAAAGTATAACAGTTTATCAAGATATTAATATATCAAATATGAATGGAAATAAATTTAACATATCAGCAGACCAAGGTGGATGGAAAAATCATGATACAGGAGAAGTATCTGTAAAATTCTTTGATATAAATGGTACTGAAATTGGAAGCCAAACATCATTAGGTGCACAAACAGGTCTAAGTACAGAGGCTTTTAAAAATTATTCTACACGTGGTGAAATACCTGAGGGTGCAGTAACAGCAAGGATAGAAATAACGATGAAGAGAGTAAGTGGTGGTGATGCTGATGGATATGTTGATAATATTCTTTTTACTGTTGGAAATAGTGGAAGTAGTGTTACGAGAGATGTAGATGATGCAGCAGTAATCACAGTGACTCCTCAAACAACAACAATCACAGAAGGTTTAACATCTGCAAAGTTAAAAGTAGCAACAATCTCTGCTTCTGATGAAGATAATACTCTAACACTTACATTATCAGATAATACGAACTACGTAATCGTAGGAAATGAAGTTCAATTAACCCAAGCAGGAGCGGACTTAGTGAATCGTGGTGAAGACTTACCAAGATTTACAATAGATGCAAATGGTGTAACTTCAAACACAGTTAATCTAGTTAATACAACAGATGTAAATGACCTTGCAATAATTACAGTTACTCCTGAAACAACAACAATCACAGAAGGTTCAACATCTTCAGGATTAAAAGTAGCAACAATCAAGGCAAGTGATGAAGATGATACTCTAACACTTACAGTATCAGATACAAAGAACTACATAATAGTAGGAAATGAAGTTCAATTAACAGAGGCAGGAGCGGACTTAGTGAATCGTGGTGAAGACTTACCAGTGTTTAAAGTATATGCAAATGCAATACCTTCAAACGAAGTGACTTTAGTTAAGACAATAGATGTAGATGATGCAGCAGTAATCACACTAACAGCAGAAATAACAACAATCATAGGAGGTTCAACATCTTCAGGATTAAAAGTAGCAACAATCTCTGCATCTGATGAAGATAATAATCTAACACTTACATTATCAGATAAAATAAACTACGTAATCGTAGGAAATGAAGTTCAATTAACTCAGGCAGGAGCTGACTTAGTGAATCGTGGTGAAGACTTACCAAGATTTACAATAGATGCAAACGGTGTAACTTCAAACGAAATTCATAGAACTGTAGTTGAAAATTGGTCTGATAATCTTGTTATAAATGGTGATGCTGAGAATGGAACAGTAGGTTGGACAACAAGTGTTAGTAGTGGATTTAAATCTAGTAAGGAACACTATACGCATGATTCAAATCATTTTCTGGGTGAGAGTATCGTTGGCGAAAGTACAACAGTTTATCAAGATATTAATATATCAAATATGAATGGAAATAAATTTAACATATCAGCAGACCAAGGTGGATGGCAAAATCATGATACAGGAGAAGTATCTGTAAAATTCTTTGATATAAATGGTACTGAAATTGGAAGCCAAACATCATTAGGTGCACAAACAGGTCTAAAGACAGAGGCTTTTAAAAATTATTCTACACGTGGTGAAATACCTGAGGGCGCAGTAACAGCAAGGGTAGAAATAACGATGAAGAGAGTAACTGGTGGTGATGCTGATGGATATGTTGATAATATTCTTTTTACTGTTGGACATAGTGGGAGTAGCGTTACGACAGTAGATGAGGTAGCCGTAATCACAGTTACTGTTGAAACAACAACAATTATAGAAGGTTCAACATTTTCAGGATTAAAAGTAGCAACAATAAACGCAAGTGATGCAGATGATACTGTAACACTTACCCTTTCAGATACAAGGAACTACGTAATAGTAGGAAATGAAGTTCGTTTAACAGAGGCAGGAGCTGACTTAGTGAATCGTGGTGAAGACTTACCAGTATTTAAAGTAGATGCAAATGGAATACCTTCAAAGGAAGTTACTCTAGTGAAGACAACAGATGTAAATGATGCAGCAGTAATCACAGTGACTCCTCAAACAACAACAATCACAGAAGGTTTAACATCTGCAAAGTTAAAAGTAGCAACAATCTCTGCTTCTGATGAAGATAATACTCTAACACTTACATTATCAGATAATACGAACTATGTAATCGTAGGAAATGAAGTTCAATTAACCCAAGCAGGAGCGGACTTAGTGAATCGTGGTGAAGACTTACCAAGATTTACAATAGATGCAAATGGTGTAACTTCAAACACAGTTAATCTAGTTAATACAACAGATGTAAATGACCTTGCAATAATTACAGTTACTCCTGAAACAACAACAATCACAGAAGGTTCAACATCTTCAGGATTAAAAGTAGCAACAATCAAGGCAAGTGATGAAGATGATACTCTAACACTTACAGTATCAGATACAAAGAACTACATAATAGTAGGAAATGAAGTTCAATTAACAGAGGCAGGAGCGGACTTAGTGAATCGTGGTGAAGACTTACCAAGATTTACAATAGATGCAAATGCAATACCTTCAAAGGAAGTTACTCCAGTGAAGACAACAGATGTAAATGATGCCGCAGTAATCACAGTTACTCCTGAAACAACAATAATTATGGAAGGTTCAACATCTTCAAAGTTAAAAGTAGCAACAATAGATGCAAGTGATGAAGATGATACTCTAACCCTTACCTTATCAGATAAAACAAACTACGTAATAGTAGGAAATGAAGTTCAATTAACAGAGGCAGGAGCTGACTTAGTTAATCGGGGTGAAGACTTACCAAGATTTACAATAGATGCAAATGGTGTAACTTCAAACACAGTTAATCTAGTTAATACAACAGATGTAAATGAGCTTGCAATAATCACAGTTACTCCTGAAATAACAACAATTATGGAAGGTTCAACATCTTCAGGATTAAAAGTAGCAACAATAAATGCAAGTGATGAAGATAATAATCTAACACTTACCCTTTCAGATACAAGGAACTACGTAATAGTAGGAAATGAAGTTCGTTTAACAGAGGCAGGAGCTGACTTAGTGAATCGTGGTGAAGACTTACCAGTATTTAAAGTAGATGCAAATGGAATACTTTCAAAGGAAGTTACTCTAGTGAAGACAACAGATGTAAATGATGCCGCAGTAATTACAGTGACTCCTCAAACAACAACAATCACAGAAGGTTTAACATCTGCAAAGTTAAAAGTAGCAACAATCTCTGCTTCTGATGAAGATAATACTCTAACACTTACATTATCAGATAATACGAACTACGTAATCGTAGGAAATGAAGTTCAATTAACCCAAGCAGGAGCGGACTTAGTGAATCGTGGTGAAGACTTACCAAGATTTACAATAGATGCAAATGGTGTAACTTCAAACACAGTTAATCTAGTTAATACAACAGATGTAAATGACCTTGCAATAATTACAGTTACTCCTGAAACAACAACAATCACAGAAGGTTCAACATCTTCAGGATTAAAAGTAGCAACAATCAAGGCAAGTGATGAAGATGATACTCTAACACTTACAGTATCAGATACAAAGAACTACATAATAGTAGGAAATGAAGTTCAATTAACAGAGGCAGGAGCGGACTTAGTGAATCGTGGTGAAGACTTACCAAGATTTACAATAGATGCAAATGCAATACCTTCAAAGGAAGTTACTCCAGTGAAGACAACAGATGTAAATGATGCAGCAGTAATCACAGTTACTCCTGAAACAACAACAATTACAGTGGGTTCGACATCTCCAAAATTAACAGTAGCAATAATAAAGGCAAGTGATGAAGATGATACTGTAACACTCACATTATCAGATATAAAGAACTACGTAATCGTAGGAAATGAAGTTCAATTAACGCAAGCAGGAGCTGACTTAGTTAATACCGGAAAAAACTTACCAAATTTTACAGTAGATGCAAACGGTGTAATAAGTAATATGGTAATAGTAGATTTTTCTATTACTGCAAGTGATATGCAAACAGCAATTCTCATAGATGGTGCAATGATAGGAGTCGAATATACCACAAGCTCAGGCGTTCATGGATTTACTGATGAAAGTGGTTCTTATTCCTTTAAAGATGGAGATATTATAACTTTTAATATTGGGGGAGTAGTCCTAGGTTCTGTAACATCAAGTGAGGCTTTAAAAGGTCAAACATTTTTACAAGATATAGCAAATGTTGATAGAACAGATTTAAATGATGAGTACCTTGAAAACATGGCAAGCTTTGTACAATCAATAGATAGTGATAGCGGAGACAATATTGTAATCACACAATCAGTAAGAGACGCTTTATCTAATGCTAATATTGATTTACGCACAGCAAGTGAAGACGAGGTTAAACTATTAGTTGAAAGTATAGGGGCTACTTATGTAGAAGAAGAACAAGCAATGCAACACGTGCAAGATATGCTTGAAAAATATACAGGTATGGATGAAAGCGAATTTGATGAACATATCGATGATTCCTTATTCCAAGCAAGCCTAGTAACAGTTTGTGTAGGAGTTTCCTATACGACAAGCTCAGGAGAAGCCGATGTAATAGGTGCTGATGGTGCATTTTCTTATGCCGAGGGTGATACTATCACCTTTACAGATACAGATGGTAAAGAGATAGCGAGTATAAAATCCTCAGATATTGGCACTGACAATAGCATCATGTACGAAGAACTTAAAACTCTCCAAACGTCTGATGCTAAAGTAGAAGAAGAAACTCTAGCAGAGGTTTCAAATCAAGAAGTTGAGACACAAGAGTCAGGAGAGCTAGAATTTTTAATAGTAGAAGATGATTATAATATAGACTTAGGTATTATAGACAAAGAGATATTAAGTTTTGTAAAAACAGAAGATGTACCTGATATATCTATCAGTATTGAGAATGTTTTAGATGTAGATAATGGAAGTATTCCTTTAGCTGATTCACAAAAAATATTAGAAAATGCACCAGAGGAAGAGGTAAAAGAATGGGCATTAGGTGAGTTTAAAACAGATGAAGAACTAGGTATTAATACATTAGTAGAAAATACAGATATTGTTGATGATAGTGTCGGTTTAGGATTAGATATAAACAACACAGTAATAGTAGTAGATCAGAGTTAATTACCTTAGAAGTAAAACGAGTGAGATTCTATCACTAACATGAAGCTTTGTAAAGATAGAACCAATATGAGCTTTTACAGTTCTTGTCGTAATCTCTAATTTTGAGGCGATAGCATTATTTGTAAGTCCCTCTAGTACATGGTGAGTAACTTCTATTTCCTTGGGAGTTAATCTGTGTTGCATAAGTTTTATAGAATTTTGATTTATTATTGTTGAGTTAGTATCTTTTACTAAGGCTATGGTTAATTCAGGATAGGTCCATATTTTATTTTCGATAACAGCTTCAAGCATTTGGTAATAGTGTAGAGATAACATCCTTGAGTTTCCATAAGCACTTACTCCTCGAGATAGTAAGCTCTTACCAGTCGCAATTTCAGGAGATTTTTCAAGTACAATAGTGTTTTTGAGTACTATTCCAGAAGATAGCATTTTATTGAGTTCACTAGCGACACTATCATAATCAACTATAAGGATATAATCAAGATTATCATAAATAGCTTCATTGAGTGCTTTTATATTATAACAAGTGATAGAATATTCTACATCATGGATAGATTTCCACTCTTTAACAATAGTAAAGCTTAAGGAAAAAAAAATTATTTGCATTTATCTCTCCGAAAAAACATACTGTTTTGATTTTAAAATAGGTTTTAAGATGTACTGCATAAGTGTTTTCTTCCCTGTTATAATATCGACACTTGCCATCATACCTGGAGTGATGTTTAAAGGGTGTTCTCTTGTACCTAAATAATTTTTTTCGGTCTCTACATGGATGAGATAAAAAGTATTTTCTTTTCTATCTGTTGTAGTATCGGGAGAAATATAAACAACAGTCCCTAAGAGACCACCATGGATAGAATAATCATAAGCAGATATTTTCACCTTTGCTTGAGC
This sequence comes from Sulfurimonas sp., assembly GCA_965243085.1. Classification (GTDB taxonomy): domain Bacteria; phylum Campylobacterota; class Campylobacteria; order Campylobacterales; family Sulfurimonadaceae; genus Sulfurimonas. The sequence continues at coordinate 815,747 of CBDETZ010000002.1, read as the reverse complement.
TTGAGGACGGATAAATGCTATGTCACTAGGTTTTATCTTTATTTCTAACAAGAGTCTTTTATCTGTTGGAACTATTTCCACTAAATTATCACCAGGTTGTATAACTCCACCAACGGTATTAACAAAAAGTTTTTGTATAATTCCATCAACAGGTGACTTTACCATTGTTCTATAAACTTGATCGCTAAGGGCAATTTGATCTGTTTGGAGTCTGGATATTTCTGCAGTAACCACATTTAATTCTCGTCTAGCAGAGTTTATAAATAATTGCTTTGATTCTTCTCTTCTATTTCTATATTCTTCAATCGCAAATCTAAGTCTTGGTAGAGATAAAGAAGCAGATTCAATATCATTTTCTATACCATTTGCCTCTCTTTTTAGTTTTAAAAAATCAACCTTAGATTTTATACCTTCTCTGACCATAGGAGCTGTCATTGAAATCTCTTCTGATACAAATTCTAAAGATTTTTGTAATGCTTTAATTTTTGCTCGTGCTTCTTTATACTCTTGTTTTCTTTGTTGAATTTGTTTATAGATAGATCTGTCTTTGGCATTAAACTCTAGTTTATTAGAAGTATAAAGTTGCTTTGCTAGTGTGGTCTGAATGTTCTTTAAATCCGACTTAAATTTTAAACTATGTGATTCAGCATAAAGTCTTGTTTGTTTGGCTTTGAGTTCATTAAATTTCATCTCATTTGTTTTAGAAAGAGAAAGAGATTTAGCATTGTTTATTTTTAGTATAATTTGACCACTCTTGACCTTTTGACCCTCTTTGACTAAAATAGCCTCAACTAGTCCACCCTCAAGATTTTGAATAATTTGATTTTGACCATAAGGGATAACATCGCCATCGCCACGAGTAATTTCATCTATTTCAGCAAGAGAAGCCCATGTAATAAAAGCAAATACACTAAATAACCAAATTTTCAATACCTTGCTTACACGTGAGGGTGATTTTGTTAAAATAGCAGCACTTAAACTATTCATAAACTCATAATCGTTTTCTTTAAACTCTATGACTTGATTGTTTTTTTTCATGTTTTTTCTCCACCTTGGAGTTGTTTGAGTGCTTCATTTTTAGGAGCATCTATAAAAATTTTTCCATCATCCATAACAATAACTCTATCTACAATTTTAAGTAAAGTCATTTTTTGTGTTACTACAATGGAAGTTTTATCTTTAAGTACGTTATCTAAATTTTCTAAAAGTCTTGCTTCTGTTATCTGATCCATAGCATTACTAGGTTCATCCATAAGCATAATAGGTGCAGTAATTAAAAAAGCACGAGCAATACCAATACTTTGTCGTTGTCCTCCTGAGAGACCCAGTCCACGTTCTCCAATTGGCATTTCATAGCCTTTTGGATGTTTTTTAATAAATTCAGAAGTTCCACTAATTTGAGCAGCTTGAATCATTGCACCATCACTTGCATGAGTTGCACGAAATGTAATATTATCTTTTACTGTTCCACGAAATAGCATAATATCTTGAGATACATAACCCATGTGTTTTCTTAAATCTGCAGGATCAATTTGTTTTACATCTATTCCATCTACTAAAATTTGTCCAGAATCAGGTTCATAAAGACCTAAAATAAGTTTTGCAATGGTACTCTTTCCAGAACCAATTCTACCGATGATAGCGACATGTTCTCTTGGATTAATTACAAAGGAAACATTTTTAAGTGCAGCAATATCTGTATCTGGATAAGAAAAAGTCACATCTACAAATTCTATATGACCTGAAAAATCAGGTCTCTGCACAAATTTTTTCCCCTGAGGTCTTTCACTTGGTTTAGAAATGATGTCATTTAAAGTCTCATAAGATGTTTTTGTGTCTTCATAGTTTGTCATAAGTCCAGTAACCTGTCCCATAGGTGCTAAAGCACGACCAGTTAAAATAACAATTGCAATAAGTCCCCCCATTGATAAGTTATGAATTTGTATTTGATACACACCGTAAACAATAATCATTACAGTATTGAGCTGGATAAGAAGTTGTGTAATTGTTGGAATTGATGCGGAGAGTAAACGAGATCTTAAACTTTTACTTGCAATTTCTCCTGTTGATTCTTCCCATTTCCATTGAACTTGATTGAGTGTTCCTAGTGTTTTTAGGGTTTCAATATTACTAAGTGTTTCAATGAGAATAGCACTTTTTTTAGCACTTGCCTCATGAGTACTTTCTATACTTGCACGAAGAGGTTTTTTAATAAAAAATGCGTAAGTAAGTATAAATAGCATTGTAAGCATTGGAAATATAGCAATTGTTCCGCCAATATAGGCAATAACTACTAAAAATATAACAGCAAAAGGTAAGTCAATAATCGCAGCCATAGTTGCATTGGTTAAAAAACTTCTTATAGAATCAAAATCTTTTAAATTTGAAGAAAAAGAACCAACAGAAGCGGGATGATGTGCCATTTTTAAATCAAGCACTTTTTCAAAAATAATAGAAGACATAATAATGTCACTTTTTTTAGCGGCACTCTCAAGTAAAAAAGTTCGAGTAAACTTTAAAAAAGTATCGACAACGTATATAATGGTTATGCCGATAGCAAAGACCCAAAGTGTTTCTATCGCATCATTTGGAACGACCCTATCATATACATTCATAGTAAAGAGTGGTGAGGCAAGAACAAATAAGTTTATAAGTAAAGAGGCATATAAAACATCTTTATATACACCAGCTGAGAGTTTAATTGTACTCCAAAACCAATGTTTTTGTGTTAAATGAAGAGTTCTTGCATTTTCATCTGCATATTCAAACTCTTGTTTAACCATAAAACCAAAACCTAGATATTCAGCTTCTATATCTTCAGTGTCAATCCATTGCTCTACAGCTTCTTCAGAAGGCATGATGATTTTAGCCTGACTTCCATCTTTAGAAAAACTATCTAAGATACAAGCACTCTGATTTGATAAAAGTATTATCATAGGGAGTTGAAGTGGGGATATTTGGCTTAAAGGTCTTCTAACAAGGGATGATTTCAATCCAGCTCTTCCCGCCGCACGAGAAAAAAGCCCCTTGGCATTGTTTATTGAAAAAAGTTCAGGGGCATCTGACCCGGGTTCTATCGGCAAACCAGCAGTAAGAGCTTCCGCAGAAAAAGGTTTATGATAAAGTTTTGTAAAAAGCACCAAGCAATCAAGCAAGGCATCCATTCTTAAATTATCAACATTTGTTATAAGCATATTAAAGCCTTTTTTATTTTATTAATTTTTGTACAATTATATCAACACGATTATTAAGTCGAACTCCATTACCTGTTTCATTTGTATACATAGGTGCTTTATTTGATTGAGAATAAGTGCTAATATTTTCTTCTAAAGCACCCTCTTTGATCAACATATCTTTAATCACTTCAAGCCTCTGAGTTGATAGTAAGAACATATTCTCTTTATTCATATTATTATCAACATGCCCAAAAAGAGTAAATTTCATATTTTTAAACCCATAAGCTTTGATTTGTTTTATTAAAGCCTTAAAGTTATCCTGACCTTCATCAATTAACTCTTTGTCTTCAAATAAAAAGCCGCTATATCGTTCAATCTGTGCAGTCTTTTTCAAGATTGTTTTACACCCATAGATATTTTTCATCGTATCTAAGAGTGAATTTGAACAAATATCTTGATCACTTGGGATTAAATCTTTATCTTTATCAAGATATATAGGAAGTGTATCTACTTCTACCTTTGAAGTAGAATTTAGAGCAACATTTGAGTAAGTAGTATCCATGTCTTTAAGAACGCTTGAAACAAGTATACCCATAGCATCAAGGATTTGATATTTGGCAAATAAAATACTATATTCTGTATTTATGATTTGAGATTTAGAACCTATGAAATCATTTTGAGAAGAAAGTAAATCCAGAAGTGATTTTCTTCCCAAGTCATATTCTTTGGAGTAAAGTTTTAAAGTTTTGAGTGAGAATTTTTTATAATCTTTTAAATATTTCATCTGAAGAGAGAGCTTTTCATAAGAAATCCATGCTAATTCTAATTTTTCTAAAACCTGTCTTTTTAAATCATTCTTTGCTTCCACTTCTTGATGAATTCGTGAGATACTTTGTTGTAAGGCAACATTATCACTAAAACCATTGAATATATTATATTTTAAGTAAGCCATAGCACTAAAACTATCTTCTGTACCCTCAATAGCACTTAAATTTTTGTTAAAGGATTGAGATAATTCTATATCTAGGGATGGGTAGTATGGTGCTGATTTTTCTTTAAAAGAGGCTTGAGCTAGTTTGATATTGTATTTGCCTACTAACAGTGAAGGGTTATTGTTCATTGCAAACTCAGAAGCCTCTTCTAATGTCTTTTGCATGAGAGTATCTAAACTAGGTTTTATCATTTTTTTGCTATCTAAAAATCTGCCAAGAACCCTTTTGAGATTAAAGTTAATATTTAAAAGAGTGTTTTCTTGAACTACATAGTTAGACTTTGCCAAAGCTAAAGAAGTTTCTATTTTATTTACTTCTGATAAGGTTGTTAATCCAGCATCATAAAGCTTTTGAACTTTTATAAATATTTCCTCATTAATTTCAATATTTTCTTCAGATGTTTTTAAAAGTTCTTCATTTTTCATAATTTGAAGATAATTATCTACCATTGTTAATGAGGCATGATTTACTTTTTCAATATAACTATAAGCGGCAGATACTTTTCTATGCTCTTGTTGCATTACCTGATGTGTTGTTGCAAAACCATTAAAAATATTTTGTGTTAAGGTGAGTGTATTTTTATAAGTACTAAGTCCAAGTGCATCAACAGTTGTTATCCCTTTAGCATTTTCTTTTGATGTTTTTTCATAGCCCAGTCCTAAAGATAGGTTAAGTTTTGGGTAATACCCAGATTTAGCACTATCAATATCTCCTTTTGTATAATTATAGTTTTTGAGACTTTCTAAGATAGTAGGGTTTGTATTAATAACTTCTCTTATCGTCGTTTGTAGAGTTTGGGCATTGAGTATTGTGCTTAAAGATAAAGCAAGAAGTAGTGCAGTTTTCATTTTTTCCTCTTTTATTGGTATTATGTATAGACTGGTATTCAAAGCATTAGCTTAAAATTTTAATTATTATAGCGAATAAAATATTGTAATATAAGGGTATTTTGTAAAAAAGTACTTAAAAAGTCGTTTTTTTGAAAAATATACTCATTAGAAGCTTTATGTTACAATTAATATAATATAAATAATGGGAAATAGTTATCAATGAAAGTAATAAAGATAAATACAATTTTAAACAATAAAAAGAAACTTTTAACGCAAAACTACTTTGATTTACAAAAACATTTTGAAAATAAATATGGCTCAGATACGGTTGTGTTTATAGAGATTGGTACTTTTTATGAGGTTTATGAAGTAAATAATGATGAAGAACACATTGGTAAGGCTAAAGAGATAGCCGAACTCCTCAATATTCAACTTACAAAAAAAAATAAAAGTATTGTAGAAAACTCTGATAAAAATCCACTTTTAGCTGGAGTACCATCTGTGAGTTTTGAGAGATATTTAAGTAGACTTATCTCCGAGCAAAAATACACAATTATTGTTGTAAAACAAAAAGGAACTCCTCCAAATATTAGCCGCTATGTATCACAAATTGTTTCTCCTGGAACAAACTTTGAATATATTATTGATAATGATGATAATTATATAGTATCCCTACTCCTTGATCAGCATAAGGGTATTTATAATATAGGCTACTCAGCTATAGATGTAACAACAGGGAAAACTTTTCTTTATGAAACACATGGAACAAGTGAAGATCCTTTTTATGCTCTTGATGAAGTGTTCAATCTTTTGAATATTTATAGAACTTCTGAAATAGTTCTTACATTTTTAGAGGGCATCAAAAATCAGCGTCATGTGATGGAGTATTTAGAAATTGCGGAGCATTATCACTATAGTGTAAATAACCAACGTCCTCGTATTGAGTTTCAAAATGAATTATTTGCCCAAGTCTATCAAATCCAATCTCTTCTTTGCCCCATAGAACATTTAGACTTAGAAAGATGTCCTATGATTACGGAGTGTTTGGCTATTTTAATTGATTTTGTCATTGAGCATGACTTTCATATAGTGCAAAAACTCCATGCTCCTAAACTTATAGATAATCGCCGTTTTATGTATCTTGGTAATAACGCTCTTGAGCAAGTTGGTATCATGTCTAAAGATAAAAAAGAGTTTACACTCTTAAAGATGCTCGATAAAAGTGCAACAGCTATAGGAAGAAGACTTCTAAAAGAGAGGTTACTTAATCCCATCATGGATAAAGATGAACTTGAGCGTAGATATAATTTAATCCAAAAGCTATCTTCGCATATTCGATTTTTAGATGAGATGATGCGAGGTATATATGATATACAAAGATTATCTCGTCGACTCTCCTTAGGGAGGTTACATCCTTTTGAGATGAACCATATTTATGAGTCAATGCTAAGTGTAAAAGAGCTTATACTTTATGTTAAAAAACATAAGATTCAAAAAACTCCTTTTCATGAGTATGAATTAGATGAATTTCTAAGAGATATTAACAAGAGTATAGATCTTGATATATCACGCCGTTTTACAAATAATACGGTAGATGAAAACTTTTTAATGGCTGGTGTAGATGAAACTATAGACACCTTAGTCCAAGACAATTCTATTATGCTCACTGCATTTGAAGATATTATGGCTAAATTAGAATCCCTTTTAGTTGAGGCTAAAGCTGGAAGTGTCAATCGTCTTGTATCTCTTGGACTTTTAGAAAAAGAGGGTTATTATATATCTCTTTCAAAAAACAGATTTTCTCAGATAGAGAGTGCTTTTTTTAAGTCTCAAGATTTTTCTAAATTTAATGTAAAAAAGCTTACAAATAATGTAAAAATCACTTCAGCTTTTACAGATGATTTATCAGAAAAAATTATGAAAAATCGTCGAAAAATTATTTCACTTGTAAAAGATAGATATATATCGCTTCAAGCTATTTATGAAAAACGATATGCTTTACTTTTTGATAGGATTATCTCTTATGTGGCAGATTTAGATGTAGGGCTAAGTTCTTCTAAAGTGGCTCAAACTTATAAACATTCACGTCCAATGATAGTAGATGTAAAAGAAGAAGAAAATTTTATGCAAATCATGCAATTACGCCATCCTCTTATAGAGGTACAAGAGAGAGCTGGTATCTATGTTCCAAATGATGTGGTGATGGGAAATCGTGAGTATATGGACTTGCCTCATCCTAAGACGGTGATGTTAGAGGTGAGCGTGCATGATGGACATGACATTAATGGTGTCTTATTGTACGGCATTAATTCAAGTGGAAAATCATCTTTAATGAAAAGTATAGGGGTCGCAGTTTTAATGGCTCAAGCTGGATTTTTTGTTTCTTGTTCTGTTATGAAATTTTCGATTTTTGACTCATTATTTACACGTATAGTTTCAAAAGATAATCTTGCAAAAGGACTTTCAACATTTGCAGTAGAGATGCTGGAGATGAAAAATATTTTTAATCGTTCAAGCGTTCGCTCTCTTGTTTTAGGGGATGAAATAAGTCATGGAACAGAAACACTCTCAGGTGTAGCCATTGTTGCTAGTGCCATAATGAAATTAGCAAAAACGAGATGTTTATTTCTTTTTGCAACACACTTACACCAGCTCTCAAGCATGAAAGAGATAACAAGTTTAGATAATGTAGTCGATTTACATTTAAGTGTAGAATACGATGAAGAAAAAGATGCACTTTTGTTTAATAGGGTTTTAGAGCAGGGAAGTGGGAGTAGTATTTATGGCTTAGAGTTTGCAAAATCACTTCACATGGATAATGAATTTTTAGATACTGCAAACAAGATTAGAAAAAGACTTGCAAACGACTTTGATGAACTTGAACTTTTAGTGAAGAAAAAGAAATCAAAATATAATAAAGATTTATATGTCACTAAGTGTGTGATTTGTGGAGCAATGGCAGAAGATGTACATCATATATCCCAGCGTTCTTTAGCTGATGGGGCAGGATTTATAGGACATTTTCATCAAGACAATAAACATAACCTTGTGCCTCTTTGTAAAGATCACCATAAGCAAATTCACGATGGAAAAATAAAAATTGATGGTTTCGTGATGACTTCAAAAGGTTTAGAGCTACAGTTTGAAGAGCAAATGAACAAGAGTAAAAAGCTTGAAATAGTAGAACCTGAAATAAATGAGCCTAAAGTTATAAAAAAGCAAGAAGAGATAGAAGCTGAAAAATTTGTTTTAGATGATTGGTAGGCTTAGAGGATAAAACTCTCTTTCATGTACTTATTAATATCTTCTTTTTTAAGTTTGAAGTTTACAAAAAGTTCATTTGCTAAAACACCTTGACCTAAGAGCATATCAGCTCCATCTTTATAAGTGATATTTTCCTCATTTGCTAGTTTTAAAAATGGGGTGAGTTTCCCGTAGATGGCATCAGCTACAAAAGAAGTATTCTTAAGAACTGATTGGATAATATTTAAAGGGGCAGGGAGTTCTTCATCTTTGAGTCCCGCACTTGTTGTATTGACTACCAGATCGTACTTTTTACTTTCGTAAGTATCCCAAGTAAAACAGTTACAGCCTATTTTTTCAAAGTACTCAAGCCTTTGCTCACTTCTGTTTAGGACATCAACCTTGATATTATCTTGTAAAAATCTAGTAGCGAGTGCTTTTGCAGTTCCCCCAGCACCAAGGATCAGTATATTTTTAAGATGAGGAAATTCTTCTATGGCAAACATAAATCCATCTGCGTCAGTGTTGTAACCTATGAGTTTTCCATTTTCATTAACGATGGTATTGACTACTCCAACCTTTGATGCAAAACCTCTTATCTCATCACAAGCATTATAGGCAGTTTCTTTGTGCGGAACTGTGATATTTGCTCCACTTAAACCAAGATTTAAAAATGTCTCTTTAAATTTTTTAGCATCTTGGAGGTGAACTCTTATATATGTAGCAGGGTAGTGTAGTTTCTTAAAAACATAATTGTGCATCAAGGGTGAACGAGAATGTGATACGGGATCACCAAAAATTGCAAAAAGTTTTTTTTTCATATCTAGCTCCTAGTCCAAATCTTCTAAAGAGTGGACTAAAGCACCTAGTTTACTTGCAACTTCTTGGTACTCTGATTCACTGACACTATCGGCAACTATTCCAGCACCAGCTTGTAAAATAACCTTGTTCTCTTTAACCATAGCAGTTCTAATAGTAATAGCACTATCCATATTCCCATCAAAACCAAAGTAAGCAATACTTCCACTATAAAAACCACGCTTTATACCTTCATACTCTGCGATTAATTCCATTGCACGAATTTTTGGCGCACCAGTCATAGTTCCTGCTGTAAATGTTGCCATAAACAGATCAAACATATCTTTGCCATCATCAAGCTCTGCTACAACATCAGATACTATGTGCATAACATGAGAAAATCTTTCTATATGCATCATATCTTCAACTTTCACAGTACCAGTTTTTGCCACTCTACCAATATCATTACGACCTAAATCTATAAGCATCAAGTGTTCAGCCAACTCTTTTGGATCAGCTAAAAGTTCTTTTTCCAGTTCTTTATCCCGCTCTTTTGTATCTCCACGCTTTCTTGTTCCTGCTATTGGACGCAAAAGAAGTTCTCCATCTGTAAGTCTTACCATAACTTCAGGAGAAGAACCTACTATATTAAAATCATCATATTCAAGTAAAAACATATAAGGAGAGGGGTTTTTAGTTCTTAAAATTCTGTAAAAACTAAAAGGATCTACTTTGATGTTTCTAGTGAAGCGGTTTGTCATAAGAATTTGAAATACATCACCGCTTCGTATCATCTCTTTAGATTTTTTTATCATCTCAAAGAACTTTTCTTTTGAGTGGGTAAAACTTCCTTTGTCATTTCCAATATTTTTAACACGATGTTTGTATGTGTAGGAACCTTTTAAATCATCATGAATGTCTTGAAATTTATTATTGTATTCTTTGAGGCTACTTACTAAAGTAATTTGGTGATTTTTATGAGAATATACAAGAATCATTTTAGGGAGTATGAGGTCTAAATCTGGAGTATTTAAATCATCTTCTAAGTTGTTCATACTTAAGCCTAGTTTAGGCTCAAAAACTTTTACCATATCATAAGAGATATATCCTATAAAACCATCTACATAGCCAATTTTTAGTTTTTTACAAGACTCTTTATATTCAATAGTATCAATATTTTTATAGTAATTCTTTAAAAAGTCAAAAGGATTTTCTTCTTGTATATGGATTGTATTATTTGCATCTGTATAGAGAGTTTTATCATCAATATATTGTATCCTTTCTCTAGCTCCAATACAAATAAAGCTATAGTTTCCATCACTTTGACCAGCACTTTCAAAAAGATAAGTAATCTCTTTTGGAAAAATTGCTTTAAGTTTTACGTAAACTGCAATAGGAGCAAGTTGGTCAAGTGTAAACTGTTTAGAATAAATCAAAAGTACTTACTTTAGAGTTGTATTAAAAAAGCACCAGGCTCTATTTTTGTACGAATAATAGCTCTTGCCTCTTTTGCTTTGATGACATTTTTAAAAGGACCAATTAAAACTTTGTTGATTGTTTTAGATTTATGAATAATTTTATGAAATTTATAAACATAACCTAAGTTTGTGATTTTTTTTAAAAACTTTTTATTTGGAGTATACTTAGAAAAAGAACCAACTTGAATATAATAAACTTTTTGATTTCCTTTTTGATTTACTTTTTGAACAGTTTTTATCTTTTGTATAGGAATAACACTAACTTCTTCTTCTTTCACTTCAACAATAACTTCTTCTAGCATTCTTTCTTCCGCCATTCTTTCTTCTAGCAGTTCTTTTCGACTCTCTTCTTTTAATCTTGAAGCTATGAGATCAAGATTATCATTATTTTGTACTTCTTCTTCAAGAATTTCTACTTCTTCAAAGAGTGCTTCATTTTGTGTAGAATGTGTAGTCTGAGGTGGAGTTGGTGTTTGAGGTAAGTTGTCTGTGCCAGTAGAAGTGAGACTATTCATGAGCATCACTACTATTATGAGGATAACCCCAAGAGTTGCAACTGCAAGGATGATTTTTTTATTGTTATTTGTAGAACCACTTTTATTTAAGATGATGTCAGTTAATTCTTGATTATCATTCATGATTTTCCTTTACATATGCTTCGACCAAGAAGCACCTCTCTCTTTTGAATATACTTCATAAGGCAGCGTTAAGATATTATATTCATTTGGCATATCATCATTTGGAAACATTCTCCATTGTTTAGATTGTTTACTAGCAAGTTTCATAGAAATTATTTTTCCAAGTTGTATAGCTTCGTGAAGTGTTGTATGACCTTTATGAATATATACGTGAAGATGTCCCTCTGTTTTTGTTTTATAGGCGGTAAAGTTTATATAACCCTCTTCACGCAGTAGTAATTGTGCCTTATGGTAAAACCTTTCCGGATCTCTTCCATTATAATCAATAACGATGTTTTCAACCTTATTATATTTATTGACAATAGAGTGAGCAACTGTAATATCACCTTTGCTATGTTTATTGATTATAGATTGATTTAAGGGTGCATCTATTTTTTCAAATTTATTATAAAAAGTACGACCTTTAAATGTTAGTTTATCAACTACTGTAGATTTCTTTTCCCAGTAGTGATCATTGAGCATTTTAATAAGTTTGAGATCCATTGCTGTCATGTCCTATGCCTTAATAAGTTGATTGATTATAAATTACAAATTTCTGAGCTAAAATTTTCAACTCTTCTTTAATTGTTGCTTGTAGTCTTGTATTATTAATATCGTCCAAAACATCAGCCATTTTATTTGCTATGATTTCAAACTCTTTTTCTTTCATTCCACGAGATGTTAAAGCGGGTGAACCAACTCGAATACCTGATGTTACAAAAGGACTTCTTGTCTCCCCTGGAACGGTGTTTTTATTGATTGTAATTCCTGCATTACCAAGAGCAGCGTCTGCTTCTTTACCAGATATATCACTGCCAACAAATGAGACAAGGATTAAGTGGTTGTCCGTTCCACCTGAAACAACATTATAGCCACGCTTAATGAGAACTTCACCAAGTACCTTAGCATTTGCTTTTACTTGCTTTGCGTAGTCTTTCCATTCAGGTGAAAGGTTATATTTAAAACCAACAGCCTTTGCAGCAATAACGTGAACAAGTGGTCCTCCTTGGAGTGCTGGAAATATTGCAGAATTCATCTTTTTTGCAATATCTTCATCATTTGTCATTATCATCCCACCACGAGGTCCGGCTAGAGTTTTGTGTGTAGTAGTTGTTACAACATCCGCATAAGGAAATGGGCTAGGGTGTTCGTCCGCGGCAACTAAACCAGCAATATGTGCAATGTCGGCAAATAAAATCGCACCAACCTCATCAGCAATCTCACGAAATTTTTTAAAATCAATTTCTCGTGCGTATGCGGATGCTCCACAAATGATAATTTTAGGTTGGACTATTTTAGCAATTTCCATAACCTTGTCATAATTGATACGACCATCAAGTTCAACCCCATAATAAAAAGGAGAATAATTTTTACCAGAAAAAGAAGGTTTTGAACCATGTGTTAAGTGACCACCATGTGATAAATCCATACCAAGAATTTTATCACCAGCCTTAATAAGACCTGCATAAACAGCACCATTAGCTTGACTGCCAGAATGAGGCTGTACATTTGCAAACTTACATCCAAAAAGTTCACAAGCTCTATCAATTGCTAAGTGTTCAACCTTATCAGCATATTCACAACCACCATAATAACGTTTTGCAGGATAACCCTCAGCATATTTGTTTGTAAAAACTGAACCCATAGCTTCCATAACGGCTGGAAGTGTAAAGTTCTCTGATGCAATCATCTCTAAATGATCTGTTTGACGCTCTAGTTCTAGCTCACATAAATCAAATATTTCGCTGTCGTATTCTTTTAAAAAACTCATTATTATAAAATTCCTTAGTGTAATATTCTAGCGATTATACTTAAACAATATTAAGAAAAGACTTAATGAGGCTTTTGGTTAACTGATAAAAGAGTAAGATGTACGTACGTAATTATTTTATTTTTAAAGGAGTTCTTATGTTACATCCAGCTATATCACACTTTGCTATTTCTCTCCCTATCTTATCTCTTATTTTAGGTTTAGCTTACTTATTTAAACCAAGTGATCTTATGTCAAAAATTTCTACAAGGTTCATGGTTTTTGCTAGTATATTTTTAGTCATTGCGTTTTTTACAGGAAAAGAAGATGGAGGTGAAGTTTATATTCTTTTAACTACAGAGGGACAAGCTACGCTTTTACAACATAAAGATTTAGGACTTTATTTAGCTGTATTAATGGTGTTTGCCACACTTATTAAAATCTATGGGGGTATAAAAGATAGGATGAAAATTGAAGTTTCCTCAATTGTCTTACTCGCTATTATTACAGCGGGAGTTTTATATCAAGGAAAAATTGGTGGAGAATTGACTTATACTCATGGAGCTCATGTACAAAATCACTCCGATGGGATGGACTGCCTAGAAGATCCATCTGAATTTATAGAAGAAGATGAAGAATAAGTAAAATTACTTAATCTCTTCTTCTTTAATTACAATGTTAGAGGACACTATATATAAGGGGGAGGAGTGAACGTGTACCATAGCCGTTCCACTTCCTATAGCAAAACCATATAAATTATTTTCCTTAATAAGGGTAATTCCACTCATCATATCAAGAAAAGAGAGTACACTATTTACGAGTATTTTTGAACTATTGATATTTGTAAACTCTATTTTTACAATATTAGTTTCCTCTTCATCATCATCTGTTATTACAAGAGTAACAATTTTTGAAGAATCTGCAAGTTGCTCAATTGAGCGAAGTTGAGCACCTTTAAAGTTCTTATATTTTTCTAAAATTTTATTTATGTTTTTCATTGTATTCCTTTGTTTATTTATTTTAAAATGAGAGGGGGAAAATATGTGTGAAGTGTTACAGCTGTTGATGCTAAGATTTTTTTCATAAGTTTGTCAAACTTATCTTCTTTATTCCAAAGAGCTTCTTTTACCCCACTAAGTGCGGCGAGTTCTTTTTTTGCATCATATATAAGACCAATATCATCTATAAGTCCGACTTCTTTGGCTTGAAGTGCTGTGAAAATATGAGCATTTGCATAAAAGTCTCTTTTGGCAAAGTCTAAACCTCTAGCATCAGCTACATCTTTAGTAAACATATCATAGGTACCATGTATCACTTTATTGAGTTCATTTACTTCATAATCTGTCCATTGTCTATCAGGTGTACCGACTTTTTTATATTTACCCGCTTGAACACTTTGAGATTTGATACCGATATTCGCCATAAGCCCACTTAAATTTGCTCCCTGCATGACAACACCGATACTCCCAACCATAGAACCAGGATTTGCAATTATTTTATTTGCCCAAATACTTGCATAATAACTCCCACTAGCAATAGTACCCGCTGCATAAACAATAACAGGTTTTTTTTCCTTCAATCTTTTAATAGCATAGGCTATTTCAATAGATGGTGCAACCGCTCCACCGGGTGAATTTACTACAAGTAAAACACCTTTTATAGAATCACTTTTAAGTGCTTTTTCTATTTGAGAGAGAACTCCAGATACTTCCATGATAGGACCAGTTAAGTTAATAGTTTGTAGGTTATTTGGTGTAAAATCTTGATCACTTGTTGGTGCGAAAAGAAGTACTAAGATAAGCAAAAAAATCATAGCCTTAAAATGATCTTGAATAAACCTTATAGGTATTGTGATTGGTAAAAATAGTTTTCTTAAAACTGCCATTAATTTTCCTTTTCTAGTATGCCATTGACATAAACTTTAGAGATATTATATCTATGTAGTATTAAATGAATGGCTAAGTCTTCACTTGCTTTATTTTCCAAGTCTAGTACAAGCATATCCGCATTTTTCCCCTCTTTAATCTCTCCAGTATTGAGACCTAAGGACTTCGCAGCATTTATTGTTACTGAATCTATAAGGGCTTTGGCAAACTCTAAGAGAGGGGCATCACTGTGCATAAATAAAGAGATTTTCATCTCTTCAAATAGATTTAAGTCATAGTTTGAACTTAATCCATCAGTCGCAAGAACCCAATTGATATTTTTATCATTAAGGGCTTGTATGTCGAGTGTTTTATTGCCTAAAAGTCGGTTAGAAATAGGGCAGTGTATTATTGTATGATTATTATTTGAAATTATTTGAAGTTCTTCCTCATTTGCTTGAACTCCATGTGTTAAAAGTGTGCTGTATCCATTAAAGTATTTTAAAAATTCTTTTGAATCAGATACAGAAGAATTTTGTTTTAATAAATTTTGAAAAAAATCTTTAAAATCACCTTCACTTGAGTCTAGCCATTTTCTCTCAGCTTCACTTTCCATAAAATGAGCTGATAGTTTTAGTTTTTCATGCTTAACTATATTAAGAGCTTTTCTGATTAAAACAGGATGTACAGAATAAGGAGAATGAATAGCTACTGCTGGATAAAATCCCTCTCTTTTGATAGTTTTTGAAGCATCAACTCTTGATAAAAAATCACCAAAAAGTGCATCAGCCATAGTAGCTTGAGAACCTATGAGTTCATTAAAATATACAACATTTTGTTTAGCATTTGCACAGGCATCTAAATCAAGCCCATGAGAACTTATCGCTCCAAAAGTGGTAATTCCTGATGAGAGCATTGTATCAATTGCTTTGTCCATACACAAGGTATCACAGTTTCTTATAAGTTCTTCACGATTTTTTATAACACTATATAACCAAGAAATAAAATTACCATAGTTTAAATCTGTTTTATTTGCTGAAAACTCAAGATGTACATGGGCATTAATAAGTCCCGGCATCAAGAGCGAATGTTCCCTTAGAGTAGTGACTTTAGCATCTGGATATTCTTCTATTAAGCTTTCAAAAGGAGCTATTTTATGAATAATTTTATCAAAGGCTACAGATAAGTTTTGTGATACTCTATCACTCATTAGAATATAATGTGGACTAATAATTTGCATTTTAAATCTTTTATAATTAATTTTAAAATATATTATGCTTTATTTAGATAAAATTAGTCCTTAAAATCTTTAAAATATATTAAATAAAAGGATAAAAATGAAAATAATGGTAATACAAGGTCCAAACTTAAATATGTTGGGTGTACGAGAACAACATATATATGGTCCAGTAAAATTAGAACAGATTCATGGACAAATGAAAGAGTTTGCTACACAAAACAATGCAGAAATTGATTTTTTTCAAAGTAATTTAGAGGGTGAAATTGTAGATAAGATACAAGAATGTTATGGTGAAGTTGATGGAATTATTATCAACCCAGCAGCATACACTCATACCTCTATTGCAATTAGAGATGCTATAGCTGCCGTAGGTATCGCAACTATAGAAGTGCATATTTCAAATATTCATCGTCGTGAAGAGTTTCGTAAAACAAATATGATAGCTGCTGTATGTGCATCTTCTATTGTGGGTTTTGGGCCATTTGGTTATCATTTAGCGATGATAGGGCTTATGCAAGTTGTGAGTGAAGTACAAGCAGCGCAAGAAGCACAAGAATAAGAGATGTATTTAAAGCGTAAGCTCAATGAAAATTTAACAGTTTTCAAAGGTTTGTGTTTTGGGCAAAAAAAAAGTTTTTCTTTGAAACATAGATACAAAACTACTATTGGAGTAGGTGGAAATATTGGAGATGTTAAGCGAAGGTTTGAGCATCTTTTAGTGGAGTTAAAAAGAGATAAAAGAGTAGAAATTTTACAAACTTCATTAATTTTAAAAAATCCTGCATTTGGTTATAGGGAACAAGATGATTTTTTTAACTCAATTGTAATTTTGCAAACGAGTTTAGAGCCAACGGAATTTCTGTTATTCTTAACGAGATTAGAAAAAAAATTTGCTAGACGCAGAAGTTTTGCAAATGCCCCGAGGACTTTAGATTTGGATATTATATTTTTTGATAATAGAATTATAAACACCGATAGACTAATTATTCCTCATAAACATTGGTTTAAAAGACAAAGTGTAGTAATACCTTTAGCGAGTATGAAATGAAAATATTAACTTTTACAGGTTCAACCCCATCGGAAGCTTTAAAAAAAGCAAAGCAAGAAATTGGTGAAGAGGGTATGCTTATTGAGACAAGGGAGATTCAAAAAAAAGGCTTAGGCAAAACTGCCATGTATGAAATAATTATAGGAATAGAAGAAAAAGAATTTAAAAAGCAAAAAGCAATATCTCAATCTTATCAAAATATTAAAAGACCGCTACAAGAAAAAAAAATTATTAAGCAAGAGGAAGAGGTTTTTTTTGATATTTCAAAAGCGGCACAAAAAATATCTTTAGGCTCAGAGATGGCAAAACCACTTCCTGATCACACAACACAAAAAGTAGCTCAACCAAAAGAATTAAAAGAAATAAAATTTGAAATAAATAAAATTAGTGATAAAGTAAAACTGATCCAAAATATGTTTTGGGAAGAAAAAGCACCCTCTATTGAAGCTATAATTCCTCCTGAATTTGCTGAAATATATAAACTTGCATCCCAAAGTGGTATGAAGCATGAACATTTAGAATCAATTATGAAAATAACCTTAGAACATATGCCTCATAAAATGAAAGAAAATTCAACTACAGTGAAGAGATATTTTCAAACACTCCTTAGAAAAATGATCCCCATTCGACTTGAAAGTATGCCAACTTTAGGATCAAAACGAGTGATTATGCTTGTGGGTCCTACAGGTGTTGGAAAAACAACATCCATCGCCAAACTAGCAGCAAGGTATTCCTATCTTATGGATAAAAAATATACGGTAGGTCTTGTAGTTCTTGATACTTATCGTATTGGTGCAGTTGAGCAGTTAATGCAATATGCTAGAATGATGAAACTTGGCATTGAAACAGTTGTTGATCCTGCTGATTTTTCAATGGCACTTAATTCTCTAAGACATTGTGATTATATTTTGATTGATACAATGGGTTCAAGTCCTTATGATAAGGGTAAAATAGAAAAAATTTATGAGTGCCTAGAAGCAAATGATACAGAATACGATATTGATGTAATTTTAGTGATGCCAAGTTCTATAAAATATGAAGACCTTCAAGCAACATATACAAACTTCTCTTCTTTAAATATAGATACAATAATGTTTACAAAATTAGATGAAACAAGAGGATTTGGAAATATTTTTTCTCTTACTTATGAAACTAAAAAGCCTATTAGTTATTTCTCTGTTGGTCAAGAAGTACCAGAAGACTTAGTCAGAGCGAGTAGTGATTTTTTAGTTGAGTGTCTTTTACATGGATTTAATAGGAGTAAGGTATGATAGGAAACCAAGCCCAAAAACTTGAGAAACTTGTAGCATCAAATTCTCCTCAAAAAAAACTAAAATCTAAAAAAACTAGATTTATTGCTATAACAAGTGGAAAAGGTGGAGTTGGGAAAAGTACAATAAGTTCAAATCTTGCTTATGTTCTTTCTCAAAGTGGTTTAAATGTAGGAATAATGGATGCTGATATTGGTTTGGCAAACCTTGATGTTATGTTTAATGTTAAAATAAAAAAAAATATTATGCACGTACTTAAAGGTGAAGCAACTGTATCAGAAATTTTAATTCCAATAACTCGAAATTTGATTCTCATTCCTAGTGAAAGTGGTGATGAAATACTCAAATACTCCGATATTACTCTTTTTGAAAAATTTATGCAAGAAGCACAAATTTTAGATAAGCTAGATGTGATGATAATAGATACAGGCGCTGGTATAGGACATAATGTACAAATGTTTTTAAATGTAGCAGACGATGTTATCGTAGTAACAGTTCCTGATCCCGCTGCCATAACAGATGCTTATGCTACAATTAAAACTATTGCAAATGTAAGAAATGATGTGAGTATGATTATGAATCAAGTTAAAAATAATAAAGAGGCAGAGGCTGTTTTTGGTAAAATAAAAAAAGTAGCTTTAGCAAATATTGGTTTAAATTTAAAATTAGACTTGATAGGGAAGATAAATACAGATACTAAAATTTCTACTTCTGTTAAAAAAAGATCTCTTTTTTGTGCAATCTATCCATCTTCACTTCCCTACAAGGATATTCAAAATATTGCAAACAAGATTAATGATAAATTGGAACGGAATATGCTGGTTAAAGCTAATGAAAGTGGATTAAGTGGATTATTTAAACGTTTAATGGAACATTTTTAGTATTTTAATATTTGAGGTAATTATGTTAGGTGAAAATTTTGTATATTTTTTTACAGTCCAAGGTTTTTTTATGGGAATTATTTTTGGAATTTTAAAATCTTTTGATGCTGAGGGATTATTTGTATACACCTTTTTTATAACAATATTTTTTTATCTTTTTTCTCATATTATTATTGCTCTATATTACAAAACTTTAACTGGAAAATCTCAATTTTTTCCAAGAGATTTACATGAAAAAGAACTTGATTTGATTGTTCAAGAGATAAACAAAAGGGAAAAACTTATTGATTCAGCGTGTAAAATTACTGATGCTGCAATTAAAATGAACTCTGAAAATGTGGTAAAATATGAAAACTGATATTTATACCCAAGATCTTAAACATAAAGAAGATGAGTTAGCACTTAGGTACTTACCAGCTGTTAAAGCAATGGCTTTTAGGCTCAAAGAAAGACTTCCAAGCTCTATAGATTTTATGGATCTATCAGCCATAGGGACAGAAGAATTAATTAAATTAGCTAGAAAATATGATGAGTCTTTAAATGATTCTTTTTGGGGATATGCAAAAAAGAGAGTCTACGGTGCTATGCTTGATTATCTTAGAAGTTTAGATATTTTAAGCCGTGCTTCTCGAAAGCTTGTAAAAGCGATTGATTATGCTGTGGAGGAGTATAGATTAACTCATGAAGAAGAACCGACAGATGGAGAATTAGCAAAAATTTTACAAGAGCCTATAGAAAAAGTTCATAATGCTCGTATTGCATCAACTATCTATACGGTGATGCCCTTACACGATCAACTCCAAGTAGGGGATGAGGGTGCTTCTTTAGCCTTAGTTGAGAAAGAAGAATTGGTAGAAATTATTAAAAATACACTTTTAAGTTTTAAAGAAAGAGACCAATTAGTCATTCAATTTTATTATTTTGAAGAATTAACACTGAAAGAAATTAGTGAAATTTTAAAGATTACAGAATCAAGAATTTCTCAAATACACAAGAGTGTCATTCACAAGATAAAAGAGAGTATAGGCTCATAAAATGGCAGATATACTTTCACAAGAAGAGATTGATGCTTTATTAGATGTTGTTGATGATGAGGGTGATGATGTCCTTGATGTGAATGAAGATGGTTTACTTCCCCAAAGACAAGTAACACTTTACGATTTTAAGAGACCAAACAGAGTATCAAAAGAACAGCTTCGTGCCTTTCGTGGTGTTCACGATAAAATGGCAAGGTCTTTAGCCTCTCAAATTTCTGCAATAATGCGTTCTATTGTTGAAATTCAGCTTCATTCTGTTGATCAAATGACTTATGGTGAGTTTTTGATGTCGCTTCCAAACCCCACTAGTTTTAATGTTTTTTCAGTGAAACCTTTAGAAGGAAGTGGCGTTATTGAGATAAATCCATCTATAGCTTTTCCAATGTTAGATAGATTGCTTGGTGGCAAAGGAGAACCTTTTGATGCAAGTCGTGAATTTTCTGATATTGAATTAAGTCTTTTTGAAACTATTTTGCGTGTTATGATGAGTACGCTCAAAGAGGCATGGGGACCAGTTATGGATATTTATCCAATAGTTGAATCCAAAGAATCAAGTCCAAATGTAGTTCAAATTGTTGCTCAAAATGAGATAGTTGTAATGGTTGTAATGGAGATAATTATAGGCAATAGTTCAGGAATGATGAATATTTGTTATCCTGTAATTGCATTAGAGCCAATACTTCCAAAATTAGCATCAAGAGATTTAATGCTCAACGAAACGAGTACTAAAAAAAGTAGAAATACAGAGCTTCAAGTTTTACTCGGTGGTGTAAAAGTAAATGTTGAAGCAAATTTAGGTGATGCTGAATTAACTCTAGGGGATGTTTTAGAGTTGAAAGTCGGTGATGTTCTTCGTCTTTCAAATGCTGCTAATGATATAATAACAGTATGCGTCGATGGAAAGGATAGGTTTAAAGGGGAAATAGGTCTAAGAAGATTTAGAAAATCTATACAAATTATAGAATTAATTGATACTGAAAAAGATGCAGTAAAACGTGCCTTAGAAAACTTTGAACAAATGAGATATGAAAAAATAACAGGGGTAAAAGATATTATTCATGAAGAAGCAAAGAATAAAATGGAGGGATAAATAGATGAAAGAATTTATAAAATTATTTGAAACAGAAACAATAGGAACGATAGAAGCACTTATTGGAGAAGCACCAGTTTTAGAGATGAAAGAAGAGCAAGAATTAAGTATTATCTCAAACATCATTCCTCCAATTGTATTGATTAATGTTTCTATCTCAGGAGGAGTTGAGGCAAAAGCTATGATAGCAATGCCTTCTAATTTAGTAGCTTCTCTTGCTGATCTTATGCTCGGTGAAGAAGTAAGTGATAGAGAAGAAATCTCCGATGATGATCTTGATGCGGCAAAAGAGATTATTTCTAATATATTTGGTGCAATTAGTAATTCTTTGTCTGCTCAAAAAGAGTTACCTATAGTAACTTTTAAAATTGATGATATAGAATTTAAAAATGAAGAAGAAGAAATTAGTTTAGAAAATTTCTTTAAAATGTATATTTATAAGTTTAATGTAGGTAATTTGAACTCTTTATATATGTTTATCATAGATGAAGCATTTAATAATGCACTCGTGCTTAGTTTTGAAGAAGCATCAGAACTCCAAAATAGTGATGATTCTATCCCAAGAATGGGAATGAGTGATGATGAGATAAGAAATATTTCTCTTATCATGGATGTAAAGCTCCCCGTAAGAGTGAGAATAGGACGAAAAAAAATGTTGCTAAAAGATGTCCTAAATATGGATATAGGTTCAGTAATAGAGCTCAATCAATTAGCAAATGATCCATTGGAAATTTTAGTAGATAATAATGTTATTGCATTAGGGGAAGTGGTTATTGTAGATGGAAATTTTGGTGTTCAAATTACATCTATAGGTTCAAAAAAAGATAGATTAACGCAATTAAGGGATTAACTTGAAAAATAAAGCTGATTTAACAAAGAGATATGTCAAAGATATTAAATCAGCTGATGTTTGGAGTGTTTTTAAAATCATTGCAGATTTTGTAAAAGGTTTTGATGAATTAGGGGAATTAGGTCCCTCTGTAACAATCTTTGGAAGTGCTAGAACGGATAAAGATAATTTGTATTATAAAGAAGCTGAAAAACTCTCAAGTATGCTTGCAAACCGTGGATTTAATATTATAACTGGTGGTGGACCGGGGATTATGGAAGCTGCAAATAAAGGTGCAAACACAAATAAAGATATAGAATCAATTGGCTTAAATGTTGATCTTCCTTTTGAGCAGCTAACAAACAAATATACAAGCAAAGAGTTAAATTTTGATTACTTCTTTTCACGAAAAGTGATGTTAGTAAAATATTCTATGGCATATGTAATTCTCCCCGGTGGTTTTGGAACTTTAGATGAATTGTTTGAAGCCTTAACCTTGATACAAACGAGAAAGATTATAGGAGTAAAAATTTTTGTTATTGGTGTTGAATTTTACAAGCCTTTAATGGAGTTTATAGAAAATAAACTACTAAAAGAAAATATGATTGATACAGATGATTTACAAATTATTAGATTAACAGACAATTTAGAATGTATAGTCCAAGAGATAGAAGAATCTTTAGAAGACCAGATTAGTGTTTTAAAAGAAGCTGGTTTAGAAAAAACTATATACTTTAAATCATTGTCAAGCCCAAGGGAGTGCAAACTTAATGAGTAAAAAAATTTTAGTAGGGATGAGTGGAGGAGTAGATTCTACTATAACAAGCTTACTCCTTAAAAAAGATGGTTATGAAGTGGAGGGTTTATATATGAAACTCCATTCAAAGCCAGGTTATCACGAAGTGCATTTAAACAGAGCTCAAAAGGCAGCTGATTTTGTAGGTATAAAGCTTCATGTATTAGATCTACAAGAGGTTTTTAATAAGGAAGTTTTTCAGCCCTTTATAGATACTTATGAAGAGGGAAAAACTCCTAATCCTTGTGCCTTATGTAACAGAAATTTAAAATTTGGTGAAATGCTAAAATTTGCTGATAGTATAGACGCAGATTATTTAGCAACGGGTCATTATATTAAAACCGATGGAAAGTATTTTTATCAGGCAGAGGATGATACGAAGGATCAAAGTTATTTTTTATTTTATGTACAAAAAGAGATTTTACCAAGATTGATGTTTCCTTTAGGGAATAGACATAAAAGCGATATTAAAGAGATAGCGAACTCCATTAAAGGTTTAGAATCATTTGCTTCTCAAGCAGAATCAAGTGAAATATGCTTTGTAGAAACCTCTTATACAGATGTATTAAAAAAATATGTAAATGTTGATAATACTGGAGATGTCTTAGATAAAGATGGAAATATAGTCGGTGAACATAAAGGTTATATGCACTATACAATAGGAAAACGTAAAGGTTTTACAGTAAAAGGGGCGCATGATCCTCATTTTGTTTTAAGTATTGATGCTCAAAAAAATCAAATAGTAGTAGGAAAAAAAGAAGACTTAGCCTGTTCAATTGTTATTTTAGAGAACTTAAATATGTTTGATGAGAGAAAAGAGTTTACAAGTACTGTAAAATTGAGATATAGAACTAAAGCTATTAAGTGTCATGTAAGCATTGATAAAGATAAGGCAATTGTAAGATTACAAGAGAGTGTATTTGGAGTTGCTATGGGTCAAGCAGCTGTATTTTATGATGATGATAAATTAATTGGTGGCGGTTGGATTAAGAAGACTAGTTGAAGTTAATCTATTTCAGCTTAATTAAAAGCATGAAATAGATAAGGGCAATGATATTACTCTATATCATAACCTGCAGCTATTGCTGGAATCTCTTCCATAGCTTTTTTAACAGCTAACATATCTTCAAGAAGTTCTGGACTGATTTTTTTCTTATCAGTTCCACCATATATTGCAAGAGCCATATCCATAGAAATTAAGTATCTTTTTCCATTTCCATATTCAACATAGAGAATACGACAAGGCATAAATCCACCATAAAAACGAGAGTGATTTAACATTTTTTTAGCGATAATAAGTGAACAAAACTCACCAATTCTAGCATGAACAACCTTATCATCAGTAGGGTTTTCTGCTTCTGTAAGAGTAAACATATTTTTTTCGCCAACATATCTCATATTGTATTCTATTGCAAGATCTTTCATCTCATCAAAAATCTCTTCTTCTGTTAATTCAGGATCGAGAATCTCCCACTCTTTCATCATTGCTTGAGCCGGATCACCTGTAGTACTTACAATATCCATCATACCAGCATAAGCTTCTTTTGTTTCATCGGAAAAGAAAACAAAACTTTTACCCATTTTTATCTCAGTACAAGCACTCATCCCAAACACAAGTATAAGACTTGCCATTAATAACACGATATTTTTTTTCATCTTTATCTCCTTAAAAATTAAGTATCTTCATGATACTTATCATAATTTGCCCTAATATTATCATAATTATTATTAAATTATTTCAAAAAGTTACTAAAATGTCAAGAGAAATTGAGGGAGTATCTTATTCTAAAAATTTCAACAAATCTTTGTCTAAAGTTTTTTTAACCCCTACAACTTCTTGGATACTTTTAAGATTAAATCCATTTGCATCATAACAAACAACAAGATTTTCTTTCCCTTGAACTAAAGCATCTATGGCATGAGTGACAAATTTATACGCCATAAGTCTATCATATACACTAGGGTTTCCCCCTCTTTGTATATGTCCTAGTACACTTACACGAGCTTGTATACCTATTTTTTTCTCAAACCATTGGGCTATTTCGTTTGAATCTTGCTTTATTCCCTCCGAAACAATGCTTATAAAATAGCGTCTACCCTCTTTGATCTGTTTTTTGAATTTTTCTTCATATTCTTTTAAATCATACTTTTTTTCAGGAATAAGACAAAGTTCAGAACCAGAAGTTAAGTGTGAAACAAGAGCTAAATAGCCACAGTCTCTTCCCATAGTCTCAATCACAAAAGCACGTTTAAAAGAGGAAGCAGTATCTCTTATAGCGTCAATGGAAGTTTTGATGATGTTTAAAGCACTATCAACCCCTAAACAATAATCTGTTGCGTGAATATCATTGTCTATAGTAGAGGGAACTGCACAAAATCTAATTCCATGTTCTTGGTAAAAAATATTAAGCCCTTTAAAAGAACCATCCCCACCTAGAACTATAAGCATAGTGATGTTTAAAAAATCAAGATTATCTTTTGCGATTTTTCTATACTTTTTTTGCATAAATCTTTTACTCCGAGAACTTCCTATAATAGTTCCTCCACGAGTCATAATTCCAGATACATGAGAATAATCAACTTTTATAATACGAGCATCAATAAAACCCTCATATCCATCATAAATAAAATAAGGATTCAAATTGTTTTTTAAAGAATACTCAACAAAGTGTTTTAAAGCTGGATTCATACCAGACACATCTCCACCTGAACATAATATAGCTATATTTTTCATGCTTATTTCTTCAAATTTATTTTTTTAATTTTACCATTATATAAAGTCAATTTAGATAAAATGTAATTAATTAGGAATATAAATGACAAATATTATTTTATGTGGTGGTAATGGAACGAGGCTTTGGCCGATAAGTAGAACTTTGATGCCAAAACAATTTGCAAAGCTTTTTAATGATAAATCACTGTTTCAATTAACAGTAGAAAGAAACTCTAAAGTTTGTGATTCTCAACTTATTGTATCAAACTCTCAACAATATTTTCTAGCACTAGACCAACTAGAAGAGTTAGATAAAAGTAATTCTAAGTATTTACTAGAGCCTTTAGGAAGAAACACAGCTCCAGCAATAGCTTTAGCTTGTCTAAGCCTAAACCCTCAAACAATAGTTCTAGTAACACCAAGTGATCATCTTATAAAAGATGAAATTGAGTATCAAAAAGTGGTACAAAAAGCAAAATCTCTAGCCCATGAAGATAAGCTTGTAACATTTGGAATAACACCAACATTTGCAGAAACAGGATTTGGTTATATAGAGGTTGATTTACAAAATAAAGAAGATGCAAAAGCATTCCATGAAAAACCAAGTTTTGATAAGGCTACCGAGTATGTAAAAGCTCAAAATTATTTTTGGAATAGCGGAATGTTTTGTTTTAAAGCAGGGATATTTTTAGAAGAACTTAAAAAATATTCCCCTGATGTATATGAAACTTCTTTGGAGGCTTTTAAAAATGCCCCAAAGGGAAATATACTAAGAATTAAACACGAATATATGGCAAATATTCCAGAAGATTCTATTGATTATGCTGTTATGGAAAAATCACTTAAGGTAAAAGTGATACCCTCAGATATTAAATGGTCAGATTTAGGAAGTTTTGACGCTCTCTACAAAGAACTTCCAAAAGACGAGAACCTAAACACCATAAATGAAAAGCATATTTCAATAGATAGTAAAAACAACCTTATTTATGGAAATGAACGAATGATAACCACCATAGATATTGAAGATTTAATTATTGTTGATACGGGGGATGCTCTTTTAGTCTCAAAAAAAGGATCCTCTCAAAAACTTAAAAAAGTAGTTTCACAGCTCAAAAAAAATACACAACTGCACAATATTCACCTAACCGTACACCGTCCATGGGGAACATATACCATACTAGAAGATACCCCAACATATAAAATAAAACGTATAGAAGTTAGAGTAGGGAAACGATTATCACTTCAAAAACATATGCACAGAAATGAGCATTGGACTATAGTAAGTGGTACAGCCACGGTTACAATAGACGACAAAACGTTCACATTAAGATCAAATGAATCTACATATATAAAAATGGGTGAGTTACATAGATTAGCAAATGATGGTAAAGTCCCAGTGATTGTTATCGAGGCTCAAATAGGGGATTATCTAGGTGAAGATGATATTATCCGAGTTGAAGATGATTTTAAAAGATCTTAATTGAAACATAATATTTTATTAGCATTTTCTTTTGCAAAAAGAGACTTTAAACAAAGGTATATTGGAACTGGCTTAGGTCAGTTATGGTACGTCCTCTCACCTATCATTACCATATTTATTTATACGGTTATATTTTCTGATTTTATGAAAATGAAACTAGATATTGTAGACAATACTTATGCTTATAGTATTTATATAGTACCAGGACTTCTTGCGTGGATGTCCTTTAGTAAATTTTTATCGCTTCTAACAAATGCAATTTCAGAAAAATCGCATCTTATAAAAAAGATAAATGTTCCCGTATATGTTTTTTATTTAAGCATATTCATAACAGAGACAGTACTTTTTTTCCTCTCTATCTCTTTGGGAATTGTATTTTTACTCATGATTGATTACACAGTAAATTTTACTTTTCTGTGGCTTATCCCTATTATGATGCTCCAAACAATTTTTGCATTTTCTTTAGGAATTATAATCTCCTTATTTGTACCATTTTTCAAAGATTTAAAAGAGGCAGTACCGATTATAGTCCAACTTTGGTTTTGGATGACACCCATCATTTATATGAAAGAAATGATAGCCGACAAGTATCCTCTGGTATTGGTTTACAATCCCCTCTACCATTATATGCACTTGTATCAGGATATATTTTTATTTGCTAAAGCACCCTCTATGTACAATCTTCTTATCATAAGTACCATATCATTTTCAAGCTTGATACTAGCCGCATACTTATATAAAAAAATGATTAATACAATCAAGGATATTATTTAAATGCTAGAGCCTAAAAAAATCCTAGAAGTAAAAAATATCACAAAAATATATAAGATTTACAAATCAAATATTGACAGACTAAAAGAGCTATTTATAAACAAAAAATATCATAGAGAATTTGTATCAAATGATGATCTTTCTTTTGATTTATATGAGAGTGAAAGCTTAGGTATTATCGGCGTAAATGGAGCAGGAAAATCAACTATTTTAAAGATCATTGCAGGTGTTATCTCTCCCACTTCAGGTGAGATTATTAAGCATGGTAGAGTTACCGCACTCTTGGAGTTGGGAACTGGATTTAATGACGAACTTAATGGATACGAAAATATATACCTCAATGGAGCCTTAATAGGTATGTCTAAGCAAGAGATAAATAATGCTTTAAATGAGATTATCTCTTTTAGTGAATTAGGTGATTATATTTATGAGCCTATTCGCACATACTCCTCTGGTATGAAAATGAGATTAGCATTCTCAATCGCTATTTTTTCCCAACCAAAAATTCTTATCGTCGATGAAGCTTTATCTGTAGGGGATGCACATTTCGCTATCAAGTGTACAAATGCACTCAAACAAAGAAAAAAAAATAAGATGTCAATCATATATGTTTCCCATGATCTAGGTTCACTCAAATTACTTTGCGATAGAGTTATACTCCTCAATCATGGAAAAATGTTAGAGCAAGGTAGCCCCGAAGATGT
The DNA here is from genome assembly GCA_965243085.1 of Sulfurimonas sp. Taxonomy (GTDB): domain Bacteria; phylum Campylobacterota; class Campylobacteria; order Campylobacterales; family Sulfurimonadaceae; genus Sulfurimonas. The sequence continues at coordinate 787,078 of CBDETZ010000002.1, read as the reverse complement.
AATTAACACATATAATTTTTTAATAGCTCAATTAAATGAAAATGAAGAAAAAATAATTATAAAAGAGGAAAAAAAAAGCTCTTTTGGTACTTTTGATGTACGTATTGATACTGTTGAGATTAAAAGTATAAGTTCCAACTATATTAGTTCTGGAGATACGGTAAACATTAAAGTAAAGATAAGTTCTTCTTTAAATATGAAAGCAATGACTATAGGTATTATAATACGAGATAAATTTGCCCAAGATATATTTGGAACAAATACATTTTACCATGATGTAAAAATAGACTTTGAAAAAGGGCAAAATTATATATGTGATTTTTTAATTCCTCTCAATATAGGCGTGGGAAAATATACTATAACAGCAGCGGTTCATTCAAATGATACTCATTTAGAAGATTGTGCTCATTGGTTAGATAATGCCACAAGTTTTGATATTTTAGATACAATAGAAAATAATTTTATAGGTATCTGTAAACTTGAACCAAGAATTACATTTAGTAAAAGGGATAATGATGACTAAGACTCAAGTATCAGAACTTTATGTTGCAATTTTTAATAGAGCAAGTGAGGGGAGAGGTAATATAAATTGGCAAAATACAAAATTTTCAAAAATTCAAACAGCAGATGCGATGTTAGACACAAATGCTGCAAAAGAGTATTTTAAAGATAGTTTAAATAATGACTTAGATTTTGTAAAGCATATATATATCAATACTTTAAATAAAACTTATGAAGATGATAAAGCAGGTATAGATGGCTGGGTAGCGTATTTAAAACAAAAGTCTTTAGATGGAGAACTTTTACATACCAGAGGTGATTTAATTGCAAGCATAGTAGAAGCACTCTCAAGCTACAATCCAAAGGGTGGATCAAAATATAATGCAAATGAGACAAAGGCAAATGAAGCTTACTCACAATTTACAAATAGAGTAGAAGTATCAAACTACATGGCAGATACTATTTATGAAGTTACAAATGATTATTCTATCTCAACTTCTTTTCAATCAACAAATAATCCAAATGGAAAATTGATAGTCTCCTCCCTCTCAAAAAGTATACAAAACGCAAAAACAATTATAGACGCAGATAAGAGATCAACTACAAATGATACAGTATCAGCCTTGAGTAATATGGCAACAAAAGGTGTTCTTATTTTAGACTCAAACAAACATTGGGAAAAAGAAAGTATTACTTATAATTTTAATGAAAAAATACCAGACAATTATTATACTTATGCTAATAATGAGCTAACATCAGGTTGGAAAGCCCTAAATCAAGAACAAAGGTCCAGCGTTGATAGCATTATACAAAAATTACAAAAGCTTATCGCTACTCCGATTAAAAAAGTATCTAGAGAAGCAGACATAAGTTTTAATACACTAGATATGCCTTCTAATCAATCAGGTTTCGCCTTTTTACCAGGAACAGAAGATCTATATGAGGGAGATGTATTTTTATCATCAAGATTTAATACAGCTAATAGTGATATTTTTAAAGAGGGAGAATACGGATACTCAACCATAGTACACGAACTAGGTCATGCTTTAGGTTTAACGCATCCTTACGGTAATCCTCAGCGATTAGATATAAACCATACAGTGATGTCATACATCAATCATAATAGTTATGTGCCATTATTAGTATTTAACAACTCCCAAATGGAGATAGAGTATAAACAAGTAGAAGCAAGTTTTTATTCTTTATACGATATTGCAGCCTTACAATCAATATATGGAGCAAATACTAATACAAATACAGAAGATAACACATACACGATGAGCTTCAAAGATCCAAAAGTTATAACACTTTGGGATGCAGGAGGAGAGGACACCATAGACCTATCCTCAGCAAAAGGAGCATCTAGGATAGACTTAAATGCAGGAAGCCTCAACAGTGCCGATGAATATAGCCTTTTTCAAATCATAGAACTTCATCAAGATATTGCAAAGCAAAATAATTTTGAATCTTCATGGATAGCCCGTAGCATTACAAAATTATACTTAGAAAACAATCTTTATACAGGAAAAAATAATTTAGCAATAGCCACAGGAGTTATTATTGAAAATATTTTAACAGGAGATGGAGATGATATTATTACAGATAATTATGTCGATAACATTATTTCCTCTGGTGCAGGAAATGACATTATATACGCAGGGCATGGTGGAGTAGATCATATAGACGGCGGTTTAGGTTATGATACTCTCTACTTAAATTTGGAAAAAGAATCTATAAACATTGTAAAAAATGGAGATTCTTATAGTCTTATGAGTGAAAATACTCAGATTATTTTTGTGGGTATAGAAGAGATTATATTGACTAATGGTGTATCCTACGCTCCAGATTTCTTGATAGCCTAATGAATACAAAAATAAAAAACTTTTACAAAGCCTTTGAAGATAAGCATAGAGGCACAAGAGAAGAGATAAAAAACAGACTTAAAATCTATTTACAATTTATAGAACCCTTAAAAACACTTTATGATAAGCCCAAAGCCTTAGATATTGGCTGTGGTAGAGGAGAGTGGTTAGAGTTACTCAAAGAGAATTCTTTTATAGAGATGGGTGTAGATATTGACGAGTATATGCTAGAAGCTTGTACAAAACTCAACTTAAATATCTTATGTGAAGATGCTATAAAGTATTTACAAACTCAAGAAGATGAGAGTATCGAAGTGATAAGTGCTTTTCATGTCATAGAACATATCTCTTTTGAAGACTTACATATTTTAGTATCAGAGTCTCTAAGAGTTCTAAAACCAGCAGGTTTATTGATATTAGAAACACCAAACGCACAAAATATCAAAGTCGCAACAGAAAATTTTTATATGGATCCAACACACACCAAACCTATCCCCTCCGAACTATTATCATTTTTACTTCAATACCATGGTTTTGATAAAAAGAAAACTCTAGGTTTACAAGAATCTATGAAATTAGAAGATTTTAATAATATTACAATAAAAAATATCTTAGAATCTGTGAGTCCTGATTATGCTATCATAGCTCAGAAAAAAGCAAAAGAAGATTTCTTATTCATCTTTAATAAGCCTTTTTCATTAAACCTTGGTATCTCTTTAGATGAGCTAGTATTAAAATTTGAAGAGAGATTAATAGATTTAGAAAACAAATTTGATAAAGCAATTTATCAAGCAAATACTCAAGTTCGACAAGTAAATATACAGCTTCAAGAAGCAAATATACAAGTCCAAGAAGGAAATACACGAGTTCAGCAGCTAAATACAAAATACGAATTGCTCATAAACAGTCACTCATGGAAAATAACTAAACCTTTAAGAGTATTAGTAAAATATGCTAAGTCTCTTTCTTTTATCTCTCCAAGAGAACTGCTAAATAAAAGTATAAAATACTCTATTTACAAAATAAACTCCAAGCCAAAGCTAAAAATTTTCATCCTTAAAATAATAAATAATTTTCCAAAAACAAAGGCAAAATTAAAGAAGATTGTAACTTCAAGTTCTTTTAAACAAAAAATTCAAGATCAAAAATTACAGCAACTCTCCCCAGAGGCAAAGATCATATATAATAAATTAAAGGAAACTTTCTAATGCGTATAGTTATTGATATGCAAGGTGCTCAAGCATCAAATGCAAAGAGAGGTATAGGTAGGTACACAAGAGCTTTAGTCGAAGCTATGTTAAAAAATAATAATACAGATGATGAATTTATCTTACTTTGTAATGCCTTTTTTCCAGAGACTATAAGTGAAATAAAAGAGATGACCTTAGCGTATTTAAATAAAAAAAATATTAAAATCTGGACACCTATAGTAGGAGAAAAAGAACTATCACAAAAAGTATTTGAAGCCTACCTACTAAGCTTAAACCCCGAATTAATCTTATTAAGTAGTCTCTTTGAGGGTTTTAATGATGAGGCAATAACAAGCATAAAACTTCTCAACAAAAATATACCAGTAGCTCTAATACACTATGATCTAATCCCCCTCATCCATGATAAAATATACTTAAAAAATCCAGAAATGAAACAATGGTATGATAAAAAAATAGAGTATTTAAAAAAAGCAGACTTAGTATTATCAATCTCAACTGCTACAAAAGAGGAGGCTATAAAACATTTAAGTCTCCATAATGTAGTCAATATTTCAGCAGCCTCCCAAAGTCATTTTAAAGTTACTAAAATCACAGTCTCACAAAAAGAGGAACTCTTTGTAAAATATGATATTACAAAACCTTTCATAATGTACACAGGCGGTATAGATTATCGTAAAAATGTAGAGGGTCTCATCCGTGCCTATTCACTCTTAGCCAAAGAGCTTATTGAAAATTTTCAACTCCTCATAGTATGCAGCATTACACAGATGCAACAATACCAATTAAACACCCTTATAAAAGAAAGTGATTTGGATTTAAGTGATGTGATATTTACAAATTATATCCCAGAAAAAGACTTAGTAAGTTTATATAATCTTTGTAAACTCTTTGTATTTCCATCCTTGCACGAGGGTTTTGGTTTTCCAGTTCTAGAAGCTATGCAGTGTCACAAAGCAGTCATTTGTGGAAATAATTCAAGCCTTATAGAAGTGATGGGTTTACAAGAGGCTATGTTTGATGCAAAAGACGATAAATCTATTGCATCAAAAATTCAAGAAGTTTTAAGCGATGAAGTTTTTTGCAAGTTCCTAGAAAATCACGCAAAAGAACAATCTCAAAAATTTTCATGGCAAAGTTCAGCAAAATTAGCTATACAATCTATGAAAAAGCTCAAAGTAAATCTAGTCTCTATACAAAAACCAAAACTAGCCTATGTCTCACCTCTACCCCCAGAACGTAGTGGTATTAGTGATTATAGTGCAGAGTTATTACCTGTTTTATCTAAGCATTATGATATTGATGTTGTTGTAAAACAAGGAGAAATTACAGATACATGGATCACAAAGAACTGTAAAATAATCCAAGTACAAGAGTTCAAAAAAAATCATTCTCATTACCAAAGAGTTATCTACCATTTTGGAAACTCTAGCTTTCACAATCACATGTTTGATTTATTGGATAAAATTCCAGGTATTGTAGTCCTTCATGATTTTTATTTATCAGCACTTGTTTTTAAACTAGAAGCGAGTGGAGAAAAAGAGTATTTTTTCAGTGAAAGTTTGTACCACGATTATGGACTCTTAGCCCTAAAAGATTATTTCCAGACTAATGATGTAGATACCATCATAAACAAGTACCCCTTAAACCTCCGAGTTTTACAAAATGCTTTAGCTATCATAACGCATTCACAGTTCTCTATAGAATTGATAAAAAAATGGTACAACAAAGATTTAAAAAAAGAAAACTTTCTTATCCCACTCCTAAGACAAGCCCCTAAAAAATTTGATAAACTATCAGCCAAAGAGGAGCTATCTCTTCCTAAAGACTCCTTTGTTATCTGTAGTTTTGGTTTACTAGGCGAGAAAAAACTAAACGATCGCCTTTTAGAGGCATTTTTAGAATCATCACTTTCAAAGATTTCACAATGTTATCTAATTTTTGTAGGCGAAAATCTAGCAAGTATATATGGAGTAAAATTAGCAAAAACTATAAGCACATCAAGTGCAAAGAGTAGAATTATTATAAGCTCATGGGTCGATACAAAAACATTTCATAGCTATCTCCAAGCAGCAGATATTGCAGTTCAGTTAAGAACAAGCTCAAGAGGAGAAACATCAGCAGCCGTCTTAGACTGTATGAATTATGCACTTCCTACAATTGTAAATGCAAATGGTTCTATGTCTGAACTATCAACCCAAGCAGTATATATGCTAGAAGACGATTTTAAAAATACACAACTAGTATCAGCCCTAGAAGAGCTATATAAAGATGAAGAATACAGGCTAAAACTAAGTAAAAATGCACAAAAGATCATACAAACAAAACACGATCCAGTAGCTTGTGCAAAACAGTACAATCAAAGTATAGAAAAAATCTACAACTTAGCCTCAAATCTAGCTCTACCAAACCTACTAAAGGCTTTAAAAAAAGATATACCAACCTTGAGTGACAAGAGAGTAAAAAATCTTTCCCAATCCATAGCCTATAATTTCACACCCCAACCAAGAATGAAGCAACTCTTTATAGATATTTCAGAATTAGTACAAAGAGATTCTAAAACAGGTATACAAAGAGTGGTAAAAAATATTTTAAAAGAACTTCTTATAAATCCACCCAAACACTACAAAATCGAGCCAGTATACGCGGATGAGATAAGTCTAGGCTATCGTTATGCACATAAATTTATAACAAATTTTTTAGATTTACCTCAAAATAATCTTTATGATAGTGCCATAGATTTTTACGAAGATGATATTTTTATAGGACTTGATTTAAACCTAACTACTATTCCTTTTCAGCTAGATTTTCTACAATTTATGTCCCAAAAAGGGACAAAGATGATTTTTGTAGTATATGATATGCTCCCTATTTTACGCTCAAATACATTCCCAAGAGTAGCAAAGATATACTATCTAAAATGGCTAAAAACAATCGTAAAATTTGATTCTATAATAGCTATATCAAAATCTGTAAAAGAGGAACTTCAAAACTATCTACCAAATAAACAAAATATATCTTATTTCCATCTAGGGGCAGATATTTTTAAGTTAAATACTCCCTCAGACTTATCACAAAATCAAAAATTACAACTCTTATTATTGAAAAAAACAAAAACATTTCTAATGATAGGAACGATAGAACCAAGAAAAGCTCATGCTCAAACATTAGAAAGTTTTGAATTATTATGGAGTGAAAATATTGATGTAACCTTAGCTATCGTTGGAAAAAAAGGCTGGTTAGTTGAGAGTTTTTTACAAAAATTGCAAAAGCATCCACAACTCAATGAAAAGCTTTTTTTCTTAGAAAATGTAGAAGATACTTACCTAGAAGAGCTATATTTAGTCTCAGATTGTTTAATAGCTGCAAGTTATGGGGAGGGTTTTGGTTTACCTCTTATTGAAGCTGCCCAGCATAACTTAGCTATCATTGCAAGAGATATTCCAGTATTTAAAGAAGTAGCGTCTCAATATGCTTCTTATTATAAAGACACACTCAAACCCATCGACTTAGCAGAAATTATAAAAAAATGGCTTGACTTATATAAGCTCAATGAGCATCCAAAATCTTTAGAAATGCCTTATTTAACATGGAAGCAAAGTACACAGAAATTATTAAAAAATATTTTGAAGGAAGAAGATTGAGATTTGTAATTTTTTATATCATCACAGTAGCTATTCTCTATGCCTATAGCTTAGTCAGTAAAGGTTATTATAGCGAGGTTATTTTATTTGAAAATTCTATTCTTGAATTTTTTATACTCAGTATAATGTATCTTATATCTTTTATAGTCTTAAAGAAAAAAGCATATATGATACCTTTTGTTATAATCCTTCTTTATTCAGTCCTAGATCTTGCCTCTTTGATATATAATAGAAACTTGGACTATACCTATCTATTTCACATCCCCCTATTAATAGAATCTCTTGTGCAGTCAAAAGGTTTACTAGTCTATGGTGTCATCTTTTTTATAATAAGCCTAGTTTTAGTATTACTATATAAATATTCATTTGTAAAAAAAATACTCCTAGCATACACTTTGATAGTACTATTTTTCATAATTTTAGTGACACCCTCCTTCCTTATTTCACCATACTTTATAATTGTTTTTGAAAAATATGCCTTTGAAAAAAAAGAATTTTGGTCAGATGATAAAATCTATTATGATTATGAAAAAACAGGAAGAATAAGCTCTTTTCTTTATGAGGGTCTTATAAAGTCTAATAATAAACTCAAAATAAAACATTATAAAGTAAAGCAATCCAAAGACTTAGAGACTATTGTATCAAGCTTAAAATCTAAAATTCAAAAAAGAGATGTATATATCATAGGTCTTGAATCATTTTTTATACCTCAGCGTTTAGCAAATGTAAAACTTAACAAAGAAATCCCACAAATAAAAAACGCCTCCACCCATAGAAGCCCCATATATGGAGGGGGTACTATACAATCAGAGTTTGAAATTTTATGTGGTGTTCCTGCCTTACAAAAATTTTCAGCCTTTGAATTGACTGAATTCAAAGGTAATCCTACAAATTGTTTACCTACAATACTTGCCAAACTAGGCTATAGCACAATCTTTACAAACACTTTTAAACCACAGCCTTCCTTTGAAGCGACTAAGAGTTTAGGTTTTTCAGATGTAAATTTTCCTAGAGAATATTTTAAAAATAAAAAAACCTATCTAAGCAATGATAAAATCTCCCAAGGAGAATACGCTATTTATGATGATGATCTATACGCTCAAAATAATAAATACATCCGAAAAGAGTATAGAAATAAACCAGTTTTTAACTATATGTTTTCAGTATGGGGACATGCTTTCCATGAGATAACAAGTCCAAAAAGACCAGAAATTATAAATGTATTAAACAAAAAAGAGCTCAATCTAAGTGATCATACCCAAAGAGCAATTAATCAACAATATTATAGAATAAACTCCATCAAAAAGTATTTAAAAAATATAAATACAATCTCTCCAAATGCCCTAGTTATTTTTTATAGTGATCATTTACCAGTCTTAGATAACAAAGATAAGTATAAACTTTACGGTTTAAAGGGCGGTATGTTTGATAATTTTCTACTCATAATGGATAAGGGGGAGATTATAAAATATGATAAAGTAAATCTATATGCAGTGATGGATATTATTTTAGATAGATTAAGTTCAGGATGGTATTGCAAAAATAAGCCTTGTAAGACAAAAGAAATTTATGCAGACAGATATAAACATAGAGATGAGTATTACAGTATTATGATACCTCCCATGATTAAACCAGGATTTTCTTCTCTTACTCCCTTAAAAATAAAACAAAAATATTATTTTGATACGACAAGCATGATTTTTGAGGGTTTCTCTTCTTCTGAAGAAAAACATAGATGGACAAATAAGTTTAAGTCAAGCATATCTTTTAAGTATATTCCAAAGAAAAATACAAATACTGTTATTGTCTTAGATATAGGAACATTAGGCAAACAAAATATTAGCATATCTCTCAATGGGAAGCTTATGCTAAAAAATAAAGACCTACAAGGCGATAAACTAGTGCATCTTATTCCAAAAAATGCTTATTTTAATGAGTCAAATATAAATACAATAAGCTTTCATCTACCAAATGCTAGACAAGCAAGTGATAAAGATTTAAGGATATTAGCAATCAAGTTTAAATCACTGATTATAAAAGAAACTCAATGAAAAACTTTCTCTTAGCTTTGTTTTCTAAACTTAGCTACAACCAAAGATTAAGAAAAGTATCGCTAAAAATATTCAAATATTTTCCTAAATTAAAAGTCTTAATGATCGAGCTAAGAGACAATGGCTTGAGATATAAAAAAAGCACTCCAGTACAAAAAATTATTATAAATGAAAGTTTACTAAAAAGTATAAAACAAGAACTCCAAAATCCCCCTAGGATAAACTCAAATACACAAAATGTAAATATAATATTATTAGAGAGCCATAGCCAAAGTAAAATGGCATTACTTTGTAAAACATTCCCAAATATTAACTTCATTCTCAAGCAAACAAAAAATGAAAAGATATTTTTAGGCATAGATTTAAAAGCACCTAAAGAAGTCTTACTCACTTACCTAAATCAAAAAAAGTCTAAAGATCTTATCTTAGATTGCTTAGACTACAATTCCGATAATGAACTCCTCCAAACAATAGCCCTCTACTATAATAATCAAAATCTCTATGAGGCTAAAATAAATCTAATACAAAAAAACTATAGCCCAATACAAAGCCTAAGAGTTCAAAAAAAAGCTCCACTCATAAAAGAACACTTAAAAAAACTCCAATTTGTTTTTATAAGTATTAATCTACATAATCTACAATCCACGATAAAGACCATTGACAAATATTGCGATTTTGTAAAACAATATATCATAGTAACATCCCCAAAAAATAAGCTAGAGTTTCAAAAACTCCAAACAAAACAAAAAGTAATTATTATAGATGAAACAACTATCTTAGAAAAATACGCAAAAAACTTTTCAAAAAGAGATCACCAAAGTAAAAACTACCTACTCAGAGCCTCCCTCCTAAATATTGATTTTTTAGAAGAAGAGTTTATCATGTTAGACGATGATAACCAGATTTTAAAAGCCATAAGTATTGAAAAATTCATAAGAAAAGATGGAAAATATAATGCCTATTATTTTCATGATTTACTCCAGTACCACCATAAAAACACAGCCTATGATAAAGGACAAGTAAACACAAAAGAGGTTTTATTAGCCAAAAACTATAAAGAGCTACTCTCATACTCCTCTCACTGCCCCCAAATTATAAATAAATCAATTTACAAAGAAGCACTAGAAGAATTTTTAGAAATAGGAGAAACTAAATCCTTAGACGAATGGAGTATCTACTTTAATTATGCACTCACATACTACCCTTCTCTTTTTAATAAAAAAGTTTTCCAAACGCTCAACTGGCCAGCAAACCCTTCTCAATTTGATCTCCCCTTTAGCCAAGATGAAATCTCTTTTGAAAATTATTATCAAGAACTCTACCAAAATAAAGTTTTTACACCCTCAAACACCTATGAAGAAAAACTAGCGATAAAACAAAAACAAGAAGAAGCTTTTATATTCTCAAAGCAAACTTTTCAAAAATACAAACATATTCTAAGAGATCAAAATATGCTACATGGAGTCTCTTCTTTTAAAAACAAATATATGGAGTTACACCTCTTAAGCATTCCCTATTTTATTGTTTTAAAAAAAGATGCTTCTCTTACATTAAGCTTAAACTATAAACTCCAAAATCTCTTAGCAACAAGACTAGACTTATCCTTAGTTATTTTTCAAGATGGAAAGTATAAGACACTAAGAAAAATACAAACACTCAAAAATATCCCCTATGAAGAAGCGAAGATAGATATTCCCATAAGTTCAAAAAACCTACAAGAGGGCATTTACGATATATCTTTTCATATTTTGCATAAAAATACCTACATAGATAAAAACTCATCCCCTTATTTCTTAAAACTAATAGTTTCTTCAGAGTAGTTAGTATATAATTTCACCCATGAAACATATATATAATACTTGGATTAAATTCGGAGAATTCTTAGGTAAAATATCCTCTACAATAATTTTATTTTTCTTATTTTTTTTCCTCTTTACTCCCATAGCCATTTTTTTAAAATTAATAGGAAAAGATTTGTTAAACAAAAAAATCGACAAAAATAAAACAAGCTACTGGCTCTCACGAGAGATGCAACCAACTAGTATGAAATACCAATTTTAGGTTCAAACTATGGATTTTCTCAAAGAAATATGGATGTTTGCTAAGATAAGAAAAAAGTTTTGGTTACTTCCAATCATAATGATAATGCTTTTACTAGGAATGCTTTTAGTTATTGCCCAGGGCAGTGCCTTAGCCCCATTTATATACACCATTTTTTAAAAGGATGACAATATGTATATCCTAGGAATATCCGCATACTATCACGACTCAGCCGCAGTTTTACTCAAAGATGAAGAGATTATAGCCGCAGTACAAGAGGAACGTTTCTCTCGTAAAAAACAAGATGCAAGTTTCCCCTCTCAAGCTATTAGCTACTGTTTACAAGAGGCAAATATCACTCTTGAACAAGTAGACTATATAAGTTTCTATGATAAACCATTTATCAAGTTCGAGCGTTTACTAGAAACCTATCTCACAGAAGCCCCTAAAGGTTTTGTATCTTTTATAAAAGCTATCCCTATCTGGCTCAAAGAAAAACTCTACCTTAAAGAAACTCTCTCAAGAGAATTGAAACAACTCTATGCACAAGCAAACCCAGAGGCAAATAAAAAAGACTTAAAAGCGATGAAAAAAACTTTTTATAATAAACTGCGATTTAGTGAACACCATCAAAGTCACGCAGCCTCTGCCTTTTTTCCCTCCCCCTTTGAAGAGGCAGTTATCCTCACAGTAGACGGAGTAGGAGAATGGACAACAACCTCCATAGCCCACGGAAAAAACAATTACATCACATTTTTACAAGAGATCAAGTTCCCCCATTCCCTAGGCTTACTTTACTCAGCTTTTACCTATTATCTAGGCTTTAAAGTAAACAGTGGAGAATATAAGGTGATGGGTCTAGCCCCTTATGGAAAACCACGCTATGTAGAACTTATGAAAAAAGAACTCATAGACATCAAAGAAGACGGTTCTTTTCATCTAAACATGAAGTATTTTAACTACACTGTAGGTCTCACGATGACAAACAAAAAGTTACATGAACTCTTTAACTCAGCCCCTAGAAAAAAAGAATCCCCTCTCGGTGTATTCGAGATGGATATAGCCGCCTCTTTACAAGTCATAACACAAGAAGTTATGATAAAACTAGCAAAATATGCTCAAAAGATCACCTCCTGTGAAAACCTATGTTTAGCAGGAGGCGTAGCCCTAAACTGCGTAGCAAATGCTAAAATACTCGAAGAAAATATATTTAAAGAGATATGGATACAACCCGCCTCAAATGATGCAGGTGCAGCCTTAGGCACAGCTTACTCCCTTTACTATCAAGAGTTACAAAAGCAAAGAGACACAAGCCAAGAGATAGACAAAATGAAAGGGAGTTTTCTAGGACCAAAATATTCAAACTCAGAGATAAAAAACTACCTCGATACTATTGACGCTACATACTACTATATAGAAGATGAAAATATCCTCATAGACAAGGTAAGTGATGCACTCAAATCTTCAAAGGTAGTAGCTTGGCATTCAGGTAGAATGGAGTTTGGTCCACGAGCCTTAGGGAACCGAAGCATATTAGCCGATCCACGAGATAAAGATATGCAACAAAAGATGAACCTAAAAATCAAACACAGAGAATCTTTTAGACCTTTCGCCCCCTCTATCTTGAGTGAACATCTAAAAGAATGGTTCGACATCAAAGTAAACAGCCCCTATATGCTTTTGACAGCACAAGTACAAAAAAATAAACAAATAAAAACCAAATACACCCAAACAAACCCAATGACACAAGAACTTAGTATCTCACGCTCTCTCATTCCAGCCGTCACCCATATAGACTACAGTGCTAGAGTACAAAGTGTAGAGGAAAAAACAAATCAACGCTACTATAAACTCCTAAAGAGTTTTTTCAACAAAACCGACTGCCCTATCTTGATAAATACCTCTTTTAATGTAAGAGGAGAACCTATAGTATGTTCCCCACAAGATAGTTACCGCTGTTTTATGCGTACGCAAATGGATGTACTAGTCTTAGAAAATATAATCCTTTATAAAGATGAGCAAAAAACAAGACAAGAGACCCAGGACTGGCAAAAAGAATTTGAACTTGATTAAAAAAGTTCTACTCATAAACCTTGCGATTTTTCTACTACTTCTCCTAAGCCTTGAGGGGATAAGCCGCTTATTTATTGTAAAACAAGAGGCTCAAGCTATTTTTAACGATGAAGACTTACGCATAAGAGGAAGAAGCTTTATACAAAAAGATGAGATCAAAGGCTTCTCTCTCGTCCCAAACTTCAAAAACTCCCATTATGAAATAAATGCTCAAGGTTTTCGATCAAAAGCATTTCCCCTAGACTTAGATAGCAAGTTTACTATACTCTGCCTAGGAGAATCTACTACATTTGGATGGGGTGTAGATGAAAACCAAAGCTATCCATATCAGCTCCAAAACGAGCTAAATAAGAAAAATTCCGATTTTTATGTCATAAATGGAGGTGTTCCCTCTTACACATCCTCTCAAGTTCTCCTCTATATGCAAGAGATACTCTCAAAAAAAGAATTAAAGCCTGATCTTATTTTACTCAATATCATGTGGAATGATATTTGGTACTCAAGTGTAAAAAACTGGCATCCAAATATTCTAGTACATCAAAAACAAGCTTTATACTTAAGCTTACTAATCAAACACTCTTACTTTTTTTATGCACTTATGCAAAGTTTTCAAAAACAAGAGAAAAATGAAAATATTTTTAATCAAGAAGCATATAATCATTACTTATTTAACATAAAAGCAATGATAAGACTAGCTTTAAAGAATAATGTGAAGATAATTTTAATAGAACCACCCTTTGATGCCGATCATATTTCCAAAGAGGGCTTAGAAGAATTTAAAGTACACTACACAAAAAAATTTCTTATACAAACCGCCTTCCAATATAACCAAGCAGCCAAAAACATCGCTAAGTCCTATGATGTAGCCTTTATACAACATAGATTAGGATTACAAAACATACATCAAAGCTCTTTATTTTTAGATGCCTTGCACCCAAAAGCACAAGGAAATTTGATGATAGCACAAGATATATCTCAAAGTTTAGAGTTAAGAAAAAAAAGCAAAGATAAACTAGCTAAATAAGAAATTCTTAAGATTAAATATCATATAATACGCCTAGTTTTCCCTAGGAATGCATGCTAATAAAAGTCTAGCTTATCGTCAAACTAGATTGCGATACCAAAAACAGCAAACTAGCTTAAGCTAGATATTCTAGGTAAACTTAATATTAAGGAGAAAAAATGACAAAAACACAAGTTTCGGAACTATATGTTTCAATATTTAACAGAGCGAGCGAAAGTACAGGTAACAAAAACTGGATAGCACAAAACAAAACTGCAGTACAAACTGCTGATTTAATGCTAGCAACTGATGCAGCAAAAGAACAATTTGGTGATAGCCTAAAGTCAAATACCGCTTTCGTAGAACATATCTATGCTACTACATTAAGTAAAGGTGGAGCAACTGTAGATGTTGAGGGTAAAAAAGGTTGGGTTGCTCACTTAGAGTCTGGAAAATCAAGAGGCGAAATGGTAATAGATCTTATTGCTGCTCTTAAAGATTATCTTCCAGCTGGAACTAAATACGCAAAAGCAGACCAAGCAGCAAAAGACGCTGCACTTCAATTTTCAAACAGAACAGCAGCTTCTGATTATGCAGCAGATACTGTTGGTACACTAAAAGCTACTGATATTGCACCTCTAATGTTCACAACTACAGGTTTAGTTGTAAACGCAACGGCTGCTTCTTTAGTAGCTGCTAAGGCAAAAATAGACACAGTAGCAGGAACATTCCCTCTCAATCCAGGTACTAGTATAAACATAGGTGGAACAACTTTTGAAGGTACAACAGGTGATGATACTTTTGTTTCTCGTGCTGATAAAGTAGATGATGGAACTATCATTAACGGAAATGGTGGGAACGATACACTTAAATTATTACTAGACAAAGGTGAAACAGCTATAAGCCCAACTACAAACGCTATTGATACCTTAGAAGTAAGAGTTCAAAGTACTACAACTGTAAGTGGTGATAATGGTGTTGATAAAACTGCTACTACTGCTTCTCCCGCTTCTTATGAGTCTAACATAGACGCTCAAGACATGAAAGGGACTACAAAGTTTTGGGATGTTGATTCAAGAGCTGACTTAGTGATTGAAGATGTAAGAAACAACTCTGCTGATACTTTAGTAGGGATGAAACAAACAGATGTTAATGTTGATTATTCTTTATTTTTCAACACACATAACATCACAGACAAAGGGACTAAAGAAAGTGGGGCTCAATTAACAATCGACCTTGTAAATGTTCAATCATTATCAGATAAAAAAGGTGCTTTAGATGATAACCCTTATAACGGTTTTGAATTTACTTTTTATGGAAAAACATACAAAGTAACTCCAGATAAGTTCCAAGCGGCTAAGAAATATGGAGAGTTAGCAAAAACTATCAATGACTATATCCAAAAAGACCTAGGTTTAACAAATGTTTCAGCTACAACGGGTGCAGAAACAAGGGTTTTTGACTCAGTAACAGGTCTGGATGTTGGTAGTAAAACAGAAATCCTTATCACTACAAATAGTGCAGGTAAGCTAGGTACTGGTTCATGGTTAGTGGATGGTAAACTACCAGAAGACAATAACATGCAAGCAAACATGACTGACAAAGGTGGAGAAAAAACTGGTACACTTACTCAAGTAAATGTATCTCTTGATGATGTTGGACAAGGAAGCCAAGGTGGTCATCTTAAAATCGGTAGTATGTCAAATGCTGTTGAATGGACACACGAGGGAAGTAAAGGTATACAAGAGTTTAACGTAGATGTAAATCGTTCAAGTTGGTTACAATCAATGACTTCAACATTAACAGGTACAACAGCTACTAACTATGATACTTTAGAAGTTGTAAATCTTAAAAATGTTGGTGTAAATGGAAACGTAAAAATCGACTCTCTTACAGATGTTCGTACTGTAAATGCTTCAGCTATGACAGGTGAAGTAAATATCACTGCTGCTTTAACTGAAAAATCTGTTGTAAAATATCTTCACCCTATAGAAAAAGATACAAAGGGCGAAACTGCTGATGATATTACATTTACATACACTCTAGGTCAAGGTAAAGATACTTTAAACTTAACAATTGACAATGCTTTAGTAGCTGACTCAGACTTTGGAGTTTCTATATCTACTGGAAAGGAGAATGATACTATCAAAACTAGTATTGATACTATGACTGCTTCTCAGTACGCTGCACATGCTTCACTTAAAAACCTAAGAGTTGATGGCGGAGAAGGAAACGACACTATCACAACTTCAGGAGAAGGGAACTGGAATATCAAGGCTGGTAGTGGAAACGATACTGTTTATGCTGATAATAGTGGTGCTGGTTTGACTACAACTAGTCCGAGTACTAGTGCTGCTAGTACTAATTTTATTAGTTTAGGTGCAAAAGCTGAACAAACTATGACTTTCGCTGCAGCCGCAGCTACTGATCCAGGTGGTATTATCACTGTTGCTAATGTTACTGTAGCTGTTGGTGCAGGTTGGACTCAAAATCAAGTTACTGCTGCTGTAACAGCTGCTTTTAAAGATAACGCAAAGTATAATGTTGTAGATACGGGTACTGGTGTTGTAACATTTACTTGGAAAGCAAATGCTAAGGTAGATACTCTTCTAACTTTCGTAGATACAGGTACAACTAAGGTTACTGTAACAGCACAAAAAGCTACTACAATTGGTATACCTGATGGTGGAGATGTAAGTGAAGTACAAACTATCGCTGTTACAAAAATTGGAACAAGTGGTAATATTAAATTAACTGTTGATGGTACTGAGATCACAGTTGCTTTATTAAGTACGGATACTGATGCACAAACAGCTCAAAAAATTGCTGATGCTTTAAGTGCTAATGGTTCTGTAGCAAGAGCTTTTGTTGCTAATGATAGTACAGTTGTTAAAGGTGATAATCTTAATACAACGTATTCAACTGCAGTTCCAACAGTAATCGTTGAGTTTAAAGGGACTGCTGATCATAAGACAATTGTAAGTGATACGGCTGCTGTAACAACAGCTATTAGTGGCAATGTAGCAAGTGCTAACTTAGGTGACGGAACAGTAGAAGTACAAAAAATTGCTTTCGCAGATACTACTAGTACCAAAGCTGGAACTAGTTTCACTGTAGACAGTGTAAAAGTAGATTTAACTACAACGACTACTCTTAAAGTTGATGTAGCTAAGGCTGTAGCTAAGGCTTTTGCTTCAAATACAAAATATTCTTCTGTAGAAGCTCATGCTACTGATGGTTCGGTTACATTTACATACGCAGCTGCTGGAAACCAAGACTTACTTAAAGTTCTTGATACTGATAGTAATGTTAATGTAGGTACTAGCAGTACAACTACTTCAGGTGTTGCTGCAATAGGTAACGGAGTATTTGAAGTACAATCGATTACTTTCGCTGGTACATCTACTAGTGCTGCTAATATTGTTGTTGGTGGTGTAACAGTAGCTATAGCTAATGCTGATACTGCTACTCAGACAGCTACAAAAGTAGCCACTGCGCTTAAAGCAGATGCAACATATTCTGATGCAACAGCGAATAATGGTGTGGTTACAGTTACATTCGCAACTCTTGGGGATAAAGCGTCTATCGCAAATGTTGATTCTATTGGTATTAAATCTACTGGTACAACTACTGCTACTGGTGCTCTTACTACTGGTACTGGTGCAGCTACGAGTACAAGTGCTAATACAATCTTAACTAATGAAAAAATAACTTCAGACATCGAAGGTTACGGCACAAACGTTTCAGCAAACAACGCTGTATGGACTGCAAACAACTTAGATTCTGATAACAAAATGAGTACTCAAGATAAAGTAGATGCTAGTTCTATTGCAGGGATTAAAGGTCAAATTCAAGTGACATTTAAACATCTTAACTCTAAAATTATCAATCTTGATCATAGCACAACTACAAACAAATCAACAAGCTACGACATCAGAAAAGCGCTAAAAGAAGCGATCAATGATGATGCTGTTCTTAGCAAGTTACTTGTTGTTAAAGATGGTCCAGAAGGAACATTTATAGTTGAGTCTCTAATAGATGGTGTAATGGATTTAACTGATTTAAGTATTAACTTCATAGCTCCATTACCAGCAGCTTCTACAGCCGTATCAGGTCGTTTACAAATGACTTTAGCTGAAGAATCAAATACAAAAATCACTGCATTTGATAAAGATGCAGCACACACTGCATACGCTGAAGCTTTTGCTCAGTCTAATGGTGCGAAAGATCTTAATGGTGCAAATGCAACTCTTGCTAATGGTTCTGATAATACTATCGACGCTGGAAAAGATAACGATGTAATCGTTCTTGGTACAAGCTCAAATAGTAATGACACAGTAGTATTTACTGGTTCTTTTGGTAAGGATACAATCGTAAACTTTGTGATTGGTTCAGGTACAGCTGGTGATAAACTAGACTTTACAGATCACCTTACAAAAGGTACAGCAACAACTTATGATAAATCAGGTTCTTTAACTCTTACAAAAAGTGAGATTATTCTTAACACTGATAAATCAATAAATAAATATACAACTGCAGCTAACACAGCAGCAGACGGTATAATCTTAGTTGTTGATACAGCAACTGATGCAAATGTAGCAAGTGTATATTCAGCTACTTCAACTACAGCTTCAACAGCTGTTGTAACAACAATAATCGGTACAATCGACTTAGCAGAAGTTTCTATTGCTTCTCTTTCTGCAGCAGACTTCGCTTAGTAAGAAAGTTTCACACTCGTTTTCAAGTTCCCACTTGAAAACGCAAAGGGAGAGTTAAAAATTCCCAAACAAAAAGCCTCTCTTTCCTCTAACGAGTAAAGCGAGGCTTTTTGCATTAATGACCCTCAACATTACACCCCTAGCATTACACCCCTGCATTACACCCCTGTGATTGAATATCCACTCTTTTCCTCGTTCGAAAAACTTTACTCTAAAACTTGATGAGTGGTATGAAGTATATAAAGATTTTTTAGATGAAAAAAGTATATCTTCAACTACTGGGGAACTCCATTGTACTCATCCAAGAATTAGAGCTGCACATAGAAGTTTGAGAACAAACTTAGCATACTTATTTACATACAAAAATTATAAAAATTTATCCATCTCAAATACAACAAATGCACTTGAAGGTGGAGTGTTCTTACACATGAAAAATATGATTACATCGTGGATTGAGTAAAAGTTTGAAGCTGAATTTAGTAGATTATTATTTGCTTAATTATCAAAAAAAGTGAGTTATTAAACCCCCGTTTTTTTTAATTAAGTCAATTTTTCATATTTATTCATATCAATCTGATAGCATTTTTAGTTCCTACTTTTAGAGTTTTGCAAGAAGTCTGTTAAAGTAATTATGATATAATCCTTTCATGGCAAAAATAGATTTAATAAAAGAAAAAATCAATTATTTAAAAGTTTGGTTAGGTATATCTGTTGTAACTTTAATAAGCTTATTAGGCTGGTTAAGTTCAAATTTTGAGTCACTCTCAACTATAAGGTTAATCCTTTCTTTTCTTGGTGTTGTATGGTTAGTAATATCTATACACTTTTTAAATAAAGCTATTTTAATTAAAATAAACTCATTGGAGGAGTTATAATAATGGAAATTATTATCAGCTTAACTGTGTTAGGTGTTATTATATTTTTTAGTTATGAAGCTTATTTGTCTACATGAGATAATTTTTTTCGTACATTACATTACACCCCTACATTATGCATTACACCCCTGTGATTGAATATCCACTCTTTTCCTCGTTCGCACCGTCTCGTTCCCCCCCCCATCTCAGTAGAAATGAAAAAATTCATAAAACTTAGCTATAATAAAAAAAATCAACAAGGAAAACAATGAAATTTGTAGATCCTAAAAATGACTTAGCCTTTAAAAAAATATTTGGAAATGAAAATAAAAAAGAGATATTAATATCATTTTTAAATAGTGTTTTAGATTTCAAAGGTAAAAAAACGATAATAGCAGTAACCTTAGATAATCCATATCAATTACCTGACATAAAAGAATTAAAAGAAACTATACTAGACATAAAAGCCACCAATCAAAATGGTGATAAATTTATAGTAGAAATGCAAAAAAAAGATTTGAGTGATTTTGATAAAAGAAGTTTATACTACACTTCCAAAGCATACGTATCCCAAATAGAAAAAGGTGAGGATGTCAAAAGCCTTAAAAAAGTATATTACATAGCAATACTTAACTTTAATATGTTTGACAACAAGAACTATATATCAAGACACCTAATCATAAACCAAGAAACAACCACACAAGACCTAAAAGATTTTGAGTTTACTTTTGTAGAATTAAAAAAATTTAACACTAAATTAGAAGATCTAAACTCCACTATTGATAAATGGATTTACTTTATAAATAACGCTTCATCGTTTGACCTAATACCAAAAGAGTATGAAAATATAAAAGAATTTAAAGAAGCATTTGAAATAGCAAATAAGTTTTCATGGAATAAAAACGAATTAAATTATTATGATTCCATGGATTTAAGACAAGCAGACGATAAAAACGCTCTTGATACGGCAATTAAAAAAGGAATCAAAAAAGGAATAAAACAAGGCATAAAACAAGGACTTGAACAAGGCATAGAAAAAGGAATAGAACAAGGCATAGAAAAAGGAATAGAACAAGGACTTGAAAAAGGAATAGAACAAGGACTTGAACAAGGTATAGAACAAGGTATAGGACAAGGAAAACTTAAAGAAAAGTTAAATATAGCTAAAAACTTATTAGATGTTCTTGATAATGAAACTATATCTATTAAAACAGGATTATCAATACAAGAAATCAAAGATTTAAGAACTTGAGATTACACCCCTGTGATTGAATATCCACTCTTTTCCTCGTTCGAACCGTCTCGTTCCCCCCCCATCTCAGTAGAAATGAAAAAATTCATAAAACTTAGCTATAATAAAAAAAAATCAACAAGGAAAACAATGAAATTTGTAGATCCTAAAAATGACTTAGCCTTTAAAAAAATATTTGGAAATGAAAATAAAAAAGAGATATTAATATCATTTTTAAATAGTGTTTTAGATTTCAAAGGTAAAAAAACGATAATAGCCGTAAGCTTAGATAACCCGTATCAATTACCTGACATAAAAGAATTAAAAGAAACTATACTAGACATAAAAGCCACCAATCAAAATGGTGATAAATTTATAGTAGAAATGCAAAAAAAAGATTTGAGTGATTTTGATAAAAGAAGTTTATACTACACTTCCAAAGCATACGTATCCCAAATAGAAAAAGGTGAGGATGTCAAAAGCCTTAAAAAAGTATATTACATAGCAATACTTAACTTTAATATGTTTGACAACAAGAACTATATATCAAGACACCTAATCATAAACCAAGAAACAACCACACAAGACCTAAAAGATTTTGAGTTTACTTTTGTAGAATTAAAAAAATTTAACACTAAATTAGAAGATCTAAACTCCACTATTGATAAATGGATTTACTTTATAAATAACGCTTCATCGTTTGACCTAATACCAAAAGAGTATGAAAATATAAAAGAATTTAAAGAAGCATTTGAAATAGCAAATAAGTTTTCATGGAATAAAAACGAATTAAATTATTATGATTCCATGGATTTAAGACAAGCAGACGATAAAAACGCTCTTGATACGGCAACTCAAAAAGGAATCAAAAAAGGAATAAAACAAGGACTTGAACAAGGCATAGAACAAGGAAAACTTAAAGAAAAGTTAAATATAGCTAAAAACTTATTAGATGTTCTTGATAATGAAACTATATCTATTAAAACAGGATTATCAATACAAGAAATCAAAGATTTAAGAACTTGAGATTACACCCCTGTGATTGAATATCCACTCTTTTCCTCGTTCGAACCGTCTCGTTCCCCCCCCCCATCTCAGTAGAAATGAAAAAATTCATAAAACTTAGCTATAATAAAAAAAAATCAACAAGGAAAACAATGAAATTTGTAGATCCTAAAAATGACTTAGCCTTTAAAAAAATATTTGGAAATGAAAATAAAAAAGAGATATTAATATCATTTTTAAATAGTGTTTTAGATTTCAAAGGTAAAAAAACGATAATAGCAGTAAGCTTAGATAACCCGTATCAATTACCTGACATAAAAGAATTAAAAGAAACTATACTAGACATAAAAGCCACCAATCAAAATGGTGATAAATTTATAGTAGAAATGCAAAAAAAAGATTTGAGTGATTTTGATAAAAGAAGTTTATACTACACTTCCAAAGCATACGTATCCCAAATAGAAAAAGGGGAGGATGTTAAAAGCCTTAAAAAAGTATATTACATAGCAATACTTAACTTTAATATGTTTGACAACAAGAACTATATATCAAGACACCTAATCATAAACCAAGAAACAACCACACAAGACCTAAAAGATTTTGAGTTTACTTTTGTAGAATTAAAAAAATTTAATACTAAATTAGAAGATCTAAACTCCACTATTGATAAATGGATTTACTTTATAAATAACGCTTCATCGTTTGACCTAATACCAAAAGAGTATGAAAATATAAAAGAATTTAAAGAAGCATTTGAAATAGCAAATAAGTTTTCATGGAATAAAAACGAATTAAATTATTATGATTCCATGGATTTAAGACAAGCAGACGATAAAAACGCTCTTGATACGGCAATTAAAAAAGGAATCAAAAAAGGAATAAAACAAGGCATAAAACAAGGACTTGAACAAGGCATAGAAAAAGGAATAGAACAAGGACTTGAACAAGGAATAGAACAAGGACTTGAACAAGGAATAGAAAAAGGAATAGAACAAGGAATAGAACAAGGACTTGAAAAAGGAATAGAACAAGGACTTGAAAAAGGAATAGAACAAGGACTTGAAAAAGGTATAGAACAAGGTATAGAACAAGGTATAGGACAAGGTATAGGACAAGGAAAACTTAAAGAAAAGTTAAATATAGCTAAAAACTTATTAGATGTTCTTGATAATGAAACTATATCTATTAAAACAGGATTATCAATACAAGAAATCAAAGATTTAAGAACTTGAGATTACACCCCTGTGATTGAATATCCACTCTTTTCCTCGTTCGAACCGTCTCGTTCCCCCCCCCCATCTCAGTAGAAATGAAAAAATTCATAAAACTTAGCTATAATAAAAAAAATCAACAAGGAAAACAATGAAATTTGTAGATCCTAAAAATGACTTAGCCTTTAAAAAAATATTTGGAAATGAAAATAAAAAAGAGATATTAATATCATTTTTAAATAGTGTTTTAGATTTCAAAGGTAAAAAAACGATAATAGCCGTAAGCTTAGATAATCCATATCAATTACCTGACATAAAAGAATTAAAAGAAACTATACTAGACATAAAAGCCACCAATCAAAATGGTGATAAATTTATAGTAGAAATGCAAAAAAAAGATTTGAGTGATTTTGATAAAAGAAGTTTATACTACACTTCCAAAGCATACGTATCCCAAATAGAAAAAGGGGAGGATGTTAAAAGCCTTAAAAAAGTATATTACATAGCAATACTTAACTTTAATATGTTTGACAACAAGAACTATATATCAAGACACCTAATCATAAACCAAGAAACAACCACACAAGACCTAAAAGATTTTGAGTTTACTTTTGTAGAATTAAAAAAATTTAACACTAAATTAGAAGATCTAAACTCCACTATTGATAAATGGATTTACTTTATAAATAACGCTTCATCGTTTGACCTAATACCAAAAGAGTATGAAAATATAAAAGAATTTAAAGAAGCATTTGAAATAGCAAATAAGTTTTCATGGAATAAAAACGAATTAAATTATTATGATTCCATGGATTTAAGACAAGCAGACGATAAAAACGCTCTTGATACGGCAACTCAAAAAGGAATCAAAAAAGGAATCAAACAAGGACTTGAACAAGGTATAGAACAAGGTATAGGACAAGGAAAACTTAAAGAAAAGTTAAATATAGCTAAAAACTTATTAGATGTTCTTGATAATGAAACTATATCTATTAAAACAGGATTATCAATACAAGAAATCAAAGATTTAAGAACTTGAGATTACACCCCTGTGATTGAATATCCACTCTTTTCCTCGTTCGAACCGTCTCGTTCCCCCCCCCCATCTCAGTAGAAACGAAAAAATTCATAAAACTTAGCTATAATAAAAAAAATCAACAAGGAAAACAATGAAATTTGTAGATCCTAAAAATGACTTAGCCTTTAAAAAGATATTTGGAAATGAAAATAAAAAAGAAATATTAATATCATTTTTAAATAGTGTTTTAGATTTCAAAGGTAAAAAAACGATAATAGCAGTAAGCTTAGATAACCCGTATCAATTACCTGACATAAAAGAATTAAAAGAAACTATACTAGACATAAAAGCCACCAATCAAAATGGTGATAAATTTATAGTAGAAATGCAAAAAAAAGATTTGAGTGATTTTGATAAAAGAAGTTTATACTACACTTCCAAAGCATACGTATCCCAAATAGAAAAAGGGGAGGATGTTAAAAGCCTTAAAAAAGTATATTACATAGCAATACTTAACTTTAATATGTTTGACAACAAAAACTATATATCAAGACACCTAATCATAAACCAAGAAACAACCACACAAGACCTAAAAGATTTTGAGTTTACTTTTGTAGAATTAAAAAAATTTAACACTAAATTAGAAGATCTAAACTCCACTATTGATAAATGGATTTACTTTATAAATAACGCTTCATCGTTTGACCTAATACCAAAAGAGTATGAAAATATAAAAGAATTTAAAGAAGCATTTGAAATAGCAAATAAGTTTTCATGGAATAAAAACGAATTAAATTATTATGATTCCATGGATTTAAGACAAGCAGACGATAAAAATGCTCTTGATACGGCAATTAAAAAAGGAATCAAACAAGGCATAAAACAAGGCATAAAACAAGGACTTGAACAAGGCATAGAAAAAGGAATAGAACAAGGACTTGAACAAGGAATAGAAAAAGGAATAGAACAAGGACTTGAAAAAGGAATAGAACAAGGAATAGAACAAGGACTTGAAAAAGGAATAGAACAAGGAATAGAACAAGGACTTGAAAAAGGAATAGAACAAGGACTTGAAAAAGGAATAGAACAAGGACTTGAAAAAGGTATAGAACAAGGTATAGGACAAGGTATAGGACAAGGAAAACTTAAAGAAAAGTTAAATATAGCTAAAAACTTATTAGATGTTCTTGATAATGAAACTATATCTATTAAAACAGGATTATCAATACAAGAAATCAAAGATTTAAGAACTTGAGATTACACCCCTGTGATTGGAGATTACACCCCTGTGATTGAATATCCACTCTTTTCCTCGTTCGAACCGTCTCGTTCCCCCCCCCATCTCAGTAGAAATGAAAAAATTCATAAAACTTAGCTATAATAAAAAAAAATCAACAAGGAAAACAATGAAATTTGTAGATCCTAAAAATGACTTAGCCTTTAAAAAAATATTTGGAAATGAAAATAAAAAAGAAATATTAATATCATTTTTAAATAGTGTTTTAGATTTCAAAGGTAAAAAAACGATAATAGCAGTAACCTTAGATAACCCGTATCAATTACCTGACATAAAAGAATTAAAAGAAACTATACTAGACATAAAAGCCACCAATCAAAATGGTGATAAATTTATAGTAGAAATGCAAAAAAAAGATTTGAGTGATTTTGATAAAAGAAGTTTATACTACACTTCCAAAGCATACGTATCCCAAATAGAAAAAGGGGAGGATGTTAAAAGCCTTAAAAAAGTATATTACATAGCAATACTTAACTTTAATATGTTTGACAACAAAAACTATATATCAAGACACCTAATCATAAACCAAGAAACAACCACACAAGACCTAAAAGATTTTGAGTTTACTTTTGTAGAATTAAAAAAATTTAACACTAAATTAGAAGATCTAAACTCCACTATTGATAAATGGATTTACTTTATAAATAACGCTTCATCGTTTGACCTAATACCAAAAGAGTATGAAAATATAAAAGAATTTAAAGAAGCATTTGAAATAGCAAATAAGTTTTCATGGAATAAAAACGAATTAAATTATTATGATTCCATGGATTTAAGACAAGCAGACGATAAAAACGCTCTTGATACGGCAATTAAAAAAGGAATCAAAAAAGGAATAAAACAAGGCATAAAACAAGGACTTGAACAAGGCATAGAAAAAGGAATAGAACAAGGAAAACTTAAAGAAAAGTTAAATATAGCTAAAAACTTATTAGATGTTCTTGATAATGAAACTATATCTATTAAAACAGGATTATCAATACAAGAAATCAAAGATTTAAGAACTTGCATTACACCCCTGTGATTGAATATCCACTCTTTTCCTCGTTCGAACCGTCTCGTTCCCCCCCCCATCTCAGTAGAAATGAAAAAATTCATAAAACTTAGCTATAATAGACTTCTCCTAAAACCTTTTTCAATATTTGGATATATGTCCCTACGCAGTTACTTTAATTTAAAATATAAGAGTAATTTCAATATTACTAAAATATAATCTTGCTAAAGACTATAAACAGGTATCTAAAGGGAGGTATTACTATGAGCTTTTAGGAGAAGTCCAATAAAAAAAAATCAACAAGGAAAACAATGAAATTTGTAGATCCTAAAAATGACTTAGCCTTTAAAAAAATATTTGGAAATGAAAATAAAAAAGAAATATTAATATCATTTTTAAATAGTGTTTTAGATTTCAAAGGTAAAAAAACGATAATAGCCGTAAGCTTAGATAATCCATATCAATTACCTGACATAAAAGAATTAAAAGAAACTATACTAGACATAAAAGCCACCAATCAAAATGGTGATAAATTTATAGTAGAAATGCAAAAAAAAGATTTGAGTGATTTTGATAAAAGAAGTTTATACTACACTTCCAAAGCATACGTATCCCAAATAGAAAAAGGGGAGGATGTTAAAAGCCTTAAAAAAGTATATTACATAGCAATACTTAACTTTAATATGTTTGACAACAAGAACTATATATCAAGACACCTAATCATAAACCAAGAAACAACCACACAAGACCTAAAAGATTTTGAGTTTACTTTTGTAGAATTAAAAAAATTTAATACTAAATTAGAAGATCTAAACTCCACTATTGATAAATGGATTTACTTTATAAATAACGCTTCATCGTTTGACCTAATACCAAAAGAGTATGAAAATATAAAAGAATTTAAAGAAGCATTTGAAATAGCAAATAAGTTTTCATGGAATAAAAACGAATTAAATTATTATGATTCCATGGATTTAAGACAAGCAGACGATAAAAACGCTCTTGATACGGCAATTAAAAAAGGAATCAAAAAAGGAATAAAACAAGGCATAAAACAAGGACTTGAACAAGGCATAGAAAAAGGAATAGAAAAAGGAATAGAACAAGGACTTGAAAAAGGAATAGAACAAGGACTTGAAAAAGGTATAGAACAAGGACTTGAAAAAGGTATAGAACAAGGAAAACTTAAAGAAAAGTTAAATATAGCTAAAAACTTATTAGATGTTCTTGATTAGCCCATTCCGATACTAAGAACAATATTTGCTTATAGCTCTAAAAGGGGCAGAAATGAGCAATAAATTATTAGAAATTTTTAAAGAGGAAATATCAGAGCAAGGAAGAGAACAAGCGAGACAATATAGTTTACCTATGATGATGTATTTATCGGTAATTGCAATTCTGATGGGTGCAAAGAATCCAATTGAAATACATCAATGGATGAAGAATAACGGTAAACGAAAAGAGATAAAAAAACTATTAGGTGTAGAATTTTTTAAAGCCCCAGGAAAATCAAGAGTGTATGACTTTTTTGAAATAGTTGATAAGATTGAATTAGAAAAAGCCTTCCGCAGATGGATACGAATTTTTATAGATATACCAGCACATGCAGTAGCAGCCGTAGATGGTAAAGTTCTACGAGGAAGTGCAAATGCTAAAGATAATGCAGTATCTGTTTTATCTGCAGTTTTAGCAGAAACAAAATTAATTATTGCCCATAAAGAGATAGACAAAAAGTCTAATGAGATACCAGCATTTCAAGAACTAATAGGTGAGCTTGATGAGACATTTAGTTATGGCTTTGATGCTTTAAACACACAAAAAAACTCTTAAAAAGGCATCTGGTAGCGGTTCAAAGTTTATAGCAAAAGTAAAAAAGAATCAAAAAACTTTACTGTCGCTAGCTAAAGAGATAGAGGAAGCTTCTTCTATCGATTCAAGTTTTCAAATGGAAATTAAACAATCAAATGATTTCATACAAAGAAATATATATGTGTATCAAAACTGTATATATCCATGGGATGGTGTTTTTATTCATTCAGTAATCAGAGTTGATAAAATTGTTAATTGCAAAGAGACAAAGACACATTACTATATCTCAAATGATACAGATAGTGCAGAATCATTTTTGCAAAAGATACTCCAAGAGTGGAGTGTTGAGACAATGCACTTTTATAAAGATACAGCACTTAATGAAGATAGATGCAAAATTAATAAAGGTGCATTTAGTTTTTCAATTTTAAGAAGTATTGTAATCAATATTCTTCATCTTAATAAAGTTCAAAATATAGGTAGAAAAATTGTTGATACAACTCAAAATTTAGCTGAGGCTTTGATGCTCTTCTCTATGGTAAGATTGGAATATGGGTTTATTAAGGATTGTTTAGTATTGGAATAGGCTAGTTCTTGATAATGAAACTATATCTATTAAAACAGGATTATCAATACAAGAAATCAAAGATTTAAGAACTTGCATTACACCCCTGTGATTGCGGATTACACCCCTGTGATTGAATATCCACTCTTTTCCTCGTTCGAACCGTCTCGTTCCCCCCCCCATCTCAGCAGCAATTCTAATTCACTCTACCCCAAAAAATTTGTAAAAAAATAAAAGGTATAAGAATTGCTATACTTTTAAAAATTAGCAGTAAAGAATTTATAAATGAATTTTCAAAAACAGATAATAAGTCTTATAGCAAAAGAGTTTGAAAAACTACCAGATTCAAGGAGTAAAGAGAAACTAATATATACAATGAGTGATATAACACTATCAGCATTTGCAATGTATTATTTTCAAAATCCATCTTGGTTAGACTTTGCAAGAAAAATGAATACAAAAAGCGGTAAAAGTAATGCTAAATCACTATTTGGTATAAAAAAGATACCAAGTGATAATCATGTACGAGATACATTAGATGATATAGATAGTGATAAACTACAACCTACATTCGATAAAATATATAAACTACTTTTAGAAAAAAAAACCTTAGAAAAATATACCTATTTTGATAATAAGACACTCCTTGTTCTTCTTGATGGCACTTACTACCATTCTTCAACAAAAATACATTGTGAGCATTGTCAAACAAGAAAAAAAACAGATACTAAAGGTAGTGAGACTCTTCAATATTACCATAGTGCAATAACACCAATAATAGCAAAACCAAAGACCAATACAATACTTCCATTATTACCAGAGATGATATCAAATACGGATGGAGATGATAAACAAGATTGTGAGATTAACGCATCCAAAAGATGGTTAGATAAAACACATATACTCGCTAAAAAATATAAACTAGTACTCTTGGGCGATGATTTATATTCAAAGACTTCACTTATTAAAAAGATAAGAGAGAAAGAGTATAACTATATATTTGTCTGCAAAGAGACTTCTCATAAAAAATTATATGAAACTGTACATATGGTTGATAACCTCGGTAATATGGATACTAAAACAGCTACTAAACTAAATAAACA
The DNA here is from genome assembly GCA_965243085.1 of Sulfurimonas sp. Lineage (GTDB taxonomy): Bacteria > Campylobacterota > Campylobacteria > Campylobacterales > Sulfurimonadaceae > Sulfurimonas. Next base: position 756,891 of record CBDETZ010000002.1, on the reverse strand, counting down.
AAGAAAAAAAGAGAGTTACAACTATAAATATCTACATGAAGTAGAACTTACAGGAGAAAAGAATCCTATAAAAGTAAATTGGTGTAGTGTTGAAGTTAAAGAGGTAAAAGGGAAGATAATTTATAGTGGTGCTTTTATAACAGACTATATAATTAAAGATGAAAATGTAGAAGAGATTGTAGAAGCAGGTCGTGCTAGATGGAAGATTGAAAATGAGAATAATAATACATTAAAAACAGGAGGCTACAATCTTGAACATAACTTTGGACACGGCAAAAAAGGACTAAGTGAGTTGCTATTTGTTTTTAACATATTAGCATTCTTAACTCATACACTATGCTTAACATATGATGATGATTATAAAGAGTTATATGGACTTATAAACAAGAGAAAAACATTCTTTAACCATATCAATACTTTCACAACATTTTTTTACTTTTTAGATTGGGATATTCTCTATCAAACAATGATAAAAGGCTATATAGATGGTATCCATTTGGACTAGTAAATATTCACAAGGCTATACCTATGTCAAAAATACTATTACTCCCATTAATAGTGATAATTGGAGCTTTATTGAAATAAAAACAGAAGATATTGAAGTCGTAAAAAATACTAACGGCTATAAAAAGTTTTTAGTTAATTATTTTTTAATGTTGTAAAAATGATTGAGTGGTGATTTTTGGTGTTGGGTTAGAATTGCTGCCATCTCAGTAGAAACGAAAAAATTCATAAAACTTAGCTATAATAAAAAAAATCAACAAGGAAAACAATGAAATTTGTAGATCCTAAAAATGACTTAGCCTTTAAAAAAATATTTGGAAATGAAAATAAAAAAGAGATATTAATATCATTTTTAAATAGTGTTTTAGATTTCAAAGGTAAAAAAACGATAATAGCCGTAAGCTTAGATAATCCATATCAATTACCTGACATAAAAGAATTAAAAGAAACTATACTAGACATAAAAGCCACCAATCAAAATGGTGATAAATTTATAGTAGAAATGCAAAAAAAAGATTTGAGTGATTTTGATAAAAGAAGTTTATACTATACTTCTAAAGCATATGTATCCCAAATAGAAAAAGGTGAGGATGTCAAAAGCCTTAAAAAAGTATATTACATAGCGATACTTAACTTTAATATGTTTGACAACAAGAACTATATATCAAGACACCTAATCATAAACCAAGAAACAACCACACAAGACCTAAAAGATTTTGAGTTTACTTTTGTAGAATTAAAAAAATTTAATACTAGACTTCTTGCAAAACTCCTCTATACCTCAGAGAGCTAAGAAGGACTAAAATTATGTAAAACAAATTTTTATTCCTAGCCTAAGCTAAGGGTAAAATATTTTTTTATGCAAGGTTAGTACGTACTGTCCCTTCCATAGGACACTTTATAGAGAGCCTTACTCAGCGTCAAAGAACCCCAACCGTAGCTTTGGCGACGCTTGAGAACATTTACTTTGATTAAAACTCTCTATAAAGTGCTAAGGCATATAGGAGTTTTGCAAGAAGTCTACTAAATTAGAAGATCTAAACTCCACTATTGATAAATGGATTTACTTTATAAATAACGCTTCATCGTTTGACCTAATACCAAAAGAGTATGAAAATATAAAAGAATTTAAAGAAGCATTTGAAATAGCAAATAAGTTTTCATGGAATAAAAACGAATTAAATTATTATGATTCCATGGATTTAAGACAAGCAGACGATAAAAACGCTCTTGATACGGCAATTAAAAAAGGAATAAAACAAGGCATAAAACAAGGACTTGAACAAGGAATAGAAAAAGGAATAGAACAAGGCATAGAAAAAGGAATAGAACAAGGAAAACTTAAAGAAAAGTTAAATATAGCTAAAAACTTATTAGATGTTCTTGATAATGAAACTATATCTATTAAAACAGGATTATCAATACAAGAAATCAAAGATTTAAGAACTTGAAATTTTCTTAGTGTCACCATGCTATAGATTCCCAGCAAAACGGCAAGAGCGAGAGAAAACTCTACAATTATTACAACAATAAATAAGCCCATCATTCTCTTAACTCACCGTCATTGTGAACTTGATTCAGAATCTAGCCTCACAATAAGATTCCCCCTCCATCTCAGTGGAAACGAAAAGATTCATAAAACTTAGCTATAATAAAAAAAAATCAACAAGGAAAACAATGAAATTTGTAGATCCTAAAAATGACTTAGCCTTTAAAAAAATATTTGGAAATGAAAATAAAAAAGAGATATTAATATCTTTTTTAAATAGTGTTTTAGGTTTCAAAGGTAAAAAAACGATAATAAGTAATAGACCTTAAATAATTTCAAAATTAACATCTTTAAGAGGTTTATATTTAATAGACTTCTTGCAAAACTCCTTATATGGCTTAGCACTTTATAGAGAGTTTTAATCAAGGTAAATGTTCTCAAGCGTAGCCAAAGCTAGGGTTGGGGTTCTTTAACGCTGAATAAGACTCTCTATAAAGTGTCCTATGGAAGGGATAGTAAGTACTAAGTTTGCATAAAAATTTGTTTTACACAATTTTAGTACTTCTTAGCTCTCTGAGATATATAGGAGTTTTGCAAGAAGTCTAATGTGAATTTGACTTGCTTACACAAGTAAAGATGAACTAGAAGCCCAAAATAAAAGAAAAGAGTTTATCTCTATCCAAAAACTAGCGATACTAAAAGCTAAAAATGACGGAAGAGAAGAAGGAATGTAAAAGGGAATTGAGCAACGAAATTTAGAAATAGCTAGAAATTTATTAGATATTTTAGATAATGAAATAATATCTAGTAAAACAGGATTATCAATAGACTTCTTGCAAAACTCCTATATACCACAGAGAGCTAAGAAGGACTAAAATTGTGTAAAACAAATTTTTATTCCTAGCCTAAGCTAAGGGTAAAATATTTTTTTGTGCAAGGTTAGTACTTACTATCCCTTCCATAGGACACTTTATAGAGAGCCTTACTCAGCGTTAAAGAACCCCAACCCTAGCTTTGGCTACGCTTGAGAACATTTACCTTGATTAAAACTTTCTATAAAGTGCTAAGCCATATAAGGAGTTTTGCAAGAAGTCTAATAACTAGTATCGAAAATTTAAGAGATAACTAGTCTATTTTATATTGAATAAAGTTTTGATTTAGAGTATTTATATTTTTTAATATAAACATAAAACGCTATAATACATTTATGAATTACAAAAAAATAGCCCAAGAAACCTTAAATATTGAAGCCCAAACACTTTTAAGTGCGGCTGCAAACATGAATAATGTTTTTGATAAAGCGGTTGATATTATTTTAAATTGTACTGGAAAGTTAGTGATAACGGGTGTTGGAAAATCTGGTCTTATTGGGGCGAAGATGGCGGCAACTTTTGCATCAACAGGAACGCCTAGTTTTTTCTTACATCCAACAGAAGCACTCCACGGTGACTTAGGAATGATAAGCCCTAATGATGTTGTGATTGCTATCTCTTATAGTGGAGAGAGTGAAGAACTTAGCTCAATCCTTCCTCATATAAAACGCTTTGGCACGCCTCTTATTGGGATGACGAGAGATAGAAAATCTTCTTTAGGAGAATATTCTGATGTAGTGATAGATGTAGTTGTTGAAAAAGAGGCTTGTCCCCTAAATATAGCACCTACGAGTTCAACTACTCTCACTTTAGCTTTAGGAGATGCCCTTGCTGTGTGTCTTATGAGGGCAAGAGATTTTAAAAAAAGTGATTTCGCTTCTTTTCATCCCGGTGGTGCTTTAGGAAAACAGTTGTTTGTGAAAGTCTCAAACCTAATGCGAAGTAAAAACATCCCTATAGTAAGTAAAAATACAAAAGTAAAAGACGCAATTCTTAGCATTAGCGAAGGTCGTCTTGGTACTGTTTTAGTAACAGATGAGGACGATAAACTCATAGCACTTGTAAGCGATGGAGACATCCGCCGAGCATTACTCAAAGATGATTTTTCACTTGATGCTAATGTTTTAGAGTATGCAACACTCAATCCCATGACTTGTGAAAATGAAGACTTACTCGCAAGTGAAGCACTCATTTTAATAGAAAAAAAGAAAATACAGCTACTTGTAATTACAGATAAAGAAAAAAAATTAAAGGCGTACTGCACATACATACGCTGATAGAAAAAGGTATATCATAAATATGATGAGATTAAACAAATATATTGCACACCACTCTAGCTACTCCAGACGAGAAGCAGATAAGGCTATCCAAGATGGATATACAAGAGTTGATGGAGAGATTCAAAAAAATCCAGCTACACAGGTTGATGAAAAACAAGTAATCGTTTATGTGAGTGGCAAACAAATAACTCCAAGAGATAAGTATACGGTAATTGTGTATAACAAACCTAAGGGGGAGCTAGTAACAAAAAGTGACCCTCGTGGTAGAAAAACTATCTATGATGGCTTAGATGCTAAGTATAAACATTTCATTCCTGTAGGGCGACTAGATTATGCCACAGAGGGTGTTTTACTTTTAACAGATGCTTCAAAAGTTGCAACAGCTTTGATGAATTCAGGATTAGAGAGAGTTTATAAAGTAAAGATTAAAGGTGTGGTGACACCAGAGATGGAATCTGCCATGATGAATGGTTTAGAACTCGCAGATGCAACTGCTGGGGGGCATTCACATTCGGATATTACAAGTATGACTTTTGCACCTTTTCTTGGATATAAAATCCAAAAAAATGAGCATAACTATTCGATTTTAAAGATAGCTATCTCAGAGGGTAAAAATCGTGAAATTAGAAGATTTTTTGCACATTTTGGTACGGATGTAGCAGATTTGAAGCGTCTTTCTTTTGCTGAAATAGAACTCAACAATTTACCAACAGGTAAGACAAGATTTTTAACAAGAAGTGAATACTCAGCACTTTTTACATTTTTAAAAGCAGATGAAAAAGAACAAAGAGAGATAGGAAAAACAAAAAAAGATACGAGAAGAAAGTAAAACATTTGGATTTTACACAGCTCCTTCGACCAAAAACTTTCGATGATGTAGTGGGACAAGAACATCTCGTTTCCCTAGATTCTCCCCTAAGAATTTTATGTGAAAAGCAAGTCCTAGGACATAGTTTTTTTTATGGTTCAGCTGGGACTGGTAAAACTTCTCTTGCTCGAATTATCGCATCCACTATGGACTTGCCTTTTTATGAGTTCAATGCAACTTCACTTAAAGTCGAACAGCTTCGTAAAATATTTGATCAGTATAAAAATGCTTTGCAAAAACCTTTGATATTTATAGATGAGGTACATCGTTTAGCTAAGAATCAACAAGAGGTTTTACTTCCCGTCATGGAAAACAATTCTGTACTTGTCCTTGGTGCATCAACAGAAAATCCTTTCTTTTCTCTTACTTCTGCTATCCGTTCTCGTTCCATGCTTTTTGAGCTAAAAAATATCACAAATGCAGCATTATTAACACTTGTTTATAAAGTGCTTAAAACTACGGATATTACACTAGAAGATGATGCAAAGGAGTATCTTATAAAGAGTTCAGGTGGTGATGCTAGAGCGATGTTAAAGCTCTTGGAGTTTTGCTCAAATATTGATACACATATAACTATAAAACTTTTAAAATCGCTCAGACCAAATGCGATAAGTGCAGGAAGCTCAGAAGCTGGAGTGCATTATGATCTGACCTCCGCTATGATTAAATCTATTCGAGGATCTGACGCTGATGCGGGGATATATTATCTAGCACGATTGATTGAAGGCGGAGAGAGTGCTGACTTTATAGCAAGAAGACTTGTCATTTTAGCAAGTGAAGATATAGGAAATGCTAACCCTCAAGCTTTAACACTTACAACATCTTGCATGACAAGTGTAAGTAAAATCGGCTTTCCAGAAGCGAGAATTATTTTAGCTCAAGCAGTAGTTTATCTTTGTGCCTCACCAAAATCTAACTCTTCTTATCTGGCAATAAATGAAGCTTTATCTGCTGTAAAAAATGGTCTTTTACTTGAAATCCCTGAAGCTTTAAAGGACCAGCATATTGGATATCTATACCCTCATAATTTTGGTGGATATGTTAAACAAAAACATCTTATAGAAAAAATAAAGTTTGTTGAATTCAAAAATATTGGATATGAAAAAAAAATGAAACAATGGATAGAGACTTTAAATTATCACAACATTAGTTAAGTTTTAAAATGATAAAATAAGTATAAAGAAGAACTTTTTCATCTATTTAAAAAGTTCCATTGTTTAAAATCAAATTATTTGGAAAAATTGTGGCAAGAATAACAAAAGAAAAACGAAAATCAACTATCATAGCAGCGTCTCTTAAACTGTTTTCTGAACGAGGATTTTATATCACGACAATTCCAGATATTGCAGAAAAAGTTGGGATGAGTGTTGGAAATTTTTATAATTATTTTTCTTCTAAAGATAGTTTAGCAAAAGAACTTGTTTTATTTATTTCTCAGTACTTAGGGGAAAAAATTTTAGCAATAAATAAAAAAAGTATCTCTAGTGAAGAAAAGATTTTTCAAATTGTATCTATGTATTTTGATATGGCAAATACAAAACCAGAGATGATAGAATATTTTTTACGTGTTTATCTTTCAAATAGAGAAATATTCGGCGAAGATTGCAAGGGGATGATTTGTGTTTCTCCTTTTATCATAGAGATGATGATATTTTTTGATAAAGGTGTAAGTGATGGTGAATTACACAATCAAGATTTTTTTAGTGCCTTTGGCTTATTTATGGGCTATCTAGGTGGGATGGTATTTCTTTTTGGTGAAAAAATACTTCCTGATCCTTTAGAGTCTTATAAAGAAGCGATAGCTACAAATATTTATAATGCACTTAAAACACGAAACTAAACCAAAGCTCCTTTGGTTACAAGGAGTGACCTGCAATGGGAATACACACTCTTTTTTTAACTTACAAAACTTAGAGACACTTCTTAAAAAATTTCTTATTGTTTATCATCATGCTTTAGAGTCCACCTATGAATTTAAAGAAATAATAGCGATGAAAGCAGAGGTAGATATTCTCATATTTGAAGGAACTTTTGACCCTCAATTAAAAAGAGGAGATGTACTTGTTTCTAAATATTTAACTCACTATTCTTTGAAGGCTAATCACATTATTGCTTTGGGAACTTGTGCAAGTTTTGGAGGTATGTTTAAGGCATCAGCACCACAAAGAAATACAGGTTTAATCTATGATGAAGAAGTTTTAAGTGGTCCTTTAGTGCATATAAAAGATAAAGTAATTAATCTCTCAGGCTGTCCTGTTCATCCAGAGTGGCTAGCAACTACTTTAAATATACTACTAGGAAATCACAAAATTTATCTTGATAAACTCCATAGACCAAAAGAGCTTTACAGCACTTTAGCACATCATGGATGCACAAGAAATGAGTATTTTGAATGGAAAGTAGATACGAAAGAGTTTGGAGTAAAAGAGGGCTGTTTATTTTATGAACAAGGTTGTAGAGGTCCAATGACACACGCATCATGCAATACAATACTTTGGAATGAAGTAAGTTCTAAAACACGAGTTGGAACACCTTGCTTTGGTTGTACTGAAGCAGATTATCCTCGTAAAAATCTTTTTACTACAAAAACAAATATGTCTATCCCAGAAGATGTACCTATCGGAATTCCAAAAAGAAGTTATTTAACTATGCTAGGCATTGCAAAAACATTTAGCATCCAAAGACTAAAAGGAAAACTGATTGATTACAAAACAACTTATTGATAAGATAGAGGGAGAAGCTTCTATATCTTTTACACTCAAAGATAAAAAGGTTGAATTCGCTACCGTAGCTTTTCCCCATTTTCGAGGTATAGAAAGTATTTTAAAACTAAAACCAGCACTTGACGCTTTAGTAATTACCCCAAGAGTTTGTGGAATCTGTGGACATGCTCATTTAATGGCATCCGTTCGAGCCATAGAAGATGCTTATAAAAATGCAGGTCATGAAATTTTTCTTTCTGATAAAGCTGAAAAAATTCGAGAATTTACCCTGATCATGGAAATTGTACAAAATCATTTAAAATGGATATATTTAGTACTCATCCCAGAATTAAATAAATTAACAAATGCTACTTTAGATAAAAGACCCCTTAAAGGTATCTATGCTGCTTCATTAGCCACAAAAGCTATAGCCACGTTAGCAGGTCAATGGCCGCACTCTTCTTACATGGTTCCAGGTGGCGTGACCTGTGACCCAACACAAATAGAGATGATGCAAGTAAAATCATATGTAGAAACATTAGTGTCTTTTTGTGAAACAGAATTTTTGGGAGTAGAGATGGATACCTGTTTAAAGTTTAGCTCTTGTAAAGATTTCCACACTTTAGATAGTACCCTAAGTCACATCGAAAAACAACTATTCTCTTTAGATATGCACAAAAAAGGTTATGCTCACGATAATTTTATAGTACTAGGAAAACATTTTTTTACACAAGCATCAAGACTAAAACAAACCAGAATATATACTATAAATACACAACTGGTAAGCACTGTTAATAGCTATTCTCCTAATGAAAAATCATATGCTTTAAATGCTTTATATAATAATATCTACCATGAGGTTGGTCCTTTATCCCGAGAGATGGCACGAAAAAAACCTTTGATTAAAAATCTACATAGAAGATATAAAGATAGTGCCTATACCAGAGTAATCGCAAGAATATTTGAAACATTCCAGTTACTTCAACATTCTATGACTCTTTTAGATTCTATAAATATTTTAGAAGATTCATGTAAAAAAACAAGTGATATAACAGATATCTCTTCACACGGTATCGGTATAGTAGAAGCTCCCAGAGGACCACTAATCCATAAAATAGAGATTGATAAAGGTTTGATTAAGAGCTACAAAATTATCACACCTACTCAATGGAATATTGGTAGTTCAACACAAGATAAACTAACTCCAGCTCAAAAAGCGATGAAAGGTGTAAGTCAAGAGGATGCTAAATTTATTTTTCGTACCTTTGATGTATGCTCTGTATGTACAACACATTAATCTAAAAACTTATTATAATATTATTTTTGATATAATTTTATACAAAGAATAGGGATTTTAATACTCTCAAAACTACTTTAAATAGCTAAATTAGGACAATAAAGTGACACAAATACAATACAAAATATATATAGATGATATAGTCAGACGAGTAGAATATGCAAGACTTAGAGTAAGTGATTACCATATAGTAAAAACAGTAGCCATTAGTAAAAATTCTACTCTTGATGAGATAACTAAACTTTATAACATTGGACAACGAGCATTTGGCGAAAATAAAGTTCAAGATTTAAAAACAAAGTCTAAGGAGCTTGAAGAACTTCCAATTGAATGGCATTTTGTTGGTAACTTACAAAAAAATAAGATAAATAATCTCCTAGATATTAACCCTAGTCTTTTCCATTCTCTTGATTCTTTAGACTTAGCACAAGAGCTACAAAAAAAACTACTTACTAAAGATATGACACTAGATGCACTCTTACAAATAAATTCTGCAAAAGAGAAATCAAAACATGGTGTAATGCCAGAACTAGCATTAGATATTTATAAACAAATTCAAAAAGAGTGTCCTAATATCAAACTCAAAGGACTTATGAGTATCGGTGCTTACTCTGATGATATAACTCTTGTAAAAAAAAGCTTTGAAACAACATACGATATTTATAAAAATTTAGATGGAGCTACAATCTGTTCTATGGGTATGAGCGGAGACTTTGAGTTAGCCATCGAATGTGGATCGAATATGATTAGACTAGGTTCAGTAATGTTTGATAAATAATTTGAGAATTTATCTCTCTCAATTATTTAAATATTTTATTTATTTCAGGAATTACAAAATGTTTAAAATATTTTTCATTAATCGGCTTTTTGATAAAGCGTTTTGCACCAACATCTTTGATAGAAGCAAAAGCATCACTGTTATTTTGCGAAGTAACTATAAATAATTTTGATACAAAAGCAGGGTTATGTCTTAACAAAGTATCCACAAAAGAGACACCATCTATACCAAAGGTTTCTATAGATGAAAAAAGTAAATCTACTTCATTGTCTTCCATAAAATCGAGAACTTTTTCCGCATTTTCAAATAGCTCAATATCTAAATTATTAGAATCTAATTCCAAAAGTAACTCTCTTATTCTCGTTCTTACTGTTACACTTGCATCTAGTACTAAAATTGTCATACTACTCTCAATATTTTTATTTATTATATTCTACATAAAAAGTATTAATTTTTTTCTTAAACGCATTGAATATCATCCTTGAACTTAGGTAAATCTCATGAAAAATATGAAAAACTATGTTGAAAAAGTTATTATAAAGGACGGAGAGCTCATAGCTTTTATTTTTTTAAATTTATTCTAGACACAACAATTAGAATTTAAAAATATCCTAATATAGGACTAGAAAAGAAAAGAACTAACTAATCCAATAAGTCCACCAAATACCCCACCCCAAACAATAAGCCAATCAAGATGTTCCTTAATGAGTTTTTGAATTATTTCTTTTACCATTTGTGGTGTTAATTGATCTAACCTCGTATCAATAACACTTTCAATAGATGCTAAGATATTATTATTTAGAGATGAACTCTGTATATGCTTTTGTAAGCTTTCATTAAATGTGTTAGAGTTTACAATTTTAATAACTGCTGATTTCATTTTTTCAGAGAATGGTTCACGAAGAGTATCAAGTGCAGATTTACCTCCAAACATCTCTAGCATACCACCTAAAGATGATTCCATTACTGTTGTAGAAAGTGCATCAAATGCTGGTGAAAAGTCTGTTTCTTGAATAATAGGTTCTAAATTAAGCTTTTTTTCTTCATTTTTAAAAAAGATTTCTAATTGTTCACGTGTAAAAAATTCATTCATCATAAGGTTTCTAATAGCTTCTTTGAAAGCTTCAAATTGGGATGGAATTACACCCGAACCATAAAGTAAAGGAACTTTTTCAAAGAGCATGTATACTGCAAGTTGATTAGTTATCGCACCTGAGAGAGCAAAGAGACCACTAAAGAGTAAAATGTTTGAATACTCATTTTCTAAGATAAATGATAAGGTAATGAGACAAAATGCAACTAAGTTAGTGATTAAAGGTTTATTAATTTTCAAATTTTTTCCTTTTTTAAAAGTGAGATTATACTAAAAACGCTATCATTATGCAAAGAAAAGATAATATACTCATCTGACTATGGTAAAATCTTTATTTTAATCAAAAAAACAGGAAACAAAATGAAATTTTTACTTACAATTTTTTTGCTCTCAACTTTATTATTTGCAGTTCAAAGACAGGTAATTGTTGGTTGTTATTCTATAAAAAGCAATGCTAAAAATGCTTTAATACTTTTGAATAAGAAGATTCAAGATGATGTAGGTCTCCAAAACTTGATGCAAAAAGAGCAATTGAGAGTCATTAATACCCCTATTGGTGATTATACGGTGGTGTCTATAAATTATTTTGAATCGTATCTACATACATACGAAATTATGAAAATTTTAAAGGCACATTATGATGATATTTATTCTTTACCTTACCCTAGCCGAGGTATAAGAGGTAAAGAGTATTTAAAAGATGTTGAGACAAAGTTTAAAAAAGAAGCTAATGAAATACTTCAAGAAAAAACTGAAGAAAAGATAGATGTAATACTTGAAGAAGAAGTTAATGAAATGTTTGACGAGGAAACTGAAGAAAAGATAGATATAAAACCTCAAGAAGAATTTACTGAAATACTTCAAGAGGAAACTGAAGAAAAATCGAATGTAATACTTCTAAAAAGTAGAATGCAGGGAGAAGAATTTGATGAGATGCTTGAAGATGAAGTTCCAGAGATACTTGAAGAAAACATAAAAGAAGAGTTATTCCCAATAAGAGAAGAAAATAACAGTACAAAAAGAGCTGAAATAGTAGTTAAGCCTATGAAAACAGAAAATATCCTTTCAGAAGATATGTTTGAAAACAAGACTCCTATTCTTGAAAAAATAGAGATAGGGCTTAGTAGCTATTATATTATAATAGGAATTATTTTTCTTTTTTTAATATTAGGTGGAATTATAATTAGTAGGAAGTTCATAAATAAAGATATGGAATAAAGTGCATAGATTTATTGAATATTTTATATCAAATAAAAGATTAAATTATTCACTTTTAGTTTTTTTAGCATATCTTGGATATAACGCATATATAAATATTCCAAAAGAGATGTTTCCTCCAGTGGAGCTTGATAAGATAAGTATTCAAGGAACTTATGCTGGTGCTAGTGCTACAAATATGAATGAAATGCTAGTTCGAGATATAGAAGATGAACTCAGTAACATAGATGGCATAGATAAGTCGGAGACTACTATTACTCCGGGTTCTTTTGTTATCATACTTACTCTTGGAGAAAATGCAAATAGAATAAATTTACTCTCTAAAGTAAAAGATTCTATAGCTCTATCAAGGCAGTTTTTACCCTCAGATATGGATGAACCCGTTGCTAAACTTATGGATAAGAACAAGCCTCTTATAAATTTAGCAGTATCATCAAATACACGTTCTCTTTGGGAATTAACTGTAATTTCGCAAGATATTAAGTCAAAACTTTCAAAAATTAAAAATATAAGTGATATTTCTATTCGAGGTGATTCTGATGAAGAAATCTTAATTAGTATCCACTCAGAAGCTATTTTAGCTTATGGATTAGACCCTTTAGATGTTATAAATGCGATTTCAAATCTTTCTTCAATTTTTCCTATAGGAAAAATTGAAGAAGCAGGTCATTTTGCTTATGTATCTACTACAAATGGAAAATCGAATATAGAGGAATATAAAGAGAGTATCTTAAAAGTAGGTGCTAGATTTATTAAACTTGGAGATATTGCTGAGGTCAGACTACATCATCCACAAACAAAAACTCTTTCAACCTTTAATGCTAATCAGACATTAACCCTTGTCATATCAAAAGGTGAAAAGGGAAATGCTATAGAACTTTCCAAAGAATTACGATTAAAGATTAAAAACCTTGAAAAAAATTATGATGGGGTAAATTTTAATTTTTATAAAGATAGTTCTAAACCGATAAAGAGTCGATTAAATACAATTGTCTCAAATCTTATGTTTGGTTTAATTTTAGTATTTTTATCAATGTTTATTTTAATAAATCTTCGTATTGCTTTTATTGTTACACTTGGGATACCCTTTTCATTTATAATCGGACTTTTATTTATCTATTATATGGGCTACTCTATAAATATTGTCTCACTTTTAGGAGCTTTAATAGTTATTGGTATAGTTGTTGATGATGCTATCGTAGTTGGGGAAAATATCCAAAGGCATATTGATGAGGGAATGAATAATCATGAGGCCTCTATCCTTGGCGTAAAAGAGATGATATTACCTATAACACTTGCTACTCTAACAACTGCGGCTGCATTTTTACCAATGTTTATGATGAATGGAGAGATTGCCCTTTTTCTTATAATGGTACCGATTGTGGTTGTGATGATTTTAATAGGTTCACTTTTAGAGAGCTTTTTATTTTTACCTTTACACGCTTCAGAACTCTTAAAAAAGAGTAAAAATCTTATAAATTGGACACCATTTCAAAATTTGTATGAGAAAATATTACGATTTAACATAGAATACAAAAATATATTTTTAGTTTTATTTTTGATTCTTATTCCTATATTGACAATAATTACAGCTCAGTCAATGAAGTTTCAGTTTTTCCCAAATTTTGATGGAAATAATCTTTATATATCAGGTAAGTTAGATGTAAATACACCTATCGAGGAGACCTTTAAAATTGCACGAGAGATAGAAAAAACTATGATAGCTCACTCAGATACGTTTTCTATCAAGACAACTTCTATGACAAGTGGATATAGGCGAAGTTTAGCTGGTGAAACAGAGTTAAATAATAATGTCTTTTATATCACACTAGAACTCTATGATAGAATAGAAACAAACTGGGTAAATAAATATGTAAATCCCATACTCAATTTTAGTTTTGATTTTGATGATTCTAATGAAAAGCGTAAAGAGAGAACTTTTATTTTAGCTCCCCGTGCAAGTGAACTAATAGAGCCATTTAGAAAAAAATATAATATGATTGAGTTAGGTGTGCAAGAAGATAAGGCAGGACTTATTCGTAGCGATATTCAAATCAATCTCTCTGGAAGTAATGATGAGGCATTAAAACGTGCTGTTACACAAATATCTAAAGAGATAGTAAAAATTAAAGGTGTAGTGAACTATAGCGATAATATTCGATATGGAAAAATGGAATACAAAATTAAAATAAACTCATATGGAGAGTCTTTAGGGCTTAGTGAAGTATCCATTTCACGAACTTTGAGTAATTATTTTTTACAAAAACGACAAGCGACTACTTTTAATAATTCTGGAGTGATGGAGATTAAAACAGAGGATAGTAATAAAGATAAAATACAAACTTTACTTGATTTTAATCTTCCTGTAGCTGATGGAACTTATGTAAAATTAACGGATGTCGCAAACATTATAAAAATAAGAGATTATGAAAAAATAAATAAGCTTAATGGAAATATTGTAAAAATTATATATGCAAAAGTAGATAAGCGTATTAGCACTCCTAGTGAGATTTTAACATCCCTTAAAAATACTTTATCTCAAGTTTCAATATCAGGTATAGAGGTCAATTTACTAGGTGAAAAAGAGAAGAATAAACAACTTAAAAGTGATATGAAAGGAACATCTGTTATTGCTGTATCATTGATTTTTCTAACACTTCTTTTAATTTTTTCAAAAATAAAGTATGTATTGATGATTATGAGTGTTATTCCGCTTTCTATTTTAGGTGCTTTACTAGGACATAAACTCCTTGGTATAAATTTGACTATGCCATCCTTTATAGGGATACTAGGACTTTCCGGAGTTGTTATAAATGATGGTATTATTATGCTAGATTTTCTTCGTGGAACTCATAAAAGTGAAGAGTTCTTTAAGCGTGCTAGACTAAGACTTCGTCCTATCATCATAACATCTGTTACAACATTCTTAGGTTTATTTACTTTGATTTTTTATGCGAGTGCTCAAGCAGTAATCTTACAACCTATTGCTATATCTATTGGTTTTGGATTACTATGGGGAACGGTTTTAAACCTTATTTATTTACCAACGCTTTATGCAATGGTAAATAATATTAGTGTTAAAAAAATGTAAACCCTAGAGTTCGTCTAATATTAAAAATAATTCATGAGAATTTTTTTCAGCATTTTCAAAAGCAGCTACAATTTTATCAGCATTTTTAATTGAACCAGTTTTGATTAAATCAGGCACCTTTTGTATGTTTTTATGAATAGCTTCATGTGGTGTATTGATTTTAGTGTAAGCAGGAGAAGAACTAAACACTTCTTTACCTTTAGCTATATACCATTTTCCAAATCTACAACTACTAGAATTAGAAAAAGTATGTTCCCCATCATCTTTAAAAACAGCATCATAAGCAGAAAATTTGAAAATAATATGGTCAATTTTTGCAAGATTTAAGAACATTGTATTAGAAATTCGTTTATTTTCATCTTTAATGATATCTGCACTTTGAACTAATATATGTAGATTGCTATTAAAACTACCTAGTTTTTCTAATGATGAATTAATCTCTGTATCCATTTGATCTGAAAAATCCTGCATGGAGGAAGAATTTTGCTTGAGAAGATTGATATTGACTTCAACTTCACTTGTTGCTTTTTGCGTTCTCTCAGCAAGTTTTCTAACTTCATCAGCAACAACAGCAAAGCCACGACCATGCTCACCTGCCCGAGCGGCTTCAATAGCTGCATTTAATGCAAGAAGATTTGTTTGATCTGATATATCTTTAATTAAAGATATTACATTTGTAATTTCATTTACACTACGGTTAAGTTGATCTGAATTCTCTCTACTCTCTTGCATTTTATGTGAAATATTATTGAGAGAATTTCCCATTTGAGCTGTAGATTCGGTTACTTCTTCTACCATAGATTCTGTTTGCATATTTTTTTTATTTATACTGTCAATAGCATCCATATTTTTCGTCATACCGTCTTGAACTAAAGAAAGAGCAAACATAGCCCCTTCACTTAAAAGATCTGTTAGTTTAAGGGTTAAGTTATTTCTATCTAACTGTACTTGAATT
This sequence comes from Sulfurimonas sp., assembly GCA_965243085.1. Taxonomy (GTDB): domain Bacteria; phylum Campylobacterota; class Campylobacteria; order Campylobacterales; family Sulfurimonadaceae; genus Sulfurimonas. Next base: position 740,744 of record CBDETZ010000002.1, on the reverse strand, counting down.
ATATCCTCATGTTCTTCAGATTGAATTCTAGCTTCATTCGCATTTTGTATAGCAGTATTTGCTGCTTGGATAGCAAGGTTAGTTGCCCTAACAATAGTAACTATTTCGTCATTACCATAACAAGAAATAGTTTTTGAAAAATCATTTGAAGAAACAATTTCTTCAAGTGCATCTCTTAAATTGACTATTTTACTAATTAAGCCCTGAGCAACTAAAATACCAAAGCCTAAAACAAATAGCATAATGATGATATTTAAACTAATATTTAGCATCATATCTGAAGATGATGTATTTTTTAAACCTTTTACTAAAAGTAATATTTCTTCAGAAAGATGTGTCTCAACTTTTTTAAGTAACTCTATTTTTACACTCATCTCTCTAAACCATACTGATGCGTTAATATTAAAACCACCATCCATATTTAAAAGAGCGATTTTTCGCATACGATTTACTTCATCAACGGAATTTCCAACTAAAGTTTTTTGATAAAATTTACGATTTTTATCAGTGGCTAAAAATAAATATCTACTCATATAGGCATCTTGAAGACTAATTAATTTTACTAGTTTTGCATAAAAACCAGAGGGAAAAGTATCTTGAGCAAAAGTAGCTGTCATAACAGCTCTCTCAACTCCAGCTCTTTCTTTTGAATAGAGATAGTTTGTAAAAGCGTTCAAAGAGGTTGTCATCTCTTTGTTGGAACTCATCTTTGCAATATAAGCGATGGTTTGTAAAAAAGCACTATTCATTTGTGTATAGTAATATACAGAATCAGAGACACTCAATGTTAAAGAAGAAATACTAGATCTTTTTTCTTCTATTTTAGAAAGACGATTGAGTGCATCATTTAATTGACCTTGCATATCTTGTGGATAAAGTGAAAAATCCATAGTTCTGTAAAATGTAAGCATACTTTCTCTTAAAAAATCAGTTTCTTCTCTAATCAAAGGAAGCTCATCTGAAAACTTTGCTCCATCTGAGCCAATAAATCCAGCAGAAGCACCACGCTCTTTTTGGGTGTTATGGACTAAAGCACTTATCTTTGTTATAAAAATACTCGCTTGTTCTATTTTTGTAAGTTCTTTAAGTTGTGAATAGTTTTTATATATATTTATACTTAAAAGTATAAATATTATAAAAGTTGGTATGATAAGCATTAAGGTCATTTTAAACTTTATTGATAAGTTTTCTAACATGGAAATATCCTTTGAATCTTCATAATGTCCTTAGATTATAGCATATTAATACTATAGAATATTTTTATTAAAAAGAAGAAAGAAAAAATCGTACATTTTGAATTAATCTATAAATAGTAGGTATAAGGCACCCCAGAGTAAAAATATAATAAATCCCAAAACACTCAAAGTTAGGACAATTCTAAGTGTAAGAAAAAAAAGAAATTTGATAAATGTCGGCATATATTTTGAGTACAAGCTTATTTGTAATCTACAAAATTTAAATCTGCATAATTCATTCTATGAATTTTGATTCCACCCGTAATATTGGTAACTTTATAATTATATGTATCAGAAAGAAAGACTGCAATCATTTTAGTTCTACTACCCGTACGACAAATGAGGGCAAAAGGTTTTTTTGTATCTACTTTAGAATTTAAAGTTGCTAAAAAAGTAGGGATATTATATTGACCTTTTTCGTTAAAGAATTCTATAGGGATTGATCCCTCAAGTATTCCTGTTTCTTTCCATTCTCCAACTGTACGTATATCAATTATAGGTATTTTAGAATCAAGAAATTTTTGTGTTAGATATTCATTTTTAAGTTGGGCAAAGAGTGATGAGATAAGAATCAAGAGTAATAATATAATTTTGTTCAATTTTTTTCCAATAAAGTGATATAATTTTAGGATTATACCAAAAAATTATTATTATTATAGATAGGATGAATATGGCAGCATCACAAAAAGCTATTGACAACGCAACTAGACTCCGATATATAAGAGCCTTAGAAAGATTTCATAAAAGTATTATCTCTTATTTACTTAATACTCCAGAACTCTCAAAAAAAGGATTTCATAAAAAAATAGAAAATGCTTTAAAACTTTTAAATAGAATTCAAGAGATAGACTTGTATAAAGGGGAACTTAAAGATTTGCAAAATTTAGTGAAAAAAATAGCATCTCTAGTAAATTCAGATAAAGATATAGAAGATATAAAAGAAAATATTATCTATAGTTCAAACCAGCTAGATAAAAGTAAAAATGCTAAACGCTATAAAAAAGACAAGCATCTAAATTCAAAGTACAGTGACTGGGAATAATTTTATAAAAACATAATTTGTGATAATAAAATAATGATAACAACAAGAGAAAAAGGGAATAAATGGCTTTTAAATACCCAAGGATTGATGCCAAAGAGTTTTTGATTAATACCACGAAATCCTAACCATAAACCTAAAAAGGCTTTGAGACTTAGCATGATTTGGAAGTTACTAAAGCCATCTTTACTAATCTCACCAAAAATATTAAAGAGCATATATAAACCGCTTACAACTGCAATCATTAAAGTATAAGGGACTACTTTTCGTACATGAATCATTATTGCTTCCCTAGCTAGTTTATGTTCTTCTTCATTAAGAGTCTGTTTCATTTTACTCAAAAATAAAATATCAACAAATAAAAAACCGCCGTAAATGAAAACGGAAAATATATGAATAGTATGGATAATTGTGTATGTCATAGTCTACCTTTATATGGTATTTTATCATAATATTAGACTTTTGTAAGAATTCTATTAAGGTTTTTCTATCATATAACCCATTCCACGAACATTAACAAGTAAGTTTTCTTTGAGAATTTTTTTGAGTCTGTTTATCTCCGCGCGTATTGTGGCATTGTCTATAATTTGCTCATTCCAAACATAGATTCTAAACTGCTCAAAATCTACAACCATACTTCTATTTCTTGCAAGTAAATCTATGATTTGTGATTGTCTTTTTGTAAGTATTTGAGGCTCATTTTGAAATAAAAGCACACTATGTTCTTGGTCATAACTATAATGTTTTGATAACCTTAAATGGACTCGTGGAACTTCTTTATCTAATGTTATTCTATCTATACGCAGAGATAGTTCTTTGAGATGAAAGGGTTTTTTTAAGTAGTCATAACAGCCTAATTTATAAGCACGAGAAATATCTTCAATATCGACTAATGCACTTATATAAATCGCTGGAGTATGGATTTTAAGAAGGTGTAATTTTTCTAAAAAACTAAGTCCGTCAATACCAGGAACATTAATATCTAAAACTAACAAGTCATAAGAGTCTTTTTTCATGCTCTCATAAGCTTGTAAACCATCAAGGTAACTCTCTACGCTATGTCCTGATTCTTCCAAATATTCTTGTATAGATTCATTGAGCATTAACTCATCTTCAAGTAAAAGTATTTTCATTAGCTACCCATCATTTTAAATCTATATGTAAAAGTTGTTTTTATATCGGTTGAATTAAGTGTAATGAGAACATTTTCCTCATTACAAATACTTTTGACTAAACCAAGCCCTATACCAAAACCTTCGGTATTTATCTCTTCTCTATAAAAGGAGTCAAAAATTTTATCTGTATTTTTAATCTCTTTAGATTTGCTTCCAACTGATATATCTATAAAACTACCTTCTTTCTTTAGTTTTATATCAACCATTTCATTTTGCAAGGTATATTTGATTGCATTTGTAATTGTATTGTCTATAATTCTTTGGAGTTTTGTTTCATTAAAATAGATATAAACCTCTTTTGAAAATTTTATATAATTGAAACTTATTTTTGATAACTCAGCTACTTCAGAAAAAAAATCTAATCGAGAGCATAAATAGGTGTTAATCTCTATAGCAATTTTAGGATACTTCACTTGATCTTTTTTAACCAAATAACTTAAATCATCATATATATTAAATATATTTTTAACTGCTGCTTCAATTTTTGAGAGTTGTCTATCTTTTTCATTTTTCATAACAAAAAGCTCTATACTAGTGAGAATTATACTCAAAGGTGTATTTGTTTCATGCACGGTATAGCGTAAAAATTCTTTTTGAGAGTTTAGTAAATCTTGAGAAAACACCTTTTCCTCTTCTAAATTTTTGTTTATTAAAACCAAGTCGGCTGTTTTTTCTTTTACCTTATCCTCTAAACTTTGGTTTAACTCTAGGAGTGTTTTTTTTTGCTCACTTATGGTATCTACCATATTATTTGCATACCCAAGCATCGTTTTAAACTCTTTAAAAAAAATAGTATTTGGATCTAAGAGTTGTTCTTTGTGTGCAGTATCTTTAAAAAAATCTAAAAATACCTGCATATCTCTTTGAATGAGTGTGTTAAATATTTTAGAAAATCCTAGCATAATGGCAAAAATAATAAAAGCTAAGGTTGCAATAGCTATAGTATTTTTAATTAAAAGAGTTTTTAATTTTTTTTGTGTTTGTTTATATGCTTCCTCAGCACTTAAAGGTTTTTTATGAACATTTTGTTGATTTAGTAAAGCTTTTTCATAATCTTTGTTGTTTTCTGTTATTAATAAGTAAGCAAAGATTATAGTAAAGAAAAAAGTAAAAAATGTAGTAACTATACTTGCTTGTCTAATGGTTAGACTATTTATTTTGAGTAAAAAATATTTATGGATATTTATCATAAGAAGTATTATCCTTTCTTGCTTATCATAAAAGTATCTTTTTTCTTGACTTCATCAATTGCTCAAGCATCTAAACCATTAGCCTTTTCAGTTTCAATTATCTTAAGTATCTACCCAAATATAATTTTATACTCTCTTACTTAGTAGCACTATGACTGCACTGTATCATATAAATTAATATTAAATTATACCATCACCACTTCTCGTTTTCCTTCAACAATCTCACCAATCAAATAACCATCAGTTTGAGATAAAACTTTTTGAACATTTGATTCTTCAACTACAAGTATCATCCCTACACCCATATTAAAGGCTCGAAACATCTCATCTCTGTCTATATGCTCAGACATGAGTTCAAATATTGGAAGGACTTTAATAGAACCTTTTTGTACCTTAGCTTTTAAGTTATTGGGAAGTACACGAGGCAGATTTTCTACTATTCCTCCTCCTGTGATATGAGCCATGGCGACAATCTCATTTTTAAGTGCCTTAAATGTTTTTACATAGATATTTGTAGGTTCTAGTAAGGTTTGGATTAAGGGTTTGCCATTAAAATCATCTTCAAATTTCATTCCCATTTTTTCAAACAATACTTTTCTTGCAAGTGAAAAACCATTTGAGTGCAGTCCTGAACTTGGAAGTGCTATAAGTCTATGTCCAGCACGAACGAGTGATACTCTATCCATCTCCGATTTTTCACATACTCCAACTGCAAAGCCAGCTAAATCGTAATCATCATTTGAGTACATCCCTGGCATCTCAGCAGTTTCTCCACCGATTAAAGCACATTCGCTTCTTATACAACCCTCTGCAATACCTGCTATAACGCTTGTAGCAATGTCTACATCAAGTTTAGCAGTAGCGTAATAATCTAAAAAAAATGAGGGTGTTCCAAAGTTACAAAGTAAGTCATTCACACACATAGCAACTAAATCAATTCCAACAGTATCATGAATACCTGAATCAATCGCAAGTTTAAGTTTTGTGCCAACTCCATCAGTGGCTGCTAACATTACAGGTTCTTTAAAACCAGTTGGAAGTTCAAATGCACCAGCAAATGATCCTATTCCACCTAAGACACCAGGTATTTTTGTAGATTTTACAAGAGGTTTGATATTTTCAACGAAACTGTTACCTGCGTTTATATCAACACCAGCATCTTTGTATGTAATTTGGCTCATTAAGAACTCCATTTATAAAGTGTGCAATTATATCTTATAAGTGTTGAGAGAAAAATAAGATAACACTGATTAAACCCTAAATTATTACTGATACATTTTAAACACAAGCTTAGAGTTAAAAAGTAAATTAGAATACTTATAGTACAATCACAAAAAATTAAAGGTCGTTTCATGCCAACATACGTTTTTGGACATACAAGCCCTGATAGTGACTCTATAGTGGGTGCTATCTCTCTTTCATACTTAAAAAATCAATTAGGGGAAGATTGTATTGCCACTCGTCAAGGTAATATCTCTGCTGAAACAGCATTTATCCTAGATAAGTTTGATGGGAAAATTCCACAACTCAAAACATCAGTAGCTGGGGAGAATGTATATATCATTGATTTCTCAGATAAGGCTCAAGCTCCTCATGACATTATGGAAGCGACTATTTTAGGAATTGTAGATCATCATAAGTTGGGTGACTTAACAACTTCAACACCATTAGAATGTTGGATAAGACCTATAGGATGCTCAAACACAGTTGTCTATGAGATGTATAAGGCTTATGATGTGAAAATCCCTAAAAATATAGCAGGGATGATGATGTGTGCCATTTTAAGTGATACTGTAATCTTTAAATCCCCAACATGCACAAAGGTAGATACAAAGGCTGTAAAAGAGTTGTCAATTATCTGTGGAGTTAAGGATTATAAAGAACTCGCTATGGATATGTTTATCGTAAAATCACAAGTACATGGTGCAGCAGTAAGAGATTTAATTACAAGGGATTATAAATCTTTTGTAATGAATGGAAATAAAGTTGGTATTAACCAATTAGAGATGGTAGATATAGCAGTTCTTGATTCTCGAATAGATGAGATAATGATAGATATGTTGGCAATGAAAAAAGAAGAAAGTCTTCATACCATTATAGTTCTTTTAACAGACATAATGAAAGAGGGTTCAAGCCTTTTAACAGTGAGTGATGATGAAAGTAAAATAGAAACAGCATTTGATATGAAGCTAGTAAAATCTCAAATGTGGATGGATGGAGTTCTTAGTCGTAAAAAACAAATAATTCCTTTCCTTCAGCCTCAGTTTAATTAAATTTATATATTCAAATAATTAAGGAAAAATAATGAAATTACGAGACATAATTAATCAAGATATAAAAAATGCAATGAAAGCAAAAGAAACAAAGAAAAGAGATGCACTCAGACTTTTAACATCTGCTTTTAAACAAATAGAAGTAGATGAGAGAAAAGAGCTTAGTGATGATGAAGTGATAAAAATCATTCAAAAACAAGTCAAAAGTAGAAATGATTCTATCACTCAATACAAAGCTGCAAATCGAGATGATTTAGTTCAGATAGAAGTTGATGAAATAGCTTTTTACATGCCTTATTTACCTGCTCAAATGAGTGATGATGAACTCAGCCTAGCTCTAAAAGAGATTATCACAAAAGTAAAAGCTTCTAGTATGAAAGAGATGGGTAAAGTTATGGCAATTGCTTCTAAAGAGTTAGCAGCAAAAGCTGATGGAAAACGTATCAATGAGTGTGTAAAAAAACTACTAAGCTAAATGGGTACCCTATTACGTATACCCAATTAATAGTAAATTTCACTCCATTTTTAGATTTTGATAATTAAGTCACATATATGGATAAGTAAAATAGATACTTTAATTTCTTTTTCGATATAATTCGCGAACTAATATAAACTATATTCCGAGGTACTTTTAATTGTTTGATTTAAAAAAATATACATCAAAAAATATAAAAAATGATATTCTCTCAGGCTTAGTTGTAGCCGTTGCATTAGTTCCAGAGGCTATTGCATTTTCATTTATCGCAGGTGTAAGTCCAATAGTTGGACTATATACTGCCTTTATCTTAGGTCTTATAACATCTCTTATTGGTGGTAAACCTGGAATGATTTCTGGTGCTACTGGTGCTGTGGCTATTGTTTTAGTTGGACTTAGCATTGAGGCAAATGGTATGTTATCTGATCAGGGCTTAGATAAAGATGCTATAGCCATGGGAATACTGCACTATATACTTCTCACTACAGTAGTTGCGGGACTTATCCAAATTTCTATAGGGGCTTTAAAGCTTGGAAAATTCATCCGCCTTGTCCCCACCCCTGCAATTCACGGTTTTGTAAATGGTTTAGCTATTGTCATTGGTACTGCTCAATTTAAATTTTTTGAGGGACAAGGGTATATGATGTATGTTTTAGTAGTTTTAACCATGGCTATTATGTATGTACTTCCAAAGTTTACCAAAGCTATTCCTGCTGGATTAATTGCAATTATCGCTATTACTCTTGGAGTATATTTTACAGGTACAAATACTTTGCTTCTTAGTGGTTTAGATGATATGAGTAAGTATGCAGGTCAAATGCCGAGTTTTGGAATTCCTGAGTATTTGTTTTCATTTGACGCTATTATTTTAGTACTTCCTTATGCTGTAATTGTAGCGCTTGTTGGTATCATTGAGTCACTTCTTACTCTTTCTGTTTTGGATGAGTTAAGTAACACTCGTGGGTCTGCCAATAAAGAGTGTATAGCTCAGGGAACTGGAAATGTTACTTGTGGTTTCTTTGGTGGAATGGCAGGCTGTGCTATGATTGGTCAATCTATCATCAACTATACTTCTGGAGGGATTGGTCGTCTCTCATCATTTATTGCAGCTGTTTCATTAATCGTCCTTGTTGTTTCAATGAGTGGTGTTTTAAATGCTATTCCAGTAGCTGTACTTGTTGGTATTATGTTTATGGTAAGTATCGGTACATTTGAGTGGTCGAGTTTTTCAAGACTCAATAAAATGCCTCGCACAGATGCCTTTGTTATGCTTACGGTTACTATTATTACCGTTGTTGAAGATTTAGCTATTGCCGTTATTGCTGGAGTTATTATCTCTGCACTTGCCTTTGCTTGGAAACATGCTAAGATTTGGTCTAAGTCCCATGTTGAAAATGATGGAACAAAAGTTTATGAGCTTGATGGTCCACTTTTTTTTGGTTCGGCTACAACATTTGGGGATAACTTCGATATTGAAAATGATCCTCCAAAAGTAGTTATTGATTTTAAAGAGGCAAGAGTTATGGATGCCTCTGGCGTTGAAGCGATAGATATGATAACCAAAAAGTATGAGGAAGCTGGGAAAAATTTACTACTACGACACTTATCCGCTGACTGCAAGGCAATACTTAAACTTGCTGGTCCGCACTGTTCTTATGAAGAAGATGATCCTACTTATAAGGTGGCTTTTAACTACTAGATTCTTACAAAACTTCTTTTAATTTTTTTGATGGTTCTCCAAAAAAATATCCTTGAGAGAAGTCAGCACCTAATTCTTTTATCTTATTTTGTACCTCTTGAGAGTGGACATATTCGGCTATGATTTCTATACCCATCTGATGTGCAATTGAGATTATTCCCGTTGTAATTATTTGACTTCTTTTATCATGTATTATATTTTTAACAAAAGACCCATCAATTTTTAGATAGTCAGGTTGAAACTCTAAGAGCCGAGAAAAATTAGAACTCTCACTTCCAAAGTCGTCAATAGAGAGCTTAAACCCTTTCTCTTGTAAAGAGAGTAATTGTTTAATGATAGTCCCTTTTTTTAAACTAGGTATATCTTCTAAAAGTTCTAAAATTACCCTTTGAGGATTAATGTTAAATCTTTGAGTATTTTTTAACAAGTAGTCTTCTAAATACTCTAATTCTAAATCATCATTTGTTATATTAATAGAAAATTCATAGCTATTTTTACTAAACATTCTACACGCTTCTTTTATAATTGACTTAGTGATTAAAGATATGACCCTAGCCTCTTTAGCTGCTTGCATAAATTCAAAAGGAGAAACATAAGCTCCATCATCATAAATTCTTGTTAAGCATTCATATTTAGTAATTTTATTTGTACTGTTATCAACGATAGGTTGGTAATAAGCAACAACCTTATCCTCTGCTAGACTTCTTTGGATAGTGTTTATCCAGTAAATATTTTTTTGTGTTGCTCTAACATAAGGAGATTTCATATCGTAAACATGATATGTACCTCTAGCATGTAAACGTAACTCTTTAATAGCTACTCTAGCATTATTGAATACTCTTAAACCTATACCCTCAGCTATACCTATACTTAAAGATATTTTTATATCTAAATCTTCATCTTCATCTAATTCAATTTCACTTTCATTAAAAAATGATATGATTTCATTTGCTATCTCAATATTTTCACTAACATCAAAATTAAAGTAATTTACAAGAGCAAACTCATCTATTTCAAGTCTATAAATATTAATATTTTTAAACTTAAAAGCATTTAAACTTTTTTTTATTTTTTCTAAAACTAAGTCACCATATTCAATACCATAACAATCATTAATATTATTAAAATTATCAATATTAATTAAGAGTAAGTTTAATTTTTGACCTTTTGCTAATAAGTCTTTAAACTCTTCATAATCTTTTTTCTTAGTTCTCATAACATCATCCTTTTACCTTCTCCAAATAGACTTCTTGCAAAATTCCTGAGGGGGATAGAACTTTTACAAGAAGTCTAATTATTAAATAATTTTTAAATGCTCAAAATGAGGGAGAGTTTAGAAGGATAGAGAGTATAAAACTATTACTCTAAAAGGGCCAAACTGACTGTATAATTTTCGTTCCCCATCCCTGTTGTCCTGCACGGTCTACGTCCCCTTGTGTTTTATATAAAATTTTTGCATCACTTACTTGTGATGAATCTATTCTATTGTTTTGATCAATATCGTAAGGTCTTATGACACCACTTATTTGAATTATTTGCTTTTGATTATCTATTAAAATTTCTCTTTTACCTGAGATAAAATAATTTCCATTACGGAGTACTTTAATAATCCTTGCTGAGATTGTCGCAGTAAAAGAAGCATTTTTTGTTGCACTTCCTGAACCATTAAAAGCATTTTCAGTTGATGTAGTAAATCCTACTCCACCTATCCCATTTAAAACATTAGTCGCTGATTTTACTATACCTTTAGAATCCTTTGTAGCTGAAAAAATACCAGCATTTAAATCTGTTGAATCAGATTTACTTAACTTCTTCGATGATACATTTGAACTTTTTGCACTCTCAGATATTATAATAGTTACAATATCATGCACATGTCTTGCTTTGTGATCTGAAAAAAGAGGATTATCTCCTTGCCCAAATATACTACCTGTTGCGCTATAATCTTGTTTTTCTTCTTTAGCTGGAATTTCTTCAACATAAACGGGTGGTTTAAAGTCTATCTCAGGCTCTGTTAAACTAGATGAACATCCACCCAAAGATATTATTAGATAAAAGAGCGTTAAATTAATACTTATTCTTTTTTTCATGAGTTCTCTTTGATATTGATATTTCTTTAATTATAATTCTAGCAAAATTAGGATTTAAAGTAAATTTTTAGGTCTAAAAGTACTTGAAAATATTTTAGAGTGTGAAGAAAGAAAAGTTTATTTAGATAAAATAATAAAAATATCACTAAGAACAAAATAATTCTTGAACTCTTTAGTGACTTATATAAAAATATTAGGTAAAATATGAATCGTAGAAATTTTTTAACAACTGCTAGTGTAGGTTCTGCCGCTTTAGCTTTTGCTAGTTGTAATGAAGCTAATCGTCAAGCAATAGACTATTCAAAGCATCCAAAAGAAAAAGAAAATAAACAAAAAACAGTATATTTTAATAAAAATAAAAAACAATCATAAAGTTAGCTACAAGTTGGCCTGCTCATTTTCCTATTATGGGAACTGGAGTCGAAAATTTTGCCAAAAGAATTAAAGAAATAAGTGCTGGAAGTTTAGAAATAAAACTTTACCCAAAAAATGTTTTAATTCCTGCCTTAGCTGTATTTGATGCCTGTTCTAGCGGTCAAATTGATGCTTTTCATTCTGGCCCTTATTATTGGAAAGGTAAAAATTCTGCCTTTTCACTTTATAGTGGCATCCCTTTTGGTTTTACAGCTGAAGAGATTAACTCTTGGATGCTTTTTGGTGGGGGTTTAGAATTGTGGAGAGAACAGTATTCAAAATACAATCTTTATCCTTTTATGGGAGGTAATACGAATATTCAAATGGGTGGATGGTTTAGAAAACCTATAAACTCTATTGAAGATATGAAAGGTTTAAAAATGAGAATTCCAGGGCTTGGTGGTGAAGTTTTTGCAAAAATGGGAGTGAATCCTATTTTACTTCCAGCTGGAGAGATTTACACCTCATTAGAACGTGGAGTAATTGATGCTACTGAATGGGTTGGACCTGCCCTTGATATAAAAATGGGATTTTACAAGGTTGCACCCTATTATTATTCAGGATGGCATGAACCAGGTTCTATTTTAGAACTTACTTTTAACAAAAAATATTGGAATAAATTACCACGAGAATATCAATCTATGATAGAAGTAGCATCAAGTGAAATGAATTCAAATATGACAAGTGAGTTTCACGCTGAAAATATTAAAGCATTACAAACCCTTAAAAGCTTAAATGTAAGTATCCTTCAATATCCAAAAGATGTAATAAAAGCTGGAAAAATTGCCCTAAAAAATGTTGTATCTGAGTTAAGTACTACAAATAAAGATTTTGAAAAAGTATATACTTCGATTAATATATATTTAGAACTATCAAAAGAATGGAGTGATACAAGTTTAAGATATTTTTTAAATGAAAGGTAAGGTAACAAAATGACCTATGACTACTTCTGTATCAACTTTATCATAAGTTCTTGAAGTAAAGAGTGTTGATTTGTTTTTGTTAAAAAATCCAAGTACATTAAGGATTTTACTCATTTTAGAAGAGATACTTAAAGTCTCTCCTATTGGATTCCAAGCATATGGTAAATTAGGATTGAGGTTGAATCCACTCTCGTCAAAGTATTCAAGATCAATTTCTCCATAATTCAAATATACATTCATCGGTTTTTTACTCCTTCTTTTAATTTTTTAATTTCATTATAGTCACTAACATGAATATTGTTAAGTAATAGAACAAATTAAATTTCATGTTGGACTGCTAAATGCTAGAGATAGTTATGAAAATAACAGAAGTAAAAATATTAAAAGAACTTAAAGAGATTCAGAACCATGGTAAGTAATAGACCTCAAATAATTTCAAAACTAAGATTATTAAAAAGGTTTAGATTTAATATGAATTTGACTTGGTTACACGACTAGGGTTAAGTTAATTTCAACATAGAAGATAATCCTATTAATTGAAGTTATTTCTATCCTACTACTTAACTTGTTGTAGCATTAGAAGCGATTGTTAGCGCTTCTTTTAGATTTTGTCCATTTTCCAAGCCTTCATAAACAGCAGCATTGTAAAAAGTGGCAAGTTCTTTTGAGTTAGAAACTCTCATACCATCTCTGTCCCAAAAGTTAATAGGATTAGCTGTATTCACTTTGGTCATATACTCAACAGACTTATCACACATCTTTTGTCCACCCAAAGAATCAACATATGCTTTATCTGATTTGATTGCAGTTTCTTTTAGTTTATCTTGTTCTTCATCACTCATATCAAATGTAATTTTTACATCAAACTTTTCTAGAAATTCATTTAATGGTAAATAATTAGGATACTCTTCTCGAATAGTATCATTTCTCATTTTTACAATATCTTCAGAATATTCTAAAGGCATTGGTATATAAACATCTTTATACTTCTCTTTCATCTCAGCCATTTTATCAACATTTTTAGTTGTTTGAGTAGTGGTATCTTGAGATGTAGAATTTGTTTTATGTATTGAACTTGTAGCATATATATAAGATGCTTGTGAAGTAGATGTAACAGTGATAACTTATCCTTTTAGATTTTTTACTCACATAATCTATTAGCAAATATCATTCCAGATTATACTAAGTACAAGACCTTAAATAATTTTAAAACGCTAGTTTTAAGCATAAGTCGTATACAATATGTCAAAGATTAGATGAGTAAGCAATTTAAATAAAAGGAGAGACTATGGCAAAAGGTAAAGACAGTCAAAAATCAGTAAAAAAAGCACCAGCAAAAACTTTAAAAGAAAAGCGAAATGACAAAAAACTTAAAAAGAATCAAGCTTAGAAATAAATATTAAATATGAATAACACTAGACTACAAGTCTATTTATTTATAGATGGAAGTGTTAATCCTCGGAATGGAATTGGATTTGGAGCTTATTTACTTTTAGATAAATTAGAATCCTTCCATTCCGAACTAGAAAAAAAAATAAACATTAAAAAGTTTGACAATACCTCCTCAACAAAATTAGAATTAGAGACACTTTTATGGGCTTTAAGTGATGTTAATTTAAAAAAATTCCAAATAGTAGTTTATACAGATTGCCAAAATATCATAGGTCTCCAAGGAAGAAGAGAGAGACTTGAAAACAGCAACTATATAACTAGTAAAGGTGGAAAGATAAAAAATCATAAACTTTATAAATGTTTTTTTAAGAAATTAGATACTTTAGATTGTGAGTTTATTAAGCTTAAAGGGCATAAAAAGGTATCTGCAAAAAATGAGCTAGATGAAATTTTCACTCTTGTTGATAAAAGTACAAGAAAGGCTCTTCGCAAAACTATTTAGATATTACACATCAACTTTTAAAAAGAAGGGGTCTGGACAATATTATAATTTTCATAGCTTAAATTTTCCTATACCAAGTATCAACTTAATTTATTTATACTTAAATATTTCATTGACTTCATAGCACTATACGAGCTATAATTCCAATAATATTTAATTATCATACATATAAGGTCACTCATGAAAAAAATTGCCATTATCGGTCGTCCAAATGTTGGAAAATCTTCACTTTTTAATCGTATTGTTAAAAAAAGAGATGCTATCACATCAGAACAAGCAGGAACAACAAGGGATGTCAAAAGAAGAACTGCCATTATTATAAACAAAGAGGTACAACTTCTTGATACGGGTGGACTAGACAAAGGTTGTGAACTTTTTGACAAGATAAAAGAGATGTCACTTAAGGCTGCCTATAAAGCAGACATCATTCTTTATATGGTTGATGGGAAAAGTTTACCAGAAGATGAAGACAAAAAACTTTTTTATGAACTTCAAGCTATGGGTAAAGATATGGCTCTTGTTGTAAACAAAATTGATAATGATAAAATGAAAGAAAAACTATGGGATTACTATGAATTTGGTACGGATGCAATCTTTGGTATCTCTGTTGCACATAATCGTAATACCATAGAACTTCTCGAGTGGATAGCTTCCAAAGTTCCAGATAGCGATATTATTAAAGATGAGGATGAGAGTGAAGAAGAAGATGATGATGATGATATTAGCATCATAGAACCCCAAACTAATGATGAAGATTTCTTTAGTAACATTACTCCCCATGATGAAGAAGATGATGGTTTTACATACTGGGACGATGATGAGATGGATGGTGTCATTATAGACGACACTATTTTTGGTCAAAATGATAAGATTAAAGAGTTTGATGAAGACGATGTCAATCATATAAAAATTGCGATTATTGGTCGTACAAATGTTGGAAAATCTTCACTCTTAAATGCTCTTCTTGGAGAAGAACGCTCGGTTGTTAGCTCGATAGCAGGAACGACTATTGATCCCATTGATGAGACTATAGACTACAAAGACAAGCAATTTACCTTTGTAGATACGGCTGGTCTTCGTCGTCGTGGTAAAATTGTAGGTATTGAAAAGTATGCTTTGATGCGAACAACAGAGATGCTTGAAAATTCTAACATGGCGTTAGTGGTTCTTGACGCAAGTCAGCCTTTTTTAGACTTAGATGAAAAGATTGCTGGACTTGTGGATAGTAACCGTCTTGGATGTATCATCGTTTTAAACAAATGGGACATCTCAAAAAGAGAAGAGCATGATAAAATCATAACAGATATTCGTGATAGATTTAAATTTTTAGCCTATGCACCAATAATCACCCTCTCAGCCTTAACACATCAAAGAGTTGACAAGTTACATGATCTGATTTTAGAGATAAACAAAAACTATTCTCAAAGAATCTCTACATCAGCTCTTAATGAAGCGATGGAAAAAGCAATGAGAAGGCATCAACTCCCATCTATGCGAGGGCAAGTTATCCGTATTTACTACGTAACTCAGTATGAAACAAGACCACCAAAAATTGCGATTGTTATGAACAAACCAAGTGGTTTACATTTTACATACAGAAGATATCTAACAAACAAGCTTCGGGAAGCATTTAACTTTACGGGAACACCTTTGTTATTTAAGGCGAAAAAGAGGGGAGAGAAGTAGGTACTTCTTTCTTAAAATGGTTTAAAAACCACCATACCAACGATAACTAAAAGTAGAAGAGTTGGTACTTCATTATACACTCTAAAAAATTTTCCACTTTTCTCGCATCTATCTTCTAAAAGTTGTATTCTAAATCTTCCAAGTGAGAAAAAGTAAGCCATGAGAAATGCTACAAAAAGTATTTTTGTATGTAACCAAGTATTTCCAGAAAATCCTATCTCAAAACTCATATAAAATCCACTCAAAACTGTAGCCCACATAGCAGGAAGACCGATATATTTATATATCTTCATCTCCATCACTTTTACGACTGTAACAAAACCTTCATTTTGAACATTTTCAGCGTGGTAAACAAAAAGTCTTGGTAAGTAAAAAAGTACTGCAAACCAAGATATGAGGGAAAGTATGTGAAACCAGAGTACCCAAGAGTACATCTGTTTAAGCGTCTACAGTTTCTAAGTCTTTTACGGAACTTGTGTGTTTTTCAATCACTTTTGTGTGAAGACGGCGAAGTGCTTTGCTAGCTCTATCTATAGCTAAATCAATAGCAGCATCAAGGTTATCATCACATTGCTTAATGATAATGGGTTGAGCATGTGCAATGTGAATATCAAACTCGATAGAAACACCTTTTTTTTCCGCTTTTATATCAACATTTACAGTTGTTATATCTAACTGATATTTTGTAAAAGCATCAACTGCGGTTTCAATATGTGCCTTAGTTTGTGAGTTAAGGTTTAAATCTTTTGCTCTAATTTGTACATTCATAATGTCTCCTTTAATCTTAGTAGTTTAGGCTACTAAATATTTTAAATGATAACGAAAAAAAGTTTACATTTAGATATAATTTGAAAATTTTTATTTAGGATACATTATAATGAGAGTATTAACAGGCATTCAGCCATCTGGAGACTTACATATAGGAAACTATTTCGGTTCTATTAAGCAAATGCTAGAAGCTCAAAAGAGAAGTGAAACCTTTATCTTTGTTGCGAACTATCATGCTATGAGTAGTGGAAATGGTGGGGAAAAACTAGCAAATCTAACGATGCAAACTGCCACAGATTTTTTAGCACTTGGCATTAATCCTGAAAAATCAACATTTTGGATACAGTCCGATGTTAAAGAGGTTCTTGAAGTTTACTGGATTTTATCTTCTTTTACTCCTATGGGACTACTCGAACGTGCTCATAGTTATAAAGATAAAACAGCTAAAGGGATTAATGCAAATCATTCACTTTTTTCTTATCCTGTTTTAATGGCAGCAGACATTTTACTTTTTTCACCAGATATAGTGCCAGTTGGAAAAGACCAAATCCAACATGTAGAGATAGCACGAGATATTGCTATAAAATTTAACAATGAGTATGGCGATATCTTAAAAATACCAGAATTCAGAATTCAAGAAGATGTAGCTACCGTTTTAGGAACTGATGGGCAGAAAATGTCTAAATCTTATGGAAATACAGTTAATATTTTTGGCGAGGAGAAAAAACAACTCAAAATTATCAAAAAAATTGTAACTCAAAATACAAGTTTAGAAGAACCTAAAGAGTTTTTGAACTGTAATGTATATAACATGGCAAAACTATTTTTAGATGAGAGTGAATTAGTGGCACTTCAAAAAAGATACAAGGCTGGGGGTGAGGGTCATGGACATTTTAAACTTTATTTAGCAGAGCTTATATGGGATTATTTTAAAGAATTTAGACTCAAACGAGAATATTATATGGCTAATCAAGACGAAGTAAGAGAAATACTCCATCTTGGTGCAAGAAAAGCATCAAATCTTGCAGGTGAGATGATTGAAAAAATTAGAACTGCTACAGGGATTAGATACTAAATACAATGAAAACTAAAATTTTAAACAATAATGTAGTTAAGCTAAATTTAACAACTGCACTACACCTTGCCAAATGAAAGCACTAGAAATTCCTGCAGCAAATCCTGCGATTATGTCATCGCCCATCACGCCAAGTCCACCTTTTACTTCACGGTCTATTCTTCCTATAATGGAAGGTTTGGCTATATCGAAATATCTAAATAATGCAAATGACAAAAGAGATTGAATTAAAAAACCATTTTCTAGGACTGTAATATCATCCATCCTTATCATGATAGCAGGTGCGATGCTTAGTGCAAACCACATTCCAGCAAGTTCATCAATCACAATTCTTTTATCATCGTGAATACCAGTTTTTTCTTCATATTTATTAATAGATTTTATTGCTATAATACTGATAAGTGCAGTAGCTAAAAATAAAGTTTGTGAACCAAAATACATTAATATTAACATCCCAAGAGGTAGAGATACTAAGGTTCCAACTGTTCCTGGTGCTTTTGGTGAGAGACCACTGTAAAAAAGAGTTATAAAAAAATAGTTCATGTGTTTCCTATGTGAATGAAGTTGTTTGATAAAGTTTCATGAGTTCCAAATAAAAGTCTTTTTCAGTATGTTCTTTTAAAAGACCCTCAACAGGAAATATATCATAGTAAAGCTTTTCAAGTTTTTGAAAGCGATCGGGAAAAAGTTTTGAGAGTAAAAAGGCAGAGATTTCTTTTCTTATTAAGATACTTGGCGGTAATATTCCAACTTCTAAAAGTTCTAGTATGGAGTCTGCATGATATGATATTTGGTGATGCTGACCATGAGGGCAAGTATTTTTTCCCACTAAGGTTGTACATTCGTTGCAATAAACATATTCACTTTCTAGTTTGATTTCTAAATTTATATCTACTAAACTATCTATGATAGATTTACCAGTATTTTCATCATAAAAAATTCCAAGTCCTATTTGATCTCTACAAATTGTTAGTCTGTCGCAACCATAGTTTTTAGTGACAATTGCATTGATGATAAGCTCATGATAACCAGCAAATAAATAGCTTTGTTCAAGAGGGACAATAACAACTCTATTTTTTGGAAGAAAATTGTTAATAAAAAATTTTAAAGATTCTTCTCTGAGTGTATAGTCTAAATTATTTGTATTATAAGGGCGTAGTAAAAATATTATCAATAAATCACTTGTATCTATAGCTTGTCTTATGAGATGTTCATTGGCTCGATGAAGTGGATTTGCAGACATAATAAGTGCAGTAGTATGTTTTGCATTAATGAGTTCTTTGGCATTTCTTATAGTTTGTTTATTTTTTAAATTTTGATGAGATTGAGTATGTACAATTGTATATTCACCACTTATTGCCCATGAACCTAGTCTTTTTATAGCTCTTTCCACCTCTGGGTGCGTTATATCACTTGTTCCAAAAATATGTTTTGTTCTAATACTAGGATCAGTTTCAAAAGTTTCTTCGACAATAAGCGTAGCAAATTCTTCATTTTCACAAAGTATAGTTATCTCTTCACCTATCTTTAATGATTTAATAACTTTTTCATTTTTTGTACCTGCTGGAGCTAATATAAAAGGAATTGGAAATGTTTTTTCATTTAAAAGACCAGTTTCTATAACAGAGCGTTTTTGAGCTTGATTCATAAGTCCATTTAAGGGTTGAAGTAAATCACATTTTACTAGTTCTAATGCAGAAGCAGCTTCTCTATCTATTAAAAGAGTTTTATTTTTTCTTAATGATGTCATACTTCTTACGTCTCTCCCAAAGACTTTTTCTACTTATTCCTAGCTTTTTAGAAAGTTCTGTATCTGGATACTTATGTTGGTAATTGAGTACAATAAACTTTACATAATCTTCTATCAAAAGAATTTCACCTTGTGCAAACATATTATTTTCACTTTTAATTGTTATGACATTGTGATTAACATTTTCAATATTGTCCGTACTTGAAACAATGATATTTTTATTTGCAATAAGTTCGCAAAACTTTTTTTTCTCTGTTTTTTTCAGAGACTGATAATTAATAGCGTAAAGGATAAAGTTTGAAGGTAGTGATTCGATTTTTGCTAAAGATTTTGAATCACTAAGCGAGATAAACTCAATAGCCTTATTTACCTTCTTGGCATATTTAAATGCAAATGAATCAGCATATTTTTGAAAACTTGATGAAACATAGATAGGAAGAGTAATTTCCTTATGATTATGATTATGCACCACAGAAGAAAAAGTATAGTCTAAATATTTTTCATACGATTGAGTTTTAGTTTTTAATCTTTCATAGTCTTGATAATGGTTTATTTTTCTAATAAGCTCTTCAATCATAAAAGGTTTTAAGATATAATCTTTTGCACCACTAGCAAGGGGCTTAGAAACCGTATCATTACTAATATAAGAAACCATTAAAATAACGATTGATTTTTTAAAAATATCTATAACTGGAAGAAAATCTTGTCCGTTAATATTTGTAGAAAGTAACACAACATCGTAGTTATTACTTTTAATCGCATCTTTAGTTGAGGTACACATTTCACAAACATGACCCAACTCACCTAATTTTGTAGCAATACTTTGCGCTAAATAAATTTCATTTTCAATAATAAGTATTTTCAAATTTTAGTCCAATCATAATATTTTAAATTTGCATTTGCAATCACACCAACACCTTCACCTCTACCAATAAACCCAAGTTTTTCTGTTGTTGTTGCTTTTATATTTACACGACTTGCATCAATTTTTAAAATATTTGCAAGTGTCTTTCTCATAGAGAGTTTATACTTTGAAATTCTTGGTTTTTCAGCAGCTATGGTTATGTCTACATTTACCAAAGTGAAGCCAAAGTGATTTATTTTTCTAAGAACTATCTCTAATAATTTTTTAGAATCAATTCCCTTATAAGTATCATCATCATCAGGAAACATCATCCCAATGTCTCCCATCCCAGCAGCACCTAATAAAGCGTCAATAAGAGCATGAATAGCAACATCCCCATCACTATGAGCTTTAAAACTTACTTCAGAATCTATTTTCACTCCACCTAAGCACATTACTCCGCCATCTTTAAAAGCATGAACATCAAAGCCAGTTCCACTTAATGTATCACTAGAAGCTTTTTCTAAGCAAGGAAGATTTTTTAAATCATGGATATAAGTAATCTTATGTGCATCATCTTCTCCTACAATAAACTCCCGATTCCCACCATTAGCTACAATTGCACTACTCTCATCTGTAAATTCATCATCACTTAGAAGTGCAGACTTTAAAGCACAACTCAGTGAGAGTTGAGGAGTTTGAATTCGTTTTACTTTATTTCTATCAATTGTCCTATCTTCATATACAATTGTGTCTGTAAGTTTGAGATAGGGGACGATACAATCAGCGTTATGTTTTTTTGAAATAATACGAGATAAAAAATCTTTACTTACACATGGTCTGGCTATATCACTCACTAAAACAAATTGAGTCTCTACTTCTTGTACTGCATTTTTAAGAGATTTTTGTCGGCTTACTCCACCACTAACAATCGTATAATCTGAGTAATTCTTCATAAATTCCATATCTTCTTTTGCTGAAGTTATGATAATTTTTGAAAAGAAACCAGTTTGATGAAGCCTATCTGCTACAAATTGCCACAGTGGTTTATGATTTATACGTAACCATTGCTTCTTTACATTTAAATTAAATCTATCAGAAGTACCAGCGGCAAGCAAGATAAGTGTTAGTTGAGACAATATTAGACCTTAAATTTTAAAAAGTGTTACGAAATTATACACTTCAAAACTTTTTTTTATCTTTTATCAGCGACAAATTATGTAAAAAGTGCATATTTTATCTAAATTAGAAAAAGATAAAATCTTACTTTATTTTAGATTAATTTTATTTGATTATATTGCCATTGTATAAACTAAATTATTTAGGAGAGATTATGAGAGCTTCATGGGTAGAAAAAAGAAAAGATGATACTGTTCGTACGCAAATGTATTATGCTAAACAGGGTATTATCACCGAAGAAATGGAATATGTTGCAAAGATAGAAGATTTAAAGCCTGAGCTAGTTCGTTCTGAAATAGCAAGAGGTAGATTAATTATTCCTGCAAATATAAATCATACATCACTAGAACCAATGGCTATAGGTATTGCTTCAACATGTAAAATCAATGCAAATATTGGTTCATCAGCAATCGCATCGGATGTTATGGGTGAAGTTGAAAAGATGGAAGTTTCCCAACATTATAAAGCAGATACAGCGATGGATCTCTCAACTGGTGGAGATTTAGATGAGATTAGAAAAGCGGTTATTGGAGCTTCAAAAATCCCTATAGGGACTGTACCAATTTATCAAATTTTACACGATGTTGGAAACAAAATCGAGGATTTGACTATTGAAGTTATGTTAGATGTACTAGAACGTCAAGCAAAACAAGGGGTTTCTTACTTCACAATTCACGCAGGTTTTTTACTAGAAACTATGCCAAAAATTGCAAAGCGTAAGATGGGTATCGTATCTCGTGGTGGTTCTTTAATGGCTGCATGGATGATGCACTATCATAGAGAAAATCCTTTTTATACTGCCTTTGATGATATTTTAGATATTTGTGCGAAGTATGATGTTTCACTTTCACTTGGTGATTCACTTCGTCCTGGTTGTTTAGCTGATGCTTCAGATGAAGCACAACTCGGCGAACTTAAAGTTTTAGGCGATTTAACTCTAAGAGCTTGGGAGAAAAATGTTCAGGTTATGATTGAGGGACCGGGTCATGTTCCTTTAAATCAAATTGAGCGAAACATGAAGCTACAGCGTGAGTTATGTCACGAAGCACCTTTTTACATTTTAGGACCATTAGTAACTGACATAGCAGCTGGATATGATCATATCTCTTCTGCTATTGGTGCAGCAATTGGTGGATGGCATGGGGCTTCAATGCTTTGTTATGTTACACCAAAAGAGCATTTAGGTTTACCAAATGCGGAAGATGTTCGTGAGGGTATCATTGCATACAAAATTGCAGCACATGCTGCAGATATTGCAAGGGGTCGTAAGGGCGCTCGTGATATTGATGATGCTATGAGTGATGCAAGGTACGCTTTTGACTGGGAAAAACAATTTGAACTATCACTTGATGGTGAGAGAGCCAGAGAGTATCATGATGAAACTCTTCCTCAAGATGTATTTAAAGAAGCAGAATTCTGTTCTATGTGTGGACCAAAATTTTGTTCATACAAAATTACTCAAGAGATAATGGATAACCCTGAGGGTATCCAAAGAATTATCGACGAAAATAAAGCCAAAGAAGAAGCTTTAGCTACAGCTTAAAACTTTCAACTTAAAATCTAAATAAGACAAAAATTGTCTTATTTAGATACTATACTAAAAATTTAAATCAATAAAATTAATTTTAAGGAATAATAGATGACTGAAGAAATTGTTAAATCAGCACTTTCAAAAGTTATGTATCCCGGTTTCACCAAGGATATAGTAACTTTTGGTTTTGTAAATAATATAGAAATTAAAGGTAAAGATATACATTTAACTGTAGAGATTACTTCAAGTGCTTCAGAAGTAGGACAACAAATTACAGATGATGCGACTAAAGAGTTAAAAAGTATTGGAGCAGGAGAGGTTTCCATAAATATTAAAGCACCAAAAATACCAAGAGAAGATTCTTCTAAGGGAAGAAATATTGCTCCTCATGTGAAAAACTTTCTTATGGTAAGTTCAGGAAAAGGTGGGGTTGGTAAATCAACAACATCTGTAAATCTTGCTATTGCATTTGCAGCACAAGGACTTAAAGTCGGTCTTCTTGACGCTGATATTTATGGTCCAAATATCCCTCGTATGTTAGGTGTAGCTGATGTTAAGCCTGAGGTAAATGGAAATAAAGTTCTTCCTATTAAAGCCTATGGTTTAGAGATGATGTCAATGGGTGCACTTATGGAAGCAGGTCAGTCACTTATGTGGCGTGGGGCTATGGTTATGAAAGCTATTGAGCAGTTCTTACGTGATATTTTATGGTCGGAGTTAGATATATTAGTTATAGATATGCCTCCAGGAACTGGTGATGCACAATTAACACTGGCTCAGTCTGTTCCTGTAACGGTTGGTTTAACGGTTACAACACCTCAAAGTGTATCATTAGATGATTCTCGTCGCTCATTAGATATGTTCAAAAAACTCAATATTCCAATAGCAGGAATTGTTGAAAATATGAGTGGATTTATTGCACCAGATACGGGTGTTGAGTATAATATTTTTGGTAAAGGAACTTCTGGACCAATGGCAGAAGAGTTTAATACTAAAATTATCGCAGAGATTCCAATAGAGATGTCTATTAGAACTGGTGGAGATGAGGGTAAACCGATTACTTTTGTAGATCCTAGTTCTGAGTCATCTAAAAGATATATAGCTGCTGCTGCTGCTATTTGGACTCAAATTCAAGAGATTAATGCAAATGGTGGGGTTGATAATGCAGATGTACAGCCAACTACACCACCAGGAGTAAGTGCATGTTCTACAGCTCCTGCTCCACAAAAAACTGCAGCTGCCGCTCCACAAGGTGAGTCGTGCGGAACAGGTTGTGGTTGTCACTAACTAAATTAAAAATAGTAACGCATAATCTACTGCGTTGCTCTCTTTAATTAATTATATCATCAACATAGCATCACCATTTTACTCCTTCTTGACCTAAATTATTGACAGCCTGATAGTAAATCTCATTTGGAGTTTTATATGCAATTGCCGAATGTAATCTTTTTTTGTTGTTCTATTACTTAATACTTCGCCAGAATCTTTCAATACAAATATTATCTGTAGCTCTGCCAACTCCATATTTGATAATCTCCATGAGAGTATCTTCTTTCAAGTTTGATGTATGTAATATCTGTACTCCAAACTTGATTAGTCTTTGCAATTACGACCCGTCCAGCATAATCTCTAAAATCTTTTAGAAGATATGGGTACTTATAGTGTTCTTTGTTGGCTGTAGTCGTCTTAGGCTTAGGATATAAGGCTTCTATTCTCAGATACTTCATTGCTTTCTTTACTCACTTCTTTCCAATACTGCAACCATCTCTTAAAAGTTGAGCGAGTATTCTTCTTCTTACACTCATATTTTTATCCCTATTTTTTCTATTTCTATTTTAACATTTTAAGAATAAGAAAATAGATTTTACTGGCTCAGTTTTAGGGGTTCATTATAATATAGGAGTTTTGCAAGAAGTCTAGCTAATAAACTTGTAATAATTATTTTAGTATAATCAATAAAATAATTTAATTTAAAGAGAATAAATGACAGCAATTCAAAGAGTTTTAGAGGCTATAGAAGAGATTAAAAAAGGAAAGATGGTCATCATGATTGATGATGAAGATAGAGAAAATGAGGGTGATTTAGTTTATGCAGCAGCATTTTCAACTCCTGATAATGTAAACTTTATGGCTACTCATGCACGAGGACTTATTTGTGTAGCACTAAGTAAAAAAATTGCAACTCGACTAGATTTAAATCCTATGGTTAGCTCAAACACCTCTTCTTATGAAACTGCTTTTACTGTTTCTGTTGATGCTAAAGATGCTCTTACTGGTATCTCATCAGCAGAGCGTGATGATACTATCAAAATTTTGGCAAATCCAATTTCACAAGCTCTTGAACTTGTCAAACCTGGTCATATCTTTCCTCTTATAGCTAAAGATGGTGGAACGCTTGTACGAACTGGTCATACAGAGGGTTCAGTAGATATATGTCGTTTAGCTGGGCTTAGTGAAGCTGGAGTTATCTGTGAAATCATTAAAGAAGATGGAACAATGGCAAGACGAGATGATTTAGATCTATTTGGGGAAGAACACAATCTTAAAACAGTTTTTATCTCAGATATAGTTGAATATCGCTTGGCAAATGAAAAACTTGTGCATGAGATAGATGAGGAGGAGATAGATTTCTTTGGTGTGAAAGTAAATAAGCATACATTCAGAGATCATGACAATATTGAACACACTGCTATTGTTTTTTACAAGGCTGGTGAAGTAGCAAATGTTAGAGTACATAATGTTGTAACAGATATAGAACTCTTACTTAATCAAAAAAAATATGTAAATCTTGTAAATTCTATAGAATATTTAAAACAAAATTCAGGTGTGCTAGTGTTCATAAATAAAACACATCATCAAGATAATTCAGCAATGAAAGAGATAGGTACCGGTGCTCAAATTTTAATCTCCTTAGGTGTATCTAAAATGAATCTTATCACTTCGATGAAAGAATCAGACTTTATTGGTTTGAGTGGTTTTGGACTTGAAGTGAATGAGATTATTGATATTTAATAGAAGTTCCTAAAATTTTTTAGAGTAGTCGTCATTTTTGAGAACTATTAAATTATAATGGACTGAGAAAATAAAACAATATTTATTTCCAATAAAGATAAAATAGACTTCTTGCAAAACTCCGATATACCTCAATGATCTGAGTGTCGTGAAATTCAAAATATTATCCTTTTTTATGATTTAAAGTAAAAAAATGGAGTCTAAATCATTTCTTTTTCTCTATATCTTCTTGATGCTTGGACATCTCTAGTCTTATTTCATCTATTGTTTGAGGTGGGACATTATCATCTTTTGACCATTTTACCTCATCAATATTGCCACCATAATCAGCTCCAAAATCCTCAACTTTTTGAGAATACTCATCTAAATCTTTACAAATAGCAGTTCTGTTATCAACCATATCAGTTAAGACTATATACCATGCCCCATCTGGGTCTATCTTGATGTTTGATTCAAATATAACAGCCATTAGTTACGCTTACTTGTTTCATCAAAAGTTTTAGCAAACCCTTCTAAATCTTTTTTCTTTAAGTCACCATTGTAAATAATATCTGCAATTTTTAAATCATCATCATTAAGCATTTTAGGCACTACATCGGCGTTATTAATAACTTCCATATGTTGATCAAGTTCATCTTCACTATAAGCCATTTGCATCTCAGCGGATACAACATGTGGTATCGCTTCAATAACACTCATTTTTTTTAACTCTTCTGAAACACCCTCACCCTCTATGGTAATGATGATACGACCCTTTTCATCATGAAGATGATAATCACACGCTTCACAATTTTTTAAGCTTTGGACAACCTCATCTAAGTATTTTGGTATAGTTTGCACTACTATGCTTGATATATTCATATTTTTCCCTTTTATATTTTATTTTATCTTGTATAGGTTAATAATATTGTCATCACTTGATACTAACATAGTATTTTCATCTATAAATAGTATCTTAGTGATAGTCATTTTATTTCCTGTATACACGCCAATTTCTTTTTTTGTGATGGTATCAAAGACTGTTACATTGTTTTTTTCATTGCTTGAAAATGCTGCTATTTTAGCACTTGGACTTAATCCTACACTATAGATAAGAAAATCAGATTTTTTATAATAGCTGGAGTTGAACTTTGGTGCATATACTACGGCTCTTCTATCTTGTCCAGCAGTAATAATAATAGAATTTTTTGTATCAACCTGAAAAACATTATCTAAATTTTGTCCGCTTAACTCTTTTAGAAATGTTCCATCTTTTGTTTTATGAATTTTCAAATTACCACTTTCATCTGCAATAATAATTTTTGTTTTATCTTCGTTTAACACAAAATCTGAAAACTTAGAACCAGAAACTTGAAAACGATAATTTTCTCTTTGTTTTATAATATCATAAGATATAATCTCATTACTTAAAAGTCCCAAGATAACAGTATTCTTATCAATAAACTTTGCTTTTGCAATAAAAAGTTTTTTCGTATATGGCAGTATTAAATGAAGAATTTTATTTTCATAAATATGTAGTCTTCTAGCCCCTTTTTTCGCTTGTGAGAGTATTAATATTTTATCTTCAATAATATCAATAGAATATACTTTAGAGTCTGCTAAATCACCCATAAAGTCTGTAATTTTTTCAAGCCTAATTGTTTGAAGAATCTCTTGTGAATCTATATCAAAAATATCTATACAACTAGCATCGGTAGCACTATAAAGTTTGTTATTTTCATATACTATATCTATGACCCTTCCACAAGAGCTAAACTCTACTGATGCTACTTGCATTTTTGCATAGAGGAGTGAACTTAGTGTAAGAAAAAATAGTAAGATTTTTCTCATTATATATTTTCCTTTGATGATAAAGCTTTTATATCTATAGCGTAACTAGGGCATCTACTGATACAAAAGCCACATGAGGTACATTTTTCTTGATTTATACTTGGCATAAACATTGCCTTAAAATTAATAGCATTTTCCAAACATGGATCTTTACATGAAAAACACATAATACCCGACCAGCTCATACAGCTAGATTCATTGATTCTAATACCAGCGTCAATGAGTTTTTTATGCTCGACTTGAAGAACATTTGGCTCACAAGCATTAGCACAATCATCACAATAAGTGCATCCACTCTTAGAAAAATCTAAATAAGGAGTTTTGTCTTCACCTATTAGTATAATTTGCTCTTGACATAGAGTAGCACATTTTGCGTCACAATTTTGACACTCTTTATCAAAGGCATTCACATCATTGTAATAAGGTGGTCGAATAATAATTGCTTTTTTTTCCTCCCCTTTAAGAGAGGAGGAGAGAAAGCCAAAAAGCTCTCTTCTATCCATATTTTAATAACCCGATTTGGAAGTATCTATACCTTCCATGAGTTTTACCCCGCTCCAGCTAGAACGACTTGCACCATTTGCTTGAGTATAATCTGCTTCAAAGCTATTTTCAACTGCTAAATTACCTTGAGATTGAGGAGCATGACATTGAGTACAGTTAAATCTTGCACCAACTAATCCACCTTGTCTTACTATAGAAACATCTTGTAAATCTGTAGTGGAAGTATTTTTAAGAATAACACCAGATTTTACAACCTCTCCCTCAATAATATGCGTAGAGGGTCTAAAATTCGTAAAGTGAGACTTTGGAATTGGAGTAGAACCTACTAATTTTGCCATATTTGGCATGTGACAACCAAGACATTGGTTATTGTCAATTTTAATTGGGACTAAACCCTCTAGTGAGTGTGGAATCATTGGTGGTGCATCTTGAAAAGCACGCTTTAATCTTGTACTTGATCCAGGGGCTGCAGCTCTATACTCTGTCTTTGCAGCAGAAGTATCTTCCTCAGCATATAAAGCAGTTTTTCTTAAACCTAAAGACTCTTCTGTAATGGTAGCTTTAAGAGTTTCTTTTTGTTTGGCTTGTGGAGCATCATTACATCCCGTAAACATTACAGCAACACTCAACAATCCAAATATTAATTTACCCATTGTTTTCATTGTTTTCTCCTATCGTTTGTTTTTTTGTTAAATTTCTAATTGAGAAATTTAAAGCATCGTCGTTACACACTTCTATACATCTTGCACATAAAGTACATTCACCCGATAAAATGGGTAAACTTTCTTTATCTATCATGAAAAGTACTTGCTTCTCAGGGCAAACAATTTTACAGTCCATACAGCCTGTACAATTTTGTGCATTATGATGCACTTTAATAAGGCTAAATTTACCTATGATTGAATAAAAACCACCAAGGGGACATATATGCCCACACCAGCCATTTTTTAAAACAAATAAATCGAACAAGAAGATGATAAGCATCGCTGCCCAGCCAAATCCTAAGCCAAAGACTAAACCTCTGTGTACCATTGATATGGGTGAAATAAACTCAAAGGCAGTAATTCCAAGAGCAAAGGAAATAATTAAGCTAACAACTAAAACCCAGTATCTCATACTTCTTGTTGATGGTTGTCTTTTTTGTGTATGATCGAGATTAAAAAAATGTCTTACATAGGCTGAAGCATCGGTAATTAAGTTTATAGGACAAACCCATGAACAAAATATACGCCCACCTATGAGCATATAAAAAAGTGTAATAATCCCTGCACCAATCAATAAATCCACACTAAGCACAGCACCAGCTGCAAACATTTGTAATGCTGCATAAGGATCACTGAGAGGAATAATACCTAAAAAAGATGATGAGCTTAGGTTTCCCATAAGTATCGTCCATCCCCAAGCATTTGCTCCAAAATATAAAAGCATTAAAGAAATTTGTGTAAATCTTCTTAAAATTAGGTAGCGGTAATTATTCCAAAGAGTATTCATTCGTATAAATCCTCTAGTCCATCATTTAAAGAGTCCATTGCACTTCTTTTACTAATTTCAGTTGTGGTTTTGATAGAACTGGCATTTTCTAAACGCTTCTCATCTTCTTTATCCCAACCCTTAATATAATAATTTCCAGCTCTTCCCTCAGCTACTTCTCTAGGAAGTACAAATATTGCAGCTTTTTCAGTGACACAAGCTTTTTCACACATTCCACATCCAGTACATACATCATTTACGACAACTGGTTTAAAAAAGGCATGTTTTCCTGTTCTTTCATTTTTTTCATACTTTATTACTATGGCTTCTCCAAGCAAAGGACAAGCTCTATAACAAGCATCACACTGTATACCCCAAAATGCGATACAGCTATTATCATCAATAATGGCTACACCCATATCTATAGTATTTACATCTAAGATACTATCCTTTGTGACAATAGATTCATCTAATGCTCCAGTAGGACATACTGGAACGCAGGGAATATCTGGACACATATAACAAGGAATATCTCTAGGCACAAAATAAGGTGTACCTATAGGCTTGTTATCACCAGCAGTTGCTAACATTAGCGTATCATAAGGGCAAGCCTCAACACATAGTCCACATTTGATACAAGTTCGTAGAAAATCTTCTTCTTTTAGAGCAGCTGGAGGTCGAAGTAATAAAGTTGATGCAGTAACTTCATCAACATAGGCACTCCACATAAAACCTCCAAGAGCTGCTATTCCAGTAGCTCTTGCCATATCTAAGATAAAATCTCTTCTAGTATTTTGTTCGTTTTGTTTCAATCTAAGCTCTTTTATCTCTATGCTGGATAAATTCTAACAGCACATTTTTTAAAGTCAGTTTGTTTTGATTGTGGACAAGTATAATCAGCACAAACTTTATTTATAAACACTTTTTCATCAAACCATGGTACAAAGACAAGTCCTTTAGGAGTTCTATTTCTCCCTCTTGTTTCAACTCTTGCTTTTACTTTACCACGACGCGATTCAACCCAGCATAAACCACCTTGCTTAAGGTCTTTAGATTTTGCATCTTCTGGGTGCATATAACATAATGCTTCGGGAACTGCACGGTAAAGCTCAGGTACACGCATAGTCATTGTTCCTGAATGCCAATGTTCAAGTACACGACCTGTACATAACCAAGTGTCATATTTTTTATCTGGCATCTCTGGAGGATCCATATAAGGACGAGCAAAAATTTTGGCTTTATTTTTTAAACCTTTTTTCTTTTTGTCCTTAATTCCCATCAAGTCACCTTGAGTAAGAGCCTTTGCTAAGCCACCATAAAATGCGTGTGAATTACCAGATTTCTTAGTTTCTTTTGCTGCATAGGGATCATACATAGAGTTAAATCTCCATTGTGTTTCTTTTCCATCAACAACAGGCCATTTTAGACCACGAACTCTATGATAAGTTGTAAAATCAGCTAAATCATGTGCATGACCACGACCAAATGAAGCATACTCTTCAAATAAATACTCATGAATCATAAATCCATAACCAGTAAATACTGTACCCTCCGAACCAACAACATTACGACTATCTCCATTACACTCAGAGTTGTCAAAACCTTTTTGTGGAAAAGAATCCATATCTATTTTATATGATTTTGCTTCTTTATTTGCAAAAAGAATCTCATACATAGTTGTGTCATCATTGTAACCCATTGCATAAGCTTTTTTTCTTACATCTGGAAGTGATTTTTTAGAACCATCTTTATTTTTACCACGAAGTGGTTGAGCACCCCATACATCGCCGACTGTAAATCTTTTTGAAAGCTCTACCCATTGCCAAGTATCACTCATAGAATCACCTACTGGTATAACTTGTTGTCTCCAATGTTGTGTGCGTCTCTCAGCATTACCATAAGCTCCCCATTTTTCATAAATCATTGCAGAGGGTAATATAAGATCAGAAACTTTTGCTGAAATACCTGGGTATCCATCAGAAGTAACAATAAAATTATCCATCTCACGAGCTGCCTTAATCCAATGAGTAGCTGAACCTGTATCTTGATAAGGATTACAAACATTTACCCATGCAAATTTAATAACACCATCTTCAATATCACGATGAATTTTCATGATGTGCTGATTTCCAACAGGATTAAGAGTACCTTTTGGGATTTTCC
The DNA here is from genome assembly GCA_965243085.1 of Sulfurimonas sp. Taxonomy (GTDB): domain Bacteria; phylum Campylobacterota; class Campylobacteria; order Campylobacterales; family Sulfurimonadaceae; genus Sulfurimonas. The sequence continues at coordinate 708,525 of CBDETZ010000002.1, read as the reverse complement.
ATCTATTTTCAACAATTTTTCTATGTTTAGGATTTTTTACCATCATATCAGCAGGAAGTCTGTGACAAAATGTTCCAACTTCACGCGCTGTACCACAAGCTGAGGGTTGTCCAGTTAAAGAGAATGCCCCATCTCCTGGTTTTGCTTGTTTGTTAAGTAAGAAGTGGACATTATAAGCGAGAGTATTTACCCATGTACCACGTGTATGTTGGTTCATCCCCATAGTCCAAAAAGATACAACTTTTCTTCCCTTTTCAATATATAAATCAGCTAATGCTTGAAGTTTTTTCTTATATTCATCAATATCTTCATCTGGATCACCCTTAGAGATTTTTGCAACATAATCTAAAGTATAAGGATCTAAGAATTTTTTATATTCTTCAAAGTCTATTTCCCAGTGTTTTAAACCAGCTGGTTTATTAACCATTACATCACCTTCTTTATACCCATAAGGTTTTAAGGCTGGTGCTTCTTTTGCAGACACAGTATGTTTCATTTCTTGAGATACGGTTTCCATCTCTAAGTCAGTATATTTACCATCTTTGATAGATTTTTCATCATCTCTTCTCATACCATAACCAATGTTTACAGGGGATGCTGCAAAAACGATATGTTTCTTAACAAAATCCCAATCAATTGATTCAGGGTTATTATATACAATCTCTCTAGCTATATAGTTCCATAGAGCAAGGTCAGTATTTGGCGAAAAAATAATTTCTATATCTGCTAAATCTGAAGTTCTATGTGTGTAAGTTGACATATTGATAACTTTTACACGCTTAGGATCTGAGAGTTTTCTATCTGTTACTCGTGACCAAAGGATAGGGTGCATCTCCGCCATATTTGAACCCCAAGATACGATAGTATCGGTTAATTCAATATCATCATAACAACCAGATGGCTCATCAATACCAAAAGTTTGATAAAAACCAACAACTGCTGATGCCATACAGTGACGAGCATTAGGATCGATTGCATTTGATCTAAACCCACCTTTCATCATTTTTTGAGCAGCGTAACCTTCCATAACAGTGTATTGTCCAGATGCAAAGATACCTACACCCTCAGGACCCGCGTGTTTGAGTGCTTTTTTGATATGAATTTCCATCTCATCAAAGGCTCTTTTCCAAGAGATTGGTGCAAATTTACCATGCTTATCAAACTTACCATCCGAACCAACTCTTAATAATGGTTGGGTTAATCTATCTGCACCATACATAATTTTTGCATTAAAATAACCTTTAATACAATTAAGACCACGATTAACCGGAGCCGCAGGATCTCCTTTAACAGCAACTATTTTGCCATTTTTTGTAGCCATCATTATTCCACAACCTGTACCACAGAAACGACAAGCCGCCTTGTCCCATCTCCATTCTTGCTCAGCTTTCGCAGCTGCTGCTTCTAACTCGGCTGGTACAGCCATTCCCATTGCCGCCGCCGCTGATGCCGCCGCTGAACTTTTTAAAAATTCTCTTCTTGAAAGTGACATATTTCCTCCTATTAAGGATTAATTGGATATTGATCTTGTGTACCCATTAACACTTAATTTAATGCTACTCTTAGATAGATTTGAATAAGCTTAACTTAGATTAAATATTAAATTTAATATTTAATATTCAATTAATATTAATATTATGTGTATATAAGTAACATAAAAAAAATTTTACAAATAACTTTTGAAAAAAATCAAACAATATTTTTAAACTTCTTATTTCAAATACTTAAGGAGATCAAATATCCTCAATTAAAGTAATTATTTTTCTTTTTTAAATGTTTGTTATTGATTGATTGGGGTGGCTTTTCAAAATATTATAAATCACCTAAACAAAACTTAAAGCAAAGTTGGGTACAATTGCAAACTTTTTTAATAGAATTATAAGGAAATAATAGATGTATGCAATTATCAAAAATGGTGGTAAGCAGTATAAAGTTCAAGAAGGTGATGTCCTTTTATTAGACAAAATGTCTCTTGAGCCAAAGGCTACAATCGAAATTACAGAAGTTTTAGCAGTAAATACTGGTGAACTTAAAATGGGAACTCCTTTTGTTGAGGGTGCTAAAGTAACTGCTGAGGTTATTAATGAAGGTCGTGAAAGAAAAATTATAATTTTCAAAAAGCGTCGTCGTAAAGATAGTAAAGTTAAAAGAGGTTTCAGAAGAGACTTCACTCGTGTTCGTATCACGAGTATAGCTGCATAAGACAAACTTAGCTGTAGTAAAAGGAATTTTCTTCCTTTGACTACAAAACTAATAAAGGGTTCCTTTAATTTAGGAACTAAATTTAAGGAGATTAAAGATGGCACATAAGAAAGGACAGGGTAGTACACAGAATAACCGTGACTCAGCTGGTAGAAGACTTGGTGTAAAAAAATATGGTGGGGAAATTGTAATTCCTGGTAATATTATTATTCGTCAAAGAGGCACTAAAATTCATCCAGGTACAAATGTTGGAATGGGCAAAGACCATACACTGTTTGCATTAGTTGAAGGTGTTGTTACATTTGAAAGAAAAGACAAAAAACGTCAAAAAGTTTCAGTAATACCTGCTGCATAATTCAGTAATTCTATAACAATTATAAGGGTATTTTACCCTTATAACCCTCATAAAGATACAAACCACAATTTAATAAAAATTTTTCAAAATAAAAGGAAACGCAATGTTCACAGATAGTGTCGAATTAACAGTAAGTTCAGGTAAAGGTGGACAAGGTTGTGTAGCATTTCGTAGAGAAAAGTTTGTATTAAATGGTGGACCTAACGGTGGTGATGGTGGTCGTGGTGGTGATATTTGGTTTAGATGTGATAATAATACACATACATTATCTCACTTCCAAAGAAAAATGCACATACAAGCAGACGGTGGTGTTCAAGGTGAAGGCTCAAATATGACTGGAAAATCTGGAGCAAAAAAGGTAATTATAGTTCCCCCTGGAACACAGATTTTAGATAGAGATACAGGTGATGTGCTTTTTGATATGTTAAAACATGGAGAAGAGTTAAAGTTTATCATAGGAGGAAAGGGTGGACTTGGAAATACTCACTTTAAATCTCCAACAAATCAAAGACCAACCTATGCACAACCTGGCGAAAAGGGTGAGACAAGAAGCATTAAACTAGACCTTAAACTAATCGCAGATATTGGTTTAGTTGGTTTTCCTAATGTCGGGAAATCAACACTTATCTCTACAGTTTCAAATGCTCGTCCAGAGATTGCTAACTATGAGTTCACAACACTTACCCCAAAGCTTGGTCAAGTAAATATCGGAGATTTTGAATCATTTGTGATGGCTGATATTCCTGGAATTATTGGTGGGGCACATGAGGGTAAAGGTCTTGGAATTCAATTTTTAAGACATATTGAGAGAACAAAAACACTTTTATATATGGTTGATTTAGCATCTTATAGAGATTTAAAAGAACAGATTGAAGTTTTAAAAGAAGAGATTTCAGCTTTTTCTGAGAAATTAGGAAAAAATAAATATGCAATAGCTCTTACTCGTGTAGATGTTGTTCCTCCTGATGAGATAAACGCTTTAGTAAATGGTTTTTTAGACCTACTTGGACTTGAGGCTTCAAAAAAAAATGAATTTAATTTTGATTATACTATGCCTTATTTTATTCAAGATTCAGCAGATGCAACCTTAGGCTATGATATAGAACAACCGTACCTAGTAGCACCTATATCCTCAGCAACTTCAAAAAATATAGAAGCATTAAAATATTCATTGTTTAATCTCGTTCAATCAGATAGAAAATAGATGAAAAGAGTTGTAGTTAAGGTTGGTTCAGCAGTTTTAACTCAAGATAATAAAATAGCACTACAGAGAATGCAAGCACTTGTAAGTTTTTTATCAGAACTTAAAAAATTATATGAAGTTATTTTAGTCTCTTCAGGTGCAGTGTCTGCTGGATATACAGAGATTCAACTTGATAGAAATATCATCCAAAATAAACAAGCTCTTGCATCAATAGGGCAACCTATCCTTATGAATAAATATGCTAAAAAATTTGCACACCATGGTGTTTTGTGTTCACAAGTTTTAGTAACATCCGCAAACCTTCATAGATTAGATGATATACAAAGAATTAACAATACCATACAAACACTCTTGAAAAATAATATTATTCCTATTGTAAATGAGAATGATGCAACATCAACAGAAGAGTTAGAAGTTGGGGACAATGATCAACTCTCCGCTTATATAGCTAAAAATATTGATGCAGATATCTTGATTATACTTTCAGATATTGATGCCTATTATGACAAAGATCCTCGTAGTCATGATGATGCAAAAGTGATTAAAATTGTAAACTCTATAGCATCTGGGGAATTAGAAAAAGATGTGACACCAAACAATGTATTTGCCACAGGTGGAATTGTTACAAAACTTAAAGCTGCTGATTATCTTTTGAAAAATAATATAAGTATGTTTTTAGCAAGTGGATTTAAATTAGAAGATATTAAAAGTTATTTGCTTCATGATAAGCATCAAGGTGGAACTCTTTTTAAGGCAAAAAGTTGAAGATAATTTTTATGGGTACTCCTGATTATGCAGAGTCTATTCTTAAAACACTTCTTCAAACGCAAAATATTGAAGTAGTAGCTGTTTATACTCAGCCTGATAAGCCAGTAGGAAGAAAAAAAATTATGACTGCTCCTCTTGTTAAAACCTTAGCACAAGTAAATAAGATTGATGTGTATCAGCCAAAAAAACTCCGTGACACAGAGGTAGTAAAAGAACTTCTAAAGATTAAGTGTGATTATATAGTAGTTGCAGCTTATGGGCAAATCCTCCCTCAAGAGATTTTAGATCACGCACCTTGTATCAATCTTCATGCTTCAATCCTGCCACAGTATCGTGGAGCAAGTCCAATTCAACAAACGCTTCTTAATGATGATAAGCAAACAGGGGTCACTGCGATGCTTATGGATATAGGTTTGGATACTGGAGATATTTTAAAAATTGAAAGTATTGATATTTCTAAGGATGAGATGGTAGAATCTCTTTTTGATAGATTAACATCTCTTGCTTGTAAATTAACACTTGATGTACTTCAAAATTTTGAAAGCTTAAAAAGAATGCCACAAGATGATACCCTCTCCACTCATTGTACAAAAATCACAAAAGCAAATGGTGAAGTAAGTTTTGATGATGCACATACTTTATACAATAAGTATAGAGCCTATACCCCTTGGCCTGGAATTTATCTCTCCAATGGTTTAAAGTTGAAGAAGATTAAACTACTTGAAAAATGTAGTGAAAATGAGAGTGGTAAAATTTTAAGTATTGATAGTGAAAGTATAGTTGTTGGATGTACTAAAGGAACTTTAAAAATATTTTTTGTGCAAGCTCCCTCAAAAAAAGAAGTAGATATAACTTCTTATATAAATGGTAAAAGATTCAAAGTTGAAGATTACTTATCTTGAGAGTCTCGATTCAACCCAAACATATTTAAAAGAATTAGTTTCTCAAAAAAAAGTAAAACTTCCCCTTGCAATAGTTGCAAATACTCAAAAAAAGGGTATAGGAAGTAGGAATAACTCTTGGATAAGCTTAGATGGAAATCTTTTTTTGTCTTTTGCAATACCATTAAATTTACTCCCCTTAGATTTAAAGTTAGAATCATCTTCAATATATTTCGCATATTTATTAAAAGAGACATTTAATGAACTAGGTTCATTAGTCTGGTTAAAATGGCCAAATGATTTTTATATCAATGATGTAAAAATTGGAGGGATGATTACAAATGTTGTAGGAGATACACTTATCTGTGGAGTGGGAATAAACTTAGTTAATGCTCCTATAAAGTTTAAAAAATTAGATATAAATGTATCGAAAGAATTAATCCTAGAAAATTATTTCAAAAAAATCGAGAATATGCTTTCATGGAAGCATATATTTAGTATATATAAGGTAGAATTTCAGAGAAACAAGAGTTTTTATACACATAATGATAACTTAAAAGTATCATTAGAAAATGCTATCTTACAAGAAGATGGCTCAATCATAATAAATGAGAAGAGGATATATAGCACGAGATGAGTGAAGTAATAGTAATAGCAAATCAAAAAGGAGGCGTTGGTAAAACAACGACTGCTGTAAACTTAGCTGCATCACTTGCAGTGGCTGAAAAAAAAGTTCTTCTTATTGATGCTGACCCTCAAGCTAATGCTACTACATCGCTTGGATTTCAGAGAAATGATTATGAGTTTAATATTTATCATGTTTTAATCGGAACAAAAAAATTAAAAGACATCATATTAAAATCAGATTTACCAACTCTTGATTTAGCACCATCAAATATTGGTCTTGTCGGAATTGAAAAAGAATATTATGATGAGAATAATGCTAACGGTCGTGAATTAGTACTTAAACGTGCAATTGCAAATGTTTTAAAGGATTATGATTATATTATTATTGATTCACCACCAGCATTAGGACCAATGACAATTAATGCTTTATCCGCATCAAACTCTGTTCTTATTCCAATCCAGTGTGAGTTTTTTGCACTTGAGGGTTTAGCACAACTTTTAAATACAGTGAAACTTGTACGAAAATCAATAAACCCTAAATTAAATATCAAAGGTTTTATCCCAACGATGTTCTCTTCTCAGAATAATTTATCAAAACAAGTTTTTGCCGATTTGAAGCAGCATTTTAAAGGGAAATTATTTAAAGATGAGAATGATACATATATCGTAGTACCAAGGAATGTAAAATTAGCAGAATCTCCGTCATTTGGAAAACCAGTAATTTTATATGATGTAAAATCAAGTGGTGCTATGGCCTACCAAAATCTTGCAAAAGCGATTATGAGATAATGAGTTCCTTAGCACTTGGACGTGGACTTGATGCTCTTTTTAGTGAAACTGCACAAGCTTATGAAAATGAGATAACGCAACAAGATAGAGTTCTGGAATTAGCATTAAGAGATATAAGAGCAAATCCTTTTCAGCCTAGAAAAATATTCGATGAAGTAGCTTTGAGAGAACTTGCTAACTCTATTAGAGAAGATGGTTTATTACAGCCTATTGTCGTACATGAAGATATTGATGGTTATGTACTTGTAGCTGGGGAGAGACGATTACGTGCATCAAAAATTGCTAAACTTAAAACAATTCGTTGTCTTGTAGTAAGAAGTAACGATGAAAAAATGAGAAAATTTGCTCTTATTGAAAATATTCAAAGAGAAGAGTTGAATTCTATAGAATTATCACATGCCTATGAAGAATTGATTAAACTTCATGAAATAACGCACGAAGAGCTTTCTGTTATGATACATAAAAGTCGAACGCATATTACAAATACATTAAGGTTACTTCAGCTATCAACGAATACACAAAGTTTTTTACTAGATAAAAAAATTACGCCAGGACATGCGAAAATTTTAGTAGGTCTAGATGAAAAACAACAGCAGGTAATGGTAAATTCTATTATTGGGCAAAAGTTGAGTGTTCGTGAACTAGAGGGGATGATAAAAAGCATAAAAAATGAGAAAATAGTAAAAAATAAAAAAATAAATCATCTTGCATACAATTTTGTAGATTTAGAAGAAAAACTTAATTCATTTGGCTTAAAAACAAAAGTTTCTATTAATAAAATTACTATAGAATTTGAAAATGAAAATAAAATTGAAGAATTTCTAAAGAAATTTGTAAATTTCTAGTGATTTTAACTGTCCTTTCAATATTGACATAGTATAATCACGCAACTTTTAGGAGGTGCTATGTTAGATATAAATCCGATACTACTTTTACTTACATTTGTTGTATTTCTTTCGCTTATAGCTGTTTTAAATAGTTGGCTATATAATCCATTATTTAGTTTTATGAATAAACGTGATGAAGATATTAAAAAAGATCTTAGTAGAATAGGTTCTAATGATAACGAAATTAAATCACTTAATCAAAAGGCTCAATCAATAATTATAAATGCTAAACTTGAAGTTGCAGTCCTAAGAGAGAAAGTTGTTGCGGATGCTAAGGAATTAGCTGAGAGTAAATTAGAAGCTAAACGTGCTGAATTAGCTGATGAGTATTTAGAATTTGAGAAATCGCTTACTAAATCTAAAAATGAGTTAACTTCTGACTTGATGTCACAAGTTCCAAGTTTTTCAGAAGCTATTAAGCTTAAGTTTAGTCAAATATAAGGATGGAATGTGAATAGATTTTTAGTACTTTTACTGACTTTATCGACTTTAGCATTGGCATCTAGTGCAGAAAATACAGATACAGATATTGTTCAAAGAACTGTAAACTTTTTACTTTTTACTGGACTTGTTTGGTACTTGATTGCAGAACCTATTAAAGAATATTTTAATTCAAGATCTCAGGGTATAGCTGAAGAGTTACAAAAGGTTCAAGAGAAGTTAAATGAAACAATATCTCTTAAAAAAGAAGCTTTATCTAAGATTTCTGATGCAGAAAAATTTGCACTAGAGTTAGAAATATCTTCAAAAAAAGAGAATAAAATCATTAATGACAACATTATGTTACAGTGCGAAACTGAGTTAGAAATGTTGACTAAGCAACATCTTACTTTGAGTGAATTTGAACAAAGAAAAATGCTTCGTTCTGTTGTTAAAAATGTACTTAGTAAAGTCTTAAGTCAAAGTAATGATAGTTTTGATAAAAAAGCTATGGCAGATGTCATCTTGAAAAAGGTAGCATAAATGGAAGAATTAATCGCAAAAAAATATATTAAAGCTCTCAATAATGGTTTAGACATAAAGTCAATACAAAATATGAGTGAAATATTTTCTGTTTTAGCAGAATCGTTTAAAGATGAAAAATTTGTGCATATAATACAAAATCCTAATGTAAGGGCAAGTGCAAAGTCAGAAATATTACTAGCTGCTGTTGAATCTTCAAAATCTAGTAAAATAAATAACTTCATTAAACTACTTGTAGAAAAGAAGCGTATCAATATTATTCCTGCAATTGCGGAAGAATTAAAAAAAGAAATCGCAAGATCAACAAAAACTTATACAGGTATTGTTTATAGTGATACAAAAATCCTGATTAAGACAATAAGAGAATTAAGTGGTGGTTTAAGTAAAAAATTTGATTTAAAAATATCTTTGAAATATGTTAAAAGTGATTTTAACGGTATCAAAGTAGATGTTGAAGATTTAGGTATAGAAATTAATTTTTCTAAAGAAAGAATCAATAATCAAATGATTGAACATATAGTAAAAGCAATTTAAGAAAGGAGAAGAATAGTGGTAGCAAAAATTCAAGCTGATGAAATTAGCTCAATAATTAAAGAACGTATCGATAACTTTGAACTAAGTGTTGATATTAATGAAACTGGTAAAATTGTTTCTTACGCTGATGGTGTTGCACAAGTTTACGGACTTAGCAATGTTATGGCTGGTGAAATGGTAGAGTTCGAGGATACAACTCAAGGTTTAGTAATGAACCTTGAAGAAAGTGCCGTGGGTATCGTTATCCTTGGTGCTGGTACAGGGTTAAGAGAAGGTATGTCTGTTAAAAGATTAGGTCGTCTTCTTAAAGTTCCTGTAGGAGATGCTCTTTTAGGTCGCGTTGTAAATGCACTTGGTGAAGCAATTGATGGTAAAGGTCCAATTGAAACTACAGAAACACGATTCGTAGAAGAAAAAGCACCTGGGATTATGAATAGAAAATCTGTTCATGAGCCATTAGCAACTGGTATTAAAGCAATTGATGCGCTAGTTCCAATCGGTCGAGGTCAGCGTGAGCTTATCATTGGCGATAGACAAACAGGTAAAACAACTGTAGCATTAGATGCGATTATTAATCAAAAAGGCAATGGTGTATCTTGTATATATGTTGCTATTGGTCAAAAAGAATCTACAGTTGCTCAAATTGTTCGTCGTTTAGAAGAACATGGTGCAATGGAATATACAATTGTTGTATCTTCTACAGCTGCTGAAGCTGCTGCACTTCAATTTTTAGCTCCATATACTGGTGTTACTATGGGTGAATATTTTCGTGATAATGCTAGACATGGTCTTATTGTATATGATGATTTATCTAAGCATGCAGTTGCTTACCGTGAGATGTCACTTATACTTCGTCGTCCTCCAGGTCGTGAAGCTTATCCTGGTGATGTTTTTTATATTCATTCTCGTCTTTTAGAGCGTGCTGCAAAAGTTTGTGATGAAGATGGAGCTGGTTCTTTAACTGCTCTACCTATTATTGAAACTCAAGCTGGTGATGTTGCTGCATATATTCCAACGAATGTTATCTCAATCACTGATGGTCAAATTTTTCTTGAAACAGAACTATTTAACTCAGGTGTTCGTCCAGCTATCAATGTTGGTCTTTCAGTATCTCGTGTTGGTGGTGCTGCTCAGATTAAAGCTACAAAACAAGTTGCAGGTACATTACGTCTAGATTTGGCTCAGTATCGTGAACTTCAAGCATTTGCTCAGTTTGCATCTGATCTTGATGAGACATCTCGTAATCAACTTGAACGTGGACAAAGAATGGTAGAAGTTCTTAAGCAAGGTCCATTCTCTCCACTTTCTGCTGAAAAACAGGTGGCTATTATTTTTGCTGGGAATGAAGGTTTCTTAGATGATTTCCATCCATCAAATGTAGTTCGTTTTGAAGCTGAGCTTTATCCATTCTTAGAGGCTTCTTATCCTCAGATTTTAGAGAATATTAGAAGTACTTCTAAGCTTGATGATGACACAAGAACATTATTAATAAAAGCTCTTGAAGAATTCAAAGCTAGCTTTGTAGCGGAATAAGGAAAGAACAATGGCTAACTTGAAAGATATTCAAAGACAGATAAAGAGTGTTTCAAATACTCAAAAGACGACTCGTGCGATGAAGCTTGTATCAACTGCAAAACTTCGTCGTGCTGAAGAATTGGCACGCCGTTCTCGTCTTTATGCTGTGAAAATGAATCAGGTGATTGCCGAAATAGCTGGACGTATTAAATATTCTAAAATTGGAGGAATTGATAATCGTTGTTTTGCAAAGATTGAAAATCCAAAAGTTGTAGATATTATTTTTGTTACTGCTGATAAAGGTTTATGTGGTGGTTTTAATATTCAAACAATTAAGGCTGTAAAAAAACTTTTAAAAGAGTATAAGAATCAAAATGTAAAAGTGCGTTTACGTGGAATCGGTAAAAAAGGTGTTGAATTTTTTAAATATAATGAAGTTGAATTATTTGACTCTGTAATAGATTTAAGTTCAAAGCCTGATAAAGCTAGATCTGATGAATTTATAGCTGCATCAATTGAAGATTATAAAGATGGAAAAATTGATGGTCTTCATATTATTTATAATGGATTTAAAAACATGATGACTCAAGAGTTACATGTGAATAAATTATTGCCCGTTGATTCTGAGCAATATAAATGTGAAGAAACTCAAAGTTCAATGTTAGAGATTGAAGCACAAGATGAAGAAGATATGTTAGATTCTTTAATAAATAGATATGTTGAATATGCAATTTATTATGCACTGATAGATTCTGTTGCCGCTGAGCATTCTGCTCGTATGCAAGCGATGGAAACAGCAACTACCAATGCTAAAGATATGGTTAAGAGCTTGAAAGTTAAGTTTAATAAAGCACGTCAAGCTGCTATTACTACAGAACTAATAGAGATTATTAGTGGTGTGGAGTCGATGAAATAATGGAGAAAAATATGATTGGTAAAATTAGCCAGGTTATGGGCCCGGTTGTTGATGTTGATTTTGATGGTTATCTTCCAACAATAAACGAAGCAATTGAAGTTCAAGTAAGTTTAGAAGGAAATACTTCTCGTTTAGTATTAGAAGTTGCAGCTCACTTAGGTGATGGTCGTGTTAGGACGATTGCAATGGATATGAGTGAGGGTTTAGTTCGTGGTATGGAAGCTACTGCAACTGGTAATCCTATTAAAGTTCCAGTTGGAGATAAAGTTCTTGGACGTATCTTTAATGTAATTGGTGAAACTATTGATGGTGGCGATCAAATCACTGATTGTGAAACATGGTCTATTCACCGTACACCCCCACCTTTTGTTGATCAATCAACAACAACAGAGATGTTTGAAACTGGTATCAAAGTTGTCGATTTACTTGCCCCTTATTCTAAGGGTGGTAAGGTTGGACTATTTGGTGGTGCTGGTGTTGGTAAAACAGTTATCATCATGGAGCTTATTCATAATGTGGCTCATGGTCATGATGGTTTATCAGTATTTGCGGGTGTTGGTGAAAGAACTCGTGAGGGAAATGACCTTTATCATGAGATGAAAGACTCTAATGTACTGGATAAAGTTGCACTGTGCTACGGTCAAATGTCAGAGCCTCCAGGAGCGCGTAACCGTATCGCTCTTACTGGTATCACAATGGCTGAGTATTTTCGTGATGAAAAAGGTCTTGATGTATTGATGTTTATTGATAATATTTTTCGTTTTGCACAATCAGGTTCAGAGATGTCTGCACTTCTTGGACGAATTCCCTCCGCTGTTGGTTACCAGCCGACTTTAGCTCGTGAGATGGGTGCTCTTCAAGATAGAATTACATCTACTAAATCAGGTTCTATTACTTCTGTTCAGGCTGTATATGTACCTGCGGATGATTTAACCGATCCTGCTCCAGCTTCTGTTTTTGCTCATCTTGATGCTACTACAGTTCTTAACCGTAAAATTGCTGAAAAAGGTATCTATCCTGCTGTTGATCCACTTGATTCAACTTCAAGATTACTTGATCCTCAAATTATTGGTGAAGAGCATTATGGTGTTGCTCGTGGTGTTCAACAAACACTTCAAAAATATAAGGACCTTCAAGATATTATTGCAATTCTTGGTATGGATGAGCTGAGTGAAGATGACAAAAATGTTGTTGAACGTGCTCGTAAAATTGAGAAATATCTTTCTCAACCATTCTTTGTTGCTGAAGTATTTACAGGAGCTCCAGGTAAATATGTAACTCTTGTAGATACTATTAAGGGTTTTAAAATGATTCTTGATGGTGAATGCGATCATATGCCAGAAAATGCTTTCTATATGGTTGGTAATATGGATGAAGCAATCGCTAAAGCTGAAAAACAAAAATAATAAAGGATTAACATGGACACTTTAAAACTTGAAATTCTAACTCCAAATGGTCTCATTTACGATGGTGAGGCTGTGAGTGTCACTCTTCCTGGTGAAGAGGGAGAATTTGGTGTTCTAGCAAATCACTCTTCCATTTCAACTTTATTAGAAGCTGGTGTAATTGATATTGAAAAAGAAGATAAATCAGTTGAATCAATTTTGATTAACTGGGGTGTTGTTAATGTTGATGAAAAAAAAGTTATTGTATTAGTTGAAGGTGCAGTTGCTATCCGTGGTAAAAGTGAAAGTGCTATAGCACAAGCACTAGAAGAAGCCAAAGAACTTATTACTTCAATTGCTGATTCTAATCCTGCTATCGCTTCTGTTTCTGCTAAAATAGAATCAGCAGCAAAAAGATTACTATAATTAATGATTAATGATTTAGTAGATTTTTATTTAAAAAGTCATCCAGTTACTATAGGTGTATTAATATTATTATCAGTATATTTTATTATTTTAAACTGGGTGTTTTTCTATCGCTATTTTTCTCTTAGTAGTTGGCTTTCAATTGAAAATGACTCTTTTGAAGCATTACTAATGGGAGCTTCTACAGTAAGTGAACAATCTTTTTTTAAAAATTTCATAAAAACAAGTTCAAATATTTCAAAAGAGATTTTAGACTTAGCTATGATGGCAGCTACTAAAGAAGCAACAAAAGGTTTATCAATACTTTCAATATTTGCATCAACTACACCATTTATTGGGCTTTTTGGTACGGTTGTTTCTATTTTAGATACTTTTACTCATATAGGACAGAGTTCGGGAAGTATGTCTATTATTTCTTCTGGTGTTTCTGATGCATTAATTGCAACTGCTGCAGGTATTTTTGTTGCTATTTTTGCTTATACTTATCATCAAATATTAAAAAGACAATCATTTGAGTTAGTTAGTTTCTTGCAAATGCAAAGTGATGCTATCTTAGCTAGAAAAAAATCAGTTTAAGAATTAAAAATGATTTATGATTGGGAAGATTCACCTGAATTAAATATTACACCTTTAGTAGATGTTATGTTAGTTCTTCTTGCTATTTTAATGGTAATCGCTCCAAACATTATTTATGAAGAAAATATTAAACTTCCACAAGGTTCTATATCTAAGCAGTTATCAGAAATTCCTCCTGTTCATATTACTATTGATAAAGATGCAAATATAAAAATAAATAAAGATAATTATCAACTAAATTCATTTATGGATAATTTTTCACTCTATGCTAAAAATTTAGATTTAAAAGCTTCAGTTTTAATCTCTGCTGATAAAACTTTAAATTATGGTACGGTTATGTTAGTGTTAAGTGCTGTTAAACAAGCTGGTTTTTCTGATGTTTCATTAGCAACTAATGGCTAGAGAAAATCCTTATTTTCTTATAAGTGGATTTTTATCACTATCCTTATTTTTATTATTTTTATTTTTATTTTTTTATATGATTTTTTCAAAAACTAAAATAGAAACTTTTGCTTTAAAAAAAGATAATTACATTTCAATCTCTTTAGATTTAGTACCTTCTCCGAGTAAAACAATAAAAACGACAATCTCTATCCCTAAAAAGGAAGTTCAAAGTGTTAAAGAAATAAAAGAGCTTGATATTAGTGATTTGTTTAGTAATGTATTCACTAAAGATATAAGTAAAAAAGTAAACAAGAAAAAAGTGAATAATAAAAGATTAGAACTAATCAAAAAAAAGATTAAAAAAAGTAAAAATAACATTGCTAAAGAAGTTTCACAACTCATTACAAATAATGATGCAAATGTAATAGATACTCAAACAAAAAAAAGCTCTTCAGCTCATGAAGTTAATGAGTATTTTGCTAGAATTCAAGGAATTATTTATAAATATTTTATTCCTCCAGCTAATTCTGGGGGCAATACGGTAAAGATAGTCATTGAATTAAGTGCTATTGGAAAAGTATTAGATTTTAGAATTTTAACTTATTCGGCTAATAAGGCACTAAATGATGAGTGTGATAAGATTAAAAATAGATTATTGGGAGTTTTATTTCCCATTAATCCAGAAAATAAATCTTTTAAAACAATTGTTAATATAACATCAGATAAATAAAGGAAGCAAATGAAAATACTATTAACTTGGATTTTTACTATGTCAATATTACTGGCAGGTGATGCTACGATAGACGTAATTAAAAAAGTTGAATCTTTACCATCTCTAGCAGTAGAAGAGAGTTCTATCTCTTATGATAATACTTTTAAACTAAAGTTTTTTAAAACTTTAATAGCAGATTTAAATGTGATTACTATCTTTAATGTAGACAGATATAACCGTAAAATAGACTATGATGCAGATGAGGTACTCATTGAAAACAAGGATATGAAATACATATTAAGATATCAAATTTTTGAAGATGATAATAATGCTTTAAATGTAAGAATGAAACTTCTCAAAGATTCTCAAGAAGTTATGAACAAAAATTACAAGATTAAGAAAAAAGATTTTTATGTATTTATAGCGCATGCTATGGCTTATGATATAAACGATTTTATGGGTGAACCATCTGTCGCTTGGATGAAAAGAAAAGTTATTTTTTCTAGGGTTATTGGAAGTAAGAAAAGTGAATTAGTAGTATCTGATTATACTCTTTCTTATCAACATGTAGTGGTTAGTGGAGGTTTTAATCTTTTTCCAAAATGGGCGAATAAAGCACAAAATAAATTTTATTACACCTCCTTAGATGGTATTAAACCCGTTTTAAAAATTGTTGATCTAAAAAAAGGGCGGAGTGAATCTCTTTTATCTTCTGATGGGATGATGATTTGTTCTGATGTAAATGATGATGGTACAAAACTCCTTCTTACCATGGCTCCAAATGGTCAATCAGATATATATTTATATGATGTGAAAAGTGCAAAATATTCACGAGTAACTAAATATAGTGGAATTGACGTAAATGGACAATTTGTTGATGACAAAACAATTATATTTATTTCTAATAGGCTGGGATACCCAAATGTATTTTCTAAAAAACTTGGAACTGACGAGGTTGAGCAAATGCTTTATTATGGGAAAAGTAACTCTGCTTGTAGTGCACATAATGAATATATTGTTTATAAGGCAAGAGAGAGTTCAAATGCTTTTTCAAAAAATACATTTAATTTACACCTCATTTCTACAAAAACAGACTTTATTAGGAGATTAACAGCTACTGGAATTAATGAATTTCCAAGATTTTCTAAAGATGGGGATGCTGTTCTTTTTATTAAAAATTATAAATCTCAAAGTTCAATAGGAATAATTAGACTAAATTATAATAAGAATTATCTTTTCCCTCTTAAGCATGGAAAAATTCAAGCGATGGATTGGTAAATTAAGAAGTAAATACTGTAAAATTAATATTTAATTTGGTATAATGTTTTAAATTTGAAAGATAGAGGAATAGAATATGAAAAATATCGTACTTTCTAGTGTTGTAACAGCACTTTTAGTTTTTAGTGGATGTAGTCCTAAAGCACCAGCTGTAGATGAGTCAGTAAATAACGAATCTATTAAAGAGGCTTCTGTTGTTAGGTCAGAAACTGTATCGGCACAAAGCAGTATAATAAGTTCTGGAAGTACGAGTAGTAGTAGTATGACTGATATAGAATCTACATTAGGCTCAATCTATTTTGGATTTGATGAGTTTACTATTAATTCTGACATGAAAAATGAAGTATCTAAAGATGCTAATATAGCTAAAAGTGAAGCTTCTAAATATAAAATTAAATTAGAAGGTAATTGTGATGAATGGGGTAGTGATGAATATAATTTCGCACTAGGTCTCAAACGTGCTCATGCTGTCAAAAAAGCTTTAATAGCTGAGGGTGTAGAAGGAAATAATATTACTATGGTATCTTATGGTGAAAGTGATCCAATATGTTTTGAAAAAAGTCAGGGTTGTTGGGCAAAAAATCGTCGTGTAGATTTAAAACTTCTACCATAATTTATGAATAAAAAAGTCTTAGTTACATTTTTTGTAGCTATAAACTATTTTTCTCCTCTTCTTGGAGAGCCATCTGCATTTGGTGCAGGTAATTTAGATGACAATTCTCCATATGGTTTAACGTCAAGTGAAAAAACTGTTCTTGAGAATAAAAGTCATTTAAAAAAAATTGTTGTTAAAAGTAATAATCAGGCCAATGAAGTTGAGTCTTTAAGAGAAAGAATTGATGGTCTGCAAAGTATTGTAGAGAGTTTAAGTAGAAAATCTCAAATGAATAAAAGAACACTTTCCCAACTTGAAAATAAAAACAATGAAAATTCAAAAAATACCAATGAATATGGAAAGCGGCTAGCTGAAATAGTTGAACTCAATTCCCAAAAAATAAATCAAAATATTTTACTTTTAGAAGGTTTATCTACACTTATTAATGATATTAATAAAAATTTTGTAAATAAGAAAGAATTTAATATTCTTATTGATGATGTTAATGAGTTTAAAAACTTGGTTGTTAAGGAGTTAGCATCTTCATCCTCCAGTAAAATAAAAGAATCGACTTTATCCACCATGAAGAATGCTGATATAGCCATGAAAGCAAAAGTTTTTTATAATAAAAAGTACTATACAAAGGCTATTGAATATTATAAACATCTTATAATAAAAAATTACAAACCAGCTAATGCACATTATAGAATAGGGCAAATGAATTTTAGAAGAAAAAACTATGCCCAAGCAATCTCATACTATAAAAAAAGTGTTTCTTTGTATTCAAAGGCTTCTTATATACCTGAGTTAATGTTACATACTGCTATATCTATGGATAAAATGAAAGATAAAAAAAATGCCAAAGTATTTTACAGTGGACTTATAAGTAAATATCCAAAATCATCCGAAGCATTGAGTGCTAAAAAATATTTAAAATCTATGGACTAGTATTTACTAGTGCTATTAATATTTAATTATTTATGTTAGAATCTCCAAAAATTTATAAAGGCTTAATATGGGAATAGAAGAAAATCAAGTAGTGTCAATTGAATATGAGGTACGTGATGGGGATACTGTTGTAGATAGTAATGTTGGTGGAGCACCTTTAGTGTTTATGTTTGGTAAAGGTCAAATAATTTCAGGTTTAGAAAATGGAATTGTCAATATGGCTGCAGGCGAAAAAGCTGATTTACTTGTTGAACCAGCTGATGCTTATGGTGAATTAAATGAAGATGCTACACAAGAAGTTCCAAAAGATCAATTTTCAGGAATAGATTTAACAATAGGAATGACCTTGTATGGTCAAGGAGAAGATGGTGGTACGGTTCAAGTAATTGTAAAAGAGATAGCTGATGAAACAATTATAATTGACTTTAACCATCCTTTAGCTGGAAAAGCTTTAATGTTTTCTGTTACACTAAATAGTATTAGAGAAGCCTCTGCTGAAGAAGTTATGACAGGAATTCCTGCTGAGAATAAGCAAGAAGAGAGTGGAAGTTGTGGTACAGGATGTGGCTGTCACTAACTTCATAGCACTATCAAATGCTTCTAAGGAGGCATTAAAAACAGCCACATTATTAAAAATGCTCAATGTCAATTCTCTTATTACAGGGGAAGTTGGTGTTGGGAAAAAAAGTCTAGCACATTACATACTTCCAAATGCTCTTATTCTTGATGCATCTAACTTTGATGAATTATTAACTACGATACAAAGTGTCAATCAAATTATAATAATAAACTTACATAAATCACCAAATTTAGATATATTGGCTAAAGCAATTAAATTACGAAATATTAGAGTTATCGCTACATCAAGAAACTATATAGAAGATGATATTTTAGATGAATTGTTTAGCGTAAAATTTAATATTCCGCCATTATCGCAAAGAACAGAGGATATTGAGGGTTTAATAAAAAAATTTTCTATAGAAGCATCAAAACTTTTTGCTCTTAAAGATGGCTTTAAGATGGGTGAATTCATTCCAAATTTAAGTACTAATTCACACTCTTTAAAAAGACAAGTTATGATAAACTATCTTTTACAAGATATTCGTGATTTTGAATTAATAGAAATTATAAAAAATTATTTATTTGATAAATTAGGTTCTAATAGTGACTATAAAAAATTTTTATATCTTTATGAAGTTCCACTCATCCAATCTGGATTGAAACGTTTTAAATCACAGGTTAAACTATCTGATAAACTCGGATTAAATAGAAATACTCTTAGAAAAAAAATAGCAGATAACAAAAAGTATCTATAATCTTCACATGAGATTAAGGTAAGCTTGAAAATAAAATTATACTAAATAGGAAAAGATATGTTAAAAATAGCAATGATATTCTCAGGTCAAGGTTCTCAATCAGTTGGTATGGGTCAGGATTTTTATAATAATAGTGATATTGCAAAAGAGATGTTTGACAAAGCCAGTAAGAGAATAGGTATTGATTTTAAAGAGTTAATTTTTGAAAAAAATGAGAAGTTAGCTCAAACAGCTTATACCCAACCTGCAATTTTATTAGTTCAAATAATTGCATATAAACTTTTTAAAGAGATATGTCCAAATATTAAGGCTCACTTATTTTTAGGTCATTCTCTTGGTGAATTTTCTGCTTTATGTGCAAGTGGTGCAATTGACTACCTTGATGCTATCGAGTTAGTTCATAAACGTGGTTCATTGATGCAAAGTGCCTGTGATAAGATAGAAGCTGGGATGATGGTTTTGGTTGGACTCGATGATGAATCGGTAGAAAAAGTTTGCGAAGAAGCTCGAAATGAAGGCAAAAAAGTTTGGCCTGCAAATTATAATCAAGATGGACAATTGGTTGTAGCGGGTATGAAGGCAGATTTAATATCTTTGGAGAAAACTTTTAAAGATTTTGGAGCAAAACGGGCATTATTACTTGATATGTCTGTAGCATCTCATTGTGAGATATTAGCTCCAGCTCAAGAGCCTTTGGCTGAAATTATGTCTGATATGCTCAAAGATGATTTTGAAGCTCCTATCATCTCTAATGTAACTACAAAACCATATACTACAAAAGCTGATGCTATTACTTTATTAAAAGATCAACTTGTTAAACCTGTTAAGTATAAGCAATCTATCTTAGCCATTGCAGGAGATGTTGATATAGCTATAGAGTTTGGAAATGGGGCAGTACTCAAAGGTCTTAACCGTAGAATAGCAAAAGAACTTAGAACATTAAATATCTCAGATATGGCGTCACTTGCAAAGGTGAAAGAGGAACTTTGTTCGTAAATGAGAATTACACTAGCACAGACTTCACCAAAACTAAATCGTTCTAATCTTCAAGCAATTATTAAAATTATAAATGATTGTAAAAATGCTAGTGATCTGATTGTATTTAGCGAACTCTCTTTAAATGGTTATTTACTTCAAGATAAACTCTCCGAAGATGCTTGGGCTATTAAAGAATTGGGGGAATTAGAAGATTTAAGTAAATTCATTGATATTGTTGTTGGTGTAGCACTTCGAGATGGAGATGCATTTAGAAATTCAGCCTTATATTTTTCACAAGGAAAGTTACTCTCTTGCCATAACAAAGTGCATCTTCCAAACTATGGTATGTTTGAAGAAGCTCGTTATTTTTCAGCTGGAAATATATTTGAGAGTTTTCAAACTACTTATGCAAAAGTGTCAATGCTTATTTGTGAGGATATTTGGCATAAAAAAGTACATCATGATTTAATACTTGAGAATCCTGATTTGATTATAGTCTTAGTAGCATCACCTGTTCGTGGTTTTAGTGAAACTGGCTTAGAAATTGAAGATAAATGGATGAGTATTCTTACTCAAGTGGCAAAAGAGTGTAATGCAAAACTCATTTTTGTTAATCGTGTTGGCTTTGAAGATGGTTTAGGTTTTTGGGGTGGGAGTTGTGCTCTTGATACAAAAGGTGTAATTTTAGAAAAATTACCACGCTACAAAGAGATAATAAAAACAATAGAATTTTAAAAGGATATTTAGTGAAAATAGCGATTATGGGTGCAATGCCCGAAGAGATAGCACCAATATTAAAAAAATTATCTCAATATAAGACAATAGAATACGCAGATAATACATACTATGAAGCAAATTACAAAGGCATTGATTTAGTCATTGCTTATTCAAAAATAGGTAAAGTATTTTCAACATTAACGGCTTCAACAATGATACAACATTTTGGATGTGAAAAGTTACTTTTTTCAGGTGTTGCTGGTGGGATTAATCCAAGTCTTAAAATTGGAGATTTGATTGTAGCTACAAAATTATTACAACATGATTTAGACATCACCGCATTTGGTCACCCTATGGGTTTTGTTCCTGGGGGAAGTGTATTTGTAGAAGCAGACAAAGAGTTAATAATAATTGCTAAAAATGTAGCCAAAGAACTAGGTAAAACTGTGCAAGAGGGTGTGATAGCTACAGGAGATCAGTTTGTGCATGATGCTAAGGTAAAAGAAAATATACTCAAGCATTTTAATGCTGATGCTTTAGAAATGGAGGGTGCATCCGTTGGAGTTGTTTGCAAGTCTTTAGGCGTACCTTTCTTTATTCTTCGTGCTATAAGTGATACAGCAGATATGGATGCAAGTTTTTCATTTGATGAGTTTATGGAATCAAGTGCAATTATTTCGGCAGAATTTATCATGAAAATGCTTGAAAAAATTGAGCATTAAACTCTCTAAAAAAATCATGTCAAAGCTTGGTAAAACCAATGCAGAATTTGAGCTCATTGAAGAGGGTGATAAAATTCTTGTTGGGCTTAGTGGTGGGAAAGATTCTTTAACAATGATTCATGCGATGAAAGAACAGCAACGCCGTGCTCCATTTGAATTTGAGTTTTTAGCGGTAACTATCTCCTATGGAATGGGCGAAAACTACGATGCTCTTCATGCTCATTGTGAAGAACATGGTATTGCTCATATTACAGTAGATACAAAGGTTTATGACTTAGCGAAAGAGAAAATTAGGAAAAATTCATCTTTTTGTAGTTTTTTCTCCAGAATGAGAAGAGGGTATCTTTATACAGCAGCTCAAGATAATGGGTGTAATAAGGTAGCCCTAGGACATCACCTTGATGATGCTGCGGAGAGTTTTTTTATGAACTTTATATATAATGGTCAAATGAGATGTTTAGCCCCTAAATATAAGGCTGAAAATGGCTTGATTGTGATACGACCACTTATTCAAATGAGAGAACGACAACTTGGTGCCTTTGTAGATGATAATGAACTTTCTGCTATTGGAGATGAAGCTTGTCCTGCTATGCGTTTTGATGTAAAAATGCCACATGCTCGTGCAGATATGAAAATAAAATTAGCAAAGATGGAAAAAGAGTTCCCACAATTATTTACATCATTAAATGCAGCCTTTAAAAATATTTCACAAGAAAGTTTTTTTGATAAGGAGAAGTTTTCCCTATAGATTTTACCTATAATGAGAGTTAAAGGTAACTTCATCTTTTGCAATTTGTAATTTTTTTATCTGGAGTGTTTCATTTTTTAACTTTTCTAAAAATTCTAAAATATTTTCCTGATAAGAGATAGTATCCTCATCAAAGCTAAGAGGAATGAGTTGTTTAAGTGCATCTAAATCAATTTTTTTTGCATATCTTGGAATTATTCGTAAATCTTTTTGTATGTTTAGGATAAGAGTATCAATATCTAATCCATTGTTTTCTTTTACTTGATTTACTTTTTCTTTTGTTGTAATCATGAGTAGATTGGCTCTTTCTTCATCATTGAAATATATACCTAAAGCTATTTTTTTAACTAATATATAAGACTCAACAGTATAATCTTTATTTACTGCAATCATCAATGCAAATACTTTAGCACGAAATTCTAATGATCTATGATGATGTATAAAAAATTCACGAAATGCACTAAAAAAATAGTGTTTTAGTCGAAAACTTAGTGGCATATATAATCCTTTTTAGTGTATTATATCGTTAATTATTTAAGGAGTGTATTGTGGGTAGAGCATTTGAGTATAGAAAAGCATCAAAGTTAAAAAGATGGGGGACGATGTCTAAGTTATTTCCTAAACTTGGTAAAGTTATTACCATGGCAGCAAAAGATGGAGGAGGAGATCCTGATATGAACTCTAAGCTTCGTACTGCAATATTAAATGCAAAATCTGAAAATATGCCAAAAGATAATATAGAGGCTGCTATTAAAAGAGCTACTGAAAAAAATACTGCTGATATGTTAGAGGTAAATTTTGAGGGTAAAGCTCCTCATGGTGTATTATTTTTTATAGAATGTGCAACAGATAACAATACTAGAACAGTTGCAAATGTAAAAAGTATTTTAAGTAAGAATGGGGGTGAGATGCTTACAAATGGTTCTTTGGAGTTTATGTTTGATAGAAAAGCACTTTTTGAATTTGACTTAAAAGAGGGTGTTGATATTGAAGACTTAGAATTAGAACTCATTGATGCAGGTCTTGAGGAGATAGAGGCACAAAAAGGGGAAGCTCTTGTTACTGCTAATTTTACGAGTTTTGGTACTTTAAATAATGCACTAGAGGCTATGGATATAGAGATAAAAAAAGCCACACTAGAAAGAATATCAAATGCTCCTATTAGTATTACAGATGAGCAACAAGTTGATATAGATAAAATTTTACAAAGATTAGAAGATGATGAAGATGTTCAAAAGGTTTTCTCCAACCTTTCATAAGTAACTGATGTTACGATAATCTAAACCTTCAAATTTACAAAAGGTGACATATTAAAAATAGATGGCATTAAAAATGCTTAAAATATATATGAAGCAATTAGAAGATATGTACATAAATTTCGCAATCAGTTCATTTAGCAAGATAGAGATGACAAAACTTTCAAAAGTAACAGGTAATAGTCATGATGTTTTCACAAAGCATCTACTATTAAATGATTCTCTTGATGATGAAAAGACTTTGTGGAAATCAATAAAACCATTTTTAAGAGATTATGAGAATGAAGACAATGCTTGTATTATTATCGATGATATGCTTATGCATAAGCCTTGGAGTAAAGTAAATGATGTAGTTTGCTGGCATTATGACCATGTCTCACAAAAGATGCAAAAAGGTATCTTAATGCTAAATTTTCATTATACAGATGCTACAGGTATATCTATCCCTTTGGGATATGAAATTATCACAAAAACTGAAAATAAGTGGAGTGAGGAACATCAGAAGAATATTAAAAAATCTCTCTTTAGTAAAAATGAAATAATGCAAGATAAACTTCAAATTTTACATCACAATAATGAAGTGAAATATAAATATATTTTATTTGATAAATGGTTTTCAAGTATTAAGAATCTACTTTTTATAGAAGAAGAACTAAACAAGAAGTTTGTATGTCCAATAAAAAGTAATAGAAAAATAGCACTCACTTTAGAAGAAAGAAATAAAGGAAAATATGTTAATATCTCAAGCATAGATATAAAGGGTGGTAGTAGTCGGTTGATATATCTTGAAGCTTATAAAAAACCTCTAAGACTTATCAAGCAAGTGGTCAAAAACGGCGATGATGGCGAATCTACTTATTTATATCTTGTTACTAATGATATAGACTTATCTTTCAATCAGCTACTTGAAATCTACAAAAGACGGTGGAAAATAGAGGAATATCATAAATCTTTAAAACAAAATTTAAAAATAGAACACTCTCCAACAAAAGTTGAAACATCACAAAGAAATCATATACACTTATCTGTTCGTGGTTTTATAAAACTTGAGAAACTTCGATTAAACTATAAAATGAACCACTTTGCCATTAAGGAAAAAATATATATTGAGGCTCTCAAAGTCGCCTACCAAAAAGTTGAAGAATTACAAGTTGCTTAGATTTGTAGCACTTTTTAAACTTTATGAATTTAGATTATCGTAACATCAGTTATTGATTATAATGGACTGAGAAAATAAAACAATATTTCAACTAGATTTATTTCCAACAAAGATAAAATAAATTAGAAATATAATATAATGTCCCTAGAAAAACAAACCAATTAACCAAGTATTCTTATTCCAAATGATAGAATAAGAATACAAAAAAATAGGGATAAATAATTATGAGTACAAAAAGAAAAACATATAGTGCAGAATTTAAAGCAAAATTAGTTTTAGAGGGTGCTAAAACTATAAATGAAATAGCAAGTCAATATGAAGTTTTACCAGTAAGTCTAAAAAACTGGAAGAAGCATTTTTTAGAAAACATGTCACTTGCATTTGATAAAATTTTAGTTGTAAAAGAGTATAAAAATGAGATTGAAACTTTACAAAAATAACTACAGTAGTCGTCATTTTTCAGAACCATCAAATTTCAATCGCTCAAAAACAGCTACTAACTCCTTTATCTCTAAGCTCATAATTCAATAATATTTCTGATAGATATTAAGACCATAGAGAAATAAACTTTGAGCTTTTCTCCCGTGCTTTAGGGTTATAATAGGCTTTGTTTCATTAAGCCATTCACCAATACTATGACTCCAAACAAAGGATAAACTTAAAATAGCTATCAATGTATCTATCTTGTGGTTATCAGTCATATGCGTTTCTTCAAGGTTAAATCCTCTTTTTTTTAGAGCTGAAAACAATACTTCAATTTCCCATCTTTGTTTATAAAATTCCAATGCTTTTTCTTGATTAGTATTTGTGGCAATAATTAGAAATTCATCCTTCATCCTCAATCCGATTAGAGATAAGCCTTTATAATCATATTATACTACCCCAAGAAAACCAAACAACATTTCAAAAGTTTTTATTTCATATACGATAAAATAAGAATAATAAAGTGAGGGTAGAAAGATGAGCAGAAAACGGACAACTTATTCAACAGAGCTAAAAATAAAATTGGTTTTAGAGCTTCTTAAAGAGGAAAAAACTCTTATAGAAATAGCTAAAGATAATGGTATTACACCCAATAATCTCAAAAACTGGAAGAAGCTATTTTTAGAGAATGCAGAGATGGCAATGGAACCTTCCAAAGTTGTAAAAGAGTATAAAGATGAAACTAAAAAACTTCAAGAAAAAATAGATGAATACGCAAAAACAGTAGGACAATTAACAGTGGAGAATAACTGGATGCGGGGAAAGCTGAGAAGCTCGGACTTATCTAGTAAAAAGGCTATGATAAATTTCGAGTTAAAGAGATTATCCGTAGTACAACAGTGTGCGATACTAGATATTAGTAGAAGTTCGCTTTACTATATACCTGTAGTCAGCGAACATAAAGAAACCATCAAGGAGGAGATAAAATCTATCTTTGAAGAGATACCAATATATGGAGCTAAGAAGGTGCATTACCCACCACAATCCACTAAAAACTAAATTTCAAGAGTTGAGCGATAGAGTCATCTAAATCCCATCTATTGTTAATGAGTTGTTCTTGTATAGATTTTGTACCATTTAGGTGCAAGATATTTAAAATAATGCTTCTGATAATTGTCATTAAAAATGGATTTAGATGAGCATTATGGTCATCTTCTAAAAGTGTATTATCTTTGTATTGGTGCATTGTTTCTACCTTCCAATGGAGTAAAATTTTATCATGAAAGAACTCCGCATTTTCACGAAAATTTGCTATACAGAACTGAATACTAGTGCTGTTTGTTACTTCTCCTGTTTTATGGTTTGTCTTGTGTATTTTTTTAATAGTTTTTATGATTGAGCGAACATGGGTAATTTCATTATGATAAAAAGTAGTTGGTTCATATATAAATACTTCTCTATTTATCCACTCATTAGATTGCTGGATTGGTTTAGCTTTATAAGTGCTTGATGGTTTTATCTCTCTTGATATTTCATTTATTTTATCAAGAAGTGTTTTTTGGTTACCTTTAACTTTAGCAATATATTTTGAACCACTCTGCTCAATAGAATCAAGAGTTTTTTTGTGTGTTCATCGCATCAAAGGTAAAGAGAAATTCATCTCCAAGCTCTGCTATCATAGCTTGTAAAGCAGGTATTTCATTTGATTTCTCTGCAATTTTTTGATGAGCAATAACTACACCTATCTCTGATAGAACTGCACCAACAACTTGTATAGCCTTTTGGTCTTTATATCTACTACCATTCATCACTTTACCATCTACGCTTAGATGTTTTCCTGTAGTATCGACATAAATTCTTATCCATTCTCTGAACAAAAGTTCAACTGCCTCACTATCAACTTTTGCAAGTATATCTGAGACAGCACTTCTTTTTGGTGTTATTATAAATTCTACACCTAGAAGTTTTTTTACTTCTTCTTTTTGAACATGTTTATCTATCCAAATAGAAATTTGTTTGTAATCTGTAGCTCCCATTAGTCCAGCTAATATAGCTAGATATAAGATATGTTCTAATTTATGCCGTTTACCTTGACCTTTACGATGGTCTGGAACTCTTGATAGTAACTCTAAAAGTTTATTTGATTCAGCTATTTTTGCATAGCCTTTTCTTGAACGCTTTTGTGCTAATTTATCTCTTGCTTTTATTGCCATTTTCTTATCACCTTATTTTTCTCAAAAGCAAGCAATAATTATTCCACTTTTAATTTCTAGTTATTAATGGATTGGGGTGTGCATTACCTAGCCCATTCCGATACTAAGAACAATATTTGCTTATAGCTCTAAAAGGGGCAGAAATGAGCAATAAATTATTAGAAATTTTTAAAGAGGAAATATCAGAGCAAGGAAGAGAACAAGCGAGACAATATAGTTTACCTATGATGATGTATTTATCGGTAATTGCAATTCTGATGGGTGCAAAGAATCCAATTGAAATACATCAATGGATGAAGAATAACGGTAAACGAAAAGAGATAAAAAAACTATTAGGTGTAGAATTTTTTAAAGCCCCAGGAAAATCAAGAGTGTATGACTTTTTTGAAATAGTTGATAAGATTGAATTAGAAAAAGCCTTCCGCAGATTAGCCTATTCCAATACTAAACAATCCTTAATAAACCCATATTCCAATCTTACCATAGAGAAGAGCATCAAAGCCTCAGCTAAATTTTGAGTTGTATCAACAATTTTTCTACCTATATTTTGAACTTTATTAAGATGAAGAATATTGATTACAATACTTCTTAAAATTGAAAAACTAAATGCACCTTTATTAATTTTGCATCTATCTTCATTAAGTGCTGTATCTTTATAAAAGTGCATTGTCTCAACACTCCACTCTTGGAGTATCTTTTGCAAAAATGATTCTGCACTATCTGTATCATTTGAGATATAGTAATGTGTCTTTGTCTCTTTGCAATTAACAATTTTATCAACTCTGATTACTGAATGAATAAAAACACCATCCCATGGATATATACAGTTTTGATACACATATATATTTCTTTGTATGAAATCATTTGATTGTTTAATTTCCATTTGAAAACTTGAATCGATAGAAGAAGCTTCCTCTATCTCTTTAGCTAGCGACAGTAAAGTTTTTTGATTCTTTTTTACTTTTGCTATAAACTTTGAACCGCTACCAGATGCCTTTTTAAGAGTTTTTTTGTGTGTTTAAAGCATCAAAGCCATAACTAAATGTCTCATCAAGCTCACCTATTAGTTCTTGAAATGCTGGTATCTCATTAGACTTTTTGTCTATCTCTTTATGGGCAATAATTAATTTTGTTTCTGCTAAAACTGCAGATAAAACAGATACTGCATTATCTTTAGCATTTGCACTTCCTCTTAGAACTTTACCATCTACGGCTGCTACTGCATGTGCTGGTATATCTATAAAAATTCGTATCCATCTGCGGAAGGCTTTTTCTAATTCAATCTTATCAACTATTTCAAAAAAGTCATACACTCTTGATTTTCCTGGGGCTTTAAAAAATTCTACACCTAATAGTTTTTTTATCTCTTTTCGTTTACCGTTATTCTTCATCCATTGATGTATTTCAATTGGATTCTTTGCACCCATCAGAATTGCAATTACCGATAAATACATCATCATAGGTAAACTATATTGTCTCGCTTGTTCTCTTCCTTGCTCTGATATTTCCTCTTTAAAAATTTCTAATAATTTATTGCTCATTTCTGCCCCTTTTAGAGCTATAAGCAAATATTGTTCTTAGTATCGGAATGGGCTATGCATTACCAGTTACTAGAGAATGGTTTCAGTGTAAGTTTAAACACAGTGCAGAGTTATCGCAAAGAGTTAGGATTAAAGGCTATACTAGCTGTAAGAGAGCCTATTTCCTTAACTCTAGCTAATATACAACATCCTAAGTTCTCCTATAAGCTTAGAGGGATAAATATTACAAGAGCTAATCAAGTATGGAGTACAGATATTACCTATATTAAAATCAATGGTGGCATGGTTTATCTTGCAGCTATCATTGATTGGTACTCTAAAGCTGTTCTTTCATGGAAAATATCCAATACAATGGACACTGACCTTGTTATGGGAGTACTCAATGAAGCACTTCTTAAATATGAAAAACCAGAGATATTTAATACTGATCAAGGGAGTCAATATACTAGCTATATTCACACCCAAACACTTAAAGATAATGGCATTACTATCTCAATGGATGGTAAAGGTAGAGCTACTGATAATATTTGTATTGAGAGGTTCTGGAGAAGTGCTAAAGTTGAAAGAATTTATCTAAATCAGTACAACACAATTAAGGAACTAAAAGAGGATGTATCGGATTATATGGACTTCTACAATTATAAAAGATTTCATGAAACACTGAACTATAAAAAACCAATAAATGTTTACTTGGAGAGTTTACAAATAAATGATGAGAACTATACTGAAAATGTAGTAGCTGTTTCATAAAGTTACAGGTTAGAGGTGAATAAGGAATTTGGAAATGTTGTCTTGACTTATTGGGGTAGTATAGTTTTAGTTAATAAAGATAATATTGAATTAGAAGAATTTACTCTATATGGAATGAAGTCATATATCCCTTATGACACTTTAACTAATGATTTGTCATATCAGTTTGAATTAGCTGTAAAAAAAGAGTATAGCGAAGATATGAACTATATAAACACTGTTAAAATAGATGGTGGATTAGGAATTGATTTTTTACTATGGAATGATATAAATATATTCGCTATGTTAAATTTTGGAGGGGGATATAACAAGGATGATAGTGCTCATATATTTTTTAATCCACAGATAGGTGGAATGATATATGAAGTTTTTAATATGAAAAGTTTGCTATATTATCAACCATTATTTGTAAATGATAGTAAAGTTTATGACAAATTTGTATTAGAACATAATATATTTTTATTTAAAGATTATAAATTATATTTTAATTTTGAACAAGTAAATGCTAATGATAGATATAGAAATTATGAGTTTGGTTTTAGTAAATTATTTTAGTATAACAAAGTTTTACAAAATATGCTGACGAATAGCTGACGAAAATAAGTTTTTTGATTTCTTAAATATGTTGATTTAGTTCGTTGCTTAGGTAGTTTGAAGTGATTTACGAAATGGTGGACCCTCAGAGATTCGAACTCTGGGAGGTGTGACCCTCGCCGGTTTTCAAGACCGGTGCATTCGACCAACTCTGCCAAAGATCCACGTTTGTTGTACTTAATAAGTTTTAAAATTATAAAACTGGAGGTGCCACCCAGATTTGAACTGGGGATAGCAGCTTTGCAGGCTGCGGCCTTACCACTTGGCGATGGCACCAGTTATCTTTTCATTCCAATGGTGCCCGGAGCCGGACTTGAACCGGCACAGTATTGCTACCGGGGGATTTTAAGTCCCCTGCGTCTACCAATTTCGCCATCCGGGCATATGTGAATGAAAATCACAGTTATAATAATAATTTAAATGGAGCGGGAGACGAGGTTCGAACTCGCGACCCCAACCTTGGCAAGGTTATGCTCTACCGCTGAGCTACTCCCGCAACTCTTACTAACTTAGTAAGTGAGACGGAATTATAGCCGATAGTTTTTTATTTGTAAAGAGTATTTACGACAAATTTAAAAAAAAGTGCTATAATCGCATTTATAAAGGATATTTATGAGAAGTGATATTATAAAAAAAGGCTTTGATAAAGCTCCACATCGCTCACTGCTTCGTGCAACAGGTTTAAAAAATGAAGATTTTGATAAACCTTTTATTGGGATAGCAAATAGCTATATTGACATTATTCCAGGGCATTTCTTTTTGCATGAATATGGTGAAATTGTAAAAAAAGCCATTCGTGAAGCTGGTGGTGTTCCATTTGTATTTAATACTATTGGCGTTGATGATGGGATTGCTATGGGGCATGAGGGTATGCTTTACTCTCTGCCTTCTCGTGAGCTTATCGCAGATTCGATTGAAACTGTTATGAACGCACACCAACTTGACGCTATGATTTGTATCCCTAACTGCGATAAGATTGTTCCAGGTATGATTATGGGGGCTTTGCGTGTGAATGTGCCTACTATCTTTGTTTCAGGTGGACCTATGGCTGCTGGGCATAAAAAAGATGGTACACCTATCGACCTTGCTACTGCTTTTGAGGCTGTTGGACAACATGCTGAGGGTAAGATGACTGATGAGGAACTTTATGAGATTGAGTGTGAGGCTTGTCCATCAGGTGGTTCTTGTTCTGGTATGTTTACTGCAAACTCTATGAATACTTTATGTGAAGCGATGGGAATTGCACTTCCTGGAAATGGAACAGTTTTAGCGATGACACCAGAACGTATAGAGATGGTTAAAAAAGCCGCTGTAAGAGTTGTAGAGATGGCAAAAGGAGAGGATCCAAGATTTAAAATGAAAAATATTTTAAATGAGAAAGCTATCCATAATGCTTTTGTAATAGACATGGCAATGGGCGGAAGCTCAAATACAGTTCTGCATTTGCTTGCCATTGCAAAAGAAGCAGATGTTGATTTTAATATTAGACAAATCAATGAAATAGCAGACAAAGTTGCTCATATTACTAAAATATCTCCATCTAAAAGTGATGTACATATGGATGATGTAAATCGTGCAGGTGGTGTAAATGCAGTAATGTGTGAAGTCTCAAAACGCACTGGAATTTTAGAGCTTGATGCTTTAATGGTTACGGGTGAAACATTAGCTGAGCGTATAAAGGGTTGTGAAATTTTAGATGAAGATATTATTCATACAAATGAAAATGCTTATTCTAAAGTTGGTGGTCTTTCTATCCTTTTTGGAAATCTTGCAACTGAGGGTGCTGTTGTAAAAACTGCTGGAATTACAGGAAATATGAAACAGTTTAAAGGTAAGGCAGTATGCTTTAACTCTCAAACTGCGGCTTTAGCAGGTATCATGGCTCACAAGGTAAAATCAGGGGATGTTGTTGTTATCCGTTACGAGGGACCAAAAGGTGGACCGGGAATGCAAGAGATGTTAGCTCCAACTTCACTTATCATGGGGATGGGACTAGGAGAGAGTGTTGCACTCATCACCGATGGACGCTTTTCTGGTGCTACTCGTGGTGCATCTATCGGTCATGTTTCACCAGAAGCGGCTGAGGGTGGTTTAATCGCTCTAATCGAAGATGGCGATGAGATAGAGTTAGATACAGACGCTCATCTTTTACAACTTAATGTTGATGAGGCAGTTATACAAAAGAGAAGGTTAGCATGGAAACCTCATAAAAACGAGGTAAAATCAAAATGGTTAAAACGATATTCACTTCTAGTATCAAACGCATCAAACGGTGCTGTACTTAAAACAGAACTTTAAGGAAGGAAAAAATATTGAGCGCAATAGCAATAAAATATAATGATGAAATACTAGACTTAGTTTCAGCACAAGAAAGAGGGCTTGAGGGTGAAGAGATTGTTTTAGATAACTCCCCCCAATCTTTAGATATACTCCGTCACTCAACAGCACACCTTATGGCACAGGCGGTGAAGTCACTTTATCCTGATGCAAAATTTTATGTAGGTCCAACGGTAAAAGAGGGTTTCTACTATGATTTTAAAACTGAATCAGTAATTGGTGAGGGTGATCTTAAAAAAATCGAAAAACAGATGCTTTCTTTTGCAAAGAAAAAGTTCAAAATAGAAAAATATTCTATCTCAATGGAAGAAGCAAAACAGAAGTTTAAAGATGATCATTTAAAACTTTTTGTAATGGAGAGAATCACTGATGATACAGTATCTATCTACAAGCAAGGTGAGTTTGAAGACCTTTGTCGAGGACCTCATTTGCCAAATATCGGCTTAATCCGCTACTTTAAACTTACTAAAATAGCGGGTGCTTATCTTGGTGGAGATTCTAAAAATGAGATGCTAACTCGTATTTATGGCATAGCATTTGCAGATAAAGAATCACTCAAAGCTCACATGGAGATGTTAGTTCAAGCTGCAAAACGAGATCATCGTAAAATTGGTAACGAGATGAAACTTTTTACTTTTCGTGAGGAAGTAGGGGCTGGTTTTCCTATTTGGCTTCCAGCTGGTGGTCGTTTGAGAGCAAGATTAGAATCACTTTTATTTAAAGCACATAGAAAGCGTGGTTATGAGCCAGTTCGTGGTCCTGAGATGTTAAGAAGTGATTTATGGAAAACATCAGGGCATTACCAAAACTATGGCGAAAATATGTATTTCACTAAGATTGATGAACTAGAATTTGGTATAAAACCGATGAACTGCGTTGGTCATATCAAAGTGTATGAAGATGAACTTCACTCTTACCGTGATTTACCAATTAAGTACTTTGAGTATGGTGTAGTACATCGTCATGAAATGACTGGTGCTTTACATGGTTTATTTCGTGTTCGTGAATTTACACAAGATGATGCACATATTTTTTGTACTGTAGAACAAATTGAAGAACAGATTATTGAAGTTGTTGATTTTGTAGATAAAATTATGACAACATTTGGATTTAAATATAAAATGATGATTTCTACAAAGCCTGAAAAAGCAATAGGTGATGCAGAAGTTTGGGAAAAATCAGAAGCGGCACTTATCGCCGCAATGCAAGCAAATAATCTTGACTATGAGATAGACGAGGGTGGAGGAGCTTTTTATGGTCCAAAAATCGACATTAAAATCCTCGACGCTATAGGGCGTGAATGGCAATGTGGAACGATTCAACTCGATAACAATCTCCCAGAGCGTTTTGGACTTGAATATAACGGCGAAAACAATGAAAAGATTCAGCCAGTTATGATTCATCGTGCGATTCTTGGTTCTTTTGAGAGATTTATTGGGATTTTAACAGAGCATTATGCAGGTGAGTTTCCTATGTTTATCGCACCAACTCAAGTAGCAATAGTACCAGTTGCAGAAGTGCATAAAGATTATGCTAAGCAATTATCAGATAAACTTATCGACATTAATGCCGATAGTGAAATATACGCAAAGAATGATTCTCTAAACAAACGAATCAGAGTGGCAGAAAAAACTCGTGTTCCGATGATAGTTGTTATCGGTGATGAAGAGATAAAAAACAAAACCGTAGCGATTCGTGATAGAAGAACTAGAGAACAATACAATCTAAGTGAAGAAGAATTTCTCTCACTTATACAAACTAAACTAAATGAGGTAAATTTTTGAGTCCAAAGAAAAACCGTGTCATAATGAATGACGATATTCGTGCAACAGAGTTAAGATGTAATATAGATGGTGGAGAGTCTCTAGGGATTATCTCTTTTGATGATGCAATGGAAAAGGCTAATGAACTAGGGCAAGACTTAGTTCTTATAGCTCCTGATGCTAAGCCACCTGTTGCCAAGATTATGGACTACGGTAAGTACAGATATCAAGAAGAGAAAAAGCTTAAAGAACAAAGAAAAAACCAAGTTAAGATAGTTGTAAAAGAGATTAAGCTTTCGGTAAAAATCGCTGAAAATGATGTAAACTATAAAGTCAAACATGCAAGAGAGTTTTTAGAAAAAGGTTTTCATGTAAAGTTTAGAGTATTTTTACGCGGTCGTGAAATGGCTCATCCAGAAGCAGGAAAAGAAGTTTTACTCCGTGTTTGGCCAATGGTTGAAGATATCGGAGTGATGGAAAAACCACCTAAATTTGAAGGTAGATACTTCAATATGTATGTAACTCCTCAAAAATAAAGCTAAAATTAAAGTAGCAATGCACTAAAGTGTTAATTTTATCTTATCAGTAGCATAGTTATGAACAAGAAGTTGGATAAGGTTTTGATAGCCTATTCCCAACTCTTTGGACTTTGCTTTTACGATAGCTAAATCACTCACGGAAAATCGTATAGTTGTTTGCTTTTTCTCTTGAAGAGATTTTGTGTATTTAGCATGATTTTTATATGCGTCAATTTCTTGAATTTTTAATTTATCATTAACCCACTCATCTGACTCTAAAGATTTTAAAAGTTCTAATTCTTCATTATCAAGATATTTTGTATCATTATTCATCTTTTTTTCCTTTATATTGCTTATCTAATTTTCTACTTGGTATGATAGTTTTCAAAAATATCTCTGTTTCATTTTCAACAAATGGAACATAACAAATATATCCTTTGAGTTCTAAAATAAATATCTTTTGATTAGAAAATTTATCTTTATTTGGATGAGATTTTCTTCCGAGTATATCACCGCTAAGTAATTTTTCTAAAACCATTTCAAAATTAATAGCTCTTTGAAGTTGCAATAGTTGATTTTTTTCTTCATTCCAAGTTATTATTTTATTCAAAGTAACCCTTATTCTTAATATATATATTCTATCATAATTGTAGATGTCTAGTCAATACATAAATGGGGGGGGGTATTCCACGGCTGATTTATACAGCCTGTCATGGAGAACTTGAAAAACCGTCATTCTGAACTTGATTCAGAATCTAGCCACACCAGCACAAAAATATAAAATAACACCAACCAATGTAACAAATAATTTAATCTCAAGAATTTTTAGAAGACATCTTAAAAACATGGCTAGTATGAGCCTAAAATAGACTAAATAGGTTATAATATGGGACTTAATGAAAAAAAATGGGTGCTTAAATCATAACTATTTATGATAATAGACTTCTTCCAAAACTCTAAAAGTAGAAACTAAAAATGCTATCAGATTGATATGAATAAATATGAAAAATTACAGAAGAAAGAACCAAAGAATTTTAAGCGTCTTATTGGTGTAAATAAAGATACATTTAATGAAATGCTTTTAGTATTTATAGCCTATGAAAAAGAGAGAACTAAAAACTATGGAGTTGGTGGTAGAAAAAGTTTAAATTCAAAAGAAAAAGTACTATTAATGTTAAGTTCTGATGTTACGATAATCTAAACCTTCAAATTTACAAAAGGTGACATATTAAAAATAGATGGCATTAAAAATGCTTAAAATATATATGAAGCAATTAGAAGATATGTACATAAATTTCGCAATCAGTTCATTTAGTAAGATAGAGATGACAAAACTTTCAAAAGTAACAGGTAATCACACCAATCCACTAAAAACTAAATTTCAAGAGTTGAGCGATAGAGTCATCTAAATCCCATCTATTGTTAATGAGTTGTTCTTGTATAGATTTTGTACCATTTAGGTGCAAGATATTTAAAATAATGCTTCTGATAATTGTCATTAAAAATGGATTTAGATGAGCATTATGGTCATCTTCTAAAAGTGTATTATCTTTGTATTGGTGCATTGTTTCTACCTTCCAATGGAGTAAAATTTTATCATGAAAGAACTCCGCATTTTCACGAAAATTTGCTATACAGAACTGAATACTAGTGCTGTTTGTTACTTCTCCTGTTTTATGGTTTGTCTTGTGTATTTTTTTAATAGTTTTTATGATTGAGCGAACATGGGTAATTTCATTATGATAAAAAGTAGTTGGTTCATATATAAATACTTCTCTATTTATCCACTCATTAGATTGCTGGATTGGTTTAGCTTTATAAGTGCTTGATGGTTTTATCTCTCTTGATATTTCATTTATTTTATCAAGAAGTGTTTTTTGGTTACCTTTAACTTTAGCAATATATTTTGAACCACTCTGCTCAATAGAATCAAGAGTTTTTTTGTGTGTTCATCGCATCAAAGGTAAAGAGAAATTCATCTCCAAGCTCTGCTATCATAGCTTGTAAAGCAGGTATTTCATTTGATTTCTCTGCAATTTTTTGATGAGCAATAACTACACCTATCTCTGATAGAACTGCACCAACAACTTGTATAGCCTTTTGGTCTTTATATCTACTACCATTCATCACTTTACCATCTACGCTTAGATGTTTTCCTGTAGTATCGACATAAATTCTTATCCATTCTCTGAACAAAAGTTCAACTGCCTCACTATCAACTTTTGCAAGTATATCTGAGACAGCACTTCTTTTTGGTGTTATTATAAATTCTACACCTAGAAGTTTTTTTACTTCTTCTTTTTGGACATGTTTATCTATCCAAATAGAGATTTGTTTGTAATCTGTAGCTCCCATTAGTCCAGCTAATATAGCTAGATATAAAATATGTTCTAGTTTATGCCGTTTCCCTTGACCTTTACGATGGTCTGGAACTCTTGATAGTAACTCTAAAAGTTTATTTGATTCAGCTATTTTTGCATAACCTTTTCTTGAACGCTTATGTGCTAATTTATCTCTTGCTTTTATTGCCATTTTCTTATCACCTTGTTTTTCTCAAAAGCAAGCAATAATTATTCCACTTTTAATTTCTAGTTATTAATGGATTGGGGTGACAGGTAATAGTCATGATGTTTTCACAAAGCATCTACTATTAAATGATTCTCTTGATGATGAAAAGACTTTGTGGAAATCAATAAAACCATTTTTAAGAGATTATGAGAATGAAGACAATGCTTGTATTATTATCGATGATATGCTTATGCATAAGCCTTGGAGTAAAGTAAATGATGTAGTTTGCTGGCATTATGACCATGTCTCACAAAAGATGCAAAAAGGTATCTTAATGCTAAATTTTCATTATACAGATGCTACAGGTATATCTATCCCTTTGGGATATGAAATTATCACAAAAACTGAAAATAAGTGGAGTGAGGAACATCAGAAGAATATTAGACTTCTTGCAAAACTCTAAAAGTAGGAACTAAAAATGCTATCAGATTGATATGAATAAATATGAAAAATTACAGAAGAAAGAACCAAAGAATTTTAAGCGTCTTATTGGTGTAAATAAAGATACATTTAATGAAATGCTTTTAGTATTTATAGCCTATGAAAAAGAGAGAACTAAAAACCATGGA
Source organism: Sulfurimonas sp. (assembly GCA_965243085.1). Taxonomy (GTDB): domain Bacteria; phylum Campylobacterota; class Campylobacteria; order Campylobacterales; family Sulfurimonadaceae; genus Sulfurimonas. The sequence continues at coordinate 670,408 of CBDETZ010000002.1, read as the reverse complement.
GTTGGTGGTAGAAAAAGTTTAGATTCAAAAGAAAAAGTACTATTAATGTTAAGTTATTACAGAGAATATAGAACCTTAGAACATATTGGCTTTGATTATGGAGTAAGTGAATCTACAGCTTCTCGAATAGTAAGAGATGTTGAAGATGTTTTAATAAAATCTGGAAAGTTTTCATTACCAAGTAAACGTGCTTTATATGGAGATGATATGGACTTAGAGTTTATCGTCATTGATGCTACAGAGTCCCCCATACAACGACCAAAAAAAAGCAAAGAGATTACTACTCAGGGAAGAAAAGAAACCATACACTAAAAGGGCAAATCGTTATTGACAAGGATGAACGTATTATTTGTGCTCATACATGCAAAGGTACTACTCATGATTTTAAACTCTTTAAACAGAGTGATCTACCTGTGAAACCTCAAACTTGTATCTATGTAGATTTAGGCTATCTTGGTATTAAAAAGCAACATAATAACACTCAAATACCATATAAGAAATCAAAGCTACATCCATTAACTGATACACAAAAAAATCAAAATAAAAGAGAAGCTTCAGCTCGCATATGTGTTGAACATATCAATGCTAAATTAAAGACTTTTCAAATCCTTAAACAGAAATATCGTAACCGTAGAAAAAGGTTCAATCTTCGCTTCAATCTGATATGTGGATTAGTTAATTTTGACCGTGGATTTGAGGTTGCTGGAAAATGAGTTTTGCAAGAAGTCTATTAAAAAATCTCTCTTTAGTAAAAATGAAATAATGCAAGATAAACTTCAAATTTTACATCACAATAATGAAGTGAAATATAAATATATTTTATTTGATAAATGGTTTTCAAGTATTAAGAATCTACTTTTTATAGAAGAAGAACTAAACAAGAAGTTTGTATGTCCAATAAAAAGTAATAGACTTCTCCTAAAACCTTTTTCAATATTTGGATATATGTCCCTACTCAGTTACTTTAATTTAAAATATAAGAGTAATTTCAATATTACTAAAATATAATCTTGCTAAAGCCTATAAACAGGTATCTAAAGGGAGGTATTACTATGAGCTTTTAGGAGAAGTCCAATAGAAAAATAGCACTCACTTTAGAAGAAAGAAATAAAGGAAAATATGTTAATATCTCAAGCATAGATATAAAGGGTGGTAGTAGTCGGTTGATATATCTTGAAGCTTATAAAAAACCTCTAAGACTTATCAAGCAAGTGGTCAAAAACGGCGATGATGGCGAATCTACTTATTTATATCTTGTTACTAATGATATAGACTTATCTTTCAATCAGGTACTTGAAATCTACAAAAGACGGTGGAAAATAGAGGAATATCATAAATCTTTAAAACAAAATTTAAAAATAGAACACTCTCCAACAAAAGTTGAAACATCACAAAGAAATCATATACATTTATCTGTTCGTGGTTTTATAAAACTTGAGAAACTTCGATTAAACTATAAAATGAACCACTTTGCCATTAAGGAAAAAATATATATTGAGGCTCTCAAAGTCGCCTACCAAAAAGTTGAAGAATTACAAGTTGTTTAGATTTGTAGCACTTTTTAAACTTTATGAATTTAGATTATCGTAACATCAGATGATAATATTGATGATGTTAAGAAAGATTTAAATAAGTTCTTGATATTCTATAACTTCAATAGACTTCTTGCAAAACTCCTATATACCACAGAGAGCTAAGAAGGACTAAAATTGTGTAAAACAAATTTTTATTCCTAGCCTAAGCTAAGGGTAAAATATTTTTTTGTGCAAGGTTAGTCCTTACTATCCCTTCCATAGGACACTTTATAGAGAGCCTTACTCAGCGTTAAAGAACCCCAACCCTAGCTTTGGCTACGCTTGAGAACATTTACCTTGATTAAAACTCTCTATAAAGTGCTAAGCCATATAAGGAGTTTTGCAAGAAGTCTAATAGAAGACATGGTTCTTTAAGAAAAGAACTCAAAGTCAGAACTCCTTTTGATGCAGTTCAAAGTTGGTTTCAAACGAAGCCTGAAATATTTAAGATTTTACCAAGTGAGTTTCAAGATATTGCTTTTGAAATGGTACAACGTGGTGAAACTTGACATGAACCAACTACTTTTTATCATAATGAAATTACCCATGTTCGCTCAATCATAAAAACTATTAAAAAAATACACAAGACAAACCATAAAACAGGAGAAGTAACAAACAGCACTAGTATTCAGTTCTGTATAGCAAATTTTCGTGAAAATGCGGAGTTCTTTCATGATAAAATTTTACTCCATTGGAAGGTAGAAACAATGCACCAATACAAAGATAATACACTTTTAGAAGATGACCATAATGCTCATCTAAATCCATTTTTAATGACAATTATCAGAAGCATTATTTTAAATATCTTGCACCTAAATGGTACAAAATCTATACAAGAACAACTCATTAACAATAGATGGGATTTAGATGACTCTATCGCTCAACTCTTGAAATTTAGTTTTTAGTGGATTGGGATGTACATTTGCGAATATATCGCTATATTAATGCTATATTTTATGTAAAAAATGGTTTAATAGACTTGACTTCTTTCAAAAGTCATTTAATGTGCTTTTAATTTAAAGTTATAAATACTAACGATTAGGTTAAATTATAAACCGAATCTTTTTCTTAGAAGTAGGATATTACCCATCATTTCGATATTTTATTTCTTCATACTTTAGACTAGGCAATTTCTACCCTTACTTTCGAAAGAAGTCTATTGTAAAAGCTGAGATTACTGTTTATCAAATTCTTATGGTCTTTGGTATAAACGCTGGGTTAGTTGGATGCTTGAAAATGAAAAATCATCAAAGTTTCTTTTTACTTTTCTAGCAGTTGCCATACTTTCAGTTTTCCTTATTGGACTTCTCCTAAAAGCTCATAGTAATACCTCACTTTAGATACCTATTTATAGGCTTTAGCAAGATTATATTTTAGTAATATTGAAATTACTCTTATATTTTAAATTAAAGTAACTGCGTAGGGACATATATCCAAATATTGAAAAAGGTTTTAGGAGAAGTCTATTCTTTTATTGAAAACTTTTTTTAAAAAAATCAAAACTTTAGGAGACTTATAATGAATGATTTATATTTATATATTGCGGTATTTTCTTTTATGGGTGCTATTGCATACATGACAAAACTTGTGATAGACAACTCAAACGAGAAAGTCTAAAATGATTTTAGGTTATATCAGAGTTTCTACCCATAAACAAAACAACTCTAAACAAAAGCACTTGATTTTAGAATATGCCCATGAGCGTAATATAAAAGTAGATGAGTTTGTAGAAGTTGAAGAGAGCTCACGCAAAACAGCAGAAAAAAGAAAGATAAGCGAAATCAAAGAGAAACTTAAAAAAGATGATACGCTAATCGTTGCAGAACTTAGCCGACTAGGTCGTAACATGCTCCAAGTAATGAAACTCATTCAAGATTTAAGTGACACAGGTATCAAGCTAGTGTTTATTAGACAACCTGAGCTTTCTACCTTTAACACGGCTCACTCTAAACTGCATGATGCTATTAAAGAACTACTACTTAAAGAAGTTTCTTTTACAGCGATTAGTAAAATTATTGATGCAGGTTCATACATGGGTGTAAGAAATTATATACATGAAAATAAAGAACTAAGTCAGATAATTAAACAGAATAAAGAAAGTTTGTTGGCTCACATAAGCTAAGAAGTGTTAAAAGTAGTTAGAGCTACTTTTAATGAAAAAGATAAGGATTCTTTATCTATGAAAGAATTATATATTAATTGTTATAAATTACAGTTTAAACCTAGGAATATTATATTATAATAACTATATTTAAAGGAAGAGCTATTTTCAATCTAAAAATAAATTTATTTCTTAAAAACTCTTTTTTATTTTTATGCCTACTCTTTATAAGTGCGTGTTCTGATGAAACAATCTCCAAACCTCCCCTAATAGAACCAGTAGATACTTATACTCAACATAATTCCATTATACAAATACCCATAAGCATTGATACTAGGGAGATTAAACAAGTTATTTTAAATGAGTTGCACAACCCTATATCCAGTGGGATCACGAAGAAAATTACAACAGATATTTTAGCAACTCAAAAAATATCTACAAAAGAGTTTAAAAAAGGCTTTCATAAAATTCATAAAGAGTGGTTGAAACCTGTTGAAGCAACATATAAATATGTATCTAAAGATATAAGCCAACTTATTGATAAAACCTTTAAAGTGGGAATGTGGATAGAGCATAAAATATACTTAACAAAACTTGAGATACTTTTTGAAGGTTCACTTATCAAAATACTTACAAGCTATAGAATTGATCTTGACCTTGATTATGAACAAAGCCTAATTCCAATGGCTAAGGCACTAAGAGTAAAAGGTTTACTAAGGGGAAGTATTGAAGCTAATGTTAATCTAGTTGGGACTATCTCAATCAATGATAAAATACAACTTAAAATACAAGCTTCTCAAAATGATACACAGGTAGAATTCACAAAAATACTTCTTCCCTTAGCAGTTGATGCACTTGATATATTTAAAATCACTAAAACACAAGACTACTTAACTAAAAAACTTCTTGAAGAACCGATTAATAAGTATATATTTGATGAAGTACAGAAGCAAATCTCTAAGATAGAAGTAAACCTTAACCTTGCACAAAAAATTCAAAAACTTGTGTATGAAAATTCACATCCTTTCTCTTTATCTAAGGATTTCTGGATAATCCCTAATGCTAAAAAAATATCAATCTCTCAAATTAATGAAGAAACTACACAATGTTCAAACATTTTATCTATAAATGTTGGTATCACTGCAAAACCTCAATTTATAATGAGCAAGATTGAACCTAAGATAATTCCGCCAAAATCTATTCCTATTGTATGTGAAGTTTTTAATCCAAAAATATATATATATCCTGATATAAAAATAAAATATACTTTTGCACAAAAAGAATTAGAAAAAGAACTTATTTCCTTTATCCATAAAGAACATCCAAATTCACAATACTCAATAGCAAATGTAAATATTTATCCAAGTGATACTAAACTTGTGGTCTCTGTTGATTTAGTAGAGAAAAAAGATCAAACCAAGGTTCTTACTTTTTATCTATGGGGAACACCTAGTTTAAACCATAAAGAGATGTATGTAAGTTTAGAAGGATTAGACTATACTATAGAGAGTAAGAGCTACTTACTCAAGAAGATCAACTGGCTTTTTGATGAACGAATAAAAAAAATTATTCAAAAAAGAGCTCTTTTTAGTTATAAAAAAGAGTTTATGAAACTTTCAAAAAAATTATCTAAAATTGAACATAGCTCTGGGAAAAAGATCATTACAGGTGAAATAAAATTAGAAGGCATTGAAAATATTTTTACTTCTAAAGATTCTCTTATTATACATGCACTTGCTACTGGAAAATTATCTTACAAATTAAAACTCTACGATAAGCAAGATAATAGCAAATAGATGCTTCTTTACATCCATATACCATTTTGTGATTCTAAATGTTCTTATTGCTCATTTAATTCCTATGTTGATAAATTTCACTTAAAAGAAACTTATATGAAAGCTTTAGAAGTGCAATTAAGATATGAACTCCAAAGATTTTCAGCCTCTTTTTCTTGTATAGAATCTATTTTTATTGGAGGAGGAACGCCCTCTACTGTTGAGGCTCACTTATATAAAAATATTTTTGCATTACTTGAGCCTTATTTAGCTAAAGATATAGAAATTACAAGCGAAGCAAATCCAAATAGTGCAAGTAAAAAATGGCTACAAGAGATGTATGAACTTGGTGTAAATCGTATGAGCTTTGGAGTGCAAAGTTTTAATGAAAAAAAGCTCAAGGTTCTCAATAGAGCACACTCCCCTAAAGATGCCATTGATGCTATAAATAATGCAAAAGAGATTGGTTTTAAGAATATCTCTTTAGATTTGATATATGCAACATTAGGAGATACAAAAGAACTCCTTGAGTTTGATATAAAAACTGCTTTAAATTTACCCATAAATCATATAAGTGCCTATGCTCTCACTATAGAAGAAGGGACTCCTTTTGAGACTAAACCTTATATGGCTAAAGAAACATTAGAGCTTACTTCATGGATATTTCAAGAGATCCAAAAACATGGTTTACAACAGTATGAGATAAGTAACTTTGGCTCATATCAAAGTTACCACAACCTAGGATACTGGCAATATAAAGATTATATAGGTTTAGGAAGTGGTGCTGTTGGTAGTTTAAAGCAAAGAAGATTTTACCCTACTTCAAATTTAGAAGAGTATATTAAAAATCCTCTTGAGATTAAAGAAGAGATATTAAGCCAAGAGGATATTAAAATAGAAAAAATATTTTTAGGTCTTCGTAGCATTGTCGGTATTAACAAAAGTATTTTAAACTCTCAAGAGATGCAAAGGGTAAATATACTTGTAGATGAAAAAAAACTAGACTTTAAAGATGGATATTTTTACAATAATGAGTATCTTCTATCTGATGAGATTGCACTCTTTATCTCTTCTTGAAGTTATTTTAGATAAAATCACATCTTAATATTATAAATTTTTAAAGGTTTCACATGTTTGGAATGGGTTTTACAGAGATAGTAATCATTTTAGTTATTGCCATACTTTTTTTAGGTCCAGATAAATTACCATCGGCTATGGTAGATATTGCTAAGTTTTTTAGACAGATGAAAAAGACAGTTGGAACTATGAAAGATACACTTGAAGAAGAGATGAATGTAAGTGAGATAAAACAAGAAGCACTTCAATATAAGAAACAGCTCCTTGATACACAGGATGAGATTCAAAAAGTTACAAATATCCCAGATATAGGTGCAAAATTAACTGATTTAACAGATGATATTATTGGCGATATGGAAGAAACGCATGAAGTTAAAGAAGAAAAAGTAACTTTTAAAAAAAAGAAAAAGAAAAAAGAAGAGGATGATAGTATAAATGTTTGATGATTTAAAACCCCACTTAATCGAACTAAGAAAAAGACTAGGAATTTCTGTAGGAAGTTTAGTTGTTATGTTTTTTGTGATGTTTTATTTTCATGAGCCTATTTTAGAATGGATGATTGAACCTTTAAATATAGCTCTTGAAGAGGTTGGTAAAAAATCTGTTCATGCAGCTGAGGGTAAGGTTACCACCTCTCAAGTTGGAGGAGCATTTTTCGTAGCACTTAAAGTTTCATTTTTTGCAGCTATTGTTGCTTCTATCCCTATTATCCTTTCCCAACTTTGGATGTTTGTAGCCCCTGGTTTATATGCAAATGAGAAGAAAATGATTATTCCTTTCATACTTGGTGGGACAATAATGTTCTTAGTTGGTGTCCTTTTTGCCTACTATGTGGTGACCCCATTTGGATTTGATTTTCTCATAACCTTTGGTTCCTTTAAATTTACCCCTCTCATAAATATAGAAGACTATGTAGGCTTTTTTACCAAAATATTATTTGGTTTTGGACTTGCATTTGAACTTCCTGTATTTGCTTACTTTCTTGCTCTCTTAGGTCTGATAGATGACAGACAAATGATAGCTTTTTTTAAATATGCTGTGATTATTATCTTTGTAGTAGCTGCTCTTTTAACTCCTCCTGATGTTTTAACACAACTTCTAATGGCTGGTCCACTAATCATTCTTTATGGCTTTTCAATCTTGATAGTAAGAATTGTCAATCCTGCGGATCCTCAGGAAAAAGAGGAAGAAGATGAAAACGAAGAAGATAACAGAAGCTTAACTCAAATGATGGGTTTAGATGAGTTAAGTAGTGATAAAACTGATAAAACTGATAAAAAATAAAGTGCTTCAAAAAAAAGAACTCCTTACACAAAGCTATGACTTCACTTTACCAAGTGAACTTATAGCTACCCACCCTGCACATCCAAGAGATAGTGCAAGACTCCTTGTGTATAATCGCCAGACAAAAGAGATAAGCCATACTATCTTTAGTGAATTTGAGAGTTTTATTCCTACAGATTGTGCCTTAATATTCAATGATACTAAGGTTATCAAAGCAAGACTTTTTGGATATAAAGCAAGTGGTGGAAAAATTGAACTCTTAATAAACCGTGCTTTAAATGCCTATGATGTCAATGTTTATATAAGAGGAAAAGTAAAAATAGATACTCAAATAATTTTTACAGACAATTTTTTGGCAAAAGTAATAAGCTTAAATGATGATGGAAGTCGTGTAGTACATTTTTATGATACTTCAAAAAAATTACGATTTGAAGATATTTTACCCATTATTGATAAAATAGGTCATGTACCCCTTCCTCCATACATACAAAGAGAAGATAACAGAGAAGATGAAAGTGAGTACCAAAGCGTTTTTGCCCGAGAAGAAGGTGCAGTAGCAGCACCAACAGCCTCCCTTCACTTTACACCAGAACAACATAAAAGGATATGTGATAATTTTCCTCATGCTTATGTCACTCTTCATGTAGGAAGTGGTACATTTAAGCCTGTTGAAGAAAAAATAATAACAGACCATCCTATGCACGATGAGTATTATGATATTTCAAGTGATGCTAAAGAAATTTTAGATTCTGAAATTCCAATTTTAAGCATAGGCACTACCTCAGCAAGAACAATAGAATACTATGTAAGAAATCCTCAAACTACAAAAGGTGAAGCAAATCTATTTTTACATCCAAATAACCAACCCCTAAGAGTAAATCATCTCCTTACTAATTTTCATTTACCAAAATCAACACTCTTAATGTTAGTTGCTTCTTTTGTAGAGCTTAAAATAGCACAAAAACTTTATGCTGAGGCCATCAAGGAAAAATACCGTTTTTATTCTTATGGTGATGCTATTTTGATTATATAATAGACTTCTTGCAAAATATAATGTCCTCCATTGTCAAGACCACTTAACTAAGTTCAGCAATTCTAACCCAACACCAAAAATCACCACTCAATCATTTTTACAACATTAAAAAATAATTAACTAAAAACTTTTTATAGCCGTTAGTATTTTTTACGACTTCAATATCTTCTGTTTTTATTTCAATAAAGCTCCAATTATCACTATTAATGGGAGTAATAGTATTTTTGACATAGGTATAGCCTTGTGAATATTTACTAGTCCAAATGGATACCATCTATATAGCCTTTTATCATTGTTTGATAGAGAATATCCCAATCTAAAAAGTAAAAAAATGTTGTGAAAGTATTGATATGGTTAAAGAATGTTTTTCTCTTGTTTATAAGTCCATATAACTCTTTATAATCATCATCATATGTTAAGCATAGTGTATGAGTTAAGAATGCTAATATGTTAAAAACAAATAGCAACTCACTTAGTCCTTTTTTGCCGTGTCCAAAGTTATGTTCAAGATTGTAACCTCCTGTTTTTAATGTATTATTATTCTCATTTTCAATCTTCCATCTAGCACGACCTGCTTCTACAATCTCTTCTACATTTTCATCTTTAATTATATAGTCTGTTATAAAAGCACCACTATAAATTATCTTCCCTTTTACCTCTTTAACTTCAACACTACACCAATTTACTTTTATAGGATTCTTTTCTCCTGTAAGTTCTACTTCATGTAGATATTTATAGTTGTAACTCTCTTTTTTTCTTTGTTTATTTAGTTTAGTAGCTGTTTTAGTATCCATATTACCGAGGTTATCAACCATATGTACAGTTTCATATAATTTTTTATGAGAAGTCTCTTTGCAGACAAATATATAGTTATACTCTTTCTCTCTTATCTTTTTAATAAGTGAAGTCTTTGAATATAAATCATCGCCCAAGAGTACTAGTTTATATTTTTTAGCGAGTATATGTGTTTTATCTAACCATCTTTTGGATGCGTTAATCTCACAATCTTGTTTATCATCTCCATCCGTATTTGATATCATCTCTGGTAATAATGGAAGTATTGTATTGGTCTTTGGTTTTGCTATTATTGGTGTTATTGCACTATGGTAATATTGAAGAGTCTCACTACCTTTAGTATCTGTTTTTTTTCTTGTTTGACAATGCTCACAATGTATTTTTGTTGAAGAATGGTAGTAAGTGCCATCAAGAAGAACAAGGAGTGTCTTATTATCAAAATAGGTATATTTTTCTAAGGTTTTTTTTTCTAAAAGTAGTTTATATATTTTATCGAATGTAGGTTGTAGTTTATCACTATCTATATCATCTAATGTATCTCGTACATGATTATCACTTGGTATCTTTTTTATACCAAATAGTGATTTAGCATTACTTTTACCGCTTTTTGTATTCATTTTTCTTGCAAAGTCTAACCAAGATGGATTTTGAAAATAATACATTGCAAATGCTGATAGTGTTATATCACTCATTGTATATATTAGTTTCTCTTTACTCCTTGAATCTGGTAGTTTTTCAAACTCTTTTGCTATAAGACTTATTATCTGTTTTTGAAAATTCATTTATAAATTCTTTACTGCTAATTTTTAAAAGTATAGCAATTCTTATACCTTTTATTTTTTTACAAATTTTTTGGGGTAGAGTGAATTAGAATTGCTGAACTAAGTTTTCTTATTCCATCAATCTACGATACTTTTAGTAACAATTTATTATTTAAATTATTAATAGCTTTAAAATAAACCTCATTAGGTGTCTTGTTCCCAATCGCTGAATGTAATCTTCTTGTATTATATTTATTGATATAAGTAATAGAACATAAATAACTTCATAGTCAATGAAAAAATGATTTTCTTCGTTGAACTATACTTAACGATACTCGTGTAGACAAGTCAAATCCACATTAAATCTAAATCTTTTACATGAGATGTTAGCTATGAATTTATTTATGCTCTCTTACTTAATTATCAATAGACTTCTCCTAAAACCTAAAGAAAATAGGAGCGAAAATTGCTTATAGTAAGCTATGGGAAAAACAATCAAATATTTCAAAGTTAATAAATATACTACCCCAATAAGTCAAGACAACATTTCCAAATTCCTTATTCACCTCTAACCTGTAACTTTATGAAACAGCTACTACATTTTCAGTATAGTTCTCATCATTTATTTGTAAACTCTCCAAGTAAACATTTATTGGTTTTTTATAGTTCAGTGTTTCATGAAATCTTTTATAATTGTAGAAGTCCATATAATCCGATACATCCTCTTTTAGTTCCTTAATTGTGTTGTACTGATTTAGATAAATTCTTTCAACTTTAGCACTTCTCCAGAACCTCTCAATACAAATATTATCAGTAGCTCTACCTTTACCATCCATTGAGATAGTAATGCCATTATCTTTAAGTGTTTGGGTGTGAATATAGCTAGTATATTGACTCCCTTGATCAGTATTAAATATCTCTGGTTTTTCATATTTAAGAAGTGCTTCATTGAGTACTCCCATAACAAGGTCAGTGTCCATTGTATTGGATATTTTCCATGAAAGAACAGCTTTAGAGTACCAATCAATGATAGCTGCAAGATAAACCATGCCACCATTGATTTTAATATAGGTAATATCTGTACTCCATACTTGATTAGCTCTTGTAATATTTATCCCTCTAAGCTTATAGGAGAACTTAGGATGTTGTATATTAGCTAGAGTTAAGGAAATAGGCTCTCTTACAGCTAGTATAGCCTTTAATCCTAACTCTTTGCGATAACTCTGCACTGTGTTTAAACTTACACTGAAACCATTCTCTAGTAACTGGTAATGCACCTTCTTAGCTCCATATATTGGTATCTCTTCAAAGATAGATTTTATCTCCTCCTTGATGGTTTCTTTATGTTCGCTGACTACAGGTATATAGTAAAGCGAACTTCTACTAATATCTAGTATCGCACACTGTTGTACTACGGATAATCTCTTTAACTCGAAATTTATCATAGCCTTTTTACTAGATAAGTCCGAGCTTCTCAGCTTTCCCCGCATCCAGTTATTCTCCACTGTTAATTGTCCTACTGTTTTTGCGTATTCATCTATTTTTTCTTGAAGTTTTTTAGTTTCATCTTTATACTCTTTTACAACTTTGGAAGGTTCCATTGCCATCTCTGCATTCTCTAAAAATAGCTTCTTCCAGTTTTTGAGATTATTGGGTGTAATACCATTATCTTTAGCTATTTCTATAAGAGTTTTTTCCTCTTTAAGAAGCTCTAAAACCAATTTTGTTTTTAGCTCTGTTGAATAAGTTGTCCGTTTTCTGCTCATCTTTCTACCCTCACTTTATTATTCTTATTTTATCGTATATGAAATAAAAACTTTTGAAATGTTGTTTGGTTTTCTTGGGGTAGTATACTCCGCATTTTCACGAAAATTTGCTATACAGAACTGAATACTAGTGCTGTTTGTTACTTCTCCTGTTTTATGGTTTGTCTTGTGTATTTTTTTAATAGTTTTTATGATTGAGCGAACATGGGTAATTTCATTATGATAAAAAGTAGTTGGTTGATATACAAATACCTCTCTATTTATCCGCTCATTAGACTGCTGGATTTGTTTAGCTTTATAAGTGCTTGATGGTTTTATCTCTCTTGATATTTCATCTATTTTATCAAGAAGTGTTTTTTGGTTATCTTTAACTTTAGCAATATACTTTGAACCACTTCGCTCAATAGAATCAAGAGTTTTTTTGTGTGTTCATCGCATCAAAGGTAAAGAGAAATTCATCTCCAAGCTCTGCTATCATAGCTTGTAAAGCAGGTATTTCATTTGATTTCTCTGCAATTTTTTGATGAGCAATAACTACACCTATCTCTGATAGAACTGCACCAACAACTTGTATAGCCTTTTGGTCTTTATATCTACTACCATTCATCACTTTACCATCTACGCTTAGATGTTTTCCTGTAGTATCGACATAAATTCTTATCCATTCTCTGAACAAAAGTTCAACTGCCTCACTATCAACTTTTGCAAGTATATCTGAGACAGCACTTCTTTTTGGTGTTATTATAAATTCTACACCTAGAAGTTTTTTTACTTCTTCTTTTTGAACATGTTTATCTATCCAAATAGAAATTTGTTTGTAATCTGTAGCTCCCATTAGTCCAGCTAATATAGCTAGATATAAGATATGTTCTAATTTATGCCGTTTACCTTGACCTTTACGATGGTCTGGAACTCTTGATAGTAACTCTAAAAGTTTATTTGATTCAGCTATTTTTGCATAGCCTTTTCTTGAACGCTTTTGTGCTAATTTATCTCTTGCTTTTATTGCCATTTTCTTATCACCTTGTTTTTCTCAAAAGCAAGCAATAATTATTCCACTTTTAATTTCTAGTTATTAATGGATTGGGGTGATTTTTGATCAATACAGCCTAACACAAAGTTAAACTAAGTGTATAAAGATAAAAAACTTGCAAAGAGAAGAATATAATAGTATAATTGTATTATATTATACCATAATTTATATAAAGGAAAAACAAATCAATCAAAACTTTATTACTCTTAGCAACACTCTTATTGAGTGCTTGCGAAGGCGGTAGTAGTACTTCTTTTCCAAAAGAGATACCAACAGTTGAAGAAATACCTAAAGCCTTTTGTGAGTACGATACTAAAGAGATGATGTATATGTATAAAGAAGAGGAATATCTTGATAAATGGATGTGTGATGCAAATGTTCGTTACTATGAAACTCCTTGTTTTGGAAATCAAGAAGAAAAAAATAAGTTCATTACAGGTGAGTATTGTGCTAACTTTGGATTAAGCATGATAAATACATCAAGTGCTTATCTAAGTAACTACACAAATTTAATTTTAAAATCAACACCATATCCCATCATAACTTTTTCAACATAGTTTTTCATATTTTCTATGGATAGATAAGCATCAAATTCTATCCAGTAATACTTCATAAATTTCCATACCATTTCAATTGGATTTAATTGAGGAGAATAAGGTGGTAAATAAAAGATACTCAATCCTTTTTCTTCCCATTTTAGTATCATCTCTTTAAACTTTTTACTTGTGTGAATTGAGGCATTATCAACAACAGCAACAGTAGGCTTTGAAATCTCATCTACAAAGAGATTAAAATGACCTATGACTACTTCTGTATCAACTTTATCATAGCTTGTTGAAGCAAAAAGTGTTGATTTATTTTTGTTAAAAAATCCAAGGACATTGAGGTTGAATCCACTCTCATCAAAGTATTCAACATCAATTTCTCCTGCAAGAGCCTTTGTTTCAAGCACTTCAAGCTCTTTCTTCTTTCTTTCATAGAGTTCAGGGTCTGTTTTTTTTGCTGTACTTCTGCGAATGCGTTTATAGCTTAAATTGAGTGTTTTTTTAAATAGCGTTTAAAGGTCTTATAGCTCATTTTTATTGATAGCTTTTCTACACTTAAAGCATATGCTTTTTTTGCTTGATGCGAATACATTTTGATGAATTCTGAAATAACTTTTTTATCACTATCTTCATTCAAAATAGTCTTTCTTCCTCGACCTTTTTGAATAGCTAAACTCTTTATTCCATTTGCTTTAAAATCATTAATCCAATTATAAATTGTTCTTTGAGATACTTCAAATATCTCTGCTAATTCATTTTTGCTTTTACCTTTATTTAGTAGCAGCAAAGCATGTGCTCTATGACGCTCTTGTATAGTCTCTCCACTATTTTTTATATAGCTTAATTTATTTAATATCTCTTTTTCTATTATCATATCTTTTTAAAAGCAAATAGTATTCCAATATCAAAATTATATTTGGCTTAGTACTTATCTATGCTTGAGATATTAACATATTTTCCTTTATTTCTTTCTTCTAAAGTGAGTGCTATTTTTCTATTACTTTTTATTGGACATACAAACTTCTTGTTTAGTTCTTCTTCTATAAAAAGTAGATTCTTAATACTTGAAAACCATTTATCAAATAAAATATATTTATATTTCACTTCATTATTGTGATGTAAAATTTGAAGTTTATCTTGCATTATTTCATTTTTACTAAAGAGAGATTTTTTAATATTCTTCTGATGTTCCTCACTCCACTTATTTTCAGTTTTTGTGATAATTTCATATCCCAAAGGGATAGATATACCTGTAGCATCTGTATAATGAAAATTTAGCATTAAGATACCTTTTTGCATCTTTTGTGACACATGGTCATAATGCCAGCAAACTACATCATTTACTTTACTCCAAGGCTTATGCATAAGCATATCATCGATAATAATACAAGCATTGTCTTCATTCTCATAATCTCTTAAAAATGGTTTTATTGATTTCCACAAAGTCTTTTCATCATCAAGAGAATCATTTAATAGTAGATGCTTTGTGAAAACATCATGACTATTACCTGTTACTTTTGAAAGTTTTGTCATCTCGATCTTGCTAAATGAACTGATTGCGAAATTTATGTACATATCTTCTAATTGCTTCATATATATTTTAAGCATTTTTAATGCCATCTATTTTTAATATGTCACCTTTTGTAAATTTGAAGGTTTAGATTATCGTAACATCAGTTATTAATTTTTAAATTATATTTGGATAGATACTTACTATGGCTTGGATTGTTTTTACTCTTTTACTTTAAAAGTATAAGAAATTTAAAAAAAGACTCCTCTCCAGATACCTGCGGCACATAATGATACAAGGTGTGCTGCTGTATTCCTACCCTGACACATTATCTTAAACCATCATTGCACAGGTCTAAAGAGAAGCGATGATATTATAGCTAAATAAGCTTAATCGAGAAAGTGCTGTTGAACAAAAATAAGTAATAGGACACCCAAATCCATTAATAACTTGTAATTAAAATAGGAATAATTATTGCTATAATTAATAAAAAAACAAAGTGATAAGAAAATGGCAATAAAAGCAAGAGATAAATTAGCACCTAAAGGTTCAAGAAAAGGCTATGTAAGAATAGTATAATATCCCTAAAAAAACAAATCAATTAATCAAGTATTCTTATTCCAAATGATAGAATAAGAATACAAAAAATATAGTGCAGAATTTAAAGCAAAATTAGTTTTAGAGGCTGCTAAAACTATAAACGAGATAGCAAGTCAATACGAAGTTTTAGCAGTAAGTTTAAAAAACTGGAAGAAAGAGACAAAAGAGTTAAGTAGTAGGATAGAAATATATTATAAGTCTATAAATTCTACTTAGTACTAGTAGAAAAGTTTTTTATAAGGTGCATATTTAAGCAACATTTAACAAAAATCATTTTATAATTTACATTAAGACTACTAGTGTGGTTTAATTTTTTAACTTTTAAGGAGTTCTTATGAAAAGAGCTGGTTTTACAATGATCGAATTGATCTTCGTTATCGTTATTTTAGGTATTTTGGCGGCTGTTGCAGTTCCAAAGTTAGCAGCTACTCGTAATGATGCACAAGTTGCTAAGAGTGCTTCAGCTGTGTCTACAGCAATTACGGATATAGGTTCGTATTATACAGCACAAGGGGTATTTGGTAAGATGGAAGATATGACTAATGTTAAGTTTGAAACAGGTACTGCGAAAGGTAGTGCTGATGCGAAAGCAACCGATCTTACTAGTGGGACTATTTATTTTAAGGATTCCATTGGAACAGCATGCCTCAAATTTGTAGGTTCTCCAGTTGATGGTAACTTAACTATTACATCTACAAGCGGTACAACTACAGAATGTAAAGGTATCGTTGGTGCTTTGAAAGATGCAATAAAAACACATCAATTTGGTGGTAGCAGCGTTAAGTGGTAAGCTCTTTACTCGTTTCCAAGTACTTCTTGGAAACGTATCTATCTAACATAATATAAAACCCAAAAAAAATAAAGCATAAAATTAAAATAAATCAAGAAATGCTAAAACAATTAAAAATAATAATTTTTTATATAAAAGGATTCCCTCATGAATAAATCAAAATATGCTTTTACTATGATAGAACTAGTTTTTATCATAGTCGTATTAGGTATTTTAGCCTCTATTGCTATTCCAAAATTAGCTGTTACAAGAGATGATGCAAAAATTTCTAAAGCTCGTGCAGATATAGCTTCTATACGCTCAGCAATAGTAAGTGAAAGACAATCTAGGCTTATAAAAGGTGACACTGATTGGATTTCTAAATTAAGTAATGGTACTGGTAATCTATTTACAGGAGCGGATGCTGATAAGACTTTATTAATGTACGGTATTTCTAGGGGAGATAGTACGAGTGGATGGGTTAAAAAAACTGGTGATACAAAATACACATTTAATCTTGGCGGAGTGAATACACTATTTACATATACTAAAGCAGATGGAAAATTTGACTGTGTTGCAAGTGATGCCTTATGTAAAAAATTAGTTAAGTGATATTTTTAGAGTCTTACAAATGCACTCTCATTTTACATGCTAAATCAAAGTTAAAACACACTGCTCAATTCAGGGTTAATTTATATACAATAATGGACTAGATTCCCAGTCAAGCTGAGAATGAGATTAACTTTGCTCATTTTAGCTGTTTGAGAATTATGTTATAATCTCTTATGGCAAAGATAGATAAGATAAAAGAACTTATTGGATTTTTAAAAGCAATTTTTATAACTTTAATTATAATTGATACATCTCTTATCGCTTGGGAATTTAAAAATTATTTAGAAGTGCAAAACTGGAAATTGTATGTAGTCTTATTTTTAATAATTGTTTTGTCATTAGCGATAGCTAAATTATTTTTAATTATCTTAGAAAAAATTACAAGCTTGGAGGATGTACAGTGATGATCCCTTTAATACTATCTATTATAACTGGTTTAAGTTTACTAGTATTTATCATCTATAAAATACAAACATTTGAATTAAATTAATAGCATTGTTTTATTATAAAATCCCCATCATAGGCTCACCTCTTGAGCCTTTTAGCTACCACTCTTTAAAATCTATAAACATCGGTACAAAAGTTCAAGTGAGCTTTAATAATACTCTTAAAGAGGGGCTTATTATATCATTATGCGAAAAACCTAAGTTTGATACAATTGAGATTTTAAAAATATATGAATTTTATTTTTCTTCTTTGCAGATAAAGTTAGCAGGTTTTATTTCTACTTATTATATCTGCTCTTTAGGAGATGCCTTTGCTTTGATGTCGGCTTACTCCTCAGCTTCCTCATCTTCTTTAATAACTCATCAAGGGAGTGAGATTAGTTTATCAACAAAGCAAGAAGAAGCCCTTTACTTTTTAAAAAAACACCAAACCTCTCTTCTTTTTGGTGATACAGGAAGTGGTAAAACACAAGTGTATATGAAACTTTTCTCTCAAATGCTAAAATCAGGAAAACGCAGTATCTTTTTGATGCCTGAAATCTCTTTAACACCTCAAATGAGTATTCGCTTAGAGACTTATTTTCAAGATGAGCTTGTTATGTGGCATTCAAAACTAAGCCCCCTCCAAAAGAAAAAATCTATGCAAAAAATCTATGATGGAACTGCATATATCATTGCAGGTCCTCGTTCAGCTCTCTTTTTACCTATAAAAGATTTAGGGCTTATAGTGGTAGATGAAGAACATGATGATAGTTATAAATCATCTTCAAGACCTAGATATAATGCTAGAGATATTGCTATTTATATAGGTAAAATTTATGATATTGAAGTAGTCCTTGGTAGTGCAACTCCTAGTTTAAACTCTTATATGAAGTTCCCCCATGCAAGATTAAGGGGGGGACACTTTCATACAAATAAAGAGTTTATTTATGAAAAAAGTCCTGAAAAGCTATCTCCTTTGATTATGGATGCGATAAAGAGGACTTTAAAAGCAAAAGAGCAGTCCATAGTTTTCCTTCCAACTCGTGCCAATTTTAAGTATTTGCAATGTGGGGATTGTGGGCATAAATACCAGTGTAAGTTTTGTAGTATAGGGATGAGTATTCACCTTAAATCCAAGGCTTTAAAATGTCACTATTGTAATTTTACTCAGTCTATTCCTCAAATCTGTTCTAAGTGTTTGAGTGCAAATTTAACAAGTGAGAGACTAGGAACTGCACAGGCAGTTAAAGATATAGCTGAAAAATTTAAAGATGTTAGAGTAGAGCAGTTTGATAGAGATGTCATTACAACACAGGCAAAACTTAAAAAAGCACTCAAGAGCTTTAATGATAAACAAACAGATATATTAGTAGGAACGCAGATGCTTAGTAAGGGGCATGATTATCATGGGGTAACACTTGGGGTTATTTTAGGTATGGATAATATACTTAATATGAGTGATTATCGCTCACGAGAAAAAGCTCTTTCTTCTTTGATACAAGTAGCAGGACGGAGTGGTAGAAAAAAAGATGCCAAAATTTTAGTACAAAGTTTTAATGAAGAGTTTTTTAGTAAATTTTTAGATAATTATGATGCTTTTTTAGAAGAGGAAAAAATCTTCAGGCAAGGATTATATCCACCTTATAAAAAACTATGTCGAGTTTTATTTTCACACAAAAATTCTCAAAAAGCAAGACAAGAGATGGATACAATGTATTATGCTTTGTTACAAATGCCTAACATAGAAATAGTAGGATTTGGAAAATGTGCGATTGAGAGAGTTAAAAATAAATTTCGCTTTGAGATATTGCTACGTTCAGATAAAAGTACAGACTTGATTAAAGCGATAAAGGCAACAAAAAAAGCTTTAGCTGAGATAGATATGGATCCTATAGAGTTTGGATAATAATAGTATTTTAAGTCAAGTCCTATTATCAAAAAACCAGTAAAATGCCATAAGTAAACCTGATGTTTTTTTGTAAGTTTCATCGAACATAAACTCTTTAGCATTAGCTATGGGGATGTAGATAACCTCTATCTCCTCCTCTGTTAAACCACCACCTTCACTAACTTTCATAGTCTCATTACACTCGGCGTAATACAGAGTTTGTTGTGTTCCTGCAATCCCTACACTTGTATAAAATGTAGAAATTTTTTTTATAGATTCTCTTGGAACATCATAACCACACTCTTCGAGTATTTCCTCTCTAGCTATTTCAATATTTGGGATATTTTTATCTACAATACCCGCACACAACTCATACATCATCCCATCTGTTTTGTTTGCATTTAGCACAGGAACTCTTAGCTGTTTTACAAGCACAAAAGATTTTTTATTTGTATGATATAAAAGGATAGCAACGCTATCATGGGCAATTACTGCTTCCCACTCTTTTTTTTGTCCTGATTGGGTATAGTGAATTTTTATAGGTTTTATAAATTTTGGATTTATAAGTTCGCTGATTGAGTTAATCTTATCCATCTGTTATTTTCTTTTCACATTGGTTATTGAAATAACATTCTCTTTCTGTATACCTTTGTTTTACAAAGCTTGTATTTTTTTCTAAAAGAAGATTAACCTCTTTATTATAATTAGCCGCTAATATATCGAAGGCTTTTTTTTGTTTATTTTTTAATTTTTTTGTTCTTAGTTGAACTCGTTTAGCAGGATTAATTGCACGACCACTCTTACGTAGTTCAAAGTGAAGATGAGGTCCAGTTGATCTCCCCGTTGTCCCTACATAGCCGATTATTTGCCCTTTTTTAACACTCTTCCCTCGCTTCATACCTCGTCTATAACTCTTTAGATGAGCATATCTTGTTTCATATCCATCTTTGTGGCGAATTTTTATAAGTTTACCATAACCTCCAAGACGGGCTACATGTGTAAGCGTACCACTTCCAGCTGCAACTACAGGAGTACCACGGCGTGCTGCATAATCTATACCTAAATGGGCTTTCCATTTTCTCAGTATTGGGTGAAATCTTCTTTTAGAAAATCTTGAAGAGATACGAGCATTTTTAACAGGACGATCAAGTAAAAAGCTCTCTATCTGCACTCCCTTTTCATTATAATACCGTCCATCTTCATTCAGGTAAATATAATGAGGTTTATTGTTAATTTCAAGCATCCCAACTTTGAGAGTAGGCATAGAAAATACTTTTCCTAAACGATATTTCTGCTCATAAATCATAACTAAGTCGTCACCTTTTCTAAGCCTTGTAAAGTCAATAGAAGTTCCAAAACTACTTAAAAAGATAGACATTAGATTGTAAGAACCAGTTTGAGATTTAATGTCCATAGATGGATTTGAGTTAATTTTAAGAGTAAAGGCCTTTAATCTTGTTTCGCTAATGATAGGAATTGCTTCAAATTGATAAGAGTTTTTTGTTTTAAAGATATGAATTTGTAATTCATCATTAAGAGGAATCAGCACCTGTTCAATCTCTCCTTCATTGTTTTTTAAATAATCGCAATGAACACCTGATTGAATCTCTTGAACTAAAAGTTTATCATCTGCATCTAAGTTATTAAGAAGAGTTTTTGCTGGTAATGAATGCAATTCTAAAAAATTAGAATAGGTAAGACCATTTTTCCAGCGAAATTCTTCAATTTTTGAGCTAAAGAGTGAGGTAAAAGTTAAAAAAAGTAAAAAAAATCGTAACATAGATTAAAGCCTAAAATAATATAATTTGAAAACTCTATCAAAATTTGGCTTAGTCTGAGATTTGTTTGCTATAATCACAGTATATTTTATAAGGAATTTGGATTGATACAGTATTTTAGTTTATTTTTTATTTTTACCTTCACACTTTTTTCTGCCGTGATTAAATCCCCCATAATTACCATAGATAACAAAAATCAAACAGCTACAATAAAAGTAAATCACATTGATGTTGGTGTAAGTGGTTTTATAACGCATAAACATTCAAAGCAAAATGTTTCAATTTTAAAAAATGTTGTTGTGAGTGCTTATGATAAAAAAACTAAAATAGCAAGCCTTCAAATGACTACATTCAAGCAACTCAAACAAAATGCTCTACCTCATGGCAAGTGGAAGGTAGAAGTTGGAGATATGGCTATTTTAGCCTTTGGATACTCACGAGCATTACTTATCGCTCCAAGTGAAGAGATTTATTATCGTGTGATAAGAGCTGCAAATCAAATGCAATGGATACATCCAGATGTTTTTGCTACGATTTTATCTTTTAGTGGACATCCTACACCCCTTAAAGAAGATTTTGATAAAATGAATTTAGCTACATCTGTAGGTCTAATATTTTTTTATATAAATCAAAAACTTTTTACAGTGGATGCTAAGAGCTTGAAAGTTCTCCATATTTCAGATGCCCCTTTAAAACAAAATAGTACGAACTTACCTTTTTATACAAGGTTAGATAAAATAAATGCTGCTTGGTGGGGTGAGGGTTCTGATGAGTTAGAAGAATATGAACCTTATTATTGCTCACTTTTAATAGAAAATAATTTACAAAATAAAGAGCTTCAAAATATATGCTCAAAAGACAAAAAATAAATATAAAAAGAGAAATTACATGGTAGATACAAAGCATTTAGAATCGTTTATTTTGATAGTAGGCAAGGAAAATATTTATAGTGATAAAGCTCACTTAATAGCATATTCTTATGATGCAACCCGTGAGCATTTTGAGCCTGATGCTGTTGTATTTCCAAGAGATGAAGAAGATATTTCTAAAATCTTAAAGTATTGCAATGAACATAGAATTATCATAGTTCCTCGTGGAGCAGGTACAGGTTTTACAGGGGGAGCATTACCTAGTTCTGGGGGTATTGTTTTAGCACTTGAAAAACATATGAATAAAATCCTTGAGATAGATATGAAAAATATGGTAGCCATAGTGCAACCGGGTGTTATCAACATGGATTTACAACGAGCGGTTGAAGAGGTTGGACTTTTTTATCCACCTGATCCTGCCTCACAAGAATACTCAACCATTGGTGGAAATGTAAGTGAAAATGCTGGTGGTATGCGTGCTGCTAAATATGGCATCACAAAAGACTATGTAATGGCAACTCGTGCTGTGCTTCCTAATGGTGATATTATAAAAGCTGGAAAAAGAACCATAAAAGATGTAGCAGGTTACAATATAAGTGGGATTTTGATAGCATCAGAAGGGACTCTAGCAGTAATAAGTGAGATTACTTTAAAACTGATACCAAAACCTAAACTTACTAAAACTGCGATGGGAATTTTTGATAGTGTATCTCAAGCGATGGAAGCTGTATATAAAACAATGGCAAGTGGAATTACTCCTGTTGCCATGGAGTTTTTAGACAACTTAACTATTCGTGCTGTTGAACAAACTTTTCATAAGGGACTGCCAGTTGATGCTGGAGCTTTACTTGTGACGGATGTTGATGGAAATCTTGAAGATGATTTAGATTATCAACTTCAAACTATACAAAGAGTTTTTAAAGAGAATGGTTGTCGTGAATTTAAAATTGCAAAAGATGAAAAAGAGGCGGCTGATATTTGGTTTGCTCGTAGAAACGCATCTCCTTCTTTGAGTGTCTATGGAAGTAAAAAACTCAACGAAGATGTAACAGTCCCTCGTTCAGCACTTCCAGAATTACTTGAGAGATTTTACGCAATCGCTGAAAAATATAAAATAAATATTCCATGTTTTGGTCATACTGGTGATGGGAATGTGCATACAAATGTAATGGTAGATGGCAAGGATCCAGAGCAAGTTAAAATTGCTTATTTAGCCATAGAAGAGGTTTTTCAGGCTACTATTGATTTAGGGGGAACGCTTTCAGGTGAGCATGGTATAGGTCTTGCCAAAGCACCTTATATGAAAATGGCTTTTACAGATGAAGAGATGAATCTTTTTAAGTCAATCAAAAAAGCATTTGACCCTAATAATATTTTAAATCCTGCAAAAATGGGGCTTGATTAGGAGCAGTTGATGCAAAAAATTTTAACAAAAAAAAATATAAAAGAACTCTATAAGCACATTATGCTTTTTGCAAGTTCTTTTATAGACAAAGAGCTAACGCTTTATGCTGCTTCACTTTCATTTTATACTATTTTTACGATTATTCCACTTTTACTAATTATGCTTACTCTTCTTACTTCTCTTCCTAGTTTTGCTCAACATTATGACATTATAAAAGGATTTATCTTTTCTAATTTAATGCCAGGTAATTCTGAGGTTATTATGGGGTATATTGATGGATTTTTAGAAAATTCTGCAAAAATGGGAATTATAGGTTTAGCTATGATTTTAGTTGCATCACTTTTATTTTTCAAAAATTTTGAATACATTGCAAATAAGATTTTTAATGCAGAAAGTAGAAATCTATGGGAATCTATAACAACTTATTGGACAATGCTAACCCTTACTCCTATAGCCTTAGGAGTTTCATTTTTTATCACAGGTTATATAGCAAATATTGTTTCAAATAATGAATATACAGCAGGTTTAAATATACTGCCTTTTGTTCCTTATTTTATTATTTGGGCATTGTTTTTTTTGATTTTTCAGATCGGTCCAAATGCGAAAATAAACCCTCGTGCATCAGCCATAAGCTCTTTTATCATTGCTATCGTATTTAGTATTTCAAAAAATGCTTTTATTTATTATGTATTTTTAAATAAATCTTATACAACGATGTACGGTTCATTTGCGACTTTAATGTTTTTGTTTTTATGGATATATGTTTCATGGATTATTTTTATCTATGGCTTAAAGTTATGTTACATTATTGATAGCGTATATAAAGATAGAGATATTAAAAAGTAAAAGAATATAAGCAAATAATTTTTTATAAATACTCAAAGCAGAGACTAAAACTACAAAACTTATACTTTGAAATGTTAAACTTACTTTTTTATGTATAAGTTCAAAGTGTATCAAATAAAATAAAGAAGTATCCAAAATATCTCCAAGACCAATAAGATGCATTCCTATACTAAGAGGATAAAAGAAGGTAAATAGTATGGTTAGTAGGATAGAAAAAGGATGATAAATACTAAAATTTTCAAAAATAAACAAAGAAAAAGGCAAAATCATGAGATAAACCCAAATAGGGATAAGTAAAAATTGCCAAATTTTATTAAGATTTTTAAAATGTATCAAAAATAAGAAAATATAAAAAACTCCAAAAATACTTAACCAAAATCCTATGGAAAAAATGAGTCGTGGAGTAAAGCTAAGAATGAGAACGGCTGTTAAAAAAAGTGTCCACATAGAAAGTATTTTAAACCCTCTATCATAAAGAATAAATCCAATAACTAGCATTACAAAAGATCTTAGTAGAGAGGGTGGAGAATCTAAAAATAATAAATATGAAAACAATAAAAGTGAAATAATGATAAAAGAATCAATTTTATAACTTCTATAGGGAAAATACTGATTTTGTAAAAATTTATAAGGACTACGAAAAAGAAAAAATAAAAGTGTAGAGAGTACACCTAAGTGAAAGCCACTAATAGCTAAGAGATGTGATATTCCTAAAGAAGAAAAAAGTGTTTGTAAATGCTTTGGTAGTTGAGTGGCTGTGTAGAGTGCTTTGTATATACTAGATATATCTTTATCTTCATGGATAAGGTCTAAATATAAATTTAGCTTTTCTTTTACTGATATAGTTTCATCTGTATTTTTAATATGAGAATAGGCATAAAAACTTGTCATATACTGATAAAAACTGATTTTACCTGCCCATATCTCAAGTTTTATCTGTTTTGTTACAGAATAGGGGAAAGGTTTCTTAATGCTTGTATAAAACTGGAACCCTTTTTGTGATTTGAGTTTAAGCACTTGATAGCTTTTTACTTTTCCTTTTTTAGAGATTTTATTTTTATGGTATTGTTTTAAAATAGTAGCTTCAAGAATGAAAGAGTCAAATTTTGTAAGATTTTTATAGTTGTTAAACTCAATTAAAAGAGAATAAAAAAGTATAAATCCACAAAGAAGTAAAAATATAAAAAAGTCTTTTTTTGTAATAAAAAGGGAGACTTTTTCAAGTGCCATTTAAATTGGCGGCATAGAAAAAGATGTGTTACTGACATCTATATTTGCAGATGAGGTATCTACATTTTCATACACAGTTTCAACCCCTGCTGAAAATTTAGGAGCATCAACAAAACGAGTAAGTTTTTTCTGAAAAACAAGCTTTACGTGTCCAGTCGGTCCATTTCTTTGTTTTCCTATAATAATCTCAGCATCCTCTTCTTCTTTTTCTATATATTCTGAGATAAATTCTTTTCCATCAGCTTTAGCAGCTTTTTCACGCTCTTTTTCTTCCTTGTAAAGATAAACATCATCACGATATACAAATAAAATAATATCAGCATCTTGCTCAATAGAACCAGACTCACGAATATCACTTAACATAGGGCGTTTGTCATTTCTAGCTTCAAGCGCACGGTTGAGTTGAGAAAGAGCTACTATAGGTATCTCTAGCTCACGAGCAAGCATCTTAAGTCCACGAGAAATTTCAGATACTTGTTGATGTCTATCAGCCTTTCCAACACCTTGCATAATTTGAAGATAATCAATCACCGCAATCTCAATTTCGGGATGTTGCGTTTTAAGTTTTCTAAGTTTTGAACGGAGTTGATTGATATTGATACTTCCTTGGTCATCTACAAAAAGCTTTGCACCATTCATCTTATCAATCGCACCATAAAGTGAAGTCCATTGATTCTCATTCATATCTCCGAGGCGGAGTTGTTGCAAAGGTATAGATGTTTGGATAGAAAGAAGTCTCAACATCAACTGTTCCGCTGGCATCTCTAGTGAGAAAAAAGCTACACCCTTACCTTGATTTATAAGTGAATTTACGGTGTTGAGTACAAAAGATGTTTTTCCCATAGCAGGTCGTGCTGCGATGATAATGAGGTCTCCCTTGCCAAAACCAGTAGTCATTTTATTGAGTTCATGGAAGCCTGTATCTACGCCAACTAAAATAGAATTTCCACGAGCTTTCATCTCTTTGATATAGTCCATCGTATCGGCAGTCATTTGTGGAGAATCTTTAAAATCACTCGTTTGTGAGTCTTGTGTTATCTCATAGAGTTTTTTCTCAACTAAATCTATAACTTCTTCAGAGGGAAGCTCCTCCTCAATAGTTACACGCTTAATCTCTGTAGTAAGTGCTAAAAGATGACGTTTTAGTGACTTGTCTTTTATCTCTTTTACATAAGCTGTAGTATTTGAAATAGGATTTGCTGAAAGAATTTCAAGCATTACTTGTTCATCAAATTTTTTAATTTTAATAAGCTCTTTTTTTAGGAACTCTTCATCAATGGGCTGATTTTGCCCCATTAATAAATTCATTGCAATAAAAATATCTTGATGTGAAGGAAGATAAAAATCTTCTTTATTAAGAGCTGTACTTAATTCATCAAATTGTTGAGGTTCAAAAACTATGGAGCTTAAAATGGAACGTTCAAAGGCTAGGTTATATAAGTTGTCTTGCAAAGTGTTCCTTTATAGTTAGTAGAGTCATTTTAGCATAAAGGCTTTAATATTTTGATATACTTTACTTAAAATTTATATAAGGAATATACTAGTCGTGCCATTTACCTATAAACAAAAAGAATTTAATGATGCCATGAAAAAGTATCATCAGGATAAACTTTATCAATATACATATATCTTTGTTTCTGTTGTTAACATTACACTAGAAATAGTTTTATTGTATATCTTCACAACACTTAATATCTCTTGGGTTTTACTTATTTTTACATTTTTCATCGCTTATTTTTTAGCCGATTTTATAAATGGTTTAGTGCATTTATATATGGATAATAATGATTCTTATAGCTCTTTTTTTGGAGTATTTATCGCTAGTTTTCATCTCCATCATAAAACACCTGAGTATAAAAATAATAATCTCTTTTTAATCTATTTTAACGAATCAGGTGCAAAATTTTGGTTAGCACCTTATCTTCTTATGGTACTTTTTCTTTACACTTTAGAGATAAATTCTGTTCTTTTAGCAGTTTTAATTTTATTTGGAATTTTATCCTCTTTTGCTGAAGTATCACACTATTTATGTCATAACTCAAAATCTAAAACAGTTCTTTTTTTACAAAAGATAGGCTTACTTTTATCTATGAAACATCATAAACGTCATCATAATGAAGATAATAATGGATACGCTTTTTTAAATGGAATGAGTGATTTCCTTATAGATAAAATAGCAGAAATATTTTATGAAGGATATAAAAATAATTCTGATAAGCATTATGAGATGTATAAAGGAAGAGATACTTCTAACCGTTAAACAAAAGTTTAAAAGAGTAGAAACTCTTAGAAATTGGACTTAATGAAAAGAAGGAGTACCTAAAAAGGGTTTGTTTACAAAATTGTAGATGTCCCTATGAATTTACTTTTATAATAGCATGAGAAAAAATCACTCCATCTACACCAAAAAGTACCAATTCTTCTATCTCGCTTTCGTCTTCTATGAGAACTAATATCTTAGCATCAAAGAGGTATTCATTTGCAATATTTTTAGCATCTGTTGCTAAACTTTTTTGTACTATAATGTATGAGGCTTGTAAAGCTGAGGCATAGATAAGGTCTCGAATACTGTTTGCATAAAGAGATATAGTTATTTGATTTAAATTTGCATGTGAAATAATTTCTAAATTTTCTTCTTTAAATTCTATATGCACTATGGAGTTTGGAGGAGTATTTGTGATACTATCTATATCAAAAACATGATAAAAAGAATGATTTTGTATAAATCTATGTCCAAAAATTAACATTATATTTTTTCCATACAATCATTAGAACAATAGTATTTATTGTTAGAAATAATTGTTTCATCCAATTGTGAATAAATTCCACAAGAGGAACATTCAATCATATCATTACTTTCTTCTTGCGTATTTTTGTTTAGCTTTGAGTTTTTAAGTAATGGCTTTTTCTTGATAAATAAGAAATAAATAATCCCAATGACACCCAAAACTAATACTATCTTTAAAATCATAAATTTTCTCCTAAAAGTAAATAATGTCTATTATGTGTTTTAATAATTTTATGAGGCATATCTGCATCAATCTCTTCAAAAACTTTTTCACCTTTATAAAATAAGAGTGTTGAATTTTTATCACGAAAATTTTCACTTAGTTTTAAAAGCATTTTTGTATCAGTAACTGCTCTTGAGGTGATAAGATCAAAGTGTTGAGCTTGCATCTCCTCGACCCTTTTTTTAACAACTGTTACATTTTCTAAGTTAAGATCAGCTTTTATAAACTGTAAGAAACTCGCTCGTTTACTCAATGGTTCAACTAAGGTTACCTGAGTATTTGGAAGAGCAAATGCTAATATCATCCCAGGAAAACCAGCACCAGTACCAATATCCAATAAATTTTTATATGTTTTCAAAAAACTTACGGGGAATACAGCATCATATATAAAATTATTTAAAATATCTTCATCTCTAGCACCTGTAAGGTTATGAATTTTATTCCACTTAAAAAGATGTTCTTTATATTTTTGAATATTACGAAAAAAACTATTAGGAAGTTCTATTTTATTACTGAGTAAAGTTGCTTTTAAATCCAATGGGCATCCTTTATTATTTCAACATGATACTATAGATTAGCTCCTTGTGTCAATTAGAGACTAAAAATAATAGTTCTAGTTTTAACTTTTTTATTTTACTAGCAACAGTTTTTAGTCTTTTTTGGCTTAGGCAATACTTTTAGCAAAGTATATTGAATCGAAATTATCAGCTAAATTAAAAGAGCTAACTCTTTCTTATAAGCCTCTATATCAAAATCTTTCATACTAGAAGAACCACTATCTATTGCGGCTTTGGCTACAGCACTTGAGATTTCAACTATCAGTCTTTTATCAAAGGGTTTTGGGATAATATAATCTTTTGAAAACTCTATTTTTTTGGAATATATTTCATTTAAATACTCTGGAACTTCTTCTCTTGCTAATTGTGCTAGAGCATTCGCAGCAGCTATTTTCATCTCAATATTAATCTTTTTAGCACGAACATCCATAGCTCCTCTAAAGATAAAAGGAAAACCTAAAACATTATTTACTTGGTTATCGAAGTCGCTTCTTCCTGTTGCTACTATAGCGTCAGGTCTTGCTTTTAAAACATCATCAGGAAACACTTCTGGAGTTGGGTTTGAAAGAGCAAATACGATAGGGTTTTCACTCATTAATTTCACATCCTCTATACTAAAAGCACCAGGACGAGAAAGACCAAGAACCACATCAGCACCCTCAAAAACTTCAGAGTGAGTTCTATAATGATGATCTGCAAATTCTCTCTTAAAATCATTTAAATCACTTCTTCCTCCATGGATAACACCTTTTGAATCTATCATGTAAATAGTTTTTATACCCATGTGGCGGTATAATCTTGCACAAGAAATGGCTGCTGCTCCAGCACCAACGACTACCACCTTTAAAGTAGAAAGTTGTTTTCCTGCAATCTCACAAGCGTTGATAATGGCAGCAGCTGAAATAACAGCAGTTCCATGTTGATCATCGTGCATTACAGGAATATCTAACTCTTCAACAAGCCGTCTTTCAATCTCAAAACACTCAGGAGATTTAATATCTTCTAAGTTAATGCCACCAAAGGTAGGAGCGATAGCCCTTACGGTGTTGCAAAAAGTATCTACATCTTCTGTATCTACTTCTATGTCAAAACAATCAAGTCCAGAAAAATTTTTAAATAAAACACCTTTTCCCTCCATAACTGGTTTTGAAGCAAGTGCGCCTAAGTTACCAAGTCCAAGAACTGCTGTACCATTTGATATAACGGCAACTAAGTTTCCTTTCGAAGTATATCTGTAAGCATTTTCTGCTTTTTTTTGTATCTCTAAACAGGGACTAGCAACACCTGGAGTATAAGCAAGACTTAAATCCTTCTGGGTAGCAACTGGTTTTGTTGTTTCAACTGAGATTTTTCCAGGCTTAGGAAATTCATGATAATCAAGGGCTTGTTGTTTTGTTACATTTCTGTGTGGCATTAGTACATCCTTTTTTTTAAATTATACCCTCTTTAAGTAGATTTCTTGCATAAGTCCTATATAATTCCCAATGCAAAAATTTGAAGAGTTTTTATTAGATAATTTACCAGTTTCAAAGAGCATCCATCCCCACTATGAAAAAGCACTTCAAGAGATGCTCATTGCTGGTGGGAAAAGGTTTCGTCCAGCTCTTTTACTTGGTGTTGTCCGTGCATATAATACTTTGATGTGCGATTCTGCTAGACATGCAGCCTTGGCTATAGAACTACTTCATACATATTCTCTTATACATGATGATTTACCAGCTATGGATAATTCTCCTCTTCGCCGTGGTAAACCAACTCTTCATATAGTGTATGATGAGGTTACTGCCATCTTGGTCGGTGATGCACTCAATACCTATGCTTTTGAGGTCTTAGCAAATGCCCCTTTTTCAGATGCTACAAGGGTAAAACTTATCCGAGAATTAGCAAGTAATGGTGGATTAAATGGTATGGTTTTAGGTCAAGCGATTGATTGTTATTTTGAAAATTCACCCTTAGATATAGCCGATGTGAAAATTCTTCATACAAATAAAACTGCCAAACTGATAGCTGCCTCACTTAAAATGGGTGCGATTATAGTAGGTCGTGAAGATTTAGAAGATGCCTTATATAATTTTGGGATTAAGCTTGGACTTTTGTTTCAAATTCAAGATGATATATTTGATCTTACACAAAATTCACAAGAGGCTGGAAAATTGACTCACAATGATGGGGATAAAAATAGTTTTGTTACTTTGATAGGCTTAGAAGAGACTATGAAAGAAGCAAATACTTTAGCGGATGAACTCACTTTAGAGTTGAATGATTTTGATGAGAATTTAAAAAATGAACTTTCATCATTACTTAGAAAATATATAAATAGACATAGGAATTAAAATGAGTAATAATATGCGTCAAAAGATGGCAGACACTATAAGATTTTTAGCAGCAGATATGGTTCAGCGTGCTTCTTCAGGTCACCCCGGTGCTCCTATGGGTTTAGCAGATATTGCTGTAGTTTTAAGTGAACATCTCAATCATAACCCTAAAAATCCAGACTTTTTAAATCGTGATAGATTAGTATTTTCTGGCGGACATGCAACGGGTCTTATTTATTCTCTTTATTATCTTTGGGGTTATGGCTTAGAAATTGATGATTTGAAAAACTTTCGTCAGTTAGATTCTCTTACTCCTGGACATCCTGAATATGGTCATACTAAAGGGATTGAGATTACAACAGGGCCTCTTGGTCAAGGAGTTGCTAACGCTGTTGGTTTTTCTATGGCATCTAAGTTTGTAGGAGAACAAGTAAATTCTGAGACTGCCTCGATGATAGACCATGATGTATATTGTTTTTGTGGTGATGGGGATTTAGAAGAGGGGCTTTCTTATGAAGCCTGTTCTATTGCAGGGCATAATAAACTTGATAATTTAATCCTTATTTATGACTCAAACAACATTACTATTGAGGGTTCTACGGATTTAAGTATCAGCGAAAATATTCGTATGCGTTTTGAGTCTCAAAGATGGGATGTTATAGAGATTGATGGACATAATTTTCAAGAGATTGACACAGCCTTAACAACCGCAAAAGCAAATAAAAAACCTACACTTATCATAGCAAATACTCTTATAGCAAAGGGTGCTGGAAAACTTGAAGGTTCACATCATGCTCATGGTGCACCCTTAGGTGATGAGGTTATTGCTTTAGCAAAAAAAGAGGCTGGGTTTGATCCTGAGAAAACTTTTCATGTAGATGAAGATGTATTAGTTCGTTTTAGAGCTGCGATAGAAGAGGGCGACTTGCTACAAAGAGAGTGGATTCACAGACAAAAAACTCTTCCACTCATAGAACAAAATGAAGCTCTTTATGCTTTACAAAATCCTGATTTTTCAAGAATTGAGTATCCTGCTTTTGAAAAAGCCGAAGCTACTCGTGGAACAAATGGAAAAATCATGAATGCAATTGCTAGAGCAATTCCATCTTTCTTAGGCGGTTCAGCAGATTTAAGCCCATCAAACAAAACAAACTTAAATGATATGGGCGTATATCCAAAGGGGAGAAATATCTACTTTGGTATCCGTGAACATGCTATGGCTTCTATCGTCAATGCGATGGCACTTTATGGTCCTCTTATGCCTTTTTCTGCTACATTTTTTGTTTTTTCAGACTACTTAAAACCAGCAGCTCGCATTGCGGCACTTACTGGTATTCAACAATTTTTTATCTGGACGCATGACTCTATCGGTGTGGGCGAGGATGGTCCAACGCATCAGCCTATTGAGCATTTATCACAGTTTCGTGCCTTACCTAACTTTTATGTATGGCGTCCAGCCGATGGAGCTGAAAACATTGAAGCTTGGAAAACCGCACTTAGTATGAGTAAATCGCCATCAGCATTTGTATGTTCTCGTCAAAACTTAGCTGTACTTCCAAAGGCTGCTCTTGGAGAGGCATCAAGAGGTGGATATTTACTAGCTTCAGATGAGAATGCAAGCATAACAATCATGGCATCAGGAAGTGAAGTAGAGTTAGCACTTAAAATAAAAGAGACATTAAATACTCAAAGCGTAGCAGTAAATGTTGTTTCAGTTCCTTGTTATGACATTTTCATAGAACAAGATGCTAAGTACATCTCCTCTATCATCAAAGAGGGTACAGCAACTGTTGCTATAGAAGCTGCTCGTGGACTTGAGTGGTATAAACTAGCAGATATAGTAATCGCTATGGATACATTCGGAGCATCAGCACCAGCGGTTAAACTATTTGAGAAGTTTGGTTTCACGGTTGAGAGTATTATAGAAAAGATTAAAACTAGATAGTGAATGACTAAAAAACAAAAAGAGAAGTTAGCTTTAGCCCTCAAAGAAAAGGGATATTGGAGAGTAAAAGAGTTATTACAAAGTTATATTTCAAGTTTGGAGTATGATAAAGAAACATATTTTGAATATGCGAAAATACTTCATCATTATGGCGATTTTGTTCATAGTGGCAAATATTTTTTTCTTTGTGATACTTCAATTGAAAAATACAAAAAAGCAATTGATATATATTTGCTTAGAAATACATATCAAGAAATTTTACATGACACACCAAGGCAATTTAAAAAATTAGATATAAATAAATACCCAAAAAACTTACTTACAGTTATCTTGAATGATAAAAAATTAAAAAAGAACTACTATGAATTATATAAGAAAAATAAAGACAAAGATAATGACAATGTAAATAATGTGTCAGATGTAATTGTTATTTCCATTTTAGTATTTATTTTATGTGTATTTACTATAGGATTATTTACTACAGTAAATTTTGTTATAAGCTTTAAATTATAAAATCATTTATTTTCTTCATAAGTATAGTCTAGTAAGTCTTCTAAGTGTAATGAAACCATAATAAAACCCTTGTAACCTTAATTATAATTTTATATCATAAATAATATTTGGGTTTGGAACTATATTTGCTTATATTAAATTAAAGAAACAAAAAGGGGAGAAAATGTCACTTTCGATATCTCGTACTCATAGTTTAATCAAAGAAGCCCTTGATTATAGAGCCGCTCGTCAAGATATGATAGCATCAAATATTGCAAATGCTGATACCCCTTTTTATAGACCAAGAGATATACGCTTTGAAGATGCACTTGCAAGAAAAGCTGATGTTTTACAAAAAAAAGATACAGGTACTTTAAAACTTGCACAAACAGATGCAAATCATATCCCATTTAAAAATGAAAAAACATCCCTCAAGCCTGTTACTTTTTTTAGAGATGGACATATGGCAAGAAATGATGGTAACAGTGTAGATTTAGATGTTGAAACAACTGAGATGAGTAAAAACTCTATTATGTTTAATGCACTGATTCAAGCAAATAAAGCAGAGGGACGGATATACTCAAGTGTAATCGATGCCTCACAAAAGGTTAATTAATGTCTAATTTTTTAAATAGTTTTGATATAAGTGGTTATGGATTATCCGCACAAAGAGTTCGTGTAAATATAATCTCTAGTAATATTGCAAATGCACAAACGACACGAACCGATGAGGGTGGACCTTATCGAAGAAAAGAGGTTATTTTTAAAGCAATAAATTTTAATGACTATTATAACAAAGCCTTAGGAGAGAGTAGTACAAGTGCAAAATATCAAGACCCCCTAGATGAAGGTGACTTTGGTAAAATTGTAAATCCTGCTATAATGAGTGTAATTGTCGATAAAATATCTCGTGATGACAAGGCACCAAAAATGAAGTATGATCCACAGCATCCTGATGCTAACACAAATGGTTATGTTGCGTATCCGAATATCAATCCCGTTATCGAAATGGCAGATTTAGTAGAGGCAACACGTTCCTATCAGGCAAATGTCTCAGCATTTCAAAGTGCAAAAGATATGGCAAACTCCGCTATATCTTTACTTCAAAGATAAAAAATAAAAAGGGGCTTTAGATGAATAATATCACTGGACTAACAGGCGCATCAACTGCCGACTTACTCAAACAAAAAACTGCGACACAACTTACTGGAGGCGAAGCTTTTGCTAAACATCTAAAATCTGCCTTAAATGAAGTAAATGAACTCAATATTAAAAGCGAGTCCTCTGTAGCTGATTTAGCAAGTGGGCAGGTCAAAGATTTACATCAAGCAGCAATGGCAATCGGAAAAGCAGAAATCAATATGAAACTAATGCTTGAAATCAGGAATAAAGCCTTAAGTGCCTACAAAGAACTAGGTCGTACACAGTTATAAAAATCTCATGATTAACGAAAACAAAAGCAAAAAGATTTTTCTTCTTTATACTCTCTTAGGTCTAGGTTTTTTTATATTTTTAAGTGTGATGCTCTCTATTGCTTTGAACTCACGTCATACTCCCTCTTTATATACAAAAAAAAGTTCTAAAGCAGAAAGAGGAAGTATCATCTCACAAGATGGTTTTCATATCGCCACAACAAAAAAGCTTTACAAAGCCGTGGTCAATACGAAATATATAGACCCTCAAAAAAAAGAACTCTTCATCCAACTCTTTAGTATATACTCTGGTATTGATGCCAAAGAAGTAAGAAAAAAACTTCAAAAACGTAAAGGTCCAGTGGTTCTTTCTTATCTTATTCAAAAAAAACAAGCACAGTATTTAAAAAATTTAATCCATGAACTTAGAAGTTATAAAGTGTTTATGGACTTAAAAAATCCTCGTACAGGTATACGATCTATACAAGGTTTAAATATTTTAGAGAGTGGAGAAACAAGAGTTTACCCTTATGGAGATATATTAACACCTATTATTGGCTATCCTCAAAAAGTCGAAAAAAATGGATACACTAAAATAGAAGGCATTAAAGGAATTGAAAAAAGATTTAACCATCAACTCTCCGCTAAACAAAATGGCTCAAGCCAGGGTAAACGTGATGTTAATCATTACATAATTTTAAACAAAGATAGTTTTACAAAACCTAGTATTAACGGTTTAAATATAAAATTAACGATTCCAATATCTTTACAGTTTAAAGTAGAAACCATGATTATTGAGATGAAAAAAGAGATACAAGCAAAGCAAATCATAGTTGTAGTTATGAATTCAAAAAATGGAAAGGTTTTAATTGCTGCTAGTTCAAATAGATACTTTCCCAAACACATAAAAAGAGCCGATTATCCATCCCTTAACAGTGCTATTGTCGAGTATAGTTTTGAACCAGGAAGTGTTATTAAACCTATTACCTTTGCTCTACTTTTAGATAAAAAACTCATTAATCCTTATGATTTAGTCAATACACACAATGGAAGATTTAAAATAGGAAATAAAGTTATTACCGATGAGCATAGATTTTCTTGGCTCTCTGCTGAAAATATTATAGTGCATTCATCAAATATTGGTATTGCTCAATTGGCTCAAAAACTATCAGGTCGTGAATTTCATGATGGACTTAAGAGTTTTGGCTTCTCAACTCTCTCTACCCCTGATTTAATGTATGAAAAAAAAGGTTCGATTTCTAGTGCTAATCGCTTAGATAAAGAGATTTACAAGGCTACCTCTTCTTATGGTTACTCAATGAGGGTGAATTTAATGCAACTTTTACGTGCCTATAGTGCTTTTAGTAACAATGGAAAGATTATAAAACCTCAAATAGT
Organism: Sulfurimonas sp.; assembly: GCA_965243085.1. Lineage (GTDB taxonomy): Bacteria > Campylobacterota > Campylobacteria > Campylobacterales > Sulfurimonadaceae > Sulfurimonas. The sequence goes on along the minus strand of CBDETZ010000002.1, from coordinate 633,599 downwards.
AGAGAGTTTTATAGATGGATTTAATCATGAGAGCAAAATAAAAAATGAAAAAAGTATCCAAATAATAAAAAGTGCAACCGCTGCAAAATTAAAAAAAATACTCATAAAAACAGTCAATAAAGGTACTGGTATGAAGACCCGTGTAAAGGGCTTAATTGTTGGGGGAAAAACTGGTACTGCTCACATTGTAGAAAATAATGAGTATGTAAACAAGTACAATACTTCTTTTATCGGTTTTGTAAATGATGCAAAAACTAATCTAACTATGGGTGTTGTCGTAATTCAACCAAAAAAAAGCCAATTTGCTTCTAAAACCGCTGTGCCTGTTTTTAAAAAAACTATAGACATTTTAATAGAAGAGGGTTATCTTACCCGATCAAAGGTAAAGATTGTCAAGTAATCTTGTAGTCCCTACTTTTACCTCAACAAGGATAATGCTATTTCCGATTATGACCTTGGATAAAGGTTTAAAATCTCTACTGAGTACTTCAATATAAAAAATTTCTAAAGAGTTTAACTTTTTTCTCATTTTTTTCACAATTTCTTTTGCATCCAACATACCACTATTTACCATACCAAAAGCAACTTTTAAAGATGAAGATATTTTTAAAGCTTCAACTCTTTGATCGCTACTCAAATAAATATTTCTACTACTTAAAGCCAAACCATCACTCTCTCTCATCGTGTCCATTTCTACAATATTGACACTCATAAAAAGTTGTTTTACCATTAAAGAGATTAAATGCAACTGTTGGGCATCCTTTTTTCCAAAATAAGCATTTGTAGGATTAACAATATTAAAAAGCTTATTTACAACTGTTAACACACCATTAAAATGTCCCGGTCTTGAGTAACCCTCCAAAATGTAGCCTCGTTGAGATGGGGCTAAAAGACTTACCTCATCATTTGTATACATATCTTTAGCATGAGGAAAAAATAAAATATCTACTCCACTAAGAGAACATATCTTCTTATCTGCATCCTCCTTTTTAGGATACTTATCTAAGTCTTCTCCATGTAAAAATTGTGTAGGATTGACAAATATAGAAATAATAAGTAGTTCATTATTTTGACGGGCTTCTTTAATAAGAGAGATATGCCCCTCATGTAAAGCTCCCATTGTTGGGACAAAACCTATGGTCTTTGTATTGGATTTTAAATACTCTTTTAACTCTAGTGGATTAGAGATAATCTTCATTTTAAGCCTTAATTTAATATAATTACAATTATACAACATTGGAATGAAAATATGGATAATTACGAATATACAGAACTTTTAAAAAATATGAATCTCAAGATGAAAAATATTACAGGCGTTGTTGAACCAAAGAAAATAGATACACGCTTAAAAGAAATAGAAAAATTAGAAGAAGATCAAGACTTTTGGAATGATGCAGACAATGCAGCAAAAATTCAAAAAGAAAAAACACAACTTCAAAGAAAACTAGACAAATTCACCATCGCTAATGACGCAGTAGCTGATGCGATAGAACTCTATGAGATGGCAAAAGAGGAAAATGATGAAGAATCAATCACTGCCCTTTATGATGATGCAACTCACTTAGAAAATCAAATCCGTAGCATGGAGATAGCAGTACTTTTAAGTGGAGAGAGTGATACTAACAATGCCATCCTTTCAATCCACCCTGGAGCTGGGGGAACAGAATCTCAAGACTGGGCGGAGATGCTTCTTAGAATGTATAAAAGATGGGCTGAGAGGCGTGGCTTTAAGGTAGAAGTACTCGATTATCAAAAAGGTGATGAGGCGGGGATTAAAGATGTATCTATCATCATCAAAGGTGAAAATGCTTATGGCTATTTGAAAGTAGAAAATGGGATTCACCGACTTGTACGAATCTCGCCCTTTGATTCTAATGCAAAAAGACACACATCATTTTCTTCTGTTATGGTTTCGCCTGAGGTTGATGATGATATAAATATTGTCATTGAAGATAAAGATATTCGTGTTGATACCTATAGAGCAAGTGGTGCTGGTGGACAGCATGTAAATAAAACTGAATCTGCTATCCGTTTAACACATATCGAAACTGGTGTAGTGGTACAATGCCAAAATGATAGAAGCCAGCATAAAAACAAAGCTACTGCTATGAAAATGTTAAAGTCCAGACTTTACGAACTTGAACTCGAAGCTCAAAAAGCCCAACAAGATGGGACACCTAAAAGTGAAATAGGCTGGGGACATCAGATACGCTCCTATGTCATGCAACCTTATCAGCAAGTCAAAGACACAAGAAGTAAAGAAGCACTCTCAAATATTTCTGCAATTCTCGATGGCGATATAGATGCCATGATAGAGGGAGTCTTAATCTCGATAAATAAATCCTAAATTTTTTTAAGAATCTTCTTCTTTTTTAGGCATAAAACTATGACCTAAAAAACCAAGCCCAAATAGCATAGCTAAAACAGTCATATACTTCATTTGTTCTGCCTGTGTACTTTTCAATATTTCTACAAATTTTGAAGTATCTTTTTCTTGTGACTTTTTAATTTTTGAAGTAATACTATTAGTTTTTGCCTCCATTCTAGCAATTCTGGCAGCTGCCCTATCATTTTCACTCAAAGCTTTTTTTGGAGCTTCCCAAAAATAAATTATAAGTCCAATGAGTAGAATAGCCAAACCTAAACTTCTTAAAATAACTCTCCTATAATCTAAAAAAAATTGCATTTTTTAAACTTTATAAGACATCATTTTTCACCAAAAATATATTTAGGTTTAAACCACCAAATCATTAAAGGTAAAATTGTCAAGGAGGTAAATACATCAATAAGAATCGCTTCACTTATATACATTGATAATCCCCATGTATTGCCTAAGTCTGTCATAACAAGCGGAATAAAACTTCCTAATAAAACTATAACTGAAATAAGTACAGAAGAGCCTGTTGTAGATATAGTATTTTCAAGGGCCTCACTCCATTGCAATCCAGTTTGCATCTCTTCTCGTAACTTTGAAATCATATATATGGAGTAATCGACCCCTAATCCCATTGCAATACTCAAAGTTACTAGGTTACCAAAGTGTAAATTTCCTGACCAGTTTCCTACAGAAGTAAAATAACCAGCTAATCCATACTGAGCGAATAAAGTCGTAAGTAGTATAACCATCAAAAAACCAGAGATCATAAATGACCTAAAGATGATACTCACGATAATAAAAATTGCTAAAGCAGTTCCAAGTGGATTAACTATCCAATTAGCATAAGTAATTTCTCTCGTAGCTTCAACTGCACCTAAGAAACCTCCAATACCAGGTTCTACATAAGAACTCTCTCCTTGGTTTGCTAAAGCATTTGTATCCCCACTCACCCCATCATTTCTATACCCAAAGTAAACATCTCTAAAACCTACATCATCTTTATGTTCTTCTATATACTTTTGAATAAAGCGTAAGGTATCATGAGTTTGTACAGGATCCATAGTATTTATAAAACCCATAATTACAGCATTATTATAGTCTTGTAAGACCATAGAACCTAAATCACCAGGATTTGATGCTAACTCTAAGAGTCCATTGTACATAGACACTATCTCTGTAGGATTACGATCATCATCTGCGTCCATCCCTTTTAAGTAAGGAACTGATGGTACTTTAAAGTCTGATAGTTTTGGTTTATCACCAGGTTCTGTCATAAGTAACATATTGGCAATTTTTACATATTGTGCATAAGATGCTGTAAAACCTATGAAAGGATGTGCTCTTAAATCATCATCCATTTTTTCCATCGCTAAGACAACATCGGAATTATTGATAATACCCTGTGGTTCGTCTTCTTCTGGATCATAACAATTTTTTAAAGGTGCATCTCTCCCCTCTTCTTCAGCTAGTTCAAGTGCATCAAAGTAATCATCATCACACTCTAGGAGTAAAGGTTTTTTAGCTCGAATTGGAATATTAAAAGTAATCACACCTGGCATTAATTCACTGAGTCTAAAAATATCTTGAACTGCTGGTGAGCTTGATTTAAAAGCGGCCTGTGCATAATCTATCCCTTTTTCAACACCTGGCATCAAGTCATATTTATCACTTTTAATCACATCATGGAGGGATACATCCTCTTTAGCATTGATAATATTACTGATGCCATCTCCAATTTTTGTGTAGTGGATTGATGTCATAATGATAACTAGGACGAGACCAATAGGAATAAACTTACCCTTACCTAGAAGCATTGAGGTAATACCACGACCCATAGCTTTTTCCCATGCGTAAGAATCGCAAGATTTATTTACTTTTTCTGATGGAAACATTGCCAGAAGTATGGGGATAAATGTTGTAGTAGTTATGAGCAATGTAAACATACCAAACATACCAAAATATGCATAGGCTTTATAAAATGATATATCTACAGTTGCAAGAGTAGCAAAACCAACAGCATCTGTAACAATAGATAAGGTAGCGGGAACAATAGTCCAACTCAAAGAGTTAAAACAAGCGGCCTCATTATCTTCACCTTTTCTTTGAGAAAGCATATAACGCCTCGTTACCTGAATAGCATGACCCATACCAACGGCAAGAAGTAGCATGGGAGTTAAAACCATCATAGTTGTGAGTTTAAACTCTGTAAAGCCCATAAGACCTAAGGTCCATATAATACTTATCCCAACACCGAGCAATGGAAATAATGCCCCTCTAATTGTTTTTGTCTCCATATAAAGAATTAAAAAAGCGATAAAAATTGAAGCCACAAAAAGGTACCAATGATCAAGCAACTGTACCATCATCCAAGCAAGAAAATAAGGTTCTCCCGCGATGGAGATACGAACTCGATCATCATCTGCATATTTATCTGTTATTGCTACAGCTGCTCGTACCCAATCAACATAAGTAGCTTTAATTTTATCATTATAATCTGCTATCACAAAGGTAGCCTTTGCCACGCATCCTTTCTCGTTGTTATGACATTTTTTACCAGTTTTTGGATCAACTTCATGAACAATAAAAGGTTTTAAAACAGGATTATTATTTATCCCCTCTTTCATAAATCTAAGTTGTGAAGCTGCAAGTTTCTCATCATCAGTACTAATTCCAGAGTTTGGAATTAAGCGTTTAAATAATAAACTTCCATCTTCCGTAACACCCATATTTTTTACTTTAGGAGCAGCTATACTAATAAAATTAGCCTTATTTGCATTATCCATATTCATCAAATTATCGTTAATATCTTTGACAATATTTACAAACCAATCTTGATAAATATCCCCCTCTCCAGTCACTTCAACACCAACAACAAAAATATTCCCCATTCCAAATTTTTGCTCAATATATCCATTTGTAGATACATAACGGTTTGTTTGAGGAAGGAGTGTATCGGGATCATTTCTAATATCTATATTTGGTATCTGCGTTGCAGCAAAAATAGTCACTAAAAATATGAAAGCTAATATAAATTTTTTATATTGCATAGCCACAACAGCATAGCGATAAGAGAGTTTTTTATTATTCATGCGAATTTCCTTCAAGAGTAGTTCTCATCTAAATGAGAACTATTTAAATAATTTTTACAATTTAAAAAATATATTTAAATCCTAATTGAGCATTTGATTGTTCTACAAACTGTCCAAATACTGTATTATCATCACCAGTATAGTAGTTATATTCAGCGCTGAGAATTATTTCATCACTCCAACTATACTCTAAATCAAACCGATTCCATATTCCACCATCTTCATTTTCATAAAGAAAAATATTATTAACACGTAATGCACCATTTTCTAAAAATGGTTTAGACAAAAATAATGTATAAGAAATTTGATGTTCCTCGGCTGCTTTAAAGTTATTTGTTATGTGCATAGTTGCAGGATTTGCAGTGTATTTTTTAAAGCTACCAGAATTTCCATAACTTGAACTTTTTTCAACATAATCTAGGTTTGTTAATTGCATATACTGAAAACTCATAAATAAATTTCGCATGACAGTCATATCTAAACCTATAACAAATTTAAGCATATCTGCATCTTGAGATTTGAATGTACCAGCTAAATCACCAATATCTAAGAGACCCTTATCTATTACTACCTGTTTAGCCCCTTTATCATAAACAAATTCTCCACGGACTATAATTGGAGCAAAACTTGTATCTATAGCAGTATCAAAAGATCCACCAATAGAGTGTACACGGTGCATATTTTCTTCAAAAACTAAAGTTGCTGATGAGCTTACCGCACCTCTAGCCGTTACAGTTGGATTAAAGTCTGTTCCATCCCCATTCATCAACTTAATAGATTTATATTTTGCTGGATTTTGATTTGATTGTACATATATATCTGTTGCTAATTTTTTGCCGTTTGCGTCCTCCCAATGGAGATCAATTGTTGGATTATTATCCCAATGATAGTAATAATTAAACGAGTAGTTTGTGCCATCTTTTGTACTATCTTTATAACGAAAACCCAAATTATGATTTTTCAATGTTTCAGATACATGATTTTTACGATACTGCGTCTTCATCCCTTGAAAATCATTAAAGGTAGCGAATGTTGTACCCTGTAAAAAATCAAAAATATCATTTTTATTTGAAGTTGATAATTTTCCATCAAATAAATTAGTTTTAGCTTCTATACCACCTTTTGAAGTTGGACCATTCACTACTCCACTCAACATTTCTTCACCCGTTGGACCATCTTGTGTTCCTGGGTTTGTTATTTGACCAAATTTATTTGTAGTATGATCTTTAGATGATGCGGCTTGACCAATCTTTGTGGGATCGCCACCAGCATTACTTAGAAAATCTGAAACATCAGGGATTCGAGTAAAATCTCTCACTGTCATATTACCAAATCCAGCTAAAATTGGGTTACTCATAGGCGCACCAAATGCACCGTTAAACGCACCATTAAATGCACTAGATACTCCTCCAAAATCTTTACCAATATTTAAAAATCCATTATATTTACCAGTAATTGAATCAACACCAAGGCTTATAAATTTTTGACCTTTATCACCAGTTTGAGGATTATGAAGTCCTGGAATTTGATTTAATTCTAAATCTGGTACCCATAGTAACTGAATTGACCCATCACCATCACCAATATCTGTTTCCCCAACCATCATCCATAAGGGAATACGACTATCCTCCATAGTGTTTTGACCCCATTCTCTAAAATCAGTAGGGTTAATAATATCTAAGAACTTAACACCATCAGCAGTACCCCATACTACTTGTTGTTTCCCTATGCGTAAATCCCAATCTTTAATAGTTGTATCAATATAGAATTCACGTAAATAATCATTTTGTGTATTGAGTCGATGATTCTTATATCCTTTTGCTTCTTTAGTATCATTTATAAAATTAAGCTGTATATGCCCACTTACATCATCAGTTAATTCTGCATTAATAAATAAATTTAAAGAATTTTCAAATTTCATAATATCACCCGAATCATGTTCTTGACCTAATACATTAGCATTACTAAAAGAGTTTCTTATATAATTAGTCGTATCCTTAGTATAAAAACCTGTTTCATTTTTAAATACACCTGATATATCTAACTCAATAGAGTCTTCTTCAACTTCAGGAGTAAGATCTTGTGCAAATACTGTAGATGGAAGAATTAAGCTTGATATTAATACACTTGATAATAGTATTTTATTTAATTTCATTTTGACAACCTTATCTTTTAATTTTACTTAATGTTTTTTTAGACCAAAGTTTTTTAGGCGTATACTTTTTCCCACCAACTTTAAAACTTTTATCATTAAAACTTGTAATTGAAGCAGGAATAAAAGCTAAAGAATCATGATTTGTCTTTAAGTCTTTACCATACCATGTGTACCAACGTAGAGCTCTTGGATCTGTTTGATTTTTAATTGTTTGCCAATTTTTATCAAGATATTTAATTAACTCTTTACCTTTATAATATTCAGTTCTATAATCAGCAAATGTATTCGTGTCTATATATGTAATTCTATAATCATACCACCAATCAGTAAATTTAGTTACACTTTTTACTTTATATACTTGAGCATTTTTAAACTCATCCGTTGATTTTGGTAATTTTTTAGTTCTACGAGTTTGAACATCTTTAGCAACAACCATAGACTCGATTGAGCGTCCAAAAGTTTGAGTGCCTAGTAATTCATGTGTTTCGTGCATAGGCTTACGTAATGTTACATCACCAAATGTAAAATCAGTACCACCCCAAGCATCATCATGTGCAGGTTGTGCAAAACGTCTTATCTTACGAAGTGCTGGTAACCATAATAAATACTCTTGAGATTTTCCATCATCAACATAATCCGTAATTAACATACCCGTACCTTTCATTTTACCAGCACGAAAGATCGCTAAATCTCTTGAATTAATAATTCCATCACTGTAATCATTGTTTAAATAGCGTTCCACTGTTTCAGTTAATGGTTTTTTACCTTCACTTCTCTTAACGATAACAGTAATCGTTTTTTTATTTTTTTGAATTGAATAATTTGTAAATCCTAAAAAATGATTCACATAATATACCTGATTCATAATCTCTTTAGCATCCTTTATTTTTCCTCCAGGATGAAGCAAAGACTTATTAACACCTCCATATACGAATGTACTTGACATCATCACTAATGCACCAATCACCAGACCTTTAGACAATAAATTTTTACTCATGTTTTCCCCTTTTAGATTAAATAATAATATAAATTATTATTATAATATTTTAAATTATATTATAAGTTTTTTTAAATATACCTAAATATTGGAATATTTATGTCACAATTGCTCCATGAATATACTCAAAGAATTTTCACTCAATAATAAATGCCCTTATTTGGATAATGAAGTACAAACAACTGATTATAAAATCATTAATGCCTGTTCAGCTCAGACAACTCAAGATTATATTGAACGTGGATATAGAAGGTTTGGCAAGATGTACTTTAGACCAGTATGTCCAAACTGTAATGAATGCCAAAGTATTAAGATAGATGTAAATAACTATAACTTTTCAAAGTCGGAGAGAAGAGTAATAAAAAAAGCTAAAGATATTAAAATATACATACAAGAACCAAGCCTTTCAAAAGAACATCTTAATCTTTTTGATAAGTACCATCTTTTTATGCAGTCAAAAAAAGGATGGAGTTACCAAAAAACTACTCCAGAACATTATTATGCTTCTTTTGTAGATGCTTATGGAGATTTTGGGTATGAAGTTCTCTATTTTTATCAAAATAAACTAATCGGTGTTGATTTGATTGATATTTTAAAAGATGGGATATCTTCTATATATTTTTATTATGATCCTCTGTATTCTTCTTTTTCATTAGGTAAATTATCATTACTTCAAGAAATTATTCTTGCAAAAAAAGAAAATAAAAAATGGATTTACTTAGGTTACTATGTAGCAGAATGTTCATCATTAAACTATAAGGCTAATTATAAACCTTATATTACACTAAAGGGTCGTCCAAAGATGGATTGTCAATATATTTGGTCTTAGCCTCTAAGTTCTTTTTCCTGTACTTTTATAATTTCTTTTTGTTTTTCTTGGTAATTTTTATCTACTTGAGTCTCAAAAGCTTTTTGTTTTAATCTATCTTTTTCTTTAATTTTTTCCATTCTTTGTTTTTTTTCTTCTTCTATTTCTTTTTTTGTTTTAACATATATTTGTATCACTTTCTTTTTAACTTTTTTTTCATCTAAATACTTTTGAATAATTCCCTTAGCCTTTATAAATTTTTTATGTTCTTGATAATACTTCATAATTTTTTCTTTATTTTTTTTCGTATTAAATAGTCCTGAATTTATAGTGAGAATAAAAAGCTTATTATCTTCTAATTGAACAGCCTTTTTAAAATCTGCCTTAATTATTCTTTTGAAATAGTTATTAAACTTAGATAATTTTCTAAGCATCTCAAGATACTCTAAATGTTCATTACTTTTTGCACCTGATTCTACTTCAAATCCAAACTCTTTTGTATCATTTACATCTAATACATATTCATTAATCTCTTCTTCATACTGATTATAATATTTTAAATTTTTTAATGATTGAATTTTTATTGTATTTTCATAAATCATATCACCAAGAGCAGTATATACTTTAGGGTTAATAGCAAAAAGTGTAGTAGAGAAAATAAAAAATAGTAATATTTTTTTCATGAAAATCCAATAATTATTTATTTGTGATTATAGCAGATAAAAATAAAAAGTGCTTTTATCAAAAAGCTATCCTCTCAAAAAGAGAGGACTGTAGAGAAACTAACCGTTTCTTTTTTTCTGAATCTCTTCAGAAACATTTCTTGGAACTTCAGCGTAGTGGTCAAACTCCATAGAGTAAGTTGCACGTCCTTGAGTAGCCGAACGAAGATCCGTTGAATAACCAAACATCTCAGATAATGGAACGAAAGCATCTACAATTTTGTTACCTGAACGGTCACCCATTGCATTGATTTGTCCACGGCGTCTGTTAAGGTCACCGATAACATCACCCATATTTTCTTCAGGAACTTCAACTTCAACTTTCATCATTGGCTCTAAGATTGAAGGCTCAGCTATACGACAAGCAGCCTTAAAACCCATTGAAGCTGCAAGTTTAAATGCCATTTCATTTGAATCTACATCATGGTAAGAACCATCATATAAAGTTACATCAACATCTTCCATTGGGTATCCAGCAAGAACACCCGTCTGCATTGCTTCTTCACAACCTTTTCTAACAGCTGGAATAAATTCCTTAGGAACAGACCCACCTTTAATAGCATTTGTAAATACAAAACCAGTATCAGCTTCACCTGGCTTAACAGTAAGATATACATGACCAAATTGACCACGACCACCAGATTGTTTTGCATATTTGTATTCTTGATTTACTTCTTTTTTGATAGATTCACGGTAAGAAACTTGTGGAGCACCAACTTCAGCACTTACAGAAAATTCTCTTTTCATTCTATCAACAAGGATTTCAAGGTGTAACTCACCCATTCCTGAAATAATAGTTTGACCAGTTTCATCATCAGTATGAACTCTAAAAGAAGGATCCTCAGCAGCAAGTTTACTTAAGGCAATACCCATTTTTTCTTGATCAGCTTTTGTTTTTGGCTCAACTGCAACAGAGATAACTGGATTTGGAAATTCCATTCTCTCTAAAATTACTTTTTCACCATTTGTTAAAGTGTCACCAGTTGTAGTTGATTTAAGACCAATTACAGCACCGATTTCACCAGCGTAAATCTCTTTAACTTCTTCACGCTTAATAGCATGCATCTTAACGATACGACCAATTCTTTCTTTCTTGTCTTTTGTAGTATTGTGCACAAAAGAACCAGATTCTAAAGAACCACGATATACACGGATAAAAGTTAAAACACCCACAAATGGATCTGTCATTATTTTAAAAGCTAAGGCTGCAAAATCACCATCATCAACAGAAGGGACTGAAACTTCTATCTCTTCATCATCCATAAGCGTACCCATGATTGGAGCAGATTCAACAGGTGATGGTAAATAATCAACAACAGCATCCAGTAAAGTTTGAACACCCTTGTTTTTAAAGGCAGTCCCTGGAGTCATTGGAACAATATGCATACCAAGAGTTGCAGCTTTAATCGCAGCTTTAACTTCTTCTTGAGAAATCTCTTCACCGTCTAAGAATTTTTCAGCAAACTCTTCATTACCATCAATCTCAGAAAGAGTTTCAAGCATTTTTTCTTTGTACTCATCAGAAATTTCTTTTAATGAATCACGAATATCTTGCTCATGATAAGCAGAACCCATTTCAGCATCTGCATCCCAAACAATCTCTTTCATTTTCACTAAATCAACAACACCCTCAAACTCTGCTTCAGCACCGATAGGGAGTTGAAAAGGCATAGGATTCCCTTTGAGACGATCACGAATTTGACGCTCAACCTCATAAAAATCTGCACCCGTTCTATCCATTTTATTAACAAAAACAATAGAAGGAACTTTATAACGGTTTCTTTGTCTCCATACTGTTTCTGATTGAGGTTGAACCCCACCAACAGCACAGAATACTGAAACAGCACCATCAAGAACACGCATAGAACGTTCAACTTCAATAGTAAAATCAACATGGCCTGGAGTATCGATAATATTTATCTGTTTTCCATTCCACTCACAAGTAGTTGCAGCAGAGGTAATTGTAATACCTCTTTCTTGCTCTTGTTCCATCCAATCCATAGTAGCAGCACCATCATGAACCTCACCGATTTTATGCTCAACACCAGTATAGAATAAAATTCTTTCTGTAGTTGTAGTTTTCCCTGCATCAATATGCGCAGCAATACCGATATTTCTTACATCATTAAGTTTGTGACTTCTTGCCATATTTAGTACCTTGTTAGTTAATTGAGAGATAAGCTCTTTTATAAATGAAGTTAATATTTATTTACAAAAGAGCTGTCAATTATTGTTGTTAGCACTAAAAATTTGCAAGCAAATTTGAGTTTACTGCTGAAGTAAACCCAGTGTTAACGTAGTTAAGGGAATTACTTCCCTTAGCGTTTAATAGAATCCTACCAGCGATAATGAGCAAATGCTTTATTAGCTTCTGCCATACGGTAAGTATCTTCTTTTCTTTTGAATGCTGAACCTTTATCAGTTGCAGCTTCCATGAACTCGTTAGCTAATCTCTCAGCCATAGTTCTCTCATTTCTTTTACGAGCAGCATCGATTAACCATCTTAAGGCTAAAGACTGTTGTCGTACAGGGCGTACTTCTACTGGAACTTGATAAGTAGCACCACCAACACGGCGACTTTTTACTTCAATAATTGGTTTAATATTTTCAACAGCTTCATTAAATGTATCTATACCAGTTTTTTCACCACGAGAGCTAATGATATCCATTGCGCTATAAATGATTTTTTCTGCTATTGATTTTTTACCATCTAACATTACTTTATTTATAAATTTCGTCAGTATCTTACTTCCATAAACTGGATCTGGCATAACTGGACGAGTGGGAGCTTTTCTTCTTCTCATTTGAATTTTCCTTCTTCTTCAATTTTTTTCAAATTTACTCAAAATTAATTACTTAAAATTAATCCTGTAGCTATTGAACATTTTTTATTTTTTAGGTTTCTTTGTTCCATATTTTGATCTTGCAACCATACGACCAGAAACACCAGCAGTATCTAATGCACCACGAACGATATGGTATTTAACACCAGGTAAATCTTTTACCCTTCCACCACGCACAAGTACGATTGAGTGTTCTTGAAGGTTATGACCCTCTCCCCCGATATATGAAATAACTTCAAAACCTGAAGTTAAACGAACTTTTGCAACTTTTCTTAAAGCTGAATTTGGTTTCTTTGGTGTAGTCGTATAAACACGAGTACATACACCACGACGCTGTGGACACGATAATAGAGCAGCAGATTTAGATTTTTTAATCACGCGTTTACGCTCATTACGAATCAGTTGATTGATTGTAGGCATACAATTCCTTTATATAAGTTTCCAGTAGAATTTAATTCTCACTACAATAGAGAGAATTATAGACACGTGATAATACATAAATATGAATTAAAGTTAGCTTATTATTAGAAGATAGCTAAAGGGGATTTAAAGATATGGGAAGTAATTTCCCATATCTCAGAAATTGAAGATTAGAATTATTCTTCGTCTTCATCTGTATAAAACATTATTTCTTGATCTTTATAGATACCAGTTCCAACAGGAATAGTACGACCAATAATTACGTTTTCTTTTAAATTATTCAAATCATCAACTTTTGCTGAAACAGCAGCTTCTGTTAATACCTTCGTAGTATCTTGAAATGAAGCAGCTGAAATGATACTATCAGCAGATACGGCAGCTCTAGTGATACCAACAAGGAATGGCTCAGCGATCGCAGGGCGACCACCAAGACGAATAATTTTTTTGTTTTCTGTTGCAAATTTTGCCTTAGAGATTAAATCAGCTTCTATAAACTTAGTATCTCCAGACTTAACAATTTTAACTTGTCTAAGCATTTGAGTAAAAATAACCTCTATATGCTTATCAGCTATATTAACCCCTTGAGAACGATATACTTGCTGTACTTCAGAAACAAGATAATTATAAAGTGTCTTCACACCCATAATACGAAGTAACTCATGAGATGAGATAATACCAGTTGTTAATCTCTCTCCAGCATGAACAAAGTCTCCAAGAGCAACAACAGCAACATGAGATTTATCTACAAAGTATTCTTTTATAATCCCATTATCTGACGCAACAATAATACGAACTTTTCCACGCAATGGTTTACCAAAACTAACAACTCCATCTATCTCAGAAATAAGTGCTGTTGCCTTTGGACGACGACCTTCAAATAGTTCAGAAACTCTTGGAAGACCCCCTGTAATATCGGATGACTTTTGAAGTGCTTTTGGTGTTTTTGCAATAATATCTGCAACTTTAACACTCGCACCATCCTCAACAAAAAGTGAAGATTTAGAATCAATCATATAACGCAATAATTCACCATCAGTTGTAGCAATAACAACAGTTGGTTTATACTCTGTTGGAATATGATCATTAATCATAAGACGAGTTTTACCCGTAAGCTCATCGAGTTGTTCAGTTGCAGTAGTTCCTACAATAACATCTTCAAATTGTACAGTACCATCTGCTTCAGAGATAACTGGATTTGAATAAGGATCCCATTCTGCAATTACAACTGATTCATCATTTGCTGGTTTTGCTAAAAGTGTACTAGCCTCAACTAAGTCATCGTCATCAGTTACAATCACTGATCCACGAGCAATATAATGTCTTACTGCTTCACGATGATTTACATCAACAACTGTTGCAAAAAGACCTTTCTCAATCACTTCATATCCAGCTTTAAGACCTTCAAATCTTTCTAAGTAATCACCTTTGAGTAGAAAGTACTTCACAGTCCCCTCTTCTTTAGCAAGAATTTTTTGAGTAACTGGAGCACCATCTGCAACACAAATTTCTGAGGCATAAGGAATTCTACTTGGAACATTCCAACCATCTTTAATAGTCTCTACAATTGATTCATCTTCCACTACTTCCATACCTGATTCATATGGAAAATAATATTTACCCTCAATCTGTCCACCAACACCAGCTAATTCATTTGCTTTAGCTATTTCATTTTTACGAAGTGTATAACGAACGGTTTCTTTACCTATTACACTTACTAAAACTTCATCATGAATTGTTTTAATTTCAAGCTTACCTTTAAAAGGAGCTTTGATCTTTGGCTCTACTAATAATACAGCTGCATTTCTACGGTTAGCCACAATATTTTTACCCTCTTTAGACTCATAAGTTTTTACATTATAATAACGGATAAAACCTTCTTTTTCAGCAAGAACTTGTCGCTCTTGTGCAGTTGAAGATGCAGTTCCACCAACATGGAATGTTCTCAAAGTCAGCTGAGTACCTGGCTCACCTATCGACTGAGCAGCTACAATACCAACAGCTTCACCTGTACGAACAATGTAACCAGTTGCAAGATTCACTCCATAACATAAAGCACAAATACCATTGGTACTTTTACACGTGGTAGGCGTTCTAATATGAGCTGATTTTATTCCAGCCTCTGCGATTACTTTAGCGGAGACTTCATCCAGTAAAGTTCCCTCAGCATATAAAATCTCATTTGAAATTGGATCGATAATATCTTCTGCTAAAACTCTACCATGTAATCTATCTTCTAAAGATTCAATTAAAGTATTTTGATCGGATATATCTGTAATTTCGATACCCTCATGAGTATGACAATCATGTTCAACAATCTTAACATTTTGAGCAACGTCCACAAGTTTACGAGTAAGGTAACCCGCATTTGCAGTTTTAAGTGCAGTATCGGCAAGACCTTTTCTAGCACCGTGAGTTGAAATAAAGTACTCAATTACATTTAAACCCTCTTTAAAGTTAGAGATAATTGGAGTTTCAATAATATCACCTGAAGGTTTAGCCATAAGACCACGCATACCTGCTAGTTGGCGAATTTGTGCAGCAGAACCCCTCGCTCCTGAGTCAGCCATCATATGAATAGAGTTAAATCCATCTTTATCATTTTCAACAAGCTTCATCATCTCTGTTGCTAGGGTGTTATTTGTATCTGTCCAAACATCAATGATTTTATTATATCTTTCTTGTTCTGTTAAAAGACCAGCTTCATATTGTTTTTGAATCTCTAGTACTTTATTTTTAGACTCAGCTATTTTATCAACTTTCATTGCTGGAATACGAATATCATCAGAGGAGATAGAAACTCCAGCCTCTGTAGCATGTTTAAAACCTAAGTCTTTTAGTTTGTCCAAGAAACCAGCAGTAATACCGATACCACCATGTTTTTGAACATAATCAACTATCTCATTGATATACTTTTTCTTCATAACTCTATTCCATAATTCAGCAGGAACAAAATCTGGTAAAACTGCTTTAAGAAGCATTCTTCCAGCAGTAGTGTGGATAATTCTACCATCATCTCGAGTTCTTACTTTTGCATGTAAGTCAAGTGCGTCATGCGCTAAGGCTATATTTATTTCATCAACATTTGCAAAAAGTTTATTTGATCCCTTCACAGCATTTTTTTCTAATGTAATATAGTAAATTCCAAGAACCATATCTTGAGAAGGTGTAGCAATAGCTTTTCCTGATGCAGGAAGTAAAATATTCATAGAGGCAAGCATTAGTACTTTTGCTTCAGCAATTGCAGCTGAGGACAAAGGTATATGAACCGCCATCTGATCCCCATCGAAATCGGCATTAAACGCCGCACAAACTAAAGGGTGAAGCTGAATAGCTTTTCCATCAATAAGCTTAGGGTGAAAGGCTTGAATAGAAAGCTTATGAAGTGTTGGAGCACGGTTAAGTAAAATTGGATAACCATCAACAATTTCAGCTAAACATTCCCAAACTTCATTTACTTTTGCATCTATCATTTTCTTTGCAGCTTTGACTGTAGTTGCGTAGCCTTTTTCTTCTAATTTAGCAATGAGATGGGGCTTGAACAATTCAATTGCCATTTTTTTAGGAAGTCCACATTGATCCATGCTTAAATTTGGTCCAACAACAATGACAGAACGCCCAGAAAAATCAACTCGTTTTCCAAGTAAATTTTGACGGAAGCGTCCTTGCTTACCTTTAATAATTTCAGACAATGATTTAAGAGGACGCTTGTTAGCCCCTTTAACCGCATTTGCACGGCGACCATTGTCAAAAAGAGCATCTACAGATTCTTGAAGCATTCTTTTTTCATTTCTTACAATAATTTCAGGAGCTTCAAGTTCCACTAAACGTTTTAAACGCTGGTTACGATTGATAACACGACGGTATAAATCATTTACATCAGAAACTGCAAACTTACCACCATCAAGTGAAACAAGTGGACGTAAATCTGGGGGAAGTACAGGTAAAACAGTGAGCATCATCCATGCAGGGTTATTTCCAGAATTTAAAAATGATTCAATAACTTTAAGACGTTTGTTAATCGTTTTTTTCTTTGCTTCTGATTTTGTTTCACCAAGAGCATCTTTTAAATTTGTAAATAAATCAACTAAGTCAATAGACTCAAGTAAATCACGCACAACTTCTCCACCCATACGAGCCTTAAAGCCAAGTTCACCAAATCTTGAAACTAATGTACGGTACTGTTCTTCATTTAAAACATCATATTGAAGAACTGGTGTTTTTGCTTCTGCATCATAATATGCTTCTCCACCAGATTCTACTATATATGCTTCATAATAAAGTACACGTTCAAGGTCTTTCATTTTAATACCAAGTAAAGTACCAATTCGTGAAGGTAATGAAGAAACATACCAAATATGTGCCACAGGAGTAACAAGCTCAATGTGTCCCATACGAGTTCTTCTTACTTTTGTAGATGTTACTTCAACTCCACATTTTTCACATACTACGCCTTTATAACGCATCTTTTTGTATTTGCCACAAAGACACTCATAGTCTCTTACTGGACCAAATATCTTTGCACAAAAAAGACCATCACGTTCAGGTTTAAGTGTACGGTAGTTAATAGTTTCAGGTTTTTTCACTTCACCATGACTCCAAGACATAACCTTCTCTGGTGATGCTAAACTAAACTGTAATTGTTTGATGTCTGTTGGTCGTTTATCCTCAGTTACTTCAACTGGTACTAATTTACTCATCTTCTTCTACCTCATCCATTATCTCTACATCAAGTGCTAATGCTTGAAGTTCTTTTGTTAATACAAATAGTGTCTCAGGAATACCAGAAGCTGGTACAAGTTCCCCTTTAGTGATAGCTTTATATGCACGAACACGACCATCAACATCATCTGACTTGATTGTTAGCATCTCTTTAAGAACTGCTGATGCACCATAAGCTTCAAGAGCCCATACTTCCATCTCTCCAAATCTTTGACCACCAAAGAGTGCTTTACCACCAACTGGTTGTTGCGTTACTAAAGAGTATGGTCCAGTTGAACGTGCGTGGATTTTTTCATCCACTAAGTGATGTAATTTTAGGATATACATATATCCAACATTTACACGCTCTTTAATTTTTTCACCAGTTAAACCATTATATACTACTGTTTTACCATCAACATCCATTTTTGCAAGTTCAAATAACTTATCAAATTCAGCTTGATTAACACCCTCAAAAATTGGAGTAGCAAATCTTACGCCACCTGTTGCCCAATCTCTTGCATATCCTAAGAATTTTTCATCATCCATATCACCGATTACTTTGACGGCATTCATCATTCCAGCGATATCTGCAATAGCAATCATTTTAGAACGCATATTTTGTACAAAATCAGCTTGTTTTTCTTCAAACTGTTCTAAAATTTGGTTACCGAGTTCACGACCAGCCATACCAAGGTGCATCTCTAAAATTTGACCGATATTCATACGTGATGGCACACCTAGAGGATTTAAACATACATCAACTGAGCGTCCATCTTCCATATATGGCATATCAACTTCTGGAACAATTATAGAAACAATACCTTTATTTCCATGTCGTCCAGCCATTTTATCACCAACTTTTAGCTGACGTTTTGTTGCTATATAAACTTTAACATACTTCACAACACCATTTGGTAGAATATCGTCCTTTTCTAAAATAGTAAGTTTTTCTTCATGTTCATCTCTAAATACACGCTTTTGTTTTTGAAAATAATTTTTAGTCTTAGCGTATTCTACTTGTATCACTTCAGAAAAAGACTTCACAATAGCGTTCATAGCAAAACGACTTATTTCTAATAAATCATTTCCATCAATTGTATCGCCTTTTTTATAGTTAGTCTCTGCAATTTTAATATCATTAAGAAGAGTTTCTTTTGTTAAAAGTTTTGTTACTCTTAGCATCTCTTCTTTGTCTATCATCAGGAGTCTATCATAATGTTCACGTTCTAAATAATCACGTTCTTCTTTTTCAAGTTCTAAAGAACGAGGATCTTTGTCATAGCCTTTTTTAGTAAAAATTTTAATATCAACAATGACACCTTCCATAGAAGGTGGACAATAGAGTGATTTATTAACTACATGACCAGCCTTTTCTCCAAAAATAGCACGAAGTAGTCTTTCTTCTGGAGTTGGTTTTACTTCACCTTTTGGAGAAACTTTACCTACTAAAATCATACCACCTTCAACATGTGTACCTATTTTAATAATTCCTGATTCATCAAGATGTGATAATTCATCATCACGAACATTTGGAATATCACGAGTAATCTCTTCAACTCCATGTTTTAACTCACGAGCTTCAAGCTCTTTTTCATAAATATGCACAGAGGTAAAAGCATCTTGACGAATTAATTTCTCTGAAATAACAATTGCATCTTCAAAATTGTAACCATTCCATGGCATGAAAGCAACCATGGCATTTACACCAAGTGCTAATTCTCCCTGATCCATATTTGGACCATCTGCAATAATTTGCCCTTTGAGTACATTTTGTCCAACTTTAACAATTGGTTTTTGTGCAAAAGATGTATTTTGGTTTGTTCTAAGGTTTTTTGTTAATGGATAATAATCTATATATATCTCTCCATCATCATTGCCCATAACATAAATATGCTTACCATCAACTTTTTCTATCTTACCACCACGCTGAGCTTTTACACATTCCCAAGCATCACGAGCTACAAGTTTTTCAACTCCAGTTCCAACCATTGGTGAAAAAGGGCGAAGAAGTGGAACAGCTTGTCTTTGCATATTTGATCCCATTAAAGCACGGTTAGCATCATCATGTTCTAAGAAAGGGATAAGTGAAGCAGCCACACCCACAACCATATGTGAAGAAAGATCTGCGTATTCACAATCAATCGGCTTACCATTTAAAATTTCACCATCTTGTCTAATAGTAATTATCTGATTAGAAAATTGTCCATTTTTATCTAACTCATTTGAAGCTGCCGCAATTTTAACGCCCTCTTCTTGCGTTGCTGTTAAATATATAACTTCATCGCTTACAATACCATCTACTATCTTTTTGTAAGGAGCTTCAATAAATCCATGTTCATTCACTTTTGAATAAGTCGCAAGAGTATTAATAAGACCAATATTTTGACCCTCTGGAGTCTCAACTGGACAGATACGACCATAATGAGTTGGATGAACATCACGCACTTCAAAACCAGCTCTTTCTTTAACAAGACCACCCTCACCTAGTGCTGAGAGTCTTCGCTTATGAGTAACTTCTGAGAGTGGATTTGTTTGATCCATAAACTGAGATAATTGTCCACCAGAGAAAAACTCCATAATAGTTGAAGTAATCATTTTTGAGTTAATCAAATCATGAGGCATAAGCTCTGACATTGGACCACTCATTGTAGAGAGTTTATCACGAATAGCTTTTTGCATTTTGATAAGCCCATTATGTAACTCATTTCCTAAAAGCTCACCAATAGAACGAATACGACGATTACCAAGATGATCTCTATCATCAAGATGCCCTAAGCCATTTTTAACTTTAATAACATATTTTACCGATTCGATTATATCTTGATGAGTAAGAACCGTTATATATTCAGGAATATCCAAACTAAGTTTATGATTCATTTTCATACGACCAACTCTAGTTAGGTCATATCTTTCGGGATCAAAGAAAAGTTGATTTACAAAAGCTTTTGCAGCATCTTTAGTAACTGGCTCACCTGGTCTCATAACTTTATAGATACGAATCGCAGATAAATCATTTTCATCTTCAATCTCTTCGGTTTGTTTAAGAAGCTTCAAAGAATCTGCATCAGCATTAAATGCGTTAATAATTGAGCTATCAACACCATCCGCTAAATCATTTGCTATTTTAAATTCACTAATACCTATTTCAGCCATCTTCTTTAATTTAGTCTCATCAATATGAGTCATAGTATCAAATAAAATTTCACCAGTTTGTGGATCAATGATAGGTTCAGCTAAGTATCTTTCAATTAAAACTTCAAGAGGGTACTGAACGACTTTAAGTCCATCATCTAAGAGCTTTTGTGCTTTTTTTACTGAGAGTCTTTTCCCAGATGCTATAAGAGTATTTGAATCGACATCGAGTAAGTCATAACGAAGTCTTCCAATATAATCATTTTTATCAAATTCTACACAAAACATATTATCATTAATGTTAATAGTTTGAATAGGATAAAATAATTTTAATATATCTTGTTTAGAATATCCTAAAGCACGGAACATTATAGTTACAGGAACTTTACGGCGTTTATTAATTCTCATATACAAAATATCTTTGGGATCGTATTCAAAGTATAACCACGAACCACGATCTGGAATAATTTGACCGGTATAGATGAGTTTATTTCCAGCAGTGGTTGATTCTTCTTCTTTAAAAATTACACCAGGGGAACGGTGAAGCTGATTGACTACAACTCTTTCAACACCATTAATGATAAAAGAAGTCCTATCTGTCATGAGTGGAATATCACGAACAAATATATTTTGTTCTTTAATATCTTTTACACCAAGCTTTTCTTTAGTGTTCTCATCTCTATCCCAAATGACAAGACGGGTTTTCATTCTAAGTGATATAGCATAGGTAAGTCCACGCTCCATACATTCTCTTACTGTGTATTTAGGTTTTCCAACTTCAGAACCAATATACTCAACAGTCAATCTATTTTGAGCATCATGAATAGGAAAAACTGATTGAAAAACTTTTTCAATCCCACTATTTGTTCTATCTTTTTCTTCTAACATCAAAAACTTGTCATAAGAACTT
Organism: Sulfurimonas sp.; assembly: GCA_965243085.1. Taxonomy (GTDB): domain Bacteria; phylum Campylobacterota; class Campylobacteria; order Campylobacterales; family Sulfurimonadaceae; genus Sulfurimonas. Next base: position 611,445 of record CBDETZ010000002.1, on the reverse strand, counting down.
TGTTGTAATTGTAATAAATTGGGTACTTCAATTTGCTGAGGAGTTTTGGAGAAATCTACACGAAGACGATTTCCAGAATATAAAGTGTTTAACATATGTTTACCTTACTAAGTAATTAGTATCAGTTCAAGCGTCCTTGAACGATTATGTGAGGCTCTCAAAGAGCTTAATTTTTTATAGTGCTTATAAACGACATAAGGGCACTTTTACAAGGGGACAAAATCCCTTCGTAAAAGCGCCCAGAAGTTGAGAGAAAGCTCTCAACTTAAAGTATAAATATTTAACTATTTAATTTCTACTACTGCACCAGCTTCTTCTAAAGCAGTTTTAGCTTCTTGCGCAGTATCTTTATCTACACCCTCTTTAATCGTCTTTGGTAAACCCTCACAAGATTCTTTGGCTTCTTTAAGTCCTAAACCAGTTAAAGCACGAACAGCTTTAATTACAGCAATTTTCTTAGCACCGATTTCTGTTAATACTACATCAAATTCTGTTTGTTCTGCAACAGCTTCACCAGCTGCAGCTCCACCAGCTACAGCAACAGGTTGAGCAGATACACCAAATTTTTCTTCAAATTCTTTTACTAATTCAGAAAGTTCTAATACTGAAAGTCCTGAGATAAATTCTAATACGTCTTCTTTAGTTATAGCCATAATAATATGTACTCCATAATTTAAATAAGGAATTATTTCCCTATTTTCTTAAGAATTAAATCTTAAGGTTTAAAGCATAATTTAGCGTTTAAGCTACAGCTTCTTCTTCTTTTTTCTCTTTAAGAGCATTAAGTCCGATTGTAAAGTTCGCAACTGGAGCCATCCAAGTAGCAGCAAGCATAGCAAGTAATTCTTCTCGTCCTGGAAGTTTAGCAAAGGTTTCAACTTTTGCAGCATCAGCAGCCACTCGATCGATATAGGCAGATTTAATTACAAATTTTTCATTTATCTTAGCGAACTCAGCAACTACTTTAGAAGTAGCAACAGAATCTTCACCCCAAACAAAAATATTTGTATCTTTAATCTCTATACCTTCTAAATCAACATTTTTAAGTGCAATTGTTGCTAAAGTATTTTTAACAACTTGGACTTTTGCTTCTTTAGTTCTAGCTATTGATCTTAATTCTTCTAAATCGCCAACGCTTAAACCTTTATAATCACATAGGATTACGGCTTGAACATCTTTAAATTCTGTACTAAGTACTTCAATAATTTCAGCTTTTTTTGTTTTTGTCATAAAATTTTCTCCTTTTAGACAATCTTCAACAGGAAATTAAGTGTATAAATACACGCCCATATCTCTAGTCCATAAAATGCAGTTACCAAAGTAAGTAACTTTAAAATGTCTTGGGAAATTCCAAGACACTAAAAACTACTTAATATCTGCTAGTTCAGAAAGATCAAATTTTATAGAAGGACTCATAGTTAAACTAAGAGCTGCATTTGTGATATAACGACCCTTTGCTGATGCTGGTTTTTGTTTGTTAATAGCACTCACAAAGGCTGTGATATTTTCAGCAATTTTATCAGTTGCAAAACTTGCTTTACCAATACCTGCATGAATATTACCTTTTTTATCAACTCTAAAGGTTACTTGACCACCTTTAACATTTTTAACAGCAGTCGCAACATCTGGTGTTACTGTACCCGTTTTCGGATTTGGCATTAAACCTTTTGGTCCAAGGATACGACCAATTTGTCCAACAAGTCCCATACAATCTGGTGCAGCAACAACTACATCAAAATTGAATATACCAGCTTTAATATCAGCAACTAAGTCATCAGTTCCAACAATATCAGCACCAGCTGCTTTAGCTTCATCGGCTTTAACACCTTTTGCAAATACTGCTACACGAACTCTTTTACCTGTTCCATTAGGAAGTACTATTGCACCACGAACCATTTGATCTGCATGACGTGGATCTACATTTAAATTCATTGCAATTTCAACTGTTTCATCAAATTTTGCACTTTTTAAAGTATCCATCATTGTCGCTGCATCAACTACAGTATATTGTTTTGTATTATCAATTTTTTCTAATAATGATTTATATCTTTTACTCATTTTCAAATTTCCTTATGTAATTCTTCCACATTATTTTATATCACTGCGGTATGTGATTATTAATATTAATCTACTACTTTAATACCCATTGAACGAGCTGTTCCTGCTAAAGTATTCGCAGCCATATCTTTATTATCAGTATTTAAATCAGCAATTTTAGCTTCAACAACTTCCATTAATTGAGCTTTTGTGATTTGTCCAACAATATTTTGAAGTGGATTATCAGTCCCTTTTTTAAGCCCTGCTTTGTTTAAAAGTAATGCTGATGCTGGTGGTTGTTTTGTAATAAAAGTAAAACTTCTATCTGTATAAACAGTAATTACAACAGGAACTTTAAATCCCATCTTATCTTTTGTTTTTTCATTAAATGCTTTAGTAAATTCCATGATGTTAACACCACGTTGCCCTAAAGCTGGTCCAACTGGTGGTGCAGGGTTTGCTTTACCAGCATCAATATGTAGTTTTATGTAATCCATAACTTTTTTTGCCATTGTATATCCTTTGTTAAATTTAAATTATTTTTTCGACTTGAGTATAAGGAATATCTACCGGTGTAGCTCTTCCAAATATTGATACATTTAATTTTAACGTACCGTGTTCTAAATCATATTCATCTACTGTTGCTGTAAAGTTTGCAAATGAGCCTTCTGTAATACGAACAGTTTCCCCACTTTCAAAATAAACTTTTGGTTTTGGAGCTGCACGATTATTAATACGATCTAAGATAACATTAATATCATGCTCGCTTAAAGGCGTTGGTATATTTGATTCACCGATAAAACCAGATACTTTTGGTAAAGATTGAATCATATGTTGCACTTCAGTGTTTAAGTCAATTTTAGCAAAAACATATCCTGAATATAGAGAACGCTCTGTTACCTTTTTCTTACCATCTTTTACTTCTATCACATCTTCAGTTGGAACAATAACTTCTTCTATAAACTCTTGTAAACCAAACTCTTCAATCATATTTAAGATTGCATCTCTAACTAATCTATCATTTCCATAAGTTTGAATTGAGTACCATTGATGAGCCATTATCTCTCCCTTAACCTAAAATTGCTGACATAACTGATGACATAAGTAAATCAACTAGGGCTAAAAAAGAAGCTATCACAATAACAACTATCATTACTGCTATATATGCTTGTTTTACCTGACCTTTGGTTGGAAAAATAACCTTAGTTAATTCTGCTTTTGCATTTCTAATATGTGTATGAATATTCATTATATATGTCTCCTCTTTCAAAAAAAGTGAATTTCTTAAAAATTCCCTTAGTAAAGCTTTACACTAGGTGTAAATAAAGTTATTTTTAACAAATCATTTATTATAAATAAATCTCTAAAGATTCACTCATAATAAATGGTGGCAGGCGTGGAGAGACTCGAACTCCCAACACCCGGATTTGGAATCCGGTGCTCTACCATTGGAGCTACACGCCTTTAAGAGCCGAAGCTCAAAAAATAAAACTTATTATTACAGTTTCATCTCTTTATGAGTTGTATGCTCTCTGCAGAACTTACAGTATTTTCTCACTGAAAATTTTTCAGTATGAATTTTTTTATTTTTTGTTGTGTGATAATTACGTCTTGTACATTTCTCACAACCTAAGTGAATTGCTTCTCTCATATTATTTTACCTTTAGTTATTGTTTAACATTTTCTAATTTCAAAATAAAATATTTTAAAATTTAGAAGCTTGTAAGAACCAAAAATTCCTACAAGCTAAAATATTGATGTTCTATTATGCTAATATTTCAGCAACAACACCAGCACCAACAGTTCTACCACCCTCACGGATAGCGAACTTAGTACCTTTTTCCATTGCAATTGGATGAATAAGTTCAGCAGTAATACTTACATTATCACCTGGCATCACCATCTCAGTACCTTCTGGTAATGTGATCGCACCTGTAACATCAGTAGTACGTACATAAAACTGAGGACGGTAGTTTGAGAAGAATGGAGTATGACGACCACCCTCATCTTTACTTAGAACATAAATTTCTGCAGTAAATTTAGTATGTGGAGTAATTGAACCTGGCTTACAAAGTACTTGACCACGTTGAACATCATCTTTACCAATACCACGAACTAAGATACCACAGTTATCTCCTGCAACACCCTCATCCATCTCTTTACGGAACATTTCGATACCAGTAACTGTAGTTTTCTGTGTATCACGGATTCCAATAATTTCAATTTCTTCACCAATTTTCACTGTTCCACGTTCGATACGACCAGTAACAACTGTTCCACGACCAGAGATAGAGAAAACATCTTCAACAGGCATTAAAAAATCTTTATCAGTTTCACGAACTGGTTGAGGAATATACTCATCAACTGTTTTCATTAATGCTTGAATTTTTTCTGACCACTCACCTAGATTACCAGACTTAGCTTCTTCAAGAGCCATTGTAGCTGAACCAGCAGTGATTGGAGTGTCATCACCTGGGAAGTCATACATGTCAAGAAGTTCACGAATTTCCATTTCTACTAGTTCCATCAACTCTTCATCATCAACCATGTCTTCTTTATTCATAAAAACAACGATATATGGAACACCAACTTGTTTAGAAAGAAGGATATGTTCACGAGTTTGAGGCATAGGACCATCAGCTGCAGAAACAACTAAAATAGCACCATCCATTTGAGCAGCACCAGTAATCATATTTTTAACATAATCCGCGTGACCTGGACAATCAACATGTGCATAGTGACGAGCATCCGTCTCATATTCAACATGTGAAGTTGCAATAGTAATACCTCGTTCTCTTTCTTCTGGAGCATTATCGATTTGATCATAATCCATAAGCTCTGCACCGTTTGTAACTGCCAATACTGCTGTAATAGCCGCTGTTAGTGTTGTTTTACCATGATCTACATGACCAATGGTACCGATGTTACAATGCGGTTTATTGCGTTCAAATTTTTCTTTTGCCATAGTGTTCTCCTGCTTAATTTGTGAAGTTAAAATGGAATTATATCCAAAAATCATTCAATTATTGCTTAAAGTAAGAGAAACTTACTTCGATGGTGCTGACGGTGGGAATTGAACCCACGGCCTCTTCCTTACCAAGGAAGTGCTCTACCCCTGAGCCACGACAGCAATAGAGATGTATTTAAGCAATAATTGAATCATTTTTTACTCTAGTAATTTATTAGTTTTATGGTGTTTATATAGCTATATAGTAGTGTGAAGTAAGGTAAAAATTATACTTCAGCTTCCAGAATTTTGTTTTTAATGGAGCGGGTGAAGGGATTCGAACCCTCGACAGCCTGCTTGGAAGGCAGGAACTCTAGCCGCTGAGCTACACCCGCATTAAAACAAAAAGTGGTGGTGGGAAGAGGAGTCGAACCTCTGAACCCATAGGGAGCGGATTTACAGTCCACCGTCGTTGGCCACTTGACTATCCCACCATTATATAAAAAATTATATCTTTTCTGGTCTAACACTGTTTCTAAATATTCAAATTTCAATGGTGCCGACACGAGGATTTGAACCCCGGGCCTGCTGATTACAAATCAGCTGCTCTAGCCAACTGAGCTATGTCGGCATCGAAATTGAACCGCAATTATAACCCTTTATATTTCTTATGTCAAGACTTATTCATTCAAATTTTAGAATTTCTTTTATCTATTAAAATTAAACCCTTCATGTTCTTAGAGTAATTACCCTATTTGAGAAGAAGTCACTTAAAGAGATTTATCTCTTTGCCTATCTAACCAAACCATTAATCCTTTTTGAACATGAAGTCTGTTTTCCGCTTCATCAAAAACTATATCTGAATGAGCTTCTAAAACTGAGGCGGTTACCTCTTGCTCTCTGTAGGCTGGGAGGCAATGCAAAAATTTGGCTTTTTTCTTCGCTAAACACATCATCAAATCATCTACCATAAAACCTTGAAATACTTGCATTCGTTCCTCTTTCTCTTCCTCTTTTCCCATTGAAGCCCAAGTATCAGTTGTGACAATTGAAACATTATGAATCGCTTCTCTAGGGTCATTCATAACCCTAATCTTAGCGCCACTCTCTTTTGCCATTTTTAGTGCATTTTCAAGAATTTCAGAGTTTACTTCATATCCTTTAGGTGTAGCAATTTTAAGATTAAACCCCATCTTAGCTGAGAGCATTAACCAGGAATGCGTCATATTATTTCCATCACCAACATAAGCAACTGTCGCTTTCTCATGGATACCATACTCCATCATCGTCATGTAATCAGCTAAAAGTTGTACAGGATGGTAAGTGTCTGTAAGTCCATTTATTACAGGGACCTTTGAATATTTTGCAAACTCTTCTATCATGGAATGAGCAAATGTTCTAATCATTACCATATCACACATCGAGCTTATCACTCTTGCTGTATCTTTTACAGGTTCACCACGACCTAGGTGAATATCACGGTTTGAGAGGAAAAGTGCATGACCACCGAGCTGATACATCCCTGTTTCAAAACTCACCCTCGTTCGTGTTGAACTTTTTTCAAAAATCATTCCTAATGTTTGCATCTCAAGTTCTTTTTTATAAACTTTGTTTTTTAAATTCTTTTTTATCTCAAGAGCAATATCAATGATTTCCAATATCTCTTCTTTTGTAAAGTCTTTAAGTGTTAAGAAATGTCTCATGTATTTTTCCAATTTTTGAGTTAAGTAATTAGCAATTTTATAGTAAGTTTTCTTTATATTTACTTTTGTAGCATTTTAGCTACTTCTTTTGCATGATAAGAAATAATTATATCAGCTCCTGCACGCTTAAAAGAGATCATAGTCTCCATCACAACTCTATCATAATCAATTAAGTTATTCATTCCTGCACACTTTAACATTGCATATTCTCCACTTACATTATAAACAGCCATAGGAAGTGACGAGGCATCTTTAATTTCACGAACTATATCTAAGTATGCTAGTGCTGGTTTTACCATCAAAATATCAGCACCTTGTGCCTCATCACAGAGAGATTCTGCTATTGCTTCACGACGATTAGCAGGATCCATTTGGTATGAAGTACGGTCACCAAAACTAGGACTTGATTGGGCTACATCTCTAAAAGGACCATAATACCCTGAAGAGAATTTTGTTGAATACGCCATAATTGGTAGGTTTTCAAATCCTTCTGCATCAAGAGTTTTTCTTAAGGTTTCAATTATACCGTCCATCATTCCTGATGGTGCAATCATATCAGCTCCAGCCTTTGCATGGATAAGAGCTTGTTGCCTCGATATTTGAAGCGTTGCATCATTGTTTACAGTTTTGTTTACTTCATCAATAATTCCGCAATGTCCATGATCGGTATATTCACAAAAACAAAGATCAGTAACTATAAACATATCAGGATGAGCCTTTTTGATGGCACGGATAGATGAGGCAATAATCCCATGCTCACATAAACTATCACTTCCAATAGAATCTTTAACATCAGCAATACCAAATAAAAGAATAGAAAATATTCCAAGTTTTTTTAATTCTTCACACTCTTTTAAAATTTCATCTATACTCATTTGAAAAACACCAGGCATTGAAGAGACTTCTGTTTTAATTCCCTCTCCACTACGGATAAAAAGAGGGTAAATAAAATCATTTACACTCACATTGGTTTCCCTTACTAAGGCACGCAAGTGCTTATTTAAACGAGTTCTGCGAAATCTTTGAAACATTATAAACCTTTTTTCGATATAATCTTGCAAAATTTTACCATTTTAAAGATTAAATTAATGAATATAGAAATATCCGAAGTAGCAAACCTACCATCTCGTTTTGGTAACTTTAAAGTCAAAGCTTTTAAAGAAGCGTGTAGAGATGGTTGTAAAGAACATCTTGCTATTTATAAAGAAAATCTCCCAGAGATACCCATAGTTAGAATTCATTCAGAATGTCTAACAGGTGATGCTATAGGAAGTTTAAAATGTGATTGCCGTGATCAACTAGAATACGCTCTTGCTTTAGCTGAACAAACAAATGGCATGGTGATTTATCTCAGACAAGAGGGCAGAAATATAGGTCTTTTAAATAAAATCAATGCTTACGCCTTGCAAGATAAAGGCTTAAATACAATAGAAGCAAACCATCAACTAGGCTTTGAAGCAGATGAGAGAACATACGAGGTAGTTCCTTATATACTCCATCATTTTAATATTCATAAAATAAAATTACTTACAAATAACCCACATAAGATTAATTCACTTGATGATATTGAAGTAGTTCAGAGAGTTCCCATTATCATGGATGCAAACAAACACAATGCAGACTATCTTGATGTAAAAAAAGAGGAGATGGGACACCTGCTCTAAGACAAATACACAAACCCCTTAAACAAGGGCTGAAAAGCCCTGAAATACTACTTTTACTCCAAAAATAAAATCCTTTTAACCTATTAAAAGATTTAAAGTCAAAAAATGGAGTCTAAACAGTACTTAAAACTACGGTATAGTAATGGTTAACTGATGTTACGATAATCTAAATTCATAAAGTTTAAGAAGTGCTACAAATCTAAGCAACTTATAATTCTTCAACTTTTTGGTAGGTGACTTTGAGAGCCTCAATATATATTTTTTCCTTAATGGCAAAGTGCTTCATTTTATAGTTTAATCGAAGTTTCTCAAGTTTTATAAAACCACGAACAGATAAGTGTATATGATTTCTTTGTGATGTTTCAACTTTTGTTGGAGAGTGTTCTATTTTTAAATTTTGTTTTAAAGATTTATGATATTCCTCTATTTTCCACCGTCTTTTGTAGATTTCAAGTACCTGATTGAAAGATAAGTCTATATCATTAGTTGTCAAGTTTCACCACGTTGTACCATTTCAAAAGCAATATCTTGAAACTCACTTGGTAAAATCTTAAATATTTCAAGCTTCGTTTGAAACCAACTTTGAACTGCATCAAAAGGAGTTCTGACTTTGAGTTCTTTTCTTAAAGAACCATGTCTTCTATTAGACTTCTCCTAAAAGCTCATAGTAATACCTCACTTTAGATACCTGTTTATAGGCTTTAGCAAGATTATATTTTAGTAATATTCAAATTACTAAAATATTTTAAATTAAAGTAACTGCGTAGGGACATATATCCAAATATTGAAAAAGGTTTTAGGAGAAGTCTATTGAAGTTATAGAATATCAAGAACTTATTTAAATCTTTCTTAACATCATCAATATTATCATAATCCTCTGCTTTGATTGTAGCATTCTTTATTGTTCCATTAACCCTTTCAACCATTCCATTAGTTTGAAGTGTATATGGAGCTGTTAGCCTGTGTTCTATCTCATCTTTAGTACATTCAATATCAAACTTATGATTGCCACTAACTTTGCCTTTACCTCTTGCCCATTTGTCGGTAAACTCCAGTCCATTGTCTGTGAGAATATGAGTTATGTAAAAAGGAAAAAACTCTTTACACTCTTTGAGAAATTCAACAGCATTAGCAGCTGTCTTATTTTCATATACTTTATAATACAATAGCCTTGTAGCTCTATCTATAGCTACAAAGAGATAATATTTTTGTTTGTCAAATTTTGGTAAATAGGTTACATCAATGTGCAAATAGCCAGGCTCATACTCTTTAAACTTTTTAGCTTTTGCCTTTTGTTCAACAGGAACTCTATTTATATCAAAGGCTCTCAAAGTTCTATAGACATTACTTCTGTTTGCATTTGGAATGACATCAACCATGGTATCTGTTAAGCCATCTAACTCCATCCAAGTAAGGGTTCTTACGACCCGTATAAGCTCCTTTTCTAAAGGTGTTAAAGCATATTTTATATTATTTGGTCTTGAACTCTTATTATTTGAAAAATCTCTTTTTCTGTGTTTAGCAATAGTTTTCACATTTACATTATAGTTATCTGATAATTCAACATTTGTTAAATCAGATTATTGTATTCTTTGTCTTACATGCTGGTTTGTTCTAGCATTGGAGTGATAGACTTGTGACATTATTTTAATCCTTTTGTGGTAAAAAGATTTTACTGTGATGTTATTAAGCTATCGCTTATTATTGAATTGGGCAACCATAACGTGGTGAAACTAGACAAATACGCTAAAACAGTAGGACAATTAACAGTGGAGAATAACTGGATGCGGGGAAAGCTAAAAAGCTCGGACTTATCTAGTAAAAAGGCTATGATAAATTTCGAGTTAAAGAGATTATCCGTAGTACAACAGTGTGCGATACTAGATATTAGTAGAAGTTCGCTTTACTATATACCTGTAGTCAGCGAACATAAAGAAACCATCAAGGAGGAGATAAAATCTATCTTTGTACCCCAAGGGCATTTCCTCGCTTCGCTCACGGCAAGAGATACCAATATATGGAGCTAAGAAGGTGCATTGTCAGTTAAGTAATAGACCTCAAATAATTTCAAAACTAAGATCATTAAAAAGGTTTAGATTTAATATGAATTTGACTTGGTTACACGACTAGGGTTAAGTTAATTTCAACATAGAAGATAATCCTATTAATTGAAGTTATTTCTATCCTACTACTTATCAACCTCAATGATTAGTAAGATTATCAAGAGTGGATATTCAGTCACAGGGGTGTAGTTTTCTTACTCTATATGGAGGATTGTAAATAAAGCGAAAATTTGCCCTGAATGTAAAGATTCCAAAATTGTGCCAATTAATACACCTGTTGCAAAGAAGATTATCAAAGACTTAGGCTTGGTTGAGGAGAATTAGATAAATTAAGCGAAAATCAATGCTTTACGAATTATAATATTTTAATTTAAAAAAAAGGATTTAGATGAAGAAAGCTATTAAAATTATTAGTATGCCAATAGTTGCATTTTTATTGAGCGGTTGTAATTCGGTACAACCAACCACTAATACAATTGAAACTTATAAAGAACAAAGTAGTATTAAAAATGAGGTCAATCAAAAAAAGACTACAGAAAAACAAGCTTTTGAATCTAAAGTTTATAAAAGTTGCATACAAAGATGTGATAAACATCCAAAAAAGGTAAGTTTATATAAGGATGGCTTCAAAAATGCAATTGAACATGAACCTATCTATGGCACAAATAATAAGCATATTCTTCTTATTAAAGGGGATCAGAGAAGTGGGACATCCGAGCCATATATAGCAATGCTATTTCAAGATATAAAATGGGTAAATAGAATATTGTTGAGTTCTAATGCTCCAGCGGAACATCTTTTGAAATCTTTAAAAAACGTAAAAAAAGATTGGTCGAAAGTACCTAATGGTGGCATTAAAAAATATAAGCCATATTACAGTAAAAATCAAGGATATATGAGGGTTTCTCTCTCTAACAGAGATGGGATAACAAAAGTTATGATATTCGTTACTGGAAAACACTCAGTTCATAAAGTTGGAATAATCTTAGACGAAAAGAAGATAGATAGCATTATTGAGGCGATTGAGGATATTAAAAGAAAAATAACAAATAAATATACTCCATGTATTAACAAATGTTAGAGGTCTCAAAAATAGAATTTATTAAGAATGAATACCAAACAATTTAAGCAACATCCAAACACCAATAACTTATAATATCTAAAATTCAAAAAGGATCAAACGATGGGAACATGTAAAGTATGTAAAACAGTAGCAAGTGCTACAGTAATGGTAAATGGTATCTGCCCTGACTGTAGAGATAGTGCATCAGATGGAACAAATAAAATCTGTTTAGAATGTGGTAAACCTGATGAAACAGGAACGATGGTTCAAGGTGTATGCAATAGCTGTATTGAACAAAAAAAAGAGAAGCTAGACAAAGACAAAACCCCTAGTGCCATAGCATGGCTAGTCTTTGCCTCATGGGTAATTTTATTGCTTTCTTTGGTTGGTGCTGGAGTAGCTTTTACCTTAGAATTAAGTTTTGCAGGACAAATTGCAGTAAGTATCTCAATAATTTTACAAGGTGTATTCTTTTCAAGTCTAGGTTTTACAGTTGCTTATATTGCTAAAAATATTTATAAAAAACCCTAGCAGCTAAACGATAAAGGAATAATTAAATGAGACACTTATAGCAAGTAATTAAGACCTATTCCGTGAGAAACGCTTTTAAAATCATAATATTAATTGACTACAGTTGATATTATGATTTATTAGTTTATCACTTTTTACATCAACATTTTTAATATTTTTATACTTTAAACATCTTGAAAAATTAGATTTATTATTAAATAAAACTTTTGTGTAAGATGAGGGGATACTAATACCATTCTTTATAGTTTTAGGATTCTCTTCATAATTAACAATATTAATTACAGTTACTCTATTTAAATTTGTAGCCATAAGCCTTTCATATTTCTCTGCTTTGATCCATGTGTAGCGATTAACTCTAGGATATTGAGGTATTATATTAGCCATTGTGTAAGTGTTTTTTAATACTTTTTTATCATAATCAAAACTAGCATCATTAGCTAAGTGACCTCTATCAAATTAGCCCATTCCGATACTAAGAACAATATTTGCTTATAGCTCTAAAAGGGGCAGAAATGAGCAATAAATTATTAGAAATTTTTAAAGAGGAAATATCAGAGCAAGGAAGAGAACAAGCGAGACAATATAGTTTACCTATGATGATGTATTTATCGGTAATTGCAATTCTGATGGGTGCAAAGAATCCAATTGAAATACATCAATGGATGAAGAATAACGGTAAACGAAAAGAGATAAAAAAACTATTAGGTGTAGAATTTTTTAAAGCCCCAGGAAAATCAAGAGTGTATGACTTTTTTGAAATAGTTGATAAGATTGAATTAGAAAAAGCCTTCCGCAGATGGATACGAATTTTTATAGATATACCAGCACATGCAGTAGCAGCCGTAGATGGTAAAGTTCTAAGAGGAAGTGCAAATGCTAAAGATAATGCAGTATCTGTTTTATCTGCAGTTTTAGCAGAAACAAAATTAATTATTGCCCATAAAGAGATAGAAAAAAAGTCTAATGAGATACCAGCATTTCAAGAACTAATAGGTGAGCTTGATGAGACATTTAGTTATGGCTTTGATGCTTTAAACACACAAAAAAACTCTTAAAAAGGCATCTGGTAGCGGTTCAAAGTTTATAGCAAAAGTAAAAAAGAATCAAAAAACTTTACTGTCGCTAGCTAAAGAGATAGAGGAAGCTTCTTCTATCGATTCAAGTTTTCAAATGGAAATTAAACAATCAAATGATTTCATACAAAGAAATATATATGTGTATCAAAACTGTATATATCCATGGGATGGTGTTTTTATTCATTCAGTAATCAGAGTTGATAAAATTGTTAATTGCAAAGAGACAAAGACACATTACTATATCTCAAATGATACAGATAGTGCAGAATCATTTTTGCAAAAGATACTCCAAGAGTGGAGTGTTGAGACAATGCACTTTTATAAAGATACAGCACTTAATGAAGATAGATGCAAAATTAATAAAGGTGCATTTAGTTTTTCAATTTTAAGAAGTATTGTAATCAATATTCTTCATCTTAATAAAGTTCAAAATATAGGTAGAAAAATTGTTGATACAACTCAAAATTTAGCTGAGGCTTTGATGCTCTTCTCTATGGTAAGATTGGAATATGGGTTTATTAAGGATTGTTTAGTATTGGAATAGGCTAGCTTATGCATAAGCATATCATCGATAATAATACAAGCATTGTCTTCATTCTCATAATCTCTTAAAAATGGTTTTATTGATTTCCACAAAGTCTTTTCATCATCAAGAGAATCATTTAATAGTAGATGCTTTGTGAAAACATCATGACTATTACCTGTTACTTTTGAAAGTTTTGTCATCTCTATCTTGCTAAGTAATAGACCTCAAATAATTTCAAAACTAATATCATTAAAAAGGTTTAGATTTAATATGAATTTGACTTGGTTACACGACTAGGGTTAAGTTAATTTCAACATAGAAGATAATCCTATTAATTGAAGTTATTTCTATCCTATTACTTAAATGAACTGATTGCGAAATTTATGTACATATCTTCTAATTGCTTCATATATATTTTAAGCATTTTTAATGCCATCTATTTTTAATATGTCACCTTTTGTAAATTTGAAGGTTTAGATTATCGTAACATCAGTTAGTCAATCAAAAGAATTTTTAAAATATTTTTATGAAACCGATACTAAGATAAAAAGAGATTTAGCTATACTTAGTGCTTATAAAGATGGATATACACAAGTCAAGATAGCCACACATCTGAAATTATCAACATCAATGATTAGTAAGATTATTAAGAGTGGATATTCAATCACAGGGGTATAGTTTTTGTGTCAAATAAAGTTTGTTGCTACAGCAATAACAAACAACACTTTTAAGCTAGCCTATTCCAATACTAAACAATCCTTAATAAACCCATATTCCAATCTTACCATAGAGAAGAGCATCAAAGCCTCAGCTAAATTTTGAGTTGTATCAACAATTTTTCTACCTATATTTTGAACTTTATTAAGATGAAGAATATTGATTACAATACTTCTTAAAATTGAAAAACTAAATGCACCTTTATTAATTTTGCATCTATCTTCATTAAGTGCTGTATCTTTATAAAAGTGCATTGTCTCAACACTCCACTCTTGGAGTATCTTTTGCAAAAATGATTCTGCACTATCTCTATCATTTGAGATATAGTAATGTGTCTTTGTCTCTTTGCAATTAACAATTTTATCAACTCTGATTACTGAATGAATAAAAACACCATCCCATGGATATATACAGTTTTGATACACATATATATTTCTTTGTATGAAATCATTTGATTGTTTAATTTCCATTTGAAAACTTGAATCGATAGAAGAAGCTTCCTCTATCTCTTTAGCTAGAGACAGTAAAGTTTTTTGATTCTTTTTTACTTTTGCTATAAACTTTGAACCGCTATCAGATGCCTTTTTAAGAGTTTTTTTTGTGTGTTTAAAGCATCAAAGCCATAACTAAATGTCTCATCAAGCTCACCTATTAGTTCTTGAAATGCTGGTATCTCATTAGACTTTTTTTCTATCTCTTTATGGGCAATAATTAATTTTGTTTCTGCTAAAACTGCAGATAAAACAGATACTGCATTATCTTTAGCATTTGCACTTCCTCTTAGAACTTTACCATCTACGGCTACTACTGCATGTGCTGGTATATCTATAAAAATTCGTATCCATCTGCGGAAGGCTTTTTCTAATTCAATCTTATCAACTATTTCAAAAAAGTCATACACTCTTGATTTTCCTGGGGCTTTAAAAAATTCTACACCTAATAGTTTTTTTATCTCTTTTCGTTTACCGTTATTCTTCATCCATTGATGTATTTCAATTGGATTCTTTGCACCCATCAGAATTGCAATTACCGATAAATACATCATCATAGGTAAACTATATTGTCTCGCTTGTTCTCTTCCTTGCTCTGATATTTCCTCTTTAAAAATTTCTAATAATTTATTGCTCATTTCTGCCCCTTTTAGAGCTATAAGCAAATATTGTTCTTAGTATCGGAATGGGCTAATAAAATGAACCACTTTGCCATTAAGGAAAAAATATATATTGAGGCTCTCAAAGTCGCCTACCAAAAAGTTGAAGAATTACAAGTTGCTTAGATTTGTAGCACTTTTTAAACTTTATGAATTTAGATTATTGTAACATCAGATGGTAAAAGTAGTTAGAAGACACTATAAAAAGAAGAAAGTTAAAGGTGGAACAAACAAATCTTTATCTGCAAATGATGAGACACTCATGATGCTAGAATATTATAGAGAGTATAGAACTTTTAAACATATAGGAGTTGATTATGGAGTGAGTGAATCAACAGCACATTATATTGTTACAAAGATAGAAAAGATTTTAATACAAGAGCCACAATTTCATCTTAAAACTCTAAAACATGCGATACCTATAGAAGATACTAATAATCTTGAAATAGTCGTAGTAGATGTAACTGAGAGCCAATGTGAGAGACCAAAAAAAAGCAAAAAAGATACTACTCAGGTAAAAAGAAAAAGCACACCTTAAAAACACAAATAATTACAACATCTACAGGTAAAATATTAGCTGTAACTATTGATAAAGGAAGAACACATGACTTTAAAGTCTTTAAAAACAGTAAGGCAACTAAAAAAATAATATTGAGTAAAGTTCTTGCTGATTTAGGCTATATTGGTATCTATACTACCCCAAGAAAACCAAACAACATTTCAAAAGTTTTTATTTCATATACGATAAAATAAGAATAATAAAGTGAGGGTAGAAAGATGAGCAGAAAACGGACAACTTATTCAACAGAGCTAAAAACAAAATTGGTTTTAGAGCTTCTTAAAGAGGAAAAAACTCTTATAGAAATAGCTAAAGATAATGGTATTACACCCAATAATCTCAAAAACTGGAAGAAGCTATTTTTAGAGAATGCAGAGATGGCAATGGAACCTTCCAAAGTTGTAAAAGAGTATAAAGATGAAACTAAAAAACTTCAAGAAAAAATAGATGAATACGCAAAAACAGTAGGACAATTAACAGTGGAGAATAACTGGATGCGGGGAAAGCTGAGAAGCTCGGACTTATCTAGTAAAAAGGCTATGATAAATTTCGAGTTAAAGAGATTATCCGTAGTACAACAGTGTGCGATACTAGATATTAGTAGAAGTTCGCTTTACTATATACCTGTAGTCAGCGAACATAAAGAAACCATCAAGGAGGAGATAAAATCTATCTTTGAAGAGATACCAATATATGGAGCTAAGAAGGTGCATTACCAGTTACTAGAGAATGGTTTCAGTGTAAGTTTAAACACAGTGCAGAGTTATCGCAAAGAGTTAGGATTAAAGGCTATACTAGCTGTAAGAGAGCCTATTTCCTTAACTCTAGCTAATATACAACATCCTAAGTTCTCCTATAAGCTTAGAGGGATAAATATTACAAGAGCTAATCAAGTATGGAGTACAGATATTACCTATATTAAAATCAATGGTGGCATGGTTTATCTTGCAGCTATCATTGATTGGTACTCTAAAGCTGTTCTTTCATGGAAAATATCCAATACAATGGACACTGACCTTGTTATGGGAGTACTCAATGAAGCACTTCTTAAATATGAAAAACCAGAGATATTTAATACTGATCAAGGGAGTCAATATACTAGCTATATTCACACCCAAACACTTAAAGATAATGGCATTACTATCTCAATGGATGGTAAAGGTAGAGCTACTGATAATATTTGTATTGAGAGGTTCTGGAGAAGTGCTAAAGTTGAAAGAATTTATCTAAATCAGTACAACACAATTAAGGAACTAAAAGAGGATGTATCGGATTATATGGACTTCTACAATTATAAAAGATTTCATGAAACACTGAACTATAAAAAACCAATGAATGTTTACTTGGAGAGTTTACAAATAAATGATGAGAACTATACTGAAAATGTAGTAGCTGTTTCATAAAGTTACAGGTTAGAGGTGAATAAGGAATTTGGAAATGTTGTCTTGACTTATTGGGGTAGTATAATCTCTAAAATTTGTCCTAATTCTCAAATACCAAATAAAAGAAGCAAACTAAATCCATTAACAAAAGATGACAAAAAAGAGAACTGTGAATTATCATCAAAAAGAATTATCATTGAACAAATAAATGCAAAAATTAAGGTATTTAAAATTACTAAATACCCATATAGAAATAGACGAAAAAGGTTCGGTTTGAGAATGAACCTTATTTGTGCTATTATTAACCTTGATGCAACACTTATGAGCAGTACCGTTGAAGAGGTTTGATGTTTGGGTGTTTTAGGAGAAGTCTATTATCTTTTTAATTAAGTCGATTTTTACAAGAAGTCTAAAGTTTCACTTTAGATATAATCACACTATGAAGAACATATATATAACAGATTTAGATCATACCTTTTTGAGAAACGACTTGTCTATAAGTAATTATACTAAAACTATTTGGAATGCAAAATCACAAGATTCTATCTTAGGTGTGGCAACGGCTAGAACTTACATGAAAACAGCACAGTTTTTAAAGGGTGTTCTTATAAATACTCCTATCATTTTACTCGACGGTGCATTGATTGCTACGATGGATAAAAAAATTATAGATACAAAACTCTTAAGTAAAGATATATCTGATATGATTATAGATGAGGGCTGGAAATTTGGTATCTATCCTTTTATCTTGTCTCTTGAAGATAGAGATAATCTAGTAGAGAATTTTCTACACGATAAGGTACTTAACAACTATCAAGTTCAAGTCTTAAGCCGTTATTCTAAGGTTGATAAACTTAGAGAAATAGACGGCATTAGAGCCATGGATGAGAACTTTAAAATTGTTTATATGGGAGAAGAAAAATTGCTTGGTGAATTAGCAGAGCATTTAGAAAATATTTTTGGTGATGAGTTAAAATATATTTTAGCTCCTGAAGCTTATGTTGGCTGTTATTTCCTAACTATTTTACATCCTCTTGCAGATAAAGCTTATGCGATTAAAAGTGTGAGTGAATATCATGGATTTGACTTAAAAAAACTAACAGTTTTTGGCGATAACTTTAACGATCTAGGGATGTTTGAATTAGCAAAAACTTCGGTTGCTATGGCAAATGCTCAGCCAAAAGTAAAAGATTTAGCAGATATAGTTTTAGAACATACAAATGATGAAGATGGTGTAGCAAAATACTTGGAGGGATTAGATGGATAAAAAGTCTAGTATATTTCCTATGATAATTATAGGGATATTATTTTTTGTTTTTGGCTTTGTAACATGGCTTAATGGTTCACTTATACCATTTTTAAAAGTGATTTGTAACCTAACAGAGTTTCAATCCTTATTTGTAACCTTTGCTTTTTATATAGCCTATACGGTGATGGCTTTGCCAATGGCATTTCTTTTAGATAAAACAGGCTATAAAAATGGGATGGCTTTGGGTTTAGGAGTGATGGTTATTGGTAGTTTAGTATTTATTCCTGCGGCTTTGAGTGCAAACTTCATCATCTTTTTAATAGCACTTTTTATTTTAGGAACAGGGCTAACTATCTTACAAACTGCTTCAAACCCTTATGTAGTCCTCATCGGACCAATAGAGAGTGCCGCAATGAGAATCAGCATCATGGGGCTTATCAACAAAAGTGCAGGTGTTTTAGTGCCTATTGTTTTTACTGCCTTAATATTATCAGATATTGGTACTTTAACAGGGGAACTCTCACAAGAAAGCATAGATGATTTAGCACAAGGGCTGATTATTCCTTATATTGTAATGGCTATAGTTTTAAGTGGCTTAATCCTTTTAATCAAATTTTCATCTATCCCAGAATTGGATTTTGAAAAAGAAACGCTTAATGAAAAGCTTTCCATCTTTAGTTTTCCTAGAGTAGTCTTAGGAGCAGTTGCACTTTTCTTTTATGTGGGCATTGAAGTTATTGCAGGGGACACCATCGGTCTTTATGCACAGGGTTTAGATGTCGCTAATGTCACGACTTTAACCTCCTATACTATGGTTTTTATGGTTTTGGGTTATCTTGTTGGAGTTTTTTTTATTCCTAAGTACTTATCTCAAGAAAAAGCACTTATTAGTTCTGCTTTTGGTGGAAGTTTAATCTTGTTTGCTGTTGCCTTTAGCTCGACAACTTCACATAATATCTCTGAAATTTTATGGGGATGGAGTGGAGTGGCTACTCTTCCTAATACTGTAACATTTGTAGCACTTTTAGGTTTTGCAAACGCTCTTGTTTGGCCTACAATCTGGCCACTTGCCATTGAGGGACTTGGAAAATATACTGCCAAAGGGAGTGCTTTACTCATCATGGCAATAGCTGGAGGTGCAATCTTACCTATAGTTTTTGGCAAAATTGCACAAGAGTTAGGAGATATGCAACTCTCTTATCTCATTGGACTTGTATGTTATGCGTTTATATTTATGTATGCTATAAAATGGCACAAGATGGATAGATGGAGTAAAAATGTTTGAATTTAAAACAAATAAAAATGGTTTGAAGTATATAGAGATAAAAAATGATGCAGCGAGTGCAAAAATAGCGATTCAAGGTGCACATCTTTTTCATTTTGGATGCAAGGATGAAGAGCCTATCCTTTGGTTAAGTGATACAGGTTTTATGGAGCATGGAGAACATATCCGTGGTGGTATACCAATATGTTGGCCCTCCTTTGGACTAAGCAATCCTGAACTTCCACCCCATGGTTTTGCTAGAAATAGTATGTGGGATTTAGTAAATATCATAGAAGAAGATGCAGAGACAACTATAGTAATAATGGACTTTAAAGATTCTAAAAAAAGTAGGCAAGAGTGGGAGTATAAATTTCACTTAACTGTTACATTTACTATCTCTAAAGAGTTGACAGTAGAGTTAAAAACTCTAAACAAAGACCAAAAATCCTTTAAGTTTACACAAGCACTTCATACATATTTTAGCATCTCAGATATTGCAAATATATCTGTAAATGGTTTAGATAAAATATCATACTTAAATGCCCTTACAAATGAAAAACATAAACAAGATGGTGATGTAGATTTTGACAAAGAGATAGATTATGTATATCAAGAAGTACAAAAGGATATAATCCTAAAAGATAAAAACCGAAATATTACAATCCAAAGTGAGGGTTCAAGCTCCTCAATATTATGGAATCCATGGATAGAAAAATCCAAAAAATTGTCAGGGATGAGGGATGATGCTTATCATGAGTTTATTTGTATAGAAACGGCGAATGCCTTTGAGGATTATAAGATCTTAGACCCTGGGGAATCGCACACACTCAAACTAACGATTAACTGATGTTACAAATCTAGACTTAATCAAAAATTTGGGTGACTAAAACATTCATAAAACTTTGGTATGCTAGGAGTAAACAAAGGTTTCTTTACAAATGACTGTAAAAAAGCTCTAAAATTTGTTCAAAATTCAATTCTAAAAATACTATTTCTAAAGGTTGAATCAGTAGTAGGATAGAAATAACTTCAATTAATAGGATTATCTTCTATGTTGAAATTAACTTAACGATACTAGTGTAACCAAGTCAAATTCACATTAAATTTAAACCTTTTAAATGATGTTAGTTTTGAAATTATTTAAGGTCTGCTACTTAGCACAAATACTAAGCAAGAAAAAGCATTGGAATTTTAGGCTATATTCGCATTAAGGGTTGAAAGTAGTTATTTTGAGTTTATCTTTTGTTTGGAGCCATAGTATTGGGGAATGGCTTAATGAAAAAAAGCCTATTGCAAGCCTAAAATATGGGAGAAAAGCTCAAAGTTTATTTCTCTATGGTCTTGAATATCTATCAGAAATATTATTGAATTATGAGCTTAGAGCTAAGGGCTTAGTAGCTGTTTTTGAGCGATTGAAATTTGATGGTTCTCAAAAATGACGACTACTGTAAAGAAGTCTATTTTTTTAATCTCAAATATAGTTCTCTTTGAGTATAATCAGAAAATTTTAAAATAATGATTTTATAGGAGACTTATATGCAAATTAATGGTGCACGGATGGTCATTGAAGCTTTAATTGCGGAGGGTGTAGATACAGTTTTTGGTTACCCTGGTGGGGCAATCATGAATGTGTATGATGAAATCTACAAACAAGATGGATTTATTCATATTTTAAATCGTCATGAACAAGCGTCTATTCACGCAGCTGAGGGTTATGCAAAGGCTAGTGGGAAAGTCGGTGTAGCTATGATTACCTCAGGACCTGGCTTTACTAATGCTGTTACAGGTTTAGCAGATGCGTATATGGATTCTATTCCTTTAGTTGTTATCTCTGGACAAGTTCCTATGAGCCTTATCGGTACTGATGGCTTTCAAGAGATAGATGCTATTGGAATCTCACGACCTTGTACGAAACATAATTATCTTGTTACAGATGCTTCTGACTTAGCTCGTGTTTTAAAAGAGGCATTTTATATTGCCTCTTCAGGTCGTCCAGGACCTGTTCATGTTGATATTCCAAAAGATGTTACTGCCCAAATTGCTGAATTTAATTATGATATTAAACTCAATTTAGAAACATATAAACCTCATACACAAGGGAATTCTCGTCAAATTAAAAAAGTAATGGACGCAATTGCAAAAGCAAAGCGTCCTTTATTTTATCTAGGTGGTGGGATTATCAATGCAAATGCAGCCTATGAAGTAAGAGACTTAGTTCATAAAACTGCTATCCCAGCAGTTGAAACTTTTATGGCTCGTGGAGTGCTTTCATTTGATGATAATCTTCTTATTGGAATGCTTGGTATGCATGGTTCTTATGCTGCAAATATGGCAATGAGTGAAACTGATTTAGTTATTGGTCTTGGAGTTCGATTTGATGATCGTGTAACTGGTAAGCTCTCAGAATTTGCTAAAAATGCTGATGTTATCCATGTAGATATTGATCCCGCATCAATTTCAAAACTTGTAAATGCTGATTACCCTATTGTTGGTGATGTTAAAAATGTTGTTAATGATATGCTTGGACAAGTATCTAAAATAGATGCAGATAGTTATGAAACATGGAGAAATACGATAAATAATTTTGCCCAGCTTCATCCCTTAGCATACCATGAAGATTCGGATAGATTAAAACCTCAATGGGTCATAGAGCGTGTTGGTCAGACCTTAGGGGATAAGGCAAATATCTCTACAGATGTTGGACAGCATCAGATGTGGACTGCACAATTTTATCCATTTTCTCGTCCTCGTCAGTTTATCTCTTCAGGCGGACTTGGAACTATGGGTTTTGGTTTTCCAGCGGCACTTGGTGTAAAAGTAGCCTCACCAGATAAAACAAGTATCAACTTTACAGGAGATGGTTCTATTCTTATGAATTGTCAAGAGTTAATGACGGCAGTTGAATCAAAGATACCAGTAATTAACATTATTTTAAATAATAATTTTCTTGGTATGGTGCGTCAATGGCAAACACTTTTTTATGATAAGCGTCACAGTGAAACAGACTTGTCAGTTCAACCAGATTTCGTAAAACTCGCAGAAGCTTTTGGTGGAATAGGGTATAGAGTCACTACAAAAGAAGAGTTTGATGCAGCACTCAAAGATGCGGTTGAAAAAAATATAGTTGCTTTTATCGAAGTTATTGTTCACAGAATGGAAAATGTTATGCCTATGGTACCAGCAGGTGGGAGTTTATTTAACATGATGTTATTAGAGAAAAAGGAGATAAAAAATGGATGAGAGTAAGGAAAGAAGAGTAATTTCAGTCATTGTTGTCAATGAATCTAGTGTTTTATCTCGTATTACAAATCTATTTTCTGGTCGTGGATACAATATCACATCTTTAACGGTTGCTCCTATTCCTGATTCTAAATACTCAAGACTTACGATTGTTACATCTGGTTCTGTTCGTGTGATTGAACAAATCACGAAACAACTTCATAAGCTTATACCAGTTTTAAGAGTCTATGAACATGCTGATTTAGTAGAAAAAGAGATGGCAATGGTTAAGTTTCCAATCAGTGAAAATTTGAGTGATATAAATACTCTATGTGAAGCCTATAACGGGAAAATTGTAAATGTTGGGGAAAATGTTATTATCGCAATGGTTGCTGATGAGCCAAAAAGAGTAGAACACTTTTTAGGAGCTATTAAAAGATATAATCCAAAAGAGATAGTAAGAAGTGGCGCTGTTGCCTTAGAGAGATAGTATGAAATTAAGTGCTATTGCAAAGATTATTAATGCTAATTTTAGTGAGAAAGATAAAGAAATAGCGAGTATAAATACACTAAAAGATGCTTCAAATAATGAGCTTTCTTTTATCTCAAATACAAAATATGTAAAAGATATTAGCTCTTCTAAGGCTGGTGTGATATTAGTAGATGAAAAAAACAAAGAACATGTACCTTCTGGATGTGTGGCTCTTGTTGTAGAAAATCCCTACTGGGCAATGGCAACTCTTTCAAAATCTTTTGCCCCTCAAATCGAATCTCTTGATGCAAGTGATGCTGAAATAGGGGAGGGTAGTCTTATCTCACAAAAGGCTGAAATCGCTAGAGGTGCAAAAATTGGAAAAAATTGTACTATCTTAGCCCATGTTTATGTGGGGTCTAAGAGTGTAATTGGTGACAATACTATCATTTATCCTAATACGACTATTTATAGAGATTGTATTATCGGAAGTGATTGTATTATTCACTCAAATACTGCTATTGGTTCTGATGGTTTTGGTTTTGCTACAAATAAATTAGGTGAACATAAAAAGATTTATCAAAATGGAAATGTTCTCATAGAAGACGATGTTGAAATTGGTAGTAATGTAAGTGTAGATCGTGCTGTATTTGGTTCTACAATACTGCGAAAAGGTGTTCGCATAGACAACCTTGTCCAAATAGGGCATAACTGTGATATTGGTGAGTACTGTATATTTGTAGCTCAATCAGGCAGTGCAGGTTCTACTAAGTTTGGTAGAAATGTTGTGATGGGTGGTCAATCCGCAGTAGCTGGGCATTTAGAGATAGCAGCATTTTCAACATTTGCTGCAAGAAGTGGTATAACAAATAATATTAAAGAAAGTGGAAAAACTTTTGGAGGTTTTCCCTTGTTAGAACAAAGAACATGGTTGAAACTTCAGGTTAAAATTGCTAGACTACTAAAGTAAAAACAAAATAAGGATTTTTCATGTCAAAAACAATCGCATTAAGTGGAACGAAAAAAGGTGTTATTTCTGTAAGTAAGATAGATGAACCTTATGGAAAGAATAGTGCTTCAGTGGTAAGCATTGGAATTTCTTTAGTAGGAAACGCTAAAGAACCTGAATGGAAAGTACACCTTCCTATGGATAATCTTGAAGAAGTTATTAACGCATTACAAAATTTTAAAGAATAGTGTAAATTTTAAATAGATACTTCAAAAAGGTTACTTATGCTTTTATATCAGCCAGAATCAGGATATTGTTATAATAGTGATTCTGTATTTTTATATGATTTTATTTGCTACTTTAAACCCAAGGGAAGAATTCTTGATATAGGGGCAGGTTGCGGGATAGTAGGACTCTTAGTCGCTCGTGATAACCCTAAAGTAATATTAGAGGCTGTTGAAAAGCAAAATATATTTATAGAGTATGCAAAACATAATGCAAAAATAAATAATATAAACTATACTTTATATCAAGGTGATTTTTTAGAACTTGATTTTGAAAAGAAATATGACTATATAATTTCAAATCCACCTTTTTATTCAGATGGAGCTATAAAGAGTAGCAATGAAATGTTATTTAATGCAAGATATAATATTAACTTACCCTTAAATGCTTTTTTAAAAAAGGTATCACAAATTTTAAAACCGCAGTCTCATTTTATATTTTGTTATGATGCTAGTCAATTTGCTTTGATTTGTGCTGAATTACAAAAAAATAAGATGAGAGTTATTAATGCAGTTTTTGTACATCCTAAAGCAGATAGAGTAGCATCCTTAGTTATTATCCATGCAAGAAATGGTTCAAAATCACTCATGAAGATATGGGCACCATTTATCAGTTTTGATGGAGATACATTTAGTAAAAAAACACAAGAGATTTATAAAAGAGCAAACACTCAAAGTATTAAATGTTCTTTAGTATAGGCTATATTCGCATTAAGGGTTGGTACCGTATTCCTTAAAATTTAATGCCCTAAAATAGGGAGTTTAAAATATTAAATTTCTCAAAATAACTACTTTCAACCATTAATACGAACATAGCCATATTTAATGATGATTAATTTGGGAAAGTATATTTTTTAAAATATAAATTTAATGTGAATTTGACTTGTCTACACGAGTATCGTTAAGTATAGTTCAACGAAGAAAATCATTTTTTCATTGACTATGAAGTTATTTATGTTCTACTACTTAAGTAATAGACCTCAAATAATTTCAAAACTAAGATCATTAAAAAGGTTTAGATTTAATATGAATTTGACTTGGTTACACGACTAGGGTTAAGTTAATTTCAACATAGAAGATAATCCTATTAATTGAAGTTATTTCTATTTACAAGATATGCTTAATTTCTTTAGTTCAAAATATGACATTAATTTTTGTTAGGCACTTATTCAAATATCTATGGATGGAAAAGGGAGAAGTATTGACAACATTGTAATTGAAAGATTCTTGCGTAGTCTCAAGTATGAAGAAATTTATTTAAATGATTATAAAAGTATGGGTGAACTTAGATATTCCATGATTGGGAGCAAGACATCTACTGAGGTTTATTTTAAAGCTATTAATAATTTAAATAATAAATTGTTACTAAAAGTATCGTAGGTTGATGGAATAAGAAAACTTAGAGACTGTGAAAAAACACAGTCTTATACTCTTAATGATTTCTAAAAATACTAGATTATCAAGTATATTTCTTTGGAAATTGTAGCATAAAAATATATTAGACTTCTTGCAAAACTCATTTTTTTCCAAGCTCAAATCCACATAAAGCACGTTTACTTGGCAATGAAAACTTTTTAGATTTTATTAAAACATCTTCAACTTCTCTTACTCTATAATCAAAGCCAATATGTTCTAAGGTTCTATATTCTCTGTCATAACTTAACATTAATAGTACTTTTTCTTTTGAATATAAACTTTTTCTACCACCAACTCCATGGTTCTTAGTTCCTACTTTTAGAGTTTTGCAAGAAGTCTATTGCAAAAAATTGAATATATAAAGTCTAAAACTGGCGATATGAAGAGCTATTTCTTCTCTTATTTTACTTATATCTCCATTATCTAGTGCTATCATCAGTTTTTTAAACAGAGCTATCCCAATGAGGTTAAGCAGACGTTTGAAATTATAGGTAAACATGATAAGTGCATTTTCACCTTGAACCTTCTTTTTACTTCTAAGGAGGAAGTGATCCCAGCCAAGGTTTCTTTTTATTGTTCCAAATGGATGTTCTACGATAGAGCCTCTTTTTTTGTAAAGTGCTTTAGCTTCTGGAGTTTTCATATTTTTATTATACTTATCTAATAGTTCTTGATGTTCCCATCTTTGGGTTTGTTTTTGTTTGGTCTTTTCACCTAAACATTTATCTCTAATAGAGCAAGTATTACAATCGCTTTGTGAACTTCTGTACATATGCATAATTCTTGCATAGGATTTATTTATTGACTTCGTTCTTGAAATAAGTTTATCATTTGGACAGATATAAGCATCTTGGTCTTTATCGTAAACAAATTTATCTTTAGTAAACTTACCCTTGTTAATAAGTTCTTGACCTGTTCTAATAGCAGGAACAAGCGTCTTAATCCCATCATCTATACATTTCTTTATTTCTACTGCTGAGTAATATCCTTTATCAGCAAGAATTAGCAAATCAGGGTTAGTAATCACTTCTTTAGTCTGCATTGCCATGTGATGGAGTTCTTGTTTATCAGTGCCAGAGGATGTAACATCAGTAGCAACAATAAACTTGAACTTATCATCTACACATATTTGAGAGTTATAAGCCATTAAGTTATGTGCTGATTTGACCAGCAATTCTAATTCACTCTACCCCAAAAAATTTGTAAAAAAATAAAAGGTATAAGAATTGCTATACTTTTAAAAATTAGCAGTAAAGAATTTATAAATGAATTTTCAAAAACAGATAATAAGTCTTATAGCAAAAGAGTTTGAAAAACTACCAGATTCAAGGAGTAAAGAGAAACTAATATATACAATGAGTGATATAACACTATCAGCATTTGCAATGTATTATTTTCAAAATCCATCTTGGTTAGACTTTGCAAGAAAAATGAATACAAAAAGCGGTAAAAGTAATGCTAAATCACTATTTGGTATAAAAAAGATACCAAGTGATAATCATGTACGAGATACATTAGATGATATAGATAGTGATAAACTACAACCTACATTCGATAAAATATATAAACTACTTTTAGAAAAAAAAACCTTAGAAAAATATACCTATTTTGATAATAAGACACTCCTTGTTCTTCTTGATGGCACTTACTACCATTCTTCAACAAAAATACATTGTGAGCATTGTCAAACAAGAAAAAAAACAGATACTAAAGGTAGTGAGACTCTTCAATATTACCATAGTGCAATAACACCAATAATAGCAAAACCAAAGACCAATACAATACTTCCATTATTACCAGAGATGATATCAAATACGGATGGAGATGATAAACAAGATTGTGAGATTAACGCATCCAAAAGATGGTTAGATAAAACACATATACTCGCTAAAAAATATAAACTAGTACTCTTGGGCGATGATTTATATTCAAAGACTTCACTTATTAAAAAGATAAGAGAGAAAGAGTATAACTATATATTTGTCTGCAAAGAGACTTCTCATAAAAAATTATATGAAACTGTACATATGGTTGATAACCTCGGTAATATGGATACTAAAACAGCTACTAAACTAAATAAACAAAGAAAAAAAGAGAGTTACAACTATAAATATCTACATGAAGTAGAACTTACAGGAGAAAAGAATCCTATAAAAGTAAATTGGTGTAGTGTTGAAGTTAAAGAGGTAAAAGGGAAGATAATTTATAGTGGTGCTTTTATAACAGACTATATAATTAAAGATGAAAATGTAGAAGAGATTGTAGAAGCAGGTCGTGCTAGATGGAAGATTGAAAATGAGAATAATAATACATTAAAAACAGGAGGTTACAATCTTGAACATAACTTTGGACACGGCAAAAAAGGACTAAGTGAGTTGCTATTTGTTTTTAACATATTAGCATTCTTAACTCATACACTATGCTTAACATATGATGATGATTATAAAGAGTTATATGGACTTATAAACAAGAGAAAAACATTCTTTAACCATATCAATACTTTCACAACATTTTTTTACTTTTTAGATTGGGATATTCTCTATCAAACAATGATAAAAGGCTATATAGATGGTATCCATTTGGACTAGTAAATATTCACAAGGCTATACCTATGTCAAAAATACTATTACTCCCATTAATAGTGATAATTGGAGCTTTATTGAAATAAAAACAGAAGATATTGAAGTCGTAAAAAATACTAACGGCTATAAAAAGTTTTTAGTTAATTATTTTTTAATGTTGTAAAAATGATTGAGTGGTGATTTTTGGTGTTGGGTTAGAATTGCTGTGATTTGACCATAACACTTGCATCTGGGTCAGTTCTATTATATTGAGTGCGGTTTATCTTCTTTAGAAAATTTAACTCTGTTGTAAATCTTGCTTTCTTTTTTAAGAATATCTCTAAAGTACGAGGAAGTTGTTTTGCTAGTTTAGTTGTATGCGTTTCTTCATCTCTAAATTCTAAAGAGCTAAGGTATTCATTGATTGATGCTTCTGTACTTGCTAAATCTCTTTGTGTAGTCTTCTTCATCATCAAAGTATTCTTTGATGCGTTAGCTCTTAAGAATGCTCCATCTAAGGCTACAAGTTCATCTCCTATTAGTGCAAGACCTTTAAGTAATAATACAAAGTCTTTGAACACTGCTTTTAATGCTTTAGGGTTGTTCTTTCTAAAATCAGAAATAGTCTTGTACGTAGGTTTTAATCCTGCTGTTAGCCACATCAATTCTATGTTTCTAGCATTTTCTTTTTCTAAAGCTCGTGAGCTTCTTATCTTGTTTAAGTAGCCATAGACATATATCTTGAGAAGTAACTTTGGAGAATAGGACTTCTGTCCTTCAAAGCTTGTCGAAGTGTCATCAAAGCCTAACTCTTTAAGGTCAAGCTGTTCTACATATAAATCTATAGCTCTTACTTGATTGTTCACATCTACATATTCATCAAGACTTGGAGGAAAAAACTGTTGTTGATTACGGTTTATTCCTTCTTTATACTTTTCGCTCATAAACACCTCTTTAAAGCCATTAATTTAGGCTTGATGAACTTAAGCTCTATATGTTAGAATCTTTTTACTTTATGAGATCTGCGTAATTTTGTAGTTATTTCACAGTCTCTTAGTTAAGTGGTCTTGACAATGGAGAACATTATAGTTTTCTAGTGAAGCTTAAAGTTGCTTAGGGTGTTGCGAAGGATAAAGAAGTGGTGGACCCTCAGAGATTCGAACTTTTATTATAGTCATTTTCTACTTTCCTTAAAGAAGGGAATTATACCTATTTAGTACCTAAAATAGGTAGTTTTAAGAGATATTTTATATTTTATCATTTGCAAAGTTTTACAATGTTTTACAAAAAATGCTGACGAATAGCTGACGAAATTTGCGTTATAATACATTATTCTTTCTTAATCTAAAAAAGGTAAATAATGGAATGTATAAAGTGTAAAACAGAGTTGAATGATACCATAAAATTTTGTTTTGAATGTGGCGAGCAAGTTAAAACGGAAGAAGATATAGTCGAAGAAAAAAAGAAGTATGGTTATTCTAATTCAAAAATGTATAACGGCATTCAGCTATATAAAAAAAAGAATGAAGATATTGCTTATTCTTTTCGTTATACGGATGTTATGGGAAAAACAAAGAGAGTTCAAGTTGGTTTAAAATCCTCTGGAATTACAGAAAAATATACTTATAACAAAAGAATGGAATTTTTAAACAATATAAATTTAGGGGAAAACCCTAAAAATGTTAAATTAAAAAGAAAAAAAATTGATATTGTAATATTTGATAGTGTTGCAAATAAATATTATGATAAATCAAAGAATAAAACAAATAAAGAACTCCGTAGAAAATATGAAAACCATATCAAACCATTTCTTGGCGATAAAATCATTGATGATATTACAACAGAAGATATTGAGGATATACAAGAGGATAAAAGTGAAGTATTTGCCCCAAAAACGGTGAATGGAATTATAAATGAAATAAGTGTAATTTTTAATTTTGCCATTACTAAAAAAATAATTACTTCAAATCCAGCAAATGGTAAAGCTATAAAAAGGCTTTCTGTTGATAATACAAGAGATAAATTTTTAGATAATGAAGAGATATCAGAACTATTTGAAGTAGTTAAAGAGGATGAACAAATATATTTGTTCTGTTTATTGGCTTTAAATACTGGATGTCGTGTAAGTTCAGCAAGATTGATAAAAAGACAAGATATAGACTTAGTAAATAAATTTATTACTTTAAAAGATACTAAAAACGACACTACTTATAGGGGTTTTATTGAGAATGAAGAACTTTTTACAATACTTAGCAGAAGAAAAAAAGAGTTAAAGACAAATGAGTTTTTACTGTCTTATGGATATAAAGATATCAAGGATATTATTAAACAAAAATTACAACCAATACTTAATGATTTATTTAATGAGGGATTAGAAACTAATGATAGAAAGAATAGGACTGTGCCTCATACTCTGAGGCATACATTTGCTTCTCACTTAGCTATAAATGGTGTTTCTATATTCAAAATAAAGGAACTTATGAATCATAAGACGATTGAAATGACTATGAGATATGCTAAGCTTTCCCCAGATTCCGGAAGAGACGAAGTTAAAGGATTAAAATTTATTTAGTAAATTACTGAATAAATCCGTTGTTTTTTTGTTACACTCAGAAATGAAGTATGTACTTCATACTTACCCCAATCCATTAATAACTAGCACTTAAAAGTGGAATAATTATTGCTTGCTTTTGAGAAAAATAAGGTGATAAGAAAATGGCAATAAAAGCAAGAGATAAATTAGCACAAAAGCGTTCAAGAAAAGGCTATGCAAAAATAGCTGAATCAAATAAACTTTTAGAGTTACTATCAAGAGTTCCAGACCATCGTAAAGGTCAAGGTAAACGGCATAAATTAGAACATATCTTATATCTAGCTATATTAGACTTCTTGCAAAACTCCTTATATGGCTTAGCACTTTATAGAGAGTTTTAATCAAAGTAAATGTTCTCAAGCGTAGCCAAAGCTAGGGTTGGGGTTCTTTAACGCTGAGTAAGGCTCTCTATAAAGTGTCCTATGGAAGGGATAGTAAGTACTAACCTTGCACAAAAAAATATTTTACCCTTAGCTTAGGCTAGGAATAAAAATTTGTTTTACACAATTTTAGTCCTTCTTAGCTCTCTGTGGTATATAGGAGTTTTGCAAGAAGTCTATTAGCTGGACTAATGGGAGCTACAGATTACAAACAAATTTCTATTTGGATAGATAAACATGTTCAAAAAGAAGAAGTAAAAAAACTTCTAGGTGTAGAATTTATAATAACACCAAAAAGAAGTGCTGTATCAGATATACTTGCAAAAGTTGATAGTGAGGCAGTAGAACTTTTGTTTAGAGAATGGATAAGAATTTATGTCGATACTACAGGAAAACATCTAAGCGTAGATGGTAAAGTGATGAATGGTAGCAGATATAAAGACCAAAAGGCTATAGAAGTTGTTGGTGCAGTTTTATCAGAGATAGGTGTAGTTATTGCTCATCAAAAAATTGCAGAGAAATCAAATGAAATACCTGCTTTACAAGCTATGATAGCAGAGCTTGGAGATGAATTTCTCTTTACCTTTGATGCGATGAACACACAAAAAAACTCTTGATTCTATTGAGCAGAGTGGTTCAAAATATATTGCTAAAGTTAAAGGTAACTAAAAAACACTTCTTGATAAAATAAATGAAATATCAAGAGAGATAAAACCATCAAGCACTTATAAAGCTAAACCAATCCAGCAATCTAATGAGTGGATAAATAGAGAAGTATTTATATATGAACCAACTACTTTTTATCATAATGAAATTACCCATGTTCGCTCAATCATAAAAACTATTAAAAAAATACACAAGACAAACCATAAAACAGGAGAAGTAACAAACAGCACTAGTATTCAGTTCTGTATAGCAAATTTTCGTGAAAATGCGGAGTTCTTTCATGATAGAATTTTACTCCATTGGAAGGTAGAAACAATGCACCAATACAAAGATAATACACTTTTAGAAGATGACCATAATGCTCATCTAAATCCATTTTTAATGACAATTATCAGAAGCATTATTTTAAATATCTTGCACCTAAATGGTACAAAATCTATACAAGAACAACTCATTAACAATAGATGGGATTTAGATGACTCTATCGCTCAACTCTTGAAATTTAGTTTTTAGTGGATTGTGGTGCTTCATACTAGCTATCATCAATTGATTAGTTACATTTAAGTAAGATTTAAATAGCTTTTTAAGAAAAATAAGATACAATACACAACAAATTTTAAAAAATAGTGTTACTATTATACACATAATATAGGTTAGTCTTATTTTTTATTAAGTTAATTAGTTATTAATTTAATAAAAAGTATAGTTATAGGGAGGATATATCAATGTTTAACAGTTTAATTAGTTTATTTACGTCGGAAGTGACAATTATAAATGACACAACTAGAAGAAAAGAAAACACTATAAAACAATTGATTTCTCGTCACAGTAATGGAAATACTAACCTACAACAATCAAAGTATATTACAGACACAATATTGAAACAAAAACAAAAAAACAATCTTTTCACATAAATTTGCTTTATAAGTAGATATCAATTTTCATTATTAACAAAAATATTATATTTTTATAAAGGTTTTTTTATTGTCTTTAATTCAGCAAGTATATCAAGAAGAAATTGAAAAACTAATTAAATGTTTTGAAGAAACTGAAATCAAAGTAAAACATTTAGAACAAGATACATTTGAGTTAGCAATTCCTTCAATAAATCAGCTGAGATACGTAGGGTATCATATTTTAAAAGCGTCAAGACTGGATAATACTAGTGTAGATAATGTTAAAGATGAAATTAAAAAAGCATTAAACCACTGTCAGCGTGCAAAATTTGACGCAATAGAAATATGGATAACATATTTATTAGAAGAGATTAGAATGTTTGAAGGAACATACAGTCCGATAAAAGAAACGCAGGATGTAGTTAGTACCCCAATCCATTAATAACTAGCACTTAAAAGTGGAATAATTATTGCTTGCTTTTGAGAAAAATAAGGTGATAAGAAAATGGCAATAAAAGCAAGAGATAAATTAGCACAAAAGCGTTTAAGAAAAGGCTATGCAAAAATAGCTGAATCAAATAAACTTTTAGAGTTACTATCAAGAGTTCCAGACCATCGTAAAGGTCAAGGTAAACGGCATAAATTAGAACATATCTTATATCTAGCTATATTAGCTGGACTAATGGGAGCTACAGCACCACAATCCACTAAAAACTAAATTTCAAGAGTTGAGCGATAGAGTCATCTAAATCCCATCTATTGTTAATGAGTTGTTCTTGTATAGATTTTGTACCATTTAGGTGCAAGATATTTAAAATAATGCTTCTGATAATTGTCATTAAAAATGGATTTAGATGAGCATTATGGTCATCTTCTAAAAGTGTATTATCTTTGTATTGGTGCATTGTTTCTACCTTCCAATGGAGTAAAATTTTATCATGAAAGAACTCCGCATTTTCACGAAAATTTGCTATACAGAACTGAATACTAGTGCTGTTTGTTACTTCTCCTGTTTTATGGTTTGTCTTGTGTATTTTTTTAATAGTTTTTATGATTGAGCGAACATGGGTAATTTCATTATGATAAAAAGTAGTTGGTTGATATACAAATACCTCTCTATTTATCCGCTCATTAGACTGCTGGATTTGTTTAGCTTTATAAGTGCTTGATGGTTTTATCTCTCTTGATATTTCATCTATTTTATCAAGAAGTGTTTTTTGGTTATCTTTAACTTTAGCAATATATTTTGAACCACTCTGCTCAATAGAATCAAGAGTTTTTTTGTGTGTTCATCGCATCAAAGGTAAAGAGAAATTCATCTCCAAGCTCTGCTATCATAGCTTGTAAAGCAGGTATTTCATTTGATTTCTCTGCAATTTTTTGATGAGCAATAACTACACCTATCTCTGATAGAACTGCACCAACAACTTGTATAGCCTTTTGGTCTTTATATCTACTACCATTCATCACTTTACCATCTACGCTTAGATGTTTTCCTGTAGTATCGACATAAATTCTTATCCATTCTCTGAACAAAAGTTCAACTGCCTCACTATCAACTTTTGCAAGTATATCTGAGACAGCACTTCTTTTTGGTGTTATTATAAATTCTACACCTAGAAGTTTTTTTACTTCTTCTTTTTGAACATGTTTATCTATCCAAATAGAAATTTGTTTGTAATCTGTAGCTCCCATTAGTCCAGCTAATATAGCTAGATATAAGATATGTTCTAATTTATGCCGTTTACCTTGACCTTTACGATGGTCTGGAACTCTTGATAGTAACTCTAAAAGTTTATTTGATTCAGCTATTTTTGCATAGCCTTTTCTTGAACGCTTTTGTGCTAATTTATCTCTTGCTTTTATTGCCATTTTCTTATCACCTTATTTTTCTCAAAAGCAAGCAATAATTATTCCACTTTTAATTTCTAGTTATTAATGGATTGGGGTGATCTGGTAGCGGTTCAAAGTTTATAGCAAAAGTAAAAAAGAATCAAAAAACTTTACTGTCGCTAGCTAAAGAGATAGAGGAAGCTTCTTCTATCGATTCAAGTTTTCAAATGGAAATTAAACAATCAAATGATTTCATACAAAGAAATATATATGTGTATCAAAACTGTATATATCCATGGGATGGTGTTTTTATTCATTCAGTAATCAGAGTTGATAAAATTGTTAATTGCAAAGAGACAAAGACACATTACTATATCTCAAATGATACAGATAGTGCAGAATCATTTTTGCAAAAGATACTCCAAGAGTGGAGTGTTGAGACAATGCACTTTTATAAAGATACAGCACTTAATGAAGATAGATGCAAAATTAATAAAGGTGCATTTAGTTTTTCAATTTTAAGAAGTATTGTAATCAATATTCTTCATCTTAATAAAGTTCAAAATATAGGTAGAAAAATTGTTGATACAACTCAAAATTTAGCTGAGGCTTTGATGCTCTTCTCTATGGTAAGATTGGAATATGGGTTTATTAAGGATTGTTTAGTATTGGAATAGGCTAGGATATACCATATATGCAGAAATATTTAATTGTTTATGTCATAGTTTAATATAAGTAGTTTTTGTTCCTGTTCTCCTTAGGTTTAGGAGAAGTCTAATATAAGCTTTCTCAAGTATTTACCACTCTTTGTTATAATTCCTCTAATTTATAACAAGGTTATTTTATATGATTTCTAAGATACAAGAGATAAAAAAAGAGATTGCCAAAGTAGTGGTAGGACAAGAGAGAATGATAGATGGTCTTCTTATCGCTCTGTTATGTGATGGGCATATTCTTATCGAGGGTGTACCCGGACTTGCAAAAACAACAACGGTAAATGCACTCGCATCAGCCTTAGGTTTAAACTTTAAACGTGCTCAATTTACTCCTGATTTACTTCCAGCAGACATCTTAGGTGCAGAGATTTATGATCCTCAAAACAATAGCTTTAAGATTAAAAAAGGTCCAGTGTTTACAAACTTACTTTTAGCAGATGAGATTAATAGGGCTCCTGCAAAAGTTCAATCCGCTTTACTTGAAGTGATGCAAGAAAGGCAAGTGACCTTAGGCGATACTACATTTAAGTTAGATCTTCCATTTTTTGTTATGGCTACTCAAAATCCAGTTGAGCAAGAGGGTGTTTACCAACTCCCAGAAGCACAACTTGACCGTTTTATGTTCAAAATTCTTGTCGATTATAACACTACACAAGAGGAACTAGAAATTGCAAGACGTATCTCAAGCGGAAGTTCGGAGACTATAGAAGCTGTAGTGGATGCAAAAGATTTACTAGAGATAAAACAAGAGATAAAAAAGGTTCATGTAGATCCTGAAGTTGAAAAGTATATGATAGAACTTGTAAATGCTACAAGAAATCCAAGTGATTATGGACTAGAAGACTTAGAAGACTTTATCCAGTTTGGAGCATCACCTCGTGTAAGTATAGATATGTTTAAAGCAGTAAAAGCTATGGCATTTATGAGAGGCAAAGATTTTGTAACTCCTGTTGATGTAGCTTATATAGCAAAAGAGATTATGAGACATCGTATAGTGCTAAGTTATGAAGCAGAGGCTGATGGTATTACTACCGATGAGATTATTCAGCGTGTTTTAGAGACTGTAGCGATTCCTTAGTCAATGTCTAAACTACAAAAAATATTAGTTCGAGCTAGACGGCAAGTCTTTTCAGAGATGATTGGAAATAACCCCTCTATATTTCATGGAGAGGGTTATGATTTTATAGAATTACGTGAATACACCCCAGGTGATGATATTCGTCATATTGATTGGAATATTACCGCCAAAATGCAAAAGCCTTTTATCAAGATATTTCGGGAAGAAAGAGAGTTAAATATTGTTACTGTCTCTGTATTAAATGGAAGTGTTCACTTTGGTTCTAAAAAATTTAAACAAGAAACTATTGCAGAATTTATTGCACTTTTGAGTTTTTCAACACTTAAAAATGGAGACTTATTAAGCTCTTATATTTTTACAGATGAGATGATTTCAAACTCAAAACCAAGTAAAAAACTCCAACAAGTTCAAAAAAATGTAGAGGAAGTTTTAAACTTTAATGCACTCAACAAAAAAGTAGATTTTAAAGTGATAGCAGATACTTTATATAAAAGATTAAAAAGAAAGTCGCTTATCTTAGTTATAGGTGATTTTTTTGAAATACCTGATTTTAAACTTTTGGCTAAAAAACATGAGGTTATAGCGATTATCGTCCGTGATCACTTAGAAGAAAATCCACCGATTATGGGGTATTCATCCTTAGTAGATCCAGAGAGTGGAGCAACTTTAGAGGGTGATTTTAATAAGTCTAGTGTAAAAGCATATGCTAAAAAAGTACAGGCACACGATCATAAACTCTACGAAAGATTAAGAAAAGATCAGCTACGTTTTACAAAAGTATATACAGATTCTAGTGCAGCAGTTGCTCTTCGTCGCTTGTTTGAGGGTAGATAAATGAAAGAAGCTTTAAAACAACAATACGATATTCCTTTACATGATATAAAACCTATTATAGATGTGCAGGAGTATTCACTTTATTATTTTCTTGGCTCTCTTGGGCTTGGAATTTTACTTATATCAGTAATTGTATATTTTTTATATAGATGGTATAAAAAGTTAAAAGCTTTTAGTTTGAGAGCTGAGTATAAAAAGCAACTAGATGCTTTAGATATAAGTGATACTAAAAATGCTGCCTATGCACTAAGTCATTATGGCGAAATATTTAGAGATGATACACCCCAGCATAAAGAGGTATATATTAAGTTGAGTATTTTGCTACAAGAATACAAGTACAAAAAAAGTGTTGCTAATTTTGAAGATGAAACAATAGTGCTGATTGATAAGTATAGGAGTATGATTTAATGTACGAGGATTTATATCTGGAGTTTCCTGAGTTACTTTTAGTTTTAATGATTTTTATTATTTGTGCTGTTTTTTGTAAAATGAAACTACCCTCTTTGTATTTTCCTCACGTTGCACAATTTATGCAAACTAGGCATCAATCGACAAAGCTACTCTCTCTTTTAAAGTGGCTAGGGATTATTATGCTTATCATAAGTGTATCATCACCAGTAAAAGATGAGCCTTATGAGTTAGAACCAAAAGATGGCTATGAGATAGTACTTATTCTCGATGCTTCGGGATCTATGAGAGCGCAAGGCTTTGATAAAGATGATAGAAGAAAAAATAGGTTTGAAGCAGTAAAAAGTATAGTAAGTGATTTTATAGCTGAGAGAAAAAATGATAATATCGGACTTGTTGTCTTTGGTTCTTACTCCTTTATAGCATCTCCTCTTACCTATGATGAAAATATTTTAAAGCGTATAGTTTCACAACTCCAAATTGGAATAGCTGGAGAAAAGACAGCACTTTATGAATCTTTAGCTCAAGGGGTAAACCTTTTAAAGATGAGTGAATCAAAGTCTAAAATAGCTATTTTACTCACGGATGGTCACTCTTCAATGAATGTGGATAACATTCCACTTGATATAGCCTTAGATTTGGCAAAAAAAGAGGGTATTAAAGTATATCCTATTGGTATTGGTGGGCAAGGTGAGTACAATGCAAAAGTTCTCATGCAGATTGCTAAAGCTACGAGTGGTGTTGCTTTTGGTGCATCTAATGCAAGTCAATTAGTTGATATATATAAAGAGATAGACGCACTAGAAAAATCAGAAATTAAGAGTGAAACTTTTACATATTTAAAATATTATTATATGTACCCACTTTTTCTTGCTTTTTTATTTTTACTTTTTTATGTTTATTTGAGAAATAAAAGAGGATTAGTATGAGTTTTTTACATCCAGAATATTTTTATTATTTAATGCCATTTTTATTTATTGTTTTAGGATTATTTTTAGTGAAAAAAGAAGCTCAAGAAGAGTTTTTTTCCAAAGAAGTGATGGATAAGTTAAGAGTAAGTGTAAATACTTTAAGTCTAAAGACAAGAAACAAATTATTTTTTCTTATAAGTGTTTTAATTATAATAGCTCTCGCTGAACCAGTGATAAAAGATGGAGTTATTGAGATAAAATCTAAAAGTGCTGATATTATGATAGCCTTAGATATATCAGATTCTATGCTCGCAGAAGATGTGTATCCAAATAGATTAAAATTTGCAAAACAAAAAGCGATAGACTTACTTAAACTAGCTCCTCGTGAGAGAGTGGGAGTTATAGCATTTGCAAAAAATTCTTACCTTGTTTCTCCTGTGAGTTTTGACCATGATGCTGTTAGGTTTTTACTCAGTAAACTTAGTACAGATTCTATCACAGAAAAAGGTACAGATTTCATAGCACTTTTAAATGTAGTGAATAAAACTGTAAAAAAAGAGGAAAAAAAGCATCTTCTCATTTTAAGTGATGGGGGAGATAAAGATGACTTCTCAGATGAAATAGAATTTGCTAAAGAAAATAATATAATAATTTATGTTTTAGGAATTGGTACAGAAAAAGGTGCTCCAATTAAAAACAAAGATGGAAGTTTTATAAAATATAAAGGCAAGATAATTGTTTCAAGATTAAATGAAAATATAGCAAGTTTAGCAACTTCAAGTGCTGGTGTCTATATCCAAAGTGTAAAATCAGATGAAGATATAAAAGCGATGATGAGAGAGATAAATAGAACAAGCAATAAAAAAGAACTTCAAGTTCAAGAGGTGCAAAAATTTATACCCTTGTTTTATTATCCCCTATATTTAGCGGTGTTTATTTTGCTCATAGCTACGAGTTCTTTAGCTAGAAAAAGCTCTACTTTAGGAGCTTTAATCATTTCTATTTTACTAATAACTCCTGATACTAATGCTGAATTATTGGATTTTTTAGATTTAAGAGAAGCCAAAGAAGCTTATGAGGCAGGGGATTATGAGAAATCTGCAAAAATCTATGCAAAACATGCGGAAGATACAAATAATAGCAAAAGTTTTTACAATTATGGAAATTCTCTTTATAAACAAGAAAATTTTGATGCAGCTATAAAATCTTATAATAAAGCAAAATTTGATGACAATCGTTCTAAAGCTAATACTTTAGCAAATATTGGAAATTCATATGTTAAACAAGCTAAAGAAAAAAGTTTAGAAGAAGCTCTCAAAGCTTATAAAGAATCTTTAAAATATAAAGAAGATAAAGAGGTTAGAGAAAACTTA
The DNA here is from genome assembly GCA_965243085.1 of Sulfurimonas sp. Lineage (GTDB taxonomy): Bacteria > Campylobacterota > Campylobacteria > Campylobacterales > Sulfurimonadaceae > Sulfurimonas. The sequence continues at coordinate 570,925 of CBDETZ010000002.1, read as the reverse complement.
GAAGCTGTAAAAAAAGAGCTTAAAAAACAAAAAAGTAAACAGAAGAAAGATGATAAATCACAAGATGAGAAAGATAAGAAAGAGAACAAGGATAAAGAGGAAAATAAAGACTCTCAAGAGAGTGATAAATCAGACAAAAATTCTGATAAAGAAAAAGACTCTAAAGATAAAAAACAAAATAGTGATAAAAAAGATGATGAAAAATCAGATAAAGAAGAAGAAAAACAAAAAAATAAGAAAAAAGATGACTTAAATAAACTAGATGCTTCGGACGAAAAAGCACAGGCATCTCAAAGTGAAAAAAAAGGTGAAATGAGTGATGAAGAACAGATGAAATGGCTCAATAAACTTAACTCAGAGCAAAATACTTTTATGTATATGTTAAATGAGCATGATAAATCAAATGAGGAAAATCCTAATGAAAAACCTTGGTAGAATATTTTTACTATTATTTTTAATTTCAAACACTTTATATTCAGGTGTAATCGCTAGTGTAGATTCTCAAAAAGTTCAGCGTGGAGATGTAGTGACCTTTAGCTTAAAGCTTATAGGAAAGGATATACAAAGACCTAATATTTATGATCTTTGTGGGGCTGATGTTATTTCAACAAGTGAAGCAAGAAGCATCCAAATGACGAACAATACTACACAGACTGATTATATTTTAACATATAAATTTGAACCTAAACAAACTTGTACGATAAAGCCTCTTGAAGTCCTCATAGATGGAAAAAAAGAAAAAACTAAGGCTATTGATATAGTAGTTGAAAAAGTAGTTCCATCCAAAGATGGTGATTTTTCACTGAGCTTATTTTTAACAAAAAAAGAGGTCTTCGTAGGAGAATCATTTGAGTTAGTTCTTATGTTAAAACAAAAAAAATCTGCTAGTATTCTTGACAATAAATTTATAGAACCAAATTTAAAAGGTTTTTGGAAAAAAGCTAATCCTAAACAAGAAAGAGGTGAGGATGATGAGTTTATTGTTACCAAAGTGACTTACTCTTTATCGGCTCAAAGAGAGGGTATCTTAGATATTTCAGCAGCTCAAATGAAGATAGCATCAAGAAAAAAAGCAAGAATTTTTTTCGGAGGTTTTTTTCCAGAAGTGAAATGGAAGAATTACTTTTCTAATGAACTCAGCATTAAGGTAAAAGCACTCCCCTCAGGTGTCACTCTAGTGGGGGATTTTAAGATTGAGGCATCAGCAGATAAAACTGTAGCCAATGCAAATGAAGCTATTAATATTAGTATCAAGGTATATGGAGATGGTAACTTAGAAGATATTAAAAGTTTTAAACCTTATATAGACGGAGTAAGTATATTTGATGAAAAAATAGTGATAGATAAGAACAAACTAAGTCAAGAGATAGCCTTTGTTGGAGATGAAAGTTTTATAGTTGAAGCATTTGTTTTAAAGTATTTCGATATTAAAACAAAGACAATAAAATCTATATCTACACAGCCTATACATATAGAGATAAAAAATGCTAAAGTAAAACAAGAACTTACAATCAAAAGAGATAATAATAAAACTATAGTCGTTCCAAGGCAAGGAACTATTTCTAAAGAGATTGATACGTTATTGCTTGGAATTACTTTTATCTTTGGTTTAGGGCTTGGAATATTTCTAATGTTTCTTAAAGAAAAAGATTTATTTATTAGAAAAAGATCTCTTGATATAAAAAATCATAAAGTACTTCTTGTAAAACTAATACCCTATAAAGAAAATGAAGATGTCAAAGAGATAGTAAGTATCTTAGAATCTAATCTTTACTCTTCATCACAAGAAAAGATAGATATAAAAGTGATAAAAGAGATAGTTAAAAAGTATAAAATTTCTTAAAATTTAACCTATACTATCCCTAGAAAAACATAGAGTGCAGAATTTAAAGCAAAATTAGTTTTAGAGGGAAAACTCGTAAGCTTGGTTCTCAAATATATGTTAAGTACTAAGCCCTTGCTTTTATTACTATTTTCTTATCACTTTGTTTTTCTGTAATTAAAACAATAATTGTTCCTCTTTTAAGTACCAGTTATTAATAAATGGGGGGGGGTGCTGTACTATGGTCTCTTTTTGCAAGAAGTCTATTATTTAAGTATAATGTTTCCATATAATTATAGAGGATTTTTTATGCTAACAAAACGCGTTAATATACTTTCAGAATCAATCACAATTGCTATCACAACACTTGCTCAAGAGCTTAAAGATGAAGGTAAGGATATACTTAGTTTTTCTGCGGGTGAGCCTGACTTTGGAACACCTCAAGTAATCAAAAATGCGGCTATTACTGCCATTAATGAAGATTTCACAAAATATACTGCTGTTGATGGTGTTATCGCTTTAAGAGAAGCTATTGCAAACAAGCTCAAAAGAGATAATGGTCTCGTATATGCTCCAAATCAGATAATGGTAAACAATGGTGCAAAACATTCATTATTTAATCTTTTTTCCGCTCTTATTGAAGATGGTGCTGAGGTGATTATCCCTGCACCTTATTGGGTTACCTATCCAGAGCTAGTAAACTACTGTGGTGGTAAAGTTGTTGAGATTCAAACAGATGATACAAATAACTTTAAAATCACTCCGAAACAATTAAAAAATGCAATAACAGATAAAACACGGATGCTTGTTTTAACTACTCCATCAAACCCCACAGGTTCTATTTATACAAGAAAAGAGTTAAGCGAACTTGGAAAGGTTTTAGAGGGGACTGATATTGTCGTTGCTAGTGATGAGATGTATGAAAAACTTACTTATGAGGGAACTTTTACATCATGTGCCGCTGTAAGTGATGATATGTTTCAACGCACGGTAACCATTAACGGTCTTTCAAAATCTGTAGCTATGACTGGTTGGAGATTTGGTTATATGGCAGCAGCTAATACAGAGTTAATCAAAGCTACAAAAAAACTTCAATCTCAAAGTACATCTAACATAAATTCTATCACTCAACTAGCTGCTATTGCTGGACTTAATGGAAGTGCTGATGCCGATATAGCTATGATGAAAAAAGCCTTTATTTCTCGTAGAGATGAGGCTGTAAAACTTATGAATGAGATAGAGGGTTTAAGTGTTCAAACTCCAGATGGTGCATTTTATCTCTTTGTAAACATTAAAGAGATAAGTTCTGATTCTCTTACATTTGCTAAAGAGCTACTAGACAAAAAGCTTGTAGCAGTTGTTCCTGGTGTTGCTTTTGGTAGTGAGGGTTATTTTAGACTTTCTTTCGCTACAGACATAGATACCATTAGAGAAGGCATAAAAAGAATTTCGGAGTTTGTTAATAATATGAAAAAATAACTCAAAATGGAGTTATCGAAATATGTTTTCAAGCCCTATAAATAGGACTTGAGAACTACTGAGCTACAGCTATTTCTAAAGCAGTTGATTCCCAAATACCGTGTTTGGTACAGTAACCGTGAGCGATAAGGTTTAGTTTTTTACCCATTGGTCTGATGTTAAATGTTACTTCTGAATGTGATTTTTCATTTCCTAAAGCACCTGCTACAAGAGTAGTCATTGCTAATTTAGTCTCACCGTTAAAAAGTGTGATACTTTCGATATAGTGATCAAAATCATCTGGATGAGTATATTCGTTACCCATTTTAACATTTACTGCAAGCATTTCGCCTTTTTTAGCTTCACCCTCAACTGTGATGAATGGTGAGTGACGATCTATTAAATCTTTTTTAGCTTCTCTTTCTACTGTGTCTATATCAACATATTTGTTAATCTTTGGCATGGTTTATCCTTATGTTTTTTAATTAATGGCGTTATTGTAACAGTAAAACTTTCAGTTAAACATAAACAAGAGTTAACACATCCTAATTAAGATGGATTTAATTTTTTCATGAACCTTTAACCAAAATATAGATAAAATCGCGATAACTAAATATAAAGAGTCCATAATATGTTAAAACCTTTACTCATTGAAATCGGAGTGGAAGAGCTTCCTGCTGTACCACTTTTAAAAGAGTTGAAAAATATTGAAAAAAAATATGCTGATATTTTAGAAAAAAATTCGCTTCTATGTGAATTTGATTTTTATTACACTCCTCGGCGTTTAGTGATTTATCATGCTGAATTTAAAACACATCAAGAAGATAGTGTAGAAGAATTTTTTGGCGCACCTATCTCCCTAGCATATAAAGATGGTGAGCCAACACCTGCGGCAAAAGGTTTTGCTAAAAAATGCGGTGTTGATTTGAGTGAGATAGGAAGAGGCAAAAAAGGTGCTAAAGAAGTTCTTTACTACAAAAAAAATGTAAAAGGAAAATCTTCATTAGAGTTGTTATCAAGTATCATCAAAGAATGGCTCAAGTCATTAGAGTTTGGTAAGTCTATGAGATGGGGTAATGCAAGTGAAAGTTTTATCCGTCCTATTCGCTGGTTAAATGTCATGCTTGGTAACGACCTTGTAGATGTAACTCTCTTTGGAGTAGCATCAAAAAAAATTACATTTGTGCATCGCATCGCTAATTTTGAAGCACTTGAAGTTAGTTCTATAAAAGAGTATTTTTCAACACTTAAAAATGGGGGTGTAACACTCTTTGCGGATACCAGAAGAGAAAAAATTTTAAATAACTTTGATGTGATTGAGAAAGAAAATGATTTTAAAATTGAGATAGATGAAGATTTACTAGATGAGGTAGTAGCAATTACTGAAAATCCAACAGCACTTTTAGGTTCATTTGATGCAAATTTTTTAAGACTTCCCCCTGAGGTGATTATCACTTCCATGAAAGAGCATCAGAGATATTTCCCCGTTTTTAAAAATAAGAAACTTATCAATAAGTTTATTGTTGTCTCAAACGCTTTAACGGATGATTTTTCAAAAGTTATAGAGGGAAATGAAAAAGTTTTACGTCCTCGTTTAGCGGATGGACTTTTCTTTTATAATAATGATTTAAAAAATGGACTCTCAACAGCAGGATTAGAAAAAGTTGCATTTTTTAAAGGTCTAGGAACTCTAGGGGATAAGATTCAAAGAGAGCTAAAAATAGCAAATAGCCTTTTTGATATTTTTAAACTTGATGGGGATAAAACCGACTTAAACAGAGCGGTAGAACTTGCTAAAGCTGACCTTATGAGTGAGATGGTATATGAGTTTACGGAACTTCAAGGTCTTATGGGTGGGTATTATGCAAGTGCTTCAGGAGAGAGTGAAGAAGTGGTGACTGCCATAAAGCAACAGTATTTACCAAATGGTGAAGATAGTGAAGTTCCATCAACTCCTTTAAGTGCTATAGTTGCGATGAGCTTAAAGTTAGATACTTTACTAGCACTCTTTAGTGTCAAAGAGATTCCAACAGGTTCTCGTGATCCATTTGCTCTTCGCCGTGCAGTGAATGGCATCATTCGTATTAGTGTTGAGCATGAGTTTGAGTTTGATATTCTAAAGATTTTAACGCATCTATCAACTGGATACGCTGAGATAGATATGCAAAAATTAGAAAACTTCTTTTTAGAAAGAGTAAAACAGTACTTTAAAAGTGTTAATCCCTCTATCATTGAAGCTGTATTAGTCACAGGAGAGAGAGAAGTTTTAACTCTTGGAAAAAAGATACAAGCCTTAAATAACATTGTAAATTCTGAGGGCTTTACAGAGTATTTTACAACATTTAAAAGAGTTGCAAACATCACTAAAGATGTGGATTTATTACAGCCTCTCTTTATCAATAAATGCTCTTTTGAGTTTGAAGCAGAGGCAGCACTTTTTGATAAATACACAGAAATTACAAGTTCTAAGTATGAAAATTATGAGCTAGAACTTGATGCCCTTTTAGGCTTAAAACCACAGCTTGATAGATTTTTTGAAGAAGTTATGGTAAATGTTGACAATGAAGTAGTTAAAAAGAACAGAAAATTTCTTATCGCATCGGTATATAAAAGTATATTAAAAATTGCAGATATTAAAGAGGTAAGTGTTTAGTTTTTGACGGAGGAAACTTCTTTAAGATGCTTTTAGATGTTTTTGATGTACTCTAAAATTATATAGTTTCTATTACTTTTTATTGGACATACAAACTTCTTGTTTAGTTCTTCCCACCCCAATCCACTAAAAACTAAATTTCAAGAGTTGAGCGATAGAGTCATCTAAATCCCATCTATTGTTAATGAGTTGTTCTTGTATAGATTTTGTACCATTTAGGTGCAAGATATTTAAAATAATGCTTCTGATAATTGTCATTAAAAATGGATTTAGATGAGCATTATGGTCATCTTCTAAAAGTGTATTATCTTTGTATTGGTGCATTGTTTCTACCTTCCAATGGAGTAAAATTTTATCATGAAAGAACTCCGCATTTTCACGAAAATTTGCTATACAGAACTGAATACTAGTGCTGTTTGTTACTTCTCCTGTTTTATGGTTTGTCTTGTGTATTTTTTTAATAGTTTTTATGATTGAGCGAACATGGGTAATTTCATTATGATAAAAAGTAGTTGGTTGATATACAAATACCTCTCTATTTATCCGCTCATTAGACTGCTGGATTTGTTTAGCTTTATAAGTGCTTGATGGTTTTATCTCTCTTGATATTTCATCTATTTTATCAAGAAGTGTTTTTTGGTTATCTTTAACTTTAGCAATATACTTTGAACCACTTCGCTCAATAGAATCAAGAGTTTTTTTGTGTGTTCATCGCATCAAAGGTAAAGAGAAATTCATCTCCAAGCTCTGCTATCATAGCTTGTAAAGCAGGTATTTCATTTGATTTCTCTGCAATTTTTTGATGAGCAATAACTACACCTATCTCTGATAGAACTGCACCAACAACTTGTATAGCCTTTTGGTCTTTATATCTACTACCATTCATCACTTTACCATCTACGCTTAGATGTTTTCCTGTAGTATCGACATAAATTCTTATCCATTCTCTGAACAAAAGTTCAACTGCCTCACTATCAACTTTTGCAAGTATATCTGAGACAGCACTTCTTTTTGGTGTTATTATAAATTCTACACCTAGAAGTTTTTTTACTTCTTCTTTTTGGACATGTTTATCTATCCAAATAGAGATTTGTTTGTAATCTGTAGCTCCCATTAGTCCAGCTAATATAGCTAGATATAAAATATGTTCTAGTTTATGCCGTTTCCCTTGACCTTTACGATGGTCTGGAACTCTTGATAGTAACTCTAAAAGTTTATTTGATTCAGCTATTTTTGCATAGCCTTTTCTTGAACGCTTTTGTGCTAATTTATCTCTTGCTTTTATTGCCATTTTCTTATCACCTTGTTTTTCTCAAAAGCAAGCAATAATTATTCCACTTTTAATTTCTAGTTATTAATGGATTGGTGTGAGTTCTTCCAGTAGTCGTCATTTTTTAAAATAAAAGAATAAAAAGCTTGGTTTCCAAGTTTTTTACCTAAAGAAAAATGGGTATTAACAATGGATAGAAAAAATTGAAAATTTGGAAAAGTACATATCAATATATTGATGTTAAGCCTTGCTTATAAAGGGATGGCAATCCCTATTATAGGGTATATATTGAAGAAAACAACGAAGTAAGGTAATTCAGGTTTTAAAGATAGAATTTGAAATTAACTTAATCCTACTCGTGTAACCAAGTCAAATTCACATTAAATCTAAACCTTTTAAATGATATTAGTTAAGAAAATTTAGTTAGGTGGTCTTGACAATGGGGACATTATATTGTTAAAAAACTCTATATCCTGTACTGACTTTTTCTAATTTTTCCTCTTTAACAAGCTTCTTGACATTACGAGAAAAGGTCTCGGGAACCATTCCCAATATAGAAGCAATTTCATATTGTTTTAAATCTAAGCTTAACTTTGGATTTTTTTTGTAAAAGAAAAGGATTTTTTCAGAAGAGTTAGAAGCAATGTTAAAATGGATATTTTGCTGTAAAAGGTCGATTTTTTGAAGTAAGGATTGAATAATTAGCTGAGAAATATGAGGATGAGACATAAAAAGAGCTTCAAACTTTTCTAAGTCTACTTTTAAAATAGCTCCGTCAGATTTAAAAGTAGCAGAAGAAGGTAAAGGCGTATGCCGAAGTGTTGCTGCTTCAGCTAAGAGTTTATAAGGGCTAAAGTATCCAATAACTATCTCATTACCTTTATTGTCATGTTTAAAAATACTGACAATACCCTCTATGAGTAACATCAGGGAAGAAGAGACATCACCTTTAAAAAAAAGATTTGTATTCTCTTTATAGCCAGCTATATGTGAAATCTCGGCTAAAGCTTTTAATTCAGTCTCTTCCAAAGAAGAGAACATACTCACTCCTTTAAGAATTTTAATTATTGATTTATTTTCCATAAAAAGATTATAGCATCAAGTGTTAAATATTTTATTTTTCTGCGTAAATTTCTTCTTCTCTAGTAATAAATACTTTAGCCAAAAAAACATAAGCTTCTTCCCATGCATTCATTATCTCAGGGCTTGCAGCATCTCCAAGTACTTCTTTGATAGCTCCCAGAAGTGCTTCTCCTACCCATGGATAATGTTCAGGTAAAATGTTAGCAGCAACATGAATTTTTGCTACTTTGTCAATACCTTTTTGTAAAGAACCTAAGTTGTCAATGTTAGCAGCGTAAGCATACACCATAGCTGCTAATTTTTGATGTTGGTCAGTTGAGGCATCTTTAAAAAGCTCTTTGGCTTCTGGATGTTTAGAAAAGAGGATTTTGTACATGGCTGTGGTAATTGCTTCACCATGTTCTTTAATTATGGGTGCTGTCGATTTAATAATTGCTTGTGTTGTTTCATTCATTTTGTATCCTTTTGAGTTGTTAATACAGAAGAATAGCAGGGAAAAAAATTATTAAATTGACAATTGTCAATAATAAGAGTAAATTACTCCGATAAAAAGATAATTGCACAGATGTTGTCAAGTTTTTTACCTAAAGGGAAATGGATATTAAGTAGTAGGATAGAAATAACTTCAATTAATGGGATTATCTTCTATCCTACTACCTATCTACTGAAAAGTCTTGAACAGTTTTTAGTTGTTATAGTAAAAGTTTTTTCTTTTTTAGTTTCATTGTTAGACTTCTGTAGCAAGTTTTGAGCCTACTTTTTATTATTGATGAATCTCATCAGATTCACCTATTTAAAGTCTAAATATGCTAAAATACAAGCACTAAAAAAGGAAAATATAATATGAAAAAAATATTTATAATACTCACAACTTTGATACTTATGGTAAATAGCTTATATGCAAGTAAAGGGGAGATAAGGGTAGCCTCTGATATAAAAGGTTCGTATATCTATGTAAATGATAAAAAGAAAGCTATGATAGGAGAGGGTTTTACTTCTATACTTTTACAAGAGGATGAATATACTATCAAAGTAGAAACAATAGGTGTAAATGGTGAGTGGATATATACAGCTAGTCAAAAAGTATTTGTAGGAGAGGATACTTCTACTAAAATTACTTTAAATACTTCTAAAATAGCAACACAAAAAAGAATAGATAGATTAGAAAAAGAAAAGAAAAATCTAAAATCTAAAATGTCCAAAGATATAAAAATTGGAAAAGCTTTGTATTATAAAGCTAAGTATTATAAAATAATAATTTCTCCATATACAAATAAAAAATGGCTAGATAGAAACTTAGGAGCTTCAAGAGTTTGTACTTCATACAACGATAAAAAATGTTATGGGGATTATTTCCAATGGGGAAGAAGAGCTGATGGGCATGAGAAAAAAAATAGTAACCTTGCATCCACACTTAGCTCTAGTGATTATCCAAATCATTCTAAGTTTATCAAAGCACCAAGTCCCTATGATTGGAGAATAGGACAAAATAACAATTTATGGCAAAGTGTAAGTGGCAAAAGCAATGCTTGTCCAAAAGATTTTAGAGTACCTAAAATAAGTGAACTTTTAGCAGAAACTACAAAACAAGGTGTAAAAAATCAAAAAGATGCATATAATAACTTTTTAAAATTGCCATCCGCTGGTTACCGCTTCTACGGTAGTGCTTCTTTACTCTATCAAGGTTCTGAAGGTCGCGTTTGGTCGAGTAGTGTCTCTGGCTCTAACTCGCAGGTCTTGTACTTTGGTTTATATGATTCTGACACGAGTAGGTATGGTCGTGCTAATGGTGTCTCTGTTCGTTGCGTAAAGGATTAAAGCCAAGCGTACTTATCACTTTTTAAGACTTAATGAAAAAAAATGGGGTCAAAAAAATAACACGAAAAAAGATAAGCTTGGCACATTAGTTTTCAAAGATATTTTATCTGGAGAAGTTCTAATTTGGAAGCATGTCCAAAGTGAACTTAGTAAAGACTTTTAAAGATTAGCCAGTACAAATGTGTCACTTTCATCAAAAGAAAGTTATACAAAGATATATAACAATGCACCTAAGATTAGCAGCTGGTAAAGATTTTCAAAAAATCATCTACAGTCTGAAGTGCTACGAAAAGTATAGAGACTTTTTAGTAGAAAAAACTATTAATTATGATACATTAAAAGAATCATTTACTGATCAAGAACTAGTCTCAGCATATAAAAGTCTAGTAATACATCTTCCCTATTTATTCACTAGACTTCTTGCAAAACTCCTATATGCCTCAGAGAGCTAAGAAGTCTAATAAAAGTTTGAAGCTAAAAATTCTTGATGATTATTTAGTTTTGATTTAATTAAAATTAGTGACATAACTCTTAAAAGTAAGAAAATTGTTTTTAAAAGATTTAGCAAATTTAGTGTAGAATGTATATCAAAAATGACTATTAAAAATTTTAATAATCTTAATTTTACTAAGTGGTGAGGGAGTAATTATATGATAAATATCACAAAAACATATCTACCAAACAAAGAAAAATATAAAAAATATGTGGATGAGATATATAAAAATGGCTGGATAACAAATAATGGTCCCTTAGTAAAAAGACTTGAAAAAAGACTTGAAAAATATCTCGGTGTAAAAAATATAATCTTGGTTTCAAATGGCACAGCAGCTTTGGAAATTGCATATAGGACTTTGGGTATAAAAGACTATGTTATTACCACACCATTTTCATTTGTAGCAACTACTAGCTCATTAGTAACAAATGGTATTAATCCAATTTTTGTAGATATAGATGAAAATACTCTCAATATAGATAGCAAAAAAATAGAAAATTCCATAACTAAACACACAAGTGCAATAGTTCCTGTACACATATTTGGAAATCCTTGTGATGTAGAAAAAATAGAAGAAATTGCAAATAAATATAATCTAAAAGTAGTCTATGATGCGGCTCATGCTTTTGATGTAAAATATAAAGGTCAATCTATATTAAATTATGGAGATATATCTACTCTTAGTTTTCATGCAACTAAACTTTTTCATACCATAGAGGGTGGTGCATTAATCATCAATGATGATACATTAGCACAGAAGGCTAGGTATCTTATAAACTTTGGTATAGATACTCAAGAATCTATTCCTTATCTAGGAACAAATGCAAAGATGAATGAGTTTGAAGCAGCTATGGGCTTGTGTGTACTTGATGATATAGAAGAAATAAAATCAAAAAGAAAAGATATTTTGCTTTATTATAAAAAAGAATTAGATGCTATCCTTATATTTCAGGAACAAAATAAAAACTCAAATCAAAATTATAGTTATTTTCCAGTAATTTTTAAGAATGAAGAAGAACTTAAAAGAGTGCAAAAAGCTCTCAATGATGAGTTGATCTTCCCAAGAAGATATTTTTATCCATCTCTTGATTCTTTAGATTATATAGAACCAAAACAAAATATGCCAATATCAAGGGATATATCAAAAAAAATACTTGCCTTGCCTCTATACCCTGATTTAGGAAAAGAGATACAAGAGCTTATAATAAAAACTATAAAAGAAAATATACAATGACCATAGCAATTATGCAACCATATCTATTCCCCTATATAGGATATTGGCAACTTATAAATGCTGTTGATACTTTTGTTATATATGATAATATTGAGTTTTCTAAAAAAGGATGGTTTCATAGAAATAATATCTTATTGAATAAGCAAAAAACTCTATTTTCAATACCTTTAAAAAAAGATTCTGATAGTTTGGATGTAAGGGATAGGTTGATTTCAAATGAAGCAAAGAAACAGATTACTAAGATTTTAGCACAAATAGAAAATAGTTATAAAAAAGCACCTTGTTTTAATGATATTTTTCCCTTGATTAAAAGTATTTTTATGTATGATGAAAAGAATTTATTTCAATATATTTATAACTCAATAATTTTACTATGTGAATATCTTGATATAAAAACAACTATAGTTATCTCTTCAACTATTGATATTGACCATGATTTAAAATCGCAAGAAAAAGTTATAGCTATAAATAAAGTTCTTAATTCCATTCAATACATAAATCCAATAGGTGGAACAGAATTATATGATAAAAATGTATTTCAAAGAAATAATATCCAACTCAATTTTTTAAAATCAGATATTCCAGTATATAAGCAATTTACTAATAACTTTATACCATATCTTTCAATTATTGATATTTTAATGTTTAATAGTAAAGACGGTGTTCAGAAGATGTTATCAGAATATGAGATGAAATAGGATTGAAAATGCACAAACACTTAGATAAACATTTAAAAGCATATACAGGAGGTAATCTATACGATTTCGATAATAAGATTCTGTTAAATTGGTATTCAAAAAGAATAGTAGAACTATCTGATTCTAAGGAATCACTATTGGAATTAGGTTTAGGGCATGGTTTTAGTGCATTGAACTTTTCAGATTATTTTGAAAAGCATCTTATTTTAGATGGTTCAAAAGATATTATTGAGAATTTTAAAGCTAAATATCCAAGTTTTAAATCTAATGTATATGAAACATATTTTGAAGCTTTTCAAACAAAAGAGAGATTTGATTTGATTGTTATGGGCTTTATTTTAGAGCATGTTGATGAACCAGTTAAAATTATGAAATACTATAAACAATTTTTAAATCCTAAGGGTAGAATGTTTTTATCAGTTCCAAATGCAGAAGTTATGAATAGAAAACTAGGTGAATTATCAGGATTAGTAGAAGATATTACTGAACTATCAGAAAATGATATTTTACTTGGACATAAAAGATATTATACGAAAAAAACATTTATAGATGATATTCATTTGGCTGAACTAGAAGTTATAAGTGTAGAGGGAATATATCTTAAACCATTTACTACAAAACAGATGATAAGTTTAGATTTAAAGGAAAATATAATTGACTCATTGTGTAAACTAGGAGTTCAATATCCTGAATTGTCTTGCGGAATTTTGGTGGAAGTAAAATGAAAATACTAATTATAGGTGGAACTTCAGCCTTGTCTATCTCTTTGATAAAAGTTTTGAAAAAAGAGCATACTTTAGTAACTGCTGGAAGAAAAAACTGTGACCTATATCTTGATTTAAATGAAGATATTGATGTTCGAAATTTTCCAAAAGGTATTGATACTGTCATACATATTGCAGCCTCATTTGGTGGACGATCATATTTAGATTTTAAAAATGCAATTAGTACTAATGTCCTTGGTACTCTCAGAGTGTGTCAATTAACTAAAGAATTAAATATAAAACATTTTGTTTTATTATCAAGTATATTTGTTTGCCTATCTATTTCTTCTCCATATTACACATCGTATGCTTTAACTAAAAAACAATCAGAAGAAATCGCAATATTATTTAGTAAAGAAAATAATCTTAACTTAACAATACTAAGACCATCTCAAATATATGGTAATGATAAAAGTTTTTCTAAGCAACAACCTTTTTTTTATCATATGCTAGAAAAAGCAAAAAATGGAGAAGATATTTCTATATATGGTAAACATGATGCATTAAGAAATTATATCTATATTGAAGATTTGAATGAAATAATTGTACGAATTATAAATAAAAAAATATTTGGTGTATTTTATTGTGGAACAATGGAGGATGTGAGTTATTCTCAAATTGGAAAATTTGCCCATATTGTTTATGCAAATGGTGGAGAAATTAAATTTTTAAGAGATAAGGATGATATACCTAATAATATTTTTGATAAGGATAATGATTTATATGAAAAAATTAACTATTATCCAAATACAAGTATTGAAAAAGGTATTAAAAATATACTTATAGAAGAAAAAAAATGAAAAATATTCTTGTTTCAGGGGCTAGTGGAATTGTAGGCTACGGTATTTTAAAATCATTAAAAATGAGTAAAGAAAAATATCACCTTATTGGAACTTCTATATATGAAGATTCAATAGCAGAAGTATTTTGTGATTTATTTATAAAAACTATACCAACAAGTGATGATAATTATATAGATTGGCTTATTTCCACTATTGAAAAAAATAAAATTGATTTAATAATTCCTGGTATTGAAATAGATATGCAAGTTTGGAATAAAAATAGAGAAATGATTCAACAAACAGGTGTTGAACTTTTACTAAATAAAAGTTCTCTTATTGAGTTATGTACTGATAAATGGAAATTTTATGAATACATGCAAGAACATACTATTTCATATTCTATTAAAAGTTCTCTAAATTGTAATTATGAACATTTAGTCAAAAATTTAGGAAAAATTTTATTAGTTAAGCCTCGATGTGGTTTTGGTTCACAAGGAATAGTTAAAATAGAAAATGAAAAAAAATTTAATTTGTCTCAAAAAGATATTGGAATAAACTTAATGGTTCAAGAATATGTAGGATCCGATGATGAAGAATACTCTTGTTCTGCATTTTGTGACGGAGAAGGTTCTTTTATCAGTTTAATGATATTAAAAAGAAAACTATCTAAAGATGGTTTTACTGAAAAAGCATTAGTTGTTGAAGACAATTCAATTTACCTTGCAATATCTGATTTATGTAAACATTTTAAACCATTAGGACCAACAAATTTTCAGTTTAGAAAATGTTCAAATAATGAACTCAAATTATTAGAAATAAATCCTAGAATATCTTCATCGACCTCAATAAGAAGTGCTTTTGGTTTTAATGAGTCGATTATGTCTGTTGAATTTTTTCTTGATAAGAGGAAACTAAAAAAACAAATAACTAAAAAAGGTAGAGCAATTCGCTATACAGAGGATTTTATATTTTATGAATAAAATAGCATTTATATCAGATATACATGGTAACTATGAAGCCTTAAAAGAGGTTTTAAAAAAAATAGATAGTATGCAAATTAAAGAGATATATTGTTTAGGAGATGTAACAGGTTACTACTCTCAAGTAAACGAATGTTGTGATGAATTAAGAAAACGAGATATTCCTGTACTTATGGGAAATCATGATTGGTATTTAGCTGGAGGTGGCTTTTGTCCAAGATCACAAAGCGTCAATGATTGTTTAGTGTATCAAAGAAAAGTTCTTTCTAATGAAAATCTTGATTGGATAAAAACTTTTTCTATTCAAATTGAAATAGAAAATATAAAAATGGTACATGGTGGATGGGCTGATCCAATTGATGAATATTTATTAAAACCAACACAAGAATATTTTGAAAAAGTGCAAGGGAAATATTTTCTCTCTGGTCATACTCATTTACCAAGGGTTGATGATTTTGGAGATAAAATTTATTGTAATCCTGGTTCTGTAGGGCAACCAAGGGATGGTGATGCTAGAGCTTCATTTGCTGTTTTTGATGAAAAATTTGAGATATATAGAGTTGAATATGATATACAAAAAGTTTGCCAACTAATGAATGTCGCTGGATTCAATGATTATTATTATGGTTGTTTGGAAACAGGTGCAAGAAATTTATGTAAGCCAAAAAGGAGCAAGAATGTTTAAGTGGAAAAAGTTAGGAAAAATTTTTGACCCTTTAGAACAAAAAAATAAAAATTGGATGGAAATATATGCACAGTCTCCCAATGCGATAATTTTTGATGATTATATTAGAGTTTATTTTTCTTCTAGAGCAAAAGCGGATGAAAATGAACAATTTATAAGTAGACTAGGGTATATAGATTTAGATAAAAACAATCTTTTTAACATTCTTAATATTTGTAATAATCCAATATTACCTTTGGGAGCATGTGGCACTTTTGATGAGTTCGGAACTTATCCAGTATCCGTTATAAAGGACAATAATCAAATTAAAGCTTATTATGCTGGGTGGACTCGTTGTGAATCAGTACCTTTTAATGCAGCAATTGGATTAGCTTATAGTAATGATAATGGAGATACTTTTCAAAAAATTGGTCAAGGACCCGTACTGTCATATACTCCTAATGAACCATTTGTTTTGGGAAGTCCTAGAATAAATAAGTTTAATGATATATATTATTTATGGTATTCAGCGGGAAGAGAATGGATAGA
Organism: Sulfurimonas sp.; assembly: GCA_965243085.1. Taxonomy (GTDB): domain Bacteria; phylum Campylobacterota; class Campylobacteria; order Campylobacterales; family Sulfurimonadaceae; genus Sulfurimonas. The sequence goes on along the minus strand of CBDETZ010000002.1, from coordinate 554,657 downwards.
AACAGATAGTATTCCTCAGCCTGTTTACAAAATAAGACTTGCTACATCCTCTGATGGATTAAATTGGACTAAAGAAGGCAAAGATTTAATAGCAAATGTTTTAGAAGAAAATGAGTGTCAAGCAAGTGCAGAAGTTCTTTATTATGAAAATAAATATCATATGTTTTTTTCTTATAGATATAATTTAGGATATAACGAAAAAAATCGTGGTTATAAAATAGGCTATGCATATTCAAGAGATTTAAAAAATTGGACTAGAGATGATTCTCAAGTAGGAATTGACATATCTGATGAAGGATGGGATAATGAATCTATTAGTTATCCTAGTATTTTTGAGTTGAATAATAAAATATATATGTTCTTTCAGGGTAACGGTATTGGTAAAAATGGATTTGGAATAGCAGAACTAGAAAGTTATACAGGATAAATATGAAGTGGAAAAAATTAGGAAAAATATTTGACCCTAGAGATCATAACTTAGCATCAAATTGTTTTGCATTTGCAAAATCTCCACAAGCAATTATTTTTGATGATTTTGTTAGGATATATTTTTCAGCAGCACAAAGAGATGAGAAAAACAAGTTATTAAGTCATGTAATGTATGTTGATTTTGATAAAGAATTTAAAAATATTTTAAAAATTTCAGATAAGGAAGTTATACCATTGGGGGAAATGGGATGTTTTGACGAACATGGTATTTTCCCTTTAAATGTATATAAAGAAAATAATAGAATCTTAGCATACTCAACAGGGTGGAATAGAAAAGTCTCGGTATCAGCTGATGCATCAATCGGTTTTGCACAAAGTTTTGATAATGGTGAAACATTTGAGAAATATGGGAATGGTCCCATTGTTACTTCTTCATTGAATGAACCATTTTTAGTTGGAGATGCTTTTGTGAGTAAATTTAATGATACATACCATATGTGGTATATATATGGACTAAGATGGATTAATGATGCTGATACAAATAACTTGGAGAGAGTCTATAAAATTACTTATGCTGATTCAAAAGATGGTATTAATTGGAATAGAAATAGTAAATGTATCATTTCAGATGTAATAGATGAGAATGAATGCCAAGCATTACCTACTGTTATTTTTTATGAAAATAAGTATCATATGTTTTTTTCATATAGAGATGCTATTGGATTTAGAACTAATAAAAATAATGGATATAGAACAGGTTATGCATATTCAAAAGATTTGAAAAATTGGACGAGAGATGACTCAAAAGTTGGCATAGAATTATCAAAAGAAGGTTGGGATTCAGAAATGATGTGTTACCCATTTGTATTTCATTGTGATGAAAAAGTGTATATGCTTTATAACGGTAATGAATTTGGTAAGAATGGATTTGGATTAGCTTTATTAGAGAATTAAATTAATAAAAGGAAGATAAAATGAAACGAGATTATAATAAAGAGATAGTTGATAATGAAAGAAAGTATGGCTATAGTTTTGATTATGATGTTATGCATCCATTTATGATTAAATCCTTTAAACCATTTTTTAATACAAAAGGCTCTTTATTAGAACTTGGTTGTTTTAAAGGAGACTTTACAAAAAAATTTATTGAATATTTTGATGATATCACATGTGTTGAAGCATCCAGTGAAGCCATAGAAGAAGCAAAACAAAAAGTACCTTCAAATGTCAAGTTTATAAATAACTTATTTGAAAATGTAGAACTACCGAAAAAATATGATAATATTATTTTAACACATGTCTTAGAACACTTGGATGACCCAGTACAAGTCTTAAAAAGAATAAATGACGAATGGCTAAATGATGGTGGTAGATTGTTTTTAGTAACTCCAAATGCAATGGCACCATCAAGACAAATAGCTGTTAAGATGGGACTTATAACTCATAACTGTGTCGTAACACCAGCAGAGAAAGAACATGGACATAGAATTACATATACCTTAGATACATTAGAAAGAGATGCAAAAGAAGCAGGATTAAATGTAGTTCATCGATCTGGTATATTTTTCAAAGCATTGGCGAATTTTCAATGGGATAAATTACTTCAAACAGATATTATTTCAAAAGAGTATTTAGATGCTTGTTATGATTTAGGACAACAGTATCCAGAGCTTTGTTCTAGCATCTTTTTGATGTGCGAAAAAGGTAAATAATGAAACAACTTGCACCAATTGGGATCGGTACATATAATAGACTATCACATCTTAAAAAAACCATAAATGCACTTAAGAACAATATATTATCAATGGAAAGTGAACTTTACATATTTTCAGATGGAGCAAAAGACGGCGATGAAGAAATGGTTCATAAACTAAGGGTTTATTTACATACAATAGATGGTTTTAAAAAAATTTATATCATTCAAAGAGCAACAAATTTAGGTCCTCTTCTTAATCATGGGAAAGGTATGGATTTTTTATTAGAAAAATATGGAAAATTTATTTATTTAGAAGATGATATAGTAAGTGCATCAGGATTTTTAAGATTTATGAATGATGCCCTTGATTTATACGAAGACAGGGAAAATATTCATAGTATAAGTGGTTATACACCTAGTATCAAAAATAGTATCAAATTTGAGGAGGATGGATTTATTTTTCAAAGATTTACAGGCTGGGGTATGGGTACTTGGAAAGATAAATTTTATAAGGTAAAAAGAATTGATAAAAATGATTATCTTAAGTTTATAAATAACCCCAAGACTGTACAAAAAGCAATAGAAAATAGTGGAGGAAATATTTTAAAAGAATTTAAAGATGATGCCTATAGAAAAAACAATTATTATGATGTTCAAGCTACCTTTTTAGAATATCAAGAAAACTCTTACACTCTTTATCCTAAACAATCTTTAGTTTTGAATATTGGTCATGATGGCACGGGACAACAATCAGGTGTTACAAAAAAATTTGATGTTACATTATGGGATAAAAACACAAACTTTATACTTTCAAAAGAAGTAAGTCCTAATGTAGAAATAGTAAAAGAGATGGCACTATTTCATTCTCCAAATGAAAATGATATTGATATTAGTGTAGTCAATACCATTGTAAATGAAATTGAGAATCTAAATCTGAAATCATTAAATATATGGGGATTAGGTGTTTTATCAACACAAATACAAAAACAATTAAATAAAAAGAATATATCTATAAATTATTTTATAGATACTTGGGCAAGTGGTGATGAGTATCATGATAATATTGCTATAATTACTCCCCAAGAAGCACTTAAAAAAGACGAAAAGAATTTTGTAATAGCGTCCATAGGTTCTAGGTATAAAATGAAAGATAGCATTGATAAAATGACAGAAAAAAAATTGAATATAATAATGTTCAATTAAAAAAGGGAAAATATGAAATTTTTTTATATCGAGTATATCAAAGAATACAGAGAGCAAATCAGAAAAGGAATGATATCTCAACCTTCTGTTTTTGCATTAGAGAATAATACTAGTTTTAGTGATGTTATAGCTTTGAAAAAAAATATACATAATGATTCTTTTAATATATATCACGATACGAATAGTGTTTATTTTGATAATATAGAGAACTATGAATATCTTTATAATAATTTATGTGATGAATATAGTAAGAAAAAGTATATTCAGTACTATACTCACCAAACACTAAATTCTCCGTATTATAATGCTCCTTTTAACATGGATTTAGTCAGGGAAAAGCAAGAGGAGGTACTTCAATATAAAGATTTAAAGTATCCTTCTATAAATGCTACGGTTATAGGAAAACTCGAAGTATTTAATCTTAAAAAGCTTGGTTATGATATTAAACTTTGGATAAATCCAATTGGTGTTATTATTGATTTTGTTTTAGAACAATACCGATATAAAGATATATTAAATACAAAAGAGGATGATGTTGTAATAGATTGTGGAGGTGCTACAGGTGATACCGCCCTTTATTTTAGTGCAAAAGGTGCATCCAAAGTTTATGTATATGAGTTTATAAAATCAAGTCTTGATTTAATGAAAAAACAATTGAAATTAAATCCTTCACTAGAAAATAAAGTAAAAATAATCAATAAAGCTGTTTGGGAAACAAGTAACCTTGAATTAAGTTATGAAGATAAGGGAAACTGTAGTTTTGTGGGTGAAAAAGATAAATATTCACAAAAAGTATATACACAAAATATTGATGATATGGTGAATGAGCAAAATGCACCAAAAATCGACTTAATAAAAATGGATATTGAGGGGGCGGAGTATAGTGCACTTCTTGGTGCAAAAAAAACTATTTTAAAATATAAGCCAAATTTAGCCATTTCAATTTACCATAAAAAAGACGATTTATATACAATTCCTAAATTAATAAAAGAGATACTTCCTCAATATGATTTTTATTTTGATTATTATACAGATGGTAGGTATGAAGCAATGTTATATGCTGTGTATCATAAAGAGAATATATAAGATCCCTAGAAACAAATCATTGTTTAGGGAATGATAAAATAGTTGCTTTCATTTTAAAATTCTAATTGTTTTAAAAGCTTCAACATGCTCTTTGCCGACTCTCATTGCATCTAGTTTTAATGTTAGCGTACTGCTAATATCAAAATAAGTATCAGGGGAAAAAGAAATTTGGAAATGTTGTCTTTACTTATTGGGGTAGTGTATTTTGTATAATTCTTCTTTTAAATTTTTTTTATTAAATTGCATTAGTATTTTGTATCTTTCTTTTTTTAAAAACTCAGACATATCTACTTGGTTATCTGCTGTTTTTATAGCTATAAATGGTATTTTCATAAAATAAACTTCATTTACTACAACACTAGGAGTTACGATAGCAAAATCACTTTTTACCATAAGTTTTGCTATTTTGTTTGAATTTACATGGAGACTTATCCATTTTTTATTTTTGCAGTATTTGTCTAAGACTTTTAAATTTTGGTTTGCAGTTGTTGTTACTATGTTTACCCTTATATTTAAATGATTTTTAAATTCTTTTAAAACTTCTAATATTTGAATATTTATATTACTATGATCAGCTCCACCCATTGCTAAAAAAATAGTTTTTTTATTTTTAGATTTCTCATAATATTTTTTCTTTTCTTTTATAAATTCATCTCTTAAAAGTGTATATTTACTTCCACATCTAAGCTCACAATTATCAGGAACTAAGCCTTTATACTTTTTCTTATCTGCACTAATATTATGATTGAGGAGAATATCGCAATGATGTTTTTCATAAGTATCATCCAAGGCTAGGATTTGGACATTTGTTTTTCTTTTAATCTTTTTCTCGAACTTATAGTTTATTTTATAGTTATCTATAACGATAAGTTCAATAGATAGTCGTCTTATAAGTTTTATGAGTTCTTTTATCTTGTTTGAGTTTAATAGCTCTATTTTGTATCCAGCTTCGAGTATTTTATGATTTATATTTCCCTTTAAATTTTGCACGGCAAAGGTGACATTTGCATTTTTATATTGTGAGGCTAAAACTAAATCTCTCATAATATGACCAGTTCCTATAGTTGAAGAAGAGTCTGCTCTAAAAAGTATATTTAAATTATCAGATTTGTCAAAAATATCAGGATTAAGAATTTGGTACATGAGTTCTACTCGTCTCCAGTCTTCTAGTGTGTCTATGTCTTGAACAAGGTGACGAGGTAGGATTATGGGGATACTTATGTCACTAAAGAGTATTTTAGAACTATTTTTTCTCTCTCTACTTTCCCAGTAAAATTGTCCTGCATCTTGATAGGCTTCTTCTAAATCTTGACTGCGTGTCATATAGTATTGAGGTGTAAACATTTCACATCTCCCAGCACTATCTAACTTAAAGCTTCTTTGAATAGGAAAAGGCATACTCGTGGCACTAAATGTATTTATAGCGTCGCTATTTTTAAGAGTTTCATAACCCTCTATGAGGTACTGTACTTCAAGCAGTGGAGCAGTTGCGTATAGTGTACAGATATACTGATAAAACTCTCCTTGTTTTTCAAGATACTCAATAGCATGATTCATAACATCTTCAGTTCTTGTAAAATCATCTGATAGATTTTTAGGTCTTAAAAAAGGAACTTCTGCTCCGTATTGTCTTGCGATTTTGGCAATCTCTTCATCATCTGTTGAAACGATAATCTTTTCAAAAAGTTCTGATTTTTGAGCTACTTCTATGGAGTAGGCAAGAAGAGGTTTTCCAAAAAAATCTTTTATATTTTTTTTTATTATCCTTTTACTTCCTCCTCGTGCTGGAATAATAGCTATACTAAGAGGGTTCATTTTTTACTATACTTACTTAGAATTTTTATCAGGGTATCGGCTACATATTTAGCATCATCTAAATTCATTTTTTGATGACAGGGTATAGAAATTTCAGCCTTATAAAAAGCATCTGCTCCCTGATAAAAAACTTCACCAAAATGTTCTTTGTAAAAGGAGTTTTCATAGATTGGTTTGTAATGTACTTGAATACCTAAAGCATTTTCTTGCAGTTCTTTAAAAATCTCTTGTTTATCTACTTGTAATTGTGTTTGAATAAATATAGGATAGAGATGTCTTGAACTTTTTTGAAATTTATTGATATTTTGTACTGTGAAAAGTTTTTCTTCTTTAAATCTTTTGTCATAATAGGAAGCGATAGAGTTTCTTATCTTAATAAAATTATCAATTTTTTTGAGTTGTGATACACCAAGAGATGCTGCAAGTTCAGACATTCTAAAGTTATAGCCCAAAGTTATCATATCAGAATCCCAAAGTTGTTTTTTTATCATTCCGTGAGAGCGGATAAGTTTGAGTTGCGTTGCATACTCTTCACTATCCGTCAAAACTGCTCCACCCTCCCCTGTTGTAATGGGCTTAATGGCATGAAAACTAAAGACTGTCATATCCGAAAATGAGCCTATTTTTTGACCCCCTATACTTGAACCTAAAGCATGGGCAGCATCTTCAATAACTAGGAGTCTATGCTTTCTTGCGATAGCATGAATTTTTTCTATCTCTACAGGTTTTCCTCCAAAATGGATAGGTACTATTGCCTTTGTCTTAGAAGTTATAAGTGCTTCAATTTTTTCTTCATCTATGTTCCCATCTTTTTTTATATCGCACCAAACAGGAGTAGCCCCACATGCTATAATCATATTTGAAGTAGCTACAAAACTTATAGGACTAGTTATAAGCTCATCACCTTTGGCTATACCTGCGACTGTATAAGATGATTCTAAGGCTGAAGTAGCAGAATTAAAGGCTATCGCAAATTTTGCACCCGTGTAAGTAGCTAAATCTTGTTCAAACTCTCTAAGCTTTGGACCTTGTGTTAAAAAAGGGCTTTTTAGTACTTCTATAAGACTTTGAATATCATCTTCATCTATTGATTGTGTTGAGTAGCTTAGAGGAGACATTTAAGCCTCTTCTTCTTTTGTTGATTGAAGTTTTTTAAGCAAATCTTCATCACTTAGCCATAGTGTGTTGTCTTTTGAACTGTATTGAAAACCTTGTTTTACCGTAGTCCCAAGTTCTCCTAAAAGATTTTGAGTGTAATTTATAGGCTCACTAAATGTAATGGAAGGTTTAATCACAAAATGATCATCAAACTCAAGAGTAATGTGAGAATCATCAACAGGACACATCAGTTCATGAAGTTTTTCTCCCGGACGAATGCCTATGATTTTTTGTGATGTATTTGGCGCAATAGCACGGGCTAAATTCGTCATTTTCATTGAGGGTATTTTTGGTATAAATATCTCTCCGCCTTGCATACGCTCAAAGTTTTTAAGTACAAAATCAACACCCTCTTGAAGTGTAATCCAAAAGCGTGTCATATTTGCTTCCGTTATAGGAAGTTCTGTAGCACCATTTTTTAGAAGATTTTGAAAAAATGGTATAACTGAACCTCGTGAACCTAAAACATTACCATATCTTACAACAGAAAATTTTATTTTATGACCACCCGTTAGGTTATTTGCTGCTACAAATAGTTTATCTGAGACCAACTTAGAAGCTCCATACAAATTAGCAGGAGAAGCTGCCTTATCGGTGGAGAGAGCTATGGTATGAGAAACCTCATTTGCTATACAAGCATCTATAACATTTTGAGAGCCCATAACATTTGTTTTGATACATTCCATGGGATTATACTCCGCAATTGGAATATGTTTAAGAGCTGCTGCATGGACTACAATATCCACACCATTCATCGCTTTTTCTAAACGTGCTAAGTCTCTAATATCACCGATAAAATAACGCATACAACTATCATTGTACTTTTGAGCCATCTCAAACTGTTTAAGTTCGTCTCTCGAATAAATTATAATTTTATTAGGTTTGTACCTTTGAAGAATTGTACGAACATATTGTTTTCCAAAACTACCTGTACCGCCAGTTATGAGTATATTTTTTCCATTAAGCATTAATTATCCTAGTTTAGTCAAGAACTTTAAAAGTATAAAGTAAAAATATGTATTGTCACTTTATAAATAATTTTTTCATCTTCATAGTCGCTATATCCAATCATAAAGCTTCCTTATTCTTTAAGTATATCTTGTAAACTCTCTACTTCAGCCTCTAAGTCTCCTTTTTGAGTATCAAAGTATTCTCCCCATAATTGAGAATTCATCATCATTTCGTAGTTTTCTTCTTCATGTATCTCTTGTATCTCATCAATAACTTTTTTGATTTTACCTCTAAGTGATGTTGTTTTTGCTATAAGTATCTCATTATCATCTACCCCATCACTTGTTGCTACAAAGCCTTTTCCTGTTTCAAGCTTACTTAGTATCTCTTGTACTCTTTGGAGATTGTTCTTTGCATAGGCACTGTTTAATTCCTGCATCATCTCCTGTGCATCATCTTTTAAAGTATCTACTACAATATCGGGATGGCAAAGTTTAGATGCTTTTCTATAGCTAAGTTTAAGCTCTTTTTTTTTCTCTTTTGTGAGTTCTTGAGGGGCATCTTTAAGTTGTTCTTCATACTCACTGCTAAAGTTTTCATAATCATCTTGAGCTTCATTGTAAGCATTTTTAAGCTCTTCTATCTCATCAAACTCATCTTTCATCTCATTATAATCATCTTGAAGTTTGTGCATCTTTTGCATGAATTCTTCAAAACTTGTAAAGTCAGTATATTTCATCTCTTGGGCTAAAGCTTCTTTTTCTTTTTGAAGTACTTCATACGCACCTCTTACTTTCTCTTTTGCTTCATATTCATTTTTAAGATGAAGTTGGTTTAGTCTTAAAACCTCTTTTATGAGTTCTCCTAAACAGAGGTTATACTCTACATAAAAGGCATTTAGATTATTAAAATATTCATTTTTTTCATTACTAAAATTTTGTAGTTTTTGTTCTAAAACTTTAAGTTCAAGTTTAAGCCCCAGTGTTTTTGGGTCTTCATAAACAGTAATACCACTAAAGCGTTGGAAGTACCCATCTATAAGATACAGTACTTCACCATAGTTATTTTTCTCTATATGTTCTAATATAGTTTGAACTTCATCATCAACACTAAGTGTTTTTAATTTTACTAGCTGAAGTTCTATTATCTCTTCATCTTCTATAGATATACTTGTTTTTATAAGTTCTAATCGTTTTAATATTTGTTTCATTCTTTTCCTTATCTATTTTTTGTGTTATCAGAGCTAAAATATAAATATACACTGGAGCCAAAGGCTTAAAAACACTAAATACCTAAGGTAAAGTTCCCGCAAGACGAAAGCCAAAGAAGCTAATCGCACCACCACGGAAGTTCCCGTACCTAAACGCAGAGCGAAGAAGGTTCGGACTATTGAACCAAGAAGCACCACGAAGGACTTTATTCTCTCCTTTTCTATTTGGGCTTTCATCTCGTGGACTGTTTTCATAGTTATCCTCATAGCAGTCTTCACACCATTCCCATACATTTCCATGCATATCGTATAAGCCCCATGGATTTACTTTTTTTTCTCCTACGCTATGTGTTCCATAATCTTTATGCTCACTACCTAAATCATAAGAATTTTGATCATACCAAGCATAGTCTTTAAGTTGTGCTTGATCATACCCAAAGCTATATTCTGTGTTTGTTCCTGCTCTGCATGTATATTCCCACTGTGTTTCACTTGGGAGATGGTAATTTTTGTTTGTTTTTTTACTTAGCCATGTGCAGTATTTTTTTGCATCATCCCAACTTACATTTATGACGGGTCTATTTTTTCTTCCCCAGCCTTCATCATCTGGTTTTTCTTTATGTGTATCTTCACAAAACTTATCGTATTCTTTAAAAGTTACTTGGTATTTTCCCATTAAAAATACTTTATTTATTATCACTTTATGGATGGGTTGTTCATCTTCATAATCATTATTCCCCATCATAAAACTTCCAGATTCTATTTTTATCATCTTTGGGAGAATGTATGAATTGTCTTGTGGTGTTAAAGTATTTGTTTGTTTTTTTATGACTCTTTTATTTAGAATCTTCGCTGTTATATCCATCAACTTTTTTGTTTTGGCTAGAGTTAGTTCTTGACTTTGGCTTGTTGTTAGGGTTTTGAGCATTTTTTTCCTTTCAAAATTTCAATCAAAATATTTGTATCTCTATCTTTCCATAATCCTGAAAATGGATGTTCTTTAGTAGGACTTATTTCATCTACTGTTCTTAGAGTCACATCATTTTTTTTAAACGATTTTGAAATAAAATCTAAAATTTTTTGATATACAGATTCTTTCTCTATATCAAGTGATATTTGCATAATTAAGCTTTAAAATTATTTCTTCCTATTATAGCGAAATAGAAATTTTGTCTTAATTTACTATATTGAACTTAACTTAAAGATACTAATGTAGTCGAGTCAAGTTTTGAAATTATTTGAGGTCTATTACTTATTTCAGAAATCAATACAATTAGAAGAGTAGTGATTACAAGTTTTATTATGTAATAAGATAAGGAGTCTTTCATTTATATTTAATTAACAAGCCTGAGAATATAGACTCGCTAAATGATTACTTACCAGTGTAGTTTACACCTGTTGTTTTTCCAGTAAGACTTACAAATATATAAAGTGTTTGTTCTTCTTTATTTTTAAGCATTTTATTTTCATAACTTACTACCCATTCCATATTATGATAAAATTGTTTTTTCTTCATATCTTTAATTGAAATATTAGACCAACTTTTATCAATCTTATTTCCTTTAATTAATCCAATAATTACTTTATTAGATTCTTGTTTAATAACACTTTTACTAACTTCTTTTTGAGCATGACTATGCCCATTCCCATGACTATGACTTCCACTCGCATAAATTGGTGTTAAGCTAAGAGCTAATGTAAGTAGTGTTGATTTGATTAATGTTTTCATTATTTTCCTTTATATACTATCGTGTGTATAGTTTGATTGTTCAGCTTTTTTCATATCTAAATGAATATGATAATGCTCATCTTTGTTAAATCCAAATTCTTCTTCATTCCTTATATGTAAATATCCATGTAATTGCATGAGTAATAACATAAAACCTGCGAACATCAATGTGTGATTAGCAATTTTACTCCATTGTAAAAATGATGTTGCTTTTCTCCATTGAGTTAATATAACAAGCATAATAATCAGAGCCATGATTTGTCCGATTTCTACACCTACATTAAATGATACTATTTTTAATAACATATCAAAATTTTGTTCGCCAAGTGGTAATTGTTGTAATCTTGTAGAAAGTCCAAATCCATGTATAAGTCCAAATAGAAGAACCATAACTAATAGATTAGGAGATTTTACACCTAAGTAATTTTGAAACCCTTTGTTGTTATCAAATGCTTTATAAATAACACTAATTGCAATAACAGCATCAATAAGATAATAATTTGCGTTAATACTCATAAAAGTAGCAAATATTAAAGTAATACTGTGTCCGATTGTAAAAATTGTTACAAATTTAACTATGTCCTTTGTTGTTGTAAGAAAGAATACAACTCCAAAAAGAAAAAGTAAATGGTCATAACCTGACAACATATGAGTAGCACCCAACCAGATATAACGAAGGTTTCCCCCGTCAATCATTGCCTTCATATCCTCTGCTGAAATACCATGAGAGTAGGAAGAGGTATTTAGTAAAAGAAATGAGACAACTAGAAAAAATATTTTCATTTTGTTCCTTTTTTTTTGTAGTAATAAAATAAGTTAGTGTTGAAAGGTTATATTTTTGGAGGACGAAAAAGTGATTCTAATGTAGGATTTGGTATCCAAGAAGCAGTTTCTAAGTATGTTTGAGAAATATTTGAAAAATCATATAGATTTATATCGTTATTATAAGTAAAGAAATCTACATAATTGATATTAACTTGGGAATGACTATGTTTGTGTTGATGATTAGAACCATTATGAGAATGTTGATGCACATGGATAAGACACTTATCAATATCATTATGAACATGGTCTTTATCTAAAAAAGTTTTTGTCGCATATACGCTAGTACTTATAAAATGCGAGGCAATTAAAATATATTGTTTCATTATATTAATTTCCTTTTTGATAAATCTTAATAATTACATTATATCATAAGTTAAAAAACTTATAAGTAGCATACCTTAAATAATTTCAAAACTAATATCAGTTAAAAGGTTAGATTTAATGTGAATTTGACTCGACTACATTAGTATCGTTAAGTTCAATGAAGAAGATAATATTTTCATTAGTAAGTGAAGTTATTTATGTCCTATCACTTACCTACTTTTTTAGTCTGTTTTGAATCACAGTTTGGACAAATTTTTGCATTTTTTTACAGCTCATTGTAAATTAATCCTTTTTAAGCACTTTTTAGACTTCATTTTTTTACTTTAAATCACTTATTCCAATATCGAAATTATATTTGGCTTATTACTTACTAAGTTATTTATTTGATGAGACACATCTTTAATTTAATTTAATATTGATATAATTATTTTAAAAATGGAATAGAATGTTAGATTTTTCAAAATTTTTCAAATACTCAAAACCTGGACCTAGATATACAAGCTACCCCACAGCTTTAGAATTTTCGGATTCTTATGGCTATGCTGAATATATTACAAAATTACAAAATCAAGACTCTTCACGACCTTTGAGTTTATATTTTCATCTTCCTTTTTGTAGAAATGCTTGTTATTTTTGTGCTTGTAATGTAGTGTTCACTTCAAAAGAAGATAAAATGCTTCGTTATATGGAGTATTTAAAAAAAGAGCTAGATATTTTATCTTCTCATCTTGATTGTAAGCGTCAAGTTATTCAGATGCACTTTGGTGGAGGAACTCCTACATTTTTTACCGCAGAGCAATTAAAAGAGATTATACAAAATATCAAGTCTTATTTTCCAAACTTCGTTGAAAATGCCGAAATTTCTTGTGAGATAGACCCAAGACATATAAATGAAGCTCAGATGAAAGTGATGAGTGAAGCAGGATTTAATCGTGTTAGCTTTGGGATTCAAGATTTTAACGAAAAAGTGCAAATCGCTGTACATCGTGTTCAGTCTTATGAGATTAGCAAAGAAGCGATGGATTTAGCTAGAAAATACAATATGGTTTCGGTAAATATCGACCTTATTTATGGTCTACCTTTCCAAACTTTGCAAACTTTTAAAGAGACTTTATCCTTAGCTTTAACACTCAAGCCAGATAGGTTTGCGGTGTTTAATTATGCTCATGTTCCATGGCTGAAAAAGACAATGAGAAAGATTGATGAAACAACACTTCCATTTGCTGATGAAAAACTTCAAATTATGCAATATACGATTGATTTTTTAACTTCAAATAATTATAAAATGGTAGGAATGGATCATTTCGCTAAACCTGAGGATGAACTTTTTAAAGCGATAGAAAAAGGGGAACTTCATAGAAATTTTCAAGGCTACACTACAAAAGGTGGAGCTGATTTAATCGGAGTAGGACTTACTTCTATTGGTGAGGGGATTGACAGCTATAATCAAAACTTCAAAGATATGTCTTTATATGAAAAAGCTATTGATGCTCAAAAACTTCCATTTGAGAGAGGTGTTATTCTAAATCAAGATGATTTAATCCGCCAGTATGTGATAATGGAATTGATGAGTAATTTTAAACTTGATATTAAAAGATTTAACAAACTCTTTGATGTAGATTTCAATACTTATTTCGCTGACGCTATAGAAGCCCTTAAAGCATTTGAAGCTGATTCACTTGTAAGTATATCAGATGAAGCTATAGTTTGTAGTGAAACAGGAACATTGCTTATAAGAAATATTGCAATGCCCTTTGATGCGTATATGAAAAATCATGCACAAAATAAAAAAACATTTTCAAAGACAATATAATGAGTATTTTACCCCTAGACAATATTTTTAACTTCGAAGAAACAGCAGACGATTGTGTTAAATGTGGAAAATGTATTCCTGTTTGTACTATTTACAAGATAAATCCAGATGAGGTTACATCTCCTCGTGGATTTTTAGATCTGCTTGGTGCATATAAAAGAGGAAAATTAGACTTAGATAAAAATGCTAAAGATATTTTTGAGTCTTGTTTCTTATGTACAGCCTGCGTTGAAGTTTGTCCAAAGTCAATTCCCACAGATATGGTAATAGAACAAGTCCGCTCAGATATAGCTAAAAAATTCGGCATAGCTTGGTATAAAAAAGCATTCTTTTTACTTCTTCGTCATAGATGGTTGAATGATTTAGCTTTTAAACTTGGATGGACATTTCAGACTTGTGGATTTAAAATCAAAGCAGATACAAACTCTATGAACTCTCGTTTTAATCTACCGATGTTAAAAACTGATAGACTGCTTCCAAGTTTAAGTAAAACATCCTTTTTGAATTCGCATGAAGAAAATATTGTAAATGGTGGCAAAAGAAAGGTGGCAATATTTATAGGCTGTTTGGCAAACTATAATTATACAGGTATAGGTGATGCACTATTAGAGATATTGGAAGTTTTAGAAATAGATGTATTTTTAGCAAAGGGGCAAAAATGCTGTTCAGCACCTGCGTATTTTACAGGTGATTTTGATACAGTTGATTCTAATGCTAAATATAATATAGAATATTTTGAACAATTTGCTTGGGATGTAGAAGCTATCTTAATCCCAGAAGCTACATGTTCGGCGATGCTTAAGATTGATTATGAACATTACTTCCACGATCAGCCAGATTGGCGTGCTAGAGCAAAGGTTGTTATGGCTAAGGTTTTTATGACAACAGAGTGGTTACAGCATCATACAGAGTTAGAAAGTCTCCTTGCCACAAAGAAAAAAGATACAAAAATCGTAACATACCATGACCCTTGCCATGCGAAAAAAATGCAAGGTATTCATGCAGAACCAAGAAATTTAATTACACAAAATTACAAGATAGTAGAGATGAGTAATCCAAACCTTTGTTGTGGTTTTGGTGGGGTGACTATGCAGAGTGAAAAGTACCATTTTGCAGAGGCAGCTGGTAAACCAAAAGCAGCGATGATAGAGCAAACAGGTGCAGATATAGTGAGTGCTGAATGTTCTGCTTGCCGTATGCAGATAAACAACTCTATGAGTGGTGCTGGTGTAAAAACTATCTTTAAAAACCCCATAGAATTAATCGCAGAGGCTTTAAGATGATGGAGTATATAGTTTGGAATGCTAATCCAGTTCTTCTTTCTCTTGGAAGCGTACAGGTATATTGGTATGGAGTCTTATTTGCAAGCGCTATATTAAGTGGTTTTAGCGTGATGAATAAGATTTATAAGTTTGAAAACAAGCCAATACAACAACTTGAAACGCTACAGTTTTATATAGTTATAGGTATAGTAGTTGGTGCTAGATTAGGGCATTGTTTGTTTTATGACCCCTCTTATTACCTAGAGAATCCTATTAAAATCCTCTATGTGTGGGAGGGTGGACTTGCTAGTCATGGTGGAGGAATGGGTGCTATTATTGCGACATTTATTTATGCTAAAAAATCAAAAGTTAGTTTTCTTTATCTCCTTGATAGATTAGCCATTTCAACGGCACTTTTTGCATTTTTTGTGAGAATGGGAAATCTTATGAACTCTGAGATTATTGGTAATGTTACTGATGTTTCATGGGCTTTTGTATTTTCACGAGTAGATGAGTTACCAAGACATCCAGCACAACTTTATGAGGCAATTTCGTATTTAAGTATATTTATAATGCTAAGTCTTATATATCTTTACACTCAAAAATCAAAAAATTCTGGTTTTCTTTTTGGAGTGTTTTTACTGAGTGTTTTTATTGCAAGATTTTTGATAGAGTTTGTGAAAGTACCTCAAGCGATGTACGAAAATATCTCTTTTATGAGTACTGGACAGATGTTGAGTATCCCTTTTCTTCTTATCGCTGTTTGGCTTATTATTAGTTCAAAAAGAAGGATAAAAGACTAAACTAAGAGTTGCCTATTTAGTATAATGGACTGAGAAAATAAATTAGAAACATATGGAGTCAATTATGAGTAGGAAAAAAGGTCAAGTATTTACAGCTGAACAAAAGTCTAAAATAATTTTAGAGTTAATTAAAGAAGATAAAACTGTATCTCAGCTAGCATCACAATATCAAGTTACAGGTAAAACTATAACTAATTAGAAAAAGTAATTTATAGATAATATAGCTATTGCATTTGAAGCAGAAAAAGCAGTATCTGAATTTAAAAGTGAGATAAAAGAGTTAACAACGTAAAATGAGACTTCTTTCGAAAGTCATTTAAAGTTATAAATACTAAGGTATACTTCTCTTGTAATCTTAGAATATACTTTTTGAAAATGATTTCTGGTAGTTTATTTACTCTTCTTTTTGAGCTAAAAGATTGTTTTATACTACCCCAATAAGTCAAGACAACATTTCCAAATTCCTTATTCACCTCTAACCTGTAACTTTATGAAACAGCTACTACATTTTCAGTATAGTTCTCATCATTTATTTGTAAACTCTCCAAGTAAACATTCATTGGTTTTTTATAGTTCAGTGTTTCATGAAATCTTTTATAATTGTAGAAGTCCATATAATCCGATACATCCTCTTTTAGTTCCTTAATTGTGTTGTACTGATTTAGATAAATTCTTTCAACTTTAGCACTTCTCCAGAACCTCTCAATACAAATATTATCAGTAGCTCTACCTTTACCATCCATTGAGATAGTAATGCCATTATCTTTAAGTGTTTGGGTGTGAATATAGCTAGTATATTGACTCCCTTGATCAGTATTAAATATCTCTGGTTTTTCATATTTAAGAAGTGCTTCATTGAGTACTCCCATAACAAGGTCAGTGTCCATTGTATTGGATATTTTCCATGAAAGAACAGCTTTAGAGTACCAATCAATGATAGCTGCAAGATAAACCATGCCACCATTGATTTTAATATAGGTAATATCTGTACTCCATACTTGATTAGCTCTTGTAATATTTATCCCTCTAAGCTTATAGGAGAACTTAGGATGTTGTATATTAGCTAGAGTTAAGGAAATAGGCTCTCTTACAGCTAGTATAGCCTTTAATCCTAACTCTTTGCGATAACTCTGCACTGTGTTTAAACTTACACTGAAACCATTCTCTAGTAACTGGTAATGCACCTTCTTAGCTCCATATATTGGTATCTCTTCAAAGATAGATTTTATCTCCTCCTTGATGGTTTCTTTATGTTCGCTGACTACAGGTATATAGTAAAGCGAACTTCTACTAATATCTAGTATCGCACACTGTTGTACTACGGATAATCTCTTTAACTCGAAATTTATCATAGCCTTTTTACTAGATAAGTCCGAGCTTCTCAGCTTTCCCCGCATCCAGTTATTCTCCACTGTTAATTGTCCTACTGTTTTTGCGTATTCATCTATTTTTTCTTGAAGTTTTTTAGTTTCATCTTTATACTCTTTTACAACTTTGGAAGGTTCCATTGCCATCTCTGCATTCTCTAAAAATAGCTTCTTCCAGTTTTTGAGATTATTGGGTGTAATACCATTATCTTTAGCTATTTCTATAAGAGTTTTTTCCTCTTTAAGAAGCTCTAAAACCAATTTTGTTTTTAGCTCTGTTGAATAAGTTGTCCGTTTTCTGCTCATCTTTCTACCCTCACTTTATTATTCTTATTTTATCGTATATGAAATAAGAACTTTTGAAATGTTGTTTGGTTTTCTTGGGGTAGTATATTTACAATCATTGCAAAAATATCTAATTATTCCTTTTCGCTTTTTAATAACATTCTTCGAAGCACAATTTATACAACTTTTAGTATTTTTTTACAGTCATTTGTAAATAAATCCTTTTTAAGCCCCATAGTAACGAATTAAACTTAAGGTTTTAAGCACCCATTTTTTTCATTAAGTCAGTTTTACAAGAAGTCTAGTTAAGTGCTAGACCTTAAATAATTTCAAAACTAACATCATTTAAATTGTCACAAAAAGTATCGTATGATGGAATAAGAAAACTTAGTTAGGTGGTCTTGACAGTAGAACCATTATAATTATATTTGCCTTTTATTAAACCCAGACGTTCCCTGTTTTGCATTTAGAATAAAGTTTCTGCTCCAAGGTTTTAAGTAGCTTGGAATTGCTCGTCCTTTGAGTTTCATCATGTCTTCTAACATCATATCAGCTATCACTTGTTCATCAAAATTTTTGACTTTACAAAGATAGTTAAAAAGTAGTTCACCTAATCTTTGTAAAGATATTTTCCATGTAGCATCAGTTTGCTCATATATCCAGATACCAAAGCCACAAAAATTTTCATACACACTTTGTTCCTTCCAAAGGAGTTGGATACTTTTTTTAAAGTTTCCGCTATTGTAGGTTAAATCCCAAAACCGTGCAAAGCGTTTCATCATCTGAATATCATCAAAGCTAAGATTTTTATTTTTCAAAATATCATAAGGTGGAATGTCACTATATACCATTGCATAGTCAATATCATGACGCTTTATATGTGTACCTGAAAGTTTTTTAAGTATGCCTATTTGAATCTCACAAGAACTTAATTTCACCAGTGCATCAAGGTTTTTTCCAAAACTTTCTAAGCTTTCACCGGGTAATCCAACAATCAAATCAAGGTGAATATGTGCCTCAGTTTCGTTCTCCAAGAAAGTGATATTTTCCTCGATTTTATCTAGTTTAAGTATGCGTGAGATATTTTGTGCAACTTCTAGGTTAAGTGTTTGTATACCTATCTCTAATTGGAGCGCTCCATGAGGAAAAAGCTTCATTTTTTCTTTTAAGGAATCTGGAAAATGGTCAGGTATCACTTCAAAGTGTGTAAAGTATGGTTCTTCTTTTTCTAAAAAGAAATCTAAAATTCGTTTGGCTGATCGAATGTTAAGGTTAAAAGTTCTGTCCACAAACTTGAAGTTTCTAGCCCCTCTTTGCCAAAGTTTTTCAAACTCATTTAAGACATTATCAAGCTGAAAAGCACGAACTTTTTCATCCATAGAAGAGAGACAAAATTCACACTCAAAAGGGCAACCACGAGAAATTTCTACATAAATGTAACGGTTTAGTATATCTTCGTCTGTATAAAACTCATAGGGAAGAACAAGTTCTTTAAGATTTGGAGTACTCATGGTTATGATTTTTTCTATAGGAAAAATAGCATTTTTCAAATCTCTACACAGCTCGTAAAAACTCACTTCACCCTCACCTTGGATAATATAATCAGCATCATCAAGATTTACTCGAAATGGAATATAAGTCACTTCAGGACCACCAAGTATAATGATAATCTTAGGTGACACTTTTTTAAGTATATGAATAAGTTCAGCTATCTCACTCACATTCCAAATATAAACCCCCAATCCTATAACAGCAGGGGAGTGCATAAGTAATTTTTCTGCAATAGTTTGGATGGCATCATTGATACTAAACTCTAGTATTTGAGCATCATCTTGAAGCTCATGAAGATTTGAGTAAAGATAACGAAGACCTATCGAAGTATGTGTATATCTAGCATTTAAAGTAGTTAAAAGTATTTTCATAGAGAAATTTTAGCATAAGTCTAAGGTCACTTATGAAGTTTTTTAATTCTCTCGCTTGATTCTAAGATTTTTTGATACGCAATAGAGCCATTTTTCACTTGTATAAAAATTATCTCAAGAAGTTCATCAATATCTTGATTTCCTAGTTGGTTTCCAAAAAGCAATATATCTACACCAGCATTGATGCTTAAAGTAACAGTTTCTTTTAAAGTATAATGTTTTGAGATAGCTTTCATTTGTAAATCATCGCTTATGATAACCCCCTTATATCCCATCTCTTCACGAAGTAGTTTTGTATTTACTGCATAAGAAAGTGTCGCAGGGTATATAGGGTCAAGGTAAGAATTAAAAACATGGGCAGTCATAATCATATTTACGCTCTTTGAATGTATTAATATTTTATAAGGTTCTAACTCCTCTTTGCTCCAAGTATTCGTTATATCTACAAAACCTTGATGAGAATCACCTAAAGAAGAACCATGTCCAGGGAAGTGTTTTAGTACACTTATTACTCCTGCTTTTTTTTGTTCTTCTATTAAAATTTTTGCGTAATTTTCTACTGTGATAGTATCATCTGAAAAGGAACGTTCTAGTCCTACAATCACTTTATTGTTTGGATTTACTTCCAAATCAACTACAGGAGCAAAGTTACAGTTTATACCATTTTTTTGAAGCATCAAGGACATTTTTTTATATATTTTTTGAGCATTTTCTAAAGAGTTTTGAGAGATATTTTTTGCTGAGGGAAACTCTGAAAATCCATATTTAGGTTTGAGTCGTGTAACTTTACCACCCTCTTGATCTAGGGAGATTAAAATAGGATGCTTAGAGAGTGATTGAAGAGATGATGTAAGTTTTTGGAGTTGTTTTGGTGAGAGTATATTTTTATTTTTTTCTCTATCGTTATAAAAAACATCAAATAAAATTACACCTCCTAGATTATGTTTGTTTATCTCTTGAATGATTTTACTTTTTTCGTTAATATTTGTATCTGAAAACCCTATGATTATCATATTCCCTATCATTTTTTTGAGTTGTGCATCCGATATTTGAGTGGCGAATAAAGATAGATTAAACAAAATAAGAACGAGTAACGATTTCAAGAAAGATCCCTTTTAATTAAGTATCTCATTTATAGCATCAATTGCATTAAATATAAGTAATTTAGTAAGCTCTTTTGTAACTTTTCTAGGTTCAAAATGATCTGAAACAACTTTAAGTATATGAAAGTTTTTTATGGCTGGGGAATGTTTTATAGCATCATAAAAACCGTAAGACTCCATATCTACTATTTCATAGGTGTCATCAAAAGCTTCACTATCAAGACAGGTGAGCATTTTATCACTCAAAGAGTTTAAGTTGTTTATTTTGTGTTTATAGCTAATGTTTCCTATCTCGAGCAATGTGCCTATTTTATATTTTTTATTTGCTCCTGATATTCCTATGTTTAAGTATGTATCATCCTCTGCTATATCATAATGGTTTATGAGTGTCTGTGTCGCTTGTGCGGAGTTGTTTACTCCGATACCACTCACTATAAGAGTTATAAACACATTTGAAAATAGAGTAAACTCTTTTAGTTTAGATTTTTGAAGTTTATATCTATCCACAAAGGCTTGAGCCTCAGGTTTAAGGGCTACTATGATGTATAACATAATGTACTCACTTTAGAATTAGGTCTTTTCTATAATAGTCGTCATTTTTGAGAACCATCAAATTTTAATCGCTTAAAAACAGCTACTAACTCCTTAGCTCTAAGCTCATAATTCAATAATATTTCTGATAGATATTCAAGATTATAGAGAAACAAACTTTGAGCTTTTCTTCCTGTGTTTTAGGCTTACAATAGGCTTTTTCTTGCTTAGTATTTGTGGCAATAATTAGAAATTCATCCTTCATTCTCAATCCGATTAGAGATAAGCCTTTATAAGCATATATCGTTTTTTCAGTTCTATAAAAAGTATGTTCATTGAGATTAAGATTTCTAAAAAGAGTATTAACCTTTACCTCTCCTCGAGCAACTTTTACTTTTTTATAATTCTAATTATATCTTTAAAACCTGAATTACCTTACTTCGTTGTTTTTTTAAAGATATACCATACAATAGGGATTGCCATCCCTTTAAGGTCTGCTACTTAATGGATTTAGGTGTCAGTGGAAGATAAATAATATAAATAAATAGGAGTTTTACAAGAACTTAAGTATAATACAAGAAGATTATTGGAGTTATTATGAAAATAAATCATTATATTTTTTTATATTTACTTTCCTTAGGTGTTATTTTTAATGCTTGTAGTTCTCAAAATGAAACAGCCTTAAAAGTCTCTAAAAAAATCGTTTGTTCAAAAGTGCAAACACTACCCTTTAAGATAAAAAAACTTAGTATTGATAAGATAGTGACCAGAATTCCAAAAGTAAAAGAAAAAGTAATACTAAAAAAGAAAAAAATCATAAAAAAACGAGTTCAAGTTAAGAAGACCCTCTTTATTAAAGTAAAACAAGCAGTTAAAGTTAAAAAAATCATCATAGTTAAGCCAAAAAAACTTATAAAAAAGAAAAAAAATATTGGTGATAAAGTTTGTCGTAATGGAAAAGGATTATTGAGTTTTATGGCACTTGATTTAATCGGACAAGTAGAAAAAAAGCAAGGAGATAAGATACAAGTAAAGATAATAGCTAGTCACAGTAAAGACAAGCCAATATATAATGGCATAGGCTTATATAAAAATACTATGCTCTGGGATAAAGATCATAATTGGAAGATTTGTAAATAGAAAAATACTTAGGAGGAAGGTCTAAAGCCCTGCTGCCTCAACTATTTTAGCTTGATGATCAGTTATGAGAGGTTCAACTACTTCATCTAAAAGCCCACTACTCATAATCTCATTTAACCTATAAAGTGTCAAATTAATTCTATGATCACTCATGCGGTTTTGAGGATAGTTATAAGTTCTAATTCGACCAGATCTATCTCCAGTTCCCACTTGTGCTGCTCGTTCTGCTGCATTTTCAGACTGTTGTGCCCGCATCTCTAGGTCATAAAGTCTAGCTTTAAGAACTTTCATCGCTTTTTCACGATTTTTATGCTGTGATTTTTGATCTTGATTCGTGACTACTAGTCCTGTTGGTAGGTGAGTAATTCTAACAGCGGAATCTGTTGTATTTACAGATTGCCCACCACAACCAGATGAACGCATCACATCTATTTTTAAATCTTTATCTTCAATTGTGATTTCAACATCATCAACCTCAGGCATAACCGCAATTGTAATGGCTGATGTGTGAACACGACCTTGAGATTCTGTAGCTGGAACACGTTGAACACGATGCGTTCCACCTTCATATTTTAAGCGACTATAAACCTGCTCACCTTTAATGAGTGCTGTTATCTCTTTATACCCGCCAGAATCTGATGGGGAAGTAGAGATAATCTCAATTTTCCAAGAACGCAAATCAGCATAACGAGTATAGGCATCAAACAAGTCTCCAACAAAGATTGCAGCCTCATCTCCACCTGCACCAGCACGAAGTTCTACAATAATATTTCTATCATCATTGGGATCTTTTGGAAGGAGAAGCATTTTAATCTCTTCTTCTATCAGTGGTTTTTGTGGTTCAAGTTCTTTGAGCTCTTCTTTTGCCATATCACCCATTTCAGAATCACTCAACATCTCTTTTGTATCTGCTATATCTACGACTAAAGCCTTATACTGTTTTGCTTTTTCAACGATTGCTAGAAGTGAAGATTGCTCTTTTGAGAGTTCTGTCATGCGTTTGATGTCAGAAGTGATGTCAGGTGAACTTAGCAGTTTGCTAAGTTCATTATAGCGGGTGATAAACGGTGTGAGTTTATCTGCTAACATTTTTTGCCTTTTTAGATTGCTATAATTAAATAGCGTTTACAGCTTTATGCAAGCGGCTTACTTTTCTAGCGGCAGTCTCTTTTTTAAGAACACCTTTGCTAACAAACTTATGTATTTGTTGGTTCGCTATTTTAAATGTAGCTGAAGCCTCTTCTTTGTTTCCAGCTTCAATTGCTGCACGAACATCTTTAATGATATTTTTAAGACGAGTTCTATAAAAACGATTACGCTCTGTACGAACGATTGTTTGACGAATTCTCTTAATCGATGACTTGTGATTTGCCATGTTTAGTCCTTTTTTTTAGAAATTAAGTTTGCAATGTTAGCAAAATGATAATTAAATGTACGTTAAAGATGGTTGAAATGCTAAAAATTTCAAATATATGCTTAATTATGTTAAAATACAAGACTTAAAAATTGGAAAATATAATGAAATTATTCGGAACAGATGGTGTTCGTGGTGAAGCTGGGTCATTTTTAAGCGCTCAAGTAGCCATGAGGGTAGCAATGGCTGCTGGAATATACTTTAAAAAACATTCAATTACAAATAAAATTTTAATTGGTAAAGATACTAGAAAAAGTGGCTATATGATTGAAAATGCTATTGTTAGTGGACTTACTGCGATAGGATATGATGTCATAGAGATAGGACCTATGCCCACTCCTGCTATTGCCTTTATAACAGAAAACATGAGATGTGATGCTGGAATAATGATAAGTGCATCGCATAATTCTTATGAAGATAATGGGATTAAATTTTTTGATAGATATGGAGATAAACTTTCCCCTGATGTTGAAAAAGAGATAGAGAGTATTTATGAAGATGATGAAGCTATAGCAAATGCTCAACTTGTTGGAAGGGGTATAGGCAAGGCTAAAAGAATAGATGATGTCATAGGACGCTATATTGTTCAGTTGAAAAATTCATTTCCAAGAGAGTTAAGTCTTCAAGGAATGAGAATAGTTTTAGATACCGCAAATGGAGCAGCCTATAAAGTTGGTCCAACCATATTAGAAGAACTTGGTGCTGATGTGATTGTTCTGCACAACAAACCAAACGGATTTAACATAAATGAAGACTGTGGAGCATTGCATACAAAATCTTTACAAAAAAGCGTAGTTGAATATAGAGCAGATTTAGGAATCGCCCTTGATGGAGATGCTGATAGACTTGTTGTAGTTGATGAAAACGGAAACTTAGTTGATGGGGATCAATTACTTGGTGTTTTAGGTTCTTATCTTAATGATATAGGTTTATTAAAAGGGAATGGAATCGTTGCAACAGTGATGAGTAACCAAGGCTTAGATGATTTTATGAGATCTAAAAATTTAGACTTGCATAGAGCAGATGTTGGAGATAAATATGTTCTAGCTATTATGAAAGAAAAGGGTATAAATTTTGGAGGAGAGCAGAGTGGTCATGTGATTATGCATGATTTTGCCAAAACTGGAGATGGGCTTGTGAGTGCCTTGCAAGTTTTAGCACTTATAATAAATGCAAAAATGAAAGCATCAGACGTCCTTAGACCTTTTAGCTTATATCCTCAAAAATTAGTAAATATTAATATTAAAGAGAAAAAAGACTTAGAAAAGATTGATGGTTTAGCACAAAGATTAGATAATTTAAAGAAAAAAAATATAAGACATCTTATAAGATATTCAGGAACTGAAAATAAACTAAGGGTCTTGCTTGAAGCCAAAGATGCAAAAGAGATGAACAAAGAGATGAAAAATTTAGTTTCATTTTTTGAAAAAATTTTAAATGGGTAATAAAACTTTACGCTTATATATAATATTATTTTTTACAATTATAGGTATATTTATAATAGATCAAAATATAAAAATGCTCTTTGTTGATGGTTTTCGTTATTATACTCAATGTATAGACTTAATATTGGTTTATAATAAGGGTGTTGCTTTTTCAATGTTTGCTTTTTTGGATGAATGGTTGAAATATATTCAAATAGTTTTTGTATTAGGTGTATTGACTTATATCATATATATGAAGGAACTTTGTTATGCTTTTCCTGCTGGTTTACTACTTGGGGGTGCATTTTCTAACATTTACGATAGATTTATACACGAAGGTGTTGTGGATATGGTATATTGGCATTGTGGATTTAACTTTGCAATATTTAATTTTGCAGATGTGATGATAGACGTAGCTGTCGTATGGTTTTTGATACTTAATTTTAAACCACATCTTTGTAAAAGCTAATTAAAAGCACATTTTAGATACTATTACCTAGATGAATAGTTACAAAATTTAATATAACTAAAGGAAATTGATGAAAATCAAATCAACTAAAATTAATAATGCTAATGCTGAAATTAATGCAACTATTTCAATGGAAGAGCTTAATAAAAACATAGAAAAAATTGCTAAGAATTTAGCCAAAACTACAACTATACAAGGTTTTAGAAAAGGGAAAGTTCCTGTAGCAATAGTGAAAAAACAATTTGCAACAAAACTGACTGAAGATGCAGAAACTGAGGCATTACGAGAGGTATTATCCAGCGGTTTAGAAGAGATGAATATTTCTAATGAATCTTTAATCGGTGAGCCAAATATATCCAAGTATGATAAGAGTGATGAAAAAATTGATCTTACTCTAAAGATTGCTATGAGACCAGAGATAGACTTAGGTGATTATGCTTCAATGGTAAAAGAGTTTGATAAACCAAAAATTGATGATGAAGATATTGATAAAAAGATTGTAGAACTAGCACAAAGTCAAGCAAAACTGGTAGATCTAACAACAGACCGTCCAATGGAACTAGGAGATACTGCGGTTATCGACTTTGAGGGTTATGTTGATGGAAAAGCTTTTGATGGTGGAAAGGGTGAAAATCATTCACTTCTTTTAGGTTCTGGTCAATTTATACCAGGTTTTGAAGATCAGCTTGTAGGTACAAGCAAAGGTGAAGAACTGACTGTAAAAGTTACTTTTCCTGAGGAATATGGTTCTGAAACACTAGATGGAAAAGAGGCAGAATTTAAGGTAAAAGTAAATCAGATTCAAGTTAGAGAAGATATTGAAATAAATGAAGAATTAGCAGTAAAAATGCTTCCCAATCAAGATGATACATCTTTAAAGGCACTCAAAAGCCAAATAAAAACTATGTTAGAGAATGAAAAAATTGCAAAACTTTACAATGACGATTTAAAACCAGTGCTTTTAGAAACTTTAGTAAAAAGTGTTGCATTTGATTTACCAGAGTTTGTTGTTGAACAAGAGATTGACATAGCATTAAATAAATCAGCATCAAGTATGAGCGAGGATGAGATTAAAGAACTTCGTGAAAATGCAGACAAACTTGATGAACTACGTGAAACTTTTCGTGCTGATTCTGAAAGAAGCGTGAGGGCAACATTTATTATTGATTCTTTAGCAATAGCAGAAAATATTAAAATTGATGAGAA
This sequence comes from Sulfurimonas sp., assembly GCA_965243085.1. Classification (GTDB taxonomy): domain Bacteria; phylum Campylobacterota; class Campylobacteria; order Campylobacterales; family Sulfurimonadaceae; genus Sulfurimonas. Next base: position 527,492 of record CBDETZ010000002.1, on the reverse strand, counting down.
TGAAGTGATGCAAACTATTTATTATGAAGCAATGCAAACGGGTCAAGATCCCCAAAAAGCGTATGAGCATTATAAAGAAGCTGGATATATACCAGCTATCCAAATGTCAATGGTTGAAGATAGAGTTTTAAGCACGATTTTAAATGCAAAGATGAAGGAGGCATAAGGATATGAGTTATATCCCCTATGTAGTTGAAAAAACAGGAAGAGGAGAAAGATCATATGACATTTACTCTCGTCTATTAAAAGATAGAATTGTAATGTTGAGTGGTGAAGTAAATGATCAAGTAGCCTCAACTATTGTTGCACAATTTTTATTTCTTGAAGCAGAAGATCCAGAAAAAGATATTTTCTTTTATATTAATTCTCCAGGTGGAGTGGTTACTTCTGGAATGGCGATCTTTGATACGATGAATTATATTCGTCCAGATGTTGCAACTATCTGTATAGGTCAAGCAGCATCTATGGGTGCATTTTTACTCTCCTCTGGTGAAAAAGGAAAAAGATACGCACTTCCTCATGCAAGAGTGATGATTCACCAACCTTTGGGTGGCGCACAAGGTCAAGCATCGGATATTGCTATTCAAGCAGAAGAGATTTTGAGAATGAAAAAAGAGTTAAATTCAATCTTGGCTAAAAATACTGGTCAAAGTGTGAAAACTGTAGAAAAAGATACAGATAGAGATAATTTTTTAAGTGCAAAGGAAGCACTTGCTTATGGAATTATAGATGAAGTGTTAATTAAAAACGATAAAGAATAAGGACATTAAGATGGCAAGGACTCTAAGAAATACAGAACATCGAATGGGTGATGATGAAGTATTACTACCCTTGCAAAAATTTAGTGATACTTCACCAAGCAGTGATATCGAAATTTATTCTCAAGAAGTTTTAAACGGATTAATCGCTGATAATCTTCCACCTACACCTAATAATTTTTCTCTTTATTTTGATAGACTTTTAGAAGAGAAAAGTGAAAATTTGAAAAAGCAAATTGTTTCTTTACTTGAACTTGAAGAGAGTAACGATGCAGAGAGTACAATAGCATTAGAACATAGTTTAAAAAAAGGTTTTTCCTCTATAAAAAATATTTTATCAACTACGGCAAATTTATACAAAAATATGACATTGATGATTAAAATTTTGGACAAAAGAAAAAAAGAATTAACTGATGATAAGGGATTGCAATCCACTCTTAGTATAGCAACTGCGTTAGATAATGATATAAGTAAATTGAATTCTATTGTTAAAAAACAAAGTATTCAGATGAAAAATATGTATGATATAACAGCAACAATTGTCAAAAATGTGGAACATGAAACAATTTTTGATAATAAGTTTGGTGTCTATAACAAACGCTATCTTATGAGTAAAATAGAACAAGAGATAGGTTTAGTACAACAATTCAAGCATCAAAGTTCACTTATCATGATTGAATTATCTCGAGATTTAAAAGCTAGAATAGTTAATGAAAAAGCGTTGGTTTTAATGACAAGAACCATAGCTAGATTACTTTTAAAGACTTCAAGAAGAAGTGATATTGTAGCTCATTATGGTAATGGTGTTTTCTCAATGTTACTCAAGCATACAGATATTAAAAGTGCTGAAAAAGCAAGTGAACGTTTATGTTATTTAGTGTCTAATTCAAATTTTTTCTTAGCAGATAGAGAAGTACAGCTAAAAGTATCTATCGGTATAACTAAAGTAGATGTTGATTATAGTGTTGAAGAGATAGTTGTTGCTGCAATTAATGGTGTAGAAAAGGTTCATAAGGATGACGCTATAGATTTTAGCGTAGAATTTTTAAGCAAGTAAAATATTAAAAAGTTAATAATGAATTTAAAAATTATAGAGTATCCAGATAAAATATTAAGACAAAAGTCTATAAAAATAAAAAAGTTTAATCAAGAACTTCATGATACTTTAGACGCAATGTATCCAATTATGATAGATACAAATGGGATAGGTTTAGCTGGTATCCAAGTCGCTGTTGCAAAAAGAATTTTAATATTAAATATTCCAGAAGAAGATGGGGAACAACTCAAAGAAAATCTTTTAGAGATGATTAATCCTATTATAACAAATAAAAAAGGTGATACTACTTACCAAGAAGGTTGCTTGAGCGTACCTAAATTTTATGAAGATATAAATAGGTTTGAGACGATATATGTAAATTATCAAGATAGATATGGAAATACTAAACATCTTGAAGCAGACGGTTTATTAAGTATTGTTATTCAGCATGAACATGACCACTTAGAAGGGATATTATTTATAGATAGGCTCACATCTTCAAGACGAAGAAAATTTGAAAAAGAATATAAAAAAATGTTAAAAGAGAAAAAAACTTTAAAATAGTTTTTAAAATATGTCATTTTGTCATATAAATGATAAAAAATCTAAAATAATACTAAACTTGTATAAAGTAGAAATACAATATATAAGGATAAAGAATGAAAACTATAAGCTGTGCGACATATGAGGGGCTTGATGCAAAGCTTGTTCATGTTGAATCTACTTTAACAAAAGGTTTACCATCATTTTGCGTTGTTGGGATGGCATCAACTTCGATAACAGAGTCTAAAGAAAGAGTGAAGTCCGCTCTACTATCAAATGATTTTTCTTTCCCTCCCAAGAGAATTACCCTATCTTTAAGCCCTTCGGATATAAAAAAAGATGGAAGTCACTTTGACTTGTCAATAGCACTTATGATAGCTTTAAATACTTTAGATGATGATTTATCTGAGTGGTTTGTATTTGGTGAATTAGGACTTGACGGAATGGTAAAAGAAAACCTAAAATTGTATCCATTAATCCTCTCCTTAGCAAATCAAAACTTAATTAAAAAAGTAATAGTTCCTTATGAATCATTAAAAAAGTTATCAAAAATTCCAAATATAGATTTTTATGGGGTAAAGAGTTTGAATGAAGCAATAAATCTACTTAAAAATCAAGCCACATCAATACCAAGCATACAAAAGAGTGAGATAGAGTATCCATATTATGAGATAGGAGATGCAAAATATTATTATGTAAAAGAGTATAATCAAGATTTTGAGGATGTTAAGGGGCAGGAGAATGCAAAAAGAGCAGCACTTATTGCTGCATCAGGATTTCATAATATTCTCTTTGAAGGGAGTCCTGGATGTGGAAAAAGTATGATAGCATCAAGGCTTAAATATATATTACCACCTATGAGTATTGAAGATGTTTTGGATGTTGCAAAACTTCAAGCTTTAGATTTAGTAGAGCCAGATTTTAAGCCACACCGAGCGATGCGAAGTCCACATCATAGTTCTACTCAAGCAAGTATATTTGGTGGTGGATCTTATAAGGCACAAATAGGTGAAGTTGGTTTAGCACACCGTGGAATTCTTTTTTTTGATGAATTACCACATTTTTCTAAAAATGTTTTAGAAGCCTTACGTGAGCCGATGCAAGATGCAAAAATACGTATATCTCGTGTTAATTCAAAAATTGAATACCCTGCTGATTTTCTTTTTGTAGGAGCTATGAATCCATGTCCATGTGGTAACCTTTTAAATCAAAGCAAAGAATGTAGATGTTCTGATCATGAAATTCAAAAATATAAAAATAAGCTATCAGATCCATTTTTAGATAGAATAGATTTAAATATTGTTATGCAAAGTGTTAGTAGTACTGATAAATCAAGTTATAGCTCAAAAGAGTTACATAAGATGGTAGTACAATCACATATATTTTCCAAAAAAAGAGGGCAAAATAGTTTTAATGCGAAATTAAGTGATTCGGATATAGATAAATACTGTATTATGAATGATGAGGCAACAGAGACATTAAATACTGCCATTGATAGATTTCAATTGTCTTTTCGTGGGATAAAAAAGGTACAAAAAGTTGGACGTACAATAGCTGATTTAGATTCTTGTAAGATAATTGAGAAAAAACATATACTCGAAGCCTTAAGCTACAGAAGAAGATAAGCTCTATCTTCTGTTTTATACATTGTAATAAGTAGCATTAGGATGATATACTACTAATGCTGATGTTGATTGTTCAGGATGAATTTGAAAAGTTTCACTTAACTCTATACCAAACTCTTCAGGTTTTAGTAGGTCAAATAAAGGGCGATTAAGCTCTAAATCAGGACAGGCTGCATAACCAAAAGAGTATCTACTTCCTTGGTATTTATTCATCTGAACATCGGAGAGTTTACTCCCCTCATTATCGCTAATATTTAGATCAAGTCTCACTTGTTTGTGGGCTATCTCCGCAAGAGCTTCTGCTAGTTCAACCCCTAATCCATGAAATTGATAGTACAGAGTATAGTCTCCAGCATCCATTATTTCACGTTCAGCATCAGATATTTTAGCTCCAGCACTCACGCAAGTTAATGCTATAACATCGTCTCGATCGGAATGAAAAAAGTCACTCAATGCACGGTGAGGTGATTTTCTTTGCCTTGGAAATGAAAACTCTTTTATCGTTTGTTTTCTTCGCTCACTTAATGGAAGTCTATTTATTTGTGCATCAGAATGATAGCCTTCTTTTTCATCAAAGAGAAGGAGTTTGTTATCATCACTTCTACAAGGCCAGTAACCATAAATAATAGTCGGCTCAAATAGTTTTTCTTCTAAAAATTGCTTTTTGAGTTTTTCATAAGCTGGCCAAACAACTTCATCAAGTTGCTTTTCATGAGCTTCTTTAGTCATCCCTTTAGAGCTATAACCCCAACGAGATTTAAAAAGTATTTTATGGTTTATCCACTCAAAAGCCATCTCAATTTGTTGTTGTGTAAGTTTTATCTCACGCCTACCCCAAAAAGGAGGAGTGGGAACTCTCACATCTCGAGAGGGCATCTTTAAATCTTCAAAGGGAGGAATGATTATCTCTTTTTTCTTTTTAGTTACTTTTTTTTCACCATCTTTACCATGAAGGTTTGTATCAAGATTACCAGCTTCTATTCTACTCATCGCAGTGACCCCATCAAAGGCATCTTTACAATAAAAGATAGGTCCATCATAAAAAGGACGGCAAAAATCATCTATAAAGGTACGAGTAAGGGCAGCCCCACCCAAAAGGATAGGAATTGTAATATTTTTTTCTTTTAAAATTTTAAGATTTTCTTGCATCACCTGTGTAGATTTAACCAAAAGTCCACTCATTCCAAAAGCGGAAATATGTCCTTTTTCTAAGGTTTCTAAAAATGTATCAAGCTCAACTTTGATACCAAGATTGATAACCTTATACCCATTGTTTGAAAGGATAATATCTACAAGATTTTTACCAACATCATGCACATCACCTTTTACCGTGCCTAAAGCTAAGGTAGTATCCACCTCTTTTTCGATTTTAGGTAGGTATGGATTGAGGTAATCAACTGTTTTTTTCATAGTTTCTGCTGATTGAAGTACAAAAGGGAGTTGCATTTGTCCACTTCCAAAAAGTTCCCCTACAACTTTCATCGCATCTATTAAAATTTCGTTTACTATTATTTCAGGAGCTATTTCTTGACGGGCTTTTTCAACGAGAGGTATCATTCTCTCTTTATCTCCATCCATAAGCAATTTAGCAATTTTTTTCTCATCACTCATAGCTAAATACTCCGCATCATCAGCGGAGGTATCAATCGCTTCTTTAGTGCTAAAATGCTCAATAAAAGTAAAAAGTGCTTGACCATTTTCCTTACGATTAAAGATTAGATCCTCACAAATTTTTTGATCTTTTTGGCTTATTTTATTGATAGGGATAATATGCTTCACATTGATGATAACAGAAGTAAGTCCAGCTTTTAAACAATGATGTAAGAACATAGAATTTAGGTAAGGTCGAGCATCTTTATCTAAACCAAAAGAGATGTTTGAGAGACCCAAAGTCGCACTAACTTCTGGATGTTTGATGCGTAATGCTTTAATCGCTTCGATAGTGTTAATCCCCGCATCCCAGTATTCTTTATCTCCACTTCCTAGAGTAAAAGTAAGCACATCAAAAATTAAATCCTCTTTTTTGATGCCATGACGATTTGTTGCAAGGTCGATAATTCTATCTGCAACTTTGAGTTTATCTTCAACTGTTTTAGCCATTCCAACTTCATCAATAGTAAGACAGACTAAAGATGTTCCATACTTTTTAGCTAAAGCACAAACTGAGTCAAATTTTTCTTCACCATCTTCAAGGTTTACCGAATTTAAAATAGGTTTTCCACCGATATTTTTAAGTGCAGTTTCAAGCCCTGATGTTTGTGTAGAGTCTGGCATCAAGGGGAGGGCTATTTTTTGGTTATACATCCCCATTACTGCGTTCATATCTTTGGTTTCATCTCTCCCTGCAAAACCAACATTGACATCTATTACATGAGCGCCTGCTCGAACTTGCTGCTGAGCGACACTCAAAGTCCCCTCATAATCTTCGGCTAAAAGAAGTTCACGAAAGGCTTTTGAACCTGTTGCGTTTGAGCGTTCTCCCATAAGTAAAGGAGCAGGTTCTTGCATCAATAGAGCAGTATTAAAGAGTGAGGCAACAGAAGTGGGGTGACTCCCCGTTGGAGCTTTAGGTTTCATAGTTGAGACTTTATCTACAAGGCAACGGATATGTTGAGGTGTAGTTCCGCAACATCCACCCAAAAAGCTCACTCCATCAAAGTCTAAAAACTTCTCTTGATGTTTAGAGAACTCCTTTGGGTTCATAGGATAGTAAGTATATCCTCCACGGTTTTGAGGAAGTCCTGCATTTGCATGAATAGAGATAGGCTTGTGCCATACCTCGCTTAATGTTCTTACATGCTTAAGCACTTGTTCGGGTCCAGTTCCACAGTTAAACCCAAGACTTAAGATGTCAAAAGGCTCTAAAATAGTAGCAATAGTCTCTGCGTCAGTACCAATGAGCATAGTTCCACTTAGCTCAACCGTAACAGAAACCATGATTGGAATCTCTTTATCTCTTAACCTAGAGGCTTCTTGAGCTGCATGAAGGGCTGCTTTTATTTGGAGTGGGTCTTGACAAGTTTCTAGTAAGAAAACATCAACACCCCCATCTATTAAGGCACAACAAAAATCAGTATAACCCTTGTGCATCTCATCATAAGTGATATGTCCTAAAGAAGGAAGTTTTGTTCCAGGACCAACTGAACCCAGACAAAACCTTGGATGAGTGGGGGTTGAAAACTTATCACACTCTTGTTTTACAAGCTGCGCTCCAGCTTTTGTAAGTTCATAAGCACGGTTACCTATCTGGTATTCATCTAAAACCCATGAAAAAGAACCAAAGGTATTTGTTGTGATAAAGTCAGCACCAGCAGTGAGATAAGCATGAAATATTTCGCTTAAAACTTGCGGACAAGTGACATTAAGAAGTTCATTACAACCCTCATTTCCTTCCCAAGCAGATTCTGGAATTTTATCATCTCTCTCTTGAAGTTGTGTACCCATCGCCCCATCAATGATAAGTGGACGAGTTTGAATTGTTTTTAAAATATATTGTTTTGTTGTCATTATAAAAATAGCTTCTTTATTGAATAATTAAATTTTGAGTGTTTTGCTAACATAAGTTTGCTTTCCTTTACTGTAGTAGATTGTTTTATTATGTTTTTTATTTGTTTTTCCAACTTTTTAAATTGTGTTCATTATTAGCCTTATTTTTAAATACTCTCGTATTTGTAGTTTTAGCAAGATATTCAAAAATTATACCAGGGTCAATTTTATTACTGCCATTCTCCCTCATATCTTGAAAATTTTTTTTAATCTTGGTATTTGATAATTTTACAAAATCATTAAGATATATATTTTTATCACTTTTAAATGTTTCATCACTAATCCCTGCTAGTAAATTACTGAGTGCTGGATACTCATCAATAAAATCTTGTTGAGTTATGCCTTTGATATAATTTTTTTTATTTTGATTATGTACTCGTAATAATTTGATAAAATCTTTTTCTAAATTATTAACAACTTCTAATTTATTAAATATTTTATCAAATGATAAAAGACTATCTTCTAAATTAAATTTATAATTTTTAATTATATCTTGAAAATTTAATGTAAAATCAATACTTATAATTTTAATATTCTTTTTAGCATCAATGAACGATTCAAATTCTATTTCATCATCAAGACTATTATCAATTTTTGGCACTATAAAATAACCATTAATTTCATATTCCCTAATTAAGTTCATGTAAGTAGATAATTGCCAAAAATTACTATGGCTTAATCCACATAAGCTTTCTTTAGTTAATATTGTCCATTTAGCATCTGCAACAACTATATTGTCTTCATCATTTCTTAAAATAAAATCTGGTCTACCTCTAACTTTTTTATTTTTATTTGAAAAGGCTGTAAAGCTAAACTGTTCTTTAATATTTATATTTGATTTTTTAAATAAATATGCTAAAAACTTTTCAAATAAATAATCCATATCAAATAAAATTGACCAAAATGGTGTGGAATTTATACTTGTTGTAAATGGTATATATTTAGAAAAGATAAACCTTGCTTGTATAAATAAATTTTCAAAGTTATCATTTAATCTATTAAATACAACTCTATCAAAATCAGTTAATTTTAAACTAATGATTTCAATATCTTCTAATATAGAATAGGATTCCATTAAATTGTTTTTTGCATTATAAGAAAGTGAATTTTCTTTTAATAATAGATGAACTAAACTTTTAAAAATTTGCATAAGTAAATTATTATTATTGTGTTCTCTGTATTCAATGTATACTTTTGATTTATCAATAAAATTATTTTGTAGTGTTTTTGATAGAAGAATTTTTCCTTTAATTACAGAGGTATTAGAGATTTTTTTAGCATAATTAAAATATAAACCTTGTCTAAATTCATTTAATAATGATTCACTAAATAATTCAATTACATAATTTATAAGAGGCATTTCATCTACATTAATTTTTGATACAATAGATGATGAAGATATAAAATTTCTTTCTTTTGAAACTCTAATCATATTAATTAAAGTTTCTCTAAACTTTTTAATATTATCTTTGTTTAGTTTTCCTTTTGCAAACTTAGGTAATATCTCAACTATTAGATTATTTTTTAATGTTATCGATCCCACAATAGAATTGGCTTTTATTTGATTTCTATTAGAGGTTTCAAATATTTTCACTTTTTTATTATTTTTACTATTTGTAAATAATATATCTAATAATAAGTTTCTATCTTCATTGCTAATGGTATTATTTAGAATATCCCTGTTTTTGGCAACTTTTATAGTCTGATGTTCTATTATTGTAAGAATTTCATTCATTAAATTACTCGTAAATATCCATCAAGTCCTTACTAGTAAAATTTTGATTTACTTTAAAAATCTTTTTATTTCTAAACTCTATTAATTCTTCAAATTCATCATTAAATATGATTTTATTAATATTTGAAGATATTAAAATACCGCTATTAGATTTAGCATTATTGTAAGATTGATTCAATACAGCACATATTGATTGCCAATCATCATAAAAATATTCTTGTAATAAAGGAATAATTTTTGTTTTAAATATTTCAGTTAGTTCTTCAATAGTATTTATATCTAGAAAGTAAGAATGTCCTATTTGATAATGTTCATTTTTTAATATAGCAATTCTATCATTGATTGACTGTAGTAAGTTTGATAGATTTACACCATCAATTTTTTGTTTTAAATCCTCTAATTCATAATTTGGCATACATTCTATAAATTCAAATCTCCTTCTTAGTGCAACGTCTATTAATGCAATTGATTTATCAACAGTATTCATTGTTGCTAAAATGTATAAATTTTTTGGGACTGCCAATTTTTGTGGATTTCCAGTTTCATCTTTTGAATAAGGTAAATTTATTTTAAGCTCTTCCTTCTCACCTAATCTTTTTTTATCTTCTAGTAGAGTGAATAATTCACCAAAAATTGATGAAATATCACCTCTATTTATTTCATCAATAATTAAAACATAGTTATACTCTTTATTTTCTATGGCACGATTACATATTTTTTTAAAGATACCATCTTTAACAGTATATTCTATATCTTTTTTTTCATTTGTTTCAACTGTTATCCCTTCAACAAAATCTTGATATGAATAACTAGGATGAAATGTCACTGTCTCTATTAATGGATATAATCTGTATTCTAAAATATCATTTTTGGGATTTTCTAATTTTTTTAAATGACCAACATAATCAGGATTATCAATTATACTATCTATTGTTTTCTTAGGATTGTGAATATCTAGTATTATTTTTTTATGTTTTATATTTAATTTTGGTAATATAGAAACTTTATTAAATAAATTTATTACTTCTTTATAATCTGTTGTATCTGATTCTGATAAATTTAAAGCACCTGAATTATCACTTCTTTTGACAATTTTAATGGCTTGTCTTATAGCTTCTCTTGTTTTACCAGTTCCAGCAGGTCCATAATATATACTGTTTAATTTTTCCATAATAATCCTATTTCTAATTTAATATGCTAATTTTTTAGATATTTCTATATTTAACTCTTCTTTTTTATTGCACTTATAATTATGATAAATTTTCCTAGATCATCATTTCTAAATTAGTTTTGAAATTATTTAAGGTCTATTACTTATCTTCATCTTAAGAGTCTTCGTTATTAAATATATTTAAAGCAAATTGGTCTATTTAAACCTCTTGAAATATTATATATCCCACTCAAACTTCATAAGATGATTATATCTAAAATATGGCTTAATAAAAAATATTGATATAACCCTACAGCAATTCTAACCCAACACCAAAAATCACCACTCAATCATTTTTACAACATTAAAAAATAATTAACTAAAAACTTTTTATAGCCGTTAGTATTTTTTACGACTTCAATATCTTCTGTTTTTATTTCAATAAAGCTCCAATTATCACTATTAATGGGAGTAATAGTATTTTTGACATAGGTATAGCCTTGTGAATATTTACTAGTCCAAATGGATACCATCTATATAGCCTTTTATCATTGTTTGATAGAGAATATCCCAATCTAAAAAGTAAAAAAATGTTGTGAAAGTATTGATATGGTTAAAGAATGTTTTTCTCTTGTTTATAAGTCCATATAACTCTTTATAATCATCATCATATGTTAAGCATAGTGTATGAGTTAAGAATGCTAATATGTTAAAAACAAATAGCAACTCACTTAGTCCTTTTTTGCCGTGTCCAAAGTTATGTTCAAGATTGTAACCTCCTGTTTTTAATGTATTATTATTCTCATTTTCAATCTTCCATCTAGCACGACCTGCTTCTACAATCTCTTCTACATTTTCATCTTTAATTATATAGTCTGTTATAAAAGCACCACTATAAATTATCTTCCCTTTTACCTCTTTAACTTCAACACTACACCAATTTACTTTTATAGGATTCTTTTCTCCTGTAAGTTCTACTTCATGTAGATATTTATAGTTGTAACTCTCTTTTTTTCTTTGTTTATTTAGTTTAGTAGCTGTTTTAGTATCCATATTACCGAGGTTATCAACCATATGTACAGTTTCATATAATTTTTTATGAGAAGTCTCTTTGCAGACAAATATATAGTTATACTCTTTCTCTCTTATCTTTTTAATAAGTGAAGTCTTTGAATATAAATCATCGCCCAAGAGTACTAGTTTATATTTTTTAGCGAGTATATGTGTTTTATCTAACCATCTTTTGGATGCGTTAATCTCACAATCTTGTTTATCATCTCCATCCGTATTTGATATCATCTCTGGTAATAATGGAAGTATTGTATTGGTCTTTGGTTTTGCTATTATTGGTGTTATTGCACTATGGTAATATTGAAGAGTCTCACTACCTTTAGTATCTGTTTTTTTTCTTGTTTGACAATGCTCACAATGTATTTTTGTTGAAGAATGGTAGTAAGTGCCATCAAGAAGAACAAGGAGTGTCTTATTATCAAAATAGGTATATTTTTCTAAGGTTTTTTTTTCTAAAAGTAGTTTATATATTTTATCGAATGTAGGTTGTAGTTTATCACTATCTATATCATCTAATGTATCTCGTACATGATTATCACTTGGTATCTTTTTTATACCAAATAGTGATTTAGCATTACTTTTACCGCTTTTTGTATTCATTTTTCTTGCAAAGTCTAACCAAGATGGATTTTGAAAATAATACATTGCAAATGCTGATAGTGTTATATCACTCATTGTATATATTAGTTTCTCTTTACTCCTTGAATCTGGTAGTTTTTCAAACTCTTTTGCTATAAGACTTATTATCTGTTTTTGAAAATTCATTTATAAATTCTTTACTGCTAATTTTTAAAAGTATAGCAATTCTTATACCTTTTATTTTTTTACAAATTTTTTGGGGTAGAGTGAATTAGAATTGCTGATAACCCTAAATAAGTAAGAGAACATAAATAAACTCATAGCTAATATCTCATGTAAAAGATTTAGATTTAATGTGAATTTGACTTGTCTACATGAGTATCGTTAATTATAGTTCAACGAAGAAAATCATTTTTTCATTGGCTATGAAGTTATTTATGTTCTATTACTTAATTCCATAACATTTCCAATACCTCCAAATTCATTAAGTCCCATTTTTTTATCACTTTGCCTTTCTCTAATGTAGCAATAATTATTATTATTATTTTAAATATCAGTTATTAATGGATTATAGTGTGATTTTAAATAAGTTAGCTACATATAAAACCTTTTTAATATATATTTAGATAGAATTCGCATATCAATTTTTAGTAGGGAAATCCTTGCATTTATGTTTGGGTTATTTCATTTTATGATGAGGTTACGCTATCCGAAAAATTTTGTAATAATATTATATATGGAGAAACTTATGAAAAAAGTTCTATTTTTAATGCTAGCTCTTGCTACTGCAGCTTTTGCATCTGATGGAGATGTTGCTAATCAAACTCTTAAAGCTTACTCAATGATCGCTGCTGGTCTTGGTCTAGGTCTTGCTGCTCTTGGTGGAGCTATCGGTATGGGTCATACAGCTGCTGCTACTATCGCTGGTACTGCAAGAAATCCGGGTTTAGGTGCTAAGCTAATGACTACAATGTTCATTGCTCTTGCAATGATTGAAGCACAGGTAATTTATGCACTAGTTATCGCATTAATCGCTCTTTATGCTAACCCTTACTTAGGTTAGTTTTTAGACTAAACAAAGTAATCCTCTATCAGCCTTATGGCTGATAAGTTCTTTTTACAAATGCGACTGTGCTGGAACGGTAGACACGCGGGCTTGAGGGTATGACCTCAATGAATGAAAAAGAAACATATTATTGTTAAATGCATCTGTGGCGGAATGGTAGACGCGCGGGCTTGAGGGGCTCGTACTTAACGGTGTGGAAGTTCAAATCTTCTCAGGTGCACCATCTTAACCCTTACCAATAGGGACTTTCAAAAATAAACAAAAAAGTAATTGTAGTCTCACAGACAATTTTGTTTTTCTTATATTAAATTAATTTTCTTAAAAATATCATATTTATCTATATTGTCAGAATGTAAGATTATTGACAGTCTTATAGCACAATTTAGTGGCACAAATTTCTAAACTTATCTCTAAAATTCTTTTTTATAGCATATTAAAGTAAAGATAAAAATATTTCTGTTATAACAGAATTATATATATAAGTAGTAGGATAGAAATAACTTCAATTAATAGGATTATCTTTTATGTTGAAATTAACTTAACCCTATTGGTCTAAGCAAGTCAAATTCACATTAAATCTAAACCTTTTAAATGATATTAGTTTTGAAATTATTTAAGGTCTAGTACTTACATAAGCCCATTTAGCTTTTTTACAGCAAAATCTGCTTTCAATGTTGCTTTACCTAAAGCTTTAGCTAACTCATCATTTTACGTTGTTAACTCTTTTATCTCACTTTTAAATTCAGATACTGCTTTTGCTAGTTCAAATGCAATAGCCATATTATCTATAAATTACTTTTTACAATTAGTTATAGTTTTACCTGTAACTTGATATTGTGATGCTAGCTGAGATACAGTTTTATCTTCTTTAATTAAGGCTATTTTAGACTTTTTTTCAGCTGTAAATGCTTGAGCTTTTTTCCTACTCATAATTGACTCCATATGTTTCTAATTTATTTTATCTTTATTGGAAATAAATCTAGTTGAAATATTGTTTTATTTTCTCAGTCCATTATAGTTGAAGAATACTTTTATTCACCCCAACCTAATTTTTCTTTAAGTACCTCAAAATAATTAAACTCATTTCTATGTATAAGTTTTGCAAAACTTTTCGATAACTTTATATGTATGCTATCACCTTGGTTAAACTCATGTATATCTTGCCCATCAACAATAATCAAAGCTTTTGAATCTGATGTTTTCATTTCGATTGAAAATTCACCTGGTAAAACTACAGGTCTTTGTGTTAAAGAATGAGGACAAATTGGCGTAAGCGTAAAAACTTTTGTAAGCGGAAATAAAACAGGACCCCCAGCTGAAAGATTATAGGCAGTTGAGCCTGTTGGAGTTGACACTATAACACCGTCTCCATAGTAAGTGTTAAAAGCTTTATTATCTACTAATGTTTCAACGTGAATCATATTTGAGATTGAGGGTCTAGTAAAAACTATATCGTTAAAGGCATGTACTTTTATCTCTTGATTATCTTTAATGAGAGTTGCTTCAAGTACTGAACGCTCATCTATTCGATAATCACCTTTGCTAAGTTTTTCTACAAATTCATCAAGTTCATCCATGCTAACATCAGCTAAAAAACCTAAGGTTCCTGCATATACACCAAAGATAGGAATTTCATAATTAAAACTTCTTCTTACCGCAGAGATTAATGTTCCATCTCCACCAAGACTTACAAGTGCGTCACATTGCTTACAAAGTAAATCAAATTCCATACCCATAACATCAATCATACCAGCACTAATACTCTCAATATGTACTTCAATCTCATAATTTATAAAAATATCTTGAAGTTTAAAAAAAATACTCTTGAGCTGGGGGGTAGATGGTCGTAAAATTACACCAACACTTTTTATACATTTATTTTGCAAGATAATATCACCTATAATAGTTTGTGAGATTATACACACTTCTTGATAATAAAGAAATAAGCCAAGCTTGGATATAATCTATAAAAATTATTAACTAGGATTCTATATATATGAGAAGTCATTATTGTACAAATTTAGGTGAAGCAAATGTAGGTGACAAAGTTATTTTAGCTGGTTGGGCTAATAATCATCGTGACCATGGCGGAATTATTTTTATTGATTTGCGTGATAAAAGTGGTTTAGTTCAACTAACTTGTGATCCAGCAGATAGCCAAGAAGCGCATAAAATAGCAAATAGTGTTCGGGATGAGTTTGTTCTTATCGTTCATGGTAGGGTTCGTTTACGTGGAGAGGGTTTAACAAACCCTCGTTTAAAAACTGGATTTATTGAAATTATAGTTGAAAAACTTATTATTGAAAATAAGTCAGCTCCAGTTCCTTTTGTGATTGGAGATAAAAGTGTTGGTGAAGAAACTACTCTTAAGTACAGATATTTAGAGCTTCGTGATCCAGACTTATATGAAGTTTTTCGTCTTCGTTCAAAAGCAGCAATTGCTGCAAGAAATATACTTGATGCCAATGGTTTCTTAGAAGTTGAAACCCCTATTTTAACAAAATCTACTCCAGAGGGTGCTAGAGATTATCTAGTTCCTTCTCGTGTTCATGAGGGTGAATTTTATGCACTTCCTCAATCTCCACAACTTTTTAAACAACTTCTAATGGTTGGTGGCTTTGATAGATATTTTCAAATTGCAAAATGTTTTAGAGATGAAGACTTAAGAGCTGACCGACAACCAGAGTTTACTCAAATAGATGTTGAGATGAGTTTTTGTACGCAAGAAGATGTCATTAAGGTTGCAGAAGACTTACTTGTCGCTATGTTTAAGTCTTGTGGTATCCAAACACAAATCCCATTTAACCGCATCACTTATAACAATGCTATGGAATGGTATGGTTCTGATAAACCAGATATGAGATATGAGCTTAAAATGGTAGATGTTATTGATATTTTTGAGAGATGTGAAAATGAGATATTTACAAATATTGCAAAACAGCCACATAAAAATCGTATTAAAGCACTAAAAGTACCTGGTGCAGATTTAATTTTTTCTAAGCGAGAAATGAAAGGTTTTGAAGAATTTGTTCGCAAATTTGGTGCTCATGGTTTGGGCTACTTCCAAATGAAAGAAGATGGGCTAAAAGGTCCACTTATAAAATTCTTCTCACAAGAAGATATAGCACTTCTAATAGAGAGAACTGAACTTGAAGTTGGTGATGTAGTCTTCTTTGGTGCTGGTGATAAAAAAACTGTCCTTGATTACATGGGTAGATTTAGAAACTTTATAGCCGAGCATGAAAAAATGAATCTCATTGATAAAGATGCTTATGAATTTATATGGGTAGTAGATTTTCCAATGTTTGAAGTTGAAAATGGTCGTGTGAAAGCACTCCATCATCCATTTACAATGCCAAAAGATACGGATAAAAATGATGTTGAAGAAATAGAGTCTATCGCCTATGACATTGTACTTAATGGAACAGAGCTTGGTGGTGGATCTATTCGTATTCATAAAGAAGATATACAAAATGAAGTCTTTAAACTTTTAGGAATTAGTGAAGAAGAAGCTCAAGAAAAATTCGGCTTTTTACTTGATGCACTTAAATTTGGTGCGCCTCCACATGGCGGTTTTGCTCTTGGTTTTGATAGGATGATGATGCTTATATCTAAAACTCCAAGTATTAGAGATGTAATAGCATTTCCTAAAACACAAAAAGCTTCTTGTATTCTCACAAAAGCTCCAAGTCCTGTTGATAACAATCAACTTCGTGATTTACATATCAAACTTCGTGAACAAAAAAAATCTTAAGGATGTAAGCAATGCCAAATCGTGAAAAAAAATTATTTCTTATCATCGGAGCCCCTGGAAGTGGAAAGACGACTGATGCTGAGTTAATAGCAAAAGAAAATAAAAATATTACTCATTACTCCACTGGTGATATGCTTAGAGAAGAAGTTGCATCAGGGAGTGAGAGAGGAATTAAACTAGATGCTTATATGTCTAAAGGAGATATTGTTCCAATAGGGATAGTAATGGAAACAATTATCCATGCCATTAAGAGTTCACCTACTGAGATACTTATAATTGATGGTTACCCTCGAAGTGTTGAGCAAATGGATGCACTCGATTCTTATTTAGAAAAGGAAGACTTGATTACATTAGTACATGTCATTGAAATTGAAGTAAGTGAGAAAACAGCTAGAGATAGAGTTCTTGGTCGTGCACGTGGAAAAGATGATAATAATGAGATATTTGATAAGCGTATGAAACTTTACCTCAAACCTTTGCCTTATATAAAAGCTTTTTACGGAGTACAAAAGATACTTGTAGTTATTTCTGGTGAAGGAAAGATAGAAACAATAGTAAGCGAACTTTATGAGTTTATTCAATCAAAAATTCAAAAATCTTAAACACTCTACTGAGTGTTTAGAGTTAAAATTGGAAAAGGCTCTCGTAAATATTATTTTATTTCAAAAATATCTTCTTTTAAAATATGAAATTTTTTAACTTTTCTATTATTTTCTAATGAAAATCTTTTTAAGACTTTAGGGTTCACTAAAAAATATCCAAGAGTAACTTTAACTTTACCTCCAGATTTTAATAAGATTTTATAATTTATAGTACGTGTTTCTTTTGCTTGAATCATGGTGTTTTTTACAATTTCATTTGCTAGCCATGGAGGTGAAGGTTTTTTATCTTTTCCTATTATCCGAACGAATGATTTTACTTTAAAATTGTGTATATTCTTTCCATTAGTTATACTCACATGTAATTGCATAAACCGTAAAGGGTGAAGAAGCATCAAATGAGGGCTTTGATTATAAATAGATATATCAAATCCATCAAGGTTTTGAGTAAACTTAATATCTATATATTTTTCTAGCATTTCATGCCCAGAGTTTGTCCCTGGGAATCCATGATAACTATGAGTAGATGTATCTTCTTTATTTGAAATCGATCCATTTACCTTAGGCATATGACATGTTATACAATTATTTTTATCAGTTATTTTAGACATACTTGTTACACATACATCAAATTTTTGTTTATTCTTTTTATGCGAATGGCATCCCATACAAACATTTCCATTTGCAAAATTTTTATTTTCTGATTGATAATGAAACTTATTTCTCAATGGCTTTTTCATCGTTCCGAAGTAATCTTTTTCTTCAGAAGAAATAATATTTTTATTTGCCATTACTCCATATTTAACCGATTTAATTCTATGACAGTATGAACAAGAGATAGCTTCATTATGGGTAGCATTATTTATATCAGGGAGACCTTTAGTTTTTTTACCTAACATATCAGATAAATTATTTGCAGTAGGAATATGACATTTTGCACACTTATATTTTTGTTTTTTTGTATTTAATGGATGTTTATCCCATATAGCTTTATGAATAGGATCTTTAAATATTGTTGATTTATTATGCATCGCACCTTGATGCTCTTTGTAAATAAGGGGATGGCATTCTTTACATGTAACATTTGCTTCAAACATTTTATTTGCTGTTAATGAAGAGAAAAATAAAATCGAGATTATTACTAATTTTTTTAGTTTCATTCTAATCCTTAAAATCTAAATTTGTATTAAATAAATAATATATCTAACTTAATTTTTACAAACCTTATTTTTACCACTATTTTTGGCTTTATAAAGTCCATTGTCTGCTTTTTTTATGATGTCTTTTAAAGAATCTTTTTCTAAATTCATTTGACTTAGCCCTAAACTAACTGTAAATTTAATACCATTTAAAGAAGTCTTTTCTATCGTATGTCTGATTTTTTCAGAAACAATAAATGCATCATCTATAGCAGAATTTGCTAATAAAAGAATAAATTCTTCTCCACCAAATCTTGCCAAAATATCACTTTCTCGTATACAATGACTAATTTCTACAGGTAAAGCTTTAATCACTTCATCTCCAACATCATGACCATAAGTATCATTAATGCTTTTAAAATTATCGATATCTATCATTATAATACTAATGGGTTTCTTATCTCTTTTTAAAAGAGCAATAGTTGTTTCTGCAACTTCAAAAAAATATCTTCTATTATATATATTTGTCATATAATCATAATATGCCATTCTCTCAAGAGATTCATTTAAGCTATTTACTTGTTCTATTTTAGTAGTTAATTCAAGATGATTTTCAATCATATTTCTAAAATGTATGATAAGATTTTCTTCTTCAATATCCCAAAAACGCTCATGATCATCTAAAACACATAATGTTCCAAAAGGTGTAGAATCTGAATGTCTAATGGGAAACCCAAGGTAAGAAATCATCTTAAAAGCTATATTTGGATTGTTTTTCCATTCTTCATCTTTTAGAGCATTAGGGACATGAAGTTTTTTATTTGTGCGGATAACAGTTTCACAATATAATCCAGAATCAAAAAAATATTTACTTCCTAAAAGCTTATAAGGATTATTTTTACTTTTACTTGTCCTGAAAATTTCAATTTTATTCTCATTTAAACGCATAATTAAAACTGCTGGAACATTCATTAGTTTTGCAAGACAATTTACAATTTCTTGCCATTGATTAATAATATCATTATTAACATCAAAAGCCTTTATCCCATTTTGTAATTCTTGATTAATCATAATATATCCATCATTTTAACTATACCTACTATGATAGCAAAACTTTTCTACAAGGAATCTTATTCCCAAATAATTCCATAGCAAATTCACCACAATCCACTAAAAACTAAATTTCAAGAGTTGAGCGATAGAGTCATCTAAATCCCATCTATTGTTAATGAGTTGTTCTTGTATAGATTTTGTACCATTTAGGTGCAAGATATTTAAAATAATGCTTCTGATAATTGTCATTAAAAATGGATTTAGATGAGCATTATGGTCATCTTCTAAAAGTGTATTATCTTTGTATTGGTGCATTGTTTCTACCTTCCAATGGAGTAAAATTTTATCATGAAAGAACTCCGCATTTTCACGAAAATTTGCTATACAGAACTGAATACTAGTGCTGTTTGTTACTTCTCCTGTTTTATGGTTTGTCTTGTGTATTTTTTTAATAGTTTTTATGATTGAGCGAACATGGGTAATTTCATTATGATAAAAAGTAGTTGGTTGATATACAAATACCTCTCTATTTATCCGCTCATTAGACTGCTGGATTTGTTTAGCTTTATAAGTGCTTGATGGTTTTATCTCTCTTGATATTTCATCTATTTTATCAAGAAGTGTTTTTTGGTTATCTTTAACTTTAGCAATATATTTTGAACCACTCTGCTCAATAGAATCAAGAGTTTTTTTGTGTGTTCATCGCATCAAAGGTAAAGAGAAATTCATCTCCAAGCTCTGCTATCATAGCTTGTAAAGCAGGTATTTCATTTGATTTCTCTGCAATTTTTTGATGAGCAATAACTACACCTATCTCTGATAGAACTGCACCAACAACTTGTATAGCCTTTTGGTCTTTATATCTACTACCATTCATCACTTTACCATCTACGCTTAGATGTTTTCCTGTAGTATCGACATAAATTCTTATCCATTCTCTGAACAAAAGTTCAACTGCCTCACTATCAACTTTTGCAAGTATATCTGAGACAGCACTTCTTTTTGGTGTTATTATAAATTCTACACCTAGAAGTTTTTTTACTTCTTCTTTTTGAACATGTTTATCTATCCAAATAGAAATTTGTTTGTAATCTGTAGCTCCCATTAGTCCAGCTAATATAGCTAGATATAAGATATGTTCTAATTTATGCCGTTTACCTTGACCTTTACGATGGTCTGGAACTCTTGATAGTAACTCTAAAAGTTTATTTGATTCAGCTATTTTTGCATAGCCTTTTCTTGAACGCTTTTGTGCTAATTTATCTCTTGCTTTTATTGCCATTTTCTTATCACCTTATTTTTCTCAAAAGCAAGCAATAATTATTCCACTTTTAATTTCTAGTTATTAATGGATTGGGGTGCCCGAATAGTAATGTTTTTTAATTTTAAGATAATAGACTCCAGCAGCTAAATTTTCATTTATGTTAATCCCACTAGTTCTACAACTACTAGCAATCTCAACCTCGGAACTATCAAGTAGTTTAGCACAAGCATTATTAGGTTGAATACTACCGATTAATAAATTCCCATTACTGTTAAGTATAATTTTAAAATAATCAAGATCTTCATTTTTTTCTAGTTTTCCACTTATAGTACCATCACTAAATAATGTTGCTTCGGTAACAGAATTAGCAAAATCATCATTCATCCGAATTATAATTGTATCAACAGCCGTTAATCCATCATTATCGATTATAGTTAAGGTTACGGTGTAAGAATCAATGTATGTTATTTGAACTTCATTATGCATTCCATTATTGTCAAATATTGTAACTACGCTTGAATATGATTCGACAAACTTAGAGTAAGTAAATTGAGCTTGTGTTGATAAGATTGTATTTCCTATTTTCCATTCATAGCTCATAATACTTCCATCACTATCACTACTACTTAAAGCATTAAAGGCAACACTTTCATTTTCAGTAATAGATGTTTTATCAGCAGTCGCTTTAGCTACTGGTGCTTTATTAACTACACACTCTCCTTGTACGAGACTAAATCCTACGGAGCAAGTCTTTTCAACGCATGTAGCATCTCCATTAACCGTAAAAAAGAATTCTTCATTCACTGTACAAGTAGGACAACCATAACTATCATCTTTACAAGTTTTAGCTTCACATGCTCCAATAAGTAACTTCTCTGCACTACTACACATTAAGTTTTCTAGTGACGCTAGTTCACTAGACTTCTTGCAAAACTCTAAAAGTAGGAACTAAAAATGCTATCAGATTGATATGAATAAATATGAAAAATTACAGAAGAAAGAACCAAAGAATTTTAAGCGTCTTATTGGTGTAAATAAAGATACATTTAATGAAATGCTTTTAGTATTTATAGCCTATGAAAAAGAGAGAACTAAAAACCATGGAGTTGGTGGTAGAAAAAGTTTAGATTCAAAAGAAAAAGTACTATTAATGTTAAGTTATTACAGAGAATATAGAACCTTAGAACATATTGGCTTTGATTATGGAGTAAGTGAATCTACAGCTTCTCGAATAGTAAGAGATGTTGAAGATGTTTTAATAAAATCTGGAAAGTTTTCATTACCAAGTAAACGTGCTTTATATGGAGATGATATGGACTTAGAGTTTATCGTCATTGATGCTACAGAGTCCCCCATACAACGACCAAAAAAAAGCAAAGAGATTACTACTCAGGGAAGAAAAGAAACCATACACTAAAAGGGCAAATCGTTATTGACAAGGATGAACGTATTATTTGTGCTCATACATGCAAAGGTACTACTCATGATTTTAAACTCTTTAAACAGAGTGATTTACCTGTGAAACCTCAAACTTGTATCTATGTAGATTTAGTCTATCTTGGTATTAAAAAGCAACATAATAACACTCAAATACCATATAAGAAATCAAAGCTACATCCATTAACTGATACACAAAAAAATCAAAATAAAAGAGAAGCTTCAGCTCGCATATGTGTTGAACATATCAATGCTAAATTAAAGACTTTTCAAATCCTTAAACAGAAATATCGTAACCGTAGAAAAAGGTTCAATCTTCGCTTCAATCTGATATGTGGATTAGTTAATTTTGACCGTGGATTTGAGGTTGCTGGAAAATGAGTTTTGCAAGAAGTCTACTTACTACATCAAGAGATAAACCATAATGAGTATCTCTTCCATTAGTCGCAATATAATCCAACATCTTTGCCTTAGCTTCATCCCTATCAAAGTTTGTTCTACTTACAGAAGCTAATACAGAAGCTAGTTCATTTTGAAAGGTCTGACTATCAGCTTCTACATTTACTCCATCTAAAACTAAGCCAGCAATTAGCTTAATACCATCGTCTGGATTAGAATTATCATCAAGTGAGTGTAATAGCTGAGATACATTATAAGCTTTTTTTAAATCATCAGGATATAAATGAAACGGAGTTAATACATCCTTAGCTAAAGCACTTCCTAGTATCAATTCTCCAACTTTAAACGTAACAGTATCTCCATCATTACAAGTAAAGTCTCCATTAGCATTTGTAGTACCTAGTAATCCTGAACTACATTCATATATGAGATTTTCTACGGGCGAATCAATAAACTGACCTGTTATTGTTTTAGATTCTACAGTAGGTGTCGTAGTATCGCTACTACCTCCACCACACCCAATAAGCAGAAACCCTGCTAATACACTTACTGATATTTTTGTTAATGTTTTCATTTACATTCCTTTAATACCTATAGAAATCATTTCTATAGGTAATTGATAATATATACTACAAAAAGTAACCTTATAGAAATGTTACCTATAGGATTATAATGTTAAATTTACCTGAGATTGTTACAGAAAGTGAGCTAAATGTATTCTTCAAAATTATATCTAGTAACATTAAGCGCATTAGAAATGAGAAAGGATTGAGTCAGCTAGAAGTTGCTTTATCAATAGGTCAGAAGTCATCAGGCTTTTATGCTAATGCAGAAAATAATGCACATAGTAAAAAATTTAACCTTGAACATCTTTGTAAACTTGCAAAGTTATTTGATGTACCGATTACTGCTTTCTTTGAAGTAGATTGATACTAGCAAGATTAACTGCTTCATCTATCTATTCGCTTATACTTGCATTAGTTGATTATAGTTTGAATAATAAATCTTTACGCTAAATATTGATGGAGGGGGTATACCCCTTTAAATAGGTCATGTTATTTCATTCTCTACATACATCAGAGAAAAAATATTTTAATTGCCATTTTCCCTTATAGGTGGATTATACTTTTTTCTTGATTCTAAACTTTTTCGGCTTAAAAAATCTCTACTTTCATTCACTAGTACTTCATCACTTCTAAATCTCTAGGAACCACCTGTGCTAGGTATGCACGGATAGGTCAGGAATATCTACTATTATCTTACTGATTAAGGCTCAGATTATAGTATCGTTATAGTTGGCTAAAATCGTTGTTTCCTGAAAGTAGTGAAGTTTGTTTTGGTGATTTTGAGATATCTTATTCGGTTGCCAACTTTAACGGAAAGGGTTTGGAGCTTTTGAGGGTACTTAGGGTAAATTAAGAGGAAGGGAAAGAGCGTAGCGGCTTCCCTACCTCTTGAAATATCTTGAGCAGTATGACGGAGTCATGACGGCTTTAGCCGCACTGAGCGAAGCGAGGTGTCTCTATCTTATACATTCCCTGCCCTGGGACTTTCTTTTTTTCTATCTAGCGATTGAGAGCTCACATGAAACTTTCCCCTGCGTGAAATACAGAACTAGCCATATTTGCATAATCATTTAATCTCCGCGCAAGCGCTCCGATCAAAGGATTTTGTAATTATGCGTAACTTCGCTTTCACTTGTATCAAGTTTGCATGAGTTGGGTAGGGTTTATTTTTGATAGAGCTTTGCTTTTGTGGTTCCGAAAAGCCTTAAAATATTTAATCACTTTATATCTTCTATGAGTGTAATAATCTAATATACTTAACAAGCCTATAAAACCCAACAAACCCCTTAAACAAGTGGTTTGTTAAGCTTATTGGGTTTATCGGATTATTGAGGGCATAGGGTTATTTAACATGTATATAGTTTTGTTATTCTCCCCTTTTTTCTTTTCCCATTGGGATGAAGAATAGTATTTTAATTTTTGTATCATCTTTTGTTGCCCTAAGCCTATATTTTTTAAGTATTCAAGTAACTCTGTTTGATTGAGTTCCGTATGTTTAGCTAGTACTATCTTAACTTCTGCAATAAAAGATTTATCTTCTTCTTGTGCTTTTACCGCTTGCTGTGTTGCTTCAATATCTTGCACCTGAGCTAATCTTTTCACACTTGATATACAACCTCGCCTAAATTCAAATGACTGTGCTAAAGGGTCTAAGCGAACTCGTCCTGCTGGCTTAATGGTAGAGGTAGAAATATTATCTTTACTCATAGTATCAATACGAAAAATTGCGTCTGAATCTTGCTCAATCTCTGCCGTGCCTGATTGATTTTTTCCATCTTTATTGGTGTGACCAAGACTCAGAAAAGTAGCTCCAGTAGCTTTACAAAAAGCTTTAATAGCAGCCATTGCTCGCTTATTAGCTGTCTTATTATTTATATCTGCTGTGAGATATTTGAATGTATCAAAGATGAATAACCTATCTGATAAATCATCTTTATCCTCAGTTGCTTTCTTTATAGATTGTATGTAATTATCAACACTACCATTATCTAAAATATCAATTCTATCACTAAGGTTTAGTTCTTCAAACATATCATAAGCATTTCCAGCCATGCCAATAGAACCATCAATATAAAAAAATGTAACTTGCATGCTCTTGTGGTTCTGTAGTATCTCTTTTGCAAGATAAAATGCAATTGTAGTTTTACCACTTCCTGCTTCTCCAAACAAATAAGCATGATGACCTTTAACTAAAAATCCATCTATTAAATATTCCATATCAGTAATCGCTTTTTTGGACTCTTTTGTCATAGCAAACTGCCCAAATGGATTTACTTTAGATTCAGATGATAGTATAATATTGTTAGTAGTTTGAGGTTCTGAAATCTCTTTTATATCAGAAGCAGCACTTAATTTACTTGCTCCATTTTTTTCTTTTTTCATAATAATAACTCTTCAATGTAAGTAGACAGTTTATAAATTATTTTAGCATTTATTGTAAGGTTTTCACTCTGTAATATCCTGATTACAATATTATTTGCTTCTAAACCTATGTTTGGCTTTAAGGCTTGATTTGCTATACTCTTGCTAGATTGTAGCTTAGTAGTTCTTTCAAGTGATTCAGTAAATTTGATATTATTGGTAGTAATATCACATTCATTTGCTAAATCACGACTTCTGTTTCTTCGAAAAACACCTTTATAAAACTTCCCATCTTTTCTTGATACTCTATAATCTAAACCAAGCTTTGGTAATTTAGCTCTAGTAATAATAGCACCTTCGGTTTTGTTAGGTAAAGTATCAAGTACTGATTGAATACTTACTCCATCCTCTAATATATTTTCGAGTTTAATATCCTCTGCAGGTCTCCAATGAGCAGCCATGCTAGTAAACCTTACCATCAGAAATAATTTGAGATATTACATCTGCATCATAGAATACAAAACTATTTAACTTGTGATAGCTAAGTCTGCCCTCGCAGCGTAAGCGAGCTTGTCGCGATAGCGAAATTCCCAACTGTTCTAATATATCTATACTACCCCAATAAGTCAAGACAACATTTCCAAATTCCTTATTCACCTCTAACCTGTAACTTTATGAAACAGCTACTACATTTTCAGTATAGTTCTCATCATTTATTTGTAAACTCTCCAAGTAAACATTCATTGGTTTTTTATAGTTCAGTGTTTCATGAAATCTTTTATAATTGTAGAAGTCCATATAATCCGATACATCCTCTTTTAGTTCCTTAATTGTGTTGTACTGATTTAGATAAATTCTTTCAACTTTAGCACTTCTCCAGAACCTCTCAATACAAATATTATCAGTAGCTCTACCTTTACCATCCATTGAGATAGTAATGCCATTATCTTTAAGTGTTTGGGTGTGAATATAGCTAGTATATTGACTCCCTTGATCAGTATTAAATATCTCTGGTTTTTCATATTTAAGAAGTGCTTCATTGAGTACTCCCATAACAAGGTCAGTGTCCATTGTATTGGATATTTTCCATGAAAGAACAGCTTTAGAGTACCAATCAATGATAGCTGCAAGATAAACCATGCCACCATTGATTTTAATATAGGTAATATCTGTACTCCATACTTGATTAGCTCTTGTAATATTTATCCCTCTAAGCTTATAGGAGAACTTAGGATGTTGTATATTAGCTAGAGTTAAGGAAATAGGCTCTCTTACAGCTAGTATAGCCTTTAATCCTAACTCTTTGCGATAACTCTGCACTGTGTTTAAACTTACACTGAAACCATTCTCTAGTAACTGGTAATGCACCTTCTTAGCTCCATATATTGGTATCTCTTCAAAGATAGATTTTATCTCCTCCTTGATGGTTTCTTTATGTTCGCTGACTACAGGTATATAGTAAAGCGAACTTCTACTAATATCTAGTATCGCACACTGTTGTACTACGGATAATCTCTTTAACTCGAAATTTATCATAGCCTTTTTACTAGATAAGTCCGAGCTTCTCAGCTTTCCCCGCATCCAGTTATTCTCCACTGTTAATTGTCCTACTGTTTTTGCGTATTCATCTATTTTTTCTTGAAGTTTTTTAGTTTCATCTTTATACTCTTTTACAACTTTGGAAGGTTCCATTGCCATCTCTGCATTCTCTAAAAATAGCTTCTTCCAGTTTTTGAGATTATTGGGTGTAATACCATTATCTTTAGCTATTTCTATAAGAGTTTTTTCCTCTTTAAGAAGCTCTAAAACCAATTTTGTTTTTAGCTCTGTTGAATAAGTTGTCCGTTTTCTGCTCATCTTTCTACCCTCACTTTATTATTCTTATTTTATCGTATATGAAATAAAAACTTTTGAAATGTTGTTTGGTTTTCTTGGGGTAGTATAATCTTTGGGTTTTAGCCATTTTTCTTTTAAAGTGATTTCCACTTGTAACTCCTATATATTCTAGCAATACATCTTCTTTATAGATATTGCTTTTGGTTGTGTTAAAGGATTAGTTACTGCCTATCAGTATCTCTCTTTAATGGTATAATTATAGGCTAATGAGAAATTATAGATAGGACATAAAATTAACTTTTTGTCCCCAGTGCAGTAAAAAATTATTATTGAAGAAGTGTTCTAATAGCAGTGAGTTTTCGCTCTATTTGTTTTTTTTCGTAATTAACTTTATCATAAGGTTCCAACCTATTAGATATTTCATATGGATTTAAATCACCTTGATACATATACCAGATTTCTAATAGTTCTTGCAAGTAAGCTGTTGAATCTTCTATAGGTATTTGTAAGTATTGAATATTTGTATCAGCGTATATTTTATCAATATACAATTTGTAATGTTTTTTTGGTATAAAAAAATTAATCTTTAAATCTAATGAATCTATAACTGAATCATTATAAAAGGCTGCTTCCATAATTTGATATATTGGATGTACTAAAATATTAAGATTTACTAGATTTGTAAATATAAAAACTTGTCTCTGTAATGGAAAACTATCTGCTTCAACAGATTTTAAAAGTGACTGACAATATTTAAGTTTATCATCTGAACCTAGAGCTTCCCATTCTCCTAAGCGATCATAATAGTTTTCAATATTATATTGAGAAGTTAAATTTTTCCAAGATTCTTCTTCTCTTACTTTATCCACTTTTTCTTGCATATCAGCTGGATAATTTTCAAATACTTCATCTCTTTTTTTTACCTCTTCCTCTTCATGCTCAGCATCATCACAACAACCATATTTATCACAACTCATCCCAACAACCTTTTACTAACATCAAGCATATGTGCTGATGAAGTCTCACGCTGTAATGATAGATATTGCTTTACTGTTGCGGTATCTGTATGCCCTAGCATTGAGCTAAGATGTATAGCTTCTAATCCCATTGATGATAATGCGGAAACTGCAAGGTTTCTCATCCAGTGAAAGTTATACTCAGGATATGTAACTGCCCTAATCTTTAACGAGTGTTCTCGTATCTCTGCTATTGGTCGAGATGGGTCTCTATCACTTGCAAAGATATATTCACTAAAAGGCTCACACTGTTCTAATGCTTCTTTCACATCCGATGGTAGAGTAAATGTCATATCTGTATTTATCTTACTGTTGCTACCTCTTATGGTGTATGTATCATTAGTAAAGTCTACATCACCCCACTTTATATGCAATGTTTCAGTCTTGCGTCTGCCATTAAATCCAAATAAAAATAAAGCTCTTATCTTATGATTATCTGCAAATACATTATTAATAGCTTTGTGTATAACTTTATACTTCTCTTCTGCATTCGTAATCACTTTTTTTTCTTCAAGCTGTTTACGCTTTACTTTATGTATATGCTTTACTGGTGTAAATTGAATTAACTCTTCATCAATAGCAAGTTTAAATATAGGGTCTAAGATAGCGATACTTTTTTGTCGTGTTGAATTTGATAAATGTTTTGTGAGGGCTGATATAGTTGATATGTTTCTTGGAGATATATTTATAATCTTCATCGTGCCTACTGTTGGCTGTATATATTTTTCATAGTGATACTTGTAAGACTTTTGTGTATCTGCATTTCGTTCTGTCATCTCTTGGAGTCTGTCAAAGTAAATATCCACGGTAGCGTTTAAATCTGCTCCTGATGATTCTACTCTTAACTTCACACCCTTTAGCTTCTCTAGTGCAATGTTTGCTGTTTTTAGTTTATCAGCCTTACCATGCGTAGGATTAGCATTAAATACTTTTCGTGTTGCCTTTCCATTGAGTCTAAAGTTAAACAAGAACTTGCTATCATTCTGCTTATGAATAAACAAACCTTTATGTTTTGTGGTTTTGTAGTCTTTAAGTAATACTGCCATTGGGTCACACCTTTATTTAGATTATCTCTAAGGGGTAACCTTTTGGGTCACACTCACTAAATCATTAAATAGCATTTAGAGACATTTATAAGTTTATGAGATTGTACAATAGAAGGGCTTAGATACTGATAAACACTTTAAGATATAGTATTCATTCGAGTTCAATTCTCCTCGGGGTCACCATTTCGTTTATTAATAGATTTATATTAGTCTAAAAAATACTTTTTCTCTGTAATTTTTCTTATATAAGCATCTCCATAAAAAGAGATACCAATTGATTCAACCTTATAAAAAAAGATACTTTCCTTATCATTTGTCATACTAATTTTATAATTATTTTCTCCAAAATTTTTCTGTACTTCAAAAAGGTTATTACCTAAGAATAAAAGAGTGTCCTTGTCTTTTTTATCAACATAAGGAACTTTTCCTCTTGATATATTTCCTTTTTTAAGGTTCAAATAAAGACTTAAATAATCATTACTTTCTAAGTCAATCTTAGCAGTACTTTGCTTGATAAATAATTTTCTTTCATCATCAAAAGCAAATTTAATAGGATTAAAGGTACTAATTATCTTATATTCTTCTACAGTTTTTGTTTTAATAACGGTGTGTTTTTCATAGTTAAAGATATATGATGTTGTTTTAGTATAATCAGTTTTAGATGTTTTTTTTGTAAACTTTAAAGGTTTGTAAACTCCATTTTTTATAATACCTTCACTTGTAAATACATCTATTCTATTGCTAGATAAATATTTTACAAAGCCTTGGCTGGTTGTAGTAGCTTCAAAAAAATATGTTTTATCTTGTATATCTTCTTTGAGTATTAAGTCTACAAAACCAATTTTTCCGTATATCGAAATCCCACTTTCATACTTAACTTTTTGTATTAAAGTAGATGAAAATAAGCTAATACTTATACTTAATAATAAAAATATCTTTCTCATAAAAAAATCCTATAGTCTAAGTTGTGATTATCTATTTATGATTATAACAAATATAAAAATAAAAAAGGTAAATTCAAAATTAAGTCCAAATTTCAGTACAAAGAAAACTACTCAAAGCCTGTTTAAAGAAATTTGTAAGTATAATTGATAGATTTTATATAAAGGTGTATCAATGGCCAAAAAACGCGTATTAGTTAAATTTTCAGGTGAAGCACTTGCAGGTGAGGCAGGTCATGGAATTGACACACAGATTTTAAATTACATCTCAAGAGAAATAAAATCACTCGTTGATGCTAATATAGAGGTGGGTATTGTTATAGGTGGTGGAAATATTATCCGTGGTGTTACAGCTGCAAAAGATGGGATAATTAAAAGAACTTCAGGCGATTATATGGGTATGTTAGCAACCGTAATTAATGGTGTGGCGATGCAAGAAGCCTGTGAACATGTAGGGCTCCAAGTTCGTATGCAAACAGCTATTAAAATGGAACAAATTGCTGAACCTTATATCAACCGTAAAGCAGTTAGACATTTAGAAAAAGGGCGTGTTGTAATTTTTGCAGCGGGAACTGGCAATCCCTTTTTTACAACAGATACAGCAGCAACTCTAAGAGCTGTTGAAATTGGTGCAGAAGTAATCATCAAGGCTACTAAGGTTGATGGTGTTTATGATAAAGATCCAGCTAAATATTCTGATGCTATAAAATTACCAGAACTTACTTATGAAGAAGCATTAAAAGATAATATTAAGGTTATGGATGATACATCTATCGCACTTGCAAAAGATAATAAACTACCAATTATCGTGTGTGATATGTCCAAAAAGGGAAATATTTTAGATATTTTAAATGGAAATATGGAAAATTGCTCAATAGTTAAATAAATTAAAAGGAAACTTAGAATATGAAAACAGAAGAATTAACAGCAAAAATTTTAAATGACAATCCAAATATGGATAATTATCAATTAGCAATAGCTGTATCCAAAAGAACAGATGAACTTTTAAATGGTTCACCAAGTAAATTAAATATAGACCCTAAAAAAATAAAAGCTGCTGATTTAGCACTTATGGAAATGGCTGAGGGCTTATTAAGAGTCAAAGGCTTTGTTGATATAGAAAAGTAGTCTATTATGAGTTTGAGCCAAATAGATATTGAAAAAGTTAAACATCTTCATACTATTGACTCAGCCTCATCTTATCTTTTTTCTCAAATTGAGGCTACTCAAAACCTAAAAAAAGCATTAGAATATTCAAAAAAAGCACATATTTCTCAAGTTAGAAAGAGTGGTGAGCCTTATATTATACATCCTATCTTAGTAGCAAGTATTGTAGTTTCTATCACAGATGATGAGGCTATGGCTATAGCTGCTTTACTTCATGATATTGTAGAAGATACAAATACGAGTATAAACGAAGTATCTGAACTTTTTGGTAAAGATGTTGCCCATTTAGTTGAGGGTCTTACAAAGATAGATATTTTACGAGATTCAGAACTAATTCCCTCCGCATCAAACGAAAGACTTATAGTCTCAGCACTTTCATTTAGAAAAATGCTTTTAGCAAGTGTAAAAGATGTAAGAGTTTTAGTGATTAAGTTATGTGATAGGCTTCATAATATGCTCACTCTTGATGCTCTCCCCGATCACAAGCAACTCCGAATAGCAGAAGAAACCTTAGTCGTGTATGCTCCTATTGCTCATCGTCTAGGGATTTCTTTTTTAAAAAATATATTAGAAGATTTAAGCTTTTCTTATTTATTTAAAGAAGAAAAACATCATATAGATAACTATTTAGATACAAATTATCACGCAATGGAGATGAAACTCAATGAATTTAAAGAATCAGTTACAAGATTATTAAGTAAAAATGGTTTTTGTGAAGATGATTTTGAAATAATTTCTCGTGTGAAACATCGTTATTCAATATATCTCAAGATGCAAAGAAAAGGAGTGTCTATTGATGAAGTTCTTGACCTCTTAGCACTTAGAATTTTAACTACTAATCCTGTGCGATGTTATAATATTTTAGGTTTAATACATTTACATTTTCAACCTCTTTCTTCAAGGTTTAAAGACTATATTGCCGTTGCTAAAGATAATGGTTACCAAACTATACACACGACAGTTTTTTATAATACTGCAATATTTGAGGTTCAAATTAGAACTCATGATATGCACAAAACTGCCGAACTTGGAGTTGCCGCACATTGGAAATATAAAAGTGGCGGAAACAACGATATAAAACTAGATTGGTTACATAATCTTCAGTATCAAAATGAGTCCGTAGAAGATTTTTATGAACTTATTAAAAATGATTTATATTCTGAAGATATATCAGTTTTTTCTCCAAAAGGGGATGCTTTTACTTTGCCTCGTGGTGCGGTTGTTTTAGACTTTGCTTACGCAGTTCATACAGAAGTTGGAAATAAAGCAGACACTTGTCTTATAAATAAAACAAAGGCATCGCTTTTAAGTGAACTTAGTAACGGTGATATTGTTAAGGTTAATACAACAAACGAAATCATAACGAGATGTTCTTGGATTGATGCTGTGAAAACTTCTAAGGCGACATCTAGTATGAGATTAAATTGTAATGCTAGAATTAGAGAAATAAATTCTAAATCAAGTGTTTTAATCGTTGCAACGGTAATGGGTCTAAAACCTTTAAGAATTGAAGAATGGTTTGATCTCAATGTGAGTGATGGACGCTCAAATATTCCTTGTGATATAGAAAATTTTAGATCGGTTATAGGGAACTACACAGCAAATATTAGTAAAAATAATAGGTTCACTTCCTTTTTATCTCGTCATAAATTTAAATTAAAATCAAAAAAAATTTCAGGACTTGAAATATTTACTAATCGCCATATCAATGATATAGTCTTTGATTATTGCTGTCATCCAAAATTTGGTGATGAGATTATGGCATTTGTTCTAAAAACAAAAGTACATGTTCATCATAAAATGTGTGGACATGCTTCTAAAAAATTAGAGAAACATGAACCTATGGTTTTTATTCGTTGGGAAAAGAAAAATAAGCATAAATACAATCTAATTGGATCTTTGCATAATGAAAAAGGTGCATTAGCAAATTTTTTAACCTATCTAGTAAGACTCAATATAGATCTTAGTTCCATTGAATTAGGAAAAGATACTGCTGATTATGTAAAGTATTGTGAGCTAGGATTTGAAGCTGATGAAGCTGATATTAACGCACTTCGTGTTAAAATAAGCGCTAAAATAAAAGTCATTCATTTCATTAGAACAGATGATGCTTACCGATGACAAGTAATACTATAAATAGGAAATAAATATATGCTAGAAGAAGCGTTAAGAGAGATTAAACGAGGTACTGCTGAGATAATTGATTTGCAAAGAATTGAAAAACTTTTAACTTCCTACTTTGAAGATGCTAAAACATATACAGTAAAAGCTGGATTCGATCCTACCGCTCCAGACTTACACCTAGGACATACTGTACTTTTACAAAAACTTGCAACATTCCAAAAATATGGTGCAAGAGTTCAATTTTTAATCGGTAATTTTACCGCAACTATTGGTGATCCAACTGGTAAATCTGCAACAAGAAAAGTTCTTAGCAATGAAGATATTATTAAAAATATCGAATCATACACTACTCAAGCTTTTAAAATTTTAGATAAGAGTAAAACGGATATTGTATATAACAAAGATTGGTTAGATTCTCTTGGTGCTATAGGGATTTTAAAACTTGCTTCAAATCTTACAGTAGCAAGAATGTTAGAGCGTGATGATTTTTCAAAAAGATATGAATCTCAAACTCCAATTGCTGTGAGTGAGTTTATGTACCCATTGCTTCAAGGTTATGATAGTGTACATTTAAAGAGTGATATTGAAATCGGTGGAACTGATCAAAAATTCAACCTCTTGATGGGAAGACAATTACAAAAATCTTATGATATTAAGAAACAGCAAGCAGTTTTAATGATGCCTATTTTAGAAGGTCTTGATGGTGTGCAAAAAATGAGTAAATCTTTAGGAAACTATATTGGTGTATCTGATAAACCTAATGATATGTTTGGCAAAATTTTAAGTATTTCCGATGATTTAATGTGGAGATATTTTGAACTTTTAAGTACAAAATCTTTAGATGAAATAGATTTGATAAAAAAAGGTGTAGAAGATATCTCATTGCATCCTAAAAAAGTTAAAGAAGACTTGGCTCATGAAATCACGACAAGGTTTCATTCTTATGATAAAGCAACAGCTGCTAAAGAAGAATTTGATAGAGTTCATGCAAAAAGTAAAATTCCCACAGATATAGTGCAGTTTCTGATAAACGGAGAGATTTGGATAGCTAAAGCCTTAGTTG
This sequence comes from Sulfurimonas sp., assembly GCA_965243085.1. GTDB lineage: Bacteria > Campylobacterota > Campylobacteria > Campylobacterales > Sulfurimonadaceae > Sulfurimonas. Next base: position 492,618 of record CBDETZ010000002.1, on the reverse strand, counting down.
AATGTAAAATTTCACCATCAACTTCACAAGCAAGGCGAGATATTAAGCAAGGTGCTGTTAGAATAGACCAAATAAAAGTCTCAGATGAGCAATTACAACTGGCTAACGGTGAGTATATACTCCAAGTTGGAAAAAGAAAATTTGCAAAATTAAAGGTTATTTAAATGGGTTTCAAATCTTTACAAATCGGAAAATATACAATTGAGAAGCCTATTGTCCAAGGCGGAATGGGTGTTGGTATCTCTTGGGATCAATTGGCTGGAACAGTTTCAAATGAGGGTGGACTTGGTGTAGTTTCTTCTGTAGGAACGGGTTATTTTATGGATAAAAAATATTCTAAAAAACTTGTCTCCGAGAGACCGTTAAATGCCATAAATTTTTACTCAGCAGAGGGTTTCAAAGCGATTCATGATAGTGCTAGAAAAATCTGTGGGGATAAACCACTTGCTGCCAATGTCTTGTATGCTATCAATGATTATGGGCGTGTAGTCAAAGATGCTTGTGAAGCTGGATTTAATATAATTATTACAGGTGCAGGACTTCCTACTAATATGCCTGAATTTACAGAGGGTTACCCTGATGTAGCACTTATTCCTATTGTATCATCTGCGAAAGCACTTAAAATCATTTGTAAAAGATGGAAAAAAAGATATGATAGAGTACCTGACGCAGTAATAGTTGAGGGTCCAAAATCTGGTGGACATCAGGGTTTTTCTTATGAACAATGTAAACTACCAGAAAATCAATTAGAAAATATCGTAGCTCCAGTAGTAGAAGAAGCAGCAAAATGGGGAAACATTCCAGTTATTGCCGCTGGAGGTGTCTGGGATAAAAAAGATATAGAAGAGATGCTAAGTCTAGGGGCTAGTGGGGTTCAGATGGGAACTCGTTTTATAGGCACACAAGAATGTGATGCACATGATAATTTTAAACAAGTTCTTTTAAATGCTAAAAAAGATGATATTAAACTAATGTCATCTCCTGTAGGCTATCCTGCTCAAGGTGTTGTTACAAACCTCACACATTTAGTAGCTAAAAGAGAAGGTCCTGATATTAAATGTATCTCTAACTGTGTTGCTCCATGTCACCGTGGTGAGGAAGCTAAAGCAGTTGGTTTTTGTATCGCTGATAGACTAAGTGATGCTTATAGGGGTAATCTTGAAACTGGACTATTTTTCTCTGGAACTAATGGATATAGATTAGATAAAATTATTACTGTTAAAGAGTTGATAACAAAATTAACACAAGGCGAATAAGAATCGAATGTTTCGTCTTGTCGTAGTTCTTTTTATTTTTGTTCTATCTCTTCACGCATTAAGTGATGCTCAAATTATAAAACGTGCAAACGATTTTATGAAATTAAGTAATAAATCTAATCATTTTCGAGCCTATAATGACTATAAAAATCTATATTTACGCTCTATTATGTCCCAAGATAATAAACTCAGAGTTATATCTTTAAAAGGTATTGTCAATAGTGGGAAGAAACTTCACATTGATATTTCTTCCTACAGAGATGAACTCAATAATTTTAAACTCATTCATCCTCAAGTTAAAAAAAAGATAAAGCAAATAAAACCAGATAAAAAAGAAAAAGCTATTCTAATTAATTCTTCTCACAAATTAGAATCTATAAACTTTCAAGGTAATGATCTTATTTTAAAATTTGATAAAAAATTAAAATCAAAACAAGTAAATTATTTTACACTCTATGATCCTAAAAAGGAAAAGTATAAGTATGTTTTTGATATTCATGCTTCAATGCTTATTCAATCAAAGACATTACGAAAAGATGGTATTAAGCGTATAAAATTAGCACAATTTAAACCTAATACCATAAGACTTGTAATCCAAAATAATTCTAAATTAAAAATAAATTTCAAAAAAAAAGCTAAACTCTTAATTGTACAAATCAAACACCAACTTAAAAAAAAAAAAGAAAAAGTACTCATCCCGTTAAGACTTAATAAAAATAAAATTATAGTTATTGATGCTGGTCATGGAGGGAAAGATCCTGGCGCGATAGGATACAAAAAGTACAGAGAAAAGATCGTTGTTTTTCAAGTTGCAAAAGAGTTGAAACGGATACTTAAATCTCGTGGGTATAAAGTTTATATGACTCGTGATAGAGATAAATATGTAAAACTTAGTCATAGAACAAAGTATGCAAATAAAAAAAATGCTGATATTTTTGTGTCAATTCATGCTAATGCAGTTGCAAAAAAAAATGCACATAAAGTACAAGGGATAGAATGCTATTTTTTATCTAAATCAAAATCTTCAAGAGCGAAAAAAGTTGCAGCTAAAGAAAATTCTTCTGATTTAAGTGATATGAATTTTTATGGCAAGCAGAGCTTTTTAAATACCCTCAATTCTCATAATATTGTAGCATCAAATAAACTCGCCATTGACTTGCAAAGAGGGATGTTAGGAGCACTTAAAAAATCTTATAAAAATGTGAATGACGGGGGAGTAAGAGAAGGACCATTTTGGGTTTTAGTTGGAGCACAGATGCCATCAGTTTTAGTTGAGATTGGTTTTATGACACATCCAACAGAAGCAAAAAGATTAGTAAGTTCAAAATATCAAAAAAAATTAGCATATGGTTTAGCCAACGGAATAGAGAGATATTTTTTAAATTCTAAATAATCTTTAAAAGCAGTAAAACTAGGAGAAAAAAAGTAATGGCAAAGATAGTTATTTTAAGTGGAGCAGGATTGAGTGCTGAATCTGGAATTGGTACATTTAGAGACAGTGGGGGACTTTGGGAGGAATATGATGTTTCAGTTGTTTGTAATCATGACTCACTTGATAAAAACAAAGAGATAACCATAGAATTTTATAATAAAAGACGCTCAGAGTTAAAAAATAAAGAAGCAAATCATGCTCATAAAGTGATAGCCAAACTCAAACAAGAATATCCAAATGAGATAGCTATCATAACACAAAATGTAGATAACCTTTTTGAAAAAGCCCAAATGAGGAGTGATGAAGTGATTCACCTCCATGGTTTTATGCCTGAAGTTAGATGTAGAGAATGTGATAAGGTATACGATATAGGCTATAAAAAACTCCAAGACTTTAATGATGGACAGTGTCCTGAATGTTCAGCAGATTTAAGACCAAATATAGTTTTTTTTGGAGAATCTGCACCAATGTATGAGCGTTTAAATGCAGAGATTAGCAATTGTGAACTGTTTATTGTGATAGGTACTAGTGGTGAAGTAGTAGGTGTAAATACTATAGCACAGTATGCAACTAGGTCTATTTTAAATAATTTAGAACCTAGTCCTGCTATAGATGATGGCTTATTTTCAAAAGTTTTATATATGAAAGCTACAGAGGCTATAGATGAAATAGCTAGAGAAATTGATGATTTTTTAGGGAATTCAAAATATTAAATTTCTCAAAAAATGCTGAGTAGTTGTTGTCTAGTTTTGTATCGAATTATTTGGGTATAAACTCTTTAACAATCAACAATAAAATAGTAAATAAAATAAGCCCTACAAACAGATAAAATATATTTTTAGAGTGTAAAATATCTAAAAAATTTTGTATTCCAAAAGCCCGTATGGTAAGAGTAAAACTTACAAACCCACCTATAGTACTAGCAAGTGCTAAACCACTTGCTCCCATTGGTGAAATAAGTGAAAGTGCAATTACTATATAAGTAAGTAAAGAAAATGTTGCAATTTTTGCCGCTTGCATCTGCATCTGTTTTGCGTAAAGCCACAGTACAAATAGTTTTTGTAAGCCAAAGGGTAAAAGTCCTATCATATACATTTGAAGCACTGCTGTTGTATTGCTTGTATCAGTTACAGAAAATGCACCTCTCTCAAATAAAAGCCAAGTGATTTCACGAGAGAGTATGATACCTCCTATCGTACTTGCACTTAGTAAAAAAGCTAAGAACCAAAAAGCTTTTTTCATAAATGCTTTTGCCTTGTCTTCATCTTTATTTTTAATATATCTTGCAATCTTAGGAAAAAGTGCTATTGCTGTAGCTATAGCAAAAAGAGCAAGTGGGAGTTGAAATATTCGATTTGCATAGTAAAGGTAAGAGATAGAACCAGTTATTAAAAATGAGGCTAAAAAAGTATCTAAAAAAGCACTTACTTGTGCGGTTGAATTTCCCCACATTGCAGGAAAAAATTGTTTTCTAAACTCTTTTGTTTCTTTTTTAATTATTTTTGATTTTACTCTAATATGTTTAAACCCACCCATAAGAATCTTTGAGAGACCATACTTATATATAGCAAGTATGTGAACTCCAAGTTGCATAAAACCACCAATAACCACACCCCAAGAAAGATAATAAACTATCTCTACTTGACTTTTATCTTGTGAAAAATAAAGTGCCATTATCAGAGAAAGGTTCAAAAGTGCAGTTGAAAAAGCACTTGTTGCAAAATGCTGTTTATACTGTAGCATAGTACTTAAAAAAGTTACAGCAAAGATAAGAGGTAAATACCAAAAGTTTATCGCCACAAAAGGTGCAGCTATGCTTATAGTCTCTTTATCAAATCCTACTGCTATAGCTTTTGTTGCAAGAGAGGGGAGAAGATTTACTAAAAGTGTTATAAGTAGAATAATCGTTAAGAAAATTATAAATATATTTACAGAAAAAACACCTTTAGATTTACTTTTAGCAAAAGCTGGTATGAAAACTTGACTAAAAGCACCCTCTGCAAAAATTCTACGAAAAAGATTAGGAAGTTTGAATGCGATGAAAAAAATATCGCTGTAGATGTTCGCACCTAATGCTGATGCCGTAAACAAATCTCTTATAAATCCTAAAATTCTTGAGACTAATATCCCAAAACTATTTGTAAATATTGCTTTAAACATATGCTTCTTTAGATGGAGAGTATTTATTTTACAAAATTTTAACAAAATTTTAGTTAAAATATAGACTTTAAAATTAAATATTGATTTGGTGAATTATAAATGGCATTATTTGGCTCTAAAGAAAAAGCAACTGCAGTAGTAAAAAAAATTCGTCCTACAGTAAAAAGAGTGCAAAATGTTGCAAAAGAACTCCTTTCCCTTGCTAAATTACATGAAGTAAAAGTGAATACTATTGATTTCAATATTTTAGAAGTACAAACATACACTCGAATGTATGATGGTCAAAAAGAAATAGAGTGGGAAGAAATTTCTAAAAATGAAATTCATGAACTCGATGATACTACAGCATTATTAAATTCTCACTTTCAAATTAAACAGATGTATGAACTTGAATTTTTTACAAAAAGTAAAAAAAATAATCCATTTCAAAATTTTAATATTGCGGTTGGAGCAAATGCAACAAAATGTAAAGTTTACCTTAGTATTAAGGAAGGTTCAACAATATCGTATTCTTCAAAACTTGAAAATGAACTCATAACCTTGATAAACAAAAGTAAAATTCGTGCTGGAATGTTAATCTATATATTTGATAAAGTACTTGATGAAATTCTATCTAAATTTCTCGCATATATAAGAGTTGAAGAAGATGTTACCTATCTCAAAAATAAAACTATTTTAATTGCAAGATCATATGAACCAACTTTAACTATCGACGATAAACTTATCTTGCATTATGACAAAAAAGAAGAAGTTGATGAGAATCAAAAGATGGATTACGCATCTCGTGATTTTATCAAAAATGTAAAAAAAGATGAACTCTTAATCGAATATATAAAAGCACAACCTGGAAAACCTGGAAGAAATTGTCGTGGTGAATTTATGTTAGCACGAAATATAGAAAAAAAATTCGCTCCGACATTCAGTATTGATGAAAGTATACGTGAAAAAGATACTCTAAAAGAGATTAAGTATTTTGCTAATGAAAATGGCTACATCACTCTCGATGACGATATTTATAGTATTAAAACTGATGTAAACATCAATGAAATTAGTTTTAAAACAACTGGGAATATCACTTCAGGCTTATATTCTGAAGTAAGTATTAATGTGAATGAAACAGATACCGTCAAAGATGCTATTGGTATGGGTATGGAAGTTGAAGTTACTGAAATTGACATTAATGGAAATGTTGGACCAAATGCAGTACTTCGAGCCATAAGAGCAAATATAAATGGGCAAATACATAAATCAGCTCAAGTAAGAGCAGATAAATTAAATATTAATGTGCATAAGGGTAAGGCTTATGGTAAGAATATACATATTACAAGGCTTGAACATGGGATTGTAGATGGTGACAATGTTAACATTTCTCAAGCAATAGGTGGCAATATTAGAGCAAAAGAGATAATTATAGGGGTTTGTGCTTCTCATGTTAAAGCTACTGCCTCTAAATTAATAGAGATTAAAGAACTCCAAGGAAGTGAAAATACTTTTACAATAGACCCTCTTCTTAAAAAATCGGCACGAAGTGATCTAGGTCAAAATAATAATGAAATCAAAGACTTAGAATTTGAAATACGAGATATTCAAAAAAAAATAGATATTCATATAAAGCAGATAGAAAATGGTACAGCTGCTTTTTTAGATGTAAAGAAGAGATTACTCCATTATAAAAAAAACGGTATAAAAATGCCTGATAGTTTTGTAAAAAAGTATAAACAGTTTCAAAAAGTACAAGAGTATTTAAATTCTCTTAAAGAAACTTATCAGTTTAAAAAAAATGAGTTGAATATACTTAACTCTAAAACTTCTATTTTTCAAGATGATATTACCTATGCAAGAATTATAAATAGAGATAGATGGCATGGATATAATGAGTTAATTTTTAAGTTAATAGATCCACCATTAGATGTTGTTTTCAAGCCACCTGAAGGTTATAGTGGCAAAATTTTTGGTCTTGTTGAAATTGAAGAGGGTGTATTTGAAATTCAAGCCTTAGACAAATGATAGTAAGATTAAAAGCTAAATATAAAGAACTAAGTTGGGTGAAGATCCAAGTTTATCTTTGTAGAAATAAGCATTGAAATTATTGCAAACAATTTAAATCAAGGAATTATATTGAAATTAACTATTTTATTCGGTGGAGCTAGTTTTGAGCATGAAATTAGCATAGTAAGTGCCATTACTCTTAAAGGTAAATTAACAAAAAATGATTTATTTTTTGTTTTTTGTGATCAAGATCATGATTTTTACTTAATTGAAAGCTCAAAAATGAAAGCTACTACTTTTTCTAAAGGTGAACATAAAAAGATGCCAAAGCTAAGTTTAGAAAATGGTGCTTTTATCCAAAAGGGAATCTTTTCTTCAAAAGAATATAAAGCGATTGTTTTAAATCTTATTCATGGGGCTGACGGCGAGGATGGAACGATTGCAGCACTTTTAGATTTTTATTCTATTGAATACATTGGTCCACGAATAAATGCCAGTGTGTTTTCTTATGACAAAAGATATACAAAATATTTATGTAAAGCAAGAAATATCAATACTTTAGAGTATGTGGTACTAAGCTCTCATGAATATAAAAATATCAATATTTCCTATCCTGTTATAGTCAAACCAGTAAGCCTTGGAAGTTCTATTGGGGTAAGTGTTGTTAGAGATGAAAGTGAGATAGATTATGCACTTGATATTGCCTATGAGTATGACAAAAGTATTTTAGTCGAGCCTTTTATAGAGGGTGTAAAGGAATATAATCTTGCAGGGTATATGTCTGATGGAAAAATTGTACACTCTATTGTAGAAGAACCTCAAAAAGAAGAATTTTTAGATTTTGAAAAAAAATATATGGATTTTTCTCGTAGTGAACAGGTCGCTAAAGCCGATATATCAGATGAACTTGAAGCAAGACTAAAAAGTACTTTTGATAAAATATATACCAATATGTTTGAAGGAGCTTTAATTAGGTGTGATTTTTTTCTCATTGATTCTCAGGTCTATCTAAATGAAATAAATCCTATACCTGGATCTATGGCAAACTATTTATTTAAAGACTTTTCTCAAAGTATTGGAGAACTTGCTTCATCTCTTCCTCTCGTAAAAAGAGCAAAGGTAAACTATGAATATATTCATTCAATCTCATCAGTAAAAGGTAAATGATGGCTATTAAGCGTATTCAGTATAAGACAAAAACGATTAATATCTCTTATGAAATTTTCAATCCTGAGGCAAAAATTGATTTGATTATATTACATGGATGGGGGTCTAACAAGAATTTAATGAAACAAAGTTTTTCTCCTTATATGAAAGGTTTTCGTCATATCTATATCGACCTTCCAGGATTTGGAAATTCTACTTGTTGTTTATCTATGACCACTGCCGATGTTGCTAGAATAGTAGAACTTTTTATGATCCACATTAATGCTTCTAAGGATATTATACTAGGACATTCCTTTGGTGGAAAAGTTGCCCTTATTCTTGATCCTAAAGTTCTTGTTCTTCTAAGTAGTGCTGGAATATATGTAAATAAATCTTTAAAAGTAAAACTCAAAATCGCTTTAACTAAAATGGGTAATAGTTTAGGATTGAGTAAAATAACTTCAATGTTTAAAGCACAAGACGCACAAAACTTGAGTGAACCAATGTATCAAACATTTAAAAATGTCGTTGATGAAGATTTTGTAGATAAGTTCTCCATGTATAATGGCAAAGCCTTACTTTGTTGGGGCAAGGATGATACAGCAACACCTCTGTCTTCTGGAGAAAAAATAAACTCTCTCATACAAAATTCTACTCTGAAAGAGTATACAGGCGACCACTACTTTTTCATGTCTCATTCAGCAGAAATTTCTAAAGAAGTTGAAGAAACTTTTTTAAGTACTCTTGGTAACTGACTATGCAGAAATATGAACTCCTTATCCTCTTTGCAACGAATATTCTTTTTGTAACACTTCTTGGCTGGTACCTTATAACTAATCTCCAATGGTATGATTATAAACTCTCTCGTGTCATTTTAAAACATCATAAGCCTCATTGGCATGTATTATATTTTATCATTCCTTTTGTAGCTTACCATACTACAGGAGAATTTTTTCTAATTTTCTTTTATTTTGCAGTAGCCCCTTCTTTATGGATTTGGAATAAAAATCTTGATAAAAAACTTGTACTTACATGGAGAGTAAAACGGTTTTTAATACTTTTAGTCTCTTTAGTAATGTTTCAAAATATTCTTTGTACACTTAAAGATGCTTGTGAGATTTATGGTGTTTTTATGCCTTTAGCCCTTGCATATATAGGAAGTACGATGACAGAAAAATTTCTTTTTATGAGCTATCAAAAAGAGGCAAAAAAAAGATTAAAAGAGATGCCTAACTTACAAATTATAGCCATTACAGGAAGTTATGGAAAAACTAGCATCAAGAACTTTGTATCGAGTATTTTAAGTACAAAGTTTAATGTATATGCTACTCCACGAAGTGTTAATACTCTTGGTGGTATCACCGCTGATATAAACAACTCTTTACCTAAAGATACAGAGATTTATATTTGTGAAGCTGGGGCGAGAGAGAGTGGAGACATTTACGATATAACTACTTTTATTGAGCCTCAAACTGTTGTCGTTGCTAAAGTTGGTGAAGCCCATATAGAGTATTTTAAAACACTCAAAAATATCATCGCTACAAAATTAGAAATCATGCAATCACCCAAACTTGAAACTGCCTTTATCCATACTTCTGTAACAGATGAAGCACATGATAAAGTTACATTTTTTGGGGATGAGATAAAAAATGTTGATGCCACACTTGATGGAATTGATTTTGAATTGGATATTGATGAAAATATACTTAAACTCCATACAGATATTTTAGGTAGCTTTCAAACTATAAATATTGCAGTAGCTGTCAAAATTGCTAAAAAGTTTGGGATGAGTGATGAAGAGATTATAAAAGCTGTAGCGAAATTAGAACCTGTAGAACATAGACTCCAACTCATAAAAGCGGGTGGAAAAATTATTTTAGATGATGGATATAATGGCAATATTGATGGAATGATGGAGGGAATAAGACTATGCTCTCTTCATGATGGAAGAAAGGTTATAGTAACCCCTGGTTTAGTTGAGAGTAGTGATGAACTCAACTTAAAACTCATTGATACCATAAATAAAGTCTTTGATATAGCAATAATTACAGGCTCATTAAATGCCGAACTTTTTAAGAAAAATCTTAATGTGAAAAATGTGATAATGCTCGAAGATAAATCTATTTTAACTAAAGTACTAGGTTTACAGACTGCGTCAGACGATATAATTTTATTTGCCAATGATGCTCCAAATTTTATTTGAATCGGTGGTATTGAATAATTTGTGTCAGCCTCAAGTAATTCGACTTAATCAAAAGACTATTAGTCTTGATTTATAGGAAATTATCTCTTGTTTTTATGAAGTCTTAATGAGAATTAACCTAAAATAAGAAAAATAATACAAACAAGGTTTTTTATATATGATTACATGGATGCAAAGACATAAGAAATACCTCATAATCACTATTTGGATATCAACAATAGCCTTTGTTGGAGCAGGTTTTGTTGGATGGGGTCAATATTCCTATGGAGATAAAGCTGGGGCAGTAGCCAAAGTTGGAACGATAGAGATAACAATGGGAGAATTACAAAAGTCTTATTCTAAACTTTACTCACAGTACAATCAAATGTTTCAAGGTAAGTTTGATGAGGAACAAGCAAAAATATTTGGCTTACAAAAACAAGCTTTAGATCAACTTACTAATCAAGCACTTATACTAAACCTGGCAATTTCGTATGATTTAAGAGTTTCTGATGCGGAACTTTTAGCAGAATTGACAAGTCAAGAATACTTTTTTAAAGATGGGATTTTTAATAAACTGATTTACAGAGAGACTCTTTCTAAAAATAACCTTAGTACCAAAGAGTATGAAACTGACCTACGAAAACAATTGTTAATTCAAAAAACTCTTAAATTACTGCCTATTAATTCTACAAAAAATGAAGATAAGATTATAAGTACAAGCCTGAGTATTGCAGATAAAATCAAATATAAACTCTTAGATGATCAAAATATATCTATAGATAGTTCTGATAATGTTTTAAAACCATATTGGGAAAAAAATCAACAAAGTTTTATGAGTGAAGTATCTTATGACTTAAATTATATTAAACAAGAACTTGTATCAAAAGAACATACAAGTACAAAAATATCACAATACTATGTAGAAAATAAAAATCATTTCAAAGATAAGGATGGTAAAATACTAGACCTTCAAAGTGCAAAAAAACAGGTAATTTTTGAACTTAATACTAAAGTAAGCAAAGAGATGGCTTTAAGGACTTATATTACTTATAAAAAAAGAAAACTAGATAAAGGAAGAATAAAGTCTATAAGTCTTTCTAAAAGTAATAATCAATTTAATGAAGAAATTTTTGAAAAAATTACCCAACTGTCTATGATTTCTCCATTCCTCAAGCCAGTAAAAATGGATGGGGAATATTTTACTTTTGAACTTCTAAAAATAAATCCATCAAAAGTCAAAACATTTGAAGAAGCAAAAAATTTGGTATTACCCTTATTTATAAAAGAACAAAGAAGAAAAAAGCTTTTAGAAATTGCTAAAAACTCTTTGGAAAATTTTGAAGGTGCTATAACAGACTTTATTAGGATTAAAGATGCGATGCTACTTAAAGAAATCTCATTAACACAAGCAAATGACTTTCTTTCTCAAGTATTTAACTCGCAAACAAAAAAGGGAATTATTAAGCTAGAAGATGGAACAATCATTTTATATGACATTTTGGAACAAAAAATGCTTAATATTACAAATACTAAAGAAGATTCTATCCTTCAAATTAAAAATACTATGTTTAATGAAGGTTTAATTGAAAATCTTCAAAAAAAGTATTCTACAAAGATTTTTTTAGAAGGACTCTAGGTTGAGCAAAACTGTTTTAGCTATTGATATTGGCTCTACAAAGATATGTGCAATTATTGCTCAAATAAATGAATATGATGCTATTCAAATAATTGGTGCAGGTACAACAAAAGCTCAAGGTCTTAAAAAGGGAAGTATTACAAATATAGAATTAGCATCAAAATCTATAAAAACTGCTGTAGCAGATGCTAAAAGAGTAGCTGGAAGTGACATACAAAAAGCTATTGTCTCAATGAGCGGTGCATATACGAAAAGTTTGAATTCTAATGGTATTGTAAACATTCCAAATAAAGAGATAAGTTTTAAAGAAATAGAGAGAGTTATGCAAACATCTTTATATAATGCGAATATTTCAAATGAGTATGAAGTACTTCATGCCCTGCCATTTAATTTTAAGGTTGATGATCAAGATTTTATTGAAGATCCTCTTGGGATGAATGCCTCTCGATTAGAAGTTGAAACACATATTATCACTACACAAAAATCCAACCTCAATAATCTTAAAAAATCTGTTCGTGGTGCAGGAATAGAAGTAGAAAATGTAATTTTAAACTCTTATGCTTCTTCTATTGCAACTATAAACCAAGATGAAAAAGAGTTAGGCGTAGCTGTTATAGATATGGGAGGGAATACAAGTAATATTACTATCCATGTAGGTAATGCAATTAAGTATAATAATTTTTTAGGTGTAGGATCAAATCATGTAACCAATGATTTATCAATGGCACTTCACACACCATTAAATATTGCAGATAATGTTAAACTATCTTATGGTTCACTTTTAACACCAACAAATGATCTCATTGAACTTCCAATTATTGGAGATGTGGATAATACACATGAAGTATCTTTAGAAGTTGTACATAATGTAATTTTTGCAAGAGTTCAGGAAACTCTTATGATTTTAGCACAATTTATAGATGATAGTGGTCTTAAAAATCAGATGGGTGCAGGTATTGTGCTTACAGGAGGTTTTTCAAAAATGGAAGGTATTCGTGATTTAGCAATAGCAATTTTTGGATCTATGCCTATTCGTGTAGCAAAGCCAAAAGAGATGGATGGTTTATTTGATAATCTTCGTGATGCTGAGTACTCAAGTGTAGTAGGACTTATTATGTATGCAGCTTCAGCCTATACACCTTATGAGATTGATGTAAATAAAAGAGTTCGACATTCAAGTGAAATACCTTTTTCTCACACAAGTGTTAACTTTGAAGAAAAAAGTGAGTTAGTAATAGACCCAGAAGAAGATAATAAAAAACACACTATTACAATGATTAATTTAGAATCACAAAAAGAGAAAAAAAATGATGAAGCAGGAACGCTAAATAAATTTTGGAACTGGGCAAACCAGTTATTTTAAGGAGAAAGAATATGGAACCATTTATAGTAAAAGAAGCTAATAATATTAGTGGTGCTAGAATAATTGCAGTAGGTGTAGGTGGTGGTGGCGGTAATATGATTGGACATATGCTAAAAGAAGGTGTAACGGGCATTGAAATGATGCTTATTAACACTGATGCACAAGTCTTATCAGAAAGTAGCGCTGCTTCTAAAATTCAAATAGGCACAAAACTCACTAAGGGTCTTGGTGCAGGAATGAAACCTACAATAGGTAAAGAATCCGCAATAGAAAACTATGAGGATATAAAAGCAGCTCTTCAAGGTGCTGACATAGTATTTATCTCCGCTGGTCTTGGAGGAGGGACAGGAACCGGAGCCGCTCCAATCGTGGCTCAAATTGCTAAAGAAGTTGGAGCCCTTACTATTTCTATTGTTACAAAACCTTTTAAATTTGAAGGTAAAAAAAGACTTAAAATTGCAGAAGATGGACTTGAAGAACTTAAAAAAGAGAGTGACTCTATAGTAGTTATCCCAAATGAAAAACTGCTTTCAGTAATAGATAAGAAACTAGGTCTTAAAGAAAGTTTTAAAATAGTTGATAGTATCTTAGCTCAAGCAGTAAGTGGAACTTCTGGTGTAATTCTTTCAAGTGGGGATAATGACATTAACCTTGACTTTGCTGATTTACAAACTGTTATGAGTCATAAAGGTATGGCACTTATGGGTGTAGGAGAGCATGAGGGTGAAAATTCAGCGTATGAAGCCATTAAAGCTGCTATAGAATCTCCATTATTGGATAATATGTCAATCAATGGAGCTATGGGTGTTTTAGTACATTTTCATATGCATCCAAATTTTCCTACTATGGAAATATATGAAGCGATGAATATCGTCAATGATAGTGCACATGAGGAAGCTGATATTATTTTTGGTACATCAACAGATGATTCTTTAGCTGAAAGTTATGTTAAAATTACTATCGTTGCTACTGGTTTTGAAAATTCAATTATAAATAAGGAAGGTGGCTCAACTGAAGGTTCAGAATCTTCACAAAGAGTAATTATTCGTCCACGACTTGTTGTTGGTGGTGAGCATGATAGTGATTATCTTGATATACCAGCATATATGAGACACCAACAAGATTAGATAGTTTTTTTGACCTCTTTTGAAAAATTGATAAAGGCTAAAACGCTCCTTGGTCTTAGAGAAAGCTCTACACTCAAAGAGATAAAACTAAACTATAAAAATCTTATGAAAATATGGCACCCTGATAAGCATCAAGATAATTTAGAAAAAGCAACTCAAATGAGTGTGATGATTAATGATGCTTATGAAACTGTATTAAATTATTGTAATAATTATGAATATAATTTTAATGAAGAAAAAATAAAAAAAGTTTTTTATACTCCTGAACAATGGTGGCACGAGAAGTTTGGAAACAGCTAGTTCTTAAAATTATATTTTTCTTAGAAGCATAAGTCTACGAACAAATAGTATAATTAAAGCGACCGCTAAAATCTTAAAATCTATCTCGCTTGCAATATGTATATTTTTAAAAGTATCACTTTGCGTTGCCTCTACACCTAAGGCTTGCATTGCTAGTATTTGAGGTGCATACACTCCACTAAACATTAATGAGCTAAAGATAACTCCACTCGCACTGGCAAATGCTATAGCATCACGATGCCCTTGTTTGTAGTCTATGGCTTCATAAATCATTGTAAAAAAAGCTAAAAAATAAATCCAATAAGAAAAATTAAAAAATATTTTACCCATAATAATCCCAGCGTTATAGTTGTCAATCAACATATCTACTAAAATCTTGTCTGTATGAAATATTACAGGAGCGACAAAAGCACCTAAAACAATAACCGCCCCAAAAGAAGCAGCTAAAACAATTAAATAAGAAAAATCCCAGTATATTTTTTTGCTCAATGCTTATAACCTTAATGTAAAACCTCTATCAAAGTTTGCTAAATCTTTATAGAACTCTAAATATTTATTTTGTATTTCTTTTAAATACTCTGTAATCTTACCCTTTTGGTCATAACCCATCTCACAAGAAAAAAACTTAATATCTCTTTTTAAGACTTCATCAAGAAGAGCCTTAATAATTTCATCTCCTTTATCTCCAGCAAATAAGGCACTTTGAGGTTCATATCTTAAATTTGACTCTAATATAATACCGTTTTCTATATAAGGAGGATTAGAAACTAAATAATCAATTTTTTCATTGACAGTATCTAGGAGTGAACCAAGTCTTAATTCTATTTTTTCTGTTAATCCAAATTTTTTAATATTTATTTTAGCAATATCAAGAGCATCTTGAGAAATATCTACTGCAATAAAGCGAGCATTTGGGAATTTTTGAGCCAAGATAATAGAAATAACGCCAGATCCAATTCCAACTTCAACAAATTGTATGTTTGACTTTAAATTCATTGTTTGTTTGAGAACCTCATCAATCAAAAGTTCTGTTTCAGGGCGAGGAATTAAAGCACCTTCTGCGATATAGAATTCTTCACTATAAAAACTTACATTGCTTGTAATATATTCAAAAGGTTCATTCTTTATCCGCCTTCGTACCCAGTCATATAGTGATTCTAAATTTGTTACTTTAGTATTTTGATTTGTAATTAACCAAAGTTCATCTACATCTAAGTGAGCCATTAAAAGAAGTTGAGCTTCTCTTGAAGCTCGTGAAATGTATGGATTTAAGCTTTGTGTTATATCCTTTAAAACCTTTTTTACTATCACACCGTTGGACTTCCATCTAAAGATTCTTTTGCTGTATCTGCTATATCAACACCTAATTCTTTTAATCTCTCTATAACAGGAGGATGTGTATAATGAAAAAAGATATATAAGGGATGGGACAAAGGAAAGCTTTTATTTTCAGTAACTAGTTTTTGAAGAGCATTTGCAAGTTCAATAGCTCCAGATGGACCACCGAGTTCACTTCCCATTTTATCTGCTGCATATTCGTTATGACGACTTACAACTCCCATAATAGGCATCATCACAAAGCCTAAAACTGGCATAAATAAAAGTAATAAAATCATAATGCTTGCTGGAGATTCACTTATCCCTATCTCTATATATAAAGAAGATGGAAGATTCCCAAAAATTCCAAACATCGCAAAAAGCATAGCACCTACTAAAGAAATATTTTTATATATATCTCCATGTGCAAAATGTCCAAGTTCGTGACCTAGTACTGCTAAAAGCTCCTTTGTTGTAAGTTTTTGGATTAAAGTATCAAAAAGAACTACTCTTTTTGCTTTTCCAAAACCACCAAAATAAGCATTTAATCTAGCATCACGCTTACTTGCATCACTTACAAATACACCAGAACTTACAAAACCTGTTTTATTCATAAGTTCTTTTATCTCTGTGTCAAGATCTTTATCCTCTAAAGGAGTTAGCTTATCAAAAAAAGTTGCTCGAAAAGCTGGATAAAGCATATTTATCAAAATTATTACTGCGAAGATAAATACAAAACTCCAAATCCACCAATTCTGGAAACTAGATATAATCTCATAAATACCCCAAATGACAAGAGAACCAAAAACAAGAGTTAAGATAAATGAGATAAGGGTATCTTTTATCCAAAGACCCAGTGATGACTTGTTAAATCCAAACTCCTCATCTAAAACAAATTTCTCATAATACGAAAAAGGTAAAGACACAAAAGAGCTTAGAATCAAAAAACTCATAACAATCATAATATTTTGAAGGGTGTCATTTTGTAAAAATATAATATTTTCTAAGCAAGAGATGCCAACCCCCATCCATGCTATGAACAAAATATAATCAATAAGTGTATTGACTAAGTTAAGCTTTTCTTTAGCTACTGCATAGTTTCCTGCTATTAAAAATTTTGTAGCATCTAAGAGTACTGGTTTTTTTCTTTTTGCTATATTTACAAAGCCAATTTGCATAAGACTTGTATATAAATTTATAAGTAGATAGAGAGTATATATCGTGACGATTGTCATTAACATTTTATTGCCTTATAGTTATTTTCACTATTCTATCACATTAACAAGCACTTAACACTTGTAAAGTAACTTACTGCTAAACATAAGACTCAGTAAAGTATAATTATAATGTCTCTATTGTGAAGACAACCTAACTAAGTTTTCTTATTCCATCAACCTACGATACTTTTTGTAACAATTTACTATTTAAATTATTAATAGCTTTAAAATAAAGCTCATTAAGTCTTAAAGTTTATTTCTCTATGGTCTTGAATATCTATCAGAAATATTATTGAATTATGAACGATTGAAATTTGATGGTTCTGAAAATGACGACTACTGTAACCTAAGATTATAGTATAATAGACTTCTTGCAAAACTCCTACATAACTCAGAGAGCTAAGAAGTACTAAAATTGTGTAAAACAAATTTTTATGCAAGGTTAGTACTTATTATCCCTTCCATAGGACACTTTATAGAGAGCCTTACTCAGCGTTAAAGAACCCCAAGCCTAGCTTTGGTTGGCTACGCTTGAGAACATTTGCCTTGATTAAAACTCTCTATAAAGTGCTAAGGCATATAGGAGTTTTGCAAGAAATTTAACCTACACAAGATACGGATAATATATGAATAATCTAGAATTAAGAAATAGAGACTTAGATGTAATTTGGCATCCTTGTACTCAAATGAAAGATCATGAAGTACTACCACTTATAGCTATTAAAAAAGCACATGGAATTTATTTAGAAGATTTTGATGGAAATAAATATATAGACGGCATCAGTTCTTGGTGGGTAAATATGTTCGGACACACAAACCAATATATAAACGATAAAATAAAAGAGCAGTTAGATACCCTAGAACATGTAATCTTAGCAGGATTTACTCATGAACAAGTTGTAAGACTTTCTGAGAGACTTGTTACGCTTACGCCAAAAGACTTAGATAAATGTTTTTATTCCGACAATGGTTCATCTGCGGTGGAAGTTGCTTTGAAGATGAGTTATCACGCTCATTTAAATGATGGAGATGCTCATAAAAATATTTTTGTTTCGCTTAAAAATTCTTATCATGGAGAGACCATTGGTGCATTGAGTGTAGGTGATGTTGAACTCTACAAAGACACTTACAAACCTCTTTTGTTAAAAACTATCCAAACCAGTACTCCTAAAGATATGAGCATAAGTTCAGCCATAGAAGCAGCAGAAGATTTTGAAATATTATGTAAAAATCAAGCAAATATAATAAGTGCCATTATCCTGGAGCCTCTCATTCAAGGGGCAGGTTATATGCACATGTATCATCCTGAATTTTTAGTGAAAATTCGCCAAATATGTACGACTTATAATGTACATTTAATTGCCGATGAAGTTATGGTTGGATTTGGAAGGACTGGGGAATTATTTGCTTGTGAAGTGGCAGGTATATCTCCTGATTTTATTGTCTTATCAAAAGGCTTAACTGGGGGTTATTTACCACTTTCAGTAGTTTTAACATCAAATGAAATTTACGCAAAATTTTATTGTGATTATAATGAGCATAAGGCATTTTTACACTCACATTCTTATACTGGAAATGCCCTTGCTTGTGCTGCTGCAAATGCAACTTTAGATATTTTTGAAAATGACAATATTATAGAAAAAAATAAACTTACAGCACAATACATGGCTAAGAAATTAGAAAAATTTAAAAATTTAAAAAATGTTGATACGATTAGACAAACAGGTATGATTTGTGTAGTTGCATTAAAGGGTTATAAACCTGAACTAAGAATAGGCTTAAAAGTTTATCAATACTGTTTAAATCATGGAGTTCTTCTTCGTCCTTTGGGCAATATAGTTTATTTTATGCCTCCTTACATAATAAAAGAAGATGAAATAGATAAGATGATGGACACCGCCTATGACGCTATAAACTCTTTACTTAGTCAAAATTAAAGCTGTCATTAGAACTATCAAGCATGAGTATGCGACAACTTTTTTCTAAAATGGCAAGTTGCTTTGCCATCTCGTGTAAATCTCTGTTAAAAGAATAAACACCGTAACCTCTTATGACTATGATATTTGTTTTGTTTGTTTGAAAATAGTATGATATTTCACTCTCCGCTCGGTCATACCAATCATCAAATTCTCTAGGATCAAAAATTTCAATAGAACCAATCTCTTTATGTCCAAAGTAATCTTTTGGAGATATGATATTATGTTCTAAAGAATAGGCTGTTGTAAATGGTGGCATAGAAAAAGAAACAAATTTTGCATCGGAAATTTGAGAATATATAAGATAATGAATTTTAGAATCTATACTTGCTTGATTCCAGCGATAATCTTTTTTAAAATACAACTCAATTAAATTAGTATCATCAATCGCATCAAAAATAGCTTCTTTTGTATTTATAATAAAACGATTAGATTCTGTTTTTGCAGAAATAGAACCATGATAAATACCAAAAAAATCTTTTCTAAACATAGAAAGAGATAGTCTTGATAACTGCTTTTTTAAATGCGATCTGTTCATTTTAATACCATGCTAATAAATTAAGATTTATAATATTATAATCAAAATAAGCTTAAAATACAAAAAACTATTATTTTATTTTTCCAACAGCACAAGATACAAAACTTTTTGCAGCTGTACTAATATCTTCAAATTTTGTTAAATCTTCATCACTCATCGGATATCCAAGTTTTTTAAGTTTTACTCTTAACTCAGGAATATTTTCCTCTTCTACATCTAGTGTTATAATTCTTGGTTCTACTTCTAAATTTACTTCTACTTCTCCAAATTTTTCTTTTAATGAGCTTTTTAGGGTATTTGCACATCCTCCACATTTAACATTTAATACTTCAAAGTTCTGTTTCATAATACTATCTCCTTTGTTAATATAAGTAAGAGAACATAATATACAAAGAATAGAAATATAGGTATAACAAAACCTATAGCATCCCAAATTATCAACATCCATAAATAGTGATGCTTGATTACTTAAAAACTTTTGGCGAAGCATATAGTCTGTTTTTTGTTGTAAAGTAGTGATTATTTTATAGTTAAATTATAGCTTAATAGCCCTAAATAAGGACTTTGAAAAATAATATAGATTTTTAACTTTGTTTACTTTTGAAGATGGGGTTTACTTGGTGCTTAGCTAATTCTCGTAACTTATCTTTTTTACTCTTTCTTTTGCCTTTTATTGGAGCTGAGCCTTTTTCTTTTTTTGGAGCTTCCCCTTTGAGTTCAAAACCTTTTATTTGTTCACGCTGAAGTTTGATACCTGAATATTTTTCTATCAAGTTAAAATGTGCTTCATTTTTATAATCTATAAAAGAGATGGCGATACCAGATTTTCCAGCTCGTCCTGTTCTACCTATTCGATGTATGTAGTCAGTTGGAGATCGTGGTAAATCAAAATTTATAACACAAGAAATATCATCTATATCTAAACCACGAGAAACCAAATCAGTCGTAAAAAGAATATTTATATCTTGTCTTTTGAAGGCTTGAAGTGTTATATTTCTTTCTTCTTGATCTAAATCACCATGAAAAGATTGAGCATTAAATCCATGTTTTTTAAATTTCATCGTGATGTTGTCAGTAGCGCGTTTATTTGCCATAAAAACTAAGACTTGTCCTAGCTTTTTTTCTTTAATGATATGTCTTAAGAGAGGAGAACGATTTTCTTGATTTACTTCAATGACTCTTTGATTAATTGTGTCGAGGGTTTCTTTTTCATTTTCTATATTTATCTTTATGGCTTGTGTTGTTATACGAGTTACAATATCTAAGATTTTTGGAGGGTAAGTTGCTGAAAAGAGTAGATTTTGGCGTTTTTTTGGAATCTCTTGTAAAATAGCATTGAGTTCACTTTCAAATCCAAGATTAAGCATTTTATCTGCTTCATCAAGAATGAAATATTCTAAATGAGATAAATCCATCTGTTTTTTTGAAAAAATATCTAAAAGTCGTCCAGAAGTTGCAACAACAATATCACAACCTTGCTGTATATCATAAAGCTGATTGCCAATTCCCTCGCCACCGATAAGTGCCACAGTTTTTACTTCTTTACTTAAAAATTCTCCAAAGGTCTTAAAAGTTTGAGCTATTTGAAGTGTTAATTCTCTTGTGGGAGTTAAGACTAGAACTCTTATTCTAGCTTTTTTATAATTGTCTTTAACTTTTTGTTTTGAGAGTAGTTCTAAAATAGGAAGCACAAAACTAGCACTTTTACCTGTTCCAGTCTGAGCCTTTGCCATAATATCCTTATTTTCTAAGACAAGAGGAATGACTTTTGCTTGTATAGGAGTAGCATGCGTAAAAGCACTTTTTTTAAGTGCTTTTAAAAGTGTAAAGGATAAGTTAAGTTCTGAAAATTTCACAGAATTAGATTATGCTTGAAGTGATTGTAACTGCTCTAAAACTTTTACTTGTTTTATTTTGGCATCAGCTAAACCCTCACGATTTTTCACTAAAACATCTTCAGGTGCATTTGCTACGAATCTTTCATTGTTTAACATAGCGTTTAATTTATCTATCTCTCGCTGTAATTTTTCATCTTGTTTTGTAAGTTTTTTAATGATAGAACTTAAATCAATAGAATCAGTTGGAATAAAAGTCTCACAAAGGTCAGATATATCACTCACTGCATTGTCGATTTTAGAATCTGTAAATTCTACTACAGTAACTTTTGCAAGTTTTAAAATAAAAGGAAGCATCATTGTTTTGTCATCTTCGCTAATATTATCTATCTTTACAAAAGCTTTCTCGATTTTTTGGTTTGCTAAATCAACAAGAACTTTAGCTCGTCTGATAGATACAATCGCATCCATAATAATCTCAAATTTTTTCTCTTCTTTTTCTCTTTTTTTTGTTTTATGAGGGTAGGGCATGAGCATAATAGACTCACTCGTTTCTAATGAAGTTCCAGATAACTCATGATAAAGGTATTCGGTGATAAAAGGCATAAAAGGGTGAAGCAGTTTCATAGCATCTTTAAATACAGCTCCTAGTTCTGAAATAGAGTCCTTATCAGCCTTAGAAAGCTCAATCCCCCAACCACAAAATTCATTCCAAATAAATTTATAAAGAGTTAGTGCTGCATCATTAAACTTGTACTCATCAAGGTATGCTCGAAGCTCTTTTGTTGCAAAATTGAGTCTTGATGCCATATATTTACCAAGCTCAGTTTTTAGACAACTTCCACCTAAGTCAGGGAATGTGCTTACATTCATTTGTAAGTATTTTGAGGCATTGTAAAGTTTGTTTGTAAAATTACGATTTTGTTCAAGTTTTTCTGTACTCATACGAATATCACGCCCTTGAGCCGCAGATACTGCAAGTGTAAAGCGTAAAATATCAGCTGAGTATTGGTTTACCATATCAAGAGGGTCTATAACATTGCCCTTTGATTTGGACATTTTATCCCCTTTTTCATCACGAACTAGGGCGTGGAGATAGATGTGATTAAATGGAAGTTGCCCATTAAAATGCTCACCCATCATCATCATTCTAGCTACCCAAAAGAAAAGAATATCAAAACCAGTGATAAGAAGTGTATTTGGATAAAAATCTTTCCTATCATTTGATTGAAAAAGCTTATCCATCTCCACATCTCCATTTCCCCAACCTAAGGTTGAAAATGGCCATAAAGCAGAAGAGAACCAAGTATCAAGCACATCAGGGTCTTGTTTGAGATCTTTAGAAGCACACTTAGGACAAGCATCAGGTTTTTCGTCTTGAGATGCAAACTCGTGTTCGCAAGAGAGACAGTAAAATACTGGTATCTGATGTCCCCACCAAAGTTGTCTGGATATACACCAGTCACGCAGTTCTCCCATCCAAGAGTTATAAGAGTTTATCCAATGAGGAGGAAAAAAAGTTGCTTCACCAGCATTTGTTTTCTCTATAGACTTACGAGCCACTTCTTTACGCAAAAACCATTGTTTAGAGATGTAAGGTTCTACAACATTTTTACATCTATAGCAGTGTCCAACAGGATGTTTATGATCTTCAATCTTTACAATAAAACCCTCTTCATCAAGGCGTTTAACGATTAGCTCACGAGCTTTGAGTCTATCTAAACCTTTAAACTCTTCTGCATAATCGTTAAGAATCCCTTTTTCATCAAAAACTGTAATGAACTCTAGGTTATGTCGTTTTCCTACTTCATAATCGTTTTGGTCATGTGCAGGAGTTACTTTAACTACACCAGTTCCAAACTCCATGTCTACATGAGTATCAGCGATGATAGTCACTTCACGACTTAAAAGTGGAAGACGAATTTTTTTACCGATAAGCTCTTTATATCTCGCATCATCAGGATGAACCATAACAGCAGTATCACCAAAGTATGTTTCAGGTCTCGTTGTTGCAACTTCTACAAATCCACTTCCATCAGCAAAAGGGTATTTGATATGATAAAATTTTCCATTAGTATCTTCATGTTCGACCTCTATGTCACTTAATGCACCATCGTGTGTACACCAGTTTACCATGTAGTTTCCACGAATGATTAAGCCCTCATTGTAAAGTTTTACAAAGGCTTCTTTTACACCTGTTTGAAGTCCCTCATCCATAGTGAAGCGTTCTCTCTCCCATGCAGGAGACACTCCTATATGACGAAGTTGTTCGGTCATAATTCCAGCAGATTCTTCTTTCCAAGCCCAAACTCGTTGTAAAAATTTCTCACGACCCAACTCTTCTTTTGTAGTACCCTCAGCTAGGAGTTGTTTCTCTACAACATTTTGCGTAGCAATTCCCGCATGATCAGTTCCAGGTTGCCAAAGAGTTTTATACCCATCCATACGCTTATAACGAGTGATAATATCTTGAAGTGTAAAGGTAAGTGCATGACCAATATGTAAACGACCTGTAACATTTGGCGGTGGCATCATGATGGAGAAGTTTTTTCCCTCTTTTTGAAGTGCTTTGTTTGCATCAACTTCAAAGTACTTTCTTTTCTCCCAGATTTGATAAAATTTGTTTTCTATATTTTGTGCTTCGTAGCCGTTTTGTGACATATAATCGCCTTGATATATTTTAATTTAGGGAGCGATTATATCTCTTATAGTGTTAATAAGTAATTAAGGGTTTTACAAGACTTAGAGGAAAAGACTTAATTAAAATATTTTTCGCTAATCTACATCCCTAGATAAGGCTTCAAAACTTCAGGAGTATCAATACTCCCATCTTCATTCTGATAGTTTTCCATGATAGCTACAAGTGTGCGTCCAACAGCTAAAGAACTCCCGTTTAGTGTATTTACAAACAAATTTTTCTTTCCATCTTTATAGCGGATTTTGGCTCGTCTTGCTTGAAATTCTCTCGTATTAGAGATTGAAGAAATTTCACGGTATTGGTTTTGCCCAGGTAACCATACTTCTATGTCTGTTGTGTGTGCTGCTGAAAAACCTAAATCACCAGTACATAAGTTCACTATACGGTGAGGTAGTTTTAAGGCTGTGAGTATGTCTGATGCACATGAAACCATCTCATTAAAAATAGCTTCACTTTCTTCTGGTTTACAGAGTACAACGAGTTCAACTTTATGAAATTGATGTTGGCGTATCATCCCTCTTGTATCACGACCAGCAGCTCCTGCTTCTTTTCTAAAACACGAAGTATAGGCTGTCATCTTTTTTGCTAGTTCATTTGAGGCTAAAATCTCATCTTGGTAAATATTTGTTAAAGGAACTTCAGCGGTTGGAATTAAGAAAAGCTCTTGCCCATCCATTTTGTATAAATCATCTTCAAATTTTGGAAGTTGTCCTGTACCTTCGAGTGCAGTTCTGTTTACAAGAGAGGGGACACTTACCTCTTCAAAACCACGCTTTGCATTAAAGTTGAGCATGAAGTTTATTAAAGCTCTTTCTAGTTTTGCACCCATTCCAAAAGATACAGAAAAACGACTAGTGGCTAGTTTTACACCACGTTCAAAGTCTATCCATCCATTTTCCTCAGCCAACTCCCAATGCTCTTTTGGAGTAAATGAAAACTCTTTTGGAGTAAGAACTTTTTTAAGTTCTATATTGTCATTTTCATCTGCTCCATCAGGAACGGTGTCATCAGGAACATTAGGAATTGCCATTGCCATAGATTCTAGTTCTTCTTGTTTTTGTCTTTGAATATCTAGTACTTTTGTGATTTCTATTTTATTAGCATCAACTTTAGCTTTAAGTTCGCCAGTATCTTTACCCTCTCGTTTATAAATCCCAAACTCTTTACTCATAGAATTTTGAAGTGCTTGGAGTTTTTCAAAGTTTTGTTTAGCAACTTTAAGTTCTTCACTTTTTGTCTTTAAGTCTTCAAGAAGTGAGGCATCAACACCTTTTCTCATAAGTTTAGCACTCATGGTATCAAAATCTTTTTGAAGTAGTTTTAAATCAATCATTTTTTTCCTTATTATACTAAAATATCGTGAGCTAGCTGAAATTGGTTCGCTGTCATAAGGTGAAGTTTAGGGTGAAGTGCTTTGAGTTCATCAAAAAGATTTTTACTCAGTTCAAATCCCACCTTATACTCTTCCTCGGGGCTTTTAGCATTAGCAAGTCTTAGGGCTTCTATCCAGACTTTAGGAACATGAATCCCTGGTACATGGGCAGACAAAAACTGTGCAGTTCTAAGTTTGGTGATAGGAAATAATCCTAAGATAAGTTCAGCACTCTTATTTTCAAAAGAGCATTCTTTATTTGCAGCAACTTTGAGTTCTAAAAGTCGTTTTGCATTTTCTACATCATAGACTGGTTGCGTTATGATGCCTATCGCTCCGTTGTTGATTTTTTTAACCATCTTTTTTTGGAGTGTTTTTGGATTTCTTGCAAAAGAATTGACTACAGCAAAGGGATAAATCTCTTGAGGTTTTTGTGTAAAAGGTTTTCCTGCGTAACTCATACCAGAGTTAAAAGCTGAGATAATTTCTAAGAGTAAGCTACTATCTCCTTCAAATACACCCTTTGTATTTGGTTGGTCTGAGATGCTAGCGGGATCACCAGTAAGGGCTAAAATAGCCCGTATGTCAATCTCATTTGCACCAAGTAAGTCCGACTGTAAGGCGATTTTATTTCTATCTCTCATACTCATTGTGGCAAGGACAGGCTTGTTAAATCTATCTTGAAGAATCTTTGCAGCAAAGAGTGCGTTGTATTTTAGTTTTGCTAATGGATTGTCTGTTGTAGAGAAAGCATCTACTAAGTTGTGTAGTCCTAAAGCTTCTATCTTATCTACTATGGGCGTAAACTGAGGGGAGTGGCTAGGGGTTGTTTCTAGTGTTATGTAAGTATCGTGAAGTAATTTATTTATGAGTGTATCAAACAAAAAAAATCCTAAATGGGTATAATTGCGTAATTATAACGAAAGAGAGAAGATTTATGCTAAAACTTGCTGTTTTTGATTTTGATTCAACGCTGATGGATGGCGAAACGATTGATTTTTTTGCGAACGAATTAGGAATAGGTGAAAAGGTTGCTCAAATAACTGAAGAAGCTATGAGTGGGAGACTTGATTTTTTTGAATCACTTCAACAAAGAGTAGGACTTTTAAAAGGTCTTGATTATTCAGTGGTAAAAGAGATAAGTGAAAACCTCCCTTATATGAATGGAGCTAAAGAAACGATTAGTGAGCTTAAAAAAAGAGGGATGAAAGTTGTATGCTTTAGTGGAGGGTTTCGCTCTGCCACAGGATATGCAAAAGATATTTTGGGATATGATGCAGATTTTTCAAATGTGCTTCATGAAAGAGATGGAAAACTTACAGGTTTTGTGGGTGGAGAGATGATGTTTAACTACTCTAAAGGGGATATGTTAGTGAGACTACAAAATATTCTTGGAGTAAGTGAAGAGGAAACACTTGTTTGTGGCGATGGGGCAAATGACTTAAGTATGTTCGCTCATGCTGGGACTAGAGTTGCTTTTTGTGCAAGAGAGATACTTGAAAAAGAAGCAAATATAATTATAAAAGAAAAAGATTTAAGAAAAATATTGGAGAATATATAATGTTAGAAAATACCGTTTGGAGACAGTATAATGAAGATAATAATTTTCGTGAATTATTGGCAAAGTTTACTCATATAGAGCTAATAGACTTAATTGAAGATGAAAAAGAATTGTATGGAGTTTTAAAATCAAAACTTACAAAAAAAGAGTTAAAACTTTTTTCAATGGAGAGTGCAAAAGTAGATGATGCAAAACTTAAAATAGAGTTTTCATACGATGATACAGAGCTTGAAAAAGCGAAATTTAAACTCTATAGAAAGTTTAAACAAGACAAAACAAGACTAAGTTTTAAAACTCACGATTAGTAGTTAAAATTATCTTGTGTGTATTTTTGTATCTAATGAATAGAATATCTCAATTAAAATTAAAATCTTAATAAGATATTTAATAAAATGATGTAAAATATCACATATTTACCACAAAAAAAGGAAAAAAGAATGAAAAAAACAAGTTCATTATTATTAGCTGCATTAGTAGCAAGTTCAATGTTTAGCGTTACAGTATCTGCTGATGCTAAAAAAGGTCAAAAATATTATTTAAAAAAGTTAAAAGCTTGTAAGAAAGATGGTCTAAAAAATGGTGCTTTATTTGCAACTAAACATACTCGTGCAGAATGGGAAAAAGCTAAGGTAAATGGTTTAGTTGCTGAGTGGACTAAACTTTGTCCTCATGGTGAGAAGAAATTTGCAAAAATGAAAGAAAAAGATGTAACAAACCTTTATGATTTTGTACACAAGTATGCTTCAGATGGTGATGTTCCTTCTTGTGGCTAATCCATATCCATCATTATTAGGGGCTTTTAGCCCTTTAAGTTTCCTTTGGATGTCTTAACTCCTAAATCTATCTCAAATAATTTACAACATTTAACAACTATAACAGAAAAAAAGTCTCATTAAGTCAAAAAAGAGGACATTGTAGTATAATTTTAGTCATAAGTTGAATCTCTTTTGGTTAAATTTTTCTTCTAAAATACCAATAGACTTCTTTGGAGAATTATTTGAAAAATGTTTTTGCAAGATATTGGGTTTATATCAAAGAGTATAAATTTCAATACTTTTTAGTCCTTATTGGAATTATTTTAACGGTCTTAGCGACTATTGCTACCGCTGAAATCATGAAGTATGTTTTAGATGATATGTTAATAGAAAAAAATGAAGAGATGCTTTATCTTATTCCATTAGCATTAATAGGTATATATTTTGTAAAAGCAATAGGACGTTATCTACAGTCTATATATATGGGTTTTATCGGTCAGCATATTGTCAGTAGATTTAGAGAGATATTACTAGAAAAAATAATTAATCTTGATATGACATTTCTTTACTTAAATCGTAGCGGAGAGTTAATCTCCCGTGTAACTAATGATATTAACAGAATCCAGTATTTTGTTGCTAATATGTTTCCTGAATTAATAAGAGAAGTTTTAACTGTAGTTGCTTTAGTGATATATGTGATGTATTTAAATCCAACGCTAGCAGGGTACTCTCTCATAGGAATACCACTTATTATATATCCCTTAATCATGATTGCCAAAAAATTAAAAAAATACTCCCATCGTTCTCAAAGTAAAAATGCAGATGTTGTTACAAGATTAACAGAAGTTTTTAACAATAGCGAAATCATAAAAGCAAATGCAACAGAAAAGTATGAGATGAAAAGATTTTCTAAAGAGAATTGGCAGTTTTTTAAGATAAATATGAAAGCTATTTATGTCGGAGAGATAGTATCGCCAATGATGGAAATAATAGGGGCTACAGGACTTGCAGCTGTGATTTTTATAGGGGCGAGAGAAGTTATCATTGAGCAAAGTATCACACCTGGTGATTTTATAGCATTTTTAACAGCAGTTGGTTTGATTTTTCAGCCAATCAGAAGAGTGGGTTCCATCTACTCAAAGATTCAAGATGCGGTAGCTGCCAGTGAGAGAATATTTGAAATTTTAGATAGAGATAGTAAAATCCTTGATGGAAGTTTAGTTTTAGATGAAGAGATTACTAGCATAGAGTTTAAAAATACATTTTTAAAATATGGGGATAAATATGCTCTTGAAAATATCAATGTATCCATTAAAAAAGGCTCTAAGATAGCATTAGTTGGTGATAGTGGAGGTGGTAAGTCTACTTTTATAAATATGATTCTTCGCTTTTATGATCCTGATGAGGGTGGAGTATGTGTAAATGAGATAAATATAAAAGAATTTACACAAGAATCATTAAAAAAACAAATCTCTCTTGTGTCTCAAAGAATATATATATTTCAAGATACCTTAGCGTCAAATGTTGCGTATGGGCAAGAGATAGAAGAAGAGCGTGTGAATGAAGCTTTAAAATTAGCTGATGCTAGTGCTTTTGTCTCTGAGCTTGAAAATGGTATTCATACCAAAATGGAAGAGTTTGGTGCAAACCTCTCAGGTGGTCAGCGTCAGCGTATAGCCATCGCTAGAGCCATCTACAAGCACTCCTCTATCATACTTTTTGATGAAGCAACTTCAGCACTAGATAATGAGAGTGAAAAAAGAATTCAAAAAGCCCTAGACGAATACACAAAAGATAAAATCACAGTGACAATAGCACATAGATTAAGTACCATAGAACATGCAGATAAAATACTCGTGATGCAAAATGGAAAAATAGTAGCTTCAGGTACACATAAAGAACTTTTAAGTAATTCGGATGTTTATCAAAGATTATCAGGGGAGTTTGAGGGTTAAGTTTATGGAGATTAGAATAAGAAATCCATTTTAAATATCCTCCTCCTAAAAATTTGATTTAAGCTAGGTAAATCATCTTACTTTAATTACATATTTTGTATAATGAGATTTATAATATATATAGGTAAGCTAATGAGTAAAAAAGATTTGTATCGTCCCAATGTTGCGATGATTGTAGTTTCAAATGATTATCCAAATAAAAAAGAGATTTTGATCGCTCAAAGAAATGACTTAGAGGGTGTTTGGCAATTTCCTCAAGGTGGTATTGATGAGGATGAAAAAGTTGAAGAAGCACTTTTCCGTGAGCTTGAAGAGGAGTTAGGAACATCGGAGGCTACAATAATAGCTGAGTATCCTCAATGGATTTCCTATGATTTTCCTCAAAAAATAGCTGAAAAAATGACACCGTATAAAGGACAAAGGCAAAGATATTTTTTACTCAAACTTAAAAAAAGTGCAAAAATAAACTTAGATACTCAAAATCCAGAATTTGATGATTACAAGTTTATAAGTGTTGGTGAAGTTTTAAAACATACAGCACATTTTAAAAAACTTGTCTATGAAAAAGTAATAAAATATTTCAAAAAAGAGGGACTA
The DNA here is from genome assembly GCA_965243085.1 of Sulfurimonas sp. Classification (GTDB taxonomy): domain Bacteria; phylum Campylobacterota; class Campylobacteria; order Campylobacterales; family Sulfurimonadaceae; genus Sulfurimonas. The sequence continues at coordinate 462,203 of CBDETZ010000002.1, read as the reverse complement.
CTATAGATGTTAATAGTTCAAAAATTTGGTGGAACAAGTGTAGGTGATTTAAATCGGATTCAAAATGTAGCTTATCGTGTAAGTAGAACAAAAAAAGAGGGACATGATATAATCGTTGTTGTTTCTGCAATGAGTGGAGAGACGAATAAACTTGTGGGTTTTGCAAAGCATTTTTCTAAAAATCCCTCTCGTGCAGATATGGATATGTTACTGAGTTCCGGAGAACGTATAACTGCCTCTTTACTCTCAATCGCACTCCAAGAGTTAGGTCATGATTCGGTAGCAATGACGGGTAGAAAAGCGGGAATATTAACAGACACATCACATACAAAAGCTAGAATAGAAGATATAAATCCTAGAGCTATGAGAGATGCTATCAAAAAGGGGAAAATCATAGTTGTTGCTGGTTTTCAAGGTGTGAATGAACATGGTGATGTTACAACCTTAGGTCGTGGGGGAAGCGATCTCTCCGCTGTAGCAATTGCCGGAGCGATTAAAGCCGATTTGTGTGAGATATACACAGATGTAAGTGGAATATATACAACCGATCCACGCATAGAACCAAAGGCTAAAAAATTAGATAAAATATCTTATGATGAGATGTTAGAACTTGCATCATTAGGTGCTAAAGTACTACAAAGTCGTTCAGTTGAGATGGCAAAAAAGTTAAATGTAAATTTAGTAACAAGAACTAGTTTCTCTGATGAAGAGGGAACTTTAATATGTAAGGAAGAAAATATCATGGAAGCACCCTTAGTAAGTGCAATAGCATTAGATAGAAACCAAGCACGGATCTCATTAATGGGTGTTAAAGATAAACCAGGAATAGCCTCAGATATATTTAATAAGCTCGCTGAAGCAGAAGTAAACATTGATGTTATCATCCAGAACAAAGCCCATGATGGAACAACCAATATAGATTTTACAGTTCTTGTAAGTGACCTTGTTAATGCTAAATCTGTAGTAGATAAATTTGTAAAAACAGGAGATATTGAGGCAGATTCATATAATGAAAAAATTTGTAAAGTTTCTGTTGTTGGTGTTGGGATGAAGTCTCATGCTGGTGTTGCTGCAAAAGCATTTTCAACTATGGCTATAAACAATATCAATATTAATATGATTTCAACTTCAGAGATTAAAATATCAATGGTCATAGATGAAAAATATGCAGAACTCGCAGTTCGCGGTTTACATGAAGCCTATGAGCTAGATAAGTAAATATATGCAAGATTTTACACCCGATTTTGCACAATGGAGTCTTGATGCTATTCGTGATGAAGATGGAGCTTTGAGTTGGTTAGAAGAGCAAAGATTTAACTGGGCAACCACTTCATCTTCCGCCATTGCAAGTATTTTAGAGGGTAAAACGATTATCCTTATCACGGATTCAAAAAGAAAATGGTTTGAAAATTATATTTTATCCTCTCTTAATCATGATAATATAGATAGACCGATTTTGCCAATAGTTAGCATAGATAGTATTTACCAGCATTATAATAATATCAATAGTGGAGAGATGATTGATATTTTAGATGATATGCTTTCACTTTCTTATAAAGATAATTATGTTTTTTGGTATATAGGGAGAGGGGAAGATAAGCGTTCAGATATTGCAAAAAGAAAAGAGGGTTCTTATTTTTGGATTTTTGATGAAGATTTTGATAATGCTTTTACAATGAAATCTTACGATTCTCACCTAGATATAAAGTTACTTCAATTATACAGACTTTTTAATGAATCTCTCAATGCAGCGATGTTTGGAGAAGTTAATGTTGAATTATAAGTCTATTAAAAGTCATATTTTAATAGCATCAGATATTGAAGGGAGTTTTGAGAGTTTAAAAACACAACTACATCCAAATCGAGTTGTTGGTTTTATAGAAGAGGGTGAGTTTAAAATAGAGCATGCAAAGGCTGTTATCAATGAGGCTTATATTAGTGAATCTCATGTAAAGTATATCGTTTTAGCTGCAAAAAGTTTTAACCATATTTCTCAAAATGCACTCTTGAAAGTTTTAGAAGAACCTCCTAGAAACATAAAATTTATTATCATATCTTCAAGTAAATCTAATCTTCTGCCAACAGTTCGTTCACGACTTCCTATTTTACAAGGTACTCAAAGTCATGAGGTCTTAGCAGTAGATATAAACCTTTTAAAAATTGATTATTCTCAAATATTTTCCTTTTTAAAAGAGCATTCACGCACTGGAAAAAATGAAGCAAAACTCTTAGTTGAAGCTTTATATCATAGAGCTGTAGTGGTGGATAAATTACTTTTATCACAAGAACAATTAAACAATTTTGATAGAGCATATCGTTTACTTGAAGTAAATGCAAAGGCACAAAATATTTTTGCTATCTTACTTATGAGTTTTATAGGTGAGAGATGATGAGGATAGAAAAACTATCTAATGATATAAATGTAAAAGATTTATTTAATAAACTAGGTGTAGATGGGGGTGGTATTAATATTTTAGCATCTAAATCCAAACATCATATTATTTATATTAAAAAATTACATGTTGGTGGAGCCAATATATTAAAGCAAGATGCCCTCTCTATTGGTGCAGACCTTGCAGTTCCTCGTGGGACAGTTGTAGCAAAAGAATCCTTTGTTGATTGTATTCTTATAGCTAGTCAAAAACAGTTAAAAATTTTAAGTAAAAAAGAGTTAGCTCAACCCTTTGGCTTAAAAGACTTAGCACTTAAACTTCAAAAAATTACAAAAGTTAAAAATCCTAAAAAAATTGAGATTATGGGTGTTATTAATGTCAACCAAGATAGTTTTTTTCAAGGAAGTAGATTTGAAGGTATAAAAGCAATTCAAGTTATAGAAACTATGATAGAAGAGGGTGCTAGTATTATTGATATAGGGGCTGTTTCTTCTCGTCCTAATGCTCCAAAAGTTGATTTTGAAGAGGAATTTACTAGAGTTAAAGTGATTTTAGATGAGATTAAAAATAATAAATTTTATGAAAATGTAGGCTTTAGTATAGATAGTTATACCCCTAAAGTAATCTCTTATGCTTTGGAGAGTGGATTTTCTATAGTAAATGATATTACAGGTTTACAAGATGATAAGGTTTGTAAATTATGTGCAGAGTATAATGCAAGTGCTGTAATTATGCACATGAAAGGAATACCTCAAACTATGCAGGATAATCCAAAATATGAAAGTGTTTTGAGTGATGTTTATGAGTTTTTAGAAAGTAGAATACAAAAAGCTAAATCTTTTGGACTTAATGACATAATAATAGATGTAGGGATAGGATTTGGAAAAAGATTAGAAGATAACTTATCTTTGATTAAAAATCTTGAGCATTTTTTAAGTTTAGAGAAAAGAATTTTGGTAGGAGCTTCGAGAAAATCAATGATAAATTCTCTTTGCCCCTCAAGTGTAGATGAGCGACTAGCCGGTACTTTAGCCCTGCATTTAGAAGCTTTAAGAAATGGGGCATCTATACTTAGAGTGCATGATGTTAAAGAACATCTTCAAGCATTAAAAGTATTTGAGGCATTAGATAATTTATAGAGGTCTAGGATTGAATCATAATTCCTTTTATTGTAAAAAATAATACTGCTGCTAAAGTTGCAGCAGCGGGAACTGTAATAATCCATGCAGCAATGATTTTTTTCACAGCATCACGCTTTACATATTCAATTTTTTTAGTTCTTTTTATATCTTTTTTGGTAGATTTGATATGTTTATTTTCTTCCGCAATGAGTCTATAAAGTTCAGCAATTCTAGCATACTCAACTTCACCTTTATTTTCTTGTGTTTCAAGAATTTTTCTTTCTTTTGTATATATTAAAATATGTTCTTTTTCATCTTGTATTATTGATTCATTTTCTTCAATTGTAGGGACTTTTGAGTTTAGGTGTAAGTACTCTCTTAAAAATCCTACACCAAAAACACCTCCTATCGCAATATGAGTTGAACTAACGGGAAGTCCAAATTGTGAGGCGATAATAACGGTAATTGAAGCAGCCATAGCAATAGAGAAGGCTCGTATCTGATCGAGTTCCGTAATTTCAGAACCTACTGTTTTTATCAGTTTAGGTCCATATAGACCAAGCCCAAGAGCTATTCCAAGTGCGCCAACACCCATAACCCATAAGGGTATACTTGATTCAGAAGAAATACCACCATTTATAACTGCATCATTTATAGCAGCTAATGGACCAATGGCATTTGCAACATCATTTGCCCCATGAGCAAAACTAAGAAGTGCTGCCGCAAAAATTAGTGGAACTGTAAAAAGAGCATTAACAGATTTTTTATTATTTTTTAAAGTTGCAGAATTTTTCTTTAGTTTATTTTTCATTATAAGATAAACAAATATTAAAGTTATAAGCCCCATAGATAGAGCGGTAAGAAGAGTTGGTTCTTTTGTTATCTCCAAAGAAATTAATGGAATTATATTTAAGGTTTCAATTATATTTGACCATACTTTTTTAAGACCTTTAAGTGTAAGATATGTAACAAAAGCCATAGACATTATAGCTACAAAAACAGGAACCCATTTTTTTGCAGCTGAAATTTTATCCTCTTGAAAAACAATGGATTTTTTTATAGAGTAAAGAAATGCGGCAGCGATAACACCACCAAGTACAGGAGATATTACCCATGAAGCAGCAATTTTAGCCATAGTTCCCCAATTGACTATACTAAATCCAGCAGCGGCAATTCCAGCACCCATAACACCCCCAACAATAGAGTGAGTAGTAGAAACTGGGGCTTTCATCATAGTAGCAAAGTTCAGCCATAATGCAGCAGAAAGGAGTGCTGCCATCATTGCCCAAATAAAGGGATCAGGATTACCACCAAATGCAGAGATGTCTATGATCCCTTTTTTGATAGTTTTGACAACTTCACCACCAGCAATAAGAGCACCAGCAGCTTCAAAAGTAGCAGCTATTACGATAGCCATCGTCATTGTCATTGCTTTTGAACCAACAGCTGGACCGACATTATTCGCAACATCATTTGCACCGATATTCATAGCCATGTACGCACCAATAAGTGCGGCAACTGCTAAGAACATATTATTTGATATTCCACCATTGCTCAGGAAAGTAAAAGTTAAAACACCTATCATAAAAAATAAGGCAAAACCTAATCGTGTAAAATCAGTTCCACTCTCTTTGAGTGCTTCTTTTTGTAATTTTGACATCGTCTGAATTTCCATGCTTACCTCAGAGTAAAATTTATATGAAATTATACTTAAATACTATTATAAGATGGTTACATGATTATTTTTTTATGTAAGCCTTTATGATTTCTTGTCTTTCTAAGGGTCTATCACCTCTCATTGTAATAACATTATTGAGTTTTTTAAGTGTTTTCATGGATGCTTGAGTAGCTTGACCAAAAATAGTGTGTTTACCATTAAGCCACGGTGTGTTTGCTGTAGTTATAAAAAATTGACTTCCGTTAGTGTTACGACCAGAATTTGCCATTGCTAAAACACCTAGTTTATCAAACATTTTACCTTTATACTCATCCTTAAAAGATTTTGTCCAAATACTTTTTCCACCTCGTCCACTTTCAGTAGGGTCACCACCTTGAATCATAAAATTTTTGATAATTCTATGAAAGGCGATGCCATTATAATATCCATTTTTAATATGAGTAGTAAAATTCTCTACCGCTAAAGGAGCCACATCTGGATAAAGTTCTAGTTCAATATTCCCTTGTGTTGTTTGGAGTATCACATGAGGGTTTTCATTTGCATTTATAGATATTGTTATCAATAAAGCTAGCAATATTTTTTTCATTATTTTTTTCCTTTAAAGTTAAGTGATGCTGAATTGATACAGTATCTAAGTCCTGTTGGATCTGGTCCATCAGAAAAAACATGACCTAAGTGAGAATCACAAGACTTACATCTCACTTCTACTCTAAGCATACCATGCGCTGAATCCTTTATCTCTCTTACAGAATCTTTTACACATTGATAATAGCTTGGCCATCCAGTACCTGAATCAAATTTTGCATCAGCTTCAAAAAGAGCTTCTTTACAACAAGTACAATTGTATGTACCATCGGCTTTATTATCGTAATATTTTCCAGAAAACGGTGCTTCTGTTCCATTTTGTCTGCACACGTAAAACTCTTCTTCTGAGAGTTGTTCTTGCCATTGTTTAGTTGTTTTTATTACTTTCAAAATTATTCCTTAGTAAAGTTAAATTGTCTGAGGGAGTATCATACAATATAAACACAGAATCTGTTGAGAGATTAAAAGCATATTCAAGTTTTTGTGGATCCACGAAACAAATATTCATTAAAATAACAAATTTAGCTTCAAGGGGATGAATATCTTCATAAGAAGATAGAATTAAACTTTTTAGGTTTTGATTGACTAAGTTCTTATTAGTATCTAGTAAAGTTATCTCATCTATAACAAAATATTCAAGGTCATCTTTAAGCTTTACTCTAGCTAAATCGCTTCCAAATATTAAAATATCATTAACAAGATTATTTTTTAGCAATGAGGCAATGATTTGTAGTGCTTTTGCATGTTGATTAGTATTATGAAATATTAAGGTTTTATCTTGTCTCCTATGATTTTTATCTAATTTATTGTTATGAGTATTTTCAACAATAATAAGATGTTTTTTAGTGTTAATATTTACAATATCATTCACAAATTCTTTTGAATACACCCAAGAATCATCACATATTAGTAAGTCTACATATTTTTGAGGATAATTTATAAAAGTATAAGGTGTTATGATTTGAATAGATGTTAGGTCTATTTCAACAATAGCACGTTCTATCATCTCTAAAAGTTTTTTTTTAAGTATATCACAAGAAAAATTATTTGGCTTAATAATAAGAATCTTAAATTTTGGATTTTTGAGCATTTCTAAAATAGCTTTTAATAAAACTATACTTGTTTTTCCTGTTCCCCCTAGTCCATTAAGAATACTATGTGAAGTAAGGTTTGCATTTATGAATTCAATCTGTTCATTGGAGGCTAAATGGCTTTTGTCTTTATTATCTAAAATAGCATATTGTGTAAGTAAAGTTGACATAATGCTCGATGCACTAGGAAGGTTATACTTAACTCTATTCCCATCTATCATTTTTTCAAGAATATCATCACTTGAGGAATCATTAAACATTATTCTTCCTCTAGGAAGTAATTCTTTGAATGACTCATCTAAATGTTCATATTGATAAAAATTTAAGTTTTCCATTAAAAGATAATTAAATATAGGAACACCATCATTATGCTTAAGTTCATTAAAGCGTTTTTTTATAAATATATGAGACTTTTCATAAGATAAGGTGTCTTCTGAAGCATTTTGATTTGAAGTTTTCTCAATTTGAGCATTTTTCAAATCATCATAAGACCAGTCTTTATATTCAAATAAATATATACCTCTAGTATTGTCTATAATCAAAAGAGGTATAAAAAGACTCGTATTATGATGATATATTGTAATATCTTGAAAAAAAGGAAGCTTATTCTTTTTAGATGTGTATTTTAATTTTTTTATTAATAAAGATTCTGGTAATGCTAATATTTTTTTATTTTTTTTTAAAAATGATGAAAGAAAAGGAATATTCATTACAGTATTAAAATATTGCCGCAAATTGCGAACAATACTTAATTAAGCTATTTACCAGCCGCAACACGGTCTTTAAGACCTTTTCCAGCTTTGAACTTAGGAACCATTTTATCTTGTGTAGTATAAGATTTATCAGTTCCAGGAACTTTACCACTTTTTCCTTTTTGTAAAGCCGCAGTAAAACTACCAAAACCAACTAAAGATACATCCTCTTTTTTAACTAATGCAGAAGTCACAGCTTCTGTAAATGCTTTGATTACTAGTTCAGCTTCAAGCTTAGTTTTATAGTTACCACTTGCTTGTACTAATTCAACGAATTGTGCTTTATTCATAAAAATACCTTTGGATTTTCAAAATTTCCGAAATTATTTATAAGCTACTTTATTATAGCTTTAGTTATGAAATAATTCAGCTAGAGACACTTTATAATTTATTTGCTTAAATTTTTCTTCTTTTTAGATATAAATACTAAAAAATTAAAAATTTTACTTTCTTTGATACCATATCTAGCCACTCTTAGCCCAATTGAGTACAAACAATGCCTAAGCTAGATGACTCTTTTAAGCTTTTACTATTCGACAGTGACTGATTTTGCTAGGTTTCTTGGCATATCTACATCGTTTCCTAATCTTACTGAAATTTCTAGTGAAAGAAGTTGCACAACTACCATCATCTCAAAAAACTCTAGCATATAATCTTGGCATTCATTTATTTGGATAAAATCATCCGCCTTATCAAACTCTAGGGCAGAGATAACGCAAATTGTACTATCTCTTGCGCTTAACTCTTCTACATTTGATTTTGATTTTTCATATAAAAGATGTTGAGGTAAAAGAGCAATAGTAAAAAGTTCAGGGTCGGCTAAAGCGATAGGTCCGTGTTTCATCTCTCCACTTGGATAACCCTCAGCATGCAAGTAGCTAATCTCTTTGAGTTTTAAAGCACCCTCTAAGGCTAAGGGAAAAAATATATCACGCCCAATAAAGAAAAAACCATGACCATGCAAGTAGCGTTTTGACAATCTTTTTATTTTTTCATGAATAGCATTATTTACCTTTAACGATGTAGGAATTTCACGCAGTAGATGGATTTGTTTTGCAAGTTGATCGGCATCCATTGTATCACGGAGTTTAGCTACATAAAGGCTTAACATCCAAAAAACAGTCACTTGCGTAGCAAAAGCTTTTGTTGATGCAACACCCTTTTCTATCCCTGCACGAGTCAAGATACAAGCATCGGAGAGTCTTACCATAGAGGAGTTATCGACATTACAAATCACTAAAGTTTTAAGCCCTGCTCTTTTTGCCATTTTTAGAGTTTCAAGAGTATCAGCAGTTTCACCACTTTGAGAGATGACTACAAAAAGTGTGTCTTTACACATAATAGGCTGGCGATAACGAAATTCACTTGCAATTTCTACACTAGCACGTATTTTTGCATATCTCTCTAACATATAAGAGGCACTAAGTGCTGAATGGTAAGATGTACCACAAGCACAAAGTTTAATTTCATTGATACCATCAAAAAGCTTAGAATCTATTTCGTTAAAATTAACTTCATTGTCTCCTAGTCTTCCCATTAGCGTATCTGAGACTACATCACTTTGTTCATAAATCTCTTTTTCCATAAAAAATCTATATCCATTTTTCTGGCTAGAGAGTCTATTTGTGGAGATAGTTTGAAAATTGGGTTTTTGAAGTTTTTTATCTTGTGAATAAATAATAATCTCACCTTTTGAGACATAACCATAATCACCATCTTCAAAATAATTTACTTCCCTAGCGTGACCGATGAGAGGAGTATCAGATGAGGCAAAGAACTTTTCATTTTCTTCATTTACTCCCATAAGCATTGGTGAACCGTGTTTTGCAAAAAAGATAGTTTCATCTTCGCCTTTAGTGACTAAGAGTATGGCATAAGCACCTTGGAGTTGAGAAATAGTTTGGGAAAAGGCTTCAAAAGCAGTTTTAGCAGTTTTTAAATTTTTCTCAAACTGATGGACTATAACTTCTGTATCTGTTTGACTTAAAAACTTTACTCCATCACTTTGAAGTTCATTTTTTAGAGTAACATAGTTTTCAATTATTCCATTATGCACGACATAAGAACTCTCCCCTAAGTGTGGATGTGCATTGAGCTCTGTAGGTTTTCCATGGGTTGCCCAGCGTGTATGACCTATGCCTACTGCGAAACTATCTGTCACAAAATCTTTAGTTTTTTCTTCTAAATTTACAAGTTTTCCAACTGCTTTATAGTTAGAAAAATTATTATTTTGAAGCACTGCAATTCCTGCTGAATCATAACCTCTATACTCGAGTTCTTTAAGTCCATCTAAAAGTATCTCTTTAGTATTTTTATTTCCTAAATATCCTACTATTCCACACATTGATTTTCCTTCCCAATAATTCAATACAAAATTAAATAACAAGTGAAAAAAATACACTCAATATTTTTACCAAATGGGTGTAATGTTTTTCAACATGAAAGAATTATGACACAAAGAATATTAAAATTTACATTATAAATTACTAGAGTAGTGGTCATTTTTAAAAAATGAAAGAAGTCTATTGAATTATGAGCTTAGAACTAAGGAGTTAGTAATTGGAAAGATTATGTGTAGATTTTACAATAACTTTAAAAGATATGTCTTTAGTCGATTGTACTTTAAGATGTGAAGTGATTACTGTATAGAAAATTTATAAAAAAATAAGAGGAGTAAGATTATGGCGATAGGTCCAGTAGGAAGTGCAATTTTTGTAAACCAGATGACAGCGAATGTTTCTTCTATGCAAAATGCACACAATAATCGTGTAGAACTTCAGAATATGCTAGCGCAAGCTGCGGTAAATGAAAAAGATGAAAAAGTTTTAAAAGTACGTCCTACTGAGGAAAATCAAGAGGTAGATGAAGATCGTGAACATACACGAGATGAGGCGGACAGAGAAACACAAAGAAATAAAAAAGAAGAGGAAGAGAAAGAGAAAGAAAAGTTAACAAATATATACAAACTAGATATTAAAGTTTAAATATTTATTTTTACTTTTTCTCAAAAATAAGTAGTGTTTTATCCTCTGTATCGTAAAGAGAAAAAGTTTGCTTATCGACTAGCTTTAAACTACTCAATTTTTGAAAGATTTGTATTTTATGAAAATATTGAACTATTGTATCTTGATACTTTGTAAAAGCTCCATCTTTATTTTTATTAAAGAGTGTAAAGCTTGTATGGAGTTCATTATCAAAAAATTTAGCATCAACACTTAAAAATTCAGCTCCAGTGTCTTTGCTCATTGTTCCCTCGGCGACATCACAAAAACCATAAAGAGTATTTATATCAGCTACAAAAATACCATCATCATTTAACTTTGTAGAGATAGAATCTAAAAATTTCACAAGACTTTTTTTATCCATAAAGTTTAAAACATCAAAAATACTTACTATGGCATCATAAGTACCTTCCACTTCTGATATATCAATACACTCAGTATCAAGCCCTCTGTCTTGACACTCTTGAACCATAACAGAACTAAGATCAATCCCTTTACACTCTATTCCATCAGAAATCATTCTTTGCATAAAACCACCACGACCACAACCTACATCTAAAAGTGTTTGTATATTTTTACCATCAAGTTCACTTCTATATAAGTCATAAAGAGCTTCTGTCGCTTCTTCGATACCAAGTAAATGTTCTGCTTTTGCGTAAAGGTCTAAGTTTGTCATTTATGGATTTATAATTTTGTTGATTTTTTCATAAATATCAAGCACTTCATCTTTTTTAGCGATATAAGAATTTTTATTTGCTATAAGATATGTTGATGAAGTCATAATATCTTCGACAACACTTAATCCATTTTGTTTCATCGTTGCACCAGTCTCAACAACATCAACAATCATATCAGCTAAACCAATAAGGGGAGCTAATTCGATAGAACCGTACAACTTGATAATCTCAACACTCACTGCTTTTTCTTCAAAATATCGTTTTGTGATATTTACCATCTTTGATGCAACTTTTAAATCAGGCTTATTCAAATCAAATATTTCACCATCTTTCATACCTATAGAAACCTTGCAAATACCCTTTTTTAAGTCAAGTAAACGAACTACATCAAGACCTTGCTCTTCTAAAGTATCAAGCCCTACTACACCAATATCTGCGGCTTGATGAAACACATAAGTAGCCACATCTTGATTTCTTACAAGTAAAAAACGAAATGAAGGTGTTTCTAAGATAAGTTTTCTATCATCAAACTTAAATTCATCACCAAATATTGTGCCAAATATTTCAAGTGTATCTTTAGCGATACGCCCTTTTGGAAGTGCTACTGTTAACATTTCTTGTATCCTATGTACTAAAGTTATATTTTTGCATTTTACCTAAATATAACTCAAAATATGATTTAAGAGAAAATCATTTTTAATATCTTAATTTTTGCTTTTTATATTACTTTTTAAATAGCATTATTTTACTTTAAATCTTAAAAGAGTATAATTGCAAAAAATTTATAGGAATATATTAAAAAATGAAAGAATTAAGCTACTATGAGATATTAGAAGTCTCACAAAGTGCAGATAAAACAACTATAAAAAAAGCTTATCGGTCTATGGCAAAAAAGTATCATCCTGATAAAAATCCAGGGAACCAAGAAGCAGAACATAAGTTTAAACTTTGTAATGAAGCATACCAATGTTTAAGTGATGCTCAACAAAAAAGCGTTTACGATCGTCATGGTAAAGAGGGGCTTCAAGGTATGAGTGGAGGTGGACGCCGCTCAAGTGGTGGATTTGATGATTTAAGTTCTATGTTTGAAGATATGTTTTCAGGTTTTAGTGGAGGTGGTGGATCTCACCGTCGTCAAAACCAAGAAGATACAGAAAAATACCAACTTGACATGAATATTGATATGTACATCTCTTTTCAAGAAGCTATCTTTGGTTGCGAAAAAGAGATTGAATTTGAGTATAAAGACTCTTGTAAACCGTGTAAAGGAACTGGTGCAAAAGATGCTAAACTCTCAATATGTAAACAGTGTAAAGGTCAAGGTCAAGTTTATATTAAACAAGGCTTTATGACATTTTCACAAGCTTGTCCTGCTTGTAATGGCGTTGGTTCTGCTCCTGCTGATACTTGTAAATCTTGTAGAGGAAAAGCTTATGAAGAAAAAAGAGAAAAAGTAACTATCAAAGTTCCTGCGGGCATTGACTCTGATAACCGTTTAAGAGTTTCAGCGAAAGGAAATATCGGTAAAAAAGGTACTCGTGGTGATTTATATGTTACCTTTAGTGTTAAAGCTGATAAACATTTTCAAAGAGAGGGGAATAATGTTTATATCGCTATTCCTATTTTCTTTACACAAGCTGTGGCGGGAGATACTCTAAGTGTTCCATCTTTAACTGGAGAGTTAGAATTAAAGTTAGATATTGGTACAAAAGATAAACAACATTTTACTTTTAGAGGTGAGGGTATAACTGATGTTCATGGTCATGGAAAAGGAAACCTTATTGTACAAGTGGATATAACTTATCCAAAAAATCTGAACAAAGAACAGCGAAAATTATTATCTCAACTTCAGTCATCTTTTGGAGAAAAAGAGTCAAAGCCACATGAAAGTGTTCTTGATTCAGCAATAGACACAATGAAAACTTGGTTTAAATAAAAAAACTAAACCTTTATTTACAAAAAAATTATTTACAATTTTTTTGTAAAAATGAATTGAGTTGGTTAGCAAATTTTTGTGAGTCTTTTATTCCAAAAGCTTTAGGTCCTCTTGTTATCTCTCCAGTCTCTCTAATCTTTTCCATTAAATTTCTCATTGCTAAATACTGTTTGATATTATCAGCACAAAAGAGTTCACCTCTATGGTCTAGTGCATGAGCATTTTGACTTATGACTCTGTCTGCTAATGGTATGTCAGCTGTAATTACTAAATCACCCTCTTTCACCATTTCAACTATCTTATGATCAGCCTCATCAGCTCCTGCATCAACTATAAGATAAGTGATGAAGTCACTCTTCCCAATAAAAACTTTTTTATTGGAAATTACAAAGGTGACAAGTTTAAGTCTCAAAATACAACGTAATAAAATAGGCTTTAATAAATTAGGAAAAGCATCCGCATCAACATATACTTTAAGCATGTATACGTTCCATTTTTTTTTTACGCTTTGAGGTAAAGATTCTATCTTTAAATTTTTCTTCGTACATCAAGATAAGAGGTCTCCTCACTTTTGTATATTTGGCAGTTTTTATTGAGTATTCCCACCCAAACGTCTTTGTACATCTATCCTGATAGCTGCGTAAAGAGTAGCTATAATGGACTAAAAAAGCAAGACTATTAAAATAACTTATTTATTTCCACATTTAGCTGTTACTTTATGCTACATTTTCAACATAATTCAAATATACATTCAAGAGTGAAATCTTTTAAAATTATATTTATACATCCAGTTTTTTACTCCTTCTTTTAATTCTTTAATTTCATTAAGTCCTAATTTGCTACACCACAATCCACTAAAAACTAAATTTCAAGAGTTGAGCGATAGAGTCATCTAAATCCCATCTATTGTTAATGAGTTGTTCTTGTATAGATTTTGTACCATTTAGGTGCAAGATATTTAAAATAATGCTTCTGATAATTGTCATTAAAAATGGATTTAGATGAGCATTATGGTCATCTTCTAAAAGTGTATTATCTTTGTATTGGTGCATTGTTTCTACCTTCCAATGGAGTAAAATTTTATCATGAAAGAACTCCGCATTTTCACGAAAATTTGCTATACAGAACTGAATACTAGTGCTGTTTGTTACTTCTCCTGTTTTATGGTTTGTCTTGTGTATTTTTTTAATAGTTTTTATGATTGAGCGAACATGGGTAATTTCATTATGATAAAAAGTAGTTGGTTCATATATAAATACTTCTCTATTTATCCACTCATTAGATTGCTGGATTGGTTTAGCTTTATAAGTGCTTGATGGTTTTATCTCTCTTGATATTTCATTTATTTTATCAAGAAGTGTTTTTTGGTTACCTTTAACTTTAGCAATATATTTTGAACCACTCTGCTCAATAGAATCAAGAGTTTTTTTGTGTGTTCATCGCATCAAAGGTAAAGAGAAATTCATCTCCAAGCTCTGCTATCATAGCTTGTAAAGCAGGTATTTCATTTGATTTCTCTGCAATTTTTTGATGAGCAATAACTACACCTATCTCTGATAGAACTGCACCAACAACTTGTATAGCCTTTTGGTCTTTATATCTACTACCATTCATCACTTTACCATCTACGCTTAGATGTTTTCCTGTAGTATCGACATAAATTCTTATCCATTCTCTGAACAAAAGTTCAACTGCCTCACTATCAACTTTTGCAAGTATATCTGAGACAGCACTTCTTTTTGGTGTTATTATAAATTCTACACCTAGAAGTTTTTTTACTTCTTCTTTTTGAACATGTTTATCTATCCAAATAGAAATTTGTTTGTAATCTGTAGCTCCCATTAGTCCAGCTAATATAGCTAGATATAAGATATGTTCTAATTTATGCCGTTTACCTTGACCTTTACGATGGTCTGGAACTCTTGATAGTAACTCTAAAAGTTTATTTGATTCAGCTATTTTTGCATAGCCTTTTCTTGAACGCTTTTGTGCTAATTTATCTCTTGCTTTTATTGCCATTTTCTTATCACCTTGTTTTTCTCAAAAGCAAGCAATAATTATTCCACTTTTAATTTCTAGTTATTAATGGATTGGGGTGATTATACATAGTAATCCTTCGAAGTTAATATATTAGACTTCTCCTAAAACCTTTTTCAATATTTGGATATATGTCCCTACGCAGTTACTTTAATTTAAAATATAAGAGTAATTTTAATATTACTAAAATATAGTCTTGCTAAAGCCTATAAACAGGTATCTAAATGGAGGTATTACTGTGAGCTTTTAGGAGAAGTCCATTATTATATTAAATTATCACTTCATCCTTACTATAATCCATTATTTACAACACCGATTCTCACTTTATTTGCTATACTTCTAGTACTAAAATCAATGAGGTACATGTGGGTTCCAAAAATAGAATATATCTTGGTCTCATTACTGCATACATATTACACCACATCAGAAACAAGTACACTAAAGTCATATACATGAGCAAGAGAGTACATTCTAAGATTCAAGTGAAACATCCTGAGATGTTTATTTTTACTTCAAGAGATGGCTTCTCTATACTACTAGAAAATACTATTGCAGTAGTGGATTATGAAGGTGTAGCAGAAGCTAATAACTTTATCGCTAGTGTAAATGATATGTATATTCTATACTCTTTAAAAGAGGAAAAACACCATACAAGTTGTAGTACTATATTTAAACTAAAGCCTAAAACACTAAAGAAATATTATAAAGATGATACATTTAAGTTATTGAAAAAGAACCACAAAGAAGCGATTGAAGAGTATATAAACTAAGCCCAGTGACCAAACTGGAATCTTTTATCCTTATCATTACCATCCCTAGTAATGGGTATCTATCACTATTGACTTTAGCTGTGTTCTACTTTTAAAGCTGTAAGCATATGGAAGGTCAATCTCCACCTCTTAGTTGTATGAAATCATTATAGCATACCTTAGATTTAGAATTGATAATATGTAAATATTTCGGAACCACTCAAAGAATGTTTCATCTTCTTGGGAACATATAGATAGAGAGTACTGTATGTTACCCAAGTCATGGGACATTCTTTACTTATGTAGGTGTTAATTGCTTTGGTGGTTCTAATTTGTCAGCTACTATCTTCTCGGTGATGAAGATATTTTAGAATACGGTGATGTAGTTTTTTATAATATGAAGCTGATACCTGCTTTACGTTTAAAATCTTTTTTACAAAAAGGATTCCACTCCAATCAGGGCTAATAAAACGCTACACTCAACAAGAGAGGAAGAGACCAAGAACACTCGCTATCGCTCAAACAAAGCGGTATAGCTTTGGACGCAAACTGAGTGCACCTACAGCCATGAATGAGACAGCTAAAGTACAGCTAAGTTACAAGAGAGTAACTGACCTCTACTTTACCTACTTACATTCACAGCGGATGAACTAAGTTAACTTTAACATAACACACACTCTTTTAAAACTTACCTCTTCGAGCAAAGTTTACGCTTACGCTTAAAAGAATGTCGTGTTATATTAACCATCCTACGGAACAGCTCTTTTCGCCATTGGTCACTTGCTCCGCTTCACACAGAAGGTTATCACTATCGTGATTACTATACTACCCCAATAAGTCAAGACAACATTTCCAAATTCCTTATTCACCTCTAACCTGTAACTTTATGAAACAGCTACTACATTTTCAGTATAGTTCTCATCATTTATTTGTAAACTCTCCAAGTAAACATTCATTGGTTTTTTATAGTTCAGTGTTTCATGAAATCTTTTATAATTGTAGAAGTCCATATAATCCGATACATCCTCTTTTAGTTCCTTAATTGTGTTGTACTGATTTAGATAAATTCTTTCAACTTTAGCACTTCTCCAGAACCTCTCAATACAAATATTATCAGTAGCTCTACCTTTACCATCCATTGAGATAGTAATGCCATTATCTTTAAGTGTTTGGGTGTGAATATAGCTAGTATATTGACTCCCTTGATCAGTATTAAATATCTCTGGTTTTTCATATTTAAGAAGTGCTTCATTGAGTACTCCCATAACAAGGTCAGTGTCCATTGTATTGGATATTTTCCATGAAAGAACAGCTTTAGAGTACCAATCAATGATAGCTGCAAGATAAACCATGCCACCATTGATTTTAATATAGGTAATATCTGTACTCCATACTTGATTAGCTCTTGTAATATTTATCCCTCTAAGCTTATAGGAGAACTTAGGATGTTGTATATTAGCTAGAGTTAAGGAAATAGGCTCTCTTACAGCTAGTATAGCCTTTAATCCTAACTCTTTGCGATAACTCTGCACTGTGTTTAAACTTACACTGAAACCATTCTCTAGTAACTGGTAATGCACCTTCTTAGCTCCATATATTGGTATCTCTTCAAAGATAGATTTTATCTCCTCCTTGATGGTTTCTTTATGTTCGCTGACTACAGGTACACCCCAATCCATTAATAACTAGAAATTAAAAGTGGAATAATTATTGCTTGCTTTTGAGAAAAACAAGGTGATAAGAAAATGGCAATAAAAGCAAGAGATAAATTAGCACAAAAGCGTTCAAGAAAAGGCTATGCAAAAATAGCTGAATCAAATAAACTTTTAGAGTTACTATCAAGAGTTCCAGACCATCGTAAAGGTCAAGGTAAACGGCATAAATTAGAACATATCTTATATCTAGCTATATTAGCTGGACTAATGGGAGCTACAGATTACAAACAAATTTCTATTTGGATAGATAAACATGTTCAAAAAGAAGAAGTAAAAAAACTTCTAGGTGTAGAATTTATAATAACACCAAAAAGAAGTGCTGTATCAGATATACTTGCAAAAGTTGACAGTGAGGCAGTTGAACTTTTGTTTAGAGAATGGATAAGAATTTATGTCGATACTACAGGAAAACATCTAAGCGTAGATGGTAAAGTGATGAATGGTAGTAGATATAAAGACCAAAAGGCTGTAGAAGTTGTTGGTGCAGTTCTATCAGAGATAGGTGTAGTTATTGCTCATCAAAAAATTGCAGAAAAATCAAATGAAATACCTGCTTTACAAGCTATGATAGCAGAGCTTGGAGATGAATTTCTCTTTACCTTTGATGCGATGAACACACAAAAAAACTCTTGATTCTATTGAGTAAAGTGGTTCAAAGTATATTGCTAAAGTTAAAGATAACCAAAAAACACTTCTTGATAAAATAGATGAAATATCAAGAGAGATAAAACCATCAAGCACTTATAAAGCTAAACCAATCCAGCAGTCTAATGAGCGGATAAATAGAGAGGTATTTGTATATCAACCGACTACTTTTTATCATAATGAAATCACCCATGTTCGCTCAATCATTAAAACCATTAAAAAAATACACAAGACAAATCATAAAACTGGAGAAGTGACAAATAGTACTAGAATTTAGTTCTGTATAGCAAATTTTCGTGAAAATGCGGAGTTCTTTCATGATAAAATTTTACTCCATTGGAAGGTAGAAACAATGCACCAATACAAAGATAATACACTTTTAGAAGATGACCATAATGCTCATCTAAATCCATTTTTAATGACAATTATCAGAAGCATTATTTTAAATATCTTGCACCTAAATGGTACAAAATCTATACAAGAACAACTCATTAACAATAGATGGGATTTAGATGACTCTATCGCTCAACTCTTGAAATTTAATTTTTAGTGGATTGTGGTGCTACAGGTATATAGTAAAGCGAACTTCTACTAATATCTAGTATCGCACACTGTTGTACTACGGATAATCTCTTTAACTCGAAATTTATCATAGCCTTTTTACTAGATAAGTCCGAGCTTCTCAGCTTTCCCCGCATCCAGTTATTCTCCACTAGACTTCTTGCAAAACTCCTTATATGGCTTAGCACTTTATAGAGAGTTTTAATCAAGGTAAATGTTCTCAAGCGTAGCCAAAGCTAGGGTTGGGGTTCTTTAACGCTGAGTAAGGCTCTCTATAAAGTGTCCTATGGAAGGGATAGTAAGTACTAACCTTGCACAAAAAAATATTTTACCCTTAGCTTAGGCTAGGAATAAAAATTTGTTTTACACAATTTTAGTCCTTCTTAGCTCTCTGTGGTATATAGGAGTTTTGCAAGAAGTCTACTGTTAATTGTCCTACTGTTTTTGCGTATTCATCTATTTTTTCTTGAAGTTTTTTAGTTTCATCTTTATACTCTTTTACAACTTTGGAAGGTTCCATTGCCATCTCTGCATTCTCTAAAAATAGCTTCTTCCAGTTTTTGAGATTATTGGGTGTAATACCATTATCTTTAGCTATTTCTATAAGAGTTTTTTCCTCTTTAAGAAGCTCTAAAACCAATTTTGTTTTTAGCTCTGTTGAATAAGTTGTCCGTTTTCTGCTCATCTTTCTACCCTCACTTTATTATTCTTATTTTATCGTATATGAAATAAAAACTTTTGAAATGTTGTTTGGTTTTCTTGGGG
Source organism: Sulfurimonas sp. (assembly GCA_965243085.1). GTDB lineage: Bacteria > Campylobacterota > Campylobacteria > Campylobacterales > Sulfurimonadaceae > Sulfurimonas. Next base: position 442,496 of record CBDETZ010000002.1, on the reverse strand, counting down.
TAGTATATACTATCTATTTGTCAGAAAACTTATGAAGCTTTAGAGTCTACATATCTATCTCGAAACTAAAATGATTTCATCAGTTTATTTCCAAGACTAGCTATTGCAACAGTCAGCATTCAAAAGGTTTTCAGCCAAAAAGAATGTTGGAAGAGCCAAAAGCAAGAGAGTTTCGCTAAAGCGATGACATTTTAGAAATATCAAGAAAGGGAAATGAGATGACAAGGGCAGAAATAGAAAAAGAGTTTATAGCTATAGATGGAATTAATGAAGCCAAAAAAATATACAAAGATTTAGCTAAAAAATTACATCCTGATGTTGGAGGTTCAACAGAATTATTTAAAATCCTAAATGAAGTGTATAACCATATATTAGAACATGGGATTAGTTTTGTAGAAGGTGTAGAGTTTGACCTAGAACTAGAAAAGGTTATATCTAAGATTCTACATTATGAAAACATAGTTATCGAGGTAGTAGGCTCTTGGATATGGCTTACAGGAGATACAAAAGCTATCAAAGAAGTACTAAAAGATTTAAAGTTTAAATGGGCTTCTAAAAAGAAGATGTGCACCACAATCCACTAAAAACTAAATTTAAAGAGTTGAGCGATAGAGTCATCTAAATCCCATCTATTGTTAATGAGTTGTTCTTGTATAGATTTTGTACCATTTAGGTGCAAGATATTTAAAATAATGCTTCTGATAATTGTCATTAAAAATGGATTTAGATGAGCATTATGGTCATCTTCTAAAAGTGTATTATCTTTGTATTGGTGCATTGTTTCTACCTTCCAATGGAGTAAAATTTTATCATGAAAGAACTCCGCATTTTCACGAAAATTTGCTATACAGAACTGAATACTAGTGCTGTTTGTTACTTCTCCTGTTTTATGGTTTGTCTTGTGTATTTTTTTAATAGTTTTTATGATTGAGCGAACATGGATAATTTCATTATGATAAAAAGTAGTTGGTTCATATATAAATACTTCTCTATTTATCCACTCATTAGATTGCTGGATTGGTTTAGCTTTATAAGTGCTTGATGGTTTTATCTCTCTTGATATTTCATTTATTTTATCAAGAAGTGTTTTTTGGTTACCTTTAACTTTAGCAATATATTTTGAACCACTCTGCTCAATAGAATCAAGAGTTTTTTTGTGTGTTCATCGCATCAAAGGTAAAGAGAAATTCAGGTATTTCATTTGATTTCTCTGCAATTTTTTGATGAGCAATAACTACACCTATCTCTGATAGAACTGCACCAACAACTTGTATAGCCTTTTGGTCTTTATATCTACTACCATTCATCACTTTACCATCTACGCTTAGATGTTTTCCTGTAGTATCGACATAAATTCTTATCCATTCTCTGAACAAAAGTTCAACTGCCTCACTATCAACTTTTGCAAGTATATCTGAGACAGCACTTCTTTTTGGTGTTATTATAAATTCTACACCTAGAAGTTTTTTTACTTCTTCTTTTTGAACATGTTTATCTATCCAAATAGAAATTTGTTTGTAATCTGTAGCTCCCATTAGTCCAGCTAATATAGCTAGATATAAGATATGTTCTAATTTATGCCGTTTACCTTGACCTTTACGATGGTCTGGAACTCTTGATAGTAACTCTAAAAGTTTATTTGATTCAGCTATTTTTGCATAGCCTTTTCTTGAACGCTTTTGTGCTAATTTATCTCTTGCTTTTATTGTCATTTTCTTATCACCTTGTTTTTCTCAAAAGCAAGCAATAATTATTCCACTTTTAATTTCTAGTTATTAATGGATTGGGGTGGAAGATGTGGTACTACGGGGAAATGAAAGGTAGAAACCCTAAACAAAAGAGTATGAGCGATATTAAAGCTAAGTACGGATGCCAAACAGTTAAAACAAAAGTTAGTAAAAAAGTAACAAGTAGGGTAGCGTGATGTATGAGTTTATAGATGAGATATTTACAGAAGTAGGTACAGACCAAGAAAAATATTATGTAGAAATCACTTACACATTTAACAATACAATAAATCAGGTAACATATGAAGATCTAAGCGATTGTTACCAGTATGTTCTTGTTTGTATAGGTAGGTAAGAGCTATGACACAAGATAAAGCAATAGAATATTTAAAGTACTTGCATAAGCTGGAGAGGAACCACAGGAAAAGTCTCATCACCCTTGAAGTTGCTGCACTTGTAGAAAAGATAAGGTTAGAATTTATAGCAGCATATAGAGAATGAGGAACTGCAAAGGCTTTCTGGTGGAAGGATTCAAGCGCTATCGCTATAAACCCTCCCACCCTCAAGCTAAGGCTGAATCGCATCGCCTTTGCCCATATAGTTGGCTGAAACAAGACGCTTATTGCTAGTGAAATATGAAAGAGTAGGGCAGTTATTAAATGCTTTTGAATGTCTATAAATGTTATATAATGAATACGAAAAGATGACCCAATGCATGACCTAGAGAAAACTTAAAGTTGTAAGTATCGTAAAACAGGGGATTAATTGATGTATGAAGTGGTGACCCCGAGGAGAATTGAACTCCTGTGACATGGATGAAAACCATGGATCCTAACCGCTAGACGACGGGGCCACTTGAGTGTGTTTTTTGTTAAATGGTGTCCTGTGATGGATTCGAACCATCGGCCACATCATTAAAAGTGACGTGCTCTACCAGCTGAGCTAACAAGACATGACGCAAACATCTCTGTTTGTGGATGGGAATTATAGACAAATTGAACTCCTATGTCAAGAGATGTATAGTAAAATAATTAAATTTATTAAAATAGCTTATAAAAACGGACATAAAAGCTCTTTTTAGATAAAATATAGTCAATGAATTACTATAGTTTTGAATACCCTTTACTAATTTTATTGTTAATTCCAATAATTTATTGCCTTTATAAATGTAAGGAGAAGATTAATCCTAAATTTTTTGTCCATTTACATTTTTTATCTCTGAAAAAAAATCTTTTAAAATTAGAATGGATAATTAAAATAATTATTTTTGTACTTTTATGTATCGCCCTTACCTCCCCTATAATCATAGATAAATTAAATCCTTTTAATAGAGATGGAAAAGATATAGTTTTAGCTATTGACGCAAGTGGATCTATGAACGCATCAGGCTATGATGAAGAAAATGAAGTGAGTGAGGGAAAAAGGTTATCTCGTTTTGAGATTACAAAACTTATCGCTAAAGAATTTATCTATAAAAGAATAAGCGACAATGTAGGAATAGTTATGTATGGAGATTTTGCCTTTATAGCCTCCCCTATAACTTATGAAAAAGAGATAGTCGTAGAGATGCTATCTTACTTAAATCAAGGGATGGCTGGACAAAATACTGCAATTGGCGAAGCAATAGCCATGGGGATACGAGCCTTTAAACATTCTCGTGCAAAAACAAAGATTATCATACTTCTAACTGATGGTGAACATAACAGCGGATCTATTTCACCCAAAGATGCTGCAAAATTAGCCAATGATAAAAATATCAAAATCTATACTATAGCCATTGGGGATAAAGGGGATACTGATGAAGCCTTACTCAAGCAAATTTCAAAAGAGAGTGAAGGGGAGTTTTTTAGTGCAAATTCAGCTCAAGAATTACAAAAAGTGTATGAAAAAATAAATACCTTAGAATCTTCAAATATTAGAAGTAAAGAGTATTTACAAAAAGAGTTTTATTATCAAATTCTTCTTATTTTAGCATTGTTTTTACTCCTTTTCTTACTTTTTAAAGCGTTCAAAAGATGAGTTTTTTAAATCCTGAGTTTTTTTACTTTTTGATACTCCTTTTGCCTTTGTTTATCAAAAAAAACTTTAGAAAAATAAATTTTATTTCTTATGGTTATGTTCTAACTTTTATATTTATCGTACTCGCTTTGGTTCGCCCTGTCATACATCAAGAGCCTATAAAAAGTGAACAAGTTTTAAGTGATGTGATTATCGCTGTAGATTTATCTCATTCTATGAGTGCTACAGATATAAAACCCTCACGATTAGCTAGAGCGAAAGTGATACTGAAAAAACTTGTTAAAAGCGATACCAACACAAGATATGCTGTTATAGGATTTACTACAAATGCTGTAGTTTTATCTCCTTTAACGCAAGATAGTGAGTTGCTAATGCACTTGTATGATGGACTAGATACAAATTTGATTATGACAAAGGGTAGCTCTATCATGTCGGCTTTAGAATTATCAGCGAAGATGTCAAAGTCTAAAAAACCTTCTCTTGTGATTTTAAGTGATGGTGGGGATGAATTTTCTTATGAGGATGAAGCAAACTTTGCCAAAAGAAGAGGGATGATTGTCAATATCTTTATGTTAGCAAGTAAAATGGGGGCTACTCTTCATGCTGATAATGGGGAACTTATTAAAGATGAAATAGGCGATATTTTAGTAAGCCGTGAAAATGATGCCATAAAACTTATTGCTAATGCAAGTTCTGGGGTTTATACAAAAGAGTTTGATACGCTAAGAGATGCACTTAATACTCAAAAAAATACAAGGTATAAAACACAAACAACTCTCGTTCAAAATATGGAATTTTTTTACTATTTTATAGTCTTAGCTATCCTTACATTTTTAGTAACTTTAACAAGTTTAAAAAGATATATAATTGCTTTTTTACTTCTTTTTGCTATCAACCTAAATGCAAGTTCAACTACTGAAAATTTTCTCAAAGCAAGTGAGTATTATAAGGCTGGTAAGTATGAAAAAGCACTCGATCATTATGAGATTTTAAAATCATCCAATGCAGAATTTAAATCTGTAATTTTTTACAATATAGGAAATTCATTTGTAAGATTAAAAGAGTTTAAAAAAGCTAGAGATGCCTACTTAAAATCATTAACACTCTTTTATTCTCTTGAAGCAGATGAAAATATGCGTTACATTGGAGATGTACAAGAGCAAGAACAAATGAGTACAGGGCAAGAAAAATCTAAAAAAAAATCTTCCATTGCCAAAAAAAGAAAAAACTCTAAAGAATCAAAATCAGGTGGAAGTTCAAATATGAAAGTATCAGCTCCTGCGAGTGGTGGAAGTGCAGATATTGGAGAAAAAACTAAAAGTGAAGCTATGTTAAACTTAAACAAGGGAAATGCTAAACTCAGTTCAAAACAATATGAGTTGATAAATAAAAGGGGGATAAATGAGAAAAAGCCTTGGTAGTAGTTTTGTATTTATTGTAATCTTTTTTCATGTTGGATTAATGGCATCAAGCTATAAATGGAGTTCTTCTAGTTCTAAAGATGAAGTTTATGTCAATGAAGCTATTTATTTAAAATATGTGTGTGAGTTTAGTGATAGAGGAGAGCTTTTTACTATAGTTCTTAAACCCTTTTACAACAAAAATAACTATAGCCTCAAACTAATCAAAAAAAGAGATGCGTTTATAGATGGCAAAAGAGTGAGTACTTATGAGTATTTGGCTAAGGCTAAAGTTGAGGGAAAATTCACATTAAGACTTAATGCTAACATGAGAGAAACTACCTTAGATTCAATTGTATATAGTTCTGGAAGCAGAGATGATGATAGAGGAGATGAAGAGTTTAAAGAAAAAATGCTTCCCCTCCCTAGTCCAAAAATAAATATTATTCCAAGTAACAGTACTTTAGTTGGTGAGTTTAACATAGAGATAAAAAAAGACAAAAAAGAAGTAAAAGCTTATGAGCCATATCATTTAGATATTTATATCTCAGGAATTGGAAATTTAGATACCTTAGAAGCTATAAAGTTTCAAATAGAGGGAGTAAAGATATTTACGCAAAAACCTTTTATAGATGTGCAATATACTAAAGATGGAGAAGAAGGAATATGGCATCAACAATTTGCCTTTGTAGGCGAAAAAGATTTTACTATACCTGCCTTAGAAATAAAATACTTTGATTTAAAATCAAGAAATTTAAAATATCTAAAGATAGAATCTACTAGCCTTAGAGTGAGTAAAGTTTATAAAAAAGAAGAATTACTCGATGATGTAGAAAAAAATAAACCGATAAGCTTTGAGTTTATCTATTATATATTAACTTTTCTAACAGGATTTCTTGTCGCTAAAATCAATTTTAAAAAAACAAAAATAGATTCAAAAGATATGATTTTTATTCAAAAAGTTAAGTCTGTTAAGTCTTTAGATGCTTTGAGTATCCTTTTGATATTAGAAGATGAGAGAAAATTTAGTAGTATACTTTTGGAGTTAAACTCAAATAAGTCACTATCTTTAGCACAAGAGAGAAAAAAAGTTTATCGTAGTTTATAAAGCTTTCTTCTTTCACTTGAACTAGCAATATTTAGCTGATAACGATACTTAGCTATGGTTCTTCTCACCATCTTTACTTTAAATTTTTCTTGAATTAAATCTAAAAATTTCATATCACTTAAAGGTTTTTCATGATTTTCTTCTTTTACGAGAGTTAGTAAAAATTCTTTAATAGCAGCATTTGAAACATCACCATTAATAGCGGTTGTAAAAAAATCTTTCATAGATATAATGCCTCTCTCACAGGCTATGTATTTATTTGCTATGGCACGAGAAATTGTGGATGGATTGTGACCAAACTCATCTGCTAATGTTTTTAAGGTTAGAGGCATTATAGAGCCACCTTTAAAGAATTCATATTGATACTCAACTATCATAAGACCAACCTTATATAGAGTTGCTTTACGCATTTCTAGGGCATCAACTAAGGATTTAGCTTCTTTGATTTTTGCATGAATAAACTCATGTCTCACTCCATAATTCGTATCTATTTTAATTGTTGGATAATAAGCATCATTTAGCTTTACTTCAATAGTATCATCATTAAAAAAGATCATCAAATCAGGTATAATCTGTGTTGTCTCTTCTTGATATTCAATCGCTGGAGGATTTTTAAAACTTCCTATTACTTTCATAACTTCAAAAAATCCATCTCTTGAAGAAAAAACATATATCTCTTCTAAATTAGAGATTACTTCACATGCTAAAGAATACCCAGCATCGGAAATTTGAGCTGAATCTAACTGAAATATAAAAGATTCAGCCAAATTTTTTGCACCAATACCTACTGGTTCAATATGTGTAAAACGCAGTCTAACTTTTTCAAATTGATCCAAACTTATACTATATTTTTGGCAAAATTCTTCGCTATTACCCTCATAATAACCTCCATAGTCTAAATTACATATTACATAATCAGCAATTGCTTGAGAAATAGGAGTTGGAAAAAGTGGTATACCCATTTGCTCATCTAAAACATCATGTAAAGAACGATAGGCAATTGTCAATGCTTCTATCTTCTCAGTCCTAGAGTTACTTAGTGAACCTGAAATTATTTTTTTTGGAATTTTTTTTTCAAAATTTTCTTCATATCCTGATTGGACTTCAATCACAGGATTTCCCTCAACAAATGGAGCCATTACCTCATCCAAATCAGATAAACTTGAATGTAATATAGGAAGCCAATTTCTTAGTGTATTTGAGAGTGTATGTTTGTTTTCTACACTTTGAGTTTGCCTAAGTCCTGCCATAATACTGATAGCTTTTTAAAGCTTAAAGCTCTCCCCTAAATAATGTGTACGAACATCCGCATTTTGTCCAATTTCTTCACTTGTTCCACTTGCTAACAACTCTCCTGCCTTAATCACATAAGCACGATCACAAACAGCCAAGGTTTCACGAACATTATGATCAGTTATAAGAACACCAATATCATAAGATACTAACTGTTTGATAACTTTTTGTATATCCATAACAGCGATTGGATCAACCCCAGCAAATGGTTCATCAAGAAGCAAAAATTTCGGCTCATTGACAAGCGCCCTTGCTATCTCAACACGCCGTCTCTCTCCTCCACTTAAACTGATACCTTTTCTATAACGAATTGGCTCAATATTAAACATATCTAGAAGTTCTAAGATTCTATCTTCTTGAGCTTTTTTACCCTTGATTCCAACCTGTGCTGCTACCATAAGATTATCTTCAACACTCAAATCTTTAAATATAGAAGCTTCTTGAGGAAGATAACCTATCCCCTTTAAAGCTCTTTCATGAAGAGGCATATTTGAGAGGTTTTTTCCATCAAAAAAAACCTCTCCTTTGCTTGCTTCAACAAGTCCACATATCATATAAAATGTTGTAGTTTTTCCAGCTCCATTTGGTCCTAAAAGTCCAACCACCTCACCACTATTTACTTCTAAACTCATCCCTTTTACTATCTCTAAATCTTTAATTTTTTTTTCTAAATTTCTTGCTTGTAACTTATGCATACTCTAGCCTATATTCTCTTTTTTCATTGGAAGTTTTTTGAATTTTAATCCTCATGACATCCATTCCTGCATTGTTTAAAATTTTATATAACTCTTCATCTCCCCATTCAACAAAGTGAAGACCATCTTTTTGTAGTTCTTCTAGCATTCCAAGTGATATAAAATGTTTTAGTCCACGGTTATATATATCGTAATGAAAAATGTTCTCTGCGTAACATTGTTGAAGGGAAAAGGTTGGCGATGTAACCTCATCTTCAATACCTAACTTTTTTACAATCGCTTTTACAAATGTTGTCTTTCCTGAGGCTAAATCACCCTGTAATAGAACTATCCCTGAGCCAAACTCTTGTATAACTTCATCAACAATAATATCTAAGTCATCAAGAGTTAAGTTATAACTTTTCATAATTTATTTGATATTTCTATAATTTGATGTAATTTTATTTTCGCTCTATTATTTCGTATCGCTTCACGAGCCATCTCTAAGCCATCTTGAATATCACGAGCTAAACCATCTACTATTAAAGCACAGGCAGTATTTATAAGTACTATATCTCTTTGGGCTGGAGTAGATTTAGAGCTAAAAATATTTAACAAAATTTGTGCATTTTCTCTAGCATCTCCGCCAACTATGGCTTTAAGAGGCACTTTTTTTATCCCATGCACTTCGGGATCTATAATAAACTCATGCACAAGCCCATCTTTTAACTGGGAGGCGTAAGTAATATCAGAGATACTAATTTCATCCATCTTATCCTTAGAGCTAACCACCATCGTTGAAGTAGCACCGTTAATTTTCAATACTTCTGCCATTTTTGGCACGAAAGCTTTATCAAAAACACCTAGAAGTGATTTTTTAACTCCTGCTGGATTTGTTAATGGACCTAAAATATTAAAAATTGTTTTCTCACTGATGCTTTTTCTTACAGGCATAATAAATTTCATACAGGGATGATAATTTTGTGCAAACATAAAAGTAAAACCTGATTCTTCAAGAAGTTTTGCTGAATTTTGTATACTTAAATCAAGTCTAACACCAAGGGCTTCAAACATATCAGCACTTCCTGATTTTGAAGTAATAGAACGACTTCCATGTTTTGCTACACTAGATCCACAGGCTGCACTTAAAATTGCAACTGTGGAGGAGATGTTAAAGCTTCCTATTTTATCCCCTCCTGTTCCTACTACATCAAGAGCATTATTACGAATCTCTTCAGATATAGGCAAAGAGATTGCAAAAGTTTTCATCACCTCAGCTGCTCCTGCAATCAGATTAACTGGAGTATGCTCATTTAAGCTCACACTTTGTAAAAATTCTCTCATCTCTCCATCACTCATTTTATGTTCAAAAAGTCTAGTAAAAGCTAACTTAGATTCTTCGTAATTCATGAGACTTCCTTAATAAATTCATGCTGTAGAGATTTCGGCGTTGATTTTGTATTTGGAATCTGTAAAACTTCATATTTTTTAGAACTCTCAAGGTAATTGATGGTAATGATACTTCCAATCTCTACATTCTTACTAGATTTAGCAAGAACATCATTAATAAGCACTACTTTATTTTTTATCATATCTTGTGCAACTGAACGCCTTTTTGTTATGTTTACTGAATTTAAAAACTTATCTATTCTCATTTTTTAACTTTTCAAGCTACTGTTACATAATCTCTTATTTTTTGAGATTTATATCATGCTTTTGTATAATTTTATTTATTGTAAGATATTACAACTAAAAACAATCTAAGAGTTGGAACATTTTTTGCATTAGATTTTAAAAAGACACTTTAATGTTAAAATTTACCACCCATTCTATGCTAGAAATCATCCAAAGTCTTGAAAAAAAATTAAAACTCTTAGATGCCCATGAAGTATTAGTATTTGAAGTACTCAATCCTGATATTGCTGATTCAATTTATGCAGGAAATATATTGACTATTAACACTAAACAATATATTTACCATGGATATAAATCTTGGACTGATTTAGCTCAAATATTACAATGTAAGATGCTTACACCGGAACTCTCTAGTCCCAATATAGTACGCATAAAATATAAAAAACTAAATCCAGATAGTAGCTTTCATAAAAACACAGACTCTCTTGAATTTAAATACGGAAGTGACTCTATATTTTCAAAAATATATAAAATGCAAGAACCCTCATTTTTGCATTACTACAAACAAGCCCTTCAAAATGTACATATAGATAAAAGAATAAAAATTCTTAACCTCGGTGTCAATAGTGGGGATGAGTTTGAATTAATACGAGAGTTTGCATTAAATTTTTCTGATTTAGAGTTAGTTGGGATTGATTATTGTCATTCTGCAATTAGAAATGCTAAAGAAAAATTTGTATCACATAAAAATGTATCTTTTTATACTCACGACATTAATGACTTAGCATCACTTCATTTAGGTAAATTTGATTTGATTGTAAGTATAGGTACATTACAAAGTTCAAACCTAGAATTTAATCCACTTTTCATGTCTATCGTGCAAAATCAACTCAAACGAGATGGAGCTATGATTTTAGGTTTTCCAAATTGTCGTTGGATTGATGGAGAGATGATTTATGGAGCTAAGGTAAAACATTATCCATTTTCTGAAATGTCATTAGTGTATAAAGATGTAATTTTTTGTAAAAAATATCTTCAACAAAAAAAATTTAGAGTTAGCATAACAGGGAAAGATTATATCTTCTTAACTGCTACATCTATTAATCGGAAATAAATAAGAGAACATAAAAGTTCAAGATGAATAAAGCTATTCAAAAGAAGTCTAGTTATTTAGACTAAAGTTCACTCCATAACTTTGGAAAAAGGGTATAATGAAAAGTCTTTAAAAAATAGATTTTACTAGATTAGTAAATAGCTAGTTTATAGGGAATATTCCAATTTTATGAGGAGAAATATATGCAGGATATTTTATATGCCCCATGGAGAGATGAATATGTATCTAATGATAAAATTGATGGTTGTGTATTTTGTCATATAACTAATAATGAAGATGATGATACCCAACTTGCTGTACTTCACAGAGATGAGCATTGTTTTATGGTTATGAATAAGTATCCATATACCCCTGGACATTTTATGATTATTCCTCATTACCATACAGATAAGCTTGAAGACTTAGATCCAAAAGTATGGCTACACATGAGTGCTTTAGCACAAAAAGGTGTAGGTCTTTTAAAAGAAGCCCTAAATGCACAGGGTGTAAATATTGGCATGAATCTTGGTAAAGCAGGTGGAGCGGGGATAGCAGAACATATCCATATGCACCTAGTTCCACGCTGGGAGAGAGATACTAATTTTGCCACTTCTATTTCAGGAGTGAGAATTTACTCTAGTGATTTTGAAAAAATCTATAAACATATAAAGAGCTTAGTGCCTAAGTATATTTAATGCAAAAGTATAGGCTATTAAAATATATATTTTTATTTTCTATTCTTCTAAATATCTTAGTATCAGAAGAATTACCACAAACTTTTAAGCAACTCTCTACACCTTTATATGAGTCTTACACACCTATAAAAAAGTTATCAGGTATAGAGAGTCTTAAAAATATGCTTAGTACCTATGCTACTGAACTAGATAATCTTAAAAAACTTGGTTTTGAAGTTGATAAAACAAAAAATAAAAAAGAAGTTCATCAATATTTATTAGAACTTCGAGCATTTGAAAAAAAATATGATTTCATCTTACATGAAATTCATATGAGTATCAACAAAGCAATTAATAATGATAATTACAAACTTTTTATAAAACTTACAAAGTATGAATTTGATGGACTTTTAAAAAATAGAACTCTTTTAGAAAAGTCTTTGAAGTTTTATCAATCAAACTCTAAAAAAAATACAATAGCCTTTTTTGAAAAAAAAATGAAATACAAAAAAATTGAAATACGAACAAGTCAAGAGTTTTATAATCTAGCAAGTAAATCAGAGTATAACTCTAAAAATAAAAACAAGTCTAAGAATAAAAAAGTAAATATAGAAGTTGTAAATATTGGGAAAAGTATGATTGTATATATTGAGAATAACAATCCTTACACAATTACAATCAAGTTAGAAGCGAAATATCAGGGTTTAAATTATGATAGAAGTATACGAAAAGAGTTTCCTATAAAAGCAAATACAAAAAAAGAGTATATCCGTTTACACAGACAAAGAGGGGTTCTTTCTTCTAGTTACTCTTATAGATATAGCTGGATTATTGGTTCTGTAGATGCTGTGCATGATGATAGCTATATATATAGACTGCCCTTTGCTAAAGGAAAATCCTATAAAGTATCTCAAGGATATAATGGTCGTGTTACACATAAGGGTTCTAGTCAATATGCTATAGATTTTTCTATGAAGATAGGTACCAAAATTTATGCAGCAAGAGAGGGTATAGTTGTTAAGACAAAACAAAACTCAAATAAAGGTGGTTTTGATAAGAAATTTGCAAGTTCTGGCAACTATATAACTATAGAACATAGCGATACGACCTTTGCAACATACTATCATTTAAGAAAAAATGGAGTACGGGTAAAAATTGGAGATAAAGTAAGTAAAGGCACTTTTATAGGTTATTCAGGAAATACAGGCTATTCAAGTGGTCCACATCTTCATTTTGCTATATTTAAAGCGAGTAATGCAAGAAGAACGCAGTCTATACCTATTACATTACGTGCTAAAGAAGGACTTATAAATACGCCACAACAAGGTAAATTTTATACTGCAAAATAAAATCTTATTTTAAGGAGTCTATTCTATTTCCTCAACTCTAACTACTTCATCTAAATTTTCAAAAATTCTTTTTACTCTATCTTGCCATAAAATACCGAACTCTTTTACCTCATCATTATTAGCACTTCCTTGTGCCATTTTTTGCATCAAGATTTGTATATCAGGGTTTGCTATTACGCTAGATGGATTGTAAGTAAGCTCTACACATTTTTGTGTGTCTAGCCTTGTAAATCTTACTGATGCTTTTGTATTAGTGTTAAAATACATTAAAGAGTGTCTAGCAAACTTACCCTGTAAACCTTTGAATCCGCTCTTATCTGTTGCCCCTGTGATTTGCGAAACAACATTTGCAATAACACCTACCAGTCCATCTTCTAAAGTTTCTTGGAACTCTACTTTTATATTTCCTCGAATGACTCTCTCCTTTGGATAGAGTGCCTTTAAGCCCTCCAAAGTGATGATGTATGCTCCTGCAACAGTTGGACAACTATGCCCAGCAGATTTAACTATATCTATGTAGCTAAACTCATACTCTCCATTGTCAAATGTGCCTAATGCCTTTGAAAGTGGATCTTTTACTTTGATAACTTCAACACTGTCATAAAATTTTGGATAACTCATACTTCTTCCTTTTTTATAACTTTTGCAGATATATAAATCTTATCACTTTGAAGCTTAAAATCATCATTAATATTTAATTCCTTGAGGTCAATTACTTTATTATCTTGTGATATTTGGGCAAAGCCACTTTTTGATTTTAATTTCGGATTGTTTGATTCTAGCATTTTTAGAGTATTATTGAGTTGATTTTGTTGGTTAGAAAAAATAGTTTGCATCACATAGGGATACCTAGCTTTAATATTACTGAGTTCATTATTTGAAGTTTTTATTTTTAAAGCAATATTTTGAGAAAATTGTTCTTGTAATTGTTTCACTTGTGTAAGTTTTTGTGTTAATTGTTTTTGGATTGAATGTTGAGAATAAGACTTATATAGGTGTTCTAACTCTTGCTTTTTAGTAAATATTTTTTGCCAAACAACATGGCTCATCTGCTCTTGAATCCCATCAAGATACTGATAAAGCTCATTCGTATCAGGTAAGCAAATCTCCATCGCATTACTAGGCGTGGCAGCTCTCACATCCGCTACTAAATCACTTATCAAGTAATCTATTTCATGTCCAACAGCGGAAATTATAGGAGTTTTTGCCCTAAAGATAGCATCGGCTACTATTTCTTCATTAAAAGCCCATAAGTCCTCTTTACTCCCTCCACCACGAGCAACTATCATAATATCATAGCCCCTTGAATCAGCTATATCAATAGTATTAGTAATCATTCCAGATGCTCTGTCACCTTGAACTAAGACATCATAAATATTTATCTCTAATGCTTTATAACGAGAATTGGCAACTCTTAACATATCTTGAAGTGCTGCCCCTGTAGCGGAAGTGATGAGGGCTATACGAGAGGGAAATTTTGGAAGTTCTTTTTTTCTGTTTTGCTCAAAGTAGCCTTTAGAAGAGAGTTTTTCTTTTAATTGTTCGTAGGCTAAAGCCAAAGCACCTTGTCCTGAAGGTTCAATACTAAAACAATTTATCTGATATTCTCCACGAGGTTTATAAAGACTTATCGCCCCATCTAAAATGACTTTTTGTCCCTCTTTGAGTTGAAACTTTAACTTTGAAGCATTGCCTCGAAACATTACTGCTTTGAGTGTTGAATCAGTATCTTTAAGACTAAAGTATATATGCCCACTATTGTGAAAAGTGATGCGAGAAAGTTCACCCTCAACTAAGACTCGACTAAAAGTAGTTTCTAGTAAACCTTTTATTTGTTCATTTAATGTTGAGACACTTATTGTATTCATATATTCTGTGAAATTCCCCAAGAAAAAAATGGTATAACTGATTTTATAATGGTAAAGACTTGTTTCATAGCATTTTCATCTAAATGTGAAGTAACCTCTGAACCCTGTGAGTGAAACTGTACTATGCTCATCTTTGTTTCTTTATTATAAGAAAATTTCACTTCTATTAAAAGTTCATCCTCTTGTTTGTAAAGCTCTAAGTTTATTCCATCAGTCCTAGAAGTACTATTTGTATCTTTTATGATTTTTTGAACATTATTATTTATGTGAGTTTTTGGAGCTACCACTAAATTAAGATGATAAAAATTAAGCATATATTCACCTAGTGTAGGAAAGAGCTTTATTACAAATGATCTCGTCATCATAAAATCTATTCTATTATGAATATCATCATAATTTATTGAAATTCTTACCCTGTCTTCTAGTTCATCGTATTTAGGTGTAAAGCTCAAAGCATTAATTTTTCTTTTCAAGAATTATCCATATATTTTTTGTGATTATACTCTTTTTTAATTAAGTTTAATATCTAAATTTAAACTTTGCAAGTACTCCAAGGTGATCTGAATATCCTTTTCCTTTATGTTTTTTTATTTTTCCGTAACTCATTTGCCATCGAAAAATATTTTTCTTTTTAAATAGATATTTTTTATCATAATTTGAAATAGAACCTTTAATATAGGAAACTCCCTCTTGATTTAGAAGTGATTGAGAAATTATTATGTTGTCTAAGGCTTCTTTTTTTCCTCTATATATATAGGAAAATCTATCATCTATATTTGCGTCATACCAAAGATTATAAAAATTTTTTTCACCCTTTTTCATTGTTCTTAAAATATGGTTGATTCCTGTTTTACCATAGGTGTCATTATGTTTTCTTTTTCGTTTAAATTTTATATATTCTTCATAATCAGAATTAAAATCCCCTAATAAAATGAAATTTTTATCCAATCCTAAACCCTCAATTCTTTTTCTTAAAATTTTTGCTGAGACAATTCTCATGCTTTCTGGTCCAGCTTTTGATTTCCAGTGATTTGTGAAAATATATAGCTCTTGATTGTTGATTTTAAATTTTGTTTCTAAAATATTTCTGTATTTATATGAGGATTTTACTCTTAACTCTCTTGAATAAATAAATGGAATTTTACTTAAAATTGCTACTTTGGTAGTAGTGTTTTTTCCATCAGCAAAAGACAAATATTTATAATACAAACCTTGTCTTTTTAGCTCAAACTTCAAGTCTTTAAGTGTTTTGAGTGAAGCTATCTCTTGTAAGGCAATAATATCTGCATCAATACCTTTAATCACTTTTGCGATATTTTGTAGCTTGATTTTATAATGTTTCTTATTCCAGAGAGATTTGCCATAAGCTTGGTATTCTTTGTATCTATATTTTGACTTAGTTAAATCAAAAAGGTTTTCTACATTATATGTGGCAATTTTCAAGACTGTATTTCCAAAACTCAAACTTACTAAAAATACTAAAAAAGTGAGGATTCTCATCAAGAGATGCCATTTAGTCTCAATAAGTTAGAGGGCTTTGGTTCACGCCCCATAAGTTCTTTAAAGAGTTCACTCATACTTTTAGAACCCCCTCCAAGAAGTACAATGTCAAAATATTTTTTTGCAGTGCTTGAGTCAAATATTTTTTCATCTATAACTGCGAAAAATACATCAGCACTCAAAACCTCTGCCCACTTGTAAGAGTAGTATCCAGCAGCATAACCACCTGCAAAAATATGTGTAAAACCATTTTGAAACTTATTATAAGGGGGTACTTTAATAAGAGCTGTATCTTGGCGAATTGTGTCAAGAAGGTTTTGTACTTGATTACCACTATAGATTTTCATGTGAAGTCTAAAATCAAAAAGAGAAAATTCTAGTTGCCTTAACATCCCTGATGCACAAAGGAAGTTCTTACTTTTTACAAGTTTTTTTATCATAGAAGAAGGGATTACCTCTTTGGTTTTGTAATGCTTGGCAAAGAGTTCTAAAACTTTTGGTTCATAGGCAAAGTTCTCTAAAAACTGCGATGGAAATTCAACTGCGTCCCACTCAACTCCATTTACTCCACTGACTTCATTTTCATCTATATCACTTAACATATGATGGATTGCATGACCCATTTCATGAAAAAGTGTTACCACATCATCATGTCTTAAAAGAGATGGATTTTTATCAGCTGAAGCAGGAAAATTACACACAACAAAGGCAGAAGCTAGTTGTTCATTCCCCTCTTCATCTGTACAATGAGTTTGAAAATTATGCATCCATGCTCCTCCTCTCTTTCCTTTTCGTGCTTCTAGGTCAAAGTAAAGTCTAGCAGTGAGCTTATCTTTTACGTAGAGATTATAAGCTCTTGCTTTTTCATCCCATAAAGTTGCTGGGACTTGTTCAAATCGAAGTCCAAAAAGTGTTTCTAAAAATTCAAATGTACCATTAACAACACTCTCCTTTTCAAAGTAAGGACGGTACTCCTCTTCATCTATATCGTACTTTTCTTTTTTTAAAATTTCTGAATAAAACGCACTATCAAAACTTTCTAAAGTATTTGGAGCTATATCTTGGAGTTCACTTAATTCTGTCTTTGCCTGTGTTTTAGAATTTATGATTAAATCTTCTAAAAATCCTAAAACAACACTCTCATTTTGAGCCATTTTTCCAGCTAAAGAATATGCAGCATAACTAGTAAACCCTAGAAGCTTACTCATCTCATTTTTAAGTGCTAAAATCTCATCAATGATAGCTGCATTTTGAGGTGATCTTGTTACGAATGCTTTATATAAAGTTTCACGAATTTTAGCATTTTTACCATAAGTCATATAAGCAATATAAGAGGGCATTTGTAAAGTAAATTTATATTTTATGACACCATCATCATCAAATTCGGCTGCAGCAATGTCACTTTGGGCTAAGCCCTCAATATCTTTTTTATCAGTAATAATATACTCATAAGCATTAGTATCATCCAGTAAATTTTGTGAAAAGTTATTTGAGAGTTTGCTTTTTTTAATATTTATCTCTTGAAGTCTTGATTTTGTTGCATCATCTAAATGTGCTCCACTATGTTCAAAATGTTCGATATTGAGTTTTATTACCCTTTTTTGAGCGTAGTTAAGAGTCTCTCTTTCATTTGTCTCTATCTCTTTATAAGCCTTATAAATATCAATATTTTGTGAAAGTTTTGTAGAATACTCCGTGATAATTGGAAGTGAATCACTATAAACTTTTTGTGTTTCATCTGTGTTACTTACAGCATTTATATGTGAGAGTGGAGTAAAAAATTGTTCCAAATATTCATCCATCATCTGCAATGATTTTACAAAGTTAGCGTACGTTTTTTTTTCTTGTGATAAAAGCTTAGAAACCTTGGTCTCATTTGCGCTAAGTCTTTTTTTCAGATTTGTTATAAATGTATCTAAGTCAATTTTAAATTCTATAAATTCGTTCATTATTAGTCTTCCTCATCTCGTTTTTGTTTTATGGCATTGTATCTGTTTATTAAAATATCGTCGTACTTACTTGAATCTTCAATTAATCTTTTTATTGCAACTTCCCCCTCTTTAAAGGTAAGAGAAGAATCTATTATAAGGTATGAAAGATATATGCTGTTTTCATTGATAGAAAATTGTAAGTAAGATAATTTTTCATTTTGGCTTAATAAATAATCATATAAAACCTCAATATTTTTAGAAGGGATTCCACAGAGTTTAGCATCCCCAATAATAATTCCATTTTCATAATAGTTTATCTCTATTCTTGCCGTTCCCTTATCTATTCGCCATGATGATTGGCTTCTCCTTGAAAGTTCTACATCAACATCAAGAGATGTTAAAATATCTTCTAAAAGCTTTGTTGAAGCTGTTGGTTTATAGCCTTTTCGTCGAAGTTTTGCTGTTTCCATCTTCACACCACAAAGAGAACAGTAGTCATTTTTAATGCTCTCTTCTTGAATAAGATTTTTGCAAGAGCTACATTTTATAATATTTATATCTTTTGTAGCTAGGTAGGCTGTAAGGGCTTCTTGAACATAAAAGTAAGGGAGTGCAAATCCTAGGTTATTTGCATTTTGAATGATAAAAGTGTTCACCCCTATAACTTCTCCTCTCTCGTTTAAAAGAGGTCCCCCACTATTTCCAGGGTTTATGGCTGCGTCAATTTGTATATATTCTAAATCATCTTGAAGTCGTGATGCACGAGATACAATTCCCTCCGTAGCAGAGTAGTTTAAGCCATAAGGATGTCCTATAGCTATGGTTGTGTCTCCGTCTGAAACTGTGTCAGTAGTGAGATTTAAAATAGTTTTAGGAATTTTTAAAGATTCTAATTTTATAAAAGCTAAATCAAAATAAGGGTCATCATAAACAACCAAAGCATGAACTCTTTTGATTTTTTTTGCAGATACAACAACTTCTTTAAATCCACTTACAACATGGGAGTTTGTGATGATTAAATCACCAATGATAAAGCCTGTACCAGTTCCATAGGGTGTCATGATTTGGATAATATTTTCTATATATTTTTCGAGGATAACTTGAGTGTTCATTTATATCTCCTCAAAATTTAAGTTTTGAATTTGAAGATAAAAACTGTTTGAAAACTCATTTAAAGAGCTATAGTTTAACTCCTCTCCAAAAGCTTCTAAAAGTTTAAATCGTGCTAGATGAGGCTCAATTATATCTTCGATTTTAGAGATGATTCTTTTTCTTGCAAAGCTTTGTTCCTCTTCATCATAAAGTTTAGTATATCCAAGAGAATAAAAAAATGCAGGATTTTGAATCTCTACGAGTGTATGGAGCAACTCTTTAACTACAGGATTGAGACCATAATTATAAAGTATATAATATGAAATATATTTATAGATAGTTGGAATAATTTGCTTATAACGATTGTTTTTATACCAGCGAATTTTTAAAAGAGATTCATTTATAAAACTATCCATATCTTCTTTTGGAGTTTTATCTATTTGATTAAAAGTATATGTAGCATTATAAAAGTTAGATGAAAACTCTTCAAAGTTCATAGCTTGAATCTTGTTTATGTAGATTCTTAGTTCTTTGTTTTTTGCTTCTATTGTAGAGTTTTCTTCACTAAAATACTCTTGCACTTTTTTACTTGATTTTTGGTAAAAATTGTACTTTGGAACTAAAAGGTAATCTATCATATAAAGTGTGTTTAAAAGTAAAAATGCTTGCATTCCTGCATTGTCGTTTGATGGAAGGGTTTCTATTTTTTTCTCTACATCTAAAATATTTTTTTGCATGAAGTCATATTTGATTTGTAATTCATTCACATCCAGTTTCTTGAGATGCGAAATTTCTTCAAGTCTAATACCTTCAAACTCACTTTTTATATATTCTTTGTCAAAATCGGCATTTAAGGCTATCTCTCGTAGTGGAAAAAATATTTTTTGCGGTGTCATTGTGATGTTGTCATGATAAATTTTGAGCTTAATAAACTCTGAGTCATAAAAATAATACGCATAAGTAAGTTGATAGTTCCTATCAAGAATATGACGCTTAAGAGCCACACTAGCACAAGATTTTTTTGTAATGATAGCTTCAGCGTAAAGATTTTCCTGAGTGATACAGCCTGTTATTTTTGCACAACCTTGAAATATTGTAAAATGAAGCTTATCCTCTTTTATAGTTGTTATAATATTATTGTTAGGTCTATCATTTGTAAAGTTTTCTAAAGATTTAAAAAAATACTCATAAGCTTTTAATATCTCTTTATTCTCAAAAGCTTCATAAGATTTGTTGAAAAGTTCTTCTTCATCTTCTGAAAGTTTAGCATTTATTCCCCTACCAAAAGGATGTTTAAGGGGTGTAGTCTTGTTATGAAAAAAATTTAGCCAGTTCATTCACTCTCTTTGTGTATTTAAGTATTCATCTAAATAAGTAAAATGAAATTTAGTAAGCTCATTATAATAAAACCAGACTTATAAAAGGCTAATGGAGAGCCTTTTATAAAATATATAGAACCCCATCATTGATGCGTATCGTAAGCAAGTCTCATAACACCTATAGCATAGTTTGAAGAGTTATTATATCGCATGATATATTTTACGTATTTTTGGAGATATTGAAGATCCTTCTTTTTACAAGTAAAGCAATCATACTTTTTTCCATTTTTTTTACTTTCGTTATAAACAAGAGAAGCATTTTTGTGATTAAAGTCATACTCATACCAGTCAGCTTCCACTTTTGGTATATTTGGAATTTTATCCCATTGAATAAATTGAGAATATCCAGCTTTCTTATGTAAATATTTTGCAACAGAGAGGATAGCATCATTCATCTTGGTTAAATCACCAACTTTATTTTTATAACTATCAATATAGAGAAAACTACTCGGCATAAACTGGGCAATTCCAACAGCTCCTGCGTAAGAGCTGGGAAGTTTACATTCTAAAGGTTTTAAACCCTTTTTATAGCAGTAGGAGATAATTGAGACCATATTTGATTTTCCCATGTTTAGAAGCCATTTATCACGTTTTGTTTTTGGCTTAACTTTAATAACAAGAGTATTAAAAACTTCAAAAGCATCAAAGCTTGGTTTAATTTTACCTAGTTTTGTTTCTTTCATTAAAATGGCGGCTATGACTTCTCTATTTACGCCATATCTTAATTCAGCTTCAGCGTAAACATTCTCATATTTTTTTATATGTTTAATAATCTCTGGAACATACTTTACTAAGATATTATTTGCTCTTTTTTCATTAGCACGGTGTATTTTTATTTTATTGGGATGAAAAAGTTTAAAACTTCGTTCATCCATTTTTTTTGTTTTTAATGAAAGTAAAAAAAGATTTGCATCATGAATAGCTACACCTTTATTAATCACTTTTTTACAAATGTCTGTATAGTTTTTATTTTTAAATTCACAGTTTGTGTATTGTGCAAAAAGCACAGTACTTAGAGCCAAAAGTAAAAGGGGTTTAATCATTTTTCAACCTATTGTTTATATCTTGTAATCTTTGAGGTGTCCCTATATCATACCACTCTCCGTGATAGATTTCTCCACTAATTTTTTCATTTTTTATCTCTTGTCGAAGCAGTGGAGTAAGGGAATATTTAGCAACATGAAGAGAATCAAAAATTTTTGGATTGTAATATCCTATACCTGAGAAAGTATATTTTTTATCTGCCTCATTTAAAACTACAGTATTTTTTAAACCAAAATCACCATTTGGATTATGAATGGGATTCTTTACTAAAATTAAATGAGCCAGTTTATCATTTAAATCAAATTTTGCATTAAAAATATAATCACAAAATATATCTCCATTGACAACTAAAAAAGGCTCATCTCCTAAAAGCCAAAGTGCTTTTTTAATTCCACCAGCACTTTCTAAACCACCACTATCCTCTTCATCCGAATAGCTTATCTTGATGCCATACCTTGAACCATCCCCAAGAAGTGCAGGAATTTTATATCCTAAATGAGCGATATTAATTACTATTTCTTCAAAACATAATTTTGCGAGATTCTCTATATGGTAAATAATTAAAGCTTTTTTATTTACCTCTAAAAGAGGCTTTGGCATAAAATCACTAAGTGGTCGCATTCTTTCTCCTCGACCAGCGGCCAATATCATCGCCTTAATACTATAATTCTTTAAACATTTGATTGAGAGGTTTTGTCTCTTCATAAAGTCTTGCTGTGTCAAAGAGATATTGAAGAGTAAGAGGTATATCTCCTAAATATTCTTTTTTTCCATCTCTTTTAAAAAGCCGTGCAAAAATACCAAGTACCTTTATATGCCTTTGCATACTCATAAAATCAAACCATTTTATAAATGCAGCATCATCTACCTTAATTCCTTTTTTATCTCTAAAGTAAAGAACCAATTTTTGCATATCTGTGCGATCAAAATAAATATAGGAATCCTCTAAAAGTGATGCTAAATCATAAGTAATTGCTCCATTCATTGCATCTTGATAGTCTATCACTCCAATCTCTTCATCCTTTGTAAGCATAATATTACGAGAGTGAAAATCTCTATGCACAAAAACATTTTGTGCTTGGCTAAGAACTACATTCGCTATAGTCTCAATGACATTAGCAATAACTTTTTTATGCTCTTTACTCAGATGTATAGGAAGAAGTTTTTCTATATACCACTCTTGCATCAAATTCATTTCAAATATCAAAAATTTTTTGTCATATATTGGAAGTTCAGATACATCGGCTTCTTGCATTTTTATAATTTCATCAATAGCTTTTTTATAAAGATCTTCAAAATTATCTCCATCTAAAATATCAAGATAATGTCTTGAACCAAAATCTTCCAAAATTAAAAAACCATCTGTAAGATTTTTTTCTAATATTTTAGCTGCTTTGACCTTTACTGCTAAAAGCTTTTTTGTGACACTTATAAAAGGTTTTAATGAATCTAATTCGAGTGAAGAATCCATTAAAATGACGCTTATACCATCCTTAGAAAGCCTATAATATCTTCTAAAACTAGCATCAGATGATGCAACTTTAATCTCATAATCTTTATACGGAGTTGTTTTCAACCATCTTCTGATTTTATCCATAAATTCCACCTAAAATTGAATTTTTCTTTGCCCCTGTTACACAACTGAGATTTACTTCTTTAGCTTGAATTCTCATATAGGCTAACCAAGCAAAAGCCATAGATTCCATAAAGTCACTACTTATACCTAACTCATCGCTAATTTTTATATCTACTTGAGACAGTTCTTTAAGTCTTTTCATCAAAAATTTGTTTTTTGTACCGCCACCACAAACTATTAATAAATTAATATCGGTAGTATCTAGTATTTTTAAAATACTTTTTACAGTTAGTTCTAAAAGAGTTCTTTGTATATCTTCATCTTTGATGCTTTGAAATGAGCAAAGATGATTTATAAGCCAAGTAGTACTAAAGTATTCTCGTCCAGTACTTTTTGGTGGAAGTTTTTTAAAGTAAGGATCAGATAGAAACTTTTCTAAGAGTTCTTCATTGAGTGTACCTGAGAATGCAAAATTGCCATCTTTATCGTAAGGAGTATTTTTACAAGTACTTACCCAATAATCTAAAAGAGCATTTCCTACCCCAATATCCCAACCTTTGAGACTATCTCCTAAGAGTGTGATATTTGTCATGCCTCCAATGTTTAAAACGGCTATATTCTCTTTAAATGAAGAAAAGATGAACTGATGAAAAGCTGGGGCAAAAGGTGCTCCTTGACCACCATTTGCTATATCCATACTTCTAAAGTCCGTTATAACTTGTATATTTGTTTGTGCAACAAGAATATTTGGACATCCTAGTTGCATAGAAAAAGGGAAATTGCCAAAAGGCTGATGCCAAAGAGTTTGACCATGAAGACCGATAGCTTTTATATTACTTGGGTCAAGCTTATTTCCTTTTAGAAACACTTTTACAGCATCAGCAAATAAATATCCAAGTCTTGTATGTAAAATCCCGATTTGCTCAAGTGTAGTTTTACTAGAGAGTAGGTATAAAATCTCTTCTTTTATAGTTAAGTCAAAAGGGTACTCAAGCGAGTAAAGAAGTGTGCATGAGTTCTCATCAATCTTACATAAGCAAACATCAACCCCATCAAGACTTGTACCACTCATCACACCGATATATAGATTAGGAATCATTATCTTTATGTACTAATAAAATATTCATAACTTCGAGTAGAAGTAAAATTAATTTCAAAAATTTTATTATCAAGCTTATCAATTCTTACAGAATCAATACCCAAAATTTGTAATCTCTGATAGCTTAATAGTTCGCCTTCTTTTAGTTTTAATACATCTCTTAAAATCCAACGACCCAGCTCTTTATTTGAATATGACATTAAAGCCTTATTCCCATCTTGACAAACTTTTGCTAGCATCATATTTCCATTTGGAAGTTTCAAATTAAATTGTTCATCTCTTGCTGGAAAAAAATCAGGGTATCGTTTATGAATAGCGATGGGAATAGGAATATAAACTTCACTAAAATCTTGTTTTCTGCCTTTTGCATTGCGTAGCTTAGATATTTTATAAACAAAATTTTCTGAGCTTAAGTTTTTATATAAGTTTTTATCTTTACCAAATTCAGCAATTTTTTGAAATGCTTTACAAAATATTTTTTCTGCAATTCTATAGTAAAGATAAGGTGTTTTAGAGTCAGTAAATAAATTAGATAAATAACCAACTAATTGTAAATAATTTTGGTACTCTTGTTTTTGAAGTTGAGTCTGTGAATTAAAAAACATATTACTTTTTCTCTAGTGCAATTAATATTTTTTTTGCAAGTTCTTCTATGACATTAATAGAAACAGAATTTCCGAACTGTTTGTAAAGATGGGAATCTACAGTATCAGTAGGTATTAAATAGTTGTCTGGAAAACCTTGGAAATTAGCACACTCTCTTGGAGTAAGTTTTCTTATTCCATAACTATCTTTAACGATTGGGACATTATGCCCTCCTGTTCCCATATTTGCGGTTAATGTTGGACAAACATTAGTCTTGTTTTCTCTAACATATTGTCTTCTCCATTGATATATACTATTTGGATTTATTATATCATCTTTTATTCTTTCAAATAACGGTTTCCCATTATAATAATATTTATGATTAACTTCAGAAAGTAAACAATCTTTAATACTTTTAGATAATTTTATCTTTTTAGGAAACTCAAACTTTACTCCATGATCAAGAAAAGCAATAATATAAATTCGTTCCCTATTTTGAGGCACTCCATAATCCTTAGCATTTAGTACTTTTGAATAAACTTTATAATTTAACTCTTCAAGTGTATTTTGCACAGTCAAAAAAGTATTACCCTTATCATGACCAACAAACCCTTTAACATTCTCTAAAAAAATCACTTTTGGTTTATGATGTTTAGCAATCCTCGCAACATCAAAGAAGAGTGTACCTCGGGTATCATTGAAACCTTTTCTTTTTCCAGCAATACTAAAAGCTTGACAAGGAAAACCTGCTAAAATAATATCATGAGGAGGGATTCTATTAGCTTCAATTTGAGTAATATCACCATGAGGAGTGTCTTTGAAATTTAAACAGTAAGTTTTTTGAGCATGTATATCTATTTCAGATGAAAAAACAAAATTAACATTGCTTTTAAAAGCTTTTTCAAATCCTAGTCTAATCCCACCAATTCCAGCGAATAAATCTATGACTTTGAAGCTTGTCTTAATATTACTGATTGCATTATCATTCATTAATTTAGTCATAAAGTTCCTTTATTTATTCAATATGATAGCTAGTTTTTATAAGGCTTACTCAAAATATATCTATTTGAAATAAAAACGTATTTTACCTTATTTAATAGTTTTTAAGTAATAGAACATAAATAACTTCATAGCCAATGAAAAAATGATTTTCTTCGTTGAAGTATACTTAATGATACTCGTGTAGACAAGTCAAATTCACATTAAATCCAACTAGCAAAAAAGCTTCCTATACCCATCCAAAAGTTGTATCTGCATATAAGAGTATTAAAAGAAATATACAGATTTCAAGATAGATAATACTACAAATGCTATTGATGGCGGAGTATTTTCTCCTATGAAAAAGTTGATGAATGTTCATGCTGGATTTAATAAAAGTTTGAACTTGAAGATAGTTGATTTTTATTTGGTTTATTATCATAAATAGTTATGATTTAAGTACCTATTTTTTTTCATTAAGTCCTTATTGCTTACTTTCTTATTATAAATAAGATTAGTCACTTTCATGTATAACAGCAGTGCTGGCAAGAAGGTCATGAAGTCCTCGTTTATCTTTTCTAAATGCCACCATAATGAAACCGATAAGAAAAGAAAAGATTGAAGCTATGTAACCAAAAGAACGAGTTATTGCTTGTTTATTATCTATATCTTCAAAGGTATTGGCATCAACTATTTTGATATGAAGAAACTTTTTTCCAGGAGTAGCACCACGCCATCTTCGCCAAAAAATCATAGTAACTATCAAAACTGATACTTCAAAAAGCAGTTCCCATTTAATAGACATTTGAGGTTGAGTTGAGAAAGCTTTACTTGCATTGCCACTCATAGCGTATTGCATATTTTGTTGGTACTGTTCAAAATCAAACCAGTTTCCATCACTTAAAAAGTATACAACAATAGCTATCGGTAAGGCTAAAAAGAGAGTATCCAAAAATGAAGCAGTAAAACGAATCCAAAATCCAGCATATCTTACTTCATTCATTTTTAAAACCTATACATGATAATTCGGTGCTTCTTGAGTGATGATAACATCATGGACATGGCTCTCTTTGAGTCCAGCGGATGTTATTTCAACAAATTCCGCCTTTTCCCAATACATTTCTATATTTTCACTTCCACAGTAACCCATTGAAGCACGAAGTCCACCCATCATTTGATGTACAATTCCAGCAATGCTCCCACGAAATGGCACACGCCCCTCTATCCCCTCTGGAACGAGTTTATCAGAGGCAGTCCCTTCTTGAAAATATCTATCGGTTGAACCTTTTTGCATAGCTCCAATACTTCCCATACCACGGTAAGACTTGTATTGGCGACCTTGAAACATAATTGTTTCACCAGGTGCTTCTTCAGTCCCAGCTAAAAGTGAACCAGCCATAACAGAGGATGCTCCAACAGCTAAAGCTTTAGAGATGTCTCCAGAGTATTTAATCCCACCATCTGCGATAACTGGAATACCATAAGGTTTAGCAGCTTGAACACATTCATCTATAGCGGAGATTTGTGGAACTCCCACACCTGCTACGATTCTTGTGGTACAAATTGAACCCGGTCCTATGCCAACCTTAACAGCGTCAGCTCCAGCTTCAATAAGTGCGATTGTTGCTTCTGCCGTTGCAATGTTTCCAGCTATTATATCTACTTCCATAGTCTCTTTTATCTTTTTTACAGTATCAAGAATACCTTTTGAATGTCCATGAGCTGAGTCAAGAACTAAAACATCAACACCAGCATCCACTAAGGCTTTGGCTCTATCATATTGTCCAACACCGATAGCTGCACCCACGACTAGCCTTCCAAAAGAGTCTTTGTTTGAGTTTGGATATTCTATGCGTTTTTGAATATCTTTGATCGTTACAAGACCTTTTAAAAATCCATCCTTATCAATGATTGGTAATTTTTCGATCTTGTTTTTGTGCATAACTTCCCCAGCTTCATCAAGTGAAATACCTTTTGAAGCGGTAATAAGAGGCATGTGAGTCATCGCCTCTGATGCTAATTTTCGCATATCTTTTTCAAACCTCATATCACGGTTTGTCAAAATTCCTAAGAGTTTATTATGTCCATCAACAACGGGCACTCCTGAAATCTTAAACTCACTCATAAGCTTTTCTGCATCGGCTAAAGTTGCATCAGGATGAACAAAAATTGGATCAATAATAATGCCACTTTCGGATTTTTTTACCTTGCTTATCTGTTTACACTGAGTTTGGATATCCATATTTTTATGAATTATACCGATACCACCAAGTCTAGCCATTGCAATAGCCGCACGGTGTTCAGTTACCGTATCCATAGCCGCAGAAACCATAGGAATTTTTAGTTTTATATTACGAGTAAGTTTACTCTCTAGTGATACTTCTTTTGGTAATACTTCAGAATATTGTGGTACTAAAAGTACATCTTCAAATGTGAGGGCTCGTTTACGAATTTTCATTGCTTTCCTTTCCAAGTCAGTTATTTTAAATTCATTGGATTATATCTCTTATGATATTAATAAGTAATTAAGGGCTTACAAAGACTCAACAAAATTAGCACTTTATTACAGTAGTCACACCCTAATCCACTAAAAGTTCAAAAGTTGAGCAATAGAGTCATCTAAATCCCATCTATTATTAATGAGTTTTTCTTGTATAGATTTTGTACCATTTAGATTTAAGTAGTAAGATAGAAATAACTTCAATTAATAGGATTATCTTTTATGTTGAAATTAACTTAAGGCTACTAGTGTAGGCAAGTCAAATTCACATTACAGTTAAACCTTTTAAAGATATTAGTTTTAAAATTATTTAAGGTCTATTACTTATTATAAATATTCTTGCTCTGTTAAAATTTGTATGTTCTTTTATCTATTCTTTCAATATGTTACAATTATCTTCGAGTTTTGTTTTTTTCATAAAGGTATTTTTACTTTAAAACCAAGCTTTTTATTCTTTTATTTTTAAAAATGACGACTAGTGTAATAAAATTTATGGTGGATTCAAAGATGATAAGCTTAATTGCTAAGTTAAGGGATGGATATTTGATTGTAGGGGATAGAGTTTCAAGTGAGACTTATTCTAAGGATGTGTATTTTTTACACGTAGATATGGAGGATATGATTAGATGATGAAAATTTTTAAGTTTGTTTATTTTGTATTAATACTTAGTCTTCCTTTATTTGCTTCCATAGATGTTAAAGAGTCAATAGTTAAAATTTATACCGTATCAAAAAATCCAAGTTATACAACACCGTGGAACTCTAGTATCAGTCGCTCACATGGTTCAGGGAGTATTATCGCTGGAAATAGAATCTTAACAAATGCTCACGTTGTTGCGGATGAAACTTTTATAGAGGTTAAAAGACATGGAGATACTAAAAAGTATGAAGCAGAAGTAGAGTTTATCTCACATCAAGCAGATTTAGCACTCTTAAAGTTAAAAGATAAATCTTTTTTTAAGGGTACAAATGCGATAGACTTTGCAGGATTACCAAAATTTGAAGAAGAAGTAGCTGTTTATGGTTTTCCTTTAGGGGGAGATACTCTCAGTGTAAGTAGAGGGATTGTATCTCGAATAGAGCATAAAAGATATGCTCACTCTCGTGAAATATTTTTATCTATTCAAATTGATGCTGCTGTAAACCCTGGAAGTAGTGGAGGACCTGCGATAAGTCATAACAAGATAGTCGGTGTAGTCATGCAACAACTCAGAAGCTCACAAAATATAGGCTATATTGTCCCCGTTGAGATAGTAAAACATTTTTTAGATGATATAAAAGATGGACATTATGACGGTTTTACGCACTTAGGTGTAACTACTCAAACTATGGAAAATGAATCAATTCGTGATGTTTATCAGATGGATGCTAACACAACAGGTGTTTTAGTGATAGACATCTCTCAAAAGTCAAATGTCTATACAAAACTCAAAGAGCATGATATTCTCCTTTACCTTGATGGACACGATATAAATAATGATGGAACAGTTGAGTTTATCAAAAATAAATTCACTTCTTATAAATACTATGTAGATCAAAAGCAGATTGGAGAGAGTGTAAGACTTGGTATTTTAAGAGATGGAAAAAAATTAGAGATAGATGTAGTTCTTAATAATGTAGCCGATGATAATCTTTTAGTAAATACTATAGCACATGATGAGATACCAAAATATCTTGTATATGGTGGTTATGTATTTTCCCCCTTAACGAGAAACTTGCTTGTTAAAAATCGTTCAACCTTGCTTAGACTTAGAAAAGCTGCTGGTGAATGGGCTACAGATGAAAAAGAAGAAGCTGTAATTTTACTCAAGGTTTTGGCAACTGAGGCAAATAGAGGTGATCATAGCTATTCTCTTTGGATGGTAGATATGGTGGATTCTAAAGAGTTTAAAAACTTTGCTGAGTTTATTCAGATAATACGAGATTTTAAAGGGAAGTACCTAATCATAGAAAACAAAGATGGTGTAAAAATAGCAATAGATAGAACCAAGGCAAAAGAACTAGAACAGGTTATTCTTAATAGATATGATATTAAACACTCTATTAGATGGTAAGCATTGTATGATATAGCGATAGTAGGTGCTGGTATCAATGGCGCAAGTATAGCGTATGAGTTTTTAAAAGAAAACAAAAAAGTTATTATTTTTGATATGAATGCTATTGCATCAGGTGGCAGTGGTGCGGCTGGTGCTTTTATATCACCAAAATTTTCAAAAACTGGAGACTTAAAAGATATGCTTAATGAGGCATTTCTTTACTCAATGAATTATTATAAAGTAAATTTCCCCTATCTACTAAGTATCTCTTCTTTAATTCACATCGCAAAAGATAAATCTCAAAACGAAACACTTAAAGTTTATAAAAAAAATACAGCACTTAAACTTTTAAATATATCTCATTCTTACCAAAATGAAACAGTATGTTTACAAACAGGGATAGTGGATGCAATTGCAGTGTGTAAGGCGATGTGTAGGGGTGCTTTATTTGTGAAAGAGGAAGTGAAATCTATAGTATACGGTGATGGGGTATGGGTTTTAAATGAAAGCTATTGTGCCAAAAATATTGTTTTAGCAAATGGAGCGTATAAACAACTTATAGATGAACCGTATATCAAAGTTTGTGGTATTTGGGGGCATCGTATAGATATAAAATCGAGTACAAAAAATGAATATATTTTGCATCAAGAGGTTTCAATCTCCCCGAGTAAAGAAGGTATTTTAGCCATAGGATCTACACATGATATTCATTATCATCCAGATTCTAATAAATCTTATGATATACAAAAAGGGAGAAATGAGTTACTTCAAAAAGCAAAAGTTAGTATTGATTTGCAAGATTTTGAGGTCATAAAAGATTATACAGGAATGCGTTCAGGCTCTACTGATTATATGCCTTTATTAGGTTCAATCGTAATATCAAAAAAAACTATGAAAAATAAATCTATTCACTTTGAAACGAAAAAAGCTAATTATGAAGCATATGATTACTATCCAAATTTGTATATGATAAATGGCTCTGGTGGTTATGGTTTTGTTTTAGCACCCTATCTAGCAAATATTTTAAAAGAACATATTTTAAATAATAAAAAAATAAACGATAAAATAAATCCAGCAAGATTTTTTCATAAATGGGTAAAAAATTTAAGTTATAAAGAAAGAAGGGTATAAAAAATAGTGTTAGCAAGATTATTTAATTTCTATTGCAAGATAGCGGTAACGACCTAATCAAGGCATTAATAGGATATTTCAACTATAATTAGAATATGTGATTTAAAGTAAAAAAATGGAGTCTAAATCATTTCTTTTTCTTATAATTTAAAAGATAGTCATCAACTATTTTTAACTTCAAACTTTTACCTAATCCTCTATGAACTTTAATGAGTATTTTTAATGGAGAAAAAGTTCCACCATCAAGAGTGTTTGTTGTATTTGGAATTTCAAAATCTTTATATTTATTTCTAATAAATAAGTGAGGTAGATTAGCTCTCAAACTTCTATATGCAGACCTCATATAAGCCTCTCTTAGCATCGAATGTGACTGATAGTATTGTGTACCCTAGCTCTAATAGTTGATTTAGCAGTTGTTTGTAATCAGCTGAAAGTTCACTCTCAATATGCTTAGATAATAAAATCTCTTTTGTGATATTATCTTTAAAAACTAAAGTACCAAGCTTGTCTTTTCTCTTGCCATAAAATGTAGCATCACATACTAAAACAATTGCTCTAGGTTTATGAATTTTTATCTCTGGTTCATACTCAAATATTTGCTTTTGTATCCAACGAGTACTTCTCTTATAATCCTCTGCTAATTCATTTTTGCTTTTACCTTTATTTAGTAGTAGCAAAGCATGTGCTCTATGATACTCTTGTACAGTCTCTCCACTATTTTTTATATAGCTTGATTTATTTAATATCTCTTTTTTTATTATCATATCTTAATTAAAAGCAAATAGTATTCCAATATCGAAATTATATTTGGCTTAGTACTTATTGAATGCTTCACACGGAATCTAATTTCCAAGCAAATAAAAACCCAATAGTGTTTGCGTTAATCTTCTTCTGATTCTAGGCATAATTCCTTAGCCGTATACCAATCCGCTATCGCCTGATCATTGTATTGATATTCATTTGGTGGGATAACAGCATTTCTTATCTTTGAGCGAACTATCCCCATGATGATAAAAACAAGTAAAAGTGTAGCAATAGCTATAAAATAATCATAAATATACCAAGCAATCAAAGCCGATATAAATGTTGTAAATTGTAAAAATATTTTTAAGATAAAAGAGATAATTTTACATCTACGTGTTAAAAGTTTTGGAGTTATTTCTAGGAATCTTATAGAATTAGTTTTCATACTCACAGTATAGCTAAAGTAAGTTTAGTTTCATAGACTAAACTTACTTTAGTCCAAACTTATTATTAACCTTTTTTTGATATAATCCCTCCCAAAATTATTTTAAGGAAATATCCATGGCAAAACATCAGTTCCAAACACAAGCAAACCAAATATTAAATCTCATGATTCACTCTCTCTACTCAAATAAAGAGATTTTCCTACGTGAACTTGTTTCAAATGCTTCAGATGCGTTAGATAAACTCAATATGCTGGTATTAACAGATGAGAAGTATAAAAAGGTAACTTTTACGCCACGAATAGATATAGTAGCCAATAAAGAAGCAAAAACATTAACAATCAAAGATACGGGTATTGGTATGAATGAAGAAGACTTAATGAATAATCTAGGAACAATAGCAAAGTCTGGAACTAAAGCATTCTTAGAAAACTTAACAGGTGATCAAAAAGAAGATTCTAACCTTATTGGACAGTTTGGTGTTGGTTTTTATGCTTGTTTTATGGTAGCAGACAAGGTTGAAGTAACAACAAAAAAAGCGAGTGAAGATCAGGCTTACCTTTGGACAAGTACTGGGGATGGATCTTTTGAGTTAGAAAATACAACGCAAGATGGTCATGGTACTACCATAGTGATGCACCTCAAAGATGATGAGTCGGAATTTCTTGAGACTTACCGTATTGAGAGTATCATTAAAAAATATTCTAATCATATCCCTTTTGCAATTTTTATGGATAAAGAAAAATATATTGCTGCAGTAACTGATGATGATGGTAAAGAAACACAGCCTAGTAAAACTGAGATTGAAAATGAACAAATCAACAAGGCAAATGCTCTTTGGACTATTGCTAAAAAAGATGTAAGTGATGAAGAATATAAAGATTTTTATAGCTCCATAGCACATTCTTCAGAAGAACCATTGATCTGGATGCACAACAAGGCTGAGGGTGCAGTTGAATACACGACACTTTTTTATATTCCAAGTAAAGCTCCAATGGACTTATTTCGTGTAGATTACCAAACAGGGATTAAACTTTATATCAACCGTGTATTTATCACCGATGATGAAAAAGAGTTGATGCCAACATATTTAAGATTTTTACGTGGTGTGATTGACTCTAAAGACTTACCATTAAATGTATCTCGTGAGATTTTACAGTCTAATCCTACTATGGATAAAATTAAAAAAACATCTGTTAAAAAAGTTCTTTCAGAACTCTCTAAAATGGCAAAAAAAGATAAAGAAAAATACGATACTTTTTATAGAGAATTTGGAAATGTACTTAAAGAGGGTTTATATAACGACTTCGATAACCGTGAAAAAATCTTAGAACTAATCCAGTTTAAAACTATGAATTCTGACTCAACTGTTATGATTGAAGATTTTGTAAAAAACATTGATGAAGAGAAAAAAGAGATTTATTATCTTGCTGGTAAAGGCTCATTAGCAATGCTAAAAGCATCTCCTGCCTTAGAAAGATTTAGAGCAAAAGGGATAGATGTTTTAGTTCTCAATGAAGAGGTAGATACTATAATCTTCCCGATGGTAAATGATTACAAAGACTATAAGCTAGTACCAGTAGCCGATGCTAAGTTTGAGACAGATGAAGAAGAAAAAAAAGTAGAAGAAGAGGTAGCTAAAACTTATGAGGGTTTAGCAAAAGAGTTTAAAGATGCTCTAGGGGATGCTGTAAAATCAGTTGAAACTACATCTGATTTAGTTGATTCTCCAGTTGCGATAAAAATTGATAAAGAAGATCCTTCTTATATGATGGCTCAAATGATGAAGCAAATGGGACAAGGTGGCGATACTCCCCCAGCAGCTCCAATTTTTCAAATTAATCCAAATCATGAACTTTTGATGAAGCTAAAAGATTCAGCAGATCAAAATCTAATTAATGATGCTGCTCATGTATTACTAGATCAGGCAAAATTATTTGATGGACAAGAATTAAGTGATACAGCAGATTTTATCGCAAGATTAAACAGAATTATGGTTAAAGCCTTATAAAGGTGTTTGCATAGAGTGAGTGCTATTGTAGCACTCTATATACTTTGTCTCCAAAATATGACTTTTAATCAAAAGCATCTAAATAATATGTTATCGTACTTTATGTTAAGTAATTCAGACTATTTAGATACATTAAAGAATAATAAAAATATAGAACAAATATTAACGGATGCCTATGCAATATTAGAAACTTTATCCTCTAAAGAATTACAATACTTAAGCATAAACGATTATGAGTATAATCCAAATATTGCTTGTGATGAGCTAGGTTTAGGTCTTGAACTAGTGAATCATCTCATAGAGGATTACGTGCAACAAATTCTTCATACTCAAACATTTTTTTTAAGATATATAAATAAGTTAAAAGATGATAAACAAGCCGATAAAGAACTAGACTATACTAGCGTGAGAGATTTAGCACATAAAAATTTAGGTGTAGCAAGAAATTTAAGAATAGAGGTTGGAGAAAAGATCCTATTTCAAATGATGACAATAGACGATTTAGAGACTATTTTAAAATATTTAGAAGCACTGATTGCTACAACAATTATACTTAATCCTGAGTGTGCATATAAAGTCATTGCTTCAAGGGGCATTAATGATTCTACTTAATCATTTATTTTTTGCGGCGTGAGATATTTTTTCTAGGAGACCTTTTGGTTCTGTATATACTTCTTCTTTACTTGGAAGAACAAAAGCAAGAAGTATTAATATGAAAGAGAACAAAAACCCAGTTAAAAGTGCAAGAACTAATTTTAACTTAAAATAATTCATAGGTTTATTATAACATGTTAAAATTTTGTATATCTATTTTTTTGTCTTTTTTTCCTCTTAATGCCCAAGAACCAGTGATGGCAACTTTGATTAGTATTATTTCAAATGATATACAAGAGTTTAAAATAAAAAATTATAAATTTTTTTGTAGCCCTTATGGTATTATTAGCATTGATAGGCTTTATATAAATGCAAAGCCCTCTTCGGTGTGTAGAGAGTCTATATTTGAGTTTTATCAAAAACGAAAAAATCTTAAATATTTCCTTTATGAAAAGTTACATCTTATGCAATCATATAGCATAAGATTTAAAGATGAAACATGTATAATAAGTATGAGTGGGGAAAAAACATTATCAGAATTTCTACTAGATGAGGGTCTAGCATTTAAAAAGCAAGAGAGCTTAGACCCAGAATATGATTTTTATTTTTATAAGGCTCAAAAAATAGCCAAAGCACTTAAGAAAGGTCTTTGGAGTGAAAATATTTCTCAGGTATGTGAAGAAAGTCTCAAAAAATAAAGTTATTTATTGGTCATATATACCCAAAATTCTTTATGCGTGTGTCCTTTGTTAAGAAAGTAAAGTTGTAAAATACTTACTCTATACAAGGTAACTAGCATTTTAGCAAAAGGGATAAAAAGGCTTAAACTTACAAATAAAGATTGATTTTTGTCTCCCTTAGACGTTATCATCTCTTCTAAGCCAATATTTTTACTCAAATGCATACCAAAAAGAATAGAAAACAAAAAGTTAAGTATTACTCCAAAAATTATATATGCAATTAAGTCCTGTTCGTTCATCCCTATTATCATAAAATTCCTTCAATTATTAGTTTTATTTATTCTATCTAAATAAAGCTTATTCATAAGACTTAATCTTAGATCTAGTGAAAAAAGTTCCAAAAGGAATAAGAGAAGCAATAAAGAAGAGTATATTATATTTAAATTTCCATTTCGCTTCTATATAAGCTGGAATCATTAAAGCAACTAAGGCTATAAACAATACACCATGTAACATTCCTGCGATTTTTACAGCTATTGCTACTCCAAGTAAGTATTTTAAAGGCATTGCAACAAAAAGTAAAATTAAGTAAGAATAGCCCTCTACTGTATTTATAATCCCAAATCTTTGTACATTTTTCTTTATCATTTTTATACTCCTATAAATTAATTTTGCAAGTATATAATCAAAAAAGTAACAAACAAGTAATTTTAAAAATTTGTAGAGGCTTGAAATCTTTATTTAAAGTGCTTTATACTATAATCGACCTGCAAATTATTACAAAAAGGGAATTTATGGAAACGAACCTCATATTAGAGGGCTTTAAATTTATGGGCTTAGGGATGGGAACAGTGTTCTTATTTTTAATTATACTAATAATTAGTATGAATTTACTATCAATGGTAGTGCATAGATTTTTCCCAGAACCACATCAGAACCCTGATGCTCCAATAAAAAAACAAGATAATAAAAAAGTTATAGCAGCAATAACTGCTGCTATAATTCATCATAGACAAGGATAAAATAAAGCATGGCTAAAAAATTTATAGATGTAATGGATACAAGCTTTAGAGATGGTTTTCAATCAGTATATGGTGGTCGTGTACTAATGAATGATTTTTTTCCAGCCGTAGAGGCTGCAAAAACGGCGGGTATAACTCACTTTGAATTTGCTGGTGGAGCAAGATTTCAATCTTTATACTTTTATTTAAGAGAAGATGCTTTTGAAATGATGGATAAGTTCCGTAAAATTGTAGGACCAGATGCAAATTTACAATCACTTGCACGTGGAGTAAATACAGTTATGCTTGATACTGGTTCAAAAGAGCTTATAGATCTTCATGCAAAAATGTTTAAAAAGCATGGTACGACAACAATTAGAAACTTTGATGCTTTAAATGATGTTGAAAATCTTAAATATTCAGGTGAAAGAATAGTCCATCATGGGCTTAAACATGAGATAGTTGTGACAATGATGGATTTACCACCGGGCTGTCATGGTGCGCATACTGTTGATTTTTATGAAAAGACTTTAAGAGAGATTTTAGACAGTGGTATTCCTTACCATTCAATTTGTTTTAAGGATGCTTCAGGAACTTCAAACCCTCATAAAGTGTACGAAACTATTAAAATGGCTCGTGGTTTAGTTCCAGAGGGGACGCACCTACGTTTACATACACACGAAACTGCGGGTGTATCTGTTTCTGCTTACATGGCAGCATTAGAAGCTGGTGTAGATGGTATTGATATGGCTGCTTCACCTGTGAGTGGTGGAACATCTCAGCCAGATATTTTAACAATGCTTCATGCTACAAAAGGTCTTGATTTTGACCTAGGTGGACTTGAAATTGATAAAATTCTTAGCTATGAAAAAGAGTTGCAATTTTGTCTTTCAGATTATTTTGTACCACCAGAAGCTACTATGGTTTCTCCTATTATCCCCTTTTCTCCAATGCCAGGGGGAGCATTAACTGCAAATACTCAAATGATGCGTGATAATGATATTTTAGATAAATTTCCAGAAGTTATAGCAGCTATGCAAGAGGTAGTTGAAAAGGGTGGTTATGGTACATCTGTAACTCCAGTTTCTCAGTTTTACTTCCAACAAGCACTTAACAATGTGATGCAAGGTCCTTGGAAAGCAATAGCTCCCGGATATGGAAAAATGGTTCTTGGTTATTTTGGTAAAACTCCAGTTGCTCCAGATCCAAAAATTGTAAAAATTGCTTCTGAAAAGTTAAATTTATTACCAACAACAGATAATGCTTTAGATATTGCTAACTCTGATTATACAAAGTCTTTACAAAACTGGATTGATAAACTTAAAGAAGAGGGTTTAGAGATAACAGAAGAAAATATCTTTATTGCAGCCGCATGTCAAGAAAAAGGTATCGCATTCCTGAAAGGGAAAGGCGAATTAAACGTGAGAAAAATATCTCAAATGAAAAATGATTGTGAAGGAAGTTCAATGGGTAGTGGAAATTATACAGTAGTAGTAGATGGTCAAAAGTTTAGTGTTCAAGTTGCAGAGGGTGACGCAAACATTCAAGTAATAGCAGTTGATGGTGAAGCAGTAGCTTCTACTCCACGAGCTCAAGCAACAACTTCTAAGGATGACTTAGAAATCAAAGCACTTCTTCCAGGGAATGTTTGGAAAATTGTAATGAATCCAAATGATACGGTAAATGATGGGGATGTGATTATGATTTTAGAATCTATGAAAATGGAAATTGATGTAGTTGCCACTAGATCAGGTGTTCTTAAATCTATCAATGTAGCTACAAACGATAAAGTTGTAGAAGGTCAAGTCGTAGCAGTAATAGGATAACTTAATGAAAATATTTGTCTTAAAACTACTCGCACTTATGCTTTTTAGCTTTGGTGTCCTTCATGCAAGCGCCCCTGCTTCAGGTGAACCTCTTTCTCTTCATCAAGAAGAGACATACGAATCAAAACCTTTTTCTGAGATGGTTGGAGGTTTTTTAAAATCTACAGGTGTAAATGCAATCTTAAATCCTGATCCAAATGAATTAAATTCAGATGGAACAAAGATGAGTGAATTTCATAAATCTTGGGGACGAGTGCTTATGATTTTTCTTACTTTCTTTTTGTTTTGGTTAGCAATCAGGAAAGGTTTTGAGCCATTGTTACTACTTCCTATCGCTTTTGGTGGACTTTTAGCCAATATTCCAGTTGCAAATATCGCTGGAGCTCACGGATTTTTAGGTGTTATCTATGATATGGGATTAGCAAATGAGATGTTTCCTATTATTATATTTATGGGTGTTGGAGCGATGACAGACTTTGGTCCATTACTTTCAAATCCAAAAACTGCACTTCTAGGTGGAGCGGCTCAGTTTGGTATTTTTGGAACATTAATTGGTGCGGTGGCATTAACTCAATTAGGTGTAGTTGATTTTACTCTCCAACAAGCTTCTGCAATCTCAATTATTGGGGGGGCTGATGGTCCGACATCTATTTTTATTGCATCTAAACTTGCCCCTGAATTATTAGGTGCTATTGCAGTTGCCTCGTATTCTTATATGGCTATGGTTCCAATTATTCAACCTCCGATTATGAGAGCCTTAACAACTGATGCTGAGAGAAAAATAAAGATGACTACACTCCGTCATGTATCTCGTTTAGAAAAGTTAGTTTTCCCTGTTATGGTTTTAAGTCTTGCTATTATGGTACTTCCTGAAGCTACACCCCTTATCGGTGCTTTTATGTTTGGTAACTTCTTAAAAGAATCAGGTGTTGTTGAGCGTCTTAATGACACTCTACAAAATTCATTAATTAATACCGTAACTATATTTTTAGGACTTGGTGTTGGTTCTAAATTAGCAGCTGATCAGTTCTTAGTTCCTGATACTATGTTTATTATGGCTCTTGGTATTGTTGCATTTTCTGTTGGTACTGCTTCTGGTGTTATCATGGCAAAAGTTATGAATCTTTTTCCCGGACATAAGATTAACCCATTGATTGGTTCAGCTGGTGTATCGGCAGTTCCAATGGCGGCTCGTGTGTCAAATAAGGTAGGTATGGAATATGACCGTACAAATATGCTTTTAATGCATGCAATGGGTCCAAATGTTGCAGGAGTAATAGGTTCAGCAGTAGCAGCTGGAGTGCTTATTTCTTTATTTCAATAATCTAATAGAAAAGTAAGGTAACTTCTTACCTTCCTTTTAATATAAATATTTAAGCTTAGTTATTATGCTTATTCATAGCATCAATGATGAGTGGAATGATATTGTGACTTTTTGTTTTATCTATGAAACCACTCGCACCTAATACTTCCGCTTCTCTTTTATTGTTAGCACTGCTCATAGAACTATTCACAATTACGGGAATATTTTCCGTAAAAGGATTTTTTCTAAGGTTTTGTAAAACTGTAAATCCTGACATTTCAGGCATTTCTATATCAGTGATAACAGCAGGAATCATACTTGGATTTTCAAGTAATTGTATATAATCCATAAGTTTTTTACCATTGTTAAACATGCGCATACTCAATTTTGCATGAGCAAAAATTTGAGTTAAGTGTCTTTGTGCAGTTTTAGAGTCTTCTGCAATAAGAACAGTACCTTGGAGAAGTTTTTCAGGTAAGACTAGGTTTTGTATATTAGCAGGTGATTCTAGTACATCAACCATAGCTTGGGGTATGACATCTGCAAGAAGTTTTTCATAATCTAAAATAAGACAAAGTGAACCATCCTCTAGTCTTGTATCATTCATTACAAGACCTTCTTCTTTTAGTCTATAACTATCAGGGGCATGTATCTCCTCCCAATTTTTTTTAATAACTCTATAAGCAGACATTATTCTAAGTCCAATGACAATACCATTAAAATCACAAATGAGAATATTTGATTTTTTTAGCTCTTCTCGTGTGAGTACTACATCAAGCCATAAAGGAAGGTTTAAGATAGGAATTTGTAATCCACGTAAAACAATAGTGCCTTCTAATAATCTATGAGATGATGGAATTTGAGTTGAATAATGATTTTTAGCTTCTACAACTTCTCTCGTTTTAAAAACATTGATAGCATAATAAGCAGAATACTCACTTTCACTAATTCTAAAAACCAATAATTGAAGTTCATTGTTTTTTGTTAAGTTGGTGGCTGCATCTACATTATCTAAAACAGACATATAATACCCTTTATCTAAATATAGTTTAATAATACCCTAAGTAATATGAAATATGCTTTAATGTTAAGTGATGAATTGGTAGAATATACTAAATCTAACAGTCTCTTAATTAAAAGGTAGTACTTATGAAATTTATTGTTTTTATTGTTTTTTTGAGTTCAGTACTCTTTTCAAAATTTTATTATGCAAAGCTTGAACCTTATGAAATTAGAGATATATCTTCTAATGTTTCAGGTTTAGTTCTTTTTATTGGTGAAGATATGATAGGAAAAGAGTTAGGCTCAAAGCCCTATATCAAAATTGATTCTCAACTTGATGAAGAAGAATTGAAAAATGTGGAAACAAAGATTATATATTTGAATAAAATCATATCTATAAATGAAAAAGTTTTAGTCAATGTAGAAAATATCTTACTCAAGAAAAGACAAAATTATGAAAAGCTTAAATCTTTAAAAATTAAATCTACTATTGAAAAAGATAAAGAATATTATGATTTGATGGGGAGTGAAAACTCATTTTTAGCCACTTTAAAAGATATGAGTAATTCAAAAATATTAATAGCTGATTTAAAATTAAGACGTTCGCAGTTACAAAGATCCCTAAGAGATAAAAATTTAAACGCTGAGGGTTTCACCTTATATTCAATATTGGTAAAACCAGGTCAAGTTGTTAGCATCTCAACACCCCTTGCAAAAATTGCAGATATTTCAAAAGCTAAATTAACAATTTATCTTGATGAAAATGATTTAGTGGGTGTGGAGAGTAAAAAAATCTATCTTAATGCAAAAGAAACTAAGTATAGTGTTTCAAGAGTCTTAAATATTGCAGATACAAAAAATATATCAAAATATAGGATAGAAATTATTATAGACCCTCCAAAAGTATTTTCTAAACTTGTGAAAATTGAATTAAAGTAAAGTTGTATTTGCCATGGGAAAACAATATAAAGTACTCCAAGAAAAAGATAAAGATTTTATAAAGAAACAAAAAGTTTTTTATATGGCTAGTAGCTCAGGTAAGGAAGTAAATATATCTCCAAAAGGCTATGACACAATACGGATTTTAAATGACAACTCTATAGTTTTTTTAGACTATCCAGGAAGTGGAAACCGAACCTATAGAGATTCTCAAAATAATGGAGAATTTACATTACTTTTTAATGCCTATGCGGGAAAAGCAATGATTTTAAGGCTTTTTACTAAGGCACAAATAGTAAAAAAAAATACTGAAGAGTTTCATCATTATTTAAAACTTTTCAATGAAAAAGAATCTTTAGTAAGAAATTTTTTCATCTTTAAAATATATGGAGTAGAATCAAGTTGTGGGGAAAGCGTCCCTTATATGGACTATAAAGGAGAGAGAAATTCTCTTAAACAATGGCTAGTGAAAATGGATGAAAGTGATAAACTAGAAGCATATATAGATGCACATTTAGTACCGCCAAATATGAGACATAATTAAATTAGGAAAAACTATGAATATAAAAGAATTAACAAAAAAATATATTTTACCTACATACGCAAGAGTAGATGTGGAGTTTGTAAGTGCTAAAAGTGCAACACTCCTTGATAGTGAAGGGAAGAAGTATATTGATTTTACCTCAGGTATTGGAGTAGTCAGTGTTGGTCATGCCAATGAGAGAGTCAATAAAGCTATTACAAAACAAATATCAAATCTTACGCACACCTCAAATCTTTATCATATCGCAGCTCAAGCTAAGGCTGCTCAAAAAATAGTTGAGGCTAGTGGATACGATATGCAATGTTTTTTTGGAAATAGTGGGGCTGAAGCAAATGAAGGTGCTATCAAAATTGCTAGAAAATATGGTGAAATAAATGGAGAGGTAAAAAAATATAAAATTATCACACTTGCAAACTCTTTTCATGGAAGAACTATTACAACAGTAAAAGCAACTGGACAAGAGTCTATGCACAACTATTTTGGACCATTTCCCGATGGTTTTGTATATGCAGATAATATAGCTCAGATAGAATCCCTTTTAGATAATCATACATGTGCAGTTATGATAGAACTCATTCAAGGGGAGGGTGGTGTACAAACTCAAGAAAAAGAAGAAGTTCAAGCTCTTGAGAGACTTTTAAAGTTACGAGGTATTTTACTTATAGTAGATGAGGTTCAAACTGGTGGGTATAGAACAGGTGAGTTTTTGGCATCACAAATTTATGGCATTACTCCTGATATTGTGACCTTAGCTAAAGGTATTGGAGGGGGTGTTCCTATCGGTGTAGTTATGACCTCACTCAAAGATATACTCAAAGCAGGGGAGCATGGCTCAACATTTGGTGGAAACTATTTGAGTTGTGCGGCTACTTGTGAAGTGATGGATATTTTAAGAGAGTATAAAGAGAGTGGTGAATTAGAGATAAATACTTTGTTTTTTAATCAGGCAATAGATTCTTTATATAAAAAGCATCAAGATATTTTTATAGTAAAAGTTGGTATAGGACTGATGTGTGGTTTGAGAGTAAAAGATGCTGATACTCTAAGTAAAATTATATCAAGTGCAAAAGAAAAAGGTGTTATGGTTCTTAAAGCTGGTAGAAATACTTTAAGATTTTTACCACCACTTACAATTACAAAAGAGGAAATAGATGAAGGTTTTAAATCTCTTGAGTCTGCTATTAATAGTATTTAGCACTCAAGCATACACAAATGAGAAAAATTCTTTACTCAATGAGTATATCTCAAAAAATAAACTAGAACAGTTTGGATATGATTATCAAAAAAATGAGGCGGATACTTCTATACTTAGAGATTCTTGGATTACTCCGATAAATTTGAACTATACTCATACAAAAAGTAATCCTTTTGGAAGTGATCAAACTGCTAAAACTGCGGCGATTAAAATGGATCAGCCAATTTTTCAAAGTGGTGGCATCTACTATGGCATCAAGTTTGCACAAGCAGTAAAAAAGTATTCTGATTACTCTATAGATGTAGCAAAAAGAAAACTCATCAAAGATACTATTTCTATACTAATGCAAACAAAGCAAAAAGATTTACAGATAAAAAAGCAAAAATTACAGATAGAAAACTCTAAAATAAACTTAAAGATTAAACAAGAAGAGTATTTAAGTGGGCGTTTAGATGTAGGCTTTTTAGATAGTGCAGTGATAGAGAGAAATACAGTTATACAAGTTTTGTATGACATCCAAACAGCAAAACAAAGCTTAGTATCTCGCTTTAGTGCTTTGAGTGATTTAGACTATAAAGTAGCTAAAGTTCCAAGTTTAGAGCTTTTAAATAAAGAAGAATTTTTGCAATATAACATTGTCTTAAAAATGCTAAATTCTCAGATACAAAGAGATAAGTTTGCTCAAGGTATTCGAGTTGCAAAGTATTTACCACAACTAAGT
The DNA here is from genome assembly GCA_965243085.1 of Sulfurimonas sp. Taxonomy (GTDB): domain Bacteria; phylum Campylobacterota; class Campylobacteria; order Campylobacterales; family Sulfurimonadaceae; genus Sulfurimonas. Next base: position 397,802 of record CBDETZ010000002.1, on the reverse strand, counting down.
TTTACAGCAGGATATAAGTGGACAAAGAGTGATAGTCTTTTTCAGTTTGGCTCACAAGAGAGGGATTATCATGAGTATGGTTTTAAAGTATCTATGCCTTTGAATATTAATACCTTTAGAGATATTGAATCTGCAAAAGTTGATTATTTAAAGTCAGAAGTTTTTGCTAAGGATAAAAAGATAGAACTTATTGCTTTGTTTGAACAGGTTCTCATTAATATCAAAAACTTAGAAAAAAAGAAGTTATTAAGTTTTGAAAATGAAGAGATATACTCTAAACTTTTACATGACACAGAAAAACTTTTTAAGGCAGGATATAAAACAAAGTATGATGTACAAACGCTTCAAAACTCACTTGAAATATCAAAATATACTTCTAAGGTGTATGAGATAGATGAACAACTCGAACTCCTAACACTTTATGAGATGTATGTAAATGAAAATCAATAAATTTAGTCAATATATATCGGATTGGCTGTATAGTGAAAATGGCTACTATGCTACTTATAAAGCTATAGGGAAAGAGGGAGATTTTTATACAGCCGTAAGTACTAGTAAGTTTTTTGGTGGAACTATTGCTAAACATATAATCTCTTTAGTTGATGAGGGTTTTTTAGAAGAAAATGCTACTATTTGTGAGATAGGGGCGCATCATGGTTACTTTTTAGCGGATGTTATAGAATTTATTTATACTCTAAGACCTAAACTTCTTGACACTTTTAAGTTCGTTATTATAGAAAAATTTGATGCACTACAAGAACAACAAAAAAAATATTTTAAAGAGTCCTTTGCTGAAGCTGTAAACCTTAATCATTATAAATCACTTGATGAATTAAAGTGTAAAAATGCTTTTTTTATTGCAAATGAAATTTTTGATGCTTTTTCTTGTGAGCTTTATTATAAAGGAAAAACGGCAAGAATAGATGCTCACAATATAGAATTTGATGTAGATGATTCTTGGGTAAAGTCAAAGGCTGATAAATACTTTAAAGATAGGGGAGAGATAGCTATAGGCTATGAAGCCTTTGCCACCTCTATGGCATCAGCTGCAGAGAAGTTTGAATTTATAAGTTTTGATTATGGAGAGATGCAAGCACGACCAGATTTTTCACTTAGAGTATACACAAAACATGAAGTAATCCCATTTTTTGATGAAAAGATAAAAAGAGAAGAACTCTTTGGTGCATCAGATATTACTTATGATGTTACCTTTGCTCATGTTAAAGACGCTTATGAAGAAGCTGGAGTAAAGTATATAGAACTTAAATCTCAAATGTTAGCACTTATAGATATGGGAATATTAGATTTATTAGAGACGCTAAAAGAGAATGTAGAAGAAAAAATTTATAAACAAGAACTTGAAAAAGTTAAAATGCTTATCCTTCCAAATTTTCTCGGTGAGAGATTTAAAATGATAAGATTTAGAAAATATTATTCAACAATACTAAAGGACTCTAACATACCATTGGAATGATATTTTATATAAGTTCCACTTTTTTTACTTTCACACTTTTTATAGCTTTCTTCTTCATTAGTATAGTACTGTTGAGACAAAGATTCTTCTTGAATATTTACTTCTTTTAGATTAGAATCTTGCTCATTATTATTACGTGTTTGTGCATAAAGTACTAAACTTAAAAATAAGCTCATTAAAAGTAATGTTTTTTTCATTAGATATTCCTTAAATGTTATTTGAGTATATTGTATCGAAAAAACTATTTATACTTTTTCATATTACCAATGATTTTATTTGTTAGTAAATTAATATATATTTTATCTTTCTTATTAAAACCACCACAATAAGTAAAATAAAGTTCATCTTTTGCAAGTTCTATCCAACCACTTGTTTTTTTAAAATCTGAAACTCTACATACATGATTAGATATTAATCTTTGAGAAACATTTATAAATACTTTAGAGTGCTTTTCATAGTTGTCAGATTTTACAAGATATTTTAGAAGTCTTGTATCTATTTTAGGTTCTTTTACTTGAGAACTACTTTGATGAGTGACTTTAGTTAAATATTTAGCGTAGGCCCACTTTGAATTATCTTTAAATTTTGAAATTCTTGCCCATCCATCTTTAAATTCATATACATTAGTCGTTTGTTTATTGTATATATTATAACTATGTGGATACTTAGAACTAGGACCTAACCTTATTTTAAGTGCATTTGTATTTACAGAGTAAAGACCCAAGCTTGAAGATGAAGCAAATACAGAACTACTCCAAATGAGAAATAAAAAAATAAATATTTTCTTAAACATAATTTACCTTATAATTTTTATAAGTGAAAGTATAGTCAAAAAGAGCTTAATTGTTTCAAGTTTTATGATATTATTACTTATTTAAACCATAAAGAGATAAATGATGTCAGAAATGCAAACCATATACTTAAAAGATTATACTAAACCAAAATTTAAAATCAAAAATGTTGAATTGATATTTGATTTATATGAAGAATATACATTAGTTAGCAATAGCATGAAATTGAATAAACTAGATGATACAGCTACAAATATTGTTTTAGATAGCATAGACCTTGAGTTAGAAGAGTTATGGTTAAACGACTTCTTATTAAAAGATACAGACTATGTTTATGAGGATGAAAAATTAACTATTTTCAATGTTCCAAATGAATTTAGCATAAAAATTATAAATAAAATCTATCCTCAAAATAATACTCAATTAGAGGGGCTTTATAAATCAGCTAATATTTTTTGCACACAAAATGAGCCAGAGGGTTTTAGAAGAATAACTCCATACCTTGATCGTCCTGATGTTATGAGTATTTTTACTACTACTGTGATTGCACCCAGAGAAAAATACCCTATCTTACTTTCAAATGGAAATAAACAAAAATCTATAAATATAGATGATTTAAGACATCAAACTACTTGGCATGATCCACATCCAAAACCCTCATATTTATTTGCCTTAGTCGCTGGAGACTTAGGACAACTTGAGGATACTTTTACAACTGCATCAGGTGATGTGATAGAGTTAAATATATATTGTGAAATAGGAAATGAAAGTAAATGTACACACGCTATGAAGTCCTTAAAAGAGGCTATGGTATGGGATGAAGAAAAATATAATAGAGAGTATGATTTAGAGATTTATAACATAGTAGCAGTAGATAGTTTTAATATGGGTGCAATGGAAAATAAGGGCTTAAATATTTTTAATTCTGCCTATGTTTTAGCAAATCAAGATACAGCAACAGATGCTAACTTTATGGGAATTCAGTCTGTTATCGCACATGAGTACTTTCACAATTGGACGGGCAATCGTATCACCTGTCGTGATTGGTTTCAACTAACACTCAAAGAGGGTCTTACCGTATTTAGAGATCAATGTTTCTCCGCAGACTTAAATTCTTTAGAAGTCCAACGCATTCAAGATGTAAAAGCACTTCATGAGAGACAATTTGTAGAAGACTCATCACCGACATCCCATCCTATACAGCCAAAATCTTATATATCTATGAATAACTTTTACACCGCTACCGTTTATGAAAAAGGTGCGGAAGTTATTCGTATGATTCATACTCTTTTAGGTGAAGAAAAATACCGTAAAGCTACTGATTTATATTTTGAAAGCTTTGATGCTCAAGCTGTTACTATAGATGATTTTTTATGGGCTATGAGTGAGGCAGGTGGTATTGACTTAACACAGTTTAAGAGATGGTATCATCAAAATGCAACACCAATATTAGATGTAAAAACGGAGTTTGAAAAGGGAGTATTACGTGTAATCCTAACTCAAAATATTCCAAATTCTATAGATGGGGAAAAACAAAAAGCCTATTTATATCCTTTAAAAATAGCCTTATTAGATAAAAATGGTTTAGAAATTTTAGCTAAAATATTAATAGTTTCTAAAGAAGAAGAAGTATTTAGCTTCGATGGCTTAGAAGATGAACCTATACTCTCTTTAAACCGTGATTTTTCAGCACCTATCATAATCAAAGAGGAAAAAACTAATCTATCTTTTTTGATGAAACATGATACAAATAGTTTTGTACAATATGAATCAGCACAAACATTTGCATTAGAAACTCTAGAAGCATTGATGCAAGGAAAAGAGATAGATGCTGAATTTACAAACTCCTATGGGTATTTACTTGATTTAGATGTAGATTTATCCCTCAAAGCACTTTTATTAGAGTTACCCTCAGTTTCGAGTCTGATGCAAAGGCAAGATGTACTTGATTTTGATTTAATCTATAGAGCTAAAGAGAAACTCTCCAAACACTTAGCAAACACTTATAAAGAAAAGCTTTTAAGTATATATAAACAATATCATGAACCAAAGTCTGATGCTATTGATTCTAAGAGTATGGCTAAACGCTCTCTTAAAAATAGAGTTTTAAGATTTTTAAGTATGCTAGAGGATGAGGCTATAATTAAGATAGTAAAAGAGCAGTATGAAAATTCTCTCACTATGACGGATAGAATATCAGCACTTGATATTTTAGAAAATTCATCAAAAGAAGAAGTTTTAAGCGCAGAAAAACATTTTTATGAAAAATATAAAGATGATACTCTTGTTATGAATAAATATTTTGCAATTCTAGCAGCATCAAAAAGAGAAGGAACATTAGAGAGAGTAATATCTTTACAAAATGATGTAGTGTATGATGAAAAAGTGCCTAACCTTGTCCGTTCACTTATAGGAGTTTTTGCAAGAAACTATAAATATTTTCATGCTAAAGATGGAAGTGGATATAAATTTATAGCAGATAAAATTATAGAGATAGATAAAATAAATGCACAAATGGCATCAGGTTTAGCTGGAGCATTTAAGTTATATGAAAAAATGAATGAAAAAAATAAGAGTCTAATGAAAAAAGAACTAGAAATGATTCTTAGTACAGCAAATATATCTAAAAATGTATATGAAATTACTTCAAAGATTTTAAAAGTTAGTAAGTAAGAAGTCTTGAAAAATTATTTTCAAGACTTGATTCTTATTTAAGTAAAGACTTAGAAATATGTCTAGCTGCTTCTCGACCATCGAGTGCGGCTGTTACAACTAAGTCAGCACCTCTAAAACAGTCTCCACCAGCATAAATACCAGTTGTAGTTGTCTCATAAGTTTCTTCGTTTATGATGATTCCACCCCAAGAATTTGTCTCAATCCCATTTTCAGCTAAAAATGATGGAACAAGAGGATTAAACCCTAAAGACATTATTACTACATCCGCATTGACTCTAAACTCACTTCCTTTTATTTCTTCCATTTTTTGGCGACCTGATTCATCTTTTGCACCGAGGTTCGTTTTAATAACTTCAACCGAGATAGCTTTTGCACTTTCATTTAAGATAATCTCTTTAGGAGATGCAAGGAAAATAAAATCAACACCCTCTTCCATAGCATTTTTATACTCTTTTCTACTTCCAGGCATATTTTTTTCATCCCGTCTATAAAGACAGGTTACAGACTTAGCACCCTCACGTTTTGCAGTTCTAAGACAATCCATAGCGGTATCACCACCACCAATTACAAGAACATTCAAATCTTTAAAATCAAATTTTTTATCATAAGAATTTTTAAATTTTTTTCTCTGAATAGCCCTTAAATAATCCATAGCAGCATAAACATTTGAAGCTTTTTCACCTGATAAACCTGCATTTTTAGCTTTTGTTGCACCAACAGCGATAAACATTGCATCATGGGAATTAGCAATCTCTTCAAAAGTAATATTTTCACCAACTTTTGTATCGAGGATCAATTTAAGACCAGCCTCTTGGAGCAAAGATACACGTCTCTCAACTATTTTTTTATCTAACTTAAAATTAGGGATACCATAGGTTAAAAGCCCCCCAGCACGATCAGCACTTTCATACATAGTGACATCAATACCTGAACGTAAAAGATAAGTTGCCGCAGACAGACCAGCTGGACCACTTCCTATAACGGCTACTTTTTTGTCTGTTGTAATACCAGGAAATTCAGGTTTATATCCAGCTTTAAATCCAGCTTCTGTAATATGTGTTTCAATTGAACCAATAGTGATAGCACCATGACCATCATTGAGAGTACAATCGCCCTCACAAAGTCTATCATGAGGACATACTCTACCCATAACTTCAGGAAAAGGTGAAGGCTCATTTGAGAGTTTAAATGCAAACTCTAAATCTTTCTCAGCAATAGACTTTAACCATTGAGGAATATAGTTGTGAAGTGGACATTTGTTTAAACAAAATGGATCTCCACATTGAATACATCTCTCACTTTGACTTGAGGCATCAGCCATATTAAATATATTGTAAATTTCACCAAAATCTTTTGTTCTCTCAACTACCAATCTTTTTTCAGGGTTAATTCTCTCAGTTGTTAAAAATTCTTTCATATTAATTTCCCTTCTCTATGTTTAGAGGTAGTTTTGTTAAATTTTTAGGTTTAATTAACCAAAAATTTCTTACTTCTACTCTAAAATTATCAAGTAATTCACGAGCTTTTTTACTTTCAGTCTCAACTACATAATCTTTGAGTAATTTTTTGAGTAGATGTCTAGCATCTGAACCCTCATCTGTATCAATTCTTACAGCCTCAACTAGTTCATGATTTACATTTTCAACAAAACTATGATCTTCATCATATACAAAGGCGATACCGCCCGTCATCCCTGCACCAAAGTTAATACCAGTGCGTCCTAAAATGGCTATAATACCACCTGTCATATACTCACAAGCGTTATCTCCTGTTCCCTCAACAATGGCTAAAGCCCCAGAGTTACGAACAGCAAATCGCTCACCTACAGAACCTGAGATATAAAGTTTTCCACCAGTAGCACCATAAAGACAAGTGTTCCCACCAGAGGCAAACTCTTCACCCTCATTTTTAGAAGTGATGATGATTTTACCCCCATGCATACCTTTACCAATATAGTCATTTGCCACACCATCAAGATAAATTGAAACACCCTGAATTAAAAATGCTCCGAGTGCTTGTCCAGCTATTCCTGTAAGGTTTATTTTTATAGTATCAGCATTAAGCCCTGCATCACCATAGTACTCAGCAATCTCGCCTGAAACTAAAGCACCAAAACTTCTGTGAACATTTTTAATCTCTCTGTTAATACGAATAGGATGTTCAGGATGTTTAATCGCAACCATAGCTTCTTTTAAAACACTTTTTTCAAAAATATTATCATCAAAAGGATGATTAAATTTTTGCTGATGAGTGTTTACTCCAGCTTCTTTATGTAAGATAGAAGAAAAATCAAATTTCTGTGCGAAAGGTTCTTGTTTTACTTTTAAAATACTTACCTGACCTATCATCTCCTCCATAGTTTTAAAGCCAAGAGAAGCCATAATGGAACGAATATCTTCAGCTAAAAGAGTAAAGAAGTTGATGATTTGATCAACATGACCTTTAAAGAATTCTTCACGAAGCTTTTCATTTTGTGTTGCAATACCAACTGAACATTTATTAACATGGCAAATTCGGAGCATTTTACAACCAACAATGGTAAGAACACCTGTACCAAATGCAAAAGATTCAGCACCTAAAAGTGCCGCTTTAACAACATCGAGACCAGATTTTAAACCACCGTCTGTTTGAAGTTCAACAAGAGAACGCAGATTATTTGCTTTAAGAGCATTATGTGCTTCACTTAGACCAATTTCCCATGGATTACCCGCAAATTTGATAGAAGTAAGAGGAGCCGCACCCGTACCACCATCTCCCCCAGAGATAATAATTTTATCCGCATAAGCCTTTGCAACACCTGCCGCAATTGTTCCAACACCAATAGTTGAAACAAGTTTAACCGCTACTCTTGCCCTTGGATTTACTTGCTTACAGTCAAAAATAAGCTGTGCTAAATCTTCAATAGAGTAAATATCATGATGTGGAGGAGGTGAAATCAGTGTAACACCTGGTACTGTATGACGAAGTTTACCGATTAAAGCACTTACTTTATGTCCAGGTAACTGTCCACCCTCTCCTGGTTTTGCACCTTGAGCTACTTTAATCTGAATCTCATCAGCAGAACGTAAATATGCTGGTGTTACACCAAACCTACCTGATGCAATTTGTTTTATCTTTGAAACTCTGTTTGTTCCAAACCTATCTTTATCTTCTCCACCTTCACCTGAGTTTGACTGACCACCGATAGTGTTCATTGCTATTGCAATTGTTTCATGTGCTTCTGGTGAAATTGAACCCAAACTCATTGCAGCAGATGCAAAGCGTTTAAAGATTTTTTCCTTAGGTTCAACCTCAGAAATATCGATAGCTTCTCTTTTAGATTTTAAGTCAAAAAAGTCACGAATATATTTAAGCCCACGATTATTTATAAGATTTTTTAATGTATTAAAGTCTTCTTGTTTAGCAGTTTTTGCGACTTTATGAATAGCATGAATAATTTCAGGTCCAAAATCATGATGTTCTTGACCTGAATAAAACTTATAAAATCCACCAATATTAAGTGGAAAAATCTTGTTAAACCCATCTTCAACAAAAGCATCAGAATGGTATTTTGAAATTCTTGTTTCAATATCCTCGTATGTTAAACCACCAAGTTCTGAATTTGAATGGACAAAACAATCTTTTACAATTTCATCATGTAAACCCAAAACATCAAATAATGCTGAATTTCTATACGAGGCAATTGTAGCGATTCCCATTTTTGACATGATTTTAAGAAGTCCACCATTTAAAGCACTATGAACAGCTTTGATGCCTTCTCTACACTCCATATTTATTACATTTGAGTTTTCAATCTTATCTATAACTGTGGCAAAAAGCAAATTAGGATAAATGGCACTTGCTCCATATCCAACAAGGACTGCTGCACTATGAGAGTCTACAACTTCACCTGTGATACATATCATAGAAGTAAGGTGTCTGATTTTCTCTTTTAATAAGGCAATGTTTAATCGTCCAACAACCATAGCCATTGGAATTACTTTATTTTTTATTGAAAATTCATAATCATCTAAAATGATAATTCTTGTGCCTTTATTTTTAACAGAATCTATTACTTTTACAACTAAAATATCAAGTGCATCTTTTAAAGACTCTGTGTATGCTGTTGAAAATGTAGTATTGTGATAAAAAGCTTGATAACGTGGTGACTTTTGATCTCCAAAAGATTTTAAAACCTCTAGTTTTTCACTTGTAATAATAGGTGAAATTGATTTTAATCTATGTGCGTGAGTTGGTATCTCATCTAAGATATTGTGTACTTCGCCAAAACCAGTATTCAAACTCATAACAACTTTTTCACGGATTGGATCAATTGGCGGATTTGTTACTTGGGCAAACTTTTGTTTAAAGTAGTCTGTAAAAGATCTTTGCTTACTTGAAAAAGCAGCGAGAGGGGTATCATCTCCCATAGAACCAACAGCTTCTTTTGAGTCAATAATCATAGGTTCAATCACTTGTTCCACCACTTCTTGAGTGAGATTAAAATATCTTTGTCTTTTAATGAAATTTTCACGAGAAAATTCACACTTAGCAGTATATTGAACTTCTACATGCTCTTGAAGATAAATCATATGTTCATTTAACCATTTCATATAAGGGTTAGATGATTTGAGATAATCATTAATTTGTTCATTTTTAAGAATTTTACCAAATTTTAGGTCAAGCCCTAACATCTCACCAGATTGTAAACGACCACGCTCTTTAATATCTTCTTCTGCGATATCTACAACACCATACTCTGAGGCGATTAAAAGATTATCATCATTTGTAATGATATATTTTGATGGACGAAGACCATTACGATCAAGGACACACCCAATATAGCGACCATCAGTTACAGATAAGGCTGCTGGACCATCCCAAGCTTCAAAAACTGTTGAGTGATACTCATAAAAAGCACGAAGTTCAGGATCCATGTGTGGAGCATTTTGCCATGCTGAGGGGATAATTGCACGAACTGCTTTAAAAAAATCCATACCATTGACGATAAGAAACTCAAAAAAGTTATCAGCTGAGGCTGAATCTGAAGAATTTAGCTGAAGTATTGGAAGAATTCTATCTATTTCCTGAGGAGTAAATATTTCAGATTTAATTGATTCAGATTTAATCTCTACATTTAAACGATTTCCTTCAATTGAATTAATTTCACCATTATGGGCAACTGTACGAAAAGGTTGAGCTAGTCTCCATTCAGGAAGTGTATTTGTTGAAAATCTTTGGTGAAAAAGAGAAAAAGAAATTTTAAATGACTCATCATTAAAGTCTTTATAAAACTCTTTAATATGAGTAGGCATAACAAGCCCTTTATAAGAAAGAACACTCGAACTCATTGAAGATATATAAAAATCTCTGTCCTCAACTAGTCTATGCTCTGTTTCTTTCCGAGAGAGATATAGCAGTGCATCAAAACGGTTTGTAGCCATAATAGAGTTTGGGGTAATGATGAGTTGTACTATATTTGGCAGAGTCTCTATGGCTTGATCACCAAGTGCATTAATATCAATAGGTACATCTCTTTGCATCACTACTTTAAGGTCATTGTTTACACAAATAGCTTCCATAGTTTCTAAATGATTTTTATCTTTAGTAAAAACTGATGCTACTGCAAATTGTGTGGGTAATTCAACACCATTTTGCGATGTAACCTTTCTAATGAACTCTTCTGGCATAGAAAGTAATAAGCCACTTCCATCACCAGTTTTTCCATCCGCGGCGACTGCACCACGGTGCATCATTCTCTCCAATGCTGTAACAGCATCGTCTAAAACTTTACGAGATGCTTTGTTTTTGATGTTGGCAACGAGACCAAAACCACAGTTATCTTTAAATGACCTCAATAAATCATGATGTTTAACCATTTCTACTCCAAATATTATTATTCACTCAAATTCTTTTATAAATTTTATTTATTTAAGCAAAATTTAATCTAACTTAGTCTATTTAAACAAAGTGAGTTAATTATAGTAGATAAAGGTTTAAAAAAGCATAATTTAAGTAAAATATTTTAAATACATTTTAACTTTGTGTAATAAAGAAGCAGGTTAAACTAAGTATATACGAAGAAGAATTAATAGATATTATAATATCTAAGGATGACTTACAAACTCTTTAAAGAGTATAGATAGACTTTAAAGTATTTTACTAGAGGGCTTTTAGAATGTTTTATAAATATACTATTCTTTTTCTTTTTTCTTCTTTATATGCAAACCTAGATCTTAATACAAGTTCACAGTACAGCTATATAGACACAACTCATGCAATAATATCCGATGAACTTGAGAGTCTGTCAAAATCAATGGATACAGCATTAAGTAGTAATTTTGAAAAATCAAATATAAGTAAAATTGATAAAGTTCGTGCTAAAAGTGCTTCATTAGATTCATTTTTTCATACGAGTAAATTCATTGATGAAACAGATGAAACATTTGTCCGAATAAATTTTAATTCTTTTTTTCAATCTAAAGGAAAAGCAAATTTCAAAGCAAAAGTAAGAGCGCATATCCCATTAAGTAGAACAAAAAAACATTATAATTTATTTTTTGAAGATATCACACAAGATAATCTTAAAAATGCTTTAAAAGAGAATGAAAAAACTTCTAGTCTTGCTATTGGTTTTAATTTTTTTGCACCTAAAACTTATGGTATAAAATCAAAATATTCAATAGGAACTTCAGGTATCAAACCTTTCCTTCGTGCTAGGTATGACTTAAATTTTCAAACGCATAATTGGATAATAGAGCCAATACAACAATTTAAATACTCATCAAACAAAAAATTTGAAGAAAAAACTACTATTTATTTTAATAAACTATTTTCTAGTTCTGAATTATTTCGTTTTCTTTTATTTAGAGCTACACAAGAAAAAGAAAAAGGAATGGATTATGGAACTTCTGTACAATACTTTCTTACTTTAGATGAAACCACTGTTATTAGCCTTAAACAATCCTTGTTTGGCAATACAAAATATCAAGATATTTCTTATAAGGATGATTTCACAAAAGATTATAAAATTTTTAGTGGGATACATAATTATTATACTTCCTTGAGTTGGAGAAAAAATATCTGGAAAAAATGGTTTTATTATGAACTAAGCCCTGGAGTTAATTTTCACAAACAGAATGATTTTAAAGTAAACTATTCAATCTTTTTTTCTATTGATATATATTTAGGAAAGATTTATAAAAAATGATTTTTTTGAATGATATTTTCCTGAAGATTATGTAATAGTATGTACCATATATTTACCCTTATTATAAGACTGGGCAACAACATTTTGTTTTATTTTTGTAGAGGAAGTTTGAGGATTATAACTTACTTGAACTATCTTTTTTCCCTTTGCTTTTAAGTATTTTTCTACTGCAATATTATGCGGTTTATCTCCCCAATCTTCTCCAATAACAAAAATATCTATATTAAGTTCTTTACAAGCGGATACATATTCAAGTTCATGGTAGGCTCGTACATCATTTACATATTTGAGAGCTTGAAGCATCTCCATTCTTTGCTCTAGCGGGATAATAGGAACATTTCGCTTATAAGAACCTACTACCTCATCAGAAGCAACACCCACAACAAGCTTATCACCTAATGTTTTGCAATACTCTAGCAAAGCTAAATGACCAACATGCAACAAATCAAAAGTACCCACAGTATATATAATCATAATTTAATCTCCTTTTAAGCTAATCATATTATTTGTGTTATAATATCATTTTTAAGCTAAATAGCTTATGTAATTTAAACGAAATCTTAGCATTTTAAGGAACTCATTTTATGTCAAAAGAAAACTCTGAATCTGTAAAAAAACAACAACCTACAATTTTATCTTATGTTAAAGACATTCCAAATCTTCTCTCACTCTCAGGGCTATTTGCTACTACTTTGGCTATCTATTTTAGCATCACAGGTCTTTATGCCGCAGCTATGATTGCTATGGTTTGGGCTGTTGCTTTTGATTGGGCGGATGGATTAGTTGCTAGAAAACTCAAAGGTAGAACGGCTACAGATGCTAAGTTTGGTGGGCAATTAGATGTTGTGATAGATATAGTAAGTTATGGAGCTACCCCCGCTATTTTACTTTTAAGTTATGGAAATTTTGAGCCTATATATCTAATCGGAGCATTTATAATATTAGCTGCTGCCGCCATTCGACTAAGTTATTTTAGCACTTATGGATTAGCAGGGGGTACAAAATACACAGGTCTTGCTCTTGATAATAATAGTTTGATTTTAGTCTTTGTATTTTTACTTGAAGGTTTTTTGAGTCAGGAAACCTTTGCTATAATTTTATATATAAGTGGAGTTGGTCTTGCTATCTTAAATGTCTCAGAGATTAAAACGCCAAAACTTTCAGGAAATCCTAGAAATGTTTATTTACTAGGGGCTTATACTCTTGGAATTACTGTTATTTATGGCTTAAAACTCATATAATATATATTAAATTTTTTAAATATAATGAATCCCTAAAACTGAACCAGTAAAAACTATTAGCGCCAGTTTCAAGGCTAAATTAGTGCTTGAAGTTTTAGAAGATGAAATTGAGATTCTTCAAAAATCAAATGATGATTTAGCTAAGAAAGTTGCTAACCTTATCGTTGAATTCTTGTTGATTCTGAGCTAAATATTTCACTAAATAAACAATGTCAATTATTCCATGTAAGTAGAAGAATACACGCTCAACTTTTAAGAGATGGTTGCAGTATTGGAAAGAAGTGGGTAAAGAAAGCAATGAAGTATCTGAGAATAGAAGCCTTATATCCTAAGCCTAAGACGACTACAGCCAACAAAGAACACTATAAGTACCCATTTTGGAGTACAGATATTACATACATCAAACTTGAAAAAGGCTTCGTGTATTTGGCTGCCATTATTGATTGGCACTCAAAGAAGATACTCTCATGGAGATTATCAAATATTGACCAAGGAAGCCAATATACTTCAAAAGCTCATGTAAATATTTTTACAGTAGTCGTCATTTTTCAGAACCATCAAATTTCAATCGCTTAAAAACAGCTACTAACTCCTTATCTCTAAGCTCATAATTCAATAATATTTCTGATAGATATTCAAGACCATAGAGAAATAAACTTTGAGCTTTTCTCCCGTGCTTTAGGGTTATAATAGGCTTTATTTCATTAAGCCATTCACCAATACTATGACTCCAAACAAAGGATAAACTTAAAATAGCTATCAATGTATCTATCTTGTGGTTATCAGTCATATGCGTTTCTTCAAGGTTAAATCCTCTTTTTTTTAGAGCTGAAAACAATACTTCAATTTCCCATCTTTGTTTATAAAATTCCAATGCTTTTTCTTGATTAGTATTTGTGGCAATAATTAGAAATTCATCCTTCATCCTCAATCCGATTAGAGATAAGCCTTTATAATCATATATCGTTTTTTTAGTTCTATAAAAAGTATGTTCATTTAGATTAAGATTTCTAAAAAGAGTATTAACCTTTACATCTCCTCGACCAACTTTCACTAGACTTCTTGCAAAACTCCTTATATGGCTTAGCACTTTATAGAAAGTTTTAATCAAAGTAAATGTTCTCAAGCGTAGCCAAAGCTAGGGTTGGGGTTCTTTAACGCTGAGTAAGGCTCTCTATAAAGTGTCCTATGGAAGGGATAGTAAGTACTAACCTTGCACAAAAAAATATTTTACCCTTAGCTTAGGCTAGGAATAAAAATTTGTTTTACACAATTTTAGTCCTTCTTAGCTCTCTGTGGTATATAGGAGTTTTGCAAGAAGTCTACTTTTTTATTATTCATAATTCTAATGGCAAATGGTATTTCTCTTTTCTTGAGCCACTTAAACCAAACTTTCCCTACAAACTCTCTATCTGCTGTTAAAACTTCAATCTTATCTACACCAAATATATCAATAAACTTTTTTATAATTCTAATTCTATCTTTAAAACCTGAATTACCTTGCTTCGTTGTTTTCTTCAATATATACCATACAATAGGGATGGCCATCCCTTTATAAGCAACGCTTAACATCAATATATTGATATGTACTTTACCAAATTTCCAATTTGTTCTATCAATTGCTAATACCCATCTTTCTTTAGGTAAAAAACTTGACAACATCTGTGCAATTATCTTTTTATCGAATGAAAACTCATTGAAAAATCTTCCTATCCTTCTATAGTTTGCTGTTTTGGATTCTCTTGCATTTAATACAGTTGCTAACTTTTTAAGATTTACTGCTCTTAATTTTGAAATTGATACTATCAATCCAACTATTACAAATATTCTTGCTCTGTTAAAATTTGTATGTTCTTTTATCTGTTCTTTCAATATGTTACAATTATCTTCGAGTTTGGTCTTTTTCATAAGGGTATTTATACTTTAAAACCAAGCTCTTTATTCTTTTATTTTTAAAAAATGACGACTACTGTAAAATATTTTAAAAAAACATAAGGTAAAATTTCGATGGATGGAGTTGGCAGAGCTACAGATAATATTTGTATTGAAAGATTCTGGCGAAGTATTAAGTACGAAGAAATTTATCTTAATGAGTATAAAAATATAAAAGCTCTCAATCGAGCCATAAAAAAATATATGTACTCGTACAACAAAAAAAGATTACATTTGGCAATTGGATATAAAACTCCAAATGAGATTTACTATCAGGCTGTCAATAATTTAGGTTTAGAAGGGGTAAAACTATTAGCACTGGTATCGTAAAGAGGTAGAATAAGAAAACTTATTTTACTGGTCTTGAAAAGGGGAACTATTATAGTAATAATTATTCTTCTTTTAAGTAAAAGTTATTAATGGATTATTGTGAGATTTATCTAGATAAATAGAAAATAAAGTATAAAAATCAGAAGAATATAAGTTTTCTTTTAGTATAATTTCTTCCTATAAAGTGGGTCTTTAGCTCAGTTGGTTAGAGCCCTCCGCTCATAACGGAGTGGTCATGTGTTCGAGTCACATAGGACCCACCACTTAGAAACATCACAAACACCGACATTCCAAAGAATCCTTGAAAACACAAAATCCAATTAAAAACTATTGGGTACCAAGATGGGTACCGAGTTTACATATGAAATTTAGAATCAGTGTAATATTTATTCATTGTTTATCCCCTCTAAATATAGAGACATCTCGGAAAACTGCCATGCATGCTCTTTTCGATTCTCCCATTCAACATCAACAAAATCAATCATTGAATAATTTTGATATTTTGTAAAGTATATATTATTAAGGATTCTAATTCCATTATATTGAATACTCATCAATATATAATTCATTAAATCATCCCGATTAAACATCTATAACTCCTCGTTTATCAACTTCCAGAGCTTCAGCAACAGGAACATCAATAGCCTTACTCTCTTCATCTGCTATCAGTTTTTCTAGCTGTTCTATTGTCATCTCTTCTAGTTCTTGAGGAGAGTACTCTCCAACAACAGGAATGATTACAGTATCAGGACTTTTCCCATACCTAGCTTCTTTAGCAATTTTATGAATCTCTGAACTTGCTTTTATATCGGCTTGTTTTATTTTACTTGGGTCTTTTTTAACTTGGTTGCTCAAAACAATACTGGACTTCTCCTAAAAGCTCATAGTAATACCTCCATTTAGATACCTGTTTATAGTCTTTAGCAAGATTATATTTTAGTAATATTGAAATTACTCTTATATTTTAAATTAAAGTAACTGCGTAGGGACATATATCCAAATATTGAAAAAGGTTTTAGGAGAAGTCTACTACTAAGCATAGAATTTTTAAATAATTGCAAATCAAAATAATCAGCACCGATAGCATTTAAAAGAAGTAAGTCTGCCTCAACTCTCGCTTGAATCTCTTTGTTGTCACTTCCAACATCAAGCATACCATCAACTACGATGCTGCCATTATCTGTAACTCCATTAAATTTCATTACCTTCTTTTTAATATCATCATATATAGAGGTAGCTTGAAGATCTTCTCTAAGTTTTTGTACGGTCAGTTCAATGTCTTTAGCTTTACAACCTTTCAGCCATATACCACCATACTCTTTTCTATCATCGTTTTTCCAGTCGCTTAGAGTAGATATACCAACACTTTCTTGTTTGCAAATTTCCGTCAAACTCATGTTGACTATCTCAAAGAGTCCTATGCATCTAAATCTTATTTCAATATCATGTGCCACTTGAAACCCTTTTTAGCTCTCTGTTCGCAAAGAAAATGATTTCATTCAACTCTCTCTCATAGTTAGTTCCTTCATGTCGTCCAACATTGAAAGTGCAAGCGACTTTATAAATATTTCCTTGAGCATAGTTCATCTCCCTTGCTTCTATCACATCCTGATGTGTAGTCCACTCAGGATTTAGACTATAGTAGTCAGTAGCCCCACCATTGTTGATTGTAGTATCTACTTTGGTTATTTTGATTGCGTCATAAGCTCCAGCAAGTTCACCCCAAGCTCCATCAAAAATAGAATCTTTATCAGCATGCCAATCAAGTAAACAAAAAAAAGAAACATTTTCTTCCTGTTGTATATATTTTAAATCCATTCCATCTATCTTGTAGAGTTCCTTACATTTAAGTCTTTTTTTCATATCATGTGCCATTAAATTCTACCTTAAACTTATATTTATTTTGCTATACTCCTATCTATGGAGCACCCTAATCCATTAATAACAAAAGTATAAAAAAGGAACAATTATTGCTTTAGTTACAGAAAAACAAAGTGATAATAAAATCAAGAGATAAATTAGCACATAAGCGTTCAAGAAAAGGTTATGCAAAAATAGCTGAATCAAATAAATTTTATACTACCCCAAGAAAACCAAACAACATTTCAAAAGTTTTTATTTCATATACGATAAAATAAGAATAATAAAGTGAGGGTAGAAAGATGAGCAGAAAACGGACAACTTATTCAACAGAGCTAAAAACAAAATTGGTTTTAGAGCTTCTTAAAGAGGAAAAAACTCTTATAGAAATAGCTAAAGATAATGGTATTACACCCAATAATCTCAAAAACTGGAAGAAGCTATTTTTAGAGAATGCAGAGATGGCAATGGAACCTTCCAAAGTTGTAAAAGAGTATAAAGATGAAACTAAAAAACTTCAAGAAAAAATAGATGAATACGCAAAAACAGTAGGACAATTAACAGTGGAGAATAACTGGATGCGGGGAAAGCTGAGAAGCTCGGACTTATCTAGTAAAAAGGCTATGATAAATTTCGAGTTAAAGAGATTATCCGTAGTACAACAGTGTGCGATACTAGATATTAGTAGAAGTTCGCTTTACTATATACCTGTAGTCAGCGAACATAAAGAAACCATCAAGGAGGAGATAAAATCTATCTTTGAAGAGATACCAATATATGGAGCTAAGAAGGTGCATTACCAGTTACTAGAGAATGGTTTCAGTGTAAGTTTAAACACAGTGCAGAGTTATCGCAAAGAGTTAGGATTAAAGGCTATACTAGCTGTAAGAGAGCCTATTTCCTTAACTCTAGCTAATATACAACATCCTAAGTTCTCCTATAAGCTTAGAGGGATAAATATTACAAGAGCTAATCAAGTATGGAGTACAGATATTACCTATATTAAAATCAATGGTGGCATGGTTTATCTTGCAGCTATCATTGATTGGTACTCTAAAGCTGTTCTTTCATGGAAAATATCCAATACAATGGACACTGACCTTGTTATGGGAGTACTCAATGAAGCACTTCTTAAATATGAAAAACCAGAGATATTTAATACTGATCAAGGGAGTCAATATACTAGCTATATTCACACCCAAACACTTAAAGATAATGGCATTACTATCTCAATGGATGGTAAAGGTAGAGCTACTGATAATATTTGTATTGAGAGGTTCTGGAGAAGTGCTAAAGTTGAAAGAATTTATCTAAATCAGTACAACACAATTAAGGAACTAAAAGAGGATGTATCGGATTATATGGACTTCTACAATTATAAAAGATTTCATGAAACACTGAACTATAAAAAACCAATGAATGTTTACTTGGAGAGTTTACAAATAAATGATGAGAACTATACTGAAAATGTAGTAGCTGTTTCATAAAGTTACAGGTTAGAGGTGAATAAGGAATTTGGAAATGTTGTCTTGACTTATTGGGGTAGTATATTTTTAAACTTTTGATTAAACTTTTTTAAAAAGTTTTGAAGCTTATCTTACAGAATGGGCTTACTTTGTCTTTTTCGTTAAAACTTAGATACAACTATTTATTCATTGCCATTATAGTTGCTTCAACCTTAAAATACAGGATTAACTAGCGACAATTATGCACCGTTTAAAGAAGAAATAATGCTAAATATAGTAAATAATATGTCAAAATGCAATATTTTTAAGATATTTATAATTTTTTAACTATTATCCTTAAATAAAAGTATGCTTTTCTTGCCTTTATTTACAACATTTATGATGTGTTAATTGTAGATATTCCATTAAAAGAGCATAGTTTAGCTTAAAATTTGAGGGGGAAATTATGGAAGTTAAGAGAAAACTACTTTATATTGTAAGAGATACTATACGGTTTAAGCATTATAGTTTATCTACTGAACGGACTTATATACACTGGATAAAGCAGTATATATTTTTTCATAACAAGAGGCATCCAAAGGATATGGCTAAAGCGGAAATTGAAGAATACTTAACATCATTGGCTATTAAAAATAGAGTTGCATCGAGTACACAAAATCAAGCTTTGAGAGCTCAAGAAAGAAAAAGAATACCTGTTGTCTTGACAAAGGATGAAGTGAAATTAGTTATGGAAAATTTAAAAGGGGTTTATAAGCTCATTACTATGCTTATGTATGGTTGTGGTTTGAGAATGAATGAGGTAATCAAACTTAGAGTAAAGGATATTGACTTAGGATTTGATAAGGTATATATTTATGATTCTAAATCCTTGCAAGATAGGGTAGTGCCATTGCCTTTGAAAATAAAGAACAGAATCGCTGTTCAGTTAGAGGCGACAATGGAGCTACATAAAAAAGATATAAGAGATGGATTTGGTGCTGTTTATTTACCTTATGCTTTAGAGAAAAAATATAAAAATTCTCAATTTGAAACTAAATGGCAATATCTTTTCCCTGCTCTAAACATATCAACAGACCCACGAACAAAGATAAAAAGAAGACATCATATACTTGCAAATACTCTAGGAAGAAACATAAAAGTAACATCTCAAAAAATAAACTTAAACAAAAGAGTAACTTCTCATATTTTTAGACACTCTTATGCTACACACTTACTTCAAGCTGGGATTGATTTAAGAAGTATTCAAGAACTTTTAGGACATAAATCTGTAGAAACTACTGATTTATACTCATGTAGTTTCTGAAATGAACAAGGCTAAACTCATTAGCCCATTGGATTTTTAAAAGGTTATATAATGATAGAAAGATTTTATTTGAAAGATTTTTTGAGTTTCAAAGAAGTTGAGTTAAACTTAAATAATGGGCTTATAATCTTTTCTGGTACTAGTGGCAGTGGCAAATCTATACTTATGAATTCTATACTTTCATCTCTTGGAGTAAGTTCTTGTGAGGCATCCTTATGTGAGTCTAGTGTTACTTGGCAACTTGATTCGGAGGAGATAGGCATAGAAAATGATGAAATAAATGTATTTAAACATATTAAAAAAGAAAAATCTCGTTATTTTATAAATAAGCAAACAGTTTCAAAAAAGTCTATGAAATCTCTTGGCATTAAATATATACGCCATCTTAGTCTAAAAGATTTTAGTGATTTTGAAAATGAAAATCTGCTCTCAATTCTTGATGATAGAGTGCAAAATAATTTGGGTAAGATTCAAAATATTAAACTTAATTATCAAAATACTTTAAGCCTTTATAAAACAGTTAAAAAAGACTTAGAAAATATTGAAGAAGAAGAAAAGAAAATTATAGAGCTTAAAGAGTTTACATCCTTTGAAATACAAAAAATAGAAGAGATTAATCCCACTTTATTTGAAGATCAAGAGCTTATAAAAATAAAAAAAGAACTCTCAAAAAAAGAAAAAGTTTTAGAAAATATAGAATCTGCAAATGCTATTTTTGAACATGAATATAAAGTTTCAAGTGCTTTAAAATCTTTAGATATGGATAGTGCTTTTTTTGATGATGCCATCAATGAACTTCGTGCGATTTTAGATAATGCACAAGATAGATTTTACGCACTTGAGGATATAGATATAGAAGAGATTTTAAATCGAATAGAAGAACTAAGTGGACTTAAACGGCGTTATGGAAGTATTGAAGAAGCTTTAAAATACAAAGAGAAGAAAAAAATACAATTACAAAAATATGAAAATATTGAGATAACTAAAGGAGATTTAGTCCTTAGAGTTCAAGAGTTAAAGAAGACACTCCAAGTACTAGCAGATGAGATTTCAAAACTAAGACACTCTGAGATAAAAACATTTACAAAGGATTTAAACAAATACTTAAAAGAATTATACCTTCGTGATGCACAGGTTGATTTAGAAGAAATAGAGTTTGAGTATTTTGGAAAAGATAAGTTAAATATTAAATTAAATTTTACCCAATTACAAAAAGTAAGTACCGGTGAATTTAACCGTTTAAGACTAGCAGTTTTAGCATTAAAATCAGAGTTTATGAATCAAGATGGTGGTGTACTGATGCTAGATGAGATTGATGCAAACCTTAGTGGAGAGGAATCTATGAGTGTTGCTAAGGTATTAAGAAAGTTATCTAAACATTTTCAAATATATGTAATTTCCCATCAACCACAGCTTACATCTATGGGTAATCAGCATTTTTTAGTTTATAAAGATGGGGATGAGTCCAAAGTAAAAGAACTAGATATTGAGGGTAAGATACGAGAAATAGCAAGAATTATCAGTGGTGAAAATATTAGTAGTGAAGCAAAAGAGTTTGCTAAAGAGCTTTTAGAGGTAAACAGATGTGTGTAATTATCGCTATAATTACTCATAATTCTGATACAAAAAACTTTAAAAAGAGAGAAAATGATAATTGATACACATATTCACTTAGATGATGCAAGGTATGCTGATGACTTAGATGAGGTTCTTTCTCGTGCTAGAGAAGCTGGAGTAAAGATGTTCATTATTCCCGGAGCAGATCCATCAAGCTTACCTAGAGCAGTTGAAATAGCTGAGATATATGACGATGTTTATTTTGCGGTTGGAGTTCACCCTTATGATATGAAATCATTTGATGGCTTAGATTTCCAAAAGTATGTATATCATGAAAAATGTGTAGCTATAGGTGAATGCGGTCTTGATTATTTTAGACTCCAAGGGAGTGATGAGGAAAAATTGCTTGAAAAGAAAAGACAAAAAGAGGTTTTTGTGGCACAAATAAAACTTGCAAAAAAATATAAAAAACCACTTATAGTACATATTCGAGATGCTTCAAGGGATGCTAAAGACTTACTTCTTGCAAATAATGCTTCAGAAGTTGGAGGTGTACTTCACTGCTTTAATGCAGATGATGAGCTTTTAAGTCTTGCAAATGATGGCTTTTACTTTGGAATAGGAGGTGTACTCACTTTTAAAAATGCTAAAAAACTACTTGAAGTACTTCCAAAAATTCCTGAAAAAAAATTAATAATCGAAACTGATGGTCCTTATCTTACCCCAGCTCCACATAGAGGAAAAAGAAATGAACCTCTGTACACAACTTATGTTGCTCATAAGATGTCAGAAGTTTTGGATAAAAACATAAATAGTATAAAGGAATTAACAACGGCTAATGCAGTAAATCTATTTAATATTGGAAAATAATTAATAGTTTTTTAGTTAAACTCATGGATATTAAAAATTACACATAAAGATTAGCGATTGAAATACTTATTATTACTTCTAATTCCATTTGTCCTGTTTGCAAATTTAAGATACGAATCAAACCATAACAAAGAACTTAAGGTATTAGAATCTTTTGACATTGAATCATCATTTTTACATGATCCTATTATGAATGAAATTCGTAGTAAAAAAACACATATATCAAAAAATCAACAGTTTTTTTCTGCTATGGATAAAGCTTATATATTTATACCTGCGATTAAAGGCATACTCAATCAGAATAATATTCCTCAAGAGTTTCTTTATTTAGCGATGGCTGAATCAAATTTTAAAACAAAAGCGTATTCACTTAAAAAAGCATCAGGTTTATGGCAGTTTATGCCAAGAACAGGAGAAAGTTATAAATTAAAAATCGATTCTTATATTGATGAGAGAAGAGACCTTATTAAGGCAACTAAAGCTGCTTCTAAATACTTAACATCTCTTCATAAGCGATTTGGTAAATGGTATCTTGCTGCTATTGCTTATAACTGTGGTGGCAGTAGGTTAAATCGTGCTATTGAAAAAGCTGGTTCGGATAGCTTATCAGTTTTATTAAATAGTGAAAAAAAATATATACCAAGAGAAAGCCGTAACTACATAAGAAAGATTGTAGCCCTAGCACTTATTGGTAGTGATGAACAGTTTTTATTAAAAAGTGAATATGATTATTTATTAAATCGTGCTAATGCATACTCAATTGTTACTATTAAGTTATCAGGGGGTGAATCATTAAAAAGAGTAGCGAGTATCTTAAAAATGCCCTTAGAAGATTTACAAGAATTAAATCGACATTTAAAATATGACTTTATTCCTCCTTATATGAAGAGCTATGATGTTTACATTCCCTATATTAAGCTTGCAGAATTTAAACAAAATTATACCCCAGCAACAATAAAAAATATTTATAAAGTTCACATTGTTAGTAATGGAGATAATTTATCCTACATTGGTCGTTTATATGGCATCTCTTATAAGCAAATTATGGATTTCAACAAATTAAAAAACTCTAAACTAAAATTAAAACAAAAGTTAATTATACCAATAGGTTCAAGAAAAAAAATAAAAACTAGATTTCATTATATGGTAAAACGAGGGGATTCTTTAGGTTCAATCGCACAAAGTCATAAGATAAGTGTAAAAAATCTCAAACACTATAACCATATAAGAGGGTCTCTCATAAAAATTGGTGATAGGCTGAAACTTTATGAATAACTTTTTTATTTTTTTCTTTATAATAATGGGCTTATTTTTTTCTGCTTGTAGTCAAAAGTCTCGATATTATTATTCTAAACCTCAGTCATATTCATCTTCAAAAAATACTTATGCGACTAGTTTAAATTCAAGAGAATATAAAAGTGCAAAAATGACCTCCTATGTAGTAAGAGGAGTGAAATACTATCCATTAGAAGTTAGTGTTGGAGAAAACTTTTTTGGCAATGCCAGTTGGTATGGATCTGATTTTCATGGAAAACTAACAGCAAATGGTGAAAAATATAATATGTACGATAATACCGCAGCACATAAAACTTTTCCCATGAATACTATAGTTAAAGTTACTAATGAAAACAATGGTTTAAGTACTGTGGTAAGGATAAATGATAGAGGACCTTTTATCAAAACAAGAATAATTGATTTATCCAATACTGCTGCAAAAAAAATAAATATGCTTGGCCCAGGTACTGCACCTGTAAGACTAGAAATACTTGGATATTATTCTGAAAAGAAAAATTCACACACAAGAAAAAAAGAAAAATTTCAAGCTAATAGATATGCCTTACAAATTGCTTCTTTTAGCAATATTGAGGGTGCTATCAAAGTGCAAGAAGAGTTTGATGGTATAGATGGATACCAGACTATTATTAAAGATTTTGAAAATGATAGAGGTAGAATTTTCAAAGTTTACTTAAAAGGTTTTCAAACGAAAAAAGAGCTTAGAAATTATAAGTCTAACAGTGACTTTACTAATGCATTTATAATAAAAGAATAAAGGTAAATTAATGAAAACAAAAGCAAGAAAAACAAAAGAAACAGAGATAACAATCTCACTTAATCTTAATGGTAAAGGTAAAAGTAATATTAGTACTGGTGTACATTTCTTAAATCATATGCTTGAGAGTTTTTCTAAACATTCACTTATTGATTTAGATATTGTATGTAAAGGAGACACACATATAGATGATCATCATAGTGTTGAAGATATAGGTATTGTTCTTGGATCACTTTTAGCTGAGGCTATATACCCAGTAAAAGCTATGGAGCGTTTTGGAAGTGCAAATATTGTTATGGATGAGGCATGTATATCCTGTGATTTAGATTTAAGTAATCGCCCTTTTTTAGTATATGATTTAAATGTTACTGGAAAAGTAGGGCAGTTTGATACAGAACTTGTAGAGGAATTTTTTAGGGCTTTTGTTCTAAATGCTAGAATGAGCGTACATATTATACAAATGCGTGGTAAAAATAAACATCATATAATAGAGGCTGCTTTTAAATCCCTGGCAGTTGCTATTCGTAGAGCTAGCACTAAAAATGTAAGAGTTGGAATACCTAGTACTAAAGATATTTTATGATTAAACTACTTGTTTTAGATGTTGATGGTTGTTTGAGTGATGGAAAATTGATATATTCAGCAGACTCTATTGAAAGTAAAAACTTTAATGTTAAAGATGGTTTAGGTATAACAACTTGGATTAAAATGGGTAATGAGGTTGCTATTATTACAGGTCGAAATTCTGCTATAGTTGAAAAAAGAGCTAATGAATTGGGCATAAAATATCTTTTTCAAGGGATACGGGACAAAGATAGAGTTTTAAAGGACTTAGTTCAATCTCTTGATTTAAAGTATCATGAACTAGGAGCAATTGGTGATGATTTGAATGATTATAATATGCTTAACCTTGTTGGAAGAAGTTTTACTCCAAATAATGGAGTTAAAGAAATTAAAGAACTCGTAAACATTGTCTTATCCAGTAATGGTGGTGATGGTGCAATTCGCGAAATGATAGATATATTAGTGGATGAAAATGACCAAAGAGATCAATTTCTAGCTGTTTGGAATATTAAGTGAATATAAACTTTTTTTTTATATTTATTTTCATTGGTTTATTTATGATTTTTTTTCTTTTTGAACCATTAGAGGAAAAAAAATATACATTTGATGAAATACCTTTGCTAGAATTAAAAAACTTTAAACTTACAGAACTAAATACACAAGGTTTGTCTAGTATCTTAGAAAGTGCTGTTGGTTTTAAGTATAAAGATAGATATATACTACAAGAACTTAGCTTTACAGATAGTAATAATAAATATATTACAAATATACAATCTGATAATGCTTTATATAAAAATAATCAATTAAACTTAGATGGAAATGTTATATATTTCAAAGATGGTAACATTCATTTTAAAACTCAAAAAGCAAACTATGATAAAAAAACAAAGATAATCACTTCAGTTGGAAAATATATAGCATATATAGGTGAAAATAAGGCTATTGGAACATCATTAATGTATAATAACAAAATCCAAATAATGGAATCAAAAAACATTATTGTAAACTATAAAGTAAAAGAGAAATAAAATGAAATACTTTTTGATAATATTTATAATTTTATACTCAAACTCTACAGCAGAAGAGTTACAAGTAAAAGCAGAGTCTTTTTATGCTGATGAAAAAAAAGGTATTTCAGTTTTCAAGGGTCATGTAAATATCATAAAAGGTTTCGATGAACTTAATGCTTCCAAAGTAACAATTTATACGAATAAAAAAAATGAACCCATAAAATTTCTTTTGGAAGATAACGCATCTTTTTCTATAAGAACAAAGGAAAATTCAATTTACACAGGAAAAGCAAATAAGGTAATATATTTTCCAAAAACGAAAGAGTACCATTTTTATAAAAATGTTCATTTAACACAAATTAATGAAAAAAAAGAGATTCTTGGAGAAGAAGTTGTGCTTAAAACTATAGAGGGTAAAGCGTATGCAAAAGGTGCAAAAAGTGAACCTGTAATAATGATTTTTAATATACCTAAAAAGAAAGGATCAATAAGATGATAGATATTGTTGATGCTAAATTCATAACTTCAGCACCTAATGTAGCCTCTGCTCCTGAGTCTGAGTTACAAGATGAAGTTGTATTTATGGCTCGCTCAAATGTTGGTAAAAGTTCACTTCTCAATGCCCTTACAAATCATAAGGGACTGGCAAAGGTCTCCTCTACTCCAGGGAAGACAAAGTTAATTAACTATTTTGATGTTACTTTTATGGATAGAGAAAACTCTACTAAAAGTGTAGCCAAGTTTGTAGATCTTCCAGGTTTTGGTTATGCTAAAGTTTCTAAATCTCTCAAGCATGGGTGGGAAAAAAATTTAACTGATTATATCTCGCAAAGAGAACAAATAAAACTATTTATTCATCTTATTGATTGCCGACACCCACACTTAGAGATAGACACTGATGTGAATGATTTTTTACAAAGTAATTGTAAGGAATCTCAATATATATTACAAATTTTTACAAAGATAGACAAGCTAAATCAAAAAGAGCAAAGTGCTCTTAAGCGTGAATTTCCTCACGCAATGATGGTATCAAGTTCTAAAAAAAGAGGAATGCAAAAAGCTATAAAAGTTATTTATGATATTTTGCATGAAAAAATATATGAAGATTGAGTATCAAAAAGCTTCTTTATCTCATATAGCAGCTATGCAAAAATTAGTTCATTTTGAAGTTGAAACTGGAACAATCTTAGAAAGAAGTTCGGATGAAATGGCAACCAATATTAGATCATATACTTTAGCGTATGTAGATGGTGTATTATCTGGTTTTTGTGCTTTACATATTCATACGACTTCATTAGCAGAAGTACGATCACTTATAGTGGAAGAAAAATTTAGAGGAAATAAAATAGGAGAAAATCTTATACATAGATGTATTGATGAAGCAAGAAGTTTAGGTTTGCAAAAACTTTTATCCCTAACATATAAACAGTCATTTTTTGAAAAGCTTGGTTTTGTTGAAATACAAAAAGAATCACTTCCTGAGCATAAAATTTGGGCTGATTGTATTAAATGTAAATATTTTCCAGTATGCAACGAAGTATCACTCATAAAAAATCTATAAAAAAATTATTTTTATTTTTATTTATTTTTATTATTTATCAAAGCTTCAGTAGTATTTATCTTTTTCTACCACCTCTATTAGGTATATTATTTGTCTTTTTGATTAAAGCTTTAGATTCTGATGATGTCTTTTCTGTTTTAATTATAGCTTTTTGCCTAGTAATATTTGAAGCTGATAAAAGTTATATTTTATTTTCTTCCGTGATTTTTTTACTTCTTATGTATAAATTTATTCTACCAAAAATTATTCAAAATGTTCATTGTCAACCTTGTGTAAAGTTTTTATATATACTGATAGCCTATATAGGTTTTTATTTATTTAATTTACTTTTTGCTAATATTTTCTTCATAGCTATTCCAAGTTTTACATACTATATAATTTATTATATAGTAATGGAATTTTTCATTGTGAGTTTATTATGAAAATAAAATTTATATTGTTTATATTTATTTCAATTTGGTTGGCTCTGATTGTAAGAGTTTTTTTTCTTGCGATTAAATCAAATACACATTATGAAAAGTTGTCAATAAATAACACAATTAGAAAAGAAAAAATTGCTCCTATTCGCGGAGAAATATTAGATGTCAATAATAGACCTATTGCCATTAATAAATTGGGATTTAAAATTCAATTAAAACCCCACCTTCTATATGAAAAAAATAAGAAACTATTTCATGAAGAAATTGAAAATTTAATAAATTTGGTGCCAAGTTTAGATAAACAAAAAATAATAAAGAACTATAAAAAGAAAGATTCTTATTACAATCATAATTATATAGATATTGTTCATTTTGTCTCTTACGAAGAGATTGTACCTGTATATGCAAAATTAAATTTAAGAGAAAATTTAAAAATAGTTTCTGCTCCAAAAAGATATTACCCTTATAAAGAGATTGGAGCACATGTTATTGGTTATGTGGCTCGTGCAAATAAAAAAGAAGTTAAAGAAGATTCTTTACTTGATTTAATAGGTTATGCAGGTAAAACAGGTATTGAAAAACAATACAATAAATTTCTACAAGGAAAACCTGGATTTAGGGAAATAAAAATTAATGCTAGTAATCAAGAGATAGAAGAAATCTCGTATCAAGGAGCAGTTGAACACAGAAAACTTATTCTTGAATTGGATATTGAACTTCAAAAATATATAAGTTCCATGTTTCATTATAAAGCTGGTGCAGCTATTGTTATGGATATGAACGGTGCTTTACTTTCAGCTAGTAGTTATCCAGGATATGATTTAAACTTATTTGTCTCAGGTATGTCTTATTCTACTTATAATAAACTAGCTCAAGATATTGAACACCCTTTTACAAATAAGCTTATAAATGGTTTATACCCACCAGGATCAGTTATAAAAACAGGACTTGGTCTTGTTTATCTCACAACGGACTTAAATGAAAAATGGTCATTTACTTGTAAATCTCATCTTCCTTTAGGTGGCAGAGTTTTTCGCTGTTGGAAAAAGCAAGGACATAAAAAAACCGATATTACTAAGGCAATTAGAGAGAGTTGTGATGATTATTTCTACAAAGGCAGTTTAATAGTCGGCAATCAGAAAATGAGTGACGGTCTTAAAAATTTTGGTTTAGGAAAGAAGACAGGTGTTGATTTACCAAATGAATTTGTAGGAATTGTTCCCTCTCGTAAATGGAAAATGAAAAAATATAATAAACGCTGGAGTTTAGGTGAAACCGCAAATACTTCCATCGGACAAGGGGATTTTTTAGTTACACCATTACAAATTGCTAGATTTACTGCTTTGATGGCTACGGGAAAACTTCCTACACCACATTTTGCAAAATCAATAGGATCTAAAAAATATGAAGTTGTTTTAAAAGATGTACTTAGTAAAAAAGAAAAAGAAAAATTGCCACTCATTCAAAATGCAATGTTTGAAGTTTGTAATAATCCACGAGGTACGGCCTATCGTCATGTAGTAAGTGCTAAAATAACTTTAGCTGGTAAAACTGGTACTGCTCAAGTTGTAGCCATTAAACAAGATATTAAAAAGAGAAAACTCGAACATGAACTCTCTTATTATAATCGATCTCATGCTTGGTTTACCTCTTATGGACCTTATGAAAATCCTCAGTATGTTGTCATGATTCTAGTTGAACATGGTGGTCATGGAGGATCAGCCGCAGGTAAAATCACTTCTAATATTTATAATAAACTTTTAGAATTAGGATATATAGATAAAAAATATATGAAATAAATTTTATCTTAGCAAATAACTTACATGAGAGAATTTTGAATAAAAAGACTCAATATAATAAGTAAAAAAATCGCTCCTGCTTTATTGTAAAGTTTATTTACCAGTATCAGAAGTAGTGTAATTGAAGCTCCAAGCATAATAAGCATATCAAATTGTGTAGCTTCTAAATCTACAGTGAGTGGATTTACAAGTGAAGCAGCCCCTAAAACCATAGAAAAATTTGCTACATTAGAACCTATGATATTTCCTATACTCATCTCAGCATTCCCTTTTTTAACAGCTATTAAAGAAACTACAAGTTCAGGTAATGATGTTCCAAGCGAAATTAAAAATATTCCTATTATCCATTCACGAATACCAAACTCTCTTGCTATATTTGTAGCGCTTTCTATTACGAAATTTGCACCGCCTATTGTGAGTGAAAAACCAATAGCTAGTAAAAGTATTGTTTTTCCCCATTTAAATTTTTGAGATGATAACTCCGCATCAACTTCACCTGCTAAATCATCTTTTGCATCGCTAAAGAGGTACACTAGAAAAGAAACCATTAACAAAAGATATAAAACACCATCTACCCTTCCTATGACACCATCTTGAATCATGATAAAAAACATAACTAAAGGGACTATCACCCATGCACTATCTTGTGCAAATAAATTTCTTTTTGCCTGCATTTTTTTGGCAATCAAAAACACAAGACCTAAAACTAAAGTGATGTTGAAAATTACACTACCTACAACATTTGCTACAGCCATATCGCTTTTACCTTGGTTTGATGCCATCATTGATGCTGCCATTTCGGGTAAAGATGTTCCAAATGCTATGAGAGTCGCCCCTATGACAAAATGTGATATTTTAAAATGCAAGGCTATTCTTTCCGATTCTTTGATAATAAAATTTGCTCCATAAATTAAAGCTAACATTGCAACTATAAAAATAATTATATCCATGTACCTTATCCTTGTGTTCTAATTATTAAACTTTTTGGTAGATGAAATTTATTGATTAATCTTTCCTCTTCTTGTCTCATTTCACCATTATCTACTTCATGGTCATATCCAAGTAGATGGAGTAAACCATGAATATATAATAAGCAAAGCTCTTCTTCATCTGTATGACCAAGCTCTATTGATTTATCCAAAACATGCCAAGCAGAAATAACAATACTCCCTAGAGGAGCCATTAGCATATCTTCATAAGGAAAACTTAGTACATCTGTTGATTTGTTAATATTTCTGTGTTGTTTGTTTATGCTTTGCATCTCTTCTTGTGTTGTAATGAGAAGTTCAATCTCTTTATTTGTAAGTGTTTTCGTAATTTTTTCGAGAAGATTTTTGTTAAGTATTAAAGAAGTTCTATTGTCAAGTTCAATCATGAATTAGATTATATCAGACAAGGCTTATACCAAAGTAGAAATCTTTAAGCACTTATGATAAAATTACATCATGAATAATGTAAATACAAAAAAAGCTGTATGCGTAATGAGTGGGGGAATGGATTCTACTCTGAGTGCTTACATGATGAAAAATGATGGATACGAGATTATTGCCGTTCATTTTAACTATGGACAAAGAACATATAAAAAAGAGTTAGAATGTTTTGAAAAAATATGTACATCTTTAAAAGTAGAAGAAAAATATATTTTAGACTTAGATTTTTTTAAAAAACTTGGAGTATCTTCCTTAATAGATACAAGTATAAAAGTCCCAACTATAGGAATTCAAGAGGGTGTACCTAGTACTTATGTTCCTTTTAGAAATGGTATATTTTTAAGTATGGCCGCTGCTATTGCTGAAAAAGAAGGGGCTGAAGCTATTAGTATAGGAGTTGTAGAAGAAGATAGTAGCGGTTATCCAGATTGTCGTAAATCTTATATACAAAGCATGGAAAAAAGTATTAATCTCGGAACTAAAGATGAAACAAATATTAAAATCTATATGCCCTTAGTCAGTTTACAAAAATCTCAAATAGTAGAAAAATCTCTATCTTTAAATGTACCACTTCATTTGACATGGAGTTGTTATAAAAATGAAGTCAAAGCTTGTGGAGTTTGTGATAGCTGTAGACTTAGATTAAATGGTTTTAAATTAGCCAAAGAAAAAGATCCTATACAGTATGAATAGTGATTTTTTGACTATTCATAGACAAAAAGTTATGCAGAGTATTAAAAAAAGGGGTAGTTAATACTAGAAAAGATATAATAAATAAAAATAAATTTAGAAGAGTTTATGAGAGAAATATTCACAAGAAATGAAGATAAAGAGTTCCAAAGTATAGAAATAGTTATAGATGCAGGTGAGTACAAAGAGGATTTTAGTTGGTTGTTTAGTGTTTTTATAAAGTATGATGCAATAAATGATTTATCTCTAGCTTATGAAGAGTTTTTAGAAACAAAAGAATCTTTAATTATTGCTATAGAATATGAAGGTAAAGCTAAATATTTAGGGACTAGAATAGTCGATGGATGGAGTGAATTTTACTTTTGTACATCAACTACTAAAGAGCTTGATTCTTTAGTGACTGCAATGCTTAAAGATACTGCTTATGGGTATGAAAGTAATATCATCAAAGATAAAAAGTGGAATTTTTATGAAACTCAACTCTTTCCAACAGAGTTAGAACTCATTCATATACAAAGTGAAAAAATTATATTTTTACTTCAAGAGGAGGGTGAGGATTTGAATGTTTGTAGAGATGTTGAACATTATTTGTCATTTCAAACACCTACACAAAAAAATAGATTTTTAAATACTCTTGTAGAAGGTTTTAGGTTTAAAGATGATATTAGCAGTGATGAGTTTGCAAATGGTATAGCTTTGATAAAAAATCATGCTGTAAATAAAGAAAAAGTGGCTGAAGTGGTAAATGAACTCTATAAAGTGATAAAAGAAAATCAAGCATTTTATGAGGGTTGGAGTACAACCTTAGTATCTCAAACATTAGAATTGGAAGAATAAATGTTTAAAATTGTAGGAGTTGTAAACTATTTACTTGTTGTATTTCTAAATGCTTTTACAGATCTAGGTCATAAAATTATTATTCAAAATACGATTTTTAAAGTATATGATGGTGAAATTCAAATCATCTTAACAGCTATTGTAAATGCACTGATATTATTACCTTTTATTCTTATGTTCTCCCCTTCTGGATTTTTAGCTGATAAGTTTCCTAAAAATACTATCATGCGGTATTCTTCTATATTAGCAGTAATTATTACACTTTTAATCACTATTTCTTATAACAATGGCTGGTTTTATGTAGCTTTTGGATTGACTTTCATACTTGCATTACAGAGTGCTATATATGGACCTGCAAAATATGGATATATTAAAGAGTTATTTGGTGTTAAAAATATTACCAATGCAAATGGTGCAGTTCAAGCTGTCACTACTATTGCTATTTTAGGTGGTATTATTTTTTATACAGTACTTTTTGAAAATTTAATTCAAGAAAATTTTACAAGTAAAGAAGATATACTCAAAGCTATTGCACCTCTTGGTTGGCTTCTAGTTATTGGTTCTTTTATAGAGTTAATTTTAGCTTATCAGTTACCAAATAAAATGAACTATAAATGTAGAAAAAAGTTTGAATTTAAAAGGTATGTTATAGGCGAATATCTTGTGAAGAACTTGAAAATTATAAGAAGAAAAAAAGAAATTTTTGACTCAATTTTGGCACTTAGTTTATTTTGGTCTATCTCTCAGGTAGTCCTTGCAATCTTTGGAGAATATGCAAAAAGTAAGTTAGGAATTACTAACACTATTGTTGTTCAAGGAATTATGTCCTTAGCCGTTATTGGGATAGTAATAGGTTCTGTAATGGCCGCAAAATTTTCTAAATATTATATAAATATGGGGCTAGTAAGTGTTGGCTCTGTTGGTATAAGTATCATTGTTTTCATGGTTCCCTCTATCACATCCATCACTACATTAGCAATTTTATTTGCATTATTTGGAATGTTTTCTGGTTTAGTTATCGTGCCTTTAAATGCCAGAATTCAACTTTTATCACCACGAGTGCATCTTGGAACTATCATCGCAGGAAGTAACTTTATACAAAATATTTTTATGGTTTCATTTTTGATTTTAACTACAATATTTGCTTATCTTGGAATGCACGCCCAATCACTTTTTTATGTAATGAGTTTTGTAGGAATTTATATGACTTTTATGGTGTATAAAAACTATGAGGCTATGTCATTTTGGACTTTAATGAAATTTATTGCTATGTTTAGACATAAGTATAATTTTGTTGGTCTAGAAAATATTCCTGATTCTAAGGGTGTATTATTACTTGGTAATCATGTAAGTTGGTTAGATTGGATTATTTTGCAAATTCCTATGAAAAGACCTATCAATTATATGATGGAAAAAGATATTTATTATTGGAAAGGTTTTCATTATATTTTTAAAACAGGCGAAGCAATTCCAGTATCACCAAAAGCTTCAAAAGATGCGTTTAAAGAAGCAAATAAAAGATTAAAAGATGAACGTATAGTTGGTATTTATCCTGAGGGCGCTATCTCTACAGATGGGGAACTTGGAAAATTTATGAGAGGTTTTGAACTTATCTCTAAAGATTATGATGGTGTCATAGTGCCATTCTATATAGATGGTTTATTTGGTAGTTTATTCTCCAAATATAAACCAAAAAATAAAAAATCATTCTTTAAAAGAAGAGAGATTACTATTTATTATGGTGAAGCTATCTCAAAAGATACAAAGGCACAAGAATTAAAAGCCATTATACAAGAGATGAAAAATAAGTATGAAAAATAATTTTTTTTGATTAAGCTCAAATATTGTATTATTAGAGTATTGATACAAAGAGGTAATGATGATAAATTATATGAGTGATGGTAAAAAATTAGTTAATATTGAATATGATGCTATTCCTCAACTTAATGATACTGTAGACGGTATGAGAGTGATTTCAACGGACAAACAAGATTGTGAATATGCAATTTTTTTACAAGAGCTCAATGGAAGAATCTCATGCTACATCTTAGATGAAGTTTTTATAGTGGGAAGTGTAAGTGGGTTTGAAAACCTTATAAAAGCTATTGAAGCTTGGAATAATAACGAAATATAAAGGTAATTTATGAGTATAAAAGTAAAGCCAATGGGGGTATATGAAACAAACTGTTATATAATTACTGTCCAAGGAAAAGATTTTATCATCGATCCAGGTGTCAATGCTACTCCTTGGGTTATAGCTAATGTTAAAAATCCAGTAGCAATTTTAAACACACATGGACATTTTGATCATGTATGGTCAAATAATGAGCTTCAAAAAAAATTAAATATCCCTCTTTATACACCAAAGGGTGATGTAATGCTTTTAACTTCAAGTGATTGGATGCCAGGCTTACCTCCGTCCACACCAGATATAGAAGTTGAACCAAATCAAGAATTTGATTTTGATGGTATAAAAGTAAAATTTCGTCATTTTCCCGGGCATTGTCCTGGGTGTTCTACTATAGAGATATCTAATGCTATGTTTAGTGGTGATTTCATATTTGAACGTTCTATTGGTAGGACAGATTTCCCTTACTCTTCACCCCAAGATATGAAAGAATCACTTAAAAGATTTAAAAAAATATCTTACGATAAAACAATGTATCCTGGTCATGGAGGAACAACAAGCATAAAACAAGAACAACAATATTCAGATTACTGGATAGAAAGTATGGGATAAATTCAAAAATAAGATTTAATATAATGTCCTTCATTGTCAAGACCACTTAACTAAGTTTTCTTATATACTACCCCAAGAAAACCAAACAACATGTTAAAATTTCTTATTTTAAATACGATAAAATAAGAACAATAAAGTGAGGGTAAAGAGATGAGCAGAAAACGAAAAACTTATTCAGCAGAGCTAAAAACTAAATTGGTTTTAGAACTTTTAAAAGAGGAAAGAACTCTTGTTGAAATAGCCAAAGAAAATTCAATTATACCTAATAATTTAAAAAACTGGAAGAAGATATTTTTGAACAATGCAGAGATGGCAATGGAACCTTCCAAAACAATAAAAGAGTACAAAGATGCTAATGCTAAACTGCAGATTGAAGTTGGTGAATATGCTAAAAAAGTTGGGCAACTAACTTTAGAGAAGGATTGGGCTGTGGGAAAGCTAAAAAGCTCGGACTCATCTAGCAAAAAAGCTATGATAGATTACGAGCTAAAGACCCTATCTGTAGTGAAACAAGGTCAACTGATAGAACTGGGTAGAAGTAGCTTGTATTACACGCCAACAATGAATGAAAATAAACTGGCTATCAAAGAAGAGATAAAATCTATCTTTGAGGATATACCGATATATGGGGCTAAAAAGGTACATTGTCAATTACTAGAGAATGGCTTTAGTGTGAGTTTGAATACAGTACAGAGCTACCGTAAGGAGTTGGGTTTAAGAGCTATCCTAGCTGTAAGAGAGCGAATGTACCTGACTCAGCCAAACATACAACATCCTAAATATTTTTATAAAATCAGAGGATTGTATATTGTGAGAGCTAACCAGATATGGAGTACAGATATAACCTATATTAAAATCAATGGTGGTATGGTTTATCTTGCTGCTATCATTAACTGGTACTCCAAAGCTGTGCTTTCATGGAGAATTTCAAATACTATGGATACCGACCTTGTTATGGGAGTACTTAATGTTGCACTCTTTAAATATGCTAAACCTGAGATATTCAATACGGATCAGGGAAGCCAGTATACAAGCTATATTCATACTCAAAGGTTGAAGGATAATGGCATCACTATCTCAATGGATGGCAAGGGTAGAGCTACTGATAATATTGCTATTGAAAGATTTTGGAGAAGTGCTAAAGTAGAGAGAATCTATCTTAACGAATACAATACAATCAAGGAGCTAAAAGAGGATGTAGCAGACTACATGGAATTCTATAATTATAGAAGATTTCATGAAACACTGGGCTATAAAAAACCTATGAATGTTTACTTTGATAGTTTACAGATTAATGATGAAAACTACACTAAAAATGTAGTAGCTGTTTCATAAAGTTACAGGTTAAATGTTGTCTTGACTTATTGGGGTAGTATATTATAGTATTTATACTTTAAAATCAAACTCTTTATTCTTTTAGGCTATGTTCGCATTAAGGGTTAAAAGTAGTTGTTTTGAGAAATTTAATATTTTGAGCTCCCTATTTTAAGGCATTAAATTTTAAGGAATACGGTATCAACCCTTAATACGAACATAGCCTTCTTTTATTTTAAAAAATGACGACTACTGTAAGGGATTCCAAAGATTTAAGAAAAATTAATATTTTAAAATATTTGGTACCTGTGGCATAGTAGGTAGCTCAACTATATCTTTATCTGAACTATTAATCGTAGCCGTTTTTATTTTTTGTGTATTCATCATTGGTACTTTCATATCACCCATAAATGGTATTTTCATATCAGAAACACCTCTCTTAGAATTTATTTCTGGCATTTTCATATTGTCCATATCGCCCATAAATGGCATATTCGCATTATTAGAATTCATATTTGGTATTTTCATATCACCCATAAATGGTATTTTTATTCCATTTGAATCTAATTGGGAGTTCATATTAGGCATTTTCATATCTCCAGTAGAGGGTATTTTCATATTATCCATTCCTGGCATTTTCATATCTTTTATCTCATCTATAAATGGTATCTTCATATCGCCTGATTTTTTATCTGGATTCATAGTTGGCATCTTAAAATCACTCATAAATGGCATATTAAGCGTATTTTTATCTTTATCTTGTTTATTTTTATATGTTTTTGAATCCATAGATGGCATTTTCATATCATCCATATTCATTTTATCCATCATATCCGACATCATATCTGCACTAAGAAGCGTACTCGTAACTACACCTACCGTAAATAAAAATCTTTTAAAGTTTGTCATTTTAGAGTCCTTTAGTCTATTTAAGTTATTGTACACAAATAATTATAAATATTTATAGCTTAAGAGGCAAACCCACAAGAGAAATTATCTTTTGCTACTACGATTTCTTTTTGCTTTTCTTTTCTTTTTGTATCTTTTTCAACAAAAATCTTTTTTCTTGTTACTAGGTCTAGTTCTGTATAGTACATCACAGCCGAGTAAGTTCCAGGAGTTGGAGTGAAAACTTGTGCTTGTTCTGGATTCATTTGAAGTTCATCTGTTGTAAATCTTTTTAACTCGTGCATATCTTTGTCTTCACATCCAGGATGAGCAGCTATAAGGTAGTAAGTTAAAAATTGATTTTTCCCCTCTTCTTTGTTTAACTTGTCATAAAGTTTTTTAAAATCTATAAGAGTTTGTTTTCCTGGTTTGCCCATAAGCTCTAAAACATGCTGTTGTGTATGCTCTGGTGCAACTTTCATCTGTCCTGAAATATGATGTTTTACCATCTCTTTTAAGTAGTCATATCCATGTTTTTTATCTTCTGTAATAAGATCATACCTTACACCTGATGCGACAAAAGCTTTTCTCACACCCTCAACCTGCCTTACTTGACGAAGAAGGTTTATATTTCTACTATGATCTACTTTCATTGACTTACAAAGATGACTTGCATCCACACATCTTTGGTGATCACAAGTTCCAAGTTTGAGTTTTTTACCACACTCATACCCATACATATTTGCTGTAGGCCCTCCAACATCAGAGATGATGCCTTTATAATCTTTATAATTATTAAAATCTTTTGCTTCTTTTAAAATGTTATCTTCTGAACGAGTTCGTATTGTACGCCCTTGATGCACACCAATAGCACAAAAATTACATTCTCCCCAACAGCCATGATGCGTCATGATTGAGAATTTAATAGTCTCTAAACATTTAACTTTGCCTTGTTTTGCATAATAAGGGTGTAACTCTCTTGTAAAGGGAAGATTGGAGTTAGCGTCCATCTCTTGCTCATTAAGATAATCACAAGGGGGATTTTGGATTAAAAATCTTGTATCGACTTTTTGACATAAACCCTTTGCTGCTATGGGGTCATTGTTATCATAAAATAAGTCAAATAAATCTATATATTTCTCTTTATCTTCTAAACACTCAGCGTGAGATGGAAGCTGATGAAATTTATAATTTGGCTCTTTAGAGATGTAGCAAATTCCTCGAATATCTGAATAATCTTTCTTTTGAGAGATAGCAAGGCTAAGTTGTTCTAAAGCAATCTCGCCCATACCATAGATAAGAACATCAGCCTTAGAATCAAATAGAATAGGTTTTTTAAGTTTGTTTGACCAGTAATCATAATGAGTAACACGCCTTAAACTAGCTTCTATTCCTCCTAGGACTAAGGGAACAGTATCTTTGAAATATCTTCTTATAAGGTTGCAATATACACTCAAAGCACGGT
The DNA here is from genome assembly GCA_965243085.1 of Sulfurimonas sp. GTDB lineage: Bacteria > Campylobacterota > Campylobacteria > Campylobacterales > Sulfurimonadaceae > Sulfurimonas. Next base: position 358,346 of record CBDETZ010000002.1, on the reverse strand, counting down.
CTGGGCGTTTATTGTTTTTTCCACCTGGTGTATAATCATCTGAATTTCTGAATTTCTTTGTTGCAGTATAGTTTGAGACCATAGAATCAACACTGCCACCACTCACACCCCAGTAAAGACGAGGCTCTCCTAGACGCATAATATCATCAGGAGATTTTACATCAGGCTGACCAATCATACCAACCTTATATCCAAGTTTTTCAAGCATACGCCCAACCATAGCAACACCGATAAAGGGAGAATCTATATAAGCATCACCACTCACAAGAATAATATCACAATAATCCCAGCCCCTAGCATCCATATCTGCTCTAGTTGTTGGTAAAAAATCTTTTTCACTAAATGTTAGTGTATCTCTAGGAGGTTGTTTGTTTTTGTTTCGTCTGCTCAATTCTTAACCCTGTATACTATTTATATATGTAATAGTACTAGAAAAACATAAAATGGAGATTATACTACCCCAAGAAAACCAAACAACATGTTAAAATTTCTTATTTTAAATACGATAAAATAAGAACAATAAAGTGAGGGTAAAGAGATGAGCAGAAAACGAAAAACTTATTCAGCAGAGCTAAAAACTAAATTGGTTTTAGAACTTTTAAAAGAGGAAAGAACTCTTGTTGAAATAGCCAAAGAAAATTCAATTACACCTAATAATTTAAAAAACTGGAAGAAGATATTTTTGGACAATGCAGAGATGGCAATGGAACCTTCCAAAACAATAAAAGAGTACAAAGATGCTAATGCTAAACTGCAGATTGAAGTTGGTGAATATGCTAAAAAAGTTGGGCAACTAACTTTAGAGAAGGATTGGGCTGTGGGAAAGCTAAAAAGCTCGGACTCATCTAGCAAAAAAGCTATGATAGATTACGAGCTAAAGACCCTATCTGTAGTGAAACAATGTCAACTGATAGAACGGGGTAGAAGTAGCTTGTATTACACGCCAACAATGAATGAAAATAAACTGGCTATCAAAGAAGAGATAAAATCTATCTTTGAGGATATACCGATATATGGGGCTAAAAAGGTACATTGTCAATTACTAGAGAATGGCTTTAGTGTGAGTTTGAATACAGTACAGAGCTACCGTAAGGAGTTGGGTTTAAGAGCTATCCTAGCTCTAAGAGAGCCAATGTACCTGACTCAGCCAAACATACAACATCCTAAATATTTTTATAAAATCAGAGGATTGTATATTGTGAGAGCTAACCAGATATGGAGTACAGATATAACCTATATTAAAATCAATGGTGGTATGGTTTATCTTGCTGCTATCATTGACTGGTACTCCAAAGCTGTGCTTTCATGGAGAATTTCAAATACTATGGATACCGACCTTGTTATGGGAGTACTTAATGTTGCACTCTTTAAATATGCTAAACCTGAGATATTCAATACGGATCAGGGAAGCCAGTATACAAGCTATATTCATACTCAAAGGTTGAAGGATAATGGCATCACTATCTCAATGGATGGCAAGGGTAGAGCTACTGATAATATTGCTATTGAAAGATTTTGGAGAAGTGCTAAAGTAGAGAGAATCTATCTTAACGAATACAATACAATCAAGGAGCTAAAAGAGGATGTAGCAGACTACATGGAATTCTATAATTATAGAAGATTTCATGAAATACTGGGCTATAAAAAACCTATGAATGTTTACTTTGATAGTTTACAGATTAATGATGAAAACTACACTGAAAATGTAGTAGCTCTTTCATAAAGTTACAGGTTAGAGGTGAATAAGGACTTTGAAAATGTTGTCTTGACTTATTGGGGTAGTATATTATTATTTGTGTGCTATTACTTATAAGGAGTTTTGCAAGAAGTCTCTTATCTTTTTACCTAGCAAAAATATACAGATTTCAAGATAGATAATACTACCAATGCTATTGATGGCGGAGTATTTTCTCCTATGGACTTCTCCTAAAAGCTCATAGTAATACCTCCCTTTAGATACCTGTTTATAGGCTTTATCAAGATTATATTTTAATAATATTGAAATTACTCTTATATTTTAAATTAAAGTAACTGCGTAGGGACATATATCCAAATATTGAAAAAGGTTTTAGGAGAAGTCTTATGAAAAAGTTGATGAATGTTCATGCTGGATTTAATAAAAGTTTGAACTTGAAGATAGTTGATTTTTATTTGCTTTATTATCATAAATATTTATGATTTAAGCACCCATTTTTTTCATTAAATCTTGTTTTAATAGTCTTGCTTTTTTAGTCCATTATAGTTGGAAGAAAATGAGTTTTGCAAGAAGTCTATTAAGTCGGATTTACATATCTTTAAGCGAATACCAGAGTTCTCAATAATAACCTCATATTATATTTTTATATAGTTTAAGTTATAATTAATTAATATATAGCTATACTTTTATCAACATTTAATATATTAAAATAACATGAGAGAGGAAACAAACATGAAAAATATAGTAATTAGCTCAATCGCAGCTTTAGCGTTAACTACAGGCTTATCTGCATCAGATTTTAGTTTTGGAGATATGTTTAAAGATATGAAAGATGGTATGACATCAATGAGTAAAAGTGCTAAAGAAGCAACTACTTCAGGTGTATCCGGTATAGTTGAAACTTCAAAATCAGCTGAGAGAACTACAACGGCCGTAAGTTCTGATACTAAAGACTCTTTAGTAAAATTCTCCGATGATGTAAAAACTTCTGAGGTTTCTACTACTGCAAGTACAACTACTACTATCTCGGGTGTGTCAAAAGACTTAAGGGATTCTACAATCGAAATAGCTGAAGATTCTAAAGATACTGCTTCTAATACGAGTAGAGATTTCAAGGATAGCTCAACTATGGCTTCTAAAGATTTCAAAGATAGCTCAATCTCAACTTCAAATAACATTACTTCTTCAGTAGGTACGGTATCTGGTCATGTTAATGATTCTACAAAATCATTATCTAAAGATGCGAATAATGCTTCTAATATTGTTTCTAATGATTTAAGAGATGGGATAAGTAATGTATCTAAAGATGTTACTTCAGCAATTAATACAGCATCTATAAATACCAATGACTCTACTAAAGCTATCTCTACTGATATAAAAGATTCTGTAAACTCAATAGCTACAAATGCTAATGATTCTACAAAAACTATCTCTAAAGATATTGCTTCAGCTTCAAATACTGCCTCTACAAACGCAGCTTCTGCTGTTAATACTGTGACTACAAATGTTGCTTCAGCTTCAAATACTGCATCTACAAATGCAGCCTCTGCTGTCAATAACCTTAACAAGTAGTTCAAATAAAAACTTTATTTAACATTACACCTTATGTGTAATGTTAGTCGACTTTTGCACATAAATTCCAATAAATTTATAGACTTAACTTGAATAGTAAAGCCCATAAATAAGCACTTTTTAGTATAATTTTGTTCCAATAACATCATTATTAAAGGCTTATTTTATGGAATTTGCAAATTAGACTTCTTGCAAAACTCATTTTCTTCCAAGCTCAAATCCACTAATCCACATATCAGATTGAAGCGAAGATTGAACCTTTTTCTACGGTTACGATATTTTTGTTTACAGTAGTCGTCATTTTTAAAAAATAAAAGAATAAAGAGCTTGGTTTTAAAGTATAAATACCCTTATGAAAAAGACCAAACTCGAAGATAATTGTAACATATTGGACTTCTCCTAAAAGCTCATAGTAATACCTCACTTTAGATACCTGTTTATAGGATTTAGCAAGATTAAATTTTAGTAATATTGAAATTACTCTTATATTTTAAATTAAAGTAACTGCGTAGGGACATATATCCAAATATTGAAAAAGGTTTTAGGAGAAGTCTATTGAAAGAACAGATAAAAGAACATACAAATTTTAACAGAGCAAGAATATTTGTAATAGTTGGATTGATAGTATCAATTTCAAAATTAAGAGCAGTAAATCTTAAAAAGTTAGCAACTGTATTAAATGCCACCCAAATCCACTAAAAACTAAATTTCAAGAGTTGAGCGATAGAGTCATCTAAATCCCATCTATTGTTAATGAGTTGTTCTTGTATAGATTTTGTACCATTTAGGTGCAAGATATTTAAAATAATGCTTCTGATAATTGTCATTAAAAATGGATTTAGATGAGCATTATGGTCATCTTCTAAAAGTGTATTATCTTTGTATTGGTGCATTGTTTCTACCTTCCAATGGAGTAAAATTTTATCATGAAAGAACTCCGCATTTTCACGAAAATTTGCTATACAGAACTGAATACTAGTGCTGTTTGTTACTTCTCCTGTTTTATGGTTTGTCTTGTGTATTTTTTTAATAGTTTTTATGATTGAGCGAACATGGGTAATTTCATTATGATAAAAAGTAGTTGGTTGATATACAAATACCTCTCTATTTATCCGCTCATTAGACTGCTGGATTTGTTTAGCTTTATAAGTGCTTGATGGTTTTATCTCTCTTGATATTTCATCTATTTTATCAAGAAGTGTTTTTTGGTTATCTTTAACTTTAGCAATATACTTTGAACCACTTCGCTCAATAGAATCAAGAGTTTTTTTGTGTGTTCATCGCATCAAAGGTAAAGAGAAATTCATCTCCAAGCTCTGCTATCATAGCTTGTAAAGCAGGTATTTCATTTGATTTCTCTGCAATTTTTTGATGAGCAATAACTACACCTATCTCTGATAGAACTGCACCAACAACTTGTATAGCCTTTTGGTCTTTATATCTACTACCATTCATCACTTTACCATCTACGCTTAGATGTTTTCCTGTAGTATCGACATAAATTCTTATCCATTCTCTGAACAAAAGTTCAACTGCCTCACTATCAACTTTTGCAAGTATATCTGAGACAGCACTTCTTTTTGGTGTTATTATAAATTCTACACCTAGAAGTTTTTTTACTTCTTCTTTTTGGACATGTTTATCTATCCAAATAGAGATTTGTTTGTAATCTGTAGCTCCCATTAGTCCAGCTAATATAGCTAGATATAAAATATGTTCTAGTTTATGCCGTTTCCCTTGACCTTTACGATGGTCTGGAACTCTTGATAGTAACTCTAAAAGTTTATTTGATTCAGCTATTTTTGCATAACCTTTTCTTGAACGCTTTTGTGCTAATTTATCTCTTGCTTTTATTGCCATTTTCTTATCACCTTGTTTTTCTCAAAAGCAAGCAATAATTATTCCACTTTTAATTTCTAGTTATTAATGGATTGGGGTGATTAAATGCAAGAGAATCCAAAACTTATACTACCCCAAGAAAACCAAACAACATTTCAAAAGTTCTTATTTTAAATACGATAAAATAAGAATAATAAAGTGAGGGTAGAAAGATGAGCAGAAAACGGACAACTTATTCAACAGAGCTAAAAATAAAATTGGTTTTAGAGCTTCTTAAAGAGGAAAAAACTCTTATAGAAATAGCTAAAGATAATGGTATTACACCCAATAATCTCAAAAACTGGAAGAAGCTATTTTTAGAGAATGCAGAGATGGCAATGGAACCTTCCAAAGTTGTAAAAGAGTATAAAGATGAAACTAAAAAACTTCAAGAAAAAATAGATGAATACGCAAAAACAGTAGGACAATTAACAGTGGAGAATAACTGGATGCGGGGAAAGCTGAGAAGCTCGGACTTATCTAGTAAAAAGGCTATGATAAATTTCGAGTTAAAGAGATTATCCGTAGTACAACAGTGTGCAATACTAGATATTAGTAGAAGTTCGCTTTACTATATACCTGTAGTCAGCGAACATAAAGAAACCATCAAGGAGGAGATAAAATCTATCTTTGAAGAGATACCAATATATGGAGCTAAGAAGGTGCATTACCAGTTACTAGAGAATGGTTTCAGTGTAAGTTTAAACACAGTGCAGAGTTATCGCAAAGAGTTAGGATTAAAGGTTATACTAGCTGTAAGAGAGCCTATTTCCTTAACTCTAGCTAATATACAACATCCTAAGTTCTCCTATAAGCTTAGAGGGATAGATATTACAAGAGCTAATCAAGTATGGAGTACAGATATTACCTATATTAAAATCAATGGTGGCATGGTTTATCTTGCAGCTATCATTGATTGGTACTCTAAAGCTGTTCTTTCATGGAAAATATCCAATACAATGGACACTGACCTTGTTATGGGAGCTGATGTTACGATAATCTAAATTCATAAAGTTTAAGAAGTGCTACAAATCTAAGCAACTTGTAATTCTTCAACTTTTTGGTAGGCGACTTGGAGAGCCTCAATATATATTTTTTCCTTAATGGCAAAGTGGTTCATTTTATAGTTTAATCGAAGTTTCTCAAGTTTTATAAAACCACGAACAGATAAGTGTATATGATTTCTTTGTGATGTTTCAACTTTTGTTGGAGAGTGTTCTATTTTTAAATTAGACTTCTTGCAAAACTCTAAAAGTAGGAACTAAAAATGCTATCAGATTGATACACCCCAATCCACTAAAAACTAAATTTCAAGAGTTGAGCGATAGAGTCATCTAAATCCCATCTATTGTTAATGAGTTGTTCTTGTATAGATTTTGTACCATTTAGGTGCAAGATATTTAAAATAATGCTTCTGATAATTGTCATTAAAAATGGATTTAGATGAGCATTATGGTCATCTTCTAAAAGTGTATTATCTTTGTATTGGTGCATTGTTTCTACCTTCCAATGGAGTAAAATTCTATCATGAAAGAACTCCGCATTTTCACGAAAATTTGCTATACAGAACTGAATACTAGTGCTGTTTGTTACTTCTCCTGTTTTATGGTTTGTCTTGTGTATTTTTTTAATAGTTTTTATGATTGAGCGAACATGGGTAATTTCATTATGATAAAAAGTAGTTGGTTCATATATAAATACTTCTCTATTTATCCACTCATTAGATTGCTGGATTGGTTTAGCTTTATAAGTGCTTGATGGTTTTATCTCTCTTGATATTTCATTTATTTTATCAAGAAGTGTTTTTTGGTTACCTTTAACTTTAGCAATATATTTTGAACCACTCTGCTCAATAGAATCAAGAGTTTTTTTGTGTGTTCATCGCATCAAAGGTAAAGAGAAATTCATCTCCAAGCTCTGCTATCATAGCTTGTAAAGCAGGTATTTCATTTGATTTCTCTGCAATTTTTTGATGAGCAATAACTACACCTATCTCTGATAAAACTGCACCAACAACTTCTATAGCCTTTTGGTCTTTATATCTGATACCATTCATCACTTTACCATCTACGCTTAGATGTTTTCCTGTAGTATCGACATAAATTCTTATCCATTCTCTAAACAAAAGTTCTACTGCCTCACTATCAACTTTTGCAAGTATATCTGATACAGCACTTCTTTTTGGTGTTATTATAAATTCTACACCTAGAAGTTTTTTTACTTCTTCTTTTTGAACATGTTTATCTATCCAAATAGAAATTTGTTTGTAATCTGTAGCTCCCATTAGTCCAGCTAATATAGCTAGATATAAGATATGTTCTAATTTATGCCGTTTACCTTGACCTTTACGATGGTCTGGAACTCTTGATAGTAACTCTAAAAGTTTATTTGATTCAGCTATTTTTGCATAGCCTTTTCTTAAACGCTTTTGTGCTAATTTATCTCTTGCTTTTATTGCCATTTTCTTATCACCTTATTTTTCTCAAAAGCAAGCAATAATTATTCCACTTTTAAGTGCTAGTTATTAATGGATTGGGGTAAGATTGATATGAATAAATATGAAAAATTACAGAAGAAAGAACCAAAGAATTTTAAGCGTCTTATTGGTGTAAATAAAGATACATTTAATGAAATGCTTTTAGTATTTATAGCCTATGAAAAAGAGAGAACTAAAAACCATGGAGTTGGTGGTAGAAAAAGTTTAGATTCAAAAGAAAAAGTACTATTAATGTTAAGTTATTACAGAGAATATAGAACCTTAGAACATATTGGCTTTGATTATGGAGTAAGTGAATCTACAGCTTCTCGAATAGTAAGAGATGTTGAAGATGTTTTAATAAAATCTGGAAAGTTTTCATTACCAAGTAAACGTGCTTTATATGGAGATGATATGGACTTAGAGTTTATCGTCATTGATGCTACAGAGTCCCCCATACAACGACCAAAAAAAAGCAAAGAGATTACTACTCAGGGAAGAAAAGAAACCATACACTAAAAGGGCAAATCGTTATTGACAAGGATGAACGTATTATTTGTGCTCATACATGCAAAGGTACTACTCATGATTTTAAACTCTTTAAACAGAGTGATCTACCTGTGAAACCTCAAACTTGTATCTATGTAGATTTAGGCTATCTTGGTATTAAAAAGCAACATAATAACACTCAAATACCATATAAGAAATCAAAGCTACATCCATTAACTGATACACAAAAAAATCAAAATAAAAGAGAAGCTTCAGCTCGCATATGTGTTGAACATATCAATGCTAAATTAAAGACTTTTCAAATCCTTAAACAGAAATATCGTAACCGTAGAAAAAGGTTCAATCTTCGCTTCAATCTGATATGTGGATTAGTTAATTTTGACCGTGGATTTGAGGTTGCTGGAAAATGAGTTTTGCAAGAAGTCTATTTTGTTTTAAAGATTTATGATATTCCTCTATTTTCCACCGTCTTTTGTAGATTTCAAGTACCTGATTGAAAGATAAGTCTATATCATTGGACTTCTCCTAAAAGCTCACAGTAATACATCCATTTAGATACTTGTTTATAGGCTTTAGCAAGATTATATTTTAGTAATATTGAAATTACTCTTATATTTTAAATTAAAGTAACTGCGTAGGGACATATATCCAAATATTGAAAAAGGTTTTAGGAGAAGTCTATTAGTAACAAGATATAAATAAGTAGATTCTTAATACTTGAAAACCATTTATCAAATAAAATATATTTATATTTCACTTCATTATTGTGATGTAAAATTTGAAGTTTATCTTGCATTATTTCATTTTTACTAAAGAGAGATTTTTTAATATTCTTCTGATGTTCCTCACTCCACTTATTTTCAGTTTTTGTGATAATTTCATATCCCAAAGGGATAGATATACCTGTAGCATCTGTATAATGAAAATTTAGCATTAAGATACCTTTTTGCATCTTTTGTGAGACATGGTCATAATGCCAGCAAACTACATCATTTACTTTACTCCAAGGCTTATGCATAAGCATATCATCGATAATAATACAAGCATTGTCTTCATTCTCATAATCTCTTAAAAATGGTTTTATTGATTTCCACAAAGTCTTTTCATCATCAAGAGAATCATTTAATAGTAGATGCTTTGTGAAAACATCATGACTATTACCTGTTACTTTTGAAAGTTTTGTCATCTCTATCTTGCTAAATGAACTGATTGCGAAATTTATGTACATATCTTCTAATTGCTTCATATATATTTTAAGCATTTTTAATGCCATCTATTTTTAATATGTCACCTTTTGTAAATTTGAAGGTTTAGATTATCGTAACATCAGTATACAAGAACAACTCATTAACAATAGATGGGATTTAGATGACTCTATCGCTCAACTCTTTAAATTTAGTTTTTAGTGGATTTGTGTGGTCTTCTGTGTTTAAAGAAAGAATTTTATTCGATTAACCGCATACAGTGCGGACTTGGCTAAGTCCATATCTTTTATATTTTTTTTATCATCAACAAAATATATTTCTTCACCATTTTATAATGAAAATAGTTAACAACCTATTTGTATGATTCATTTCTAAATATCAATTAGCCACATTTCAGTATTATTTTTACTATTTTTTCATAAGATTATCAAAGTAAACTGGTAAACCAAGCCTCATAATCATTTTTTTATTTTTTTTATACTGGGAAACGGCACTAACAGATACATTTAAAAATTTAGCAAGCTCTTTAAGAGTTGCTTGCTTTGGTTTTTCTTCTTTCAAATTATTTAACCTTATATGTCAAGTTTCACCACGTTGTACCATTTCAAAAGCAATATCTTGAAACTCACTTGGTAAAATCTTAAATATTTCAGGCTTCGTTTGAAACCAACTTTGAACTGCATCAAAAGGAGTTCTGACTTTGAGTTCTTTTCTTAAAGAACCATGTCTTCTATTGAAGTTATAGAATATCAAGAACTTATTTAAATCTTTCTTAACATCATCAATATTATCATAATCCTCTGCTTTGATTGTAGCATTCTTTATTGTTCCATTAACCCTTTCAACCATTCCATTAGTTTGAGGTGTATATGGAGCTGTTAGCCTGTGTTCTATCTCATCTTTAGTACATTCAATATCAAACTTATGATTGCCACTAACTTTGCCTTTACCTCTTGCCCATTTGTCGGTAAACTCCAGTCCATTGTCTGTGAGAATATGAGTTATGTAAAAAGGAAAAAACTCTTTACACTCTTTGAGAAATTCAACTGCATTAGCAGCTGTCTTATTTTCATATACTTTATAATACAATAGCCTTGTAGCTCTATCTATAGCTACAAAGAGATAATATTTTTGTTTGTCAAATTTTGGTAAATAGGTTACATCAATGTGCAAATAGCCAGGCTCATACTCTTTAAACTTTTTAGCTTTTGCCTTTTGTTCAACAGGAACTCTATTTATATCAAAGGCTCTCAAAGTTCTATAGACATTACTTCTGTTTGCATTTGGAATGACATCAACCATGGTATCTGTTAAGCCATCTAACTCCATCCAAGTAAGGGTTCTTACGACCCGTATAAGCTCCTTTTCTAAAGGTGTTAAAGCATATTTTATATTATTTGGTCTTGAACTCTTATCATTTGAAAAATCTCTTTTTCTGTGTTTAGCAATAGTTTTCACATTTACATTATAGTTATCTGATAATTCAACATTTGTTAAATCAGATTATTGTATTCTTTGTCTTACATGCTGGTTTGTTCTAGCATTGGAGTGATAGACTTGTGACATTATTTTAATCCTTTTGTGGTAAAAAGATTTTACTGTGATGTTATTAAGCTATCGCTTATTATTGAATTGGGCAACCATAACGTGGTGAAACTAGACATCTAAAAGTGGTGTATTATACTTTAAATCTACTAAAAATCGTATTAAAGATTTTTTTATACTAGTTTAGCTATACTTCCTATACTTCATAAGAAATCCCCAAACTTAACATTTTATTTTTTGTGAAACTATCTTAAAAAAAATAAAGGTATAACTATGGAAAAAATCCTTGATATCGCTGATGCAATTGCACATGAAAAAGGTTTAGAACCTGAAAAAGTAATTGAAGCGCTTAAAACTGCATTTGTTCAAACTGCAAAAAGAGTGATAAATCGAGACTTTGCTTTTGAAGCACAGATTGATGATGAAACCAAATCTATTAATATTATTCAAACTATTACTATACTGGCTGATGATAATGAGGATTTATACACTGAATCAGGTGATGTAAACCCAGCTTTTATGTCCTTAACTGATGCAAAAGCTTATGATGATCAGGTTGAAGTTGGTGATCAACTCCAAGATGAACATAGCCTAGAAGATTATGGAAGAACTGGAGCATCTCAACTCCATCGTGAGATAGAATTTCATATCCAAAGATTAGTAGAAGATGAACTTTATAATAAATACAAATCTAAAGTCGGTAATCTTGTCTCAGGAAGAGTAACGAGAGTTGACGCACAACAATCAACATACATCGAAGTTGATGAAGTAAGAGCTGTATTGCCTATGAAAAGTCGTATAAAAGGCGAAAAATTTAAAGTTGGAGATCATATTAAAGCAGTTGTCCGTCGTGTAAATATGGATAAAGAAAATGGTATTCAAATAGAACTCTCACGCACATCTCCTAAATTTTTAGAAGCACTTTTAGAACTAGAAGTACCTGAAATTTCTGATGGAACAGTTATCGTTGAAAAATCTGCTCGTATTCCAGGAGAGAGAGCAAAAATAGCACTTATCTCAACACACCCTCAAGTTGATGCCGTTGGTGCAACAGTTGGAGTTAAAGGTGTTCGTATCAATGCTGTAAGTGAAGAGCTTATTGGTGAGAATATCGACTGTATTGAATATACTAATATCACTGAACTTTTTGTATCTCGAACTATGAGTCCTGCCATCATTTCTCATGTTCAAATTATAAAAAATGAAGAGGGTGAAAATGAAAAAGCTATCATCACTCTTCCAGGGGATCAAAAATCTAAAGCGATTGGTAGAAGTGGTATCAATATCCGTTTAGCATCAATGCTAACAGGTATGAATATAGAACTCGATGAAACAGATAGCACAACAAATACTGAAACTGGTGAAATAGAAGAAGCTAAAGATGGTGTTGATGCTTTAGAGGCTTTATTTAATTAAAGTCTTTATTTAAATTTTTTCTAGTATATCTCTATAGTCGTATATTGCTTCGACATATTTAACAGGTTCTTCGCCTCTAGCATATCCATATTTCAATGTTCTATAATATTTTTTCTTTGCTAAAAGGGGTAGAACTTTCTTTAGATCACTCCATATATTTTGATTGTATCCTAATCTTTTTGCTAATGTTTGTGCATCATGCATATGCCCCATCCCTACATTATAGGCGGCTAATGCAAATTTTAAGCGATTTTCACCTTTCACATCTTGAGGCACGAGTTTTATCATCTGCTTGAGATACTTTGTTCCTCCTATAATACTTTGCTCTGGATTTACTCTATCTTTTACCCCTACATATTTTGCGGTAGCACGTGTTAGCATCATCATCCCTCGCACACCTGTAAAACTTTTAGCTTTTGGATTCCAGTGTGATTCTTGATAAGAGATAGCGGCTAATAATTTCCATGCAATAGTATATTTTTTACTCGCATCAAGGAAAAACTTTTTATACTTTGGTAATTTAGCTTTAATACGTTTATAAAACATCTTATTATCATAATAATCAAAAAAGTGAACATTACTATAATAATGATCTTTTAGTTCAGCCATCTTTCCTCTTTGAGTAAAATCATTTAACCAATAGTACATATCTTTTGCTAAATCATCAGAATTTTCAGCTAAAACCCATGCTAATTGTTCTCGTTCACTTATAGTAAATGCCATCTCCATTTCAGGATAATACCTCAGGTTTAAGGCATACATATTTGAATCAGCTATAGTACAATCAATTTTATGAGATGAAACTTGTTCTAGTAATTCCTCCGTTGAATAAATAGAAGTAAAGGTCGCATTAATATCAAAGCCATCTTTTACTAATGAACGTATTGTTTGGCTATAACTTGTTCCTTCCCCTACCTTAATGTTAAGATTTTTTAAATCATCTATACCCATTGGAAAAGTTCTTTTTCTAATCATACTTCTATTACAAACCACCTGCTGTTGTACTTCAAAGTAAGCAGGACCAAAATTAAATTTACCCTCACGTGAAATAGTCTTTGCAAAAGATGCTGAAATAATATGTATATTTGGATTATTTTTATACGCTATGGCTTCTTGAGTAGTATTAACTGTAGTAATTTTAAGTTTTACCCCCAAATACTCAGCATAAGATTTTAATAAGCTATACTCAAAACCCTCCTCTCCATTCACTCCTATATAGTAAGTTGATGTTGCATTTAATAAAACAATATGTAACTCTTTAGATTTTTTAATCTTACTTAAAAGAGAAGGTTTATTTATTTTATTAATTGAAGTATATGTGAAGTGAGACAAGTAACCAAATAAAAAAAAGAAGAGTGCAAAAAAAGTAGAAATATGTAGATTTTTTCTCATAAATAATAACTCACAAAGATAAATTTACGCAAATATAAAACGGTTAATACCATTATCATACTCATGTGCAAGCACTTCACTATGTACTTTAAGAATAGAGTCAACAAGATACAATCCTAACCCAAAGCTATTTTTTGAAGGGTTATCTTTCGTAAAAGGTTCTATATAAAATTTTAATGGATGTCTTAAACATTTACCCTGACTTTCAAAACAAAGTTCATCATTGATCATCACTATTTTAATATGTCCATCTGTTGAATACTTTATGCCATTATCAATCATATTTTTAACCGCTGTTGTATATAACCTATAATTAATATCCATTTTTTTAGCGCTGGGAATATGAACACTCACACTACTAACATCAACCATTGCCATATCAATAGCTCCATCAATTATATCGACTAAACGGTATTGTTTAAAATCTTGCTTATCATGAATACTAGTCACCTCTTCAATAAGAGCAAACTCACCAACAAGTGATTCTAATCTTCCAAATATTGATGAAAACCTATTTATTTGTTTTTGAGAGTTTAACATTTGTGTAGCAATAGTTCCTTTTGCAATAGGAGTTTTTAATTCGTGCATGACATTTCTTAAAAAAAGTGTTCGTGATTCTAAAATAGTATTAATTTTTACTCTTGTATTTTCCATTTCTTTTGCAATAAGCGCAATTTCATCTGTTCCATCTGTCGCAAATGAAATATCCATTACTCCATCACCAAACTTAGCAATATTCCTTCTTAACCTAGTAAGTGGTCTAAGTCTTTGCAGTATTAATAAAAATGAAACAATTAAAACGAGTATAATACTTGCATACGCATATAAAATATTCCACGGTTTATAAGGTCGTAATTCTTCATCCTCAATTAAGGCAGAACTTTTAGGGGATTGAATGTAAAAATATATTCGATCAAAATATTCAATCATTGTGGTTCTTAAACTTTTTACCTTGAGTGCGAGTAAATCTTGTTTATTTACTACTAAACTCATATTTTTAAAACCTTCTTGTTTTAAAATTTTTCCATTTTCTAAAACTCTTTTTTTTTCATCAACGTTTTTTTCAATTTTAAACTTATATATTGCGAGATTTGCTTCAAACATAATATTCAAATTTGTATTTTGTTCATGATTCTTATATATCTGAGTAATAACTGTATATTTTGTAAAAATATTATTGATGTACTGTTTTTTATTAAGTTTATAAAACTCTAAAAAAACAGCACTTACGCTAATGAGAGTAACTACTAAAGCAAAGAGAACAGTAAGTAAAACTGCGTGTTTTTTCAATATATATCCATCTTACTTCAATAACTTATAACCTACGCCACGAACTGATTCTATAAGTGTTTTATCACCTAATTTATTTCTAATTCGTCCAACCATCACATCAATACTTTTGTTTGAAGAGTCTTCATTTATTGCATTTACATTATGAATTAAATCTTCACGTGAAACAACTAAACCCTGCTTAGAAATCATATAAGATAAAATTCCAAATTCGGCATTAGTTAAGTCTATGTTTCTACTTTTATAAGAGATTAACATTGTTGCAGTATCACATTTAAAATCACTTTTAGATTCTTCTTTTGCTTCTGTCTTTGCTGCGTATCTTCTCAAAACTGAATGTATTCTAGCCTCTAACTCTCTAGGATCGTAGGGCTTTGGCATATAATCATCAGCGCCTAATTCTAAAGCTTTTACTTTATCAGAGAGATCACTTCTAGCCGAAGAGATAATTATAGGAATATCTTGCCTTTCACGAATAGCTTCACAGACCTCTAACCCATCCATACCAGGAAGTGTCAAATCTAAAATAACCAAATCAAAAGGCTCTAACTTTAAAATACTTACTGCTTTAAAAGGGTCATCTTCTGTCACAACACTAAATTCAAACTGCTCTAAATACTCTGTTAATATTTCCGCTAACTCTAAGTCATCTTCTATCATTAAAATTTTTTGCATATATTTTTAACCTATGTTTTGATAAATTCTTATATAAAGTTCATCTCTTGAATACGGGTTGATAATGTAATCATCAGCACCTTCATTTAAGAAAAAACTTGTTTCATAAGAATTTGATTTTTCCGCTAAAACAATTATCTTAATCTTATTGAGTTCCATCTTTCTTACCTTTCTTACTAGTTCTAAACCATCTATATTTTCTGCATATTTAAGCTGTACAAGTTCAGAGTTTATTATCATCAGCGACACTTCAGGGTACACTTGAAGTTTTTGTATCGCCTCATAAGCACTGGCAACTATAAGCACTTTAAAATGATGCAGTGCTAGATTTTGTTTTAGATACCTCCTATATATTTCAGACTTATGAACTATTAATACTATCTTTTGCTTATTTTTTTTGAGTATATTGAGTCTTGAAATAACATATTCTACATTATCATATCTGTGTCGTAAAATATACTCAACAATATTAGCACTCTCAAAACTTTCAACAAAATGTTCATCTATTTCTGTTGTATAAACCATTGGAGATACATTATGTTTATTCAAAAGAGCAATAACCTCCCCATTCTTAGCATCAGGGAGCGTTCTACTTACTACTGCAAATTCATATCTATACTTACTAAGATAATCTTTAGCTTCTTGATATGTTTGAGCAATATCAAAATTAAAACTACCATCTTCTTCAAGAAGTCTTTTGAATGTGCCACAAAGTAGAACACTTTCATCAACAATCAACAGTCTAGCCATCCACGTATACCTCATCCAAATTAAACGTAATTATATCTCTAAAACAGTTAATAAGAAAAGACCTGAGCAATATTATAAGCTATAAATGCCATAAAATATGCTCCAAGAGATGTAAAAATAAAAAGATAAAAAAAATATTTTATTCCTCCAGCCTCACGTGTAAAGACAATTGATGCGGCTAAACATGGTAAATAAATCATTATAACTACAATAAAGGAAATAGCTGAAGCAAAAGAAATATTTTTTGAAATTGCAGATATTAGTGACCTATTTTCCTCATCTACATTATCACCTAATGCGTATAATACACCCAGTGTTGATACAACTACCTCTTTAGCTGCTAAACCAGTTTGTAAAGCTACACTCATTTTCCAGTCAAATCCAAGTGGTTCAAAAAGAGGCTCTGAAAATTTTCCAATAGAACCTAAGTAACTTTGTTCTAAATGTAATTCTGAGAATTTATTTTTTAGATTTATCTTTTCTTGAAGATTAGATGTTTTCTCAATTTTACTTGCGTACTCTTGTTTAAGTTCTAAATTATGTGGATAATTACTTAAAAACCAAATCAGGATAGAAGCAGCTGCGATAAAAGTCCCAGCCTTTTTTAGATACATCATCGTTTTTGTCAAAACTGTATGCCACATAAGCTTCAAAGATGGTAATCTGTACTTTGGCATCTCCATAACAAAAGGTTCATCTGCACCTTTAAACGCAGTCAATTTAAGAATTTTTGCGGCTATTAAGCCTAGTATTGCTCCACCTATATATATGGCAAAAAGCATATTTCCAGCCATTTGGGGAGAAAAAAATGCACCAATAAATAAAACGTAAACAGGTAACCTAGCTCCACAAGACATGAAACCAATAATAAATAAGGTCAGTAATCTATCTCTATCATTTTTTAAAATTCTAGCAGACATATATGCAGGGATAGAACAACCAAAACCAGTGACAAGGGGGATAAAAGATTGTCCATGAAGACCAAATTTATGAAAAAATCCATCAAGTAGAAATGCGACCCTTGACATATATCCCGTACTTTCTAAGAGAGCTATTCCAATAAAAAGAATAATAATATTGGGAATAAAAAGAATTACTGCACCAACGCCCGCAATAATTCCATCAACAATGAGTGAACGAATATCATCATTACTAATAGTTGCACCAATAGTATTACCAAACCAGCTAAAAAAAGCATCAATCCAATCCATAGGAATAGAACCTAGCTCAAATGTTAATTGAAATAAACCCCACATAAAAAATAAAAAAATTGGTATTCCTGCTATAGGGTGTATTAGTACAGAATCTATTTTTTCTGTTATTGTTTTTTTTTCTTGTAATTTAGTTTGATGTAAAACCTCAGTAATAATACCACGATTAAATGCTGCATATTCTTCTGCAAAAGCTTCTTTAATATCATCTGAATCATGATGTAATTCAATGTGCGTAGAAGCTTCTATTAAAATAGGTTGTAATTCCGTCCATATAGGATTTTCATGTAATTTTTCATATGTTTTTTTATTATTTTTAAGTAAGTTTATAGCAATATTTCTATACGAGTTTACAGCTTGGTACTTATGTTTTTTTAAATACTCAACTATGATTGCTATCTCTTCTTCAACTGCTTGTGAAAAAATCAACTTTTGAACTTGATTATCTTCCTTTTTTAGCAAAATTACAGCATCTAAAAGCTCTTCTATCCCCTCTTTTGTAACAGCGGATACCTTTATACAGGGTATATCAAGTAATTCTGACATATATATCGCATTAATATCTATATTTTCTTTTTTCGCTTCATCATTCATATTTAATGCAATCACTATATTTTTACTCATGGTCATAAGTTCGGCTGTAAGCTGAAGATTTTTCTCTAGCGAAGTAGAATCTATAACATTTATAATAAGGTCATAACTCTCAGCACAAAGGTAGTCATGAGTAACTCTCTCTTCTATCGTATAATCGGTAAAAGCGTAAGTCCCAGGTAAATCTACAACAGTAAAAGAATACTCTTTATAATCAAAAAGAACCTCACTTTTATCTACTGTAACACCTGAAAAATTTCCAACATGTAAACGTGCATTTGAGATCGAATTGATAAGCATACTTTTACCAACATTAGGCTGACCAACAAGTGCTATTTTTATATGTTTTGCTATGACTGGACATAATTTTATTTCTTCATTATCCATCTAATTCTTCTACTTCTATCAATTTTGCTTCTTCTGCACGAAGTGCAATTTTCATTTTTCCTACTTTTATCTCTATAGTACTCTTTCTAGGAGCATATTCTATTAACTCTATCACAGCTTTTTTCATGATACCAAAAGAGATTAATCTCTGTTTTAAATCACTTTTTGCATTTAATTTTGTAACTCTTACTTTAATGTTTTTGTCACAATCTATTAATGTTTTCATATTTCTTCTTATTATTTTATCTTTAAAATTTTAAACATTCTAATAGATAAGCACTTATACACTGCTTAATACTGATAATCTTTATCAATTTAAATTATATTTTACACAATTTCTTTATATTTCTACCGTAGTCGTCATTTTTGAGAACCATTGAAAATTCCAGCAAACCGTTTTAGCAAAAGAATTAATGTTTTAGGATTTCTAAACACACAAACAAAAGATCTTTTTCATACTATAACAACCGATAAGGTTGATACACAGGTTGTTATGGATATTTTTGATGACTTCGCCAAGCAAATCACAAAAATTACAATCTGTGTATTGGATAATGCATCCTGATGTTACGATAATCTAAACCTTCAAATTTACAAAAGGTGACATATTAAAAATAGATGGCATTAAAAATGCTTAAAATATATATAGACTTCTCCTAAAACCTTTTTCAATATTTGGATATATGTCCCTACTCAGTTACTTTAATTTAAAATATAAGAGTAATTTCAATATTACTAAAATATAATCTTGCTAAAGCCTATAAACAGGTATCTAAATGGAGGTATTACTATGAGCTTTTAGGAGAAGTCCTATGAAGCAATTAGAAGATATGTATATAAATTTCGCAATCAGTTCATTTAGCAAGATAGAGATGACAAAACTTTCAAAAGTAACAGGTAATAGTCATGATGTTTTCACAAAACATCTACTATTAAATGATTCTCTTGATGATGAAAAGACTTTGTGGAAATCAATAAAACCATTTTTAAGAGATTATGAGAATGAAGACAATGCTTGTATTATTATCGATGATATGCTTATGCATAAGCCTTGGAGTAAAGTAAATGATGTAGTTTGCTGGCATTATGACCATGTCTCACAAAAACTGAAAATAAGTGGAGTGAGGAACATCAGAAGAATATTAGACTTCTTGCAAAACTCCTTATATAGCTTAGCACTTTATAGAGAGTTTTAATCAAGGTAAATGTTCTCAAGCGTAGCCAAAGCTAGGGTTGGGGTTCTTTAACGCTGAGTAAGGCTCTCTATAAAGTGTCCTATGGAAGGGATAGTAAGTTAGCCTATTCCAATACTAAACAATCCTTAATAAACCCATATTCCAATCTTACCATAGAGAAGAGCATCAAAGCCTCAGCTAAATTTTGAGTTGTATCAACAATTTTTCTACCTATATTTTGAACTTTATTAAGATGAAGAATATTGATTACAATACTTCTTAAAATTGAAAAACTAAATGCACCTTTATTAATTTTGCATCTATCTTCATTAAGTGCTGTATCTTTATAAAAGTGCATTGTCTCAACACTCCACTCTTGGAGTATCTTTTGCAAAAATGATTCTGCACTATCTGTATCATTTGAGATATAGTAATGTGTCTTTGTCTCTTTGCAATTAACAATTTTATCAACTCTGATTACTGAATGAATAAAAACACCATCCCATGGATATATACAGTTTTGATACACATATATATTTCTTTGTATGAAATCATTTGATTGTTTAATTTCCATTTGAAAACTTGAATCGATAGAAGAAGCTTCCTCTATCTCTTTAGCTAGAGACAGTAAAGTTTTTTGATTCTTTTTTACTTTTGCTATAAACTTTGAACCGCTATCAGATGCCTTTTTAAGAGTTTTTTTTGTGTGTTTAAAGCATCAAAGCCATAACTAAATGTCTCATCAAGCTCACCTATTAGTTCTTGAAATGCTGGTATCTCATTAGACTTTTTTTCTATCTCTTTATGGGCAATAATTAATTTTGTTTCTGCTAAAACTGCAGATAAAACAGATACTGCATTATCTTTAGCATTTGCACTTCCTCTTAGAACTTTACCATCTACGGCTACTACTGCATGTGCTGGTATATCTATAAAAATTCGTATCCATCTGCGGAAGGCTTTTTCTAATTCAATCTTATCAACTATTTCAAAAAAGTCATACACTCTTGATTTTCCTGGGGCTTTAAAAAATTCTACACCTAATAGTTTTTTTATCTCTTTTCGTTTACCGTTATTCTTCATCCATTGATGTATTTCAATTGGATTCTTTGCACCCATCAGAATTGCAATTACCGATAAATACATCATCATAGGTAAACTATATTGTCTCGCTTGTTCTCTTCCTTGCTCTGATATTTCCTCTTTAAAAATTTCTAATAATTTATTGCTCATTTCTGCCCCTTTTAGAGCTATAAGCAAATATTGTTCTTAGTATCGGAATGGGCTAGATAGTAAGTACTAACCTTGCACAAAAAAATATTTTACCCTTAGCTTAGGCTAGGAATAAAAATTTGTTTTACACAATTTTAGTCCTTCTTAGCTCTCTGTGGTATATAGGAGTTTTGCAAGAAGTCTATTAAAAAATCTCTCTTTAGTAAAAATGAAATAATGCAAGATAAACTTCAAATTTTACATCACAATAATGAAGTGAAATATAAATATATTTTATAAATGGTTTTCAAGTATTAAGAATCTACTTTTTATAGAAGAAGAACTAAATAAGAAGTTTGTATGTCCAATAAAAAGTAATAGAAAAATAGCACTCACTTTAGAAGAAAGAAATAAAGGAAAATATGTTAATATCTCAAGCATAGATATAAAGGGTGGTAGTAGTCGGTTGATATATCTTGAAGCTTATAAAAAACCTCTAAGACTTATCAAGCACCCCAATCCACTAAAAACTAAATTTCAAGAGTTGAGCGATAGAGTCATCTAAATCCCATCTATTGTTAATGAGTTGTTCTTGTATAGATTTTGTACCATTTAGGTGCAAGATATTTAAAATAATGCTTCTGATAATTGTCATTAAAAATGGATTTAGATGAGCATTATGGTCATCTTCTAAAAGTGTATTATCTTTGTATTGGTGCATTGTTTCTACCTTCCAATGGAGTAAAATTCTATCATGAAAGAACTCCGCATTTTCACGAAAATTTGCTATACAGAACTGAATACTAGTGCTGTTTGTTACTTCTCCTGTTTTATGGTTTGTCTTGTGTATTTTTTTAATAGTTTTTATGATTGAGCGAACATGGGTAATTTCATTATGATAAAAAGTAGTTGGTTCATATATAAATACTATACTACCCCAATAAGTCAAGACAACATTTCCAAATTCCTTATTCACCTCTAACCTGTAACTTTATGAAACAGCTACTACATTTTCAGTATAGTTCTCATCATTTATTTGTAAACTCTCCAAGTAAACATTCATTGGTTTTTTATAGTTCAGTGTTTCATGAAATCTTTTATAATTGTAGAAGTCCATATAATCCGATACATCCTCTTTTAGTTCCTTAATTGTGTTGTACTGATTTAGATAAATTCTTTCAACTTTAGCACTTCTCCAGAACCTCTCAATACAAATATTATCAGTAGCTCTACCTTTACCATCCATTGAGATAGTAATGCCATTATCTTTAAG
Organism: Sulfurimonas sp.; assembly: GCA_965243085.1. Taxonomy (GTDB): domain Bacteria; phylum Campylobacterota; class Campylobacteria; order Campylobacterales; family Sulfurimonadaceae; genus Sulfurimonas. The sequence continues at coordinate 336,092 of CBDETZ010000002.1, read as the reverse complement.
TGTTTGGGTGTGAATATAGCTAGTATATTGACTCCCTTGATCAGTATTAAATATCTCTGGTTTTTCATATTTAAGAAGTGCTTCATTGAGTACTCCCATAACAAGGTCAGTGTCCATTGTATTGGATATTTTCCATGAAAGAACAGCTTTAGAGTACCAATCAATGATAGCTGCAAGATAAACCATGCCACCATTGATTTTAATATAGGTAATATCTGTACTCCATACTTGATTAGCTCTTGTAATATTTATCCCTCTAAGCTTATAGGAGAACTTAGGATGTTGTATATTAGCTAGAGTTAAGGAAATAGGCTCTCTTACAGCTAGTATAGCCTTTAATCCTAACTCTTTGCGATAACTCTGCACTGTGTTTAAACTTACACTGAAACCATTCTCTAGTAACTGGTAATGCACCTTCTTAGCTCCATATATTGGTATCTCTTCAAAGATAGATTTTATCTCCTCCTTGATGGTTTCTTTATGTTCGCTGACTACAGGTATATAGTAAAGCGAACTTCTACTAATATCTAGTATCGCACACTGTTGTACTACGGATAATCTCTTTAACTCGAAATTTATCATAGCCTTTTTACTAGATAAGTCCGAGCTTCTCAGCTTTCCCCGCATCCAGTTATTCTCCACTGTTAATTGTCCTACTGTTTTTGCGTATTCATCTATTTTTTCTTGAAGTTTTTTAGTTTCATCTTTATACTCTTTTACAACTTTGGAAGGTTCCATTGCCATCTCTGCATTCTCTAAAAATAGCTTCTTCCAGTTTTTGAGATTATTGGGTGTAATACCATTATCTTTAGCTATTTCTATAAGAGTTTTTTCCTCTTTAAGAAGCTCTAAAACCAATTTTGTTTTTAGCTCTGTTGAATAAGTTGTCCGTTTTCTGCTCATCTTTCTACCCTCACTTTATTATTCTTATTTTATCGTATATGAAATAAAAACTTTTGAAATGTTGTTTGGTTTTCTTGGGGTAGTATAAAACTAAAATTAAGGAATAAATATGAGTAACCCTAAATGTCCAAATTGTGAAACAAACGACCATATAATATTAGTAAATACTGGTAAAAAGATTGGAACAGGAGTTGGTGGAGTAGCTGCAGGTACTGCCGCTGTTGCAGGAGCTTCTGCTGGAGCTAGTGCAGGTGCGGCCGCTGGAATAATTGGAGGGCCTGTAGGCATTGCTGTCGGTGCAACAATTGGTACTATTGCAGGAGGAACAATGGCATTTTTAACTGGAGCAACAGTTGGTGCTGCTATTGGAAGTAAAGTTGGAGAAATGGCTGATGAATCTCGTGCATTATATAAATGTAATAAATGTGAAAAAGAATTTCAAGGATAATCCATGATTGCACCACAACCATTTAAATTTAAATGTTTACAGTGTGGATATAGTAAAGTAGTAAAACTAAAAAGTGATGTAATCAATCCAATGGATATGAATAATATCTGTCCAAAATGTAAATCAGAAATGAAAAAAGTTCCACTGAATTTTTTTAATAAGCTTTTACTATAGTTCAGATACAACAAAACATAGTAGCCAATAAGTAGCCTAGCGGCGACTTATTGGCTATATTCAACCGTTATACTCACACAAAGGACTAAAATGCAAAACAAAACTATATTTACTGATATGGAAGATGATATAAATTCATCAAAGCTAGATGAAGCTACAAAAAAGAAACTTTTTGAAAATATCTTAAAGTTGAAAGAGCAAAAAGTAAACCTTATGGTTACTGGTGCTACAGGTTGTGGAAAAAGCTCAACAATTAATGCGATGTTTAATACAGAAGTTGCAAAAGTCGGTATTGGTGTAGACCCAGAAACCATGGAAATTAAAAAATATGAACTAGAAAATCTTATCTTGTGGGATAGTCCAGGATTAGGGGATGGTAAAGAAAAAGATATACAACATTCAAAAGGTATTATTAAAAAGTTAAACGAACTTGATAAAGATGGAAATCCTATTGGACTTCTCCTAAAAGCTCATAGTAATACCTCACTTTAGATACCTGTTTATAGGCTTTAGAAAGATTATATTTTAGTAATATTGAAATTACTCTTATATTTTAAATTAAAGTAACTGCGTAGGGACATATATCCAAATATTGAAAAAGGTTTTAGGAGAAGTCTATTATTGATTTAGTTTTAGTTATTTTAGATGGTGGAACTAGAGATTTAGGTACATCTTATGAGTTAATCAATCAAGTTATAATTCCAAATCTTGGAGAAAATACAGAAGGTAGAATCTTAATCGCTATTAATCAAGCAGATGTAGCTATGAAAGGAAGATATTGGGATTTTGAAAATAATAAACCTGAACTTAAATTAGTTGAATTTTTAGAGGAAAAAGCTACATCTGTAAAACATAGAGTTAAAGAGGCTACAGGTGTAGATGTTGAACCAATTTATTATTCTGCTGGATATAAAGACGGAGAGGAAGAACAAAGACCTTGGAATTTATCAAAATTGTTATATTTTATTGTTAAAAATACACCTGCTGAAAAAAGATTATCTTATGCAGATAATATTTCTGATAATAAAGAGATGTGGGAAGATGATGATGGTTTAAAAGATTACACACAAGAAGTACAAAAAAGTTTTGTTGAAACTATTGTTGAAACTTCTAAGGCTGGTGGAGATATAGGCAAGGAGATAGGTGAGATTTTTGGAATGGGGAAAACTGGAGAAGCAGTAGGAAAAGTTGCAGGTGCAGTTGTTGGAGCTGTTAAATCTGTATGGAATGCTTTAACAAGTTGGTGGTAATCTAGCATGTATAAAAATTATAGATATTCTGAATTACATGAAAAATCAAATAAAGTCGGTATTATCTTTGATGTTATGGTTACTGGTGTAACTGGAGCAGGAAAATCTACAACCTTAAATGCCTTGTTTCAAAAAGAGATTTCAAAAGTTGGAAGAGGTGTTGAACCTGAAACTATGACATTAGATAGTTATAAATTAAACAATAGTTTTAGATTATGGGATACTCCAGGTCTTGGTGACGGAAAACAAAAAGATAAAGAGCATTCTAAAAAATTAGTTGATTTACTCTATAAAGATTATCAAATAGATAATAAAACACATGGATTTATTGATTTAGTTTTAGTAATAATTGAAGGTTCAAATCGAGATATGGGAACAACATATAAGCTTTTAAATGAAATAATTGTACCTAATTTTCAAAAAGATAGAATCTTTGTTGCTATCAATCAAGCAGATGTTGCAATGAAAGGGAGATATTGGGATTTTGAAAATAAAAAACCTATGGTAAAGTTAAAATCTTTTTTAGAGGAACAAGCTACTTCAATACAAAGAAGAGTTAAAGAAGCAACTGGTGTTGATATTATAAGACCAATTTATTATTCTGCTGAATATGACTATAATATTGATAAACTATTAGATTTGTTTATAGATAATATGCCGACAGCAAAAAGAAATATAATTGTAAGCTAATTTATAAATAGTCAAAAAAATGGAGTTTAGATGAGTGTATCCCAGCAAGATATTAAGAAACTATTCAGTCTTTCAGCAGGTATGTGTAATCTTTGTCAAATACAATTAATTGAAAATAATATATTAATAGCTGAAATGGCACATATAATTGCAAAAAGCAGTAGTGGAGCAAGAGGGTCTACCTCTAATATTGATGATAATAGCTACGATAATTTAATTTTATTATGCCCAAATTGTCACACAAAAGTTGATAACTTCTATAATGGACTTCTCCTAAAAGCTCATAGTAATACCTCACTTTAGATACCTGTTTATAGGCTTTAGAAAGATTATATTTTAGTAATATTGAAATTACTCTTATATTTTAAATTAAAGTAACTGCGTAGGGACATATATCCAAATATTGAAAAAGGTTTTAGGAGAAGTCTAATGATTATTCAGTACAAAAATTAATCCATATAAAAAAAGAACATGAGAATTTTATTCGCTCAAGACTAAATATTAGTCAAGATTATTTAAAAGACTTATCATCACTAAATACATTATTTGAATATATACCTATAAATAATTTTCGAGGGATTGTTATGGATTTACCATATAAAATTTCAATTAACTTTAATGCTAGAGAAATATTTAGACTTCTTGCAAAACTCCTATATGCATTAGCACTTTATAGAGAGTTTTAACCAAAGTAAATGTTCTCAAGCGTCGCCAAAGCTACGGTTGGGGTTCTTTGACGCTGAGTAAGGCTCTCTATAAAGTGTCCTATGCAAGGGACAGTACGTACTAACCTTGCATAAAAAAATATTTTACCCTTAGCTTAGGCTAGGAATAAAAATTTGTTTTACACAATTTTAGTCCTTCTTAGCTCTCTGAGGTATAGAGGAGTTTTGCAAGAAGTCTTTTGAACAATTTTGTATAGGTAATCCAAATAAATATCCTTTTTGGGATGCTCAATTAACAGAGTTATGGGAATCTTTCTTGCATAAAACCGACAATATAGATAACTTAGTTTTAGGCTCAGTTACTACTAAAACTAATAAGTTTATCACAAATAATGGACTAATGAATAATATTCACAACAATGAACTTTGTTACAATGTTTATGTAAGTGATTATAGTGGTAGTTTCATGATTCTTAACAAAGAATATCTAAATAATACACAAATTAATTTAGTTCATAAAAAAACAACTAATGTAGTTCAAGAATTTATATATGCACATACAGAACTCATTAGTTACATTAGATATAATTATAAAGATATTAGATGGTAAAAAAGTATAACAAGACATAGAGACTGTGAAAGAACTGTCATTCCGTACTTGATACGGAATCTAAAAGCCCTTAAACGCTAGATTCTGAATCAAGTTCAGAATGACTTTTTAGAGTTCTTTCACAGTTTCATAGTAGCCAATAAGTAGCCTAGCGGCGACTTATTGGCTATATTCAGTCGTTATATCCAAAAAGCCAGATTATTTGGAAATTTGAATATGCCTATTTTATGAAAGTAAATTGGTAAATTAAATTTTCGGAGGTCTCTTAAAATGAAGAGATTAATTTCAAGCATAATAGTTATGAGTATGCTAATTGGTTTTAGTGGATGTAGCAATAACCCAGAAGATACTTTGCAAGAAAGTATCAACAACTACAAAGAATGTATGATTGAAAATGATTATACATGTCAAGCCAAATATTTAGATCCCAGCAATTCTAACCCAACACCAAAAATCACCACTCAATCATTTTTACAACATTAAAAAATAATTAACTAAAAACTTTTTATAGCCGTTAGTATTTTTTACGACTTCAATATCTTCTGTTTTTATTTCAATAAAGCTCCAATTATCACTATTAATGGGAGTAATAGTATTTTTGACATAGGTATAGCCTTGTGAATATTTACTAGTCCAAATGGATACCATCTATATAGCCTTTTATCATTGTTTGATAGAGAATATCCCAATCTAAAAAGTAAAAAAATGTTGTGAAAGTATTGATATGGTTAAAGAATGTTTTTCTCTTGTTTATAAGTCCATATAACTCTTTATAATCATCATCATATGTTAAGCATAGTGTATGAGTTAAGAATGCTAATATGTTAAAAACAAATAGCAACTCACTTAGTCCTTTTTTGCCGTGTCCAAAGTTATGTTCAAGATTGTAGCCTCCTGTTTTTAATGTATTATTATTCTCATTTTCAATCTTCCATCTAGCACGACCTGCTTCTACAATCTCTTCTACATTTTCATCTTTAATTATATAGTCTGTTATAAAAGCACCACTATAAATTATCTTCCCTTTTACCTCTTTAACTTCAACACTACACCAATTTACTTTTATAGGATTCTTTTCTCCTGTAAGTTCTACTTCATGTAGATATTTATAGTTGTAACTCTCTTTTTTTCTTTGTTTATTTAGTTTAGTAGCTGTTTTAGTATCCATATTACCGAGGTTATCAACCATATGTACAGTTTCATATAATTTTTTATGAGAAGTCTCTTTGCAGACAAATATATAGTTATACTCTTTCTCTCTTATCTTTTTAATAAGTGAAGTCTTTGAATATAAATCATCGCCCAAGAGTACTAGTTTATATTTTTTAGCGAGTATATGTGTTTTATCTAACCATCTTTTGGATGCGTTAATCTCACAATCTTGTTTATCATCTCCATCCGTATTTGATATCATCTCTGGTAATAATGGAAGTATTGTATTGGTCTTTGGTTTTGCTATTATTGGTGTTATTGCACTATGGTAATATTGAAGAGTCTCACTACCTTTAGTATCTGTTTTTTTTCTTGTTTGACAATGCTCACAATGTATTTTTGTTGAAGAATGGTAGTAAGTGCCATCAAGAAGAACAAGGAGTGTCTTATTATCAAAATAGGTATATTTTTCTAAGGTTTTTTTTTCTAAAAGTAGTTTATATATTTTATCGAATGTAGGTTGTAGTTTATCACTATCTATATCATCTAATGTATCTCGTACATGATTATCACTTGGTATCTTTTTTATACCAAATAGTGATTTAGCATTACTTTTACCGCTTTTTGTATTCATTTTTCTTGCAAAGTCTAACCAAGATGGATTTTGAAAATAATACATTGCAAATGCTGATAGTGTTATATCACTCATTGTATATATTAGTTTCTCTTTACTCCTTGAATCTGGTAGTTTTTCAAACTCTTTTGCTATAAGACTTATTATCTGTTTTTGAAAATTCATTTATAAATTCTTTACTGCTAATTTTTAAAAGTATAGCAATTCTTATACCTTTTATTTTTTTACAAATTTTTTGGGGTAGAGTGAATTAGAATTGCTGTTTAGATCCAACTCCATTTGAAGAAATGGGTTCTAGTGTAAATGCTGCAATGGAGGGAATCAAATCTTCTGGCATGAAAATAGTTGATATTCAAATGAATAAGCCATCTAAAATTAGTAAAAATGGAGATATATTAAGCTCTTCTATTTCATATTCTATGACAGCTAAAATGCAAGGACAAGAAATAAAAGCGGATGCTTCAATAAATGCAATTTCTAAAGATAATGGCTCTACATGGCTGTTTAGTTCAAAATATTAGAAACAAAATTATGGCATCTGTATTACTTGAAGAGATGATGAGTTGTGAGCAATGTGGGCATGATACTTTACACAGAAAAAATGCTAAAAAAATGAGCTGGATTTTACATATTATTTTATCTGTTGTAACTATGGGTGGATGGCTTATTATATGGGGATTATTATTTCTTTGGCATATAATTAATAAGACAGGAACAGCATTAGCAAATAGCTGGACGTGCAGTAATTGTGGTAATAAAAAACTTATTGCATTATAATTAAAAATAGGAGAAATAATAATGGCAAAATGTAGTAGTTGTAATGAAACACTTTTCGAAAAAGATATTATACACACAGAAAAAGAATATTCATACATATGTCGTGGTGAAGCATATGATGAACTAGTGGATGTGCCAAGTGGGCGACAAGATGAAGCAGAGTACTGTGAAACTATTAATGTGACTTACGAATGTAGTAATATTAATTGTGGAGCTGAAACTGTATTAGAAAAATAAACTTAAGTGAATTTCACTTAAGTTTTGATATAATTAAGGTATATTAAGTAAATGGGAGAATGTTTTATGCAATTACAGTTAAATATTAATGATATTAAAGCAAATATTTTTTTAGAGCTTTTAGAAGTTTTAAAAAAAGACAACCTTGTAACTGACTATAAAGTAATAAGCACTTATAATGAATATGAAAACGAGATAATTGATGATTTAAAAAATCTACAGCTATCTAGTCAAGACGATGGATATAAAACTGATAAATTCATTGAATTTGACAACTTAAAATGAAACTTCAAGTTGTTGAAAAGACACTTTATAAAAAATCTTACAAGAAACTTTCAAAACAATACAAAAACATTGGAAATGATGTTGACAACTTCATAGATTCTATTAATTCAAGAGATGATTTAGGTATAGAACTAAAATCAAATATATTTAAAGTTAGAATTAAAAACAGTGATAAGAATAAAGGTAAAAGTGCTGGATATAGACTTATTAGTTATTTGGCTTTAGTTGATAATCAACTTCATCTACTTTATATCTATGATAAAAGTAAAATAGAAAATTTAACAGAAAATGAGATAGATAAGCTTGTTACAGCACAGATATAACAAAACAGAGAGACTGTGAAAGAACTGTCATTCCGTACTTGATACGGAATCTAAAAGCCCTTAAACGCTAGATTCTGAATCAAGTTCAGAATGACTTTTTAGAGTTCTTTCACAGTCTCAGAGTAGCCAATAAATTACCTAGCGGAAATTTATCGGCTATCTTCGACCGTTATATCCAAGTAGCCATATTATATGGAAGTTTGAATATGCCTATTTTATAAAAATAAATTGGTAAATTAATTTAAAGAGGTCTATTATGACAAAAAAAGAAAGATACAAATATATTGGAAAACTTGCTATCGCCTTATCATCTAAAGATATTAAGATTACATTAACATCTTTAAACCAAATTTTAAAAGACGAAAATGCAGATTGTGGAAATAATAGAGGTTTGGCAAAAGTCGTAAGAACAGCTTATGATTATTTTAAAGATGAAAATGCAAAAACAAGTTCAGCAATAGCAAATACTTTTACAAATCAATATGGTAAGCCTTGCTGGGAATAGTTATGTTAAAGTACAAGAACACAAAGATATAACAAAAACGAGAGACTGTGAAAGAACTGTCATTCCGTACTTGATACGGAATCCAAAAGCCCTTAAACGCTAGATTCTGAATCAAGTTCAGAATGACTTTTTAGAGTTCTTTCACAGTCTCCGAGGAGCCAATAATTTACTCTAGCGAGTAAATTACGGCTCACGACAGTCGTTATATGAAGCCTAACGGCAAGAAATCCATCCATTTCATGACAATTTGACACATTTTTAAGCCTAAAGAATAAAACCTGATATAACTCCAACATGTCTAAGATTCAGACTTTATCAGATGATACTAAATCCTATAAACCTAAATACGAGATGCAAGATATATTTAAACTCTACGGAGATGACTATATCGCTAGAAATAAACTAAATTCTATGCAACTTAAAGCCATACAAGACATATCTACATGTAGAACTTCTGCCTTAGGTTACAACGCCAAAGAGTGCAATGATTGTAAAAACATAGAGTTTGCATACAACTCTTGTCGCAATAGAAACTGTCCTAAGTGTCAAGGTGACAAATGATATGATTGGATAGAAAAACGACTTAAAACAACTCTTGATGTTCCTTACTATCATACAGTCTTTACAGTTCCTAATCAACTCTTTGAAATAGCTATTTATAACCAAAAGATATTTTATGAGATACTATTTAAATCTTCATCTGATACTCTGAAATTATTTGCCAATAACTTAAAATGGTGGGATATTGATGAATCTAAATATAGAGATAATAAACCAAAAATAGATTTAGCATTCTTTGGCATACTTCATAGTTGGGGTCAAACACTTGTATATCATCCTCATATTCATTTTGTTGTAGCTGGTGGTGGAATCATGGGAGAAACACTTCTTCAACCTAAATATAAATCTAAGTTCTTGTTTCCTGTTAAAGCTATGAGTAGAGTCTTTCGTGGTATCTTCATAAAGAGAGTTAAAAAAGCTTATTATGATGGCAACTTAGAAGTTCATGATGAGTTAAAAAATCCAAACTACTTTGAGAACTACATAGAGAATCTAGTATCTCGTAAATGGGTAATATATATGAAGTCACAGTTTAAATCTTGTTCTAAGATAGTAGAGTACATGGCAAGGTATACCCATAAGTCTGCTATTGCTAACTCTAGGATTATCTCCATAGATAACAACATCATAAGATTCAAATACAAAGATTATAAAGACGACTCTAAACACAAGATAATGAAACTAAGTAGCGATGAGTTCATTCAAAGGTTTCTCTACCACATACCACCTAAAAGGTTCTTTCGCATAAGATATTATGGAGCTATACAAAGAGTAGCAAAGATGGAGGGAATCAAAACTATAAAGATAAAACCACAACATACAAAAGTAAAACAAAAATGTAAAAAGTGTACATGTGAGGATATACAAACTGTTGTAGTTGTAGATAGATACACAAGAGTAGTCCAAGGATTAATGACACCAAGAATATTATCCCAAAGAGAGGAGAAAAGCTTTAATGATAGTGGCTAATTTAAACCAAAACAAGAATCAAACTAGAACTAAAATAACTACACTAAAATTGACAATACTACAGCTATTCTTAAAAAATGACAAAGAGCATAATAATACACCCCAATCCATTAATAACTAGAAATTAAAAGTGGAATAATTATTGCTTGCTTTTGAGAAAAATAAGGTGATAAGAAAATGGCAATAAAAGCAAGAGATAAATTAGCACAAAAGCGTTCAAGAAAAGGCTATGCAAAAATAGCTGAATCAAATAAACTTTTAGAGTTACTATCAAGAGTTCCAGACCATCGTAAAGGTCAAGGTAAACGGCATAAATTAGAACATATCTTATATCTAGCTATATTAGCTGGACTAATGGGAGCTACAGATTACAAACAAATTTCTATTTGGATAGATAAACATGTTCAAAAAGAAGAAGTAAAAAAACTTCTAGGTGTAGAATTTATAATAACACCAAAAAGAAGTGCTGTCTCAGATATACTTGCAAAAGTTGACAGTGAGGCAGTTGAACTTTTGTTTAGAGAATGGATAAGAATTTATGTCGATACTACAGGAAAACATCTAAGCGTAGATGGTAAAGTGATGAATGGTAGTAGATATAAAGACCAAAAGGCTATACAAGTTGTTGGTGCAGTTCTATCAGAGATAGGTGTAGTTATTGCTCATCAAAAAATTGCAGAGAAATCAAATGAAATACCTGCTTTACAAGCTATGATAGCAGAGCTTGGAGATGAATTTCTCTTTACCTTTGATGCGATGAACACACAAAAAAACTCTTGATTCTATTGAGCAGAGTGGTTCAAAATATATTGCTAAAGTTAAAGGTAACCAAAAAACACTTCTTGATAAAATAAATGAAATATCAAGAGAGATAAAACCATCAAGCACTTATAAAGCTAAACCAATCCAGCAATCTAATGAGTGGATAAATAGAGAAGTATTTATATATGAACCAACTACTTTTTATCATAATGAAATTACCCATGTTCGCTCAATCATAAAAACTATTAAAAAAATACACAAGACAAACCATAAAACAGGAGAAGTAACAAACAGCACTAGTATTCAGTTCTGTATAGCAAATTTTCGTGAAAATGCGGAGTTCTTTCATGATAAAATTTTACTCCATTGGAAGGTAGAAACAATGCACCAATACAAAGATAATACACTTTTAGAAGATGACCATAATGCTCATCTAAATCCATTTTTAATGACAATTATCAGAAGCATTATTTTAAATATCTTGCACCTAAATGGTACAAAATCTATACAAGAACAACTCATTAACAATAGATGGGATTTAGATGACTCTATCGCTCAACTCTTGAAATTTAATTTTTAGTGGATTGTGGTGATAATAATAGCTTTGAAGCTATACTATTGTTGCATGTTCAAGAGAAAATATTAGAAAAACATCATATACTCACAAGCCCAAAACCTACTAAAACACTGCCATCCACTCACAAACTCCATAGCTTGTATTCATTCATATAACAAGGGTGTTGAAGACGAACATTTTAGCAGGATAGTTTTTATAATATGTTAATGTTTTTGGTGCTAAAATGTCGCTTAACTAATAGTTATTTAAATTTTTGATATAATTTATATATCTCAACTTTTTTAAAAAGTTGAACAAAACCTTCTAAGGGAAAAAAGGATTTTAAGTTTATATGAAAACAATTTTATCTTTGAACTTTGAAGAAGCAAAAAACTTTTTTTTAAAACATGAGAGTTATATTAATGTGGATTTGCCACCGTATATAAAATTTAACTCATTACTCTCTTCTATATCTATTGGACTTCTCCTAAAAGCTCATAGTAATACCTCCCTTTAGATACCTGTTTATAGGCTTTAGCAAGATTATATTTTAGTAATATTGAAATTACTCTTATATTTTAAATTAAAGTAACTGAGTAGGGACATATATCCAAATATTGAAAAAGGTTTTAGGAGAAGTCTATTCAACTTGGGAAAAAAAGTTATAGAGATATTAAAAGAAAAAACCCTGATAAACTTGAAAATATTAATTACTCCTTGCTACATAATAAAAATGGAAAATTTGATTGGAGATAGCCCATTCCGATACTAAGAATAATATTTGCTTATAGCTCTAAAAGGGGCAGAAATGAGCAATAAATTATTAGAAATTTTTAAAGAGGAAATATCAGAGCAAGGAAGAGAACAAGCGAGACAATATAGTTTACCTATGATGATGTATTTATCGGTAATTGCAATTCTGATGGGTGCAAAGAATCCAATTGAAATACATCAATGGATGAAGAATAACGGTAAACGAAAAGAGATAAAAAAACTATTAGGTGTAGAATTTTTTAAAGCCCCAGGAAAATCAAGAGTGTATGACTTTTTTGAAATAGTTGATAAGATTGAATTAGAAAAAGCCTTCCGCAGATGGATACGAATTTTTATAGATATACCAGCACATGCAGTAGCAGCCGTAGATGGTAAAGTTCTAAGAGGAAGTGCAAATGCTAAAGATAATGCAGTATCTGTTTTATCTGCAGTTTTAGCAGAAACAAAATTAATTATTGCCCATAAAGAGATAGACAAAAAGTCTAATGAGATACCAGCATTTCAAGAACTAATAGGTGAGCTTGATGAGACATTTAGTTATGGCTTTGATGCTTTAAACACACAAAAAAACTCTTAAAAAGGCATCTGGTAGCGGTTCAAAGTTTATAGCAAAAGTAAAAAAGAATCAAAAAACTTTACTGTCGCTAGCTAAAGAGATAGAGGAAGCTTCTTCTATCGATTCAAGTTTTCAAATGGAAATTAAACAATCAAATGATTTCATACAAAGAAATATATATGTGTATCAAAACTGTATATATCCATGGGATGGTGTTTTTATTCATTCAGTAATCAGAGTTGATAAAATTGTTAATTGCAAAGAGACAAAGACACATTACTATATCTCAAATGATACAGATAGTGCAGAATCATTTTTGCAAAAGATACTCCAAGAGTGGAGTGTTGAGACAATGCACTTTTATAAAGATACAGCACTTAATGAAGATAGATGCAAAATTAATAAAGGTGCATTTAGTTTTTCAATTTTAAGAAGTATTGTAATCAATATTCTTCATCTTAATAAAGTTCAAAATATAGGTAGAAAAATTGTTGATACAACTCAAAATTTAGCTGAAGCTTTGATGCTCTTCTCTATGGTAAGATTGGAATATGGGTTTATTAAGGATTATTTAGTATTGGAATAGGCTAGATTGGAGACCTTTTGAATTAATACATCCAGTTTTATATGTATCTTTAGTAAATCAAATTACCAAATATAATAATTGGAAAGAAATCAAAAAAAGATTTGGAGCAATTAGAGGTCAAAGTGTTGTTGAGTGTATGAGTTTACCAATTATTTCAGAATCCAAAAAGTCAGATAAGGCAGAACAAATTTTAACTTGCTGGGAACGAATAGAGCAAAAATCATTAGACTTCTTGCAAAACTCCTATATACCACAGAGAGCTAAGAAGGACTAAAATTGTGTAAAACAAATTTTTATTCCTAGCCTAAGCTAAGGGTAAAATATTTTTTTGTGCAAGGTTAGTACTTACTATCCCTTCCATAGGACACTTTATAGAGAGCCTTACTCAGCGTTAAAGAACCCCAACCCTAGCTTTGGCTACGCTTGAGAACATTTACCTTGATTAAAACTTTCTATAAAGTGCTAAGCCATATAAGGAGTTTTGCAAGAAGTCTATTAGAATTAAGTCTTGAATTTAGCTATATTTATCATACTGATATAACAAATTGCTATGGTGCAATATATACACATTCTATTCCTTGGGCAATTCATACAAAAGAAATTGCTAAAAAAAATCAAAAACGAACACTAATTGGTAATTTTATTGATGAACATATTAGAGCAATGTCATATGGTCAAACGAATGGAATACCTCAAGGTAGTGTATTAATGGACTTCTTGGCAGAAGTTGTTTTAAATTATGCAGATTTATTATTAAGTAAAAAAATCAAAGCTATCAATAAAAAAGATTTTAGAATACTTAGATATCGAGATGATTATAGAATTTTTACCAACAATCCAACTATTGCAGAAGAAATTATAAAAAACTTAACGGAAGTTTTAATGGACTTAGGGCTAAAACTTCATGCACAAAAAACAGTTAATTTTGATAATATTATTCAAGGATCCATAAAAACAGATAAAATTGACTGGATGATGAGTAAAAGAACCGCACCGACAATACAAAAACAATTGTTGATTTTACATAAATTTTCAACCGAACATACTAATTCAGGAACTCTTGTAAAAGAACTTCAAAATATATTGGACTTCTCCTAAAAGATCATAGTAATACATCACTTTAGATACCTGTTTATAGGCTTTAGCAAGATTATATTTTAGTAATATTGAAATTACTCTTATATTTTAAATTAAAGTAACTGCGTAGGGACATATATCCAAATATTGAAAAAGGTTTTAGGAGAAGTCTATTCAATAAAATCAATAAACAAACAAATAGTGATGCAAAATTGGAATATTTTCTCAAAAAAGAAAATTTATCAGTTTTGATTAGTATTGTTGTTGATATAGCCTATCATAACCCTAGAACATATCCTATTTCAATAGCTATACTTAGTAAATTATTCAATTTACTAGATAATATAGAAACTATAAAAGATATTGTAAAAAAAGTAATTAATAAGTTTGATAATATTCCGAATACTGGACATATGCAAATTTGGCTACAAAGAGCAACAATCAAATTAACAGATATTGAACAAAACTATAATAGACTTCTCCTAAAACCTTTTTCAATATTTGGATATATGTCCCTACTCAGTTACTTTAATTTAAAATATAAGAGTAATTTCAATATTACTAAAATATAATCTTTCTAAAGCCTATAAACAAGTATCTAAAGGGAGGTATTACTATGAGCTTTTAGGAGAAGTCCAATAGACTTCTTGCAAAACTCCTATATACCACAGAGAGCTAAGAAGGACTAAAATTGTGTAAAACAAATTTTTATTCCTAGCCTAAGCTAAGGGTAAAATATTTTTTTGTGCAAGGTTAGTACTTACTATCCCTTCCATAGGACACTTTATAGAGAGCCTTACTCAGCGTTAAAGAACCCCAACCCTAGCTTTGGCTACGCTTGAGAACATTTACCTTGATTAAAACTCTCTATAAAGTGCTAAGCCATATAAGGAGTTTTGCAAGAAGTCTAATGAAAAAATTTGCAAGGTAGTTAGTGGTGAAAATATTTCATTATGGAATAATGAATGGCTACATCAAAGTATGATTGATATTATTACTGTAAATCCAATAATAGAAGAAGAGGTAATTGAAAATATTGATAGTACTATAAACTATGATGAAGTACTACTTTTTGGGTTGCAAACATCATAAAGGATAACAAGTACATGGAGAGAAATAAGAAACCCTAACGGGTTTCTTATTTCTCATGATAGTCGTTATATCTAAAAGAAGCACTAGGTTAAAGTAAAGTGATTTTTGCAAACAAAAATAATTTTGAAAAGATTTGCACAAAAGTATATTAGACTTCTCCTAAAACACCCAAACATCAAACCTCTTCAACGGTACTGCTCATAGGTGTTGCATCAAGGTTAATAATAGCACAAATAAGGTTCATTCTCAAACCGAACCTTTTTCGTCTATTTCTATATGGGTATTTAGTAATTTTAAATACCTTAATTTTTGCATTTATTTGTTCAATGATAATTCACAGTTCTCTTTTTTGTCATCTTTTGTTAATGGATTTAGTTTGCTTCTTTTATTTGGTATTTGAGAATTAGGACAAATTTTAGAGATACCAACGTAGCCTAAATCAGCAAGAACTTTACTCAATATTATTTTTTTAGTTGCCTTACTGTTTTTAAAGACTTTAAAGTCATGTGTTCTTCCTTTATCAATAGTTACAGCTAATATTTTACCTGTAGATGTTGTAATTATTTGTGTTTTTAAGGTGTGCTTTTTCTTTTTACCTGAGTAGTATCTTTTTTGCTTTTTTTTGGTCTCTCACATTGGCTCTCAGTTACATCTACTACGACTATTTCAAGATTATTAGTATCTTCTATAGGTATCGCATGTTTTAAAGTTTTAAGATGAAATTGTGGCTCTTGTATTAAAATCTTTTCTATCTTTGTAACAATATAATGTGCTGTTGATTCACTCACTCCATAATCAACTCCTATATGTTTAAAAGTTCTATACTCTCTATAATATTCTAGCATCATGAGTGTCTCATCATTTGCAGATAAAGATTTGTTTGTTCCACCTTTAACTTTCTTCTTTTTATAGTGTCTTCTAACTACTTTTACCATATCTTTAAAGGTGTCTCTTTTAACACCTACAACTCGTCTAAAACCTTTATCTGTTAATTTATTAACTTTGAAATATTTGATTGTTTTTCCCATATCTTATTATAAGCAATTTTCGCTCCTATTTTCTTTAGGTTTTAGGAGAAGTCTAATAGAGTCCAACTCTTTAAGAAATGAATTTACTTTTTCTAATCTTGATGTTACTGCTATATCTGAAAATGTATTGTTTGTATCTTTAAATGCCACTTTTTACCTCTTCTTAGTGATGTTATTTTAGCTGAAAAGTGCTTTTAATGCCTTTAAATAGGTTGCTTTCTTGGATTATACTGTGCAGTGGTCTCACTTAGTTAAGTGGTCTTGACAATGGAGGACATTATATTCTTTAATATACTCTTCATAGCATAATTGATATAATTTACAAGTTCCATAAAATAAGCCTTTCATTCGGAGAAAAATATGAGTTTTGCAATTCTAGGTGGTATCCTTTTAAATATAGGTGCATTTTTAACTTACAAAGGAAAGATATATCAAGCGGTTATAGTGTATTTGTTTGCTGATGTGTGTTGGATTATAATGGCGTTTGAGAAAAACGATTATACAGGGGCTTTTTTTATCATAACAGGAACAATTTTTGGTTTTTTAGCATACGTAAAAATGAAACAAGGCAAGATGAATAAAACCCTAAACAAGGAAGAAAATGATATATAAATCAAAAGATGGGGATATTAATCTATCGAAAATTACAAGACTGTATCCAGCTGCTGTTATTGATATGTATGGAGAGATTGCAGAGATGAGTTTAGAGTGGATGGAAGATAATATAAGTAAAGTAAAACTTGTGCATTATGTTTTAGTATTTGATTTAACACCATTAAATGAAGAGGTGAAAAACAAAAAAACCTTAGTTTTTGACACTAGAGAAGAACTCGTTATAGCTATGACAGAGGTAGCTCAATTTTACGAAAAATAATCTCAAAAAATACGAAGATAGATACACAAATATAATAGACTTCTCCTAAAACCTAAAGAAAATAGGAGCGAAAATTGCTTATAATAAGATATGGGAACAACAATCAAATATTTCAAAGTTAATAAATTAACAGATAAAGATTTTAGACGAGTTGTAGGTGTTAAAAGAGAGACCTTTAAAGATATGGTAAAAGTAGTTAGAAGACACTATAAAAAGAAGAAAGTTAAAGGTGGAACAAACAAATCTTTATCTGCAAATGATGAGACACTCATGATGCTAGAATATTATAGAGAGTATAGAACTTTTAAACATATAGGAGTTGATTATGGAGTGAGTGAATCAACAGCACATTATATTGTTACAAAGATAGAAAAGATTTTAATACAAGAGCCACAATTTCATCTTAAAACTCTAAAATATGCGATACCTATAGAAGATACTAATAATCTTGAAATAGTCGTAGTAGATGTAACTGAGAGCCAATGTGAGAGACCAAAAAAAAGCAAAAAAGACACTACTCAGGTAAAAAGAAAAAGCACACTTTAAAAACACAAATAATTACAACATCTACAGGTAAAATATTAGCTGTAACTATTGATAAAGGAAGAACACATGACTTTAAAGTCTTTAAAAACAGTAAGGCAACTAAAAAAATAATATTGAGTAAAGTTCTTGCTGATTTAGGCTATATTGGTATCTCTAAAATTTGTCCTAATTCTCAAATACCAAATAAAAGAAGCAAACTAAATCCATTAACAAAAGATGACAAAAAAGAGAACTGTGAATTATCATCAAAAAGAATTATCATTGAACAAATAAATGCAAAAATTAAGGTATTTAAAATTACTAAATACCCATATAGAAATAGACGAAAAAGGTTCGGTTTGAGAATGAACCTCATTTGTGCTATTATTAACCTTAATGCAACACCTATGAGCAGTACCGTTGAAGAGGTTTGATGTTTGGGTGTTTTAGGAGAAGTCTAATTTTAAAATCAACAGCATATCTAGCAATACTGATTAAATGATATTAGTTTTTAAATTATTTAAGGTCTAGTACTTAGCATTTTTTATTCCTCTCAAGCATGTAAGAATTATGAAAGAAGTCTATTGCTTATTAACGTCATACGAGATATAATTACTCCAAATATAAGGAGTATAAATTCATGGTTAAAATAGAATTTTTAGGACCGATACAAAAAAAATCTTTAGAGCTTGAGATAAGTAACTTACAAGAACTTGCAAAAATTTTGCAAGAAACTCCAGAAATGTCGGAGTGGTTAGCTAACTCAGCAATAGCGGTTAATGATACTCTTGTCTCTTCACTCGATTATACACTTAAAGATGGAGACACAGTCTCTATGCTTCCTCCTGTTTGTGGTGGATGAAATATGCTAAAGCTTTATGATGGAGGCTTAGATGTCCCAAATATTTTAGAAGAATGGTATACTCAAGAAGTTAACAATAATTATGGTGCATTTATACCTTTTATAGGGACTATCCGTGATGAGGATGGGATTGATGGACTTAGTTTTGATATTTATGAACCTATATTAAAAAAATGGTTTCAAAGTTGGCAAGACAAAGCAAAAGAGAAAAATGCCATCATTAAAATGGCTCATTCTCGTGGCGATGTTTTCTTGCATCAGTCATCTTATATCGCTGCTATTTTTTCACCAAAAAGAAGAATAGCCTTAGAGTTTATAGACGCTTTTGTTGAAGACTTTAAAGCATCTGCACCTATTTGGAAATACGATCTTAAAAATAAAAAAAGAATCTATGCCCTTGATCGCTCAACACCTATCGAGGGAAGTGGATTATTAGGAGTAACTACATGACTTTATTATCTTTTGAAGCTAGTCAAAATATGTTAAATTTATTAGAGATAAACTCTTCTAAAAATGAAAACATTCCCCTAAGTTCTTCACTAGGAAGAGTTTTAGCTAAGGATATTGTAGCCTCATACAATGATCCCAAATTTCCAACAGCATCAATGGATGGTTATGCAGTAATCTATTCTGATTTAGATTCAAAGTCTATTAGTATCTCAGGAAGCAATCCCGCTGGAAATGATGAAATGAGAATAGTAACTAAAGGTACTTGTATCAAAACCTTTACTGGTTCAAAGATGCCTCAAGGGGCAGATACTCTTATTCAAATTGAAAATGTTGATGCTGTTGATGGAAAAATTATTATTAAAAAAAAAGTAACTCTTGGCTCATCTATTCGTGCTATTGGAGAGGGCTATAAATCTGGAGATATTCTAATTAAAAAAGGAACAAAGATAAGCTTTGCTGAAATAGGTGTAATGGCAGGGCTTAACTGTGTAATGATAAATGTAGTTGTGCGTCCAAGAGTAGCAGTGATAGCTACAGGAAGTGAAATTTTAGACTTAGGTCAAGAGAGTGATAATCCCGCACAGATACGAAGCTCAAACAACTACACTTTAGCTGCACTTTTTGAATTAGCAGGAGCTGAAGTTATTCAACTAGGAACTGTTGGAGATGATAAAAACTCCATAATAAAAACTTTTGAGAATGCTCTTTGTTGTGCTGATATTCTAGTAAGTACAGGGGGAGTTAGTGTTGGTGATTATGATTTTGTAAAAGACATAGTGCCTCGTCTTGGAGCAGAAGTTATATTTAAAGGTGTCAGTATTAAGCCTGGTCGTCATATCATGGTAGCACAAAGAGAAAATAAGTTCATTCTAGCACTTCCTGGATTTGCCTACTCTTCAACTGTCACTGCTATATTATACGCTCTTCCACTCATCACTAAGATGTTAGGAAAAATAAATTCATTTCAGACGGTAGAAGCAAAACTCTCAGAAGACTTTAAAAAACGTAGTCGTTTTACTGAATTTACAGCCTGTAATGTAAGTATAGAAGATGGACAATACCTCGTAAATTTCGATGCTAAAAAAGTAGGGAGTTCAGCCATCTTAACAAATATGCTAAATAATAGTGCTTTAATGATTAGCGGAGAAGAAGATAAAAACTTAGAAGCTGGAACATATGTCAATGTCATTTTATTGGAAAATTTTTAGGATGAAATATTTATTTATTTTTTTAACGTTAGTGAGTAATATATATGCAGGAGATAATAAAATGAGTATATACGATTTTAATATAAAAAGTATCAATAATAAAGAGCTATCGATGAAGAAGTATAAAGGGAAAGTCTTACTTATTGTAAATGTAGCAAGTGAATGTGGACTAACCTACCAATACGAAGGGCTTGAAAAATTATACCAAACACATAAGAAGAAAAATTTTATGGTACTTGGATTTCCATCAAATCAATTCTCTCAACAAGAACCCGGAACAAATAAAGAGATTAAATTCTTTTGTACAACTAAGTACAATATTCATTTTGATATGTTCTCTAAGATAGAAGTAAACGGAGATGATGCTGACCCTCTTTATAAGTTTCTTAAAAAAGAAAAAGGTGGTTTCTTAGGGTTTGATTCTATCAAATGGAATTTTACAAAATTTCTAGTAAATAAAGATGGAAAAGTCATCAAAAGGTATTCCCCCTCTACAAATCCAATAAAAATAGAAAAAGATATAATAAATCTTTTATAATAAATCTTATATATCAAAAAATGTTATTTTTTCTAAAGTTTTTATGTTAGAATAAATAAAATTAAATATAAGGATTTGTAATGTCTCTTGATAATCTTATTTTAAAAGCATTAACGAAAAATGAGCTTATTAATAAAGTTAAATCATCTATTGAAAATAAAAAAAATCTAGAATTTCTACTCGATAATCTTGATGGAATAAGTTGGGAATTTGACTTAAATGCAGATAAATTCACTTTTATTTCATTAGGTGCTAAACAAATTTTAGGCTATGAAATAGAAGAATGGACAGATATGGCATCGTGGGTAAAAATGATACATCAAGACGATAAAGATGATATACCATCTTATTGTTTAACACAAACCAAAGGTGGACACGACCATACTATGGAATATAGAATGCTTAAAAAAAATGGTGAAATAATTTGGGTAGTAGATATTATTCGTTTAGGCAAAGATGAAAATAATAAAGTTTGTGTTCTTTATGGTTTTATTTTAGATATAACTAAAAGAAAAAATGAACAATTAAAAATTGAGAAAGAACATAAGTTTTTACAAACCGTTATAAATGGTATCTCTGATCCAGTAATGATAATCAATCAAGATTACAGTGTTAGTATTATGAATAAGGCTGTCCAAAAAAAAATACAAGGACGGCAATTTATAGAGCAATCCTCACCAAAATGTTATGAAATTTCATATTATAGAGATAGTCCTTGTGAGACTATTAATCAATCCTGCCCATTAAAAGATGTTCTTGAGAGTGGCGAAAAAACAAAAGTTATGTACCAAAATAAACGTCCTGATGGTAGTGATGAATTTTTAGAAATACTCGCTTCACCATTATTTGATGAACACAATAATTGTGTTGGGATTATAGAGTCAGCAAGAGATGTTACATCTTATATTAAACTTACAAAAGAACTTGAAAATAAATCTAACCTTTTAAAGCATGAGGCAACTCACGATTACTTAACAGGTTTGCCAAATAGAGTATTGTTTATGGATAGGCTAGAAGAAAGTATTAAGGATACTAAAAGACGTAAAAATTCTTTAACCTTATTCTTTATGGATTTAGACTATTTTAAAGAAATAAATGACACTTTCGGTCATGCTATGGGTGATATCGTTTTAAAAGATGTATGCCTAAAGTTTCTAAATTGTACAAGGGAAAATGATGTTTTATCTCGTTTAGCTGGAGATGAGTTTACTCTTATTCTCAAAGATATACACAAAAAAAAGGATATAATAACCGTTGCACAAAAATTTATTGATGTATTTAAAGAACCTTTAATAATTGATGGAAATAAATTAAAATTATCTGTAAGCATAGGAATTAGTATCTATTCAAAGGGTTTAATATCTCCAGAAAAATTACTTAAAAAAGCTGATACTGCCATGTATGAAGCCAAAGCAAGTGGAAAATGTAAGTTTAAATTTTCTCTTTAGTCCATCCATTTCGATGTGTCATAACCATCACTAGGACGAATAACTTCTTTTTTTTTTAGTTTTTTCATAAGTACAAAATCATTCATTTTATAAAAACCAAATTTTTCATAAAATTTTATAGATTTTTGTTTATGAGATATATCTATAGCAATTTTATCGTATAAAGCTCCCGCCTCTTGTAAAAACTGTTTCATCATAAAAGAAGCTATCCCCTCTTCTTTATACTTTGGAACAATGGCTACACTCATCATGGGTATCTCTTCATTTTCATATTTTCTAAGCCAAATAGCTCCTGCAATTTCATTATTTACTAAAGCATATAAACCTAAATCACTAGCTTTTAAGCCATAAAGTTTTGAATGTTTTTCTAGATTAGGGGTATTGGATGGATAGGCGTATTTAAGCATATCTTTTAAAACTTTTTGCTCAGATGAGCGTAAAAAGTATAACTCTTTATTCATGATACTTCCTCTATTTTGTTTGCATAGTTTTCATTAATTTCTTCAAGTTCTGTAGAAAACTCTTCAAACTCTTCAAAGAGTGTTTCTACTGCCTTTTCTTCATTAGAGACTAATTTTGAAATTTCTATAAGTGATGCAGAGTCTCCTTTATTTGAAGCTTCTATAAGTTCTTGATGATTCATTTCTAATTTTTCTTCAAGCTCCATTATTTTTAGCTCTAATTTTTCAATTTTTTTCTTTAAAGGTGCAGTGATCTTATTTCTTTGTCTTACCAGTTCAGCTTTAATTTTTTTGTTTTCTTTATTATTTGATTTTGGATTTAGCTTAACTTTTTCCTCAGCATCATCCTCTTGCCAACCTATCTTTTGCAAAAAATCATCATAGCCACCATCGAAATACTCCGCACCATTTTTTGCAAATATAATAAGTCTATCACAAACACGGCGTAGTAACTCTTCAGAGTGTGTTACAATAATAAGAGAGCCTTTAAAACTCCCAATTGCATTGGTAAGTGCTTCAATACTATTCATATCAAGATGATTGGTAGGCTCAT
This sequence comes from Sulfurimonas sp., assembly GCA_965243085.1. Taxonomy (GTDB): domain Bacteria; phylum Campylobacterota; class Campylobacteria; order Campylobacterales; family Sulfurimonadaceae; genus Sulfurimonas. Next base: position 312,559 of record CBDETZ010000002.1, on the reverse strand, counting down.
CTAAAAAAAGTAAATTTACATCTCTTGCTAAAATTTGACCTAACATAACTCGTGATCTCTCACCACCAGACAAAAGAGATATTTTTTTCTTTGCCTCATCACCACTAAACATCATAGCACCGCAGATACTTCTAACTTGTGATTCTGAGAGTTTAGGATTTCCTACATAGACCTCATCCATAACTGTATTTTTATCACTAAGGTGTGCGATGTTAGTTTGTCCAAAATGAGCGAATGAAGTACTCCCATGGTAGACTACTTCTCCACTAAGCTGTTTTAACTCTTTAGCGATTGTATTTAAAAGTGTTGATTTTCCTTTTCCATTTTTTCCGATGATACCAAGACATTCCCCTCTTTGAAGGCTAAAAGAGATGTTTTTAAATAAGATGTTTTCAAGGCTATAAGCAAAGCTCAAATCTTTCACATCAAGTAAAATTTTTGCAGGTGTTTGCTTGTAGCTAAAGTTAAATTCTAAGTCATTCTCAAAATCCAAGTCATCGAGTTTATCCATCTTTTCTAACTGTTTTACCTTTGATTGAGCCAAAGATGCTGTTGATGCACGGGCCTTATTTTTTGCGATGAACTCTTCTAGTTCTTTTACTTTTTTATCTTGAGCAATTTTTTGTTTAGCATGAAGCTCATCATTTGCTAGGACTTGTTTATAAAACTTATGTGTATCTCCTTGAATGATTTCTAATTTTTTACGCACAATTCCCATAGTATGCGTACAAACTCCATCCATAAAATCTCTATCATGGGTGATTAAAATAAGCTCACCCTCAAAACTTCGCAGAAATGTTTTTAACCAACGCAAAGAAACAATATCAAGGTAGTTCGTAGGTTCATCTAGGAGTAGTAAATTTGGTTCGGTTACAAGAAGTTTTGCTAAGTTAATACGAATTTGAAAACCACCAGAAAATGATAAAGGATCCTTTTCTAAATCCTCTTGTACAAACCCAAGACCAAAGAGAATTTTTTCAACTCTATATGTATCGTATTTCATCTCTTTTTCTAGGGCTAAAGAAGATTCTTTACGAAGAGTTTTTTCACTAAATGTAAGATGCTGTTTGAGTGTAGCAATCTTATAATTTTTAGGGATAATTATATTCCCCTCATCAGGACTTAACTCCTCTAATATAAGTTTAAACAGAGTTGATTTACCGCTTCCATTTCTCCCCACAAGACCTATTTTAGTCGTTGCATTGAGCTTAAAATTAAGCTTTGAAAAAAGTTCTTGAGAAGAAAACTTTTTTGATATGTTAGATAGTTGTATCATAATTGCCTTTAAATTTTCTAGTTTATATTTTTCAACATTGTAGCATATTCCTCTATTTCGAGATTATCCATTAGAATTCTAAACCTAATTTTAAAGATTAGAATTTTTGCAAGAAGTCTAATAAAACTGGGTATAATAGTAATGCTTAAGTCTCTTAGAGGAGAAAATATTATGGAAATTTCAAGTAGTGTCAATAACAATTATACAAATAAGATAAATATACCTCGTAATAATGAACAAGTTGCTGTTCCATCTCAAGGACAAAAATACAATACTAAGATTGAAGAAAATAAAGCAAGAGAAATCCCAGCGGAAAATCAGGCGAAGACAGAAGAAGAAAATAAAAATAATACTATAATAAAACAATCAAATAAATCTAAAGTTGAGCTTTATCTCGCTACAGAAGTAAAGGATAGTCCTATAGAAGATAGTACTGCTCAAGTTATCCAATTACTACATGATGTTCAAAAACGAGATAATACTCTCAAAGCTCACGTAACATATCAAGCAAATCAAAATACTCCAGTAAACAATATAGCAAAAGGTTTAGTATAAAAGAGCTTGCGTGAGCATTAAAGGAAAATAAATGTCATATAAAAAAAAATTAGGTCTTATTACTCTCATTTTGGCTTTAGGTCTAGGACTGATTTCATGTTCTCAGAAGCCAGAAGAAGATAAAAAAGTTACAGTAGTAGAAAAAAAAAATGTTCTCAAAACTATTTTAAATGTTGATGGAATGACCTGCGAGTCCTGTGAATCTATTATACAAAAAAATGTTGGAGAAATAGAGGGTGTAGTAAATGTAAAAGTATCACATATCAAAAAAACAACAATTGTTGAGTATGATCAAACACAAACAAGCGAAGCAGAAATTACAAAAACTATTTCTCAAATAGGATATAAAATATTTGAAGAGAGTAGAAAAAAAGTTACCAAAGAAATATCTCAATCTATGAAATGTGGTGCCGGAAAGTGTGGTCACAGCCAATAAATGGGAGTAAATATTTTTTTTACATTTGGGATTTTTTTAATCCTTCTCTTAGCCGTACTTCTTATTTTATTTTTTAGAATTAAAAAAAAAGATTTTCTTAATAAACTCATTGAAATAAAAAAAGAGGAAGCAATAGAGTTAAGCGAACTCAGCCTTCAATTAAAAGACAAGTTCCTAAGTTCTAAAGAATTAAAACAAGTGATAGAACTAATTTTAAAAGATTATTCTAAAATTAATGAATTTTCACTATATGAAGCAATTATACTCCACATTACACTCCATCCAAATACAAATAAAAACATAATAATTTATTTTGATAAGGAATTATCAAAATCTAATCCACTTTACAAAAAACAAATATCACAAGCTCTTAATAATGCTTTAAATTCTAGGAATTTTAAGTAATACTATCCGTTACAGGTCCTTGAATAGAGTGAATTTGCATATTTTGAAGTTGCTCAAGTTCATTTGTATTTTTAACAAATGTAGCAATAATTTCAATCCCTAAAGAATCTGTAATTACTTGAAGTGCCGACATAGAGTCTTGTGATTGATCGAGCAAAAAGGCACAGTCAGCTTTTACAAATTTCGGATTAAGTTCTTTAAGATAGCTAAAGTCATTGGATTCTCCGGTAAAAGAATTAATTCCAAATTCAAAGTTGTATTTTGAAAAGAGATTAACAAAGTTTTTTACCACTCTTATATTGTTGATAGCAAAGCTATCTGTTACTTCAAAGGAGAGTTTAAATTTTAGATTTTTGATATTTTTCTTAAAAAGAGATGAGAGTGCAGAAAAGGCTTCATGATCTTTGATAAAGTCGTTTGATAAACGAATTGAACAAACACTTCCATCAAGTTCTTCGTGCCTTTTAGTGATTAAATCATTGAGCGCAACAATATACATTTTAGATACGAGACCTAAGTTAATTGCAGGTGCTATAAAATCACCATAAAAAAAGCGTTTATTTTCACCACCATCAATTGTAAACGTCATCACTTTGTGATTAATAGATTTTGTTTTAGTATTGAGTGTTACCCAAAACTTTAGACTAAAATAATTATTTAATATAGAATCTTCGATAATCTCACGCCATTCTTCTTTGCCCATAGAATTTTTATCATCTTTTTCTTCATAAAGATAAGTATTACTTTGTTCATCTGCTTTAGCTTGAGAAAGGGCATTATCAGCACGAGTAAGGAGATCGCCAATATTTACAGAGGGTTTATACCTATACAGACCAATATTAATAAAGACCTCGTTAATATCAAGATCATTTGAAGTTAAAAGTTCCTCAAATCTTGAATTAATTCTTTGTGCAATTTTATTAGCATCATTTGCCTCACAATCTGGAATCATTAGAGTGAATTCTGTTCCATTTACTCTAGCAATTACTTTATATTCATATTTTCTACAAACATCGCTAAAAATATCTCCGAGTTCAAAAAACATATCATCTGCTTTTTGACGTCCTAATTTTTGGTTTAATACCTCAGCACCACTAAGTGCAACAAATATAATTGTTCCACCATCTGCTTTATTTTCAAGTTTTATTAGGTCGGAGAGTTTTAGCATAAGATATCTACGATTGAAAAGTTTTGTTGTTGGATCATTATAAAGAAGTTCTTTATTTCTTTGTACAGCTTTATTCCCTTTTTGGAATATCTCTTCAACCTTTCTAACCATAGCATTCATTCCATACACAACATCTTTAAATTCAGTGGTAAATGGAATTTTTTCTTGAATAACAAACTCATTTTTAAGTATTGCTTCTGCTTGATGTTGTATTTTATAAAGTGGTTTCAAAACAAAATGAAGTAATATACTCAGTACTATTTGTGAACTTACAAGAGAAATAATAAAAACATAAAGTAGATTAATAAACATTTTATAAAGGGCTTTGTAGACTACTCCCGTATCTCCAGTTACATAAACAACTCCAGCCATATTCCATCCAGACGAGACATCAGAGGAGACACTTTCTAGTTTAATATCTGTGAAATTTATAAACCATAAAGGAACACCTTTCACAGGATCATTATCAATTTGAAGATAATCAGATTGAGTATCATTTGAGATATACTCAATTTTGTGATAATAACCACTATCAAATTCTGCATCAATAGTTGTCACTAAAAGGGCTGCGTCCTCACTAGCATCAGCTAAGTTATTGCTAAGAGTTGAAATGTTATTTGCCGTAGTTTCATAAAGAGACTCTATCATATCTTGTTTTGCAGACTTATAATTCATAATCATGATAGCACCTAGCATAACAATAATTATAAAAGAGACAACAAGTCCCATTTGCATAACTAATCTCATAATGTTTTCCTTTTTTGCATAATATCTTCCTTTTTAGAGTTTCTTTCTTTTCATTCCAGCTTCAAGCTTTTTCCATTTTTTTGATTTTACCCCAGTGTCACCATTAATCATTTTAATCACCTTGACAATATCTTTACGCTTTGATGCGGGTAGAATTAAACGGTTATTATTATCTAAAATCAAAATATCACTTTTCTTTTTTGGCTTAGGAACTTTTAAATAAGAAAGAACCATGTGTGAGATTTTTTTACCTCTACGGTTTTTATAAATTACATAGGTAAATTTTAATCGTTTAGGACTGATACCTAGTTCTTTAAGTATATAGTATTTTGCAATGGTATAATCTTCACAATCTCCCATCCCCTTTCCTATAAACTCATACATTGTTGCCCAGTAATCACTTACTCCGTATACTTTTTTATCACTTTTATATCTTATATAATTAATCCAAGTATTTACTCTATTGAGTTTTTTTGTATCATTTACATCTTTGAGATCTTTTATAAGTTGATCCCTGACGGCAATAAATCTATTTTTTGACTTAATTGTGTATTTTTTTTCAGCTTTTTTAAGAAGAGATTTAGTAATAAGTTCTGCATTAAGTAATACAGAATTCAAAAGGAAAAAGGCACTTAAATAATAGACTATAAATTTCATATAACTATTATACCTCTTTGCGTTTTATTAAAAGCTGAAGAGATTTTTTTCCTTAAGTCCACTTTTGAGTATAATTTATTTATGGTAACATCTAAAGGCTTATCTTATCAAATTTATAAAAGGAAAAATTGTTTGAAATCTTATCAAAATCTTGTTTTACTTCAGAATTTATACCGTCAAAAGGCACTTGGATTTAACTATAGTGATCCTTTTTCCATCAATGAAGCATCCGAAAATAAAACGGCTACTACTCTTGAAGAATTAACGCAAAACATATCAAGTTGTCATCTATGTGATTTGAGTCAATCCAGAACTCAAAGTATGAGTGGTTATGGAAATACTAATGCTGACTTAATGTTCATAGATTTTAGCGTATCTACAAGTGAAAATTCTCAAAATTCTTACTATGTCGGTAGATCTGGAGAAAGCTTAAAAAACATGATACAAAATGTTTTAAAGCTAGATATTAATGATGTTTATTTTACTCATGCAGTAAAATGTAAAACTCTCAACTCAAATATTCCCTCAACATCAGAGTCCAATTCATGTAAGTCCTATCTATTTTCACAAATAGAGTTTATTAAACCAAAAGTAATTGTCACTTTAGGTTGCGATGCTTACTATAAATTTACAAATGAAAGTGAAAATTTTGAAAATGTAAGGGGTCATGTTATAGATTTTAAAAAGTATCGGCTTATACCTATATACCATCCTGAATTTCTTCTGAAAAATCTAGAACTAAAAAAAACAACATTCAATGACTTAAAAACTATAAAAAGTTGTCTCTAAAATTAAACTATAGCTAATTACAACTATGCTAAAATTAATTTAATCTAATCAAAGTGATTTTAATGCCTCAAAAAATGTTTTTGTTATTATTTTTTACAATACATCTATTTTCCTACGAACTTAGTAGTGTTTATTATGTTAATTCTAAAAATATACAACTTCAAGATATTATTCCTAGTGCTAAACCTGATATTAGCTTATATAAAATAAATAAGTATAAATATACAAAAAAAGTTAAAACAAAAAACTTAATAGCTTTGTTAAATCAGCATGGTTTTAATCTTCTCCAAAGTTCTAGTCGGTATATTCGCTTTATTCAAAAAAGTCCTATAGATACTTCTGATATAAAGTTGATACTTATAAAAAATTATAAAGAACATTATCCAGATATAAAAATCAACTCAGTTCTTATCATGCCAAGAGGTTTTATAAAATCATTGGCAAAAAAATTTCAAGTTTCTTTACATCAAAAAGCTTACTTATCTAAAGAGGGAACACTCAGCATTAAAAGTATAGATAATAAAAAACTTTTTTTTGATTATCTCATTGATGCTAATCTTTACGTATATACAAGTAAAATAAAACTCCATAGAGATGATAGAATTTCTACTTTAAATACTATGAAAAAAAGTATTATATTTGATAAGTTTAGAGCGCTTCCTATTAATATTTCTCATTTAAATACAAGTCAAGCAAAACGAAATTTAAAAGCAGGAAAAATTTTAACAATTCGGGATATACAAAGTTTAGACCTTGTGAAAAAAAACGCTCATGTCAGTGTGAGCCTTAAAAATGGAAATATAAATATATCTTTTTTTGCTAAAGCATTACAAAATGGAAAACTTCAAGATATAATAACAGCTCAAAAAACTAATCGACAAAAAATTAGAGTAAGAATAATAGGTAAAAATATGGTAGAGTTAAAATAAATGAAAAAAATCATTATAGCAACAAGCGGTGCAAGCGGTGTAAACATTGGCGTAAAAATGCTTAAACTTCTTCCAATGAGCATAGAGAAACACTTTATCATGTCTCAAAATTCTCAAATAGTTTTAGACAAAGAATTAAGTGTGATAGAACATGATTCACAAGATATATCAGCAAGTATTGCCTCTGGTTCATTTGGTGTGGATGCTATGATCATTGCACCTTGTAGCATGAATACTTTAGCAAAAATCGCTTGTGGAATTAGTGATAACTTAGTCACTCGTTGTGCGGCTGTAATGATAAAAGAGCAAAAAAAACTCATCCTAGCTCCTAGAGAAATGCCCTTTTCTGCTATCGCTTTAGAAAATATGCAAAAATTAGCAGCACTTGGAATAATCATAGCTCCACCTGTCATGGCGTACTACTCAAAACAACAAACCTTAGAGGATATGGAAAACTTTATCATCGGAAAATGGTTTGACTTACTTGGGATACAAAACAATTTATATCAAAGGTGGGAATAATATTAATGAAGCGTATTGCCTTATATCCAGGAACTTTTGATCCTATTACAAATGGACATTTTGATGTTATAGAAAGAGCTTTAAGACTGTTTGATAATGTTATCATCGCTGTTGCTATTTCTGAGGATAAAAAACCTATGTTTACTCTTGATCAAAGAATCCAAATGATAAACGAATCTGTAAAAGCTTTAGATAATGTAAGTGTCGTTGGTTTTAATAACCTCACAGTTGACTTAGCACATACGCACAATGCGAGTATTCTTATCCGTGGATTACGTGCTGTAAGTGATTTTGAATATGAACTCCAACTTGGATATCTCAACAACTCCTTAGATAATTCTATTGAAACAGTATATTTGATGCCAAAACTCCAACACGCTTTTATTAGTTCTTCTATTGTGAGAAACCTATTAAAATTTAATGCTAAAACATCTCATTTACTTCCAAAAGAAGTACAAAAAATCATAGGAAGTAAAAGCTAATGTATATCGCAATAGAAGGAATTGATACCGCTGGAAAAAGTACACAAATTACAAAACTTTCAAAATATTTTCCCCATGCTATCATTACGAAAGAACCTGGAGCTACACAAGTTGGTAAAGAGATTAGAGATATAGTATTGTCTGCTAAGGCTCAAAGTAAAAAGGCTGAATTTTTACTTTTTTTAGCAGATCGGGCTGAACATATACAAGAAGTAATCCAAGCAAACCTCGATAAAATGATTATCTCAGATAGAAGTGCTGTAAGTGGTGTTGCTTATGCCTTAGTTCAAAAAGAGATCTCGAAAAAAGATTTAGTTACTTTTAATGATTTTGCAACAAATAAGATATATCCCCAAAAGATTTTCTTACTTTACTTAACTCAAAAAGAATTAGAACATAGGCTTTCTCAAAAAAAATTAGATGGGATTGAACTTCGAGGATCACAGTATCTTCTTAGTATTCAAGAAGCCATTATAGAAGCGGCAAAACTCCTAGGGATAGAACTTGTAAAGATAGATGCCACACAAAGCAGATCTACAATAACGCAAAACATACTAGATAATATTAAGGAAGATAATGATTAAATCACTCCGAGGAATGAATGATATTTTAAGTGAAGACTATAAAAGATTTACCTACTTCATAAACACTGCGTCAAGCGTAGCACAAAAGTACGGCTTTCATTTTATACAAACTCCTTTACTAGAAGAAACTGCCCTTTTTAAACGTTCAGTTGGTGCATCTAGTGATATTGTTGGAAAAGAGATGTATCAGTTTATAGATAAGGGCGAAAATGATGTATCCCTTCGTCCTGAAGGTACAGCAGGTGTTGTTCGTGCTTTTATACAAAAAAAACTTGATAAAGCTGGTGGAATACATCGCTTTTTTTACCATGGTTCAATGTTTCGTTATGAGAGACCACAAAAAGGTCGATTGAGACAATTCCACCAATTTGGGGTAGAGAGCTTTGGTATAGAGAGCGTTTATGAAGATGCCAATATGATTATGATGGTTTGTGATATTCTTCTAGCATGTGGAATTGGCTATAGATTGCAACTTAATTCCCTCGGTGATACTAATTGTATGCCAAAGTATCGTGATAAATTAGTAAAATTTGTAACAAAACGTAAAGATGAGGTTTGCAAAGACTGCATTAGACGCTTAGATACAAACCCTATTCGTGTCTTAGATTGTAAAAATGAAAAATGCCAAAGGATTTATAAAGATGCCCCAAAACTTATAAATAATCTTTGTCAATCTTGTGAAAATGATTTTTCTAAACTCAAAAATATTCTTGATTCAAACAATATTAATTATGAGGTAGATACAAATCTTGTTCGTGGACTAGATTATTACTCAAAAACTGCATTTGAATTTGTAAGCGACAATATCGGTAGTCAAAGTGCTATAGCAGGTGGTGGACGTTATGACAAGCTTGTAGAATTTCTTGATGGTCGCCCTACTCCTGCGGTTGGTTTTGCTATGGGGATAGAAAGACTTATGGAACTTATTGTGATGCCTGAGAGTTTAAAGAATGGTTATTACATCGGAGCTATGGATGAAGATGCCATTGGTTTAGTAGTTCAACTTTCTCATAAAAAAAGAAAAACTCATAAAGTAAGCATTGATTACAAGGCAAAAAACTTTAAAAACCATATAAAAGCCGCGGAGAAAGTAAATGCAAAATATTTTACAATTATTGGTTCAAACGAGATACAAAGTGCTACAATGGTGATTAAGAATTTTGAAGACAATACAGAAAAAACAGTAACTTTTGAGGAGTTTTAAATGGAAGTACTACACCAATTATGGAATCTATTCTTAGATTTTATTGAATTTTTTATACTTGCTGGACTTATGGCTCTATTTGCTCTATTTATTCATGATAAGTATGTTCAACGTAAACATTCTTTACTTATCAACTATCCTATTATAGGAAGAGGTAGATACCTTTTAGAAGCACTTCGTGAACCAATGCGTCAATATTTTGCAGAAGAAACTTTTTATGATTCTAAAGATAAGGTAGATTGGGTTTATAAGGCTGCAAAAGATTTACCCAATTATCAATCATTTTCAGTAACGCAACCTTTTTCAGGTTCAAGGTTTATCATAAAACATGCTACTAATGTTTTAAATGAAGATGAAGTTGATGAAGATACAAGTGTTATATTTGGTGAAGATAGAGAGATTCCTTTTGTTTCTCATACTCCGATTATTCGTTCAGCTATGAGTGATGGAGCATTGAGTCCTGAGGCTGTTCGTTCTTTTTCTATTGCTGGAAAAAATTCAAATTTAACCATCAACACAGGAGAAGGATCACTTACATCAAACCATCTTTTTACGCTCAAGCCAGACCTCAAAAATGCGAAATACTTAGAGATAATCAAAAGTACCCCTTTTGCAGAGTTTACTTTTAAGCTTGGAGATATACTATTTAATAGAAAAGTTGCAATGAAATGGTATAGAAATATATTACTTAATAAAAAAACTCAAAATACATATATATATGATACTACAACACATGTCTTGTTTCGTGTAAACTGGCAGGCAAAACTTGAAGATTTTCCATCAGAAGTTCCTCCAAGTATAGCAAATATGATATTTCAAATGAGTTCCGGTTTATATGGTGTTCGTGATGAAAATGGTAAATTTGATCCACTTAAATATCAAAAGGTGATGAAGTTTTGTAAAATGACAGAGATTAAGATTGCTCAAGGTGCAAAACAAACTGGTGGTAAATTAGCTGGAGCGAAAGTTACTCCAGATATTGCTTACTACAGAGGTGTACCTGAGGGGGAAAATATTTTTTCTCCAAATAGATTTCCTTATGCAGATACTACAGCTCACTTACTTGACTTTGTGGAAAAACTCCAAAAACTTTCAGGTAAACCAGTAGGTTTTAAAATCGTTATTTCTGATGCTTCAGCTGTTGATGAGATGGTTGCAGAAATGGCAAAAAGAAAGGATCAAGGGAAAAGTATTCCAGATTTTATTTCCGTTGATTCTGGTGAGGGAGGAAGTGCAACTGCTCCATTAGAGCTTATGGAATCAGTAGGTCTCACAACAAATAATGCCCTCTATGTTTTAGATACCATTTTAAATAAATATGGAATTCGACAAAATATTAGAATCATTTCTAGTGGTAAGATTTTAACACCAGATGATGCAGTTATCACTATGGCTATGGGTGCTGATGCGATTGGTATCGCTCGAGGATTTATGATGAGTGGCGGTTGTATTCGTGCAAAAATGTGTTCAGGTTTTGGTTCTCATGTATGCCCTGTTGGAATGGCTACTCAAGATAAGAAAAAAAGAGCTTCTTACCTTGTAGTAAAACAAGGATTAAAAATAGGGAACTATCATAGAAACCTTATTAAAAGTATGAAAGTTGTTTTATGTGTTATGGGTGTTAAAAATATGAAAGATTTAAACAAAAATCTTCTAACTTTTAAAAATCAAAATGGTGAAATATACTTTGATATTGATAAATATTTTCATCAAAAACTCCACATATAGGTCTTTTATTGAAAAATTACGGTCTTGACTTATGGGCAAGTGATAATTTTATCATAGAAAAAGGAAAATTAACACTCAACTATAAAAGTAAACCCTCTTTACTTAAAATTATAGAAGAGATTCGCTCCTCTGGAGTGAGAGGTCCAGTCTTGCTTCGTTTTCCACATTTAATTAAAAAACAAATAGATAGTCTTTATTCTAATTTTAAACATGCTATTGAAGAAAATAACTACAAAGGCGATTTTAAAGCCGTATTTCCACTCAAAGTAAATCAATTTCCTCATGCGGTTGAGGCTATCATGAAAGAAGGAAAATCATACCAATACGGACTTGAAGCTGGAAGTAAAGCAGAACTTGCATTGGCTATGTATAAAACCCCTCATGGTGCAAATATTACTGTAAATGGTTTTAAAGATAAGGAAATGATTAGCTTAGGATTTATCGCAGCACAAAGTGGACATGAAATCACCTTAACCATAGAGGGGCTAAACGAACTCACTACTATTATAGAGGTTGCTAGTGAAAACTCTTTAAAAGTACCAAATATTGGGATTAGAGTAAGGCTTCATAGTGTAGGAAAAGGAACATGGGCAAAAAGTTCTGGAATGGATGCAAAATTTGGTTTAACTGCTACAGAAATCATTGAAGCAATTAAACTATTAAAAGATGCTAAACTTTTAAATAAACTTACTATGATTCATTTTCATATTGGCTCGCAGATGCAAGATATAGCTCCTATAAAAAAAGCTCTTCGTGAAGTTGGAAATATATATGCTGAACTTAGACGACTAGGTGCTTCATCACTAGATAATCTAAACATTGGTGGAGGACTAGCAGTTGAATATGAACAACATGCTCATTCAAAATCAAGAAACTACTCAATCAAGGAATTTTCAAGCTCCGTTGTATTTTTACTCGGTGAAATAATGGACGCTAAAAATGTAAAACATCCAAATATTTTTACAGAATCAGGAAGGTTTATCGTAGCCTCACATGCAGTTTTAATCACTCCTGTTTTAGAATTATTTTCACAAGACTATCAAGAAGAATTTTTACACTTTAAAGAAAAAAATCCACCTTTAATAGATGAACTTATAGATTTGAATAAATTATTAAATCATGCTAATGCTATTGAGTACCTTCACGATGCTCTTGATCATATCGAATCTATTTTAACCCTTTTTGATTTAGGTTATATCGACTTACAAGATCGTTCTAATGGCGAAATTCTTGTTCATAATATTATAAAAAAAGCACTCTATTTAAAATCATCTAAGCCTACACTAGAGCTAGAACAACTTCAAAGTAAGCTACAAGAAAGATACCTAATCAATGCTTCTATTTTTCAAAGTTTACCTGATTATTGGGGTTTAAATCAGCATTTTCCTGTGATGCCTTTACATCATTTAGACGATACCCCACATCGTGCTGCTGCACTTTGGGATATAACCTGTGATAGTGATGGAGAGATAGGGTTTAATCCAGAGAAACCTCTTTACTTACATGATATTAACCTTAATGAAAATGATTATTTTCTTGGATTCTTCAATGTAGGAGCTTATCAAGAAACACTAGGAATGAATCACAATTTATTTACAAAACCTAGTGAATATACAATTACTATCACCAAGTCAACATATAAAATAACTAACTCTATTGAATCAAAATCAGTTTTAAATATTTTAGATTCTATAGGCTACACGCAAGAAGAAATTTTAAAAAAGCTTGAAGAAGATATTTTAAAAAGTGATTTTATTACAGAAAAAGAAAAAAAAGATACACTACTACAATTAAATACATTTTTACAGCAAAATGCTTATTTACGAACTACAAAATAAGGCTCAAGTTTGGGAATTTACAGCGATATAAAAGAAGACTTTGCAAACGCTTACAAGAACGATCCAGCACTTACATCAAGGTTTGATTTTCTTTTTAACTACCCTGGTGTTTGGGCAATAGCTTGGTATAGAATAGCAAGCCGACTTTATAACTCAGGCTTTAAACGCTTTGCAAGAATGATAATGGGATTTACTCAAATCTTAACTCATATTGACATTCATCCAGCCGCACGAATCGGTCAAAGAGTTTTTATAGACCATGGAAATGGTGTTGTCATTGGTGAGACTGCTATTATAGAAGAAGATGTTGTTATCTATCAAGGAGTTACTCTTGGTGGTGTTTCACTCAAACATGGAAAACGACATCCTACTATTAGAAGAGGTGCCGTTTTAGGTGCTGGTGCAAAAATTCTTGGAAATATTACAATTGGTGAATATGCCAAAATAGGGGCAAACTCTGTTGTTGTAAAAGAAGTGCCTGATTGTTCTACTGCTATTGGTATTCCAGCTCATGTGATTGAAAAAGGAAGATGCACAGATCCTTTTATGCACAATATGCTTCCAGATATTAACAAAGAGATGTTTGAGTACCTTCTTAAGCGTGTAGCAGTTTTAGAACATATCCTTGTTGAAGATAATAAAAATGTACTAGAAGAAGATTTAGAGCTAGAAAATATTTACGAAACTTTTATTACAGCTATGAAAAATTAGACTACTTCTTTTATATATATTATCGTTACTTAAGTATAATCTTTGGATATAGTTAGTTTTTTTCTAAGTTATATGGGATTTAGATGACTCTATTACTCAACTCTTGAACTTTAATTTTTAGTGGATTATTGTGGACATTATGGTATTTATTTTCAATTTCACTTTAATTTTATCTTGACATAGATACAATGTCGTTAATATTTAAGTAAGGGATATACATGTTGAGCATAGCATCATTTTTAAAACTACTCAAAGAGTCTTTTAGAGACTTATTACCTATCATTTTAGTAATAATGTTCTTTCAACTTGCTATCATACAAGTTATTCCAGAGAACTGGCTTAGTACTGCTATAGGACTTGCTATAGTTGGTGTTGGACTTGCTGTATTTTTATTGGGACTTGAAGTTGGTATCTTTCCTGTGGGAGAAGGTTTAGCTGGAGATTTTGCTAGAAAAGGATCAACTGGCTGGATTATACTTTTTGCTTTTATGATTGGATTTGGTACTACTGTAGCCGAACCAGCCTTGTTAGTTATAGCCGATAAAGCGGCAGGAATTAGTGCAGGGAGAATTGACGCTTTTACTCTTAGAATGGTTGTGGCTTTTTCTGTTGGATTTGCTATTGTTGTTGGTGTTTGGAGAATTATCAAGGGAACTCCAATTCATTACTACATCATCTCTGGATATATAATGGTTGTTGCGGCTACTTTTTTCTCACCAAAAGAGATAGTTGGACTTGCCTTTGACCTTGGGGGAGTCACTACTTCTACCGTAACAGTTCCTCTTGTAGCCGCCTTAGGAATTGGACTTGCTTCAACTATAAAGGGACGAAATCCTGTCTTAGATGGTTTTGGACTTATTGCTTTTGCATCACTTACTCCTATGATATTTGTTCAGTTCTATGGAATATATGTATATGAATTCGTAGAAGCCTCCGAAATAGTAATGCCTATTGCCGCTCATGTACCTGAAACTATTAGTGCTTATGACTTTAGCTTTTTAAGTTTAATAAAAGGTTTTCTAGGCGTTATTGGTGATGTAGTCCCTATCCTTGGAATTATTTTATTTTTTCAATATATTATTCTCAAAAAACCTGTTGAAAATCTTAAAGAAGTACTTATAGGATTTGCTCTTGTAATTGTTGGTCTTGATGCTTTTATTATCGGTCTTGAAATGGGACTTTTTTCTCTTGGTGAGACGATGGCATTTCAACTTACTCAAAATGGTAATAATGTTATCATCTACGCATTTTCAGGTGCTATAGGATTTTCAACAACTATGGCAGAACCCTCACTTACTGCTATTGCTAGAAAGGCAAAAGAGATTAGTGATGGTAAAATTAATGATTTTGTACTTCGTTTAGCTGTTGCTCTTGGTGTCTCTATAGGTATAGCCTTGGGAGCTTTTAGAATTGTAAATGGTGGAGATATTGTTTATTATATAATCGCTGGATATATGTTTGTTATCACCCTTACTTTTGTCGCACCAAAGTACATTATCCCTATAGCTTATGATAGTGGTGGAGTTACAACTTCAACGGTTACAGTTCCTTTAGTAGCAGCACTAGGTCTTGGTCTTGCAACCAATATTCCAGGTCGTGATCCTCTTATTGATGGTTTTGGTCTAATCGCTTTTGCATCTCTCTTTCCTATGATAACTGTTATGGCGTATGGTGTTATAACAGAGAGAATGGGGGTCAAAGGGGAACATGAAAAAGAAGAGATTCATCTTGATGAACTTCGTCATGCTTTAGTTGATGCTGAAAATATGGGTCTCTCAACTGTCCATGTTTATGGTACAGATAAGCGTCATTCATACAAGATGCAGTTCTCAGCTGTCCATGTTATCGTTCCACATGAAAAAGAAGAAAAAGCTCTCTTAGCGGCAAAAGAAGCAGGGGCTAGGGGAGTAACAATCATGACGGCTCATGGTATGGGACTTGATGAAATGAGTAACTTTTATAATAGACTTCATAGTGATTCTACAGACTCGAATTTAATGTTTATCACACCCACTAAAAAAGTAGATGCTATCATCAAAACAATTATGACCCAACTAGATATTACAGGAGAAGGTGATGGTATAGCTTATTCTTACCCCATAACAAACCTCAAAGGTTTAACACTTAAGGCAGATGATTTATATGCTTAGGTTTTAAATCTGTCAAAGCACTTTTTTAGAAGAAAAAAGATAGAATCTCTTTATGATAAAAAGAGTACAAACAAAAAAAATATTTGTTGGTAATGTAGCTGTTGGTGGGGATGCTCCTATTAGTACGCAGTCTATGACTTACTCCAACACACATGATATTACTGCCACAGTCGAGCAGATAAATCGTCTTCACTTTGCAGGTTGTGACATCGTTCGTGTCGCAGTTCCCGATATGCAGGATGCCCTCGCACTCAAATCTATAAAAGAAAAAATTTCTTTACCTCTTGTAGCAGATATCCACTACAACTATAAACTAGCTCTCATCGCTGCTGAATCAGTTGATTGTATCCGTTTTAATCCTGGAAATATTGGGAATAAAACAAAAATTGCTGAGATAGTTAAAGCTTGTCAGACTAGAAATTTACCTATTCGCATCGGTATAAATGCAGGTTCTTTAGAAAAAGAGTTTGAGAATAAATACGGTCAAACGGCTGAGGGGATGGTAGCATCTGCTGAGTATAACATCAAATATCTTGAAGACTTAGGTTTTACAGAGATTAAAATCTCCCTTAAAGCAAGTGATGTTCAAAGAACGGTTGATGCTTACAGAATGTTACGCCCTAAAAATAGCTACCCTTTTCATCTTGGAGTGACAGAGGCAGGAACACTTTTTCATGCTACGGTCAAAAGTTCTATAGGCTTAGGAACACTTTTACTTGAGGGGATTGGTGATACCATGAGAGTATCTATCACAGGTGAATTAGAAGAAGAGATAAATGTAGCTCGTGCAATACTCAAAGATAGTGGGGCAATGCCAGATGGTCTTAATATTATCTCTTGTCCAACTTGTGGACGTATAGAAGCAGATTTAGTTACAGCAGTAGCTGAGATAGAAAGAAGAACCTCTCATATAAAAATACCCTTAAATGTTTCTGTGATGGGTTGCGTAGTCAATGCTATAGGAGAAGCTACTCACGCAGATGTTGCCATCGCTTATGGAAAAGGTAAAGGTTTGGTAATGGTCAAGGGTGAAGTTGTAGCAAATCTTGATGAGAGTGAACTTGTAGATAAGTTTGTTTATGAGGTTGAGAAAATGGCAAAAAAAAAGTAGAATTATAATTTAAAGGTCTTAAAACACCCATTTTTTTTAATTAAGTCTACAAATAAAAAAATTATTTCAAGAAGCCTAATAAAAATGAGTTAGGGTAAATGGTCATAAAATTATTTACCTACTAGTCATAATAGGGAATAAGTTTATAACCAATACCATAAATACTTTCAAGAGAACCTTCAGGTAATTTTTTTCTTAATTTTGACACAAGTTTTCTAATATTTGAAGCATCAATAATTTCATCTAATGAAGTATAATGAAGAGAAATTTCTTCGTTTGAATAGATTTTTCCTAAAGACTTCAGGAGAAGTTCTATAAAAATAATTTCAAATTTTGTTAAATAAATATTGAGAGTATTCTTATTTATAGATTTAGTATTTTTGGAGTATATTGTATCTTTGTCAAGTTTAGTTTCCATAATATTTAAGGGTTTATCTTGTGAATTATGTAATGATTTTTGAGAAATATTTAAAAAAGTTTTAAGTAAGTCATCATACTTAACAGGTTTTTTAATAAATTGTTCAATACCAAGGTTTATAAGCCTCAAAAGATATTTTGTTTCATCATACGCAGAAATAACGATAATGACTTGACTTTGATTTAATTTATAAATTTTCTCTGTCAATTCAATCCCATCCATTATGGGCATTCTTATATCGGTAAGAACAGCATCATAATATCTCAAATTTTCTTGATTGTAATTTATGTATTGATTTAGGGCATCTTGACCATTTGTAAAAGTATCTACAGTATCAAAAAGTTTCTTTAAAATTTTTGTTGTTTGAATTCTTAATTCTTCATGGTCTTCGATGAACAGGATAGATAGTTTTTTTGTATGTTTTATTAATTCATTTTCATTTGTCATTATATTACTTTATTTTAAGGTTTATTTATATAAGTGCAATTGTAGCATGAGTAATTGTTACTTAAACAAAAATAGGTACAATACTGTAGATAATTAAAAAAAATTTATAAAAAAAGAGATTAAATGAATATTATAATAAATGGAGAAAATAAAAGTTTTACTAATACTGTGAGTTTGATAGGTATTTTAGAAGAACTTTCGCTTGTTGGAAAAGTGATGGCAGCTGCTGTAAATATGGAAATTATAAAGCAAGATAATTGGAATACATACACCTTGAAAGATGGTGATCACTTAGAGTTATTAGATTTTGTTGGTGGTGGTTAATTTTTTTTGCATTTGAAGTACTACAACAGCTATAGCATATTCGCCATCATGCGTAATTGATACGCTTGTGTCAAGGATTTTGTAAGTATTGAGTAGTTTGTCTGAAAGTTGTATTTGTGGAGCACCTTTGTGATTTTTAAATATTTCAATATCTTTAAATCCACATTCACTTCCTATTCCAAGCCCTAGAGCCTTGCTTGTCGCTTCTTTAACAGCCCAAAAACCAGCAGCCGTTTTATAGTTCTTAATAAGACTTATTTCATTAGAAGATAAAAATTTTTGAAGTCCTTTCTCACCAAATCGTTTTATTAAGTGATTCATACGAGAGGTTTTAATAAGGTCTATCCCAATCACGAAATATCTCCTTCTTCTTAATAATGGTATGAAACTGTATTAAATGTTTGAGGTGGTGGAGAATGAGAGATTCGAACTCTCGGTAAGATTACTCCTACGCATCCTTAGCAGGGATGTGGTTTCAACCGCTCACCCAATTCTCCACAATATTTTAGATACTTTATAACATTTCTGTTTGAAGAACAAGATTATATTCATAAGTTCATAACATTAAGCTTAAAAATCTCATTATATTCAAGAAATTACTACAATCCATAAAAAAACTAAAGAACTAAAATGAAGATACAATTAAAGTATTTACCTTTTCATTAATTTCATATTTTTTACGGCACTTATTGATTGTATTTCAGGTGTTCTTTCATACTTTTCTATCGCATTTATGATACGACGGATTAACTGATTGGCATCTTGAAGATTTATTTTACTTATAAACTCTCTGCCACCAAGGTAATTCATTACCCATATTTGCTTATCAGTAGGGTGAAATGTTTTTTTAATGTTGAGGCTAGACATAAGTGTAAAAAAATCTTCGCCCCTACTTTGACTATCTTTTGAAACTACATGATTAATACTGTGCATTAAAGAGAATATATTTTCTGCTTCTAAATCAAAGCTTTGTTGTTCATCTAACATAGCTATGAGTTTTGAGAGTTTTTTGAGGTACTTATACTCTGGCTTTAAACCCTCTATCAAGACATTACGAGCATTGCCAAACTTGTTAATAACTTCTAAAACTACTTCAAAACTCTCTTCATCCGTACTTAATCCGTACTCTTCTATGATTAGCTTTGCTTCTTTCATTCTAAGTATCCACCTTCTCTTAATTTTTCAAGTATCTCTTGATCAGAAAATCCTTTTTTCTTATAAACATTTGCCCAAACCTGTGCTTCTTCACTATACTGAATTGATTCTCGTGAGTGCATTGACTGGTGTTCTAATGTGTTAAAATGTTTAATAAGGTTTCCTATATTCATTATATACTCTCTATGAAATCCTGCCTTAGGGTTCTTAGAAAAAAGCCATTGGATAGCATCTATAAACATCTGTGGTGTGCGTTGTGTTTCATGGAGGTGTTTTCGCAGTAAGTATTCTCCATCAACATTTCTATATTCCACTCGTACAAAATTAGCTTGAATACTTTTTCTTTTTACATCAAACAAATTCACTATACGCCCTATTTCAGTTTGTTGTTTTTGCAATAACTCATTTTTAGACTCTTTAACTTTTATCTCTTTGGATGGATTTAACTTCTTTTGAAGAGTTTGTATCTCCTCTTCATGCTCATCAACAATACGATTTAACATAAGCTTTATTTTATTATAATCATGATAATTAGCACTATAATATTTAAATATCTCATCTCTTGTCATTTATTATACCTTTAGTATCATATTTTACTATCAAGATTTTTAAGATTTTCACTAAAGGTTTTTCATCAAAAAATACCTCAATATTATGAAGTATAAAATACCGTAATGCAAAAAAATCATTTTCTTCTTTACACTCATCTAAAAATGATTGTATATCAGGTTTAAACCTATCTAAACCAGTATAGTCATTTTTTTTAAATAACCACCAATGAGCAATAATCTTCTTTTTAAAGATATTAACAATTCTAATCCTCTTTTGCACAAGTTCTTTTCTATTTAATTTACATGCTATCTCAATTGTATGTTTAACTCTAGGGTTTAGTGAAGAAATATTTGCTTGAGCATCAAAAATAATATCTTCTAAAATATCATCTTTTTCAGGATTTATAATATAGGGTTCTTCACTTGCATCATAGTGAGTGCCTAATTGATGTATCGTATCAAAGGTTTCATCATTATATATAACTTGCTTATTTGTAACTTTGAACTTATTTTTTTTAATTGAGTTACATTCTCCACAAGACAAAAATAAATTATCCCAACTATAAATCAACCAATAATATATACTTTTTGGTCTATAATGCTCTATATTCTTAGGAGAATCTAAAAGTTCTTTTTCGCAATAGGCACATTTTAGATGATAAATATCTTTTAATTTTTTTTGAATTGAAGGTACTTTATATAGATTTTTTTCATCTACATTTTTTTGATTGGATATATTTTCATCAAAGGCACTCAACCTTGAGTTTCCTCTAGTTGGTTTTGCAGTTAATATATCAGGCACATCACCTAAATCTTTTTTTACTTTAATCATAGAGCATCAAGCTCTTTTTGTATGAGTTTATCAATATCATCATCACTAAAATTCTTATCTTTTTCAAGTTCTTTGGAAACTAACTGGTGAATATGTTGAGAAATATAATCATTGTCATTTAAGTTTTTATTATCAAAACCTCTTGAAGTCATACTCTCTAAATCAAACAATGGCGAAGAGACTAAGCTATTGTTTGTATATCCCTTGTTTTGGATTTGATTGGAAATATTTACAATACCATCTTCTTTATATATTTTATAAAATACCGCTTCTTTACTAGCTCCAAGTATCACAGTTGGACTATGCGTTGTAACTATAAACTGAATTTTTGGAAATATTTTTCCTAGCTTTGCCATAAAATTGTATTTCCACTTAGGATGAAGATGAAGCTCTACTTCATCAATAAGCACAAGACCTTGATATTCCTTTATATTACTTACATAAGGTTGCTTCTTTGCAAACCTATCTATCATATCGCATACTATGGTTATGACACTTTTATAGCCTGCTGAGAGACGATTAAAATCAACTTTCGAGCCTTTTTCTTTAAATATCACTTCATCAGGATTTACTTCTAAGTCAATATCTTTGTTGAGTATATCAATTAAAATCTCTCTAGCTGTATCTAAGGTGATTAAATTTTTATCCTCAGGATTTGCTTTTGAATTATAATCTAAGTGTTGTAACCATTTAACAGGGTCTATTAAATCATAGTTTTGGTTAAATAATGTCAAATAACCAAGTTCATCATTTTTATGATTACAATTATTATTTCTATTGCTTCCGTATGCTAAAATATTTTTATAAGGTTTATTTGATTTTTCATATGTATTGTTTTGAGAATCTACTATAGTAAACTTACTCTTGTCTTGATTTTTCATTATGTCAAAAACAGAACCATTATCAACACCCACCAAGCCGATTGTAATGGCTTGTAATAAAAGACTTTTTCCATCACCATTTTCACCAACTATATATATCTCTTTTTTATCTTTTAAGTTGTCTAATTTTATTTCATCCATGCTATAAAAATTTCTAATATGAATAATATCAATAGTTGGAATAATCTCTTTCTTCACACTCCCTATTTTTTGTTTTGTAATATCTTCTTCTAGGACTTTGAGTAGAATATCTATATCTTCAATTTTTTTTAAAAATATTGGTTTTACATTTTCATTTTCATTTTCTAAATAATCTTCCATATTTTCTTCCAAAGTGATAATTATAGAAGATTTTTCTATATTAAAGTTTAATATATGAAAGTTTTTTATTGAAAATAAAATAAAATTTCGATTGTACTTATTAGTATCCGAGTAAGTTTCATCTCTATATTCTTCATCCTTATAAAATATATTTTCTACAATATACTTATTAAATTTAACCTTGCCTTTTATAATTAGACCACTCCTTGTATTAGTACCTTTCACTTCATAATCCACTAAGGTTTTAAAAAAAGAATACTGTTTTATCCTATTTGTATTGATTTTTGCTACATCAATATTATCTCCATACTCATGAAGATCACTCACAGACAACTGTTTTTTATACAATTCTATCTTTTCAAAACAACTCATTTCCTCATAATCAACAGGCAAATCCCAAAACTCATTTTTAAATGTATCACCCAAAAGTTCATCAGCAAAAAAATACTGTAAAAATTCCGAAGAAAAAAAGCTAGAATTTTCTTTTTGTGCTATTCGTAACAATAATTTATACGATTTACATTGCTTTGGATTGTTTGGGTCAAATATATATTTATCCATACTTTCAGACATTGATACTCCTTGTCAAATGTGATTCTTAACAGTAGGAGGAATTATACCCCCTGATGCTTGCATATTTAAGGCTTCTGGATGTTGGTTGTAATGATCTCTCACTGCTTGAGCGAGTTTGCTTTTTGTTTGAACTTCTACGGGTGTTGGCATCTCATTTGGTAGAGCATTAAGGAGAGAACTTACTAGTTTTTCTTGAGGGGAAGTCACTTTTTCTACCCATGAGGATAAGAGTTCTCTGTTTACATGAGATGGGATTGAACCCATGATGCCAATATCGTTTTGAGAATGCACAAGTAAACCTGAGGTAGTTCCACGATCTAGTGTTAAGACTTGAAAAAGATACAATGTATGATAGGCTAATTGTTTTGCTTTTTCATCTTTTGTAAAGGATGGATTTTTTTGTATCGCTGAGGATATAATCTCTATATAGGTATCAATTACTTTTTCACCTATATTTTTTGCATAATTATAATCCGTTTCAAAATTTCCAGTATTAAAGTTTTCAAGATAAAAATGACTTACACCACGAGTACGATTTAGAGCTGGGATATAGAAGTATTTATCTCCGCTTTTAATTCCCTCTTGTGCAAATTTACCTGCTTCATCTTTAAAAATATTAGAAAACTTTTCTTTTGCACTTTCTTCTTCTATAGATGGATTTAAATCAGCCATAATACGCCAATACCCTACTCCATCCCGCATTTGTGTCCAAGATATGTGCATGTGCATTGATGGTACATGAGGGTTATGAGGATGTATGATAGTCGATATTGCAGTAGCAGAAGCTAGTTTTTTTTGAGGCATATCATCATACTGAATTTGAGATACATTTATAGAACCACGGTTAAAAAGTGTTTCATCTTTTGCTTGATAGCGTGAACCTCCCCCATGTTTACCCTCATCTCTTAACCAAGTCACCTCTTCAAACTCTTTAGCATCACCTAGTTTAGCACTTACGCTATTTAAGCTATTTGCAAAATAAATTTGTAAATATGTCACTAACTCGTAAGCTTTTTTTGCTTCTAAAGATTTTGCTTTTATCATGATTTTTTGTCCTAGGTGATTTATTTTACTTTGGGTCTAAATACTTTCATAACTTCTTCATTCGTTTGAATATATGGACCTTCTATTAGGTCTATACAATAAGGAACTGCTGGAAAAACTGCGTCAAGACATTCACGAATAGATTTTGGTTTTCCAGGGAGATTGATGATTAAAGAAGATCCTCTAATTCCCGCAGTTTGACGAGATAATATAGCGGTAGGAACATACTTCAAACTCACCTGACGCATCAACTCACCAAAACCTGGCATCATTTTTTCACATACATTCTCAGTAGCTTCTGGTGTTACATCTCTAAGTGCTGGACCTGTTCCACCTGTTGTGACAACTAAACAACAGCCCTCTTTATCACATAACTCTTTCATAGTGCTTTCTAGTATATCCTGCTCATCTGGTACACATCTATACACTATCTCAAACTCACTTTTTAAGTAATCTTTCATCGTATCTTGAATGGCAACTCCTGAAATATCTTCATATATCCCTTTACTTGCTCTATCACTTGCTGTTATTACGCCTATTTTTATCATATTTAATCCTTGTATAATTAAGTTGTTCTTTTAATATTTATGCTTTGTCAAATAAATAAAGATTCATCCACATATTTACGAATAGAACTATAAGAAACTCCAGATTTATCTTTAATGAGTTTTTTTGTTATTGGAGTATTTTCTATTCTAAGTAAACTTATAGCATCTTGTATTTTAGACTTTGTAGCATCAGAATGTATTTTTCTAGCTTTTTGAGTAGCATTTCTTTTTTTATCTGAAACATTTTTTGATTTTCTTCTTTGAAGTAATAATTTACGTATGATTGCAGTGTTTTGTTTTTTTGATAGGAGTAAAGAAGAGATAATCACTCTTACATCTTCCTCTGTAATAGCTAATCGCATGATGCGTTTACACTCATAGCCTTGTAACTTCGTTCACAAAAATTTAGCATGTTTCCCTCTTTAATTATATTGTTATAACATAATAACATAATTTTATAAATAACACTAAATTCCACATAACAAAGATTAGGGCTTATTCATACAGCCGTGAGATGTTTGGTACAAAAGAAACCAATCAAAAAAGTATTGGATATAATGTCAGTGCGGTTCTGCTGTAGCTTTATGCAACAGCTGTAAGTGAGCATAAAGTTTAGTAAATCTCGAAAATAATCATCAAAGTCATTAGAGAAATAATTTATTCTCTCTCATCTGGAAATTATACCATAAAATAATCCACAAAAAATGAACTTTGCCCCCTTGGGGGGGGAAGAGAAAGTTTTGTACGCTAAGTGTTCCTATTTAAGTAGTAGGATAGAAATAACTTCAATTAATAGGATTATCTTTTATGTTGAAAATGTAGCATAAAGTAACAGCTAAATGTGAAAATAAATAAGTTGTTTTAATAGTTTTTCTTTTTTAGTCCATTATATTCTTAGCTCTCTAAGGCATATAGGAGTTTTGTAAGAAGTCTACTCTATAGAAATGTAACAAAATTATAAATAATTTATAAGATTATCATCTATTTTAGAATTTAAGATAAAAATAATAAAAAATTATACTATACTTTATTTATCACAAAATAATTATTAATTTTTGATATAAGGTAAATACTATGAACGGAAAAAAAATTCTTATTGTTGAAGATGATGAAATAACAGCTTTAAATTTGAAAATATCACTTCAAAAACAAGGCTATAATATTATCTGTATCGCAGATAATATAGCCGAGGCAAATATACAAATAGCTCAACTTCATCCAGAAATTATTATCATAGATATTTCACTTGAAGAGGGGTCTGATGGAATTGAGTTAGCTAAGGAGATTAAATCTAGGTATAACATTCCTTTTATCTATCTTACATCTTATACTGATAATGAAATTATAACTCAGGCAAAAGAGACTGAGCCTTATGGCTATATTGTAAAACCATTTGATCCTAATTCCCTTCATGCTACTATTCAAATGGCTTTACATAAATACGATTCTGAAAAGAGTAGAAAAAATGAACTTTTATCACTTAAAATGGATAAATCAAATCTTGAAAAGCTTCTTTATAGTAAAAAAGAAGCACATGAACCAATAGTAAATTTTGGAAAAAATTATCATCTTGATATTAGTATTTGTGAAACATTTTACAAAGGTACAAAAATAAAGCTTACAAAAAAAGAGAATGCTTTTTTACGACTACTTGTATCTCAAATGGGTATGGTAGTTAATTTTGAACAAGCAATGAAATATGTTTGGGAGGAGAGTGGGGCAACAGAAAATAGTGTTAGAACACTTGTATGGAGGCTTAGAAGTAAGCTCAAGGATGATATTATAAAAAATGCTTCTGGACTTGGCTACTTTATAGAAGAATAAAACGACTAAAGCATTAATCTATAGGATTTAGATTTTTTTTTAAAATCTGGCTGATTATCATTTGGATGTTGCACAAGACCTTTATAAATCACAGGACACTCTTTAGGCATTACAATTTTAGAACCATTCTTAAGTATATAAGCACCCTCTTTCATCATATAATTACTCATCTGCATATCTTTTTGACTAAATCCTTGTTGTACTGCCATTGCTTGTCCAAATCCCATCATCTCCTGTCCCATATCAAACATAGATGTTGGTGCAATTCGTGCAATATGTTTATACATGGGAGTTGTTTTGTATAATTTTGGTCTTTGTATAGTACCTTTGTATTTTTGTTTTACCATGGCACAACCTTTGTTGTCTAAGAGATAGGTATTAAAATAATTTATTTTACCTTTTTTATGTATTTTAGCTTCAAGCATAATACGATAATTTTTTGTTCTTAATGCAACATCATCTGTTGTGATATGATTATTTTTAAGGCTTATATTAAATGTTCCATAGTCAATATTTGTACTACTTCCTAAACTTTTCTTTTTTGCCTTATCTACACCTTGAGAAATAAGACTAAACATATCAAGGTTAAGGGCATCATTGACACGGTTTACTTGTTTGTTTATAGTGACATCATTTAAAATAGAATCGCTAATGATAAAGTTAGTATTTCCAACTTTTTTCTTTTTATAATACACAAAAGTTCCATTAACTTTACCACTCTTAATAAATTTTCTATCACCTAAAACCTTAGCTACTTTTTCAAAATCTAAATCTTTTGCAACTCCATGATATGTATAATTTTCATAGTTAATGCTAACAAGACCTCCCATAGAATTACTTGTGATAATAATCTTACCAATAGATCTAGGTTGAAGGGAAAGTCCTCCTGCATATTTTGCATGAACCTTGACTCCCTCAGGGAAAGTATCAATACTAACGATACCATCTATATTTAGGGGATAAAAAATAACAGAAGTGATTTTTACAGGTCTTTTGAGTGATTTAGTTAAAGTTTTTTCTAAGTAGATGGTAGTTAAAGGTTTTAAAAAGAAGTATAAAAAAGTAATAATTAAGAGGAGTAGATATACAAATATTTTTGATTTAGTAAACATACGTATAACCCCAAATAATAAATAGTCATCTTAAAAATTCATATAACATACTATCGAGAATTAGTTAATGAGAAGCATAGAAGTTAATTTTATCAGCAATTCTAACCCAACACCAAAAATCACCACTCAATCATTTTTACAACATTAAAAAATAATTAACTAAAAACTTTTTATAGCCGTTAGTATTTTTTACGACTTCAATATCTTCTGTTTTTATTTCAATAAAGCTCCAATTATCACTATTAATGGGAGTAATAGTATTTTTGACATAGGTATAGCCTTGTGAATATTTACTAGTCCAAATGGATACCATCTATATAGCCTTTTATCATTGTTTGATAGAGAATATCCCAATCTAAAAAGTAAAAAAATGTTGTGAAAGTATTGATATGGTTAAAGAATGTTTTTCTCTTGTTTATAAGTCCATATAACTCTTTATAATCATCATCATATGTTAAGCATAGTGTATGAGTTAAGAATGCTAATATGTTAAAAACAAATAGCAACTCACTTAGTCCTTTTTTGCCGTGTCCAAAGTTATGTTCAAGATTGTAACCTCCTGTTTTTAATGTATTATTATTCTCATTTTCAATCTTCCATCTAGCACGACCTGCTTCTACAATCTCTTCTACATTTTCATCTTTAATTATATAGTCTGTTATAAAAGCACCACTATAAATTATCTTCCCTTTTACCTCTTTAACTTCAACACTACACCAATTTACTTTTATAGGATTCTTTTCTCCTGTAAGTTCTACTTCATGTAGATATTTATAGTTGTAACTCTCTTTTTTTCTTTGTTTATTTAGTTTAGTAGCTGTTTTAGTATCCATATTACCGAGGTTATCAACCATATGTACAGTTTCATATAATTTTTTATGAGAAGTCTCTTTGCAGACAAATATATAGTTATACTCTTTCTCTCTTATCTTTTTAATAAGTGAAGTCTTTGAATATAAATCATCGCCCAAGAGTACTAGTTTATATTTTTTAGCGAGTATATGTGTTTTATCTAACCATCTTTTGGATGCGTTAATCTCACAATCTTGTTTATCATCTCCATCCGTATTTGATATCATCTCTGGTAATAATGGAAGTATTGTATTGGTCTTTGGTTTTGCTATTATTGGTGTTATTGCACTATGGTAATATTGAAGAGTCTCACTACCTTTAGTATCTGTTTTTTTTCTTGTTTGACAATGCTCACAATGTATTTTTGTTGAAGAATGGTAGTAAGTGCCATCAAGAAGAACAAGGAGTGTCTTATTATCAAAATAGGTATATTTTTCTAAGGTTTTTTTTTCTAAAAGTAGTTTATATATTTTATCGAATGTAGGTTGTAGTTTATCACTATCTATATCATCTAATGTATCTCGTACATGATTATCACTTGGTATCTTTTTTATACCAAATAGTGATTTAGCATTACTTTTACCGCTTTTTGTATTCATTTTTCTTGCAAAGTCTAACCAAGATGGATTTTGAAAATAATACATTGCAAATGCTGATAGTGTTATATCACTCATTGTATATATTAGTTTCTCTTTACTCCTTGAATCTGGTAGTTTTTCAAACTCTTTTGCTATAAGACTTATTATCTGTTTTTGAAAATTCATTTATAAATTCTTTACTGCTAATTTTTAAAAGTATAGCAATTCTTATACCTTTTATTTTTTTACAAATTTTTTGGGGTAGAGTGAATTAGAATTGCTGTAATTTTATTTACTTGTCATTTCTAAGTGAGAATAATATTTTTCGACTTTAGTATTAAATTTCACTTCTTCATTATTTCATTATCTTCTTCATCTTCCAATAATTTGAGCCTTAAAATATGTCTTTCAGTGACTACAGTTTTAAATTCACCTTCAAAAACTTTAATGTCTAAAACATAAGCTTCTACATGAACATTTCTTTTTCTTCCCTCTTTATGCCTTACTTTAGCAATAATATTAACCTCATCATGAAATTTAACAGGCGAAAGAAACTGACAATCACTTCCAACTAAAACTACATTTTTCTCATTTACTGCAAGCATAGCAGCATAATCAGCCGATGAAAATATAAATCCACCATGAATCAAACCAATATCATCAGCTATCATTTCAGGTCTTGTTATGAGTCTAAGCTCAACATAACCATGCTCAAGTTTTATTATCTCACCATTAAGATCAACATCTATTTTATTGTGAGTCTTAACCAAAACAATGGATTCTCTATTTTGATAATCTTCTATTTCTAAATCATCATCTAAAATTTCTTCACTCATTTTTTTTCCTTAATTAATCGTACATATACCCTTGCTGGGGCTGGGTAACCTTCAATTGTTTTTGTATCATCTTTCGGGTCTAAAAAATTTTCTAAAGATTGCCCTTGAATCCACTCTGTTTTTCTTTGCTCACTTATATCAGTTACAGACTTTTCTAATACCTCAAAGCTACTAAAACCAGCTCTCAAACACCAATTTTTTAATGCCCCTATAGTTGGCACAAAGTAGATATTTGGTATTTTGGAATATGAAGACTCAGGAGACAGACACATTTCTCCCTCACCCTCAATATAAAATGTATCAAGTATAACCTCACCTTGTATGTCTAAACCCTTAAAAAGTGACTTTAACATCGCAATGGGATCACTTCTATGATATAAAACACCTAAACAAAAAATAGTATCAAATTTTTCCTCATAAAATTCTAAATGCTCCACTCCAAGAAGTTCATAAACAATCTCACTTTTGACAAAGTGATTGATAAAATCAAACTGTGTTTTATAAAGTGGAGATGGATCAAAACCAACTAAAGATTTTGGATTATCTTCTTGCATCCGAAAAAGATAATAGCCATTATTGCATCCTATATCGGCAACTCTTTTATCTTTTAAATTAAAATGAGGTCGTAAAAGATTATATTTTATACTACTATTCCACTCAGAATCAATGAAAATATCACAAACTTCAAAAGGACCTTTTCTCCATGGCATCAAGAGCCTTGCAACTTTATAAATTTTTTCTTTTTTACACACTGATATAATTTTAAGGACATCTCCGAGTTCTAAGGAAGCGGATACGTCTCCTAGATTTTCTAAAGCTTGACGGAGTGGAAGTATATTTTTCCATCTCATCCATTTTTCACGTTCTTTTCTTAAATTATTTAAATTCATTTTATTCTTTATATATATTAATTTAATAATGATTATATCACTTATGATATTAATTAATACAGTAGTAAGTTTTGAGCCTACTTATTATTATTGATGAGTCTCATCGGATTTACCTATATTTTTCTAGGGATATTATACTCATAAAAATCACTAGAGTTCTTACAAAACCTAAATTCTAAATAAAATTTTGGGTGAAGAAAATTCTAATTTTCCATCATTCTAAACTTAATTCAGAATCTCATATTTAAGAGATTTTAGATTTCATATCAAGTAGCTCAGAGACTGTGAAATAACTACAAAATTACGCACATCTCATAAAGTAAAAAGATTCTAACATATAGAGCTTAAGTTCATCAAGCCTAAACCCCTAAAAGAGTATAATACATCTAATGAAAAGCCTAAATTAATGGCTTTAAAGAGGTGTTTATGAGCGAAAAGTATAAAGAAGGAATAAACCGTAATCAACAACAGTTTTTTCCTCCAAGTCTTGATGAATATGTAGATGTGAACAATCAAGTAAGAGCTATAGATTTATATGTAGAACAGCTTGACCTTAAAGAGTTAGGCTTTGATGACACTTCGACAAGCTTTGAAGGACAGAAGTCCTATTCTCCAAAGTTACTTCTCAAGATATATATCTATGGCTACTTAAACAAGATAAGAAGCTCACGAGCTTTAGAAAAAGAAAATGCTAGAAACATAGAATTGATGTGGCTAACAGCAGGATTAAAACCTACGTACAAG
Source organism: Sulfurimonas sp. (assembly GCA_965243085.1). Classification (GTDB taxonomy): domain Bacteria; phylum Campylobacterota; class Campylobacteria; order Campylobacterales; family Sulfurimonadaceae; genus Sulfurimonas. The sequence goes on along the minus strand of CBDETZ010000002.1, from coordinate 281,337 downwards.
ACTATTTCTGATTTTAGAAAGAATAACCCTAAAGCATTAAAAGCAGTGTTCAAAGACTTTGTATTATTACTTAAAGGTCTTGCACTAATAGGAGATGAACTTGTAGCCTTAGATGGAGCCTTCTTAAGAGCTAACGCATCAAAGAATACACAAAGAGATTTAGCAAGTACAGAAGCATCAATCAATGAATACCTTAGCTCTTTAGAATTTAGAGATGAAGAAACGCATACAACTAAACTAGCAAAACAACTTCCTCGTACTTTAGAGATATTCTTAAAAAAGAAAGCAAGATTTACAACAGAGTTAAATTTTCTAAAGAAAATAAACCGCACTCAATATAATAGAACTGACCCAGATGCAAGTGTTATGGTCAAATCAGCACATAACTTAATGGTTTATAACTCTCAAATATGTGTAGATGATAAGTTCAAGTTTATTGTTGCTACTGATGTAACATCCTCTGGCACTGATAAACAAGAACTCCATCACATGGCAATGCAGACTAAAGAAGTGATTACTAACCCTGATTTGCTAATTCTTGCTGATAAAGGATATTACTCAGCAGTAGAAATAAAGAAATGTATAGATGATGGGATTAAGACGCTTGTTCCTGCTATTAGAACAGGTCAAGAACTTATTAACAAGGGTAAGTTTACTAAAGATAAATTTGTTTACGATAAAGACCAAGATGCTTATATCTGTCCAAATGATAAACTTATTTCAAGAACGAAGTCAATAAATAAATCCTATGCAAGAATTATGCATATGTACAGAAGTTCACAAAGCGATTGTAATACTTGCTCTATTAGAGATAAATGTTTAGGTGAAAAGACCAAACAAAAACAAACCCAAAGATGGGAACATCAAGAACTATTAGATAAGTATAATAGACTTCTTGCAAAACTCATTTTCCAGCAACCTCAAATCCACGGTCAAAATTAACTAATCCACATATCAGATTGAAGCGAAGATTGAACCTTTTTCTACGGTTACGATATTTCTGTTTAAGGATTTGAAAAGTTTTTAATTTAGCATTGATATGTTCAACACATATGCGAGCTGAAGCTTCTCTTTTATTTTGATTTTTTTGTGTATTAGTTAATGGATGTAGCTTTGATTTCTTATATGGTATTTGAGTGTTATTATGTTGTTTTTTAATACCAAGATAGCCTAAATCTACATAGATACAAGTTTGAGGTTTCACAGGTAAATCACTCTGTTTAAAGAGTTTAAAATCATGAGTAGTACCTTTGCATGTATGAGCACAAATAATACGTTCATCCTTGTCAATAACGATTTGCCCTTTTAGTGTATGGTTTCTTTTCTTCCCTGAGTAGTAATCTCTTTGCTTTTTTTTGGTCGTTGTATGGGGGACTCTGTAGCATCAATGACGATAAACTCTAAGTCCACATCATCTCCATATAAAGCACGTTTACTTGGTAATGAAAACTTTCCAGATTTTATTAAAACATCTTCAACATCTCTTACTATTCGAGAAGCTGTAGATTCACTTACTCCATAATCAAAACCAATATGTTCTAAGGTTCTATATTCTCTCTAATAACTTAACATTAATAGTACTTTTTCTTTTGAATCTAAACTTTTTCTACCACCAACTCCATGGTTTTTAGTTCTCTCTTTTTCATAGGCTATAAATACTAAAAGCATTTCATTAAATGTATCTTTATTTACACCAATAAGACGCTTAAAATTCTTTGGTTCTTTCTTCTGTAATTTTTCATATTTATTCATATCAATCTGATAGCATTTTTAGTTCCTACTTTTAGAGTTTTGCAAGAAGTCTAATAAAAATATGAAAACTCCAGAAGCTAAAGCACTTTACAAAAAAAGAGGCTCTATCGTAGAACATCCATTTGGAACAATAAAAAGAAACCTTGGCTGGGATCACTTCCTCCTTAGAAGTAAAAAGAAGGTTCAAGGTGAAAATGCACTTATCATGTTTACCTATAATTTCAAACGTCTGCTTAACCTCATTGGGATAGCTCTGTTTAAAAAACTGATGATAGCACTAGATAATGGAGATATAAGTAAAATAAGAGAAGAAATAGCTCTTCATATCGCCAGTTTTAGACTTTATATATTCAATTTTTTGCAATATATTTTTATGGTACAATTTCCAAGGAAATATACTTGATAATCTAGTATTTTTAGAAATCATTAAGAGTATAAGACTAGACTTCTTGCAAAACTCCTATATACCACAGAGAGCTAAGAAGGACTAAAATTGTGTAAAACAAATTTTTATTCCTAGCCTAAGCTAAGGGTAAAATATTTTTTTGTGCAAGGTTAGTACTTACTATCCCTTCCATAGGACACTTTATAGAGAGCCTTACTCAGCGTTAAAGAACCCCAACCCTAGCTTTGGCTACGCTTGAGAACATTTACCTTGATTAAAACTCTCTATAAAGTGCTAAGCCATATAAGGAGTTTTGCAAGAAGTCTACTGTAGACTTTTTGCAAAACTCCTATATGCCGCAGAGAGCTAAGAAGTACTAAAATTGTGTAAAACAAGTTTTTATTCCTAGCCTAAGGGTAAAATATTTTTTTATGTAAGGTTAGTACTTACTATCCCTTCCATAGGACACTTTATAGAGAGTCTTACTCAGCGTTAAAGAACCCCAACCGTTTGGCTACGCTTGAGAACATTTACTTTGATTAAAACTCTCTATAAAGTGCTAAGGTATATAGGAGTTTTGCAAGAAGTCTTGTGTTTTTTCACAGTCTCTATGGAAGGGATAAAAAGTTTTGCAAGAAGTCTATTAATAATAGATGGGATTTAGATGACTCTATTGCTCAATTCTTGAACTTTAGTTTTTAGTGGATTTTGTTACATTTACTACAGATTTTTAAGTAATTCTTAAGCAAAAAATGCTCCTATATTTAAAACTTAATGCGAATATAACTAAACTTAATAATTTATTGGAATTTATTTTGAATTTCGTCAGATTTACCTACTAGACTTCTTGCAAAAATCCTTATATGGCTTAGCACTTTATAGAGAGTTTTAATCAAGGTAAATGTTCTCAAGCGTAGCCAAAGCTAGGGTTGGGGTTCTTTAACGCTGAGTAAGGCTCTCTATAAAGTGTCCTATGGAAGGGATAGTAAGTACTAACCTTGCACAAAAAAATATTTTACCCTTAGCTTAGGCTAGGAATAAAAATTTGTTTTACACAATTTTAGTCCTTCTTAGCTCTCTGTGGTATATAGGAGTTTTGCAAGAAGTCTACTGATGTTACGATAATCTAAACCTTCAAATTTACAAAAGGTGACATATTAAAAATAGATGGCATTAAAGATGCTTAAAATATATATGAAGCAATTAGAAGATATGTACATAAATTTCGCAATCAGTTCATTTAGCAAGATAGAGATGACAAAACTTTCAAAAGTAACAGGTAATAGTCATGATGTTTTCACAAAGCATCTACTATTAAATGATTCTCTTGATGATGAAAAAACTTTGTGGAAATCAATAAAACCATTTTTAAGAGATTGTGAGAATGAAGACAATACTTGTATTATTATCGATGATATGCTTATGTGTCAAGTTTCACCACGTTGTACCATTTCAAAAGCAATATCTTGAAACTCACTTGGTAAAATCTTAAATATTTCAGGCTTCGTTTGAAACCAACTTTGAACTGCATCAAAAGGAGTTCTGACTTTGAGTTCTTTTCTTAAAGAACCATGTCTTCTATTGAAGTTCACCCCAATCCATTAATAACTAGAAATTAAAAGTGGAATAATTATTGCTTGCTTTTGAGAAAAACAAGGTGATAAGAAAATGGCAATAAAAGCAAGAGATAAATTAGCACAAAAGCGTTCAAGAAAAGGCTATGCAAAAATAGCTGAATCAAATAAACTTTTAGAGTTACTATCAAGAGTTCCAGACCATCGTAAAGGTCAAGGTAAACGGCATAAATTAGAACATATCTTATATCTAGCTATATTAGCTGGACTAATGGGAGATACAGATTACAAACAAATTTCTATTTGGATAGATAAACATGTTCAAAAAGAAGAAGTAAAAAAACTTCTAGGTGTAGAATTTATAATAACACCAAAAAGAAGTGCTGTCTCAGATATACTTGCAAAAGTTGATAGTGAGGCAGTTGAACTTTTGTTCAGAGAATGGATAAGAATTTATGTCGATACTACAGGAAAACATCTAAGCGTAGATGGTAAAGTGATGAATGGTAGTAGATATAAAGACCAAAAGGCTATACAAGTTGTTGGTGCAGTTCTATCAGAGATAGGTGTAGTTATTGCTCATCAAAAAATTGCAGAGAAATCAAATGAAATACCTGCTTTACAAGCTATGATAGCAGAGCTTGGAGATGAATTTCTCTTTACCTTTGATGCGATGAACACACAAAAAAACTCTTGATTCTATTGAGCAGAGTGGTTCAAAATATATTGCTAAAGTTAAAGGTAACCAAAAAACACTTCTTGATAAAATAAATGAAATATCAAGAGAGATAAAACCATCAAGCACTTATAAAGCTAAACCAATCCAGCAATCTAATGAGTGGATAAATAGAGAAGTATTTATATATGAACCAACTACTTTTTATCATAATGAAATTACCCATGTTCGCTCAATCATAAAAACTATTAAAAAAATACACAAGACAAACCATAAAACAGGAGAAGTAACAAACAGCACTAGTATTCAGTTCTGTATAGCAAATTTTCGTGAAAATGCGGAGTTCTTTCATGATAAAATTTTACTCCATTGGAAGGTAGAAACAATGCACCAATACAAAGATAATACACTTTTAGAAGATGACCATAATGCTCATCTAAATCCATTTTTAATGACAATTATCAGAAGCATTATTTTAAATATCTTGCACCTAAATGGTACAAAATCTATACAAGAACAACTCATTAACAATAGATGGGATTTAGATGACTCTATCGCTCAACTCTTGAAATTTAATTTTTAGTGGATTGTGGTGGAGATAGAGAATACTATCAAAAATTTACAAATAGAATTTAATAAATATGATATTAGACTTCTCCTAAAAGCTCATAGTAATACCTCACTTTAGATACCTGTTTATAGGCTTTAGCAAGATTATATTTTAGTAATATTCAAATTACTCTTATATTTTAAATTAAAGTAACTGAGTAGGGACATATATCCAAATATTGAAAAAGGTTTTAGGAGAAGTCTATTGGACTTCTCCTAAAAGCTCATAGTAATACCTCCATTTAGATACCTGTTTATAGGCTTTATCAAGATTATATTTTAGTAATATTGAAATTACTCTTATATTTTAAATTAAAGTAACTGCGTAGGGACATATATCCAAATATTGAAAAAGGTTTTAGGAGAAGTCTATTAAAAAAACATTATATATTTCAAGTGATAAGGTTATTGATTTAGAAATTGGAAAACATTTAACTATGATTAAGCATAATCATTTTAGATATAACGATATGAAACTCGTTATACAAAGACTAGACTAAAATATAATATAAAGGAATGGAGAAGTTATAAATGAGAGAATACTTTAATAATTTAATAATTTAATAAGATTATATTATACTGATAATTCATTGATAGGAATTTTAATATAATGAATAAAAGTCTAATAGTTCAAAATCAAAGAACCCAATTTCTAATTTATAAATCAGATAATCAAAATGTAAAAGTAGATGTACTAATAGACTTCTCCTAAAACCTTTTTCAATATTTGGATATATGTCCCTACGCAGTTACTTTAATTTAAAATATAAGAGTAATTTCAATATTACTAAAATATAATCTTTCTAAAGCCTATAAACAGGTATCTAAAGTGAGGTATTACTATGAGCTTTTAGGAGAAGTCCAATACATAATGAAAATATTTGGCTTACTCAAGAGCAAATGGCACAGTTATTTGGTAAAGCAAAATCAACTATAAATGAACATATTAAAAATATTTTTAAAGATGGGGAGCTTATAGAATCAGAAGTTATACAGAAATTCGGAAATTCCGAATTTCAGCAAAAAGCACCAAACTATTATAATCTTGACACTATAATATCAGTTGGATATAGAGTAAAATCTATTCAAGGTGTAAGATTTAGACAATGGGCAACAAAAAGGCTACAAGAGTATATCATCAAAGGTTTTACGATGGATGATGAGAGACTTAAAAATCCTGAACAACCATTTGGAAAAGATTATTTTAAAGAACAATTAGAACGAATAAAAGATATCCGTTCTAGTGAGAGAAGATTCTATCAACAAATAACAGATATTTATAGCGAATGTAGTATTGATTATGATAAAAACTCACAATACACAAGAGACTTCTTTGCTACAGTTCAAAATAAATTACATTGGGCTATCACAAAACAAACAGCATCAGAAATAATATATTCAAGAGTAAATCATGAAAAAGATAATATGGGATTAACCACTTGGAAAACTGCACCATCAGGAAGAATAAGAAAAACTGATGTAGTTGTAGCTAAAAATTATCTAGCAGAAAAAGAGCTTAAAACATTAAATAGAATAGTAACTATGTACCTTGATTATGCAGAACATCAATCAGAAAAACAAATTCCAATGACTATGAATGATTGGAGTAAAAAACTAAATACTTTTTTAGAATTTAATGAGCATGATATTTTACAAAATGCTGGAAAAGTTACAGCTAAACTCGCTAAAGAATTTGCAATAAGTGAATTTGAAAAATTCAAGGTTATACAAAATAAATCATATCAGAGTGATTTTGATATGTTAATTCAAGAGTAGACTTCTTGCAAAACTCCTATATACCACAGAGAGCTAAGAAGGACTAAAATTGTGTAAAACAAATTTTTATTCCTAGCCTAAGCTAAGGGTAAAATATTTTTTTGTGCAAGGTTAGTACTTACTATCCCTTCCATAGGACACTTTATAGAGAGCCTTACTCAGCGTTAAAGAACCCCAACCCTAGCTTTGGCTACGCTTGAGAACATTTACTTTGATTAAAACTTTCTATAAAGTGCTAAGCCATATAAGGAGTTTTGCAAGAAGTCTAGTTATACAAAGATGAAAAGTGACCTAAAACACACAACAAATACGAGGAACGAATAATTTTCCCTAGCGGGAAAATTATCGCTCACGACGACCGTTATATGAATCCTAACGGCAAGAAATCCATCCATTTCATTGCAAAATGACATACTTTTAAGCCTAAAGAATAGAACCTGATATAACTTCTACATGTGTAAGATTCAAGATTTATCAGATGATAATAAAAGCTATAAACCCAAATATGAACTACAGGATATATTCAAACTCTATGGGGATGATTATATCGCTAGAAATAAACTAAATTCTATGCAACTCAAAGCAATAAAAGATATATCTACATGTAGAACTTCTGCCTTAGGTTACAACGCCAAAGAGTGTGGTGATTGCAAGAACATAGAGTTTGCATACAACTCTTGTCGCAATAGAAACTGTCCTAAGTGTCAAGGTGACAAACGATATGATTGGATAGAAAATCGACTTAAAACTACTCTTGATGTTCCCTACTATCATACAGTCTTTACAGTACCAAACCAACTGTTTGAAATAGCCATCTATAACCAAAAGATATTTTATGAGATACTTTTTAAATCTTCATCAGACACTTTAAAACTATTTGCTTCTAACTTAAAATGGTGGGATGTGGATGAGACTACAATTAAAGATAAAAAGCCTAAAATAGACCTAGCGTTCTTTGGCATACTTCATAGTTGGGGTCAAACACTTGTATATCATCCTCATATTCATTTTGTTGTAGCTGGTGGTGGAATCATGGGAGAAACACTTCTTCAACCTAAATATAAATCTAAGTTCTTGTTTCCTGTTAAAGCTATGAGTAAAGTCTTTAGAGGTATCTTCATAAAGAGAGTTAAGAAAGCTTATTATGATGGTAACTTAGAGGTTCATGATGAACTTAAAGACACAAGATTGTTTGAGAACTACATAGACAATCTAGTATCTCGTAAATGGGTAATATACATGAAGTCACAGTTTAAATCTTGTTCTAAAATAGTGGAGTATATGGCAAGGTATACTCATAAGTCTGCTATTGCTAACTCTAGGATTATCTCCATAGATAACAACATCATAAGATTCAAATACAAAGATTATAAAGACGACTCTAAACACAAGATAATGAAACTAAATAGCGATGAGTTCATTCAAAGGTTTCTCTACCACATAGCACCTAAAAGGTTCTTTCGCATAAGATATTATGGAGCTATACAAAGAGTAGCTAGCCTATTCCAATACTAAACAATCCTTAATAAACCCATATTCCAATCTTACCATAGAGAAGAGCATCAAAGCCTCAGCTAAATTTTGAGTTGTATCAACAATTTTTCTACCTATATTTTGAACTTTATTAAGATGAAGAATATTGATTACAATACTTCTTAAAATTGAAAAACTAAATGCACCTTTATTAATTTTGCATCTATCTTCATTAAGTGCTGTATCTTTATAAAAGTGCATTGTCTCAACACTCCACTCTTGGAGTATCTTTTGCAAAAATGATTCTGCACTATCTGTATCATTTGAGATATAGTAATGTGTCTTTGTCTCTTTGCAATTAACAATTTTATCAACTCTGATTACTGAATGAATAAAAACACCATCCCATGGATATATACAGTTTTGATACACATATATATTTCTTTGTATGAAATCATTTGATTGTTTAATTTCCATTTGAAAACTTGAATCGATAGAAGAAGCTTCCTCTATCTCTTTAGCTAGCGACAGTAAAGTTTTTTGATTCTTTTTTACTTTTGCTATAAACTTTGAACCGCTACCAGATCACCCTAATCCATTAATAACAAAAGTATAAAAAAGGAACAATTATTGCTTTAGTTACAGAAAAACAAAGTGATAATAAAATGGCAATAAAATCAAGAGATAAATTAGCACATAAGCGTTCAAGAAAAGGCTATGCAAAAATAGCTGAATCAAATAAACTTTTAGAGTTACTATCAAGAGTTCCAGACCATCGTAAAGGTCAAGGTAAACGGCATAAATTAGAACATATCTTATATCTAGCTATATTAGCTGGACTAATGGGAGCTACAGATTACAAACAAATCTCTATTTGGATAGATAAACATGTTCAAAAAGAAGAAGTAAAAAAACTTCTAGGTGTAGAATTTATAATAACACCAAAAAGAAGTGCTGTATCAGATATACTTGCAAAAGTTGACAGTGAGGCAGTTGAACTTTTGTTTAGAGAATGGATAAGAATTTATGTCGATACTACAGGAAAACATCTAAGCGTAGATGGTAAAGTGATGAATGGTAGTAGATATAAAGACCAAAAGGCTATACAAGTTGTTGGTGCAGTTCTATCAGAGATAGGTGTAGTTATTGCTCATCAAAAAATTGCAGAGAAATCAAATGAAATACCTGCTTTACAAGCTATGATAGCAGAGCTTGGAGATGAATTTCTCTTTACCTTTGATGCGATGAACACACAAAAAAACTCTTGATTCTATTGAGCAAAGTGGTTCAAAGTATATTGCTAAAGTTAAAGATAACCAAAAAACACTTCTTGATAAAATAGATGAAATATCAAGAGAGATAAAACCATCAAGCACTTATAAAGCTAAACCAATCCAGCAGTCTAATGAGCGGATAAATAGAGAGGTATTTGTATATCAACCGACTACTTTTTATCATAATGAAATCACTCATGTTCGCTCAATCATTAAAACCATTAAAAAAATACACAAGACAAATCATAAAACTGGAGAAGTGACAAATAGTACTAGAATTCAGTTCTGTATAGCAAATTTTCGTGAAAATGCGGAGTTCTTTCATGATAAAATTTTACTCCATTGGAAGGTAGAAACAATGCACCAATACAAAGATAATACACTTTTAGAAGATGACCATAATGCTCATCTAAATCCATTTTTAATGACAATTATCAGAAGCATTATTTTAAATATCTTGCACCTAAATGGTACAAAATCTATACAAGAACAACTCATTAACAATAGATGGGATTTAGATGACTCTATCGCTCAACTCTTGAAATTTAGTTTTTAGTGGATTGGGGTGCTACCAGATGTAGCCTATTCCAATACTAAACAATCCTTAATAAACCCATATTCCAATCTTACCATAGAGAAGAGCATCAAAGCCTCAGCTAAATTTTGAGTTGTATCAACAATTTTTCTACCTATATTTTGAACTTTATTAAGATGAAGAATATTGATTACAATACTTCTTAAAATTGAAAAACTAAATGCACCTTTATTAATTTTGCATCTATCTTCATTAAGTGCTGTATCTTTATAAAAGTGCATTGTCTCAACACTCCACTCTTGGAGTATCTTTTGCAAAAATGATTCTGCACTATCTGTATCATTTGAGATATAGTAATGTGTCTTTGTCTCTTTGCAATTAACAATTTTATCAACTCTGATTACTGAATGAATAAAAACACCATCCCATGGATATATACAGTTTTGATACACATATATATTTCTTTGTATGAAATCATTTGATTGTTTAATTTCCATTTGAAAACTTGAATCGATAGAAGAAGCTTCCTCTATCTCTTTAGCTAGCGACAGTAAAGTTTTTTGATTCTTTTTTACTTTTGCTATAAACTTTGAACCGCTACCAGATGCCTTTTTAAGAGTTTTTTTGTGTGTTTAAAGCATCAAAGCCATAACTAAATGTCTCATCAAGCTCACCTATTAGTTCTTGAAATGCTGGTATCTCATTAGACTTTTTGTCTATCTCTTTATGGGCAATAATTAATTTTGTTTCTGCTAAAACTGCAGATAAAACAGATACTGCATTATCTTTAGCATTTGCACTTCCTCTTAGAACTTTACCATCTACGGCTGCTACTGCATGTGCTGGTATATCTATAAAAATTCGTATCCATCTGCGGAAGGCTTTTTCTAATTCAATCTTATCAACTATTTCAAAAAAGTCATACACTCTTGATTTTCCTGGGGCTTTAAAAAATTCTACACCTAATAGTTTTTTTATCTCTTTTCGTTTACCGTTATTCTTCATCCATTGATGTATTTCAATTGGATTCTTTGCACCCATCAGAATTGCAATTACCGATAAATACATCATCATAGGTAAACTATATTGTCTCGCTTGTTCTCTTCCTTGCTCTGATATTTCCTCTTTAAAAATTTCTAATAATTTATTGCTCATTTCTGCCCCTTTTAGAGCTATAAGCAAATATTGTTCTTAGTATCGGAATGGGCTAAAGAGTAGCAAAGATGGAGGGAATCAAAACTATAAAGATAAAACCACAACACACAAAAGTAAAACCAAAGTGTAAAAAGTGTACATGTGAGGATATACAAACTGTTGTAGTTGTAGATAGATACACGAGAGTAGTCCAAGGCTTAATGACACCAAGAATATTATCCCAAAGAGAGGAGAAAAGCTTTAATGATAGTGGCTAATTTAAACCAAAACAACAATCAAACTAGAACTAAAATAACTACACTAAAATTGACAATACTACAACTATTCTTAAAAAATGACAAAGAGCATAATAATAGCTTTGAAGCTATATTATTGCTACATATAGAAGAGAAAATATTAGTTAAATACCATATACTCACAACTCTAAAATCTACTAAAACACTGCAACCAACCCACAAACTCCATAGCTTACATTCTTTCATATAATATGTCGCTTAACTAATAGTTATATCTATTAAAAAAATTCAAAGGAAAAAAATGAAAAAAATATCTTTAATTATAATTGGAACGATGTTATTATTCCAAATTGCCAATGCAGATATGTGTCCAGATGGTTCTTATGTTTCAGGAGATTGTTCTTTAGCTCCAGATGGTAGTTATACAGGTGGTGGAGGTTCATCTTTAGCACCTGATGGTAGTTATGTGGGAGGTAGTAATGGTTCAACATTAACACCTGATGGCTCATATGTTGGTGGTAGTAGCTCTACATTATGTCCAGATGGTTCTTATGTAAGTGGTGATTCTTGTCATCTTATGCCTGATGGTTCTTACAACTAAAACATATAACAAGTACTTGAGACTGTGAAAGAACTGTCATTCCGTACTTGATACGGAATCTAAAAGCCCTTAAACGCTAGATTCTGAATCAAGTTCAGAATGACTTTTTAGAGTTCTTTCACAGTCTCCTTGGAGAGAAATACGAACCCTAGCGGGATTCGTATTTCTCAAGACAGTCGTTATCTAAAAATGAAAGGGTCAAAATGAATAAAATTATGTCGATGATTATAATTATTAGTTTTTCTTTATTATATGCAAAAGAGTTGTCAACAATTGAAGAAACAAAAAAACAATGTAAAGTTTCAGTTGAAAAAATAAAATATGGAAATATTAAAAAAGCATTTGATGAATTAAAGCCATATTGGCCAATACCTATAGCTGAAATTGATAATGTTGCATATCAAACAAAATCTCAATTAGATCGTATGGAAAAACGCTTTGGAAATGCAGTAGGTACAGATTTTGTTGAGACTAAAAAGGCTGGAAACAGTTTTGTTAAACACACTTATTTAATAAAATATGAAAACACTTCTATAAGGTTTATATGTATATACTATAAACCAAAAAAGAAATGGAAGATTAATTCAATTTTTTGGGATGATAAGATTAAATTGTTATTTAAATAGATAACAAGACCTTGGAGAGAAATAGTTTACCCTGCGGGCGAAACTATTTCTCAAGTTAGTCGTTATGTTCAGTTTTCTATATTATCCGAAAATTGAACACAGCTATATTCAAAATATAGTCAGTTTAAATAGAAGGAGTATAAATAATATGAAAAATATAATTTTAGCTATTAGTTTCATAGCATTATTTTCAATTTCAGCATATGCATATGGATCATTAACTGGTTCACAAACAAGTGGTTTAAATAAAATTTGTTTTTATAGTGATGGTTCAGCAATAACTGTAAAAGCATACGAACTTTGTCCACTTTCAAAATAATCTTTAAAATATAAGGTGAAGATAATTTAGAGTTTAACACATAACAAGTACTTGGAGAGAAATAGTTTCCACTGCGTGGAAACTATTTCTCAAGAAAGTCGTTAGCTCCATATAACTTATATACTACCCCAATAAGTCAAGACAACATTTCCAAATTCCTTATTCACCTCTAACCTGTAACTTTATGAAACAGCTACTACATTTTCAGTATAGTTCTCATCATTTATTTGTAAACTCTCCAAGTAAACATTTATTGGTTTTTTATAGTTCAGTGTTTCATGAAATCTTTTATAATTGTAGAAGTCCATATAATCCGATACATCCTCTTTTAGTTCCTTAATTGTGTTGTACTGATTTAGATAAATTCTTTCAACTTTAGCACTTCTCCAGAACCTCTCAATACAAATATTATCAGTAGCTCTACCTTTACCATCCATTGAGATAGTAATGCCATTATCTTTAAGTGTTTGGGTGTGAATATAGCTAGTATATTGACTCCCTTGATCAGTATTAAATATCTCTGGTTTTTCATATTTAAGAAGTGCTTCATTGAGTACTCCCATAACAAGGTCAGTGTCCATTGTATTGGATATTTTCCATGAAAGAACAGCTTTAGAGTACCAATCAATGATAGCTGCAAGATAAACCATGCCACCATTGATTTTAATATAGGTAATATCTGTACTCCATACTTGATTAGCTCTTGTAATATTTATCCCTCTAAGCTTATAGGAGAACTTAGGATGTTGTATATTAGCTAGAGTTAAGGAAATAGGCTCTCTTACAGCTAGTATAGCCTTTAATCCTAACTCTTTGCGATAACTCTGCACTGTGTTTAAACTTACACTGAAACCATTCTCTAGTAACTGGTAATGCACCTTCTTAGCTCCATATATTGGTATCTCTTCAAAGATAGATTTTATCTCCTCCTTGATGGTTTCTTTATGTTCGCTGACTACAGGTATATAGTAAAGCGAACTTCTACTAATATCTAGTATCGCACACTGTTGTACTACGGATAATCTCTTTAACTCGAAATTTATCATAGCCTTTTTACTAGATAAGTCCGAGCTTCTCAGCTTTCCCCGCATCCAGTTATTCTCCACTGTTAATTGTCCTACTGTTTTTGCGTATTCATCTATTTTTTCTTGAAGTTTTTTAGTTTCATCTTTATACTCTTTTACAACTTTGGAAGGTTCCATTGCCATCTCTGCATTCTCTAAAAATAGCTTCTTCCAGTTTTTGAGATTATTGGGTGTAATACCATTATCTTTAGCTATTTCTATAAGAGTTTTTTCCTCTTTAAGAAGCTCTAAAACCAATTTTGTTTTTAGCTCTGTTGAATAAGTTGTCCGTTTTCTGCTCATCTTTCTACCCTCACTTTATTATTCTTATTTTATCGTATATGAAATAAAAACTTTTGAAATGTTGTTTGGTTTTCTTGGGGTAGTATAGATGTTGTAATTATTTGTGTTTTTAAGGTGTGCTTTTTCTTTTTACCTGAGTAGTATCTTTTTTGCTTTTTTTTGGTCTCTCACATTGGCTCTCTGTTACATCTACTACGACTATTTCAAGATTATTAGTATCTTCTATAGGTATCGCATGTTTTAGAGTTTTAAGATGAAATTGTGGCTCTTGTATTAGAATCTTTTCTATCTTTGTAACAATATAATGTGCTGTTGATTCACTCACTCCATAATCAACTCCTATATGTTTAAAAGTTCTGTACTCTCTATAATATTCTAGCATCACGAGTGTCTCATCATTTGCAGATAAAGATTTGTTTGTTCCACCTTTAACTTTAGACTTCTCCTAAAACCTTTTTCAATAGACTTCTTGCAAAACTCTAAAAGTAGGAACTAAAAATGCTATCAGATTGATATGAATAAATATGAAAAATTACAGAAGAAAGAACCAAAGAATTTTAAGCGTCTTATTGGTGTAAATAAAGATACATTTAATGAAATGCTTTTAGTATTTATAGCCTATGAAAAAGAGAGAACTAAAAACCATGGAGTTGGTGGTAGAAAAAGTTTAGATTCAAAAGAAAAAGTACTATTAATGTTAAGTTATTACAGAGAATATAGAACCTTAGAACATATTGGCTTTGATTATGGAGTAAGTGAATCTACAGCTTCTCGAATAGTAAGAGATGTTGAAGATGTTTTAATAAAATCTGGAAAGTTTTCCTTACCAAGTAAACGTGCTTTATATGGAGATGATATGGACTTAGAGTTTATCGTCATTGATGCTACAGAGTCCCCCATACAACGACCAAAAAAAAGCAAAGAGATTACTACTCAGGGAAGAAAAGAAACCATACACTAAAAGGGCAAATCGTTATTGACAAGGATGAACGTATTATTTGTGCTCATACATGCAAAGGTACTACTCATGATTTTAAACTCTTTAAACAGAGTGATTTACCTGTGAAACCTCAAACTTGTATCTATGTAGATTTAGGCTATCTTGGTATTAAAAAACAACATAATAACACTCAAATACCATATAAAAAATCAAAGCTACATCCATTAACTGATACACAAAAAAATCAAAATAAAAGAGAAGCTTCAGCTCGCATATGTGTTGAACATATCAATGCTAAATTAAAGACTTTTCAAATCCTTAAACAGAAATATCGTAACCGTAGAAAAAGGTTCAATCTTCGCTTCAATCTGATATGTGGATTAGTTAATTTTGACCGTGGATTTGAGGTTGCTGGAAAATGAGTTTTGCAAGAAGTCTAATATTTGGATATATGTCCCTACTCAGTTACTTTAATTTAAAATATAAGAGTAATTTCAATATTACTAAAATATAATCTTGCTAAAGCCTATAAACAGGTATCTAAAGGGAGGTATTACTATGAGCTTTTAGGAGAAGTCCTTTCTTCTTTTTATAGTGTCTTCTAACTACTTTTATCATATCTTTAAAGGTGTCTCTTTTAACACCTACAACTCGTCTAAAATCTTTATCTGTTAATTTATTAACTTTGAAATATTTGATTGTTTTTCCCATAGCTTATTATAAGCAATTTTCGCTCCTATTTTCTTTAGGTTTTAGGAGAAGTCTAATTAAGGAGAGATATAAATAATATTGCTCAATATATAAGTAATTTGGATATTCAATCGATAGAAGATGTTGATAAGCTAATATGTGATATTTTTATTTGCAACAATGGTCATTTAACAAAACTTATAAAAAAATCTGGAAGATACAAATCAAAAGATAATTTTACAGGTTGTTTAGTTTGGAGTATCCCCTTTCATATAAAAATAGATAATGATAAAATAAAGAATGCTTTTGAAAAAATTAATTTAGATTTTGATTTATTTGTATATACTGGAGGTATATTAAAAGAAGACTTTAATTTTTTTATACCAAAAAAGAAAGGAGATATATAAATGCCAACAATATCAATGTTTTATGGAATAATCATCAGAATGTACTGTGCTCCAAACGAGCATAACCCACCACATATTCATGTTTATTATCAAGATGACAAAGCAGTTATTGACATTAAAAAAGTAGAACTAACACAAGGTAAACTGCATAAGAAAAAACTTAGATTAGTTTTAGCATGGGTTGAATTAAGACAAGAAGACTTACTAGCTGATTGGGAATTAGCACAAAATGGTGAGTTACCTTTTAAAATAGACCCTTTAAGATAGGAGATAAAATGTATTTAGCAGTTAAAGATGTAAAACCACTTGATGATTATTTTTTATTATTAAAATTTGAAAATGAAGAAGAAAAGTTATTTGATGTAAAACCATATTTAGAAATAGGTAAATTTCAAGAATTGAAAAATAAAACACTGTTTAAGAGTGTAAAAGTATGTTTTGACAGTATTGAGTGGGATAACCATTTAGATCTAGACCCAGAACTACTATACCAGAAATCACACAACAAAACATAGAGACTGTGAAAAAACACAGTCTTATACTCTTAATGATTTCTAAAAATACTAGATTATCAAGTATATTTCTTTGGAAATTGTAGCATAAAAATATATTGCAAAAAATTGAATATATAAAGTCTAAAACTGGCGATATGAAGAGCTATTTCTTCTCTTATTTTACTTATATCTCCATTATCTAGGGCTATCATTAGTTTTTTAAACAGAGCTATCCCAATGAGGTTAAGCAGACGTTTGAAATTATAGGTAAACATGATAAGTGCATTTTCACCTTGAACCTTCTTTTTACTTCTAAGGAGGAAGTGATCCCAGCCAAGGTTTCTTTTTATTGTTCCAAATGGATGTTCTACTATAGAGCCTCTTTTTTTGTAAAGTGCTTTAGCTTCTGGACAGCAATTCTAACCCAACACCAAAAATCACCACTCAATCATTTTTACAACATTAAAAAATAATTAACTAAAAACTTTTTATAGCCGTTAGTATTTTTTACGACTTCAATATCTTCTGTTTTTATTTCAATAAAGCTCCAATTATCACTATTAATGGGAGTAATAGTATTTTTGACATAGGTATAGCCTTGTGAATATTTACTAGTCCAAATGGATACCATCTATATAGCCTTTTATCATTGTTTGATAGAGAATATCCCAATCTAAAAAGTAAAAAAATGTTGTGAAAGTATTGATATGGTTAAAGAATGTTTTTCTCTTGTTTATAAGTCCATATAACTCTTTATAATCATCATCATATGTTAAGCATAGTGTATGAGTTAAGAATGCTAATATGTTAAAAACAAATAGCAACTCACTTAGTCCTTTTTTGCCGTGTCCAAAGTTATGTTCAAGATTGTAACCTCCTGTTTTTAATGTATTATTATTCTCATTTTCAATCTTCCATCTAGCACGACCTGCTTCTACAATCTCTTCTACATTTTCATCTTTAATTATATAGTCTGTTATAAAAGCACCACTATAAATTATCTTCCCTTTTACCTCTTTAACTTCAACACTACACCAATTTACTTTTATAGGATTCTTTTCTCCTGTAAGTTCTACTTCATGTAGATATTTATAGTTGTAACTCTCTTTTTTTCTTTGTTTATTTAGTTTAGTAGCTGTTTTAGTATCCATATTACCGAGGTTATCAACCATATGTACAGTTTCATATAATTTTTTATGAGAAGTCTCTTTGCAGACAAATATATAGTTATACTCTTTCTCTCTTATCTTTTTAATAAGTGAAGTCTTTGAATATAAATCATCGCCCAAGAGTACTAGTTTATATTTTTTAGCGAGTATATGTGTTTTATCTAACCATCTTTTGGATGCGTTAATCTCACAATCTTGTTTATCATCTCCATCCGTATTTGATATCATCTCTGGTAATAATGGAAGTATTGTATTGGTCTTTGGTTTTGCTATTATTGGTGTTATTGCACTATGGTAATATTGAAGAGTCTCACTACCTTTAGTATCTGTTTTTTTTCTTGTTTGACAATGCTCACAATGTATTTTTGTTGAAGAATGGTAGTAAGTGCCATCAAGAAGAACAAGGAGTGTCTTATTATCAAAATAGGTATATTTTTCTAAGGTTTTTTTTTCTAAAAGTAGTTTATATATTTTATCGAATGTAGGTTGTAGTTTATCACTATCTATATCATCTAATGTATCTCGTACATGATTATCACTTGGTATCTTTTTTATACCAAATAGTGATTTAGCATTACTTTTACCGCTTTTTGTATTCATTTTTCTTGCAAAGTCTAACCAAGATGGATTTTGAAAATAATACATTGCAAATGCTGATAGTGTTATATCACTCATTGTATATATTAGTTTCTCTTTACTCCTTGAATCTGGTAGTTTTTCAAACTCTTTTGCTATAAGACTTATTATCTGTTTTTGAAAATTCATTTATAAATTCTTTACTGCTAATTTTTAAAAGTATAGCAATTCTTATACCTTTTATTTTTTTACAAATTTTTTGGGGTAGAGTGAATTAGAATTGCTGGCTTCTGGAGTTTTCATATTTTTATTATACTTATCTAATAGTTCTTGATGTTCCCATCTTTGGGTTTGTTTTTGTTTGGTCTTTTCACCTAAACATTTATCTCTAATAGAGCAAGTATTACAATCGCTTTGTGAGCTTCTGTACATATGCATTATTCGTGCATATGATTTATTTATTGACTTCGTTCTTGAAATAAGTTTATCATTTGGACAGATATAAGCATCTTGGTCTTTATCGTAAACAAATTTATCTTTAGTAAACTTACCCTTGTTAATAAGTTCTTGACCTGTTCTAATAGCAGGAACAAGCGTCTTAATCCCATCATCTATACATTTCTTTATTTCTACTGCTGAGTAATATCCTTTATCAGCAAGAATTAGCAAGTCAGGGTTAGTGATCACTTCTTTAGTCTGCATTGCCATGTGATGGAGTTCTTGTTTATCAGTGCCAGAGGATGTTACATCAGTAGCAACAATAAACTTGAACTTATCATCTACACATATTTGAGAGTTATAAGCCATTAAGTTATGTGCTGATTTGACCATAACACTTGCATCTGGGTCAGTTCTATTATATTGAGTGCGGTTTATTTTCTTTAGAAAATTTAACTCTGTTGTAAATCTTGCTTTCTTTTTTAAGAATATCTCTAAAGTACGAGGAAGTTGTTTTGCTAGTTTAGTTGTATGCGTTTCTTCATCTCTAAATTCTAAAGAGCTAAGGTATTCATTGATTGATGCTTCTGTACTTGCTAAATCTCTTTGTGTAGTCTTCTTCATCATCAAAGTATTCTTTGATGCGTTAGCTCTTAAGAATGCTCCATCTAAGGCTACAAGTTCATCTCCTATTAGTGCAAGACCTTTAAGTAATAATACAAAGTCTTTGAACACTGCTTTTAATGCTTTAGGGTTGTTCTTTCTAAAATCAGAAATAGTCTTGTACGTAGGTTTTAATCCTGCTGTTAGCCACATCAATTCTATGTTTCTAGCATTTTCTTTTTCTAAAGCTCGTGAGCTTCTTATCTTGTTTAAGTAGCCATAGACATATATCTTGAGAAGTAACTTTGGAGAATAGGACTTCTGTCCTTCAAAGCTTGTTGAAGTGTCATCAAAGCCTAACTAGACTTCTTGCAAAACTCCTCTATACCTCAGAGAGCTAAGAAGGACTAAAATTGTGTAAAACAAATTTTTATTCCTAGCCTAAGCTAAGGGTAAAATATTTTTTTATGCAAGGTTAGTACGTACTGTCCCTTCCATAGGACACTTTATAGAGAGCCTTACTCAGCGTCAAAGAACCCCAACCGTAGCTTTGGCGACGCTTGAGAACATTTACTTTGATTAAAACTCTCTATAAAGTGCTAAGGCATATAGGAGTTTTGCAAGAAGTCTACTGTTTAAGGTCAAGCTGTTCTACATATAAATCTATAGCTCTTACTTGATTGTTCACATCTACATATTCATCAAGACTTGGAGGAAAAAACTGTTGTTGATTACGGTTTATTCCTTCTTTATACTTTTCGCTCATCAACACCTCTTTAAAGCCATTAATTTAGGCTTTTTATTAGATGTATTATACTCTTTTAGGGGTTTAGGCTTGATGAACTTAAGCTCTATATGTTAGAATCTTTTTACTTTATGAGATGTGTGTAATTTTGTAGTTATTTCACAGTCTCTATGTTTTGTTAGCTTTTTATCACACTTATTATTGGCCACCCTAATCCACTAAAAACTAAATTTCAAGAGTTGAGCGATAGAGTCATCTAAATCCCATCTATTGTTAATGAGTTGTTCTTGTATAGATTTTGTACCATTTAGGTGCAAGATATTTAAAATAATGCTTCTGATAATTGTCATTAAAAATGGATTTAGATGAGCATTATGGTCATCTTCTAAAAGTGTATTATCTTTGTATTGGTGCATTGTTTCTACCTTCCAATGGAGTAAAATTTTATCATGAAAGAACTCCGCATTTTCACGAAAATTTGCTATACAGAACTGAATACTAGTGCTGTTTGTTACTTCTCCTGTTTTATGGTTTGTCTTGTGTATTTTTTTAATAGTTTTTATGATTGAGCGAACATGGGTAATTTCATTATGATAAAAAGTAGTTGGTTCATATATAAATACTTCTCTATTTATCCACTCATTAGATTGCTGGATTGGTTTAGCTTTATAAGTGCTTGATGGTTTTATCTCTCTTGATATTTCATTTATTTTATCAAGAAGTGTTTTTTGGTTACCTTTAACTTTAGCAATATATTTTGAACCACTCTGCTCAATAGAATCAAGAGTTTTTTTGTGTGTTCATCGCATCAAAGGTAAAGAGAAATTCATCTCCAAGCTCTGCTATCATAGCTTGTAAAGCAGGTATTTCATTTGATTTCTCTGCAATTTTTTGATGAGCAATAACTACACCTATCTCTGATAGAACTGCACCAACAACTTGTATAGCCTTTTGGTCTTTATATCTACTACCATTCATCACTTTACCATCTACGCTTAGATGTTTTCCTGTAGTATCGACATAAATTCTTATCCATTCTCTGAACAAAAGTTCTACTGCCTCACTATCAACTTTTGCAAGTATATCTGAGACAGCACTTCTTTTTGGTGTTATTATAAATTCTACACCTAGAAGTTTTTTTACTTCTTCTTTTTGAACATGTTTATCTATCCAAATAGAAATTTGTTTGTAATCTGTAGCTCCCATTAGTCCAGCTAATATAGCTAGATATAAAATATGTTCTAGTTTATGCCGTTTCCCTTGACCTTTACGATGGTCTGGAACTCTTGATAGTAACTCTAAAAGTTTATTTGATTCAGCTATTTTTGCATAGCCTTTTCTTGAACGCTTTTGTGCTAATTTATCTCTTGCTTTTATTGCCATTTTCTTATCACCTTGTTTTTCTCAAAAGCAAGCAATAATTATTCCACTTTTAATTTCTAGTTATTAATGGATTGGGGTGATTATTGGCATATGATCACTAAACTTCAACCAGTCCTCAGCTTTCTCTATTAAAATAGATGTTCCATTTTTTTGTAATAAATCTAAAGAAGTAAAAATATAGTCGATATGATAGTTTCTCTCAACTTTTTTATACATAAAAAAGGTAGAAGATGTTTCTTGACCATGTTTTTCTTTGAAAAAATAATGATATAAACTTTTTATATTAGACTTCTTGCAAAACTCCTCTATACCTCAGAGAGCTAAGAAGGACTAAAATTGTGTAAAACAAATTTTTATTCCTAGCCTAAGCTAAGGGTAAAATATTTTTTTATGTAAGGTTAGTACGTACTGTCCCTTCCATAGGACACTTTATAGAGAGCCTTACTCAGCGTCAAAGAACCCCAACCCTAGCTTTGGCTACGCTTGAGAACATTTACCTTGATTAAAACTCTCTATAAAGTGCTAAGCCATATAAGGAGTTTTGCAAGAAGTCTATTAATTTCTTCTAATTCATTAACTACATCACTATGATTCCACCATCTGTCCCATCTATCCCAAACAGTATTGCTATTAAAATCCCCAGCAATAATCACAGGTTTATTTTCAAGTTTTTCTTTATGAAGTTTTAAATATTTCCAAAGTTGTCCTATATATCCAAAAGTTTCAGAATTTGCTTTTTTTGTCCATACTGCTAATAAAATATAGTGATTATTAATTAAAATTGGAAGGAAAGATTCTAATGTTTCATTTTGCCAAAGATGATTCTTATCACTCCAGTCTAACAATTCAATAGATGTATTATTTCTTGCGAAAACACCTAAACCTTTGTTCTTGTTTTTTCCAATCCAAAAATATTCCTTAGCCCATTGTAAATATATATTAGTTGATAAACTAGGATTTTCACACTCCTGTATAATTAATATGTCTGCATTATATTTATCTAATGTATGGTATTTTTTCCTAAATGCTCCATTACAATTCCAAGTGATGATTTTCATTTTTGTCTTTAGTTTTTTATTTTTAATACTGCTACTGTGTGAAGCTAACGACTGTCGTGAGCCGTGATTTACTCGCTAGAGTAAATTATTGACTCCTCGGAGACTGTGAAAGAACTGTCATTCCGCACCCCAATCCACTAAAAACTAAATTTCAAGAGTTGAGCGATAGAGTCATCTAAATCCCATCTATTGTTAATGAGTTGTTCTTGTATAGATTTTGTACCATTTAGGTGCAAGATATTTAAAATAATGCTTCTGATAATTGTCATTAAAAATGGATTTAGATGAGCATTATGGTCATCTTCTAAAAGTGTATTATCTTTGTATTGGTGCATTGTTTCTACCTTCCAATGGAGTAAAATTTTATCATGAAAGAACTCCGCATTTTCACGAAAATTTGCTATACAGAACTGAATACTAGTGCTGTTGAGCCGACTGCATAATTAAAAAGTACTCATATATCCTATTTTTTCAAATATTTAAAAAAATCCATCTTCAATAAAATTAGATTCAGTCATTTTTAGGAGCTTTTTTAGTCTATTAAAGCTCTTTAGCTCTATATTATTCATCTAATTACTTCTAATCTTTGTCTTATTTGTCTTTGTCCTAATAATCTAAGATTAGTAGCTATACAGGTAAGGGTAAAATTCATATTATTTCTAACGAGTCCTATAAATTTTGTAGTTGAGCCTTTCATCTGAGTTTTTATATCTGCAAACCTATGTTCAACTTTAGCTCTAATCTTATGTTTAGGTTTTTCATCTTTTCTTTGCTGCTTAATCTGTTCTTGCCTTAGAGTTTGTTTCTCTTTGAGACATACCATATTTTCTATATTTTCACTTTCTAAAAAAGTATCTATATCTTTTGAGTTATATGCTTTATCAGCATAAAGAGCTTTCATTCCATCTATATCTTTTACAAATGTTTTTACTGTGTCTATATCGTGAGTATTTGCGAAGGTGGTTTGTTGGGAGATAATAATACCACTCTGCTCATCTACTGCTATATGTACTTTATAGCCTTGTGTATATTGTTTCTTTGATGCGTGAAAGCCTATCCTTACTTCACTATCTATTTTATCTTGATGATTATAGCTATCTTCTTCATTCTTTATAATAATTTGAGAAGTCTTTATATCTTTAGTATCAATACCTTGTAGTGTATCAAGTTGTGCATTCTTGTATGTCTTGGAGTTATGGGCTTTAGCATTAAGAATTCTTTGAATCTTCTTTTTTGAAGGCTTTTTGGATTGAAGCTCTACTTCAAGTTTTATATTTAACTCAGCATTTATTGTTTGAATACCTTTCTTGTCTTCTTTGTATACTTCTTTAGTCTTATTTTTTATTTGCGTGTTATCACTTCTAATGAGAGTAGCATCAATTAAAACAGATTTTCCTTTTTTAGCTATCAGGTTTTTACTCTCTAATTGTTTATTTACAGAGTTAAATAATTTATCATAAAGTCGGTTCTTGAGTAGGGAATTTCTAAATCTACAGATTGTACTCTCGTCTGGTACACTATCCTCTAGGCTAAGTCCTACAAATCTAATAAAGAGTAGGTTTACATAGAGTGCATCTTGGGTGGCTTGATCAGAGAGATTGTAATACTTCTGGAGTAACAGTACTCTAAACATCAGTACATTATCATAAGCAGGTGCTCCAGCTACATTACTTTTAGCAATTCCATTTCTATTTAGTACTGGTCGTAATTTATCAAAGTCTATAATAGAGTCCAACTCTTTAAGAAATGAATTTACTTTTTCTAATCTTGATGTTACTGCTATATCTGAAAATGTATTGTTTGTATCTTTAAATGCCACTTTGTACCTCTTCTTAGTGATGTTATTTTAGCTGAAAAGTGCTTTTAATGCCTTTAAATAGATTGCTTTGTTAGATTATACTGTGCAGTGGTCTCCTGTTTGTTACTTCTCCTGTTTTATGGTTTGTCTTGTGTATTTTTTTAATAGTTTTTATGATTGAGCGAACATGGGTAATTTCATTATGATAAAAAGTAGTTGGTTGATATACAAATACCTCTCTATTTATCCGCTCATTAGACTGCTGGATTTGTTTAGCTTTATAAGTGCTTGATGGTTTTATCTCTCTTGATATTTCATCTATTTTATCAAGAAGTGTTTTTTGGTTATCTTTAACTTTAGCAATATACTTTGAACCACTTCGCTCAATAGAATCAAGAGTTTTTTTGTGTGTTCATCGCATCAAAGGTAAAGAGAAATTCATCTCCAAGCTCTGCTATCATAGCTTGTAAAGCAGGTATTTCATTTGATTTCTCTGCAATTTTTTGATGAGCAATAACTACACCTATCTCTGATAGAACTGCACCAACAACTTGTATAGCCTTTTGGTCTTTATATCTACTACCATTCATCACTTTACCATCTACGCTTAGATGTTTTCCTGTAGTATCGACATAAATTCTTATCCATTCTCTGAACAAAAGTTCAACTGCCTCACTATCAACTTTTGCAAGTATATCTGAGACAGCACTTCTTTTTGGTGTTATTATAAATTCTACACCTAGAAGTTTTTTTACTTCTTCTTTTTGGACATGTTTATCTATCCAAATAGAGATTTGTTTGTAATCTGTAGCTCCCATTAGTCCAGCTAATATAGCTAGATATAAAATATGTTCTAGTTTATGCCGTTTCCCTTGACCTTTACGATGGTCTGGAACTCTTGATAGTAACTCTAAAAGTTTATTTGATTCAGCTATTTTTGCATAGCCTTTTCTTGAACGCTTTTGTGCTAATTTATCTCTTGCTTTTATTGCCATTTTCTTATCACCTTGTTTTTCTCAAAAGCAAGCAATAATTATTCCACTTTTAATTTCTAGTTATTAATGGATTGGGGTGGTCATTCCGTACTTGATACGGAATCTAAAAGCCCTTAAACGCTAGATTCTGAATCAAGTTCAGAATGACTTTTTAGAGTTCTTTCACAGTCTCTCGTTTTTGTTATATCTTTTGTGTAGTTTATACTTTTCAAATATATGTCACTAAGTTTTCACTCAGTGACAAAATGAAATTATTTAGAAGGGCAGTTGCCTCTTCCTCCACCTGATGGATTACCAGTTGTGCTTGGACCATTTGGTGGTGTACAAGTTCCTTTTCCCATTAGAATTTCCTTTTCTTAAATTTACCTATCTTTCATAGATAGGCATATTCAAATTTCCTTTTTTAAATAAGGCTTCTTGGATATAACGGTCATCGTGAGCGATAAGTTTCCGTAGGTAACTTATTCGTCTCCTCGAATTTGTTAGATGTTTTAGACAGCCACTCTCTTAATGTCATCAAAAGAAATCGTATTACTGTCTATCAGTCTAAGCAATATGTCTAAAGGCTTACTTTGAGTAACTTCGGCAGTTTCGTATTTGTGAAATGCTCTTATCCCTCCGCCAAAAATTGTTGCCGCTTCTTGTTGGTTAATATGTAGTTTTTTTCTTATTCTTTTTAACTCATCCGTTGTAAGAAAATGGTCAATTTCTCTTTTAAAATTAGCAATCTCTAATTTTGTTGATTTTAAATCTTTTGGAGATAAAAAAGCCTCTTTACATTCTAAACAATATTCACCTGATTGGCTTACTTGTGTTTCATGTGATTTATATGTGTATGTAATTAGTTCAGTTTTATACTCAACTTTTCCATTACAAATTGGACAATTAGTCATGTTCGCTCCTTGAAAGATATTACGATTGCTTTATCTGATATTTGAAGTTTAATGTAGAGGTCAATGTCATCAATAGACTTCTCCTAAAACCTTTTTCAATATTTGGATATATGTCCCTACGCAGTTACTTTAATCTAAAATATAAGAGTAATTTCAATATTACTAAAATATAATCTTGCTAAAGACTATAAACAGGTATCTAAAGGGAGGTATTACTATGAGCTTTTAGGAGAAGTCCAATAGTTTTATGATAAACATCTTGCCAAATTTTATTATCATGATATGTTGTCATAGATTTGTATAAGTCTTTATTTAGTAAACTCATAATAATCTCTATAACTTTGTCATCATCAAAACCAAGCTCAAAATAACCTTGTCTTGCACTTTGAGTAATAAAATATTGGTTAGCACTAACTAGTTCTTTTATAGAATCTAAATTATAGTGTGATACTCTTTTTTGCATTAAAATCCTTCTTAACTCTAATATTAACCAAATAGGTTAAACTTGTCAATGTATTTTAATAGTTGATTTTGTGTAAACTACTGATGTTACGATAATCTAAACCTTCAAATTTACAAAAGGTGACATATTAAAAATAGATGGCATTAAAAATGCTTAAAATATATATGAAGCAATTAGAAGATATGTACATAAATTTCGCAATCAGTTCATTTAGCAAGATCGAGATGACAAAACTTTCAAAAGTAACAGGTAATAGTCATGATGTTTTCACAAAGCATCTACTATTAAATGATTCTCTTGATGATGAAAAGACTTTGTGGAAATCAATAAAACCATTTTTAAGAGATTATGAGAATGAAGACAATGCTTGTATTATTATCGATGATATGCTTATGCATAAGCCTTGGAGTAAAGTAAATGATGTAGTTTGCTGGCATTATGACCATGTGTCACAAAAGATGCAAAAAGGTATCTTAATGCTAAATTTTCATTGGACTTCTCCTAAAAGCTCATAGTAATACCTCACTTTAGATACCTGTTTATAGGATTTAGAAAGATTATATTTTAGTAATATTGAAATTACTCTTATATTTTAAATTAAAGTAACTGCGTAGGGACATATATCCAAATATTGAAAAAGGTTTTAGGAGAAGTCTATTATACAGATGCTACAGGTATATCTATCCCTTTGGGATATGAAATTATCACAAAAACTGAAAATAAGTGGAGTGAGGAACATCAGAAGAATATTAAAAAATCTCTCTTTAGTAAAAATGAAATAATGCAAGATAAACTTCAAATTTTACATCACAATAATGAAGTGAAATATAAATATATTTTATTTGATAAATGGTTTTCAAGTATTAAGAATCTACTTTTTATAGAAGAAGAACTAAACAAGAAGTTTGTATGTCCAATAAAAAGTAATAGAACACCACAATCCACTAAAAACTAAATTTCAAGAGTTGAGCGATAGAGTCATCTAAATCCCATCTATTGTTAATGAGTTGTTCTTGTATAGATTTTGTACCATTTAGGTGCAAGATATTTAAAATAATGCTTCTGATAATTGTCATTAAAAATGGATTTAGATGAGCATTATGGTCATCTTCTAAAAGTGTATTATCTTTGTATTGGTGCATTGTTTCTACCTTCCAATGGAGTAAAATTTTATCATGAAAGAACTCCGCATTTTCACGAAAATTTGCTATACAGAACTGAATACTAGTGCTGTTTGTTACTTCTCCTGTTTTATGGTTTGTCTTGTGTATTTTTTTAATAGTTTTTATGATTGAGCGAACATGGGTAATTTCATTATGATAAAAAGTAGTTGGTTCATATATAAATACTTCTCTATTTATCCACTCATTAGATTGCTGGATTGGTTTAGCTTTATAAGTGCTTGATGGTTTTATCTCTCTTGATATTTCATTTATTTTATCAAGAAGTGTTTTTTGGTTACCTTTAACTTTAGCAATATATTTTGAACCACTCTGCTCAATAGAATCAAGAGTTTTTTTGTGTGTTCATCGCATCAAAGGTAAAGAGAAATTCATCTCCAAGCTCTGCTATCATAGCTTGTAAAGCAGGTATTTCATTTGATTTCTCTGCAATTTTTTGATGAGCAATAACTACACCTATCTCTGATAGAACTGCACCAACAACTTGTATAGCCTTTTGGTCTTTATATCTACTACCATTCATCACTTTACCATCTACGCTTAGATGTTTTCCTGTAGTATCGACATAAATTCTTATCCATTCTCTGAACAAAAGTTCAACTGCCTCACTATCAACTTTTGCAAGTATATCTGAGACAGCACTTCTTTTTGGTGTTATTATAAATTCTACACCTAGAAGTTTTTTTACTTCTTCTTTTTGAACATGTTTATCTATCCAAATAGAAATTTGTTTGTAATCTGTAGCTCCCATTAGTCCAGCTAATATAGCTAGATATAAGATATGTTCTAATTTATGCCGTTTACCTTGACCTTTACGATGGTCTGGAACTCTTGATAGTAACTCTAAAAGTTTATTTGATTCAGCTATTTTTGCATAGCCTTTTCTTGAACGCTTTTGTGCTAATTTATCTCTTGCTTTTATTGCCATTTTCTTATCACCTTATTTTTCTCAAAAGCAAGCAATAATTATTCCACTTTTAATTTCTAGTTATTAATGGATTGGGGTGGTAATAGAAAAATAGCACTCACTTTAGAAGAAAGAAATAAAGGAAAATATGTTAATATCTCAAGCATAGATATAAAGGGTGGTAGTAGTCGGTTGATATATCTTGAAGCTTATAAAAAACCTCTAAGACTTATCAAGCAAGTGGTCAAAAACGGCGATGATGGCGAATCTACTTATTTATATCTTGTTACTAATGATATAGACTTATCTTTCAATCAGGTACTTGAAATCTACAAAAGACGGTGGAAAATAGAGGAATATCATAAATCTTTAAAACAAAATTTAAAAATAGAACACTCTCCAACAAAACTTGAAACATCACAAAGAAATCATATACATTTATCTGTTCGTGGTTTTATAAAACTTGAGAAACTTCGATTAAACTATAAAATGAACCACTTTGCCATTAAGGAAAAAATATATATTGAGGCTCTCAAAGTCGCCTACCAAAAAGTTGAAGAATTACAAGTTGTTTAGATTTGTAGCACTTCTTAAACTTTATGAATTTAGATTATCGTAACATCAGTTATTATAAGCAATTTTCGCTCCTAAAAGCTCATAGTAATACCTCACTTTAAATACCTGTTTATAGGCTTTAGCAAGATTATATTTTAGTAATATTGAAATTACTCTTATATTTTAAATTAAAGTAACTGCGTAGGGACATATATCCAAATATTGAAAAAGGTTTTAGGAGAAGTCTATTAAGGAAAAAATATATATTGAGGCTCTCAAAGTCGCCTACCAAAAAGTTGAAGAATTACAAGTTGCTTAGATTTGTAGCACTTCTTAAACTTTATGAATTTAGATTATCGTAACATCAGTTAAAAATAGATTTTAACCTGTTATAATTATCAAAAAGGCTTAGCTATGAATCTACTTATTTATCAGGATCATGAAATTTACGTTGAAAAAGAGGAAAGTGAAATTCCTTGGTTAAAAATCTTTACCAAAGAACCTTATATAGAACTAGGAGATGTCCCTAAAAAACTTCGTCAAAAACTTTGGCAAACTTATGATATTATCGAATACGAAATGATTTCCTATTATAAACCTAAAAAGATTAACATGGCATCATTTGCAAATATGCTTCCTCGTGTTCATATTCATGTGATGGCAAGATTTGAAGAAGACAGCTATTTTCCAAATTCAATGTGGGGTGTAAAAATGAGAGATTCTAAGCTCCAATTTAAAGATGAAAAGAAATTTCACACTAAAGTTTTTAAAGCCTTACATAAGATTTCAACATAAAAACAGCTTGTTACCATCTTTTAACTATAATGTCTCTTTAAAAATAAATCATGGATATATAGATGAAAAATAAAAAATACATTAGCTTAGGATTTACCTCTATTGCTATTTCTTTAGGCTTACTCTTTACTTCAAATCTTTTTGCAAAAGAAACTCAAAATTCTCAAAATAAAGAGATGTCAAGGCTTCAAGCATTAGCAAAATTTACAAAAGTAATTAGTATCGTAGAACAATACAATGTCGATGATTTAAGTATAGAAGACTTAATAAATAAATCTATAGAGGGTATGCTAACAAACCTTGATGCTCACTCTAGTTACCTCAAAAAAAAAGATTATAAAAGATTAAAAGTTCAAACAGAAGGGGAGTTTGGAGGGCTTGGCATTACCGTTGGTATGAGAGATGGTGCATTAACTGTAATCTCTCCTATTGAGGGTACTCCTGCTGATAAAGCAGGCTTACAAGCCAAAGATATAATTTTGAAAATAGACGATAAATCTACTATAGGCATGACTATAGATGATGCTGTTACTATTATGCGTGGTAAGGTTGGAACACCAATTAATCTCATGATTGTAAGAGAAGGTGAAGTTAAACCACTCTCTATTCATATCGTAAGAGGAATTATCTCTATTCAATCAGTTTATGCAAAGAATATTGGTAAAGATTTTTTATATGTAAGAGTTACAAGTTTTGATAAAAAAGTAAGCGAAGATGTGAGTAAAGCGATTAAAAAGAAAAAAGCAACAACCAAAGGAATTATACTTGATTTAAGAAATAATCCAGGTGGTCTGCTTGATCAAGCAGTAGGATTAACCGATCTTTTTGTTGATGAGGGAGATATAGTTTCACAAAAGGGTAGAAATAAAATTGATAATAGATCTTATACCGCATCAAAATATAAAACTATCACAAAAGTTCCAATGGTTGTTCTTATAAATGGAGGAAGTGCAAGTGCTAGTGAAATTGTTAGTGGTGCATTACAAGACCACAAACGAGCGATACTTTTAGGAGAAAATACTTTTGGGAAAGGAAGTGTTCAAGTCGTACTTCCCATAGTCGATGGAGAGGCAGTTAAACTTACTATTGCACGCTATTATTTGCCAAGTGGAAGGACTATTCAAGCCGTAGGGGTAAAACCTGATATTGAAGTGTTTCCAGGTGAGGTAAAAACTAAAAAGGATGAGTTTGCAATCAAAGAAGCTGATTTAAAAAAACACCTAGAAGAAGAGCTTAAAAAAGTTGATGCTAAAGGAGATAAAAAAGACTTAGCTAAAGCAGATGCACAAGTGAAAAAAGATATAATTACCCCAGAGATGATGAATAAAGATATTCAACTTAAAGAAGCTGTAGATATATTAAAAGCTTTAGTAATAGTACAAGGATAAGAACTAAGATGGAAAAAAGAGAACTACTTTACGAGGGAAAAGCAAAAAGGCTTTTTTTAACAGATGATAAAAATTTAGTAATTTCAGAATTTAAAGATGACCTAACTGCATTTAATGGTGAGAAAAAATCAAGTGAAGCAGGTAAAGGTGCACTTAATAACAAAATTTCAACTGAACTTTTCAAACTATTAGAAGTAAATGGAATTCAAACTCACTTTGTAAAAATGCTTGATGATAACCATATGCTACATACTAAAGTTGATGTTATCTTAATTGAAGTAATCGTTCGTAATATTGCTACTGGTTCTTTAACTCGAAACCTTGGTATAAAAGATGGAACGGTACTTCCCTTTACTCTTGTAGAATTTGATTATAAAGATGATGATTTAGGAGATCCTAAACTCAACGATCAACACGCACTTATCTTAGGTTTAGTTGAGCATCAAGATGAGCTTGACAAACTTCGTAGAATGGCTAGACAAATCAATGATATACTCCTTCCATACTTTTTAGAGCGTGGTCTTAATCTGGTTGATTTTAAATTAGAGTTTGGAAAAGACTCTACAGGAAATATAATCTTAGTAGATGAAATATCACCTGATAATTGCCGTTTTTGGGATGTAGAGAGTGGTGAAAAAATGGATAAAGATAGATTTCGTCAGGGTCTAGGTGGTGTTAAAGTAGCGTATGAAGAAGTATTAAATAGAATTTTAGGAAAGTAAGAAATGATAAAAGCAATCGTAAATATATCTCTTAAAACTGGTGTTTTAGACTCTCAAGGAAAGGCTGTACACCAAGCACTTGACTCTCTTGATTTTAAGGGAGTTAATGATGTCCGTATTGGTAAACAAATCATTTTAAAACTAGATATAGATGACAAGGTACAGGCTATGAAAGATGTAGAAAAAATGTGTGAAGAACTCTTAGCAAATACAGTAATCCAAGACTACGAGATAGAGCTAGTATAATGAAAGTAACAATAGTCCAATTTCCAGGTACGAACTGTGAGTATGATACACAACATGCTTTTAACAAGATAGGGGCTAGAACCGAAATTATATGGCACAAAACAAAGTTACTCCCTATAGATACAGACTTACTTGTTATTGCTGGTGGTTTTTCTTATGGTGATTACTTGAGAAGTGGTGCAATTGCAAAATTTTCACCTATTATGAAAGAGGTAATTACTTATGCAAAGAATGGGGGAAATGTTCTTGGAATTTGTAATGGTTTTCAAGTGCTAACTGAGGCTGGATTATTACCTGGTGCCTTAAAGAGAAATGATAATCTTCATTTTATCTCTAAGTACCATCATTTAAAAATTATAAATAATGATAATACTTTTTTAAAAAAACTTCCCACTAATTCTATTGTAAATATTCCTATAGCACATCATGATGGAAACTACTTTATTGATGATGATGGACTTAAAGACTTAGAAGAAAACAATCAAATTCTTCTAAAGTATAGCGATGCCAATGGTGAAATTCAAAATCCAAACGGCAGCATAAAATCTATTGCTGGTATCTGTAATAAAAATAAAAATGTTTTTGGTCTTATGCCTCATCCGGAGAGAGCGATGGAGTTAATTCTTGGTTCAAATGATGGTGTCGCCATGCTTGAAGGATTTCTGAAGCAGTGAAATACTTTTTTCTTTTAACTTTTCTTTTCTTTTCTAGTTTAAATGCTAATAAAGTTTTATACCTAAGCCATACTAAAATTCCAGATAGAGTGATAAAAGGTGAAGTATTTTCTATAACTATAAAAGTAATCTCGACTGTTCAAGATTTTGGTAATATTACTTATAAATTTCATAATAGAAGAGGTTTAAAAATTTTAAATTCTACCCCTTATCGGGAAAAATATAATAAGTATTTTTTGGAAACTTTTAAGTTCATTGCTACAAATAATTCTGCAAGATTACCTGATATTACAGCTTCAATAGGAAACTATGGAAAATTTGAATCAACAACATTAATGGGTAAAAAATTAAATATTATCTCACTCAATCCTAAAAAAGATTTTTCTAATATTATCGCTAACTCCTTAGAACTTAGTGAGTATAAAACTACAAGTTATGATACAAAGCACAATATTATAATATTTACTGCAGTAGCGCAAAACTCTAACCTTTCAGCTATGAGATTTAGTAATGTTTTTAAACAAGGAAAAGAATCACTTAGAGACTCTTATATCGATCCAAGAATTACATACTTTGTAGTTATAAATAAAGAAATAGAAAAATTCTCTTTCTCTTACTTTAATCTTATTTCAAATAAATTTACTAAAATTATCATCCCTATAATTCTAGATGATGATAGTGTGACAACACAAACAGATTTAAAACCTAAGGATCAATCAAAAGAGAAGCTTAAGATGAGTATAGCCATTGTAGTAGCTGGCATTATTTTCATTTTAGCAATTTGGAAAAAACACTATTTTTATATCATATTAATTATATTTCCTATTGTGTATATCTTATATTTTGCTATGCCATCGGAAGATATTTGTATAAAAAAATCTAGTAGGATACAACTTCTTCCTGTTCATAATGGAACTATATTTGAAACAACAAAGATACAGTACTACTTATCAAAAGAAGGAAGTGTTAAAGAATTTACAAAAGTAAAACTAAAAAATGAAAAAATTGGTTGGGTAAAAAATGAAGATATTTGCTCACCTTAGCTGGCTTTATGCTACAAGTATAATTTTTATCTCCATCACCTTAGTGATTCTCACTTACTATTTATTACCACGCCCTTATGCTAGAAAAATATTTGCATGGTTTACACGAATAGCTATCTTTTTTTCAACTGATATTCAAGGAGAAGAAGATCCTTCTGCACAAATGTATCTTATTAACCATCAGAGTGATTTAGATATTGGTATTATGGAAACTATCTCAAGAAAAGATCTCTCTTGGGTTGCAAAAAAGGAACTTTTTGATGTTCCATTTTTTGGTCTGGTTATGAGTTTACCAGAAGATATTCCAATAGAAAGACAAAGTAAAAATTCTCTTC
The DNA here is from genome assembly GCA_965243085.1 of Sulfurimonas sp. Lineage (GTDB taxonomy): Bacteria > Campylobacterota > Campylobacteria > Campylobacterales > Sulfurimonadaceae > Sulfurimonas. Next base: position 246,481 of record CBDETZ010000002.1, on the reverse strand, counting down.
TTCGTCTACTTAAAGCTTCTAAAGATAGACTCAATAAAGGTCGAGTGATTACTATGTTTCCAGAAGGAACTCGTTCAAAGAATTTAAAAATGCTTCCCTTTAAAAATGGGGCAAAGATTGTTGCAGATAAATATCAACTTAAAGTGCAGCCTATCGTACTCATTCAAACATCTAAATATTATAATATAAAAAAGTTTTACTATAAACCAGGAACTATAAAAGTTATTTTCATGGATTCATTTATCGCTAATAAAGATGATAAAAAATGGTTGAGTAATTTAAGAATAAAAATGCAGAAGGTATATGATGATGAGCTGGCAAACAATCCTAGCCATAGGTAGTGGTGGTTTCATCGGTGCAATTTTAAGAGCTTACATTAACGGATTTATCTCTCATAAGGTTCCTCACACCCTAGCCTTTGGAACACTTGGGATCAACCTTATTGGTAGCTTCCTTATGGGAGTACTCATCGCTTACTTTATGTACACAACTTTTTTTTCTCTTTATACAAAATCTTTTCTCTCTACTGGTATTTTAGGAGCATTAACCACTTACTCAACATTTGCAATTGAGAGTTTTTTACTCTTAGAGGGTGGATATATTTTTTTAGCTATGCTCAATATATCTTTAAATGCTCTGGGAACTATTTTCATGGCAGGAAGTGGTTTTTACTTAGTAAAGTTCTTTTTAAATAATAATTAATAAAAGTCATTTAAAGAGTTATAATCTCATCCGCACACCATGATGCCAATTCCATATCATGCGTAATAAGTAACATACCCATAGTATCAAGCTGCTTCATTAGCACACTCATTACCTCTAGTTGAATTACATTATCAAGTGCTGACGTAGGTTCATCGAGCAATAATAAGTCCGGTTTCATCAATATGGCTCTAATAATTGAGGCTCTTTGAAGTTGCCCACCAGAGAGTTCATGTGGTAATTTTAATAATAATTCATAATCTAAATTAATCAATTCTAATAATTTTTTTATATTATCTATTGGTGCTACATCTTGAATTTGATTGAGTAAGTTATAACTTGGATGAAAAGAGCTATATGGATCTTGAAAAACTTGTGAGCATTTTGATTTCAATATCGAACCAGAAAATGGTTTTAAATTTTTGAGTATTAACTCAAAAAGGGTACTTTTTCCAGCCCCACTTTCACCAACAATCGCTTTAATTTCACCTTTTTTTAAGTTAATTGAGAAGTCATCAAAAAGTAAATTATCTTTGCTATAAGCAAATGAAAGGTTTTTTACTTCTAGTATATTACTCAAAACTAGCTCTTATTTAAAGCTAAATATGACTTTGTAAGTTCCTTGTAAAGAGTGTCAGGCTTGATATTTGAATCCTCTTCCCATACCCTTTTCATCACAACATTATCTTCTTCACCTTCCCATACTTTAATATATGAACCATCTTTATAGCCATTATCTTGGCGAAATTGATTTAAAATATTTTTTCCAACATAAAGTCTATACAGTGTTTCTAAATTTAAGCCGCTCATCACTACTAAATCAAAAAATTCTTTTATTAAATCTTCTATATCTAAGCTATCATCACTCAAAGATATACGCATAATATTTTCAACTTTTTCAATGACACTATCTTGTATATCAAAAGTGTTATTTTGCACATTAATTACTTTAAAACTCTTAAATTCAGATATGTTAATAGCTAAATCTTCTATTCCACCTTTTAAATTTTGTGAGTAATTTTCAATTGCTAAAGAGATAATAAAATGCCAAACATCAACTACTTCAATTTGTAAATTATCCCAATCAGCTTGAGCATTGATGCTCTTCCAATGCTTCCAAGAAAAGCTATCAATCATTTCAGCGCATTCCATATATATACATCTTTTCCAATTAATAGTTTTACCAGCTTTCGTGAGACCTTTTGTCCAGTTTTCGCCATTTGTTGCATCATTGAGTTGCGATTGAAGTTGTAACATTAGAAGTATTTTATCCATATTTATTTTACCTATTTCTTTAAAATTTTTATTTGTTTATTGTACAATAAATTTATGAAAAGAATAAACTGTAGAGTATGCGAATACTATTTTGTAACATGGAAACCTCAACACCCTCATGGATGTAAAGCTTATGGATTTAAATCACATCAAATCCCTTCATTAACGGTGTTTCAAAGTAGTGGTATAGAATGTTCGCTATTTAAGCAAAAGGCTTTTGCCAAATAATTTTTTTTCCAAAACCTAAAGTATTAAGTAATGGACCTTAAATAATTTTAAAAATAATACCTTTAAAAGGTTTAAATGTAATGTAAAATTGACTTGCTTACACTACTAGCGTTAAGTTAATTTCAACATAAAAGATGGCTATGTTCGCATTAAGGGTTGATACCTCAAACCCCTTCGAGTAAATACAGCTAAAAGTTGTCTAGCCGTAATATTTTTTTCTCTATCAAGTAATCTCATCCAACCCAAATAACTCTCTAAATACTTAGTAGCTACCCCATGAAAATGTTTCATCCATTCTTTGAGCCTACTATCGTAAGCATTGATATTTTGCACATGATAGATACCATCTCTTATATATTCCTTAGCACTTACATTGATAGTCTCAAGTCTATAGCCAAACTTTTGAGCAAATGCTGTGTAGGGTGTCTTTATCTATCAACGGTATGAGAACCTCTGAAAGTGTGTCTTTATTGCTTATCTCTAATATTGAATCACTTGTATTACCATTTCTGTCTCTTATAATTAGTACAGCAGTTTGTTCTTTTGATATGCCTCTTTGAATAGCCTTACTACCTCGCACACGAGGTTTTCTCTCTAGGTGATGATTACCTTTTTCTGATTCTAAAAAGTATGTTTCATCAAACTCAACAATTCCATGTAAGTGTTCTGCTTTTAGCTCAGTAGGTATTTTCAACATTCGATGTCTCCATCTAAATGTTGTGCTGTTTGCTACTTTGCAGTGCTTTGCTGAACTCCGTACTGATTCCCCAGCTATTACATCTTTTGCGTAATCAATCCATACTTCTTTATGTCGTAGTCTTGCTAATGGTGTATTTGTTAAAGAATTAAATGTTTTATAACAACTTTTACAACGATAGCGTTGCAGATTAGCTCTTACTCCCCATCTATAGAAGCTCTTTGATTGACAGTGTGGACATGATTCTATGTGTCCAATAACATCTTCTAAACTTTCTAAGGAACATTTTTTATGGAGTATATCTTCAGCTTGTTTAGACTGAATGTATGTGAGGCTTTCTAACTCTTTTAATAGCTTTTGAAATAAATTGATTTTCATCTTCTTATCCCCCTATTATAGGTCTTTTAAACTAGTATAGCACTTTGGAGTTTATTTTTCAACCCTTAATGCGAATATAGCCTAAATTTAAATATATTTTTTAATATCGGCTAGAAGAATTTGTAAATGTTGCTCAAACTCTTCTAAGAGAGTGATGTAACTTTTTTCTTCTATATCTGCAATAGTCTCTTTTAACTTAATGGCTACATCTTGAATATTTTGAGCACCAATATTTGCGGTAATTCCAATAAAATCTAAGAGGATAGCATCTGCTAGTATTTCATTATTTTCATCTAAGAGCTTTGTAAGTTCATGGCTAATATTTGTATAGTTTTGTATAAAGTCATTGAGTATATCTTTGTAAAAAATGTCATCACCTCCACAAACTTCAAGACCTCGAACTGCATCTAATTCTTTTGTCATTGCAATTTCGATAAATTCATTTTTTTCAACAATTCCTTTTGTGTAGGCATAGAGTATGTCATAAAATGCATTCATTTTAAGAGGCTTTTCTAGGTGCTCTTCCATCCCTGCATCAAGCATTTTATTAATATCTTCAGGAGAAATATCCCCACTTAAAGCAATAATGACAATATCTGCATATTTTTCATTAGCTCTAATTTTTCTTGTTGCTTCTAAACCATTTATCTTTGGCATACGTGCGTCCATTAAAATCATATCGAAATCATGATTTTTTTCTAGTATATCTAAGGTTACCTGTCCATTCTCTGCCATAGTAATTTCTATACCACTCCCTGAGAGTAAGCCATAAATAACTTTTTGGTTAATAATATTATCTTCGGCTACAAGAAGTTTTACACCTTTAAATTCTTTGAAATTCTCTTTTGAAATTTTTCCATGAGAAGGTACTTCTCTTTTTGTTCTTTTTTTTGTTTTTTTCTTTTGAGTAGTATCTTGAGATGTTTTTTCAAAGGGGTTATCTATAATATTTCCAAAACTACCTTCTTCTAAATCTAAAAATGTAAAATTTTCTTCTTCATTCTTGAGAGTATCTTCATATATTTTTTCTTCTAGTATTTGAGTAGATTTAGTTTCTTTACTATTATCTTTTGGAGCGTTATTGAGAAGTGAATTTATCTCTTCTTGTCTAAAATTTCTTGTTAAGAAATAAATAACAATTAATGTTAAAATTATAATAAAAGCGAGAATTTCGTATAAATTTTCTTGTAGCATAGTATATCCCTGAGTAAATTCTCTTTAATAATACACTATTAAAAATTAAATTTTACAAAATTGATGTATAATTCATGAAATAATTTACTATAAGGTTTTTTTTTGCAAGATATTCCCCATATTCCAGTTCTATACAAAGAAGTAATTAAAACTTTTAAAGAGATAAAGGATGGGATTATCATTGATTGTACTATGGGTTATGGAGGACATTCTTCTATGATACTTGATGCAAATGAAAATATCACGCTCATAGGAATAGACCAAGATCAAACAGCAGTAGATTTTTCAAAGAAAAGATTAGAAAAATATGGAGATAGAGTATCTATACGAAAAGGTAGATTTTCTCAAGTAATTAAAGATATTTTAGATGAAGTTAATATTGCTGAAGTAAAAGGTATTTTAGCGGATATAGGTGTATCATCATTACAACTTGACCAAAAAATGAGAGGCTTTTCTTATGAGAGTGATAATCTTGATATGCGTATGGATAAAGGAGCTTCTTTATCTGCCTTTGAGGTAGTGAATGAGTATTCTCAAAAAAAACTAGAAACTATACTTTTAGAATATGGTGAACTTAGAAATTATAAAAAAATAGCACTAAAAATTATAAAAAATCGCCCATTTACATCAGCACGAGATTTAAGTGAAAGTTTAAAATCAGATATGCCTCAGGGAAAAAAAATTCATCCAGCCACGCTTTTAATGCAAGCAATTAGAATAGAAGTAAATGATGAATTAGCTGAGTTAAAAGCACTCTTAAAAAGTTTAGAAGAGGCTAAATTTCCTGATGCAAAAATTATAATAATTTCTTTTCATTCACTCGAAGATAGAATTGTAAAACAAACATTTTCTAAATGGGCAAAGTCATGTATCTGTCCTATAGAAGCCTTTAGGTGCGAATGTGGAAATAATAATCAATTGGGCAAAATAATTTCAAAAAAACCAATTATGGCAAAAGAAGATGAGTTGAAAAAAAATGTGAGAAGTAGAAGTGCAAAAATGAGAATTTTTGCAATGGATATGTGATGAATGATAAAAGTGAATTATTAGAAGAGTTAGAGGACGTTCTAAATCCAAAAAAATTGCTTGATTTTACTTATTATTTATACGTAATGCTTATATTATTACTGGTATTAATTTTTACTTTTCCAAAAATATATATTCAGCAACAAATTTATTTTAAAAGTAGAGATATTGCAAAATTAAAAGCTGAATATGACACACTCAAGGAAGAGCATAGACTTATAAAAGCATCTATTGAATCTATAAAATTCAAAAATCAAATTTTAGACATACTCTTTTAGGAGCATACATGTTACGCCATTTTTTAGAATTCGCAATAGACAAACCACTGTTGAATCATATACTCTTGGCATTTATAGGATTACTTTCTATTTTTGCCTATATAAATATTCCTAAGGAAATTTTTCCTCCTACTCAAATGGATAAAATAAGTATCAGCGGTGGATATGCTGGAACATCTGCAGATGTACTCGATAAGATGCTAGTAAAAACAATAGAAGATGATTTACAAAATATTAATGAGCTTGAAGTTGTAGAATCTATTATAAAAAATGGTTCTTTTTCTATGAGTGTGGACATCAAAGCAGGTTCCAATAATATAAAGGTACTCAATGATGTAAAAGACATTCTATCTAATGTTAAAAAAGACTTACCTGCTGATATGTCTGAACCAATAGCGAAAATAAAAGAACATCCTTTTCCTTTAGTTTTAATCGCTTTATCTGGTAATGTAGAAAAAAAAGAATTATTACAACAGGCTGAAATTTTAAAAAGTGAGTTGAGTCAGTTTCAAGATTTAAGTGAAATATCAATTCGTGGTGATGCTGAAGATGAACTTGTTATTAGAATAAATGAACAAAAGATTTTAGCGTATGGCTTAGAACCAATTCTTGTAGTATCTTCTTTAAAAAATATAAGTTCAATATTTCCAATTGGAACTATCAAAGAAAAAGGTTCTCATCTCTATATATCTACATATAATGGTGAAAAAGATAAAAAATCTATACAAGATACTGTTATAGCTATAGGAAATGTTCGTGTAAGAATTGGTGATATAGCTGATGTTATGTTTACTCTTAGTGATCAATCTGAAATATCACACTATAACGGAGTTAGAAATGTATCTATCAATGTAACTAAGGCTAAAACGGGTAATGCTATCGCTTTAGTGAAACAAATAAGAGAACTATTAAAAGAAAAAAGTGCAAAGAATATCCATTTAAAATACAATATTTATACAGATACATCTATATGGATTAAAAACCGTCTAAATATTGTGTTCTCAAATATTATGTTTGGTCTTATGTTAGTTTTTATTGCAATGCTTATTTTTATTAACCGTGGAATTGCATTTGTTGTAGCGATTGGTATTCCTGTAAGTTTTATGATAGGTTTAATTTCGAGTGAAATAATGGGAAATAGTCTTAATATGCTTTCTCTTCTTGGGGCTTTGATAGCCTTGGGGATGTTGGTTGATGAGGCAATTGTTGTTACCGAAAATATTTATAGACATTTAGAAGAGGGGATGGGGAGGCGTGAAGCGGCTATAGTTGGAGCATCTGAAATGTTTCCAGCTGTTTTAACAGCTACTCTTACAACAATTTTTGCATTTTTACCAATGTTACTTTTAAGTGGGGAGATGGGAACTTTTATAAAAATTATTCCTATTATGATAACAGTTCTTTTACTCTCCTCTTTATTTGAGGCTTTTTACTTTTTACCACTTCATGCTTATGAATTTTTAAAGGTATCCAATGGTGAAAGTTTTACAAAAAGGTTCTGGAAAAGACTTAATTCTTGGCATCATAATGTCTTGAATTTCGTTTTTGCTAAGAAATGGCTATCTCTTATTTTAATAGTCTCTAGTATCCTTTTTGCAACATTTTTATTGATGAAAAATTCAAAATTTCAACTATTCCCTGATTTTGATAATACACAAATATATGTCTACGGAAAAGTAAATGTAAATAATGAACTTGAGGACACAGAAAAGATAGTCACCCAAATAGAAACTCATTTACTAAAAATTCTTCAAGAAAAAGATATGTCATCGGTTACCTCTGTTATAGGTTTTAAGCTTGATGCTAAGAAACGTGTTCAAATGGGTGAAAACTTATTTCATATTTTTATAGATTTACATGAGAGAGCGCCGAGTAACTTTTTTGATACCTATATTAGTCCAGCACTATCTTTAGAATATGATAAAAATGTGCGGATTAGAGAAGTAGATTCAAAAGATATTGCGGAGTTTATTAAAAAAGAATTAGAGTCATTTAAAAAACTTAAAGATGATAAAGGTTTAATTTTTGATGAACTCGTAGTAAAAGTTCCTGGTGCTGGAATCGTTGCACATGATATAGAGATAAGTTTGAGTTCAAATGATGAGGCTAAAACACTTCAAAGCCTTAGATATTTAAATGAGGCTTTTGCAAAAATAAATGGGGTATTTAATATTGCAGATGATGCCGATATAGGTGAAAAAGAATTAAAACTTCGAGTAAATGCTTATGGACAAGAACTAGGCTTTAATGAAGAGATAATATCAAAAGAATTACGCTCGTATTATTTAAAAGGTGAGTATGGAAAAATGTTCAGCAGTAGTGGACTTATCCGAATAAAGATAGAAAGTGGTATTAAAAATAATATTAACTCTATTAATACTATAGAAGTGAAAGTCCCATTTACTAAGCAGTTTGTAGCGTTGAAAGATGTTTGTGACTTTATAATGGTTCAAGGATTTGTTGCTTTAAACAAAGAAGATGGTGTGCGTATCAGAAGTATTTTTGCATCAATAGATAAAAAAATTATTACTTCAACTGAGGTAATGAAAGAATTAGAAAAAAGTATAGATAAATTCAAGAAAGATAGTGTTAAGATAGATATTAAAGGTGAAGAAAAAGAAAATAATAAAAATAAAAAAGAGATGCTAGAATCAGGAGTTATTTCTATATTTTTAATTTTTATAACCTTAGTTTGGTTATTTGACTCTATAAAGAAACCACTTATTGTTATAAGTACTATCCCTTTAGTATTTTTTGGGGTTTATATTGGACATCTTATTATGGGTGTAAATATTACTATGCCCGGACTCATCGGAGCAGTAGGACTTACTGGAGTTGTAGTAAATGATGGCTTGATTATGGTACGGTTTATATCCAGTGCAGAAAATATAGAAGACTTAATACATAAAGCAAAACATAGACTTAGACCAATACTTTTAACATCCTTGACTACTGTCCTAGGTTTATCAACATTGATTTTCTTTGCTTCTGGTCAAGCGATGATACTCCAACCAATGGCTATTTCTCTAGGCTTTGGAATAGCTTGGGCAACTGTACTAAATTTAGTCTATGTGCCTTTGCTTTATTCGATAGTGTTTAGGATAAAATAAAAAGAATCTTTGTAATATTACTTATTTTAAATAATTACATCTTCAACTGTACAGTTCTTTTTGTAGCCTCAAAGAGTTCTGTAGCACGCTGAACCATAGGGTTATTTAAAATATCATCTCCATCAATTTCTACTGCTTGAGATGTATCACCTGCACAGTTTGTTACACAACTTCCACTTCCTCCTATTTCAGTATCTTCTATCATGGAAGTATTTTGAGGGATGATTTGCTCTTGAGCATGGATATTTACATCAATTTTTTTTTTAGAACAAGCCATAGACTTAATCTTAGTATCAAATCCATATATCTCACGCACTAGTTGCTTAATGGCAGAATAACCATGTGTTAAAGATTTTCTTTCTTCATCATTTGCACAACTTTCCCACTTTAATAAATTGTCTTCATAAGAGATAAAGCTAATAGTATTTTCAAAAATCTCTCCTAGTTCATAACTTTTATCTTTAATTTTTAAGATAAGTTCATCGAATTGAGTATTTTTTAAGACTTCTACTTTTGGAGTTTCTTCCACTTTTTTTACTTGAGATTCTTGAACTATCTCATTAGAGTGAGGAATTACAAGACTAGGTCTCGTAATCTCTTTTTGAAGTGACTCTATCATCTGGTCAATCTCTTTAATTTTGAGAGCTTCCATCATTTTAAAAAATATCATAGAAAGTACAAATGAACCATCTGCATTTATACTAAATAAGTATTTAGAATCGGAGAGAATTCTAAAAAATCTATCTAAAATAAGTGTTGAAAAAAGGGCATCTTGATTGTACATTTTATCTTTAAGGTAAGCTATAAGTTCATCTACAACCATCTCAGCCTCATAATCTTCAAGGATCTTTGTATGTTGGATGATTTGTGCATAATCTTTAGCAAAAACAGAATTAAAAATATCACTAATAAATTTAGGATCAACGAGACCTAACATATCAGTCACAGTCGCTACATTAATATGATTTTTTGAATAGATGATGGCTTGATCTAAAAGTGTAAGTGTATCACGGAGACTTCCACTTCCACTTCTTGCTAAAATCTCCAAGGCATCATGTTCATAAGAAACATTTTCTAAGTTTAAAATATGCGCTAAGTGATCTATAATCTTGTTTGTAGCAATTGATTTAAATCGAAAATGTTGAGTACGACTTAAAATCGTAGCGGGAAGTTTGAGAGGGTCTGTAGTAGCTAAAATAAACTTCACATATTGAGGTGGCTCTTCAAGAGTTTTAAGAAGCGCATTAAATGCAGGAGCTGTAAGCATATGCACTTCATCAATAATAAAAATTTTAAATCTTGCTGTAGCAGGTTTATACTTTGTTTGCTCCACTAAATCACGAATATCATCAATTCCACGATTTGAAGCACCATCCATCTCCACAATATCCATGTGACGGTTTTGTAAAGCCATAATACAGTTAGAACACGCCCCACAAGCTTGATGGCTCATCCCCTCTTCACAGATAAGAGCTTTAGCAAAAATACGAGCTGTTGAAGTTTTACCACTTCCTCTAAGTCCTGAAAAAAGATAAGCATGAGAGAGTCTATTTGAATCAAGTGAGAGTGAGAGAGTTTGAGCAATCGTTTCTTGCCCTATAAGTTCATCAAAACTTGAGGGACGATATTTTCTAGCTAATACTTCTGATGATTCTTTCATGTGTAACTCCACTTTTAATTAAATGAATTTTATCATGTAAAGTGTTAAAAGAGTATTACTTTAGTAAGTTGAGCCATTTTTTTGCAATAGTCTTTAAAGCATCAGGATTTTCCGATGCAAAGAATTTCAACTCAGGATTTTTATATTTTTTATTAAAGTTAAATTCACTCTCAAGATACTCAACTATAGCATCACCAGAATGAATAATTTTTACATTCTCTCCAAAGTAAGTGGAAATAGCATCAGAGATTAAAGGAAAATGAGTACAGCCTAAGATGATAGCACAAGGGAGTTTTATATCTTTAAAGTAATGTTTAAATGTAGCATCAAGTATCTCACCACTATAAATTTCTTCTTCTACAAGCGGAACAAATAAACCTGTTGCTTTAATTTGAAGGTTTTTAAATCCCAGTTTATTTAACTCAAATTCATAAGCCCTAGATTTGATAGTTGCCTTTGTTCCTAAGACTAAAATATTAGAGTTTTCGTCACTTAAAGAGTTTGAAGTAGCTAATGCACCAGCTTTAACAACGCCATAAATTGGGCAGCTTGCAATCTCTCTCATCTCATCAAGTGCATAAGCACTAACAGTATTACAAGCAACTATAATAAGGTCAAGTTCAAAATTTTTAAAAAACTCTACAGCCTCTAAGCCATAGCGAATGATAGTGTTTTTATCTTTGATACCATAAGGAACACGAGCGGTATCCCCATAGTAGATAATCTCTTCAAAGAGTTGATGATTAAGAAGTGATTTAACAACAGTTAAACCGCCAATCCCACTATCAAAAACTCCTACTTTCACTTATATTTCTTTAAGAGTCAGGATTCATACTATCGAGAAATTCGGCATTTGTAGCATTTTTTCCCATAGTATTATAGATAAATTGAAGTGCTTTTATTTCGCTATCTTGCTTGTGTAGCATTTGGCGTAAGATAAACACTTTTTGTAAGTTTTCTTTTCCGATAAGAAGCTCATCTTTACGAGTTCCAGATTTAAGAATATCAATAGCAGGAAAAATTCTTCTATCTGCAATTTTACGATCAAGTATTACTTCCATGTTTCCAGTACCTTTGAACTCTTCAAAGATAACTTCATCCATACGACTTCCCGTATCAACAAGTGCAGTCGCTATAATGGTTAAGCTTCCACCATTTTCGATATTACGAGCAGCTCCAAAGAAGCGTTTTGGTCTATGAAGTGCATTGGCATCAACCCCACCAGATAAAACTTTACCAGATGAAGGTGTGACTGTGTTGTAAGCACGAGCTAGTCTAGTGATAGAATCTAGTAAAATCACCACATCTTTTCCAAGTTCAACTCTTCGTTTTGCTTTTTCTATAACCATCTCAGCAACTTTTACATGGTTTTTTGCAGGCATATCAAAGGTTGAACTATAAACTTCACCTTTAACACTTCTCTCCATATCTGTAACTTCTTCAGGTCTCTCATCTACAAGAAGAACCATCAAATCTGCTTCTGGATGATTTTTTGAAATACCGTGAGCTATCTCTTTTAAAAGTTCTGTTTTACCACTTCTTGGAGGTGCTACAATAAGACCACGCTGTCCTTTTCCAATAGGTGAAAAAAGATCAAGCATACGACCAGCCAAACCTTTTTCCCTATACTCAAGTTGAAATTGATCAAGGGGATAAAGTGGAGTAAGATTTTCAAATAGTGGACGTTTTTTACTCTCTTCTGGGGGTAAACTGTTTACAGCTTCTATCTTGATGAGAGCGTAATACCTTTCTTGCTCTTTAGGAGGGCGAACTTGTCCAGTGACAACATCTCCATTTCTAAGTGCAAACCTTTTGATTTGTGTATTTGAAACATAAGCATCATTGATGGATTCATTAAATGATTTATCAATAGAGCGGATAAAACCATAACCATCTTGCATAATTTCAAGAATTCCTGAAAAGAGTATAAATCCACCTTGAGCAGTTTGAGCCTTAAGTATTTCAAAGATAATATCTTGACGCTTCATCTCATTTGGATGTTCGATTTTTAATTCACTTGCCATTGCAACTAAAACTTCAATATTTTGCGTACGAAGTTCATCAATAGTGGCCCCTTTTACAGGTGTATGTGAACGAGATTTATTACTTTTTGGTTTTGTGTTTTTACGAGGTTGTTGTGAATTGTTTTCACTCATATAGTTATATACCTTATTTTGTGTGGGATTTGTTTAAGGAAAGAAGCATTTGATGTATGTAACATCATTTTGTTGCTAGTATTTTACACTATTAGAAGAATTTAGTCAAGTAAAATGGACTGAGAAAATAAAACAATATTTCAACTAAATTTATTTCCAATAAAGATAAAATAAATTAGAAACATATGGAGTCAATTATGAGTAGGAAAAAAGGTCAAGTATTTACAGCTGAACAAAAGTCTAAAATAGTTTTAGAGTTAAGTAATAGACCTTAAATAATTTCATAGCTGGTGAAAAGATTATATTCTTAATTAGACTTCTTGCAAAACTCCTTATATGCCTTAGTACTTTATAGAGAGTTTTAATCAAGGTAAATGTTCTCAAGCGTAGCAAAGCTACGGTTGGGGTTCTTTAACGCTGAGTAAGGCTCTCTATAAAGTGTCCTATGGAAGGGATAGTAAGTACTAACCTTGCACAAAAAAATATTTTACCCTTAGCTTAGGCTAGGAATAAAAATTTGTTTTACACAATTTTAGTCCTTCTTAGCTCTCTCAAGAAGTCTATTGAACTTAACGATACTAGTCTAGTTCAGATGAAATCTAAATCTTTTAAATACAAGTTATTAATGGATTTTGGTGATTCCTGATTCAGAGCTTTAAATTAGATATAAATTGTTGAGATAAAAGTATTCCCCGTTTTTTGAGGTCTTGAGCTATGTCCGCTACATATACCTCCTCTGCTGATAAGGAAAAAAGTTCTATCCAGTTAATAAAAGTTTCTTTTTTTATACGAGGAAGTTTAATATGAGCACCTATAAAATTTCCTTTATAAGTTTTTTCTCCTAAAAGTTCAGCCAACCAAAAATCTGCTAAAAGTTCTATATGTTCTATCCAATCGTCACTTGTTATATCATCCCCTAATTCATCTTTAAAGAAAGAACCTAGTACTTGATCGCATATAGCCTTTTCATAAAACAAAGTCATTAAAACCTTGAGATTTTTTCTTGTAATACTATTTTGAAGTTGCACTTTCTAGCCTTTTTTAGTAAATAGAAAATAATCACTACAAACCCATAGTTTTTATAAGCTCTTCTGGTCGATTTGAATTTTTAATTGCATTTTCTTTTGTAATCACATTTTTTCTTACAAGTTCGATAAGTTCTTGAGTTTGTGTTGTCATATGTGTTTCTTTTTGATTTAATTGCATTTGAGAATATATTTGATGTACTTTATCTTCTCGTATCTGATTTTGAACGGCAGGATTTGTAATTAAAATTTCTTGAGTAGCTACTTTCCCACCACCGATTTTAGGTATGAGCGTTTGAGAGACAACAGCAACAAGTGAAGTCGCAAGTTGAGCTCTTACTTGTGCTTGTTCTTGTCCATCAAAAACATCTATGATACGGTTAATAGTTCCTGGTGCAGAGTTTGTATGGAGTGTTCCAAAAACTAAGTGACCAGTTTCTGCTGCGGTTAAGGCAGCTCCAATAGTTTCAGCATCACGCATTTCACCGATTAATATAATATCGGGATCTTGTCTTAATGCATATTTTAGTGCTGCTGAAAAGGAGGCCGTATTACTTCCTACATCCCTTTGGGAAAAAAGAGACTTATTATTTTTATGGACAAACTCAACGGGGTCTTCTATAGTTATAATATGTCGTCTTTCTGTAAGATTTATTTCATGAAGCATAGATGCTAGTGTAGTTGACTTACCCGAACCTGTTGGACCCGTTACTAGGATAAGTCCTTTTTCTCTTTTAATAAGTTCTTTAAATATAGGAGGGTTTCCATACTCATCAAGAGTTGGTATATCTATAGGAATCATACGAAAAGCACATGCCACACCATGAATAGTACGGTAGTAATTCGCACGAAACCTACCAATACCTTTGAGTTCAAAAGAAAAATCAAGTTCATTGTGTTCTTCAAAGTCTTTTTTTTCAGTATCTTTAATTAAGCTATATGACATTTCTTCGACATCTCTGGCCGTTAAGACAGGAAGGTTTAAGGCTCTTAGTTCTTTATCTATTCTTATTTGTGGTTCACTTCCCACCACAAGGTGTAAGTCAGATGAACCATAAGCCAAAACACTTTTTAACAATTTTTTTATATCTAAACTATTACTGAGGGGTGTTACTTCTTCACTCATAAAAAAACTCCTCTAAATTTCTCTTCATTGTATCCCACTAAAAGTTCATCATCGTATTCAATTATAGGTCTTTTAATAAGCATATTTTCTTTACAAAGCCATTCTTTTTTGGCATCATCATTTAAATTTAATTCTTTTAGTTTTAATGTTCTATAAGTAGTACTTTTTGAATTGAAAAGTGTCTTCATATCTGTTTTATCCAACCAAGAAGAGATATTTTCACAAGGTACTTTTTCTTTTTTAAAATCAAATAAAGAATATTCAAGCTTATTTTCTTTAAAAAAAAGAAGTGCTTTTTTTACACTACCACAATTTTTAATTCCATAAATTTTTATCATCCCTTACTCAATTATTTTGGGAACAATAAAAAAATTATCTGCACTTTGTGGAGCATTTTTTAAAATATTATCATTTATATCTGTATTACAAAAAGGAATATCAGCTCTTATAATTGTTGCAACATCACTCATCGCAAAAGTTTCATCTATTCCATCAGTATTAAGTTCATTCAAATTGTCAACAAAACTTACAATTTCGGACATTTGATTAATAATTTCTTCTCTTTTATCATCGGCTATTTTTAAAAATGATAACTTTTCTAGCCTTGTTAATTGTGCTTCATCTACTTGCATGAAACTCCTTAGTATTTAGGATTAATTTGATTGTAACAAAAAAAAGATATATATTTGATGAAAATTTAACTAAATATCTGATAATATACCAAATATAAATAATTTTAAGGATTTTTTTTGAGTATTAAAAATGATATAAAAATGGTAAGAGAAGAATTAACTTCTGAAGAAAAGTTTTTTGAAAGGACTGTTATAACAGAAAGATTTTTGAGGAAGTATAAAAATCTTCTTATTGCTCTAGTGGCATCTATAGTCCTGTTAGTAGGTATTAGTATACTATATGAAATAAATGAAGAATCAACGATATTAGCTGCAAATGAAGCTTTTAATGAACTTAGTATCAATCCTGCAGATCAAAATGCTTTGACAAGACTAGAAGTTTTAAGTCCAAATTTATATGATGCTTATATCTATTCAAAAGCTATAATAAATAAAGATTTAAAAACTATCGAAAATTTACAAACTTCACAAGCAATGATAATTCCTCAATTAGCAAAATATGAATCTCTTCGGAGTCAAAATGATTTAGAAGTATACAGTTTAAGTCAAGATGCCATATATAAAGATTTAGCTCGAGTTCAAATTGCAATATTCTTACTCAATTCAGGTAAAATAGAAAAGGCACAGGCTAAATTACGTTTAATTACTGAGATGTCCTCATTAAATAAAATTTCGAAATCATTATTGCATTATGGGGTAAAATAGCTTTTGAAAAAATTACTATTTTTGAGTTTATCCCTAATTTTTGTTTTTTTTAATGCATGTAGTTCTAAACGTGTGTATGAACCTGAAAATGTAAAAGATGATTGGAAGAACTATGGAGATTTAAATCAATCTATTATTGATGTAACTTCGAGTGTAGCACTTCTTCAAAATAGAAAAATTCTTACAAAAAATAATATTATCGATGTAATTGTGCCTAAGGGTTACAGACTATTAGCATCAAATGATAGCTGGATTATAAGTTCCACAATAGATGGAAAATTAAAGTTACAGTATATAGATGATACAAGTATGGATTTAAACTTTAATCTTAAAAAAACCATAGCAAGTGCTAATGTAGAAGGTGATGTTTTAGCTATTCTCTTTGCAGATAATGAGATGGCATTGTATTCAATATCATCAAAAAAACTACTTTTAAAAGAACATGGAGGTACTGCAACTGTTGTTGATTCAAGAATAGTGACTCCTCAATTTTTAAGAGGTATTGTAATTTTTCCAACACTTGATGGAAAAGTAACTATCATCAATATAAAAAGTAGAAAAAAATTACGTTCAACTATTATCTCTTCTGAAGATAATTTTAATAATGTTTTATCTTTTAACTTGATAGATCAAAAAATAATTGCGGTAACTGCACATAAAATTCTTTCCATGTCTAAGCATGAAAAAAGAGAAAAATTTGAGATTAGGAATGTAGCCTATAATAAAAAACATATTTTCCTTACTACTAAACATGGAGAAATAGTTTCTTTAAACTCCAACTTAGAACAAAGTGCTAAGTTGAAGTTTCCATTTGCACACTTTTTAGGCTTGATTGTTACAGATGAAAGGGTATTTGCTTTAGAAAAAGAGGGTTATCTTATCGTAGCCCCTAAAGACTTGTCTTCTTGTGAAGTATATGAGGTAGATATAGGTGATGGTTTTGTGTTTGTCACTGAAGATAAGTTTTATGTAAACAATGAGTATATTTTAATAGAGTAAATCATGTCAAATAAATGAAAAGATTACTCAAAAATACCTTGGTGTATCACCGTATATTTCAAGATACTCCTAAGTTATGCAACACTTTTAAGAACTAAAATATATACCCATATAGAAAAATAAAATCTTAAAAAAATGATAAAACTTTGTCACCTCATGAACTAAGATAATTTATATAGAACTTATAGATAACTAAGTTTAATATAGATACAATTAAACATGAATAATTTAGAAGATATTTTAATATATACAAAAAAAATGACATTACTTTATGTTGAGGATAATAAAGAAGTTCGAGAAACTACATTAGTAATATTTCAAGAATTATTTGCAGAAACTATTACCGCTATTGATGGTGAAGATGGTATGGATAAATTTTATAATAATAAGATAGATATAGTCTTTAGCGATATAAATATGCCTAAGCTCAATGGTCTAGATATGGCTAAGAAAATAATAGATTATGATAAAAATATTCCTATTTTTATTAATTCAGCTCACAATGAAAGTGAATACTTTACAAAAGCAATAGAATTAAATATTGATGCATATTTTTTGAAACCTTTGAATATAGATATCTTTTTAAAAAGCCTTGAAAATCTTATTCAAAAGATAAAACTTCAAGAAAGTTTTAATAATAACTTAACATTTTTAAAACAATATCAGGCACTAACTGATGCCTATATAGCCGTATCTAAAACAGATTTAGAGGGTATAATTACTTATATTAATCCTGAATTTTGCAGGCTTAGTGGTTATACAAAAGATGAACTTATTGGTCAAAATCATAATATTGTAAGACATCCTGAGAATATGGCTTCAGTTTATAGTGACTTATGGTACTGCATAAAAAATAAAAAAGAGATGTGGAAAGGTATACTAAGAAACAAAACAAAATCAGGAAAAATTTATTATGCTGATGTGGCTATAAAACCTATACTTGATAAAGACGGAAATATTATAGAATATATTTCACTTAGAAAAAACATTACAGATATTATGAGTCCAAAAAAACAATTATATGATTTTGTAGAGTCTGCTGAAGAACCATTATTAGTTCTTTTAAAAACAGATGATTTTCTTGATATAGAAAAATTTTATGGATATAAATTATCTCAAGAAATAGCTGAAAGATTTGCTAATAATTTATTTGAATTAATGCCAAAACATTTAGGATTTGATAAATTTTTTATAATAGGAAATGGTGAATATATATTTGCTCAAGATATTGAAAATACAAACTTAAACTTTATTGAGTTATTAGTAGATGATCTTAAAATGTTACAGCGAATGGTGAATGACTTAAAAGTTGGTATAGGTGAAATTGATTATGATATATCAGTTATTGCTAGTATTGCAAACGGCAATGGATGTATAGAAAATGTGCATTATGGAATTAAAACCTTAGAAAAAAATAAACAAAATTTAATCATAGCTAATGGCTTATCACAAAAAGAACAACAAGAAGCACAGAACAACCTCAAAGTACTAAAAATGATTAAAAAAGCACTTGATAATTCAAAAATAATCTCTTATTTTCAGCCAATTGTAGATAATACTACGCAAGAAATTGTTAAATATGAATCATTAGTACGCCTAATTGATGAAAATAATAATGTAATATCTCCACATTTCTTTTTAGATATTGCTAAAAAAGGAAAATATTATTCAGCAATTACAAATAGGGTACTTGAGAACTCATTTAAAGCTTTAAACAAGACCATCAAGTGTATTACGATTAATATTTCTGCACTTGATATTGAAAAGCCTTCAACAGTAGAAAAAATCTTTGAACTATTAGAAAGTAATTATGCTAATGCAAATAGAATCGTATTTGAGTTATTAGAAGATGAAGACGTTAAAGATATAGAAAAAATTACACAGTTTATTTCAAAGGTAAAACTTTATGGAGTACGTATAGCGATTGATGACTTTGGAGCAGGGTATTCAAACTTTGAAAGGCTCTTGAAGTACCAACCTGATATTTTAAAGATAGATGGTAGTTTAATTAAGCATATTGAAACTGATAACTACTCTTTATCCGTTGTTAAAACTATAGTTTCTTTTGCTAAGGAGCAAAATATTGAGATGGTAGCAGAATATGTAGAAAATAAAAATATTTATGAAATACTAAAAAATCTAGGAGTTGAGTATTCTCAAGGCTATTATTTCGGTAAGCCTGACTTAATGAAATAATGTTAGAAGTACGAAATAAATTTTTCTCTAAAGAAAGTTTAGAGTCACTCTTTTTTGTTCAAAATAAGTGGCATCAACATGGTGTTTTAGTGCATACCTTAAGAGTCGTCTATTATACTTTAAAAGCAAGAAAGTTTAAGATGTTGGCAAGCGCACTATTCCATGATATAGGAAAACCATCAAGTGCCTTTGTCCAAGATGATGAAGATAAGATATATCATGAATATAGCTTTACCAATCATGAAGAGAGAAGTTATCAAATTATAAAAAATTGGTTTTTTTTGAGTCAATATACAAAAAATATGGTTCGATACCATTACCTAATTCGTGATATAAGAAAATCATTGATAGAAAATAAATCAAGATATGAACTTAAAAAAAAAATTTGGGATTCACTTTCAGATGACATGCATCAAGATTTAAAAATGTTTTTAAAATTTGATGATGAAGGCAAGGGCAAGAAAAAAAGATGAATAATAGAATTTAACTTTATTTTTATAAGCTTGGAGTGCTATAATATTGAGAAATGGACAGCTAGACAAAGGGCGTATAATGAAAGACTCAATTATTAAGAATATAAAAGCGTTGCCACCACTTTCTAAAACGATTATGGATATAAATAAAGTATATGCAGATGAAGATTCTTCTATTCAAGACTTAACTAAAGTTATAGAGCGTGATCCTATGATTATTGCGAATCTTTTAAAAGCAGCCAACTCACCACTCTATGGTTTTGCAAAAAATATTAAAAATGCGGCACAGGCAGTTTCTCTTTTTGGTATGAGCATGACACGCTCTATTGCACTCTCAAACGTGATAAAAAAACTTTTAAATGTAGATATGCAACCTTATGGAGTCACACCTGAGAGATTTGCAGAAATTTCAGAGTTACAATCAACTTTAATGATGCGTTGGTATAAGCAGATAGATAGAAATAAAGCCGATAAATTATACTTAGCATCTTTTTTGCAAGAAACAGGTAAAATCCTTATAGCAAGTGACATAATACAAGATGATGAAACGATTTCATTTTATTCTGAAATTGAGCTTTCAAATAATCTAGCCCAAGTAGAAAAGATGTATGTTGATGTAAGTTCTGCTGAAGTTACATCAAAAATTTTTGAGCATTGGAATTTTGATGATGAATTTATAGAGATAATTAAGTATGCAGACAAACCAGAAGATGCACCAGATACTATAAAAGAATTTGCAAGAGCTTTAAATATTATAAAGACAATAGTACCAGTTAATAAACCATTTTCTGAAGTTGCTATAAACATAGGACTAAAAAAGGCAACTCAAGCAGGATATGAACATGAAATATTAGAAGATGCGATAAATGATATATTAGATAAATTAAAACAATAAGAATAGGAAAAAATATGAGTAAAACAGTCACAATAATAGATACCTTTGGTTTTTTTTTCCGTAGTTTTTATGCACTTCCTCAACATCTTAAAAACAAAGATGGTTTTCCAACAGGGCTTTTAACAGGATTTACAAACTTCATTTCAACACTTCAAAAACAGCATGATAGTGATTATATTATCTTCGCTATTGATACAAAGGGAAATACTTTTAGAAATGAGATAGATCCAAATTATAAGGCAAATCGCTCTTCTCCTCCAGAAGAATTAATCATGCAATTACCAGTTGCCATAGAGTGGATTGAGAAGATGGGTTATAAAACTCTTGGACAAGTGGGTTTTGAAGCAGATGATATGATAGCGAGTGTTGTAAAACATGCAAAAGATAAGGCATATACTGTTCGTGTAGTATCTCACGATAAAGACCTCTATCAGCTCATAGACGATGGTAAAGTAGTAGTTGTTGATGCCGTGAAACGAAAGACTATGGATGAAGAGGCTTGTTTTGAAAAGTACGGTGTAACTCCAAAACAGTTTATTGATTATCAATCTATCTTAGGCGATAGTGCTGATAATGTTCCTGGTGTTAAAGGGATTGGAAAAGTTGGAGCTGAAAAGCTCTTAAAAGAGTTTGGTGATTTAGATAATATTTATAAAAATCTAGCGTTTATAAAAGGTGCAAATCAAAAAAAACTTATAGAGTCTCGTGAAAAAGCATATATGTCTAAAGAGTTAGTAACGCTAAGAACTGATGTTTTAGAGAGTTTTGATTTCCAAGAGTATAAGATGGATATTGAAAATCCATTTGTAAATATTTATGATGAACTTGTAAAGTATGAACAAAATGCAATTCTTAGAGTATTGCATGCAAAAAATCTAGTAGATACTGATACTCAAGAAAAGGCTGTACAAAACTCAGAGCTTATACAAAAAGAGCAACGAAAACTAGATTTTAAAGCGATTTTGATAGATGATGAAAAAGAGTTAAATAAAATTCTCTCTACTTTAAAAGAAGATACTATTGTAGCTTTTGATACAGAAACGACAGGTTTAGAATATGAAAAAGATAAACTTGTAGGTTTTAGTTTTTGTTTTAATGAAGAGGAAGCTTATTATGTTCCTTTTGCACATTTTTATTTAGGTGTAGGTAATCAAGTGAGTATTGAAGCTGCAAAAAGTGCAATGAGAAAAATATTTACATCTCGAGTTGTAGGGCATAATATCAAATTTGACTTGCACTTTGTCAGTAGATTTTTAGAAGACGATACTTTAAATGTGCATGGGGATAGTATTATCTTAGCATGGCTTGTGAATCCAGAGAGTGCTTTTGCGATGGATAAGTTAGCCGATAAACTTTTAAATCATACAATGGTGGCTTTTAAAGATACCGTTAAAAAAGGGGAGACCTTTGGAGATGTAGATTTAGAATCAGCTTGTAAATACGCAGCAGAAGATGCTTTTATAACTTTGAAATTATTTCATCTCTTAAATGAAAAATTAAAACTTCAAAATGCAAGTCATCTTATAAAGCACTCTATGGATATTGAAATTCCTTTTATTTCTACACTTTTGGCTATGGAAAAAGAGGGCATTGAAGTTGATACAAAGTTTTTAGAGATATTTTTAGAAGAAGTGCAAGAAACTTTGTCAAAGCTTAGTGAGGGTATTCATGATTTAGCTCAAAGTAAATTCAACATAAACTCTACAAAACAGTTAGGTGTAGTACTTTTTGAGCATCTAGGCTTACCTGTAGGTAAAAAAACTAAAACTGGTTACTCTACAAATGAGGCAGTACTTTCCTCTTTAAAAGATTCTCATGCGATAATCCCTTTACTTTTAGAATATCGTGAGGTTTATAAACTTTACTCAACCTACATAGAGCCACTTCTAAGACTTGCAAGAGAGGATAAAAAAAGTAGAGTCCACACCTCCTTTGTTCAAACAGGAACAGCAACAGGGCGATTGAGTTCAAAAAATCCAAATTTACAAAATATACCCGCTAGAACTTCTTTGGGCTTAAAAATAAGAGAAGCTTTTGTCGCAGGAGAGGGTAAAAAGCTTATAGGCATAGATTACTCACAAATTGAGTTAAGACTTCTAGCACATTTCTCACAAGATAGTATTTTACTGGATGCTTTTTTAAGTGATAAAGATATACATATGCAAACCGCTATTGCACTCTTTGGTGAAGAAGAAGCTGCATCTAAGCGTTCAGTTGCAAAAACAGTAAACTTTGGACTTCTGTATGGAATGGGACAGAAAAAACTCTCAGTAACCTTAGGCATCACAACAAAAGAGGCAAAGAATATTATAGAAAAATACTTTGAAAGCTTTCCTACCGTGAAGTCCTACTTTAGAAGTATAGTTGATTCATCAAAAGAGGATGGATATGTTGAGACATTACTCAAAAGAAGAAGATATTTTGACTATGAAAATGCAACACCTATATTTAGGGCGGCTTATGAGAGGGAGTCTGTAAACTCTCTTTTTCAAGGAAGTGCAAGTGATTTGATAAAGCTATCTATGAATGAAATTCATAAGGTGATAAAAAAAGAAAATTTTGATGCTAAAATGCTTTTACAAATTCATGATGAACTTATCTTTGAAGTTGATGCCTCACAAGCTGAGAGTTTAGGAAAGAGATTTAAAGAGATTATGGAAAATATAATAGAGCTTCGTATACCACTTAAAACGAGTATGAATATTGGTAACAATTGGGGCGAACTTAAATAATATAATATCCCTAGAAAAACAAACCAATTAATCAAGGTAAATGTAAGGGTAGCCAAAGATACGGTTGGGGTTCTTTAACGCTGAGTAAGGCTCTCTATAAAGTGTCTTAGGGAAGGGATAGTAAGTACTAAGCTTGCATAAAAAAATATTTTACCCTTAGCTTAGGCTAGGAATAAAAATTTGTTTTACACAATCTTAGTCCTTCTTAGCTCTTTGAGATATATCGGAGTTTTACAAGAAGTCTAATACAAAAAATAGGGATAAATAATTATGAGTACAAAGAGAAAAATAAGTAATAGTACACAAATAACTTCATAGCCAATGAAAAAATGATTTTCTTCGTTGAACTATACTTAACGATACTCGTGTAGACAAGTCAAATTCACATTAAGAGCCGACTGCATAATTAAAAAGTACTCATATATTGTCAAGTTTCACCACGTTGTACCATTTCAAAAGCAATATCTTGAAACTCACTTGGTAAAATCTTAAATATTTCAGGCTTCGTTTGAAACCAACTTTGAACTGCATCAAAAGGAGTTCTGACTTTGAGTTCTTTTCTTAAAGAACCATGTCTTCTATTGAAGTTATAGAATATCAAGAACTTATTTAAATCTTTCTTAACATCATCAATATTATCATAATCCTCTGCTTTGATTGTAGCATTCTTTATTGTTCCATTAACCCTTTCAACCATTCCATTAGTTTGAGGTGTATATGGAGCTGTTAGCCTGTGTTCTATCTCATCTTTAGTACATTCAATATCAAACTTATGATTGCCACTAACTTTGCCTTTACCTCTTGCCTATTTGTCGGTAAACTCCAGTCCATTGTCTGTGAGAATATGAGTTATGTAAAAAGGAAAAAACTCTTTACACTCTTTGAGAAATTCAACTGCATTAGCAGCTGTCTTATTTTCATATACTTTATAATACAATAGCCTTGTAGCTCTATCTATAGCTACAAAGAGATAATATTTTTGTTTGTCAAATTTTGGTAAATAGGTTACATCAATGTGCAAATAGCCAGGCTCATACTCTTTAAACTTTTTAGCTTTTGCCTTTTGTTCAACAGGAACTCTATTTATATCAAAGGCTCTCAAAGTTCTATAGACATTACTTCTGTTTGCATTTGGAATGACATCAACCATGGTATCTGTTAAGCCATCTAACTCCATCCAAGTAAGGGTTCTTACGACCCGTATAAGCTCCTTTTCTAAAGGTGTTAAAGCATATTTTATATTATTTGGTCTTGAACTCTTATCATTTGAAAAATCTCTTTTTCTGTGTTTAGCAATAGTTTTCACATTTACATTATAGTTATCTGATAATTCAACATTTGTTAAATCAGATTGTTGTATTCTTTGTCTTACATGCTGGTTTGTTCTAGCATTGGAGTGATAGACTTGTGACATTATTTTAATCCTTTTGTGGTAAAAAGATTTTACTATGATGTTATTAAGCTATCGCTTATTATTGAATTGGGCAACCATAACGTTGTGAAACTAGACAATATATCCTATTTTTTCAAATATTTAAAAAAATCTATTTTCAATAAAATTAGATTCAGTCATTTTTAGGAGCTTTTTTAGTCTATTGGACTTCTCCTAAAAGCTCATAGTAATACCTCACTTTAGATACCTGTTTATAGGCTTTAGAAAGATTATATTTTAGTAATATTGAAATTACTCTTATATTTTAAATTAAAGTAACTGCGTAGGGACATATATCCAAATATTGAAAAAGGTTTTAGGAGAAGTCTATTAAAGCTCTTTAGCTCTATATTATTCATCTAACTACTTCTATCTTTGTCTTATTTGTCTTTGTCCTAATAATCTAAGATTAGTGGCTATACAGGTAAGGGTAAAATTCATATTATTTCTAACGAGTCCTATAAATTTTGTAGTTGAGCCTTTCATTTGAGTTTTTATATCTGCAAACCTATGTTCAACTTTAGCTCTAATCTTATGTTTAGGTTTTTCATCTTTTCTTTGATTCTTAATCTGTTCTTGGTCCAGAGTTTATTTCTCTTTGGGACATACCATATTTTCTATATTTTCACTTTCTAAAAAAGTATCTATATCTTTTGAGTTATATGCTTTATCAGCATAAAGAGCTTTCATTCCATCTATATCTTTTACAAATGTTTTTACTGTGTCTATATCGTGAGTATTTGTGAAGGTGGTTTGTTGGGAGATAATAATACCACTCTGCTCATCTACTGCTATATGTACTTTATAGCCTTGTGTATATTGTTTCTTTGATGCGTGAAATCCTATCCTTATTTCACTATCTATTTTATCTTGATGATTATAGCTATCTTCTTCATTAGACTTCTCCTAAAACCTTTTTCAATATTTGGATATATGTCCCTACGCAGTTACTTTAATTTAAAATATAAGAGTAATTTCAATATTACTAAAATATAATCTTTCTAAAGCCTATAAACAGGTATCTAAAGTGAGGTATTACTATAAGCTTTTAGGAGAAGTCCATTCTTTATAATAATTTGAGAAGTCTTTATATCTTTAGTATCAATACCTTGTAGTGTATCAAGTTGTGCATTCTTGTATGTCTTGGAGTTATGGGCTTTAGCATTAAGAATTCTTTGAATCTTCTTTTTTGAAGGCTTTTTGGATTGAAGCTCTACTTCAAGTTTTATATTTAACTCAGCATTTATTGTTTGAATACCTTTCTTGTCTTCTTTGTATACTTCTTTAGTCTTATTTTTTATTTGTGTGTTATTACTTCTAATGAGAGTAGCATCAATTAAAACAGATTTTCCTGTTTTAGCTATCAGGTTTTTACTCTCTAATTGTTTATTTACAGAGTTAAATAATTTATCATAAAGTCGGTTCTTGAGTAGGGAATTTCTAAATCTACAGATTGTACTCTCGTCTGGTACACTATCTTCTAGGCTAAGTCCTACAAATCTAATAAAGAGTAGGTTTACATAGAGTGCATCTTGGGTGGCTTGATCAGAGAGATTGTAATACTTCTGGAGTAACAGTACTCTAAACATCAGTACATTATCATAAGCAGGTGCTCCAGCTACATTACTTTTAGCAATTCCATTTCTATTTAGTACTGGTCGTAATTTATCAAAGTCTATAATAGAGTCCAACTCTTTAAGAAATGAATTTACTTTTTCTAATCTTGATGTTACTGCTATATCTGAAAATGTATTGTTTGTATAGACTTCTCCTAAAACCTTTTTAATGATCTTAGTTTTGAAATTATTTGAGGTCTATTACTTACTGTGCAGTGGTCTCATTAAATCTAAATCTTTTACATGAGATGTTAGCTATGAATTTATTTATGCTCTCTTACTTATAAGCAACTTTGTCTTGACAATGAGGATATTATACTTTAAGCCATATTTTTGATAGCGTTGCTATAATTTTAGACATAAGTTGAATCTCTTTGTACTTACATTTTTCTAGTAAAAAATTAAATTTAGGAAACTTCCAATGAAAAAATTTATTTATATACTTAGTCTTATTTTCTTTATTAATCTTCAAGCTTATACTATGGAAGATTTTGAATTTTATACCAAAGCCTGTGAAAGAAACCAATATGTCAGTTGTTCACACTTAGCTATCATATATGAGGAAGATAAACTTATAAAGCAAGATATGAAAAAAGCTAAAAAAAATTATATCAAAGCTTGTGGAGGTGATGATGCTTTTGCCTGTCATAATGTAGCTGTGATTTACTCAAAAAGTGATAATATTGCTTTAAAAAATATCTCTTTGAAGTTTTATGAAAAAGCTTGTATAGAGGGTAAATATGCAAAATCATGTATACATCTAGGAAGGATTTATAGAGATTCACACACCCTAGAGCGTGATTACAAAAAAGCTAAGGAGATGTTTAGTATTGCTTGTGAAGCAAATGACTACTTAGCTTGTAAAGAGGAGAGAATTCTTAAAGAAGCTGGTTATTAGCATTTTTTATTAAGTCTTTTTCTGATGTAGTTGATAGAGTGTAGGACATATGTTACAATACAAAAATAAAATATCTGGAGATATGAAATCATGAAAAGAATAGAAGCTATTATTAAGCCATTCAAATTAGAAGATGTAAAAGATGCCTTAGCTGAAATTGGGATAGTAGGTATGACTGTCAGTGAGGTAAAAGGTTATGGTCGCCAAAAAGGTCATAGTGAACTTTACCGTGGTGCTGAATATGTAGTTGATTTTTTACCAAAAATTAAAATAGAAATGATTGTTAATGGTAAAGATGTAGATCAAGTCACTAATACTATTGTTGAAGCGGCTAGAACTGGTAAGATTGGTGATGGTAAAATATTTGTAAGTGATATAGAAAAAATCATCAGAATTAGAACTGGAGAAACAGATAGCGAAGCAATCTGATTAAAATTTAATCAATTTAATTCTTCAAAATCAAAAAAATCTAGCTAAAATAGTCCTTTAATTTATCTAAAAAAGGCTTACTTCTTATGCTAGAATCTGATTTTAAATATATAATCGATACTTTTTTTACACTATTTTCTATGGTTCTTATTATCTTTATGGTACCTGGTTTTGCTATGCTTGAAGCTGGTCTTGTTCGTACTAAAAATGTCACTTCTGTTTTAACTATTAATGTTATGATTTACGCAGTTGCTTCAATGGCATTTTTACTTATTGGTTACGATTTGGCATTTACTTCATGGGAAAATGACTCCATGAGTAAATGGGCAGCATTTATGTTTCAAATGGCGTTTGTTGGGAAAACTATAAATATCATGAGTGGTGGTGTAAGTGAGAGAGTTCGTATCATCCCTTTAGCTATTTTTGCAATTTTTATGGGTGGTGTTATTTATCCAAGTGTTGTTAACATCACTTGGGGAGCTGATTTCTTAGATGCTACAATACTAGATTTAAATATGTACGACTTAGCTGGTTCTACTGTTATTCACTCTACTGGTGGATGGGCGTTACTTGCAGCAATTATCACTATGGGACCTCGTCGTGGTCGTTATATAAATGGTAAAATTAGGGTTATTCCTGCATCAAATATTCCTCTTGTTGTTCTTGGTGCTTTTTTATTATGGATTGGATGGTTTGGATTTAATGGTGGTTCAGTTGGTTCAATTTCTAGTGTCCAAAATGCTGATCTCGTAGCAAAAACTATTATGAATACCAATACAGCTGGTTTAGCTGGTGCGATAATAGCGGGTTCTCTTATGTATGTGCGATATAAATTATTTGATATAACCATGGTTTTAAATGGTGCATTAGGTGGACTTGTTGCTGTCACTGCTGGACCTGATTTATATGATATGTACACACCTATTATCATTGGTCTTGTTGGTGGTGCTTTAGTTGTATTTGCAGTTCCATTGTTTGATAAACTTGAACTAGACGATCCAGTTGGAGCATTATCAGTTCATCTTGTAAATGGAATTTGGGGAACTTTAGCTGTTGGTATATTTGTAGAGAAAATTTCATTTCTTGATCAACTTAAAGGGGTGCTTGTTGTAGCATTTTTTGTATTTTCAGTTTCCTTTATAGTTTTATTTCTCATTAATAAAATATCCATATTTAGAGCTGAAGATGATGCTCAACTTGAGGGAATGGATGTCAATGAATGTGGAGTTGAAGCATATCCTGAATTTAAAAGAGCTATTTAACACACATTTAGCTACTATTTCTTTTATGATTAGACATAGTAGCTCCTTTTTTATATCCATCATTTTTCATCTAATTTTAGTATCTATTTTACTTTATGGATATAAAAATATTATTCACAGAGAAAAAAAATCTGAAAAAAAAGTTATCATTAGCCTATGCAATTTAAAAGAATACAAGGTTAACATTAAAAAACTAGCTCAAAATAAACTTGTAAAAATTGAAGAAAAAACTCTTCCTAAAATACAAAAAAAAATATATATAAAAGAAAAAATCAAAAAAAAAGAAATATTAAAAAAATCTCCCCTAAAGTCTAAGGTTTTTGTGAAGAAAAAAATTGAGAAAGAAAAATTTACTCAAAAAGAGCTTTTAGAAGAAAAGAAAATAGAAAAAAGTTTGAGACCTGAGAAAGACTATCTCAATGAACATATTCAATTAATCACACAATTACTTCGTGATAATTTATACTATCCAAGATCTGCTAGAAAGAGAGGTATTACAGGAAAAGTACTCGTAAAATTCAAGCTTTCTCAATATTCTAAAGTAAGTAATATTGAAATAATTAACTCACAAAGTGATATTTTATCTCGTGCTGCGATTAAAACTATACAAAATATTTCTACTCAGTTCCCCACTCCAAAAGAAGACCTAGTATTACATTTACCAATAAATTATACATTAAGTAGATAAGAGTATAATCAGCTATATTACATAAGGAAAATATATGAAAATTCAAAATAAACTCTCTCTATTAGTTCTAATCTTATCTTTAGCATCAAATACTTTACTCGCCAAAACACAAAGTCTTTCAATGCAGATGATTAAAGAAGCTCAAAAAGAGGTTGGTCAGATGCCAGCAGCAAAACTTAAAAAACTTATTGACGATGAAGCAGATATTATTATACTAGATATTCGTCAAAGTAGTCAAAAAATTGATGGTGCAATCTATGCAGATGAGTCTTATGAGATTACTAGAGGAGAACTAGAATTTGAAGTAATGTCAAAAATAAAAGATCGAAATGCTCTTATAGTCACTTATTGTCGTGGTGGAAAAAGAGCTGCACTGGCTGCACAAACATTAAGAAGACTAGGTTATAAAAATGCTACAAGTCTCAAAGATGGTTTAAGAGGATGGGCTAGAGAGGGATACCCAATCGAAACTGCTATAGGTGTTATGAAACTTATAGAAGAGTATAAATAGCTTCAATATCTTCAACATTTTTTACAATGTTTGAAGATAAGTTTTTGTATCCTTTTTTACTTACTAAAATATCATCCTCTATTCTAATTCCCATACCTCTATATTTTTCAGGAATACTCAAGTCATTCTCATCACAGTATATTCCTGGCTCTATCGTTAGAACCATACCAGCTGAAAATACTATCTCTTTATCAAATTTATCCGTATAAGGAGCTTCATCATGTACATCTAGTCCCATCCAATGTCCAATACCATGAGGATAATACTTTTTATGCTTCTTTTGTTTTAAAAGTTTTTTAACCTTACCTTTTAAAATACCAAGTTTTACCATTCCCTCACAAAGTAATTTTTCTGATGTACTTTGTAAAAAGGAACGCTTAACTCCTGGTTTAATCATATTAATAATTTTAACTTGTACATTTAAAACCATATTATAAAGCTCTTTTTGTGCTTCAGAAAATTGAGCATTTACAGGTATTGTCCGTGTAATATCACTAGCATAATAATCATACTCACATCCTGCATCTATTAAGATTAAATCAGTATTTCTTAATTTTTGATTATTCTCAATATAATGCAGTGTATTTGCTGAATTTCCTCCAGCTATTATACTTGTATAAGCATCACTATAAGCCCCATGAAGTTTAAATATATTTTCAAATACTGCTTGAAGTTCATACTCATATTTATCTATTTTTTTAATTCTCATCGCTTCATGATGTGCTATTTTACTTATCTTAATCGCTTTTTTAATGATTTTTATCTCTGATGGTGATTTAATAAGTCTCATTTTTTCAATATTTTTTACTATATTTACATAAGTATTTATCCCCTTAGAAATCCTTTTTAAAGCTTTAAAGCGTAAATAATTAAGTTTAAAATCAAAATATAGATGCTGTTTTAAAGAACTGTTTTCTCTAAATTTTTCTTCAAAAGAATCCATCTCATATATATTATCAACTAAAAATACTTTCTTTGCCTCTTTTTTTCCAAGTCGTTTTCCATTCCATAACTCTTTTCTTTCATCCTTTTTTTCAACAAAGAGTATTGTTTTATATTTTTTCTTTTGCTTTAAAATCATGAGACAAGAGTTGTCCTCTTTAAAACCTGTTAAATAATAAAAATTACTATCTTGCCTATAAGGATACTCTGTATCATTGGAACGAGTTTTATGCAAGGCACTATGTAATATCACTATAGAATAACTTTTTAATGAACTTGCTAATCTATCACGCCTACTCTTGTATTCACTCTCTTTTATCATTTACAAACCTCACTAAACCACTCGTTAGTATCAAGCAAAACCTTTGCCAAGGCTTTGTTTAATCCATTTACCCCACCACTAGCATCTAAAACCTCTACATCAACTGTTGTTTTAAATGTTTTACTTTGGAAAACACTATTGCCTTTTGCTTTTATAAAACTTAAATTTACAATAATATTCACATAAGATTTATTTGAATTTTCATTAAAATACTGCATGAAATCTTCTATATTTATTTCTAAAATTATATCACTTCTGCTTCTCGATTTTGCAGTTTGTACACTTTTAAATAGTTTTGAATCTCTTATCAATTTTAAGAACTCTGATGTGATCGCTCTATTTGGAGTTCTTGACCATTTAGAAGCAGAATAAATATGCCGTCTCATTTCACCTTGTCCATAATACATATTTTGTGAGAGAAGAGAATTTGAGCTAAAAGCTTGTGCAATTTTAAGGGATTTATCTTTACATCCATCTCCTTGCAACTCTTTACTTTGAGTATTTGGATTAATTCTGTATTCTATTTTTGGTGCTACTGTTGTTGATAAACACCCTTGTAATACTAAGGCTAAAATAATAAGAATATATTTCATACTTACTCCTCACCTGGACCTTTTTTTACTTCTTCTTGTTTAAAAAGAATATCACTAGGACTTTTCTCATATGATTCCATCATAGAATCTAATCTTATCATAAGTTCTTGCATATCTAAAAGAGTATTATTCATAGTCGGTACTACATCTGCTGCTATATCCTTAATATTAAACTCACCGTTGGATATAGCTCGTCTAATCTCATCCATTGAACCACGAATACCTACATAACTATTCATAATAGAATCAAAAGAACCTGCTATCTTATTCTCCCAGTTCACACTTTTATTTATAAACTTGTCAATATTTGGGGTTAAAGTATCTATTTTTCCACTTAAACTATTGAGATTTTTTAGAGATTCTTGAATATTTTGTATTGTTTCTTCATTTAGAGTATGATTAAGCCTTGCCATAAAATCAGCGGTATTTGCTAAAAGAAAAGCTATTTGTTCCTGATTTTCATCATTAAGAAGTTTTTCCGTTTGTGTTAAGGTTGTTGATAGTTTACTTGAAACATTCCCTAAAGATGTTTCAAAATTTTCAAAAAATGATGGTACTGTTTTAATAATTGGATATTTATCTTTATCTTTAGTAATTAAATTATTACTCGATTTTGAACCCATACTTAAATTTATATAACTGAGTCCTGTAATCCCCTGTGCTGTAAGTTTAGCCACAGTATCTTCTTTAATTGGTGTCGTTTTGAGTATCGTTATGAGGACTTCAACTTGTTCCAAGTTTGTTGGATTTATTCTTAAATTACTTACTTTTCCAACACTAATACCTCTATATTTCACCAGAGAATCTATATTTAAGCCAAGCACAGACTCATCAAAATGGATATTAAATCTTTTAACTTCTTGCTCTTTTGCTGGTTGCATTAACCAGTAGGTAAATCCTATCATTAACAAAAAACCAAGTAAAACTAAAAATCCTACAAGGGTATAATTAACCTTATTATTCATACTTTAAATTCCTATATATCTTTAAAAAAAGTTTCTATAAATTCATTCTGAACTGACTTAATATCAGTCAAACTACCCTCATAGGCTATTTTCTTATTATCTATAATTGCTACACGATTAAGTGTATCATAAATTGATTGTAAATCATGTGAAACCATTACTATAGTTAAACCTAGTAAGTCACGAAGTTTTAAAATCAAACTATCAAAATCTCTTGCTGAAATCGGATCAAGTCCACTAGTCGGTTCATCTAAAAATAATAATTTTGGATCCATCACAAGTGAACGAGCAAGAGCTGCTTTTTTCTTCATTCCTCCACTAATTTGGGATGGATATAAGTTTGCATCAGCTGATTTTAAGCCTACTAAATTTACTTTAAACCTTACAATTTCATTTATCATTTTAGTTGATAAGTCACTGTATTCTACTAAAGGTAAAGCTATATTTTGAGCAATTGTTAAAGAAGAGAAAAGTGCTCCTGCTTGAAATAAAACACCCCATTCACGTCTTAAATTTTGTGCATCTTTATTCTTGATATTAGAGAGTTTATGACCTAAAATATTTATACTACCTTTATAGTTTTTATGAAGCATCACCATCTCACGTAATAGAGTAGTTTTTCCACATCCACTAGGTCCGAGTAATCCATATATTTCACCTTGTTTTATTGTTAAGTTAAGTCCATTATGTACCACCCTATTATCAAAAATTGTTTGTAGATTTCTTACTTTGATAATATTCAAAATTATATCCCTAAATTTGTGAATGCAATTGAAAACAAAGCATCACACACTATGACTGCAAAAATAGATTCAACAACACTTCTTGTAGTATTAAATCCAATACTTTGAGTATCATTCTTAACCATTAAACCTCTGTAAATTCCTATACTAGCAATCAAGAAGGCAAAGAATGGTCCCTTTAATATCCCTATAAAAAAATGCTTTATATCTACAGCAGTACTAAATCTATCTAAAAATAAAGTGGGAGTAATTTGTAAATCAAGATTTGCAACTAACATACCCCCTAAAACACCCATTATATCCGCTATAAAAATAAGGATAGGCATACTAATCATCAAAGCGATAATACGAGGCATCACCAAAAATATATAAGGATCAAATCCCATCGTTCTCATAGCATCAAGTTCTTCTGTAATTTTCATTGCACCTATTTGAGCTGTAAAGGCAGAACCACTTCTGCCTGCAATAACTATTGCAGTAATAAGGGGTGCTAACTCTCTTAAAATAGAAATACCAAGCATATCAACTAAAAATATATTTGCCCCATATATTTTTAACTGAAATGCTGACTGATAAGCTATTACTAAACCAATAAGAAAACTTGTCAATGCAATAATGGGTAAGGCTTTGATACCACTTTCATTTATTTCAAAAGCTATTTCTTTGAGTCTAATATTTTTAAGAGATTTTAAATAATGAATTTTTGTGAAAAAAAGATTTCCTAAAAAATCAAAAAATGATAATAATCCAAGATAATTACTATAAATTTCTTTACCAAAAGAATCTAAAAGTGTAGTTTTTTTAATTTTTTGTAATGGCTCAGATTTTAAAATTTGTTTTTCTACTAAGTTAAGCGTATCTTCAATTCTTTTATCATTTGTTAAGATACTTATTTTTAGATTTTTATTCGCATCCAAAGATTTAAAGCTATTGATATATATTGCGGCAGCTGTATCTAAAGAGTTTACATCTCTTAAATCTATCTCTAAAAATGAAATATCTAATATCTTCAATTTATTACTTTTTTTTTCTAAGGATGTAATGTTATAAAGATTTAAGTTCCCTAAATACTTTAAAAGTAATTTATTATCAGTAAAAGTGATATTTAAAACAGCTTTATCCATAGAAAATATTAAAAATCTCTCTCAAGAAGTCTATTTACTTTTAATATTGTAAGTATCTTATTCTCTTGTTTTCCAACGCCTTCTATCATGCTATCATCTGATGCAATGGTATCAGGTGGTGGTCCAATATCTATTTTCTTAATTCTTATTGCGGCTGTTAATCTATCTATAACAAATCCAGCTACTTCATCACCTTGCTTGAGAACAAAAAATCTTGTTTCATCATTATGATTTTTAGGACCTAGTCCAAATTTAACACGTAAATCTATGAGAGGGATAACAGAACCTCGAAGATTAAATACCCCTAAAACATAAGCTGGAGTCTGAGGAACTCTCGTCCAAGGAATTGGTTTAATAATCTCCTGAATACTTAAAATTGGCACAGCATATTCTTCTTCACCTATGATAAATCCAACTAATTGAACTATATCGTCGGATTGATCCAAACCGCCATTTTGTTGTTGAGCTTGTTTATTAATAATATCTTTTAATTTATCTCTCATTATAAAAACTCCGATTTAAAATTAACATTTCTTTGTACTACACTCGCTAAGTAATCTGAAGAATATGGTTTAGTAATATACTCAATCATTCCAGATTCAACACCACGCATTCTATCAGACTTACCAGTACGAGAAGTTACTGCGATTAATGGAAGGTTTTTGTATTTATTATATTTTTTAATCTCTATTGCTAAAGAATAACCATCCATTCTTGGCATCTCAATATCAATAAGCATAGCATCAAAACTATGTTCACCTGATTTTAAAATTTTCAATGCTTCTTGTCCATCATTTGCTTCTACTAAACTAACACCTGTTGGCTCAAGTGCTTTTCTCATAATCATTCTGTCTGTTTTGGAATCATCAACAATCATAATGGTATAGTCACTAGCTTTTGTTTTTTCCTGTATCGTTTGTTCTGCTAAACTTGCAGCTGAAATAGTCGCTTTAACACCTTTAGCCATACTCATAAGTGCCGCTACATCAACGATTAAAGTAACACCACCATCACCACGAATAGTAGCTCCAGCTACACCTTCAATCCCTTTAAGATAATCACCCAAAGATTTAATGACTATCTCCTCTTGACCAACTAAAGAATCAACAATAAGACCTAGCTTTTGTGTACCTAATCCCAAAACAACTACATAAGCATGTTCACCATCATCAAGAATTCTATTTACTTCAAAAATATCGCCTATATGAACAAGAGATAAGACCTCTTCACGAAGTCTCATAACAGAACGGTTTTCAACGGTATAAATTTCTTCTTGCGTAATTCTCACAGTTTCAAGTACTGAAGCTAGAGGAATTGCATAATATTCTTCTTGCACACCAACAAGTAAAGCCTGAATAATTGCAAGTGTTAAAGGAATTTTTAACTTTATAGATGTTCCCTGACCTAATTCACTATCAATGTCAATAATACCGTTAAGTTTTTCAATATTAGTTTTTACAACATCCATACCAACACCACGACCAGATACATTTGTAACAGAAGCAGCTGTTGAAAAACCTGGCTTAAAAATGAGGGCAAAAGCTTCTTTTTCACTCATTGAATCAGCTTCTTGCTCAGTTATAATACCTTTTTCTGCCGATTTTTCTTTAAGCATCTCAATATTAAGACCTTTTCCATCATCATTAATCTGAATAACAATAGAATTTCCTTCATTATATGCAGTTAGCTTAATCGTTCCTGTTTCATTTTTTCCAGCCTCTAAGCGAACATCTGGCATCTCAACACCATGATCACAGGAATTACGAATAATATGAACAAGAGGATCTCCAATTTCTTCAACGATAGACTTATCAAGTTCTGTATCTTCTCCAGAAATTTCAAGTTCAATCTTTTTGTTTAATTCACGACTTAAATCACGAATCATACGAGGAAATTTATTAAATACTTTTCCAATTGGAAGCATTCTAGTTTTCATAACTGCGATTTGAAGATCTGTTGTGACAAGTGAAACGATAGAAACAACTTGATTAAGTTCTTCTAAAAACTCTTCTCCCTCATAACGTTCTTCAACATCATCATTAATTTTTATAAGTCTATTTTTTGCAAGAACAAGTTCACCAATAAGGTTCATTAAATGATCTAGCCTTTTTACATCAACACGAATAGTTTGTTCAACTTGAGTAGGAGTTCTTTTGACTGGAGCAGCTGCTTTTGATTCTGTTTCTCTGGTATTAATAAGCATAGGGATTTTTGATTTTGGAGGGGGTGAAGTCACTGCTCTTTTCGTTGGAGGTGGAGAGGTTGGTGGAGTATCATTGTCAATTGAGGAAGGTGGAGCTTCTGGAACAGACTCCCCTGCCGCAATTTTTGCAGCACGCCTTGCTTTATCTTGGTCTTGCCTTTCATTAAGAAGCCTCTCTATCTCAGCTTCTATCTCATCAGCATCCATATTATCATAATCAAGTTCTTCTTCTTCTTCTTCTGCTTCTACTAGGGCTATTGCTACTTCAGTCTTAGCCTTTCCTCCAGAAATCTT
This sequence comes from Sulfurimonas sp., assembly GCA_965243085.1. Lineage (GTDB taxonomy): Bacteria > Campylobacterota > Campylobacteria > Campylobacterales > Sulfurimonadaceae > Sulfurimonas. The sequence continues at coordinate 208,972 of CBDETZ010000002.1, read as the reverse complement.
ATCGAGTCTAGCGACACAAGCTGTTATATTAACTCCCTCATCGGTACTTGTATCACGAATGATATTTAAAAGTGCTTTCATAAGGTCAATTGATTCAAGAACAACATCCATAATATCTGGAGTGATAATTAATTCACCATGCCTAGCTTTATTTAAAACATCTTCCATATGATGTGTGAGGTGAGTTAAAACATCAAAATTTAAGAATGAAGAAGCTCCTTTAACTGTATGAGCTACTCTAAAAATTCCATTTAAAAGTTCCAAGTCTTCTGGTGTATTTTCTAACTCAACTAAATCTTCATCTAGTTTTTCTACAAGTTCAAATGACTCAACTAAAAAATCCTGTAGTATTTCCTGAAATTCATCCATATTTTTGCTCCTATTTCATATGTCTACGAACAACTCGTGACACTTCATCATAAAATGTGCTAGCTTCAAACTTAACTAGGTAAGCTTCAGCCCCAGCCTCTTTACCTCTAATCTCAGAAAAATGATCACTTATTGAAGAGTTGAAAATAATAGGTATCTCTTCAAATCGTCCATCTTCTTTTACATTTGCTGCAAAATGGAAACCATCCATTCTTGGCATTTCAACATCAGAAAGAATTAATTTTAAATGAGAAGAGATTGTATCCCCATACATATTGTAAAGTTCTTCAAGTTTTTCTAAACCATCCTGACCATCAATAGCTTCTACTACCTGAAATCCCATTTTTGTTAGTGCTTCTTTTACAATTTTTCTAGCGGTAGAACTATCATCAAGAATAAGAGCTAAACCACTAAAGTCTTCTTGATTATGAGGCATAGCATCAATATCTGGCTCATATAAACCTAAATCTTGGACAACACTTTCCAAATCTAAAATAAGAAGGACATTATCACCTTCAATTTTAGTAACACCTGTTATTTTACTACCATCTATACTACTAGAACCTGATATAAAAGTTGCGGGTTCAATATCACTCCAATTAATCCTTCTTATTCTTTTAGCCTCATGAACTATAAAGCCAATTAAGACGTTATTAAATTCCGTAATAATGACTCTTAAATTTTTTTCTAAACCCTCTGGAGATGTTATACCCATCCATTTTGCTAAATTTACTACAGGTATCACAACATCTCTTAAATCAAAAATACCTTCAATAAACTCAGGGGTACCTGGTAGCTCTGTTAAATGAGGTATACGAATAATTTCTCTTACTTTTGAAACATTAACACCATAAATACCTTCATATATCCCATCTTCACTCTTGTTAAGTATACGAAAATCTACAAGTTCCATCTCATTAGAACCTATCTTTAAGGAATTGTCATCCATTTATGTCTCCTTCATGAAAAAATCTTCTCGTAAAAATAATCTATCTTTGTTCAATTCTACAATAAAATATCTTTGATTGCAAGCAAAAGCACCTAAATTAATGTAGCTAATATGATTTAATTTAATTTGTACATTTTGATGAAAATGTCCTTCAATAAAGTAGTTACATTTATATTTATCTGTCACTCTTTTTTGTATAAATCCTTCAAACCATTCAAGCTTTTTACAATCATCTTTTTTCCCCAGATATTCATCTAATTTTTTTAATATGTAAGTATCAAATAAATTTAAAAATTTTAAAATAAAACTATTTCTGATAATGATTGTATAGAATTTATACAATAATGTTCCATCAAAATCACCATGTGCTAAAATTACTTTTTTTTCATTAAAAGTACAAACAAGAACTTGTTGAAAAATTGGAAAAACTTTGATTTTTAAAAAAATATTTTTTAAATTAAAATCATGGTTTCCTTCGAGGTAAATTATTTCTAAGTCATTTGAGAGTTGATTAAGAACATCTATAGCTTCCTTATTTTTGATTAATGTTTCAGCAACTTCCCCAAAAAGTGCATCAAAAATGTCACCCATCAAGATAATTTGTGTTGGAAGTAATCTTTTTGCTTTAATAGCTTTTAAAAAGTCTAAGAAATCAGGTCGAAAAGATGAGTAATGAGCATCACTTATAAAAAATGCCCCTTCTTTGAGTTTTATATCACTATGGTACATAAGCTATATCAGGAATACCTTCACGCTCACAAAATCCCATCATAAGATTTGCATTTACCAGTGCTTGTGAAGATGAACCACGAAGTAAATTATCAATAGAACTTGATATAAACAATACATTTCCTTTTTGCTTAACATAAATGTCACAAAAATTTGTTCCTGCGGTATTTTTCATGTCTACTGGATTTTTACAAATTCTCACAAAATGTTCATCTTTATAGTAATCTTCTAATATTTTTTGAGCGTCCATTGAAGTATCAACTTGAATATAGATAGATGAAATCATACCTCTTGTTGTAGGGATTAAATGAGGTACAAAAGTTATTTCATCAAAACTAATGCCTAACTTTTGTGCAATTTCTGGTGCATGTCTATGAAAAAATGGATTGTATGCGAACATATTATCATTTACATTTACAAAGTGTGTAACATCGCTTAGTTTTTTACCAGCTCCACTCACACCAGTTTTAGCATCTATTATGATAGGTGTATTGGCTATTCTTTTATCTAAAAATGGAAGAAGTCCTAAGATAGCAGACGTTGGGTAACAACCCGGATTTGCAACAAGTGATGCTTTTTTAATCTCTTGACGAAACAGTTCAGGAAGACCATACACAACATTTTGCAAATTTTCAATATCGGTATGAGGGCAATAATACTCTTCATACACATCTTGAGTAAGTCTATAATCAGCTGAAAAATCAACTATTTTTATCCCTTTTTTCATAAAAGGTTTTACATACGCCATAGCTGTCTTATGAGGCACAGCTAAAAATACCAACTCACAAATATTTGCACATATATCAACATTAGCTTTTTGAACTTCTAATTCGAAAACACGACTCAAGGAGGGATGAAGTTCATTTAAAGTTGTACCTCCGGTGGAGTTAGCTACATAAACTAAATTAAATTTTGGATGATTTATAAGCATTTTTACAAGCTCTAAACCTGTATAGCCACTTACTCCGATGATGCCAACATCAGTGTGTTTCAAAAACTATCTCCACATATTTCACTTCCTCTATTTCAAACTCTTTTTCACCACCAGGGAGACGAACTTTCACCTCATCCCCTTCTACTCGTCCTAGAAGTTGTTTTGCTAGAGGTGAAGCAAAAGAGATAAGTCCACAATTTGGATTTGATTCACAACCACCTACTATTGTATAAGTAACTTCTTCATCTGTATCCATATCCGTCATTACAACAGTAGAACCAAAGCTAATTTTTTCATGAGCTAACTCACTAGGATTCACAATTTGAGAATTTCCTATAATTTTTTGAAGTTCTGCTAAACGATTATCTATATTTTTTTGCATCTCTTTTGCTGCATGATACTCTGCATTTTCCTTTAAATCACCATGTTCAAGTGCCACTTCTATGTCTTTTACAACTTGTGGACGTTGAACTTGTTTTAAATCTTTTACCTCAGATTGAAGTTTGTTATATCCAAATAGTGTCATTGGTTCTATATTTTGCATCATTTATTCTCTTTATAGTATTTTAATTACATTATTATATCTCTTATGATCTTAATAAGTAATTAAGGGATTCCTACAGTAGTCGTCATTTTCAGAACCATCAAATTTCAATCGCTCAAAAACTGAAGTGGTAACCTAAATTCATACAAAAGACTTCTTGCAAAACTCCTATATGCCGCAGAGAGCTAAGAAGTACTAAAATTGTGTAAAACAAGTTTTTATTCCTAGCCTAAGGGTAAAATATTTTTTTATGTAAGGTTAGTACTTACTATCCCTTCCATAGGACACTTTATAGAGAGTCTTACTCAGCGTTAAAGAACCCCAACCGTTTGGCTACGCTTGAGAACATTTACTTTGATTAAAACTCTCTATAAAGTGCTAAGCCATATAAGGAGTTTTGCAAGAAGTCTAATGAATAAAGGTAAGAACTAAGCCAAATATAATTTCGATATTGGAATACTATTTGCTTTTAATAACTGATGTTACGATAATCTAAACCTTCAAATTTACAAAAGGTGACATATTAAAAATAGATGGCATTAAAAATGCTTAAAATATATATGAAGCAATTAGAAGATATGTACATAAATTTCGCAATCAGTTCATTTAGCAAGATAGAGATGACAAAACTTTCAAAAGTAACAGGTAATAGTCATGATGTTTTCACAAAGCATCTACTATTAAATGATTCTCTTGATGATGAAAAGACTTTGTGGAAATCAATAAAACCATTTTTAAGAGATTAGACTTCTTGCAAAACTCCTATATACCACAGAGAGCTAAGAAGGACTAAAATTGTGTAAAACAAATTTTTATTCCTAGCCTAAGCTAAGGGTAAAATATTTTTTTGTGCAAGGTTAGTACTTACTATCCCTTCCATAGGACACTTTATAGAGAGCCTTACTCAGCGTTAAAGAACCCCAACCCTAGCTTTGGCTACGCTTGAGAACATTTACCTTGATTAAAACTCTCTATAAAGTGCTAAGCCATATAAGGAGTTTTGCAAGAAGTCTATTATGAGAATGAAGACAATGCTTGTATTATTATCGATGATATGCTTATGCATAAGCCTTGGAGTAAAGTAAATGATGTAGTTTGCTGGCATTATGACCATGTCTCACAAAAGATGCAAAAAGGTATCTTAATGCTAAATTTTCATTATACAGATGCTACAGGTATATCTATCCCTTTGGGATATGAAATTATCACAAAAACTGAAAATAAGTGGAGTGAGGAACATCAGAAGAATATTAAAAAATCTCTCTTTAGTAAAAATGAAATAATGCAAGATAAACTTCAAATTTTACATCACAATAATGAAGTGAAATATAAATATATTTTATTTGATAAATGGTTTTCAAGTATTAAGAATCTACTTTTTATAGAAGAAGAACTAAACAAGAAGTTTGTATGTCCAATAAAAAGTAATAGAAAAATAGCACTCACTTTAGAAGAAAGAAATAAAGGAAAATATGTTAATATCTCAAGCATAGATATAAAGGGTGGTAGTAGTCGGCTGATATATATTGAAGGTTATAAAAAACCTCTAAGACTTATCAAGCAAGTGGTCAAAAACGGCGATGATGGCGAATCTACTTATTTATATCTTGTTACTAATGATATAGACTTATCTTTCAATCAGGTACTTGAAATCTACAAAAGACGGTGGAAAATAGAGGAATATCATAAATCTTTAAAACAAAATTTAAAAATAGAACACTCTCCAACAAAAGTTGAAACATCACAAAGAAATCATATACATTTATCTGTTCGTGGTTTTATAAAACTTGAGAAACTTCGATTAAACTATAAAATGAACCACTTTGCCATTAAGGAAAAAATATATATTGAGGCTCTCAAAGTCGCCTACCAAAAAGTTGAAGAATTACAAGTTGTTTAGATTTGTAGCACTTCTTAAACTTTATGAATTTAGATTATCGTAACATCAGTTAATAAGATATGATAATAAATTGAGTTATATAAAAAATAGTGGAGAGGCTGTACAAGAGCGTCATAGAGCACATGCTTTGCTACTACTAAATCAAGCTCAATCCTAATTTACCATATGTTTGGAATCCAGTAGGAGAGACTTTAAGTATCCCTTCTAAAATGAGTAAAAGCCTCAATGTCCTTGGATTTTTTAACAAAAACAAATAAACACTCTTTGCTTCAAGAAGCTATGATAAAGTTGATACAGAAGTAGTCATAGGTCATTTTAATCTCTTTTTAGATGAGATTTCAAAGCCTACTATTGCTGATAACGCCTCAATTCATACAAGTAAAAAGTTTCAAGAGATGATACCGAAATGGTAGGAAAAAGGATTGAGTATCTTCTATTTAAGTAGCAGACCTTAAATAATTTTAAAACTAATATTGGACTTCTCCTAAAAGCTCATAGTAATACCTCCATTTAGATACCTGTTTATAGGATTTAGCAAGATTATATTTTAGTAATATTGAAATTACTCTTATATTTTAAATTAAAGTAACTGCGTAGGGACATATATCCAAATATTGAAAAAGGTTTTAGGAGAAGTCTATTATTTAAAAGGTTTAGATTTAAGCTGAGTTTAACTTGGTTACACGAGTAGGCTTAAGTTAAGTTCAATGAAGAAGATAATCTTTTCATTAGTAGTGAAGTTATTTATGTCCTACTACTTAGCTTTGATTTCTTATATGGTATTTGAGTGTTATTATGTTGCTTTTTAATACCAAGATAGCCTAAATCCACATAGATACAAGTTTGAGGTTTCACAGGTAAAGCACTCTGTTTAAAGAGTAGACTTCTTGTAAAACTCTAAAAGTAGGAACTAAAAGTGTTATTAAATTTGTATGAATAAATATGAAGAATTACAGAAGAAAGAAGCAAAGAATTTTAAGCGTCTTATTGGTGTAAATAAAGAATTCTTTAATAATAGCAAGTAAATCAAAAAAAAAGTTAATAGATATGAAATAATATGTATAGATAGGTAACACTATAATGAAATATAGCCTAACTTGTGCATAAATTCAAATGAAATTATAAAACCTATTACAATATTTCTATATTTTTTATCCTCATTATTATTTTTATCCATTTCATTTATTTTGTATCTTGTCATACTTAATAATTTCTTCTTTATCGTGTCTAAAAAAAAGAAATTCTAAATTCTTATAGTTGGCTTCCTTAACTTTTTGATTACTTTCTAATTCTCTTAACCTAGTATAAATTAAATCTATATCTGATTTGAAGAACATTATTTGTCAAGTTTCACCACGTTGTACCATTTCAAAAGCAATATCTTGAAACTCACTTGGTAAAATCTTAAATATTTCAGGCTTCGTTTGAAACCAACTTTGAACTGCATCAAAAGGAGTTCTGACTTTGAGTTCTTTTCTTAAAGAACCATGTCTTCTATTGGACTTCTCCTAAAAGCTCATAGTAATACCTCCCTTTAGATACCTGTTTATAGTCTTTAGCAAGATTATATTTTAGTAATATTGAAATTACTCTTATATTTTAAATTAAAGTAACTGCGTAGGGACATATATCCAAATATTGAAAAAGGTTTTAGGAGAAGTCTATTGAAGTTATAGAATATCAAGAACTTATTTAAATCTTTCTTAACATCATCAATATTATCATAATCCTCTGCTTTGATTGTAGCATTCTTTATTGTTCCATTAACCCTTTCAACCATTCCATTAGTTTGAGGTGTATATGGAGCTGTTAGCCTGTGTTCTATCTCATCTTTAGTACATTAGACTTCTTGCAAAACTCCTATATACCACAGAGAGCTAAGAAGGACTAAAATTGTGTAAAACAAATTTTTATTCCTAGCCTAAGCTAAGGGTAAAATATTTTTTTGTGCAAGGTTAGTACTTACTATCCCTTCCATAGGACACTTTATAGAGAGCCTTACTCAGCGTTAAAGAACCCCAACCCTAGCTTTGGCTACGCTTGAGAACATTTACCTTGATTAAAACTCTCTATAAAGTGCTAAGCCATATAAGGAGTTTTGCAAGAAGTCTATTCAATATCAAACTTATGATTGCCACTAACTTTGCCTTTACCTCTTGCCCATTTGTCGGTAAACTCCAGTCCATTGTCTGTGAGAATATGAGTTATGTAAAAAGGAAAAAACTCTTTACACTCTTTGAGAAATTCAACTGCATTAGCAGCTGTCTTATTTTCATATACTTTATAATACAATAGCCTTGTAGCTCTATCTATAGCTACAAAGAGATAATATTTTTGTTTGTCAAATTTTGGTAAATAGATTACATCAATGTGCAAATAGCCAGGCTCATACTCTTTAAACTTTTTAGCTTTTGCCTTTTGTTCAACAGGAACTCTATTTATATCAAAGGCTCTCAAAGTTCTATAGACATTACTTCTGTTTGCATTTGGAATGACATCAACCATGGTATCTGTTAAGCCATCTAACTCCATCCAAGTAAGGGTTCTTACGACCCGTATAAGCTCCTTTTCTAAAGGTGTTAAAGCATATTTTATATTATCTGGTCTTGAACTCTTATCATTTGAAAAATCTCTTTTTCTGTGTTTAGCAATAGTTTTCACATTTACATTATAGTTATCTGATAATTCAACATTTGTTAAATCAGATTGTTGTATTCTTTGTCTTACATGCTGGTTTGTTCTAGCATTGGAGTGATAGACTTATGACATTATTTTAATCCTTTTGTGGTAAAAAGATTTTACTATGATGTTATTGAGCTATCACTTATTATTAAATTGGGCAACCATAATGTGGTGAAACTAGACAGCTATAAATACTAAAAGCATTTCATTAAATGTATCTTTATTTACACCAATAAGACGCTTAAAATTCTTTGGTTCTTTCTTCTGTAATTTTTCATATTTATTCATATCAATCTGATAGCATTTTTAGTTCCTACTTTTAGAGTTTTGCAAGAAGTCTAATAGGTCATCAGAATGCTACTTTTTTAGGTAAAGCTGAGTTGTTAGTTGAAAATAAACATTTTAATCTTGAGCATTTATATAAAATATCTACAGTCTTAGATGTTGAAATATCTGAATTTTTTAAAATATAACGGTTAAATCAAAGGACGAGTGACCCTCAGTCTGTTTACCAACTTATTTTTATAAGTAAGAGAACATAAATAAACTCATAGCTAACATCTCATGTAAAAGATTTAGATTTAATGTGAATTTGACTTGTCTACACGAGTATCGTTAAGTATAGTTCAACGAAGAAAATCATTTTTTCATTGGCTATGAAGTTATTTATGTTCTACTACTTATGTAAACTATACTGTCGAATGCAACAATGGTAAATGGGTAGCAATCAACAAAAATAAAGGCTATATTCGAATTAAGGGTTGAAAGTAATTATTTTAAGAAATTTAATATTATGAACTCCCTATTTTAGGGCATTAAATTTTAAGGAATACGGCACCAACCCTTAATGCGAACATAGCCAAAATAAACATAGTGGAGTATATACAGGTCTTAATGGCAAGCAATCATATGACATGAATGAAGTTGTTAATTATTCTTGCAGTCATTAATCACCCCAATCCATTAATAACTAGAAATTAAAAGTGGAATAATTATTGCTTGCTTTTGAGAAAAATAAGGTGATAAGAAAATGGCAATAAAAGCAAGAGATAAATTAGCACAAAAGCGTTCAAGAAAAGGCTATGCAAAAATAGCTGAATCAAATAAACTTTTAGAGTTACTATCAAGAGTTCCAGACCATCGTAAAGGTCAAGGTAAACGGCATAAATTAGAACATATCTTATATCTAGCTATATTAGCTGGACTAATGGGAGCTACAGATTACAAACAAATTTCTATTTGGATAGATAAACATGTTCAAAAAGAAGAAGTAAAAAAACTTCTAGGTGTAGAATTTATAATAACACCAAAAAGAAGTGCTGTCTCAGATATACTTGCAAAAGTTGATAGTGAGGCAGTTGAACTTTTGTTCAGAGAATGGATAAGAATTTATGTCGATACTACAGGAAAACATCTAAGCGTAGATGGTAAAGTGATGAATGGTAGTAGATATAAAGACCAAAAGGCTATACAAGTTGTTGGTGCAGTTCTATCAGAGATAGGTGTAGTTATTGCTCATCAAAAAATTGCAGAGAAATCAAATGAAATACCTGCTTTACAAGCTATGATAGCAGAGCTTGGAGATGAATTTCTCTTTACCTTTGATGCGATGAACACACAAAAAAACTCTTGATTCTATTGAGCAGAGTGGTTCAAAATATATTGCTAAAGTTAAAGATAACCAAAAAACACTTCTTGATAAAATAGATGAAATATCAAGAGAGATAAAACCATCAAGCACTTATAAAGCTAAACAAATCCAGCAGTCTAATGAGCGGATAAATAGAGAGGTATTTGTATATCAACCAACTACTTTTTATCATAATGAAATTACCCATGTTCGCTCAATCATAAAAACTATTAAAAAAATACACAAGACAAACCATAAAACAGGAGAAGTAACAAACAGCACTAGTATTCAGTTCTGTATAGCAAATTTTCGTGAAAATGCGGAGTTCTTTCATGATAAAATTTTACTCCATTGGAAGGTAGAAACAATGCACCAATACAAAGATAATACACTTTTAGAAGATGACCATAATGCTCATCTAAATCCATTTTTAATGACAATTATCAGAAGCATTATTTTAAATATCTTGCACCTAAATGGTACAAAATCTATACAAGAACAACTCATTAACAATAGATGGGATTTAGATGACTCTATCGCTCAACTCTTGAAATTTAGTTTTTAGTGGATTGTGGTGGTCATTAATGACTAGCAAACAAAACTTAGGTGATTTTCACTTAAGTTTTGTTATAATTCTATGGAAACAATTATTGGAGAATATTATGCAATTAGCAGTAAATATATCATTACCAAATATTTTAACTTTAATTTCTCAAATGTCATTAAATGAAATTGAAGAAGTTAAAAATAAAATAGTAGAAAAAGAACTTTATTTTAAAACATTTAAAAAAGATAAAATTGAAAATGTAATGAGTGATTTTCAAAAAGAGGATTATTCAGATGATTTTTTAAAAGATTTAGAAAATGGTTTAAAAAAGAGTTCAGTCTATAATGATAATTAAGCAGATTAGAGATGATTTAGATAAATATCTCAAGAAGCATGATTTAGAAAAAAAATTCAAAAAAGCTAAAAGATTATTTGAGAAAGATCCATTCTACCCATCTTTAAATACCGAACTGCTAGAGCCAAAAGATAGACTTATTTATTCATTTAGACTAGATAAAAAATATAGAGCTATTTTTATTTATGTTGATGAGAGTACTGGACTTCTCCTAAAAGCTCATAGTAATACCTCCCTTTAGATACCTGTTTATAGGCTTTAGCAAGATTATATTTTAGTAATATTGAAATTACTCTTATATTTTAAATTAAAGTAACTGAGTAGGGACATATATCCAAATATTGAAAAAGGTTTTAGGAGAAGTCTACTATAGAAATTGTAGTATTTACAAATCATTACAAGTAAAACTGCTCGTAAGTTCAGATATAACAAGTACGAACTGTGAAAAAACACAGTCTTATACTCTTAATGATTTCTAAAAATACTAGATTATCAAGTATATTTCCTTGGAAATTGTACCAGAAAAATATATTGCAAAAAATTGAATAGACTTCTTGCAAAACTCCTATATGCCGCAGAGAGCTAAGAAGTACTAAAATTGTGTAAAACAAATTTTTATTCCTAGCCTAAGCTAAGGGTAAAATATATTTTTATGCAAGGTTAGTACTTACTATCCCTTCCATAGGACACTTTATAGAGAGCCTTACTCAGCGTTAAAGAACCCCAAGCGTAGTTTTTGGCTACGCTTGAGAATATTTACTTTGATTAAAACTCTCTATAAAGTGCTAAGGTATATAAGGAGTTTTGCAAGAAGTCTAATATATAAAGTCTAAAACTGGCGATATGAAGAGCTATTTCTTCTCTTATTTTACTTATATCTCCATTATCTAGTGCTATCATCAGTTTTTTAAACAGAGCTATCCCAATGAGGTTAAGCAGACGTTTGAAATTATAGGTAAACATGATAAGTGCATTTTCACCTTGAACCTTCTTTTTACTTCTAAGGAGGAAGTGATCCCAGCCAAGGTTTCTTGTTATTTTTCCAAATGGATGTTCTACGATAGAGCCTCTTTTTTTGTAAAGTGCTTTAGCTTCTGGAGTTTTCATATTTTTATTATACTTATCTAATAGTTCTTGATGTTCCCATCTTTGGGTTTGTTTTTGTTTGGTCTTTTCACCTAAACATTTATCTCTAATAGAGCAAGTATTACAATCGCTTTGTGAGCTTCTGTAAATATGCATTATTCGTGCATATGATTTATTTATTGACTTCGTTCTTGAAATAAGTTTATCATTTGGATAGATATAAGCATCTTGCTCTTTATCGTAAACAAATTTATCTTTAGTAAACTTACCCTTGTTAATAAGTTCTTGACCTGTTCTAATAGCAGGAACAAGCGTCTTAATCCCATCATCTATACATTTCTTTATTTCTACTGCTGAGTAATATCCTTTATCAGCAAGAATTAGCAAGTCAGGGTTAGTGATCACTTCTTTAGTCTGCATTGCCATGTGATGGAGTTCTTGTTTATCAGTGCCAGAGGATGTTACATCAGTAGCAACAATAAACTTGAACTTATCATCTACACATATTTGAGAGTTATAAGCCATTAAGTTATGTGCTGATTTGACCATAACACTTGCATCTGGGTCAGTTCTATTATATTGAGTGCGGTTTATTTTCTTTAGAAAATTTAACTCTGTTGTAAATCTTGCTTTCTTTTTTAAGAATATCTCTAAAGTACGAGGAAGTTGTTTTGCTAGTTTAGTTGTATGCGTTTCTTCATCTCTAAATTCTAAAGAGCTAAGGTATTCATTGATTGATGCTTCTGTACTTGCTAAATCTCTTTGTGTAGTCTTCTTCATCATCAAAGTATTCTTTGATGCGTTAGCTCTTAAGAATGCTCCATCTAAGGCTACAAGTTCATCTCCTATTAGTGCAAGACCTTTAAGTAATAATACAAAGTCTTTGAACACTGCTTTTAATGCTTTAGGGTTGTTCTTTCTAAAATCAGAAATAGTCTTGTACGTAGGTTTTAATCCTGCTGTTAGCCACATCAATTCTATGTTTCTAGCATTTTCTTTTTCTAAAGCTCGTGAGCTTCTTATCTTGTTTAAGTAGCCATAGATATATATCTTGAGAAGTAACTTTGGAGAATAGGACTTCTGTCCTTCAAAGCTTGTCGAAGTGTCATCAAAGCCTAACTCTTTAAGGTCAAGCTGTTCTACATATAAATCTATAGCTCTTACTTGATTGTTCACATCTACATATTCATCAAGACTTGGAGGAAAAAACTGTTGTTGATTACGGTTTATTCCTTGGACTTCTCCTAAAAGCTCATAGTAATATATCCCTTTAGATACCTGTTTATAGGCTTTAGCAAGATTATATTTTAGTAATATTGAAATTACTCTTATATTTTAAATTAAAGTAACTGCGTAGGGACATATATCCAAATATTGAAAAATGTTTTAGGAGAAGTCTCTTCTTTATACTTTTCGCTCATAAACACCTCTTTAAAGCCATTAATTTAGGCTTTTCATTAGATGTATTATACTCTTTTAGGGGTTTAGGCTTGATGAACTTAAGCTCTAAGTAAGAGAGCATAAATAAATTCATAGCTAACATCTCATGTAAAAGATTTAGATTTAGATTTAATGTGAATTTGACTTGTCTACACGAGTATCGTTAAGTATAGTTCAACGAAGAAAATCATTTTTTCATTGGCTATGAAGTTATTTATGTTCTACTACTTATGTTAGAATCTTTTTACTTTATGAGATGTGCGTAATTTTGTAGTTATTTCACAGTCTCTCCGTATACAAAGCTATTTAGCTATACTATAAAGAAAGAACCCCAAGGGATACAATGCAATTTTTAGATGTAAAAACAGACTATGCTTTTAAAAAAGTATTTGGAAGTGATACAAGTAAAGATATACTTATAAGCTTTTTAAATGCACTTGTATATGAACATAAAACGATTAAAATAAAAGATTTGACCATAGTAGACCCTTATAATATCCCTATGATAAAAGGGGTAAAAGATACCTTTGTAGATGTAAAATGTGTACTAGATGATGACACTAAAGTAATCATAGAGATGCAAGTACTCAATCACTCTGGATTTGAGAAAAGAGTACTCTATAATGCTGCTAAAAACTATTCAGTTCAGCTTAACCGAGCAGAAGATTACCATCTACTTAATCCCGTCATTGCATTAACTATAGTAGATTTCGATATGTTCCCTAACTCAAAAGAAGTCACTACAAACTTTAAACTTATAGAAAAAGAACAACTGATAAACTATAGTGATGACATAGAACTCATCTTTATAGAATTACCAAAATTTACTAAAGATATAAATGCACTTGAAAATATAAAAGACCAATGGATTTACTTCGTGAAAAATGCAGGAAGTATGCAATACATCCCAGATACCCTAAACCAAAATATCAAACAAGCCCTAACAACAGTAAATGAAGCAAACCTAAGTAAAGATGAACTAGAAGCCCAACATAAAAGAAAAGAGTTTATCTCTATCCAAAAATTAGCGATATTAAAAGCTAAAAATGATGGAATACAAGAGGGAAGAGAAGAAGGAATGCAAAAAGGAATGCAAAAAGGAATTGAACAACGAAATCTAGAAATAGCCAAAAACCTATTAGATATTTTAGATAATGAAACTATATCTAGTAAAACAGGATTATCAATTACTAGCATAGAAAAGTTAAGAGATTAAGTATACTGTCCTCAGAATTTACGCTAATATACTAAAAACACAAAGGAAAAGCATGATAAAATTATTATTAGGTGCATTATTAGTTTCAACACTCAGTGCAAAAGATTTTACAAACTCGATAGATATGAAGTTTAAAAGTATTCCAAGTGGTACATTTATGATGGGTACAAAGCTACCAAAATGTTCAAAAGATGATCCCTTTACTTCTAAAAATGAAAGAAAAGATTGTTTAAGCAGTGTAAGTAGTTCTGAGTTACCTTATCACAAAGTAAGCATAAAGTCATTTTATATGGCAAGTACAGAAGTAACACAGATGCAGTACTATAAAGTGATGAGCGAAAATCCAGCAGCGTTTAAAACAGAGAATGTAGGTTATGATAGTAGAAATAATCCTATAGAAAATGTAAGTTGGAATGATACAAAAAAGTTTGTAGAAAAATTAAATAAAATGGAAAAAACAAATAAATATAGACTACCAACAGAATCAGAATGGGAATATAGTGCAAGAGCAGGTTCAAAAGCAAAATGGAGTTTTGGAAATAGTATACTGGACTTCTCCTAAAAGCTCATAGTAATACCTCACTTTAGATACCTGTTTATAGGATTTAGCAAGATTATATTTTAGTAATATTGAAATTACTCTTATATTTTAAATTAAAGTAACTGCGTAGGGACATATATCCAAATATTGAAAAAGGTTTTAGGAGAAGTCTACTACTGAAAATATGAAAAACTATGTTGAAAAAATTATTATTGGTTATGGAAGTAGATATGAGATTAAATTTGTTTAGCTACTTATAAGTAGTAGAACATAAATAACTTCATAGCCAATGAAAAAATGATTTTCTTCGTTGAACTATACTTAACGATACTCGTGTAGACAAGTCAAATTCACATTAAATCTAAATCTTTTACATGAGATGCTAGCTATAAATTTATTTATGCTCTCTTACTTATCTCTTTTTCTATTATCATATCTTTTTAAAAGCAAATAGTATTCCAATATCGAAATTATACTTGGTTAATTGGCACCCCAATCCACTAAAAACTAAATTTCAAGAGTTGAGCGATAGAGTCATCTAAATCCCATCTATTGTTAATGAGTTGTTCTTGTATAGATTTTGTACCATTTAGGTGCAAGATATTTAAAATAATGCTTCTGATAATTGTCATTAAAAATGGATTTAGATGAGCATTATGGTCATCTTCTAAAAGTGTATTATCTTTGTATTGGTGCATTGTTTCTACCTTCCAATGGAGTAAAATTTTATCATGAAAGAACTCCGCATTTTCACGAAAATTTGCTATACAGAACTGAATACTAGTGCTGTTTGTTACTTCTCCTGTTTTATGGTTTGTCTTGTGTATTTTTTTAATAGTTTTTATGATTAGACTTCTCCTAAAACCTTTTTCAATATTTGGATATATGTCCCTACGCAGTTACTTTAATTTAAAATATAAGAGTAATTTCAATATTACTAAAATATAATCTTTCTAAAGCCTATAAACAGGTATCTAAAGTGAGGTATTACTATGAGCTTTTAGGAGAAGTCCATTGAGCGAACATGGGTAATTTCATTATGATAAAAAGTAGTTGGTTGATATACAAATACCTCTCTATTTATCCGCTCATTAGACTGCTGGATTTGTTTAGCTTTATAAGTGCTTGATGGTTTTATCTCTCTTGATATTTCATCTATTTTATCAAGAAGTGTTTTTTGGTTATCTTTAACTTTAGCAATATACTTTGAACCACTTCGCTCAATAGAATCAAGAGTTTTTTTGTGTGTTCATCGCATCAAAGGTAAAGAGAAATTCAGGTATTTCATTTGATTTCTCTGCAATTTTTTGATGAGCAATAACTACACCTATCTCTGATAGAACTGCACCAACAACTTGTATAGCCTTTTGGTCTTTATATCTACTACCATTCATCACTTTACCATCTACGCTTAGATGTTTTCCTGTAGTATCGACATAAATTCTTATCCATTCTCTGAACAAAAGTTCAACTGCCTCACTATCAACTTTTGCAAGTATATCTGAGACAGCACTTCTTTTTGGTGTTATTATAAATTCTACACCTAGAAGTTTTTTTACTTCTTCTTTTTGGACATGTTTATCTATCCAAATAGAGATTTGTTTGTAATCTGTAGCTCCCATTAGTCCAGCTAATATAGCTAGATATAAAATATGTTCTAGTTTATGCCGTTTCCCTTGACCTTTACGATGGTCTGGAACTCTTGATAGTAACTCTAAAAGTTTATTTGATTCAGCTATTTTTGCATAACCTTTTCTTGAACGCTTTTGTGCTAATTTATCTCTTGCTTTTATTGCCATTTTCTTATCACCTTGTTTTTCTCAAAAGCAAGCAATAATTATTCCACTTTTAATTTCTAGTTATTAATGGATTGGGGTGGTTAATTGGTTTGTTTTTCTAGGGACATTATACTGAGTAAGGCTCTCTATAAAGTGTCCTATGGAAGGGATAATAAGTATTAACCTTGCATAAAAAAATATTTTACCCTTAGCTTAGGCTAGGAATAAAAATTTGTTTTACACAATTTCAGTACTTCTTAGCTCTCTGCGCTATCTAGGAGTTTTGCAAGAATTCTAATATATTTTTAGGCTATGTTCGCATTAAGGGTTGATACCTCAAACCCCTTTGAGTAAATACAGCTAAAAGTTGTCTAGCCGTAATATTTTTTTCTCTATCAAGTAATCTCATCCAACCCAAATAACTCTCTAAATACTTAGTAGCTACCCCATGAAAATGTTTCATCCATTCTTTGAGCCTACTATCGTAAGCATTGATATTTTGCACATGATAGATACCATCTCTTATATATTCCTTAGCACTTACATTGATAGTCTCAAGTCTATAGCCAAACTTTTGAGCAAATGCTGTGTAGGGTGTCTTTATCTATCAACGGTATGAGAACCTCTGAAAGTGTGTCTTTATTGCTTATCTCTAATATTGAATCACTTGTATTACCATTTCTGTCTCTTATAATTAGTACAGCAGTTTGTTCTTTTGATATGCCTCTTTGAGTAGCCTTACCACCTCGCACACGAGGTTTTCTCTCTAGGTGATGATTACCTTTTTCTGATTCTAAAAAGTATGTTTCATCAAACTCAACAATTCCATGTAAGTGTTCTGCTTTTAGCTCAGTAGGTATTTTCAACATTCGATGTCTCCATCTAAATGTTGTGCTATTTGCTACTTTGCAGTGCTTTGCTGAACTCCGTACTGATTCCCCAGCTATTACATCTTTTGCGTAATCAATCCATACTTCTTTATGTCGTAGTCTTGCTAATGGTGTATTTGTTAAAGAATTAAATGTTTTATAACAACTTTTACAACGATAGCGTTGCAGATTAGCTCTTACTCCCCATCTATAGAAGCTCTTTGATTGACAGTGTGGACATGATTCTATGTGTCCAATAACATCTTCTAAACTTTCTAAGGAACATTTTTTATGGAGTATATCTTCAGCTTGTTTAGACTGAATGTATGTGAGGCTTTCTAACTCTTTTAATAGCTTTTGAAATAAATTGATTTTCATCTTCTTATCCCCCTATTATAGGTCTTTTAAATTAGTATAGCACTTTGGAGTTTATTTTTCAACCCTTAATGCGAATATACAGCAATTCTAACCCAACACCAAAAATCACCACTCAATCATTTTTACAACATTAAAAAATAATTAACTAAAAACTTTTTATAGCCGTTAGTATTTTTTACGACTTCAATATCTTCTGTTTTTATTTCAATAAAGCTCCAATTATCACTATTAATGGGAGTAATAGTATTTTTGACATAGGTATAGCCTTGTGAATATTTACTAGTCCAAATGGATACCATCTATATAGCCTTTTATCATTGTTTGATAGAGAATATCCCAATCTAAAAAGTAAAAAAATGTTGTGAAAGTATTGATATGGTTAAAGAATGTTTTTCTCTTGTTTATAAGTCCATATAACTCTTTATAATCATCATCATATGTTAAGCATAGTGTATGAGTTAAGAATGCTAATATGTTAAAAACAAATAGCAACTCACTTAGTCCTTTTTTGCCGTGTCCAAAGTTATGTTCAAGATTGTAACCTCCTGTTTTTAATGTATTATTATTCTCATTTTCAATCTTCCATCTAGCACGACCTGCTTCTACAATCTCTTCTACATTTTCATCTTTAATTATATAGTCTGTTATAAAAGCACCACTATAAATTATCTTCCCTTTTACCTCTTTAACTTCAACACTACACCAATTTACTTTTATAGGATTCTTTTCTCCTGTAAGTTCTACTTCATGTAGATATTTATAGTTGTAACTCTCTTTTTTTCTTTGTTTATTTAGTTTAGTAGCTGTTTTAGTATCCATATTACCGAGGTTATCAACCATATGTACAGTTTCATATAATTTTTTATGAGAAGTCTCTTTGCAGACAAATATATAGTTATACTCTTTCTCTCTTATCTTTTTAATAAGTGAAGTCTTTGAATATAAATCATCGCCCAAGAGTACTAGTTTATATTTTTTAGCGAGTATATGTGTTTTATCTAACCATCTTTTGGATGCGTTAATCTCACAATCTTGTTTATCATCTCCATCCGTATTTGATATCATCTCTGGTAATAATGGAAGTATTGTATTGGTCTTTGGTTTTGCTATTATTGGTGTTATTGCACTATGGTAATATTGAAGAGTCTCACTACCTTTAGTATCTGTTTTTTTTCTTGTTTGACAATGCTCACAATGTATTTTTGTTGAAGAATGGTAGTAAGTGCCATCAAGAAGAACAAGGAGTGTCTTATTATCAAAATAGGTATATTTTTCTAAGGTTTTTTTTTCTAAAAGTAGTTTATATATTTTATCGAATGTAGGTTGTAGTTTATCACTATCTATATCATCTAATGTATCTCGTACATGATTATCACTTGGTATCTTTTTTATACCAAATAGTGATTTAGCATTACTTTTACCGCTTTTTGTATTCATTTTTCTTGCAAAGTCTAACCAAGATGGATTTTGAAAATAATACATTGCAAATGCTGATAGTGTTATATCACTCATTGTATATATTAGTTTCTCTTTACTCCTTGAATCTGGTAGTTTTTCAAACTCTTTTGCTATAAGACTTATTATCTGTTTTTGAAAATTCATTTATAAATTCTTTACTGCTAATTTTTAAAAGTATAGCAATTCTTATACCTTTTATTTTTTTACAAATTTTTTGGGGTAGAGTGAATTAGAATTGCTGGCGAATATAGCCTATTTTTATACTACAATTTCCAAAGAAATATACTTGATAATCTAGTATTTTTAGAAATCATTAAGAGTATAAGACTGTGTTTTTTCACAGTCTCTAGTACCTGTTAAGTAGTGGGATAGAAATAACTTTAATTAATAGGATTATCTTCTATGTTGAAATTAACTTAACCCTAGTCGTGTAACCAAGTCAAAATCATATTAAATCTAAACCTTTTTAATGATCTTAGTTTTGAAATTATTTGAGGTCTATTACTTATATTTTTCTCTCTTTCCAATAGTTTGGTTTTCTTTGAAGTTGCATGATAGCTAAGATAATAATCTCATTAGACTTCTCCTAAAACCTTTTTCAATATTTGGATATATGTCCCTACGCAGTTACTTTAATTTAAAATATAAGAGTAATTTCAATATTACTAAAATATAATCTTGCTAAAGACTATAAACAGGTATCTAAAGGGAGGTATTACTATGAGCTTTTAGGAGAAGTCCATTATTTCTTTGATAGTAAATTACTCCAAAGGGAAAACGATTTGTTAAGCATCTTCGTATATTTCCATCTAGCTTTTGCCAAGCAGTTGGAAATGCTAATATTCTTTGAATTGTTTTTTGAACTTCATAGGCAAACTCTGAGCCAAGATTTGTTTTACACTCTTCATAGTAATCAACTGAAGCATTTAGTTCAAGTTCAGCATCTGGATGAAAAGAATATGTCATTTATGAATTTAGTCTTTGAGATATTTTTTTGAAAACTTCATCTCCATTAATAAGAGACACATTGTTTGTCTCAATATCATTTTTTCTTTTATCCATAGGGCATCTATTGAAGTATTTGCAGGTGTGATACTAGCTAATATCCTATCTACAATTTTAGTTTTTAAATCTATCGGCAAGATATCTATTTCATCAAATAGTTGTTCTTGTTTTAAAGCTAACATAATAAACTCCAATTTTAAATATACACTATTATATCGAATTTCAAGATAATATGATTTTTTGGATATAACGGCGCAGCAATTCTAACCCAACACCAAAAATCACCACTCAATCATTTTTACAACATTAAAAAATAATTAACTAAAAACTTTTTATAGCCGTTAGTATTTTTTACGACTTCAATATCTTCTGTTTTTATTTCAATAAAGCTCCAATTATCACTATTAATGGGAGTAATAGTATTTTTGACATAGGTATAGCCTTGTGAATATTTACTAGTCCAAATGGATACCATCTATATAGCCTTTTATCATTGTTTGATAGAGAATATCCCAATCTAAAAAGTAAAAAAATGTTGTGAAAGTATTGATATGGTTAAAGAATGTTTTTCTCTTGTTTATAAGTCCATATAACTCTTTATAATCATCATCATATGTTAAGCATAGTGTATGAGTTAAGAATGCTAATATGTTAAAAACAAATAGCAACTCACTTAGTCCTTTTTTGCCGTGTCCAAAGTTATGTTCAAGATTGTAACCTCCTGTTTTTAATGTATTATTATTCTCATTTTCAATCTTCCATCTAGCACGACCTGCTTCTACAATCTCTTCTACATTTTCATCTTTAATTATATAGTCTGTTATAAAAGCACCACTATAAATTATCTTCCCTTTTACCTCTTTAACTTCAACACTACACCAATTTACTTTTATAGGATTCTTTTCTCCTGTAAGTTCTACTTCATGTAGATATTTATAGTTGTAACTCTCTTTTTTTCTTTGTTTATTTAGTTTAGTAGCTGTTTTAGTATCCATATTACCGAGGTTATCAACCATATGTACAGTTTCATATAATTTTTTATGAGAAGTCTCTTTGCAGACAAATATATAGTTATACTCTTTCTCTCTTATCTTTTTAATAAGTGAAGTCTTTGAATATAAATCATCGCCCAAGAGTACTAGTTTATATTTTTTAGCGAGTATATGTGTTTTATCTAACCATCTTTTGGATGCGTTAATCTCACAATCTTGTTTATCATCTCCATCCGTATTTGATATCATCTCTGGTAATAATGGAAGTATTGTATTGGTCTTTGGTTTTGCTATTATTGGTGTTATTGCACTATGGTAATATTGAAGAGTCTCACTACCTTTAGTATCTGTTTTTTTTCTTGTTTGACAATGCTCACAATGTATTTTTGTTGAAGAATGGTAGTAAGTGCCATCAAGAAGAACAAGGAGTGTCTTATTATCAAAATAGGTATATTTTTCTAAGGTTTTTTTTTCTAAAAGTAGTTTATATATTTTATCGAATGTAGGTTGTAGTTTATCACTATCTATATCATCTAATGTATCTCGTACATGATTATCACTTGGTATCTTTTTTATACCAAATAGTGATTTAGCATTACTTTTACCGCTTTTTGTATTCATTTTTCTTGCAAAGTCTAACCAAGATGGATTTTGAAAATAATACATTGCAAATGCTGATAGTGTTATATCACTCATTGTATATATTAGTTTCTCTTTACTCCTTGAATCTGGTAGTTTTTCAAACTCTTTTGCTATAAGACTTATTATCTGTTTTTGAAAATTCATTTATAAATTCTTTACTGCTAATTTTTAAAAGTATAGCAATTCTTATACCTTTTATTTTTTTACAAATTTTTTGGGGTAGAGTGAATTAGAATTGCTGATAACGGCGAAGCTGAGCTCCATTAGAGTGTATGTCGGAAAATTCGCTTGCGATTTTCTGAGATAGACTTTGATGTGGGACTCCTGCCATTTATTATGTGTAGCGTAGCGAAATACGACAAATGGTGAGTGGCACGTTCAGGATTCAGCTTCGCCGTTGTACGTTCTCGCTCCGCGGAGACTGTGAAAAAACACAGTCTTATACTCTTAATGATTTCTAAAAATACTAGATTATGAGCCGACTGCATAATTAAAAAGTACTCATATATCCTATTTTTTCAAATATTTAAAAAAAACCATCTTCAATAAAATTAGATTCAGTCATTTTTAGGAGCTTTTTTAGTCTATTAAAGCTCTTTATCTCTATATTATTCATCTAACTACTTCTAATCTTTGTCTTATTTGTCTTTGTCCTAATAATCTAAGATTAGTAGCTATACAGGTAAGGGTAAAATTCATATTATTTCTAACGAGTCCTATAAATTTTGTAGTTGAGCCTTTCATCTGAGTTTTTATATCTGCAAACCTATATTCAACTTTAGCTCTAATCTTATGTTTAGGTTTTTCATCTTTTCTTTGCTGCTTAATCTGTTCTTGGCTTAGAGTTTGTTTCTCTTTGAGACATACCATATTTTCTATATTTTCACTTTCTAAAAAAGTATCTATATCTTTTGAGTTATATGCTTTATCAGCATAAAGAGCTTTCATTCCATCTATATCTTTTACAAATGTTTTTACTGTGTCTATATCGTGAGTATTTGCGAAGGTGGTTTGTTCAGAGATAATAATACCACTCTGCTCATCTACTGCTATATGTACTTTATAGCCTTGTGTATATTGTTTCTTTGATGCGTGAAAGCCTATCCTTACTTCACTATCTATTTTATCTTGATGATTATAGCTATCTTCTTCATTCTTTATAATAATTTACAGTAGTCGTCATTTTTCAGAACCATCAAATTTCAATCGCTCAAAAACAGCTACTAACTCCTTATCTCTAAGCTCATAATTCAATAATATTTCTGATAGATATTCAAGACCATAGAGAAATAAACTTTGAGATTTTCTCCCGTGCTTTAGGGTTATAATAGGCTTTGTTTCATTAAGCCATTCACCAATACTATGACTCCAAACAAAGGATAAACTTAAAATAGCTATCAATGTATCTATCTTGTGGTTATCAGTCATATGCGTTTCTTCAAGGTTAAATCCTCTTTTTTTTAGAGCTGAAAACAATACTTCAATTTCCCATCTTTGTTTATAAAATTCCAATGCTTTTTCTTGATTAGTATTTGTGGCAATAATTAGAAATTCATCCTTCATCCTCAATCCGATTAGAGATAAGCCTTTATAATCATATATCGTTTTTTTAGTTCTATAAAAAGTATGTTCATTTAGATTAAGATTTCTAAAAAGAGTATTAACCTTTACATCTCCTCGACCAACTTTCACTTTTTTATTATTCATAATTCTAATGGCAAATGGTATTTCTCTTTTCTTGAGCCACTTAAACCAAACCTTCCCTACAAACTCTCTATCTGCTGTTAAAACTTCAATCTTATCTACACCAAATATATCAATAAACTTTTTTATAATTCTAATTCTATCTCTATCTTTAAAACCTGAATTACCTTGCTTCGTTGTTTTCTTCAATATATACCATACAATAGGGATGGCCATCCCTTTATAAGCAACGCTTAACATCAATATATTGATATGTACTTTACCAAATTTCCAATTTGTTCTATCAATTGCTAATACCCATCTTTCTTTAGGTAAAAAACTTGACAACATCTGTGCAATTATCTTTTTATCGAATGAAAACTTGTCTAGTTTCACCACGTTATGGTTGCCCAATTTAATAATAAGCGATAGCTCAATAACATCATAGTAAAATCTTTTTACCACAAAAGGATTAAAATAATGTCACAAGTCTATCACTCCAATGCTAGAACAAACCAGCATGTAAGACAAAGAATACAACAATCTGATTTAACAAATGTTGAATTATCAGATAACTATAATGTAAATGTGAAAACTATTGCTAAACACAGAAAAAGAGATTTTTCAAATGATAAGAGTTCAAGACCAAATAATATAAAATATGCTTTAACACCTTTAGAAAAGGAGCTTATACGGGTCGTAAGAACCCTTACTTGGATGGAGTTAGATGGCTTAACAGATACCATGGTTGATGTCATTCCAAATGCAAACAGAAGTAATGTCTATAGAACTTTGAGAGCCTTTGATATAAATAGAGTTCCTGTTGAACAAAAGGCAAAAGCTAAAAAGTTTAAAGAGTATGAGCCTGGCTATTTGCACATTGATGTAACCTATTTACCAAAATTTGACAAACAAAAATATTATCTCTTTGTAGCTATAGATAGAGCTACAAGGCTATTGTATTATAAAGTATATGAAAATAAGACAGCTGCTAATGCAGTTGAATTTCTCAAAGAGTGTAAAGAGTTTTTTCCTTTTTACATAACTCATATTCTCACAGACAATGGACTGGAGTTTACCGACAAATGGGCAAGAGGTAAAGGTAAAGTTAGTGGCAATCATAAGTTTTATATTGAATGTACTAAAGATGAGATAGAACACAGGCTAACAGCTCCATATACACCTCAAACTAATGGAACAATAAAGAATGCTACAATCAAAGCAGATAGCCCATTCCGATACTAAGAACAATATTTGCTTATAGCTCTAAAAGGGGCAGAAATGAGCAATAAATTATTAGAAATTTTTAAAGAGGAAATATCAGAGCAAGGAAGAGAACAAGCGAGACAATATAGTTTACCTATGATGATGTATTTATCGGTAATTGCAATTCTGATGGGTGCAAAGAATCCAATTGAAATACATCAATGGATGAAGAATAACGGTAAACGAAAAGAGATAAAAAAACTATTAGGTGTAGAATTTTTTAAAGCCCCAGGAAAATCAAGAGTGTATGACTTTTTTGAAATAGTTGATAAGATTGAATTAGAAAAAGCCTTCCGCAGATAGATACGAATTTTTATAGATATACCAGCACATGCAGTAGTAGCCGTAGATGGTAAAGTTCTAAGAGGAAGTGCAAATGCTAAAGATAATGCAGTATCTGTTTTATCTGCAGTTTTAGCAGAAACAAAATTAATTATTGCCCATAAAGAGATAGAAAAAAAGTCTAATGAGATACCAGCATTTCAAGAACTAATAGGTGAGCTTGATGAGACATTTAGTTATGGCTTTGATGCTTTAAACACACAAAAAAAACTCTTAAAAAGGCATCTGATAGCGGTTCAAAGTTTATAGCAAAAGTAAAAAAGAATCAAAAAACTTTACTGTCTCTAGCTAAAGAGATAGAGGAAGCTTCTTCTATCGATTCAAGTTTTCAAATGGAAATTAAACAATCAAATGATTTCATACAAAGAAATATATATGTGTATCAAAACTGTATATATCCATGGGATGGTGTTTTTATTCATTCAGTAATCAGAGTTGATAAAATTGTTAATTGCAAAGAGACAAAGACACATTACTATATCTCAAATGATACAGATAGTGCAGAATCATTTTTGCAAAAGATACTCCAAGAGTGGAGTGTTGAGACAATGCACTTTTATAAAGATACAGCACTTAATGAAGATAGATGTAAAATTAATAAAGGTGCATTTAGTTTTTCAATTTTAAGAAGTATTGTAATCAATATTCTTCATCTTAATAAAGTTCAAAATATAGGTAGAAAAATTGTTGATACAACTCAAAATTTAGCTGAGGCTTTGATGCTCTTCTCTATGGTAAGATTGGAATATGGGTTTATTAAGGATTGTTTAGTATTGGAATAGGCTACAAAGCAGAGGATTATGATAATATTGATGATGTTAAGAAAGATTTAAATAAGTTCTTGATATTCTATAACTTCAATAGAAGACATGGTTCTTTAAGAAAAGAACTCAAAGTCAGAACTCCTTTTGATGCAGTTCAAAGTTGGTTTCAAACGAAGCCTGAAATATTAGACTTCTCCTAAAACCTAAAGAAAATAGGAGCGAAAATTGCTTATAGTAAGCTATGGGAAAAACAATCAAATATTTCAAAGTTAATAAATTAACAGATAAAGATTTTAGACGAGTTGTAGGTGTTAAAAGAGACACCTTTAAAGATATGGTAAAAGTAGTTAGAAGACACTATAAAAAGAAGAAAGTTAAAGGTGGAACAAACAAATCTTTATCTGCAAATGATGAGACACTCATGATGCTAGAATATTATAGAGAGTATAGAACTTTTAAACATATAGGATTTGATTATGGAGTGAGTGAATCAACAGCACATTATATTGTTACAAAGATAGAAAAGATTTTAATACAAGAGCCACAATTTCATCTTAAAACTCTAAAACATGCGATACCTATAGAAGATACTAATAATCTTGAAATAGTCGTAGTAGATGTAACTGAGAGCCAATGTGAGAGACCAAAAAAAAGCAAAAAAGATACTACTCAGGTAAAAAGAAAAAGCACACCTTAAAAACACAAATAATTACAACATCTACAGGTAAAATATTAGCTGTAACTATTGATAAAGGAAGAACACATGACTTTAAAGTCTTTAAAAACAGTAAGGCAACTAAAAAAATAATATTGAGTAAAGTTCTTGCTGATTTAGGCTATATTGGTATCTCTAAAATTTCTCCTAATTCTCAAATACCAAATAAAAGAAGCAAACTAAATCCATTAACAAAAGATGACAAAAAAGAGAACTGTGAATTATCATCAAAAAGAATTATCATTGAACAAATAAATGCAAAAATTAAGGTATTTAAAATTACTAAATACCTATATAGAAATAGACGAAAAAGGTTCGGTTTGAGAATGAACCTTATTTGTGCTATTATTAACCTTGATGCAACACCTATGAGCAGTACCGTTGAAGAGGTTTGATGTTTGGGTGTTTTAGGAGAAGTCTAATATACCTTTTTAGCCCCATATATCGGTATATCCTCAAAGATAGATTTTATCTCTTCTTTGATAGCCAGTTTATTTTCACTCATTGTTGGCGTGTAATACAAGCTACTTCTACCCAGTTCTATCAGTTGACATTGTTGCACTACAGATAGGGTCTTTAGCTCGTAATCTATCATAGCTTTTTTGCTAGATGAGTCCGAGCTTTTTAGCTTTCCAACAGCTCAATCCTTCTCTAAAGTTAGTTGCCCAACTTTTTTAGCATATTCACCAACTTCAATCTGCAGTTTAGCATTAGCATCTTTGTACTCTTTTATTATTTTGGAAGGTTCCATTGCCATCTCTGCATTGTCCAAAAATATCTTCTTCCAGTTTTTTAAATTATTAGGTGTAATTGAATTTTCTTTGGCTATTTCAACAAGAGTTCTTTCCTCTTTTAAAAGTTCTAAAACCAATTTAGTTTTTAGCTCTGCTGAATAAGTTTTTCGTTTTCTGCTCATCTCTTTACCTTCACTTTATTGTTCTTATTTTATCGTATTTAAAATAAGGAATTTTAACATGTTGTTTGGTTTTCTTGGGGTAGTATAGATGGTGCAAAAGTAAATCCAACAAAAACACTTCCAACAATGGGCTTAGGGGCTACATACAGTATAAACTCAAACAATTCTTTTACGGTTAGCTCAAATATAGGGACAAGTTCTAGTTCACCTGATAGCATTGTATCGCTTGCTTTATGGCACAAATTTTAATCTTTTTTCTTCTTACTTTTTCTCTTTATGCAAGTGATATTTTTAAGGTAAAATCTTTTAAAGAGTTGAAGTATCAAGATCTTATCCCTCAAACATATGCAGAGTCTTGTGGGGCTTCATCTTTGGCAACTTTGATGAATATGTATGATGCCAATGTAAGCGAAAGAGACTTACTCCGAGACTTAAATAAGTGGCAGACCTTAAATAATTTTATTTAAAAGGTTAGATTTAATGTGAATTTGACTTGCTTGCACTAGTATCGTTAAGTTAATTTCAACATAGAAGATAATCCTATTAATTGAAGTTATTTCTACCCTACTACTTATCTCAGAGAGCTAAGAAGTACCAAGATTGTGTAAAATAAATTTTTATTCCTAGCCTAAGCTAAAGGTAAAATATTTTTTTATGCAAGGTTAGTACTTATTATCCCTTTCCTAGGACACTTTATAGAGAGTTTTGCAAGAAGTCTATTTAAAAAAATGACGACTACTCTAAGTAGTTTTTAAGAAAAATTCATTATTATTCTCTTATGAATAATGACTTACAAACGGTATTTAACTACCATGAAACAACAAAACACGCACAACAAAGATACGCCCGTTCACTTGGCTTTATGGACTGGAGTACACAGCCAAATCCTTTTAGAAGCTATAATGGATCTCAGAGTATAGAACTTCCTCTTTCCTTTGAAAACAAGACTGCCCCCTATAATTTACTCAACTCTGATTTACCCTCAGCCCCGCTTATCAAAGAATCTCTCTCTCAACTCCTACAGTTTTCTATGGGTATAGCTGCACACAAAGAATCTGGAGGAAGTACTTGGGCGGTGAGATGTAACGCATCAAGTGGTAACCTTCATCCTACTGAAACTTATCTAATCTTACCTCCTGTACTCAAAGAAAAAGATGAAAAAACCAGTATTTTTCACTATACACCTAAAAACCATGGACTTGAGGTCTTGGCTAGTTTTGATACAACATTTTGGACAAGCTTACCACAAGGGAGCTTTTTACTCGCTCTCTCAGGTATCACTTGGCGTGAAGTTTGGAAATACGGAGAACGTGCATTTAGATACACTAACCTTGACGCTGGTCATGCTTGGCAGTCAATAGTTGTCTCAGCTTCAATGCTTGGCTGGAAAGTTACAAGGCTTGATACAGTGAGTGATCAAGATATAGATACTCTGTTAGGGTTATCACAAAAGGATAGATTTTTTGAACATGAACAGGGGGATATGCTTTTTGTAATATCCCCCCAAAATATAAATCCCTCTTTAGCCCTCGATGGATTAATAGAAAAAATTCCTTTGAAATTCAATGGCATTGCAAACAAGCTCAGTCCATCGATGCAGGAATGGGATATTATCCCTCTCATTGAAAAAGCGACTGCTTGTACTCAAATAGCCCAAAAATCAGCACCCTCGATTAAACAAGAAAGACAGATAAATAAAGAGTCTAAAACTGTAGTTTTACAAAGAAGAAGTATTCACACGATGCACAAAGAAATCTCACTTATCTCTAAAGAGGAGTTTCATACACTTCTAAGCTCTGTATCATCTTCGCTTGATGGAAAAGAAAATTCAGCTCACCTTTGCCTGATGCTCCATAGAGTGAAAAGTTACGAGGCTGGTCTTTATATTTTACTACGAAATGAACGAGATGCAAAGGATTTAAAAGAGCAAATGCACTCTAACTTTTTATGGCAAAAAACTGATTTAGAAAATTTATACTTACTAGAAACTAAAGATTTAAAAATGGCTTCAAAAGCAATTAGTTGTTCTCAAGATATAGCAAGTGATGGAGCATTTTCTCTGGGGATGCTTTGTAATTTTTCAGCACAACTTCAAAGCCATAGTTCGCATAGATATAAAGAACTTTATTGGGAATGTGGTATGATTGGGCAAGAGTTATATCTTGAAGCTACATCTTTAGGATTATCAGGAACTGGCATCGGATGTTTCTTAGATGATATGATGCACGGACTCCTTGGCATCAAAAATAACTCCTTTCAAGTTCTCTACCATTTTACTCTAGGACGAGGAGATGTTGATAGTAGGATTTTAACAAAACCAGCCTATAATAGGACTTAAAATGAAGACTGTATTTTTTTTACTAACACTTAACTCTTTTATCTTTTCACAAAACTATGAAGAGGTCAAAATAGAGATGCACGGTAGTAAGTTTGATAACTATGATAGTATCGGTGGCTATAAAGATGGAGGTTTTCGCCGCAATGGAGTTAATCTTTCAGGTTACTTAGATAAAAATGATACAAAAAATATTCTCGAAAAAAAGAAAGAGTAATGTTTCAATGCTAAAAATACTATTTTCTCCATCTGAGGGAAAAAATTCGGGTGGTGCTGCTGATAAAAAAGATTTACTAGGAGCTATCAATGCACGAGATGAAATTTTAGATGTCTATAATGAAATCGTTTTAGGTGTGGATGAAGAGGCTATCAAAAATCTCTTCGGTATTAAAAAATTTTCTGATTGCATACCTTACATAAATGATGTTCACAGTTCGGCTTTGATGTGTGCTATACAACGTTATCAAGGAGTTGCTTATGACTATTTGGAGTATAAGTCACTTCATTTTGATGCACAAAACTATCTTAAAAAGAACACTCTTATTTTCTCCAATCTTTATGGTTGTATTTATGGTGGGGATACTATTGCTAACTATAAAGTAAAACAAGGCAATACTATTGGAAATATTAGTCCTGATAAATTTTATAAAGAGAGATTTAGTTATCAACTTGATTTACTTCTAGCTCAAGATGAAATTTTAGACCTTCGTGCTGGATATTATGATAAATTTTATAAAATTACAAAACCCTATACTACTTTAAAATTTTTAAAAAATGGTAAAAGTGTAAGCCATTGGGCAAAAGCATATCGTGGAAAAGTACTTAGAGAATTGGCAAAACATAGCATCTCTAGTATAGAAGGATTTATGGCTTTAGAAATTGAAGCCTTATGCCTTGAAGAGATTAAAGTAAGTAAAAATAAAACAGAAATTATTTATAATATTGTGTGATTTATTTTTATGCTATAATCTGCACATAAAATATTTTATGTATTTAAAGTAATGAAATGCAACTTGCTCTAAGAAAATGGCTTGTGCTTTGATTCTATCAACTGATCAAAACTTTGTTTGTGAAGATATAGAATTACTTTCAACAAAAGCCTTTGTATAAAAATTTAACTTATAAAAAAGAAGATACCATGCAAGACTCACAAGAATACAAAGACAAAAAAGCATTTTTTGATAGTGTTATTACGCTCTATGGGCGTAATGTAATTATAGAAGTTTTACAAGACTCTAGCATAGAGGTGCATAAGCTCCACATGGCAGATTCTAATAAGACTGATGGAGCTGTTAAAACTATTTTAGCACTTGCAAAAACACGAAATATTGAAGTCACTTATCACGCAAAGAATGCTCTCTCTCGTATCTCTAAAAATGCAAGACAAGATCAAGGTGTTGCTATAGATATTATTTCTAAGTCTTATCAAAATGTTAAAGAGATAAAAAAACTTAAAAACTATAAACTCATAGCACTTGATGGTATCCAAAATCCTCAAAATCTAGGGATGATTATCCGCTCTTGTGCTGCTGGAAATGTTGATGGCATCATACTTCCAAAAAAAAGTTCTGCTAAGATCTCTCCACTTGTTATAAAAGCAAGTGCTGGAACACTTTTTAAGCTGCCTATATATTTTTGTAACACTTTGGGAGAGATTTTAAATGATGTGGAGGATGCTAAAATTTATCTCTTATCTTCTCATGCTAAAAATACGATTTATGATATAAAAACGAATGAGAAAAGTATATTTGTATTAGGTAATGAAAGTGACGGAGTTAGTGATGAAGTAGAGGCTCTTTGCCAGAATGCTATCTCTATTCCTATGCACAGAGGGGTTGAATCTTTAAATGTTGCTGTGAGTGCTTCACTTATCGCCTTTATGTGCTAGTATAGATTATTATAACATCACTTAGGAACACTAATTACTATCTTAATTATGCCCCCTACGGGTGTAAAAAATTTATTATAGGCAAAATCATGAACAATAAACCAAAGTATCATTTATTTAAAAACACTCAGTACGCAATAGAGGGTTTAATTTATGCCCTAAAAACAGAAAGTTCTTTTAGACTTGAGCTTTTTTTGAGTGTATTTATATTTTCAGCAATTTTTATTTTAGATATAGAGCTTATTTATAAACTTGTTTTAATTCTAACTGCTTTTTTAATTTTAATCGTAGAACTTCTCAATAGTGCTATTGAAAATGTTGTTGATCTAGTTACTACCGATATTCATCCTCTCGCTAAAAGTGCTAAAGACATTGGTGCAACAGCGGTAATGTTTAGTATAATTTTGCATCTTATTTCTTGGCTTATCATACTTGTAAAAAGTTTTTTATATGCTTAGAACTGATAGTTATTATTCTATATTTTTTAAAGTAAATGTTTTATTTACAACATTTTTATATTTAGTATTTCTCAACTTTCATCAATTTACTTCATTTTATCATCTTGTTTTAATTATATTAGCCATGATTTCTACATCTATAACATTATCTGCTATTTTTTATATACTTTTATACCCTTTTAAAATTGTAAAGAAAATTCAATTTTTCATAACTATCTTGGTATTTATATTTACAAATATCTCTTTACTTATTGATTTTATTATTTATAAAATTTATAAATTTCATATCAATGCTATGGTAATAAATATAATCACATCTCCTAAAGCCTTTGATTCTATTCAAATTGGACTTGCCCCTTTTATCTCTTTTGGAGTATTTATTATTTTTTTAATCTTATTCCAAATTATCCTCATCAAACAAATATATAGAATAAATATAAAATCAATAACAAACTTAAATGCAAAAATAAATAGACTTATTATTTTACCTTTATTTTTGATTATTTTCAGTGAAAAGACAGCTTACGCAACAGCTTCATTATTATCAGATAATCGGACAATATCAAAATTCAAAATTTTTCCATTATATCAACCACTTACCGCAAATAGACTTATATATAAACTCACTGGATACAAATCTAAACAACAAACAAAAAATATTATAGATACGGATGCCATGATTAATTATCCATTATCTACTATTGACATCACTCAAGCTAAGAAAATACCCATTTTTATATTTGCCCTTGACGCAGTTAGGTACTCGGTCTTAAATAAAGAGACAGCTCCAAATATAACAAACTTTCAAAAAGATTCAATTTCATTCGTACAGCATTTAAGCGGGGGAAATGCTACTCGGTTCGGTATTTTTTCACTTTTTTATAGTTTAAATTCTACTTATTGGTTTCCTTTTTTAAATGCTGTGCAAAGCCCTGTCCTCATAGATACCTTAGTAGATTTAGATTATAAATTTAATATAATATCTTCTACAAGTACAAAATGGCCAGAGTTTGATAAAACAATTTATGTTAAAATTCAAGATAGTATATATGACAATTTTAATGGTGCACCATGGGAAAAAGATAAACAAAATAGTGAGAAATTTTTACAATTAATGGATAACTATATTGATGATAAACCTATTTTTAGTTTTGTCTTCTTAGATGCACCACATGGTTATTCTTATCCTCCTCATTCTAATGAATTTAACTCTTCTATTAAAGGTAAAATAAATTTCTTGAAAGTTGAAAAAGATTCCCCTTATATTGCTGAAGTTTTTGCAAGTTATAAAAATGCTATTCATTATGATGATTCATTATTTGGAAAAATGATAGCAAAACTAAAAGAAAAAGGATTATACGAGAAGTCCATAATCATTGTTACCTCTGATCATGGGGAAGAATTTTATGAATATGGTTTTTTCGGTCACAATACTTCATTTAGTCCTGCACAAACACACATACCATTTATCATAAAATTACCTGAGGATATGCAAAAAAATATAGAACTACCTCAAAATTATCCAAATATCATGACTAGTCATCTTGATTTTGCACCAACCCTACTTTCTCTTCTTGGTATAAAAAATGATGCGCAAGATTATGCAAATGGTTATAATATCTTTGATAAAAATTATACAAGGGATTACGTATACTGTGCAAACTGGAATAATAATGCTATTATTACAGAAAAAAATACGTATATATTTTCCAATTTACCAAATAAAATTTTTACTAATCAAGTACGAGATACTAAAACTTATACAGAACAAAAGGATGTAAATATTAAGCCTCAACTACTCTTAAAAGTGATGAATAATAATAAAAAATTTTTAAAATAATTCTTTTATTATTATAAATATTTAGCTATAATTTCAAATAATTTACTAAGGTTAGGTATGTCATTTCTCATTATTTTTACAAATAGACTTATTAAAATATTAGCAAATATCAGTAAAATATTATGCTATCCATTTCATTTTATATTTCCAAGAAAACGTTTTACAATCCCTTTAGTAAGTAAAGCAAAAATTAAATCAAATAAAGAATATAAAATACCAAAAATAATTTGGCAAACAAACTATACAAATAAAGTAAGCTTACCTGTTTATCTTAATTATCTGTTTAACAGACTCATGTCGCTAGATTATGAGTACCGATATGTTAGTACAGAAGCCAGACTTGATTTTTTGAAAGAATATGCTCCTAAAGAACTTTTTGAATCATTCTTAAAACTTACAGATGGTACTTCTCAAGCTGATGTTTGGAGGCTCTTTGTCTTAAATCATATTGGTGGGATATATATGGATATTGATGCTCACTTAGTATGGCCATTATCTAGAATAATAAAACCTCAAGATACAGAAGTTTTTTTACTTAACAAAAATCATATAACCAACTATTTTATTGCTAGTGCAAAAGACAATCTTATACTCAGGAAGGCTTTAGATATTATAGTTGAGAATATCACTCAAAAAAAGATTCAAGGGGGTGTTTATCAACTAACAGGTCCTACCGTTTTGAACATAGCCATTGGAGACTCTGATATAAACCATAGATTTTATCGTATAACCTGCGTACAAGGAAGCTTTACAAATGAATATTTTCAATACATTGATAAGCCTAGAGGTAAATGGAACTATGCAAAAAAAGAAGACCTTATAAAAAATTAAACACATTCACTAAAGGTACAATAATATGCAAATCTTGAAACAATTATCAAAATATTATATTTATATGATAATTATATTTTTTATAGGTAGACTCATTCTATTTATTATTTATTTTGATAAATTTGGAGATACTAATCCATCTTACTGGCTGACTTTTTTATATGGTTTAAGAATGGATACTATTACTGCAAGTATCGTACTCATTATTCCAACTATACTCTTAACATTAAGTCCAAAAGTTTTAAGTCGATTTATCAATATTATTTTAAAATATTACTTTTTAATTATTTTATCAGTTTTAATATATATAGAAAATGCAAACTTACCTTTTATAGCTCAATATGATGTAAGACCAAACTATCTATTTGTAGAATATTTAGAGTATCCAAAAGAAGTTTTTGCTATGATAATTGCAGACTATAAATTAGCACTAAGTATATCTTTTGCAATGATTGCTTTTTTTATATACTTTTACTTAAAAAATTTCAAAAATGATTTTCTGAATGTTTTTGAAATATCTTATTTAAAAAGAATCGCTTTATTCTTACCTATTGCTATATTGATATTCATTGGTATCCGTTCTTCATTCGCTCATCGTCCTGCCAATAATTCTGATGCAATGTACTCTTCAAATAGAATGATAAATGAGATTACTAAAAATTCTATTTATAGCATAGCTTCAGCTATATATATAAATAAAAGACATGGAAGTACCAAACTCATTGCCCAATATGGAAAAATGGAAATATCTGAAGCACTACAAAGGGTTCGTAAAAGACTAGGTATAAAAAACCTAGATGATGTACTTCCCTTTACTAGGCTAGAAAAAACCAACTTCAAAACAAATAATTCTAAAAATCTAGTTATTTTTATACAAGAGAGTTTAGGCTATCAATTTGTAGAGGCTGTCGGGGGTGAAACTGGGATTACACCAAATTTAAATAGACTCTCTAAAGAAGGTATACTTTTTAAAGATTTATATTCAAATGGAACAAGAAGTATCAGAGGGCTTGCTGGAAGTGTAGCAGGAAACCTCGCAGTTCCAGGAAAAGGTGTACTCAAAAGAAATAAATCTCAAAATGATTTCTTCACTATATCGTCATTACTTGAGCCTTATGGGTATCATACTATGTTTCTTTATGGTGGAGAGAGTCGGTTTGACAATATGAAAGGTTGGTTTAGAGGAAATGGTTTTGATGAAATTATTGATCAGCCACATTTTAAAGATCCTATATTTACAGGAACTTGGGGTGCAAGTGATGAAGACTTAGTCAATAAAGCAAATGAAGAATTCAAAAAACTTTATGCAAAAAATAAGAAATTTGCAGCAGTTATGTTTTCTACTTCTAATCATGCTCCCTTTGATTTTCCAGATGGAAAAATAGAATTAGTTACGGGTGTTGATAAAAAAAGTGTAAAAAATGCTATCAAGTATGCAGACTATGCAATAGGTAAATTTATTGATGATGCAAGAAAAGAAAATTATTATAAAGATACAATTTTTGTTATTATTTCTGATCATAATGTACGCGTATATGGGGATGATATGGTACCTGTTAATATGTTTCATATTCCAGGCTTAATTCTTGGAGAAAATATTAAACCATTTACTTATGAAAAAATATCTACACAACCGGATGTTTTAGCTACTGCTTTAGATTTAATAGGACTTGATTTGATATATCCTATTATGGGTAACTCTATTTTTAGTGATAATAAGAAAGAAGTTTCTTTAATGCAATTTCATACTTCCTATGCATTGAGAGTAAAAGATACTATAGCCATTCTTAGACCAAATAAAAAAGCTATTACCTTCAAGTACGTTAAACAGCATTTAGTCAAAATAGAATCTGATTCTCAATTAGAAAAAGATGTGTTAGCCTTTGTTGTTGCATTAGATTATATTTACAATAAAAAGCTTTATAAATGATTAAAAAGACTAGAGCTAAGCTTTTGAGTAATCTAGTAGCCTCATATAGGATATAAGTATATTTAACAAGATGATAAATCAAAAAAAAAATATTAGCACCCTCATATATTATTGCATTTTGCTTTTTGCATTCCTTTTACCTATATCACGGGCTGCTATTAGTTTTTTTATAATTTTACTTCCTTTATTATCCCTATATGAAGGTGATTTAAAACGAAAAATCTATCAAATAAAATCAAATAAATTTCTTCTTTTCTTCTCTCTATTTCTTTTATATTCTTTGGTATCATTACTTTGGTCTGAAAATTCTTCCCTTGCATTTAGACACATACGGTTAATTTTTTATTTTTTAACGTTATATGTACTTGTAACATCTATAAAAAAAGAACAAACATCAACTATTATTACAGTTTTTTTATCAGGTATGCTTATTAGTGAGATTATCTCATATGGAATATTCTTTGAATTATGGACATTAAACCATGCCACAGTCTCAAATCCAGTTCCTTTTATGCATCATATCACGTACAGTGTCTTTCTAGCCTTTACTGCTATGCTCTTACTAAATAGAATAATTTCAAAAAACTATATTTTACAAGAAAAAATTTTATATACTCTCTTTTTTATTACTGCTACTGGTAATCTATTCCTAGCTAAAGGAAGAACTGGTCAAGTTGCTTTTATTATTGGCATTTTTCTTGTTGCTGTTCTTCATTATAAAAATCATATTAAATCTATACTATTTAGTATCCTTTTAGCATCCTCAACACTTTTTCTAGCCTATCAATTGAGTGATACTTTTAAAATTAGAGTTCATGCTACTATTAATGATGTAAAAAATATTTCTAACTTAAACTTTGATGGATCTTTAGGAATTCGAGTAGCTTACTATATAACAACATTTGACATAGCTAAAGATAATTTATTTTTTGGTGTTGGCTTAGGTGACTATGTTCTTCAAACAAAGAAAATTTTAGAAGAAGAAAAATATAATTTTCTTTCTGATAAAACAAAAAAGTTTATGGGAAACTATTCACCACATAATCAGTTTTTACTTATCTTGCTTCAAATGGGCTTTATCGGTCTCTTTAGTTTTTTTTATATTATCTATTTACTTTTAAAACTCAAAATTGATGATTCAGAATTAAAAGAAATATCAATAATATTTATTACAGTATTTTTTACCAGTTCTATCGTAGAATCTCTCCTTAAATCACAGTTTTCTCTTTCACTTTTTATATTATTTGTAGGAATTTTTACATCTTCTGCAATAAATAAAAGGGTAAAATAGAAAAGTATACTACCCCTAAAAAAACAAATCAATTAAGTAAGAGAGCATAAATTATAATGTCTCTAGAAAAATAAAGCAATTAACCAAGTATTCTTATTCCAAATGATAGAATAAGAATACAAAAAATAGGGATAAATAATTATGAGTACAAAAAGAAAAACATATAGTGCAGAATTTAAAGCAAAATTAGTTTTAGAGGGTGCTAAAACTATAAATGAGATAGCAAGTCAATATGAAGTTTTACCAGTAAGTCTAAAAAACTCGAAGAAGCATTTTTTGTGAGTATATGTCACTTGCATTTGATAAAAGTTCAGTTGTAAAAGAGTATAAAGATGAAACTAAAAAACTTCAAGAAAAAATAGATGAATACGCAAAAACAGTAGGACAATTAACAGTGGAGAATAACTGGATGCGGGGAAAGCTGAGAAGCTCGGACTTATCTAGTAAAAAGGCTATGATAAATTTCGAGTTAAAGAGATTATCCGTAGTACAACAGTGTGCGATACTAGATATTAGTAGGAAGTTCGCTTTACTATATACCTGTAGTCAGCGAACATAAAGAAACCATCAAGGAGGAGATAAAATCTATCTTTGAAGAGATACCAATATATGGAGCTAAAAAGGTGCATTACCAGTTACTAGAGAATGGTTTCAGTGTATGTTGTATTAATAAATCCAGTCACTTCTTTATTTTATATGTTATAACATATAGATTGTTTTTCTTATAAAAATATTCTTTGGAGTAAATATAAGACTACAAATAGATAAAATCCTACTAATAATTTTTTTTGTAAACTAGAGACTATCTTATCTTTGAAATAAATTCCTAGATAAACACCAAACAATGATGCTATACCTATTATAATCCCACTTTTATAGTCTACATCTCCTGCACTCATATGAGATATTAATCCTGCTATTGAGGAGAACACTACAAAAAATAGTCCCGCAGAAATTGCTTTTTTTAATGGCACATGTAAAAAACCAACTAAGATAGGCACTAAGACAATACTCCCGCCCACCCCAATGGTCATACTTATCGCACCTAGAGGTATTCCTATCAAAAGTAGGATAATATAATGTACTTGTATCTGATTCTTCTCTTCTTTTGTTTTGAAAAACAATCGGATTAAGGCAAAAAGGGCAAAACATAAAAAGATAATCTCTAAGGTTATACTAGAAAGGTTTGATGTTATATAGCCGCTGAGTAATGCACCTATAAATCCACCCACACCGATAAGAAGAACCATCTCTACATCTAGTGTCCCTTTTTTATTGTTAAGATAACTTCCATATACTGAACTAAAGACCATCAGAACCACAGATATACCAATAGCTGTTTTCGTATCAAAGCCCAGAACTAAAAGAAGTGGAACTAAAATAGCACCCCCACCAATTCCAAAGAAACCTGATAAGATTCCAACAAAAGATCCAAGCATAATCAATTCAAACATAGATACCTTAAACTTTTTTTGAAATTATACTCCAAGATTGCTTACTTTAATGTTTAATTGATATTTATAAAGTATAATAAAATGAATAAAGGGGTAGTGTATGTTAGAAACAATAATTGAGGCCTCTCAAAATTTTTGTATACATCAGATGCGTACAAAAGCTGTTTTACATGATTATATCTCCACAGAAAAAATATTTATCTCGTATATAGATATAGATACTCATCATAAAAAATACAGAATATATATTGCAGCTTCTACTCAGTTTATGCAGAGAGTTGCTAAAATATTTTTAGAAGAGGAAAAAAGTAATAATGAAACACTTATAGATATGACTTTAGAAACTGCTAATTTCATTGTAGGAAGTGCAAAAGTTATTGCTCAAGAAAAAAATAATGATCCCTATAGTATAGATGTACCACATTTTGAAAAATATGGTATCTTTGACTTTGAATATGATCAGATAAAACTTTTATTAATTAGTGAAGATAGGCTAGTCCTTGCAATCAAGGAATTAGATTGAATAAAAAAAATCGCTATAGTTACATAGACGAGACAGCTCCATTTAATGCAGATAAAGAACTTGCATGGATGAATTATTCTGGACTTTTAGATATGGAAGTAGAATTTATTGCAGATTTAGGTGAAACGGAAGCTACTGTTGCTGAAATTTTAAAATATGAGAAAGGATCAATTATTGATCTTAAAAAACCAGCTGGTGAGAGTGTGGAATCATACGTAAATGGTCGTATAATTGGTAAAGGTGAAGTTATGGTCTATGAAAAAAATCTTGCTATTCGTATCAATGAAGTTTTAGACTCTAGTAGTGTACTCTATCACTTAGCAAAGGAAAAAGATGATAGTTAAGTTAGTACTAGTTTTAATGCTTCCTCTCTTTTTAAATGCTTCAAAAATTTTGAGTTACAATATTTATGATAGAACTGATAGAGTTGATGTTATGATAACCTTTGATACTCCTTATAATGGGAAGATTAAACAAAGTATAGGTTCTTCAAAAATCATTATAAAACTTGAAGGTGCTTCTATAGAAACAACAAAAACAAAAAAATTAAATTCAAATTTTTTAAAATCAATCAATATTATTCCATTAGAAAAATATATCAAAATCATAGCTGAAGTACCAAATTCGGTAAGACTTAAAGCCTCTAAAACATCTGACTCCTATGGTTTAAGGCTGCGTTTTTCAGATACTGTAGCACAAACTAAGTCTACAAAAATGATAAGTGAAAAAACTCCTTTAAAGCAATTTTCCAACCTTCCTACAAAAAAAGAAGAAAACTTATCAAATAATTATTATATCGTTGTTAGCATTTTACTTTTGGGAATTATTATTCTTTTTGTTTTAAAAAATAAGATACAAGCAGCTACTATGAAAAATGGATCTAACTCTTGGTTATTTAAACTAGCAAAGGATACTAAAAATTCTTCTGTCGAGGGAGTCACAATTAGGTTTCAAAAAAGTATTAATGACAATACTAGTGTTGTCATGCTAGACTTTGTAGGACAAAGTTATCTAGTTCTAATGGGATCAAATAATATTTTACTAGATAAATTTACTGATAATAAACCCATAACACAAGATGATTTTGACACAATACTACAAAATAGACATCAAGAACTTGATGAATTTTTAAAAGAAGATCCTCCTGAAGAGAAAGATCCTCTTCAAATATATACAGAAAAAGCTGCTAATATCTCTTATACTACTTGAATAGCTTGAGTTTTTAAAAAACTATCTTTTAATAATTTCTTGATTTTTTTTATCTGGTAGAGATTTAAAATAAAGCTATCATCTATTATTTTATTCACATGATATACCTCTGTAACCGTAATTCCATAGGGGTCTTTTTTTTCTTTAGTCATCACTTCCTCTTCATCAAAAGCATAAAGATATAAATTTTTACGTGTTTTTTGAATATAATAAGTTAGTACTATCTCATTTGAATGTTTTTTTTCTATGGCAACAACAACTTTTAAATCCTTGCTGTATTCATCTTCTTTTAAGCAAAGCATCTCGCTTGCTTCTGCTATACTCATATAACCAATATAGAGCTTATTGTATAAATCATGAAACCTTTGAACTTTAAAATTCATTAAAAAGTACATATCTAATACATGTTTTTTATGAGCTCTTAAAGTTTTTGTAAGCCATGTCATCGTGTTGTAGTATCTAAATGGATATACATTTAGTTTGTGGGCTTCTATCATTTTAGAAGATTTTATTATATCTTTTTGCCTTAATTTTTTGGATTTTGGATTTTGAATATAATCTAAAATATTTTGAGCTGAAAATTCCTCAGTAAACCAAACTTTACAATATGATGGAAATTGTTTTGCTCCACTTGCCCCATCATTAAGAATAATAAGAGCTTTAATCTCATAATTTGGAAAAGTTATTTCAAGAAGTGCTTTTTTCTTTCTTAATCTTTTTCTTAACTTTAATACAGACTTAACTAAAGTCATCTCTACAAAATATAATTCTTTATCTTTTGTAATAATCATAGCATCAAATTCAGAAATTTCTCTACTTTTAGTACGATAGACTATTTGTTGTTTTTCGCTAATAGAAAGTGTATTTGGATGGGATTTAAATCTATTTTGATGATAACCTTTTAGTATAAATTTATCAACTTCATCAGAATTTTCAGCATAACGAAGTAATTTTTCATATATAAAATTCTCAAAAACCTCTCCCTCAAATGAGCGAAAAGAACTTAAATATACCGGATCATCTTCAGCTATACCTTTTTTAATTAAAGATAAAAGATGTTTAGTATTATAATCATAATGAAATAGATTATCCGATATATCACTCACATTCAAGGTTTTTATAGATTTAGATATATCAAGCATACTTAGGCCATCTTCGCATTTTTAAAAAAATCATTTATAATATCTCTGTATTCTTGAGTATCACTTACATGGTTTACTTCATCTCGTAATTTTGACGCACCACAATAACCTTTAGTATAAGTATGCGTATGTTTTCTAAACATAGGAACGCCATGCACACCATAAAATTCAATCATCTTGTCATAATGCTCCATAATGATTTTATGCTTTAAGGATAAATCAATATTTTTTTCGCCAGTACGTAGTTGATGAAAAATCCAAGGAGCTCCAATCGCACCACGACCAATCATTACACCATCTGAACCAGTATGATTTAAAACCCATTTTGCTTTTTCATAAGAATCAATATCCCCATTTGCTATGACAGGAATAGACACAGCTTCTTTAATCTCTTTAATGGCATCATAATCAACTTCTGCCTTAAATTTTCCAGCACGAGTTCTTCCATGAACTGCCAAAAAATCAGCTCCAGATGCCTCCACCATTTTTGCAATTTCGATATGATTTTTTTTCTCAAATCCTAATCTTATCTTTACGCTTATCATATTTTTATTTGAAG
The DNA here is from genome assembly GCA_965243085.1 of Sulfurimonas sp. Classification (GTDB taxonomy): domain Bacteria; phylum Campylobacterota; class Campylobacteria; order Campylobacterales; family Sulfurimonadaceae; genus Sulfurimonas. The sequence goes on along the minus strand of CBDETZ010000002.1, from coordinate 165,782 downwards.
TGTCTTTCATAGTTTGAATAATTGATCCCATAAGAGGTAAATCAAGTAAAAGAGAACTTCCACTTCCATGACCTACGACTTTTGGTACAGGACAACCACAGTTTAAATCTATTATATCTATTCCATCATGCTCATTTAAAATTTCTACTGCTTCTTTTGCTATATCTACATTAGAGCTTGAAATTTGCACAGAATAAGGATCTTCTGTAGAACTTTTTTGAAGCATATGAAGTGTTTTTTTAGAATTATGAATTAGTGCATTTGAACTCAACATCTCACTCACAGTTAAATCTGCACCAAATTTTTTAGCAATACTCCTAAAAGGTAAATCTGTAAACCCAGCAAGAGGTGCTAGTATATATATGGGTTTATCAAAGTCTAAAACTTTTTTATGTAAGCTAGTATTTTTTAACATATCCTATCTGTTACAAATAGATTAATATTAAAATTTTGATGACATTCTTTTAAGGCACGATATGCTTTAAAATTTTGGTACTCATCCGCCTGTGATATTTCAAGAATAGCATCTGCTGGTGCCATCATCTCTAAGTCAAACAATGTAAAAAGATAGGCCTGCATAGCATCATCATTAACATCACTTATAGTTTCAAAAAGTTTTATTCTTTGTTCTGGAATCATTAAAGATAAGGCTGAAGAAATTTTTATATAATCATTAGGGTTTAACTCTAATGTTGCAAATAACTTAGATAAAGTTTCATTAGAGATTTCTAAAGTATTTTCATCTGCATTTACACGAGATAATATTATATATAAAGCCTCACTACTCATAGCTGTTTTATATTTCTCAATAGTACTTAAAGTAGCTGTTTGCACAAATTCTCGATAAATTTCAGCTAATAAATTAGTATTATATTTACTAGAAGCTTTTAAAAAATCTTCTGCACTTTGAGATCCACTCTTATATCTATTTCTTTCATTTTGAACTACTAATGGATTGTCTATAGCTAAAAAAGCTTTTTTTAAATCAACAACTTCTCCCTTTTTAATATCTTCTATGAGTTTAATAGTTGTACTAATTTTATCATCATCTATTAAAGAGAGCGAAATATTTTTCGGAAAAAGTGTAGTATTGTCTATGAGAGAACCTAAAAGTTTATACTTACGTGTTCTAAACATGTGATGGCGATTCTCTTTTCCAAGATATGCATCAGATATACAATCAATGATAGCATTATAATCTTTTTCATATTTTCTAAGATTAAAACTTCCAACTATAGAATAAAAAGCAATATGTGCAACACTTGCTAAATAAAATATAAAAAGAGGAATCATAGCCCATATAGAAACAGATAAGGGTGGAATTTCAATACCCATCAGGTTTACACTTACCGTTTGGCTAGAGACAAATGTACTGACGTACCAACCAACAAAAGCAATAAGTAAAAGTGATACTATTGTATATCTCTTTATGTGCATAATTTCATTCCTTAATTTATTTTTTCCACGATTTCACGACAATCTATACAGTATATAGCATGTGGTTTAACTTTTAATCTTTGAAACCCTATATCATCTTCACACATTGCACAAGTTCCATAATCGCCTGTTGGTATTTTAGCTAAAGCAACATTTATTTCTCTTAACTCTTGTTCTTGCTGTTGCACTATTGCACTTTCAACCATTGAATTATTATTAACAGAAGCATGATCTCCCTCATCATTTAACTCTAGTGAGTTTAATTGATCCAATTCCTCATTTACAGCATTAATATTTCTAACTATTTGCTTATTACGATCCTCTAAAATTTCTTTAAAGTAGTTTAGTTCACTCTCTTGCAATTTTTGTCCTTAATGTATTTATATTTTACTTATGATAGGGATGGTTACTCAAAATAGAAAAACCTCTATAAATTTGTTCTAATAAAACTGCTTTAGCAATTTTATGACTCATTGTTAGCTTTCCTAAGCTGATGATTTTATCACTCTTTTGTAAAAAATCTTCTTCAAATCCATAAGCCCCACCTATGAAAAATTTCACGGAAATCTTAGCATTTAAAAGCTTACTAAATTCATAACTATCAATTAACTTGCCATTAGGATGTAAAATTACACTATAATCTTTACTAATGTACCCACTTAATGCTTTTGAATATGCTTTTTGAGAGACATCCTTAGAAATTTTATGTGCTTTTGTTATCTCTTTTGGAAATATTTCAGTATCTATTACTTTTGCAAAACGAGAAATCATTTTTGTTAAATCTTTATAAAGTGGGTCATAAATAGTTTTTTCTTTTTTTGCTATAGAAATAATTTCTATTTTCATAATTAATTTAATAACCCACTACCAATAACGTGGTATCTTACATTTTGAAATTTATCATTTAACTGTACTCCACCAATCGCTCCAACAAGGTGTTTTGATTTTGCCGCAATTGTATCAAGAGAATTACCTAGTATATTTGCTACATTTTTAGTTTCTGTGTCTTTATATGCACCTAAACCTATATAATTCAAGTCCATTCTATTGGCTTCAATCACTTCTTTTTCATTATGCGTTGAAATTCCAAAAATTTTATCACTAGAAATAACTTTTCTGATTATTTTAGCCGCAGTAATTATATCTCCATTAATATTTTTCAAATCTTCTTGTCCAAGATGCACACCATCACAAAAATCTATAAGCTCATAAGCATCATTCACAATTAAAAAACCATCAAACATTTTTCTTATTCTAATAAGCTGTATTTTAATAAAATCTGCATTTGCAGTCTTATTTCTATATTGAATTATTTCAGCATCATTTTCTTTAGCTATTTGTATAAATTTTTCTAAACTAACACCACGAGAGTTTAATAAATTTTGATCGCACAAAGCATATAAATTCATTATATATTATGCAACTTTTAAAATAGTAAGAAGATCTGCTAAAGTGTTTTTAAGGTCATTTCTATTGACAATCATATCAATTGCCCCTTTCTCAAGTAAAAATTCTGCCCTTTGAAATCCATCTGGAAGTGCTGAACCAATCGTCTGTTCAATTACACGCTGTCCAGCAAAACCAATTAATGCACCAGGTTCAGCGATGATAATATCACCCAATGTTGCGAATGAAGCTGATACTCCACCCATAGTAGGATCAGTTAAAACTGAAACATAGGGTAGTTTATGACGAGACAACTTTGCTAAAGCAGCTGATGTCTTACTCATCTGAAGTAAAGAAAATGTACTTTCTTGCATTCTAGCTCCACCAGAAGCAGAAAGAATTATAAAACCTTCTCTATTCTCAATCGCACGGTTAATTCCACGAACGATTTTTTCCCCCTCAACTGAACCAAGAGAACCCCCCATAAATGCAAAATCAAAAATTACAATTTGAGCAGACACCCCATTCATTTTTATAGAACCACTTACAACTGATGAAGTTTTACCTGTTTTTTTAGTGGCTTCTTCAATTCTTTGTTTATATGATTTTTTATCTACAAAATTTAATGGATCTACAGGTTTTAAGCTACTATCATATTCGATAAAAGAACCCTCATCTGCCAAAAGTTCAAGTCTTTCTTTAACACCTATACGAAGATGAAATCCACATTTAGGACACACGTAATTTTGATTTTCAACCTCTTTATAGTACATCAAAGAGTGACATGACTTACACTTCACCCAATGAGCTGAAGCCTCACTTTTTACTGGTTGTTTATTTGTATCTCTGGAAAAAAGGTTTAGTAGGTTCATAAAAAATCCTTAAAATTATATAAGTTATCTTTTATTATACCAAAGATATACTAATTTAAAGAATGAGATTACAGTTGATTCACATTAAGGAGAAAAAGTTACTTTTCCTCGTTCTTGCCCAATACCAATGAAATAAGCTAAAAGCACATAAAAATGATATAGTGATAAAGTTTGCCATGTTCTAGTATTATTTCAACTTTTTTTTCCCATCTTGAGCGATAAAATGACTTTTACCTATTATTGTATTTAGGTGTAAATATTCATCTTCTGTTAAATATGGATGATGCTTGAGGTTTTTAATTAGCGTGTAATAACTTAAAGTAAGTGATTGTATTTTAGTATTTAATACTGTAGCTAAAGCGGTACTACTACTCCCTATGTTATATCCGTCTTCATCTTTTGTATATTTTTTATAAAACTTATTCATCCCATAATTATAGCAATAGTATCTTTATTTTTTCTTTCCAACTTATTTATACATTATCTTTTGAACTCAAAGTACTTCAAATTATACCCACTCATCCTAAGTTCATAAGGACGGCAGGGCTGATTCATACAGCCTGTCATTCTGAACTTGATTCAGAATCTAGTAGACCCTGAATCAAGTTCAGGGTGACAAAAGAGGTAAAAAATTTGTATGAATTAGCCGTGATAAGGACGGTCATTTATAGCACTTTTCTCACTAAATTACGCTATACTCATTCTTGAAGAAGTTTAATAAGTTGGTTATAGCCCCCTTTCTCACTCGGATACGCTATACTAGGGATAAGGCTTATGAAAGAACTTAGTGAGTTATAGCCCCCTTTCTCACTCGGATACGCTATACTTATCAAAGATGGATAAGGATGCCTTAGCGTGTTATAGCCCCCTTTCTCACTCGGATACGCTATACTTTAATGAAAGTTATTGTCGTAACAAAAGGAGTTATAGCCCCCCTTTCTCACTCGGATACGCTATACTTGCAGACAAATATTAGCAGAATTAGGAAAAGTTATAGCCCCCTTTCTCACTCGGATACGCTATACTATAAATGGAGAGAGGATAATCGCTGATTTGGTTATAGCCCCCTTTCTCACTCGGATACGCTATACTGGGGTGATGAGGGATGAGAAAAAACAAATAGTTATAGCCCCCTTTCTCACTCGGATACGCTATACTCATACACTACACCTACAGAATGCATCATGAGTTATAGCCCCCTTTCTCACTCGGATACGCTATACTAAATAATTATCTCAAAACTTTTTTACAAATGTTATAGCCCCCTTTCTCACTCGGATACGCTATACTCAAAGTATTGTTGCTTTTGAAGGCGGTTATGTTATAGCCCCCTTTCTCACTCGGATACGCTATACTGCTATTTAGTGCAAGGGTTTAAATTCAGAAGTTATAGCCCCCTTTCTCACTCGGATACGCTATACTTGATGTCGATATAGAGACTTTTAATAAAATGTTATAGCCCCCTTTCTCACTCGGATACGCTATACTCGGCAATACTGGATATTGGCATAGAATATGGTTATAGCCCCCTTTCTCACTCGGATACGCTATACTAAATAACAATGTGATTTCAAACCTCACCAAGTTATAGCCCCCTTTCTCACTCGGATACGCTATACTTAAGGATAAAAAAATGGCAATTGATACTTTGTTATAGCCCCCTTTCTCACTCGGATACGCTATACTAATTATGATAGCGTAGGAGTTGGTGCAGGAGTTATAGCCCCCTTTCTCACTCGGATACGCTATACTTTCTCTATTTAACACTTCTCAATGGTCTTCGTTATAGCCCCCTTTCTCACTCGGATACGCTATACTTAAATGATAGCTCTATACAAAATATACAAGGTTATAGCCCCCTTTCTCACTCGGATACGCTATACTTATATCTAAATTTGCAAGTAAATTGAGGGTGTTATAGCCCCCTTTCTCACTCGGATACGCTATACTTTTTTTATCATTTACCACACTCTTCATCTTGTTATAGCCCCCTTTCTCACTCGGATACGCTATACTTAGGGATAAGCTTATGAAAGAACTTGGTGAGTTATAGCCCCCTTTCTCACTCGGATACGCTATACTTAGGGATAAGCTTATGAAAGAACTTGGTGAGTTATAGCCCCCTTTCTCACTCGGATACGCTATACTATAAACAGAGACCTCTTAAATGAAGCCATCGTTATAGCCCCCTTTCTCACTCGGATACGCTATACTTGCTGTTTCCATATCAGTCTCTATAAATTCGTTATAGCCCCCTTTCTCACTCGGATACGCTATACTAGAATTACAAAATCTTTATACTAAGCTTTCGTTATAGCCCCCTTTCTCACTCGGATACGCTATACTCTCATCAATAAAACTTACACCTGTAGAATGGTTATAGCCCCCTTTCTCACTCGGATACGCTATACTTGAAGGGATGATAGATACGCTTGATATTGTGTTATAGCCCCCTTTCTCACTCGGATACGCTATACTAAAACATGATTTTTCACATTGGCTGGGGAAGTTATAGCCCCCTTTCTCACTCGGATACGCTATACTCTATCTGTGCAACAAAGTCTTCGATTGTGGGTTATAGCCCCCTTTCTCACTCGGATACGCTATACTCAGCTTTGTTTGATAGTTCTTCAAACTCTCGTTATAGCCCCCTTTCTCACTCGGATACGCTATACTTAGATATTATAGGCGTATCGGTGGGAAGGTGTTATAGCCCCCTTTCTCACTCGGATACGCTATACTTATCATGGTGAGCGAGCCTTTTTTTAAGGAGTTATAGCCCCCTTTCTCACTCGGATACGCTATACTGACACCTTCAAGCACAGCAAGAAATGCAAGGTTATAGCCCCCTTTCTCACTCGGATACGCTATACTGTTTAACAGCTTGATGAATGAATGAATGATGTTATAGCCCCCTTTCTCACTCGGATACGCTATACTTTATGATGAAAAAGTAAGTATGGAGCTGATGTTATAGCCCCCTTTCTCACTCGGATACGCTATACTTATATCCAAGGGACAACATATAACCACCCTGTATAGCCCCCTTTCTCACTCGGATACGCTATACTCTTTAGAGGGATGATAGATACGCTTGATGGGTTATAGCCCCCTTTCTCACTCGGATACGCTATACTTAATATTTATTTTGTGTAATAAGTACGAAAGTTATAGCCCCCTTTCTCACTCGGATACGCTATACTCTCATCATCCCAGTTACCGTGGCAAAGTATGTTATAGCCCCCTTTCTCACTCGGATACGCTATACTCTGATTGGAAGAAGAAAGGTACAGATAACTGTTATAGCCCCCTTTCTCACTCGGATACGCTATACTTTCTTCATTCTCATCCTCAGCTAATGTCAAGTTATAGCCCCCTTTCTCACTCGGATACGCTATACTTAAGTCTAAGATTGCAGATACGATATATCTGTTATAGCCCCCTTTCTCACTCGGATACGCTATACTCTCATGAACAATATCCTCGTCCTTTTGAAGGTTATAGCCCCCTTTCTCACTCGGATACGCTATACTTCAGCACAATCTCGATAGCTATTACGTCTCGTTATAGCCCCCTTTCTCACTCGGATACGCTATACTACCACACTCTAAACCCCTCTTAGTGAGGGTCTTCTTGCATATTAATCTCTAAATTTTTTTCTTAAATTAGCTATATTTATTCAAATTTATCTTAATTTTTATCAATTATTATTTCAAAATACACTTTTTTAAGAGCAGATTTTTTAGATTTCAAACGAAAAGTGTTACCTTTTCACTCAAAAGAGTAAAAGTTGTTTTTTTTCTAATTTTTCTTCCTCTTTTTTTACACCTACTAATATTTCCATTTTTGAATATTGTAAATCAGTAATACAAAGCATCCGTATATGTCCTTTTGATGGGAGATGCTCTTTTACTCTCTTTTTATGTGTATTTACACTGTCCTCGCCCTTACAGATTCTGCTATAAACAGAAAACTGCATCATGATAAAACCGTCTTTGAGTAAGAACCTTCTAAACTCTGTATATTTTTTTCTATCTTTTTTCGTTTTTGTTGGTAAGTCAAAAAATACAAATATCCACATAAACCTAGCCATCCTCATACTACCGAAGGTAAATTCAATTTGCTTGAATCATTGAGTTTCATAGATTTTACAAAAGTTTGTGTCATAAAATCACAGACATTGAGTACGCTCACATCTTCCTTGTTATATCTCATTTGCATATACAAGACATTTATAAGAGCGGTTTTAACATCTACACCCATGTGAACATCTAGTTCATCTTTTAACTCTAATCTTTTAACGACCATATCAACCATAGGTCTTAATGGCTCTATCATATCATCAGCCAAATTATAAGCATTTAACTCTGAGTTGTGAAACACTCCAAAGGTTGGGAGAAGTCCGTAAGAAACTAAAGAACGAGCTACTGCTCCACGGACTATTGCGTATCCGTAGTTCAGGGCTATATTTCTTGGACCAAGTGCTTTTTGATCACGAGTGAAATCATCAAAGAGTACACCCCAGTATCTTCTGGCAGCGAGTGCTTCTAAGTTTTCACTATCTCCTGATTTTACTTTGTTTGTTAAAAGTTCTAGTTGTAAGTTGTCCTTATCAAAGTAGTTGAGTAGTTGAGACTGATTTATGATTTTTTGTGTGATTATCTTTTGCCACAGCTGTTTTTTGAGTGCTTTGTTCATATCTCTTTGTATGTGAGATATTTGAGAAAATCTTGAGTGCTGATGAAAAGGAGTAAACAAGCCATTTGGCATGTGGCAAGCGTCACAGGTAAAAAGTGCTATTTTTCTCTCAGCACACATACTTAAAAGGGCTACTGTCATAGTCGCTTGATTGTTTTCTAAGACTATGACCGTTATGTCTTCAAGAGGCACTCTTATCGTAGCCTCCTCTTTAGGTTCATACACAAGTTGGAGGTTTTTCATACTTAAGCTACAAGGCTTCGTTACTAAGATAGTTCTCCATGCACTCATTTTTTATCCTTTATTTTTTTCTTCTCCCCTCTTTTATACTTCCTTGTCTTTTTTCATTTTTCACCTCAACATAATTTCCTAAGGCATCTACTTGGTATTTTTTTATAAATACTAGGTTTTGTGACCCAAAGCTATATTCCTTTGAACCATCATGCTCTTTAAATATAATATTTGCCGTTCCACTATGTGTACTATCATAATACCCTATATGCTCAACAGATTCTTTAGTAGCTGTTTTTTTAGTCTTTATCTCTATCATATCCCTTTTATAAAAAGAAAACTTAAACTCATAACTCTCATCCATCTCTAACCATGGTTTGTTAGCCCCAACTATTGCTTTGTTTGGTAACTTGTCTTTAACGAAGTCACTTACATAGATTGGCACGAGATAATACTTTTTTGTCGTCTTATTTTGGAACAAATCTACTCTTGGCATTCCATCGTTTAAGGCTATTCCATGTTTAAGTTTTACATTATTTAGCTTACTTCCACCTTTTAATGACTCAATTTGTCCATTTTCTTTTTTATGAGAAAAGCTTTTGTTGCTATAAGTCGTGGCTTTATGGGCTGCTCCTCCTATCTTTCTCCTTGGCATGTGTGAGACAAAGATTTGTTCTAAACTCTCTTTAACTTTTGCTCCAAACTCTTCTAATGGAGTTATAAATCTTAAAAACTTTGCTTTTTCCTTTTTATCTTTATAACTAAAACCTTCTCTTTTTGCAGAAACTGTTGAGAGTTTTTGCACCATAGACTGTGTAGAAAAGGCTAATATGATGGCATCTTCTGCATGGTGTAGGTGGTTGTTTCTGTTTTTATCGCCTACTCCCCATTTGTACCTTAGTTGTGAGGTTAGCATCCCATTCATGGTAAACACATGTCTTGTCATACTCGATTTTTTAAAGGCTATGTGTGATTCTATGTAGTTTTTTACAAACTTAGATATGTATGAGGTGTCATTTTTGTTTCTCTCTTTAAAGGCAATTTCACTACTTTCATCAAAGTTAGTTTTGAGTAGTCTGTTTTTCTTGGCTTGTTTCTTTTTGTCTAAGTCATTGACTCTAGCAACAAACTCTAACCATCTACTGCTTTGCTTGTCCGAACCCATATACTCAAAGGGTGTGAGAGAGCCTTTGTCTCGGTTTTGTTTTTCTAAGCATAAAACCTTGTTGTTTAAACTGTCATCCATGGAACGACTATAAGGGAGAATGTGGTCGATTTCTGTTGCATAAGTATCACACAAGATTTCAAGCGTTATCTCTGTTCCGCTGTAAATACAATGCTTTTTTTGCTCCTCCCAAAGTCTAAACTTGAGTAGCTCATGTCCACTTGGTTCTTTGCCTAGCTTATCTATCGCCTGTTCTCTTGCTTTTTCTTTTGTATCTCTAAATTCACCCTGAGCTTTTTGGATTTTTCTTCTGTCGTCATGGGATTTTTTAATATCTCTTGTAAACTCCACATGAACGGCATCAATCTCTCCATGCTCTCTAGCAATAGCGTTAAAAACTAACCTCATCTGAGCTATAGCTCTCTTTACTACGGGGTTTGTCATCTCTAAGTTTTCTTGCTTACTAAGAGCTGGAAGAAATGGAGTTTTTTCCCCTTTAAAAATAGCTTTAAAATCATAGTCAGCTTTATCACAAGCTTTATCATAATCAAGTCCATCTTCTAAAAAAGGAATTATCTTTTTAAGTGCTTTGTTACTTAGATGTCCAAACTTTGAGAATGATAAGGAGATTAAAGCTTTACAAACCGCTTCACTCTCCACTATCTCTTTGAGTTGTTTCATCGACTCTTCATCATTTTTTTCAGTTGTTAAAACTCTTGCTATGGCATCTAAGGTATCTGTATCATCTTCTATCTTGTCCCAGTAAAGATTATCTACGTCTTGAACAGCCTTTTTTATCTTTTGAAATGCAGTAAAATCTACCAATGTCACTTTTTCAGGGTCTTTAATCTCACCTGTTTTATGATCGTGATAGACAAGACCTTTTATCTTCATCTCTTTATACTGTGGAAATAGTTTTTTAAATGATTTATATGTAAAATTTTTGATAGATTTTGCTTCTCTAATTACCTGATGAATGTGTTCTAACAAAAGTGGCATCTGTTCTAAATCATCGTTTATAACTCTAAGGTTTTTAAGTGTTTGTAAGGCACGAAAATACTCAAAGGTATAAGAACTCTTAGAGGCTCTTTTTTCATCAACTTCAAAGGGACAATTTGCAACCATGTGAGCCACAGACTTTAAAGGTCGCTGATTAAAGGCTATCTCTATATAAGTTTTTAAAAGTTCATCACCAATGAGTTGATTTCCAAACTCTTTTTGCTTAGAAAATATAGTAGTAATCTCATTAATAAGCATATATCTCTCAACAGAATTTTCATAGTTTAATTTACCCTCTGCATCTTTGCCATTTCGTTTTTTAAGCTTAGTAGATATATATTCACCAATTGTTAAATATTTTGTATCCTCTAATATTTTTTTATTTAGTCCAATTCCACCAAGTACAGCCTTAGCTTCTTTATCTGATTTATCAGGTTTTTCACTTTTACGATTTGAGAAATAACCTCTATGCTTTGCAAGGTGTATCATGATTCGTGAGAGTTCTTTGTTATCCAGCTCCCTGTAAAGTGCCTCTTTTCTTAAATCCCAGACATCTTTTTGCCCTTTATTTCCGATAAAAAGATTATCTAGTTCATCTTGAGTAAGGACTTTTTCTTTTAAAAGTAGCCTTTTTATAGCTCGAAGCTTTTGAGCTTTTCTTTTTGTGTTTCTTCTTGCACTTCTTGCTTCACGCCGAGGGAGAGCTAAAGACTTCCCATCTTTAGGGTGTTCTGCAATGGTGAAAATTCTTACACCACTAGTAATGATTTTATTGTTTGCTCCATTAGCATCATCTAACATCACCAAAGCCCAACCGATAGAAGTTATCCCTAAATCCAATCCTAAAATTACTTTTGACATTTAATCTCCTTTTAATAGAAACAATTATATCATAAGGGTAATAGTTTATCCGAGTGAGAAACGCATGGGCTATAATAAACAGGTTACTCGATTCCTGTGCAAGGCTGTCTTAGACTTTACTGAACATTGTTCATCCTTTACAAAAATCGAATTTTTTGTTTACTTCTCTTCCAAATTAAAGTATCCTCCACTTCAATAAAAATTAAACTATTAAAAAAAAATTACAATTAATTCATATTAGGAAATTTATTACATGTATATATATGATTCAGTCAAAAAAACAAAACGAAAATTTATACCACAAATAGAAGGGAAAGTAACACTTTATGTATGTGGTCCTACTGTTTATGATGATGCTCACCTAGGTCATGCAAAGTCTGCCTTAGTTTTTGACTTACTTACTCGTGTTTTAAGGGCTAATAACTACGAGGTCACTTATGCTAGAAATATTACGGATATTGATGATAAGATTATCAAGAAAGCAAAAGAGCAAAAAAAAGAGATAAAAGAGATTACTAATTTTTATACAAATGCCTTTCATAAAGAGATGGATGCTATTGGAGTAGCTGCTCCTGACATTGAACCAAAGGCTACAGAATCTCTTGATGCTATGTTTACTCTTATCCAAAAACTTCTCGATGCTGGTCATGCTTACAAAACTGAGGAGGGCGATATTTACTTTGATACTGCTAGTGATAGTGAGTACCTTAAACTTTCTTCTCGTGTTCAAGATGATGAAGATCGACAAGAGAGGGTTGAGAGTTCAAGTTTGAAAAAGAACCCAGCTGATTTTGCCATGTGGAAGTCTGTAAAAGATGACTCTATTACATTTGTATCACCCTTTGGAGATGGTCGCCCTGGTTGGCATTTAGAGTGTTCTGCGATGATAGAAAAACATTTAGCCAAACCTGATGCAAAGTTTGCTGTAGATATTCACGGTGGTGGTGCTGATTTGTTGTTTCCACACCATGAGAATGAAGCTGCACAAACTCGATGTGGGAGTAAGCATACTTTAGCTAAGTACTGGATGCATAATGGTTTTGTAAATATTAATGGTGAAAAAATGTCTAAGTCTTTGGGTAATAGTTTCTTTTTAAAAGATGCACTCAAAGAGTATGATGGAGAGGTTTTACGCTTTTATCTTCTTAGCACATACTATAGAAGTAATTTTAATTTTAATACTGAGGATTTAAGCATTGCTAAAAAAAGACTTGATAAGATTTATAGACTTAAAAAGCGTCTTTTTGGATTAGCACAAAACACCGAAGCAACATCTTTTAAAGATAAGCTTTTACAAGCCCTAAGTGATGATATGAATGTTTCTGAGGCACTTGCACTTATAGAAGATATGCTTAGTGTAGCAAATGAAACACTTGATACGCAGGGAAAACATAAAGTACTCAAGAAAGAGACTATCGCTAACTTAGCTTTTATAGAAACTATCTTAGGTTTTGGTATTAAAAATCCTTTTGAGTATTTTCAGTTTGGCATCACCACTCAAACAAAAGAAAAGATTAATCAGCTCATAAAATCAAGAGATGAAGCAAAAGAAGAAAAAAACTTTAAACTCTCTGATGCAATTCGTGATGATATTTTAGCTCTTGGAGTGAGTATCATGGATACAGCTCAAGGTACTTTTTGGGAAAAAGTATAAAGTTTGAAACTTTTTATCACTTTATTTTTTATCTCTCTTAGTTTATATGCAAAATCTATAGCAAAAATTCCAGAAGCATCAGGGATCTGTTATATACAAGAAACAAATAAGCTTATTGTTGTGAATGACGAGGGATGGATATATAGATTATCAACTACTGGAACTATTATAAATAAAAAATATTTAGGTAATTATGATTTAGAAGGTGTCACTTATGATAAAAAAAATAATATTCTTTTACTTGCAGTTGAGGGAGAAAACTCTATTTTACTTGTGAGAAAAAATGACTTTAGTATCATTAAAGAAGTGAAGATTAAAAAAAAGTATAAAGGCATTCAAATTCTTGAAAAATCAAAAAATGGGATTGAAGCGATAACTATGATTGGAGATACTATCTACCTAGCTAAACAGTCAAAAATAAAACACTCTAATGATTATGTAATATTTAAAATTAATCACCTTAAGAATAAAAAAGCGAAAATACAAGCTATATATAGACACTCATTTAAAGATATTTCTGGACTTTGTTTTTATGAAAATTTTCTTTATATGCTAAGTGATAAAAAAAATCTTCTTATTAAATACGACTTAAAATCAAACAAAGCAATACAAATAGTCAAACTTCCAAAATCCGCACAAGAAGGGCTTTGTTTTGATGCTACGCATCTTTATATTGCCGATGATAATGGAAATGTACTCAAGTATGAAAGAAATCTTTTTATTTAGTACTTACACGACTTGAGTTAAATATTTACTTAACTCAATCTCCAAAGCCTCAGTATTGATTGGTTTTGCAATAAAGCCATCCATCCCTACTTCCATAAATCTTTTTTTATCACTATCTAAGGCACTTGCTGTTAAAGCTATAATGGGTGTTAAAATAAGGGCTTTTTGAGATTCATATTCTTTTATCTCTATCATCGCTTCTATACCATTTTTATTTGGCATATTCTCATCCATAAGAACCATATCAAATTTCTTTTCTTTAAACAAAGAAACAGCTTCTAAACCATCATTAGCTACAGTATAATTTATTCCATAATCATCAAGAATTAAGCAAAGAAGCATTTGGTTTGTTTTATTATCTTCCACAACTAAAATAGAACCTTTAAATTGAATTTCACCTTCTTCATTACTCGTAAGGGTATTATTGATAACTTTAATGTTTTCAATACCACTATCATTTAATGCTTGTATTATTGTACTTGCTACAAAAGGAGCATAAAGTGGTTCAATATGTTTTATCTTTGCTAACTTAATTGTATTTGTTCTAAGCATTGCAATAGCAGGTACTTTAGCTTCAATAATATCTACATTATACTCATCATCTGGAACAAAGAAAAGTACATCATATCCATCTTTTTGATAAGTATCTAATGTAAATATAGTTTCAACGCCAAAATCATGAAGATACTTTTGAATAAGTTCAACGCTAGCTTTGAACTCATCACATGTATTTAATAGTGCAAATCTTAATTTTGATATGCTCTGAGTATTGATAAGCTTGAGAGGGGGTTTGTCAACAATATCTATAGGTATTTCTAAAGTAAATGTTGAACCTTGACCATAGTCACTTTTTAAGTTAAGTTCTCCATTCATTAATTTTGCAAGGTTTGAAGATATAGATAAGCCAAGCCCTGTTCCCCCATATTTTCTCGTTGTTGAACCATCGGCTTGCTCAAATGCACTAAAAACTTTTTTTTGATTCTCTTTAGAAATTCCAATTCCGCTGTCTTGTACAGAAATAATAAGATTAGAATCTATAATAGTCACACTTACTTTTATTTTACCATTAGCAGGAGTAAATTTAATAGCATTACTAAGCATATTTGATAAAATCTGTTTTACTCTAATAGAATCAATATTTATAATTTTGGGTAAATTTGGATCTATATAAACAATATAAATTATATGTTTTTCATAAGCTTTAGATGTAAAAAGCATAACTGCATTACTAAACTCTTCAACACTTTCAATAGGATGCTTATCTATATGAAATTGTCCACTTTGTATTTTAGAAAAATCAAGAATGTCATTAATAATAGTGAGTAAAGATTGACCACTTGTATCGATAATATTAAGATAATTAAGAGGTTTTTCATCTTTAATCTGTTTTTTTAAAATACTCACAAATCCGAGAATAGCATTTAAAGGTGTTCTTATCTCATGTGACATATTTGCTAAAAACTCATCTTTTGCTACTTGAGCTTGAATTGCATCATCTCTTGCTATTGTAATGACTTCTATCTGATTTTGTAATTCTAGTGTTTGATTAAGTACTTTATCTTCTAAGGATATATTTAATTTTTCTAAGCTATAAGTTTGTTCTTTGATTTTAGTTCGTATAAGATTTATAAGTTTGTTCATGACTACTTTTAATTCTTTAAGATTTGGATGTACTGGAAATGTATATAATTTTTTTGAAAAATCACCATCTTGCATAAGTTGAACTAGCTGAGTTGTTTCAGTGATAAACTCCATGTCTTGCTCAAAATTTTCTTGTATAATTAGCATCTCTTTATTTATATTTTGAGCCATATCATTCAGTTCATCTTTAGAGTTTGTATCTATTGGCTTAGGTAAAGTACTTTTAAAATATAAAAATTCATAAAAGTTTTTTATACCCTTATCTAACTGTTTTACCGAATATTTAATTGTATCGGCTATATAATAATTCGTATAAAATATAAGAAGAATTATTACAGAAATAAATACGATTAACATATATAACGATAACTCTAGCTCCTCTTGCTCATTTTCAATAGCTAAAAAAATCTCTTTAAATAGATTATGAGAAAAACTATGTAATTCATCTATTCTTTGTGTAGATATATTAAACCATTTTTGTGAATTTATTGAAAGCTGTTCTTTAGTAATTCTGAGTCTTGTTTCTTGAAGATATGAATTTACATACTTTTTATGAGTATTAAAAAGCATATTAGAAAATAAGGAGTTCTCTAGTAAATTATTTATATAGTTATAATGCTTTTTTTCTTGATCTATTAAAATATTAAGTTTATATATTGTTTCTTGAGAAATTTTTTGTGATCTAATTATGCCAAGTACAAAAGCTCTTTCTTGACCAGCAATTTCTTGAAGTTCAAATAGTTGCTGTAAAGCAAGAACATAGGTAGCTACAAGTTCATTAGCAGAAATTATTCTAAGACTATCTATAAAATCTAATAAGCTATGATTGAATCTCGTATAATATTTATATCCATTTTCTTGTAATATTATCTTAGAATCAATATTAGTTCTAAACTTTTTTAATTTTTTGACATATAATTCACATTCTTGAAATAGCTTTAAATGTGTTTGTGTTAAAATTTTTGAATCTTTGATACTGGAGATAAATACTTCAATATCTGTGTCCGTATTTATTCTATTTAGCTGAAGTTTATTTTTAAAATAATCTGATTTTTCATGATTTAGATAGGCTATACTTAAACCCCGTTCAATTTGAATATTATGAATGAGGTCACTAGATTTTTTAATTAAATTAGCGTATATGCTAAACTTTGTATTTGATTGTAAATGTGTAAAATACGCATATATAAAATTAGAAGAAAGAATAATCATCCCTAAAACTGGTAGTATTGTAATAATTAATAGTTTTTGTTTTATTCTTAAAGTTAAAAGTTTCATCTGAATTGTTCCTTTGGTAAGATTATACCAAGTTTGTATAATATCCCCCTTTTGAAGACCTTTAAAGCCACGGCTGATTCATACAGCCTGTCATTTTGAACTTGATTGAGAATCTAGTAAGTAATAGACCTCAAATAATTTCAAAATTAAGATCATTAAAAAGGTTTAGATTTAATATGAATTTGACTTGGTTACAGGACTAGGGTTAAGTTAATTTCAACATAGAAGATAATCCTATTAATTGAAGTTATTTCTATCCTAGTACTTAAATGAACTGATTGCGAAATTTATGTACATATCTTCTAATTGCTTCATATATATTTTAAGCATCTTTAATGCCATCTATTTTTAATATGTCACTTTTTGTAAATTTGAAGGTTTAGATTATCGTAACATCAGGTACTTACTATCCCTTCCATAGGATACTTTATCGAGAGCCTTACTCAGCGTTAAAGAACCCCAACCGTAGCTTTGGCTACGCTTGAGAACATTTACCTTGATTAAAACTTATACTACCCCAAGAAAACCAAACAACATTTCAAAAGTTCTTATTTCATATACGATAAAATAAGAATAATAAAGTGAGGGTAGAAAGATGAGCAGAAAACGGACAACTTATTCAACAGAGCTAAAAACAAAATTGGTTTTAGAGCTTCTTAAAGAGGAAAAAACTCTTATAGAAATAGCTAAAGATAATGGTATTACACCCAATAATCTCAAAAACTGGAAGAAGCTATTCTTAGAGAATGCAGAGATGGCAATGGAACCTTCCAAAGTTGTCAAAGAGTATAAAGATGAAACTAAAAAGCTTCAAGAAAAGGTGGATGAATACGCAAAAACAGTAGGACAATTAACAGTGGAGAATAATTGGATGCGGGGAAAGCTAAGAAGCTCGGACTTATCTAGTAAAAAGGCTATGATAAATTTCGAGTTAAAGAGATTATCCGTAGTACAACAGTGTAAAATACTAGATATTAGTAGAAGTTCGCTTTACTATATACCTGTCAGCAATTCTAACCCAACACCAAAAATCACCACTCAATCATTTTTACAACATTAAAAAATAATTAACTAAAAACTTTTTATAGCCGTTAGTATTTTTTACGACTTCAATATCTTCTGTTTTTATTTCAATAAAGCTCCAATTATCACTATTAATGGGAGTAATAGTATTTTTGACATAGGTATAGCCTTGTGAATATTTACTAGTCCAAATGGATACCATCTATATAGCCTTTTATCATTGTTTGATAGAGAATATCCCAATCTAAAAAGTAAAAAAATGTTGTGAAAGTATTGATATGGTTAAAGAATGTTTTTCTCTTGTTTATAAGTCCATATAACTCTTTATAATCATCATCATATGTTAAGCATAGTGTATGAGTTAAGAATGCTAATATGTTAAAAACAAATAGCAACTCACTTAGTCCTTTTTTGCCGTGTCCAAAGTTATGTTCAAGATTGTAACCTCCTGTTTTTAATGTATTATTATTCTCATTTTCAATCTTCCATCTAGCACGACCTGCTTCTACAATCTCTTCTACATTTTCATCTTTAATTATATAGTCTGTTATAAAAGCACCACTATAAATTATCTTCCCTTTTACCTCTTTAACTTCAACACTACACCAATTTACTTTTATAGGATTCTTTTCTCCTGTAAGTTCTACTTCATGTAGATATTTATAGTTGTAACTCTCTTTTTTTCTTTGTTTATTTAGTTTAGTAGCTGTTTTAGTATCCATATTACCGAGGTTATCAACCATATGTACAGTTTCATATAATTTTTTATGAGAAGTCTCTTTGCAGACAAATATATAGTTATACTCTTTCTCTCTTATCTTTTTAATAAGTGAAGTCTTTGAATATAAATCATCGCCCAAGAGTACTAGTTTATATTTTTTAGCGAGTATATGTGTTTTATCTAACCATCTTTTGGATGCGTTAATCTCACAATCTTGTTTATCATCTCCATCCGTATTTGATATCATCTCTGGTAATAATGGAAGTATTGTATTGGTCTTTGGTTTTGCTATTATTGGTGTTATTGCACTATGGTAATATTGAAGAGTCTCACTACCTTTAGTATCTGTTTTTTTTCTTGTTTGACAATGCTCACAATGTATTTTTGTTGAAGAATGGTAGTAAGTGCCATCAAGAAGAACAAGGAGTGTCTTATTATCAAAATAGGTATATTTTTCTAAGGTTTTTTTTTCTAAAAGTAGTTTATATATTTTATCGAATGTAGGTTGTAGTTTATCACTATCTATATCATCTAATGTATCTCGTACATGATTATCACTTGGTATCTTTTTTATACCAAATAGTGATTTAGCATTACTTTTACCGCTTTTTGTATTCATTTTTCTTGCAAAGTCTAACCAAGATGGATTTTGAAAATAATACATTGCAAATGCTGATAGTGTTATATCACTCATTGTATATATTAGTTTCTCTTTACTCCTTGAATCTGGTAGTTTTTCAAACTCTTTTGCTATAAGACTTATTATCTGTTTTTGAAAATTCATTTATAAATTCTTTACTGCTAATTTTTAAAAGTATAGCAATTCTTATACCTTTTATTTTTTTACAAATTTTTTGGGGTAGAGTGAATTAGAATTGCTGTATACCTGTAGTCAGCGAACATAAAGAAACCATCAAGGA
The DNA here is from genome assembly GCA_965243085.1 of Sulfurimonas sp. Taxonomy (GTDB): domain Bacteria; phylum Campylobacterota; class Campylobacteria; order Campylobacterales; family Sulfurimonadaceae; genus Sulfurimonas. The sequence continues at coordinate 146,170 of CBDETZ010000002.1, read as the reverse complement.
GGAGATAAAATCTATCTTTGAAGAGATACCAATATATGGAGCTAAGAAGGTGCATTACCAGTTACTAGAGAATGGTTTCAGTGTAAGTTTAAACACAGTGCAGAGTTATCGCAAAGAGTTAGGATTAAAGGCTATACTAGCTGTAAGAGAGCCTATTTCCTTAACTCTAGCTAATATACAACATCCTAAGTTCTCCTATAAGCTTAGAGGGATAAATATTACAAGAGCTAATCAAGTATGGAGTACAGATATTACCTATATTAAAATCAATGGTGGCATGGTTTATCTTGCAGCTATCATTGATTGGTACTCTAAAGCTGTTCTTTCATGGAAAATATCCAATACAATGGACACTGACCTTGTTATGGGAGTACTCAATGAAGCACTTCTTAAATATGAAAAACCAGAGATATTTAATACTGATCAAGGGAGTCAATATACTAGCTATATTCACACCCAAACACTTAAAGATAATGGCATTACTATCTCAATGGATGGTAAAGGTAGAGCTACTGATAATATTTGTATTGAGAGGTTCTGGAGAAGTGCTAAAGTTGAAAGAATTTATCTAAATCAGTACAACACAATTAAGGAACTAAAAGAGGATGTATCGGATTATATGGACTTCTACAATTATAAAAGATTTCATGAAACACTGAACTATAAAAAACCAATGAATGTTTACTTGGAGAGTTTACAAATAAATGATGAGAACTATACTGAAAATGTAGTAGCTGTTTCATAAAGTTACAGGTTAGAGGTGAATAAGGAATTTGGAAATGTTGTCTTGACTTATTGGGGTAGTATAATGCGCACAAACAATATGTTTATCCTTGTCAATAACAATTTGCCTTTTTAGTGTATGGTTTCTTTTCTTCCCTGAGTAGTAATCTCTTTGCTTTTTTTTGGTCGTTGTATTGGGGACTCTGTAGCATAAATAAGTAGTAGAACATAAATAACTTCATAGCCAATGAAAAAATGATTTTCTTCGTTGAACTATACTTAACGATACTCGTGTAGACAAGTCAAATTCACATTAAATCTAAATCTTTTACATGAGATGTTAGCTATGAATTTATTTATGCTCTCTTACTTATGTACTTTTTAGATATACTTTAAGTAATAATTTATTAAATATTATTATGGCAAAAGAAAAATTTAACTGATTTAATACACTAGAGCCAGAAGCTGGAAATATAGAGGTTTAAATGTCAGAAACAAAAGAAGATTTTTTAAAATTAATTTCAACAATCATGAATAATAACTTTGACTTGAATAAACTATACCCAAATAGTGATAACTTAGAAATTTTATTAGAACAAATTGAGGATTTAAAAAAATCACTAGATAGTTTTAGACCTCTTGAGGGGGTACATATTGAAAAATTAAATCAATATTTTGATGAAGTGTATACTTATGATAGTACAAGTATTGAGGGAAATACTTTAACACTGCAAGAAACATCTTTAGTATTAAACAAAGGGGTTACTATTGGTGGTAAATCTTTAAGAGAACATTTTGAAATTGTAAACCATAAAGAAGCTATTGACTATATCAAAGACCTTGTAAAAAATAAAATAGATTTTGATAAAAGAGTTTTATTAGATATACATCATTTAATCTTAAAAAATATAGATTTAAGTAATGCAGGTAAATATAGAAATTGTGATGTTATGATAAGTGGTTCAGAGTATAAACCGCCTACATTTTTACAAGTACAAAATTTAATGGAAGATTATTTTGATTTTTATACAAAAAATAAACAAGATTTAAATCCTGTTATTTTATCAGCACAATTACATGAAAAATTAGTAACTATCCACCCCTTTAGTGATGGAAATGGTAGAACTTCAAGGCTTATAATGAATTTGATTTTATTGAAAAATGCTTATCCAATAACAAATATTTCAAGTAAAAATGAGTTAAGGGATGAATATTATAAAACTTTAGAAACAGCTCAAACACAAGATAATCAAGAAGCATTTCATAAATTTATTGCAAAAAATGTAAAAGAATCACTTATTAATTATTTAGAGATAATAGGGGTTAATGGTGAAGAAAGTACAAAAGGGGAATATTTTTATAAAAGAGTTTTAGACCTTAGTAAAAATAAAATTTAAGTTAAAAATGATTTAATAAATACAGGTCTTGAAAAATAAAGTTTGATAAAATCAGACTTAATGACGTTAGTTTTGAAATTATTTAAGGTCTATTACTTAGTGACTATAATGAAATTAAAGAATTAAAAGAAGGAGTAAAAAACCAGTGAATGTATATTTGAATTATGTTGAAAATGTAGCATAAAGTAACAGCTAAATGTGGAAATAAATAAGTTGTTTTAATAGTCTTGCTTTTTTAGTCCATTATAATTTTATTTGATGCTAGTGAGTAAGAGTTTAAGTTTTAAAAAGACTATTCCATTCTCATAAAGATAAGGTCTTAATTTAGGTTCTATTTTAAGTAATCTACATTGTTCTTTAAATTCTTTTGGAAGAGTATTTTTTTGCATTTGAAATGCTAATAAAAAAACGAAACCATGTTCTTGATTTAGAAGAAATTTTCTACCCACTACTACAGTTTTTTTTATCTCAAGTGAGGCTCTCTCTTTTGCACTAAGCATATAATCATTTTGTTTTAAGAATTTATCTATTGCTCTAATATCAGCTGTTTTATCATTTGAACTTTGGAAGTAAAAAAGTTTTTTGATGCTATGTATCTGGATGTTTTTATCAAGGCTTTTTATATCCTTGTCAATATACTCAAAACTTTTTTTAATTCCTTGTAGATGCTCTTGTAGCATTGGATTTGAGTATTTATGTCGAAATGAATTTCTTTTAATACTTAAATCTAGATTGCTTTCATCTTCAAAATACTGAATACTATTTTTTTTTAAATACGTTAAAAGTTCTGATTTGTCCAGATGCAAAAGTGGACGAACTAGATGGTAGTTTTCTCTTTTGTCAAACTCTTGCATTCGTGCAAGTTCTAAACATCCTGCACCTTTACAAAACTGCATTAGCATCCATTCAAACCTATCACCTAGGTGATGTGCGGTTAAAAGATTTTCATAATGATTCTCTTTTATAAGATTCTCAAAAAAAGCATATCTTATTTTTCTAGCATTAGCTTCAAAATTTTTAGCTATTTTTGGAGCATTGAAAAGATGGCAAGTAAGATTGTACTTTTTTGCAAGTTTATTTGCATAGGCTACTTCTTGTGTACTTTGTTCTCTCACAGCATAATCTACTATGGCTATATCAAAATCAATCTTAGCATCAAGGAGTAAGAAAAAAAGTGCACTAGAATCAACTCCTGCGGAAAATGAAAGAAGATTCTTTTTAGTTTTTAAAGATTTTAGAGTAGAGAGTTTAAGCATTATCCACGGTAGCAGTTAAAATAGTGCCTACAAGCTCAGTTACTTTTGCTTTATAAATAGTAGCGTAGTCTAAATTTTCATCTTTTGTGCGGTCATTAACATAAATCTCACCATCAATTTCAGGTGCCCAGATAGTTTTTCTAGCACTAAGGAGATACTCATGTTCATCACTCTCCCCATCAATTATAAGCTCTATCTCTTGACTTATCTCTTGTGATAAAGATTTTTGCATACATTCATCAGTAATAGCTCCTAAAATTTCAGCTCGTTGTGCAATCACTTCAGCGGAGATTTTATTTTTCATCTCATAAGCAGATGTGGTTTCTTCATCAGAATAAGAAAAAACATTGACTCTATCAAAACCAAAGTTTGATGCAAATGCACACATCTCATCAAACATCTCTTGAGTTTCTTCAGGATGACCAACAATAAAGCTTGTTCTGACAAAAGAGTTTGGAAGCTTTCTCATAAAGTTTAAGAGTTCAAGAGTTTTATCCTTGCCAAAACCTCGTTTCATCAAGCGAAGCATATCATCGTTTATATGTTGAATCGGCATATCAAAATAGTTATGAAAAACTGTACTCTTAGCGATGTTTTTGAGTAAACGTAAGGTAGTAGTTGAGGGGTAAAGATATAAAATTCTAGCAGATGTTACACCCTCTATAAGTTCAATTCTTTGGATTAAAAGACTGAGTCCATCTTTGATATTTTGATCACGCAAATAAGAACTAGAATCTTGAGATACAAAAGAAAAATCGTAGTAGCCTTTTTTTACAAGACCTTGAACTTCTGCGGCAATTGAGTCTAAGTTACGAGAATTGAGTTTACCTTTAAAAGAGGGGATAGCGCAAAAGCTACAAGTTTGATTACAGCCCTCGGAGAGTTTAATATAAGCGTGGTAAGTAGAACCAGTCACTACACGCTCAGCTCCATCTATGAGATAAACTTCATCAGAAAAACGGCTTTTTTTCTCTACTAAAAGCTCGTCAATACGATCATAATCTCCCACTCCTGTAAATATATCAACTTCTGGAATTTGTTCCATCAAGTCATCTTTATATCTCTCACTTAAACATCCAGCCATTACTAAAAGGGAGTTTTCTTTCCTTTTATCATGAAGAGAAAGAACGGTATTTATAGACTCCTCTTTAGCCGCATCAATAAATCCACAAGTATTGACAATGATTACATCAGCGTCAGTACTATCATCCGTTAATTGAAAATTTTGAAGTTTCCCCATCATCACTTCTGTATCGACAAGATTCTTTGTACAGCCTAGAGAGACTATGTGTAGTTTGTTGCTCATTATTCCACTTTATAAATATTTTTTGTAATTATATCGTATAATACCTATAGGGAGCATATTATAATGAACCCCTAAAACTGAACCAGTAAAATCTATTTTCTTATTCCTAAAATGTTAAAATAGTGATAAAAATATGAGTGCAAGAAGAAAAAGCTATAGCACCAGTTTCAAGGCTAAATTAGTGCTTGAAGTTTTAGAAGGTGAAAAGACAATAGACTTCTTGCAAAACTCATTTTCCACCAACCTCAAATCCACGGTCAAAATTGACTAATCCACATATCAGATTGAAGAGAAGATTGAACCTTTTTCTACGGTTACGATATTTCTGTTTAAGGATTTAAAAAGTCTTTAATTTAGCATTGATATGTTCAACACATATGCGAGCTGAAGCTTCTCTTTTATTTTGATTTTTTTGTGTATCAGTTAATGGATGTAGCTTTGATTTCTTATATGATAAGTACTAACCTTGCATAAAAAAATATTTTACCCTTAGCTTAGGCTAGGAATAAAAATTTGTTTTACACAATTTTAATACTTCTTAGCTCTCTTACTTATTTTGAGAAATTTAATATTTTGAACTCCCTATTTTAGAGCATTAAATTTTAAGCAATACGCTAGCAACCCTTAATGCGAACATAGCCTTAAAGAATTAAAAGAAGGAGTGAAAAACTGGATCTATAAATATAATTTTAAAAGATTTCACTCTTCCCTAAATTATAAAAAACCGATGAATGTATATTTGAATTATGTTGAAAATGTAGCATAAAGTAACAGCTAAATGTGGAAATAAATAAGTTGTTTTAATAGTCTTGCTTTTTTAGTCCATTATATTTTTAAATTTTAACATAATTCAGTCATATAATTTTAAAGTTGCGATACCATCAACAACAGTTGAAATATTTACTTTTGCTAAAGATAAAGTTTTTTGTGTGCGTTGAGCTAATTTTCTAACTTCATCTGCTACAACTGCGAAACCACGACCATTCTCTCCTACTCTAGCCGCTTCTATTGCAGCATTTAAAGCTAACAAGTTTGTTTGATCAGCAATATCAGAAATAGTTTCAAGTACTTTAAAAATATCTTGACTTTGATACTGTATAGTCTCTATATTTTCTTTGAGTGCATGATTTTTTTTACTCTTTATCCTATTTGATTGTTCTTTAGCATCAAATATTTCTGTTTGTTTTTTGAATGTTCTTATCCTTATATTTAAATCTTCCTTAAGAGATTTTTCTATGTTTCGCAATTCATTAATAGTGTCACTTAACCCTTTTTTATCATCTTCGAGTTTGCTTATTTTTGAGTCATGCATACTTAAATTTTGTCCATCATTGAATAATAGCTTTTCTTTTGTATCATTGAGGTTCTTTAATTTATAATTTAAATCTATATTTTTATTTTCTAAAGCTTCTATTTTAATTTTTAAATTCTCATCTTTTAATTTCGCATTTTTATCTTTATTTTTATTTTTAAAATACATATGAAAATATGATACACAAAATAAGAATAAAGGAATAGATATTATTAATCTAAGTAGTAATGTTAGATTACTTTCTTCATCTGCTTTCATCCCAAGATAAAGTGTTCTAATCTTTTCGATTTCTTGAGTTGAGAGTTGCGTATTATTTTCTTGTAAACTCTTAATTACTTCAAGTGTGTACTTTTGAGTCTCTTTTACATCATCATCTAATGAAATTATTTTATCGTGAGTAACTAGACTAAGAAAAAAAAGTTTTGTTTTTTCTTCTGCATACAATTTTGAAGAAATTGTCTCTAAATAACTATTTAGATCAGTATATTGTTCTTGTAATTGTGATGCAAAAATATTAAGTGTGAAGCATAGTAATAAAACGGTTGTTTTCATAAAAGATGGAAAGCATTATCTATACCATTAAATGATTAAATTCAAAAAACAAGAAATTTCAACCTGAATTTATATGACTATAACCATATAAATAGTAAAATTTCGTAAACTAAGATTTAAGGTACTTTTATGATGGAATTTTTATATAATACGAATGTTCAATTTTTTATATTAGCTTATTTAATTGGGGGTATACCCTTTGGGCTACTTTTAACAAAAAAATATGCTGATATAGATATTAAAAAAAATGGTAGCGGTAGTATTGGAGCCACTAATGTTTTAAGGGTTGTCACAGAAAGTAACCCTCAACTTGCAAAAAAACTTGGGATTGCAACCTTAGTACTTGATGCGTTTAAGGGTGCGTTTATACTCATTATTGCTTATTTTACAGGACTAAGTGAAGCAAGCTTATGGGCAATAGCAGTCTTATCAGTCATTGGACACTGTTTTTCACCATACTTAAACTTTGAGGGTGGTAAGGGGATAGCAACTGGTATGGGGGTAATGCTTTTTATGTTACCTCAAGAAACTTTAATCGCTCTTGTTGTTTGGGTAATTACGGTGAAAACTATTCGTATATCTTCTATATCATCCTTACTTGGAGTTACTGCACTTTTAATTGCAAGTTTTTATATTCATCCCAATATGACTCATGCTCCTGTTGTATTGATAGTATTTACTCTTTATTATAAACATATACCAAATATTATCCGTTTATTTAAAGGAGAAGAAAGCAGAGTTGTATAATGACTATAATTATTGAAGACTTAAAATTTCAATGTATTCTTGGTATTTTAGATTTTGAAAGGATTACTCCTCAAGATGTTGTTATAAACCTTGAAATTCAATACCTTTATACTAAGCAAATTATTAATTATGAGTATGTTTCTGACCTTATCAAGTTCGAGATGAAAAATGAAAAATTTCTACTCATTGAAGATGCTTTAAAGCATTTGATTATAAAACTTAAAAAAAAGTTTTTACTTATCGATAATTTAAAATTAAAGATAACAAAACCCTCTATATTAAGTGACTGTAAGGTAAGTGTAAGTGATTCAGTTTTTTTTAATTCTTAATCTAAAATTAAAGTTTTTTTAAAGAAAATTGAAAAATACTTTAAACTAAGCTAAAATTATGCTATCATTTCACATAAAATAAATATAAAATAGGAAAATATCAATGCGCATTCTTATCATTGAAGATGAAGTAACATTAAACAAAATGCTTGCTGAGGGACTAAAGGAATATGGCTACCAAAGTGATGTAGTTGAAAATCTTAAAGATGGAGAATACTATCTTGATATTCGTAACTATGACTTAGTTCTTATGGACTGGATGCTTCCAGATGGTAACTCTATAGATATTATTGGCGATATAAAGTCTAACACTCCAAAAACTGTTGTAGTTGTACTTTCAGCTAGAGATGATAATGAAAGTGAAATAGAGGCACTTCGTGCTGGTGCTGATGATTATATTAGAAAACCATTTGATTTTGATGTTCTTATCGCTAGAATTGAAGCTCGTTTAAGATTTGGTGGAAGTAATATCATTGAAATAGAAGATTTAACTATTAATCCTGAAGAGGAAAAAATCACTTATAAAGAAACAGAGATTGAACTTAAAGGCAAACCCTTTGAAGTTCTAACACACCTTGCTCGTCATCGTGATCAAATTGTTTCAAAAGAACAACTTCTTGATGCTATATGGGAAGAACCAGAACTAGTAACTCCAAATGTAATTGAAGTGGCGATTAATCAGATTCGACAAAAAATGGATAAACCACTTGGAATTACAACAATTGAAACTGTTCGTCGTCGTGGATACAGATTTTGCTTTCCAAAAGAACTTGATTAATTATTAGTCTATTTTACAACCTTTTTTGGTTGTAAATCTTTTAAAACTAAAGGAAACACTTGTTTTCAAAAAGAAGTATAAGAAGAGATTTTCTTATTCAACTCCTTATCGCTTCGGCTACTTTAATCGCTATATTTTCATCTATTTTATACTTCTTTATTCAAAAATCAATTTATGAAGAAAAACATCAAGAACTTATTCGTTATGCACAAAATATATCAAATGAACAAGAAGTATTTTCTAATAATACTGATGCCATTTTTGGTTTAACAATTGAAGTAATACATCTCAAAAACATACATAGAGAAGTAAATATCTATCAAACCACAAAGAATACTCGTACATATATGACTTTAATATATCCTTTTCCATTATATGAACATAGTTATCTCAAACTCACAAAAGAAATATCTCGAACAAAACATATCTTAAATAAAATTTTAAACTATATTTTTACTATTAATATCGCTGGTTTTATACTTGTGATTTTGTATGCTATAACTCTTTCTAAAATGTTAACAAATCCTCTTAAAACACTCAATTCAAAACTTTCAAATATGGATGAGCATCGTATGCAAGTTATAAAAATCGAATCTTTACCTACAGAATTTGAGCCCCTTGGAGAAACTATTAATCATCTTATAACTAGAATTCAAACTTTTGTAAAATACCAAAAGGAACTTTTTATAGGTACAGCACATGAGCTTAAAACACCGCTTGCCGTGATAAAATTAAAAAATCAAGTTACTCTTATAAAAAAACGCTCTGCTAAAGAGTATATAGATGCCCTTAATGTTACAAATAAGACTATTGATGAGATGAATATCATTGTGTCAAATATTTTAAATATTGGTCGCCAAGAGGGTGCACAACTTGAAAAACCAATTTTAGTAGATGTTATCGTTTTTTTAAAAGAAAAAGCAAATAATTTTATACTTCTTGCAGAAAATGAAGGAAAAAAACTTTATATTGACTTTCAACCTGATAGTTTTATGGCATATTTACAAGTCTCTCTTTTAAACCAAATTATCCAAAATTTTTTACAAAATGCTCTTAAATTTACATCTAAAAAGGGAAGTGTTACTATAAAAAGTTTACATGCTAAGGATAGCTTACTTATAGAAGTTATAGATGAAGGTTGTGGTGTTGATGAAAGTCAAGATTTATTTGCTCCCTTTAAACGTCAAGGAAATAAATCTGGTGTTGGTCTTGGTTTATTTTTAGCAAAAAGTGCTTCGGATGCATTGGGTGCGAATATTAGTATTAAAAATAGAACTGATGGATTTGATGGAACTATAGCATCTTTACAATTAAACTCTAAATTATCATGTATACTACCAAGAAAATAAGCTCGTTTAAAAAATACTAAAGCTTTATTTTGATATAAATCGCATAGAATAAAATTTTATAAGGTTAATTAATGGCTCTACTAATAAATGATGAATGTATTGCATGTGATGCATGTCGTGAAGAATGTCCAACAATCGCAATTGAAGAAGGTGATCCAATTTACTATATTGATCCAGATAAATGTACAGAATGTGTTAGCATCTATGATGAACCTGCTTGTATTTCAGTATGTCCTGTTGATTGTATAATCCCCGATAAAGACAATGTAGAATCAATTGCGGAACTACAATTTAAACTTAAAAATTTAGATATAGAAGATTAAGTAGTTTAATCATGGCAAAAAGAGTATCTATCATAGATATTGGTTCTAATTCTATTAGAATGGCAATTTATGAAAAAACTTCTCGATTTGCTTTTCACCTTTTATATGAAACGAAAAGCAAAGTAAGGCTTTCTCAAGATGCTTATGCTAATAAGTCCTATTTACAAGAGGAACCTATGAATAGAACTCTCAATGCCTTGAGAGACTTCTTGTCTATTTCAAAATCTTTTAATGTTCGTAAAACTTTATGTGTGGCAACTTCAGCCCTTCGTGAGGCTCCAAACAAACATGACTTTTTATTAAAAATTCGCTCAAAACTAAAGCTTAATGTTAAAGTAATAGATGGAAAAAGAGAAGCATATCTTGGAGCGATGGCTTGTGCCAATCTACTTCCAACACAACACAATGCTCTTAGTATTGATATTGGCGGAGGTTCTAGTGAATTTAGTCTCATTGACATAGATAATGTGTCAAAAACTATTTCTCTTGAGTTAGGTACTCTGAGATTAAAAGAATTATATTTTGAACATGACAATATCAATGGAGCTATTAACTATATAGACTCAAAATTAGAGTGTTTAAGTGATTTTAGCCCTCATACGCTTATTGGTATGGGTGGAACTTTTAGAGCTGTTTCTAATGCAATTATGACTAGTTTACAATACCCATTAAACAAGATACATGGGTTTGAATGCTTACCTAAAGTTTTCATCCATTTTATTGATTTGATTTTAAAATCTGATGAAAATACTTTAAAAACTATTGGTATCAAAAAAAATAGGTTTGATATTATTAAACCAGGTGTTCTAATACTTCAAAGAGTTCTGAAAAAAATGTCATTTAAAAAAATCATTACAAGTGGGGTTGGAGTAAGGGAAGGTGTTTATCTTGCAGATTTATTAAGACACTCAAAAGATAAACTGCCACACAACTATAATACATCCTTGCGATATATCATTGACTCCAATATCAATAACACTAATTTTTCAAATAATTTAAGTAAAGTTAGTAAAGAACTTTTTGATTTGACACATACATATTTAAATATAAATAAAAGTTACCGCTATGAGTTAGCTATTGCTTCTAAACTTTATCCATCAGGCAGTAGCATGCACTTTTTCTCTCAAAATAGACATACTTATTATCTTATTAAAAGTGCTTTAGAGTATGGATTTACTCATTCACAAATTATGCTTATTGCAACACTAGCACGATATGCAAATAACAAGATACCTTCAAAGAAACATATTAAGAAATATAAATCTTTACTCCCTAGTGTAGAAATCATTAGTTCACTTTCTTATCTCATCTCTTTGAGCATAGCTTTACTCGCCCATAAACCAAGGAATATAGATTTTGATATTCAGTTTAAAGATGGAATTTTAAAAATTCAATCAAAAAATAACCTCTATCTTTCTAAGGAATCCATAGAAAAGATTACTAAACACGAGTCTCTAAAAATAATTTTTTAGAATCGCTGTCCCATAGTAAATTCAAATGGAGCTAATAAATCTCCTTTTTTCTCCCCAATAGGTCGTGAAAATACTATTTGGACTGGTCCAACAGGTGAAAACCATTCTAAGCCAAAACCATAACCAGCACGTGAATACTCATCTATTTTTTTGTCACCTATCATTCCATAGTCAATAAAAGTAACGAGTCTCATCTTTGCCTTTGGTATTAAAGGAAAACTAAGTTCTATACTATTAGAAAAAGTTCTTTCTCCCCCAATTCTAAGAACTTTAGAAGAACCATTATCAATAGTAGTAGGTGAAATTGAATAGGATTCATACCCTCTTACACTTCCAATACCACCCATATAAAATTTTTCTGCTAGAGGTATGTATCCATCACTACTTGTTAAAAAATGGTATCTTGCTTTATACCTAGCAATAGCATCAAATCCCAATAAATTATTTAAACCTGCAAAAATTCCAAAATTAGTCCTTGACTTAACAAACTTAACATCTCCAAAACCCATTCCAGCATGTTCAACACTTTGAGAGAGTGTAAACCCTTCTCTTGGAAGATAATAATCATCAGTGTTATCAAATTTTAAACTTCCTGTAATAGAACTTTTAGAATAACTCTCCAAATACCTTCTATCAAGAAAAACTGATGCATTTTCATCTATTTGATAACTATTATTAGAATAATTATAGCTTAGATAGCCTGAAATATGTCGTGTAAACCTATGACCCGTTCCAAGTGTAATACCTTTAGAGAGAACTTTATAATCATTATAATCAATATCTGAACTATGAATAGAAAAATTACCAGAAAAATCACTATCATTTAATCTAGAGTTACTTACATTAAATGAAATCGTTTTTTGTACTTCAGATTTTTCAATTTTCGTTCCAACAGATATACCTGAACCCCAAACATTTTTATCACTTACCCCTAAAGTAACTAGCATCCCACCATAACTTCCATATCCACCACCAACTTGAATATTACCAGTAGCTGCTTCTTTAACCTTAACTACAATATCCATGCTATTGGTACTTACTCTTTTTTCTTCTATTGCATTTGCATCAAAAAAACCTAACCTACCCAAGGCAGCACGAGAATCTTTTAAATCTGTTAAAGAATACATATCCCCCGCTCCTAAAAAAAGTTCTCTTCTAATAATTCTGTCTAAAGTCCTTGTATTTCCAGAAATAATAACATTTCTAATACGCACTTTTTCTCCTGGAATAACCTTAAAAACTACATCAACAGTATTATTATTTTTATTTTTTCTCAAATCTGGGATAACTTGTGTATAAGCATAACTCATATCTGCTATTAAAGTTTTAATAATGGCAGCATTCTTACGAAAAGTCTTAATATTAAATACTTGACCTTCTTCAAGGCTAATTACTTCCATTATCTTTTCATCGTCTATCACTTTATCAACTTGATTTATAGATATACTATTTATGGTGTATACAACACCCTCTTGAACTTGATAACTTATATCTGCCGTATAGTCATCAAAATTAACTCTTACAAAAGGTTGATTCACCTTAGCATCTAAATAACCATACTGCATATAATAATCACGAATTCTCAAATTATCATATTCTAAGTCAGGTAATTGCATCTCTCCATCATTTCGACCAAAAAGCCAACCCATAAACTCATGTTCTTTGTTTGCGATAACTTCATCAAAATCATCACTATCTAAACCATTAACTCCATCGTATTGTAAATTTTTAATAATAATTTCTTCACCCTCATTTACAACAAATGTGATTTTCATACTTCCATTATCTAAAAATTCTTTTTCAATTTCTACAACACTATCAATTTTGCCATCTCGTGATATTGCTGTAATAATTCTTTTTTTTGCAGCCTCAAGCTTTTTCTCATTATATAAAGAACCTTTTTTTATTTGAATTACACTAGCAAGTATCTCTTCTTCTTCAGTTTCTTTCCATCCCTCTAAAACAATTTTTGAAATGATTGCCTTTTCAACAAAATGAAAAGTTAAGGTTCCATTATTATCATAATCAATCCAAGCATCTTTAAAATAACCTTGTTTGAAGTACATTTGTAAAGCATCATTAAGCATCTTTTCATCAATATCACTCTCAAGCTCAAAGTCTAACATTCGTAATGCAACCGACTCTGATATATGAACAAGTCCTTCGTATTTAATAGATTTAATTGTAATTGCGTTTAGGGTAATTGTGAGTAATACAAGTGTAAAAAATATAAATAGTTTCATTAAAGTCCAATTGTTTGAAATAAGAAATTATTCTACCAATTATGTGGTTAAATATAGTTTAATGCTTTTGAACAAAGAACCCCGCTAGAAAATGCCCACTGAAAATTATATCCACCTAACTCTCCTGTAATATCTACTACTTCACCTATAAAATATAAATTATTTACTTTTTGAGATTCTAAGGTTTTTTCATTGAGTTCTTGAGCTAAAACCCCTCCACGAGAGACTTCAGCCTTTGTAAAACCAAAGTTACCCGCTGGAGCAAACTCGTAGTTATGGATGGATTCTAATTTTTTTTTGATACTAGAATTTATCTTTTTACACTCTATATCTGGTACATTTATCGCTTTTAAGAGTGCTTTGGAGAGTCTTTTAGGAAGAGGAATTACTGAACTCAATAATTTTTTACTGTTTTTACTTAATGCAAAAATACTCTCATTGGGTAAAAAGTCTATACTTATGTTTCCTTTTTTCCAATAAAGTGATGCAGAAAGTATACAAGGACCGCTGATACCTTTGTGTGCAAAAAGCATCTCTTCTTTGAGTAGTTTTTCATTTACTTTTATATGAACATAACACGATAAACCACTTAATTCTTTCATCCAAAACTGAGAGGGTTGTAAAGTCATACCAACAAGTGCTGGAGTAAATTCTTTTACTTTTATCTCAAAACTTTTAGCAATACTCAAACCTATATCCGATGCACCTAATGTTTTAAAACTTTTTCCGCCTGTTGCTATTACTAATTTTTTTGTTCTAAAAACTCCCTTTGATGTTGTCACTTCAAAAATATCATCTGTTTTTTTTACCGATGTTACAATAGTGTTAAGTACTACTTCTGCTTTAGAGGATTGTTTTTTTAAAATATTAATAATCTCATCTGAAGAGTTAGGACAAAAATAATAACGATTTTTTCTAAGCACTGCTTCGATGTTATTTCTTTGTAAAAAATCTAGCAAGTCATCTCTTGAAAAAACTTCTAAAGCACTCTTTATCAAAGAAACATCACCATCAAAATTATCACAAGTTACTTCAACATTAGTGATGTTACATTTACCACCACCTGAAACTTTTAATTTTTGTGCTAGTTTTGGATTAGAGTCTATTATTGCTATCTCTAAAGAAGATTTTAAATAACTTGCACACATAAGTGAACTCGCCCCACCACCAAGGATTAATACATCATATATTTTCATAAAGAGATTATACGATATAATTAATTTATATGCTAACTGATGTTACGATAATCTAAACCTTCAAATTTACAAAAGGTGACATATTAAAAATAGATGGCATTAAAAATGCTTAAAATATATATGAAGCAATTAGAAGATATGTACATAAATTTCGCAATCAGTTCATTTAGCAAGATAGAGATGACAAAACTTTCAAAAGTAACAGGTAATAGTCATGATATTTTCACAAAGCATCTACTATTAAATGATTCTCTTGATGATGAAAAGACTTTGTGGAAATCAATAAAACCATTTTTAAGAGATTATGAGAATGAAGACAATGCTTGTATTATTATCGATGATATGCTTATGCATAAGCCTTGGAGTAAAGTAAATGATGTAGTTTGCTGGCATTATGACCATGTGTCACAAAAGATGCAAAAAGGTATCTTAATGCTAAATTTTCATTATACAGATGCTACAGGTATATCTATCCCTTTGGGATATGAAATTATCACAAAAACTGAAAATAAGTGGAGTGAGGAACATCAGAAGAATATTAAAAAATCTCTCTTTAGTAAAAATGAAATAATGCAAGATAAACTTCAAATTTTACATCACAATAATGAAGTGAAATATAAATATATTTTATTTGATAAATGGTTTTCAAGTATTAAGAATCTACTTTTTATAGAAGAAGAACTAAACAAGAAGTTTGTATGTCCAATAAAAAGTAATAGAAAAATAGCACTCACTTTAGAAGAAAGAAATAAAGGAAAATATGTTAATATCTCAAGCATAGATATAAAGGGTGGTAGTAGTCGGCTGATATATATTGAAGCTTATAAAAAACCTCTAAGACTTATCAAGCAAGTGGTCAAAAACGGCGATGATGGCGAATCTACTTATTTATATCTTGTTACTAATGATATAGACTGGACTTCTCCTAAAAGCTCATAGTAATACCTCACTTTAGATACCTGTTTATAGGATTTAGCAAGATTATATTTTAGTAATATTGAAATTACTCTTATATTTTAAATTAAAGTAACTGCGTAGGGACATATATCCAAATATTGAAAAAGGTTTTAGGAGAAGTCTACTTATCTTTCAATCAGGTACTTGAAATCTACAAAAGACGGTGGAAAATAGAGGAATATCATAAATCTTTAAAACAAAATTTAAAAATAGAACACTCTCCAACAAAAGTTGAAACATCACAAAGAAATCATATACACTTATCTGTTCGTGGTTTTATAAAACTTGAGAAACTTCGATTAAACTATAAAATGAACCACTTTGCCATTAAGGAAAAAATATATATTGAGGCTCTCAAAGTCGCCTACCAAAAAGTTGAAGAATTACAAGTTGCTTAGATTTGTAGCACTTCTTAAACTTTATGAATTTAGATTATCGTAACATCAGTTCTTAATACTTGAAAACCATTTATCAAATAAAATATATTTATATTTCACTTCATTATTGTGATGTAAAATTTGAAGTTTATCTTGCATTATTTCATTTTTACTAAAGAGAGATTTTTTAATAGACTTCTGATGTTCCTCACTCCATTTATTTTCAGTTTTTGTGATAATTTCATATCCCAAAGGGATAGATATACCTGTAGCATCTGTATAATGAAAATTTAGTATTAAGATACCTTTTTGCATCTTTTGTGACACATGGTCATAATGCCAGCAAACTACATCATTTACTTTACTCCAAGGCTTATGCATAAGCATATCATCGATAATAATACAAGCATTGTCTTCATTCTCATAATCTCTTAAAAATGGTTTTATTGATTTCCACAAAGTCTTTTCATCATCAAGAGAATCATTTAATAGTAGATGCTTTGTGAAAACATCATGACTATTACCTGTTACTTTTGAAAGTTTTGTCATCTCTATCTTGCTAAATGAACTGATTACGAAATTTATGTACATATCTTCTAATTGCTTCATATATATTTTAAGCATCTTTAATGCCATCTATTTTTAATATGTCACCTTTTGTAAATTTGAAGGTTTAGATTATCGTAACATCAGTACTTTATAGCCTTGTGTATATTGTTTCTTTGATGCGTGAAAGCCTATCCTTACTTCACTATCTATTTTATCTTGATGATTATAGCTATCTTCTTCATTCTTTATAATAATTTGAGAAGTCTTTATATCTTTAGTATCAATACCTTGTAGTGTATCAAGTTGTGCATTCTTGTATGTCTTGGAGTTATGGGCTTTAGCATTAAGAATTCTTTGAATCTTTTTTGTTGAAGGCTTTTTGGATTGAAGCTCTACTTCAAGTTTTATATTTAACTCAGCATTTATTGTTTGAATACCTTTCTTGTCTTCTTTGTATACTTCTTTAGTCTTATTTTTTATTTGCGTGTTATCACTTCTAATGAGAGTAGCATCAATTAAAACAGATTTTCCTGTTTTAGCTATCAGGTTTTTACTCTCTAATTGTTTATTTACAGAGTAGACTTCTTGCAAAACTCCTATATACCACAGAGAGCTAAGAAGGACTAAAATTGTGTAAAACAAATTTTTATTCCTAGCCTAAGCTAAGGGTAAAATATTTTTTTGTGCAAGGTTAGTACTTACTATCCCTTCCATAGGACACTTTATAGAGAGCCTTACTCAGCGTTAAAGAACCCCAACCCTAGCTTTGGCTACGCTTGAGAACATTTACCTTGATTAAAACTCTCTATAAAGTGCTAAGCCATATAAGGAGTTTTGCAAGAAGTCTAGTTAAATAATTTATCATAAAGTCGGTTCTTGAGTAGGGAATTTCTAAATCTACAGATTGTACTCTCGTCTGGTACACTATCCTCTAGGCTAAGTCCTACAAATCTAATAAAGAGTAGGTTTACATAGAGTGCATCTTGAGTGGCTTGATCAGAGAGATTGTAATACTTCTGGAGTAACAGTACTCTAAACATCAGTACATTATCATAAGCAGGTGCTCCAGCTACATTACTTTTAGCAATTCCATTTCTATTTAGTACTGGTCGTAATTTATCAAAGTCTATAATAGAGTCCAACTCTTTAAGAAATGAATTTACTTTTTCTAATCTTGATGTTACTGCTATATCTGAAAATGTATTGTTTGTATCTTTAAATGCCACTTTTTACCTCTTCTTCGTGATGTTATTTTAGCTGAAAAGTGCTTTTAATGCCTTTAAATAGGTTGCTTTGTTGGATTATAAGTAATAGGATTATCTTCTATGTTGAAATTAACTTAACGCTAGTCGTGTAACCAAGTCAAATTCATATTGGACTTCTCCTA
This sequence comes from Sulfurimonas sp., assembly GCA_965243085.1. GTDB lineage: Bacteria > Campylobacterota > Campylobacteria > Campylobacterales > Sulfurimonadaceae > Sulfurimonas. The sequence continues at coordinate 127,917 of CBDETZ010000002.1, read as the reverse complement.
AAAGCTCATAGTAATACCTCACTTTAGATACCTGTTTATAGGATTTAGAAAGATTATATTTTAGTAATATTGAAATTACTCTTATATTTTAAATTAAAGTAACTGCGTAGGGACATATATCCAAATATTGAAAAAGGTTTTAGGAGAAGTCTATTAAATCTAAACCTTTTTAATGATCTTAGTTTTGAAATTATTTGAGGTCTATTACTTACTGTGCAGTGGTCTCATGGTGTTGATTTTAAAATTATATTTGGGTAGATACTTACTCAAAAAGAGTTGGATTTTATGTGCGAAAGTTGAGATAGTTATATTATTTATTCTTATGTTGTGAAGTATAGTAACATTTGATTATCTTTTGTAACATCATTACTATCTAGTTAAAGTATTTAAGTTTCTATAAAGTTATTAAGTAGTATAAAATATTAAGGTTAAAAATAATATCAAATAGATTTAAGGAAAAATAAAAATTTTTATAATTTTTTTGATATTAACTAGACTTGGGATTGATGGTGAGTTTTTAAAACTCTAAGGTGTATTATCTAAAGGAGGAAGTGTGAAAAATAAAACTACACTTCAAAAGATTGCAATATTGGCATTTATAATAGCTATTGGATTTTTTATATATTTGATTATTGCTGCAAAAGCATTTTCATATTTATCTACAGACCCTAAAGCATGTATTAACTGTCATGTAATGAATACTCAATATGCGACTTGGCAACACAGTTCTCACGCTCAGCGTGCTACATGTGTAGAATGTCATTTACCTACAGATGGTTTTATCAACAAATATATGGCAAAAGCAAGAGATGGATTTAATCATACCCTCGCTTTTACTCTAAATACTTATGATCATGCGATGAGAATAAGTGATGATGGAGCTTCGAGAGTTCAAAAGAACTGTATATCATGTCATAAAAGTGTAACTTCTGTCATTGGAACTAATGCAGATAAGTATCATAATTTTGATGATGAGCATGTAGAAAATGGAAGAAAATGTTGGTCGTGTCACAAACAGGTGCCTCATGGAAAAGTCAGAGGTCTAACAACTACCCCATATAGTTTGGGTTTACGAGAAGTTAAATAAAGTTAAAGGAAGAAGAGATGAAGTACAAATTATTACTTGCAGGTTCTTTGTTCGCTATCATTGCAATTTCACTACTTACGGCTAGTGTTAATCAAAGAGAGGCAGAAAGAATAGCTATAAATGAAAGACCCCTTATTGCGCAAAATATTAAACACAAAAATGAAGAGTGGGCTAGATACTATCCAAGACAATATAGTTCTTGGAAAAAAACAAAAGAAAGCTCTCAAATTATAGACATGCTTAAAGATAAATCTCAACTTCCTATTCTTTGGGCGGGATATGGTTTTGCTAAAGATTATAACGCTCCTCGTGGACACTACTACGCACTTCAAGATAATGTGAATACATTAAGAACAGGTGCTCCTACTGATGGCAAGTCTGGACCAATGCCAACAGCGTGTTGGACATGTAAGTCTCCAGATGTTCCAAGGATTATGGAGAGAGATGGAGAATTAGAATATTTTACAGGAAAATGGGCTAAATATGGTTCAGAAATTGTAAACCCTATTGGTTGTGCAGATTGTCACAGTAATGTAACTGGTGAACTCAATGTTAGAAGACCTCACCTAGATCGAGCACTTAAAGCAGCTGGTTTACCTTCATTTGCAGATTCAACGCATCAAGAGCGACGTAACCTTGTGTGCGCACAATGTCATGTTGAATACTACTTCAAAAAAACTGAGTGGACGGATAAAGATGGAAACAAAAAAGTAGCTAAAGTTGTTACTCTTCCATGGGCAAATGGTCTAACTGCTGAGGGTGCTGAAAAATATTATGATGATATGGGATTTAAGGATTGGACTCATAAAATCTCTAAAACACCAATGCTTAAAACACAACATCCAGGCTATGAGTTATATAAGACTGGTATTCATGGTCAAAAAGGTGTATCATGTGCTGATTGTCATATGCCATATACTCAAGAAGGCTCTGTAAAATATAGTGATCATCAACTACAAAATCCATTAGAAACAATGGATAGAAGCTGTATGCCTTGCCATAGAGAGAGTGAGAAAAAGCTTAGAGGTATAGTGGCTCAAAAATACAAGAGAAAAGATCAACTTCATGAAATTGCTATGGATAACTTAGCAAAAGCTCACCTTGAAACTGCAAAAGCTATGGAAGTTGGTGCAAGTGATGAAGAGTTAGCAGGAGTTCGTGCAGATATTAGAAGTGGACAGTGGAAATGGGATTATGCCGTTGCATCACATCCAGCATTTTTTCATGCACCAGAAGAAACGTTACGCCTTTTAGCAGTTGCAAATGAATCCGCTATGAAAGCTAGATTAGCTCTTGTAAGTGTTCTTGCAAAACATGGTGTGATGAATTACAGCGCTCCAGATTTTTCAAATAAGAAGAATGCTCAAAGTTTAGCAGGTGTTCCCTTAGAAAAATTAATAGCAGCTAAAAATGAATTTAAAGCTACACTTGAAAAAGAGTGGTATAAGATAGCTGTTAAAAATGGCAACTTAAATATGGACTCAAGAAAAGAGGTTGATGAAGAAGCATCTTATTTTAGTAAATAAGATTTCATATGCTTAAATTTTAGGGATTTTTTTCCCTAAATACAAATATATAAAGGTATTTTTTGATATATAAAATAATCAGTTCATATAAGACTATGATAGCATTAGTCCTTATTTTAACTATTGGTGCAGCTGTAGGTACTTTTATAGAAAATGATTTCGGTTCAGCCAAAGCAAAAGAACTTGTTTATAATAGTTGGTGGTATCAACTATCCTTATTATTTGTTTGTATTAATTTTTTAAGTGTTGCCTATAAAACGAAGATGTACAAGGTTAAAGCAAGACTACTTTTTCATATATCTTTTGTTATTATATTATTTGGAGCGGCCATTACTCACTTTTTTGGTTTAGATGGGATGATGCATATTCGTGAGGGTGAAAAATCAAATATTATTATAGTAGGAGATGAGACTTCTAAAACTCCTTTTTATATAAGCTTACATGATTTTAAATTAACGAGGTACCCGGGGAGTAGATCTCCATCTGAGTTTAGTAGTGAAGTCAGTGTAATTGATGAAAAAAATAATATTGAGTTTAAAGCTGATATATATATGAACAATACTCTTACATATAAAGGCTACAAGTTTTTTCAAACTTCCTATGATACAGATGAAAAAGGTACAAAACTCTCCGTAAATAAAGATCCGGGAGTAGAGATAACTTACATAGGATATACACTTTTATTTTTAGGTCTTATTTTGAACCTATTTGATAAAAAATCTAGATTTCAATTTTTGATAAAAAAAATAAATAAAATCTCTATTGCTTCTTATCTCCTACCCCTCTTACTTGTTTTAGCACAAAGCCCTTCTTATGCGAGTGACTATGTACAAAGCTATCTTGAAGAACATAAACAAAACTCTAAAGAACTAGCAGACTCTTTTGCTAGGCTAGTGGTTCAAGATCCTGTTGGACGGATGAAACCTCTTGACACACAAAATCGTGAGGTGCTTAATAAACTCACAGGAAAAAGTACTTGGCAAGGGATGAATGCCAATCAAGTTATATTAGGAATGTTTTCTCGTCCAAATATTTGGAAAAAAGTCAATATTATCAAAATCAAGACAGCAAAACTAAGAGATGTGATAGGTGTCAAAGCGAAGCAAAAACTTGTACGATTTATAGATTTTTTTGATGAAGATGGGAAATATAAATTGACTCATTTAGTAGAAAAAGCAAATCAACTTGTCCCATCTAAGAGAGGTACATTTGAGAGAGATCTTCTTAAAGTAGATGAACGGCTCAATATCGCATTTATGAGTTATAGAGGTGTCCTTTTGACCTTATTTCCACTTCCTAATAATGAACGCAATAAATGGGTTGATTTTAAAACTATGTTTGAGATGGTAGATAACTCTCAGGTTAAAAGAAGCACAAGTCGTTTACTAGATGCTGCGTACAATAGAAACTATCAAAAAGGTTTTACATATATTCAAGATATAAGAGCATATCAAAATAAATTTGGTAAAAATGTATTGCCTAAACAAAAAAAACTCGATGTAGAGATATGGTATAACGCAACATCATTATTTTTTAGACTCTCAATTGTTTATCTTATTTTGGGAATTATTTTACTTATATATGCTTTAGGTTCTATGTTTTTAAATAAGCTGATAAACTCTAAAGTGCAATTAATAACTAGTATAATTTCCTTTTTACTTCTTTTAATTCATACTTTTGGGATTGGTATTCGATGGTATATAGGTGGGTATGCTCCTATTAGTAATACTTATGAAACTATGATATATATTGCTTATTCAGCCATTTTAGCTAGTTTTTTATTTTTGCGAAAATCAACATTAGCCTTAAGTGCCTCTTTTATAATGGCAGGTATATTTATATTTGCTGCTTACTTAGGAGAAATTGATCCTGAAATTACAAATTTAGTTCCTGTTCTTAAATCCTATTGGCTTAGTATCCATGTCTCTGTAATTACAGCTAGTTATGGATTTTTTGGCGTGAGTGCCATTCTTGGGCTTATGACTCTTCTTATGTATACGTTCAGAAGTTTAAATACAAAACATATAGATTCTCATATCAAAAATACTAGTTATATAAATGAATTGATACTTATTCTAGGGCTTACACTTTTAGTAATAGGCAACTTTTTAGGTGGTATTTGGGCGAATGAATCTTGGGGAAGATACTGGGGTTGGGATCCTAAAGAAACATGGGCGTATATATCAATCTTAGTGTATGTGATAGTTTTACATGTAAGGCTGATAAAAAGTATATACAGTCCTTATCTTTTTAGTGTATTATCAGTTCTTGCATTTTACTCAATTCTTATGACATACTTTGGGGTAAATTTTTATCTTGCTGGTATGCACTCTTACGCTACAGGAGACCCAGTGCCTATCCCTACATGGGTATATATAAGTTCAGCAATTGTATTTTTTATTATTTTAATAGCGTATCCAAAAAGAAATTTAAATCAACTAAAGGAAGAAAATGAAAAAAATTAACATACTCGTAACTCTAGCTTTTCTAGCATTTAATGCACAGGCACAAGAGCCAAAAATAGCTCCCTCAACAAGTGAGCAGAAAATAGTAAAACCCTATTATCAAGGTGAAGTGATAAGTCTACAAAACGCTGGAGGCTATACATATTTAGAAGTAAAAGAACACTCCGACAAAACATTTTGGGTAGCTGTAACAAGAACAGAAGTTCAATTAGGTGATTATGTAAGGTTTCAAAAAGAATTAGTCACAAAAAATTTCATAAGTAAAACACTCAATAAAACTTTTGAAGAACTCATGTTCGCTTCTAATTTACAATATAAAGTATTGATTTTACCATAATCTAAATCTATAATGGACTAAAAAAGTAAGACTATTAAAACAACTTATTTATTTCCACATTTAGCTGTTACTTTATGCTATATTTTCAACATAATTCAAATATACATTCATCGGTTTTTTATAATTTAGGGAAGAGTGGACTTAATGAAAAAAATGGGTGCTTAAAACCTTAAGTTTAAGTCAGCACTATGGGGCTTAAAAAGGGAAAAGAAAGAGGAATAATTAGATATTTTTGTACTGAATGTAAGCAATCTTTTAGCTCTAAACGAAGAGCAAATAAATTACCAGAAATCATTTTTAAAAAGTATATTCTAAGACGGCAAATATTAAAGCATTTAGCTCAAGATTATAATAGACTTCTCCTAAAACCTTTTTCAATATTTGGATATATGTCCCTACGCAAGTTACTTTAATTTAAAATATAAGAGTAATTTGAATATTACTAAAATATAATCTTGCTAAATCCTATAAACAGGTATCTAAAGTGAGGTATTACTATGAGCTTTTAGGAGAAGTCTAATAGACTTCTTTCGAAAGTCATTTAAAGTTATAAATACTAACGATTATAGCCCATTCCGATACTAAGAACAATATTTGCTTATAGCTCTAAAAGGGGCAGAAATGAGCAATAAATTATTAGAAATTTTTAAAGAGGAAATATCAGAGCAAGGAAGAGAACAAGCGAGACAATATAGTTTACCTATGATGATGTATTTATCGGTAATTGCAATTCTGATGGGTGCAAAGAATCCAATTGAAATACATCAATGGATGAAGAATAACGGTAAACGAAAAGAGATAAAAAAACTATTAGGTGTAGAATTTTTTAAAGCCCCAGGAAAATCAAGAGTGTATGACTTTTTTGAAATAGTTGATAAGATTGAATTAGAAAAAGCCTTCCGCAGATGGATACGAATTTTTATAGATATACCAGCACATGCAGTAGCAGCCGTAGATGGTAAAGTTCTAAGAGGAAGTGCAAATGCTAAAGATAATGCAGTATCTGTTTTATCTGCAGTTTTAGCAGAAACAAAATTAATTATTGCCCATAAAGAGATAGACAAAAAGTCTAATGAGATACCAGCATTTCAAGAACTAATAGGTGAGCTTGATGAGACATTTAGTTATGGCTTTGATGCTTTAAACACACAAAAAAACTCTTAAAAAGGCATCTAGTAGCGGTTCAAAGTTTATAGCAAAAGTAAAAAAGAATCAAAAAACTTTACTGTCGCTAGCTAAAGAGATAGAGGAAGCTTCTTCTATCGATTCAAGTTTTCAAATGGAAATTAAACAATCAAATGATTTCATACAAAGAAATATATATGTGTATCAAAACTGTATATATCCATGGGATGGTGTTTTTATTCATTCAGTAATCAGAGTTGATAAAATTGTTAATTGCAAAGAGACAAAGACACATTACTATATCTCAAATGATACAGATAGTGCAGAATCATTTTTGCAAAAGATACTCCAAGAGTGGAGTGTTGAGACAATGCACTTTTATAAAGATACAGCACTTAATGAAGATAGACACCCTAATCCACTAAAAACTAAATTTCAAGAGTTGAGCGATAGAGTCATCTAAATCCCATCTATTGTTAATGAGTTGTTCTTGTATAGATTTTGTACCATTTAGGTGCAAGATATTTAAAATAATGCTTCTGATAATTGTCATTAAAAATGGATTTAGATGAGCATTATGGTCATCTTCTAAAAGTCTATTATCTTTGTATTGGTGCATTGTTTCTACCTTCCAATGCAGTAAAATTTTATCATGAAAGAACTCCGCATTTTCACGAAAATTTGCTATACAGAACTGAATACTAGTGCTGTTTGTTACTTCTCCAGTTTTATGATTTGTCTTGTGTATTTTTTTAATGGTTTTAATGATTGAGCGAACATGGGTAATTTCATTATGATAAAAAGTAGTTGGTTCATATATAAATACTTCTCTATTTATCCACTCATTAGATTGCTGGATTGGTTTAGCTTTATAAGTGCTTGATGGTTTTATCTCTCTTGATATTTCATTTATTTTATCAAGAAGTGTTTTTTGGTTACCTTTAACTTTAGCAATATATTTTGAACCACTTCGCTCAATAGAATCAAGAGTTTTTTTGTGTGTTCATCGCATCAAAGGTAAAGAGAAATTCATCTCCAAGCTCTGCTATCATAGCTTGTAAAGCAGGTATTTCATTTGATTTCTCTGCAATTTTTTGATGAGCAATAACTACACCTATCTCTGATAGAACTGCACCAACAACTTGTATAGCCTTTTGGTCTTTATATCTACTACCATTCATCACTTTACCATCTACGCTTAGATGTTTTCCTGTAGTATCGACATAAATTCTTATCCATTCTCTAAACAAAAGTTCTACTGCCTCACTATCAACTTTTGCAAGTATATCTGATACAGCACTTCTTTTTGGTGTTATTATAAATTCTACACCTAGAAGTTTTTTTACTTCTTCTTTTTGAACATGTTTATCTATCCAAATAGAAATTTGTTTGTAATCTGTAGCTCTAATATAGCTAGATATAAGATATGTTCTAATTTATGCCGTTTACCTTGACCTTTACGATGGTCTGGAACTCTTGATAGTAACTCTAAAAGTTTATTTGATTCAGCTATTTTTGCATAGCCTTTTCTTGAACGCTTTTGTGCTAATTTATCTCTTGCTTTTATTGCCATTTTCTTATCACCTTGTTTTTCTCAAAAGCAAGCAATAATTATTCCACTTTTAATTTCTAGTTATTAATGGATTGGGGTGTCTAGTTAATCCTGTATTTTAAGGTTGAAGCAACTATAATGGCAATGAATAAATAGTTATGCTCACATTTCAAACACTTTTGAAGTATGAACACAGCTATTTTAAAGATAGTTAGTTTAATTTTTAGAGGTTCCAATGAAAAGGATTGTAGTTAGTTTAATTTTATTAAGTTCTTTGATATTTGCAAATCATATACTACCCCAATAAGTCAAGACAACATTTCCAAATTCCTTATTCACCTCTAACCTGTAACTTTATGAAACAGCTACTACATTTTCAGTATAGTTCTCATCATTTATTTGTAAACTCTCCAAGTAAACATTCATTGGTTTTTTATAGTTCAGTGTTTCATGAAATCTTTTATAATTGTAGAAGTCCATATAATCCGATACATCCTCTTTTAGTTCCTTAATTGTGTTGTACTGATTTAGATAAATTCTTTCAACTTTAGCACTTCTCCAGAACCTCTCAATACAAATATTATCAGTAGCTCTACCTTTACCATCCATTGAGATAGTAATGCCATTATCTTTAAGTGTTTGGGTGTGAATATAGCTAGTATATTGACTCCCTTGATCAGTATTAAATATCTCTGGTTTTTCATATTTAAGAAGTGCTTCATTGAGTACTCCCATAACAAGGTCAGTGTCCATTGTATTGGATATTTTCCATGAAAGAACAGCTTTAGAGTACCAATCAATGATAGCTGCAAGATAAACCATGCCACCATTGATTTTAATATAGGTAATATCTGTACTCCATACTTGATTAGCTCTTGTAATATTTATCCCTCTAAGCTTATAGGAGAACTTAGGATGTTGTATATTAGCTAGAGTTAAGGAAATAGGCTCTCTTACAGCTAGTATAGCCTTTAATCCTAACTCTTTGCGATAACTCTGCACTGTGTTTAAACTTACACTGAAACCATTCTCTAGTAACTGGTAATGCACCTTCTTAGCTCCATATATTGGTATCTCTTCAAAGATAGATTTTATCTCCTCCTTGATGGTTTCTTTATGTTCGCTGACTACAGGTATATAGTAAAGCGAACTTCTACTAATATCTAGTATCGCACACTGTTGTACTACGGATAATCTCTTTAACTCGAAATTTATCATAGCCTTTTTACTAGATAAGTCCGAGCTTCTCAGCTTTCCCCGCATCCAGTTATTCTCCACTGTTAATTGTCCTACTGTTTTTGCGTATTCATCTATTTTTTCTTGAAGTTTTTTAGTTTCATCTTTATACTCTTTTACAACTTTGGAAGGTTCCATTGCCATCTCTGCATTCTCTAAAAATAGCTTCTTCCAGTTTTTGAGATTATTGGGTGTAATACCATTATCTTTAGCTATTTCTATAAGAGTTTTTTCCTCTTTAAGAAGCTCTAAAACCAATTTTGTTTTTAGCTCTGTTGAATAAGTTGTCCGTTTTCTGCTCATCTTTCTACCCTCACTTTATTATTCTTATTTTATCGTATATGAAATAAAAACTTTTGAAATGTTGTTTGGTTTTCTTGGGGTAGTATATCAAATGACTCGGAATAAAGATGGTGTGATAGGTAAATTTTGGTCACAATATTCAACTCAAGATCATGTTACGGCAGAGATAACAAATAATAATGATTATCCAGTCACTATTTCAATTAAGTTTTGGTCAGAATGTAAACCTGATGTTAGAGAAATAAAAAAGAAGTTTAGTATAGATGCCAATGATTTTCTTACAGGAAAAATATCTGGTGTTTTATGTACGCAACCAAATGGAATATTTTCTGCTACTAGACGTCATAACATACATATAATAAAAGTCAAAAAGAACAAATAATATTACTAAAAGCATAACAAAATGCAGGAGCCAATATTTGACCCAAGAGCGGGTCAAATATTGCTCTCCTCAACCGTTAGCAACACAAAAAGGAACTTTTGCATGAGTAGATTTGCGATTACTATTGGCAATAAAATATTTTCATCAAAAAATGCAGCACTAAAATTTTATAAAGAAATTTTGAATAAATATGACTACGGTGAAATTATAAGTAACGATGATGTAAAATATCTTATGGTATTAAGTTTTAAAGAAGAAGGAAGACCTGAAGATATAAATAAACTTTCTGAGGAAATAGTAGCAGATTTTTCAAAAAAAATAATGAAAAAGATTGGAATTTTCACGGTGTGATGGTTGATAGACATCTTGATTTTAGAACAACTAAATGTTTTTACTTTTTTGGTGAAGATAAAGAAGGAAAATTTAAAGATGTATTTAGTTACAGACTTGCAATAAATGGACAGCCATCAGACATGCAAATATTTTCAAGAGCTTGTCGCTTTACTGTTTATGAGAGAATCCGTAAATTTAAAATTAAACAGTTTAAAAATCGTCCTGTAAAGTGTGCAGTATCTAATGAAATTGTAGAATGGGAAGAATGTCAAATTGACCATAAATCACCTTTAACTTTTTCTGTAATTGTCAAAAGTTTTATAGTCGCTAATGATTTGGATATTTCAAAAATTGACTATACTTACAATAATTCACGAGAAAGCTTCACAGATGTAACAATTACTGAAAAATTCTATGAATTTCATAGAAAAATGGCAGTATTGAGAATAGCTTCAACAAAAGAAAATCTAAAACTATCAGGTTCTGCTAGAATAAAGCCAACAAAAAAAGATGGGGTTTTGGAAGACTAATGCTAACAAAACAGAGAGACTGTGAAATAACTACAAAATTACGCAGATCTCATAAAGTAAAAAGATTCTAACATATAGAGCTTAAGTTCATCAAGCCTAAACCCCTAAAAGAGTATAATACATCTAATAAAAAGCCTAAATTAATGGCTTTAAAGAGGTCTTGATGAGCGAAAAGTATAAAGAAGGAATAAACCGTAATCAACAACAGTTTTTTCCTCCAAGTCTTGATGAATATGTAGATGTGAACAATCAAGTAAGAGCTATAGATTTATATGTAGAACAGCTTGACCTTAAACAGTTAGGCTTTGATGACACTTCGACAAGCTTTGAAGGACAGAAGTCCTATTCTCCAAAGTTACTTCTCAAGATATATGTCTATGGCTACTTAAACAAGATAAGAAGCTCACGAGCTTTAGAAAAAGAAAATGCTAGAAACATAGAATTGATGTGGCTAACAGCAGGATTAAAACCTACGTACAAGACTATTTCTGATTTTAGAAAAGACTTCTCCTAAAACACCCAAACATTAAACCTCTTCAACGGTACTGCTCATAGGTGTTGCATCAAGGTTAATAATAGCACAAATAAGGTTCATTCTCAAACCGAACCTTTTTCGTCTATTTCTATATGGGTATTTAGTAATTTTAAATACCTTAATTTTTGCATTTATTTGTTCAATGATAATTCTTTTTGATGATAATTCACAGTTCTCTTTTTTGTCATCTTTTGTTAATGGATTTAGTTTGCTTCTTTTATTTGGTATTTGAGAATTAGGACAAATTTTAGAGATACCAACATAGCCTAAATCAGCAAGAACTTTACTCAATATTATTTTTTTAGTTGCCTTACTATCTTTAAAGACTTTAAAGTCATGTGTTCTTCCTTTATCAATAGTTACAGCTAATATTTTACCTGTAGATCTTGTAATTATTTGTGTTTTTAAGGTGTGCTTTTTCTTTTTACCTGAGTAGTATCTTCTTTACTTTTTTTTGGTCTCTCACATTGGCTCTCAGTTACATCTACTACGACTATTTCAAGATTATTAGTATCTTCTATAGGTATCGCATGTTTTAGAGTTGTAAGATGAAATTGTGGCTCTTGTATTAAAATCTTTTCTATTTTTGTAACAATATAATGTGCTGTTGATTCACTCACTCCATAATCAACTCCTATATGTTTAAAAGTTCTATACTCTCTATAATATTCTAGCATCATGAGTGTCTCATCATTTGCAGATAAAGATTTGTTTGTTCCACCTTTAACTTTCTTCTTTTTATAGTGTCTTCTAACTACTTTTATCATATCTTTAAAGGTGTCTCTTTTAACACCTACAACTCGTCTAAAATCTTTATCTGTTAATTTATTAACTTTGAAATATTTGATTGTTTTTCCCATAGCTTATTATAAGCAATTTTCGCTCCTATTTTCTTTAGGTTTTAGGAGAAGTCTTATGAAATCATTTGATTGTTTAATTTCCATTTGAAAACTTGAATCGATAGAAGAAGCTTCCTCTATCTCTTTAGCTAGCGACAGTAAAGTTTTTTGATTCTTTTTTACTTTTGCTATAAACTTTGAACCGCTACCAGATGCCTTTTTAAGAGTTTTTTTGTGTGTTTAAAGCATCAAAGCCATAACTAAATGTCTCATCAAGCTCACCTATTAGTTCTTGAAATGCTGGTATCTCATTAGACTTTTTGTCTATCTCTTTATGGGCAATAATTAATTTTGTTTCTGCTAAAACTGCAGATAAAACAGATACTGCATTATCTTTAGCATTTGCACTTCCTCGTAGAACTTTACCATCTACGGCTGCTACTGCATGTGCTGGTATATCTATAAAAATTCGTATCCATCTGCGGAAGGCTTTTTCTAATTCAATCTTATCAACTATTTCAAAAAAGTCATACACTCTTGATTTTCCTGGGGCTTTAAAAAATTCTACACCTAATAGTTTTTTTATCTCTTTTCGTTTACCGTTATTCTTCATCCATTGATGTATTTCAATTGGATTCTTTGCACCCATCAGAATTGCAATTACCGATAAATACATCATCATAGGTAAACTATATTGTCTCGCTTGTTCTCTTCCTTGCTCTGATATTTCCTCTTTAAAAATTTCTAATAATTTATTGCTCATTTCTGCCCCTTTTAGAGCTATAAGCAAATATTGTTCTTAGTATCGGAATGGGCTAAAATACAGGTGGTGTTGTTTGGCATACTACTGGTTCTGGTAAGTCTATTTCAATAGACTTCTTGCAAAACTCCTATATACCTTAGCACTTTATAGAGAGTTTTAATCAAAGTAAATGTTCTCAAGCGTAGCCAAACGGTTGGGGTTCTTTAACGCTGAGTAAGACTCTCTATAAAGTGTCCTATGGAAGGGATAGTAAGTACTAACCTTGCACAAAAAAATATTTTACCCTTAGCTTAGGCTAGGAATAAAAATTTGTTTTACACAATTTTAGTCCTTCTTAGCTCTCTGTGGTATATAGGAGTTTTGCAAGAAGTCTACTATAAAACAATCAGTTGAAGACGGTAATACACTCGCCATTAGATACCAAACAGGTATGCCAGAGTTCTTTATAGAAAAAGATCTTATGAATGAAGTATTTAAAGCTACATTTGGTCATGAGAGTGAAGAAAAACAAGCAAAACTAAAAAGTAAAGCTGCTTCATTAGATACTTTTTTATTAGCACGTCGAAGAGTTGAGGAGATAGGAAAAAATATCATTAGACTTCTCCTAAAACCTTTTTCAATATTTGGATATATGTCCCTACGCAGTTACTTTAATTTAAAATATAAGAGTAATTTCAATATTACTAAAATATAATCTTGCTAAAGCCTATAAACAGGTATCTAAATTGAGGTATTACTATCAGCTTTTAGGAGAAGTCCATTACTCATTATAAAGAAAAAATATATAAAGGTAATCAATATAAGGCTATGTTAGTTTGTCATAATCGTGCTCAAGCTATTGGGTATCAAAAAGCTTTTCTCCAACTAAAAGAGCAGGGTTTAAATACTTTTGAGACGAAAGTAATTATGAGTTTTAATACAAAAAAAGATTCTTCAGAATATGCAGAATTAGCAGTGCCTGAAGAAGATAAAAAAACAGTTATTGAGAATTTTAAATTACCATTTGGTAATGAAGCAGATAAGTCTTTAGGTGGAAATAAACAATATGACAATACTGCTATTTTAATTGTATCGGATATGTTACTTACTGGATATGACGCACCACTTGTTCAGTGTATGTATATTGACAAGCTATTAAAAGAACATAACTTACTTCAAGCTATATCAAGAGTTAATCGAACTCATAAAGGCAAGGAATACGGTCTTGTCGTGGATTACGCTGGTATTACAGAGTATTTAGCTGAAGCAATAAAGATATTTAGTGGTGACTTAGAAGTAAATGACGTTATGACTAATATTGAGCAAGAGAAAACTATACTAGAGAATCGACATTCTAAAATGGTGGCTTATTTTAGAGATATAAAGATTGATCGTGTCAAAAATAGAGATAAGTTTGTTGACGCTTGTATTCTATATCTTGAGCCAGAAGATTTAAGGGATAAATACATTGGTCTTGTAAAGTTATTTAACAAGTCAATGGATATAGTTTTACCTGACGCTTTTGCATTATCTTATGAATATGATTTAAAATTATATAACGATATTAAACTTGAAGCTGTTAATACTCATGCACCTGAAAAGCTTTACATTACTAAAGCCGAAAGTAAGAAGATACAAATGATTATAGACGAGCATTTAAGAGCTACTGGAGTTAATTACTTATTTGACGAAGCAATTGATATAACTGACTCAAAAAGGTTTGAGGAAGAGCTTGCTGGTAAGAGTGGTAAAACAAAAGAACTTGTTATCGGTAATCGTATTAAAAAAACAATTCAAGCAAATAAAAAAGAGAATCCAGAATTCTATGAAGATATAGCTAAGAGGCTTGAAGGATTAATAAAAGATAGAGAAGAGGATCGTATTGATCAGGCTCAATTACTTTTAGAGTTTGACAAAATTATAGAGGACATTAAAAACTCTAAAGAAGAATGGAAAAGACTTGGATTAGGTTCTTCTGAGCAATTTCCAGTATATAAAAGTTTAGAAAAAGTTATGTCTGATCCTGAAGAATTTACAGCTGCAATATTTGAGAAAATCAGTATTTACCTGACAAAAAAGGATTGGGCTCAACACGACGACATTAAAAAAGAGATTCGTAAAAATATCAAATCATTGTTAAGAACTTCAGATATAGATAACGATTTGTTAAAAACCTTACCAATAACTATCTTAGATATTTTAGAGAATCAATGAATATAAAATATGGTACTCAAACAATTAAGTTTGAAGTACAAAGAAGTCGTAATGCAGTAAATACTTATATAACTGTTGAGCGTGATACAGCACCCTAATCCATTAATAACAAAAGTATAAAAAAGGAACAATTATTGCTTTAGTTACAGAAAAACAAGGTGATAAGAAAATGGCAATAAAAGCAAGAGATAAATTAGCACAAAAGCGTTCAAGAAAAGGCTATGCAAAAATAGCTGAATCAAATAAACTTTTAGAGTTACTATCAAGAGTTCCAGACCATCGTAAAGGTCAAGGGAAACGGCATAAACTAGAACATATCTTATATCTAGCTATATTAGCTGGACTAATGGGAGCTACAGATTACAAACAAATTTCTATTTGGATAGATAAACATGTTCAAAAAGAAGAAGTAAAAAACTTCTAGGTGTAGAATTTATAATAACACCAAAAAGAAGTGCTGTCTCAGATATACTTGCAAAAGTTGACAGTGAGGCAGTTGAACTTTTGTTTAGAGAATGGATAAGAATTTATGTCGATACTACAGGAAAACATCTAAGCGTAGATGGTAAAGTGATGAATGGTAGCAGATATAAAGACCAAAAGGCTATAGAAGTTGTTGGTGCAGTTTTATCAGAGATAGGTGTAGTTATTGCTCATCAAAAATTGCAGAGAAATCAAATGAAATACCTGAATTTCTCTTTACCTTTGATGCGATGAACACACAAAAAAACTCTTGATTCTATTGAGCAGAGTGGTTCAAAATATATTGCTAAAGTTAAAGGTAACCAAAAAACACTTCTTGATAAAATAAATGAAATATCAAGAGAGATAAAACCATCAAGCACTTATAAAGCTAAACCAATCCAGCAATCTAATGAGTGGATAAATAGAGAAGTATTTATATATGAACCAACTACTTTTTATCATAATGAAATTACCCATGTTCGCTCAATCATTAAAACCATTAAAAAAATACACAAGACAAATCATAAAACTGGAGAAGTGACAAATAGTACTAGAATTCAGTTCTGTATAGCAAATTTTCGTGAAAATGCGGAGTTCTTTCATGATAAAATTTTACTCCATTGGAAGGTAGAAACAATGCACCAATACAAAGATAATACACTTTTAGAAGATGACCATAATGCTCATCTAAATCCATTTTTAATGACAATTATCAGAAGCATTATTTTAAATATCTTGCACCTAAATGGTACAAAATCTATACAAGAACAACTCATTAACAATAGATGGGATTTAGATGACTCTATCGCTAAACTCTTGAAATTTAGTTTTTAGTGGATCGGGGTGGTGATACAGGTGTACTTGTTAAAGCTCCAGATAGTTTAAGTGATCAAGAAGTACAAGAGTTAGTAAAATCAAAAGCTAAATGGGTTATATCAAAGCTTGAAGAACTTGGAAAAGTAATCGATTACGGTGAAATAAAAACTGGCTCAAGATTATTTTATCTTGGAAAAAGCTATTATGTGGAATTAATCACTGAAGAACGTGAGGGTATTGAAATAGTTTTTATTCATTCTAAATTTAATATTTATGTACCTGTTGAGATTAATCAAGAAAAATTAAATGTAGCTATTGATTATTTCTATAAGCAAAAATCTCAGGAGAAAATTACTAAACTTATTAAAAAATATAGTGACATTATGAAGTTGTTTCCAGAGTATGTTGGATTTAGAAAATCAAAAATGGACTTCTCCTAAAAGCTCATAGTAATACCTCCATTTAGATACCTGTTTATAGGCTTTAGCAAGATTATATTTTAGTAATATTGAAATTACTCTTATATTTTAAATTAAAGTAACTGCGTAGGGACATATATCCAAATATTGAAAAAGGTTTTAGGAGAAGTCTAATGAAGTGGGGTAGTTGCTCAGATAGAAATCGATTATCTTTTAATCCAGAGATAATGAAACTATCTTCTTCTTTAATTGAATATGCAGTGGTTCATGAGTTATCTCATATTGCTCATAAGAATCATTCTAAAGAATTTTGGAATTTAGTTCAAAAATATATGAGTGATTATTCAAAGAAAGAAGAGCAGCTTAGAGTATTTGAAAAGAAGTTGTAGGTATTTCCAGTAGATCTACTGGAAGTTGCCCTTTCTTGAAGTGTTTTCAGTGCTTTTAAATTCTCTTTTGATTTCTTACTTGAATGATTAAAAAAGGTGTCTCTTAAAATTATTGCAACTATTTTTTGTTTTGCTAGATTCTTGAATGTTTGGAAGTAGGTTGGCTTTTCATTCTTGGAAACTTCTTTGATTGAGGTATTTTACAATATTTATTAAATCTTTATGATACTTCTTAAAAAAATCTATAGATTCTTGATTGCTCCTAATCTATTTCCTTTTCAGTAATTAGATTGTCATTTTTAGTTTTATAAAGTGATTATAGCTTGTTGTTTATAGAGATAGTTTATTTATTTAAAAGAGGTGTGTAATTTAGTAAAAAGTGTGTGAATTCTAAGGAAGTTGTTGTCCCTTTCGGTTTTGGAATGTTTGCTAAAACCCCTGAAATAGGGGTTTGTGTGTAATTTATAAAGGCGTTACGTTTTCAGCTTGAGGACCTTTTTGACCTTCGCCAATTTCAAACGTTACTTTTTGACCTTCAGCTAGAGAAACACGACCAGAACCTGGGTTGTTTACTTGACGAAAATGTACAAATACATCTTTTCCACCATTATCTTGTTGAATGAAACCATAACCTTTTTCTTCGTTAAACCATTTAACTGAACCGTCTACTAATTCTGCCATTGTAATACCTTTATATTATAAAAAAATCACTTCCTTTGGAGAAGTGGAGTCGAAATTTGGAGAGTCTTTAGGTAACAATTGAGCAAAATACAAAATTACACACTAAAGATGAACTTTTAATCCTCATCTTTCATCACGGACATTATATCGCAATTAGTACGTAATATGCAAGGAATTGTAAAATTTTAACAAATCATTGTATTTGTCGATATTATGTTAACTTTAAGTAATTCTAAAAGGATTTATTATGAATGTAAATTTAAACGCATATCCGCCAAGTCTTAATGCAAGTAAAAAGGTAGTAGAAGTAGATTCTAATAAGATTAAAACTAACTTTACAGAGAGGATTTCAAAAGAGGAAGCTATAGAATTAAGAGCTAAAATTATGAAAAATGCAAATGAAATGATGCTTAAATCGATAAGCATTCAAGTAAATGTATCAAATAAAAAAGATGATTTTTCATCGCTTTATGAAAGTTTTTTAAATGATATCGCCTATAATGGTAAGCCTGTAGCTAAACTTTCTCAAAATGAAGCAACTGAATTTATAAGTGAAGATGGTATATTTGGAATCAAACAAACATCGCAGAGAATAGCAAACTTTGTTATAAATGGTGCTGCTGGGGATGAAGATAGACTTCGTGCTGGAAGAGAAGGTATGATTCAAGGATTTAAAGATGCTGAGAGAATGTGGGGTGGGAAACTTCCTGAAATTTCACAAAAAACTATGCAAGCAGCTATAGAGATGGTAGACAAAGCGATGAATGAAGCAGGTTTTTCTATTTTAAATGAAGAGGCTTAAAGTCAAGGAGTATAAAACTTATAAGAAGTAGTACCTAAATTTTTTTTATAAATATAACTTTGAGGTAATTACCCTCTTTAAAGTTATTTAAGACTTTAAAATCTTTTGGAAGAGTGAAACTTTCTAAAACCTCATACCTAGCCTTTAAATCTTTAAAAGCTTTATGAATAAAATCTCTAAAAGTCATCATAGAAAAATTTGCAGAATTTGTTGATGCTAGGATAATTCCATTTTTCTTTGTAATTTGAATTGCCTCTTTTAAAAGATTCACATAATCTTTTGAGGCAGAAAATGTATGTTTTTTACTTCTAGCAAAACTTGGAGGATCTAAAATTACCATATCAAAAGTGAGTTTTTTTCCTAACTGCGTATTTAAAATATTTAAAAACATCTTCCACTACTATCTCTTGCTTATCAAAGATTTATATTATTTACTTCAAACTGCTCACTTGTTTTTGCCAAACTTCTTTTTGCTAAATCTACACTTGTGGTGTTTCTAGCACCACCTAATGCAGCAACTACTGAAAAAGCTCCTGTGTAGGAAAAAGTATTTAAAAACACTGGCAACATTTGCATACTTTTTTCTAAGAATTTTTCTTACATCTCTTTGGTCTAAAAATACTCCAACCATAGCTCCATCATCAAGATATACTGCAAAATTTACGCCATTTTCTTTTACTAGTAAAGGCTTAGTTACCCTCTCCCCTAAGAGAAAATCATCGGTGTCATTAAGATACATCCCCTTAGTGTCAAACCTTTTTTTTTGATAAATTCCTTTATATTTGACACAAGATTTAAGGGCATTAAGAATCTCTTCTTTAAAAGTATAAATACCAGCACTATACCAGGTAAGCACATAGTACTCATTATAATAATCAATTGTTACACCACCTATCCCATCACCCTCGCCATTAAAAACTCTAAAAGCTGTAGTTGTAGTATCATCAAAAAATTCTTTTCTATATATAATAGCTAATTTAATTTTTTTAATGAAAAAATCTAAATCTATTTTTTCATTTTTATCAGAGGATAAAATCCAACCAAAACCTTTATTTTGATTTCCATAATAGGCTTTAGCGATAAACTTGTGATTTGTACTCAAAAGATTTAAAAGCATACCCTCTGGAATCAATGTATTAAAATCAACAAGAGCCTCTTTTAAAAGTAAAGGATAAGCTTCTTCATATTTTGAAATATACTCTGACTTTAATTCTATATTGATCTCTTTTCTCATAATATAGTACTCCTAATAAAAACAAGTTTTTTAATTTTATCTATATATTTTATCTTAGATTATAGTTCATTAAATATTTTTTAAGGTCTTACCTTATAATTCCTGTACCTTTATAGTTAGCAGAATGGTATATAGTAACATTGTTTTTTCTTGCATAATACCTAAGGAGAAGGTTTTGAATTGTTGGCTCTATTGTAGGTGTAAACCAAGCATTATTACTTGTAGCAATTATAAACTTCACATCTCCCTGATACATCTCTTGGCATGTTGCCTCATAGCAGATAGCATTTCTAAATGTTTCATCTCCAACTGTGAAGTTTGTAGGTGCATCAGCACTTAAAAAATCAGAACCACCAGCGAAAAAGGTATCATTTATAAACTTTCTTGCAAACTTTGGAAGAGGGATATAATTCACCAAAAGGAACTAAAATCATTTTTTTTAGCAATGATAAATGAGCCCATTTTGAAATATATAACTAGCATTAAAATGCTGGTTATTTTCACTTAGAAGACCACCCGCCACAATTACAATATCTTTAGAGAGATTTTTGAGTGAATGTAAAAGTGTAGGATGTTTGTTTAAAAAAAGTGGAAATACAGATTCAGGTAAAACAATCATATCATAATCCTTTTTAATGGCATCATGAATATAATCTGCAATCATTTTGATAGTTGGTGCTTGTGCTTCTTTTGACCATTTAACTTCTTGTTTTAATATCTGTTTGAATAAGTTTTATTTTTAATTTACTAAGTTCTTGAGTAGGGGAATTAAAATCAAAAGCAAAAAATATTAAGAGGAGTGGTTATATAACGAAAAGATTTTTTAAGATAATTTGGCAAGCTAAGAGCGAGTAAAACAAGATATTAGTTGGTATTTAAATATTCCTATATAACTCTCCACAAATATTAGCTCAATTTGTAACCAATTCCAATTTAAAGGCTCAAAAAAACTGAGTGCAAAGAGTAAAATAGCCCGAATAAATACATTCCTAGTAAGTGCTAAAACACCAAAAAATAACATATATATAAGACCAAAACTAAGAGTGACAATAGGTGTTAAATATCCAAGACCCTGATACTCAAAACTATATTCCAATCCAATAAAACCAAAGTATCCCTATGAAAAAACCTGCAATTAGAATAGTCCTCTTTGTTGCATAAAGCAAAAGAACTAGAGAACTTAAAGCAAAGAGGAGTATTTAATAGTTTAATTGTAAAAACAAAATGCTCTAAGTAGATAAAAGCACTAAAAAAAATAGCGATTAATAGCCCAAATATAAGATCATAAAGAAATTTTTTGTGAAATATGTGTAGAGTTAAATTTACGTATCATAAACTTATTATAGTGTATTTCAGTATTTTATTAATATTTTTTTTGTATAATCGCGATAATTTTAAACAAACAAAGGAAGTTTTACATGGAAATCATTTCTCAATTATTACCATTTATATTTTTAATCGCAATTATGTATTTTGTGATTATTCGCCCACAACAAAAAGAAACTAAAGCAAGAGCTGCTATGATAGAGGCTCTTAAAAAAGGTGATAAAGTCATTACAAATGGTGGTTTCATTGTTACAATCAATAAAGTTGAAGAAAAATTTTTAAGCATTAAGATAAACTCTGATGTTATAGCTCAAATAACAAAAGATTCTATTGCAAGAAAGTACGAGGATGAGGCTTAATTATCGCATAGTAATTTTTGCATTAGCGATAATCTTTGGTGTGTTTTTCTCAATACCATCTCTTTTTCAGACGCAAAATGGAAAAAAAATAACTCTTGGACTTGACTTGCAAGGTGGACTTCATATGCTTCTTGGTGTAAAAACTAAGGTGGCAACAGCCTCTCGTATAAAATCAATAACCGCTAGTATCAAACATTTTTCAGATAAAAATGATATATTAGTGGATAATTTAAAGTTTAATAAAACAATAATTAATTTTACACTTCTTGATTCAGATGACACAAAACAAATGAAAGAGTTTGTTGAGACTATGGAGGGTTTAAATATCTCTATAAATCTTGAAAGTTTTACTCTTTCTTTGACACAAGAGGAACGTATCAAGACCGAAAAAGAAGCGGTATCTCAAGCCATAGAAACTATAAGAAACAGACTAGATCAGTTTGGTCTAGCTGAACCAGTGGTGGCTCGTCAAGGCGAAGAGAAAATTCTTGTCCAATTGGCAGGGATTAAAACACAAGAAGAAGAGCAACGTGCAAGAGAATTAATTTCTCGTGCAGCAAAGCTTGAGCTCATGGCGGTAGATGAAGATAGAGCTGCTCGTGTTTATACTATGAGTGATTCTGATGCAAGAGAATATGGTGATGTGATTTTAGAAGATGCTAAAAATCCAGATATTAAATACCTTGTACATGAAATTCCTATTTTAGATGGAGGAATGCTTATTGATGCAAATATGGGCTTTGATCAAAACAATAGACCTCTTATTAACTTTAAGTTAAACGCTGAGGGTGCTGAGATTTTTGGTGATTTTACAGGTCGAAGTGTTGGGAAAAGATTGGCAGTTGTTCTTGATGGCAAAGTTTATTCTGATCCCGTAATCAACGAGCGTATAGGTGGAGGATCTGGACAAATATCTGGAAATTACAGTGTATTAGAAGCCAAAGATTTAGCGATTGCCTTGCGTTCAGGTGCCTTACTCGCTCCAATTTATCTTATGGAAAAGCGTTCAGTAGGACCTAGTCTAGGAGCTGATTCTATTGAAGCAAGTATGATAGCACTTGTTGGGGGTTTTATCTTAGTAATTATTTTTATGCTGCTTTATTATCATATGGCAGGGGTGATAGCAAATATTGCATTGATTGCTAATTTATTTATCATCTTAGCAGTTATGAGTCTTTTTGGAGCTACCTTAACCTTACCTGGTATGGCTGGAATTGTTTTAACGGTTGGTATGGCGGTTGATGCAAACGTTATCATCTCTGAGAGAATTAGGGAGTTAGTATATGAGGGTAAATCAATGCACAAAGCTATAGAAGATGGATATGCAAATGCTATGCGTGCTATTCTTGACGCTAATATTACAACACTTATTGCCGCTGTTGTTTTATATGCTTATGGAACAGGGGCTATTAAAGGTTTTGCTATTACGATTAGTATCGGTATTTTAGCCTCAATGCTCACAGCGATTTTAGGTACTCATGGGATTTATCAGATGCTAGAACAAAGAATACAAAAAAGTAAAAATAACCGTTTATGGTTTGGAATTAAGGGCTAATAATGGAATTTTTTAAATATACAAGAACCTTTAATTTTATGGCTAAATCTAAACTTGCAATGTTTATTTCCCTTGCTTTACTAATAGCCTCTTATACTCTTTTGATAACGAAGGGTTTAAACTATGGTGTTGATTTTGCAGGAGGGACTATAGTTCAAGTTAAGTATGATACGCCTGCTCCAATGAAGCAGATGAGAGCAAAACTTAAAATGAATGATATTTTTGCAAGTGCTACTATCACAGAGTTTGGTTCACCAGATGAGGTTGTGATTCGTATGAAGACTACATCAGGGGACGTAAGTGTAGATATTGGAGATATAACTAGAGAAGCATTACAAGGTACTGGAAACTTTGAGGTTCGTCGTGTGGATATAGTTGGTCCAACTGTAGGTGCTGAACTTAAAGAAAAAGGGATTATGTCAATGCTTTTAGCAATGATAGGAATTCTTATTTATGTAGCATTTAGGTTTGAGTGGCGTTTTGCAGTTGCCTCAATTATTGCTCTAGTTCATGATGTTTCTATCGCCCTTGGTGCTATTACCTTAGTGGGATTAGATGTTAACCTTGATGTTTTAGCAGCTCTTTTAACTATACTAGGATATTCTCTTAATGATACTATTATCGTATTTGATAGGATTCGTGAGGGTGTTACAAAATCTAAAAAGACAGATTTGACAGATATAGTGAATGAGTCTATTACAAGAACATTAGCAAGAACCACTTTAACCTCATTAACAACTTTTTTTGTTGTATTTACCTTGTTTATGTTCGGGGGTGAGATTATTCATGCTTTTGCATTTACACTTCTTGTAGGTGTAGTAGTGGGAACATACTCATCAGTTTTTGTTGCCTCACCTATCTTAATTTGGTTCGGTTTTGATGTGAAAAACTATCATGCTAAACTGGCTAATAAAGCAAAAAGAGAAGCTGAAAAACAAAGAATGCGTGATCAGTACGAATCAGGGGTGATGTAAATACTTTAAGAGTAATAATAAGAATATTAAAGACAAGCGTAACTTTTCAGTCACTCCTTAAGATGTTTTTTGTATAATTATCATAATTAATATAAGGAATATCCATGGATTGGGGTAAAGTAATATACGTCTTTTTTTCTTTGATGAGTTTAACATCAATTGCAGGATTTTTGTACGAACATAGTGCTACAGCACTTTTTGTTGCAGCAAGTTTAAATCTTGTTTCAACCCTTCTTAAAATTGGGGTTAGAAATTTACTCTCAGCTGAGTTATTAGCATCATCTTTAGTTGCTGATTTACATCTTATTCCTGCGTTTATTTATCTTGAACTTGTTGGAAACTTAGAATGGGCAATTGCCTTAACTATCGGTGCATTAATTGCAAATCTTTTCTCTGTAGGTTTAGTTTATATTGAAAGTATAAAATCAAGGGATGAATATTAAAAGTGGAATATAATTCAAAAAAAATAGAAAAAAAATGGCAAGAGTATTGGAAAAAAAATAATAGTTTTGAAGCAAGTGAAGATTTTACCAAAGAGAAAAAATATATTTTAAGTATGTTTCCATTTCCAAGCGGAAGATTACATATGGGGCATGTGCGAAACTATTCAATTTCTGATGCTTTTGCAAGATACTATCGACAACAAAACTTTAATGTACTCCATCCCATAGGTTTTGATAGTTTTGGAATGCCTGCTGAAAATGCAGCTATTAAGAATAATTCACATCCCAAGGGCTGGACTTATGACAATATCGAGTATATGAAAAATGAGTTTTACGCTCTTGGTTTTTCATTTTCTCGTGAGCGTGAAATGGCTACTTCTGATGAGCTTTATACGAAGTTTGAACAAGCTTTTATCATTGATATGTATGAAAGAGATTTACTTTATCGTGAAAAAGGTCTTTTAAACTGGTGTCCCCATGATCAAACTGTTTTAGCGAATGAACAGGTAATTGATGGACGCTGTTGGAGATGTGATACTTCAATAGTTAAAAAAGATATGAATCAGTACTATTTTAGAATTACAAAATATGCTGATGAACTTTTAGACTCACTCAAAACCCTTGAAGGTGCTTGGCCTAAACAAGTTTTAACTATGCAAGATAACTGGATAGGAAAATCTAATGGTTTAGCCTTTGATTTGTTCTTTGATGAGTCTTCAAAAGAAAAATTAAATTCTCATTTTGAGAATTTTGATGTATTTACAACTCGTCCTGATACGATTTATGGTGTAAGTTATACAGCACTTGCTCCTGAACATCCTATCGTTACTTATATGATTGAAAATAGACTTTTGAGTGAAGATGTAATTATTCAAATTAATGCTATGAAAACCACCTCTTCAATAAATCGACAAAAAGAAAAACTGGGTGTATCTCTTGGACTTAATGTTATCCACCCATTAACAAAAAAAATTATTCCTGTGTGGATTGCAAATTTTGTACTAATGGATTATGGTTCAGGTGCTGTTATGGCTGTTCCTGCCCACGATGATAGAGACTATGATTTTGCGAAAAAATACGACTTAAATATTTGCTCAGTTATCAAACCTTTTTCTGGTGTGGCTCAAGAGAGTAAAGCTTATACAGAAGTTGGTGAACTTTTTAACTCGGGTGAATTTGATGGTATGAATTCTAAAAAATCACAGTATAAAATTATCAAATTTTTTGAAGAAAAATAACATTGGTAAAAAAAACTACAAACTATAAGTTAAAAGATTGGGGTGTAAGTCGTCAAAGATATTGGGGTGCTCCTATCCCTTTTATCCATTGTGAAGATTGCGGTTTAGTAATGGAGAAAAAAGAAAATCTTCCTATTACTCTACCTGAAGATGTGCAGTTCACAGGAGAGGGTAATCCACTCGATAATCATCCAACTTTTAAACATTGTAAGTGTTCCAAATGTGGTAAAGATGCAGTTCGTGAGACTGATACAATGGATACTTTTGTTCAGTCCTTCATGGTATTTTTTAAGATTTTGTGCATCAAAAAAAAATATGCAAAATGAAGCTTTTTCTCAAGATCAGATTAAATATTGGATGGGTGTTGATCAATATATCGGAGGAATAGAACACGCAGTACTTCACCTTTTGTATGCAAGATTTTTTACAAAAGTTTTCCGTGATTTAGGCTATTTAGAATTTGATGAACCTTTTGATAATCTTCTTACTCAGGGGATGGTTCTCAAAGATGGTGCAAAAATGTCTAAATCTAAGGGAAATACAGTTGATCCTGATGCTATCATCGAAAAATATGGTGCAGATACGGCAAGGCTTTTTATCCTATTTGCCGCTCCTCCAACACAAGAACTAGAGTGGAACGATAGGTGGTGTTGAGGGTTCTCATAAGTTTATTAAAAGATTTTTTGATAGAAGCTCAAATATTGTTGCAAGTGATACAATTCCTAAAATTAAACATGATGAACTTTCAAAAGAAGAAAAATTTGCAAGAAAAAAAGTTTATGAAGCCTTAGTCCGAGCAAATGACGTATTTAGGGAAAAACACACTTTTAACACTATGATAGCAGGTGTTATGGAAGCTATGAATGCACTCAATTCTCAGAATAATTCTGATGTATGGAGTGAAGGATATTGGATTCTTGCATCAATAATGGAACCTGTTATCCCTCATACGGCCTCAGAGATAAGTGAGAAATATTTTTCACTCAATAACTTAAATCCTCAAATAGTTTTAGAAGAGGTTTTTGTAGAAGATAGTATTATTTTTAGGTGTGTCTATTAATGGTAAGAGAAGAGCCGAAATTGAGGTGAATATGGATGCAAGTAAGGATGAGATTATCAAACTTGCTAAAGAAAAAACTGCTAAATGGTTAGGGAATAAGGAGATAATAAAAGAGATACTTGTTCCCAAGAAACTTGTGAATATCGTGGTGAAAAATTAGTGATGAGGTTCACATCAGTTATTTTAGTTATTTTACTTTTTTCAGCTTGTGGATATAAACCTAGTGCTAAATATGCTCGTCAAATTCTTGGTGAAAAGATAAGCACAAGTGTATTTATTTCTGGAGTTGATCCTGAAAATACTGTTATTATGAAAGATGCTGTAGATATAGCTATTTTAGAGGTTTTTCATGCTTCTTTAGTAAGTAAAGAGATTTCAACAACACACCTCAACTTAAGACTTGGAGATTTAATATATACACCGATTGAGTATGATGCACAAGGATTTATTGTCTCCTATAGAACAACTGTAGAGTTAAGGATAAATAGACAAAGTAACAATACAGACCAAGACTATAAAGTGTATGGTACTTATGATTTTAAAATTACGGCTAATGCGGTTATAACGGATAAACAAAGATTTGATGCTATTAAATTTTCTTCGCAAAAAGCAATTAAGGCATTTATAGCACAAGTATCAGCAGATGGTGCTAAAACTAGATAAAACTTTTAAGGAGAGAATATATGACTATTCAAAGTATTATTAAAAAAGCTGTTAAAAGACTTGAATTAGAGGGAAAGCTATTAACTCCTGATCTTTATGAAAAAGCATTTTGCAAGGAAGCAGATAAAGCAGGGACAATTATAGAAGACTGTATGCAAGTAGATAAATATATTCAAAGTATGAGTAAAGACTTGCAAAAAGAATTAACACAATATAGAATAAAAAATATGCAAGAGTTAACTCGATTTCTAATCTCTAAGCTTAATCGAATGAATCCTACAAAGAGTTCAGAAATAATTGAATCTCAAAGTAGCCTTATCAAAAGAATTTTACAGGTAGTAGAGGTTCTTCATAATAAAGAAGCGAGTGATTTATCTTTGAAATTACAAGAACTTTTAAAATCAGGTCCAAATGCTATCCAAATGAATCAATTTAGGCAGTTATGGATAAATTTTTTAAAGACATATAATGATTCATTTTTAGATACTTTAGCTTGTTTTGGTAATATTGATACAAAAAATCTAAAAAAAAGTATTGAAAATCTAAATATTTCTAGTAAACAGGAGAGTTCTCCTTCTAATAGTAACTTAATTGAACTTTCATCTTTGCTTATTGCTGCATTAGTTCCTTCTATCGCATTAAATGTTAATGATAAGATTGCTGCTATAAGTGATAAAATTAAAAAAGATCCAGCTTTACTCGATACTAAAGAAATCTCTATAGAGATAAAATCGGCAATTATTTCTAGGATAGAACTCGATAGAGGTAGTGTCAAAGAGATGCTTGAGTCTATTGATGGAGTTTTAGATAGTTTTTCTTGTAGGTTAATAGATATGATTGAAAAATCAGATAATTCTACTATAGAAATTCAAAAAATAAAAGAAGAATTAGAGTCTTATAGTGAATTAAATACCTTGAATTTTAAAGAAGCACACAAAAAACTTTTTACAATTGCTTTATCTTTAGAAGAAAATACACAATTACTAAGCAAAGATTTAAAAGATCATAATGGTGAAGTAAGTTTATTGGCTAAGAAAATAAAAAAACTTGAAAAAGATTTAAAAATAGCGAGGGGAGAATCAAGGGAAGATTTTTTAACAAAGCTATATAACAGAAGAGCTTTAGATGAATTTATACTTATTAAAGAAGAAGAATTTAAAAGATATAATCATAATTTTTCTATTGTAATATTTGATTTAGATAAGTTCAAAGATGTCAATGATATTTATGGACATGATGCTGGGGATGCGGTGCTTACTGCCTTGGCTAAAATTATTAAGAATGAGGGAAGAACGGTTGATATAATAGGGAGATTTGGTGGTGAAGAATTTATGGTAATTTTAAGTGAAACTGACACTCAGGGGGGCTTTATATTTGCCCAAAAAGTTAGAAAACATGTTCAAAAAACTAGATTTATGTATAATAATGAAAGAATTAAAGTAACAGTGAGTGCGGGTGTATCTGAGAGAGCTAAACATGTAACACTAAAGGCTGTAATTAAGTCCGCAGATGAATATTTATATCTAGCGAAAAATGGGGGAAGAAATCAGGTTGCCTATAAAAAGTGATGAATATATTTGATTATTTAGCCAAGAAACCTCTTTATTATAATGAAATTGATTATGAAAGAATGCCTCGTATTTATGAAAAAATTAAATCTAATTTTTCTAAACAAAAGATTATTCATATGATAGGCACTAATGCTAAAGGTACAACGGGTAGATTTTTAGCTACAGCACTCTATAGAAAAGGTTACAAAGTAGGGCATTATACATCTCCTCATATTTCCAAATTTAATGAGAGAATTTATTTAGATGGCACAGATATTAGTGATGCTACTTTGGAATCAGTACATAAGAGATTACAAAGTATTTTAAGCTTAGAAGATGCAAAAATTTTAAGTTACTTTGAATATACGACATTTTTAGCAATGTTAATATTTTTTGAATGTGACTTTGTAGTTCTTGAAGCTGGTCTAGGAGGAGAGCATGATGCTACGGCTGTTTTTCCAAAAGATTTAACTTTAGTTACCCCTATAGCTTATGATCATGAATATTTCTTAGGTTCAAGTATACAATCAATAGCAAATGAAAAATTAAATGCTATCCAGAAAAATGCGATTATTGCAAAGCAAAATTATAAAGAGGTTTATGAAAAAGTATTAGAGCTTCAAGAGAAAAAAAAGTGTAATATTTTTGAAATAAAGGATATCTTATTAGAAGAAGATTTAGAGAAAATTTCCTTTATTTCAAAAAAATTATCTTTAGTAGAGTACTTAGAAGATAACTTAAAACTAAGTATTTGTGCCTTAAAATTTTTTAAGATAAAGTATGAAGTAAAAGATTTTAAAAACTCAAGACTATTTGGTAGATTAACTTATATTAATAAAAATATAATTATTGATGTTGGGCATAACCCTTTAGCTGCTAAGTCAATCGTAGAAGCTTTGAAAGGTGAAAAATATACGCTGATTTATAATACATACCATGATAAAGAGTATCAAAAAATTTTAAATATTTTAAAACCAATTATTTCAAGTGTACTCATTATTAAGATTGAGGATACAAGAATAGAAACTAGAGATAAACTTGAAAAAGTTTTAACTAATCTAAAGATAAAACATCATGATTTCAGTAAAATAAATGATAATAAAAAGTATTTAGTATTTGGTTCATTTAAAGTGGTAGAAATTTTTTTAAAGGTTTATAATGAATAGTCATTTTACAGTTACAATACATGATGATAATGGTGTACAGCAGTACAATCTTCATCATTTTGTTAAACAAGCAATTTTATATGCAGCCCTGTTCATCGGTTTTGTTGGTTTGATATCTATAGGGACAATTTTATACTTAAATAATTCAGTTGATTCCATTGAAGTAAAACGATTAAGCGAGCAGAAGAGCTTTATAAAACTGCAAGAGCAGAATAAAAATCTTAATAAAAATATAAAAAATGCACAAGATAAATTTGAAAATAAAAAAAAAGAGTTAGATAAAATATCAGATTCTCTTACTGAAATTGAATCTTTGATGGGGCTTTCTCCTGCAGAAGATATGCCTCTTCAAAAGAGAGTGGATATTGCGAAGTTAACCTCAAAAGATATGACAACACTTTTGCAGTTTATTCCAAGTGGTTCTCCTGTACAATATCGTGGACTTACTAGTAAGTATGGCTATAGAATACATCCAACCCTTAAAAGAAAAGAATTTCATCGTGGAGCAGATATGAAAGCAAGGATGAAAACTCCAATATATGCAACTGCTGATGCAATGGTCGAATTTGCAGGTAAACATAGTAAAAGTGGTTACGGAAGGTTAGTGATTTTAAAACATAACTATGGATTTAAAACTTTGTATGGGCATTTAAACAAAGTTGTGATAAAATCAGGTACTTTTGTAAGGAAGGGAGATTTAATTGCATATACTGGTAATTCTGGTATGAGTAATGGACCACACCTACATTATGAAGTGAGATTTATGTCAAGACCCGTAAATCCATTTTGGTTTATAAAATGGAATGCACAAAATTATAATGAAATTTTTCAAAAGGAAAAGAAAATACCATGGCAATCTTTAATAACGGCAACAGCCAACATCAGAATAGTAAATCCGACTCGAGCACAACCATCATTACTGTTGGCTCGTCCATCAAAGGTGAAATGACTCTCACTTGTAACTTATACGTAGATGGAAAGTTCGAGGGTTCTATTAATTCTCAAAATGAAATTAACGTTGGAAAAAATGGTCATATAAAAGGTGAATTAACTGCTAAAAGACTTGTTGTCCAAGGATTTATAGAAGGGACTGTTAATGCTGAAAAAGTTGAAATAAAATCAGCTGGAAGAATAAGTGGAACTATTGAAGCATCTGAGCTGATAATTGAGTCTAAAGGTGTTTTTGAAGGTAATAGTATTGTGAAAAATATTCAACCTGCAATCTCGGCAACAAAGAAAATAGCCTCTTCTTAAGATAATAAATGTCACAAAGCACTTTTTTTCAATACTATAAAACAGTAAAAAATCTTGAGATAGAACTTCTTATCTGTGAAGATTTTAAAGAAGCTCAAGAGTTAGAGAGTGTAGCTAATTTTTTCAATCAAGAGGTGATAGTTTTTCCAGATTTTCGTCCAAGTTATGGGGATGACTTGCGTGTGTATAAAGAAGAGTTACACGAACTTTTCTCTAAGCTTAGACTTTATTATACACGAAAGAAAAAACCACTGGTAATTTCACCTCTTAAAACACTACTATTTCATCTTCCTTCATCTGATTTACTTCAATCACAAATTATAGAGTTTGGCTCAGAAATTAATTTAAAAAGTTTTAAAGAAAAAATGCTTTTTTGGGGATATACCTTTGTAGATATGGTTCAAGTAGAGGGCGAAATATCTTTTCGTGGAGATATTATAGATATATATGTTCCCTCAAATAAAAATCCTATAAGAATATCACTCTTTGATGAAACGATTGAGCAAATAAAACTTTTTGAATTAGAATCACAGAGAACCTTAGGGGATGATTTAGAAGCTTTTGAAGTAACGAGTGCTTTTTACTCTTTAGATGAAGAGAATTTTGATGATTTAAACAAAAAAATACAAGTCTCAGAATTTGATGCAATGCTTAAAGATATAGCATCTTTAGGTTTATGGCATCTTGATGATAAAGCTTTTAATTTTTTACAAGATAAAAAAATTCTTCTTTGTAAAAACCTTGATTCTCTCCTTATTGACGCGTATGGTATCAATGAACCTCAAGTTTCACGAGAATGTTTTGACGCAGAAGTATTAAAGCAAAGTGATGATTATAAAGATTTAGTAGTAGTGGATATTAACTCACTTATAAAAGCTCATAAAAATAAAAAAATCACTATCATCGCAGCAAATAAAGCTGTTATGAAACAGATGGACCTTTTTGATTTACAAGATATTACACAGGTTTATGCACCCTATATTTTAAATATTATCTCTAAAGAAGAGTTAGTTGTATCTTTAAATAAGCCCCATATAAAAAGACGGCGAAGAAAATCAGCTATATTACTAGATGATTTGAAAAAAGGTGATTATGTAGTCCATGAAGATTATGGTGTTGGTATTTTTGAAAACATTGAACAAATGGAAATTCTTGGAGGGATTAAAGATTTTATAGTTATTAAGTATATTGGTGATGATAAGATTTTACTTCCAGTAGAAAATCTTGATTTTATTGATCGTTACATCGCAGCAGGGGGCTCAACTCCAGTTCTTGATAGACTAGGCAAAGGGAGTTTTGCTAAGTTAAAAGATAAAGTTAAAAAGCGTCTTTTTGAGATTGCAGGAACTATTTTAAATATTGCAGCCTCAAGAGCTTTGATAAAAGCACCTAAAATCAAGGTCAATAAAAAAGAGTTAAAAGAGTTTCAAGCCTTAAGTGGATTTGAATACACACAAGATCAAACTCAGTCCATAAATGAGATACTAGAACAAGTTTCATCTGGACATATTATGGATAGATTATTAAGTGGTGATGTAGGTTTTGGAAAAACAGAAGTTGCTATGAATGCTATTTTTGCCTCTTACAAGTCAGGATATCAAACAGCCCTTATCGTTCCAACAACGCTGCTTTCTTCACAACATCATCGCTCCTTACTGGAGAGGTTTGATGCCTTAGGGATTCGAGTTGCTAAGCTTGATAGATTTGTAAGCACAAAAGATAAAAAAAATATTATCAAGGGATTAGCCTCAGGAGAAATTGACGCAGTAGTAGGAACTCATTCACTCTTTAGTCTAGAGTTTAAAAAGCTAGGACTTGTGATAGTAGATGAAGAACATAAGTTTGGAGTTAAGCAAAAAGAGAAGATTAAAGAGTTATATCATAATGTGCATATTTTAAGTATGAGTGCCACTCCTATACCTCGCTCTCTTAACCAAGCTCTTAGTTCTATAAAAACTATGTCTCAACTCTTAAATGCTCCAAGTGAGAGACAGGGTGTAAGAACCTTTGTCAAAGAGTATGAAGAAAAGCTTGTAAAAGAGGTAATTTTAAGAGAACTGCGTCGTGGAGGACAAGTTTTTTATGTGCATAATTCTATTGACCATATGCCTATTAAATTTGGGGAATTAAAAGCACTACTTCCTGATTTAAGAATTGTTATGTTACATTCAAAAATTCCAGCAGTCCAAACTGAAAAAGAGTTACTAAAGTTTGAAGCAGGGGAGTATGACTTAATGATAGCGACAAGTATTATAGAATCAGGTATCCACATGCCAAATGTAAATACTATCTTGATAGATGGTGCTGATAGGTTTGGAATGGCAGACTTACATCAGCTTCGTGGTCGTGTTGGTCGTGGACATGTTGAGGGTTTTGCTTACTTTATAGTTAAGAGTAAAGAACTTCTCACAGATGATGCAAAAAAAAGGCTTCTTGCCCTTGAATCAAACTCTTTTTTAGGTTCTGGTTCTGTTTTAGCACATCATGATTTAGAGATACGCGGTGGTGGTAACTTGGTAGGGGATGCTCAAAGTGGTCATATAAAAAACATAGGGTATTCACTTTATCTTAGAATGCTTGAAGATGCTATAAAAGAATTAAGTAATACAAAAGAGAGTAAAAAAATAAAAGTAGATATAAAGCTTACAATTTCTGCCTATATATCCGATGAGGTTGTCAATGAAGATAGGTTACGCCTTGATATTTATAGACGCTTATCTCAATGTGAAGATGGCATTGAAATTTATGAGATTGAAGAGGAACTTATAGACAGGTTTGGAGAGTTAAATACGCCAACAAAACAGTTTATAGAACTGATGGTAATTAAGCTCCTTGCCTTAAAAAAAGATATTAAGTCTATCTCTAATTACGGACAAAACATAACTTTTACATACTTCAATGATTCAAAAGAGAGTATAAAAGCAGATTCAAAAGATGATGATGACATCATAAAATCAAGTCTATTTTATCTGAGAAATAACAAGCCAAAGGTACTATAATGAGAATAGCTTTTATAGGTGATATAGTAGGTCGCCCTGGACGAGATATGTTAAAGATATATCTCGCCAAAATTAAAGAAGAATATAAAATTGATTTTATCATAGCAAATTATGAAAATGCTTCTCACGGTTTTGGTTTAACTGCAAAAAATGCAAATGAGTTAATCTCTTATGGTATTGATGTTATGAGTGGGGGTAATCATACTTGGGATAAAAAAGATATTTTGCCACTCTTTGATACGCATGAACTTCTTCGTCCTCATAATTATCCGCAGGGTGTTCCAGGAACTGGTTGCAAGGTTTATGAAGTATCTGGCGAAAAACTAGCAGTTTTAAACCTTATGGGTCACTTTAGTATGCCTATGTGTGATAATGCCTTTAGATGTGCAAAAACTACAGTTGAGAGTTTAAAACAAGAGGGTGTTGAAAATATTTTTATAGATTTTCATGCAGAGGCTACTAGTGAAAAGCGTGGGATGATGATGCTACTTCAAGGTGAAGTTTCAGCTATTATCGGCACACACACTCATGTAAGTACAGATGATTTTCAAATATCTAGCGGAACAGCATACCTAAGTGATATAGGTTTAAGTGGCTGTAGAGATAATATCATTGGGATGGATGCTAAAATTCCTTTAAAACAATTTTTAACGGGGATGAGAGGACACTTTGATATTCCAAAAAAATGTAAAAAGATTCTTCAAATTGCTGTTATGGATATAAGTGATGGAAAATGTTTGAATGCTTTTAAATTAAAACAATTTGATGATGGGAAAATTTTAAAAACTGAGGCCTGGGTGGAGACTTAATCCCTTCTTTTATATAATTTTTTAGAAGTCTATTGTAAAAGATGAATGGAAAGTGGCACTTAAAGTATAGCTATAATACATTTCAAGGATAAAAATAAAATTATTTTTTAAATCCTAATGTTATTTCTACTTATGACGATATAATCGTTAAAGTTTTAATAGATTTTAAGAACTTAAATGAGACCCTTTAAAAATATAAAAAAAGTTACTAATTAAGAAAGTATTCTGAAATTATCATATCAAAAGAAAGAAGGAAATATTATGTTTGGAAAGAAATTAATGTCATTAACTGTGGTAGTTTGTTTATATTCATCTACAGTTTTCGCTCAAACAATACAAGAAGATATTCTTGAGGTTTTAAAGACAAATCCTCTTATTCAAGAAAGACTTAAAATTTTCAGAGCTTCTCAACAATCTTTAAATATTGCCGAAGCTGGATATTATCCTAGCTTAGACTTAAGAGCTAGTGTGGGATATAACCTATCAGGTAAGATAAAAACTGCTAAAGTTGGAAATAATGATTGGAACCATAATGTTAAAGAGAGTGAATATCAAAATTATGAGGCTTCTTTAATAGTTACACAAAATTTATTTAATGGTTTTGGAACAAGTTATCAAGTTGATTATGAAGAATCACGAATTTTAGCTGCCGCGTATAAATATTTAGAAACATCAAATGATATGGCATTTCAGATGGTAAATGTTTATATAGAAGTTCTTAAAGAAAATGAATTAGTAGATACAGCAAGAGAAAATGTTCAGATAAATGAAAGTATTTATTCTAAAGTAAAAGATCTTTTTGAATCAGGGCTTACAACCGATTCAGAAGTAAAAAAAATACAATCAACTCTTTCTTTAGCTCGTTCAAACCTAACTGTAGTAAAAAATAATGCTCGAGATTCTGAATATAAGTATAGAAGAATTTTAGGTCGTTTACCAGAAGTAGCAGATATGAGTCAACCTCAGTTAGATGTGAATATGCCCTCAAGTATCGAACGTGCTGCTTTATATGCAATAAATCATAATCCTTCTTTGCTTGTCAGTAAACATAATATAAAAGGTGCAGAATCACTTTGGAAACAAAGAAAAAAAGCTTATTATCCAAAAGTAGATTTAGAAATAAGTCAAGCGTTTAATGATAATGATGAACTTCAAAATGGTTTTGACCAGCCTGATGATAGATTTAATGCTCGCATAGTTATGAACTATAATCTATTTCGTGGCGGAGCAGATTCAGCACGTGTACAACAGCAAATAAGTAAAATTTCTCAAGAAATAGATATTCAAAGAGATCTTAAAAGACAGGTAGTAGAAGGTTTAGATCTTTCTTGGAATGCATACCATATGGTTAAAGAACAATTAATAGATTTAAGAGATTATTCAGAATATTCTGAAAAAACCTTAGAATTATACAAAGAAGAGTATGATTTAGGGAGAAGATCTCTTCTTGATTTACTTTCATCGCAAAATGATGTAATTAATTCTCGTTCTCAAATTATTAAAGCAGAATATGATCAACTTTTTGCAAAATATCGTATTTTAGATGCTATGGGGATTCTTGTTGAAGCAGTTAATGGGACTGCTCAAGAGTTTACTTCAAAGGTAAATCTTCCTTCTAATACTGATACAAGAGAAATTTTAGATACTTTACCAATAGAATTAGATGTAGATCAGGATAAAATAGTTGATAGCCTAGACCTTTGTGATGGTTCACGCTTAGAAAACAATATTATGCCTTATGGGTGTAAAAAAGCTTTATAAGTTAATGATAGGAAGGGAGATGTGAAAATAGAAATAAATGAAAAAAGTGAAGTTGTATCTCTTACTCTAGGCTAGAGTTGAGGTAGAAATTATTAGAGAATTAATTGAGGAGATGGAATGAAAACATACTTATTAAACTTGGTAATGCTAAGTTCATTATTTGCAGGGACATACGATAATTTGTATTCTTTAGATTATTCGCTAAAAGTTACTAACCAATTTATGGATGAAAAGTTTATAGAAATAAAAAGATTTGATGCTATTTACGAAGATACATCTATAGAAGATTTAGATAAAATTTTTAAAGTTATTAAAGAATATATTGCCGAAGGTAAGAGTCTTGAGTTAAGTCTAATTGCTTATTCTAGTGATGAACTTAATATTGATGAGGCTATGGATTTTAGCAAATTACTTGCTTTAAATCTTCTAAAAAAATTAGAAAAAAATGGTATTTCAAAAAAAATAATCACACTTGAATATAGAGGTTTGAAAAATCTTGGATTTACAACAGCAACTAATTATGGAGTTTCATTGTCCAATAGAGTGATGTTGAGTATGTATGTAATTGCTAGAGAAGGGAAAAAAAAAGAAAAAGAAAAAAAAGTTGAAGATCATGATGGAGATGGTATTCCTGATTCAAGAGATAAATGCTTAGGGACACTTACGGATGTAAGGGTGGATGTTGATGGTTGTCCCTTGGAGAAGGATGAAGTATTAGAGTATTTGGATGATAGTGTAGAAACACCTAGTGGAGTATCTATAAATCAAGAATCTCCTCCTTTAGATAGTGATAAAGATGGTATTTTAGACTATCAAGATGATTGCTCTGATACTATGGAAGGTATAAGTGTTAATCTTAAAGGTTGCCCAATAATAAAAAAACTAACCCTTAATTTTGCACATCAATCTTCAAAAATTCCTGAGTCTTCCTATTATAAAGTAATAGATTTTGCAACATACTTGAAAGAAAACTTAGTTTATAAAATTCAAGTAATTGGGCATACTGATAGTATTGGTACTATGGCTTATAATCAAGGGCTTTCTCTTGATCGTGCATCTGCATTAAAATCAGCTTTAATCAAAGAAGGAATAGATGAACAACGGATAGAAACTATTGATCGTGGTGAGTTAGAATCATTGCAAACAAATCGAACGGATGCAGGACGTACAGCAAATCGTCGTATAGAGGTTAAACTTTTTAACTAAAAAAAGGACTAATATAGAATGAGTAATAAATCTATCTTAATAAAGCAAGATTCTCTTCTTAAGTCTCTTGTTTTGTATACAAAGTTGTTTCATAAGCCTTTTACAGCAGAAGCTTTAATGGCAGGTTTACCTGTACATAACTCTCAAGAATCTCAAGAAATTTTTTCAGTAGGAAGTTCTAAGTCTCTTTTTTCAAGGGTTGCTAGACGAGCAGGTCTTAAATCAACTATTATAGAAAGACCAATAAATAAAATGCTTCAACTTCAACTTCCTATGATACTCCTTCTTACTAATGATTATACTTGTATATTGGAAAGTTTTTCAAAAGATAGAAAAAAAGTAAAAATTATCTATCCTGATGGTGATGGTGTTGAAGAATGGATGAGTGCAGATGATTTAGAAGATGAATACTTAGGCTTTGCTTTTATGCTTAAAAAAGAGTTTCAGTACGGAGATAAGAACTCTAGAACATTGCAACTTAATCAAAAACATTGGTTTTGGAGTACTGTTAATTTATCTCGTGGAATATATAGAGATGTTTTGTGGGCATCTTTACTTATAAATATATTTGTTTTAGCAACGCCACTTTTTACCATGAATGTGTATGATAGAGTTATTCCAAATAATGCACAAGAAACATTGATGGTTTTTAGTGTTGGTATTATTGCAATATATATATTGGATTTCTTTTTAAAATTTACAAGAAGTTATATGTTAGAAATAGCAGGGAAAAAGAGTGATATTATCATGTCCTCTATTATTTTTGAGAAAGTATTAGATTTACAGATGGCTGTCCATCCTGCGTCAGTTGGATCTTTTGCTAATAATCTCAAAAACTTTGAATCTGTTCGTTCCTTTTTTACAACAGCTACTATGACGGCTGTTATAGACTTACCTTTTGCTATTATTTTCTTATTCGTTATATATTATATTGGCGGTACTTTAGTTTTTATCCCAATGCTAACAATGATACTGATGCTCTTATATGCAATGCTTATTAGAAAACCTTTACAAAATAGTATAGAGAGTTCACATGAAGCTAGTGCAAAAAAAAATGGAATACTCATAGAGACCTTACAAAATATAGAAACTATAAAAACTATGAGTATGGCAGGAAAAATGCAATGGGAGTGGGAAGAATCAACAGGTGAAATTGCTGAAAAAAATCTCAAATCTAGACTTCTATCATCTTCAATACCAAATATAACAAATTTACTTATTCAGTTAAATACGGTTTTTGTAGTGGTTGTTGGTGTTTATATGATTCAAGAATTTGAATTAACAATGGGAGGCTTAATTGCAGTTGTAATTCTTACTTCTCGGACAGTAGCACCTATGGGTCAAGCTGCAGCACTTATCTCAAACTACTCTGATGCAAAAACATCGTATGACACACTAAATGATATTATCTCTCAACCAGCAGAAAGAGAAGCTGGAAAACAATTTTTAGAGCGACCAGAATTAAGTGGAAATATAGAATTTAAAAGTGTAAGCTTTACTTACCCTAATTCAGATATACAAGCCTTAGATAATGTAAGTTTTACGATTAATTCAGGTGAAAAAATAGCTATTATAGGAAGAATCGGCTCAGGTAAAAGTACTATCACAAAACTTATTTTAAAACTATATGAGGTAGATAGTGGTACTATTTTAATAGATGGAATTGATATTGCACAAATAGATCCAGCTGATTTAAGACGTTCTATTGGATATGTACCTCAGGAAATACATCTTTTTAAAGGAACTTTAAAAGAAAATATTATCTCATCTGAGCGTCATCCTAGTGATAAAGATGTAATTCGTGCATCTATTCTAAGTGGCACATATGAATTTGTGCATACACATCCAAAAGGTTATGAAATGCCAATAGGGGAAAGAGGAGCAGGGCTTTCAGGTGGACAAAAACAAAGTGTTGGTGTCGCTCGTGCACTTCTGAGAGACAGTAGTATTATACTCATGGATGAACCAAGTAATGCGATGGATCAAACATCAGAATCAGAGCTAATTAATAATTTAAAAGATGAATTAAAAGACAAAACAATGATACTTATAACGCAAAAGTTAACGCTTTTATCCTTAGTAGATAGAATTATAGTTATGCATCAATCGAAGTTGATTTTAGATGGTTCAAAAGATGAAGTTACACAAAAGTTAAGAGGAAATGTTCATGCCTAAAAATCTAGAAAAACAGTTATCGGAAAAAGATTATGAATTTATGCATTCTCTTAGTTCAGCTGTACTTCAATCAACGCCAAGAAAGGTAAGAACGATTATGTATTTTTGGATAATTGCTGTTGCTATGTTTTTTTTATGGGCAGGTTTTGCTCAAATTGATGAGATAGCTCGAGGTGATGGAGATATTGTTCCTAGTTGGGAGAATCAAATGATTCAAAATCTTGAGGGTGGAATTATTGAAGAAATTTTAGTTAAAGAGGGTCAAATAGTTGAAAAAAATCAACTTCTTGTCAAAATAGACAATCAAAAATCACAATCTTCTTTTAGTACAAATGCTATTAAAGCAGATGCTCTTGAAGCAAAAATTGTACGTTTAAGAGCTGAAGCAAGTGGTAAAAAATTTAGAATTTCAAAGAAAATGTTAAAAAAAACACCTGAACTTATTAAAAATGAAAAAAGTTTATATGACACGAATAAACAACAACTTTATTCTAAATTGAATGCTTTAAAAGCACAACTCGCCCAAAGAAAACAAGACCTCTCCGAAGCAAAAAGCACAAGAGAAAGTATGAAGTCTTCCTTAAAGTTAATCAATATAGAAGTACAAATGACAGAACCTATGGTTAAAAAAGGTGTCCGTTCTCGTATAGATTTTTTAAAATTACAAAGAGAAGCAAATGAAGTTAAAGATAAATATAATTCAGTAAGATTATCAATTCCAAGATTAGATTCGGCTATTGTAGAAGCTCAAAGTACGATACGAGAGACTACTTTAATTTATCGTAGTGATGCAAAACTAAAGCTTAACGAAGCAGTAGCCGAATTTAAAGGCTATAGAGCGAATTCAACTGCACTCCACGATCAGGTAAAAAGAACTTTAGTCCGTTCACCAATGAAAGGTATAGTCCAAAAGCTTTTTGTTCATACTGTAGGTGGTGTGGTTCAACCTGGAGCAGATATTTTAGAGATAGTTCCAACTGATTCTACACTACTCGTTGAAGTAAAGATAAAACCTTCTGATATTGCTTTTATTTACTTTGGACAAAAAGCAATCGTAAAATTTTCTGCTTATGATTTTGCTATATATGGGGGCTTAGATGGTAAGGTGGTTCATATTAGTGCAGATACTATTACTGACCAAAAAGAAAATGTTTTTTATACTGTTCGGATTAAAACAAGTAAAAATTATTTAGAAAGACAAGGTAATAAATTGAGAATTATTCCGGGTATGACAGTGAGTGTTGATATTATTACGGGAAGAAAAAGTGTTTTAGATTATATATTAAAACCAATTTTAAAAACTAAACAGTATACATTTACGGAGAGATAAAATGCAGGTAGTCTTACATAGTGACGACATCCTCTTGATAGAACATTGGGAAAAATCCTTAAAAGAAAAATGTATTTTAATTAATGAGATTAATGAACTTAAAAAGGTTGAAAATAGTTTAATTATTATCAATTATTCTGCATGTAATAGTGAATGTGAAAGTATTCTAAAAATACTAACAGTAAAAAACAAGCTACTTGTATTACACCGAACACCAGATATAAATACGGCAAAATATATTTTATCTCATGGTGCAAAAGGTTATGGAAATGCATTGATGCGAGGACATTTTATAGTCTCAGCAATAGAAACTATAAGAGAAAATATGATTTGGTTATATCCAGAATTTATAACTATATTAATCACAGATATTCCAAAATCAAAAGACAAATTTTTTTTTGATAAATTGGATATTCTAAGCGACAGAGAAAAAGAAGTAGCACTCCTATTAAAAGATGGTAATACATATAAAGATATTGCTAAATCATTAGATATTACACCAAGAACTATTAAAGCCCATGCCTCACATATTTATAAAAAGCTTTTAGTCAAAGATAGGCTTGGTTTAGCACTTTTTCTTAGATAGGATAAGTTTAACATATAACTCTTTTGTATTGTCCCTATGGACAATAGCCAATAAATCAAAATTTTTCTATAATATAAACAATTAAAATATAATTTTATTTAGGAGCATTATTATGAAAACTATTATAGGTACAGTAGAAGAGATAAAGGGTCAATTTTTTGCTAAAGATGAAGAGGGAACTATTATTCCTTTAATTAATGGTGATAAAATTATTGAGGGTATGATTGTTTTTGGTGATGATAAAAATTCTTCTTCCTCATATATTAATATAATAATATTAAATACAAATGATAAAATTGTAATTTCAGGATCTTCAGAACAAAAATTTGACACCTCTTTAAATGATACTGAAATTATGGAAGCTATGTTAGCAGAAGAAAATGTGAATGGATTAGAAGGAATTTTAGCTGCACTTAATGATGGTGAAGAATCAGAAGAATCAGATGAAGAAGACTTAGAAGAAACTGCCGCTGGTGAAGAAGGAGGAGGTACATTAGATGGACAAGAAGCAACTTTTAGTGTAAGAGATGGGGATTTTACAGATATTGTAGCTGGGGGATTAAGAGAAGTTTCTTTTGTAGAAGATACGGTATCAATTAGAGAAAATGAAATTATTCCAACAGAAGCGCCAACTCCAGCTCCAACAGAAGCACCAACAGAAGCACCAACTCCAGCTCCAACAGAAGCACCAACTCCAGCACCAACTCCAGCACCAACTCC
Source organism: Sulfurimonas sp. (assembly GCA_965243085.1). Lineage (GTDB taxonomy): Bacteria > Campylobacterota > Campylobacteria > Campylobacterales > Sulfurimonadaceae > Sulfurimonas. The sequence continues at coordinate 84,731 of CBDETZ010000002.1, read as the reverse complement.
AGCACCAACTCCAGCACCAACTCCAGCTCCAACAGAAGCGCCAACAGAAGCACCAACTCCAGCTCCAACAGAAGCACCAACTCCAGCACCAACAGAAGCACCAACTCCAGCGCCAACAGAAGCACCAACTCCAGCTCCAACAGAAGCGCCAACTCCAGCTCCAACAGAAGCGCCAACTCCAGCTCCAACAGAAGCACCAACTCCAGCACCAACTCCAGCACCAACAGTACAAGTAGGAGATGATAATACAATTGCTGAGAATGAAATAATCCCAATAAAAAGTATCTTTACAATTACTGCAATTGCAGGTATCAAAGAGATAACGGTAGATGGAACTATACTCACACAAGTACAACTTAATGATTTAGCAAATAACCCAATTTCCATTACAACAAAGGATGAGGGTGGAACTCTTAATATTACAGGTTATAATGCAATAACTGGTGTAGTTTCATATAATTATGTACTAAATACACAAAAAGATCAGAGTAAAGGTCTTGTAATAGATACTATAGCTATCACAGTAACAGATAATAATAACATTACTTCAAAAGTTTATTCATTAAATATTAATATAACAGATTCAACAATTACAGCAGTAGATGAAAATCATTTTATAAAAGAGGATAGTGGTTCATATATAGTATCTGGTAATACTCTGACAAACGAGAGTGACCCATTCGATGGAGATGTAAGCTTTAGTTCATGGGATACATTAGCAAGTACTGCTCAATATGGGACAATGACACTCAACGCAAATGGAACCTACACTTATGTACTTGATAATACTAACGCAAGGGTTAATGCCTTAAACAATAATCAGACATTAACAGAAACATTTAACTATACAGTTACAGATGCAGATGGTTCAACTGATATAGCCAGTGTAACTATTACGATTAATGGTAGTACAGATCAAAATGCAATACCAACAGTACAAGACACTTCTGTTACTGCTAAAGAAGACACAATTTATACATTTACAATAAATGATTTTAGTTTTAGTGATACTGATGTAGGAGATACACTTCAAGTAGTTCGTATAGACTCACTACCTAGTGATGGAACTCTATACTTAAATGGTACTGCAATATCATCTAACACAGAAGTAACAGCCAATCAAATTGCAAATGGTAACTTGACATTTAAAGCTGATTTACACGAATCTGGAGATGATAGTTTTAACTCTGCTGGAACTGGTGACCAACGTAATGATTACACAACATTTAACTATAGTGTAAGTGATGGAACATCTTGGAGTGCTAGTTCTGCATCTATGAATGTCGATGTAACACCTGTTGCGGATGCTCCTACCTTGGGTGTAAATGCGGTAGTGAATCAAGTAATTGACACTAGTAATGTTAATACAAATAATCTAGGTTTCAAAGTTTCAGCATTCAATACAGATGGTTCAGTCTCAACAATTAGTGAAGCTTCAGAAGTAAAAAGTAAAACTGGTGCTATAGGTGGCTTTGGTGTTGGTGATCATCATTCTAGCGGAAGTATAACTGGGCGTGAATTAGGTTTTACAGAAACATTAAGGATAGACTTTGATAATTTACTTACTTCAGTAGATGTTGAATTTTTATGGAGAGACCCAAAAGAAGAAGCTCACTATATATTTTACAAGGAAGGAAAGGAAGTAGGAAGTGGAACAACAAGTGGAAGTTCTGGAAATATTGACCCCTCAGAAACACTCAGACCTACTAATGGATCTTCCTTTGATAAAGTAATATTTAGTGTACCTAATAATGGAGATGGGTATCTTATCCGTTCATTAACTTTTAACAAAGAAACGAGTTCACAAAATACTATTGAAGTAAATAAAGATGAAGATGTACACATTCAAATTTCATCTTCTTTAGTTGATAAAGATGGCTCAGAAACCTTAGCATTGGAGATAAGAGATATACCAGTAGGAGCAACACTCTCCAGTGGTACAAATACTTTTACATCAACTATAGGGGCAACAACAGCATCTATTACAGCTTGGGACTTGGATAATTTAACTTTAAGTATTCCTAATATTGATGCAAATAAATCCTATACTTTAAATATTGTAGCTACTAGCACAGAGAATGCTAATGGAGATACTGCAAGTACTACACAATCTCTTAAAATTATTGGTACTGATATACAAAACACTTCACCAACAGTAGAAGACACTTCTGTTACTGCTACAGAAGACACAATTTATACATTTACAATAAATGATTTTAGTTTTAGTGATACTGATGTAGGAGATACACTTCAAGTAGTTCGTATAGACTCACTACCTAGTGATGGAACTCTATACTTAAATGGTACTGCAATATCATCTAACACAGAAGTAACAGCCAATCAAATTGCAAATGGTAACTTGACATTTAAAGCTGATTTACACGAATCTGGAGATGATAGTTTTAACTCTGCTGGAACTGGTGACCAACGTAATGATTACACAACATTTAACTATAGTGTAAGTGATGGAACATCTTGGAGTGCTAGTTCTGCATCTATGAATGTCGATGTAAGACCTGTTGCGGATGCTCCTACCTTGGGTGTAAATGCGGTAGTGAATCAAGTAATTGACACTAGTAATGTTAATACAAATAATCTAGGTTTCAAAGTTTCAGCATTCAATACAGATGGTTCAGTCTCAACAATTAGTGAAGCTTCAGAAGTAAAAAGTAAAACTGGTGCTATAGGTGGCTTTGGTGTTGGTGATCATCATTCTAGCGGAAGTATAACTGGGCGTGAATTAGGTTTTACAGAAACATTAAGGATAGACTTTGATAATTTACTTAGTTCAGTAGATGTTGAATTTTTATGGAGAGACCCAAAAGAAGAAGCTCACTATATATTTTACAAGGAAGGAAAGGAAGTAGGAAGTGGAACAACAAGTGGAAGTTCTGGAAATATTGACCCCTCAGAAACACTCAGACCTACTAATGGATCTTCCTTTGATAAAGTAATATTTAGTGTACCTAATAATGGAGATGGGTATCTTATCCGTTCATTAACTTTTAACAAAGAAACGAGTTCACAAAATACTATTGAAGTAAATAAAGATGAAGATGTACACATTCAAATTTCATCTTCTTTAGTTGATAAAGATGGCTCAGAAACCTTAGCATTGGAGATAAGAGATATACCAGTAGGAGCAACACTCTCCAGTGGTACAAATACTTTTACATCAACTATAGGGGCAACAACAGCATCTATTACAGCTTGGGACTTGGATAATTTAACTTTAAGTATTCCTAATATTGATGCAAATACATCTTATACATTAAATATTGTCGCTACTAGCACAGAGAATGCTAATGGAGATACTGCAAGTACTACGCAATCTCTTAAAATTATTGGTACTGATATACAAAACACTTCACCAACAGTACAAGACACTTCTATTATTGCTACAGAAGACACAACTTATACATTTACAATAAATGATTTTAGTTTTAGTGATACTGATGTAGGAGATACACTTCAAGTAGTTCGTATAGACTCACTACCTAGTGATGGAACTCTATACTTAAATGGTACTGCAATATCATCTAACACAGAAGTAACAGCCAATCAAATTGCAAATGGTAACTTGACATTTAAAGCTGATTTACACGAATCTGGAGATGATAGTTTTAACTCTGCTGGAACTGGTGACCAACGTAATGATTACACAACATTTAACTATAGTGTAAGTGATGGAACATCTTGGAGTGCTAGTTCTGCATCTATGAATGTCGATGTAAGACCTGTTGCAGATGCTCCTATCTTGGGTGTAAATGCGGTAGTAAATCAAATGATTGACGCTAGTAATGTTAATACAAACAATTTAGGTTTCAAAGTTTCAGCATTCAATACAGATGGTTCAATCTCAACAGTGAGTAATGTTACAGAAGCACAAGGTCCGACTGGTGCTATAGGTGGCTTTGGTGTGGGAAATAATGAGTCTAGTGGAGGTGATGGAAGTAGTAAAGGTGGTGAATTAGGTTCTACAGAATCATTAGTAGTAATTTTTCAGAGTTTGATTACTTCTGTAGATGTTGAGTATCTACGCAGAGGGATAAATGAGAGTGCAAAATGTACATTTTATAAGGATGGTAATGAAGTAGGGACAATACAAACAAAGGGAAGTTCACAACTCATTGATCCCATAGAAACACTTCGCCCTAGCAACGGATCTGATTTTGATAAAATAGTATTTAGTGTACCTAATAATGGAGATGGCTATCTTATTCATACATTGACTCTTAACAAGGAAACAAATTCACAAAATACTATTGAAGTAAATAAAGATGAAGATGTACACATTCAAATTTCATCTTCTTTAGTTGATAAAGATGGCTCAGAAACCTTAGCATTGGAGATAAGAGATATACCAGTAGGAGCAACACTCTCCAGTGGTGCAAATACTTTTACATCAACTATAGGGGCAACAACAGCATCTATTACAGCTTGGGACTTGGATAATTTAACTTTAAGTATTCCTAATATTGATGCAAATACATCTTATACATTAAATATTATCGCTACTAGCACAGAGAATGCTAATGGAGATACTGCAAGTACTACGCAATCTCTTAAAATTATTGGTACTGATATACAAAACACTTCACCAACAGTACAAGACACTTCTGTTACTGCTACAGAAGACACAATTTATACATTTACAATAAATGATTTTAGTTTTAGTGATACTGATGCAGGAGATACACTTCAAATAGTTCGTATAGATTCACTGCCTAAGGATGGAACTCTATATCTAAATGGTGCTGTAATATCATCTAACACAGAAGTAACAGCCAATCAAATTGCAAATGGTAACTTGACATTTAAAGCTGATTTACACGAATCTGGAGATGATAGTTTTAACTATAGTGTAAGTGATGGAACATCTTGGAGTGCTAGTTCTGCATCTATGAATGTCGATGTAAGACCTGTTGCAGATGCTCCTATCTTGGGTGTAAATGCGGTAGTAAATCAAATGATTGACGCTAGTAATGTTAATACAAACAATTTAGGTTTCAAAGTTTCAGCATTCAATACAGATGGTTCAATCTCAACAGTGAGTAATGTTACAGAAGCACAAGGTCCGACTGGTGCTATAGGTGGCTTTGGTGTGGGAAATAATGAGTCTAGTGGAGGTGATGGAAGTAGTAAAGGTGGTGAATTAGGTTCTACAGAATCATTAGTAGTAATTTTTCAGAGTTTGATTACTTCTGTAGATGTTGAGTATCTACGCAGAGGGATAAATGAGAGTGCAAAATGTACATTTTATAAGGATGGTAATGAAGTAGGGACAATACAAACAAAGGGAAGTTCACAACTCATTGATCCCATAGAAACACTTCGCCCTAGCAACGGATCTGATTTTGATAAAATAGTATTTAGTGTACCTAATAATGGAGATGGCTATCTTATTCATACATTGACTCTTAACAAGGAAACAAATTCACAAAATACTATTGAAGTAAATAAAGATGAAGATGTACACATTCAAATTTCATCTTCTTTAGTTGATAAAGATGGCTCAGAAACCTTAGCATTGGAGATAAGAGATATACCAGTAGGAGCAACACTCTCCAGTGGTGCAAATACTTTTACATCAACTATAGGGGCAACAACAGCATCTATTACAGCTTGGGACTTAGATAATTTAACTTTAAGTATTCCTAATATTGATTCAAATAAATCCTATACTTTAAATATTGTAGCTACTAGTACAGAGAATACTAATGGAGATACTGCAAGTACTACACAATCTCTTAAAATTATTGGTACTGATATACAAAACACTTCACCAACAGTACAAGACACTTCTGTTACTGCTACAGAAGACACAATTTATACATTTACAATAAATGATTTTAGTTTTAGTTTTAGTGATACTGATGTAGGAGATACACTTCAAATAGTTCGTATAGACTCACTTCCTAGTGATGGAACTCTATACTTAAATGGTACTGCAATATCATCTAACACAGAAGTAACAGCCAATCAAATTGGAAATGGTAACTTGACATTTAAAGCTGATTTAGACGAATCTGGAGATGATAGTTTTAACTATAGTGTAAGTGATGGAACATCTTGGAGTGCTAGTTCTGCATCTATGAATGTCGATGTAAGACCTGTTTCAGATGCTCCTACCTTGGGTGTAAATGCGGTAGTAAATCAAATGATTGACGCTAGTAATGTTAATACAAACAATTTAGGTTTCAAAGTTTCAGCATTCAATACAGATGGTTCAATCTCAACAGTGAGTAATGTTACAGAAGCACAAGGTCCGACTGGTGCTATAGGTGGCTTTGGTGTGGGAAATAATGAGTCTAGTGGAGGTGATGGAAGTAGTAAAGGTGGTGAATTAGGTTCTACAGAATCATTAGTAGTAATTTTTCAGAGTTTGATTACTTCTGTAGATGTTGAGTATCTACGCAGAGGGATAAATGAGAGTGCAAAATGTACATTTTATAAGGATGGTAATGAAGTAGGGACAATACAAACAAAGGGAAGTTCACAACTCATTGATCCCATAGAAACACTTCGCCCTAGCAACGGATCTGATTTTGATAAAATAGTATTTAGTGTACCTAATAATGGAGATGGCTATCTTATTCATACATTGACTCTTAACAAGGAAACAAATTCACAAAATACTATTGAAGTAAATAAAGATGAAGATGTACACATTCAAATTTCATCTTCTTTAGTTGATAAAGATGGCTCAGAAACCTTAGCATTGGAGATAAGAGATATACCAGTAGGAGCAACACTCTCCAGTGGTGCAAATACTTTTACATCAACTATAGGGGCAACAACAGCATCTATTACAGCTTGGGACTTGGATAATTTAACTTTAAGTATTCCTAATATTGATGCAAATACATCTTATACATTAAATATTATCGCTACTAGCACAGAGAATGCTAATGGAGATACTGCAAGTACTACGCAATCTCTTAAAATTATTGGTACTGATATACAAAACACTTCACCAACAGTACAAGACACTTCTGTTACTGCTACAGAAGACACAATTTATACATTTACAATAAATGATTTTAGTTTTAGTGATACTGATGCAGGAGATACACTTCAAATAGTTCGTATAGATTCACTGCCTAAGGATGGAACTCTATATCTAAATGGTGCTGTAATATCATCTAACACAGAAGTAACAGCCAATCAAATTGCAAATGGTAACTTGACATTTAAAGCTGATTTACACGAATCTGGAGATGATAGTTTTAACTATAGTGTAAGTGATGGAACATCTTGGAGTGCTAGTTCTGCATCTATGAATGTCGATGTAAGACCTGTTGCAGATGCTCCTATCTTGGGTGTAAATGCGGTAGTAAATCAAATGATTGACGCTAGTAATGTTAATACAAACAATTTAGGTTTCAAAGTTTCAGCATTCAATACAGATGGTTCAATCTCAACAGTGAGTAATGTTACAGAAGCACAAGGTCCGACTGGTGCTATAGGTGGCTTTGGTGTGGGAAATAATGAGTCTAGTGGAGGTGATGGAAGTAGTAAAGGTGGTGAATTAGGTTCTACAGAATCATTAGTAGTAATTTTTCAGAGTTTGATTACTTCTGTAGATGTTGAGTATCTACGCAGAGGGATAAATGAGAGTGCAAAATGTACATTTTATAAGGATGGTAATGAAGTAGGGACAATACAAACAAAGGGAAGTTCACAACTCATTGATCCCATAGAAACACTTCGCCCTAGCAACGGATCTGATTTTGATAAAATAGTATTTAGTGTACCTAATAATGGAGATGGCTATCTTATTCATACATTGACTCTTAACAAGGAAACAAATTCACAAAATACTATTGAAGTAAATAAAGATGAAGATGTACACATTCAAATTTCATCTTCTTTAGTTGATAAAGATGGCTCAGAAACCTTAGCATTGGAGATAAGAGATATACCAGTAGGAGCAACACTCTCCAGTGGTGCAAATACTTTTACATCAACTATAGGGGCAACAACAGCATCTATTACAGCTTGGGACTTAGATAATTTAACTTTAAGTATTCCTAATATTGATTCAAATAAATCCTATACTTTAAATATTGTAGCTACTAGTACAGAGAATACTAATGGAGATACTGCAAGTATAAGTAGTCAGACAATTACTATTACCAGTGCTTACCAAGATCAAGTAGTAGAATATGTCCTAGGAAATATAGTAACTGGAAGTGGAGATGATACACTCAATGCTCCAACAATAGAAAATACCGCTATTATAATTATGGGTAGTGGAGACGATAAGATTTTAATCACAGGAGATACATTAAATACAACTTATACTCTGGAAATGGGAGATGGTAAAGATAAGATTATGTTGATGAATGCAACTTCAACAAACTTTACATTTACAATAGTAGGTGATGTTTTAACTATTTCAGATGGCGATAAATTTGTTTTTGATGTTACAGGCTTAGAAACAATTTATTTTGGAGGAGATGCTAAAACATATAATGTATCAAAGGGAACATTCATCGATGGTATTGTTTCTGGTCTTGAGTATACAACATCTTCAGGGATTTCAGGGATAACAGATGAGAGTGGTAATTTTACATATATGGCAGGTGATGTAGTAAGCTTTAGTATAGGTAATGTTATTCTTGGGACTATAAATACTGAAACTATGGAGGATAAAAATGTATTTTTACAAGATTTAGCAGGAATATCAAGAAAAGATGTAAATGATGAATATGTTGAAAATATGGCAGTACTTCTTCAATCTATTGATTCCGATGGTGATGCATATAATGGCATCGTGATTACTCAAGAGATGAGAGATGCATTTTCTGATGCTAACAACTTTGATTTAGCCAATATATCTGAACAAGATTTAGTGACTATCATCGAAAAAACGGGGAGAGTGGCAGTAAGTGAGGATGAGGCAATGACTCATGTACAAGATATGCTTGAGCTTCATGCAGGTATTGATAAAAATGAGTTTGATGAGCGTTTAAATGATGAATTTAAGGAAAAATTAGAAACTCAACTTGAGAGTGTATCCAAAGAAGTTACTTTAGAAGAAAATACAAATATATTTTCTTCTGAAAATATTTTAAGCCTTGTGACTAATATGGATGAAAAAAGTGATTTAGAGAACTTACCTGCTTTAGAAGAAGTTCTTGATATGACTCAAGTGAGAGAAAATATATCTATTGATAATGTTGTTGACAATTCACAAGAAAGTGTTAAAGAAAATGTAAGGGATACAAGTACAGATACTCAAGAGGTCAATGATATTTTAAGTGATGCAAAAGCTGGAACAGGAGAGTTTTTAGTAGTTGTTGAAGCAATTGATTCTAATGGTATGTAAGCTCTTGATTGAGAATAAAGTACGGAATGACAGTTTTTTTCGCAGTCTCTCTTAGGGAGTGCGAAAAATCTATGTCAATTTTATAAGTCAATAGCACATTTTTTCAGAGTGTTTAAGTCTATGAGTTTGAGTATATTTATATGGGTCGAGTGAATAAAAATTTTGACATCTATCTCCTCAGACAAGGCTTTTACAAAGCTAGGACCATTTAAACACCAGCTTTCTCCTACTTTTACTCCAGGAAAATTATATTGGGGCATAGCTGTAGATAAATCGTTTCCTACTTTTTTAGAATAGTTTAAAAATTCTTCAGTAGCATAAATACATACAGTATGAATCCCTTCATTTTTTGGACCACATTGGCATAATCCTGTACGATAGTATCCTGTCATTGGGTCTAAGCTACACGGTTCAAGTATTTCACCTAGTGCATTTAATTCAGTCATTTTTTGCATAATCCATCTCTTTAAATAATTTATCTAATCTTAACGAATAGCGTTTAACTTAAAATAAAAATATACACTTAGAAAAGTACTTTAATTAAATATTACCTTAGATAAAATCTTTTAAAAATACTAGGTAAATTTATGAAAAGATTATCAAAAACTGATGCAATAAAAGGTGCTTTTTACGGAGCAATTGTTGGTGATGCTTTATGTTTGGGTTCACACTACGAGTATGATGCAAAAAAGATATATAAAGCGTATGGAAATAAAGCAATAGAAAAATTTATGTCTCCTGGTGAAATGATGGGTGGGCAAACACATGGAATAGGTTGGGGTGAACGTAATTATCATCCGGGGAAAAAAGCAGGTGGAACTACAGACTATGGTGATTATAATATTTTAGTATTAGAACATCTTGCATCAATCGCTCAGCCAAAGCGTGCTTTTGAATTAAGTGCAATGCTTCCACATTGGATGAACCGCTTTGAAAATAATTGGGGTTCTTGGATTTGTACTATGACCAAAGAGACATACGTACAAGTAAAAGATAATCGTCCAATAGAAAGTCTAGGTGGAATCTCAAATGCAATGGCTATTCGTCATGTATCTGGATATGCTTACTATGATGATGAAGAAGAGATAGCAAACTTTGCAAGAAAAACAATGTTTACTCATAAAAGTGAAGAAGCATTAAGCGGTGGCGAATTTTTTGCTCGTGTAACTTTTAGAATTATAAATGGTGAACATCCTCAAGATGCGATAGAAAATGTAGCTGTAGGTATGAGTGAATTTATACAAGGTAAAGTTGCTCAAGCTATTGCAAAAGTAAAAGAAGTGAAAGATGAAAATTCAGATCTTTCAAAAGAACAGTTTGGCGATGATTTAGCTATTACTTCTATGGCAAGGCTTTGGGATATTGGTAGAAGTGAACCTATTCGTGTTGGTAAAGCAAGTCCAACAGAGGGAACGTTACCTGCATCCGTGTATTTAATTTTAAAATATGTAGATGCTGAGGATGGCTTAAATAAAGCAATTCAAGCAAATGCAATGGTAGGAGGGGATAACGCTTCTCGCTCTATTGCTATAGGGATGGTTTTAGGAGCTTATAAAGGGCTTGGCGCAATTAAAAGAGAATGGTTAGAGAGTTTAGATGAGTATGAGTATTGTGAAGAGCTACTTTCTAAACTACCATTGTTAAGAGACTAAGAGTGTTTTACTGATCTTGAAGATGAGTTTAATTAATTGTCTTTAAAGGTCTTTCTTATATTTAAAAAATCATCTAAATATGTAAAGAAAATATCAACTAGTTTAGGATCAAAATGTTCTCCTCTTTCTTCTTTAAATAAGTTAAATATTTTTTCATCACTCCATGCTTTTTTATATACTCTATCACTTCCTAATGCATCAAAAACATCAGCAATAGCAGTAATACGACCATATATATGAATTTTTTCACCTTTTAAACCTTGAGGGTAGCCTTTACCATTATATTTTTCATGATGTTCATATGCAACAATAGAGGCCGTTTTTAAAAGAATTCTATTTGAATGCTTTAACATCTCATAACCGAGTTGTGCATGTGTATCCATTATAATTCTTTCATTTGGATTAAAGGAACCAGGTTTATTTAATATACTATCAGGAATTGCAACTTTTCCAATATCATGCATAGGTGAAGCCTGTTTTAACATTTCAGCTTCTTTTAAAGATAAACCATAATGCAGAGCAAAAAGTTTTGAATACTCAGCAACTCTTTTAACATGATTTCCCGTTTCTTTAGACCTACTTTCTCCAATTGCTCCCATAGTAAAAATAACTTCTTTTTGAGTGTCTTCTATCTCTCTATTTAATAGCTTAATTTCTTCTAATTTTAATTGAAGTTCGTCATAATCTTTTCTTTGTCTTTGATCACTTCGAAACATGATTTTATCTTGTCTAACAATATCTTTTATTAATTTTTTAGCAGTAAGTTCGAAATTTTCTTGCAATAATTCAATTTCACCTATTAAAATATTTTCTTCTAAATTTCTTTCTTTTGTTCTTCTTAAATTTTTAGTACGCCTTTCTGAACTTTTGCGTCTTTCTAAGTCTTCTTGATTTAGCATAATAATAAAACCTTATTTTACTTTTCTTGAAAATTAAAGCTTAAACTTTCAAAATCATCTTGAAAATCTTCTCCATCTTCTAAAGCACTTTCATTATCAATATCATAAATCCAGTTTATAATTATGGTATGATCCTCATTCTTTTCTTCTAATAGATCAAATAAATCAAAAAATAGTTTAGAACTACTTGAATTAAAATATATGATTTCTAGTGAAACGGTAGTTTCTGCTTGTGCATATTTTTGAAAATATTCATTAATCCAAGATAAGACAGGTTCATAAAACTCAAATGTATTTTCTGGATATGATTTACCATAAATATTAATTTCACCTTTTTCAGCATCTAAATCAATTTGTGGAGTGTATTTAGTTTGCTGTATAGAGAAGTTTTTCATCTTTAATCCTTTGTTATGATTGTAATATTTAAGTTGAAATAAAATTGATTTTCATTGATAATTTCAAAATCATAAAGCATCTTATCACAGCGTTTTGCTATTTCTAAAAAACCTATTCCTGCACCAAGGGCATGTTTATCTTTCCCTTCTTTTCTTACTTGTCGATATTTCTTTTTCAGTTCGTCTTTATTTAAGGAAATTATTTCTTTAAGTTTTGGTTCTAATTTATCTTTAGCTTCTTTAGAAACAATATTATTACTATGAATTAAATAATGTTTATTATTTTTGTTATTTTCTTTTGCTACTAAGATCAAACCATCTGTACTAATTCCTGTATCCTTGTCATGTCTACTTGAATAATTCATCATATTTTGAGTTAATTCAATAAAAATTGTAAAAATATTATTTGCAATACCCATTTTTAAATCATTATCTTCTGCCTCTTTTTCTAAAGCCTCAATCATACCTGTGATTAAAGTTTGAGATAAAATTCCTCCATAAGTTAAAAAAATAATCCCATCATCTTTCATTATATTTCTAATTTGATTTATATGCATTTTTTTCCTTTATTAAATTTTAAACTTTTAAAAGTTTAGTTTTTTTGCACCTTGTAGATGCTACAGTAATGACCTTTATATTTTGATTAAGCAGTTTTTTTTTAGATTTTAAAAGCTATTAATGTAATATCATCATTAGTTTCTTCCTTATCTTGATATTCAGACAAAGTGTTTAAAAACATATTTTCTTGTTCATCAAGTTCTTCACTATAATGTTTAGTTATAGTATCTTTAAACCTTCTTGTACCAAATGGAAAACCTTTTTCCCCTCCGTTTTGATCTAGGTACCCATCGGTAGTAATATAAAATTTCATATTATCTTGTGTACTAATAACATGTTCTGTAAATTTATAATTAGGATTAGAGTTTCTATATCCAATAGAGTGTCTATTTCCTTTTATCATATCAAGATTATTATCTTTCATTATAAATAAAGCCGTATTAGCTCCTGAAAACTTTATTATTTGTTCTTTTTTATTATAGTAAATAATACCTCCATCAAACCCTGCATTAGAGATAGAGTTACTATTTTCTTGTTTTAAAATACTTTTCATGTCTTTATTAAATTTTGTCAAGATATCAGCTGTATTGATACTTTTTTTATCATTTTTAATATTTGAAAATATTTCTCGTTCTAATGCTTTTACTAGCATAGTTACAAAAGCACCAGGTACTCCATGCCCAGTACAATCAATAATCATAAAAACACATTCATTTTCATTTATTTCATTAAAAAGATATATATCACCACCTATTATATCCTTGGGTTTCCAAATCACAAAATATTCTTTAAAATACTTAGCAAATAATTCTTTTTCTGGAATAATTGAGCGTTGAATTAAAGAAGAATATTCTATTGAATCTCGTGTGTGTTTGTGTGTTTCTTCTAAGTCTTTTTGCTGTTCTTCAATAGAGGATTTCATACTAAAGAATTGTTGAATAGTTTCACCTATTTCATCTTGATAAAAACTTTTTTGTACTATATCTTTTTCATACTTTTTAAATTTTTCTATAACTTTTGATAAGTAGCTAAGAGGCAGTGTGATTTTTTTTATAATCATTAAATATATAATAAAATTTCCAAGTATAAAAAATATTCCAACTATAATAATATATATAAATTCATTTCTTATCTTTTTATTTAAAAATAGTGCTTGATTATTCATCTGATCATACATAGAAATTACCATATTATCCAAAGGGATCATAATCCTCTCTTTTTCTTTATGATATTGTTTAGAAAATAATAATTTTATTGCTAATTCCTGATTATTATTTTCTGTAGCTTTCATAGCATCTTGTTCTATATGAACTAAATCATTAGAATTAAATTCAGAAAGCTTTAAGAGATTTTTTTGAAAAGATGTAAAGGGTAAATTATCAATAATACTTTTTAAAGATTTTTTTTCTAAATTTTCATGTTTTTGTTTTCTTCTTTCTATACTTAAATCCCAATAAATCAAACTATAATTTTTAGGTCTAGGTTTAATCCCATTTCTTATATCTAAAATATCAAAATATTGTTGCTTGAATTTATCATCTTTTGTAATAGCATAAATTCTTACAGATTTAGTTAAATCATCAGAACTTTGTCTTAACTTCTGCATTACTTGAACCATATCATTTTTGTTTTTATATACAAGTGCTAATTTATTCTCAAGTCTATCTAAACTAATAATTTCATAAATTAGAAAAAATATTACAGAAAGTTCAAATGAAACAATTAATAAAATGAATTTATGCATACTAATATTTAAAATTCTTGATTTTGAATAATTGGTATAAATGATAATTAATAAAATACTTAACATAAATATAGCAAATAAAAGTTCAGCTACAGATAATGTACCTAAGAATAAATCTTGATTATCTATTTTATCATTTGAATTTAGATTTATTTTTATATTGGTATTTATATCATTATTAATAGTTTGTAACCATTTATTAGAAATCTCTACTTTTTTTTGTATTGAAATACTATTTAAGGCTTTATGAATAATCGAAGCTAAAATAGGTTTATTTATATCTGAAAAAACATGTAAACTAGGAGAATCAAAAGATACTTGAGAAATTCCTTTTAAACCAAGGAGAAATTCATCATTTATTTTTTTCTCAACAACAATTTGTCCATCAAATAAAGCATCTGCCTTTCCATTTAACACAAAATTAATTGATTCATGTAAAGATTTACTAATCACTATTTCAATTTTTGGAAATTTCTTTTTTATTTTATTAATTGAGCCAAAACCACTTGTTAGAACTAATTTTTTACCTTCTAAATCTTCCATTGAAAGTATAGTATTATTATTTTTTTTGACATATAGATAATCTTTAACTTTAAAATACCCATCACTAAATATACCATATTTTGATCTACTATCTGTATAATAGGTAGCTGGAAGTATATCTATTTGATGATTTTTAAAAGCCTCTAACATGATATCCCAATTCTCACTTATATATTTAACTTGTAAACCTGTTCTATTTACTATGAGTTTTATAAAATCTCCACTAATTCCATCTATTTTTAAAGAAGTACCCATTGAGACTATAGGTGACCAATCTTCAACCCCAATATTTACAATATTTTCACTAATCCACTCTTTTTCTTCTATTGTGAGCTGAACATATTTTTTATTATCATCTATTTTTTTGACTTTATGAGTTTCATATACTCTATCTCTCAAATTTGATAATTTTTCTTTCGGAATATTTTTAAATATTTTATTTACAATGGAATATAATTGTGGGTAATTTTTATTTATTCCAAAGTGTTTATGCCCATATTTATTATAAATAATTTTCACTACTTTAAGCTTATGTTTTTCTAAATATTGATTATGCTTTTGATAAGATACAAAAGCTACTATATCTTCATTTTTAGCTAAGTCTTTATACATAATTTCTACATTATAATAATGAAGAACATTCACATTTTTGGTAAAATGTTCAACTGTTTTATTTGCTGAAGAATCTTTTTGAGTATAAATTGTTTTATTCTCCAAATCATCTAAGGATTCTATGCTAGTATCTGCCTCTTTGACTATTAAATACAAAGGGTCAAAATTATATGATTCTGAGTAGTCAAAATATTTTTCACTTCGCTCTTTTGTCCAAGATAAGTTTAATATTCCAAATGCTAAGTTACCATCTCTTGCTTGATTAAAGGCTTCTTTCCATAAAGCAAATTTAATTGCAATAAAATTAGTACCTCCATATTTATTTAATAATTTCAATAAATCTGTATGTATATTATTCCCATTTTCATCATATTTCGCATTCAACATCGTGGCAATATTTATATTAGGGTTAGCATCTAACCATTGCTTTTCTTCTTTTGTAAAATTGGGCATTTGCTGATTAATTTCCTTGACATTAGTAAATGAATATGCTACATTTAAATAACTTAAAAATAAAATAAAAAAAATAATTTTCTTCGTATACATTATTGAACCTCATTGTACATAATATGTCTTCTATCATGTAATCATAGCATAATTATTATCTTATGTGTAAGTTCTTGACTTAATGAAAAAAATGGGGTCTAAATAAGCATTTTTAGTAAATCCATTATGAATTTTAAGTAACTTTTTCATCGGAGAAAATACACCACCATTTATTGCATTTCTAGTGTTATGAATCTTAAAATTTTTCTCATTTTTGTAAGTGACTAAATATGGAGGATACATCACTAGACTTTTATATGCTGAGACTAATTTTATTGATGGAATACTAGGTTTATAATCTTTAGCGAAATGCAGCA
This sequence comes from Sulfurimonas sp., assembly GCA_965243085.1. GTDB lineage: Bacteria > Campylobacterota > Campylobacteria > Campylobacterales > Sulfurimonadaceae > Sulfurimonas. Next base: position 68,131 of record CBDETZ010000002.1, on the reverse strand, counting down.
AAACTTGTCTTCTATAAATATACTTTTTAAAGATTATCTCTTGCAAGTTTTTTGGTCTTCTTTTTTATTGAAACTTTTTGTTGCAGTCCTTGCATTTATATCTTTGAACACCTCACCTTATTCTTATCTTTTTCGTGTTATTTTACTATACCGTAGTTTCAAGCACTTTTTAGACCCCCCCATTTTTTTCATTAAGTCAAAATGTTGTTTGATTTTCTTAGGGTAGTATACTTTACTCGTTTCTTAACACCGTTAATACATCTACTTCACTTGCTTTTTTTGCTGGATAGTAAGCAGAAGTAATTACAATGATAAAAGCTCCTCCAATGATGAATATAAAATCTTTTAGACTTAAATCAAGAGGTAAGGTAGATGTTGGATATACGTCTTTGGGTAAGGAAATAATTTCAAATGTGCCTAAAATCCAGATAGACCCTAGCCCTAAGAATATACCTGCAATTATTCCACTAATACCGATTACAACACCTAAATAAAGAAATGTTTTTTTAATCTCTAGCCTTGTAGCACCTAAAGATAAAAGTAAAGCTATTTCAGCTCTTCTATTCATGACTGTCATTAAGAGTGATGAAATTATATTAATAGATGCTATCAATATAATAAGCATCAAAACAATAAATAAAGAAGCTTTTTCAAGCTCAAGTGCTGCAAAAAAGTTTACATTATCTTCCCACCATCCTTTTATCGCTACCCCTTGAGGTAACTCAGCTTTAATCTTTAGAATATCAATATGTGGATTTGGAGAATAGATATGAATACCATCATATTGATTTGAGGGTATATGCATCATTGCTTGTAATGAAGATAAGGTTGTATAACTATAAGCCTTGTCATAAGCTACTAAACCAGAATCGAAAACCCCTTTGACTTTAAAGCGTTTGATTTTTGGAGTAACTGAGAGTCCTCCTGGTTCTAAATGTGTAAAGATATACATAAGTCTATCATCAATAAAAAGTTGAAAATCTTCTTGGAGCTTTTTACCTATTAAGACATCAAATTTATTTAATTCTATATTCACTAATGCTTTTTCTAAAACGGCATTTACTTTTTTTTCATCTTTAAAATTTACACCAAAAAGATAACCACCCTCTATTTGAGAACCACTTCTTGTCATGATTGAGGATTGAATAAATGGGCTAAAAGATAAAGAGGGAAATTTTGTCTCCAAGTCAATTAAAAGGTTTTCATTAACAGAAGCATAGAACTTAGGAATAATAGTCATAGGATAGTTCATAATAGTAAGTTTTTTTCTAAATTCTTTATCAAAACCATTCATAAGTGCCATAGCAATTAATAAAACCATTACACCTAAGGATATTCCTAAAAAGGCTAAAAGAGCTGATAAAAATATAAATGGTTGATCTGTATCAAATCTCAGAAATCTTCTTACAAGATAGCTAACTATATTTTTATTCAAGAAGCAAATGCACCTTTTTTAGGACCACTTTTACCACAACATTGTTTATACTTTTTAGCACTACCACAAGGACAAGGATCATTTCTTGCTATTTTCTTTCCTGAGGTTTCTTCAAAAGTACTTGAGTGATTAAAAATCCTAGTTGCTTCTTTAAGTTTTTGTTCTGTTGCTAATTTTTCTGCAATTCTTAAAGCTTCTTCTTCTGCTGAGGCTTCTTTAAATTGTATAATTTGAAGAGTCTTTATGGTGTTGAATTTAATTTCATTAATTAATTCACTAAAAAGATTATAACTCTCTTTTTTATACTCTACTAGAGGGTCTTTTTGGTTATATGCACGAAGTTTAATACCAGTTTTCATAGTATCCATAGCATAAAGGTGTTCACGCCAAGCAGAATCTAATTCTTTTAAATAAAACTCTTTTTCAATATCAATACGAATATCACTATCTAAAACTGACATCTTTTCATCGTAGGATTTTTTAAGACTTAAGCTTAACTTTTCTAAAATCTCTTCATATTCTAAAGAACTTAGCTCTTCTATACTCAAATCAAAGTTAATTCCCTCTTTGAGAAGTTCAGATATTTTTTTAAGGTTAAAATCTTCTTTTTCCCCACCATCAAAAATATTACAAAGTGTTAAAATATTCTCAATATATTCAATTCTTATTTCATCTATTTTATTGGCAATATCATACTCTTTACTCAAGAGCTGATTTCTAAATTTATATACAATTTTTCTTTGCTCATTAGCTACATCATCGTACTCAACAATTTGTTTACGACCTTCATAATGCATATTTTCAACTTTCATTTGAGCTTTTTCTACTGCACGAGTAACCATTTTAGATTCTATATACTCGCCATCTTCTACTCCAAGTCTTTCCATAATAGATTTTATTTTATCACTTCCAAAGATACGTAAAAGGTTGTCTTCTAATGATAAATAAAACTGCGTTGTTCCTGCATCTCCCTGACGACCAGAACGCCCCCTAAGTTGATTATCTATACGACGATTTTCATGTCTCTCTGTTCCAATAATATAAAGACCCCCAAGCCCTCTTACTTCATCGTTTACTTTAATATCAACACCACGTCCAGCCATATTAGTAGCAATAGTCACAGCACCTTTAGCACCAGCTGACTTAATAATTTTACCCTCTTGCTCATGGTTTTTTGCGTTGAGAACTGTATGAGCAATTTTTTCTTTTTTAAGCACTGTATGTAGGGCTTCTGATTTTTCAATTGAAGCAGTCCCAATAAGTATAGGCTGACCAGTTTTTGAAAGCTCTTTAATCATACTTATAACAGCTAGGAATTTTTCTTCTTCTGTTTTATAAATAAGATCATTTAAATCTTTTCTTAATACTGGAACATTTGTGGGAATAGATACAACATCAAGTGAATATATTTGAGAAAATTCTGTCGCTTCTGTTTCAGCTGTACCTGTCATTCCAGCCAATTTATCATACATTCTGAAGTAGTTTTGAAAAGTAATATCTGCTAAAGTTTGTGTTTCTTCTTTGACTTCAACACCCTCTTTTGCCTCTAGTGCTTGATGTAAACCATCAGAATAGCGTCGTCCTTCACTTAAACGACCAGTAAATTCATCAACGATAACAACCTCTCCATCATTTACAACATAATCAACATCTTTTTCAAAAAGATAGTTTGCTTTTAAGGCTTGATCTATTGCATGAGGTAAAGAAGCATTCTCTGCACTATAAAGGTTTTCAACATTAAAAAGCTCTTCTGCTTTGGTAATACCCTCTTCTGTGATTAAAATAACTTTATCTTTTTCATCTACAATAAAATGTCCCTCTTTAGTCATTTGAAGAACTATCTTATTTGCATCTGCGTAATTTTGCATATTCCTATTTGTTGGACCAGATATTATTAAAGGTGTTCTTGCTTCATCAATTAAAATAGAGTCAACTTCATCAACAATAACAAAGGCATGAGATTTTTGAGCCATTGACTCCGCAGAATAACTCATATTGTCTCTTAAAAAATCAAATCCAAACTCATTATTTGTTCCATACGTAATATCACAAGCATAAGCTGCTTTTTTTACTTCATCTTCACGCATATCTTCTAAAATTGTTCCTACTGAAAAACCAAGAAAGTTATAAAGCACACCCATATCAGTAGCATCTCGTGATGCAAGATAATCATTAACTGTAACTAAATGAACGCCTTTATTAAGCATAGCATTTAAGATAATCGCTAAAGTTGCTACAAGTGTCTTCCCTTCACCCGTTTTCATCTCAGCAATACGCCCCTCATGGAGTACCATTCCACCGATAAGCTGAACATCAAAATGTCTCATATTTAGCACTCTTTTACTTGCCTCTCTTGTAATGGCAAATGATTGAACTAAAACATCTTCTAAGCTTTTTTCATCTGCTTGTACACTTGCTTTTAACTTATTGAACTCTTCTTTTAATGCTTCATCATTAAGGACTTCATAGTTAGCTTCAAGGGCATTTATATTTTCCACTCTTTTTAAATATTTTTTAATTTCTCTATCATTGGCAGTTCCGAAAATTTTACCTATTATTGATTCTAGCAATTCTATCACCTTTTATTAAGCTACTTATACTTTAGCTATATTTTTATTCTTATTTTACCATAAGTAAATGTTACAAAAGAGATAATCAAAAAATATGTAAACAATCACTTTGATATAATTAACAAATAAAGGAAAATATATGAAAATAATACTAGCTACTCTCCTATGTTCTACTTTAAGCTTTGCTTCTTTTGAGAACATCTATTCTTTTAAAGCAGATTTTTTACAAAGCATTACTGATGATAAAAATGCCACTTTAAGTTATAATGGCACAATTAAAGCTAAAAAACCTCAAGAAGCTGTTTGGAACTATCTTCTGCCAATTAAAAAAGATGTTTACATAGATAAATACCAAGTGATAGTGGTAGAGCCAGAGATAGAACAAGTAATAATACGAAATATTAAATCAAGTTTTGACTTTTTTCAAATCATCCAAAATACTCAAAAAATTTCTGAAAATAAATACGCAGGATTTTACAAAGAAACTCAATTTTTTATTTCAACAGAAAATAATCTGATTAAGTCTATTTTTTATAAAGATAGTTTTGAAAATAATGTAAATATTATATTTACAAATCAAGAACAAAATATAAAAATTGATGAAAAAGTATTTGTAGCTAAATATCCTTTAGAGTTTGACATAATTAGAGATTGAACTCTTAGACTTCTTGCAAAAGACAAGAATGCGATTTATCCACATTCTTGTTTAAATAATTATACTGGTTTAACAGTGATTCCGTATTTTTCTTCAGCAATTGTTCTTGCTTGAAGTGCATAGTTGTTTATTTCATTAAAGTTAAGATATTTATATATCTTATCTTCTTTACCAGCAATTTTAGCAGGTACAAAGTCCATATATTCTTTAACTGTAGGAATTTTTCCAAGTTTTGCACACATTGCTGCAAGTTCTGCTGAACCTAAGAAAACTTGAGTACCCTTGCCTAAACGGTTGTTAAAGTTACGAGTTGAAGTTGAAAAGACCGTTGAGTCTTTACGAGCAGATGCTTGATTACCCATACATAAAGAACAACCTGGAATTTCTGTAGTTGCGTCAATAGCTTGGTACACCTCATAATAACCTTCGTTAATAAGTTGTTGCTCATCCATTCTTGTTGGTGGAACAATCCAAAATTTTTCAACATTATGTTTCCCCTCACCACGCATGATTTCACCAGCAGCACGGTAATGACCAACATTAGTCATACAAGAACCTAAAAACACTTCATCTAATGGAGTACCAGCAACTTCAGATAAAAGTTTTACATTATCTGGATCATTTGGACAAGCAAGAATTGGTTCAGTAATTTCATTTAAGTTAATATCAATTACTGCTGCATACTCTGCATCAGCATCTGGTTTCATTAATGTTGGATTAGCTAACCAATCTTGCATCTTAGCAATACGACGCTCTAATGTTGTAGCATCAGCATAACCATCTTTGACCATAGCTTTAAGTAAAGTGACATTAGATTTTAAGTACTCTTCAACTGGAGCTGTATTTAAAAGAACTGTACACGCTGCAGCAGAACGCTCAGCAGAAGCATCTGAAAGCTCAAATGCTTGTTCAGCTTTTAAATCAGGTAAGCCTTCTATTTCCATAATTCTACCAGCAAAAACGTTAATTTTTCCCTCTTTAGGTACGGTTAAAAGACCTTTTTGAATTGCAACATAAGGGATAGCATTTACAAGATCACGCAAAGTGATACCTGGTTGCATCTCACCACTAAAACGCACAAGTACAGATTCTGGTACACTTAAAGGCATAGCACCAGTAACACCCGCAAATGCAACAGCACCAGACCCAGCAGGAAAAGAGATACCAATAGGGAAACGAGTATGGCTATCTGCACCAGTACCAACACTATCTGGAAGAACCATTCTATTTAACCAAGAATGGATGATACCATCACCTAGACGTAAAGAAACACCTGAACGATTTGAAATAAATTCTGGTAAATTAGCGTGCATCTCAGCATCAGAAGGTTTTGGATATGCTGCTGTATGACAAAAAGTTTGAAGCACAAGGTCAGCATTAAACCCAAGAGCGGCTAGTTCTTTAATCTCATCTCTAGTCATTGGACCTGTTGTATCTTGAGAACCAACAGTATTCATCTCAGGTTCAACATACATACCTGGACGAACACCAGAAAGTCCAGATGCTTTACCAATCATTTTTTGAGCGAGCGTATAACCTTTACCTGTATCAGCTGGTTGCTCAGCAGTTAGGAATGCTTCAGAAGCACCAAGACCAAGAACACCACGAGCTTTAGAAGTAAGACCACGACCAATGATTAATGGAATACGACCACCAGCTTGAACTTCGTCAGTAATAGTATTTGGAGTTAATTTGAAAGTAGAAATACATTTTCCACCTATATGTGCTTCACCTTTATAAGGGTAAATTGTAACTTCATCACCAGTTTCCATTCCAGAGACATCAAGTTCTAATGGTAAAGCACCAGAATCCTCACAAGTAGCAAAGAAAATAGGGGCAATTGTTTGACCAAGAACAACACCACCAGTACGCTTATTTGGAACACCTTCAATATCTACACCTATATGCCATTGAACAGAATTTAAACCTGATTTACGAGATGAACCAGTACCCACTACATCACCAACATAAGCGATAGGATTACCTTTTTTCTTTAACTCTTTTAAAATTTTCAATGGATTATCCATTCTGTTAATGAGAAGTGAATTAGCGTGTAAAGGAATGTCTGAACGAGTAAATGCCTCAGAAGCTGGAGATAAATCATCAGTATTTGTTTCACCAGGAACTTTATATACTGTAATAGTCATCTCTTTAGGAATTGGTGCTTTTGAAGTAAACCACTCAGCATTTGCCCATGAAGTGAGAACCTTAGTAGCTGCGGAGTTTCCTTCTTTATGTAGTTTTTCAACATCATTAAAGGCATCATATACTAAAAGAGTTTTACATAAAGCAGCTACGGCAGCATCAACAACTTGAGAATTTGATGAAGCTAAAGCATTCACCAAAGGAAGAACATTAAACCCACCTAGCATCATACCTAGCATCTCAACTGCTCTTGAAGCAGTGATAGAATCAACTGAAATATTTTCAGCAGCTATCTCATTTAAAAATGCTGCTTTTACCTGTGCTGCATCATCAACACCAGGTGCTACACGGTTTGTAAGTAAATCAAGTAATTCATTCGTACAATCTGTTTTAATTAACTCGATAACTTGAGCTGTTTGTTCTGTGTTAAGTGCTAGTGCTGGAACACCAATCTCGGCTCTTTGGGTTACATGTGCCTTATAATTTTCGATAAATGACATTATTATTCCTATTAAAATTTAAATTTAAATGATTATATCTAAATATGAATAACTAAAATTAAGCATGTTACTTATCTAAACACTAGAGGAGTATTTTATTTTATTTGTGTAGATATAGGTAACACTCAAAACTTAAGATTTTAAATAATTTTTCTCATACCTTTAGCATTAACACCAGAGAGTATTCCCTTTGATTCAAGCTCTTCAATAATACGAGCGGAGCGGTTATAACCAATTTGTAATTTTCTTTGTAAATAGGATATAGAAGTTTTTTTATCAGTTAAAATAATATTTTTTGCTTCTTCATAAAGTGAATCTAATTCTTTGAATGTTTCCCTTTGAGTAGAATTAATATGATCATTCTCTTCTAGTAAAAAATTTTTATCATAGTTTGGTTCACGCTGTGATTTTATAAATTCAACTATATTTTCTATCTCATCTTCTGTAGCCCATGGAGCATGAAGCCTTACTAAGGCTGGTGAACCAGGGGGAGTAAATAACATATCTCCACGACCAAGAAGAGATTCCGCACCCATCTGATCTAAAATTATTTTAGAATCTACTTTTTGCCCTACTCTATATGAAATTCTCGATGGAAGGTTGGCTTTAATAAGACCAGTGACAACATCAACTGATGGTCTTTGTGTTGCGACTATAAGATGAATACCAGATGCACGAGATTTTTGAGCAAGTCTAGCGATAGAAATCTCAACATCTTTTCCGCTAGTCATCATCAAATCAGCTAATTCATCAATAATGACTACGATGTATGGCAAATGTTCCCCACCCTCTTTTAGAATTTTTTCATTATAATTTTCAATATTTTTTGTTCTTGTTGATGCCATAAGTTCATAACGCCTCTCCATCTCCAAAACCGTATTTTTTAAAGCTACTATCGCCTCTTTTGGTTTTGTTATAACAGGGGTAAGAAGATGAGGAATATCATTATAAGTTGAAAACTCCAACATTTTAGGGTCTATCATAAGAAGTCTCAACTGATCGGGTGAATTTTTATAAAGTAAGGAAAGTATCATCGCATTAATTCCAACACTCTTTCCACTTCCTGTGGTTCCTGCAATGAGTAAATGTGGTAGTTTTTTCAAGTCTGTTACAAAAGGTTTGCCAACTATATCCTTTCCTAATGCAATTGTAAGTGGTGAAGATGAATCTTTAAAAAGTTTAGAATCAAGTAGTTCTCTTAAATAAATTGTTTCTACCGTCTCATTTGGGATTTCAATTCCTACTACATTTTTTCCAGGGATTGGAGCTTGAATACGAATGGTTTCCGCTGAGAGTGCCATAGCTAAATCATCTTGTAGATTGAGTATTTTTGATACCTTCACATTTGCGACTGGTTTAAACTCAAAAGTAGAGACAACTGGACCTGTGTATGTACGAACAACATCTCCCTCTATTTTAAAATGTGCTAATTTTTCTATAAGGTAACGAATTTTATCATCTAGCTCATTTTCATCTACTACTTGTGAATTTTTATTTACTTTTTGTAAAAAATTGATAGAAGGAAGCTCAAAGTTTTTTGGTTTTTCAACTTTTCCTTTTTCTATTTCCTCTAAAAGTTTTGTATTTTCTTCAAGTTCTTTAACTACAAGAGCATTTTTTTGTTCTTTAACATTAGTAACTAAATCTAATAAGTTTTCTTTTTTCTTTTTGAACTCTTCTTCAGATATATTTTGGACTCCCTTAACTTCATCTATATTTTGAGGAGTATATTTTATTTCTTCAATTTCTTCAAGCTCTATATGAGTTTCTTTATGAGAAGTAATTTGAAAAATATTTTTCTTTTGTATTAAAGAATTTAAAAATTTTATTAAGTCTGAAGATATTTCTTGTGTACTTTTACCTAATATCATAATAATTGAAAGTGAACTAATAATGAATAAAAAAATACATAAACCAAATACCCCAATATAAGGAGATAAAAAGTCTACGAAAGTAGCAGAAAACTTACCTCTAAATTCATTCTCAATAAGCATTGCTTGAATTAATAGTAATGAATAAAATGATAAAAATATGGCTACACTTAGTTCTAGTTTCCTAAAATTGAATTGAGTATTTTTATAAACCAAATAGAGAGGATATAAAAGAACTAATATATATACAAAAGAGAGGTAACCAAAATACAAACGATTATAAAAAGCAAAAGTGCTTCCATAACTGCCCATTAAGCTAGTACCAGCAAATATTGTTGAAAAACCTAAATAAATAAATAAACTAAATAATATAATAAAAACACTATCTTTCAAATAAAATCACCTTTACACTTTAAATAAAATGAAGTATATCAAAAGATATTAAAAAAACGTTATAGATAGTTTACTAAACTAAGCTTTGAAATTTTTCCTACTGTAGAGAGCATTGCTTCATAATTTAGGGTTAATTGAGTGAGAGTAAGTGCAGCTGTTGCTAAATCCGTATCTATTACTTGTGAACGTAAACTTTTTGTACTTAACTTGAGTAATTCTGTTCTTTCTAAAGATAGATTTAAAGAATTTGAATTTGCACCCACTCTGGAATGTGAACTAAAAATATGATCTTGTAAATCATCCATCATAGCAATTGCATTTTCAATTCCTACAACTCTTTGATTTCCTAGCGTATGATTTGGATAAAGGTTATAGTTTTCAACTGAAGTAATCATATTATTAATTGCTTTAAAAAAGTCTGTTTTGGGATCTTTAATTGTTAATGAATTATTTGTATTAAAAGTAAGAACAGAGGCCTCACCAGCGTTAAAACTACCACTATTAGTGTCATGAATTGCTATTGTGGCTTTTGTTGTTCCAGATAATAAATCGGTGAAAGAAATTCTTCCATCTCTACTAAGAGAGACATCGCCTACAGCATTAGCTAACTTTATAGAATCATCATATTCACTAGCATTATTCGTTGTGATAGGTAAAGAACTTCCTGTGACAGCCAAGTTAACAACATCCATTAATTGTTGGTAAGTCATATCATCTGCATTTACTGCTACTCTAGGTGTTCCGACATCATAAAGATTATAATTAGTTATACCCCCATCTAAGGAATAAGTAGTTCCCCCTAAAACAGTGTTTTTCATATTTATTTCAAGAGTAAACGTTGCACCTGTATTAGCCGTTGTTCCACTGACTATTAATTGTGTTCCATCAAGAGTCCCTGACGTACCTTGTGATAAATCAGCAACTTCTGATAACTTTGTTGAAGGGATAGCAAAAGCATTTGTCTCTTTGTTTATTTGCACAGAATTAGAGGACATTGTATTTCCACTAATACTAAACATTGTTCTGTCGTATTGTAAATCTCCAATTGTACCAGTAGCTCCAGCAGCAACCACAAATCCAGATTTATTGAACTCTCTAATGTAAAGCTGATTTGGACTCGTTAAAGCTGTTGTATAATTTGTAGTTCCATTCGTAGATAAAAGATTTATATTTGCAACATCAGATTCATCCGTTCCACCAAAATCAGAAGCTCCTACCATATGAAAATCTAATTTACTTGAGCCTTTTAGTTTATCTTCTACTACTATTTGTCCTTCTTTATTCATAGAAACATTCACTACTTTATTTACGCCAATGTTTCCATAACTTGCACCTATCGCAGTTAGTAAAGCATTTATATCATTATTGCCATCTAGTTGTATTTTTTGATTGATTGCAGTACCATCACTTTTCATACCTCGTAAATAAAAATTATGCTTTCTTCCAGCAGGAACTACACCCATAAAATCATCCATAGTTGTATCAAGATTAAAATCTGTTCCAACATTTGAAGACTGAATAACATTAGAACTTATTTCCCTTCTTGTCCCTACTTCTTCACCTAAAAATAATTCACCTCCACTAATATTATACTGCTGATGAGTATGTGATCCTAAAAAAGAGTTCCTTTTAAAACTATTACCATTATAGCTACCATCTTCAGAAATTGGCTTAACATCAACAGCGGATCCAGAAAATAAGTATTGTCCATTAATAGAGGTATTTGCAAGATTTTTTAGATGCGATTCTTTTCCTCTAAGTTCAGCAGCGATTGCATTAAGTGAAATAGAGTCATTTGTACTATTAGCAGCTTGGAGAAGTAAGGTTCTCATGCGATTCATACTTGTCACAAATGAATTTAAAATTACATCTGTTTGATTTGAAACTTTGTATCCATTTTCTGTACTTGATTTAATTTGGTCTAGTGTGTTTATCTCGTTATCGAGTCTCATAGTTTCTGCAAAAGTAGTTACATCTTCGTGAGCGTATTGTATTTTAATTCCAGAAGCAATTTGTTTATTAACATCAAAAAGTTTATTATTAAGCTGAGAGTTATTAGTTTCATACAAACTTTTGTAATACATACTTTGTGTAATTCTCATAATACACCTCCCTTAATTTTAACAAGTTCTAACTATCTTTCTAAAGCATAGCACTTATAATTCCATATACTAGACTTTTAGCTAAAGTTCTTATATACATGAAAATAGTATTTACTACAAATCGACCAAATATTGTTTACCTTTAAGCAAAAATGATGCTATATATAACTATAATTTTATGTTGTACATTCGCCAGAGTGATGGAATGGTATACATAGCGGATTCAAAATCCGCCGCTAAAAGGCTTGTGGGTTCAAATCCCATCTCTGGTACCAAAATTAAATAATCCCTATTATAGGGACTTCTAGCATAGAAGAATCAATATTATCAGTGATATTTATAGCTTTTTACTGATACTATCAGTAAATATTTTTTTTCTAATATTTGTTATAACATCTTTATTTTCACAAAAGTTAAACGATGGACTTCTCAAGAATGAGTCCTTTAAAAGGACATCTGTCTAAAAATAATGGAGAATTTATTGGATACGGATAAAAGTAAACTTATTAACGATATACAAAAATTATTAAATACATATGATGGTGTGTGTGAAACTTCAATTAATCCCTCTTTGTTGGAATTTATGGATAAAAATACTTTAATTAGTATAATAGATTCGCTTTTAATCCAAAAAGAAGACATTAAAGAATCAGATATGCAATGGCTTGAACAATTCAAAAGAGATATTTAAACTAATCTAGTAACTTCCCTGCTAGTACTCCGCTTGTAAAACTCCATTGTAAGTTATAGCCTCCACAAGGTCCATCTAAATTCATAATCTCTCCACAAAAGTATAAGCCTTTGATAAGTTTACTTTGCATAGTTTTTGGATTTACCTCTGTTAGTTTTATACCACCTCTTGTAATCATCGCCATCTTAAAACCATCGTGACCAATAATGGTTAGAGGTGTCCATGCTAGGTGTTGGATGAGTTTAGCCTTACTTTTTCCTTGAATCTCTTTGTTTGTATGATTAGGATTAATATCACAAAGTTTACAAAGTTCATAACTTATAGCATCGGGGAGTAGTCCTTTGACAATCTCTAAAAAAGTGATATGTGGATTGTGAAAAACTTCTTTTTTGATATGTTTTGTAATATCTTCTTCATTCATCCCTTGTGTGAGATTTAAAAGTAAGGGTACTTCACCGTATTTCTCAAGTAAGGGTGTGACCTCTCTTGCAAAGTCTAAAACTACAGGACCTCTAATCCCAGTTTTTGTAAAAATCAAATCACCTTTTTCTTTAAGTTTTCTATACTTTTTTAAATCAACTCTTAGTTGGACTTTAGCAATGGTATCCGCACGGCACTCACTCACCCAAGTCTCTTTTGTTTTGAGTGGCATCATGGCTGGATGGAGTTGTGTGATAGTATGTCCTATATCCTTTACTATGCTATGTCCATCTCCCTCCGCTCCGAGAATGGGATAACCAAGCCCTCCTGTAGCTAAAATCACATGAGAAGTGTAGAATGTACTTTTAAGAGTTTTTACAGCAGTGATTTGTGCATCATGGATTAAAAAATCTTGAACTTTTTCATCACACCTTAGCTCGACACCTAGTCTTTGCATCTCATTTTTTAATGCCTTTATAATAGTTACAGATGAATGTGAAAGTGGAAAGACTCTAAAGCCATCAGGAGCATGTGTCTCAACCCCAATATCTTTAAAAAAACGGACTAAATCTTTATGGTCAAAATCAGCTAAGGCATCTTGCATAAATCTGCCATTTTTACCAAACTTAGCCATAAAATCGTCATTTAGAAGAGTGTTAGTGAGATTGCAACGACCACCACCAGTTGCTTTGAGTTTTGATGCGATTTGAGACAGCTTTTCTAAGAGCAATACTTTTTTCCCAGCTCTTGCTGATATAATGCTAGAGATTATTCCAGCAGCTCCAGAACCAACGACAATGGCATCATAGGTATTTTTAGTTTTCATAAATGTTATTATAGTATAAATTAGACTTCTTGCAAAACTCTAAAAGTAGGAACAATTTAAAGTCAAAAAATAGAGTCTAAAAAGTGCTTAAAACTAGGGTATAGTAATGCTTAAAAAGGATTAATTTACAATGAGCTGTAAAAAAATGCAAAAATTTGTCCAAACTGTGATTCAAAACAGACTAAAAAAGTAGACTTCTTTCAAAAGTCACTAAACATCTTTCAATTTCAATTCAAAGTTATAAATACTAGCAATCAGGTTAAAGCGTAAGCCAAATCTTTTTCTTCTATGTCTATACGTCTCAGAGATGATACGAAATCGATTAAGAACTCCACTAACATGTTCTACAAATATACGTTTTGAAGCAAATATTTTATTAGACTTCTTACAAAACTCATTTTCTTCCAAGCTCAAATCCACAGTCAAAATTAACTAATCCACATATCAGATTGAAGCGAAGATTGAACCTTTTTCTACGGTTACGACATTTTTGTTTAAGGATTTGAAAAGTCTTTAATTTAACATTGATATGTTCAACACATATGCGAGATGAAGCTTCTCTTTTATTTTGATTTTTTTGTGTAAGTGTTTAACAAAAATAAATGACATAAAAGTAGGAATGAAAGTTGCTATGTTAACAGTATGATATGCTTAATTTCTTTGGTTCAAAATATGACATTAATTTTTGTTAGGCACTTATTATTGCTAGAGTTATTTTTATTGGGTTCATTTTATTTTTTACTTTCTGTTTTTATTGCTAAGTAATAGACCTCAAATAATTTTAAAACTAAGATCATTAAAAAGGTTTAGATTTAATATGAATTTGACTTGGTTACACGACTAGGGTTAAGTTAATTTCAACATAGAAGATAATCCTATTAATTGAAGTTATTTTTATCCTACTACTTATTATACTACCCCAAGAAAACCAAACAACATTTCAAAAGTTCTTATTTCATATACGATAAAATAAGAATAATAAAGTGAGGGTAGAAAGATGAGCAGAAAACGGACAACTTATTCAACAGAGCTAAAAACAAAATTGGTTTTAGAGCTTCTTAAAGAGGAAAAAACTCTTATAGAAATAGCTAAAGATAATGGTATTACACCCAATAATCTCAAAAACTGGAAGAAGCTATTTTTAGAGAATGCAGAGATGGCAATGGAACCTTTCAAAGTTGTAAAAGAGTATAAAGATGAAACTAAAAAACTTCAAGAAAAAATAGATGAATACGCAAAAACAGTAGGACAATTAACAGTGGAGAATAACTGGATGTGGGGAAAGCTGAGAAGCTCGGACTTATCTAGTAAAAAGGCTATGATAAATTTCGAGTTAAAGAGATTATCCGTAGTACAACAGTGTGCGGTACTAGATATTAGTAGAAGTTCGCTTTACTATATACCTGTAGTCAGCGAACATAAAGAAACCATCAAGGAGGAGATAAAATCTATCTTTGAAGAGATACCAATATATGGAGCTAAGAAGGTGCATTGCCAGTTACTAGAGAATGGTTTCAGTGTAAGTTTAAACACTGTGCAGAGTTATCGCAAAGAGTTAGGATTAAAGGCTATACTAGCTGTAAGAGAGCCTATTTCCTTAACTCTAGCTAATATACAACATCCTAAGTTCTCCTATAAGCTTAGAGGGATAGATATTACCTATATTAAAATCAATGGTGGCATGGTTTATCTTGCAGCTATCATTGATTGGTACTCTAAAGCTGTTCTTTCATGGAAAATATCCAATACAATGGACACTGCCCTTGTTATGGGAGTACTTAATGTTGCACTTCTTAAATATGAAAAACCAGAGATATTTAATACTGATCAAGGGAGTCAATATACTAGCTATATTCACACCCAAACACTTAAAGATAATTAGCCTATTCCAATACTAAACAATCCTTAATAAACCCATATTCCAATCTTACCATAGAGAAGAGCATCAAAGCCTCAGCTAAATTTTGAGTTGTATCAACAATTTTTCTACCTATATTTTGAACTTTATTAAGATGAAGAATATTGATTACAATACTTCTTAAAATTGAAAAACTAAATGCACCTTTATTAATTTTGCATCTATCTTCATTAAGTGCTGTATCTTTATAAAAGTGCATTGTCTCAACACTCCACTCTTGGAGTATCTTTTGCAAAAATGATTCTGCACTATCTGTATCATTTGAGATATAGTAATGTGTCTTTGTCTCTTTGCAATTAACAATTTTATCAACTCTGATTACTGAATGAATAAAAACACCATCCCATGGATATATACAGTTTTGATACACATATATATTTCTTTGTATGAAATCATTTGATTGTTTAATTTCCATTTGAAAACTTGAATCGATAGAAGAAGCTTCCTCTATCTCTTTAGCTAGAGACAGTAAAGTTTTTTGATTCTTTTTTACTTTTGCTATAAACTTTGAACCGCTATCAGATGCCTTTTTAAGAGTTTTTTTTGTGTGTTTAAAGCATCAAAGCCATAACTAAATGTCTCATCAAGCTCACCTATTAGTTCTTGAAATGCTGGTATCTCATTAGACTTTTTTTCTATCTCTTTATGGGCAATAATTAATTTTGTTTCTGCTAAAACTGCAGATAAAACAGATACTGCATTATCTTTAGCATTTGCACTTCCTCTTAGAACTTTACCATCTACGGCTACTACTGCATGTGCTGGTATATCTATAAAAATTCGTATCCATCTGCGGAAGGCTTTTTCTAATTCAATCTTATCAACTATTTCAAAAAAGTCATACACTCTTGATTTTCCTGGGGCTTTAAAAAATTCTACACCTAATAGTTTTTTTATCTCTTTTCGTTTACCGTTATTCTTCATCCATTGATGTATTTCAATTGGATTCTTTGCACCCATCAGAATTGCAATTACCGATAAATACATCATCATAGGTAAACTATATTGTCTCGCTTGTTCTCTTCCTTGCTCTGATATTTCCTCTTTAAAAATTTCTAATAATTTATTGCTCATTTCTGCCCCTTTTAGAGCTATAAGCAAATATTGTTCTTAGTATCGGAATGGGCTGAAAGATAATGGCATTACTATCTCAATGGATGGTAAAGGTAGAGCTACTGATAATATTTGTATTGAGAGGTTCTGGAGAAGTGCTAAAGTTGAAAGAATTTATCTAAATCAGTACAACACAATTAAGGAACTAAAAGAGGATGTATCGGATTATATGGACTTCTACAATTATAAAAGATTTCATGAAACACTGAACTATAAAAAACCAATGAATGATTACTTTGAGAGTTTACAAATAAATGATGAGGACTATACTGAAAATGTAGTAGCAGTTTCATAAAGTAACAGAGTTAAAGGTGAATAAGAAATTTGGAAATGTTGTCTTGACTTATTGGGGTAGTATACTTTTTGTACAGGTAAATAATACAATGATGACTTGCTGATATTTAATAACTTGCATTGTTTATTGAGTGATATTGGAAGCTTGGTATCAACAAAAGTCTTACGACCTTTAGAACGAAAAATATATAACATATATTTGAGAACCAAGCTTTTTAGCTTTCCCTCTAAAAAAGCTTTTTCAGCAATTGTTTCACCTAGTTTTCTGGCTATTAAATCTTTATCTTTTTGTAAAGTTTCAATCTCATTTTTATACTGGACTTCTCCTAAAATCTCATAGTAATACCTCCCTTTAGATACCTGTTTATAGGCTTTAGCAAGATTATATTTTAGTAATATTGAAATTACTCTTATATTTTAAATTAAAGTAACTGCGTAGGGACATATATCCAAATATTGAAAAATGTTTTAGGAGAAGTCTACTCTTTTACAACTGAACTTTTATCAAATGCAAGTGACATGTTTTCTAAAAAATGCTTCTTCCAGTTTTTTAGACTTACTGGTAAAACTTCATATTGACTTGCTATCTCATTTATAGTTTTAGCACCCTCTAAAACTAATTTTGCTTTAAATTCTGCACTATATGTTTTTCTTTTTGTACTCATAATTATTTATCCCTATTTTTTGTATTCTTATTCTATCCTTTGGAATAAAAATACTTGGTTAATTGCTTTGTTTTTCTAGGGAGATTATAGATTTAGATTTAATGTGAATTTGACTTGTCTACACGAGTATCGTTAAGTATAGTTCAACGAAGAAAATCATTTTTTTCATTGGCTATGAAGTTATTTATGTTCTACTACTTATCTCCTTCTATCATGGTAATGCTCATGTAAATTACTTAAAGATTTTTCTATACTTTTAGTGAGACTTGCACCTAATGTTTGTATTTGATATTTCATAGTGTCTATTTGTTCACTTTCTGAGGATTGCAATTCACTTGAAATAATACTCAATTGTGCCTGAGATTTTACATAATCTGTTTTTATTACTTCCATATCTTGCATCAATTCTTTTATTGTTGTATAGACATCATGAAGACCTGTATTTTTTTCTTGAAGTTCATTCATTCTATTTGCTGATAAAATCATTTGTTTCATTATCATTTCACTTTTTTCTCGAATAATTGATAAAGTATTTTCACTTTCCATAAGGGATATTTTTATTCCCTCTGAATGAGATTTAAGAGATACAATTTCACCCTCAAATGATTTTGTAACCCCAGATAATTCTTGTAATGCTTGTTGAGTTATGGATTTGGCTATTTCACCTGCAATATCATTCATACTTAGAAGGTTTTTTTTAACTTTATCAATATCTATTACTATTTCATCTCCAGTCCTTCCTTTTTTTTCAAGAATATTTTTAATTTTATTATAATGATTTTGTTCAGTTGTTTTAAGGATGTCTATATATTCATGGATGATAGTATCAAGACGTAGCATTTGTACGGCTGTGCAACTGTCAAAATCTTTAGCAATACTTTGATGCCAATTATCCATTTCTTCAAATTTTCTTAAAAAAATACTTTGGTTAATTTGGATAGTGTCGAGTGCTTGAATATCACTTATAAACTGTAATCGCAAATCTTTTTGAGCCTGACGATCTTTTAACTGACATTTATTCATTCTATCTTCTAAATCACCCATAAACTCTTTTAATTGAGTTACTTGATCTACCATTACTCTACTATATTCATCTTGGGCTTTTGAATTTTCACTCATTCGTGTTTGATGTATTATATTCATTACAATATAAAGTAATAATGCAACAAGTATTGGAAGAAAGGATTCCCTAAGAAGTAGTATTAAATCTTGTTTATCTGGATGAATTATAAAATGAATTAATGAACTAATAATTCCAATAACTAGCATTAAAGGAGCATAGTTAATTTTGTTTGGATGTTTCAAAATTGATATTTGTCTTAAAAAAAGAATTGTCATTAAGAAAAAAGACAATAACAAATCACTTGTATACATTTTCTAGCTCCAAAGAAGTTTTAAGTATTCTATCATAAAAGATTATAAAACTATACCTAATACCTCTCTAGGATGAGTAATTACAATCTCATGTTCTGCTTGAGATGTAAAACCCCAGATAGCAAACATAGAATCTATTCCTGCATTTTTAGCACTTAAAATATCTTTTGAATTATCCCCTATCATCCATGCCTTGTGATGATTTTTATCAAAGCTGTAAAAGTCTAAAATCTCATTTATCATCTGAGGATCTGGTTTTGATGCACTTACTTTATCTGCACCGATAATCACATCAAACAAATAATCAACCTCCAAGTGTTTTAACATTTTTTTTGCAAAGGGTGTTGGTGCATTTGTTGCGACGGAAAGTTTAATTCCATTTGAATGTAATGTTTTTAGTAGCTCTTTTACCCCATCATAAAGGTATGGATTTTTTACACACTGTTTAGCATAATGAATTTCAAATATTTCTTTATCTTTTTTTTCATAAGTTGAAGTACCATAAAATATTTTTGGAAGGTTTCTTACATCCATATTAATAGCATTGACTACAAATTCTTCACTCAAAGGTGCAAGCTTATAATGCAAACTTCGTATATGATTGATTGAGATAGTTATATCTTTTTTAGAATCTATTAAAGTTCCATCCATATCAAAAATTACTACTTTCATAACTACCTACTTACTTCATTTTTTTATGTATCTCTACTAAGGCACCAACAAATAAGTCACTATCATTTGGACACCTACATACTCTATAATCCCTAAATCCAAGTTCTTTAGCGATTTCTCTATACTCTATTTCAAGCTCAAAATCTGTTTCAGAATTATCTATTGTAAAGGCTATGGGAAAGATTATAATGCCTCTATTTCTAACTGTTTTCATCTTTTGCTCAAGCGATGGTTTAAGCCAAGCAAGAGGTCCAACTTTTGACTGATAGGCTAAATGTTCTTCATGAAAATTCATTTTTTCTTTTTTTAACATCTCTTTTAAAATTTCAACATGACGAATGACATGCTTCTCGTATACATCACCAGCATTAACAATTTTTTGAGGCAGACCATGAGCTGAAAAAATAATATCAAAATCTCGATAATCATCATCCCCTACTGTATCTTTTATACTTTGGATAATTGATTTATTATAGCTCTTATTTTCAAAATAATGTTTAATCTCTACAAGCAAGGCTTGCCCACCTGATTTATGATAATAATCTTCAAAATCTTCCAATGATGATTTTGTAGTAGTTGTAGAAAACTGAGGATACATAGGAATTAAGTAGATTTTATCTATATCTTCTTTATTGAGCTTATCTATAACCTCACTTGCATACGGAGGTGTATATCTCATCGCGAAATCAACTATTATTTTTGTATCTACTCTTTCTTGAAGTTTTTTTACTAAACTTCGAGTATGTCCAACTATCGGTGATTTTCCACCCAATTGACGATAAATCTCTTGTGAGCTTTCAGTTCTTGAAAAAGTAATCATTCCCCCAACAAACTTACGCATCAAGTCACTTTTCATAGTCAAAATATTTTTATCATTAAACATATTTTTTAAAAAAACTTCAACCTCGTCAAGGTTATTAGGTCCACCCATGTTTAATAAAACTATCGCTTCTTTTTTTCCCATTTTAATCCTCTTTTACCCTCAAACTCAGTTCATACATCAACTTTTGTAAAGGAAGCATATCTTCATAAATTTTATAAAGTGTATTTATAAACTTTTCCCCATCTTCAATGAGATGTGGATCTAGGAGTTTATAAGTAGCCATTCCCTTATAAAGTGCTAAATCTGCACTTAACATCTCCTTTGTGAAGCCACGAGGAAAACGCTTATAACCTTTTTCTAAATGCGTATAGCCCTTATCTTTTACTTTTATATTTTTGAGTACATTTTCTAACTCAACTCTTCTACTCTCATCACTTATATACTCTCTATAAGCATCAAGCATAGGCTTTTCAAACCATCTTACACCCACAGCCACATAAAGTTCTTCTGGCGAAAAATGTAAGTAAAAAGATGAACTTTGCATTCTTTTATTGTTTCCTTGCCAAAAGATTATACCTATTCTATGTTTTATAGGTTCTTTATTTACACCCATTCTTCTTGTATCTCTATAAATTCTATAAAGGGACTTGTTGATTTTTGCTACTGCATGGATAGTAGGTTCAAGTGCTTGGAGATGTTCACCCATCTCAACTACAAAGAGGCGAGATGGATTTAAAATCAGTTCTTCATACTCCGTTCTATGAGCTTCAAACCATTCTTTATTGTTATTTTTTCGTATTGATGATAAAAAAGAAAGAGTTTTTTTAGAAAATCCTTTAAACTCCATATAAACTCAATAAGTCAAGTTCTATTTGAATTTTTTTTGAACGAATTATTTTCATATTATTTTTCAAGTTTAAAAAAAATTGCTCTATCTCTCTTTCGTATTGTTCTTTTAACAACATTTCCATTTCAAAACCCTTAGTTTATTAAGTAGTAGGATAGGAATAACTTCAATTAATAGGATTATCTTTTATGTTGAAATTAACTTAACGCTACTAGTGTAAGTAAGTAAAATTCACATTTAAACCTTTTAAATTATTTAAGGTCTATTACTTAAGTAATAGCACACAAATAACTTCATAGCTAATGAAAAAATGATTTTCTTCGTTGAACTATATTTAACGATACTCGTGTAGACAAGTCAAATTCACATTAAATCTAAATATTTTCCATGAGATATTAGCTATAAATTTATTTATGCTCTCTTACTTATATACATATTATATCAAAACTTAAGTGAGTTTCACTTAAGTTTTATCGACTAACCTTTCATATTATATAGCCCATTCCGATACTAAGAACAATATTTGCTTATAGCTCTAAAAGGGGCAGAAATGAGCAATAAATTATTAGAAATTTTTAAAGAGGAAATATCAGAGCAAGGAAGAGAACAAGCGAGACAATATAGTTTACCTATGATGATGTATTTATCAGTAATTGCAATTCTGATGGGTGCAAAGAATCCAATTAAAATACATCAATAGACTTCTCCTAAAACCTTTTTCAATATTTGGATATATGTCCCTACGCAGTTACTTTAATTTAAAATATAAGAGTAATTTCAATATTACTAAAATATAATCTTGATAAAGCCTATAAACAGGTATCTAAATGGAGGTATTACTATGAGCTTTTAGGAGAAGTCCAATGGATGAAGAATAACGGTAAACGAAAAGAGATAAAAAAACTATTAGGTGTAGAATTTTTTAAAGCCCCAGGAAAATCAAGAGTGTATGACTTTTTTGAAATAGTTGATAAGATTGAATTAGAAAAAGCCTTCCGCAGATGGATACGAATTTTTATAGATATACCAGCACATGCAGTAGTAGCCGTAGATGGTAAAGTTCTAAGAGGAAGTGCAAATGCTAAAGATAATGCAGTATCTGTTTTATCTGCAGTTTTAGCAGAAACAAAATTAATTATTGCCCATAAAGAGATAGACAAAAAGTCTAATGAGATACCAGCATTTCAAGAACTAATAGGTGAGCTTGATGAGACATTTAGTTATGGCTTTGATGCTTTAAACACACAAAAAAACTCTTAAAAAGGCATCTGGTAGCGGTTCAAAGTTTATAGCAAAAGTAAAAAAGAATCAAAAAACTTTACTGTCGCTAGCTAAAGAGATAGAGGAAGCTTCTTCTATCGATTCAAGTTTTCAAATGGAAATTAAACAATCAAATGATTTCATACAAAGAAATATATATGTGTATCAAAACTGTATATATCCATGGGATGGTGTTTTTATTCATTCAGTAATCAGAGTTGATAAAATTGTTAATTGCAAAGAGACAAAGACACATTACTATATCTCAAATGATACAGATAGTGCAGAATCATTTTTGCAAAAGATACTCCAAGAGTGGAGTGTTGAGACAATGCACTTTTATAAAGATACAGCACTTAATGAAGATAGATGCAAAATTAATAAAGGTGCATTTAGTTTTTCAATTTTAAGAAGTATTGTAATCAATATTCTTCATCTTAATAAAGTTCAAAATATAGGTAGAAAAATTGTTGATACAACTCAAAATTTAGCTGAGGCTTTGATGCTCTTCTCTATGGTAAGATTGGAATATGGGTTTATTAAGGATTGTTTAGTATTGGAATAGGCTACATATTATAGGTAAATCCCACGAACAATAAAACAAATTTTAAACTAGACTTCTTTCGAAAGTCGGAGCAGAAATTGCTTAGTGAGCCGACTGCATAATTAAAAAGTACTCATATATCCTATTTTTTCAAATATTTAAAAAAATCCATCTTCAATAAAATTAGATTCAGTCATTTTTAGGAGCTTTTTTAGTCTATTAAAGCTCTTTAACTCTATATTATTCATCTAACTACTTCTAATCTTTGTCTTATTTGTCTTTGTCCTAATAATCTAAGATTAGTAGCTATACAGGTAAGGGTAAAATTCATATTATTTCTAACGAGTCCTATAAATTTGTAGTTGAGCCTTTCATCTGAGTTTTTATATCTGCAAACCTATGTTCAACTTTAGCTCTAATCTTATGTTTAGGTTTTTCATCTTTTCTTTGCTGCTTAATCTGTTCTTGCCTTAGAGTTTGTTTCTCTTTGAGAGATACCATATTTTCTATATTTTCACTTTCTAAAAAAGTATCTATATCTTTTGAGTTATATGCTTTATCAGCATAAAGAGCTTTCATTCCATCTATATCTTTTACAAATGTTTTTACTGTGTCTATATCGTGAGTATTTGCGAAGGTGGTTTGTTCAGAGATAATAATACCACTCTGCTCATCTACTGCTATATGTACTTTATAGCCTTGTGTATATTGTTTCTTTGATGCGTGAAAGCCTATCCTTACTTCACTATCTATTTTATCTTGATGATTATAGCTATCTTCTTCATTCTTTATAATAATTTGAGAAGTCTTTATATCTTTAGTATCAATACCTTGTAGTGTATCAAGTTGTGCATTCTTGTATGTCTTGGAGTTATGAGCTTTAGCATTAAGAATTCTTTGAATCTTCTTTTTTGAAGGCTTTTTGGATTGAAGCTCTACTTCAAGTTTTATATTTAACTCAGCATTTATTATTTGAATACCTTTCTTGTCTTCTTTGTATACTTCTTTAGTCTTATTTTTTATTTGCGTGTTATCACTTCTAATGAGAGTAGCATCAATTAAAACAGATTTTCCTTTTTTCGCTATCAGGTTTTTACTCTCTAATTGTTTATTTACAGAGTTAAATAATTTATCATAAAGTCGGTTCTTGAGTAGGGAATTTCTAAATCTACAGATTGTACTCTCGTCTGGTACACTATCCTCTAGGCTAAGTCCTACAAATCTAATAAAGAGTAGGTTTACATAGAGTGCATCTTGGGTGGCTTGATCAGAGAGATTGTAATACTTCTGGAGTAATAGTACTCTAAACATCAGTACATTATCATAAGCAGGTGCTCCAGCTACATTACTTTTAGCAATTCCATTTCTACTTAGTACTGGTCGTAATTTATCAAAGTCTATAATAGAGTCCAACTCTTTAAGAAATGAATTTACTTTTTCTAATCTTGATGTTACTGCTATATCTGAAAATGTATTGTTTGTATCTTTAAATGCCATTTTTTACCTCTTCTTAGTGAAGTTATTTTAGCTGAAAAGTGCTTTTAATGCCTTTAAATAGGTTGCTTTATTGGATTATACTGTGCAGTGGTCTCATGTTGTCAATACTTCTCCCTTTTCCATCCATAGATATTTGAATATTATGTTTTTTTAATATGTCTACATGAGCTGATGCTGTATATTGTGACCCTTGATCGGTATTGACTATATCAGGTTTAGGGTATAGACTTAATGCTTCATTTAGCACACTTGTAGTTAGTGAAACATCCATTGTATTAGATAACTTCCAAGATAGTATTTTCTTCGTATTCCAGTCAATTATAGCAGCTAAATATACATGCCATTTTTCTAATTTTAGGTATGTAATATCTGTAGACCACACTTTATTAAGTATGGATATTTATAATGTTCTTTATTTGGTATAGTAGTCTTCTTTGTCGGATACAAAGCCTTTATACCTAGGTATTGATAGATACTTTTAATCAACTTTCTACCTATGATAAAGCCCTCATTTTCTAATGCGGTTAGCATTCTTCTTGTTCCATAATATGGAAATTCTCTAAGAGAGCATAAATAAATTCATAGCTAGCATCTCATGTAAAAGATTTAGATTTAATGTGAATTTGACTTGTCTACACGAGTATCGTTAAGTATAGTTCAACGAAGAAAATCATTTTTTCATTGGCTATGAAGTTATTTATGTTCTACTACTTATCTTGTTACTAATGATATAGACTTATCTTTCAATCAGGTACTTGAAATCTACAAAAGACGGTGGAAAATAGAGGAATATCATAAATCTTTAAAACAAAATTTAAAAATAGAACACTCTCCAACAAAAGTTGAAACATCACAAAGAAATCATATACACTTATCTGTTCGTGGTTTTATAAAACTTGAGAAACTTCGATTAAACTTACAGTAGTCGTCATTTTTCAGAACCATCAAATTTCAATCGCTCAAAAACAGCTACTAACTCCTTATCTCTAAGCTCATAATTCAATAATATTTCTGATAGATATTCAAGACCATAGAGAAATAAACTTTGAGCTTTTCTCCCGTGCTTTAGGGTTATAATAGGCTTTGTTTCATTAAGCCATTCACCAATACTATGACTCCAAACAAAGGATAAACTTAAAATAGCTATCAATGTATCTATCTTGTGGTTATCAGTCATATGCGTTTCTTCAAGGTTAAATCCTCTTTTTTTTAGAGCTGAAAACAATACTTCAATTTCCCATCTTTGTTTATAAAATTCCAATGCTTTTTCTTGATTAGTATTTGTGGCAATAATTAGAAATTCATCCTTCATCCTCAATCCGATTAGAGATAAGCCTTTATAATCATATATCGTTTTTTTAGTTCTATAAAAAGTATGTTCATTTAGATTAAGATTTCTAAAAAGAGTATTAACCTTTACATCTCCTCGACCAACTTTCACTTTTTTATTATTCATAATTCTAATGGCAAATGGTATTTCTCTTTTCTTGAGCCACTTAAACCAAACCTTCCCTACAAACTCTCTATCTGCTGTTAAAACTTCAATCTTATCTACACCAAATATATCAATAGACTTCTCCTAAAACCTTTTTCAATATTTGGATATATGTCCCTACGCAGTTACTTTAATTTAAAATATAAGAGTAATTTCAATATTACTAAAATATAATCTTGCTAAAGCCTATAAACAGGTATCTAAAGTGATGTATTACTATTAGCTTTTAGGAGAAGTCCAATAAACTTTTTTATAATTCTAATTCTATCTTTAAAACCTGAATTACCTTGCTTCGTTGTTTTCTTCAATATATACCATACAATAGGGATGGCCATCCCTTTATAAGCAACGCTTAACATCAATATATTGATATGTACTTTACCAAATTTCCAATTTGTTCTATCAATTGCTAATACCCATCTTTCTTTAGGTAAAAAACTTGACAACATCTGTGCAATTATCTTTTTATCGAATGAAAACTCATTGAAAAATCTTCCTATCCTTCTATAGTTTGCTGTTTTGGATTCTCTTGCATTTAATACAGTTGCTAACTTTTTAAGATTTACTGTTCTTAATTTTGAAATTGATACTATCAATCCAACTATTACAAATATTCTTGCTCTGTTAAAATTTGTATGTTCTTTTATCTGTTCTTTCAATATGTTACAATTATCTTCGAGTTTGGTCTTTTTCATAAGGGTATTTATACTTTAAAACCAAGCTCTTTATTCTTTTATTTTTTAAAAATGACGACTACTGTAGATTAAACTATAAAATGAACCACTTTGCCATTAAGGAAAAAATATATATTGAGGCTCTCAAAGTCGCCTACCAAAAAGTTGAAGAATTATAAGTTGCTTAGATTTGTAGCACTTCTTAAACTTTATGAATTTAGATTATCGTAACATCAGTTAGTTAATTTTGACCGTGGATTTGAGCTTGGAAGAAAATGAGTTTTGCAAGAAGTCTATTTTTTAAAAATGATGACTATTGTACTTTTTCTTTAATGACTATAGAATACTTTTTTTGATATGATTCCGTATAGATTTGTATATATAAGGATTTTTCTATGTTATACTCTCTCTTTTTTCGTATGCGATTTGTTCATTATCTTGGAATTATATTACTAATCATTAATGCTATATTTTTCACTGATAATATTATAGGACAAGTGATTCAGTATATTATTGCTTTAGTTATACTAGGGCATGATTTAGATGAAAAAGTTAATGGTGTAGATATGACAGCATCCTTGATTTCTCAATTAGATAATTTTGGAAATGGAAAAAAAATTGTTTTAAAAAATGATTTTAATTCTGAACTTACAGAGGCTGCCTTAAGAGTAAACAAGATTCAAGACGCATTTTTAAGAGCAAAAAACACTGAAGAAAAATCAAAAGAAATGCTTGAAATAGTTAAAAGTGTAGATAGCAGTTATAAGGATGCTGATCATAGTATGAATGAAGAGCGAGATTTGATATCAAAAGTTGTATTTATGGGTAAAGAACTTAAAGCTGTTTTAAGCAATGATTTACTTAATGCATCACAATCACGAGATAATATAATTGAAGTGAGTGAAAAGCTAGATAATATAAAAATTGAAATTTCTGATATTGTAAATGAACTTCAAAATGTATCAGTCTCTCAAAATACATTAGCAGAGGATTTAAATAGAGTCTCTTCTGATACCAAACAAGTAAAAGAGGTTATAACAGTTATTGCTGATATTGCTGATCAAACAAATCTTCTTGCACTTAACGCAGCGATTGAAGCAGCACGAGCGGGTGAACATGGTCGTGGATTTGCTGTTGTTGCCGATGAAGTACGTAAATTAGCTGAGAGAACACAAAAATCTTTAACAGAGATTAATGCGACAATCAATATTGTGAGCCAATCTATTAGTGATACAAGTAATCAAATGAATACAAGTTCACAAGCCATAGAGAGTTTAGCAGGTATTTCTAGTGAAGCATCAGATAGGATGAATGAAATAAGTAATGCAATAAATAAAAGCGTTCAGTTATCTCAAGACACTATTGATAGCTACACATCAAATGCGACAAAATCTGAAGAGATTATTACGTATATATCTGATATTAATACATTAGCTGAGAAAACTCATGAAAATATACATTCTATTAAAGATAGTGTTGAAGATTTAAGTAGCGTAATTTGATTTTATGCTCATGTTAATTAGACTGTGAAAGAACTATTATTTCTTACTTGATATGGAATCTAAAAGCCCTTACATACGAGACTTTAAATTAAGTTGAGAATGACTTTTAGGAGTTCTTTCTCCTTCTCTAATATTAGCGAATAAAACTTTAAATACTATTTTAAAAGTTTGTATAATCATTTTACATTCAAATACAAGTGGAACATATTATAATGACTAAAATTTTAACAAAACAAACTCTTTTTGAGGCACTTACTTTAAGATTACCTAAACAAGAAAAGAGACTTTGGGATATTCCAAACCCTGCTTTACTTCAAGATTCACAAAAATCAGCGAAACGAATTGCTGATGCGATTAGAAATAAGGAGAGGATTACATTAGTGGGTGATTATGATGTTGATGGGGTGAGTTCTACCGCTATCATGGTTGATTTTTTTAAGCAAATTCCCTATCCTTTGGAGGCGATTATCCCCAACCGATTTAAAGATGGTTATGGAGTATCGCCAAATGTACTTGAGAGGGTTGATGCTGATTTAGTTATCACCGTTGATAATGGTATATCAGCCATAGCCGCTGCGAATATTTGTAAAGAAAGAGGGATAGACCTCATTATTACCGATCATCATACAGCTTCTAAAGTCCTCCCTAATGCACTTTACATTGTTGATCCAAAACTCAAGACTTGTGCTTATCCATTTAAAGAAATATGTGGTGCTCAAGTGGCTTGGTTACTTTTAGGACTTCTTAAAAAAGAGCTTTGCTTATCTATAGATATGAAACAGTTTTTAGATATTCTTTGTATCGCTATAATTGCCGATATTATGCCTCTCATTGATATAAATAGAACACTCGTAAAAGAGGGTCTTAAAGTTTTAATGACTTCATCTCGACCATCTTCTATGATAATTCGAGATTTTTTAAATAAATCTTCAATCTCTAGTGAAGATATAGCATTTCAAATAGCTCCACGAATAAACTCCGCAGGACGACTTGAAGATGCCTCCATCGCTTTAGATTTTTTTACAGCTTCTGATATAAATAAAGCATATAAACAATTTGAACTCTTAGGTCAGCTAAATGACTTACGAAAAGAAACAGAAGCGGAGTGTACTAAGGCAGCTATAAGAATAGTGGATCCTGATGCAAAGGTTATTGTAGTTGCAAATGTAGGTTGGCATGAGGGTGTAGTTGGGATTGTTGCAGCAAGACTCGTTGATAAATTTGCTAAACCTGCTATTGTTTTGAGTATAAAAGATGGTATTGCTAAAGGAAGTGCTAGAAGTATTGGAGAGGTTAGTATATATGAGCTTATTAAAGAGAATGAACATTTTTTAACTAAATTTGGTGGGCATAAAATGGCTGCTGGTTTAGGGCTTATGGTAGAAAATATATCGGCATTTACACAGGCTATAAATAAAAGTGCTTCCTTACTTAATCCTCAAGATTTTAAACCAAAAGAATCATTTATGGGTATCTTAAATACGCATGATATTGATTTAGAACTACTAAGCTTACTTGAACAATTTGAACCTTACGGTGAAGCAAATCTTCGTCCAAAATTTTTAATCCAAGATGCAGAAGTGCTTTCTATTAAGCTTATGGGAAAAGATAAATCTCATTCACGGATTGAGATACGACAAAACTCACAGGAGAGAGAAACACTCGAACTTATTGCTTTTAGAACGGTTTATAAGATGCCAGATTCTAAAAAGATTACTTGTAGCTATACAGTTGCAAAAAATGAGTTTAATAATAAAGTTTCGGTACAACTATTGATTCATAAAATTTATTAGACTTCTTGTAAAACTCTCAGGCAAGAGATAATCATCAATTATTTTAGATATAATTTTATTTGATAATAATTATAGATTATATAGGAGTGTCAATGGTGTTTTTTATACAAAAAAGAAAAGGAATAATCAGTGGTATACTTTTTGTAGCAATTTTTGCACTAGCAGCTACCTATATCTCAGATATTGATTCAGTGAGAGTTTTAGGAATTTCTCCTCTTGTAATTGGAATAGTAATGGGGATTTTTTATGCAAATATTCTTCATAAGCAAATTCCAAAAGAGTGGGGAACTGGCATCACTTTTTGTGGAAAAAAGATACTTCGCTTTGCCATAGTATTTTATGGATTTCGTATAACATTTCAGCAAATTGCAGAAGTTGGAATGAGCGGGTTTATGGTTTCACTTATCATGCTTAGCAGCACATTTTTAATAGGTACATACTTAGGTATAAAATTTTTTAAAATGGATAGAGACACCTCTATACTTATCGCATCAGGGGCATCAGTATGTGGAGCCGCTGCCGTTTTAGCAACTGAACCAGTTTTAAAAGCAGAGGAGCATAAAACAGCTATTGCGGTTTCTATGGTTGTACTTTTTGGAACTATTTCTATGTTTATGTACCCCCTTCTTTATGTGAGCATCATTGAACCATCAAGCGGATTTTTGCATATGACACCTCAAGAGTTTGGCATTTATGTTGGAGGAACGATTCATGAAGTTGCACAGGTTGTTGCAGTCCCTGCATCAATCGTTGAAACTCCTATAGATATGGCTAATTCTGCTGTTATTGTTAAAATGACGAGAGTGATTATGATTGCACCTTTACTTATTGCTCTTGGTATTTACTTATCTTATAAGGCTAAAAAATCTACTAAAATGACTGCTAGTGTAAAGTTAATTATCCCTTGGTTTGCAGTTTACTTCATAGGAATGGCTGGATTTAATTCTTTAGGAATTGTTTCTCAAAATATTGTAGATATTATAAATGAAATAGACACTTTTTTACTTACTATGGCAATGACAGCCTTAGGTATGGGAACTATATTTTCAAAATTTCGTGGATTGGGACTTGCTCCCATATATACTGGCTTATCCATGTTTCTCTGGTTAGTTATTGGTGGTTTTATTGTTACAAAATTAGTGACAAGTACATTTTAATAAAACTCTTAAAAGAAAAGTTATATAATGTACTAAGAAAATTTCTCAAGGAGTTATGATTAATGTCTCATTTACCAAATACATTAAATTCATTTTGGCTTTGGAGAGAAATGTCGCAAAAGTTAGGTGTATCAAATCCAGCGTATAAGTACTGGAAAAATACAGTAAATCTAAAGTTAAATAACAAGTATATTTTTCTTCAAAAAAAGACCTTACCACAAAAGTATTGCTACATAGAAGAAGTACTAACAGACCTCTCAGGACACCTTCCTATAAAATTTGCATCAGATCAATTACATGTAAATGAACATTTGTTCTCTTTAGATACAATGAAGCTTCACAAAGAGTTTGAGTATAAATTTGTTGAAGATGTAAAGTTTGTGAATATAAAGAAATTTTTTCGTGAAAATGGGATTCAAGTTTCAAAAAATTCGATTATACACTTAGGAAAAATGAAAGATTTAGATTTTACTGGAAGTTCCTCCTTTTATAACTTAAAAAATGACTATGGCATTGTTGTGTATGATTAAGAGATGAATATATTTTTTTTAGAGTTTAGAGATCCGCTTTTTTCAATAATTATTTTTTTTACATTGATTTTTATAATCACTTTTTTATCGTATTGGTGGGGTAGGTATAAAAGGAAAGAAGATTACAAAGACTTAGATAAGTTTTTAAAACAGTTTCGCACACTTCCAACAAAAGATGAACTTCAAGATTTAGTTTCACGTGATGAGCTTTCTCAAAAATCATGGATGCTACTAGCATCATCTTATTTTAAAAGTGGAAACTATGATAAATGTATAGAGATATACACAGAAATTTTAAATCATATTGATGAAAATAATCAAAAGGAGATCATGTATCTCCTTGGAAAAACTTATTTTAAGGCAGGATTTTTAGAACGTTCTAAACAGATATTTTTAGAAATACTTCGTAAAAATCCACGCACTCCACAGGCTTTAGAGAAACTTCTTCTTGTATATGAATTTATGAAAGATTACAAGTCAGCTTTAGAGGTCTTAGAACCATTATCTGAGCTTAAACAAGATACCTCATGTGCTACTTTATATTTAAAATCTTTAGCACTTTTAAATGATTTAGAAATTTCACAAGAAGATAAAGCTCTTAAATTGGTAGAATCCTATAATGTATCACATCAACTTTTTTATATGGTATTTGAATATCTATTTCGTGTAAATCCTAAACTGGCTTGGGAGCATTTTGACAGTTCTAAAAGTGAAAGAATTGTGGATATATTATGGCATATTAAAAAAGATGATTTGAACCTTAGTGTCATAAAACAAAACAATTATCTTAGAGACCTTTACAGTGCCCGTGGTGATGTATCATATTCACTAATGAGTGATGTGTTTGAATTTGATATTTTAATTCATCTCAAAGAAAAGGTAAATGTTACTCTTAGTTTTGAGTATATATGTGATAATTGTAAACAGCTCTATCCTTTTGCATTTAATCGATGCAGTTCTTGCCATTCAATAGACAAGATGGGGGTAGAATTTAGTGTATGTAAGGATTATCAAAAAAAATTTAACTTTCAGAGTGACTCTTTTCAGTAATAAGTAGTAGGACATAAATAACTTCACTACTAATGAAAAGATTATCTTCTTCATTGAACTTAACTTAACCCTACTCGTGTAACCAAGTTAAACTCACATTAAATATGAAAAATTATTCTGATATAGAGAGTAATCGGCACTTTTTTATTTTCTTCTAGGCATTCCCACCGATACGGTGGGAATGAGGAAAAATAACTTAATGAAATTTCTCATTAAGTCAAAAGTTACTTAAAATGCGTTTAAGAAACACGCACGACTATTTCTGCATCTTGCATATCAAAAGTTACAGCACTTCCCTCAACTACTTTTCCCTCTAAAATTAAGTCTGCTAATCTATCTTCGACTATCTCATATAAAGCTCTTTTTAAGGGTCTTGCACCATAAACAGGGTCGAATCCAGCTTTAGCTATATATGTTTTAGCCGTAGGGCTTAGAATTAATTTTATATCTCTATCTTGTACTTTTTTTGAAATATCCTCAAAGAAAATATCTACAATATTTACAATTTCTTTTTCCCCTAGAGCATTAAAGATTACAATATCATCTAAACGATTTAAAAATTCTGGTTTAAACGATTGTTTTAATTCACCCATTACAAGTTTTTCTAATTCTTCTAAATTTGGATTATTGATGATTTTATCACTCGCAATATTTGATGTTAATATAATAATCGTATTTGTAAAATCAACTGTTACACCCTTGTTATCAGTGAGACGACCATCATCCAATACTTGAAGGAGTATATTAAAAATATCTGGATGTGCTTTTTCAACCTCATCAAAAAGGATGACACTGTAGGGTTTTCTATGAACAGCTTCTGTGAGTTGTCCCCCTTCTTCATAACCTACATACCCTGGAGCTGCACCAACAAGACGAGATACTGAATGTTTTTCCATATATTCACTCATATCTATTCTAATCATGGAATCTTCGCTATCAAACAAAAATTTTGCTAAAGTTTTTGCTGTTTGTGTTTTACCAACACCAGTAGGACCTAAAAATAAGAAGCTCCCTATTGGAGAGGAACTATCAGATAAACCTGCCTTATTTCTTTTTATAGCACGAGAGACTGCATGAGTTGCCTTTTCTTGACCTATAACATCTTTGTTTAACTCCTCTTCAACATGAAGAATTTTATCTTTTTCACCTTGGAGCATCCTCTTCACTGGTATATGTGTCCAACGTGATACTACTGATGCTATTGCTTCTTCATCTACATTATTTTTAAGTAAAGTTCCACTCTTTTGTAATTTTTCCCAGTTTTCATTAATCTTTTTTTCCTCTTTTAGGAGAGATGGAATTTCACCATATTCTATTTCTGCAGCACGGTTAAAGTCCGACGATCCCTTAGCTGTTTCTGCTTCTTTTCTTTTTGATTCTATCTTAGTTTTGATACTAGATATTTTTTCAAATACCTCTTTTTCTAATGCAAACTGTGATTCAAGTGTTCTCACTTCCTCATCAACATTAGCTAACTCTTTTATTATTTCAATTAAGCGTTTTTCATTTGATGGAGTTTTTTCCATCTTTAAAGCTTCTCTTTCAACTTGAAGTTGGGAACTTATTCTTTTAGCTAAACTTAGTACATTTGGTTCCGATTCTATTTGCATTTTTAACTCTGCGGCTGCTTCATCTATAAGGTCTATGGCTTTATCTGGTAAAAATCTATCCGCTATATATCTATCTGAGAGTTTTGCAGCTGCGACTAAAGCACTATCAGTAATGCTAACATTATGATGAGTTTCTAATCTCTCTTTTATTCCACGAAGAATCTGTAAAGTTTCATTTACGCTTGGCTCATCCAGGTTAATAGGTAAAAATCTTCTTTGTAAAGCTGTATCTTTTTCAAAGAACTTTCTATATTCTTTAAGTGTTGTTGCCCCGATAGTATGGAGTTCCCCTCGTGCTAATGCTGGTTTTAAAATATTTGCGGCATCCATACTTCCCTCTGATGCACCAGCACCTACAATAGTATGAATCTCATCTATAAAAAGTATGATATTTCCATTTTTTTTTACTTCATCTATAACAGATTTAAGTCTATCTTCAAATTCGCCTCTATATTTTGCACCTGCGATTAAGGCAGACATATCAAGTGCTACAACTCTTTTATTTTGTAAAGATGTTGGAACTTTTCCATCATTTATTCTTTGTGCTAAACCTTCCACTAAAGCTGTTTTTCCTACTCCAGGTTCACCAAGTAACATAGGATTATTTTTAGTTTTTCTAATGAGAATTTGCATCATTCTAGTAATCTCTTCATCCCTACCAATAACAGGTGCAAGCTTTCCCTCACTTGCCTCCGTAGTTAAATCCATCCCATATTTGGATAAAGATTCTAAAGTCTCATCTGATGTTTGAGAATCAATTTTAACACCAGCACGAGATGCCTCTAAATTTTTTGCTAGTTCATTTATATCCATATATTTGGATAAAATATTCTTGATAATCTCATTTTTTAAATTTGCAAGAATATAAGTATCTACTGCTAAATAAGTATCCCCATTTTTTGTCATCAAACCAGCTGCTAACTCTAATGTTTGCACAAAATTTTTAGATAATCTTATACTCTCTTTTGTTACCGCAGATGAAACTACTAATTTACCTGTTAAACTTTTAACATCTAACTCTATTGCTGTCTTCTCTATATTCATCTTATTAAACATCTGATTTAAAACAGAGTTTGAATTTGTTAATAATGCCCATAAAAAGTGTATTAATTCCACTTCTTGATTTTTATTATGTAATGCTAAAGATATAGCTGAATCTATTGATTGTGTCATATTATGTGTTAATTTTTCAAATATATTCTTCACTTTATTCCCCCTTTTAGGTATAAATATATTATATCTTATTGTACTCTCAAATTAGGTGAGTTGTTTTGTTGGAGATGCAATTCTTATTTCTTTCCTATATGAAGTATGTTATAATTACCTAAACAATTTTCAGGATTAAAAATGCCAACAATTATTGATGCTATTAAAGGTCGTTCTTCTAAAAGAGCTTACCTAGATAAAGTAATTTCAAAAGATATACAAGAAGAAATTTTAAATGCGGCTGCTATGACACCTAGTGGTGCAAATATGCAACCTTGGAAAGTAATAGCTATCAGCAACAAAGAAGTTTTAAAAAATATAGGTGATGCGATTATTGCAAAAATGGATGAGGGCGTAGTTCATGATCAACACATCCAATACTATCCAGTAAACTGGGTAAATCCTTACAAAAAAAGAAGAATTGTTACGGGTTCTGGACTGTATAAGCTTATGGAAGTTGATAGAAAAGATGAGGCAACAAGACTTAAAATGTGGCATGATAATTTTAAATGGTTTGGAGCAAGCACCGTATTTTTTATTTTTACTGACAAGGCAAATATTGATGGGGCTCAAGGTGCTTTAATAGATTGCGGTGCATATATGCAAAGTTTGATGCTAGCTGCACAAGAGTTTGGAGTTGATACCTGCCCTCAAGGCTCGACTACTGAATTTGGAAAAGTGGTTGCAAGAGTCCTAGAAACTCCAGAAAACTTAGCACTTTTATATAGCGTTGTTTTGGGTTATGAAGACAAAGAGGCTAAAATAAATACTTATCAACCTAAACGTGCTTCACTCAAAGATACAGTGACATTTATTGACTAAAAAAACTCCATCTCTCCAAAACTCTTCTCTTGAGTAGAAGAGTTCAGCCACATATTTGAAATTGTAGTCATATCATTGATTATTGATGCATCAAAGAAGTTTATCATCTCTTTATTTCCTAATTCTAATTCATTTTGCCACTTTTTTAAAACATATAAAAATGTTTCAAGAAGCATAAAAACATTTTCCCGTTTTTCTAAAGATGTTGGGATAGGATTGTCTTTTAGAATTAAGGCAAAATCTTTCATAGCTGCAGATAAATTAGTGAAAAAGGTATGATATGTCAAAAGCGAAACGTATTTATTAAACTTTTCTAAAATAATTTCAAAATCTTCAAGAATATTAGCATCAGAATTAATAATACTAATAATACATCTATCAATTTCCATATGAAGTTCTCTTAATTCCTGTAAATCTTCATTTACTAACTGTTGTATCTGAGTTTCAAATGTCGCATCATCAACGACTTCTTTTTTTTCTAGCATAACATTTTTTTCTTGAGAAGTTTGAAGAATTTTTTCTTTACTACACATCGTTTCAAGAAGTCTTAAAGATTTTTTTAATTCTTCATTTTTATTTTCAAGTTGCATATTGAGTTCTTCAATCATATCCATATGACTCAAAACAAACTTATTATCAGAAATAATTTGTGCAACTTTATAAATAGCCTTATGAAGAGCTTCTTGTTTAAGTGGTTTAGATAAAAATCCAGATACGCCAATATCAATAGCTTTTTGCAGATACTGAGCATCATTATAAGCGGATATAAAGATAATATGCATATCTGGATTATCTAATAAAACTTTTTTTGCCATCTCAATACCATCCATATTCGGCATATTGATATCACTTATTATTAAATCAAATTTATTAGTTGAACTATCTATTTTTTTTAAAGCATCTACTCCATCAACGGCACTCACTAATTCTAAAAAATAAAAAGCTAATAAAGTTGACATACTTTCTCTAACACTTACATCATCTTCTACAAACAATACTCTAATACTTTTAGTGTATTCATAAAATATTTTCACATCCATCGTATTCTCCGTATCAATATAAGTTTAAAATAATTTTAGCTAAGATATGTTAACGACGTTTTTCCAAATTTTTTAAATTTTTTAATACTATAGTCACCTATTACGGGAGCTATCTCTAAACCTGTCATATGCTCAATAATAATCATTTTTACTACTTCTTTAGGCAATGAAATTATTAATAAAATCATTTTTTCATAAATATCTTCCATACCATCTCTAATACTAAAGGGTGGGTCAATATAAAAGTATGCTACTTCATTCTTTTGTTTTAAAATTTTTATTACATTTTCTATATTTGAGAAACTATTACCTGCTAACACGGTGCAAAAACTTGCATCAGTTTGATTGATATTGTGTTTTAAAATTTTTAAAACATCTTTGTCTCTTTCCATAAATATAATATCTTTTGCTCCACGACTTAAAGCCTCAAGACCAATCGAACCACTTCCTGAGAAAACTTCAACAAAAGAGGCATCCACTATTTCAAACTGTATGGTATTAAAAAATGATTCTAAGACTATTGATTTAGAACTCCTTGTAGTACCATAAGATGGAATTTTAAGAGTTTTACCCTTATACTTACCCATAATAATTTTTTTTGTAATTGCATTATTTTTCATAAAATGCTTTTACTGCTGTTAAAATATTTTGCTCATATTCTTTAGTAAGACAACTGATGCGTTGTTCTAAAGTATTAAAATCTAAATCTACTTCAGTTTTTGACATACTTTTATATTTATACTCAAGAGCTAAAATAAGTTGAGATTTTGAAAATGGCTTCACTAAATCTGCATCAAAAGAAGCAGATATAAAAAAACACCGCTGTTCATCTTTAAACGGTTCATCTCTCACAAGAATATCACAATGTTTGGAAGAACATAAATAACGACTTAAAAATAGTTCTAAAGATTTTTGTAATAATGGTGATTTACATTCAACTGCAATTTTCAAAATTCATCCTTGTAAATAATACATAATACTATAACGTAAATCTTCATCTAAATTTACAATATTTCCTAATAGCCACTCCAAATATCCTCTATCCATCATAAATATTTCTTCAATATACCTTCCCTTATATTTTCCAAATTCAAACTTTTGTAAAAGAACATTTTTAAAACTCAAGTCATACATCTCTTTTTGTGTGCATAAATCCAAAAGATACGTGTACAATAACTTTATAGTTAGCGAATCGGATAAAGCATTATGTGCTATTATCGCCTCTCTTATACCACAGTTTAAAAGTTCCTCTTGTTCATTTTGATAAAGTTTTAACTCATACCGTAAGACTTGTAATCCATAAGACTCACACTCTGGCATCAAGTGTTTGGATACTCTTAATGTATCTATTAAATTACCTTTAAATGAGAAACCTAGTTTTGATAATTTTTGCATATCAAAATTTATATTGTGTCCTATTATAGTTGTAGTAGAATTATTATGTTCTCTTAAAAATGTATAAATTTCACTCTCTTGTACCCTTGGCTTAGATTTCAACATTTCATTTGTGATATGATTAATACTAGATGCTTTTGAAGATATTTTTTTTCCTTCATTTACCACTTCATATTTTGATTGTATTTTTTCTTCTAAAATACTAATCATACCTATAGAGCATATCTCATCATTTTCTTCTAAGCCTGTTGTTTCACAATCTAAAAATATTAACATTTCATTATTTTAACTCTTTTACACTTAGACACAAGTATAACAAATGAAAAATATCCAGCTAAAAGTATGAAAAAAGATAAGTAATATATATTAAACCAGTCCATAATCCCACTTAATGATGTAAAAAAATGTGTAAAAATGAGAGCGATAACAATCTCTACAGTTACCAACCATATAATTAACATAAACCATTTTCTCCAAATTTTTACTAAATCACCATAGCCTATATATTCTAATGTATTTTTAGAATTACATTCTAGTAACTTCAATTCATAATTATAAGTTGGTATATTAAAAATATATTTTAAGGATCTAAAAAGAGCAAGAAGGAGTGTAAAACTTAAAGAAATAGGAAAACAAAATTGAAATACTTCAAACAATGCCTTAAGAACCTCAGGATTAATCTCTGACATACCTTGATTAATATATATTATAATACTTATAAATAAAGAGCTTATAATAGCTAAGATAATACTACATGAGATTACTCTTAATAGCCATCTAAGCCATAGAAAAAAATAAAATTTACCCATTTTTTTAAATCACCTAAAATTCCATAATAACATTCTTGTAAAATTCCACTAAGTGCTAATCTTAACTTCTTACTCATTTCAAGGCATATAGGTTTTGCAAGAATTCTTATATAATTATATCAAAAATATTCCTATAATATAAGTTTTAAAAACTGCCTCTTATTTAATAGAATAAAAGATATAATCAATTACTTAATTACTAAAAGAGAATTATGGATTACTTACAATTAGAGGGAATTAAATCTCTCAATGGAACAATTAAAATATCTGGGGCTAAAAACGCTTCTTTACCTCTAATCGCAATGACTATTCTTGCTAAAAATAGTGTGCATATTAAAAACCTTCCTTCTGTTGTGGATATAAATACACTTTTAAAACTTCTTACAAATCTTGGAGCTTCGTGTGATTTTCATGACGATAAAGTTCTTCTAAATGCCTCAAAGATTACGGAGACAAAAGCAACCTATGATATTGTCAAAACAATGAGGGCTTCAATTCTTGTTTTGGGTCCTATCTTAACTAGGTTTGGTCATTGTGAAGTTTCTCTTCCTGGTGGTTGTGCAATAGGTCAGCGTCCAATTGACTTACACTTAAAAGCCTTAGAACAGATGGGTGCAAAAATTAATATAAAATCTGGCTACATTGAAGCATCTGCACCAAATGGTCTGGTGGGCTGTGATATAATTTTTGATAAAATTACAGTTACAGGAACTTCTAATATCATTATGGCAGCGGCACTTGCCCATGGAAACACCACTCTCACAAACGCAGCAAGAGAACCTGAAGTGGTACAGCTTTGTGAAATTTTAAATGCAAATGGTGTTAAGATTGAGGGTATTGGAACTGCTATATTGACGATTCATGGTACGGGAGGAGAATGTATTTATATTAAAGAATTTTCTGTAATTCCTGATAGAATAGAAGCTGGAACATATCTCTGTGCAGGTGCAATTACAAGATCAGAGCTTACCCTTTCTCATGTAGAGCCAAAACATCTTAGTGCAGTACTTTCAAAACTCCAAGAGATGGGAAGTACTTTTACTATAACAGAAAATACAATTACGATACACCCCTCATTGGATATAAAACCTGTAAAAATTGTAACACAAGAATACCCTGCTTTTCCTACAGATATGCAAGCACAGTTTTTAGCTCTTGCTACTCAAGCTGATGGTGTTTCTATCATAGAAGAGAGACTCTTTGAAAATCGTTTTATGCATGTAAGTGAACTTCAACGGATGGGTGCGGATATTACACTCAACGGAAATATTGCAACTGTTAATGGGAAAAATACTTTAAGTGGAACAGATGTCATGGCAACGGATCTTAGAGCTTCAAGTGCCTTAGTCTTAGCGGCTCTTGTAGCTGAGGGAACTACAAATATACACAGAATTTACCATCTTGATCGCGGATATGATAAACTCAAGGAAAAGCTT
Organism: Sulfurimonas sp.; assembly: GCA_965243085.1. Classification (GTDB taxonomy): domain Bacteria; phylum Campylobacterota; class Campylobacteria; order Campylobacterales; family Sulfurimonadaceae; genus Sulfurimonas. The sequence continues at coordinate 26,997 of CBDETZ010000002.1, read as the reverse complement.
CAAGCAGTTGGAGCAAAAATAAAAAGACTTAAAGAATAACACTACTGTTCAAAAATTATAATATCATAAATACTTTTTTTTGTAACGAGTGCTTTATCTGGTGATACAGAATGGGTATTTTGAGATTTTAAAACTTGATGTCTTAATTCTGCTATTTCCAATTCCATCGCATCAACATTTTCTTTTAATCTTAAAATAATATCTACACCTGCAAGATTTACACCAAGCTCACGAGTAAGCCTAAGGATTAGTTTAATTCTATCTATATCTCTTTGTGAATACAATCTTATGCGACCATCTGTTCTTGATGGGCATATAAGGTTTTCTCTTTCATACTGTCGTAAAGTTTGAGGATGAATATCAAGAATTTTTGCGACAATACTAATTAAGTAAACGGGTTCATCATACTGGTGTATCATACCATTATTCCTTTGGAAGTTTCTCTTTCATTATCTTAATTAAATCTTCATCTAAGTCCTTCACATAAGGAAGTATAATATTTGCTTTTAAATATAAATCACCACGAATTTTAGTTTTTCTATTTATTACCCCCATCCCTTTAACTCGAAATCTTTGGGAATTTTTTGTATTTTCTGGAACTTTGAGTTTAATCTCTTTTTCTAAGGTTTCAATTGCAATTTTATTACCAAATAATGCAATAGATAAAGGAAGATCAAAAATCTTAACAATATCATCATCTTCTCTGATATAATCAGGACTTGATGCAACTGTAATTTTTAAGAACATATCTCCTACTCGTCCACCTTGAGCATGACCTTTTCCTTTAACTCGCATCTTCTCACCACTTTTAACACCTGCGGGAATTTTTATATCAAATCTTTGAGCGTTTACAGATACAGAGTGCGAACCACCAAGGATCGACACAACGAAGGGAATGGTTACATTTGTTTGTATGTCAAGGTTTGGTGCTTGATATGTTCCAGCACCACCAAATGGATTTCCTCCAGCACCAAATCCACCACCACCAGAAAACATTTGTCTTAATATATCATCTAAATCTGCTGAACCATGAGATCCATGTGAACGTGAAAAATCACTAAAATTTTGACCACCAAACATATTATCACCCATTTGGTCATATTGTATTTTTTTTTCTTTATCACTCAATATTTCATATGCTGAATTTATCTCTTTAAATTTATCTTCTGCCCCAGATTCTTTGTTCACATCAGGGTGATACTGACGTGCAAGCTTTCTATATGCTTTTTTAATCTCTAATTCATTTGCACCTTCATTGATTTGAAGTGTTTTATATAATGATTTTGCCATTGTTTTCCTAAAAATTGTCATCTAATAAACTTTTGCTAATAAGTTTATTGTATTAAGTGCTATTCTATCATATAAGTTGAGCGGATGTCAATCAAGATTACTATTATTTTCATCTTTAAAAGTATTTCTAATTGCTAAAAACTCATCAATTTTTTCAAAGAAAATATCTACTAATGTTGGATCAAAATGTTTTTCTCTTTCTTCTCTAAATAAATCAAAAATTCTCTCATCATCCCATGCTTTTTTATAGACTCTATCTGAACTAAGGGCATCAAATACATCTGCCAATGCTGTGATTCGTCCATAGATATGGATATCTTCTCCTTTTTTAGCACTTGGATAGCCTGTTCCATCCCACCTTTCATGATGTTCTAATGCTACAATAGCAGCTGTCTTTAGTAATGGTCTGTTTGAATGTTTGAGCATCTCATAACCTAGGATTACATGCTCATCCATGATTCGTCTCTCTTCAGCATTCAAGCGTCCTGATTTATTTAAGACACAATCAGGTATAGCAACTTTTCCAATATCGTGCATTGGACTTGCTTGTCTTAACATCTCTACCTCGGATTCATCAAGTCCATAATATAAGGCAAGTAATTTACTATACTCAGCTACTCTTCTAACATGATTACCAGTTTCTTTTGATCTACTCTCAGCAATTGAACCCATAGTAAATACTACTTCTTTTTGTGTATCTTCTATCTCTTTTAGAAATTTTTGAGAACTTTTTTTATGTACAGCTTCTAGTTTATCTGCAAGCTGATTATATAATTTTGTGAGTTGACCTATTTCATCATTACTCCCTGGACATAATCGTACTGAAAAATCTGGTTTTTCTTTTAGTAAATTTTTAAGAGATATTAGAACATCTTCAAATCTATTTTTAACAAATAAATTCATGATAATCCCAAGAACAAGTACAACTAAAAGACCAACAAATGAAATAATCAATGAGTTTTTAAAAAAAATCTTCGTACTATTTGAAATTTCTGTTAAGGAATTAGATACATTTTTTTTAGCAAATTGTTTCTTTTCTTTAAATAAAATTAAAACTTCATTAGAATATTTTTTTAATATACGTGCATCCTCTAATCTAAAATTATTTTTATTTTCTAAAATAGATATAGTAAAGGTATATGCAAAATCAAAATATTTTATAAATAAACTTTCCTGTTCTTCTAAATTAAGTTGATACTTAACTAATTCCTCCAAATTTTTTAATAATTGAGATTTGAATTTTAGAGTATTTATCAATATATCTTTTTCATTTGTAATAGCGACATCGACGAAGGAGTTCATAATATTTTCTAATAAATAAAGATTCTCAATATGGAGAGTAGAAATTGGTAATACTTTGTCCTCAATTTTTTTAAAATTAATAACACTGTTATTTGTATGTAAATATCCATTAGCCGTGATAACTAAAAGCACTGTCATATTAATAAAAAAAAGTCCTAATAACTTTTGTGCTATTGTAATATTAGTAAGCAAAACTAAGACTCACTGTCCAAGCATAGATAGCTTTATCTCTTATTCCCCGATCACGAGATAATATTCCCATCCTTTCATAGCCAATTGTATCGATAGCAGACGGAGAAATATCTCCATAATTTGTAGTAGTAATACGATCAACTTGAGCTTTAAGTGCTAAACCCATTTGTATATCATATCTTAGCCCAATAGAAACTGTTTGTTGAGAATAATTTTGTAGATATAAAATATCATCTAAAGCTCTTTTGAATGCTAGACTTCTAGCGTCGCTAGTTTTTATATTACTTGTATCAAAGTGACTCTTATCATTTTTATTTTCTGCATATATCATGTATGGGGTAAATTTATCTATTTTATACCCTAGCATCACATATCCAGCTGTTGATGTAGGGAGAAAACCATTATTTTTAAAATGTCCCACTTCTGTATCAAATAAAAACACCTCTCCTCTATATTTCACACCTAATGATGAAGAATAGACTACTCTATCTACAAAAGTAAATCTCTGTGTATTATTTCCATAAGCTTTTAATCCATCTACTATCATTATGGTAGAATCATGATCTTTAATATGAGTATTAGATTTTGAAAAAGATGCCTTATATCTAAATTTTTCATTTTCTAAGCTAAGACTAACAGAATAAGATTTATCAATTTTTAAAGATATTTCATTTTCTTTATCAGAATTTATATGTTCCTTATAAAATCCAAAAGGCATGATAAATATATGGAGGCTTTTATCATCTATAGTTTGATTATAACTTAACTCCAATCCATCAAATGTTCTCACTGGAATCAATCTATACACTTCCACAGGAGGCTTCGTCCAAAGATGTAGATAATCAATATCTAATGACTCTGAATTTAATAAAACCTTAGTTTGAATCCGTCCAAGACGTACAGTATAGTTGTCATTAATATCATACTTTATATTTAACCATGTAAGTTCTGGAGTTAATGAACTGTGTTTTTCTCTTAGTAATGCTTGCGCTGTAAAAGTAAAGTCATCATAAGTTAGACTAACCTGAGCCGCAACTTTAGAATATGCTGATAAACCTAAGCTATCATTAACACTATCATGATTATAATCATTTAAGTCATATCCAGATTTATTGAGTTTCGCAGCACTTAAATTTCCAAAATAGTTAAAATTTGTATGAAAATCATTCTCAGAAAATAAAGAAGTAACAAGTAGGCTCAAAAAGAGTAGTTTATTTAAATTCATAGATTACCTTCGCATCTAAATATCGTTGAGAATAAGAAATTGCTGATGTATCTTCATTAAGTATATCTAGGATTTCAATGTATTTTATTTTCTTAGGGGGAATTTTTTTCCCTAAAAATATTTGTCCCATCCAAAAGGCATAAATATTACCATTTGTTTTATTAAGAACTTGAGTACAAAAAGTTTCATATTCATCTTTATTATCATATACAAGGACTTTTTTATTATTAAGAAGTTTAGTTTTTTTAAGATATAAATTTTTCAATTCTTGTAAACTGATAGACTTTATATCACTATCATTAGAGACATATATCTTCATATTTGAGGATAATACTGATACTAAAAAAAGAAGACCTAAAAAATATTTCATAATACTTTACCTTATAATACGATACCTAAAATCATTCTAATGTAAGAAGTGACGAACTTCTGAAAAATAAAGACTCATCCCAAACTCGTTTGCAGCTTGAATAATTTCTTCATCCCTAATACTTCCCCCTGGTTCGATAATATTTTTCACACCAGCAGCAGCGGCAGAGTCAATACTATCACGAAATGGAAAGAATGCTTCTGATGCAAGAGAAGCTCCACTCACGTCAAGACCCATATCTTTAGCTTTTTTTAAAGCACACTCAGCAGCATCAACTCGAGAAGTCATACCCATACCAACTGCTATCATAGCAGAATTTTTTACATATACGACACAATTTGATTTTGTAAGAGATGCAAGTTTATATGCTATCTCCATATCTTTCATATCCCCTTGAGATGCCGATATTTTAGAGACAAGTTTTGCATTTTTAACCTCATCTTCTCCAACTTTATCTGCATCTTGAAAAACAAATCCACCTTCTACGTGTTTGAAGTCTTTACTGTCATTTGCAAGAGTAAGTTTATCTAATCCCATTTCAAAAAGTTTTATACGTTTTTTGACTGCGAAAACTTCTTGAGCTTCTTCTGTGATGCGACCAGCTATCACAACTTCTAAAAAAGTTTCATTCATCTTCTGTGCTAGTTTTTTATTAAGCACCCCATTGACTGCTACTACACCACCAAAAGCTGATATAGGGTCACATTTAAGTGCTTCTACATAAGCATCAAAAAGATTATCTTTGATTGCAAACCCACAAGGATTACCATGTTTAGAGATACAAATAGCATTTTCTTGACCAAAGGCAGCAGCAATTTTTACTGCACCATTTAAATCATTTAAGTTGTTAAAACTTGCTTCACCCTTGAGTGTTGTAAAGTTATTTGTAAAATGTTTATCAAACTCATATAATGCACCTTTTTGATGAGGATTTTCACCATATCTAGTAGCCATTACTTTATTTCCAACTATAAATTGTTTTTTTCCAAACCCATCATTAAAACGTTTATTCATATAATTAGCTATCATCGCATCATAACTCGCAGTATGCTCATAAGCTTTTATCATGTATCCACGGCGAAACTCTTTGGTGTTTTTTTCATTCTCTATAGCATGTATCACCTCATCATAATCCTTTACATCTGTAAGAATGATTACGGCATCAAAATTTTTTGCAGCTGAGCGAACCATCGAAGGTCCACCAATGTCAATGTTTTCAATTATTGCATCAAAATCATCAGTTTGCTCAATTGTTTGTTTAAAAGGATAAAGGTTTACACAGACTAAATCAATAGATTTTACGCCTAACTCTTTAGCTTGATCTATATGTGACTGTTTATCACGACGATGAAGAATACCCCCATGTATAAAGGGGTTTAGAGTTTTAACTCTCCCCTCAAAACACTCAGGAAACTTAGTGATTTCATCAATCTCTATAGCTTTTATACCTGATTGAACTAATACTTTATATGTTCCACCTGTAGAAATAATCTCATAAGAATTTTTTACAAGAGAGTTACAAAACTCCACTATTCCTGCCTTATCACTTACACTTACTAATGCTCTTTTTTTCAAAAAATAATCCCTTTTTATATTCATTTCCTCTATTCATTTAATGCTTTGACTTTAAATAACACTTGTTTAGTTTCTTTAAATTTCATATGTACTAAATAAAACTCTGTCTTTCTATTCTTAAATATTTTCGTATTTTTATAAACCCTAAAAGTTTCAAGCTCTGCTACCTCATCTATACTAAACTCATCATTCATACTAAGAGGCTCATCAGAAAATGGTTTTAAAGATTCTAATCTATAGAGTTTAGCATTTTTAAGAATATACATCAAGTAAGGATTAAAATTTCTATGCTTTGAATTTGAAGTTTGCATAGTTACCATATCTTCATTTTTATTATTATTTCTTATTTTAATAGTTTGCAGAGATAAAGAAAAGTCTAAAAATAATGTCTTTATCATACTGTTAGTATCTAATAGTTTCTTGACCTTTGTTTTATAAACTTTATTTGACATATTAAGTGAAGCATAACTTTTATATAAAAATAACATCATTATTGCTAAAATACTGATTGATACTAACATTTCCATAAGAGAAAAGCCATTTTTTTTCATTCTTGCCTTAACCTCAAAAAGGCTACTGAAGTATTTTGAGTTTTTAAAATAATTTTTCCTATCTCAAAAATAATATTTGAGTTTGAGTCTTTGTTTAAAATTTTACTAGTATTATCTTCTTCAAATTTACTCATATCAATTCTTTTAAGCTCTTGATAAATAATATCTATTTTTATATTTTTGAGTTCTCTTCTTAGTTCACTTTCTAAGGGAAACTCTTCAACTAACTTATATAAATCACTAGTATCATCTTCAAATCCAATATCCCTATTTGCTATAAGGAATGAGGCATATTGACTTATATTTGTTTTATTTTTAAGTGATGAAAAAATATGTGTGTTATTGGCAAATATTTGTAAAAGAGACATAATAACGATAGATATAATGACCACTGATACCATCACTTCTATGAGGGTAAAAGCATTTTTCTTTTTAAGCATGCCCTAAGCCAATTCTAATAGCTTCATCTAAAGAGGTTTCCCCTTTTATGAGCATATTTTTTAACTGCATTGATATTGTTTTTAAACCATCTTTTTCCAAAGATGTTTTAATAGTATGTTCATCTGTTGTAGTTTTGAGTAACTCTTTTACCTTGTCATTCATAATTAATAACTCACCTATAGATCTACGACCAGTATAACCACTATAATTACATGATTTACAGCCACACGCCTTATAAATAATAGCATTTGCATCAAGAGTATAATCTTGTGCAAAATCTTCTGCGATTACATCCTCTTCTTTACAATCAGCACATAAAACACGCACAAGTCTTTGTGCTAAAATACCAAGCAAAGAAGATGAGATTAAAAATGCTTCAACGTCCATGTCTGATAAACGAGAGATAGTTGCAGCTGCTGAATTTGTATGTAAGGTGGAAAAGACTAAATGCCCTGTTAATGCTGCACGAACAGAAATAGCAGCTGTCTCTTCATCTCTAATCTCTCCTATCATGATAACATCAGGATCTTGACGCAAAATAGACCTCAATGCTGCGGCAAAAGTCAAGCCTACTTTTTCATTTACTTGAATTTGAGAAATATTATCAGACTTATACTCTACGGGGTCTTCTACAGTAATGAGATTTTTTTCAGGTTCTTCTACTTCTCTTAAAAATGAGTGTAAGGATGTAGTTTTACCGCTTCCTGTTGGTCCTGTTACAAGGATAATCCCATGAGATGAGCGTAATAATTTTCTCATATCTTTTACTAATATCTCATCAAATCCAAGTTCATTTATTTGAGGAATTTGAGAACTTTGCATTAACAATCTCATAACAACTCTTTCTCCATGAAAAGTTGGAAGTATAGAAACACGAACATCTAAGGTTTCTCCTGATATTTTAATCTGCGTTCTTCCATCTTGAGGGATTCGTTTTTCTGAAATATCTAGGTTAGATATAACTTTTATACGACTTACAATCAAGTTTACTACTTTTTTATCTAAGTCCGCATTTTTAAGCAACATCCCATCTACACGAAAACGAACTTCTCCTCTTTTTTCTTGAACTTCTATATGTATGTCTGATGCTCGTTTTTTAATCGCTTGATAAAAAAGAGCATTTACAAATTTGATAATAGGAGCCGACTCTTCACTCGTTAAAATATCAGAAGATGTTCTTAGAAAATCGGTAAGAGAGATGTTTTCTTCATCATCTTCTTGTGTATTATCTTCTTGCATACTTTGCATAGTTCTATCTGTACGAAGTTCTAAAAAACGATTATAGAGTCTATCATACGAGTCTTCATCTAGGAGATGGAGTTTATAATTAGTTTCTAATTTTGTATAAAAATTTGTCGCTTCAAGTAAATAATTTTCACAAACAAAAGCACATTTTTCATTTTCTAATTCACTAAATAAAAGATAATTTTTAACACTTAGTTCTACATCTATACCCTCTGGTTCATATATTTTTAGCTTTAAATTATGCAGTGCTTCTAAATCAAACATTAATACTCATCTTCATCTATAAAAAATAGATCATCATCTTCTTCTTTTTCTTCTTTTTCTTGGATTTGGGTTTCTTGTAATTTATTTAATCTATTTTCTTCCATACTCTTAAAAATATCTAAATTATAAGTATTCTGTATACGGGATAAAATTCCTAAATCTTTTTGCAATTGTGAGAGTTCCTCACTTTTACTGATAACATAAGGGGTTAAAATAACTACTAAATTATCCTCTTCTATTTTTGTGCTATTTGAAGAAAAAAGTAAATCTCCTAGTATAGGAATATCTCCTAATATAGGTAATTGACTATGGAGATTTTTTTCATAAGATTTCACCAGTCCACCGATAATAATACTCTCCCCATGGCGTAAAATCGCCTGTGTTTTCACCTCTTGTTTAGATGTAACGGGTTGTCCTGTTGCATTTTTAGAACCATCATCAAGCACACTCTCTAAAACAACTTCTACATCTAAGGTAACCTTGTCATTAGAAGAGACACGAGGTTTTATTTTTAAAGTCAAACCAACATCCTCACGCTTGTAACTGTTCGTTACCCCTGGGACTGCTGTTGTACTTGAAGTTACACTCCCTGTTGATATTGATATTGTTTTTCCTACATAGATTGAGGATTCTTTGTTATTTACACATAATATCGAGGGATTAGAAACCGCTTTAGAAACACCGTTTTCTTCTAAGAAGTCAAGGGTTGCTCCTAAGGCAAAAATCGAACCTGAACCTGTACCCTCTCCAATCTTTTTTAATGCTGTATTAACAGCTGCTAAAGCTGATTTTGTCAAACTTATTGAACCAAAGTTAGCACTCATTGCATATAAGCCAGTAGAGGAAACATCTCCCCCTGAAAATCCATACTTTAAGCCTAAGTCTTTACTATCGCTTTGATTTATCTCAATGATTTTAGCCTGTACATATACTTGATATTTCTCTTTATCAAGTTCATCAATAATAACTTTTAATCCCTTTACAATAACAGGATCACCCACTACAATGATTGAATTTATTTCCTCACTTGAGGATATATTTGGTTTGAGGGATGGATCTTTATATACTTGATTAGAGACAATAGCCGTTAATGTTGCTAGAACTGACTTTGCATCGGAGTTTTTTAAAGGAAAAATTTTAACAATGCTATTCATATTTGACTCTACATCAAGTTGTTCTATAAGCTTTTCAATTCTTTGCACATTGTTTTCATTTCCCACTATTATGATACCATTGATATTATCTTCAAGAATTATTTTAACTCTTTGAGAAGCCACTTTCTCGTTAAAAATAGATTTTGCCACATCTACTAAGCGAGTTTGAAGTTTTTTAGCTTCAGTGTTTTTTACATACACGATTTTTACAATTGCATCGTTGTATGTGTCTATATCTTTTATCACTCTTTTAATTGTTTCTATATTTTTAGGATAGTCTGTTATTAAGATGATATTTGATTCTTTCATAGTCATAAGTTTGGCTGTTTTTGAAATTAGATAACGGATCTTTGCCGCAACAACATCGACATTTTCACCCCTAACAACTATCGCTTGTGTTACCATCAATGAACCAGATAGTTTTTTTCCCAAAGAGACAACTTTTAGATTATGTTTTGCAGATTCTGTTGCATGAACAATTTTATATAAAGAACCATCCTCAATAAGAGTAAAACCCTTAGAATTTAGTACAGAAACAAGTATCCCAATGAGTTCATCATCATATACAGGGGCATTACTTACAAAATTTATCGTACCGTTTATTTTATGGTTAATTAAAATGTTTTTATGAGTTATTTTAGCTATTAATCTGATAAAATCATTTATCTCTAAATCTGCAAAATTAACATTTACCTTATCTCTTGCAGAGATACTTACCACTAATATGAATGCGATTAAGAGCGTTCTAATTGATCTCATATATAAATTCCTTTTCTTCTTTGTTTCTTAGTACTATGATTTGAATAGTTTGAAGTTTATCTAGTTTGTTATAAATGTCAAATACTTCTTTATAAGATGTTAATCTGATATTATTTACTTTAATAATTATATCTTGTGCTTTTAGTCCTAATGTCGCAAACTTAGAGTAATTTTTAATTCTTGTGATTTTAAACCCTGTGAGTTTATTATTTACCTTATAATCTATGATACTAATATCTTTCCATATTTGCTTTGGATTTTTAGAGTAGTGTTTTATATCATTCCTAGATATGTGGGTATTTTGTTCTAATTCAAAAGATTGTTTTTGAATTCTCTTTGCACGAGAAGAACCTTTCATCTGCTTAAAGTATAAAACATATTCTTTAGAATTTCTAGTAAATATAACTCCATTATTTTTAATAAAAGTTAATTTATATGAAGAAAATTCCTCTCCAACAGCTATAATAGAGGTCTTATTTGGAGTATTTTTTAATGCAACAATTGCATAACCTGAATCTCCTGCACCGTATAAACCCTTTAAAAACATATTTGTAATAGTAGCATTGTTAGTTTTTATAGAACTTAGCCTTACATTATTTTGAGTATTTGAGCCCTTAATCATATTATTAAAATCTATTCGCCTATATTCAGGTTGTTTACTTGTTTTTTGACTTAACTCTACTCCATCACTGGGGAGGTACCATAAGCTTAGAAGTGAAATGATTTTTGCAAGTACAAAAATTATTAAAAGTTTTATGAGGGAATGAAGAAGTACTGACTTAGAAACTTTGATCATAAGTATAGTCTCCATTTTGAGTTTTTCTAAGATTATTTAAAGTATTTTTATACGACTGGAGCATAAGTTTTGACGGTTTTAAATTAAGGTGTATTGCAAACTCTGATATATTAAACTTAGCATCTAAGTCTCCAAACTCTCCCTTAGCACTTAGAAAAATATTTAAGGGATTTAAAATACTATAGACAATCTTCAAATTTTGTATTTTTCTTGGAAGGAAAGAGTTTAAAGCCTTTGCTAACTTAATATCTTTAATGCTGATAGTATTATAAAAAGCAAAAATATTACACTCCATCTTAGATATTTTTACACTCTCTATCTCTTTATAAGATACTTCTAAATTTTTTATATTGAGCTTGAATCCTGTATCTTGTAAGTCTTCTTTTGAAATAATCACAGCAAATTTTTGTAATTTTTGTTCAAATAAATAGTATATATTTACTTTTGGTGTAAGGTAGATAAGAAAAAAAAGAAAAAAGAAAAAATACAATGCTGATTTAAAAAGTTTCTTTACCATTTTATCTCCACATATAAGCTCACTTTTTCATTGTTTAATTTTTTTACTCTTAAAGATTCTATATTGTAAGAGGTATTTAATAGTTTTCCCATAAGATAATTTAGTTCTTTTTTATTCATACTTTTTGAAAATATACTCATTGATTTTTTATTTTTTTTAATTTCTAAATTAGCTGATTTTAATACTGTTGATTTTAGTATTTTGCCTAATACATTTTGCGTTTTTTTAGCATATACTTTTTTATAATCTGATACTTCTATGGCTAATTCTCTTATCTCTTGTAAGCTTACTTTTGTTTCTTGAAGTTCATCTTTTGAAGATGCTAAATTTAGACTTACAAAAATAAAAACAACTATCAGAAAAATACCCATATACAGCGGATTTATCTTATTCACAGTTTTATCTCTACAAACAGTTTATTCTCTTTATATGAGGACTTAAATTCCATCTCTTTAGATTTAAAAAAATTTATAATTGTATTTTTATCAGCTTGATTTTTTATATTGAAATTTATACTTAAAAGTCTATTTTTGATACTTAAAAGGCTAAGAGGATACCCTGATTTTAGTTTAATTGCTAGTATAGAAGATATATATTCTCTTATTTTCATTTGTCTTGTGTGTATTTTTGTGTATTTTTTTAATAAAACTTTGTTTTGAAGTACTGTTGGTTTTAACTTATATTTTGAAAATATTTCTTCTTTTATTTGATCTACTTCATTTATTTTTTTCGATGAGATAAACCATTCTATAGATACAAGTAAAATCATTATTGAAAATATTATTCCTAGCGTATAGAGGCTTTTTTTATCAAGAATATGGTTAAACTGAGCCAAGGCTATTGTATGCTTTGAAAGTTTTTCATTATCAAGGTTAAGGTATCTAGTTTCTTTAATCCAAGAACAAGGAACTAAGATAAGAAGTTCATCTTTTATGCAAACACTTTGTGTATCATTTATTTTAAGTGCTGTCTCAATATATTGAAATTCACTTTGGCTTAAATGAATATTATTTACCTGTGATAGTGAAATCCCTTTTTCATGAAGTAAATCTAAGATTATTTTGTCTTCATAGGCAAATATAAAATATTTTTCATTACTTTTATAAGCTGTATAACTATAATTTCCATCAGGTAAAATATCTTCAAATAAGGAGGGAATTAAGCTTTTTACCTCATATAAATACTTTACAGGTAAATCTAGTTTTTTAACCCAATAAAGCGATGGAGATAAAATAAGATTTACCTTTTCATCTAGGTTAAATACTTCAGAATATTCGTCTAAAAATATTGTTTTTAAATCATCTTTAAATTTCATAAACAAAATTAGACCCTTTTTTATCTTCTATATCGTATTGAAATCGTATTATAGCTTTATTTTTATTTTCTATAAACTTCACTGTGACATCTATATATGGCTCATAATAACTTGTTTCAAATAATGATTTAAAATCCTGAAAATTCCCTATTTCATTGCCTTCTAATATATCATTTATATTAGAAGTTTCACCTGTTAATTGAGCTAATTCTTCTGCTCTTTCTTCATCACAAAAAAGCATAAACTCAAATGTTTCTTTTGTTGCATAGTTTAAATCAATTTTATAATCATCATCATTAGAAAAATCAAATAAATTTTCTGCATCTATGTCCTTTATCCTAACATTGTGAGAAGAGTTTAAATAAAATTTATTTATTTCTTGAAGATGTGCTAATGAGCTTATACTATCTCTAACTAAATGAGGTTTATAAGTAAATAAATCACTCTTGTAAATAAAATCTACTTTTATACCGCCCTTTGCATCTAGTAAAATATCGGTATATTCTTCCTCTACTTTTTTCCAAGTCATATATCTTTCAAAATATAGGGCTTCATTTGATTTAAATACACCATTTGGTGTATTTTTTAAACTATTGATATTAAACTTTGATCTAGCACTATTCATCTCTATAGAAATTTTCATTCCAGAACTTTCAAAAGCTATAAAAGAAGCCTGTTTTAAAAAAATGAAAAATAATTCTCTAGCATCATTAGGTGAACTTGTCTTAATCATCTCTAATTCTTTAGAACTCTTCAAAATATGTAAAATATCCTCTAAAAGTATGCTTGTTTGAAACATAAACTTTTCATTACTCACAGATTTCGAGGCTCTATTTACCTGCTTTAGCCCTATCCCTATCGCTAAAGACATAGATATGATAAACATTAAGGTGATGAGTAGGGCTATCGCATTTTTTTTCTTCACTTTAGCCAATACTCATTGAAAATATAGGAAGTAACATTGCGGCTACTATGAAGCCTATTACCCCTCCAACAAAAAGCATTAAGGCGGGTTCAAGAAGAGTGAGTAACATGCTAATTTTGTCTCTGTTTTCTTCAAAATAAAGTTCAGACATATTTGTTAAAACATTCTCTACCTGAGATGTTTCTTCTCCTAAGGCAATGGACTGAATAAAAGCATAATCCACTGTATCTACATATTCATTTAAAGCATGAGACAAGAGTTTTCCCTCTACCACTTTTTTAGAGGCTTTGAGAAAAATCTCTTTGAGTACAAGATTGTTTAATATGTTGGCACTTAGATTTATCGTTTGTACAAAAGGCACACCAGATGCAGTTAAAAGTGAAGCGATATATGAGAATCTTGCAAGTTCACTTTTTTGGATAATATCTCCAAATAGAGGTAATTTCAAAAGGATAGAGTGTACTCCATAAGCAAATATCTTGCTTTTCTTCATAAGAAGTAAAAATAAAGCCACAAATATAAAAATACCTGCTAAAATTTTTATAAAATTATCGTTAAAAAAATCTCCCATTGCGATTACAAAAATCGTTGGAGCAGGAAGTTCTTGATCCATACTCTCAAATATCCCTGTAATCTGAGGCACTACAAAAGCCAACATAAATGAAATCATAAGTAAAGATATTATAATCATAAAAGAGGGGTAAGCAAATGCACTTTTAATCTCTTTGTTAATTCTATCTTGTTCTTTTAAAAATCTTGATAATTCTAATAGAACCTTATCTAATATACCTCCACTTTCACTCACTCTAATGGATTGTTTAAAAAATTCTGGCAAAATAACAACTGTTTGCATCTCAAGTGCTGTATAGAAGTTTTTTCCCTCATTTAAATGAGTGCTTAGAGTTGTTAAAAAAAGTTTCATTTTTGGATTTTTTTCATAATGTGTTTGAACTATTTTTAAGGCGGAGACGATAGTTATACCTGAACGGATATACATAGAAAGCTCACGAGATAGGGATGAAAGTTCTTTGGCTGGAATTTTGTATTTTCTACTGAAACTTAGATTTGAAAAAATAGAGGGACTTTCTTCCTTTATCCTTTGATACATTATTTTTTTTAGCTTTAGCTTTGACTTAGCATCACTTAATGACAATGCTTCTAACTTATCAGATACTTTTTTACCCTTAGCATCTATACCCTTGTATTTAAAAATCATTGAAATAACTCTGCTCTTAGTATCTCTTTTGCCTCTTGTGCTTCTTCTAAAGAGTTATATACACTCACAAATCTTGAGTCAAGAGTATAATCATATACTTTATTTTTAAACTTTATCAAGACTTGATCACCTATCCCTTTTTTATCTATAGTATAAGAAAAGCACACATCTTCTTCAACTTCTTCTTTGTTAAAAAAAATCTCTTTTTCTTTTTCTTGCATACCTGTTAAATATCCATATCTATATATCTCTACTTTATCATCTACTAAAGTATCAAAACTTTCATCAAGTTCTTTATCTTTTTTACCATCTATATAAAGATTACAACTCAAACAATTATCTAAGCATAAAATCATCACACTATTCTCATACTTTATGGATTGCAGGTAGTATTTAAGATTTTTAAGGTTTACTTTTTTTGCCTTAGCATCCGAAGAACCCTTAATCGTGCCAATTGCCATAGAGTAGATAACTCCTATGATGAGAACCACTATAAGAAGTTCTATGAGTGAAAATGCTTTTTTCAATTTACTCGCCTTAATATAGACTATTTACAATCACTCATCTTAATGTCCAAAGATGCCTTTTTCCCACCCTCTTTTTTATCAGCTGCAAAGGAGATGAGATCTATAGAACCCTCTTCATTTATGTAGATAAAGGGTTTACCCCAAGAATCTTTTGGCATTTTTTTATCTTTAAAATAACCATTAGTAGAGTAGTTTAGATATATCTCGTCATCTGGATTTTCAACTAGAGCTTCTAGCCCCTCTTCTGTAGATGGGTAAACGCTGTTATCAATTTTAAATATATCTAAAGCACCATTATAAATACTTTTCATCTGTACACAAACTAATTTTCTTTTTGCTTCTTCGCCTTTACCTATTAAATTAGGCATCACTATTGCGGCGAGGGATCCTAAGATTACGATTACGATCATTAGTTCTATTAGTGAAAATGCTTTTTTTGCTTTTTGTTGCATATCTTTTTCCTTTTATTGTTTAGAATATATATTAATTTGAAATTTTATCTAATTTTATCTAGCACCGACCTTTAATAATACAACTTTTATAGTCTTTAAAAAGATAACAAAATCCATCCATAAAGACCAGTTTTGTATATACCAAGTATCTAAGTCTACTCTTTGTTGAAATGTTAATTCATTTCTTCCACTCACCTGCCATAAACCTGTAATACCTGGATTTACTTTGAGAATAATCTCTTTATTTAATTCTCCAATGCTATTTTCTTCTTCAATCATATAAGGTCTAGGACCTATCAAATTCATATCACCCCTTAAAATATTGTAAAATTGTGGAAATTCATCTAAGGATGTTTTTCTTAAAATACTGCCGATATAAGTTATTCGAGGGTCATTTTTATATTTGTGATATTTTTTATAATACTCTACTTCATCTGGATTATCTCTTAAATAAACCTCTAGTACATCTTGATTTTCATACATAGTTCTGTACTTGTAGCAAGAAAATTTTTTTGAATTTTTTCCAAGTCTTTTTTGTTTATATATAACACTTCCTTTCGTATCTATTTTTATAGATATAGATATAAAAAGATGTAATACTAAGGCAAAAGGAAAAATCAAAAATACAAGCACTTTTTCAAAAAAATATTTAATAAGTGTATTTTTATAATTTAATAAACGATTTTCAAGATGTATGGCTGAGAGCCTAATGTTTGAGTAATCCATAATACTAGCATGAGAAAAATCTAAATGATCCATATAAGGAATAACATAAATATCTTTTGTATATGTACTATGCTCTTTGATTAGATGTTCTAGCTCAGATGTTTTAAAATTTTTTGAAGAGATAATGAGCATTTCATAAGAGTTATCATTTTTCTTAAATCCAAAATACCAATTGTTTTTTATCTCAAAATTTAAAGTTTCTAACTGTATACCTTTTGCTAAGACTTTTACTTTAATCTGAAAAAAATCTATCTTAAACAACAATCTTTTAAAAATTCTCTTAAAGAAAGGGACTAGGAAAACTGCAATTATAAAAAAAATTACAATAAGAGTTCTTGAATATTCATCTGACATTTTCGTCAATGTTAAAACTGTAAATACTATCAAAAATGAAAGAACTAATCCTTTGATAACTCTCTTTGCATCACCCCAAAAATCATTTCGAACAAAATAGATTTTTTCATACAAAAACATAGAAAGGGATATAGTAAGTATCCAAATATAAATTTCTATACTTTCGTTAGGTCTTTCCCCTCTTAAATAAATAACTAAATACAAGGAAGCTAATAGAGAAAGAAAATCTATAAATAATAAGATTAGAAATAAAAGAGATGTTGAGATATTAAATTTATTTGTATTCATGGGCTTTATTATGCTTTAAAGAACTATTTATAAACTCTTTTATCTCTTGTTTAAATCGAAAATCTGAAAATAATTGTGCATCCTTAGATATATTCTGATAATTAAACTTTTGAGTTTCAAATTTTTTGATAGCTTGAACAATTGCTTTTATAGTTTGCTCTTGAAAATGAATTCCATTAGAGTTATGAACTGTTTCAGCTGTACCTCCATCATTTAAAGCGATAACTGGTGTTCCACATGCCATTGCCTCTATTGGTAGTATTCCAAAATCCTCTATTGCTGCATAAACAAAAGCTTTTGCTTTTTGCATATATTCTATCATACAAGCCTTATCTTTATAGCCTAATATCTCTATATTTGAATTTGCAATTTTTTTAATACTTTCATACTCTTCACCATCGCCGATGACAACTAACTTTTTATTTGGCATCTCATTAAAAGCTTCTACTATAAGTTTTGTTTTTTTATAAGGTACTAGGCGAGAGGCTGTAAAATAAAATTCTTCTTTTATTTTACAGAGCTTAAAATTATCAACATCAACGGGTGGATATATTACTACAGCATCTCTATTATAAGTTTTTTTGATTCTATTTTGCACAAATTTTGAGTTAGCTATAAAATAATCTACTCTATCTAAAGTTCTCATGTCAAATTTTTGTAAATATTTTAAGGTTTTTTGAACTAAGATTTTTTTTGGATTTTTTAGATTTTTTGTGTACTCTTCATACATATCCCAAGTATAACGCATAGGTGTATGACAATAAGATATATGCACTTGTTTTGAGTGACTTTTAACACCCTTTGCTACTGCCCAAGAACTGCTAATAATTAAGTCATAAGAAGATAAGTCAAAACTTTCAATTGCCAAAGGGAATAGGGCTAAATAATTTCTAAAATGTTTTTTTGCAAATGGTAAGTTTTGAATAAATGAAGTTTTTGCAAACTTTAAATTTAAAACTGTTTTTCTCTCTTCCTCACTTAAAAAATCTACTAGAGAATATATCTCAGCACTAGGATAAATATCTACGAGACATCGTAAAACTTTTTCAGCTCCAGCGTCAGTTACTAACCAATCATGAACTATCGCTACTTTAAGATTCAAACATCGTTCTTAGTGTTGTTTTAAACTCTATTTGTTGTATCTCCCCTACAATATCAAAAAGTTTTTTGGATGAACCTGTAAGTGTTTTAATCTCATCTTTTCTCACAAAGGCAGGATTCACTTTTATCTCTATCTCATATCCTGCTATTTCATTCATCAAGTCTATCACATCTAAAAGTTTTATCCCTCTATTTGAACATATATTAACTATTTTTGACTTAGTATTTGATGCTAAGAGTTTTGCATACACTTCACATACAAAATTTATATCATTAAATTCTCTTTTTATATTAAGGTTACCTAGTTCTATCTTTTTTTTATTTTCTTTAAAATGTTTCACAATTTTTGGTATCAAAAAATTTTCCATTTGCCCACTACCAGTATAGTTAAAGGGTCTTGTAATAATCATATTAAACTTAGAAAAATAATTTTTTGCCATAGATTCCATAGCGTATTTACTAGCTCCATAATGGTTCGCTGGTTTTGGACAAAGTGATTCATCTAAAACTTCAATGCCTTGGTTACCATAGACAGTTGCACTACTTACCATAATAATTTTTTTAGGAGTTTGATTTAGATGAAGAAGTGCATCCAATATATTGATTGCACCAATAGTGTTTATATTATAAAAATCTTCATTATGTCCATGAGCTGGAAAGGAGATTCCAGCGAGAACGATTATGTAATCAGGTACAATCTCTTTGAGTACTTTTAAAATATCATCTTTATAAGTTATATCAACTTGAGAGATATTTTTTTGTGATTGAGAATAAGAAGTTCCAAAAATTTCATAATCATGATTTTTAAGATACTTAGATAGATGAAGTCCAGTAAAACCTTCTATGCCAAAAATAAGAACTTTATTAGAAACTTTGTCCAATTTTATTCCTTCTTAAGTCCTCTTTAACCATCATAGAACACAAGTTTTCAAGTGTACATTTTGCTTGCCAACCAAGTTCGTCTTTTGCTTTTTGAGGATCTCCGATAAGTAAATCAACTTCAGCAGGTCTATAAAAATCAGGATTAATTTTTACAAGTGTCTTTTGAGTAGTCTTGTTTAAAGCTATCTCTTCTTCACCCTTCCCTTTAAACTCTAACTCTATCCCAACACTTTTAAACGCCATAATTACAAAATCTCTTACTGTCTCTGTACGATTTGTTGCTAAAACATAAGTATCAGGATTTTTAGCTTGAAGCATGAGGTACATACCCTCTACATAATCCTTAGCAAAACCCCAATCTCTTTTAGCATCAAGGTTTCCAAGTTCCAAACAATCGAGTAAACCTAATTTTATTTTTGCTACTGAGTCTGTGATTTTTCTTGTTACAAACTCTCTTCCTCTAAGTGGAGATTCATGGTTAAATAAAATTCCACTTGATGCAAAAATACCATAGGCTTCTCTATAGTTTACAAGCATCCAATGTGCATAAAGCTTGGCAGCCCCATACGGACTTCTAGGATAAAATGGTGTAGTTTCTTTTTGAGGTATCTCTTGAACTTTTCCAAACATTTCAGAAGTTGAAGCTTGATAAAATTTAATTTTTGGATTTACTATTCGTATTGCTTCAAGAAGATGTACACATCCCAAACCTGTTATATGGGCAGTTGCAAGAGGTTGTTCAAATGAGACTCCAACAAAACTTTGTGCTGCAAGATTATAAATTTCATCAGGTTGAATTTTCATTAGCATTGTGATACTATTGGCTTGATCGGTTAAGTCGTATTCAATGAGATGTAAATTTTCATGCTCTTGAATATTTAGCTCTTCTATCCTCCAAAAATTAACAGAAGAGGTTCTTCTATATGTCCCATAGACTTCATAACCTTTTTCTAAGAGAAACTCTGTTAAATAGGCACCATCTTGACCTGTAATACCTGTAACTATCGCTTTTTTTAAATTTGACATTTTACCTACTTTTTATTTAACAAGTTTATCTAATAATTCTATACTCTCAAAGTTATTTGTAACAATAAGGAGACCTATATAGGAGTCTACCATTTCATAAATATTTTCAATATATTTATACTTTACTTCATATTGTTTAGTTTTAGCATCGTTTACATCAATAATGCTCTTTATTCCATGCTTATAGCCTTTTTCAATAGCATCTACATAAAGTAAGGCAGATTCATAAGCGTCTTTATACATAGAGACTGATTCTGCTGATGCTTCAAAGAGAGCTATATATTCATCATACTGCACTCTTATTTGATTCTGTGTATCTAAAAGTTTTTCATTTACAGATTTACTTTTCAATTCACTTTCTCTTACTCTTGAAGATGTAGCACCACCCGAATATATAGGAATATTTAATACAAGCATCACATTTTTTGTATTTTTATATGGTGCTTGAACATCGGGATCATCTGTATCAAACCCATATATAGAACCTTCTAAATTAAGTCTTGGATAATGTCCATCAAAAGCATTTTCAGCTTCTTCTTGAGATACTTTAAGTTCAAGTTTTGCTTGAAGAAGTGCTAAATTTGTAGAAAAATTATTTTTATTTACTACAGATTCTTTCATTTTTTTTATGCTTGGTAAAATACTTATATCAGAATTTATACTGGGCAGTTCATATTCTACATTCCCTAGTAATTGTCTTAATTTAAGTTCATTAACTATGAATATTTTTTTTTCTTTAATCAAATCTATCTTTGCCGACTTATAAGAAACTTTCATCTCTAGTAAATCCATTTTACTTACCATGAATTTTTCATATTTTATGTTTAATTCATCTAACTTAGATTTTGAATATTTTAAATATGATTTATAAAGTTTAATTCTATTATTACTCTTTAAAACTTCCAAATAAGCTATAAAAACTGTTTGAGCCAATTGTTCTTTTTCTAAGTTTATTCCTACTTCAAAGAGTTCATTTCTTGATCTCTCTACAGCAATTTTTGAATAAATTTCTGCATTATATAGAGATTGTTTGAAAGTTACACCATAATTAAAAAGACCTTGTTTTAAAGCTTTCTTCTTAGAGTCATAATAATTGTACTCAGATTTTTTATAATACCCAGATAGGTTTATTTGAGGGTATAATCTTGATTTTTCTTGTACTAATCTCTCTTTTGCACTATTCACTTTATAGCGAGAAGCTTTTATGGAATGTGCATTCTTTAGAGCTAATTGATAAGCCGTAGAAAATAGTAAAACCTCTCCATTTAAGGCTAGACTCGAAATAACAGATAATAAAATAAGTCTCATACTATTCTTCATTTAAACTCCTCGTTAACATTTCGGTAAAGGGTTTTACTAGGTAACTTAAAGCAGTTCTGTCACCAAGGTTAATCATCACTTGAGCAGGCATACCTGAAATTAATATAAACTTATTTTCATTCAAAACATCTATACCATCTGGTGTTACTTCTATTTTGGCTTCATAATAAGACATACCTGTTGCTTCATCTATAAAGCTATCTACTGATACATAGATTACTTTTCCGTGAATTACATGTACTTTTTTAAGATTAAAAGCAGAAAACATGATGTCTGCAACTAAACCGACCCTCACCTTATCTATATCGGTAGTGACAACTTTTGCCACAACTAATAACTTTGAATCAGTTGGTAAAATTTCAAGTATAGGCTTACTACGAGTTACTATACCACCAACCGTATGCATAGTAAAACCAACAATTGTTCCATCAATAGGAGAATATATACTTGTTCTATCTATGATATCTTTATTTGCTATTATTTTAGACTTTAAATCAAATATTATAGATTTAGTTTCAACATATCTTTCTAAAACATCTTTTTTAAACTCTTTTTCTCTTAAGAAATGTTGGTTTTGTATTTCTGATGTTTGTTCATTTAGTCTTGCTATTTCTGATTTTTGACTTGCTATATCACCATTTATACTTAAAGTTTCTCTTTGAAGTTCTCGTATTCTTTGTTTATCCGTGAGTCTTTGTTTATATAAATCTTCCCACTCTAGCTTCTCTTCTATTATAGAAATCAATCGATTTTCTTTACTTTGAAGTAGCGAATTTAAACCACTAATCTGATTTTGTAACTGAAAGATTCTATTTTGAGAGATCATTCTTTCATCATGAATCGTTCTAATAGTTGTTTCAAATATATTTACTTGATCTTTTTGAGCATTTTCATCCACTAATTCATCAGAAAATACTATATTTTCTATATTATCTCTTTGTGCTTTTAATCTTGCAAAAAGAGCTATAGCATCTTGATATTGAGCTAATAAAATATCTAACTGTGCTTTTGTTTGAACATCACGAAGCTTCAGTAAAATCTGACCTTTTTTAACTTTATCCCCATCTTTTACATATATTGCGGTGATTTTACCGCCTTCAAGATGTTGTATCGTTTTTTTATCTAAACCTGCGGAGACTTCTCCCATCGCAACAGAAGAGGATGCAAGTGGGGCAAATGCCATCCAACCACCAATTAACACAAAAACTACAAAGAGTAAACTTAAACCAAGTGATATAACTAAAGTATCATTATGAGAGGGCATTGTTATTTGTTTTTTATCTGTATTCATTTTAACTCCCTGGCTTACTAAGTGATATTGATGGTGCTGATTTTTGAGTAGCTATTTGTCTTTGATTTTGTGCAGTTTGTGCAGCTTTTGCAGCTTCATTCATCCTTGCTAAAATATCATTTGTGTCCCCATATACTTCAAGTAAACCATCTTTTATAACAGCTAGTTTATTTGTGGTTTGCAATAAACTTGGTCTGTGTGTCACAAGGATGACTGTAGTTTCCAACTCTCTTAGTATTTTAATAGCTTTAACCAATGCTGCTTCTCCAGCATCATCAAGATTAGAATTTGGTTCATCTAAAACAACCATAATTGGATTATCATAAATCGCACGTGTAAAACCTATCCTTTGTCTTTGCCCTCCTGAGAGAGTCGCTCCACCTGCCCCTATTTTTGTATCATAACCATCAGGTAGTCTTAATATCATCTCATGAATACCAGATTTTTGTGCAGCTTCTACAACTTTTGTAGCGTCAATTTCATTAAATCTTGCTATATTTTGACTGACCGTCCCCTCAAAAAGTTCTATATCTTGAGGTAAATATCCTATATATTTTCCTAAAATATCTTTATCCCATTGATAAATATCTGCCTTATCTAACCTCGATTTTCCTTGTGCTAAAGGCCATAAACCTAAGATAATTCTTAGTAAAGATGACTTACCAGCTGCACTGGGACCAATAATTCCAACAATATCACCCTTATTAATAAGCATTGATATACCTTTTATAGATGGTACTTTAGAACCCGGTGGAATTACAACAACATTTTCAAGAAGTATTTCACCCTCAGGTGCAGGTAATTCCATATACTCTTTATCTTTTGGAAAATCTTTCAATAATGAATCTAGTCTTTCATAAGATGTTTTAGCGGCACTAAAACCTTTCCATGATCCAATGATTAAATCAAGAGGGGCTAAAGCTCTACCCATAATAATAGAGCCCGCAATCATCATTCCAGCACTTACTTCATCTTGAATAGCTAAATAACCGCCTAAACCTAACATCAAGGATTGAAAAAGCATTCGAGAACTTTTAGATATATTCGCCCATGTCCCTGCTTTATAACTTGCTTCACTTTGAGCATTTAAAAAGCCATAATATTTTTCTTCCCATAACTTTCTAATGTTATTTTTCATTCCTAAAGTATTCACAACTTCTGCATTTCTAAGGTTAGCATCAACATACGTAGTTGATGCTCTACTTAAAGAGTTTGCTTCTCCGAGCTTTTCTTTTGTCATGATTTGATTAAGTACAGTGAATATCACCAGAACTATAGCAGCAAAGATGGCAAAATATCCAAAATATGGGTGAAACATAAACAAAACAGCTATGTAAATAGGTATCCAAGGAGCATCAAAAAAAGCGAAAAGTCCATTTCCTGTCATATATTGTTTTATTTGTGTCAGATCAGACATAGGTAAAGAATTTGCCTTGCCTGGCTGTTTATTCGCTAATTCAAATAAAGTATTAAACACTCTTTCATTTAATAAAGAATCAAACTTATTTGATATTTTGACCAGTATATTAGAACGAATAATCTCAAGTAGAGCCATTGTTATAAATAAAATCACAACAATTCCAGTAAGCATATAAAGAGTTCCTTCACTTCGACTTGTTAAAACTCTATCATAAAGTTGTAACATATATAGAGGTGGAACTAGCATCAGTATGTTTACAAAAAGAGAAAAAAGTCCTACTGCTAGAAATGATTTTTTTGAACTTAGTATTGCTTCTTTTAATTCGGATTTAGCAGTGTCTTTTGTATTTGCTATTTTTGGCATTAAATTTCCTAGTTTTGTCTTTGGTGTGCTATATTAAATAGTTTTTGGATATTTTCAAGTGATTGAATATGAAGATCGATGGCGGTAATGATACCTTTTCTTACCCATAAAGCTAAAATTTTATCTTCTAAAGCAAGAAGTTTTTCTTTATCGATAACTTTAAAACCTTTGACTAGCACTTTTTTTTCATCACCCTCTCCTATAGATATTTCTCTCTCTTCAAGAATACCACTATCAGCAATAACTTTCGCAAAATTTTTAGCTACCATCATTTGTTCTTCATAAGAAGTTAAAAATTTTATAGCGTTATCTAATGTTTCAGAATGTTCATGATTTTTTTTAAAAAGTTGTTTTCCTTTTGATTTTGAAAATAGGGATGAATCTTCATCAATCAAAATTACTTTTTTGTTAGGATCATCTTCTGTAGATGCTATTGAAAATGGATATTTTCTAAGATGAGAAGGAACATAAGGTTTTAACCATTTTCCCTCGTTATTTATTGCTAAACTTTCGCCACCTAGCGAAACTATTGAAATTATCGATGGGCTTTCATCTCCAGTAAAAACAATAGGAAAATCTATTCCAACAGAAGATAGTTCACTTAAATTAATTGGTATAAAGCTAGTAGATTTGGCAAAGTTTAAATCCTTTAACTCACTTATTTTAAAATTTTTATGTACCTCTTTATCTAATAATACTAAGTTTTTATACATTTTTATCCTTTTTTCTTGTATCTCTTTTCTTGGGCGACCTCTATTTTTTGAAGATAGTGTTATCCCAATTAATTTTTCTAGTTTTTTCGTGTACTCAAGGCTTCCAGTTACAACTTGTTTCTCTAAACATTGAAAAATAAAATCATCTGTTCTCTTATCTAACTTAGTTTTGCAATGCTTAACATAAAGCTTTCTTTCATATAAAGGATGGAAACTTACAATAAGGTTCTCTTTTGCTAAAAGATTTTTTTCAACACTACTATAAGCATATTCTTTCGATTCTTCTTGTTCGATATACTGCATAACATCGAAAAGGTATACTTTATCTTCTATCAGAGAACTTTTATATCTTCCATCAAATAGTGTTCCAATATGATTATATTTCTTATTATAATATGAAACATATGATTTACCTAATGTTTGCATAAATTTTGATAAACTATTTGTATGTTCTGGTGTGAGTAAAAATTCAAAATAATATGGTTTAAGTATATACGCATGAATTTTAACTAAATGGCTTAGACTTAACTCTAAAAGAAATAGAGTAAAAACTTTATAATCTGAATTCTCTCTAAATAAAATTAAATTATCTAAGCTTTTTAGTTTAATATGCTGAGAAACATTTTCAATAAAAACTCTTGTTTTACGTGCCAACTATTTTCCTCATACCTTTTGAAATAAAATTATACCCTTATATAGCTTTATGTAATATAAATCACTCCGACACTATTAAACCTTAAATAAATTAGTACCATAATGGTAATTTACTAAATTTTTCAATGAGACTTAATTACTGATGTTACGATAATCTAAACCTTCAAATTTACAAAAGGTGACATATTAAACTTAACTTTCGCACCTAATTTTGAGCAATTTACTTTGCTCAATTACTGTGACTTGGGAATTTATAGAAACATAGTATACATACCTTGACACGGACTATTGTCTTTTTTAAAGCCCTATACTGTGGGGTTAAGAAAGTAGAATATTATCTGTCAAGAGATAGAAAATACTTACTAAATTCCCTTGCTACCGAATTAAATCTTATATAATTAGGTGCGAAAGTTCAGTTTAATATGTCACCTTTTGTAAATTTGAAGGTTTAGATTATCGTAACATCAGATCTTAAATCTAAATGGTACAAAATATATACAAGAAAAACTCATTAATAATAGATGGGATTTAGATGACTCTATTGCTCAACTCTTTAAATTTAATTTTTAGTGGATTATTATGATAGCTTACGTTTACTTTAACTCTTTAATTAAATATTAAGTATTATATCTATATAATTTCGTTTCAGTTAGAATAACTGGAACTATAAAAGTGGCCCCGTCGTCTAGCGGTTAGGATCCATGGTTTTCATCCATGTAGCAGGAGTTCAATTCTCCTCGGGG
>CBDETZ010000001.1:0-242443 GCA_965243085.1 Sulfurimonas sp. | reverse complement strand
CTATAAAGTATGATACAAACCGTGAAATTAAAGCATGGAGTGGACTTGTAGAAAAAGCTCAGAAAAAAGCAACTTTTCAAGCAAAAGCAGAAGAAACTCCAAAAGCGGAAGAAGTAACAAGCGTTGAAGAAACTCCAGCAGTAGTTACAACTGAAGAAACTCCAACAACTGAAGAAGCGGTGAAAGTTGAAGAAACTCCAGTTTCTCCAACAACTGAAGCAGTAGCAAGTAACTAGAACTAAATACAAGGAAAGCCCATGTTTAATAAAATTATATTGGTTGGAAACTTAACTCGTGACATTGAACTTAGATACGCTCAATCTGGTACAGCTATAGCAAAAACAGCTATCGCAACTAGTAGAAAATTTACAAGTAATGGTGAGAAAAAAGAAGAAGTATGTTTTGTAGATATTACTTTTTTTGGAAGAAGTGGGGAAATTGCTAATCAATACCTTCGAAAAGGGAGTAAAATCCTAGTAGAAGGAAGACTAAATTTTGAACAATGGGTAGATCAAAATGGACAGAAACGCTCAAAACACTCGGTAATAGCTGAAACTATGCAAATGCTTGATTCTAAAGCTCAAAGCGAAGGTAGTGGGTATAATAATACCCCAGCTCAAGCTGAGCAAAATGATTATCAACAACCTGTTCAACAACAGCAACAGTCATATCAAGCACCCCAACAGCAACAGCAAAGTTATCAAGCACCACAGCAACAAAACTATGAAAATGCAAATAAAGGTTCTAGTTACAATCAACAAGCAAATACGCAAAGTCGTCAAATGCCTAGCCCTGATTCTGTTCCTGTGATTGACATTGATGAAGATGAAATTCCATTTTAAACAAAATAGATAATATAAGGAAATACCATGTCAGAAAAAAGAAAATATAAAAAAAGATTTTGTAAATACTGTGAATCAAAAGTTGATTTTATGGATTATAAAGATGTTGGAGCATTACGCTTTTCACTTTCTGAAAGATATAAAATCATGCCACGCCGTTTAACAGGAAACTGTAAACGCCACCAAGATATGATTTCAGTAGTTATAAAAAGAGCTCGTGCAGCAGCATTGGTACCATATACTGTAACTCGTAAAGCAGTTATAACTCAACCCTTTGAAAATTTAAGATAGTCTGATTAGCCTCTTTATAAAGAGGCACTGACTAAAAATTTTAACAAGTAGGAATATTTTTTGCTATCAATGTGCTTATGAAATATATTTTACTTCTCTTATTCTCACTATTAACACTTTATGCAAAAGATTTTTCTATTATTGTAGGTAAAACATTTAATCAATCACTTCTTGATATTACACAAGATTATGATAGAACTATATCGGCTATAGGAATCACAAAAAATTATAGAAAATCTGCTTCCAGTGGAACATCTTATAAAAGTGCGTTTGATTACTTAGATAGTTTTTCTGACTCTTATGGTTCACATATAGCTTTCATTAAAATTGATGCAAAGGCAAATGTACTTATCAATAAAACTAGTAAAATAAATAAATTCAGTGAAGCAGTAACACTGGTAAAAACACCCAATAATGGTTATTTTATTGGTGGATATACCTTAGATGGCTCACTTCTTATAGTAAAACTTGATGCTAATGCAAATATTATTTTTTCTAAAACATTTGGCACAAAAAATTACGATAAAATGAATAATCTTATTCTTCTACGTGATGGTGGTGTTTTAGCAGTTGGAACATCTAGTACTTCAAGATCACCTAATGATAATATTTTTGAAACTGGACTTGGACTTAATGATATATATGTAACCCGCTTTTCAAAAGATGGTAAAAAGCTATGGAGTAAGAAGTATGGCACAAAGTATGATGATAGTGGTATAGATGCCATTGAAGCCATAGATGGATCTATCATTGTTATAAGCACAACATCTTATGATACAAATAGTAATATTACTCTAATGAGAATCACAGAAAATGGTAACAAAATATGGCTTAAACATCACAAAGAAAAAAATAATTTAACACCTTATGAAATAATTAGACTTAGAGATAACAATTTTCTTCTCTCTTTATCCACAAGAAATACACTTAATAAAGAACAAATAAGACTCATAAAATTCAACCTGCAAAAAAATATTCTTATAGATACAAAAATACCTACTTCTTATTCGAGTGTACTCAAAGATATAAAAGAGTATTCAAATGGAAATATTATAGGAGTTGGTTATGTTAAAAAAACTTACAATACTGATGCCCTAGTAATGATTTTAGATGATAAACTCACTATGATTAATCAAGAACATTATGGAGATGATAATTACGATGCTTTTCATGCTGTAACTATTTTACATAACTCTCAAGCTGGAGTAGTTGGAATCAACACAAGTCCAATATCACAAGAATCAAATATGTGGATTAGCCTTATAAATGAAGATGCAACTATGGCTCAGCTATCTACAAAAATAAAGAATTTTTATGCTTCATTCAAAGAACTATTTCAAGATGAGATAAAAGCCAATCAAATCAAAATCAAAAAAGATTTGACTATAGAACTTATAGATAATAAGCTCCTATTTAAAATAGGAAAATATAAACTTAATAAAGTACAAAAATTGTTTATGGATGGATTTTCTAAAAAATTACTCCCTTTCTTAGAAAAAAATAAAAAATTGATAGCTACTTTAGAAGTCAATGGTCATAGTTCAAGCCAATGGAATAGATCAAGCTTTAACGCAAATTATCTTAATAATGAAAAGTTATCTATGGATCGAGCTTACTCAACACTAAACTATATCTTTAAGATGCAAAATAAAAGTACACAAGTATGGTTAGCTGATATTCTAAAAGGAAGTGGTTTAGGGTTTTCTAAAAAAATAAAGATTGATGATGTGGAAGATAAACAAAAATCGAGAAGAGTATCATTTAAAATAATTTTAAATGATACCGAGATCTAAATAATCATCGAGCATTCATTCTTGTAAGTAAAAAGATAAGGTAGATTTACTTTTAATATATCAGAATTAATCATTTTTTTCATTAAGTCCATAATTAGCACAATAAAATTCATCATGATAAGAGAGTATTGCCAAAAAATTATAAATCTTACGCAAAAAGTATAAAGATTGATTTTATAGCCTGATTAGGTGCTTCTGAATTCAGAAAAAAATGAGTTTTTATGAATTTGGAGGTATTGAAAATGTTATGGAATTATTTGGGTATAGCCTTGTTTTTGATAAAATGATATAATAGTAAATAAATATCTTTAAAAGGAGAGATTATGAGTTTTTTCAATAAGTACAAGTTCTGCTACAACAACAGCTAATAGTTTTAAAAGTCAAAGTCTTGGTAATAGTTTAGGTATGTTGTCCTCAGGTTCTAAACTTAACCATGCAGCTCAAGATGCATCAGGTTTAGGTATAGCTAATCAACTTTCAGCCCAAGTATCAGGGCTTGGCAAGGCTATTCAAAACTCTAATGAAAGTATTGGAATGATACAAATTGCTGATGGTGCGATGTCTGGGATACAAGATAATATGGATCGTATTAGAGTTTTGACCCTACAAGCTTCAAATGGAATAATGAGTGTAGATGACAAGTCAATTATTCAAAAAGAGATAGATGGCCTTCTTGAATCAATAGATGATATAGCCTCTCAGACTAGCTATAATGGTATTAAGCTTTTAGATGGTACAGGTGGAAGTGCAGGAAATGGAACTTTTTTTACCCACTCAGGTGCAGATAGTGGTGAGACACAAAGTATGAACATTGGTGATAATCGGGTAGCTTCATTAATTGGTAGCATAGATGTCACAAGTGCTTCTGGATTAGCATCAGCTCTTGATACTATTGATACCGCCATGGACAAGTATCAATGAGACAAGAGCAGAATTAGGTGCATCCCAAAATAAACTGATGTCAAATGTTAGAAATATCTCAGTGACTCAGGTAAATGTAGCATCAGCAGAATCTCAAATAAGAGATATTGATTTTGCAGCAGAGAGTGCTAACTTTTCACAGCAAAATATAATGTCTCAAATAAGTACATTTGCACAAGCTCAAGCGAATGCTAAAACTTCAAGTATGGCAAGGTTATTTGGAGCATAAAAGCTTTGAATTAGCTCTTGACTCTGGCTTGATAAGTAGGTGGAAAAATATAATTTCATAAAGGATGATAATATCTGCTACTTATTATGTTAATTTTGGAGCAATATCTATTATATTAAGAACTAGGAATTGATACACAAAGCTAGAAAAAATTCACTTTAAAACTAAAAGTGAATTTTTGAGAGGATTTAATTTTAAATGATGATTATTCTATCTCAGCATCTATTACGTCGTCATCTTCTTTTTTCTTTTTTGTATCAGCCTTGGTTTCTTCTGGATTTTCTTTTTGTTTGTACATCTCTTCAGCCATTTTATGTGCTGCTTCTGTGAGTACTTTTACTTTTTCCTCAATGTCTGCTTTAGTAGAGGACTCTTCTTTTAGAGTATCTTTTAAATCAGTTGCAGCAGCTTCGATTTTAGCTTTTTCTTCAGCTTCAAGTTTTTCCCCCATCTCTTCTACAGATTTTTCTGTTTGAGCGATAAGAGCGTCTGCTTGATTTCTTAAATCTACAAGAGCCTTTCTCTCTTCATCAGCAACTTTATTTTCTTCTGCATCTTGAACCATTTTATTGATTTCTTCTTCACTTAATCCTGATGATCCAGAGATTGTGATTGATTGTTTTTTCCCTGTAGCCTTATCTTCTGAACTCACAGTTAAAATACCATTTGCATCAATATCAAAAGTCACTTCGATTTGAGGTACACCACGAGGTGCTGCTGGAATATCACCTAGTTCAAAAAGCCCAAGTGATTTATTGTCTTTTGCGAACTCTCTTTCACCTTGACCAACACTAATAGAAACAGCTGGTTGATTATCTTCAGCAGTTGAGAAAACTTGAGATTTTTTAACAGGAATTGTAGTCCCTTTTTCAATAATTTTCGTCATAACTCCACCAAGAGTTTCAATCCCAAGTGAAAGTGGTGTAACATCAAGAAGTAAAACATCTTTAACATCTCCACGTAAAACGCCACCCTGAATAGCAGCTCCAGCAGCAACAACTTCATCAGGATTTACACCTTTGTTTAGGTCTTTTCCTCCGAAATATTTAGAAACTGCTTCCCCAGCAGCTGGCACACGAGTAGAACCACCAACCATGATAATCTCTTTAATCTCACTATTTTCTAAGTCAGATTCATCCATTGCAGTTTTGATATGATCAATTGTTTCATCAATCAAACTAGCAATCATCCCCTCAAATTTAGCACGAGTAAGTTTTACAACTAAATGCTGTGGTCCTGCTTCCGTCATTGTAATAAAAGGTAAATTTATTTCAGTTTCAGTAGCCGAACTCAACTCTTTTTTAGCGTTTTCAGCTGCATCTTTTAAACGTTGTAATGCCATTTTATCATTTTTAAGTTCTATGCCATGAGAAGCTTTAAAATCATCATTTAGCATATCAACGATTTTGTTATCAAAATCATCACCACCAAGAAATGCGTTCCCATCAGTTGAAAGAACTTCAAAAGTACCATCTGAAATCTCTAAGGTTGTAACATCAAATGTTCCACCACCAAGATCATATACAAGTACATTTTCTTCAGTTTTAGAGTCAAGACCATACGCTAGTGCTGATGCAGTTGGCTCGTTAATAATTCTTAGTACATTCAAACCTGCAATCGTACCAGCATCTTTGGTTGCTTTTCTTTGGCTATCGTTAAAGTAAGCTGGAACTGTAATAACTGCATCTGTTACAGTTGAACCTAAATAAGCTTCCGCATCTTCTTTAAGTTTAGTTAAAATTTTTGCTGAAATTTCTTGTGGAGTATAAATTTTTCCTGCTACATCAACAGCGGCTGAACCATCTTTATCTATTATGTTATAAGTTACTTTATCATGAGCTTCTTTAGCATTTTCTTCATCCATCATAAGACCCATAATTCTTTTAATAGAAGAGATAGTTTTTTCAGGATTTGTAATTGCTTGACGTTTTGCAGGATCACCTACTAAAACTTCACCTTTATCTGTAAATGCTACAACTGAAGGAGTAGTATTTTTACCCTCTGCATTAGGGATAATTTTCGCTTCACCACCCTCATACACTGCTACACATGAATTTGTTGTTCCTAAATCTATACCAATTACTTTTGACATATTATTTCCTTATATTTTAGTTTTATTTTTTATTACGAATTTAATTCGCTACTATTACCATTGCTTCACGTAGTGGACGGTTTTTATATTTATAACCAGTTTGAAAAGTTTGCACTATTTGACCTGATTCAACTTCATCGCTGTCCATTGTCTGGATAGCATTGTGAATATTGGGATCAAAAGGTTCATCATGAGATACTAAAGTAACACCATGTTTTTCTAGTTGAGTAAGAAGTGACTTGTGTGTTAGTTCTATTCCCTCTTTTAACTTATCAAAAAGTTCTGCTTTATCTGCATCACTTTCTAGTGATTTCATTGCACCATCAAGTGCGTCAAGTACTGGAATCATATCTTTTGCAAATTTTTCATTTGCATATTCAACTGCCGTATATTTTTCACGCTCAAGTCTTTTTTTGATATTATCAAAATCTGCATGAACTCTTGTATATTTCTCTTTTAACTCAGCCATCTCAGCTTGTAAAAAATCAAATTCATTTTCAACTGCCTCAGCTTCTGCTTCAGCCTCATCAATATTTTTTTCTAATTCTTCTTCTGTATTCTCAACAGGAACCTGTTCTAATTCTTCTTTAGACATAATTGTTAATTGACTCCTTATTTTTAAAAGATAGGGGGCATTATACAGATTGAGTGTAATAATGTCAAGTATGACTTAAACAAAATAATTTAAGTAAGTTTAGTCTTATAGTATCAAGTTTTATTTTGAATGTTTAATCTTTTATTGTATTATCTGTAAATATATAATTAGGAGCATGTAATGAAAGTAGTTTTATGGATATTTGGGCTTATTATTTCGTCTGTCATAGGGATTTATATCATTTTATTTACAGACCTAGGGAACTCTCTATTAACACCTATAATTGAAGAGAAAATAAATCAAGTTAGTAATCTACACACTAAATTTAAGACATTTTCAATTTCATTTGGTGAGTTTGAGGTTGAATTAGCACTTGACACTGATAATAGCATTTATGCAAAGGGTAGATATTCGATACTTGATAAATCCCTTGAGCTTATTTATAATGTTAAATTAAAAAAGCTAGAGAATTTAAATAAATTGACAAAACAGGAGTTACAAGGTTCTTTATTTACAAATGGTTCGCTAAAGGGTGATACGGTATTTATTAGCATTGATGGGCTAAGTGACATTGCGTCAAGCGATACAAAGTATCATTTAGAATTAAGAGATTATAAACTGAGTGCTATTCTAGCTAATGTTAAAAACCTTGACTTAGGTTCCTTTTTAAAGATGAGTTCTAATAAAGCCTATGCAGATGCAAAAATTGACCTAGATATAAATTTTAAAAATATAACACCTAAAGCTTATAATGGTGATGTAGTTCTTGTTACAAGAGATGGAAAATTAAATACACAACTGATAAATAAAGAGCTTGAGCTTAATATACCCCTAACGAAATTTAGTATGAACTTAAAGGCTGTGTTAAAAGATGACAATATAAAGTATGAATATGCTTTAAAATCTAATTTAGCAAAGATTAGTTCTGATGGTACAATACATCCAAAACCTTTAAAAATAAATTCCCAATATAGGATTGATATAAAAGAATTAGCTCTTTTACAACCCATCATTAAAGAAAAACTTCGTGGTTCTTTGAAACTTGAAGGAGCTGTAACGGGCGATAAAAAAAGAATGTTAGTAGATGGAAAAACAAATTTTGCGTCTTCAGATACAGTTTTAAATTTAGTTTTACAAGATTTCAAGCCATTATCATTAAAATCTACAATAAAGCATATACGACTCAAAAAAGCCTTATATATGTTTAATAAACCCCAATATGTCGATGGTAATTTGAATGCAGAAATTGATATAGTAAATATGAAAAAAGGGCAGTTAAAAGGCACTATCCATACAAATATTACAAAAGGCTTAATCAATTCAAAATTTATAACAAAAGAGTATAGGTTTACAAGTAAAATGCCAAAAACAACATTTACTTTAGCAACTAAAACAGTGTTAAATGGTCAAACTATTGATACAAAACTGAATTTTAAATCAAGTCTTGCAAATTTAGATATGAATAAAATAAGGGTAAATTTAAAAAATAATAGCATTAAAAGTGATTATGTTATTATCATTCCTGAACTTAAAAAGATCTATTTCGCTATAGAGAGAGATATATCAGGTTCATTTAAAGCAGAGGGAAAATTTTCTAAAACTAAAGAAAATTTAGATGTAATTCTACACTCTAAAATAGCAGGAGGAGATATAAATCTTAAAATTCATAACGATGATTTTCATGCAGAATTAACATCCATTCAAACCAAAGCAGCCCTGAGTATTTTGAAATATCCGCCTATTTTTCAATCTTCACTCAATGGTGTTTTAAATTACAATAGTAAAAAGAAAATTGGTAAGTTTAGTGGTAAACTTATTGATGGTGGATTTGAGAATAATATTGTTTTTGGACTTGTTCAAAAATATGCTAAAATTGATATGTATA
Source organism: Sulfurimonas sp. (assembly GCA_965243085.1). GTDB lineage: Bacteria > Campylobacterota > Campylobacteria > Campylobacterales > Sulfurimonadaceae > Sulfurimonas. Next base: position 233,795 of record CBDETZ010000001.1, on the reverse strand, counting down.
AGCAAAAATTCAAGGGTACAGTTAGTGCGGATATAAATAAAGAAAAAATATTAGCTTCTTTTGATTTACGCTCAAATACCTCTTCCATAAAGACAGTAAATACAAAAATAAACTCTTTAACACAAACAATAAATTCTAAAATTGATATAGTTGCAAATAAACATCCAGTTTCAGTTATTTTAAGTGGCAATAAGAGTCAACCAAAAGTTGAAATAGATGTAGAAAAAGTTGTAGCCGATCAAATTAAAGAAAAGCTTGGTAGTTTTTTAAGAGGTCTACTTTAGAGCAGAGTCGGCTAGAGTTAAACAAAAAAGAATCTCTTTTTTGTTTAACTTTAGTATATTTATTGCCTGTGTTAAAGTCGTTCCTGTTGTGATAATATCATCTACTAAAATCACATTATTTTCTATAAAATTATTCACTTGAAATTTTCTTGGATTTAACAATCTAAATTCTCTACTTTTTCCTGAGTAAGATATATCATTTTTTGCACGTAGTTTATTATAAAGTACTTGTATGGTTTGGCTTTTAAGTGCCTTGTTTAAGATTGCTGTATGAGAGTAACCTGAGATAGATGTATCATCTACAGCGATGGATGCAATACTCCAAGGAAGTTCAAAGTGAAAAGCAAATTTTTTAAAACTATTTTTTGCCAATATACTGTAAATATAAAAACCTAGATCTGTATGTTTTGTATGGAGTAGATTTTTAATATCCTTATACTTGTAAAAAGATATAACCTCAATATTTTGAATTTTTCTTCTATAGATGGATGGAGTTAAAAAAAGTTCTTGACAGTTTTTACAAATATGCAAGAGTGAAAAACTCTCACATAATAAGCATCTCATATTAGTCCATTTTAAGAACAGACATAAATGCTTCTTGAGGAAGTTGTACTTTTCCTATTGATTTCATACGCTTTTTACCAGCTTTTTGTTTTTCTAATAATTTTCTTTTACGAGTAATATCTCCACCATAACATTTAGCAGTAACATTTTTACCCATAGATTTTACTGTCTCTCTTGCAATAACTTGAGAACCCAAAGATGCTTGTACGGCTACTTCAAAGAGTTGTCTAGGGATTAATTCTTTCATATTTTTAACAAGCACTCGTCCACGAGGAAGAGCTTGATTACGAGGGACAACAATACTAAGAGCATCAACAGCCTCACCCGCTACTTTAATGTCAAGCTTGACTAAATCACCCACTTTAAACTCAATAGGCTCATAATCAAAGGAGGCATAACCTTTTGAGATGGATTTAAGAGTATCATAAAAATCCATTACAATCTCATTCATAGGAATCTCATACTCAAGCATAACTCTCTCTTCATTAAGATAGGTCATTTTGGTTTGCGTTCCACGCTTAGAGATTAAAAGAGTGATAATATTTCCAAGATATTGAGCAGGAGTGATAACAGTAGCTCTGACATAAGGCTCTTCAATCCTATCTATCTTTTGAATAGCAGGGAGTTGTGAAGGGTTTTGAACCTCTACCATATCTCCGTTTGTAAGGTAAACATTATAAACAACTGATGGAGCTGATGCTATGAGGTCAAGAGAGTATTCACGCTCAAGTCTCTCTTTGATAACTTCCATGTGAAGCATTCCTAAAAATCCAACACGAAAACCAAATCCAAGTGCTATGGATGTTTCAGGCTCATAAGAGAGTGATGAGTCATTTAAACGAAGTTTATCTAGTGCATCACGCAGATCCTCAAACTTATCTGTGTCGATTGGATATATTCCTGCAAATACAAATGGTTTTGCAGGCTCATAAGTTCCAACTGCTTCAGTTGTAGGATTTTTAGTATCAGTAAGTGTATCTCCAACATTGATAACACTTACCTCTTTTAGCCCAAGGACAACAATCCCAATCTCACCACAAGAAATTGTTTTTGTTTTAATCTTTTTCATAGGATGAGGATACATTAGATCAAGTATCTGATGCTCTTCACCATTACTCATAAGCTTGATATTTTGACCTTTTTTCACCTCTCCATCAAAGACACGAACAAGTGCCAATGCCCCTAAATATTGGTCAAACCAAGAATCATAAATGATAGCTTTTGTAGTTTTCTCAGGATCCCCAACAGGAGCTGGTACTCTATCCACAATTGCGTCAATAAGTTCACGAATCCCAACACCAGTTTTTGCAGATACTAAACAAGCATCGGTTGCATCAATACCTATCGAAGTTTCAATCTCTTGAGCAACTTTATCTGGATCAGCTGCAGGTAAGTCTATCTTATTAATCACTGGAATAAGTTCTAAATCATTATCCAGTGCAAGATAAACATTCGCAATTGTTTGAGCCTCAACACCTTGAGCCGCATCCACGATAAGCAAAGCTCCATCTGAGGAGGCAAGAGATTTACTTACCTCATAAGAAAAATCAACATGACCGGGTGTATCAATGAGGTTTAAGATGTAATGTTCATCATCTTTTACATAATCAAGCCTAACTGATTGAGCTTTGATGGTTATACCTCTTTCTTGCTCAATATCCATAGTATCCATCATCTGTGTACCCATCTCACGCTCAGATACAGAACCACATTCTTGAATAATTCTATCTGCTAAGGTACTTTTCCCATGGTCAATATGGGCGATAATAGAGAAGTTTCTAATATTTTTCAATGATTAACCTTATGTAAATAAACTATTAACGCTTTCGTTGTGATAAACACGACGAATTACTTCTGAAAAAAGTGGGGCTACTGTTAATACTTTGATCTTTTTATGTTCCCGAGATTCTAAAGTGTTAGTAATAATGAGTTCATCTAACTCACCATTTTCTAAGTTTTCATAAGCATTACCACTTAATACTCCATGAGTTGCACAAGCCATGACAGAAGTAGCACCATTATTTTTGAGTGCAGTTGCTGCTTTAACCATAGTCCCAGCTGTATCAACCATATCATCAATCATGATTACATCGTAACCTTTTACATTACCAATGATGTTCATCACTTCACTCTCATTTGCTTTTTCACGGCGTTTATCAATGATAACCATCTCTAAACCCATCCGTTTTGCAAAGTATCTAGCACGGGCAACACCACCAATATCTGGACTTGCAATGATAGGGTTTTTAAGATTTTTACTTTTGATGTAATGTTCAAAAGTGATAGAACCATAAAGGTTATCAACTGGAATATCAAAAAAACCTTGAATTTGACCAGCGTGTAAATCTATAGTAATAACTCTATCAATACCAGCTGTTTCAAAAAGATTTGCAACAAGCTTCGCAGTAATAGGCACACGAGGAGCAGCTTTACGATCTTGCCTTGCATATCCATAGTAAGGAACAACCGCTGTAATACTTTGAGCAGAAGAACGCTTGAGAGCGTCAGTCATGATGAGTAATTCCATTAAATTATCGTTTGATGGTGAACCAGTGCTTTGCACTATAAATACATCTCGACCACGAACAGATTCAGCAATCTGAACTGATATTTCACCATCAGAGAACTTCTTAATATCAGCTCTTCCTAATGGCACATCTAAAATTTGACAAATCTCTTGGGCAAAATCAATACTAGAACTGCCGGCAAATATCTTATAACCACGCATGGAATTCCTTTAAATTTTTTTTATAAGTATTATACAAGAATAGTGCTGAGGAGTTGTTAAAAGTAAGTTTCGAAGCATTTTTTAAGCATAATTCACTAAAAATTAAATTTTAAGAGTTGAGTAATAAGTAAGAGAGCATAAATAAATTCATAGCTAAGTAGCTGAACAAATTTAATCTCATATGCACTTCCATAAGCAATAATAATTTTTTCAGATTTAAAGTCAAAAAATGGAGTCTAAAAAGTGCTTAAAACTACGGTATAGTAATGCTTAAAAACCTTTTAAGAGTTCGTAATGTAATTTTAAGTGCTGGAAACTCTTGCGTAAATGCAAGAAAAATTCCATTTAGATTATGCTTTTTTTTATATGAATCTTTATACTCTGTGCATGCTCTTGAATGCTTAATAGCGACTTTCTTCCACGACCCCAAAGCTCATGAATACTTTCTGTTTATATAGCAACTTTCATTCCTACTTTTATGTCATTTATTTTTGTTAAACACTTAGCTAACATCTTATGTAAAAGATTTAGATTTAATGTGAATTTGACTTGTCTACACGAGTACAACGAAGAAAATCATTTTTTTCATTAAATCAGTATTTAATATAAATGACTTTTTGTCGATTTAATGACTGTATTATATTTATTATTATAATGAAAAATCATTTAAATAAAGGGTTTATTATGGGAATTAGTTCGCTAGGTGTAGGATCAGGGATTTTAACACAAGATGTACTCGATCAATTAAGAAAAGTTGATGAAGAACAAAGAATTCGACCGATTACTTTAAATTTAGCAAATGAGAATGATAAAAAAGATGCATTAAAATTAATCGATGCAAGTATGACAAATTATATTGATAGCATCAATGAACTAAAGACTCTTTCACTTTGGGATGAAAGAAAAGCTGAAGTGACTTCAGGTTCATCCGTAGAGGTCTCAGCAATTTTAAAAACAGATATACAAGATTTTACCCTTGAAGTCACCTCTTTAGCAACAAAACAAATTGAACAATCAGGTGATTTTAGTGCAAAGACAGCGAAAATAGATCCTTTAGGATTAGCTGGAAGTTTTGATATACAAGTAGGAACTGGGAAAGCCATTACTATCAAGTATGATGCAGGTGCAACATTAAAAGATATGAAAAACTTAATCAATAAAGAAGTTGACAGTTCTGTAAATGCAACGATAGTTCAGGTAGGTAGTGGTAAATTTCGCTTATTTTTAAGCTCAAAGGAAACAGGTGATCAAGCTGATACAAATATTTCTATAAGTGGTTCAGGGATAAACAGCAAGTTGAGTACAGATTTTAATAAGACGGCAATTCAATCTGGAACAAACGCAACCTTTACTTTTAATGGTCAAGCTATCAGTCGTGCAAACAATACAGTTGATGACTTAATTACAGGGCTTACCATTACACTCAAAGAAACAGGGGTATCTAAGGTAAGTATTTCTCAAGATAGAGCAACTATTTTAGAAAAATTTGATTCTTTTGTTGAAAAGTACAATTCAATAATTGCAGAACTTGAAAGAATGACTAAACCTGGTATTGATTCAGAAAATAGAGGAATTTTTTCATCTAATTCAACCATCAAGAATATGAAAGCAACTATTCGAGATATACTAGAATCAGTTGGAGGAGGTGTAAGTAGTATATTTGAGTATGGGTTGGACATCAAGAAAGATGGAAAGTTAAGCTTAGATAAAGTTGCTTTTAAAGAAGCTATGGATGATAAGCCTAGAAAGTTACAAGCATTTTTTTCAGGTGGTGATTTTCCAAAAGGTAAGGGGGGTAGTATCGTCCCTTTAACTGGTGCTTTTGCGGATATGTCCACAAAAATAGAATCTTACACTAAAGCAAACCAAATCTTAGATCAAATAAAAGAGTCTTTTTCTCAAAATATATCGATTTTGGAAGATAGAAAAATATCTACGACAGAAAGATTAGACTCTAAATATTCAATATTGAAAAAACAGTTTGCTGCATATGATTTACTTATTAATAGATTCAACGCTACTTCATCTATGTTTACTCAAATGGTAAATCCACAAAAAGAACGTTAAAGTTAAGAATAATACTTAAAGGTTTTTTAGATTAAACCGATTTGTTTAATGAACATTCTAAAAAAGGAACTAATATGTATGTGAAGACAGCTCATAATATCTATGCGCAAAATAATGTAGGAATAGAGTCTCCAACAAAATTAATCGTGATGCTTTATGAAGGTATTTTGCGTTTTAACGCACAAGCAAAAAAAGCTATTAAAGATAATGATGTTGAGAAAAGAGTTTATTGGTTAAATCGTTCAACTGCTATTATTACAGAATTAATCTCAATTTTAGATTTTAAAAGTCCTGGAAATATGAGTGAATATTTACAAGGTCTTTATAATTATCAAATTCAACTTTTAGCAGAAGCTGGAAATGAAAAAAATACAAAAAAAATGGATGAATGCTCTAATGTTTTTAGAAGTCTTTTAGAGGCATGGAAAGAAATTACACATGTGGCTTAATCAGCTAAAAATTGCAATCATAGAACAAAATATAGATGAACTTAACGACTTGATGCAAAACATTCCAGAACTTAAAAAAGAAATAGATGTAGATTCTGCAATATGCCTTTTAAAAGAGGCAACTATATTGGTAAGTTCTTTGAGAGATGATATAAAATCTTCAATGTTACAAATGCAAAAAACAATCAATTTTTTAAAAGCTACAGAGTCTCAAAAATCTTCAAAATTTGATATAAAACTTTAAGCTTTCTTTGATATTCCAAATTTCAAACTTCGAATAGTGTAATTGTTAACTACTGCACCTTTTCTCATAGTAAGTATATGCTCTACTGCATCAGCAATATCGGAGCTTAAAAGTTTTTCATCTTCTTTTTTACTTACATTAAATCTTAATCTATCGTAAAAAGAACTCTCAGTCATATCTGGATTTATATTTGTAACGCTTAATCCACTCTTCCTAGTTTCTTCAAAAATAGCATCACCAAATGCTTTAAGTCCAGCTTTTGTTGCAGAGTAGACACCTGCAAATTTACTAGCTCTAATCGCTTCAATAGAGTTAATATTTATAAGATAACCATCTGTATTTTTTAGTTTACGAAGGATGGCATTAGTGATAATCATAGGAGCAGTTAAATTTAAAAAAGTCATATCTATTATATTTTTTTGATTTAACTCTTCATGTGGTGAGAATATTCCAAATCCTGCACAGTTTACTAAAATATAAACTTTAAATTCAGAGAGTTCTTGAGATAACTTTAATGTAGACTTCTCTTGTGATAAGTCAGCTTTAATAGCAGTAAAATTTACATTATAAAACTCTTCATCTGTAATAGTTCTACTAACACCAATGACTTTATAGCCTAAACTCAAAAGACGAAAACTTATCGCTTTTCCTATGCCAGAACTTGCCCCTGTTACAACTGCCACTTTCACATAAAACCTTTTTTATTTTAATAATAAATTTTGTAAAACAAAGTTTATTAGACTTCTTAGAAAACTATAAAAATCCACTAAAGACTAAATTTAAAGAGTTGCCTAATAGGATATAAGTAACTTTATTACTAATGAAAAGATTATCTTCTTCATTGAACTTAACTTTTGGATAGAACTTGATGTTTATATCTTTATAGAAAAATAGTTACTTAACCTCATCTAATTTCTTATCTTAAACAATATTATGATGGAAATATGCTCATAGAATAAAAGTAGAGAAGCATTATATTTTTTCTATCACACGTTTAAAAGTATTAAAATAACTCTCTTTTAAATCTTCCATAGAGATAGAAATATCATTTATTTTTATATTATCTCCACCAACTGTTCCAATTTTTTCTATTTTCATGGACTTTTTTATCATCCCTTCAAAAGCTTCACAGTTTTGAGCTTTTACTTCAAGGATAGCACGACTCATTGATTCTGCAAAAATATCTCTTATATCCAATGTACTCATCTCTATATCACAGGCTAAACCTGAAGTTGCTGCCATCTTTGCTAAAGCAATAGCAACGCCTCCAGAACTTGCATCTTTTGCACACTCAAGAAGATGTTTTTTATTTGCTTGTATCACTAAATCCCAAAGCATTAACTCATTTTTGTAGTTAATCTCAGGAAGACTACCTGCCACAGTACCACAAACCTCTTTCATGTAAAGTGAAGCACCGAACTCTGATTTTGATTCACCTACCAAGTAAAGTACATTCCCCTCTGCTTGAAATGAAGACATTAAAACATTGTTTTGATCATCATTGACACCAACCGTTGCGATAGAGGGAGTTGGAAATACTGAAATGCCATTTGTTTCATTATACAGTGAAACATTTCCACCGATAACGGGAGTAGTAAGCTCTAAACAGGCTTCTTTTATCCCCTCACAGCCTTGAGCAAACTGCCACATCACTTCAGGATTTTCAGGGTTACCATAGTTTAAACAATCTGTAACTGCTAAAGGTCTTGCCCCACTCATAGCAACATTTCGACCAGCTTCCATAACCGCGGCTGCTGCCCCACCTTTAGGGTCTATGTAGCAGTAACGTACATTACAATCAGAACTCATAGCTAAGGCTTTAGAATTTTCTTTAACACGCACAACTGAAGCATCAAGCATCCCACCATTTTTAATAGTGTTTGTTTGTACCATTGAATCATACTGCGTATATATCCAAGATTTATCTACAACTTCCATAGATTTTATAAGTGTTTCAAATGCTTCTTGATTAGATACTTTGTCAAAATCATCAATACTTATATCTTGAATTCCATCAAGATATTTTGGTTTTGTCATAGGACGATTTAACTCAGGTGCTTCTTCACTTACTGGATTTACTGGAACCTCAGCACATTTCTCGCCTTTCCAAAAAAGTTCCATATTCCCTGTATCGGTTACTTCACCGATAACAGCAGCATCTAAGTCCCATTTTTCAAAAATATCAATAATCGCTTGTTCTGAACCTTTTTTAGCACATAAAAGCATACGCTCTTGGGATTCACTTAACATAAAGTCATAAGGAGTCATATTTTCTTCACGAGCGGGAACTCTGTCAAGGTGCATAATCATACCCGCACCTGAACGCCCTGCCATCTCAAAAGAAGAAGATGTAAGACCTGCTGCACCCATATCTTGAATACCTACAACATAATCTGTTTTAAAAAGTTCCATACATGCTTCTAAGAGTAGTTTTTCAGTAAATGGATCTCCAACTTGAACTGTGGGGCGGAGAGATTTTGACTCCTGTGTAAAACTATCAGAACTCATTACCGCTCCACCAAGACCATCACGACCTGTTTTTGCACCAACATATATGACAGGATTTCCAACACCATCCGCACGACCATAAAAAATTTCATCTTTTTTTGCGATACCTAGATTAAAGGCATTTACTAAGATATTTCCATTGTAACATTCATCAAAACTTACTTCACCGCCAATAGTAGGTACACCCATACAATTTCCATACGCACCTATCCCCTCAGTTACACCACGCACTAGATACCGTTGATGTGAAGCAGTTTTATCATCATTTAAGACATTTCCAAAACGAAGAGAATTGAGTGATGCTATAGGTCTTGCACCCATGGTAAATACATCACGCATAATCCCACCAACACCAGTAGCAGCACCTTGGAAGGGTTCTATAAATGAGGGATGATTATGTGATTCCATCTTAAACACAGCTGCATACCCATCACCGATATCAATAACACCGGCATTTTCACCTGGACCTTGAATAACCCATGGAGCAGAAGTTGGAAAACCTTTTAAGTGGACTTTAGAGGATTTGTAAGAACAATGTTCACTCCACATAGCGGAAAAAATTCCAAGCTCAACAAGATTTGGTTCACGACCTAAAATCTCTTTAATATGTATATAATCATCTGAAGAAAGTTTATGCTTTATGAGTTGGGCTTGAATATTTTCTAATTGTTGGCTCATGATTTAGTGTCCTAAAAGAATTTTTCTTAAAAAACTTATTTTTATAACTTTAAGAGGAGAGAGTATATTTCCTCTTCTATAATGAGATAAACTCACTATAGTACTTAATATTAGTTTTTTTAAAGAGAAATTATATCTAAGAAGTGGTAAAAATTAAATTAATTGAGTATTATTTAAAATTTAAAAATAATACTCATGTAGGTAGTCATAATAGTATCAAAGGTATAAGAAATATCATTTTTTAAATTTTTTGTATTTATCTGCATCAATCTTAGACCAAATTCTAAATCCATTGTTTCATCTAAATGATAATTTATACCTATATCTCCACCAATATAAGAATCAGATATTGTACGTACAAATTTTTGTTTATCAATATATTTCATCTCTGCCTTACCAATATTCAAACCTAAAAATAAGTTTGTTTCTTTTGAAAAATTTATAAGATACTGAATCTCTAAACCTATCATATAGGCATAATCAAAATTACTTATTTTATTATAACGAGAGGAGAGAAACAGTCTATAATCTTTAGATTGAGCACCCATTTTAATACCTGCATGAGGAAACCCTATCTTTTTATCAAAGGCGGACGTTCCATTATTATTTATAGCATCTATATTAAAGCTATTATAACCAGCTTCAATTCCAATAAGAGAATATGTATCTTTATCAAAAGTACTAGACTTAGCAAGTATAGGACTCACTCCCAGTAACAACATTAATACGAAACTTTTTATATTTTTTTTCATTTTTTTTCCTTAAAATTCATCTGTAACAAGTGTATCTGTAATCTTAACAGATCCTACTTTATCTCCAGTATTTGTAGCATAAATTATCACATATGCTACTTGATCACTTGTGTCAGAATATTCAACACTATTTATAAATACATCTTCACTACTATCAGGAATAGCGGAAAAATTAGCGTGTTCGTACCATTCAACAGTGTCACTTATTCTAATATGAAAGGTATGAGCTGTATTATTAGCATCTTTATTTACTTTTATTGAGTCTACGTCTGCTTCAATTCCATTACCTCGAAGTGTCACTTTTTTTGCTTCACCTATTCTAACTATTGTATCATCTTTGTGATTCTTTCCAAGTAAATTTACCCATAACATTACTGCTTTTCCTACTAGATAATAATCATATTCTACACTTATTTTCATATTACCAGAATTTGGAATAGTATAATTACCTTCCGCCTCAGGATAGACAGTTCCTAGCCATTCAACACCTTCTCTTGTTCTATCTTGTCTCTGATTATTTCCAACTGCAAATCCAAGTTCAGAAGTTGTAATACCATTGTATGATTCCACTAAATCTAATATGGAGGGACTATTTGTATTAATACTCCATTTTCCAGAGGCATCATATGTATAACCATTTCCAAAAGTTACTAAATAATCATTTGTTTGATCTACTTGAGCAAATACGCCTGCCTTTGCAGTAAAGTTATTAAACACTGTATTTATTGTACCATTTCCTTCACTTGGAGAAAAATACAAGAAATTATTCTCCCTTGCAGGTGTAGGGGAGCTGGATTGTGCATATCCAGCTAACATTCCCATAGAAACTGATGGATTTGTATTTACACGATTGTTATATCTATCTGTAACACTTAGGACCCATGTTTCAACAAATTTTGCATCATCTTCTTTTTCTTTAGATGTTCCCGCATACGATAAACTTATCGCACTAGGTGGACCTGATAAGACCACTATATTAAAAACTGAATTTATAGTTTTTATTTGATTATTTACATCTCTAAATTTTGCTTCCACGCTTAAAGGAATAACTCCAGATATAGTATTTGTTTGAACTTTCATAGAAATAGAGTTCTTAGCATTTACTGTTAAAACAGTTCCTCTATTATTCTTATTATCTATCAAAATTCCTAATTGAGGGTTCAAAATCTTTACTTTTAATGAAATCATAGCGCTATCTTCTACTAAAGAATTTGTGTCACCTTTGAGAAAAAATGAAAATAACTTGTTATCCTCTAAGGGAATGATAAAATCATCATCAGTACTTTTAATACTTAACTTATATGAACTTGGAATACTTGGCGTTTGAGGTGCTACAATTTTAATTGTATAGTTTAGTATTTTAGGGCTATCACTATGATAAAAACCAAATACGATATCGGAAGTATCAGCATTAAGATTAATAGGTGCTTTATATGTAAACTTGGCATGACCATTACTTACAGGAACAGTTGATTTTGCAAATACTCCTATATCTGGACGTGTTCTAACATCACTAGGATATACGATACTTACATTTCCATCTTTATAAGGGTTGTTTGAAGAATCAATGACTCTAAGGTCTATCTCTATTTCTTCTTGACTTGTGGTTACTATACTAATCTTTTGTACAGATACTAAACTTACCTTGTCGTTTTCATCAATTGGTTTATTAATTTTTGGATCGCTATTATTACTTCCACCACATCCAACAATAAACAAAATTGAGAGAAATAAAATCATTATTTTTCTTATCTTCAGCAATCTATATCCTTTTCACAATAAATAATAATTGATTATACATTGTACTTTATATGTTAAAACTTAAATCAATGAAATGAAAAGTTAATTTTTGTTCTTATGCTTTTCTTTAATGAAAATATGTTGATATATTTAATGTCTAGTATTTCATATTCTTTTTTTTCTTTTGGAAGTTGGATTTTGAAATAATCCTCTACTTTTTTACCTATCATCGCTTTAGCAATTGGTGAATGAATAGAGATAAGTCCATTTTCTGGTTCAGATTCTAAAACACCACATAGGGTATATATTTCTTCTTCATTAGTATCAATATTTACTACTTTTACAGTACTTCCAAAACTTACTCTTTTATGTTTACTCAAAGAGGGATCAATGATTTGCGATTTTTGTATCATAGAGTTTAAATAAAAAAGACGCTTATCTATAAAACGCAATTTCTCTTTTGCCGCGTGATAGTCTGCGTTTTCACTTCTATCCCCTTGTGCTGCTGCAACAAGTTTTTCTTCTGCTGTTTTTGTTTTTTCAATTTCCAATAGAAATTTAAACTCTTCTACTAAAAGGTCATAGCCCTTTAGTGTCATTGGTTCTACATCACTTATCAATGATGAAAACCGACTATATAATATGTTTCTTTATTCTCTAGTTTATTTACTTTAACCTTAAATTTATCACTAAAGTGTTGTACCTTCCCATGCGCTTCTTTTGCTAACTCCTCACTTGAAGCTTCTATCTTAATTTTAAAATAGTCTTGGGAATTTGAAAGTGCTACAAATGAGCCGTCTACTTTTAAATGGTCATGTAAATCCATGATATGTTTTTGTATTTTCTCATATCCTAATGTATTTTTTTCTATTTTTTCAAGTTGTTTTAATAGTGCCTCATTTGGTGCGTACCCTAGCTGTGTTAACATTGCATCTCTTTGCATTATTCATATCCTTTTTAGTTCTGCTTGAAAAAATAATAACACTTTTATGTAAACATTCAGTAGTTATTAACTCAAGATTGACTATAATAATATTAACTTATCGAAAAATTCTAATACTAAAGAGAGTAACATGACTGAAGAAATACTGAAAAAAATCAAGCAACTGCCACCACTTCCAGAATCCGCAATGAAAATAGAAGCAGTATATAAAGATCCAGATAGTAGCTTTAGGGATATGGTAAAAATTTTAGAAAAAGATCCGCTTTTAACTGCCGATATTCTAAAAGCTGCTAACTCTCCCCTTTATGGTTTTTCTCGTGAAATCAATGCTATTAGTCAAGCTGTTGGTTTGTTTGGAATGGGTACTGTTCGTGGATTCGCACTTGCAAGTATTGTGAAAAAAAGTTTTGCACTTGATTTATCTCCTTATGGCATGAGTGACGATATGTTCGCCGCATTATCTAAAAAACAACATGCTTTAGTTACCTCATGGTGTATAAGAAAAGAAAATAAACTTCTTGGTGTTTTATCTCCAGCTGCATTCCTTGTTGAGATTGGTAAAGTTCTTATTGCCCAACAAATTATTGTTGATAATAAACAAGAAGAATTTCGTGATGCACTCGCTAAACTTGGTAATGTAGAAGAGGCTGAACGTCAAGTAGTTGGAACTGATACTCCAGAAGTATCTGCAACTATCTTTAAACAATGGAAATTTGAAGAGGGTCTCGTTGATGTACTTGGTCACTGTATGTCTCCAGATGAATCAGATAATCCTGATGATATTAAACCAGCTGCTATTTTAAATGCAGTTCGTTTAGCTGTTCCTATTAATAGTGTCATTACCGAAGCGAGTATTGAAGAGGCTAAAGAAGTTATAGCAAAATACGATCTTAATCTTGAAGCATTTGAAACAGCGATAGAAAATCTTCAATAAACTTTCACTTGAAATCTTTACTTATTAAGCTCACTCTTGGCTTGAGTGAGCAAGACATTACTCCAGATGATGCAATTCTTATAAATAGCTTTTTACTCAAAAAATATCTCACTCATAAAAATAATATCTATAAATTTAACTCTAAATATAGAGTAGGGACTCTTGGTTTAGTTCAAAAAGGTACGGCGTACTTAAATGTTATTGCTGAACTTACTCGTGATTTATTTATCGGTGAGGGTGATTTACTTCAAGCTACTGAAGGTGACTTAGTCATCTCACAAAGACTTCTAGGGAAACGAGGAACACCTTGTGCAAAAATCATTGAAATTCTTGGTCGTGCGGTGAGTTATAGCATAGGCTATATCATTGTTAAAGATGGAATGAACTCTTTAGTCGATTTGAGAAATGATTATCCAACTGGAGTTGAAATATCTCCTGAGGAATTAAATTCTTATACTAAAGGCGATGTTTTTAAAATAGACAATTCTAACTATAGCATCATGGAAAAATTAGGCAATATGAGTGAAGCTCAAGTAGACGAAAAAATAGTTTTAGCAAAATTCAACAAGCATGATGAATTTGAAGAAGATGTACTAGCCATTGCCTCTTCTTTTAAAGCAGTCCAAGCATCTCAGTATCCAAAAAGAAAAGACTTACGAAAACTTCCCTTTTGTACTATTGACCCTGTGAGTGCTAAGGATTATGATGATGCAATTTATTGGGATGCTAAAGAGAGTACTTTATATGTAGCTATCGCTGATGTGAGTGAATATGTAAAACCCTTTGGTGCTTTAGATAACGAGGCGATATATAGAAGTTTTTCTATCTACCTCCCTCATCGTTCTATCCCTATGCTTCCTCGTCAGCTTAGTGAAACCTTATGCTCTTTACAGCCTCATGTGGATAGACTCTCCTTTGTATTTGAAATGAAGCTTGATTTAAACTCTTTAGAAGTTATAGAATCTAAAGTATATGAAGCGATTATCCATTCTGATAGACGATTTAATTATGAAGAAATTGATCTGTTTTTTGAGGGTAAATTAAAGGCTAAAAATGAGAAAGAGAGGGAAATATTTGAGTATATCACTCAACTAAGAGTTGTTACCGATGCCCTTAAATCCAAAAGATTAAAAATAGGTTATGATTTTCGCTCAAATGAGTTAGAAATGAAAATAGATGAAAATGCAAACCTTACATCCACTTCTTACTCACAAGAAACCCCATCTCATGCTCTCATAGAAGACTGTATGCTTTTAGCAAATAAAGAGGCTGCCAAACAATTTGAGCGAGGAATATTTAGAATTCACGAGTCTCCATCTCAAATGAAACTACAAACGCTTTATCAAGAACTAGCAGGAGTAGGGATGTTTATAGATATTAAAAATTCTATAAAAGAAACTATTTCAGATATTCAAAAACAAGCTGTAGAGATGGATTTAGTTTCTGAGGTGGATACTCTTATAATCCGTTCACAAATGCAGGCTAAATACGCACCTTTAAATTCTGGACATTTTGGATTAGGCTTTGAAGAATATACCCATTTTACATCACCTATTCGTAGATATTCTGATCTTATAGTTCATCGTTTACTCAAAGCTATAAACAATAATGACACGGAAGAAGGCTCTTATGTCTTGCGTAACATCGAAGCCCTTAGCATGACAATAAGTGAAAAAGAACGTGAAGCTAGTGGTATAGAAGTTGAGTTTCAACAAAGAAAGTTTGCTCGTTGGGCAGAGGAAAATTTAGATAAAGAGTTTAAGGCCAGAATAACCTCAACAGACCCTGAAGTTAAAGCTGAGATACACGATACTATAAGTGGCGCACGACTGAATATAACTTCAGCTGGAGAAAGTGTACTTTTTGAAGATGTAATTGTAAGAATTGATAAGGTTGATTTGGCAAAGGCAAAAATATTTGCATCTGTTCTTGGAAAACAAGATGTATAAAAATGAACTTGATACTGCTATAAAAACTGGAAAAGTTTCTAATAGTTTTATTTTTTTTGGTGAAAGTAATTTTTTTATAGATATGTATGCAAAAATGCTAATAAATATAGAACATTCATCTATTTTATCTTTTTATCATGACGAATATAACTTTGTAAGTGCAAAAGCTCATTTATCACAAGCTTCTTTATTTGGTGATAGAAATATTCTTCTTATTAAGAGTGAAAAAAAAGTCCCAAAAAAAGAACTTGATTTACTTATAGAACTTTGTGAGAAGAATAAAGATAATATTTTTGTTTACGCCTATTACGGAAGTGATCATAAAACCTACAATAATAAAAAAGCATTTGCTAAATTTTCAACTATGAGTGTAAGATTTTTTAATCCCAAAGATTATGAAGCACAAAATATTGTCTTACAAGTCGCACAAGAAAAAAATGTAAATATAGATAAATATTCTATTTCACATCTCTTAAACATTCACAATGGAGATGTAGCTCTTGCTTGTAATGAGATGGATAAGTTAAGAGTATATGATAGAGAGATTACAAGTAAAGATATAGAAAATTTAGTCTTTGGTCTTGCGGAAATTAGCATTGATGAATTTATCAAAAAACTACTCCAAAAAAAAGACTTTAAAGGTGATTTAGCAAACTTACTTGAACATGGGGAAGATGAGATAAGAATCATAAGCGCTATAACATCATACATAACACAACTTTATATGTTTAATATATATATACGAGTAAATGGTGCAGCAAATGCACTAGAGATACTGGGTTATCCTGCTCCAAAATTTGTAGTTGATGAAAAAGCAGCAATGTCACTACAATTTAAACTTAGTGCATATTATAAATTGAGTGAATTACTTTTAGAGAGTGAACTTAAAATGAAAAGTTCTAGTGTTGAGAAGTCTGCGATTTTACTTTCTACTTTGATAAGAGTACAAAAGTTGCTGTAACATTGAAAATGTAAAGGGGAATAGAGATACATATGGTATCTCTATTTTTTTTAAATATTATTTTATTTGAAAACAAGTCTATATAAATCTGAGTAAACTCCACCTATCAATCCTAATCCAAATAGTGCAAGAGCACCTGCTAATACTAATACTTCCATAATATACTCCTTACTTATGTTTATCATAAGCAAATTATAACACTATGAAAGTGAATAAATACTTATAATTAATATTTAATCTAGTTATGTAAGTTTTGATTTAAAAAAGGAAGCTTGAAAATAATGACGCTAAAGCGTCATTATTTTAGTTTGTATCTTGATTGACGATTTTTGATTTGCCAATCCATGGCATCATCTCACGAAGTTGATTACCAGTTTGAGTGATAAGCTTAACTTTATCATTTGCACGTTCAGCATTCATACGAGGATAACCTGATTGACCTTCTAGGATGAAGTCTTTTGCAAATCTACCATCTTGAATTTCAGTTAAAATATCTCTCATAGCTTGCTTAGACTCAGCATTGATAACACGTTTACCCGAGACATAATCGCCATATTCTGCCGTATTAGAGATAGAATATCTCATATCAGCAATTCCACCCTCAAACATCAAATCAACAATTAATTTTAGTTCATGAAGACACTCAAAATATGCAAGTTCAGGAGCATATCCAGCTTCTGTTAATGTTTCAAATCCAGCTTGAACTAAAGAAGTTACACCACCACAAAGTACTGCTTGTTCTCCAAAGAGATCAGTTTCTGTTTCATCTTTAAAAGTTGTCTCAATGATAGCCGTACGACCACCACCAATAGCCGAGGCATAAGAGAGTGCTAATTCTTTTGTATTTCCTTCGGGATCTTGACCAACAGCAATAAGATCTGGAATACCCCCACCACGAACAAACTCAGAACGAACTGTATGTCCTGGAGCTTTAGGTGCAATCATAGTAACATTGATATTTTTAGCAGGAGTTACACGACCATAGTGAATATTAAAACCATGACCAAAAGCGATAGTAGCACCATCTTTTAAATTAGGAGCAATTTCATTTGCATAAATTTCTGCTTGATTTTCATCTGGAAGAAGAATCATAACAAAATCAGCTTTAGCCGTAGCCTCTGCAACTGTAAGTACTTCAAAGTTTTTAGCTTCTGCTTTTATCCATGATGAACCATTTTTACGAAGACCTACAACAACACTAACACCAGAATCTCTTAAGTTTTCTGCGTGTGCGTGTCCTTGAGAACCAAAACCGATCATTGCAACTATTTTGCTTTTGATTAGGTCTAAACTAGTGTCTTTGTCATAATAAACATTTAATGCCATTGTATATTTCCTTAATTTATTTGAAAAATTTGAAGCATTATACTTAAATAAAGTAAAAACTTTTATAATACTAATAATAAAAAGGAAATTTAGTGAAAAAAATTAATCTACTTAGCGAAACTTATGAGTAAGCAAAAAGTATCAATCGAATACAAATATAGAGGTTCAGTAGAACTCCCAGATAATAGAGATGCTAAAGATGTATTTTTTCGCACGAAACAGGCTTATGCTAACCATGAAGAGATGAATATTAATCTTGTTTTTACAAAAAATAAACTCTCAAAACTTAGAACATATCAAAAAGGTGGTTCAGAAGATGAATTAAATAATCTCATTCTTTATATAGAAATCGGTGAAATTTTAAGCTTTGATACTGCTGATGCTAAGAAACTTAAAAACTCAATAGAAATCACAAATGATACTGCTCATAGTAAATTTAACATTACAAAGCGATTGAAACTTATTAACAAAAAACAAAAATCTCATACTAGTCAAAACTATCTTTTTTGGGATATAGAAAATTTCTCTGGTATTAGTTCAATATTTAGCCAAATCATAGAACCTTATGATATAGATGATGCAAATATTTTTATGGCCGCAAACCCTGATTCACTCTATCTAAAACGTGCAGAATGGGAAGCAAATTTATATGATTATGGGAAAACACTTAACTCTTTTAACTTCATAAAATGTGGACATGGAAAAGATGTAGCTGACAATCTTCTGCTAGAAAATTTTACAAATTTAAATTTAAGAAATACAAATATATTTATGCTTACTTTTGATAGGGATTTAAAAGAAAGGTTTAATGCTTTAACACACAATAGCAATAATCTTTTTATAATGGATTATTAGTCTATTACAGTAGTCGTCATTTTTTTTAAATAAAAGAATAAAGAGCTTGCTTTTAAAGTATAAATAAGTGATAGGACAGAAATAAATTCATATCTGATGAAAAGAGAGGTCTTATTGTCAAAACAATAGTTCTAACTTTTCCTTAATATAATCAAGATGTACTTTTTCTTGCTCTAGCCTAAATTTTTTTGCATAGTGGTCATCTACTAATCTATCATATATAATTAATTCTTGCTCATTTAAATTAGGCAATATTTTTTTTATTTTTTTTAGATTAGTATCTTTAGTAGCATATATTGAAAATCTCTTTATAACTTCTTCATCCATAAAAATCGAATGAATATGTCCATAATAAGCTCTTACTTGTGAGAGTATCGCAAAACCATCTCTATCTATATCACCCCAATAAAAAAGTTTCTTAAAATGTAAACACTCTACATCTTTTAAAATCTCAATTCCATATCCACTTCCAAAAATAACCATAGAGTTTTTAACTTGAGGAAATGATAGTGTCGTTATCTTATTTTCAACTATAAAAATATTTTCACACTCAAAGTTTAGTTTTTTAAACTCATCTATAGGTACAGAAATATCACTAAGTCCAAAAAGTTTTTGATTTTCATCTAAAATTCTAAATCGTACAATTGGCATGGGGTATTTTATAAAATATTTTTTTTCAAAACCAAAGTTACTAAGAGTTTTAATCTCTTCTATCTTATTGTTAATACTAAGTAAAACTGAAAAAAGAATATCTAAAACTTTTTGATTTTTTTGTATAAATTTAGTATCAACACCTATTATACTAAGCTCTCTTGTGTATATATTTGGTCTTGGATTATTTATAAAAAAATCACATACTAAAAGAAGTTTATCCCATATCTTTGCATAATCTAAAAGTAAAAAAGGTTTTTGAAGTAGGAGCTTTTTTAAATCAGGGTATCTAAAAATAACTTTTTTATACTCTTGCTTAAACAACTTACATTCTTCACTTTTAGATATAAAATTTAAAAAGCTATTTTCATCTTTAAAATGAACTGCAATTGGAAGTTTTTGGAAACCTATGCTTTTAAAATTAAACTCTCTATATTCTAACTCAAAATTTTCTTTTTTTAAACTATTTAACTCATTTATGAAAGTGCTATAATTATCTCTTAAATCACTTTGTTTTAATTTTTTTAGTTTTATCTCTAATGGAAATAAATCAGATTTTTCTATATAGTTTATATAAAATTTACCACTTGTATAAATTTTGAGTACTTTATCAAAAATCTCTTTTTTATTGTAGATTTTAGCCTTCATTATTTCGTTTATTTTTTATATATTCTTCAATACTCATGCTTAATAAAGTAGAATTCATCCCATCTTGATTATGTACAAAATGCACACTTTTTACAAAAGGTTCTATAATATTTATCTTTTGTTTTGGAGTAATTACCAATAGTTGAAGATTTAGCTTTTCAAATAATCGTAGAGCATATTTACTACTCTCATCACTTCCTCTACCAAATGCTTCATCAATCATTACAAATCTAAATGAGCGAGAGCGAACTTTATCATGTTCTAAACCAAACTGAAAAGCTAAAGATGAAGCTAAAACTGTATAGGCTAATTTTTCTTTTTGACCACCAGATTTTCCACCACTGTGAGGATAATACTCTTTGTCACTTCCATCACTAAGGTATCTCTCCATTGCTGAGAAATCAAACCAGTTTCTTACATCTGTTACAAGTTTTCTCCACTTTTTATCAACATCACTAAAGTTCTCTCTTCCTTTTAATCTCTCTATTATCTCTTTAATTTGTAAAAATTTCTGTTCATCATAAATATTATCATCACCAATTGAACCAGATATCGCAAGTTTTAAACTTTGAATAAACTCTCTAATCTCCAAATTAGTAGATTTTTGAGCCATTAGTTCTATATATGTGCCATCGTTATATTCTATATCACCCAAAGAATTATTTATTTTTTGTATTTTTGATTTTATCTCACCTGCTAGGTGTTCTAGTTCTGTTTGGACTATGACTATATTTTGTATTGTTTTTTCACGAAACAACTCTTTAAACCGTTTCTCCCATTTTGGTAAATCATCTTTTTTTAACTCTTTTAGCTTTGCTCTAAATTCATTGAGTGATTCTATAGAGGCATCAAAATCTTTGGAATCAGCCTGAAACTCACTTACAAAAGTACTCATATCTTTTATCATTTTTTGTGTGCATCTTGTAATAATACCAGCTAAAGAGTCTATTTTACTCTGGGTAAACGCTCTTAGTTTAGACTCGTTTGTTTTAATATTAGTTAAATTAAGAGTATCTTTAATTATCTCTTGTGAATACTGCTTAATTTCCTCTTGTATCTCTTGTAAATTATCTGCATTTTGTACTTTTAAAGTAGCTTCATTTAAGTCTAGTTCTCTTTGTTCTATATTTGCTTTTAAGCCTCCAAACTTTTGACTTAGTTTATCTAAAACTTCTTTTTGTACTAAAATATCTTTTTGTGTATAATTTATTTTATCTTGAATTGCTCCAATTTTATCAGAACTTTCTTGTAGTATATTTTTTTCACTTTGAAGTTCATCTATCTTTTTAGAGAAGATGTACCAATCAATTTGTTCAAAAAATTTAAAATTAAGTATATCTCTTAAATCATCTCTTGTACTTTTTATCTCTATTATTTCTTTGTCTATGTTCTTAATCTTAGTATTTAAAAACTCTACTTTTTCAAGCTCTTTTTCATAATCATCTTGTACTTTTTGAAGTTTAGCTACATTATCCCAACCCAAAACCCATCTTCTACTATCATTTATATCAAATCTATCATCTTTTTCATGTCTTGAAATATTTGTTTTAAACTGCCCCTCAATTGTAAGTGCTTTTTTGAATCTTTTAAAATCATTCATATTATCAACACAAGGTATGTTAAATCTATCATCAAGCATCACTTTAAGTACTTCAAAAAGAGTAGATGTAGATTTTATACTTATCTTATTTAAAACAGAGGAGGGGCTTATATCTACAAATGTATCTTTGATTTTATCTTTATTTACTTTTAAATAAACTAGCTTTCCTTTTAAGTTAGTTTTTTCAACATATTCACTCACCTCATCATAGTACTTATTCTCCACAAGTAAAGAAAGAGCAAAACTGTTCAAAATTCTCTCTATTGCTCCCTCCCATTTAAGATCTTGAACTTCTATTAGTTCCCCTACAAAAGGCAAGGAATCCTCATCTAATTCTAAGGCATTTATCATCTCATCTCTTATTTTAGAGATTTTATGGGGAATATTTGATTTATTATTTTTAAGATAAACAAGTTCAGTCTCTAACTCTTTTGCATTGTCTGTATATCTTCTAAGTGCTACGCTATCCATCATTTTTTCATTTTGAAGTTTATCTGACTTTTCTTCTATGTTCTCAAAATTTTCTTGCGCATCTTGGAGATTATTTAAAAATCTATGCTCGTTAGAAACGCTAGGCAATTCTAAATTTTTAGCTAAATCATTATAGAGTAAATTGTGTGCCTTTTTTTGCATCATCTCTTTTTCATGATGCCCTATCTCTTTGTCAATTGAGTTTAGCCTATCTCCACCATTTTCTTTAAGCTCCATCTTTAGCTCAATCAAAGTTTTCGTTAAAGCATCTTGCAGTGAATCTGCTTTTATTTTTTGTGAAATATTTTTACTTAGTTCAATATCTAACTCACTTAGTTTAATTTTTAAAAGTTCCATTTTAAAAGAAGAAAAGTAAGCACTAAAGTTTTCTCTATAAAGTTCTAGTGATACTTTTTGCTCCAAGCTTTGTTCATACTTCTTACCCTCTTTATCTATGGGAGCGAGAAGCTGTATTTGTCTTTTTGCACGAAGCACTAAGTTGTGCATATGATTTAACTCACTAAAGTTTTGACAAAGTTCATCTATCTTTGCATCCATCGTAGTAGGCTCTAACATGTGGGTTCGTATAAACTGAGTTAAATTTCCTATAGACTTTAATGAAACTGTTTGATAAAAAAGGTTGAGTGCTTGCTCATTTTTTATACCCATGAGCCTTCTAAAATCTTTTGAATAATCTTTAAAACTATCATATATATTCAAATTTGGAAGTTTACGAAGATTTTTTTTTAAATCTCTAATATCTTTAAAGTTAAAAAAATCTTTTTTTATACTTAGCAAGTTTTTAGCTACTACAAAAAATTTATGCACTTGATTGTTTGAGATATGAAAAAATTGAGCAATGCTCACTTCTTCTTCAAAGCCATCATTTTTAAAGTTTGCAAGAAGTACAGAAAATGTACTAGTGCTATCTCTAAGGGTTATAGCCTTAGCTTGAGAAAAATTTTCATCTTTTGAACTTTTGTATTCACCTAAAATATATGAGGTAAGAGAACGCTCTTTAGTCTGGGCTCCAGCAGCTTTATTGTAAATAATTTTTTGATGAGGAACAAGTAGAGTAGTTAGAGCATCTACAATTGTTGATTTACCAGAACCTATATCACCAGTTAAGAGACCATTGTGTTTATCTAGTGATAATTTAACTACAGATTTATTATAAGTTCCCCAATTATAAAGTTCAAAAAAGGAGAGCCTAAAACCTGCTAATGTATCATCACTTGCAAAATCAAATCTTTCATTTATATGTTTCATATTTTTACCTCTTTATACTCATCCAACCTATCATTAAAATCACTTAGCCATTTAGCATCTACAAAGGCTTTTATAGATCTTTTTATTTCATAAACATCGTCTTGATTTTTAAGAGGTCTTAAAAATCCTAACTCTACTACTTTTTTTATATTGCTCTCTATCTCTTTGAATATTTTAACCTCATTTGTTTTACTTGGTAAAAACAGTAATATTTTTTCTTTTATCTCTTGAGCTGTTATTACTGCTTTTGTATTTTCATTTTGTATATCAAAGTCGGCTATCTCTTTTCTAAGTAACACACATAAAAGCGACACTTTGTAACTTAGTTCTCTGCTTCTTATAAGCTTTGGCACACTCAATTGTTCCTCTTCGTACTCTATATTTTGCAAATAAGCATAGCCCTCATTTTCATCGCAAATAACCTCAAGTCCTATAACTTCAAAATAATCTTTAATAGCCCCATAACTATTTTCAATCAGTTGTGCCCATGCTTTTTCGTTATCATTTTTATAAAACAAACCTTTTGTGAGTAATATAATGGCTACTCTTGCATCTAAATTCACTTTTTTATCCCTTTTGTAAAAATTATCTTTGGTAAGCATACCATTTTTTTATTTCCATCAAAATCAAGTACTTCTATCTGTGTTTTTATACTCTCATCTACTATCGCCTCATCAGAATTTTTTGCAATTGAGATATAACTTACTAACTCACTTAGTCCTTTTTTAACTTCAAATTTTTTACAAAGTTCTACTAATGTACATTGAGGTTGAGTAAATAGCATCTGAGATATATTTCTCTTTAAGCTCTCTTCATCAACAAAAAAGAGATTATAAAAACTATCCATATCTATCTCTATATCTTGCACCACATCCTCTTTTTTAAACTCTTGTGGTTTTTTGATGCAATAGAGTGATTTTTCAAATATAGAGTCGATTTTGATTTTATTCCCTTTCATATAAAAAAAGTTTTTTTTCATCGGTATAGTATCTCTTATCTCTATAGATGATTTTTCTACCTTTTTACATAACTCTATTACTCTTTTATTTTCTATCCTAACTCTATCGTCTATAAATCTTCTAAGTTGTTCTATGAGTTTTGCCGAAACTTGATAGATTTTTTCGCCACTCTTTAGAAGGGTATATTTTACATCTCCTAGTTTCCTATCATCATCCATCTCTTTAATCACATCTATCTCATAAAGATTATTAAGTAGTTTTGTGAGTTTATCACTTTTTTTTGCATCTGTTAGAAGTTGCCAAAAAGCAAAAAAAACTTTTACCTTGATCACTATCTCTTATACTATCCTCAATTTCAAATATAGAATCAAGCACACTGCTTTTATCATCATCTCTAAGGGTAATCTCTTGCATCGCAAGTTTATTTAAGTCCCTGAAATTATACTCCATCTGGCTAAAATCATATTTTAATTTTCTAACAATCTCTTGTATTTGCATATAATGCTCTTTAATTCTAGCAGAATCAAACCTTAAATCTTTCTTTGCTCTTATCGCATTTATCTGAATATCTATATCTTTTTTTTGTGCTTGGAGCTTTTTTACTCTCTCTTCATCATCCATATTTGTTTCAAACTCTAAATCTTCTAAAAGTTCAAATATGATGTTAAATTTAGATCTACTTGCTACAAATTCACTTTCTTGAAGTGATTCTACAAATTCTAAAGCTTTGTTTGTATGGGGTGTTAGTTCATAAAGAGGTTCATCAGAATCTCCATGATATTTTCTAAGATAGCCATTTTTATCATTTGCAAAATCATCTAAATACTCTTTTGGTAACTTTGGAAATAAATTATCATAAGAGCTGTTTATATCAAATAAATAATCATCAAGATACAATAATAATTCAGAATGATTTAGAGTTATATGTCTGTTTTTAACAAATACAAAATAAAAAAAGCTAAGCATAAATGCAAAATTGTCACTGTTGAGAAGTTTTATAGTTTGATTTGTGTTTTTGAGGTGTTTTAAATAATCAAATGTCAATTTTTATGTTCCAAAAATAATTGTATAAATAATTTTACCAAATTTATACTTTGGGACTTCTTAAGTAATAGGACATAAATAATTTTACTACTAATGAAAAGATTATGAGACCACTGCACAGTATAATCCAACAAAGCAACCTATTTAAAGGCATTAAAAGCACTTTTCAGCTAAAATAACATCACTAAGAAGAGGTAAAAAATGGCATTTAAAGATACAAACAATACATTTTCAGATATAGTAGTAACATCAAGATTAGAAAAAGTAAATTCATTTCTTAAAGAGTTGGACTCTATTATAGACTTTGATAAATTACGACCAGTACTAAATAGAAATGGAATTGCTAAAAGTAATGTAGCTTGAGCACCTGCTTATGATAATGTGTCAAGTTTCACCACGTTGTACCAGCAATTCTAACCCAACACCAAAAATCACCACTCAATCATTTTTACAACATTAAAAAATAATTAACTAAAAACTTTTTATAGCCGTTAGTATTTTTTACGACTTCAATATCTTCTGTTTTTATTTCAATAAAGCTCCAATTATCACTATTAATGGGAGTAATAGTATTTTTGACATAGGTATAGCCTTGTGAATATTTACTAGTCCAAATGGATACCATCTATATAGCCTTTTATCATTGTTTGATAGAGAATATCCCAATCTAAAAAGTAAAAAAATGTTGTGAAAGTATTGATATGGTTAAAGAATGTTTTTCTCTTGTTTATAAGTCCATATAACTCTTTATAATCATCATCATATGTTAAGCATAGTGTATGAGTTAAGAATGCTAATATGTTAAAAACAAATAGCAACTCACTTAGTCCTTTTTTGCCGTGTCCAAAGTTATGTTCAAGATTGTAACCTCCTGTTTTTAATGTATTATTATTCTCATTTTCAATCTTCCATCTAGCACGACCTGCTTCTACAATCTCTTCTACATTTTCATCTTTAATTATATAGTCTGTTATAAAAGCACCACTATAAATTATCTTCCCTTTTACCTCTTTAACTTCAACACTACACCAATTTACTTTTATAGGATTCTTTTCTCCTGTAAGTTCTACTTCATGTAGATATTTATAGTTGTAACTCTCTTTTTTTCTTTGTTTATTTAGTTTAGTAGCTGTTTTAGTATCCATATTACCGAGGTTATCAACCATATGTACAGTTTCATATAATTTTTTATGAGAAGTCTCTTTGCAGACAAATATATAGTTATACTCTTTCTCTCTTATCTTTTTAATAAGTGAAGTCTTTGAATATAAATCATCGCCCAAGAGTACTAGTTTATATTTTTTAGCGAGTATATGTGTTTTATCTAACCATCTTTTGGATGCGTTAATCTCACAATCTTGTTTATCATCTCCATCCGTATTTGATATCATCTCTGGTAATAATGGAAGTATTGTATTGGTCTTTGGTTTTGCTATTATTGGTGTTATTGCACTATGGTAATATTGAAGAGTCTCACTACCTTTAGTATCTGTTTTTTTTCTTGTTTGACAATGCTCACAATGTATTTTTGTTGAAGAATGGTAGTAAGTGCCATCAAGAAGAACAAGGAGTGTCTTATTATC
This sequence comes from Sulfurimonas sp., assembly GCA_965243085.1. GTDB lineage: Bacteria > Campylobacterota > Campylobacteria > Campylobacterales > Sulfurimonadaceae > Sulfurimonas. Next base: position 206,588 of record CBDETZ010000001.1, on the reverse strand, counting down.
AAAATAGGTATATTTTTCTAAGGTTTTTTTTTCTAAAAGTAGTTTATATATTTTATCGAATGTAGGTTGTAGTTTATCACTATCTATATCATCTAATGTATCTCGTACATGATTATCACTTGGTATCTTTTTTATACCAAATAGTGATTTAGCATTACTTTTACCGCTTTTTGTATTCATTTTTCTTGCAAAGTCTAACCAAGATGGATTTTGAAAATAATACATTGCAAATGCTGATAGTGTTATATCACTCATTGTATATATTAGTTTCTCTTTACTCCTTGAATCTGGTAGTTTTTCAAACTCTTTTGCTATAAGACTTATTATCTGTTTTTGAAAATTCATTTATAAATTCTTTACTGCTAATTTTTAAAAGTATAGCAATTCTTATACCTTTTATTTTTTTACAAATTTTTTGGGGTAGAGTGAATTAGAATTGCTGACGTTGTACCATTTCAAAAGCAATATCTTGAAACTCACTTGGTAAAATCTTAAATATTTCAGGCTTCGTTTGAAACCAACTTTGAACTGCATCAAAAGGAGTTCTGACTTTGAGTTCTTTTCTTAAAGAACCATGTCTTCTATTGAAGTTATAGAATATCAAGAACTTATTTAAATCTTTCTTAACATCATCAATATTATCATAATCCTCTGCTTTGATTGTAGCATTCTTTATTGGACTTCTCCTAAAAGCTCATAGTAATACCTCACTTTAAATACCTGTTTATAGGCTTTAGCAAGATTATATTTTAGTAATATTGAAATTACTCTTATATTTTAAATTAAAGTAACTGCGTAGGGACATATATCCAAATATTGAAAAAGGTTTTAGGAGAAGTCTATTGTTCCATTAACCCTTTCAACCATTCCATTAGTTTGAGGTGTATATGGAGCTGTTAGCCTGTGTTCTATCTCATCTTTAGTACATTCAATATCAAACTTATGATTGCCACTAACTTTGCCTTTACCTCTTGCCCATTTGTCGGTAAACTCCAGTCCATTGTCTGTGAGAATATGAGTTATGTAAAAAGGAAAAAACTCTTTACACTCTTTGAGAAATTCAACTGCATTAGCAGCTGTCTTATTTTCATATACTTTATAATACAATAGCCTTGTAGCTCTATCTATAGCTACAAAGAGATAATATTTTTGTTTGTCAAATTTTGGTAAATAGGTTACATCAATGTGCAAATAGCCAGGCTCATACTCTTTAAACTTTTTAGCTTTTGCCTTTTGTTCAACAGGAACTCTATTTATATCAAAGGCTCTCAAAGTTCTATAGACATTACTTCTGTTTGCATTTGGAATGACATCAACCATGGTATCTGTTAAGCCATCTAACTCCATCCAAGTAAGGGTTCTTACGACCCGTATAAGCTCCTTTTCTAAAGGTGTTAAAGCATATTTTATATTATTTGGTCTTGAACTCTTATCATGAGACCACTGCACAGTATAATCTAACAAAGCAATCTATTTAAAGGCATTAAAAGCACTTTTCAGCTAAAATAACATCACTAAGAAGAGGTACAAAGTGGCATTTAAAGATACAAACAATACATTTTCAGATATAGCAGTAACATCAAGATTAGAAAAAGTAAATTCATTTCTTAAAGAGTTGGACTCTATTATAGACTTTGATAAATTACGACCAGTACTAAATAGAAATGGAATTGCTAAAAGTAATGTAGCTGGAGCACCTGCTTATGATAATGTACTGATGTTTAGAGTACTGTTACTCCAAAAGTATTACAATCTCTCTGATCAAGCACCCAAGATGCACTCTATGTAAACCTACTCTTTATTAGATTTGTAGGACTTAGCCTAGAGGATAGTGTACCAGACGAGAGTACAATCTGTAGATTTAGAAATTCCCTACTCAAGAACCGACTTTATGATAAATTATTTAACTCTGTAAATAAACAATTAGAGAGTAAAAACCTGATAGCGAAAAAAGGAAAATCTGTTTTAATTGATGCTACTCTCATTAGAAGTGATAACACGCAAATAAAAAATAAGACTAAAGAAGTATACAAAGAAGACAAGAAAGGTATTCAAATAATAAATGCTGAGTTAAATATAAAACTTGAAGTAGAGCTTCAATCCAAAAAGCCTTCAAAAAAGAAGATTCAAAGAATTCTTAATGCTAAAGCCCATAACTCCAAGACATACAAGAATGCACAACTTGATACACTACAAGGTATTGAGACTAAAGATATAAAGACTTCTCAAATTATTATAAAGAATGAAGAAGATAGCTATAATCATCAAGATAAAATAGATAGTGAAGTAAGGATAGGCTTTCACGCATCAAAGAAACAATATACACAAGGCTATAAAGTACATATAGCAGTAGATGAGCAGAGTGGTATTATTATCTCTCAACAAACCACCTTCGCAAATACTCACGATATAGACACAGTAAAAACATTTGTAAAAGATATAGATGGAATGAAAGCTCTTTATGCTGATAAAGCATATAACTCAAAAGATATAGATACTTTTTTAGAAAGTGAAAATATAGAAAATATGGTATGTCTCAAAGAGAAACAAACTCTAAGCCAAGAACAGATTAAGCAGCAAAGAAAAGATGAAAAACCTAAACATAAGATTAGAGCTAAAGTTGAACATAGGTTTGCAGATATAAAAACTCAGATGAAAGGCTCAACTACAAAATTTATAGGACTCGTTAGAAATAATATGAATTTTACCCTTACCTGTATAGCTACTAATCTTAGATTATTAGGACAAAGACAAATAAGACAAAGATTAGAAGTAATTAGATGAATAATATAGAGCTAAAGAGCTTTAATAGACTAAAAAAGCTCCTAAAAATGACTGAATCTAATTTTATTGAAGATGGATTTTTTTAAATATTTGAAAAAATAGGATATATGAGTACTTTTTAATTATGCAGTCGGCTCATCATTTGAAAAATCTCTTTTTCTGTGTTTAGCAATAGTTTTCACATTTACATTATAGTTATCTGATAATTCAACATTTGTTAAATCAGATTGTTGTATTCTTTGTCTTACATGCTGGTTTGTTCTAGCATTGGAGTGATAGACTTGTGACATTATTTTAATCCTTTTGTGGTAAAAAGATTTTACTATGATGTTATTGAGCTATCGCTTATTATTGAATTGGGCAACCATAACGTGGTGAAACTAGACAATAATGTACTGATGTTTAGAGTACTGTTACTCCAGAAGTATTACAATCTCTCTAATCAAGCCACCCAAGATGCACTCTATGTAAACCTACTCTTTATTAGATTTGTAGGACTTAGCCTAGAGGATAGTGTACCAGACGAGAGTACAATCTGTAGATTTAGAAATTCCCTACTCAAGAACCGACTTTATGATAAATTATTTAACTCTTTAGAGCTACTTGCAAATTCAATCACAATCAAATATATAATTCTTAATAGTAACTATTTTAAGCTTTAAAAAAATAGTTATTATTTCTAACTTGCATAATTTACAATATATTTACCAAATTTATTAAAAAATCACATTTTTTCTCCATTCCTTATGGTTAAATTGTAAAATTCAGTATTTTTATATAAATTTCTATCAATGGTCATGTAATAGACTTCTTGCAAAACTCCTTATATGGCTTAGCACTTTATAGAAAGTTTTAATCAAGGTAAATGTTCTCAAGCGTAGCCAAAGCTAGGGTTGGGGTTCTTTAACGCTGAGTAAGGCTCTCTATAAAGTGTCCTATGGAAGGGATAGTAAGTACTAACCTTGCACAAAAAAATATTTTACCCTTAGCTTAGGCTAGGAATAAAAATTTGTTTTACACAATTTTAGTCCTTCTTAGCTCTCTGTGGTATATAGGAGTTTTGCAAGAAGTCTAATAAGTTTTAAACTTTGATGTATACAAATAGATAAAATTCCAAATGCTAAAACACAAGCTACCTTATTTGCCCCTTGATAGTATATTTTATCACAGCCGAAGTCATCTTTTAAGTATTTATTTACTCGCTCTACCATACTTCTTTGCTTGTAGTGATGTTTATCTGATGCTTGAGTTAAATTTAAATATTCAAATTTTTCTTTTTCCTCTTTTGCTAAAGCTATTTTTTCTTTTAGCACTTTAGAGTTTTTAGGATTTATATCTATGATTGGTTTATGATTTAACTCTTCAGAATACTCTGCAATAATATCACTATCATATCCAGCATCAAGTAAATCATGAAGATACATTACTCTTTTGCTAGTTTCATTTATAAGTGGAAGTGCTACAGAACTATCATGAACATTTGCACCACTATAAAATGCAACTACTGGTATATCTCCATCAACAACACTAATATGAAGTTTACCACCTATCCAAACTTCTCTATTACCTTTTGAATTTTGTTTAATACCAACTCCACATGATGTTGATACAAGTGATAACATATCATTAGTAGTTTTCATATCTTTTTGAAGTTCAAGAATCTTTGGTTTTATAGCTTCTCTTTTCTCACCTTTTTTAGGTCTTCCAACCTTATTTTTTGCTTTCTCTTTTTTCTCAACTTTTACAGGTTTTTCCCTAAGTGGTATTTTTGTAGCATCACTTGCATTGTACATAAATATAGTATCTGATAAATACTCTTCTATAAATTTTTGATGAGTTTTCTCAGCTATGTTCATATCACTAAGTTGTTCAAACACTCTACTAAATTTAGATTCACTAGGAATATCTATTTTATATCTCCATCCACATAATACTCGCAATATTCTATCCCTATGCAGTCTATGAATTAAATCTCTTGTTGTTTGTATATTATAAACTGATTTAGCAATAAATGCCCTTGCTATTTCTTCTCTATCTTTTGGAGTGTTTGTAATTGTTACAATAGACTTCTCCTAAAACCTAAAGAAAATAGGAGCGAAAATTGCTTATAATAAGCTATGGGAAAAACAATCAAATATTTCAAAGTTAATAAATTAACAGATAAAGATTTTAGACGAGTTGTAGGTGTTAAAAGAGACACCTTTAAAGATATGGTAAAAGTAGTTAGAAGACACTATAAAAAGAAGAAAGTTAAAGGTGGAACAAACAAATCTTTATCTGCAAATGATGAGACACTCATGATGCTAGAATATTGGACTTCTCCTAAAAGCTCATAGTAATACCTCCCTTTAGATACCTGTTTATAGGCTTTAGCAAGATTATATTTTAGTAATATTGAAATTACTCTTATATTTTAAATTAAAGTAACTGAGTAGGGACATATATCCAAATATTGAAAAAGGTTTTAGGAGAAGTCTATTATAGAGAGTATAGAACTTTTAAACATATAGGAGTTGATTATGGAGTGAGTGAATCAACAGCACATTATATTGTTACAAAGATAGAAAAGATTCTAATACAAGAGCCACAATTTCATCTTAAAACTCTAAAACATGCGATACCTATAGAAGATACTAATAATCTTGAAATAGTCGTAATAGATGTAACTGAGAGCCAATGTGAGAGACCAAAAAAAAGCAAAAAAGATACTACTCAGGTAAAAAGAAAAAGCACACCTTAAAAACACAAATAATTACAACATCTACAGGTAAAATATTGGACTTCTCCTAAAAGCTAATAGTAATACATCACTTTAGATACCTGTTTATAGGCTTTAGCAAGATTATATTTTAGTAATATTGAAATTACTCTTATATTTTAAATTAAAGTAACTGCGTAGGGACATATATCCAAATATTGAAAAAGGTTTTAGGAGAAGTCTATTAGCTGTAACTATTGATAAAGGAAGAACACATGACTTTAAAGTCTTTAAAAACAGTAAGGCAACTAAAAAAATAATATTGAGTAAAGTTCTTGCTGATTTAGGCTATATTGGTATCTCTAAAATTTGTCCTAATTCTCAAATACCAAATAAAAGAAGCAAACTAAATCCATTAACAAAAGATGACAAAAAAGAGAACTGTGAATTATCATCAAAAAGAATTATCATTGAACAAATAAATGCAAAAATTAAGGTATTTAAAATTACTAAATACCCATATAGAAATAGACGAAAAAGGTTCGGTTTGAGAATGAACCTTATTTGTGCTATTATTAACCTTGATGCAACACCTATGAGCAGTACCGTTGAAGAGGTTTGATGTTTGGGTGTTTTAGGAGAAGTCTAATTGTAACATGCTTTTCTATTTGTGCAAAATCTAATATTTTTATTAATTTTTCTTCTTTAGTGCTTAGTGTTCCTAGTTGTTCTTTTATCTCAGGAAATAAACAATTTTCATGGTTTATAATCCTAAGCCACATTTTTGAAAGATTTGAAGATAATTTTGGTATAATATTTTTCATAAGTTGAATCTCTTTTCTGTTAAATTTTAGGATATAAAATTATAACTTATTTGAAATTTGATTTCAACTTTTTTTACAAATAAAAACCTAAATTATAAACTTATTTGCTAATTTGCAAGTGGCTCTTAAATATAAAGATCTGATGTTACGATAATCTAAATTCATAAAGTTTAAAAAGTGGACTTCTCCTAAAAGCTGATAGTAATACCTCAATTTAGATACCTGTTTATAGGCTTTAGCAAGATTATATTTTAGTAATATTGAAATTACTCTTATATTTTAAATTAAAGTAACTGCGTAGGGACATATATCCAAATATTGAAAAAGGTTTTAGGAGAAGTCTAGTGCTACAAATCTAAACAACTTGTAATTCTTCAACTTTTTGGTAGGCGACTTTGAGAGCCTCAATATATATTTTTTCCTTAATGGCAAAGTGGTTCATTTTATAGTTTAATCGAAGTTTCTCAAGTTTTATAAAACCACGAACAGATAAATGTATATGATTTCTTTGTGATGTTTCAACTTTTGTTGGAGAGTGTTCTATTTTTAAATTTTGTTTTAAAGATTTATGATATTCCTCTATTTTCCACCGTCTTTTGTATATTTGAAGTACCTGATTGAAAGATAAGTCTATATCATTAGTAACAAGATATAAATAAGTAGATTCGCCATCATCGCCGTTTTTGACCACTTGCTTGATAAGTCTTAGAGGTTTTTTATAAGCTTCAAGATATATCAACCGACTACTACCACCCTTTATATCTATGCTTGAGATATTAACATATTTTCCTTTATTTCTTTCTTCTAAAGTGAGTGCTATTTTTCTATTACTTTTTATTGGACATACAAACTTCTTGTTTAGTTCTTCTTCTATAAAAAGTAGATTCTTAATACTTGAAAACCATTTATAAAATATATTTATATTTCACTTCATTATTGTGATGTAAAATTTGAAGTTTATCTTGCATGATTTCATTTTTACTAAAGAGAGATTTTTTAATATTCTTCTGATGTTCCTCACTCCATTTATTTTCAGTTTTTGTGATAATTTCATATCCCAAAGGGATAGATATACCTGTACACCACAATCCACTAAAAACTAAATTTCAAGAGTTGAGCGATAGAGTCATCTAAATCCCATCTATTGTTAATGAGTTGTTCTTGTATAGATTTTGTACCATTTAGGTGCAAGATATTTAAAATAATGCTTCTGATAATTGTCATTAAAAATGGATTTAGATGAGCATTATGGTCATCTTCTAAAAGTGTATTATCTTTGTATTGGTGCATTGTTTCTACCTTCCAATGGAGTAAAATTTTATCATGAAAGAACTCCGCATTTTCACGAAAATTTGCTATACAGAACTGAATACTAGTGCTGTTTGTTACTTCTCCTGTTTTATGGTTTGTCTTGTGTATTTTTTTAATAGTTTTTATGATTGAGCGAACATGGGTAATTTCATTATGATAAAAAGTAGTTGGTTGATATACAAATACCTCTCTATTTATCCGCTCATTAGACTGCTGGATTTGTTTAGCTTTATAAGTGCTTGATGGTTTTATCTCTCTTGATATTTCATCTATTTTATCAAGAAGTGTTTTTTGGTTATCTTTAACTTTAGCAATATACTTTGAACCACTTCGCTCAATAGAATCAAGAGTTTTTTTGTGTGTTCATCGCATCAAAGGTAAAGAGAAATTCATCTCCAAGCTCTGCTATCATAGCTTGTAAAGCAGGTATTTCATTTGATTTCTCTGCAATTTTTTGATGAGCAATAACTACACCTATCTCTGATAGAACTGCACCAACAACTTGTATAGCCTTTTGGTCTTTATATCTACTACCATTCATCACTTTACCATCTACGCTTAGATGTTTTCCTGTAGTATCGACATAAATTCTTATCCATTCTCTGAACAAAAGTTCAACTGCCTCACTATCAACTTTTGCAAGTATATCTGAGACAGCACTTCTTTTTGGTGTTATTATAAATTCTACACCTAGAAGTTTTTTTACTTCTTCTTTTTGGACATGTTTATCTATCCAAATAGAGATTTGTTTGTAATCTGTAGCTCCCATTAGTCCAGCTAATATAGCTAGATATAAAATATGTTCTAGTTTATGCCGTTTCCCTTGACCTTTACGATGGTCTGGAACTCTTGATAGTAACTCTAAAAGTTTATTTGATTCAGCTATTTTTGCATAGCCTTTTCTTGAACGCTTTTGTGCTAATTTATCTCTTGCTTTTATTGCCATTTTCTTATCACCTTGTTTTTCTCAAAAGCAAGCAATAATTATTCCACTTTTAATTTCTAGTTATTAATGGATTGGTGTGATACCTGTAGCATCTGTATAATGAAAATTTAGCATAAGATACCTTTTTGCATCTTTTGTCACACATGGTCATAATGCCAGCAAACTACATCATTTACTTTACTCCAAGGCTTATGCATAAGCATATCATCGATAATAATACAAGCATTGTCTTCATTCTCATAATCTCTTAAAAATGGTTTTATTGATTTCCACAAAGTCTTTTCATCATCAAGAGAATCATTTAATAGTAGATGCTTTGTGAAAACATCATGACTATTACCTGTTACTTTTGAAAGTTTTGTCATCTCTATCTTACTAAATAGACTTCTCCTAAAACCTTTTTCAATATTTGGATATATGTCCCTACGCAGTTACTTTAATTTAAAATATAAGAGTAATTTCAATATTACTAAAATATAATCTTGCTAAAGCCTATAAACAGGTATCTAAATGGAGGTATTACTATGAGCTTTTAGGAGAAGTCCAATGAACTGATTGCGAAATTTATGTACATATCTTCTAATTGCTTCATATATATTTTAAGCATTTTTAATGCCATCTATTTTTATTATGTCACCTTTTGTAAATTTGAAGGTTTAGATTATCGTAACATCAGCTTGTATTATTATCGATGATATGCTTATGCATAAGCCTTGGAGTAAAGTAAATGATGTAGTTTGCTGGCATTATGACCATGTCTCACAAAAGACACCCCAATCCATTAATAACTAGAAATTAAAAGTGGAATAATTATTGCTTGCTTTTGAGAAAAACAAGGTGATAAGAAAATGGCAATAAAAGCAAGAGATAAATTAGCACAAAAGCGTTCAAGAAAAGGCTATGCAAAAATAGCTGAATCAAATAAACTTTTAGAGTTACTATCAAGAGTTCCAGACCATCGTAAAGGTCAAGGTAAACGGCATAAACTAGAACATATTTTATATCTAGCTATATTAGCTGGACTAATGGGAGCTACAGATTACAAACAAATCTCTATTTGGATAGATAAACATGTCCAAAAAGAAGAAGTAAAAAAACTTCTAGGTGTAGAATTTATAATAACACCAAAAAGAAGTGCTGTATCAGATATACTTGCAAAAGTTGATAGTGAGGCAGTAGAACTTTTGTTTAGAGAATGGATAAGAATTTATGTCGATACTACAGGAAAACATCTAAGCGTAGATGGTAAAGTGATGAATGGTAGCAGATATAAAGACCAAAAGGCTATAGAAGTTGTTGGTGCAGTTTTATCAGAGATAGGTGTAGTTATTGCTCATCAAAAAATTGCAGAGAAATCAAATGAAATACCTGCTTTACAAGCTATGATAGCAGAGCTTGGAGATGAATTTCTCTTTACCTTTGATGCGATGAACACACAAAAAAACTCTTGATTCTATTGAGCAGAGTGGTTCAAAATATATTGCTAAAGTTAAAGGTAACCAAAAAACACTTCTTGATAAAATAAATGAAATATCAAGAGAGATAAAACCATCAAGCACTTATAAAGCTAAACCAATCCAGCAATCTAATGAGTGGATAAATAGAGAAGTATTTATATATGAACCAACTACTTTTTATCATAATGAAATTACCCATGTTCGCTCAATCATAAAAACTATTAAAAAAATACACAAGACAAACCATAAAACAGGAGAAGTAACAAACAGCACTAGTATTCAGTTCTGTATAGCAAATTTTCGTGAAAATGCGGAGTTCTTTCATGATAAAATTTTACTCCATTGGAAGGTAGAAACAATGCACCAATACAAAGATAATACACTTTTAGAAGATGACCATAATGCTCATCTAAATCCATTTTTAATGACAATTATCAGAAGCATTATTTTAAATATCTTGCACCTAAATGGTACAAAATCTATACAAGAACAACTCATTAACAATAGATGGGATTTAGATGACTCTATCGCTCAACTCTTGAAATTTAGTTTTTAGTGGATTGGGGTGCACAAAAGATGCAAAAAGGTATCTTAATGCTAAATTTTCATTATACAGATGCTACAGGTATATCTATCCCTTTGGGATATGAAATTATCACAAAAACTGAAAATAAGTGGAGTGAGGAACATCAGAAGAATATTAAAAAATCTCTCTTTAGTAAAAATGAAATAATGCAAGATAAACTTCAAATTTTACATCACAATAATGAAGTGAAATATAAATATATTTTATTTGATAAATGGTTTTCAAGTATTAAGAATTTACTTTTTATAGAAGAAGAACTAAATAAGAAGTTTGTATGTCCAATAAAAAGTAATAGAAAAATAGCACTCACTTTAGAAGAAAGAAATAAAGGAAAATATGTTAATATCTCAAGCATAGATATAAAGGGTGGTAGTAGCACCCTAATCCATTAATAACAAAAGTATAAAAAAGGAACAATTATTGCTTTAGTTACAGAAAAACAAAGTGATAATAAAATGGCAATAAAATCAAGAGATAAATTAGCACATAAGCGTTCAAGAAAAGGTTATGCAAAAATAGCTGAATCAAATAAACTTTTAGAGTTACTATCAAGAGTTCCAGACCATCGTAAAGGTCAAGGGAAACGGCATAAACTAGAACATATTTTATATCTAGCTATATTAGCTGGACTAATGGGAGCTACAGATTACAAACAAATCTCTATTTGGATAGATAAACATGTCCAAAAAGAAGAAGTAAAAAAACTTCTAGGTGTAGAATTTATAATAACACCAAAAAGAAGTGCTGTATCAGATATACTTGCAAAAGTTGATAGTGAGGCAGTAGAACTTTTGTTTAGAGAATGGATAAGAATTTATGTCGATACTACAGGAAAACATCTAAGCGTAGATGGTAAAGTGATGAATGGTAGTAGATATAAAGACCAAAAGGCTATAGAAGTTGTTGGTGCAGTTCTATCAGAGATAGGTGTAGTTATTGCTCATCAAAAAATTGCAGAGAAATCAAATGAAATACCTGCTTTACAAGCTATGATAGCAGAGCTTGGAGATGAATTTCTCTTTACCTTTGATGCGATGAACACACAAAAAAACTCTTGATTCTATTGAGCAGAGTGGTTCAAAATATATTGCTAAAGTTAAAGGTAACCAAAAAACACTTCTTGATAAAATAAATGAAATATCAAGAGAGATAAAACCATCAAGCACTTATAAAGCTAAACCAATCCAGCAATCTAATGAGTGGATAAATAGAGAAGTATTTATATATGAACCAACTACTTTTTATCATAATGAAATTACCCATGTTCGCTCAATCATAAAAACTATTAGACTTCTCCTAAAACACCCAAACATCAAACCTCTTCAACGGTACTGCTCATAGGTGTTGCATCAAGGTTAATAATAGCACAAATGAGGTTCATCCTCAAACCGAACCTTTTTCGTCTATTTCTATATGGGTATTTAGTAATTTTAAATACCTTAATTTTTGCATTTATTTGTTCAATGATAATTCTTTTTGATGATAATTCACAGTTCTCTTTTTTGTCATCTTTTGTTAATAGACTTCTCCTAAAACCTTTTTCAATATTTGGATATATGTCCCTACGCAGTTACTTTAATTTAAAATATAAGAGTAATTTCAATATTACTAAAATATAATCTTGCTAAAGCCTATAAACAGGTATTTAAAGTGAGGTATTACTATGAGCTTTTAGGAGAAGTCCAATGGATTTAGTTTGCTTCTTTTATTTGGTATTTGAGAATTAGGACAAATTTTAGAGATACCAACGTAGCCTAAATCAGCAAGAACTTTACTCAATATTATTTTTTTAGTTGCCTTACTGTTTTTAAAGACTTTAAAGTCATGTGTTCTTCCTTTATCAATAGTTACAGCTAATATTTTACCTGTCGATGTTGTAATTATTTGTGTTTTTAAGGTGTGCTTTTTCTTTTTACCTGAGTAGTATCTTTTTTGCTTTTTTTTGGTCTCTCACATTGGCTCTCTGTTACATCTACTACGACTATTTCAAGATTAGACTTCTCCTAAAACCTTTTTCAATATTTGGATATATGTCCCTACGCAGTTACTTTAATTTAAAATATAAGAGTAATTTCAATATTACTAAAATATAATCTTGCTAAATACTATAAACAGGTATCTAAAAGGAGGTATTACTATGAGCTTTTAGGAGAAGTCCATTATTAGTATCTTCTATAGGTATCGCATGTTTTAGAGTTTTAAGATGAAATTGTGGTTCTTGTATTAAAATCTTTTCTATCTTTGTAACAATATAATGTGCTGTTGATTCACTCACTCCATAATCAACTCCTATATGTTTAAAAGTTCTGTACTCTCTATAATATTCTAGCATCATGAGTGTCTCATCATTTGCAGATAAAGATTTGTTTGTTCCACCTTTAACTTTCTTCTTTTTATAGTGTCTTCTAACTACTTTTATCATATCTTTAAAGGTGTCTCTTTTAACACCTACAACTCGTCTAAAATCTTTATCTGTTAATTTATTAACTTTGAAATATTTGATTGTTTTTCCCATAGCTTATTATAAGCAATTTTCGCTCCTATTTTCTTTAGGTTTTAGGAGAAGTCTATTAGACTTCTTGCAAAACTCCTTATATGGCTTAGCACTTTATAGAGAGTTTTAATCAAGGTAAATGTTCTCAAGCGTAGCCAAAGCTAGGGTTGGGGTTCTTTAACGCTGAGTAAGGCTCTCTATAAAGTGTCCTATGGAAGGGATAGTAAGTACTAACCTTGCACAAAAAAATATTTTACCCTTAGCTTAGGCTAGGAATAAAAATTTGTTTTACACAATTTTAGTCCTTCTTAGCTCTCTGTGGTATATAGGAGTTTTGCAAGAAGTCTATTAAAAAAATACACAAGACAAACCATAAAACAGGAGAAGTAACAAACAGCACTAGTATTGGACTTCTCCTAAAAGCTCATAGTAATACCTCCCTTTAGATACCTGTTTATAGTCTTTAGCAAGATTATATTTTAGTAATATTGAAATTACTCTTATATTTTAAATTAAAGTAACTGCGTAGGGACATATATCCAAATATTGAAAAAGGTTTTAGGAGAAGTCTATTCAGTTCTGTATAGCAAATTTTCGTGAAAATGCGGAGTTCTTTCATGATAAAATTTTACTCCATTGGAAGGTAGAAACAATGCACCAATACAAAGATAATACACTTTTAGAAGATGACCATAATGCTCATCTAAATCCATTTTTAATGACAATTATCAGAAGCATTATTTTAAATATCTTGCACCTAAATGGTACAAAATCTATACAAGAACAACTCATTAACAATAGATGGGATTTAGATGACTCTATCGCTCAACTCTTGAAATTTAGTTTTTAGTGGATTGGTGTGTGGTAGTAGTCGGCTGATATATATTGAAGGTTATAAAAAACCTCTAAGACTTATCAAGCAAGTGGTCAAAAACGGCGATGATGGCGAATCTACTTATTTATATCTTGTTACTAATGATATAGACTTATCTTTCAATCAGGTACTTGAAATCTACAAAAGACGGTGGAAAATAGAGGAATATCATAAATCTTTAAAACAAAATTTAAAAATAGAACACTCTCCAACAAAAGTTGAAACATCACAAAGAAATCATATACATTTATCTGTTCGTGGTTTTATAAAACTTGAGAAACTTCGATTAAACTATAAAATGAACCACTTTGCCATTAAGGAAAAAATATATATTGAGGCTCTCAAAGTCGCCTACCAAAAAGTTGAAGAATTACAAGTTGTTTAGATTTGTAGCACTTCTTAAACTTTATGAATTTAGATTATCGTAACATCAGTTATTCATATCAATCTGATAGCATTTTTAGTTCCTACTTTTAGAGTTTTGCAAGAAGTCTATTAAGTCTTTATTTTTGTTTTGTTTACTCAAATCTTAGTCCTGTAACTATTTATATGTATAATGATCCTAGAAAAACATAAAATAAACATAATGTTTTTTTGTTTATTATGTAAAATCAAAAAAATGAGATTAATTATGACTTACCCTTATGAAAATTTAGAAAATTTTACACTCCCTGCCTTACTTAATCGTTCACTTTATTTATATGCTAATGCTGATGCTTTTGCTAAAGTTGGGCAACAAGCGATGCGATATTCAGAATTTAACACCCTTGTTCACACAACTATAAAACTTTTTCAAAATAATGGCATCAAAAAAGGAGATAAAGTACTTCTTCTAAGTGAAAATATGCCAAACTGGGGTGTAGCCTACTTTGCTGTCACATATTTTGGCGGCGTAATCGTTCCAATACTTCCAGATTTTCATCCCGCTGATGTTCATCGAATCATAAAACACTCAGAAGTTAAGGCTGTATTTGTTTCAAATAAATTTCAAAAAACTATAGAAGAGTGTGAGCATTCAAATATTAAACTTGGGATTAATCTTGATACCCTTAGTTTAGTTGAGATATTATCTGATGTTAAGTATATGAGTGAGCAAAACTCTCAATCTTCAGGAGAACTTACAAAACCACAAGAAGATGACCTAGCCTCACTTATATATACTTCAGGCACTACAGGTAATTCAAAAGGCGTTATGCTCTCTCACAAAAACCTTGTTACCAATGCAATGAGTGCTTATGTTCAAGTTACTATCACACAAGATGATGTGTTCTTATCTATACTTCCTATGGCTCATACTTTGGAGTGTACTGTTGGTTTAATCGTTCCTATGCTTCATGGGGCAAGTGTATATTATATAGATAAAGCACCAACTCCTAGTGTTTTGATGAAAGCTTTTAAAGTAGTAAGACCGACGATGATGGTCAGTGTTCCCCTTATCATTGAAAAGATATATAAAAGTAAAATACTTCCTAAGTTTAAAGAGTCTTTTTGGATTAAAACTCTTTATAGCATAGGTTTTATCAGAAAAAAACTCAACAAAATTGCTGGTGAAAAACTTATTGAAACCTTTGGTGGTAGAATGAGATTTTACGGTATCGGTGGTGCTGGAATCTCCCCTTATGTAGAAGAGTTTTTAATAGAAGCAGAATTTCCTTATGTTGTAGGCTATGGTTTAACCGAAACAGCTCCTCTTTTAGCTGGTTCAGTTTTAGGGCAAAAGATGAAGCTAGGCTCTACTGGTATCGCAATGGCAGGGGTTGAGTTAAAGATTAAAAACAAAGATCCAAAAACAGGTAACGGTGAAATTATCGCTAAATCACCTAGTATCATGATGGGATACTTTAAAGATGAAGCACAAACTGCTGAAGTTATAGAAGATGGCTGGTTTTTAACAGGTGACTTAGGCTACATAGATGATGAGGGTTTTTTATTTATCAATGGGAGAAGTAAAAATGTTCTTATAGGTCAAGGTGGCGAAAATATTTATCCAGAACAAATAGAAGCTACTATCAATCAAGATGAAACTATTTTAGACTCTTTAGTTATGATGGATAAAGATGCTAAACTCATCGCTTTAATCAACCTAGACTATGAAAAAATTTCTGACGCTGATAAAGAAAACATTGAAAATTATTTAGAAAATATACGAAAAAATGTCAATGCTCAAATATCATCATTTTCGAGAATGGTAAAATTTATAGAACAAGTTGAGCCATTTATCAAAACACCTACAAAAAAAATAAAAAGGTACTTATATGAAAACAAGTAATGCAAAACTAAAAGCTATGGTTTATAGTGCTTTTTATGGTGATGCTTTATAATTAAGTAAGAGTATACTACCCCAAGAAAACCAAACAACATTTCAAAAGTTCTTATTTCATATACGATAAAATAAGAATAATAAAGTGAGGGTAGAAAGATGAGCAGAAAACGGACAACTTATTCAACAGAGCTAAAAACAAAATTGGTTTTAGAGCTTCTTAAAGAGGAAAAAACTCTTATAGAAATCACCACAATCCACTAAAAACTAAATTTCAAGAGTTGAGCGATAGAGTCATCTAAATCCCATCTATTGTTAATGAGTTGTTCTTGTATAGATTTTGTACCATTTAGGTGCAAGATATTTAAAATAATGCTTCTGATAATTGTCATTAAAAATGGATTTAGATGAGCATTATGGTCATCTTCTAAAAGTGTATTATCTTTGTATTGGTGCATTGTTTCTACCTTCCAATGGAGTAAAATTTTATCATGAAAGAACTCCGCATTTTCACGAAAATTTGCTATACAGAACTGAATACTAGTGCTGTTTGTTACTTCTCCTGTTTTATGGTTTGTCTTGTGTATTTTTTTAATAGTTTTTATGATTGAGCGAACATGGGTAATTTCATTATGATAAAAAATAGTTGGTTCATATATAAATACTTCTCTATTTATCCACTCATTAGATTGCTGGATTGGTTTAGCTTTATAAGTGCTTGATGGTTTTATCTCTCTTGATATTTCATTTATTTTATCAAGAAGTGTTTTTTGGTTACCTTTAACTTTAGCAATATATTTTGAACCACTCTGCTCAATAGAATCAAGAGTTTTTTTGTGTGTTCATCGCATCAAAGGTAAAGAGAAATTCATCTCCAAGCTCTGCTATCATAGCTTGTAAAGCAGGTATTTCATTTGATTTCTCTGCAATTTTTTGATGAGCAATAACTACACCTATCTCTGATAGAACTGCACCAACAACTTGTATAGCCTTTTGGTCTTTATATCTACTACCATTCATCACTTTACCATCTACGCTTAGATGTTTTCCTGTAGTATCGACATAAATTCTTATCCATTCTCTGAACAAAAGTTCAACTGCCTCACTATCAACTTTTGCAAGTATATCTGAGACAGCACTTCTTTTTGGTGTTATTATAAATTCTACACCTAGAAGTTTTTTTACTTCTTCTTTTTGAACATGTTTATCTATCCAAATAGAAATTTGTTTGTAATCTGTAGCTCCCATTCGTCCAGCTAATATAGCTAGATATAAGATATGTTCTAATTTATGCCGTTTACCTTGACCTTTACGATGGTCTGGAACTCTTGATAGTAACTCTAAAAGTTTATTTGATTCAGCTATTTTTGCATAGCCTTTTCTTGAACGCTTTTGTGCTAATTTATCTCTTGCTTTTATTGCCATTTTCTTATCACCTTGTTTTTCTCAAAAGCAAGCAATAATTATTCCACTTTTAATTTCTAGTTATTAATGGATTGGGGTGTATAGAAATAGCTAAAGATAATGGTATTACACCCAATAATCTCAAAAACTGGAAGAAGCTATTTTTAGAGAATGCAGAGATGGCAATGGAACCTTCCAAAGTTGTAAAAGAGTATAAAGATGAAACTAAAAAACTTCAAGAAAAAATAGATGAATACGCAAAAATAGTAGGACAATTAACAGTGGAGAATAACTGGATGCGGGGAAAGCTGAGAAGCTCGGACTTATCTAGTAAAAAGGCTATGATAAATTTCGAGTTAAAGAGATTATCCGTAGTACAACAGTGTGCGATACTAGATATTAGTAGAAGTTCGCTTTACTATATACCTGTAGTCAGCGAACATAAAGAAACCATCAAGGAGGAGATAAAATCTATCTTTGAAGAGATACCAATATATGGAGCTAAGAAGGTGCATTGCCAGTTACTAGAGAATGGTTTCAGTGTAAGTTTCACTGTCCAGAGTTATCGCAAAGAGTTAGGATTAAAGGCTATACTAGCTGTAAGAGAGCCTATTTCCTTAACTCTAGCTAATATACAACATCCTAAGTTCTCCTATAAGCTTAGAGGGATAGATATTACAAGAGCTAATCAAGTATGGAGTACAGATATTACCTATATTAAAATCAATGGTGGCATGGTTTATCTTGCAGCTATCATTGATTGGTACTCTAAAGCTGTTCTTTCATGGAAAATATCCAATACAATGGACACTGACCTTGTTATGGGAGTACTTAATGTTGCACTTCTTAAATATGAAAAACCAGAGATATTTAATACTGATCAAGGAAGCCAGTATACAAGCTATATCCATACACAAAAGCTTAAAGATAATGGCATTACTATCTCAATAGACTTCTTGCAAAACTCCTTATATGGCTTAGCACTTTATAGAAAGTTTTAATCAAGGTAAATGTTCTCAAGCGTAGCCAAAGCTAGGGTTGGGGTTCTTTAACGCTGAGTAAGGCTCTCTATAAAGTGTCCTATGGAAGGGATAGTAAGTACTAACCTTGCACAAAAAAATATTTTACCCTTAGCTTAGGCTAGGAATAAAAATTTGTTTTACACAATTTTAGTCCTTCTTAGCTCTCTGTGGTATATAGGAGTTTTGCAAGAAGTCTAATGGATGGTAAAGGTAGAGCTACTGATAATATTGCCATTGAAAGATTCTGGAGAAGTGCTAAGGTTGAGAGAATATATCACAATCAATATAACACAATTAAGGAGTTGAAAGAGGATGTAACAGACTATATGGATTTTTACAATTATAGAAGATTTCATGAAACACTGAACTACAAAAAACCAATGAATGTTTACTTTGATAGTTTACAAATAAATGATGAGAACTATACTAAAAATGTAGTAGTTGTTTCATAAAGTAACAGGGTTAAAGGTGAATAAGAAATTTGGAAATGTTGTCTTGACTTATTGGGGTAGTATAGATATGTTGAAATTAACTTAACCCTACTCGTGTAACCAAGTCAAATTTACATTAAATCTAAACCTTTTAAATGATGTTAGTTTTGAAATTACTTAAGGTCTATTACTTAGAATCTAATATTAGCTTAATTTTTTAATATAAATGTAGCTTTTAATCTAATTTGAGTTAGACACGATATACAATATCTTAATAGGAGATTAAATATGAAAACTAATACAATGACGATGATTAATAACAGGGATGGAAGCAAGTACGAGTTTGATATTTTAGACGCTACTCGAGGACCTAGCGTAGTGGATATATCTACTTTTTATAAAAAAATTGGGATGTTTACTTATGATTCTGGTTATACAGCGACAGCTTCATGCAAGTCCTCTATCACCTATATAGATGGAGATAAGGGAGAGTTATTATATAGAGGTATAAATATTGAGATATTAGCCACAAAACATAGTTATTTGGAAACTTGTTTTTTACTACTTCATGGTATTTTACCAACAAAAGATGAGTTAGAATCTTTTGATTTAGAACTAAGACATCGTTCTTTTATAAATGAGGACTTACGACGATTACTCCTTTCATTTCCTGATAGTGCGCACCCTATGTCTATTTTATCTTCTGGTGTTTCAGCCTTGGCATCATTTTATTATGAACATTTAAATATGGACGATGTGGAAGAATGTCAAGAGATGGCAAGAAGAATTATCGCAAAAATTCCAACTTTAGCAGCCTTTGCCTACAGAAAATCACTCGGAATTTCTTTCATATATCCAGATGTAGATAGATCTTTTACTGAAAATTTTTTATATATGTTGCGTGCATACCCTGGTGGAAAAATGAAAAGAACAAAAGATGGAGTTGAAGCTATTTCAGCACTTGAGGTAAAAGCATTAGATACTATTTTTACACTTCACGCAGATCATGAACAAAATGCTTCAACAACAGTTGTCAGAAATGTAGCATCAACAGGAGCTCATCCCTATGTAGCTATAGCATCAGGTATTTCAGCTCTATGGGGTAGGGCCCATGGTGGTGCAAATGAATCGGTAATACTTCAACTTGAAATGATAGGCAGCGTAGATAATGTAGATAAATACATAGCAAAAGCAAAAGACCCCAATGATAGTTTTAAATTAATGGGTTTTGGTCATAGAGTGTATAAAAATTTTGATCCACGAGCAAAAATATTAAAAAAATTACAAGATCAGTTAAAAGATGAATTAAATCTAGATTCAAACTTGATGGCAATAGCTCATCGACTAGAAGAGATAGCTTTGAATGATGAGTACTTTATCAAAAGAAAACTTTACCCAAATATAGATTTTTATTCAGGAGTGATTTTAACATCACTTAAAATTGACAAAGCAATGTTTACTCCGATTTTTGTGATAGGGAGATGTGTCGGATGGGTAACACAACTTTTAGAATTTAGAGGGGATCCAACGTCAAAAATAGCTAGACCAAGACAATTGTATATTGGGAAGTGAAAAAATAGACTTCTTGCAAAACTCCTATATGCCTTAGCACTTTATAGAGAGTTTTAATCAAGGTAAATGTTCTCAAGCGTAGCCAAAGCTACGGTTGGGGTTCTTTAACGCTGAGTAAGGCTCTCTATAAAGTGTCCTAGGGAAGGGATAGTAAGTACTAACCTTGCATAAAAAAATATTTTACCCTTAGCTTAGGCTAGGAATAAAAATTTGTTTTACACAATTTTAGTACCTGATGTTACGATAATCTAAATTCATAAAGTTTAAAAAGTGCTACAAATCTAAACAACTTGTAATTCTTCAACTTTTTGGTAGGCGACTTTGAGAGCCTCAATATATATTTTTTCCTTAATGGCAAAGTGGTTCATTTTATAGTTTAATCCAAGTTTTTCAAGTTTTATAAAAGCACGAACAGATAAGTGTATATGATTTCTTTGTGATGTTTCAACTTTTGTTGGAGAGTGTTCTATTTTTAAATTTTGTTTTAAAGATTTATGATATTCCTCTATTTTCCACCGTCTTTTGTAGATTTCAAGTACCTGATTGAAAGATAAGTCTATATCATTAGTAACAACATATAAATAAGTAGATTCGCCATCATCGCCGTTTTTGACCACTTGCTTGATAAGTCTTAGAGGTTTTTTATAACCTTCAAGATATATCAACCGACTACTACCACCCTTTATATCTATGCTTCAGATATTAACATATTTTCCTTTATTTCTTTCTTCTAAAGTGAGTGCTATTTTTCTATTACTTTTTGTTAGCCTATTCCAATACTAAACAATCCTTAATAAACCCATATTCCAATCTTACCATAGAGAAGAGCATCAAAGCCTCAGCTAAATTTTGAGTTGTATCAACAATTTTTCTACCTATATTTTGAACTTTATTAAGATGAAGAATATTGATTACAATACTTCTTAAAATTGAAAAACTAAATGCACCTTTATTAATTTTGCATCTATCTTCATTAAGTGCTGTATCTTTATAAAAGTGCATTGTCTCAACACTCCACTCTTGGAGTATCTTTTGCAAAAATGATTCTGCACTATCTGTATCATTTGAGATATAGTAATGTGTCTTTGTCTCTTTGCAATTAACAATTTTATCAACTCTGATTACTGAATGAATAAAAACACCATCCCATGGATATATACAGTTTTGATACACATATATATTTCTTTGTATGAAATCATTTGATTGTTTAATTTCCATTTGAAAACTTGAATCGATAGAAGAAGCTTCCTCTATCTCTTTAGCTAGCGACAGTAAAGTTTTTTGATTCTTTTTTACTTTTGCTATAAACTTTGAACCGCTACCAGATGCCTTTTTAAGAGTTTTTTTGTGTGTTTAAAGCATCAAAGCCATAACTAAATGTCTCATCAAGCTCACCTATTAGTTCTTGAAATGCTGGTATCTCATTAGACTTTTTGTCTATCTCTTTATGGGCAATAATTAATTTTGTTTCTGCTAAAACTGCAGATAAAACAGATACTGCATTATCTTTAGCATTTGCACTTCCTCTTAGAACTTTACCATCTACGGCTGCTACTGCATGTACTGGTATATCTATAAAAATTCGTATCCATCTGCGGAAGGCTTTTTCTAATTCAATCTTATCAACTATTTCAAAAAAGTCATACACTCTTGATTTTCCTGGGGCTTTAAAAAATTCTACACCAGACTTCTTGCAAAACTCTAAAAGTAGGAACTAAAAATGCTATCAGATTGATATGAATAAATATGAAAAATTACAGAAGAAAGAACCAAAGAATTTTAAGCGTCTTATTGGTGTAAATAAAGATACATTTAATGAAATGCTTTTAGTATTTATAGCCTATGAAAAAGAGAGAACTAAAAACCATGGAGTTGGTGGTAGAAAAAGTTTAGATTCAAAAGAAAAAGTACTATTAATGTTAAGTTATTACAGAGAATATAGAACCTTAGAACATATTGGCTTTGATTATGGAGTAAGTGAATCTACAGCTTCTCGAATAGTAAGAGATGTTGAAGATGTTTTAATAAAATCTGGAAAGTTTTCATTACCAAGTAAACGTGCTTTATATGGAGATGATATGGACTTAGAGTTTATCGTCATTGATGCTACAGAGTCCCCCATACAACGACCAAAAAAAAGCAAAGAGATTACTACTCAGGGAAGAAAAGAAACCATACACTAAAAGGGCAAATCGTTATTGACAAGGATGAACGTATTATTTGTGCTCATACATGCAAAGGTACTACTCATGATTTTAAACTCTTTAAACAGAGTGATTTACCTGTGAAACCTCAAACTTGTATCTATGTAGATTTAGGCTATCTTGGTATTAAAAAGCAACATAATAACACTCAAATACCATATAAGAAATCAAAGCTACATCCATTAACTGATACACAAAAAAATCAAAATAAAAGAGAAGCTTCAGCTCGCATATGTGTTGAACATATCAATGCTAAATTAGACTTCTCCTAAAACCTTTTTCAATATTTGGATATATGTCCCTACGCAGTTACTTTAATTTAAAATATAAGAGTAATTTCAATATTACTAAAATATAATCTTGCTAAAGCCTATAAACAGGTATCTAAAGTGATGTATTACTATTAGCTTTTAGGAGAAGTCCATTAAAGACTTTTCAAATCCTTAAACAGAAATATCGTAACCGTAGAAAAAGGTTCAATCTTCGCTTCAATCTGATATGTGGATTAGTTAATTTTGACCGTGGATTTGAGGTTGCTGGAAAATGAGTTTTGCAAGAAGTCTACCTAATAGTTTTTTTATCTCTTTTCG
This sequence comes from Sulfurimonas sp., assembly GCA_965243085.1. Lineage (GTDB taxonomy): Bacteria > Campylobacterota > Campylobacteria > Campylobacterales > Sulfurimonadaceae > Sulfurimonas. Next base: position 183,131 of record CBDETZ010000001.1, on the reverse strand, counting down.
TTTACCGTTATTCTTCATCCATTGATGTATTTCAATTGGATTCTTTGCACCCATCAGAATTGCAATTACCGATAAATACATCATCATAGGTAAACTATATTGTCTCGCTTGTTCTCTTCCTTGCTCTGATATTTCCTCTTTAAAAATTTCTAATAATTTATTGCTCATTTCTGCCCCTTTTAGAGCTATAAGCAAATATTGTTCTTAGTATCGGAATGGGCTAGTAGATGATCACCCTAATCCACTAAAAACTAAATTTCAAGAGTTGAGCGATAGAGTCATCTAAATCCCATCTATTGTTAATGAGTTGTTCTTGTATAGATTTTGTACCATTTAGGTGCAAGATATTTAAAATAATGCTTCTGATAATTGTCATTAAAAATGGATTTAGATGAGCATTATGGTCATCTTCTAAAAGTGTATTATCTTTGTATTGGTGCATTGTTTCTACCTTCCAATGGAGTAAAATTTTATCATGAAAGAACTCCGCATTTTCACGAAAATTTGCTATACAGAACTGAATTCTAGTACTATTTGTCACTTCTCCAGTTTTATGATTTGTCTTGTGTATTTTTTTAATGGTTTTAATGATTGAGCGAACATGGGTGATTTCATTATGATAAAAAGTAGTCGGTTGATATATAAATACCTCTCTATTTATCCGCTCATTAGACTGCTGGATTGGTTTAGCTTTATAAGTGCTTGATGGTTTTATCTCTCTTGATATTTCATCTATTTTATCAAGAAGTGTTTTTTGGTTATCTTTAACTTTAGCAATATACTTTGAACCACTTTGCTCAATAGAATCAAGAGTTTTTTTGTGTGTTCATCGCATCAAAGGTAAAGAGAAATTCAGGTATTTCATTTGATTTTTTTGCAATTTTTTGATGAGCAATAACTACACCTATCTCTGATAAAACTGCACCAACAACTTCTATAGCCTTTTGGTCTTTATATCTGCTACCATTCATCACTTTACCATCTACGCTTAGATGTTTTCCTGTAGTATCGACATAAATTCTTATCCATTCTCTAAACAAAAGTTCTACTGCCTCACTATCAACTTTTGCAAGTATATCTGATACAGCACTTCTTTTTGGTGTTATTATAAATTCTACACCTAGAAGTTTTTTTACTTCTTCTTTTTGGACATGTTTATCTATCCAAATAGAGATTTGTTTGTAATCTGTAGCTCCCATTAGTCCAGCTAATATAGCTAGATATAAAATATGTTCTAGTTTATGCCGTTTCCCTTGACCTTTACGATGGTCTGGAACTCTTGATAGTAACTCTAAAAGTTTATTTGATTCAGCTATTTTTGCATAGCCTTTTCTTGAACGCTTTTGTGCTAATTTATCTCTTGCTTTTATTGCCATTTTCTTATCACCTTGTTTTTCTCAAAAGCAAGCAATAATTATTCCACTTTTAATTTCTAGTTATTAATGGATTGGGGTGAACTGCGTAGGGACATATATCCAAATATTGAAAAAGGTTTTAGGAGAAGTCTATTAAATCTAAACCTTTTTAATGATCTTAGTTTTGAAATTATTTGAGGTCTATTACTTACTGTGCAGTGGTCTCACAATAGGGATGGTCATCCCTTTATAAGCAACGCTTAACATCAATATATTGATATGTACTTTACCAAATTTTCAATTTGTTCTATCAATTGCTAATACCCATCTTTCTTTAGGTAAAAAACTTGACAACATCTGTGCAATTATCTTTTTATCGAATGAAAACTCATTAGACTTCTTGCAAAACTCCTTATATGGCTTAGCACTTTATAGAAAGTTTTAATCAAGGTAAATGTTCTCAAGCGTAGCCAAAGCTAGGGTTGGGGTTCTTTAACGCTGAGTAAGGCTCTCTATAAAGTGTCCTATGGAAGGGATAGTAAGTACTAACCTTGCACAAAAAAATATTTTACCCTTAGCTTAGGCTAGGAATAAAAATTTGTTTTACACAATTTTAGTCCTTCTTAGCTCTCTGTGGTATATAGGAGTTTTGCAAGAAGTCTATTGAAAAATCTTCCTATCCTTCTATAGTTTGCTGTTTTGGATTCTCTTGCATTTAATACAGTTGCTAACTTTTTAAGATTTACTGCTCTTAATTTTGAAATTGATACTATCAATCCAACTATTACAAATATTCTTGCTCTGTTAAAATTTGTATGTTCTTTTATCTGTTCTTTCAATATGTTACAATTATCTTCGAGTTTGGTCTTTTTCATAAGGGTATTTATACTTTAAAACCAAGCTCTTTATTCTTTTATTTTTTAAAAATGACGACTACTGTAATAAAGTGCTAAGGTATATAAGGAGTTTTGCAAGAAGTCTAATGTCAAAAATTTGCTAAAATTTTCATAAAAAAAAAAATTTAAAAAGTTTATTAAAAAACCCTTGACAATAGATAATATTTTGTCTATAATTTCGACTCACAAACACACAGTTGTTTGTCTTAAAACATCGCGGAATAGAGCAGTTCGGTAGCTCGTCGGGCTCATAACCCGAAGGTCACAGGTTCAAATCCTGTTTCCGCAACCAATCTAAAACTATAAATGATGGGGATTCGCCAAGTGGTAAGGCACTAGCTTTTGGTGCTAGCATTCATAGGTTCGAATCCTATATCCCCATCCATAACTACGAAAAATACCTCAAACAGCGTCTTAAACCAATAATTATCAGTGATATTTATAACTTTTTACTGATACTATCAGTAGTTTTTTTTGACTTGTAAACTTTTCGGTTTTAGAATCCATCCACTATTATAATGTCTCTAGAAAAGCAAACCAATTAACCAAGTATTCTTATTCCAAATGATAGAATAAGAATACAAAAAATAGGGATAAATAATTATGACTACAAAGAGAAAAACATATAGTGGAGAATTTAAAGCAAAATTAGTTTTAGAGGCTGCTAAAACTATAAACGAGATAGCAAGTCAATATGAAGTTTTACCAGTAAGTCTAAAAAACTCGAAGAAGCATTTTTTGTGAATATATGTCACTTGCATCTGATAAAAGTTCAGTTGTAAAATGTCAAGTTTCACCACGTTGTACCATTTCAAAAGCAATATCTTGAAACTCACTTGGTAAAATCTTAAATATTTCAGGCTTCGTTTGAAACCAACTTTGAACTGCATCAAAAGGAGTTCTGACTTTGAGTTCTTTTCTTAAAGAACCATGTCTTCTATTGAAGTTATAGAATATCAAGAACTTATTTAAATCTTTCTTAACATCATCAATATTATCATAATCCTCTGCTTTGATTGTAGCATTCTTTATTGTTCCATTAACCCTTCAACCATTCCATTAGTTTGAGGTGTATATGGAGCTGTTAGCCTGTGTTCTATCTCATCTTTAGTACATTCAATATCAAACTTATGATTGCCACTAACTTTGCCTTTACCTCTTGCCCATTTGTCGGTAAACTCCAGTTCATTGTCTGTGAGAATATGAGTTATGTAAAAAGGAAAAAACTCTTTACACTCTTTGAGAAATTCAACTGCATTAGCATCTGTCTTATTTTCATATACTTTATAATACAATAGCCTTGTAGCTCTATCTATAGCTACAAAGAGATAATATTTTTGTTTGTCAAATTTTGGTAAATAGGTTACATCAATGTGCAAATAGCCAGGCTCATACTCTTTAAACTTTTTAGCTTTTGCCTTTTGTTCAACAGGAACTCTATTTATATCAAAGGCTCTCAAAGTTCTATAGACATTACTTCTGTTTGCATTTGGAATGACATCAACCATGGTATCTGTTAAGCCATCTAACTCCATCCAAGTAAGGGTTCTTACGACCCGTATAAGCTCCTTTTCTAAAGGTGTTAAAGCATATTTTATATTATCTGGTCTTGAACTCTTATCATTTGAAAAATCTCTTTTTCTGTGTTTAGCAATAGTTTTCACATTTACATTATAGTTATCTGATAATTCAACATTTGTTAAATCAGATTGTTGTATTCTTTGTCTTACATGCTGGTTTGTTCTAGCATTGGAGTGATAGACTTGTGACATTATTTTAATCCTTTTGTGGTAAAAAGATTTTACTATGATGTTATTGAGCTATCACTTATTAGACTTCTTGCAAAACTCATTTTCCAGCAACCTCAAATCCACGGTCAAAATTAACTAATCCACATATCAGATTGAAGCGAAGATTGAACCTTTTTCTACGGTTACGATATTTCTGTTTAAGGATTTGAAAAGTCTTTAATTTAGCATTGATATGTTCAACACATATGCGAGCTGAAGCTTCTCTTTTATTTTGATTTTTTTGTGTATCAGTTAATGGATGTAGCTTTGATTTCTTATATGGTATTTGAGTGTTATTATGTTGCTTTTTAATACCAAGATAGCCTAAATCTACATAGATACAAGTTTGAGGTTTCACAGGTAAATCACTCTGTTTAAAGAGTTTAAAATCATGAGTAGTACCTTTGCATGTATGAGCACAAATAATACGTTCATCCTTGTCAATAACGATTTGCCCTTTTAGTGTATGGTTTCTTTTCTTCCCTGAGTAGTAATCTCTTTGCTTTTTTTTGGTCGTTGTATGGGGGACTCTGTAGCATAAATGACGATAAACTCTAAGTCCATATCATCTCCATATAAAGCACGTTTACTTGGTAATGAAAACTTTCCAGATTTTATTAAAACATCTTCAACATCTCTTACTATTCGAGAAGCTGTAGATTCACTTACTCCATAATCAAAGCCAATATGTTCTAAGGTTCTATATTCTCTGTAATAACTTAACATTAATAGTACTTTTTCTTTTGAATCTAAACTTTTTCTACCACCAACTCCATGGTTTTTAGTTCTCTCTTTTTCATAGGCTATAAATACTAAAAGCATTTCATTAAATGTATCTTTATTTACACCAATAAGACGCTTAAAATTCTTTGGTTCTTTCTTCTGTAATTTTTCATATTTATTCATATCAATCTGATAGCATTTTTAGTTCCTACTTTTAGAGTTTTGCAAGAAGTCTATTATTAAATTGGGCAACCATAATGTGGTGAAACTAGATAATTAGTAACAAGATATAAATAAGTAGATTCGCCATCATCGCCGTTTTTGACCACTTGCTTGATAAGTCTTAAAGGTTTTTTATAAGCTTCAAGATATATCAATCGACTACTACCACCCTTTATACACCACAATCCACTAAAAACTAAATTTCAAGAGTTGAGCGATAGAGTCATCTAAATCCCATCTATTGTTAATGAGTTGTTCTTGTATAGATTTTGTACCATTTAGGTGCAAGATATTTAAAATAATGCTTCTGATAATTGTCATTAAAAATGTAGCCTATTCCAATACTAAACAATCCTTAATAAACCCATATTCCAATCTTACCATAGAGAAGAGCATCAAAGCCTCAGCTAAATTTTGAGTTGTATCAACAATTTTTCTACCTATATTTTGAACTTTATTAAGATGAAGAATATTGATTACAATACTTCTTAAAATTGAAAAACTAAATGCACCTTTATTAATTTTGCATCTATCTTCATTAAGTGCTGTATCTTTATAAAAGTGCATTGTCTCAACACTCCACTCTTGGAGTATCTTTTGCAAAAATGATTCTGCACTATCTGTATCATTTGAGATATAGTAATGTGTCTTTGTCTCTTTGCAATAGACTTCTTGCAAAACTCCTTATATGGCTTAGCACTTTATAGAGAGTTTTAATCAAGGTAAATGTTCTCAAGCGTAGCCAAAGCTAGGGTTGGGGTTCTTTAACGCTGAGTAAGGCTCTCTATAAAGTGTCCTATGGAAGGGATAGTAAGTACTAACCTTGCACAAAAAAATATTTTACCCTTAGCTTAGGCTAGGAATAAAAATTTGTTTTACACAATTTTAGTCCTTCTTAGCTCTCTGTGGTATATAGGAGTTTTGCAAGAAGTCTAATTAACAATTTTATCAACTCTGATTACTGAATGAATAAAAACACCATCCCATGGATATATACAGTTTTGATACACATATATATTTCTTTGTATGAAATCATTTGATTGTTTAATTTCCATTTGAAAACTTGAATCGATAGAAGAAGCTTCCTCTATCTCTTTAGCTAGCGACAGTAAAGTTTTTTGATTCTTTTTTACTTTTGCTATAAACTTTGAACCGCTACTAGATGCCTTTTTAAGAGTTTTTTTGTGTGTTTAAAGCATCAAAGCCATAACTAAATGTCTCATCAAGCTCACCTATTAGTTCTTGAAATGCTGGTATCTCATTAGACTTTTTTTCTATCTCTTTATGGGCAATAATTAATTTTGTTTCTGCTAAAACTGCAGATAAAACAGATACTGCATTATCTTTAGCATTTGCACTTCCTCTTAGAACTTTACCATCTACGGCTGCTACTGCATGTGCTGGTATATCTATAAAAATTCGTATCCATCTGCGGAAGGCTTTTTCTAATTAGACTTCTTGCAAAACTCCTATATACCACAGAGAGCTAAGAAGGACTAAAATTGTGTAAAACAAATTTTTATTCCTAGCCTAAGCTAAGGGTAAAATATTTTTTTGTGCAAGGTTAGTACTTACTATCCCTTCCATAGGACACTTTATAGAGAGCCTTACTCAGCGTTAAAGAACCCCAACCCTAGCTTTGGCTACGCTTGAGAACATTTACCTTGATTAAAACTCTCTATAAAGTGCTAAGCCATATAAGGAGTTTTGCAAGAAGTCTATTCAATCTTATCAACTATTTCAAAAAAGTCATACACTCTTGATTTTCCTGGGGCTTTAAAAAATTCTACACCTAATAGTTTTTTTATCTCTTTTCGTTTACCGTTATTCTTCATCCATTGATGTATTTCAATTGGATTCTTTGCACCCATCAGAATTGCAATTACCGATAAATACATCATCATAGGTAAACTATATTGTCTCGCTTGTTCTCTTCCTTGCTCTGATATTTCCTCTTTAAAAATTTCTAATAATTTATTGCTCATTTCTGCCCCTTTTAGAGCTATAAGCAAATATTGTTCTTAGTATCGGAATGGGCTATTAAAAATGGATTTAGATGAGCATTATGGTCATCTTCTAAAAGTGTATTATCTTTGTATTGGTGCATTGTTTCTACCTTCCAATGGAGTAAAATTTTATCATGAAAGAACTCCGCATTTTCACGAAAATTTGCTATACAGAACTGAATTCTAGTACTATTTGTCACTTCTCCAGTTTTATGATTTGTCTTGTGTATTTTTTTAATAGTTTTTATGATTGTATACTACCCCAATAAGTCAAGACAACATTTCCAAATTCCTTATTCACCTCTAACCTGTAACTTTATGAAACAGCTACTACATTTTCAGTATAGTTCTCATCATTTATTTGTAAACTCTCCAAGTAAACATTCATTGGTTTTTTATAGTTCAGCACCCCAATCCATTAATAACTAGAAATTAAAAGTGGAATAATTATTGCTTGCTTTTGAGAAAAACAAGGTGATAAGAAAATGGCAATAAAAGCAAGAGATAAATTAGCACAAAAGCGTTCAAGAAAAGGCTATGCAAAAATAGCTGAATCAAATAAACTTTTAGAGTTACTATCAAGAGTTCCAGACCATCGTAAAGGTCAAGGTAAACGGCATAAATTAGAACATATCTTATATCTAGCTATATTAGCTGGACGAATGGGAGCTACAGATTACAAACAAATTTCTATTTGGATAGATAAACATGTTCAAAAAGAAGAAGTAAAAAAACTTCTAGGTGTAGAATTTATAATAACACCAAAAAGAAGTGCTGTCTCAGATATACTTGCAAAAGTTGATAGTGAGGCAGTTGAACTTTTGTTCAGAGAATGGATAAGAATTTATGTCGATACTACAGGAAAACATCTAAGCGTAGATGGTAAAGTGATGAATGGTAGTAGATATAAAGACCAAAAGGCTATACAAGTTGTTGGTGCAGTTCTATCAGAGATAGGTGTAGTTATTGCTCATCAAAAAATTGCAGAGAAATCAAATGAAATACCTGAATTTCTCTTTACCTTTGATGCGATGAACACACAAAAAAACTCTTGATTCTATTGAGCAGAGTGGTTCAAAATATATTGCTAAAGTTAAAGGTAACCAAAAAACACTTCTTGATAAAATAAATGAAATATCAAGAGAGATAAAACCATCAAGCACTTATAAAGCTAAACCAATCCAGCAATCTAATGAGTGGATAAATAGAGAAGTATTTATATATGAACCAACTACTTTTTATCATAATGAAATTACCCATGTTCGCTCAATCATAAAAACTATTAAAAAAATACACAAGACAAACCATAAAACAGGAGAAGTAACAAACAGCACTAGTATTGAGTTCTGTATAGCAAATTTTCGTGAAAATGCGGAGTTCTTTCATGATAAAATTTTACTCCATTGGAAGGTAGAAACAATGCACCAATACAAAGATAATACACTTTTAGAAGATGACCATAATGCTCATCTAAATCCATTTTTAATGACAATTATCAGAAGCATTATTTTAAATATCTTGCACCTAAATGGTACAAAATCTATACAAGAACAACTCATTAACAATAGATGGGATTTAGATGACTCTATCGCTCAACTCTTGAAATTTAGTTTTTAGTGGATTTGGGTGTACGATAATCTAAATTCATAAAGTTTAAGAAGTGCTACAAATCTAAGCAACTTGTAATTCTTCAACTTTTTGGTAGGCGACTTTGAGAGCCTCAATATATATTTTTTCCTTAATGGCAAAGTGGTTCATTTTATAGTTTAATCGAAGTTTCTCAAGTTTTATAAAACCACGAACAGATAAATGTATATGATTTCTTTGTGATGTTTCAACTTTTGTTGGAGAGTGTTCTATTTTTAAATTTTGTTTTAAAGATTTATGATATTCCTCTATTTTCCACCGTCTTTTGTAGATTTCAAGTACCTGATTGAAAGATAAGTCTATATCATTAGTAACAAGATATAAATAAGTAGATTCGCCATCATCGCCGTTTTTGACCACTTGCTTGATAAGTCTTAGAGGTTTTTTATAACCTTCAAGATATATCAACCGACCACCACAATCCACTAAAAATTAAATTTCAAGAGTTGAGCGATAGAGTCATCTAAATCCCATCTATTGTTAATGAGTTGTTCTTGTATAGATTTTGTACCATTTAGGTGCAAGATATTTAAAATAATGCTTCTGATAATTGTCATTAAAAATGGATTTAGATGAGCATTATGGTCATCTTCTAAAAGTGTATTATCTTTGTATTGGTGCATTGTTTCTACCTTCCAATGGAGTAAAATTTTATCATGAAAGAACTCCGCATTTTCACGAAAATTTGCTATACAGAACTGAATACTAGTGCTGTTTGTTACTTCTCCTGTTTTATGGTTTGTCTTGTGTATTTTTTTAATAGTTTTTATGATTGAGCGAACATGGGTAATTTCATTATGATAAAAAGTAGTTGGTTCATATATAAATACTTCTCTATTTATCCACTCATTAGATTGCTGGATTGGTTTAGCTTTATAAGTGCTTGATGGTTTTATCTCTCTTGATATTTCATTTATTTTATCAAGAAGTGTTTTTTGGTTACCTTTAACTTTAGCAATATATTTTGAACCACTCTGCTCAATAGAATCAAGAGTTTTTTTGTGTGTTCATCGCATCAAAGGTAAAGAGAAATTCATCTCCAAGCTCTGCTATCATAGCTTGTAAAGCAGGTATTTCATTTGATTTCTCTGCAATTTTTTGATGAGCAATAACTACACCTATCTCTGATAAAACTGCACCAACAACTTCTATAGCCTTTTGGTCTTTATATCTGCTACCATTCATCACTTTACCATCTACGCTTAGATGTTTTCCTGTAGTATCGACATAAATTCTTATCCATTCTCTAAACAAAAGTTCTACTGCCTCACTATCAACTTTTGCAAGTATATCTGAGACAGCACTTCTTTTTGGTGTTATTATAAATTCTACACCTAGAAGTTTTTTTACTTCTTCTTTTTGAACATGTTTATCTATCCAAATAGAGATTTGTTTGTAATCTGTAGCTCCCATTAGTCCAGCTAATATAGCTAGATATAAAATATGTTCTAGTTTATGCCGTTTCCCTTGACCCTTACGATGGTCTGGAACTCTTGATAGTAACTCTAAAAGTTTATTTGATTCAGCTATTTTTGCATAACCTTTTCTTGAACGCTTATGTGCTAATTTATCTCTTGCTTTTATTGCCATTTTCTTATCACCTTGTTTTTCTCAAAAGCAAGCAATAATTATTCCACTTTTAATTTCTAGTTATTAATGGATTGGGGTGTCAACCGACTACTACCACCCTTTATATCTATGCTTGAGATATTAACATATTTTCCTTTATTTCTTTCTTCTAAAGTGAGTGCTATTTTTCTATTACTTTTTATTGGACATACAAACTTCTTGTTTAGTTCTTCTTCTATAAAAAGTAGATTCTTAATACTTGAAAACCATTTATCAAATAAAATATATTTATATTTCACTTCATTATTGTGATGTAAAATTTGAAGTTTATCTTGCATTATTTCATTTTTACTAAAGAGAGATTTTTTAATATTCTTCTGATGTTCCTCACTCCACTTATTTTCAGTTTTTGTGATAATTTCATATCCCAAAGGGATAGATATACCTGTAGCATCTGTATAATGAAAATTTAGCATTAAGATACCTTTTTGCATCTTTTGTGAGACATGGTCATAATGCCAGCAAACTACATCATTTACTTTACTCCAAGGCTTATGCATAAGCATATCATCGATAATAATACAAGCATTGTCTTCATTCTCATAATCTCTTAAAAATGGTTTTATTGATTTCCACAAAGTCTTTTCATCATCAAGAGAATCATTTAATAGTAGACTTCTCCTAAAACATTTTTCAATATTTGGATATATGTCCCTACGCAGTTACTTTAATTTAAAATATAAGAGTAATTTCAATATTACTAAAATATAATCTTGCTAAAGCCTATAAACAGGTATCTAAAGGGATATATTACTATGAGCTTTTAGGAGAAGTCCAGTAGATGCTTTGTGAAAACATCATGACTATTACCTGTTACTTTTGAAAGTTTTGTCATCTCTATCTTACTAAATGAACTGATTGCGAAATTTATGTACATATCTTCTAATTGCTTCATATATATTTTAAGCATTTTTAATGCCATCTATTTTTAATATGTCACCTTTTGTAAATTTGAAGGTTTAGATTATCGTAACATCAGTTATGCATATGTACAGAAGTTCACAAAGCGATTGTAATACTTGCTCTATTAGAGATAAATGTTTAGGTGAAAAGACCAAACAAAAACAAACCCAAAGATGGGAACATCAAGAACTATTAGATAAGTGGACTTCTCCTAAAAGCTCATAGTAATACCTCCTTTTAGATACCTGTTTATAGTATTTAGCAAGATTATATTTTAGTAATATTGAAATTACTCTTATATTTTAAATTAAAGTAACTGCGTAGGGACATATATCCAAATATTGAAAAAGGTTTTAGGAGAAGTCTAGTATAATAAAAATATGAAAACTCCAGAAGCTAAAGCACTTTACAAAAAAAGAGGCTCTATAGTAGAACATCCATTTGGAACAATAAAAAGAAACCTTGGCTGGGATCACTTCCTCGTTAGAAGTAAAAAGAAGGTTCAAGGTGAAAATGCACTTATCATGTTTACCTATAATTTCAAACGTCTGCTTAACCTCATTGGGATAGCTCTGTTTAAAAAACTGATGATAGCACTAGATAATGGAGATATAAGTAAAATAAGAGAAGAAATAGCTCTTCATATCACCAGTTTTAGACTTTATATATTCAATTTTTTGCAATATATTTTTATGCTACAATTTCCAAAGAAATATACTTGATAATCTAGTATTTTTAGAAATCATTAAGAGTATAAGACTGTGTTTTTTCACAGTCTCTCAGAAGAATATTAAAAAATCTCTCTTTAGTAAAAATGAAATAATGCAAGATAAACTTCAAATTTTACATCACAATAATGAAGTGAAATATAAATATATTTTATTTGATAAATGGTTTTCAAGTATTAAGAATTTACTTTTTATAGAAGAAGAACTAAATAAGAAGTTTGTATGTCCAATAAAAAGTAATAGAAAAATAGCACTCACTTTAGAAGAAAGAAATAAAGGAAAATATGTTAATATCTCAAGCATAGATATAAAGGGTGGTAGTAGTCGGTTGATATATCTTGAAGGTTATAAAAAACCTCTAAGACTTATCAAGCAAGTGGTCAAAAACGGCGATAATGGCGAATCTACTTATTTATATCTTGTTACTAATGATATAGACTTATCTTTCAATCAGGTACTTAAAATCTACAAAAGACGGTGGAAAATAGAGGAATATCATAAATCTTTAAAACAAAATTTAAAAATAGAACACTCTCCAACAAAAGTTGAAACATCACAAAGAAATCATATACACTTATCTGTTCGTGGTTTTATAAAACTTGAGAAACTTCGATTAAACTATAAAATGAACCACTTTGCCATTAAGGAAAAAATATATATTGAGGCTCTCAAAGTCGCCTACCAAAAAGTTGAAGAATTACAAGTTACTTAGATTTGTAGCACTTCTTAAACTTTATGAATTTAGATTATCGTAACATCAGTTATTATAAGCAATTTTCGCTCCTATTTTCTTTAGGTTTTAGGAGAAGTCTAATAAAGAATGCTACAATCAAAGCAGAGGATTATCACCATAATCCACTAAAAACTAAATTTCAAGAGTTGGGCGATAGAGTCATCTAAATCCCATCTATTGTTAATGAGTTGTTCTTGTATAGATTTTGTACCATTTAGGTGCAAGATATTTAAAATAATGCTTCTGATAATTGTCATTAAAAATGGATTTAGATGAGCATTATGGTCATCTTCTAAAAGTGTATTATCTTTGTATTGGTGCATTGTTTCTACCTTCCAATGGAGTAAAATTTTATCATGAAAGAACTCCGCATTTTCACGAAAATTTGCTATACAGAACTGAATACTAGTGCTGTTTGTTACTTCTCCTGTTTTATGGTTTGTCTTGTGTATTTTTTTAATGGACTTCTCCTAAAAGCTGATAGTAATACCTCAATTTAGATACCTGTTTATAGGCTTTAGCAAGATTATATTTTAGTAATATTGAAATTACTCTTATATTTTAAATTAAAGTAACTGCGTAGGGACATATATCCAAATATTGAAAAAGGTTTTAGGAGAAGTCTAATAGTTTTTATGATTGAGCGAACATGGGTAATTTCATTATGATAAAAAGTAGTTACTTCATATATAAATACTTCTCTATTTATCCACTCATTAGATTGCTGGATTGGTTTAGCTTTATAAGTGCTTGATGGTTTTATCTCTCTTGATATTTCATTTATTTTATCAAGAAGAGCCGACTGCATAATTAAAAAGTATTCATATATCCTATTTTTTCAAATATTTAAAAAAATCCATCTTCAATAAAATTAGATTCAGTCATTTTTAGGAGCTTTTTTAGTCTATTAAAGCTCTTTAACTCTATATTATTCATCTAACTACTTCTAATCTTTGTCTTATTTGTCTTTGTCCTAATAATCTAACTGATGTTACGATAATCTAAACCTTCAAATTTACAAAAGGTGACATATTAAAAATAGATGGCATTAAAAATGCTTAAAATATATATGAAGCAATTAGAAGATATGTATATAAATTTCGCAATCAGTTCATTTAGCAAGATAGAGATGACAAAACTTTCAAAAGTAACAGGTAATAGTCATGATGTTTTCACAAAGCATCTACTATTAAATGATTCTCTTGATGATGAAAAGACTTTGTGGAAATCAATAAAACCATTTTTAAGAGATTATGAGAATGAAGACAATGCTTGTATTATTATCGATGATATGCTTATGCATAAGCCTTGGAGTAAAGTAAATGATGAGACCACTGCACAGTATAATCTAACAAAGCAATCTATTTAAAGGCATTAAAAGCACTTTTCAGCTAAAATAACATCACTAAGAAGAGGTACAAAGTGGCATTTAAAGATAAGACTTCTTGCAAAACTCATTTTCCAGCAACCTCAAATCCACGGTCAAAATTAACTAATCCACATATCAGATTGAAGCGAAGATTGAACCTTTTTCTACGGTTACGATATTTCTGTTTAAGGATTTGAAAAGTCTTTAATTTAGCATTGATATGTTCAACACATATGCGAGCTGAAGCTTCTCTTTTATTTTGATTTTTTTGTGTATCAGTTAATGGATGTAGCTTTGATTTCTTATATGGTATTTGAGTGTTATTATGTTGCTTTTTAATACCAAGATAGCCTAAATCTACATAGATACAAGTTTGAGGTTTCACAGGTAGATCACTCTGTTTAAAGAGTTTAAAATCATGAGTAGTACCTTTGCATGTATGAGCACAAATAATACGTTCATCCTTGTCAATAACGATTTGCCCTTTTAGTGTATGGTTTCTTTTCTTCCCTGAGTAGTAATCTCTTTGCTTTTTTTTGGTCGTTGTATGGGGGACTCTGTAGCATCAATGACGATAAACTCTAAGTCCATATCATCTCCATATAAAGCACGTTTACTTGGTAATGAAAACTTTCCAGATTTTATTAAAACATCTTCAACATCTCTTACTATTCGAGAAGCTGTAGATTCACTTACTCCATAATCAAAGCCAATATGTTCTAAGGTTCTATATTCTCTGTAATAACTTAACATTAATAGTACTTTTTCTTTTGAATCTAAACTTTTTCTACCACCAACTCCATGGTTTTTAGTTCTCTCTTTTTCATAGGCTATAAATACTAAAAGCATTTCATTAAATGTATCTTTATTTACACCAATAAGACGCTTAAAATTCTTTGGTTCTTTCTTCTGTAATTTTTCATATTTATTCATATCAATCTGATAGCATTTTTAGTTCCTACTTTTAGAGTTTTGCAAGAAGTCTATACAAACAATACATTTTCAGATATAGCAGTAACATCAAGATTAGAAAAAGTAAATTCATTTCTTAAAGAGTTGGACTCTATTATAGACTTTGATAAATTACGACCAGTACTAAATAGAAATGGAATTGCTAAAAGTAATGTAGCTGGAGCACCTGCTTATGATAATGTACTGATGTTTAGAGTACTGTTACTCCAGAAGTATTACAATCTCTCTGATCAAGCCACCCAAGATGCACTCTATGTAAACCTACTCTTTATTAGATTTGTAGGACTTAGCCTAGAGGATAGTGTACCAGACGAGAGTACAATCTGTAGATTTAGAAATTCCCTACTCAAGAACCGACTTTATGATAAATTATTTAACTCTGTAAATAAACAATTAGAGAGTAAAAACCTGATAGCGAAAAAAGGAAAATCTGTTTTAATTGATGCTACTCTCATTAGAAGTGATAACACGCAAATAAAAAATAAGACTAAAGAAGTATACAAAGAAGACAAGAAAGGTATTCAAACAATAAATGCTGAGTTAAATATAAAACTTGAAGTAGAGCTTCAATCCAAAAAGCCTTCAAAAAAGAAGATTCAAAGAATTCTTAATGCTAAAGCCCATAACTCCAAGACATACAAGAATGCACAACTTGATACACTACAAGGTATTGATACTAAAGATATAAAGACTTCTCAAATTATTATAAAGAATGAAGAAGATAGCTATAATCATCAAGATAAAATAGATAGTGAAGTAAGGATAGGCTTTCACGCATCAAAGAAACAATATACACAAGGCTATAAAGTACATATAGCAGTAGATGAGCAGAGTGGTATTATTATCTCCCAACAAACCACCTTCGCAAATACTCACGATATAGACACAGTAAAAACATTTGTAAAAGATATAGATGGAATGAAAGCTCTTTATGCTGATAAAGCATATAACTCAAAAGATATAGATACTTTTTTAGAAAGTGAAAATATAGAAAATATGGTATGTCTCAAAGAGAAACAAACTCTAAGGCAAGAACAGATTAAGCAGCAAAGAAAAGATGAAAAACCTAAACATAAGATTAGAGCTAAAGTTGAACATAGGTTTGCAGATATAAAAACTCAGATGAAAGGCTCAACTACAAAATTTATAGGACTCGTTAGAAATAATATGAATTTTACCCTTACCTGTATAGCTACTAATCTTAGATTATTAGGACAAAGACAAATAAGACAAAGATTAGAAGTAATTAGATGAATAATATAGAGCTAAAGAGCTTTAATAGACTAAAAAAGCTCCTAAAAATGACTGAATCTAATTTTATTGAAGATGGATTTTTTTAAATATTTGAAAAAATAGGATATATGAGTACTTTTTAATTATGCAGTCGGCTCATGATGTAGTTTGCTGGCGTTATGACCATGTGTCACAAAAGATGCAAAAAGGTATCTTAATGCTAAATTTTCATTATACAGATGCTACAGGTATATCTATCCCTTTGGGATATGAAATTATCACAAAAACTGAAAATAAATGGAGTGAGGAACATCAGAAGAATATTAAAAAATAGACTTCTTGCAAAACTCATTTTCCAGCAACCTCAAATCCACGGTCAAAATTAACTAATCCACATATCAGATTGAAGCGAAGATTGAACCTTTTTCTACGGTTACGATATTTCTGTTTAAGGATTTGAAAAGTCTTTAATTTAGCATTGATATGTTCAACACATATGCGAGCTGAAGCTTCTCTTTTATTTTGATTTTTTTGTGTATCAGTTAATGGATGTAGCTTTGATTTCTTATATGGTATTTGAGTGTTATTATGTTGCTTTTTAATACCAAGATAGCCTAAATCTACATAGATACAAGTTTGAGGTTTCACAGGTAAATCACTCTGTTTAAAGAGTTTAAAATCATGAGTAGTACCTTTGCATGTATGAGCACAAATAATACGTTCATCCTTGTCAATAACGATTTGCCCTTTTAGTGTATGGTTTCTTTTCTTCCCTGAGTAGTAATCTCTTTGCTTTTTTTTGGTCGTTGTATGGGGGACTCTGTAGCATCAATGACGATAAACTCTAAGTCCACATCATCTCCATATAAAGCACGTTTACTTGGTAATGAAAACTTTTCAGATTTTATTAAAACATCTTCAACATCTCTTACTATTCGAGAAGCTGTAGATTCACTTACTCCATAATCAAAACCAATATGTTCTAAGGTTCTATATTCTCTGTAATAACTTAACATTAATAGTACTTTTTCTTTTGAATCTAAACTTTTTCTACCACCAACTCCATGGTTTTTAGTTCTCTCTTTTTCATAGGCTATAAATACTAAAAGCATTTCATTAAATGTATCTTTATTTACACCAATAAGACGCTTAAAATTCTTTGGTTCTTTCTTCTGTAATTTTTCATATTTATTCATATCAATCTGATAGCATTTTTAGTTCCTACTTTTAGAGTTTTGCAAGAAGTCTAATATGTTAATGTTTTTGGTGCTAAAATGTTGCTTAACTAATAGTTAGCAAAGGACAATTTTGAAATTATTTACATTAAGAACTATAGGTTTAGTAGGAAGTTTTTTTTTATACCAATATTTTTAATTACATTTTTAAATCCACAAATTATCGAAAAGTCAGGACAAAGTTTTATAAAATGGAAGTTGAAACAAGAAGTTAATAAAAAAATTAATTCTATAAAACTACCAGAGTCTAAAATTTTGAAAACTATGTTAAATAAAAAAGTAGAATTTCTAAATAATAAAATTTTACATCAGTTAAAAAATACTTTAAAAAATAGTTCAGAATTAATAATTATTACTCAAGTATCAAAGATGAAAAACTTAGATTGTAAATGTAGAAAAGAATGGAATGAGCGTTTACAAAAATTAATAAAATTTAGAATTATGTCAGTTGAAAAAATGCAAATAAAATTAACAGATTTTATTCAAGCAAAGTATATGGATATTGTTGAAAAATTAATTCTAGATATTAGAATATTTTTATTTACTAATTTAACAATATTTTTAATTATATTATTAATATCTTTATTCAAGAAAAAAGCTGTAAACCATTTATTTTTACCAAGCATATTAATTGTTATATCGACAACTGTTTCATCATATTTTTATTTATTCAATCAAAACTGGTTATATACAATCATATATAATGATTATACTGGATTTGGATATATGGCTTATATATTTATAATTTTTGCTATATTAAGTGATATTATTTTCAATAAAGCTAGAGTTACTACAGAAATTATTAATTTAATAGCAAATATTATAGGTAGTACATTTTCTGTATCAACATGCTAGAGATATATAACAAATCCTTCAGACTGTGAAAATAGGACTTAATGAAAGCTCTTTATGCTGATAAAGCATATAACTCAAAAGATATATATACTTTTTTAGAAAGTGAAAATATAGAAAATATGGTATGTCTCAAAGAGAAACAAACTCTAAGGCAAGAACAGATTAAGCAGCAAAGAAAAGATGAAAAACCTAAACATAAGATTAGAGCTAAAGTTGAACATAGGTTTGCAGATATAAAAACTCAGATGAAAGGCTCAACTACAAAATTTATAGGACTCGTTAGAAATAATATGAATTTTACCCTTACCTGTATAGCTACTAATCTTAGATTATTAGGACAAAGACAAATAAGACAAAGATTAGAAGTAGTTAGATGAATAATATAGAGTTAAAGAGCTTTAATAGACTAAAAAAGCTCCTAAAAATGACTAGACTTCTTGCAAAACTCCTTATATGGCTTAGCACTTTATAGAAAGTTTTAATCAAGGTAAATGTTCTCAAGCGTAGCCAAAGCTAGGGTTGGGGTTCTTTAACGCTGAGTAAGGCTCTCCATAAAGTGTCCTATGGAAGGGATAGTAAGTACTAACCTTGCACAAAAAAATATTTTACCCTTAGCTTAGGCTAGGAATAAAAATTTGTTTTACACAATTTTAGTCCTTCTTAGCTCTCTGTGGTATATAGGAGTTTTGCAAGAAGTCTACTGAATCTAATTTTATTGAAGATGGATTTTTTTAAATATTTGAAAAAATAGGATATATGAATACTTTTTAATTATGCAGTCGGCTCTTCTTGATAAAATAAATGAAATATCAAGAGAGATAAAACCATCAAGCACTTATAAAGCTAAACCAATCCAGCAATCTAATGAGTGGATAAATAGAGAAGTACTTATATATGAAGCAACTACTTTTTATCATAATGAAATTACCCATGTTCGCTCAATATACTACCCCAAGAAAACCAAACAACATTTCAAAAGTTTTTATTTCATATACGATAAAATAAGAATAATAAAGTGAGGGTAGAAAGATGAGCAGAAAACGGACAACTTATTCAACAGAGCTAAAAACAAAATTGGTTTTAGAGCTTCTTAAAGAGGAAAAAACTCTTATAGAAATAGCTAAAGATAATGGTATTACACCCAATAATCTCAAAAACTGGAAGAAGCTATTTTTAGAGAATGCAGAGATGGCAATGGAACCTTCCAAAGTTGTAAAAGAGTATAAAGATGAAACTAAAAAACTTCAAGAAAAAATAGATGAATACGCAAAAACAGTAGGACAATTAACAGTGGAGAATAACTGGATGCGGGGAAAGCTGAGAAGCTCGGACTTATCTAGTAAAAAGGCTATGATAAATTTCGAGTTAAAGAGATTATCCGTAGTACAACAGTGTGCGATACTAGATATTAGTAGAAGTTCGCTTTACTATATACCTGTAGTCAGCGAACATAAAGAAACCATCAAGGAGGAGATAAAATCTATCTTTGAAGAGATACCAATATATGGAGCTAAGAAGGTGCATTACCAGTTACTAGAGAATGGTTTCAGTGTAAGTTTAAACACAGTGCAGAGTTATCGCAAAGAGTTAGGATTAAAGGCTATACTAGCTGTAAGAGAGCCTATTTCCTTAACTCTAGCTAATATACAACATCCTAAGTTCTCCTATAAGCTTAGAGGGATAAATATTACAAGAGCTAATCAAGTATGGAGTACAGATATTACCTATATTAAAATCAATGGTGGCATGGTTTATCTTGCAGCTATCATTGATTGGTACTCTAAAGCTGTTCTTTCATGGAAAATATCCAATACAATGGACACTGACCTTGTTATGGGAGTACTCAATGAAGCACTTCTTAAATATGAAAAACCAGAGATATTTAATACTGATCAAGGGAGTCAATATACTAGCTATATTCACACCCAAACACTTAAAGATAATGGCATTACTATCTCAATGGATGGTAAAGGTAGAGCTACTGATAATATTTGTATTGAGAGGTTCTGGAGAAGTGCTAAAGTTGAAAGAATTTATCTAAATCAGTACAACACAATTAAGGAACTAAAAGAGGATGTATC
Organism: Sulfurimonas sp.; assembly: GCA_965243085.1. GTDB lineage: Bacteria > Campylobacterota > Campylobacteria > Campylobacterales > Sulfurimonadaceae > Sulfurimonas. The sequence goes on along the minus strand of CBDETZ010000001.1, from coordinate 162,754 downwards.
GGATTATATGGACTTCTACAATTATAAAAGATTTCATGAAACACTGAACTATCACCCCAATCCACTAAAAACTAAATTTCAAGAGTTGAGCGATAGAGTCATCTAAATCCCATCTATTGTTAATGAGTTGTTCTTGTATAGATTTTGTACCATTTAGGTGCAAGATATTTAAAATAATGCTTCTGATAATTGTCATTAAAAATGGATTTAGATGAGCATTATGGTCATCTTCTAAAAGTGTATTATCTTTGTATTGGTGCATTGTTTCTACCTTCCAATGGAGTAAAATTTTATCATGAAAGAACTCCGCATTTTCACGAAAATTTGCTATACAGAACTGAATACTAGTGCTGTTTGTTACTTCTCCTGTTTTATGGTTTGTCTTGTGTATTTTTTTAATAGTTTTTATGATTGAGCGAACATGGGTAATTTCATTATGATAAAAAGTAGTTGGTTCATATATAAATACTTCTCTATTTATCCACTCATTAGATTGCTGGATTGGTTTAGCTTTATAAGTGCTTGATGGTTTTATCTCTCTTGATATTTCATTTATTTTATCAAGAAGTGTTTTTTGGTTACCTTTAACTTTAGCAATATATTTTGAACCACTCTGCTCAATAGAATCAAGAGTTTTTTTGTGTGTTCATCGCATCAAAGGTAAAGAGAAATTCATCTCCAAGCTCTGCTATCATAGCTTGTAAAGCAGGTATTTCATTTGATTTCTCTGCAATTTTTTGATGAGCAATAACTACACCTATCTCTGATAAAACTGCACCAACAACTTCTATAGCCTTTTGGTCTTTATATCTGCTACCATTCATCACTTTACCATCTACGCTTAGATGTTTTCCTGTAGTATCGACATAAATTCTTATCCATTCTCTAAACAAAAGTTCTACTGCCTCACTATCAACTTTTGCAAGTATATCTGATACAGCACTTCTTTTTGGTGTTATTATAAATTCTACACCTAGAAGTTTTTTTACTTCTTCTTTTTGGACATGTTTATCTATCCAAATAGAGATTTGTTTGTAATCTGTAGCTCCCATTAGTCCAGCTAATATAGCTAGATATAAAATATGTTCTAGTTTATGCCGTTTACCTTGACCTTTACGATGGTCTGGAACTCTTGATAGTAACTCTAAAAGTTTATTTGATTCAGCTATTTTTGCATAGCCTTTTCTTGAACGCTTTTGTGCTAATTTATCTCTTGCTTTTATTGCCATTTTCTTATCACCTTGTTTTTCTCAAAAGCAAGCAATAATTATTCCACTTTTAATTTCTAGTTATTAATGGATTGGGGTGCCATGTGTACATAACCAACGAGAATTAAGTACATCCTTATTTATCTCAGCTAAGAGTTTAATAGGATCATATATGTATCCACTTACAGCAATATATCCAGCAAGAACTTTACTATATCTAGCTCCAAATTCAAAGGTTAAAAGTGAGCCTTGTGAAAAACCAAATAAGAAACTTTCATTAGCATTAAATTGTTCTTCAAATAATTGATTAAGAACTTTTGTTAAAAGCTTAATAGAATATTCTATTCCAGATAATTGATTTGGAGGTAAAGGGTACCAAGAATAACCAGCATAGTACTCAAAAGGAGCATCAAAAAGTATATAATTCATATCATCCATATCAAAATAAGAGGTAAATGAGACAAAACCATCAGAGGAATCTCCTCTACCATGAAGAATAATCATGAGTTTTTTTGACGGTATTTTTGAGGATATAAAAATATTATCTAATTCTAAATTTTGCATTTCGTATTATACCCTCAAATATATTAAGTAAGACACCAATTAATCTTTTTTTTGCCTACACTATCTAAATATACATTAGTCTTAGAAAATGGCTTTGAAGTAAAAAAACCTCTATATGATGATAAAGGTGATGGATGTGGAGCTTTAATAATCAAATTTTTAGCTTCATCTATAAATAGAGCTTTCCTTTGTGCATAAGCTCCCCATAAAATAAAAACAATATTTTTATAATTTGAAGACAACTCTTTAATTACATTATCTGTAAACTTTTCCCACCCTATATTTTTATGAGAATATGCTTTAGAGTTTTCAACACTAAGTACACTATTAATAAGTAAAACACCTTGATTAGCCCAAGGAATCAAATTACCATTTGAGGGCATACTACATCCTATATCATCGACTAACTCAATAAAAATATTTTTTAAAGAGGGGGGAAGTTTAGAATTATCTAAAACAGAAAAAGCCAATCCATTTGCTTGATTCATCCCATGATAAGGATCTTGACCTAAAATAACAACATGAACATCACAAGGCTCAACTAATTCAAAAGCTTTAAATATATCTTTATAATTTGGGAAAATGACTTTCTTCTTATATTCTTTATTAATAAATTTATGAAGTTTTTTAAAATAATTTGATTTTATATCCTCTTCAAGAAAAGAAGACCATTGTTTATTTAATTGCATACTCAAATTATATCACGAAAAATATAGGAATAAGGCGAGATGACTCTATTGCTCAACTTTGGAACTTTAGTTTTTAGTGGATTATGGTGAACGAACACAGCGAACATAATTTAAATCTGTTTTAGCTAATCCAGAATCAGAACCGTTGACAAAATATACAGCCCATGCCAATTGTGTAGCACTAGCATAAGTTGTAGAAGACCAATAATAAGTACTAGTATTTTCAAAAATAGGATTGATTACAGTATCAGATAAATTAGTATCCACCAACATATACAATTCATTGAAATTGGGTAGCCTCCAATCACTATATTCTCCTAATGCTAAAGATTCACAATAGTTTATAGATTCTAACCAAGTTTTTTTAAGCGTTTTAGTATTTTCGTCATCTTGCCATATTAAGCCTGAGGTAGTATCTATAATAATCTCCTTGGATGAATCTTTTATGTAACTAGCATCTACAAAATTAACAATAAAAAATAAAGATAATATTATTTTTTTATATCTAATCATTGAGTACTTCCATTTATTGAATTTCTAATTTTAATTTTTATCATATTTATTCCTCTATACTTAGTTTTGACTCACTCACACAACGAATGTAATTTAAAGAATTTTTACTCCCACTAAGTGCATGTCCAGCATAGAAAAAAACAAACCATGCATTTAAAGTATTAGTATTATCCAAACTTGAAGACCAATAATTTGAACTATTTTTTGTGTTGATAAAAATAGGGTTAATTGCTGGATTAAATCTTGCCTTATCTGTTATGCTAACTAGCTCTTGTATTGTTGGTAATCTAAAGTCTTCACTTTCATTTAAAGATATTCCATCACAATATTCACTTGCATCACTCCATTTTCGTAGTATATTATCATCTTCTTTTTGCCATATTAAGCCTGTAATATTATCAATTATTGTTTCATTTGTATCGGCATCTAAAGTGTACACTCTAGCAAAACTTTTTTTATAATGTCCATCATCTTTATTTTCTGTTGCATTATTTTCTGTTACATTATTCTCCACTTGGAATATTGGATAAGAGAGTATTTGCCCTGTTGATAACAAGGGAAATATATTGAATTTTTCAACTAATGTTACTATTGATCCAACTGCTGTTGCTCCGTATTCATCAGTAATTTGCCCTCTGTTGATAATAATTGTGTCCACACCACTTTCTACCTTAGTACTAAGTGCTGATATATTTATTTTATCTCTATGAAATAAGGAATCATCATAAGATGTTTGAACATCAGAATTTAAAACTCCTGATCCTGTAATAGTATAATTGAGACTTCTATCTGCGTTCATACTCAAAGGCTCAATTGATTGATCTATATAAAGGTATAAAACATCATCTGCTATTAATTCTGTTTTCTTATCATCATATACTGCACTTAATATTATATGTTCTCCTATATTTGTTATACTTATATCTATATTTACTTTATCACTAAAACCAGCTAAATTTTTTGCTATTGCAGTTAAATAATACTTTCTTTTTTTTTCATAATCCAAAGAGGCTAAGGGAGCTACAGTTATTAAGCCTTTAGAATCGACTCTAAAATTTTCATTCCCTAAACCACTTAATCTTATATGACTTATTTCACTGTCTCCAATTGACTGAATTATTATATTGCCAACTGTCGCATTTATCAATGAGTTTTCAGGCACTGCGGATACTGAATTTGATAATATAGGGATAACTTCCCCTGTATTAATAATATGTAAAGTAAGATCTTTAGTATCACTTAGAGCTCCATCACTCACATATACTGTGAACTTATATAAAGCTTTTTGTTCAAAATCAGGAGCAACTTTAAACAAAATCACTCCAGAAGAAGGCTCAATCGTAAAGTACTTGGCATCATCTGTATTCATGCTATAAATGAGTAAATCAGATTCTCTATCAACTGCACTAACAGTTAAAGCATACGTTTGATTTTCTAATGCACTAAACGTGCTATTTAAACTTAAAACAGGTGCTGTGTTTATTGGATTATTAACTTTAATTCTTGGGTATGAACCATCATTATTTATATTGAGTTTTAAAAATTCTAACTCTATATTGGCTAAGGCTATATCTTCACTGATAAGCTCATTATCAGACCCTAATAATTTTTGCATATCTTCATCAAAAGAAATCGAATTAAAAGAGATTTCATTCCCTAATTTCAACAAGAGATTAGTATCTATTTTTATCCCATTACTAAGATTTTTATCATTATCAAGTGATTGTAATAATTGTGCTAAATTTAATGCTGATACATTATTATTTTTAAAAAGTGTATAAGGAGTAATATAATCTAATAATTGAGATGTACCTAAATTATTTTTTCCAAGAAAAAAGCTAATCGTATTGTTTTTATCACATGTGAACTCACCCTTATCATCTGTAATTCCCTTTGTTCCTGAACTACATTCATAATTTAAACCCTCAACAACACTATCTATAAAAACACCTGTTTTTGTAACTTTTACTTCTGAATTAGAATCGGCTATATCACTTATACATCCAGAGAGTATAAAGGAACATAAAACAAGAACTACATTTAATTTTTTACCGTATAACATGATCTTTCCTTCTTAATTAGTCTAAAATAGAGTGTACTATCATAGATGGTCGCCACATACTTAAATTACCTTTATTTAGTAAGTTTAAGTTTAATTTTGAAGTAGTATATTTAGAAATAAAAATTTCAAATAAACTTAAAATTTGATTTTGAAGACCAAAACATAATATATAATTTTTTATTCCATTCTCTATAAAAATTTGTTCTTTTTTAGCTTTAATAGCAAATTCTATTTGTGATATATAACACAAACCAAAAATAGTTCCCAATAACATATACTTTGAACTTATCGACATGTATCCATCTAAAATACTCTTTATTTCTTCTGCATTACCATTTATTGCAAATACATTAGCTTTAATTAAATCTTTATTCCATTTATCCTGTAAGTTTTTACCATCCTTAGTAACCTGTAAATCATCAGAAAGATCCAACATATTATACGCATTTACTATATCTTTCTCCTGAATAAAATGAAAGAATTTTTGTTTTATTTCAATATCTTGAGTTAATTTTTTAACCTCCTCTGTAAAATCTGGAAAATTAATAAGAATTCTCAATATTTTTATGGCAGAATGCGTATCACCAGCATTTACCAATTTTTGTGATTTAATATATAAGATATCCCCATATTTCATAATAGTATTATATTCAGGAAACTCTTTTAAAAATGGATGTAGTTTTATAAGTTCAAAAGCAATTTTAAAATCTTTTTGCCCAAGAGAGACTTTAAATCTTTTATATACCTCTCCCTGACTAAAAAGCTTCTGCATCAATTTTGTTTTATCACTTATTCCTCTATAGGGGGCTAAAACTTCACGTGCTTTTTCTGTACCCTTTGGATTTATTATATGTTTTTGAGCCACTTTAAATGCTCTGTTCCATCTTGATTCTAAAGATTTATATGCTGCTGTTTCCATATATAAAGGATGTATTTTAACTAAACCATAAGCAAGAGCAACTTTTTCTTGCTTTACTAAGTCTTCAAATTTATTATACTCTCGATACTCAGTAAGCACATGATTCATAATTTTATTTTTTTCTGGTATATTTTTAAAGTAATAAAATAAAGCAATAGCCGTTTCTTTATCACCATTTTGAAGACATATTTTTGCTTTTTTAAGTGTATTTTCCCAAATTTTGGATACTAAAATATCACTTTTTGTATATTTTAAAAGTGGATTTGTTTTTATGAAAAAGTAGATGCAATCATATTTTTTTTCTTTAATTAAATTTTGTATATGTTCTTCACCATCGTAAATATTATAAACTAATAAATTACCATCTTTACAAGATACTATTAAATGTTTGGATTCTTTATCAAAAGAGAGTGAACTAATTGATGATTCTAATTTTAAATATTTTCTTGATACTTGCAGATAAGTTTTTAAATCGTACACTAAAATATAGCCAAGTTTAGTTCCTAAAAAAAGAAATTTATTATTCTCTACTGCTAATACTTGAGTTATATCATCATGAATTCCTTCTAGTCTTACTATAATTTTCCCCGTATATATATTCCATATAATTCCTATATTATTTATATCTATACTAAAAAGTTTATCTTGATCTATGAATGTAATTTTCATAACTGGAGCTGTATTAGATGCTAACTTATGTTTCAATGTCATCATAGTAAGATGAAAAATGAATATTTTTCCGTCATAAGAGCATGTTGCTATCCAGTTTCCATTTGAAGAAAATGCTATATCATTAATAGTATCTAAATGGACAGGAAGCGTAAAAGCTAACTTTCCACTTTTAATATCTATAGCGTATGTTTTTCCATCCTCACCACAAGAAAACATATACTTACCTATATTATCAATTCCTACACAAGAGACTTCACCATAATGCTTATCCACTTTTGTGATGATTTTTTTTGTTTTAGTATTATAAAGTTTGGATTCTTTACAATTGGAACTTAAAGTTGCAAAAAAATTAGCATTATCAGAAAAGGCAACTACACTATTTTTATATCTAAGATGATAAATATTAGCTTTAAAACCATCAATTACCTCTAAACTTTCTTTCTCCAAAATTCTAATAGTAGTTCTTTCATCAACTACTAGTACGTTACCATTTTCGAGTATTTTCGTAAATATAATTGCTTTTGCAAAATTTTTATTTTTAATTATATTCATAATATTAATTTCTTAAATATCCCTCCTTTTTAAGAGTTTCTCGAATTTTTCTTTGATGCTCTTTACCTTTAGTTTCCATATGAACTGTAACATGAGCATCACCATAATCAAGTGAGATAGATGTCCTATCATAGGCAATATGCACAATATTTGCATTTAACTCTTCTAAAATTTCAGTAAATCTATGCAGAGAACCTGGCTTATCAATCAAAGTTACTGTTAAATTCATTTTTCTTCCAGATTTAAGAAGACCTTTTTCTATAATCACAGAAAGAAGGGTAACATCCATGTTTCCGCCACTTAAAACTACTGCTACTTTTTTCCCTTTTAAATGCTCTAGTTTTTTATGAAGTAATGCAGCAACACCAACTGCCCCAGCTCCCTCTACAACTAGCTTTTGATTTTCAAGTAAAAACAAAATAGCACTTGCTATCTCTTCATCATCTACACTAATAAATTCATCTACATATTTAAGGATAAGAGAGAGTGTAACTTCTGATGTATCACGAACCGCTATACCATCTGCAATTGTTCTCACACTTTTAGAATCTACAGCTTTTTTAAGTGAAAATGAGTTTTTTAATGCTGGTGCACCACTAGCACCGACACCAATTACTTTAATATTTGGATTAATTTCTTTAATAGCTAATGCCATACCAGAAATAAGACCACCTCCACCAACAGGTATCACTATAGCCTCTATATCGTGGCAAGAATCTAAAATATCTAAGGCAAGAGTTCCTTGACCAGCCATCACTTCATCATCTTCAAAAGGGTGAATAAATGTTAAAGATTTTTTTTTTCCATACTCTTTTGCGTAAGCATAAGCCTCATCATAATTACTACCAGCTAAAATAACCTCTGCTCCAAAACCTTTTACTCCATTAACCTTTGTTAAGGGTGTGGATTCAGGCATGATAATAACTGCTTTGATATTAAACCTTGATGCGGATAAAGCCACACCTTGTGCATGATTTCCTGCACTCGCTGCCACTACGCCTGAAGCTTTTTGAGTCTCACTTAGCGAAGCTATTTTATTGTAAGCCCCACGAATTTTAAATGCTCCAGTAATTTGAAGATTTTCTTTTTTTAGATAAACCTCACAATCAGTAAGTTTACTTAAATTTGGAGCGTATGAAAATGGTGTATTCACAATAATACTCTTTATTCTCTCTCTAGCATCATATATTTTTTGTAAATTAAGCAATAGAATTTCCTATCTATTTTGTAAAATGATTTTAGGACATTGATTTTGTACAACTTTCATCCCAGCATCAAGAGCTTTTTGAGCCGCTTCATTATTTACTAGTCCTAACTGACCCCAAAACACTTTCACATCTCCACGCTCAATACATACATCTACTATATCACCAAAAGCATCTGGTTTTCTGAAAATATCTACCATATCAACATTAAAAGGTATCTCTTTTAAGCTTCTGTAAACTTTTTCACCTAAAATCTTTTCTTCTTTTGGATAAACTGGTACTATCTTATAATCATTATTTTGTAAAAATTTCCCAACTATATTACTAGCCTTCGTTTCATTAGGAGATAAACCTAAAATCGCAATAATTTTTACACTCTCTAGTATTTCTAAAACTTCTTTATTATCTGAGTTTATTCTAGCAAATTCACATTCCATTTGTTATACCTTTTCTTTATATAATATTTTCTCTCATTTTATTTAATTGCCTCTAAATAATTGCTTAAATTTAGGTAAAGAGTCTATCATAGTAGCACTATCCATTAAAAACTGAACTATTTCTTGCTCTCATACTTTGAGACTCCGAAAAGTCCTCCGAAAAGTCCCTCTGAACTTGATTCGCTATCAAGAGACTGTGAAAAAACACAGTCTTATACTCTTAATGATTTCTAAAAATACTAGATTATCAAGTATATTTCTTTGGAAATTGTAGCATAAAAATATATTGCAAAAAATTGAATATATAAAGTCTAAAACTGGCGATATGAAGAGCTATTTCTTCTCTTATTTTACTTATATCTCCATTATCTAGTGCTATCATCAGTTTTTTAAACAGAGCTATCCCAATGAGGTTAAGCAGACGTTTGAAATTATAGGTAAACATGATAAGTGCATTTTCACCTTGAACCTTCTTTTTACTTCTAACGAGGAAGTGATCCCAGCCAAGGTTTCTTTTTATTGTTCCAAATGGATGTTCTACGATAGAGCCTTTTTTTTTGTAAAGTGCTTTAGCTTCTGGAGTTTTCATATTTTTATTATACTGGACTTCTCCTAAAAGCTCATAGTAATACCTCCCTTTAGATACCTGTTTATAGGCTTTAGCAAGATTATATTTTAGTAATATTGAAATTACTCTTATATTTTAAATTAAAGTAACTGAGTAGGGACATATATCCAAATATTGAAAAAGGTTTTAGGAGAAGTCTACTTATCTAATAGTTCTTGATGTTCCCATCTTTGGGTTTGTTTTTGTTTGGTCTTTTCACCTAAACATTTATCTCTAATAGAGCAAGTATTACAATCGCTTTGTGAACTTCTGTACATATGCATAATTCTTGCATAGGATTTATTTATTGACTTCGTTCTTGAAATAAGTTTATCATTTGGACAGATATAAGCATCTTGGTCTTTATCGTAAACAAATTTATCTTTAGTAAACTTACCCTTGTTAATAAGTTCTTGACCTGTTCTAATGGCAGGAACAAGCGTCTTAATCCCATCATCTATACATTTCTTTATTTCTACTGCTGAGTAATATCCTTTATTAGCAAGTCAGGGTTAGTAATCACTTCTTTAGTCTGCATTGCCATGTGATGGAGTTCTTGTTTATCTGTGCCAGAGGATGTAACATCAGTAGCAACAATAAACTTGAACTTATCATCTACCACCCCAATCCACTAAAAACTAAATTTCAAGAGTTGAGCGATAGAGTCATCTAAATCCCATCTATTGTTAATGAGTTGTTCTTGTATAGATTTTGTACCATTTAGGTGCAAGATATTTAAAATAATGCTTCTGATAATTGTCATTAAAAATGGATTTAGATGAGCATTATGGTCATCTTCTAAAAGTGTATTATCTTTGTATTGGTGCATTGTTTCTACCTTCCAATGGAGTAAAATTTTATCATGAAAGAACTCCGCATTTTCACGAAAATTTGCTATACAGAACTGAATTCTAGTACTATTTGTCACTTCTCCAGTTTTATGATTTGTCTTGTGTATTTTTTTAATGGTTTTAATGATTGAGCGAACATGGGTAATTTCATTATGATAAAAAGTAGTTGGTTCATATATAAATACTTCTCTATTTATCCACTCATTAGATTGCTGGATTGGTTTAGCTTTATAAGTGCTTGATGGTTTTATCTCTCTTGATATTTCATTTATTTTATCAAGAAGTGTTTTTTGGTTACCTTTAACTTTAGCAATATATTTTGAACCACTCTGCTCAATAGAATCAAGAGTTTTTTTGTGTGTTCATCGCATCAAAGGTAAAGAGAAATTCATCTCCAAGCTCTGCTATCATAGCTTGTAAAGCAGGTATTTCATTTGATTTCTCTGCAATTTTTTGATGAGCAATAACTACACCTATCTCTGATAAAACTGCACCAACAACTTCTATAGCCTTTTGGTCTTTATATCTGCTACCATTCATCACTTTACCATCTACGCTTAGATGTTTTCCTGTAGTATCGACATAAATTCTTATCCATTCTCTAAACAAAAGTTCTACTGCCTCACTATCAACTTTTGCAAGTATATCTGAGACAGCACTTCTTTTTGGTGTTATTATAAATTCTACACCTAGAAGTTTTTTTACTTCTTCTTTTTGAACATGTTTATCTATCCAAATAGAAATTTGTTTGTAATCTGTAGCTCCCATTAGTCCAGCTAATATAGCTAGATATAAGATATGTTCTAATTTATGCCGTTTACCTTGACCTTTACGATGGTCTGGAACTCTTGATAGTAACTCTAAAAGTTTATTTGATTCAGCTATTTTTGCATAGCCTTTTCTTGAACGCTTATGTGCTAATTTATCTCTTGATTTTATTGCCATTTTATTATCACTTTGTTTTTCTGTAACTAAAGCAATAATTGTTCCTTTTTTATACTTTTGTTATTAATGGATTAGGGTGATTATCTACACATATTTGAGAGTTATAAGCCATTAAGTTATGTGCTGATTTGACCATAACACTTGCATCTGGGTCAGTTCTATTATATTGAGTGCGGTTTATTTTCTTTAGAAAATTTAACTCTGTTGTAAATCTTGCTTTCTTTTTTAAGAATATCTCTAAAGTACGAGGAAGTTGTTTTGCTAGTTTAGTTGTATGCGTTTCTTCATCTCTAAATTCTAAAGAGCTAAGGTATTCATTGATTGATGCTTCTGTACTTGCTAAATCTCTTTGTGTAGTCTTCTTCATCATCAAAGTATTCTTTGATGCGTTAGCTCTTAAGAATGCTCCATCTAAGGCTACAAGTTCATCTCCTATTAGTGCAAGACCTTTAAGTAATAATACAAAGTCTTTGAACACTGCTTTTAATGCTTTAGGGTTGTTCTTTCTAAAATCAGAAATAGTCTTGTACGTAGGTTTTAATCCTGCTGTTAGCCACATCAATTCTATGTTTCTAGCATTTTCTTTTTCTAAAGCTCGTGAGCTTCTTATCTTGTTTAAGTAGCCATAGATATATATCTTGAGAAGTAACTTTGGAGAATAGGACTTCTGTCCTTCAAAGCTTGTCGAAGTGTCATCAAAGCCTAACTCTTTAAGGTCAAGCTGTTCTACATATAAATCTATAGCTCTTACTTGATTGTTCACATCTACATATTCATCAAGACTTGGAGGAAAAAACTGTTGTTGATTACGGTTTATTCCTTCTTTATACTTTTCGCTCATAAACACCTCTTTAAAGCCATTAATTTAGGCTTTTTATTAGATGTATTATACTCTTTTAGGGGTTTAGGCTTGATGAACTTAAGCTCTATATGTTAGAATCTTTTTACTTTATGAGATCTGCGTAATTTTGTAGTTATTTCACAGTCTCATAGGACATTATATTTTGAGCCTACTTTTTATTATTGATGAATCTCATGGGATTTACCTAGTATTTATCATCCAAGATGAAAATATATCTAAATAATTCCAATAAGATTGTAGAGAAGTAGTCGTAATTCCCTCTTCTTGAAGGTCTAAAATAAGTGGTTTATAAAGTTCTAACCATGTTTCTCTTGCTTGAGCATCAATTTTAAAGGGGAGATGTCTACCTACCATTTGAGGAGCTCCACGATTTTCATTGAAGTAAGGTCTTCCTCCACATATTTGTATAAAAAAGTCACTAGAATTTTTTTTTGCTTCTTCTAGCATATCCTCCTCATGGGGAAATATATGTGCTATATTACTTTCGCTTATCTCATCATAATGATTACTGACTAACTTTCTTATTTTATCTTCACCCATTTCAAGTAAGAATTCTGAAATTGGTTTTGTAACAGGTACTCTTACTCCAAACATAACCTGTGTGATACTTAAATTCATTTATATTTCCTTATGTAATTCTTTTAAAATATCTCAACTTTCGCACATAAATTTCAATAAATCTACAAACTTAACTTGAATATTAAAGCCCATAAATAGGCACTTTTTAGTAGAATTTCGTTCTAACAATATTATTAGACTTCTTCTAAAACTCTTATATGCCTCAGAGAGCTAAGAAGTACTAAAATTGTGTAAAACAAATTTTTATTCCTAGCCTAAGCTAAGGGTAAAATATATTTTTTATGCAAGGTTAGTACTTATTATCCCTTCCATAGGACACTTTATAGAAAGCATTACTCAGCGTTAAATAACCCCAAGTATAGTTTTTTTCGCTATGCTTGAGAACATTTGCCTTGATTAAAACTCTCTATAAAGTGCTAAGGCATATAGGAGTTTTGTAAGAAGTCTATTATTAAAGGCTTATTTAATGGAACTTACAAATTATATCAATTATGCTATGAAGAGTATATTAGACTTCTCCTAAAACCTTTTTCAATATTTGGATATATGTCCCTACGCAGTTACTTTAATTTAAAATATAAGAGTAATTTCAATATTACTAAAATATAATCTTTCTAAAGCCTATAAACAGGTATCTAAAGTGAGGTATTACTATGAGCTTTTAGGAGAAGTCCATTAAAGAACCCAATCCTTGAAGTTTTACATGAAATAAAGAGCCGACTGCATAATTAAAAAGTACTCATATATCTTATTTTTTCAAATATTTAAAAAAATCCATCTTCAATAAAATTAGATTCAGTCATTTTTAGGAGCTTTTTTAGTCTATTAAAGCTCTTTAACTCTATATTATTCATCTAACTACTTCTAATCTTTGTCTTATTTGTCTTTGTCCTAATAATCTAAGATTAGTAGCTATACAGGTAAGGGTAAAATTCATATTATTTCTAACGAGTCCTATAAATTTTGTAGTTGAGCCTTTCATCTGAGTTTTTATATCTGCAAACCTATGTTCAACTTTAGCTCTAATCTTATGTTTAGGTTTTTCATCTTTTCTTTGCTGCTTAATCTGTTCTTGGCTCAGAGTTTGTCTCTCTTTGAGACATACCATATTTTCTATATTTTCACTTTCTAAAAAAGTATCTATATCTTTTGAGTTATATGCTTTATCAGCATAAAGAGCTTTCATTCCATCTATATCTTTTACAAATGTTTTTACTGTGTCTATATCGTGAGTATTTGCGAAGGTGGTTTGTTCAGAGATAATAATACCACTCTGCTCATCTACTGCTATATGTACTTTATAGCCTTGTGTATATTGTTTCTTTGATGCGTGAAAGCCTATCCTTACTTCACTATCTATTTTATCTTGATGATTATAGCTATCTTCTTCATTCTTTATAATAATTTGAGAAGTCTTTATATCTTTAGTATCAATACCTTGTAGTGTATCAAGTTGTGCATTCTTGTATGTCTTGGAGTTATGGGCTTTAGCATTAAGAATTCTTTGAATCTTCTTTTTGGAAGGCTTTTTGGATTGAAGCTCTACTTCAAGTTTTATATTTAACTCAGCATTTATTGTTTGAATACCTTTATTGTCTTCTTTGTATACTTCTTTAGTCTTATTTTTTATTTGCGTGTTATCACTTCTAATGAGAGTAGCATCAATTAAAATAGATTTTCCTTTTTTAGCTATCAGGTTTTTACTCTCTAATTGTTTATTTACAGAGTAGACTTCTCCTAAAACACCCAAATATCAAACCTCTTCAACGGTACTGCTCATAGGTGTTGCATTAAGGTTAATAATAGCACAAATGAGGTTCATTCTCAAACCGAACCTTTTTCGTCTATTTCTATATGGGTATTTAGTAATTTTAAATACCTTAATTTTTGCATTTATTTGTTCAATGATAATTCTTTTTGATGATAATTCACAGTTCTCTTTTTTGTCATCTTTTGTTAATGGATTTAGTTTACTTCTTTTATTTGGTATTTGAGAATTAGGACAAATTTTAGAGATACCAATATAGCCTAAATCAGCAAGAACTTTACTCAATATTATTTTTTTAGTTGCCTTACTATCTTTAAAGTCATGTGTTCTTCCTTTATCAATAGTTACAGCTAATATTTTACCTGTAGATGTTGTAATTATTTGTGTTTTTAAGGTGTGCTTTTTCTTTTTACCTGAGTAGTATCTTTTTTGCTTTTTTTTGGTCTCTCACATTGGCTCTCAGTTACATCTACTACGACTATTTCAAGATTAGACTTCTCCTAAAACCTTTTTCAATATTTGGATATATGTCCCTACGCAGTTACTTTAATTTAAAATATAAGAGTAATTTCAATATTACTAAAATATAATCTTGCTAAAGCCTATAAACAGGTATCTAAATTGAGGTATTACTATCAGCTTTTAGGAGAAGTCCATTATTAGTATTTTCTATAGGTATCGCATGTTTTAAAGTTTTAAGATGAAACTGTGGCTCTTGTATTAGAATCTTTTCTATCTTTGTAACAATATAATGTGCTGTTGATTCACTCACTCCATAATCAACTCCTATATGTTTAAAAGTTCTATACTCTCTATAATATTCTAGCATCATGAGTGTCTCATCATTTGCAGATAAAGATTTGTTTGTTCCACCTTTAACTTTCTTCTTTTTATAGTGTCTTCTAACTACTTTTACCATATCTTTAAAGGTGTCTCTTTTAACACCTACAACTCGTCTAAAATCTTTATCTGTTAATTTATTAACTTTGAAATATTTGATTGTTTTTCCCATAGCTTATTATAAGCAATTTTCGCTCCTATTTTCTTTAGGTTTTAGGAGAAGTCTTATGTAGATTTAGGCTATCTTGGTATTAAAAAGCAACATAATAACACTCAAATACCATATAAGAAATCAAAGCTACATCCATTAACTGATACACAAAAAAATCAAAATAAAAGAGAAGCTTCAGCTCGCATATGTGTTGAACATATCAATGCTAAATTAAAGACTTTTCAAATCCTTAAACAGAAATATCGTAACCGTAGAAAAAGGTTCAATCTTCGCTTCAATCTGATATGTGGATTAGTTAATTTTGACCGTGGATTTGAGGTTGCTGGAAAATGAGTTTTGCAAGAAGTCTATTGTTTCTTTGATGCGTGAAAGCCTATCCTTACTTCACTATCTATTTTATCTTGATGATTATAGCTATCTTCTTCATTCTTTATAATAATTTGAGAAGTCTTTATATCTTTAGTATCAATACCTTGTAGTGTATCAAGTTGTGCATTCTTGCACCCCAGTCCACTAAAAACTAAATTTCAAGAGTTGAGCGATAGAGTCATCTAAATCCCATCTATTGTTAATGAGTTGTTCTTGTATAGATTTTGTACCATTTAGGTGCAAGATATTTAAAATAATGCTTCTGATAATTGTCATTAAAAATGGATTTAGATGAGCATTATGGTCATCTTCTAAAAGTGTATTATCTTTGTATTGGTGCATTGTTTCTACCTTCCAATGGAGTAAAATTTTATCATGAAAGAACTCCGCATTTTCACGAAAATTTGCTATACAGAACTGAATACTAGTGCTGTTTGTTACTTCTCCTGTTTTATGGTTTGTCTTGTGTATTTTTTTAATAGTTTTTATGATTGAGCGAACATGGGTAATTTCATTATGATAAAAAGTAGTTGGTTCATATATAAATACTTCTCTATTTATCCACTCATTAGATTGCTGGATTGGTTTAGCTTTATAAGTGCTTGATGGTTTTATCTCTCTTGATATTTCATTTATTTTATCAAGAAGTGTTTTTTGGTTACCTTTAACTTTAGCAATATATTTTGAACCACTCTGCTCAATAGAATCAAGAGTTTTTTTGTGTGTTCATCGCATCAAAGGTAAAGAGAAATTCATCTCCAAGCTCTGCTATCATAGCTTGTAAAGCAGGTATTTCATTTGATTTCTCTGCAATTTTTTGATGAGCAATAACTACACCTATCTCTGATAGAACTGCACCAACAACTTCTATAGCCTTTTGGTCTTTATATCTACTACCATTCATCACTTTACCATCTACGCTTAGATGTTTTCCTGTAGTATCGACATAAATTCTTATCTATTCTCTGAACAAAAGTTCAACTGCCTCACTATCAACTTTTGCAAGTATATCTGAGACAGCACTTCTTTTTGGTGTTATTATAAATTCTACACCTAGAAGTTTTTTTACTTCTTCTTTTTGAACATGTTTATCTATCCAAATAGAAATTTGTTTGTAATCTGTAGCTCCCATTAGTCCAGCTAATATAGCTAGATATAAGATATGTTCTAATTTATGCCGTTTACCTTGACCTTTACGATGGTCTGGAACTCTTGATAGTAACTCTAAAAGTTTATTTGATTCAGCTATTAGACTTCTCCTAAAAGCTCATAGTAATACATCACTTTAGATACCTGTTTATAGGCTTTAGCAAGATTATATTTTAGTAATATTCAAATTACTCTTATATTTTAAATTAAAGTAACTGCGTAGGGACATATATCCAAATATTGAAAAAGGTTTTAGGAGAAGTCTATTTTTGCATAGCCTTTTCTTGAACGCTTTTGTGCTAATTTATCTCTTGCTTTTATTGCCATTTTCTTATCACCTTATTTTTCTCAAAAGCAAGCAATAATTATTCCACTTTTAAGTGCTAGTTATTAATGGATTGGGGTGTACACTCTTGATTTTCCTGGGGCTTTAAAAAATTCTACACCTAATAGTTTTTTTATCTCTTTTCGTTTACCGTTATTCTTCATCCATTGATGTATTTCAATTGGATTCTTTGCACCCATCAGAATTGCAATTACCGATAAATACATCATCATAGGTAAACTATATTGTCTCGCTTGTTCTCTTCCTTGCTCTGATATTTCCTCTATAAAAATTTCTAATAATTTATTGCTCATTTCTGCCCCTTTTAGAGCTATAAGCAAATATTGTTCTTAGTATCGGAATGGGCTAGGTCTTTATACTTTCCATCTTTGCTACTCTTTGAATAGCTCCATAATATCTTATACGAAAGAACCTCTTTGGTGGTATGTGGTAGAGAAATCTTTTTATGAACTCATCGCTATTTAGTTTCATTATCTTGTGTTTAGAGTCGTCTTTATAATCTTTGTACTTAAACCTTATGATGTTATTGTCTATAGAAATAATGAGCCGACTGCATAATTAAAAAGTACTCATATATCCTATTTTTTCAAATATTTAAAAAAATCCATCTTCAATAAAATTAGATTCAGTCATTTTTAGGAGCTTTTTTAGTCTATTAAAGCTCTTTAGCTCTATATTATTCATCTAATTACTTCTAATCTTTGTCTTATTTGTCTTTGTCCTAATAATCTAAGATTAGTAGCTATACAGGTAAGGGTAAAATTCATATTATTTCTAACGAGTCCTATAAATTTTGTAGTTGAGCCTTTCATCTGAGTTTTTATATCTGCAAACCTATGTTCAACTTTAGCTCTAATCTTATGTTTAGGTTTTTCATCTTTTCTTTGCTGCTTAATCTGTTCTTGCCTTAGAGTTTGTTTCTCTTTGAGACATACCATATTTTCTATATTTTCACTTTCTAAAAAAGTATCTATATCTTTTGAGTTATATGCTTTATCAGCATAAAGAGCTTTCATTCCATCTATATCTTTTACAAATGTTTTTACTGTGTCTATATCGTGAGTATTTGCGAAGGTGGTTTGTTGGGAGATAATAATACCACTCTGCTCATCTACTGCTATATGTACTTTATAGCCTTGTGTATATTGTTTCTTTGATGCGTGAAAGCCTATCCTTACTTCACTATCTATTTTATCTTGATGATTATAGCTATCTTCTTCATTCTTTATAATAATTTGAGAAGTCTTTATATCTTTAGTATCAATACCTTGTAGTGTATCAAGTTGTGCATTCTTGTATGTCTTGGAGTTATGGGCTTTAGCATTAAGAATTCTTTGAATCTTCTTTTTTGAAGGCTTTTTGGATTGAAGCTCTACTTCAAGTTTTATATTTAACTCAGCATTTATTGTTTGAATACCTTTCTTGTCTTCTTTGTATACTTCTTTAGTCTTATTTTTTATTTGCGTGTTATCACTTCTAATGAGAGTAGCATCAATTAAAACAGATTTTCCTTTTTTCGCTATCAGGTTTTTACTCTCTAATTGTTTATTTACAGAGTTAAATAATTTATCATAAAGTCGGTTCTTGAGTAGGGAATTTCTAAATCTACAGATTGTACTCTCGTCTGGTACACTATCCTCTAGGCTAAGTCCTACAAATCTAATAAAGAGTAGGTTTACATAGAGTGCATCTTGAGTGGCTTAATCAGAGAGATTGTAATACTTCTGGAGTAACAGTACTCTAAACATCAGTACATTATCATAAGCAGGTGCTCCAGCTACATTACTTTTAGCAATTCCATTTCTATTTAGTACTGGTCGTAATTTATCAAAGTCTATAATAGAGTCCAACTCTTTAAAAAATGAATTTACTTTTTCTAATCTTGATGTTACTGCTATATCTGAAAATGTATTGTTTGTATCTTTAAATATACTACCCCAAGAAAACCAAACAACATTTCAAAAGTTTTTATTTCATATACGATAAAATAAGAATAATAAAGTGAGGGTAGAAAGATGAGCAGAAAACGGACAACTTATTCAACAGAGCTAAAAACAAAATTGGTTTTAGAGCTTCTTAAAGAGGAAAAAACTCTTATAGAAATAGCTAAAGATAATGGTATTACACCCAATAATCTCAAAAACTGAAAGAAGCTATTTTTAGAGAATGCAGAGATGGCAATGGAACCTTCCAAAGTTGTAAAAGAGTATAAAGATGAAACTAAAAAACTTCAAGAAAAAATAGATGAATACGCAAAAACAGTAGGACAATTAACAGTGGAGAATAACTGGATGCGGGGAAAGCTGAGAAGCTCGGACTTATCTAGTAAAAAGGCTATGATAAATTTCGAGTTAAAGAGATTATCCGTAGTACAACAGTGTGCGATACTAGATATTAGTAGAAGTTCGCTTTACTATATACCTGTAGTCAGCGAACATAAAGAAACCATCAAGGAGGAGATAAAATCTATCTTTGAAGAGATACCAATATATGGAGCTAAGAAGGTGCATTACCAGTTACTAGAGAATGGTTTCAGTGTAAGTTTAAACACAGTGCAGAGTTATCGCAAAGAGTTAGGATTAAAGGCTATACTAGCTGTAAGAGAGCCTATTTCCTTAACTCTAGCTAATATACAACATCCTAAGTTCTCCTATAAGCTTAGAGGGATAAATATTACAAGAGCTAATCAAGTATGGAGTACAGATATTACCTATATTAAAATCAATGGTGGCATGGTTTATCTTGCAGCTATCATTGATTGGTACTCTAAAGCTGTTCTTTCATGGAAAATATCCAATACAATGGACACTGACCTTGTTATGGGAGTACTCAATGAAGCACTTCTTAAATATGAAAAACCAGAGATATTTAATACTGATCAAGGGAGTCAATATACTAGCTATATTCACACCCAAACACTTAAAGATAATGGCATTACTATCTCAATGGATGGTAAAGGTAGAGCTACTGATAATATTTGTATTGAGAGGTTCTGGAGAAGTGCTAAAGTTGAAAGAATTTATCTAAATCAGTACAACACAATTAAGGAACTAAAAGAGGATGTATCGGATTATATGGACTTCTACAATTATAAAAGATTTCATGAAACACTGAACTATAAAAAACCAATAAATGTTTACTTGGAGAGTTTACAAATAAATGATGAGAACTATACTGAAAATGTAGTAGCTGTTTCATAAAGTTACAGGTTAGAGGTGAATAAGGAATTTGGAAATGTTGTCTTGACTTATTGGGGTAGTATAATCTACAGGTAAAATATTAGCTGTAACTATTAGACTTCTTGCAAAACTCCTATATACCACAGAGAGCTAAGAAGGACTAAAATTGTGTAAAACAAATTTTTATTCCTAGCCTAAGCTAAGGGTAAAATATTTTTTTGTGCAAGGTTAGTACTTACTATCCCTTCCATAGGACACTTTATAGAGAGCCTTACTCAGCGTTAAAGAACCCCAACCCTAGCTTTGGCTACGCTTGAGAACATTTACCTTGATTAAAACTCTCTATAAAGTGCTAAGCCATATAAGGAGTTTTGCAAGAAGTCTATTGATAAAGGAAGAACACATGACTTTAAAGTCTTTAAAAACAGTAAGGCAACTAAAAAAATAATATTGAGTAAAGTTCTTGCTGATTTAGGCTACGTTGGTATCTCTAAAATTTGTCCTAATTCTCAAATACCAAATAAAAGAAGCAAACTAAATCCATTAACAAAAGATGACAAAAAAGAGAACTGTGAATTATCATCAAAAAGAATTATCATTGAACAAATAAATGCAAAAATTAAGGTATTTAAAATTACTAAATACCCATATAGAAATAGACGAAAAAGGTTCGGTTTGAGGATGAACCTCATTTGTGCTATTATTAACCTTGATGCAACACCTATGAGCAGTACCGTTGAAGAGGTTTGATGTTTGGGTGTTTTAGGAGAAGTCTATTCACTTCTTTTTGTAACGTTGAATACTTGTAAATATTTACCATTAGACTTCTTGCAAAACTCCTATATACCACAGAGAGCTAAGAAGGACTAAAATTGTGTAAAACAAATTTTTATTCCTAGCCTAAGCTAAGGGTAAAATATTTTTTTGTGCAAGGTTAGTACTTACTATCCCTTCCATAGGACACTTTATAGAGAGCCTTACTCAGCGTTAAAGAACCCCAACCCTAGCTTTGGCTACGCTTGAGAACATTTACCTTGATTAAAACTCTCTATAAAGTGCTAAGCCATATAAGGAGTTTTGCAAGAAGTCTATTATAAACATCTTCTTTTTTACTTATAAAAATATCAATTTCATTTAAAATATCTTTGATATTACTATATGTTAAATCATCTATTTTTAGATTTATTTCAAAAGTCTTACCTCTTAAAAATCCATTCTCTTTTAATAACTGATGTTACGATAATCTAAATTCATAAAGTTTAAAAAGTGCTACAAATCTAAACAACTTGTAATTCTTCAACTTTTTGGTAGGCGACTTTGAGAGCCTCAATATATATTTTTTCCTTAATGGCAAAGTGGTTCATTTTATAGTTTAATCGAAGTTTCTCAAGTTTTATAAAACCACGAACAGATAAATGTATATGATTTCTTTGTGATGTTTCAAGTTTTGTTGGAGAGTGTTCTATTTTTAAATTTTGTTTTAAAGATTTATGATATTCCTCTATTTTCCACCGTCTTTTGTAGATTTCAAGTACCTGATTGAAAGATAAGTCTATATCATTAGTAACAAGATATAAATAAGTAGATTCGCCATCATCACCGTTTTTGACCACTTGCTTGATAAGTCTTAGAGGTTTTTTATAAGCTTCAAGATATATCAACCGACTACTACCACCCTTTATATCTATGCTTGAGATATTAACATATTTTCCTTTATTTCTTTCTTCTAAAGTGAGTGCTATTTTTCTATTACTTTTTATTGGACATACAAACTTTTTGTTTAGTTCTTCTTCTATAAAAAGTAAATTCTTAATACTTGAAAACCATTTATCAAATAAAATATATTTATATTTCACTTCATTATTGTGATGTAAAATTTGAAGTTTATCTTGCATGATTTCATTTTTACTAAAGAGAGATTTTTTAATATTCTTCTGATGTTCCTCACTCCATTTATTTTCAGTTTTTGTGATAATTTCATATCCCAAAGGGATAGATATACCTGTAGCATCTGTATAATGAAAATTTAGCATAAGATTAGCCTATTCCAATACTAAACAATCCTTAATAAACCCATATTCCAATCTTACCATAGAGAAGAGCATCAAAGCCTCAGCTAAATTTTGAGTTGTATCAACAATTTTTCTACCTATATTTTGAACTTTATTAAGATGAAGAATATTGATTACAATACTTCTTAAAATTGAAAAACTAAATGCACCTTTATTAATTTTGCATCTATCTTCATTAAGTGCTGTATCTTTATAAAAGTGCATTGTCTCAACACTCCACTCTTGGAGTATCTTTTGCAAAAATGATTCTGCACTATCTGTATCATTTGAGATATAGTAATGTGTCTTTGTCTCTTTGCAATTAACAATTTTATCAACTCTGATTACTGAATGAATAAAAACACCATCCCATGGATATATACAGTTTTGATACACATATATATTTCTTTGTATGAAATCATTTGATTGTTTAATTTCCATTTGAAAACTTGAATCGATAGAAGAAGCTTCCTCTATCTCTTTAGCTAGCGACAGTAAAGTTTTTTGATTCTTTTTTACTTTTGCTATAAACTTTGAACCGCTACCAGATGCCTTTTTAAGAGTTTTTTTGTGTGTTTAAAGCATCAAAGCCATAACTAAATGTCTCATCAAGCTCACCTATTAGTTCTTGAAATGCTGGTATCTCATTAGACTTTTTGTCTATCTCTTTATGGGCAATAATTAATTTTGTTTCTGCTAAAACTGCAGATAAAACAGATACTGCATTATCTTTAGCATTTGCACTTCCTCTTAGAACTTTACCATCTACGGCTGCTACTGCATGTGCTGGTATATCTATAAAAATTCGTATCCATCTGCGGAAGGCTTTTTCTAATTCAATCTTATCAACTATTTCAAAAAAGTCATACACTCTTGATTTTCCTGGGGCTTTAAAAAATTCTACACCTAATAGTTTTTTTATCTCTTTTCGTTTACCGTTATTCTTCATCCATTGATGTATTTCAATTGGATTCTTTGCACCCATCAGAATTGCAATTACCGATAAATACATCATCATAGGTAAACTATATTGTCTCGCTTGTTCTCTTCCTTGCTCTGATATTTCCTCTTTAAAAATTTCTAATAATTTATTGCTCATTTCTGCCCCTTTTAGAGCTATAAGCAAATATTGTTCTTAGTATCGGAATGGGCTAGCATAAGATCACCCCAATCCATTAATAACTAGAAATTAAAAGTGGAATAATTATTGCTTGCTTTTGAGAAAAACAAGGTGATAAGAAAATGGCAATAAAAGCAAGAGATAAATTAGCACAAAAGCGTTCAAGAAAAGGCTATGCAAAAATAGCTGAATCAAATAAACTTTTAGAGTTACTATCAAGAGTTCCAGACCATCGTAAAGGTCAAGGGAAACGGCATAAACTAGAACATATTTTATATCTAGCTATATTAGCTGGACTAATGGGAGCTACAGATTACAAACAAATTTCTATTTGGATAGATAAACATGTTCAAAAAGAAAAAGTAAAAAAACTTCTAGGTGTAGAATTTATAATAACACCAAAAAGAAGTGCTGTCTCAGATATACTTGCAAAAGTTGATAGTGAGGCAGTAGAACTTTTGTTCAGAGAATGGATAAGAATTTATGTCGATACTACAGGAAAACATCTAAGCGTAGATGGTAAAGTGATGAATGGTAGTAGATATAAAGACCAAAAGGCTATACAAGTTGTTGGTGCAGTTCTATCAGAGATAGGTGTAGTTATTGCTCATCAAAAAATTGCAGAGAAATCAAATGAAATACCTGCTTTACAAGCTATGATAGCAGAGCTTGGAGATGAATTTCTCTTTACCTTTGATGCGATGAACACACAAAAAAACTCTTGATTCTATTGAGCAGAGTGGTTCAAAATATATTGCTAAAGTTAAAGGTAACCAAAAAACACTTCTTGATAAAATAAATGAAATATCAAGAGAGATAAAACCATCAAGCACTTATAAAGCTAAACCAATCCAGCAATCTAATGAGTGGATAAATAGAGAAGTATTTATATATGAACCAACTACTTTTTATCATAATGAAATTACCCATGTTCGCTCAATCATAAAAACTATTAAAAAAATACACAAGACAAACCATAAAACAGGAGAAGTAACAAACAGCACTAGTATTCAGTTCTGTATAGCAAATTTTCGTGAAAATGCGGAGTTCTTTCATGATAAAATTTTACTCCATTGGAAGGTAGAAACAATGCACCAATACAAAGATAATACACTTTTAGAAGATGACCATAATGCTCATCTAAATCCATTTTTAATGACAATTATCAGAAGCATTATTTTAAATATCTTGCACCTAAATGGTACAAAATCTATACAAGAACAACTCATTAACAATAGATGGGATTTAGATGACTCTATCGCTCAACTCTTGAAATTTAGTTTTTAGTGGATTAGGGTGGCATAAGATACCTTTTTGCATCTTTTGTCACACATGGTCATAATGCCAGCAAACTACATCATTTACTTTACTCCAAGGCTTATGCATAAGCATATCATCGATAATAATACAAGCATTGTCTTCATTCTCATAATCTCTTAAAAATGGTTTTATTGATTTCCACAAAGTCTTTTCATCATCAAGAGAATCATTTAATAGTAGATGCTTTGTGAAAACATCATGACTATTACCTGTTACTTTTGAAAGTTTTGTCATCTCTATCTTGCTAAATGAACTGATTGCGAAATTTATATACATATCTTCTAATTGCTTCATATATATTTTAAGCATTTTTAATGCCATCTATTTTTAATATGTCACCTTTTGTAAATTTGAAGGTTTAGATTATCGTAACATCAATAGAACACTCTCCAACAAAAGTTGAAACATCACAAAAAAATCATATACACTTATCTGTTCGTGGTTTTATAAAACTTGAGAAACTTCGATTAAACTATAAAATGAACCACTTTGCCATTAAGGAAAAAATATATATTGAGGCTCTCAAAGTCGCCTACCAAAAAGTTGAAGAATTACAAGTTGCTTAGATTTGTAGCACTTCTTAAACTTTATGAATTTATAGCCTATTCCAATACTAAACAATCCTTAATAAACCCATATTCCAATCTTACCATAGAGAAGAGCATCAAAGCCTCAGCTAAATTTTGAGTTGTATCAACAATTTTTCTACCTATATTTTGAACTTTATTAAGATGAAGAATATTGATTACAATACTTCTTAAAATTGAAAAACTAAATGCACCTTTATTAATTTTACATCTATCTTCATTAAGTGCTGTATCTTTATAAAAGTGCATTGTCTCAACACTCCACTCTTGGAGTATCTTTTGCAAAAATGATTCTGCACTATCTGTATCATTTGAGATATAGTAATGTGTCTTTGTCTCTTTGCAATTAACAATTTTATCAACTCTGATTACTGAATGAATAAAAACACCATCCCATGGATATATACAGTTTTGATACACATATATATTTCTTTGTATGAAATCATTTGATTGTTTAATTTCCATTTGAAAACTTGAATCGATAGAAGAAGCTTCCTCTATCTCTTTAGCTAGAGACAGTAAAGTTTTTTGATTCTTTTTTACTTTTGCTATAAACTTTGAACCGCTATCAGATGCCTTTTTAAGAGTTTTTTTTGTGTGTTTAAAGCATCAAAGCCATAACTAAATGTCTCATCAAGCTCACCTATTAGTTCTTGAAATGCTGGTATCTCATTAGACTTTTTTTCTATCTCTTTATGGGCAATAATTAATTTTGTTTCTGCTAAAACTGCAGATAAAACAGATACTGCATTATCTTTAGCATTTGCACTTCCTCTTAGAACTTTACCATCTACGGCTACTACTGCATGTGCTGGTATATCTATAAAAATTCGTATCTATCTGCGGAAGGCTTTTTCTAATTCAATCTTATCAACTATTTCAAAAAAGTCATACACTCTTGATTTTCCTGGGGCTTTAAAAAATTCTACACCTAATAGTTTTTTTATCTCTTTTCGTTTACCGTTATTCTTCATCCATTGATGTATTTCAATTGGATTCTTTGCACCCATCAGAATTGCAATTACCGATAAATACATCATCATAGGTAAACTATATTGTCTCGCTTGTTCTCTTCCTTGCTCTGATATTTCCTCTTTAAAAATTTCTAATAATTTATTGCTCATTTCTGCCCCTTTTAGAGCTATAAGCAAATATTGTTCTTAGTATCGGAATGGGCTAATGAATTTAGATTATCGTAACATCAGTTATAAAAAAGTTTATTGATATATTTGGTGTAGATAAGATTGAAGTTTTAACAGCAGATAGAGAGTTTGTAGGGAAGGTTTGGTTTAAGTGGCTCAAGAAAAGAGAAATACCATTTGCCATTAGAATTATGAATAATAAAAAAGTGAAAGTTGGTCGAGGAGATGTAAAGGTTAATACTCTTTTTAGAAATCTTAATCTAAATGTACATACTTTTTATAGAACTAAAAAAACGATATATGATTATAAAGGCTTATCTCTAATCGGATTGAGGATGAAGGATGAATTTCTAATTATTGCCACAAATACTAAGCAAGAAAAAGCATTAGACTTCTCCTAAAACACCCAAACATCAAACCTCTTCAACGGTACTGCTCATAGGTGTTGCATCAAGGTTAATAATAGCACAAATAAGGTTCATTCTCAAACCGAACCTTTTTCGTCTATTTCTATATGGGTATTTAGTAATTTTAAATACCTTGATTTTTGCATTTATTTGTTCAATAGACTTCTTGCAAAACTCCTTATATGGCTTAGCACTTTATAGAGAGTTTTAATCAAGGTAAATGTTCTCAAGCGTAGCCAAAGCTAGGGTTGGGGTTCTTTAACGCTGAGTAAGGCTCTCTATAAAGTGTCCTATGGAAGGGATAGTAAGTACTAACCTTGCACAAAAAAATATTTTACCCTTAGCTTAGGCTAGGAATAAAAATTTGTTTTACACAACTTTAGTCCTTCTTAGCTCTCTGTGGTATATAGGAGTTTTGCAAGAAGTCTAATGATAATTCTTTTTGATGATAATTCACAGTTCTCTTTTTTCTCATCTTTTGTTAATGGATTTAGTTTGCTTCTTTTATTTGGTATTTGAGAATTAGGACAAATTCTAGAGATACCAATATAGCCTAAATCAGCAAGAACTTTACTCAATATTATTTTTTTAGTTGCCTTACTGTTTTTAAAGACTTTAAAGTCATGTGTTCTTCCTTTATCAATAGTTACAGCTAATATTTTACCTGTAGATGTTGTAATTATTTGTGTTTTTAAGGTGTGCTTTTTCTTTTTACCTGAGTAGTATCTTTTTTGCTTTTTTTTGGTCTCTCACATTAGCTCTCTGTTACATCTACTACGACTATTTCAAGATTATTAGTATCTTCTATAGGTATCGCATGTTTTAGAGTTTTAAGATGAAATTGTGGTTCTTGTATTAAAATCTTTTCTATCTTTGTAACAATATAATGTGCTGTTGATTCACTCACTCCATAATCAACTCCTATATGTTTAAAAGTTCTGTACTCTCTATAATATTCTAGCATCATGAGTGTCTCATCATTTGCAGATAAAGATTTGTTTGTTCCACCTTTAACTTTCTTCTTTTTATAGTGTCTTCTAACTACTTTTATCATATCTTTAAAGGTGTCTCTTTTAACACCTACAACTCGTCTAAAATCTTTATCTGTTAATTTATTAACTTTGAAATATTTGATTGTTTTTCCCATAGCTTATTATAAGCAATTTTCGCTCCTATTTTCTTTAGGTTTTAGGAGAAGTCTAGTCATATTGGAAGCTTGGTATTAACAAAAGTCTTACGACCTTTAGAACGAAGAATATATAACATATATTTGAGAACCAAGCTTTTTAGCTTTCCCTCTAAAAAATCTTTTTCAGCAATTGTTTCACCTAGTTTTCTGGCTATTAAATCTTTATCTTTTTGTAAAATTTCAATCTCATTTTTATACTCTTTTACAACTGAACTTTTATCAAATGCAAGTGACATGTTTTCTAAAAAATGCTTCTTCCAGTTTTTTAGACTTACTGGTAAAACTTCATATTGACTTGCTATCTCATTTATAGTTTTAGCACCCTCTAAAACTAATTTTGCTTTAAATTCTGCACTGGACTTCTCCTAAAAGCTCATAGTAATATATCCCTTTAGATACCTGTTTATAGGCTTTAGCAAGATTATATTTTAGTAATATTGAAATTACTCTTATATTTTAAATTAAAGTAACTGCGTAGGGACATATATCCAAATATTGAAAAATGTTTTAGGAGAAGTCTACTATATGTTTTTCTTTTTGTACTCATAATTATTTATCCCTATTTTTTGTATTCTTATTCTATCATTTGGAATAAGAATACTTGGTTAATTGGTTTGTTTTTCTAGGGACATTATACTTAACGATACTGGTGTAGACAAGTCAAATTCACATTAAATCTAAATCTTTTACATGAGATGTTAGCTATGAAGTTATTTATGTTCTATTACTTATATCTACAGAAAATATGAAAAATTATGTTGAAAAAGTTATTATGGGATATGGTGTTGATTTTGAAATTATATTTGAGTAGATAAGTGTTTAACAAAAATAAATGACATAAAAGTAGGAATGAAAGTTGCTAGTTGCTATATGAACAGTATGATATGCTTAATTTCTTTGGTTCAAAATATGACATTAATTTTTGTTAGACACTTACTTAACTCTTGTTTTCTTTCTATTTCGATGATATACTCCTTATTTATGGAGTATAAGCAACTTTGTTTTCAACTTTCTTCTTTAGTTTAAGATTTGTTTTATTTTTCGTGGGATTTACCTAATTCAGATGAGGGGATTAGTATAACTAAAGGAGAAAGTTCCTTTAGTTACGATAGTAAAAAGACTATAATTTAGCTTCGTGTTTACCAAGATATTCAGCTACACCCTCAGTTGTTGCTTTCATACCCTCATCGCCTTTAACCCAACCAGCAGGACAAACTTCACCATGTTCATCAGTAAACTGCATAGTATCTACCATTCTTAACATCTCGTCAATATTTCTTCCAAGTGGTAAGTCATTTACAACTGCATGACGAACAATCCCTTTAGCATCAATTAAAAATGAACCACGTAAAGCTACAGCTCCACCAAAAAGAACATCATAATCTTTAGAAATTTGTTTTGTAAGGTCAGCTACTAGAGGATAACCTACACGCCCTATTCCACCGTTGTTAATTGGAGTTTCTCTCCACGCAAAGTGAGAAAATTGACTATCTACAGATACACCGATAACATTTACACCACGATCTTTAAAATCTTTAAGTCTGTGATCAAAAGCGATAAGCTCTGATGGACATACAAAAGTAAAGTCTAGTGGATAGAAAAATAAAACTGTACCTTTTTCACCCATATTTTCTGATAATTTGAAGTCTTCAACGATTGAACCGTCACCTAAAACTGTTGTTGCTGTAAAGTCTGGAGCTTGATTTGTTACTAACATATATAATATCCTTTTTAATTTTGTTAATGGAATATTAACAAAAAACTCTTAATAAAATTTTGGATTGAGAAAAGTAATATTTTTATTTAAAGTAAAATTTATCAAAGGATAATTATTATTAATAAAAACTCGCTATAATTCGCTTGATTTATAGAGCTAGACTCTATATCTCAATAAGGAAAATCGATGACAAAAGAGTATATATTTACTTCTGAGTCTGTAACAGAGGGACACCCTGATAAGATGGCAGATCAGATCAGTGATGCAATTTTGGATTATATTATTGAAAAAGACCCACAGGCACGAGTTGCTTGTGAGACATTAGTGTCAAATGGTTTTTGTGTAATTGCAGGCGAATTAAAGACCACGGCTTATGCTCCTATGCAAGAGATTGCAAGAAAAGTTATTCAAGAGATAGGGTACACTGATGCAACCTACGGTTTTGATTACCGTGCAGCAGCTGTTTTAAATGGTATAGGGGAACAATCACCTGATATTAATCAAGGTGTTGATCAAGAAAATGGTGAGATAGGTGCAGGTGATCAAGGTTTAATGTTTGGTTATGCGTGTCGTGAAACAGATGTTTTGATGCCTATGCCTATACACTTAGCACATCGTTTAACACAAAGGCTTGCAGAAGTGAGAAAAGAGGGCATTGTTCCTTATTTACGCCCTGATGGAAAGACACAAATATCTGTGAAATATGTTGGAGATAAACCAGTTTCAATTGATACTATAGTGATTTCTACACAACACGCTCCAGATGTTTCACAAGAGCAAATTCGAAAGGATATGATTGCTGAGGTAATACGAGAAGTTATCCCTACAGAGATGATGGATGAAAATACAACTATTCACATCAATCCAACTGGAAAATTTGTGATAGGTGGTCCTCAAGGAGATGCAGGATTAACAGGGAGAAAAATCATAGTCGATACTTATGGTGGTTCATGCCCTCATGGTGGAGGAGCATTTTCTGGTAAAGACCCTACTAAAGTAGATAGAAGTGCCGCCTATGCTGCTCGTCATGTTGCGAAAAATCTTGTAGCCGCAGGGGCATGCGATAAGATAACCATTCAAGTTGCCTATGCAATAGGTGTTATCCAACCTGTATCCATAATGGTAGATACCCATGGAACGGGAAGAGTAGAAGAAGATAAAATAGAGGCTTGTGTAAAAGAACTATTTGATCTATCCCCTAAAGGAATTATCAATTCTCTTGACTTACTACGCCCTATATATAGAAAAACAGCGACTTATGGGCATTTTGGAAGAGATGAAGATACTTTTACTTGGGAGAAAACAGATAGAGTAGAAGATATTAAAACTTATTTAGCTTTGTAGTTTTCTTAAAGAAATGGGGTATTTTTATCAAAATTCATAATTTAATGAATAAATAAACTTCATTTTAGCTACATTTAAAAGTACAGACTGTATAGTTTGTTTATAAAAAATTTAGGAGAAAATATGTCAGTAATAATTAACGACACATGTATTAATTGTGGTGCTTGTATAGATGAGTGTCCAGTAGAAGCGATTGTAGATGAGGATGATAATCCAGAAGATGAGGATATATATTTCGTATATGCTGATAAATGTGTAGAATGTGTGGGTCATCATGATGAGCCAGCATGTGCTACTGCTTGTCCTACTGAGGGCTGT
This sequence comes from Sulfurimonas sp., assembly GCA_965243085.1. GTDB lineage: Bacteria > Campylobacterota > Campylobacteria > Campylobacterales > Sulfurimonadaceae > Sulfurimonas. The sequence continues at coordinate 131,071 of CBDETZ010000001.1, read as the reverse complement.
ATTACATGGAATTCAATTGGAGAAAGTCCAGAACACCGTGAAGATATTACTCAAGAACAAAGAGATAACCTAGCAAACGTTGTAGACTAGGTCTATTATTTTAATTGTGGAGGCTTTAGGTCTCTGCAATTCTTCTATAAAATTTTAAAAAATAAATCTTTTATTTTACTTTAAACATAAACAAATATTTTTTTAGATATAATTTCATTTTAATTTATATATTTTTACAGGAGACTTGATGGAAAGAACACTATCAATAATTAAACCAGATGCAGTAGCTAAAGGTGTTATCGGAAAAATTTTAGACAGATTTGAGAGTAATGGTCTTAAAATAGCTGCAACAAGAAAGATGCAACTTTCTCGTGCTAATGCTGAAGCATTTTATGCTGTTCATGCGGAGAGACCTTTTTTTGGTGATTTAGTTGATTTTATGATTTCTGGTCCAGTTCTAGTTAGCGTTCTTGAGGGTAAGAATGCTATGCAGATTAACCGTGACTTAATGGGTGCTACTAATCCTAAAGAAGCTGAAGCTGGAACTATTCGTGCAGATTTTGCTGAGAATATAGATGCAAATGCAGTTCATGGAAGTGATTCAGTTGACAATGCAGCTATTGAAATAGCATTTTTCTTCTCTGAGAGAGAAATTTCATAATTTAAACTATGACAGTAACACTTAGAAAAATTACAAAAACACCCTTAGATTTTGAGATAAAATCCGATAAAATAACTTTTAAAGGTTATTTAGAGTATCATGCTGGTAAATTAATCTTGCTTAAAGCAAATTTAAAAGGTTTACTAAGTACTCAATGTAGTATATGTGCTAAAGATTTCAACCTAACAGTAGATGAAGAAGTTGAATTTTTTATCTCAGACGGTCTTTATAATGGCGATAACATTGATATAGATATTGTTGAGTCATTTAACTCTAGCACAAATCTTGATGAACTTTTAATCTCTGAGATGGAACTTGTTAAGAGCGACTATCATAGTTGCCAAGATTGCAAATAAACTAAAATAAAGGAAAAGTTATGGCAGTACCTAAAAGACGAGTTTCTCATTCGCGTTCAGCGAAAAGAAGAACTCACTATAAAATTACTTTGGCTAAACCAGTTAAAGATGCGGATGGAACTTATAGATTACCACACCACATTAACCCAACTACTGGTGAGTATAAATAATCAATGGTAAAAATTGCTATTGATGCAATGGGTGGGGACTTTGGTCCTGATCCAATTGTTAAAGGTTGTATAGCCGCATTAAAGAAAAAAAAATTCATACCCATTCTCATAGGGAAAAAATCTGAAATTTTACCTCTGTTACCACGACGTTATAGAGATAAGATTTCTATTATAGAAACTAATGATGTAATATCTATGAGTGATTTAGCAACTGATGCCATTAAAAGAAAAGATAGTAGTATCTATAAAGCTGTAGAGATGCTAAAAAATGGGGAGGCAGATGGTCTTGTCTCCGCTGGACATAGTGGAGCAACAATGACACTAGCTACTCTTCGTCTTGGTCGGCTCAAGGGTGTGTCTCGCCCAGCTTTAATCACATTTATGCCAACGGTTAAAGGTCGTAGAAGTGTTGTTTTGGATGTTGGAGCTAATGTTGATTCTAAACCTGAGCATCTAGTTCAGTTTGCTATTATGGGTGCTTGTTATGCTCGTGATGTTATGGGTTACAAAAATCCTAGAATTGGTCTCTTAGCAAACGGTGAAGAAGAGAGTAAAGGGAACGAAGTAACAAAAGCAGCACACAAATTACTTAAAAATTATGATGGTTTTATAGGAAATGTTGAAGGTGGAGATATTTTTAACGGTTCTTGTGATGTTATTACCTGTGACGGTTTTGTAGGGAATTTAATTCTTAAAACTAGCGAAGGCGTAGCATCAACGATAAGTTATTTAATTAAAGATTATATCCGAAAGTCACCTATCGCTATTACTGGGGCACTTTTAATGAGAAAAGTTTTTAGACTTCTCAAAAAAGAGATTGATTATGCTGAGGTTGGTGGAGCACCCCTTATTGGTGTAAAAGGTTGTGCTATAGTGAGTCATGGTAAGAGTAATGCAAAAGCTATGGAAAATGCGATTTATCAAGCAATTTCTTATGTTGATAATCATGTAAATGATCATATTTTAGAAAAACTAGAAGAGTATACACAAACGATTAAGGAATCATAATGACTTATGCTGCATTTCGTTCTATTGGTGCTTATGTTCCAAGCAAAATTTTAACAAATGATGATCTCTCAAAAATAGTAGATACTACGGATGAATGGATTAGTAAAAGAACAGGTATTAAAGAGCGACATATTGCAGAAGAAAATGAAACTACAAGTGATCTTGGAGTTGAGGCAGCAAAATTAGCAATACAGCGAAGTGGCATTGATAAAAGTAAGATTGATCTTATAATTTGTGCGACTATCTCACCTGATTATTTTTGCATGCCCTCTACCGCAACTATTATCTCTAAGAAACTTGAACTTAATCCCGTAATGGCATTTGACATCTCAGCAGCTTGTACTGGTTTTGTGTATATTTTAGGTATTGCAAAAGCATTTATTGAATCAGGGATGAAAAAAAATGTACTCATAATCGGAGCTGAGAAATTATCAGCTATTACAGATTATACTGATCGTGGAACTTGCATATTATTTGGTGATGGAGCTGGGGCGGCTATCATTTCAGCGACACAAAATAAAGATGAAGCGATTATTGATGTGCATACTGGTGCAGATGGTACTTATGCTGATTTACTTATGACACCAAATGGTGGAACAGGTTCTCCTCATGATAACCTTAAAGCAGAAGCTGGAACTTGTTTTATACAGATGAAGGGGAATGAAACTTTTAAAGTTGCTGTTCGTACTCTCACAAAAGATGTCAAGGAAATTCTCCAAGCAAATAATATACAAAGTGATGATGTAAAACATTTTATTCCCCATCAAGCAAACTATAGAATTATTAAAGCTGTTGGAGACGCTTTAAAAATGAAAGAAGAACAGATTGTTTTAACAGTTGCAAAATATGGAAATACTTCAGGGGCATCTATTCCTATGGCGGTCAATGATATTTATGAGCAAGGAAAGTTAAAAGCAGGAGATTTAATGCTCTTTGATGCCTTTGGTGGTGGTCTTACTTGGGGCTCAGCACTTATACCTTTTTCACCTTTAAAATAGTTATTTCTAAGTTATGAAAAATATTATACTTATTGGATTTATGGGTGTAGGCAAAGGTAGTATCGCAAGAGAGATACTTAAAAATTCTTCTTATATGGTAATTGATACTGATGATTTAATTGAGAGTATGGAAAACAAAAAAATTAAAAACATCTTTGCACAAAATGGTGAGGCTTATTTTAGAAATTTAGAAAAAACTGTTTCGCAATGGCTTGAAAAAAATGTTAAAAATACACTCATCTCAACTGGTGGAGGTTTTTATAAGCTTAAAAATTTAAAAAAAATTGGCATCGTTGTTTTTCTTGATTCTCCTTTTGACAAAATTATTAAACGTATTCAAGATCATTCTAATGCAAAAGCAAAATTTAAAAAAAGACCTTTGCTTAGTGACTTAACAGCTGCTAAAGAACTTTATAAGCAAAGACGACCTGAATATTTAAAATTAGCAGACATAGTTATAGATGTGAGTGATAAAACAGTACTAGCCTCTACAAAAGAGATTCTTAAAAAGGTAAAAAAATGAAATTAAAAAAAATCATACTAATATTATTGATTTTGACTTCGTCTTTGTTGGCATCTGGAATCAATTGGGCAAAAGATTTTGACAGCGGAATTTTAGAAGCTAGAAAAGTGAATAAACCTGTATTATTTGTATTTTCTCGTCATTCATGTCATTATTGTAGAGTCTTAGATTCAACAACATTCCAAGATAAAAAAGTTATAAGAGCATTAAATACAAATTTTATTTCTATCATCTCTTATTCTGATGAAAATGATTATACTCCAAGAGAATTATGGAGACCAGGTACCCCTACTTTATGGTTTTTAAATCCTAAAGGTAAACCATTATTTCAGCCAATCAGTGGTGCAATTGATGCTCCAAATTTTTTACAATATCTTGCTATTGTAAAAAAAGAATTTGATAAAACTTTAGGAAAATAAATGATTTTTAGTAAGAGTAAAGATACTACATTTAAGAGTGATTTTCAAGTACTTTTAAATCGTGGAAAAATGGATATGGCTCAAGTGAGTTCTATTGTAGAAAATATTATACAAGAGATAAAAACTGATAAAAATAAAGCTTTAAAGCAACATATCTCAAAATTTGATAACTGGACACCTAATACTGATGCTGATTTAAAAATTTGCACTACATTGATGGAAAAAGCATATAACAATATAGATAATAAACTTAAAGATGCACTCCACTTGGCATATAATAGAATTAAAATCTATCATGAAAAACAAAAACCAAAATCATGGTTTGATGATGAACCTAATGGAATAATTTTAGGACAAAGAGTAACAGCTGTTGATAGCGCAGGTTTGTATATTCCAGGTGGAAAAGCTGCCTATCCCTCTTCACTGTTAATGAATGTTATTCCAGCTCAAGTTGCAGGCGTTGAAAATATAATAATATGCACCCCAACACCAGAGAATGAACCCAATGAACTTTTACTAGCAGCGTGTTATTTATGTGGAGTAGATCAAGTGTATAAGGTTGGGGGTGCATCCGCTATTGCTGCTATGGCTTATGGAACAGAGAGCATCCCTAGAGTAGATGTAATTACAGGTCCTGGAAATATTTTTGTTGCAACTGCAAAAAAAATGGTTTTTGGAGATGTAAATATAGATATGATTGCAGGACCTAGTGAGATTGGTATATTAGCTGATAATTCTGCTAATGCTTCGCATTTAGCGATAGATTTACTCTCTCAAGCTGAACATGATGAGATGGCAAGTTCTATTTTAATAACTCCATCACAAACCTTAGCTGATTCAGTAAAAGTAGAGATACAAAATTGGCTACTAAAGCTCCCCCGTCAAGAAATGGCTCGTAAGTCCATAGAAGAGAGAGGAGCAATTATAGTAACTGAAACTATGGAAGAGGCAATTGATTTAATGAATGAGATAGCACCCGAACATTTAGAAATTGCGACTGACTCACCATTTGAATTGTTGCCACTTATAAAACATGCTGGTGCAATTTTCTTAGGTCATAATACTCCTGAGGCAATTGGTGATTATATCGCTGGACCAAACCATACTTTACCTACTGGTGGAACTGCAAAGTTTTATTCACCTCTTGGCGTTGAAAATTTTATGAAAAAAACTTCAATTATCTCTTTTTCAAAAAAAGGCATTAATGAAGTTGGTGAAGCCTGTGCCTTAATCGCAAAGACTGAAGGTTTAACTGCTCATGAACAATCAGTTAGAGTAAGATTAACAACTACATAGGTAGAGAGACTAATCCAAAGATACAAAAAATTGAAAATTATTATTACGTTCAAATAAAAGTTTTGGATGATATTTGAAATTTGGGATGTATCTCTTTACATCCTCTTGTTTTGTCACGATATGCTTATTAACCTGTACTAACCTATCTCCTAAAAGAAGAGCATAATTTTTTTTACTTCTATCAATTGCAATGATACATAAATTTTCATCAAATGTAAATCCATAATTTTCTAAATATGTCTCAATTTTATAGCCACCACTCAATCTTTCGTGACTTTTTACTTTAATATTTAGTATCTTATTTTTACGTTTTACTTTGATACTATGAGTAGAACCTATTTTTGCAAATAATATTTTTCTCATTAGTGTTGAACTGTATTTCATTTTTTGATCATTAAAACTCAAAATATAATCACCTTTCTTGAAAGGATTTTCCTCCATAAATGGATCATAAGAATTTACTAGGATACCTTTTGAGGTATCTCTTACTCTAATACCAATATCTCCATACCTAATATCCTTTTTATCTATAAATCGCTCAATATAGATCTTTTCAATAATACCTCGTTGAGTAACTATTCCCTCTAATGAGCAACAATTATTTGTCAATACTGCTGGTGTTTGAAGTGGATTATTTGAAATTGCAAATTGATTTAAGCCAATTTGCTTTTTTTTTATTTTTAATTTAATCGCTTGTTTATCTGTAACAGATAGTAGACTAGATGAATATTTCATATTTATTTTAAATGAATGTTTAAAGCCTATTTTATCTTCTATGATATATAAACAAAGAAAAGGGTCGTGCTTCAAAATTATTGCATTAGGCTTTGTTTGAGAAAAGACAAGCCGTTTATATTTTGAGATTGGAATTTGAAGTATTTTATTTTGAAGTGCTTTTGAATCTTGTACCTTATTTACACAAGAGTTATAGCCATCCTTACAAGCATAAATATTTAGAAGAATAATGTTAAGAGTTATAAAAACTCTTAACATTTATTTTGATCCGAAGGGGTTCATACCACCAAACATATCCAATACTGAGTTTTGTTGATTTTGCATTAACATTTTGTTAGCATCGTTAACAGCACCAATGAGTAAAATTTCTAAAAAAGCTTTATCACATAAAAGAGAATTGTCAATTTTAAGATCAATAATTTCACCTTTTCCGTTCATAGAAATTTCTACCATTCCTCCACCACTCTTGACACAAAATATTTTTGATTCAAGTTGAGCTTGAATTTTACTAGCATTCTCTTGTATCCCTTCAAACATTTTACTCATATCACCCATATTTTCAAACATTAAATAGTATCCGTTATTGTTTCAATATTATTATTATCATCTAAAATAAGTACCTTTGGCTTATAAGTTTCAAGCTCTTTTTCATCATAGGTAGCATAGGCAACAATAATTACTTTATCGCCTGGATGAACTTTACGAGCCGCCGCACCATTTAAACAAATTTCACGCTCACCTGCTTTACCCAAAATGATATAAGTACTAAAGCGCTCACCATTATTTATATTTAAAATCTCAACTTTTTGCCCAACTCTCATCTTGGAAGCTTCTAAAAGCTCCTCATCTATAGTAATTGAACCAACATAGTTTAAGTTCGCATCAGTTACTGTAGCTCGATGAATTTTGCTATAAAGCATATCAATTAACATAAGTTTTCCTATTTACCCATTTGCTTACGCATAACATCTAAAGGTATTGGGGCATCCCAAAGTTCAGCATCAATTACATATTCTTCAACTATATTTCCACCTATGAGGTGTTCTGTAATAATTCTATCAATTTTTTCTTCCGTTAAACCTACATACATTGTATGCCCTGGTTCGATTAACATAATTGGTCCAGATGAGCATCTATTCATACACGAAGTACGAATTATTGGCGTACCCATCATAATTCCTTCTTTCATTAACTTTTGTGCAGTGTACTGAAAAAGTCCTTTACTCTCTTCTGTTACACATGATGGTTTTGGCATACCTGGAGGAGCTGATTGCTCACACTTGAATACATAAAATGTTGGTTGAGGGATTCCCATAAATTTTCCTTGAATTTTTTAGTGGAATTATAGCAAAAAAAACATTTTAAAAAGAAAACTTTAAAGTTAATTTATAAATTTAAAAGTTCTCTTACTACTTCTCTGTCATCAAAAGGAAATTTTTCATCATATATAATCTGATGTGATTCATCTCCTTTTCCTAGAATAACTACAACATCTTCATCTTCTTGATCGTCTAATGCCATCTCAATAGCTTTTTTACGATTTAACTCTACTACAACATTTGTCTTATCATCAATTCCATCAAGTATATCTTTTGCTATAAGTTCTGGATCTTCATGTCTGGGGTTATCACTTGTGATATAAGTTTTTTTAGATAAAGATGCGGCTACTCTACCCATTAAAGCTCGTTTAGATTTGTCTCTATTTCCCCCTGCACCAAAAACTACTAAAAGCTTTTTTTCTTTGAGTGCATTGAGAACCTGTTGCATACCATCAGGAGTATGAGCAAAATCTACTATTACATTAGGTACTGTACAGACTTGTTCCATTCTTCCACTGACCCCAGCAAAATTATCTACAACATTAGCAATCTCTTCTAAATTTTTTTCAGTTACTAAATGAACCGCTGATATTGCTGCCATTAAATTATAAAGATTAAAAAAACCATGGAGTGAGGCAGTAAAAGGGACTATATCTTGAAAATTTTGAATGATACCACTCGATGCGTTGTTGAGTGAATATGCCATAAGTCTATATGTTGATGGATTTTCTATACCGTATGTAAATGTATTTTTAATATTAAAAGATGCTTTTGCTTCATCTTTATTTATAAGCTTTTTACCATTATCTTGAAAAAAACTATTTTTAACAGCGATATATTCACCAATTGTTTTATGATAATCTAAATGATCTTGAGTAATATTAGTAAGAATTTTAAGCTCAAAGTTTAAACCCTCAATACGCTTTTGGACTAAAGCATGAGAGCTGACTTCCATAATAAAATACTCACAATCAGCTTCAAGTGCTTGATATATATGTTTATAAGTATTTAAAACAGAAGGGGTTGTAAGTGTTTTACCTTCTACTATCTCATCATTCATGAATAAACCACGAGTTCCTTGTATTGCACATTTGTAGCCTAAATCTAAAAGAAAAGAGTATATTGCACTGGCTGTTGTTGTTTTTCCATTTGTTCCAGTGATACCAATTATTTTAATTTTACTTAGACCAAAGAGTTCTGCTACATCTTCTATATTTACGATAGAATGAGCCTTATTATCTTTAGCATTTTGAAGATATTTCTTATTTTGTGTAGTGAGTGTAAAAGCTGTATTTTCATTGCACTCTTGTGAGTTCTCACTTAGATATTTATACTCTTGATTGGGGAGTTCAATTTTCAACTAACCTTACCTTTGATAGTTTTTTTAATAATTTTCTAAGTGCTTCATCAGTAGGAAAAACACTTAAAGCATTCTCCAAATATGTTAATGACATCTCTGTGTATCCATTATCAATTAAATTGTCTAAGAAGTCTATAAAATCATCTTTTTGGGTAATAATTACCTTGGTTGAGAACATAATATTTTCAAAAGTATCTTTAAAGTTTTCACCAGAATCTAAAATAGCTTTAAAATCTTGATAAAGAATTCCATCTTCAAGTTCTATTCTATCACGAAGAGGATCTGTAAAAATATTACTAAATTTTTCCAATGTACCGTCTATATTTTGTAAAATATCACCCATTATAGTATCTGCAGCATCTTGATTTTCTTCTTTTAGAATTTCATAATAATCAAATAAAGCCTCAGCACCACCCTCACCGCTCATCGCCATTTCAGAAAGAATCACACCGTTGTAAGCTTCTTTAGAATTTGGATAATTTTCTAAAACATAAGCAAACTTCTCTAAGGCATTTTTATAATCTGCTTGAGAGAAACTATCTTTTGCTTGTGATAATGTTTTAAATTTACTCATATTTGGCATTATTAACTCTTTTTTATAATTTATCTATATCATTTTCCATACCTAAAGGTACATTTACTACACATAACTCTGGATGGATATCCATTCTTAGTTGTCTTTCTACTCCATACTTTAGAGTGCTTCCACTACTTGCACAGCCTATACATGCACCTTTTAATTGTACATATACATTTGAGTTTTTAACAGTTATGAAATCAATATCACCACCATCAAGAGCTAAAGATGGACGAACCTTATCTATTACATTTTTTACGGGTTCCATTAACTCTTCGTCGCTAAATGGTATCATAATTTTTCCTTTATTCTAATTCATAAATTCTTAATAACATAAAGTATGACAATAACGCTTAATATGTCCTAAAATCTAAAATTTACTTTTCCTAGAGTGCCAAAACTTCATTAAGTCAAATTTCATAAAGTTTAAGAAGTGCTACAAATCTAAGCAACTTGTAATTCTATCTGAACTTTCGCACCTAATTATATAAGGTTTAATTCGGTAGCAAGGGAATTTAGTAAGTATTTCCCATATCTCTTGACAGATAATATTCTACTTTCTTAACCCCAGAGTATAGGGCTTTAAAAAAGACAATAATCCGTGTCAAGGTATGTATACTATGTTTCTATAAATTCCCAAGTCACAGTAATTGAGCAAAGTAAATTGCTCAAAATTAGGTGCGAAAGTTAAGTTATCTAATACAATGGATGTATCACTAACTACGAGTGTACTCAATGAAGCATTAAGTCTATATCCTAAACCTGATATAGTCAATACTGACCAAGGGTCACAATATACAGCATCAGCTCATGTAGACATATTAAAAAAACATAATATTCAAATATCTATGGATGGAAAAGGGAGAAGTATTGACAACATTGTAATTAGACTTCTTGCAAAACTTCTATATGTCTCAGAGAGCTAAGAAGTACTAAAATTGTGTAAAACAAATTTTTATTCCTAGCCTAAGCTAAGGGTAAAATATTTTTTTATGCAAGGTTAGTACTTATTATCCCTTCCATAGGACACTTTATAGAGAGCCTTACTCAGCGTTAAAGAACCCCAACCGTAGCTTTGGCTACGCTTGAGAACATTTACCTTGATTAAAACTCTCTATAAAGTGCTAAGGCATATAGGAGTTTTGCAAGAAGTCTATTGAAAGATTCTAGCGTAGTCTCAAGTATGAAGAAATTTATTTAAATGATGAGCCGACTGCATAATTAAAAAGTACTCATATATCTTATTTTTTCAAATATTTAAAAAAATCCATCTTCAATAAAATTAGATTCAGTCATTTTTAGGAGCTTTTTTAGTCTATTAAAGCTCTTTAGCTCTATATTATTCATCTAACTACTTCTAATCTTTGTCTTATTTGTCTTTGTCCTAATAATCTAAGATTAGTAGCTATACACCCAAATCCACTAAAAACTAAATTTCAAGAGTTGAGCGATAGAGTCATCTAAATCCCATCTATTGTTAATGAGTTGTTCTTGTATAGATTTTGTACCATTTAGGTGCAAGATATTTAAAATAATGCTTCTGATAATTGTCATTAAAAATGGATTTAGATGAGCATTATGGTCATCTTCTAAAAGTGTATTATCTTTGTATTGGTGCATTGTTTCTACCTTCCAATGGAGTAAAATTTTATCATGAAAGAACTCCGCATTTTCACGAAAATTTGCTATACAGAACTGAATACTAGTGCTGTTTGTTACTTCTCCTATTTTATGGTTTGTCTTGTGTATTTTTTTAATGGACTTCTCCTAAAAGCTCATAGTAATACCTCCATTTAGATACCTGTTTATAGGCTTTAGAAAGATTATATTTTAGTAATATTGAAATTACTCTTATATTTTAAATTAAAGTAACTGCGTAGGAACATATATCCAAATATTGAAAAAGGTTTTAGGAGAAGTCTAATAGTTTTTATGATTGAGCGAACATGGGTAATTTCATTATGATAAAAAGTAGTCGGTTGATATACAAATACCTCTCTATTTATCCGCTCATTAGATTGCTGGATTGGTTTAGCTTTATAAGTGCTTGATGGTTTTATCTCTCTTGATATTTCATCTATTTTATCAAGAAGTGTTTTTTGGTTATCTTTAACTTTAGCAATATACTTTGAACCACTTTGCTCAATAGAATCAAGAGTTTTTTTGTGTGTTCATCGCATCAAAGGTAAAGAGAAATTCATCTCCAAGCTCTGCTATCATAGCTTGTAAAGCAGGTATTTCATTTGATTTCTCTGCAATTTTTTGATGAGCAATAACTACACCTATCTCTGATAGAACTGCACCAACAACTTGTATAGCCTTTTGGTCTTTATATCTACTACCATTCATCACTTTACCATCTACGCTTAGATGTTTTCCTGTAGTATCGACATAAATTCTTATCCATTCTCTGAACAAAAGTTCAACTGCCTCACTATCAACTTTTGCAAGTATATCTGAGACAGCACTTCTTTTTGGTGTTATTATAAATTCTACACCTAGAAGTTTTTTTACTTCTTCTTTTTGAACATGTTTATCTATCCAAATAGAAATTTGTTTGTAATCTGTAGCTCCCATTAGTCCAGCTAATATAGCTAGATATAAGATATGTTCTAATTTATGCCGTTTACCTTGACCTTTACGATGGTCTGGAACTCTTGATAGTAACTCTAAAAGTTTATTTGATTCAGCTATTTTTGCATAGCCTTTTCTTGAACGCTTTTGTGCTAATTTATCTCTTGCTTTTATTGCCATTTTCTTATCACCTTGTTTTTCTCAAAAGCAAGCAATAATTATTCCATTTTTAATTTCTAGTTATTAATGGATTAGGGTGATTAAATGCAAGAGAATCCAAAACAGCAAACTATAGAAGGATAGGAAGATTTTTCAATGAGTTTTCATTCGATAAAAAGATAATTGCACAGATGTTGTCAAGTTTTTTACCTAAAGAAAGATGGGTATTAGCAATTGATAGAACAAATTGAAAATTTGGTAAAGTACATATCAATATATTGATGTTAAGCGTTGCTTATAAAGGGATGACCATCCCTATTGTATGGTATATATTGAAGAAAACAACGAAGCAAGGTAATTCAGGTTTTAAAGATAGAATTAGAATTATAAAAAAGTTTATTGATATATTTGGTGTAGATAAGATTGAAGTTTTAACAGCAGATAGAGAGTTTGTAGGGAAGGTTTGGTTTAAGTGGCTCAAGAAAAGAGAAATACCATTTGCCATTAGAATTATGAATAATAAAAAAGTGAAAGTTGGTCGAGGAGATGTAAAGGTTAATAGACTTCTCCTAAAATCTCATAGTAATACATCACTTTAGATACCTGTTTATAGGCTTTAGCAAGATTATATTTTAGTAATATTCAAATTACTCTTATATTTTAAATTAAAGTAACTGCGTAGGGACATATATCCAAATATTGAAAAAGGTTTTAGGAGAAGTCTAATACTCTTTTTAGAGATCTTAATCTAAATGAACATACTTTTTATAGAACTAAAAAAACGATATATGATTATAAAGGCTTATCTCTAATCGGATTGAGGATGAAGGATGAATTTCTAATTATTGCCACAAATACTAAGCAAGAAAAAGCATTGGAATTTTATAAACAAAGATGGGAAATTGAAGTATTGTTTTCAGCTCTAAAAAAAAGAGGATTTAACCTTGAAGAAACGCATATGACTGATAACCACAAGATAGATACATTGATAGCTATTTTAAGTTTATCCTTTGTTTGGAGTCATAGTATTGGTGAATGGCTTAATGAAACAAAGCCTATTATAACCCTAAAGCACGGGAGAAAAGCTCAAAGTTTATTTCTCTATGGTCTTGAATATCTATCAGAAATATTATTGAATTATGAGCTTAGAGATAAGGAGTTAGTAGCTGTTTTTGAGCGATTGAAATTTGATGGTTCTGAAAAATGACGACTACTGTAAAATTTATTATCTAATTTGACCATGTCCATATATTTTAAATTTATATGTAGTTAAGCCTTCTATCCCCATTGGTCCACGAGCATGAAGTTTATTTGTAGATATTCCCACCTCAGCACCAAATCCAAAAGAACCACCATCTGTAAATCGTGTTGATGCGTTTACATATACACATGCTGCGTCAATAGCATTTAAAAATTCTTCTGCAGTGCTAATATTTTCAGTAATAATCGCCTCAGAATGAGCAGAACCAAACTTCACAATATGCTCTATTGCCCCATGAACACCATCAACAACTTTAATATTTAAAATATTTGCTAAATACTCAGTACTGTAATCTTCATCACTTGCATGTCTGGCTTCGATAATCGCTTGAGTTTCTAAACAGCCTTTCAAGTTAGTAGAAGCAAGGTCAAACTCTTTTTTTAATCTAGGAAGAATATCTGATGCGATAGAGCGATCGACTAAAAGTGTCTCCATAGCATTACAGACACTAGGGCGTTGGCATTTTGCGTTTAGAGCGATTGCTATAGCATCATCTAATTTTGCATCTTTATCTATGTATGTATGGCACTGTCCTTTGTCGTGTTTCACAACACTTACAGTAGCATTTTCGCTTACAAATTTAATAAGCCCTGCCCCACCACGAGGAATAATCAAATCAACATATTTATCCATCTTGATAAGTTTTGCTACACCTTCTCGTGAACCATCTGGAATAAGAGAGATAAGTGCTGCTGGTAAATCATTTTTAAGTAAAACCTCTTGAAGCACTTTAGCTATAGCTTTATTTGAGTACTGGGCTTCTTTGCCACCTTTAAGCACACATACATTTGAACTTTTAAAACAAAGTGCTGCGGTATCAGATGTAACATTTGGACGAGATTCATAAATGATTCCAATCACACCAATAGGAATACTTACCTTTTGAATTTTTAAATCATCCTCAGTCACCCAACCATCAAGAATACGTCCAACTGGTTCTTTAAGAGCTGCTATATCTTCTATAGCTACTGCCATCGCCTCAATACGATCTTCATTTAAAAATAATCTATCCATAAGGGCTGATGTAAGTTTATTTTTTTCTCCATCAGCCATATCTTTTGCATTTTCCACTTTTAGAGTTTGTGCATTTTCTCTTAGCGTAAATGCCATCTCTTTTAAAATCTTATTTTTTACTTTTGCACTTAAAGTACTTAGTATCCGACTAGCACTTTTAGCTTCACTTAAAAATTGTTCCATTATTTAGCCTTTATTTCAATATGCTATACTAGCATAAAAATATTAAGGTATATTAATGAAAACTATCACTTTTATCGGAAATGGGACTATGGCTTTAAGTATCGCTTTAGGGTTAAAAGAGACTTATCATATTGAAGTAGTTGGTAGAACTTTGGATAAACTTGATGCCTTTGAAATAAGCTTAGGAATAAAAATCAACAAATTTCTTTTGGATGGTTTTGATATGAATGAAAAAACTATTATGCTTTGTGTAAAGCCTTCTAATATTGAAGAAATTGCAACAAGACTCACTGGAAAAGCAAAAGTTATTTACTCTGTTTTAGCTGGGACATCTCTGAAAAAACTCAAAGAAAATCTTTCTCCAAACGCCGTTGTGAGAACTATGCCAAATCTTGCAGCAAGTGTGAATAAATCTATGACAACACTTACTGGGGATATAGAGTATAAAGAAGAAGCAGAAGAACTTCTAGGAACAATAGGGATAACAAGATGGTTATCAAGTGAAAAAGAGATAGATATTGCTACTGCATTAGCGGGGAGTGGTCCAGCATATCTAGCACTCATTGCTGAATCTTTAGCGGATGGTGCTGTAAAACAAGGCTTAAAAAGAGAGGATGCTATGAGTATTATGCGTGGACTTTTTTTGGGATTTGGCGATTTAATTCAAGATGTACATCCAGCTCTTTTAAAAGATAGCGTGATGAGTCCGGGGGGAACAACTGCGGCTGGATATGCTGCCCTTGAAAGTGGAAATGTTAGAAGTTCTTGTATTGAAGCGATTGAAAAAGCTTATAAAGTAACAATCTAAGCTTCCATAGAATCAATTTGATAGTCTACTACCTTTGATTCTTCTGTCACATTTTTAATAAGTGTTATAACTTCAAGATGTGCGGGGTGAGTTGCGTATGTTTGTAAATCTTCTTTGGTATCAAATTTAGTATATAGTGATAAGTCAAAAGCTCTCTCAGAGAGCTTAAAATTTATCCCAACTTCAATAAATTTTATTTCTTTGATTTTATGCACTAACCCATTTAATGCTTTTTGAACTTTGTGTAAGTGTATCTCTTTATTTTCATCTTTAAATTTAAACATAACGATATGAACTATCATTGCATCCCTTTTTAGTAGAAGTGTAGCATAAAAAAATACTTAAAGAATAGTTTTCCAGAAAAATTCTGCGATTAAAACTATCAAAAATATTCCTACAAAATTTAAAATAATTCCATAACGAATCATGTCTTTTACATGTACCGCTCCACTACTCATAGCAATAGCATTTGGGGCAGTAGCAATAGGAAGCATAAAAGCATAACTTGCACAAACAGTAGCTACCATCATAAAAAGAGTAGTGTTAATACCGGCTTGTTCTGATACTGAGTATATTACAGGGAGCATTATCGAGATAAGTGCAGTATTTGATGTTATCTCTGTTGTAAAAGTGATTAAAACAGCAACACTTAATAGTAAAAGCATGGGTGGCATATCCGTCATAGCTAAAAGATAGGATGCCACTGCATCTGCGAGTCCCGTATCACCAAATGCCTTAGCTATAGAAAAACCAGCCCCAAATAAAAACATAATTTGATAAGGAACTTTTGGTGCATCTTCTTTCCATTGTAAAAGTTTAAAGGGTGGCATAAATAAAACTAAACCTGCTGCTAAAAGTATCCCTGGTTCACTTAATCCTAATCCTCCCCAGTATGGTTTTATCTTTGCATTGAGAAGAAGGATGAAAATTAATCCCACAATAATAAATAAAACTTTTTTTTGCTTTGAATCTAAAGTATACCTCACTTTTTCTCTGTGAATTTGGGTCTTTGATGTACCAAGACTTAAAAGTAAACTCACAACTCCTAACATAACAAAAGCCAGTGGAAATACCATCCAAATCCACTGGATGAAAGGGATGATTTCAATGCCCTTATCACTCATAATCCCCATTAAAATTAAATTTGGAGGTGTTCCTATAGGTGTGATAATTCCACCAACACTAGCTCCATAAGCAATAGCAAGAGCAAATCGCATTTTGAGTTTAGCGTCTTGGGTAATAAACAAAGCGATAGAGATAAGTAAAAGAGTAGTAGTGGTGTTTGAGAGTATTGCTGATAAAAATCCAGCTGTAATAGAGAGGGAAAATATCATTCCTCGTGGTGTATTAGGGAAAAGTCCTAAAATTTTATCGGCAATATAGCTATGTAAATTTGTTTTCTCAACTGCAATTGCAAGTAAAAATCCACCTAAGAAAAGGTAAATAATGGGATGAGAATAATTAATAGTCGTCGCCTTAGTTTCAAGTATACCAAAAGCAGGAAACAGTAAAATAGGTAACAAAGAAACAACACCTAAGGGCAAAGCTTCGTTAGTCCAAAGCGTTATTAAAAAAGCTATTAAGCCTAATAGAGTGGATTGAATCCCATTAAAAAGACTAAGAGAAAGTCCAAAGACTATAAATCCTATAAGGATAGCTATCGCTATTTGTACAAACTGTTCTTTATACTCTTTCATTTTTTGAACCTTTTCAATTGAGTTATTATTTGGAGATACAGAATTATTTTTATTTTTTAACTTGAAAGTAAATCTTTTAAAGATGCTTGAGGACTTTTACCTTCTAACATTTCATAGACCTCTTTAGCTATTGGAAGATACAAGTTTTTTTGTTTTGAAATTTCTTTAAGGGCATAACTTGTTCCTATTCCCTCTGCTACTTCCCCTAATTCTTGAAGTATCTCTGCTTGGGATTTTCCCTTTGCTAAACCAAGTCCAACACGAAAATTTCTTGACATATTTGATGATGCGGTTAAAAATAGATCCCCAGCTCCACTCAAACCTATAAAACTCTCTTCTTTTGCACCGTACTCCAGACCAAACCTCTGCATCTCAACCAAACCTCGAGATATAAGTGATGCTGCCGCATTTTTTCCAAGTCCTAAACCCTCACAAATTCCAGCAGCAATGGCTATTACATTTTTATATGCACCAGCTATTTCAGCTCCTATAACATCAGTAGATGTATATGCTTTAATAAATGATGGAAAAAATGATGCAAACTTAGCACTTAGTTTTTCATTATATGCATTTACAACAAGTGCTGTAGGTAAAGACTGCATTACCTCTGATGCAAAAGATGGACCTGAAAGAAATGAAACATTTTCACTTGGGATATATTTTGCATAAATCTCATTTAAAAATTTTCCACTTGAGGCTTCTATACCCTTGGATGCTACAAGAATTTTTTGCCCACTAAAGACAAAGTTTTCTTCTAACCATTGTGAGACTGCTTGTGCAGGAACTGTTATAACAAGGTATTGACATCTAAGTATTTCATCCATAGAAACAAAATTTTTAATATCTCTTCGTCTTCTAGAACTTATCACAACTTCATTTTTTTCACTCAAAGCATAGGCTAATGCCATTCCCCATTTTCCTGCTCCGATAACACCTATTTTATTTTCCACATTTAGTTCCTATTAGTTTTTCAAAAGTTTTAATATCTTCATCATACCCTACAACTAGAAATATATCACCTTCTTGTACGCTATGATGCTTTTCTTTAACTCAATACTTATAATATTTGGAGGATACTTTCTATTTTCATTCTTAAAGGGGAAAAAACTATGCTCTTTTATCTTAATTTATGCAATTTTTGTAAAACCTCTGTTAGAATAGGTTTTTCTAGTATATTAACTATAATATTTTTTATTGTTTGAATGGTGGGTAAAACCCTTGTTGATCTAGTTAATGTACGCTTATTAGTACTCTCTTTATCTTCACTTAAAGTTACAATAATTAAATACAGAATCTATACACTCCTCTATTTATTAAATCATCCCTATTATCTCTTCATATTCAGATTTTATATATGTAGTATATTTTTTGATAAATTGATTATTTCCTATGAGTAAAAAATAATCACAAAATTCTAAAAGTATTCTCTCACTTTAACCTAAACAAAGAAGAGCTTTAATCTTGTTTTGTATAGTTAAGAGCCAAGTTTTTCTTTTAAGACTTCATTTACAGCTTGTGGGTTAGCACTCCCTTTTGAGGCTTTCATTACCTGACCTACAAAGAAACCAAAAAGTTTATCTTTACCACCTCTGTACTGATCTACTTTATCAGAATTTGCAGCGATAATTTCATCACAGATAGCTTCAATAGCTCCTGTATCTGAAACTTGTTTTAAACCAAGAATATCTATAACTGCATCGACATCTTCATCTTTTTGCATCAGATAATCAAGTACTTCTTTTGCAGCCTTTCCACTGATAGTTTTATCATCAATTCTTTTAGCTAAAAAGCCAAGTTTTTTAGCATTTACTGGTGAATTTGTAATATTTAATTCACCAGAAAAACGACCTTGTAACTCAACTGTAAGCCATGTTAATGCAGTTTTAGTACTTACTCCATCTTCTCTCATCATTGTTTCAAAAAAGTGTGCCATCTCTAATGAAGAGCTAACTACTTCAGCGTTATACTCACTCATACCATACTCACTCATAAATCTTGAGCGTTTTGCATCAGGGAGTTCAGGAATTTTACTATATTTTTTTAGCATCTCATCTGTGACTACACATTTAAGTAAATCAGGCTCAGGGAAATAACGATAATCTGCGGCTTCTTCTTTTCCACGCATAGAACGAGTTTCTTGTTTTGTTTGATCAAAAAGACGAGTTTCTTGACAAATTTCACTCTCATAAACGCCATCTTCCCATGCTTCTGTTTGACGAGTAACTTCAAGTTCTATTGCTTTTTGTATAAATTTAAAAGAATTAATATTTTTAATTTCAACACGAGTATAAAGTTTGGTATCACCAATTGGGCGAATAGATACATTCACATCTACACGAAATGATCCCTCTTGCATATTAGCATCACCAATATTTAAATAACGGATAATAGAATGAAGTTTTTTAAGATACGCAATAACTTCATTGCCATTAGAAAGATCAGGCTCTGAAACGATTTCAAGAAGGGGAGTTCCAGCACGATTTAAATCAACTTTAGACACATCCCCTTCATGTATATTTTTTCCAGCATCAGCTTCAATATGTGCACGATTTATCCGTATAGTTTTTTTAGTTCCATCCTCTAAATCAATCTCTAATTTTCCATGTTCGACTATAGGTGTATAAAGTTGAGTAATCTGATAGGCAGAGGGAGAGTCTGGGTAAAAGTACGATTTTCTATCAAATATTGAGATTTTATTTATAGTAGCATCTATGGCTGTTCCGAGCATAATAGACTTATGGACTACCTCTTTGTTTAAAACTGGTAAAGCACCAGGAAGAGCTAGACAAGTTGGGCAAGTATTTGTATTTTGTTTATGATTAAAACTCGTTGGACACGAGCAAAAAAGTTTTGTTTTTGTGTTGAGTTGAACATGAACTTCAAGACCGATGACTACTTCAAACATGTATTTCCTTCAATAATTATTAGTTATATATTCTATCTTATTTTTTCTTTAAAGGTGTTTAGAACTTTATTATATCTATTTTCCCTTGTCTTATCTCTTTTATCGCTTCTGAACACATAATAAGTCCAAAGGATGCAGTGACACCCATGAAACTACCTTTTTCTTTGGCAAGAGCTTCTTCAGATGAAAAAATCACTTTATATTTTTTTTTAAAACCCCGTTTACGTAGTTCATATCTTATTTTTGAGCCAAATTTATCTCCGTAACTTTTCCAAATTGTATCTACTTTTATTTTTGTTGGATCTAGGCGTTTTGCACTTCCAAAAGAAGATATAAGTTTTTTATAACATTTTTGAGCAAGAGCTAACTTTGCTTTTGTGTCATCTATGGCATCAAGAACTAAATCATATGAGTCAAAGTCAAAATCCAATACCCATTGCTCATCAATTCTAATATTTATTATTTCAATATCAGGATAGTGTTGCTTTAAAGCTTCTACTTTTATCTCATTTTCGTGCAACTCCGACCACATTTGACGGTTTTGATTTGTTTTATCATAAGTATCAAAATCTACTATTGTTATATTTGTAACACCGCTTCTATATAAACAATCCAGACAAAAACTTCCAACTCCACCCAAACCTAAAAGAATCACTTTTGCATTAGATAAACTAGTAAACTCTTCTTTTAAAAGTAGCTTTATTCTATCATATCTCATAGACTAATCAATCCATTCTTTTAAGTCTTTCATGCTTTTATAGGCACTTAAATCTAGCATTATCGGAGTGATAGAGATATATCCAGCTTCTATGGCTTCGTAATCACTCATCCCTTTTTGCCCTTTTCTAGGAGCAAAGCTTAAAGGATGTAAACCTAGCCAATAATGTTCTTCTCCTCTTGGGTTTCTATGTACATGTGCATCATTGGCGTAAAATCGGTATCCTGCATAGGTAACTTTTATTTGAGTTTCTTTTACATTATGGGGAATATTGATATTTAAAAATTCACGCTCTGGAAGGGGAAAAGAAGCATCTCTTATCCTAGAAACAAGTTTTTTAATCGTCTTTGATGCCAGTAAAAAATCTCCATCAGGATTTGTAAAATCCATCACTTGAGAAATAGCGATAGAGGGGATGTCATGTAAAACACCCTCCATAGCTCCAGCAGCAGTTCCTGAATAAGTTATATCCTCACCCATGTTTGAACCACGGTTGATACCACTTACTAAAAGATCTGGTTTTTCATCTTTATAAATGGCAGATAATGAAAGATAAACGCAATCACTTGGCGTTCCATCATCGAGTTTATAAAAATCATCGCTAACACTGACAAAGCGTAAAGGCCGGACTAAGGTAAGAGAGTGACCACATGCAGATTTTTCATTTGCTGGGGCTACTACTATAACCTCTACATTTTCGAGTTCTTTTAAGGCTTTGACTAAGGAATGTAAGCCTTTTGCTTCGTATCCATCATCATTTGTTACTAATATTTTATACTTTTTATTCATGATGGTATTTTATTCAAAAATATATTAGAAGCTACTTTAAGTCAAACAATTTAGATTTAAACAACTCTTAGATATAATCGCGAAAATTTATTTAAGAGAATAATTCATGGTAAGAGTACAAAACCTCATAATGAGATACGGAAATAGAGTTCTATTTCAAGATATAAACCTAAAACTTGATCGTCATAAACGCTACGGACTTATCGGTGCTAATGGTGCTGGTAAGACTACATTTTTAAAAATCCTCTCTGGAGAAATTAACGAATTTGAGGGTGATGTAGTTATCCCTAAAGCAAATAAGGTTGGTGTTTTAGGACAAAATCAATTTGCTTTTGAAAGTTATACACTTATAGACGCTGTTCTTTATGGAAACAAACGCCTTTACGATGCTATCAAGGAAAAAGAAGATCTTTATGCAAGTGGAGATTTTGAAGATGAGGCAGTAAACAATCGTTTAGCTGATCTTGAAGTTATTTGTGTGGAAGAAGACCCAACCTATGAATACGATGTAAACATCGGTAAGATTCTTGCAAATGTTGGTATCCCTGTTGACAAACACAATCAACTTATGTCTACCCTAGATTCTGCTGATAAGTTTAAAGTATTACTTGCACAAGTTTTATATCCTAAACCTGATGTATTGTTTCTGGATGAGCCTACAAATAATCAAGATATTGAAACTATCTCTTGGTTAGAAAATGAGCTTAAACGCCATGAGGGAACTTTAGTCGTAATCTCGCATGATAGACACTTCCTTAATGCAGTTGTTACCAATATTTTAGATGTTGATTATCAAAAAATTCGTGAATTTTCTGGTACTTATGATGACTGGTACATCGCTGCAAATGTTTTAGCAAAACAATTAGAACTTGATAATAATAAAAAACTAAAAGAAAAAGATGAACTAGAAGCTTTTGTTCGCCGTTTTTCTGCAAATGCTTCAAAAGCAAAACAAGCAACTTCAAGACAAAGAAAACTTGATAAAATGGAACTAGAAGATATAAAACCATCTTCAAGAAGAGATCCAAGTATTGTTTTTAAAGCAAAACGAACGATGGGTGATGAAGCCTTAGATTTAAAAAATATTTCTCACTCTTATGGAGATAATGAAGTACTTAAAAATGTGACTTTAAAATTTGAACCAGGTGAAAAAGTTGCACTTATTGGTGCTAATGGTGTTGGTAAATCAACGCTTCTTAAAATCATGATGGAAGAGATGAAAGCTGATTCTGGGGAGATTGTCTGGGGAGCTACTATTGAAAACTCGTACTTTCCTCAAGATACTGCCGATGTTATAGAGGGTGATGGCACACTTTATGACTGGCTTCGTGCTTATGACCCTAAGCGTGATATTGCTGAAATTCGTAACTGTCTTGGTAGAATGCTCTTTAATGGCGAACAGCAAGAAAAAGGGGTAGTAAGCATCTCTGGTGGTGAAAAGCATAGAATGATGCTGAGTAAGATGATGCTTGAGGGTGGAAACTTCTTAGTTCTTGATGAGCCATCAAATCACCTTGACCTTGAAGCTATCGTTGCATTAGGAGAGGGTTTACTTGATTTTAAAGGCAATGTTATTTGTGTATCTCATGATCGTGAGTTACTTGACGCATTTGCATCACGAATCATTGAGATTCATCCTGATGGAAGTATTACCGATTTTAAAGGTTCGTATGAAGAGTATGCTGAGGCTAAAGAAAAAGGCAAACTTTAGTGGAAAAATACAAAAAGTTTCTCGGTCTAGGAATAGCTGGAAACTTTGCTCTTCATTTAGCCCAAGCTGGCGAACTTGAAGAGTTTAAAGATATTATAACTGCCGATGAAGCAGCTCCTAAGGGAATGTTTCCTTTTTATCTTCCTCATCCTAGTTCTGCAAAAGAAATTTTACATACCTTTCCCCTCTCATCGGAGTATATTCGACTTCCAAAAATTGATGTAAATGTTCAAGCTGAACCAGAAGTTGGTCTTGTTTGTGAACTTGAATATACAGCAGGAAAACTTTCTTTCATAACTCCAACATATTTCGGAGCATATAATGACTGTTCCATTAGAGTCCAAGGTGCAAATAAAATAAGTGATAAAAAGAACTGGGGCGAAAACTCAAAAGGATTTTCAAATACTCTTATAAAAATTGATAAGTTTGAAGAGGGTGGAATTATGGATAATTATTCTATCGCTTCATTTTTAAGGCGTGATGGTACGTTATACCCTTATGGTGAAGATGTTGAGCTAACTGGATATAGTTACTTTTACACAAAACTTATAGACTGGACGCTCAATCAACTAAGAAGTCAAGAAGATTTTGGTCCATTAGAAGCGATAGAAGAGTATATAATCCAATGTAATAATCCAAAAAATGCTATCATTAGTATAGGTGCTACAAGATATACTCCTTATGGAGAAAAAACATTTTTAAAAAAAGATGATGAAGTTATTGTTGTTGTGTATGATAGAGAAAATATTTCTTATAAAAATCTCTTAGTATCGGTAAAAAATAAATCTTACGATAATACTACAATGAGTATCTTAGCTCAAAAAGTTCTCTAAACAAGGTTTTAGATGAGTAAAAATAAAAAACTAGATTTCTTTATCGGTGCGAAAATTGAAGACACTTGGGCTGAAGTAGAGTCACCGCAGAAAACAAAAACTTCAAATAAAATTTTAGAACCCTCAAAACATTTTTTATATTTTAAAAAAGAAAAACGAAGAGGCAAAACAGTTACACTTGTCGGCGAATTTCAAATTGCTAAAGATGATGCGAATAATTTACTAAAAACTCTCAAAAAAAAGCTTGGCTGTGGCGGAAAATATTTTGATGCTTTGATGGAATTTCAAGGAGAGCTTAGAGATAAACTTAAGATTCTTCTTTTAGAAGAAGGTTATAGATTTCGTCAAGGACATTAAGCCCTTAAGTAATAGGACATAAATACAGCAAAAATACTAATTCAAAAACAGACTAAATATCCGACTTAATGAAAAAATGGGGGGGCTAAATAATCATTTTATCTTATAACTAACTAGATAATCATCAAGCATTTTTAGCTTCAAACTTTTATATGCTGAGACTAATTTTATTGATAGTTTTTTCTGCTAAAAAGTCTTTGAAGAAGATGCTTCCATATTCCTATCTTTTTCGTGTTATTTTTTTGACAGATTGGACATATTTTTACATTTTTTTACAGCTCATTGTAAATAAAATCTTTTTAAGCACTTTTGAGCGATTGAAATTTGATGGTTCTGAAAATGACGACTACTGTAAAAATTTGTATGTTCTTTTATCTGTTCTTTCAATATGTTACAATTATCTTCGAGTTTGGTCTTTTTCATAAAAGTATTTATACTTTAAAGGCAAGCTCTGTATTCTTTTATTTTAAAAAATAACGACTACTGTAATTTTAGATAGCTAAAATATTAGATTTTAAGCTATCTTTAGAAATGAAATTAAACTATATTAAGTTAAATTTGTTATAATTACTTGATGAAAATTAAAAACAGGAGCTATAATGGCACTTATAGATGATATTAAAGAAGTAGTAGTTGAGCAATTAAGCGTAAACGCAGACGAAGTTAAAAATGATGCAAAGTTTGTTGAAGATTTAGGTGCAGATAGCCTAGATGTTGTTGAATTAGTAATGGCTCTTGAAGAAAAATTTGATATTGAAATTCCTGATGATGAAGCAGAGAAAATTCAAACACTTAATGATGTAGTCGTATATATCGAAAATAAATAATTTATCTGAGCTTAAGCTCAGCTAAATATTTTTTAAAACTTGTGAGTAGATACTGATTTTTAAAAGTATTTAATATTTTATTTTGGAGAATTAAATGAGAAGAGTTGTAATAACTGGTCTAGGAATGATTAACTCAGTTGGTAATGATAAAGAAACATCTTTTAAAGCTATATGTGATGGTGTATGTGGAATAGATACTATTACAATCTTTGATCCACAAGACTATAGTGTAAAAATTGCTGGTGAAGTAAAAAATTTTGACCCTGCGACAGTTATGGCTCCTAAAGAGGTAAAAAAAGCTGATAGATTTATTCAACTAGGCTTAAAGGCAGCACAAGAAGCAATGGCCGATGCTAAAATTCCAGATGATACAGATATGACTAGATTTGGTATCTCCGCTGGATCTGGAATTGGTGGTCTTCCTTCGATTGAAAAAAACTCAAAAATTTTAGCAGATAGAGGTCCTAGAAGAATTTCACCTTTCTTTATTCCTGGTGCTCTTGTAAATATGCTTGGTGGATTTGTATCAATACAACACGGAACAAAAGGTCCAAATCTTTCCAGCGTTACGGCTTGTGCAGCTGGGACACATGCAATTAGTGAAGCCGCTAAAACGATTATGTGTAATGGCGCTGAAAAAATGTTAGTAGTAGCTGCTGAATCAGCTATTACGGGTGTTGGTATTGGTGGATTTGCCGCAATGAAAGCACTCTCAACAAATAATGATAACCCAAAAGAAGCATCGCGTCCATTTGATGCAAATCGTGATGGTTTTGTGATGGGAGAGGGTGCAGCAGCACTTATACTTGAAGAGTATGAATCTGCAAAGGCTCGAGGTGCAAATATTTATGGTGAGCTTATTGGTTTTGGTGAATCAGGAGATGCAAATCACATAACAACTCCATCATTAGATGGTCCAGCACGAGCAATGAAAGCTGCATATTTAATGGCAGGTGAACCTAAAATTGATTATGTAAATGCCCATGGTACATCAACCCCGATTAATGATAAAAATGAAACAGCAGCTGTAAAAGAACTCTTAGGAGGAAAAGAAAACTGTCCTCCGATAAGTTCCATTAAAGGTCAAATTGGGCACTGTTTAGGTGCAGCTGGTGGGATAGAAGCAGTAATTTGTTTGATGGCAATGAGAGATAGTATCATTCCTCCAACAATTAACTATACGACAAGTGATGAAAATTGTGATTTAGATTATGTTTGCACTGGTGCGAGAAAGGCAGAACTGAATGTTTGCATGAGTAATTCATTTGGTTTTGGTGGAACAAATGGCGTTCTAATTTTTAAAAAAATCTAAATAAGGATTTATCTTGGCTACATATTTAGACTTTGAACAAAATATTAAAACCATTCAAGAAAATATTATTTCTGCACAAGTGCGTCATGACGAGAGCGAAGTTATTAAATATCAAGAAGATTTAGATAAAGAAGTTTCAAAAACTTATGGTAATTTAACAGACTTTCAAAAACTTCAACTAGCTCGTCACCTTGATCGTCCTTATGCTCTTGATTATATTAATTTAATCATGCGTGATAAATATGAAATTCATGGAGATAGACATTTTCGTGATGATGATGCAATTATCTGTTTTATGGGCTATATTGGAGATGAAAAAGTTATTGTTATTGGTGAGCAAAAAGGTCGTGGTACAAAAAATAAAATAAGAAGAAACTTTGGAATGCCACACCCTGAGGGCTATAGAAAAGCACTTCGTGCTGCAAAACTTGCAGAAAAATTTAATCTTCCACTATTAATGCTTATAGATACTCCCGGTGCATACCCAGGATTAGGGGCAGAAGAAAGGAATCAGTCTGAAGCAATTGCTAGAAATCTTTTGGAACTTGCGGAACTTGATACTCAGACTATATCAATAGTTATTGGTGAAGGTGGTTCAGGGGGTGCTTTAGCTATTGGTGTAGCTGATAGGTTTTCTATGATGAGGTATTCTGTTTTTTCTGTGATTTCCCCTGAAGGATGTTCAGCTATTTTATGGAATGATTCCACAAAAGTAGAGGCCGCAACAAATGCTATGAAAATCACAAGTTCAGATTTAAAAGAACTTGATTTAATTCATGATATACTTGATGAACCACTTATTGGTGCCCATAGAGATAGGGATGCAAGTGCTAAAGCAATTGCAGATTATTTTTTAAAAAAAGTGAAAGAACTTCGTAAAATGGGTAGTGAGCAAAGAATGCAAGAAAGATATGATAGGCTTACAAGTGTTGGAGCTTTTACAGAATAGTTTTATTTTTTATCTTCTAAACTAGAGTTTTCTAAAAATGGATCAAATTTTGGTCGTTTTTTTCTTGGAGCTACTTGAGAAAAATGTATTAAATCTTCAACATTATTTATATTTTCATCTATATTTTCTAAGCAAAATTTAAAAAGCTCATAAGTTGTTATTACATCACTCATTGCTCGATGGTGATTAGGACTTGGATTGAGATTAAATGTATCATGAAGATAAGAAAGAGCATACCTATAAGAAGTGATACTCCTTTGGGATAAAGCAAGTGAGCATAAACTTCTGTTTAATAAAGGTTTAAGTCCTATTTTTTCAAGAGACAAAGATATAAATTTATAATCAAATTTTACATCATGTGCAATAAAAATTGCATCACCTAAAAAATCTTTAAAGTCATGGAGAACCTCTCTAAGCGAAGGTGCATTTTTTGTATCTTCTGCCTTTATTCCTGTTATAGCTGTAATATGCTTATTAATTTCATAGCATTTTACCAAAGATTCAAAACGCTCAGTTATTTTACCATATCTTACTTTTATCCCTGCAATCTCTATAATTTGATGCTTATCTATTTTTGAGCCATTTGTTTCGATATCAACTATGCAAAATTCAGCTTTCTCTAGTGATATAAATTTTGTATTAAAGTAAAAATATCCTTTAGACTTTACAATACTCAAACCTTGCTTCTTCCATAGTTCAAGAGAATAATCAAGACTATCGTTGATTTGAGATTTGAGACTTTCCAAAGGAAGTCCACGACCTGATAATTGAGAAATACTTTTATCATCAAGTGAGAAATTATTAGCGAGCATTAATTATAAAGTCTTTTACTTTTTGAGAGTTTTTAATTCCTTGAGCTAATTCCACTCCAGAACTTACATCAACACCATAAAAACCATACTTTTTGAGTGAGCCAACGTTTGAAGCATCAAGTCCACCAGCTAAAATAATTTTAGAATTATCTAAATTTTCAAACCACTCTATATTAATTCTTTTTCCTGCTCCACCATAGCTCTCACAAAATACGTCTACTAAACGATATTCGTTCTTGTATTTTAATATATCTTCTTTAGACTTAGCTCGAATAACTTTTATGTGAGGAATTTTTAAGGCTTTATATGTGTCAGCATCTGCGTCAAAATGAAGTTGAGCTAAGGTAGCCCCAATATCTTGACAGCTTGTATTTATTGTTTGTGCATCAACATTTACAAATAAGCCTACTTTTTCAATAAATGGAGGAAGTCTTTCTATGATAGCTTTTGCTTGTGAAATTGTCACATATCTAGCTGATTTCTTGTAAAATACAAAACCTAATGCATCAGCCCCTGCATCAATGGCAAGTATGGCATCTTCATAGTTTGTAATTCCACAAATTTTTGTACGCATTAAATTTGTAAGCTCTTTATAGCCTCAGCTTTATCTGCGTGTTTAAATATATAAGAACCTGCTACAACGATGTCTACCCCAGCCTCTTTAAGAGAATGAATATTCTTGTCATTTACTCCACCATCAACCTCTATAAGACACTCAGGATTAAGTCTATTTCTCATCTCACTCAATCTATTAGCCTTTGGAATAACCATATCAATAAAACTTTGTCCACCAAAACCAGGATTGACACTCATTAAAAGAACCATATCTAAGTCTTGAAGTAGATATTCAAGAGATTCAGGTGGAGTATGGGGATTTAAAACAATTGCTGGTTTGATACCAAGAGAACGAATTTTTTGAATTAAACGATGTGGATGCTTCTCTTCTTCTATGTGAAAAGAGATATATTCGGGCTTCAAAGGTGCAAAAAGTTCAACAAAAAAAGTATTGTTTTCAACCATAAGGTGAATATCTAAAGGTTTCGTAGTACAGGCAGCAATTGCTGAAACCACAACAGGTCCGATAGTCAAATTTGGGACAAAGTGACCGTCCATAACATCAACATGAACAAAATCACAATCAGCATTGCAAATCTCCTCAATATCACGTTGAAGATTAGCAAAATCAGCAGAAAGTACACTTGGAGCTATTAGCATAGTATCACCTCTATATTTTAAATAATAAAATTATACAATAACTCTTAACTATCTAGTCAAGAAAAATAAAAATTTATCATTGTCAAAGGATAAATCCACCTGAACACCTTTTTTGTTTTGTACTATTTCAAGAAGAGAATTAATATTGGGATAGGTTCTAGGTAGGGTTATATTTATATTTATGTTATCATCAGCTAAAAGGGTTTTCATTTTACCACCCACTATATTTACAAGTTCACCGAGTGTATCTAAGATCATTTCCATGTCCTCAGTTTCTTCACCGATTAAAAGTTGACAAGCTTTTTTAGCAATATCCTTTGGAAATACGAGGATTAAAATCCCATCTATATCACCATAATAACCGATAGAACTTGCGATTTTATTTTCATGCTCAGTTACTTGAATAGACTGAATTTCAGCTGATTCTTTGACAGCATGCGAATTTGTCATCATCTCTATAGTAGCTACTGTTGCATCTATAAATTTTGGTAATTCACTTACTGTTATTTTGTTGATGACTCTTTTATTTTTAACTGCGGCAATAGAACTAGCTCCTAATTCATCTAAAAGATTTTTATCGCCTAGGATGTCTTCCATTTGTTCAAAAAACATAAGTCCAGCATCTTCCATAGTATCTTTAAATGCCTGTGGAATTTTCTCGAATGTTAAACCTACAAAACAGATGGTCGCATTGTACTCTGCACTTAAACTTGATAGTTTTGAAAAGAAGTTAAGAGCATGAATATTCATGCTAACAACTTTATAAGCATCAAATATAAAAAGTCTAAAGCCTACATTGAGGGAGTTATTATGATAAGTAATGTTAAAAATATTTCCGATTTCTGCATCAAGAAAAGAAGATACAGTATAAATAATAGCATTTCCGCTAACACGAGCAGATACATTCGCTCCTATTTGACCTAAATAAGTATTTATTATAACAACATCATAAGTTTTAAGATTATTTTTTTCTTTAAATTCAGTTTCTGTTTGGGCTATGATTGGGTTATGTCCAGCCACATGAAGTTCTATTGCCATAGCTGAACGCTGAGACTTATCTTCATTATAAAGCAAAACAGTTTTACTTTTATTTTTATAATTTTTTGCAAATAGACTTGCAATATTTTGAGAAGCAAAGAGTGAAAAATTCAGTTCTTTGTGATAAAATTTTTTTATAGCTAAATATTTTTTTAAATCATAATCACAAAAACCGACAAGGATATTTTTTTCTTCTCTTATTTTTGTAAACATCTTTACAAAAATATCTAAACCATTACGGTTGAAAAATATCACTTTTTTAAGAGATACTAAAATTATATCAGCATTTATTTTTATGGTTGTATGAATATCTTCAAGGCTTAAAAAAGCAGCACCATTGTTTCCATCTAAAAAACCTTGAGGTGAAAAAATACCTACACCATTTTTAACTACAGCTCTCATGATATATCCAAAACACGTGAAAATTCATCGTAAATATCACTAACATATTCAATTTTAAAGTCTATAAAGCTATTAAGCCCAGCTTCTATAAACATAGGTTGAGACAGCTCATAAAACAAAAGCAAGTGCATCCATTTTCCGAGAATATTTAGCTCTGTATCTTGTGCTGGTTTAAATCCTGATGAAGCTTGAATTATTTGAATAATATTTAAAGGCAT
Organism: Sulfurimonas sp.; assembly: GCA_965243085.1. Classification (GTDB taxonomy): domain Bacteria; phylum Campylobacterota; class Campylobacteria; order Campylobacterales; family Sulfurimonadaceae; genus Sulfurimonas. The sequence goes on along the minus strand of CBDETZ010000001.1, from coordinate 99,876 downwards.
TTCCCATTTAAGTGCAATTTTTTCACAAACATCAAATAAATCTTGTGAACATAAACGAGATAAAATGGTATTGAAATCAAGGTTGTTCACGCTTCTTAATAAATCAACATCTGCTTTTTTACTTTTAAAAAGAGCCTCTGCAACAATAATACTTGCGGGTAAAAGTGTAATAGCACTCTCTATCCTCATATCATCAATATTTAAATGTTTTAAGATTTGTTTCCATTTTCGTGATAGCCTTGCTTGAAGCTCATAAAAGCTTGATTTCTTGAGTTGAAATAGTTCCCATTTATCTGGAGACAGAAGGGTCATCATATAGTTATATACAGTTTGTTGTGATGAAGAAACACCTAATATCCCAAATATTTGAGAGACTTCACTCACTTCATTTTTAAAACCATAAATAGGCTTATTAATAATACTTTTCAAATAACTACTAAGTGCCAAATCAGTTTTTGCTATTTGAGATGCTTTCACTAATTCCCCAGCATTCAAAAGTATAATTGTATTTTGAAGTGCTTTAGGGGCAGGTGGAATTTTATCTATAAAACTGTTTATTATTTCATTTGTAATCAATTTATACTACTCTCAAAATTTTTATAACGCTATTTTATCTATTCTATAATAAAATCTAACTAAATATTTATCTTTACTCTATTAGACTTCTTTCGAAAGTCATTTAATATAAGTAGTAGAACTATACTACCCCCAAGAAAAACGAAAAACTTATTCAGCAGAGCTAAAAACTAAATTGGTTTTAGAACTTTTAAAAGAGGAAAGAACTCTTGTTGAAATAGCCAAAGAAAATTCAATTACACCTAATAGACTTCTTGCAAAACTCATTTTCCAGCAACCTCAAATCCACGGTCAAAATTAACTAATCCACATATCAGATTGAAGCGAAGATTGAACCTTTTTCTACGGTTACGATATTTCTGTTTAAGGATTTGAAAAGTCTTTAATTTAGCATTGATATGTTCAACACATATGCGAGCTGAAGCTTCTCTTTTATTTTGATTTTTTTGTGTATCAGTTAATGGATGTAGCTTTGATTTCTTATATGGTATTTGAGTGTTATTATGTTGCTTTTTAATACCAAGATAGCCTAAATCTACATAGATACAAGTTTGAGGTTTCACAGGTAAATCACTCTGTTTAAAGAGTTTAAAATCATGAGTAGTACCTTTGCATGTATGAGCACAAATAATACGTTCATCCTTGTCAATAACGATTTGCCCTTTTAGTGTATGGTTTCTTTTCTTCCCTGAGTAGTAATCTCTTTGCTTTTTTTTGGTCGTTGTATGGGGGACTCTGTAGCATCAATGACGATAAACTCTAAGTCCATATCATCTCCATATAAAGCACGTTTACTTGGTAATGAAAACTTTCCAGATTTTATTAAAACATCTTCAACATCTCTTACTATTCGAGAAGCTGTAGATTCACTTACTCCATAATCAAAGCCAATATGTTCTAAGGTTCTATATTCTCTGTAATAACTTAACATTAATAGTACTTTTTCTTTTGAATCTAAACTTTTTCTACCACCAACTCCATGGTTTTTAGTTCTCTCTTTTTCATAGGCTATAAATACTAAAAGCATTTCATTAAATGTATCTTTATTTACACCAATAAGACGCTTAAAATTCTTTGGTTCTTTCTTCTGTAATTTTTCATATTTATTCATATCAATCTGATAGCATTTTTAGTTCCTACTTTTAGAGTTTTGCAAGAAGTCTAATAATTTAAAAAACTGGAAGAAGATATTTTTGGACAATGCAGAGATGGCAATGGAACCTTCCAAAACAATAAAAGAGTACAAAGATGCTAATGCTAAACTGCAGATTGAAGTTGGTGAATATGCTAAAAAAGTTGGGCAACTAACTTTAGAGAAGGATTGGGCTGTGGGAAAGCTAAAAAGCTCGGACTCATCTAGCAAAAAAGCTATGATAGATTACGAGCTAAAGACCCTATCTGTAGTGAAACAAGGTCAACTGATAGAACTGGGTAGAAGTAGCTTGTATTACACGCCAACAATGAGTGAAAATAAACTGGCTATCAAAGAAGAGATAAAGTCTATCTTTGAGGATATACCGATATATGGGGCTAAAAAGGTACATTGTCAATTACTAGAGAATGGCTTTAGTGTGAGTTTGAATACAGTACAGAGCTACCGTAAGGAGTTGGGTTTAAGAGCTATCCTAGCTGTAAGAGAGCGAATGTACCTGACTCAGCCAAACATACAACATCCTAAATATTTTTATAAAATCAGAGGATTGTATATTGTGAGAGCTAACCAGATATGGAGTACAGATATAACCTATATTAAAATCAATGGTGGTATGGTTTATCTTGCTGCTATCATTAACTGGTACTCCAAAGCTGTGCTTTCATGGAGAATTTCAAATACTATGGATACCGACCTTGTTATGGGAGTACTTAATGTTGCACTCTTTAAATATGCTAAACCTGAGATATTCAATACGGATCAGGGAAGCCAGTATACAAGCTATATTCATACTCAAAGGTTGAAGGATAATGGCATCACTATCTCAATGGATGGCAAGGGTAGAGCTACTGATAATATTGCTATTGAAAGATTTTGGAGAAGTGCTAAAGTAGAGAGAATCTATCTTAACGAATACAATACAATCAAGGAGCTAAAAGAGGATGTAGCAGACTACATGGAATTCTATAATTATAGAAGATTTCATGAAACACTGGGCTATAAAAAACCTATGAATGTTTACTTTGATAGTTTACAGATTAATGATGAAAACTACACTAAAAATGTAGTAGCTGTTTCATAAAGTTACAGGTTAGAGGTGAATAAGGAATTTGAAAATGTTGTCTTGACTTATTGGGGTAGTATATTACTTAACTCCACTTACTACTATTAAAATACAATCTAGTGGCAATCTATTTGACACTGTTTATGATAGTTACTTTTTACAAAGATGGTCTAATTTCAAAGCCAAAATACTCACAAATAAACTTTGAGCCCTTAAGGCTTGAGCCTTGTGCGATGAAATTCGTAAGCACGGTTCTTAGGAGAGAATGTCATCCTGAGATGGTGTTCTTATCCGACCCATCATTAGACTTCTCCTAAAACCTTTTTCAATATTTGGATATATGTCCCTACGCAGTTACTTTAATTTAAAATATAAGAGTAATTTCAATATTACTAAAATATAATCTTTCTAAAGCCTATAAACAGGTATCTAAAGTGAGGTATTACTATGAGCTTTTAGGAGAAGTCCATTTAAGTAAAAGTTTAATTGTAATTTATTTTCACTTCAAACTTATCAAATATTTTACTATATTTATTATAAATTGCTTCTTTTTCATTTTGCCAATTTTCTTTTTTTAATCCTAAAAAATGAATACCAATTCTTTTATTATCTTTAATTAAATCTGATTCTCTAAAACCTTCATTTTCAAATATGAATTTTTTATGTAATTTTACTACTGTATCATTACCTTCAATAACTTCACAGTTTAATTTCTCAATATCTAATGAATTAAAAATGAAATCAATAAAATAATACTCTAAAACTGAGCCTAATCCTCCTCTTGCATCACTTGATAAATAATATGCCCAATCTGCTTTTTTATGTAATTTATCAATTGCATTTAAGCTTACAACTCCTAATGGAATATTATTTTCATCTAATACTGAAAATACCATTTTTTTATTACTACTCTTCAAGTATTCAATCCAATTTAGATGTTCACTTTCTTTTATTGGATGTTCTGTATACATCCATCTTCTAACATTTTCTTCATTTCTTATATCCCGTATTTTAAGTTGATTTTCTGTACTTGTTTGGGTAAGTAAGGTTAATTGTATCCTTTTTATTGACATTGTAAATCCTAAAATTTTATTTACCTAATAGACTTCTTGCAAAACTTCTATAAAGTGTCCTATGAGACTGTGAAAAAACACAGTCTTATACTCTTAATGATTTCTAAAAATACTAGATTATCAAGTATATTTCTTTGGAAATTGTAGCATAAAAATATATTAGACTTCTTGCAAAACTCATTTTCCAGCAACCTCAAATCCACGGTCAAAATTAACTAATCCACATATCAGATTGAAGCGAAGATTGAACCTTTTTCTACGGTTACGATATTTCTGTTTAAGGATTTGAAAAGTCTTTAATTTAGCATTGATATGTTCAACACATATGCGAGCTGAAGCTTCTCTTTTATTTTGATTTTTTTGTGTATCAGTTAATGGATGTAGCTTTGATTTCTTATATAGACTTCTTGCAAAACTCCTTATATGGCTTAGCACTTTATAGAGAGTTTTAATCAAGGTAAATGTTCTCAAGCGTAGCCAAAGCTAGGGTTGGGGTTCTTTAACGCTGAGTAAGGCTCTCTATAAAGTGTCCTATGGAAGGGATAGTAAGTACTAACCTTGCACAAAAAAATATTTTACCCTTAGCTTAGGCTAGGAATAAAAATTTGTTTTACACAATTTTAGTCCTTCTTAGCTCTCTGTGGTATATAGGAGTTTTGCAAGAAGTCTTATGGTATTTGAGTGTTATTATGTTGCTTTTTAATACCAAGATAGCCTAAATCTACATAGATACAAGTTTGAGGTTTCACAGGTAAATCACTCTGTTTAAAGAGTTTAAAATCATGAGTAGTACCTTTGCATGTATGAGCACAAATAATACGTTCATCCTTGTCAATAACGATTTGCCCTTTTAGTGTATGGTTTTTTTTCTTCCCTGAGTAGTAATCTCTTTGCTTTTTTTTGGTCGTTGTATGGGGGACTCTGTAGCATCAATGACGATAAACTCTAAGTCCATATCATCTCCATATAAAGCACGTTTACTTGGTAATGAAAACTTTCCAGATTTTATTAAAACATCTTCAACATCTCTTACTATTCGAGAAGCTGTAGATTCACTTACTCCATAATCAAAGCCAATATGTTCTAAGGTTCTATATTCTCTGTAATAACTTAACATTAATAGTACTTTTTCTTTTGAATCTAAACTTTTTCTACCACCAACTCCATGGTTTTTAGTTCTCTCTTTTTCATAGGCTATAAATACTAAAAGCATTTCATTAAATGTATTTTTATTTACACCAATAAGACGCTTAAAATTCTTTGGTTCTTTCTTCTGTAATTTTTCATATTTATTCATATCAATCTGATAGCATTTTTAGTTCCTACTTTTAGAGTTTTGCAAGAAGTCTATTAGACTTCTTGCAAAACTCCTATATGCCTTAGCACTTTATAGAGAGTTTTAATCAAAGTAAATGTTCTCAAGCGTCGCCAAAGCTACGGTTGGGGTTCTTTGACGCTGAGTAAGGCTCTCTATAAAGTGTCCTATGGAAGGGACAGTACATACTAACCTTGCATAAAAAAATATTTTACCCTTAGCTTAGGCTAGGAATAAAAATTTGTTTTACACAATTTTAGTCCTTCTTAGCTCTCTGAGGTATAGAGGAGTTTTGCAAGAAGTCTATTGCAAAAAATTGAATAGACTTCTCCTAAAACCTAAAGAAAATAGGAGCGAAAATTGCTTATAATAAGATATGGGAAAAACAATAGACTTCTCCTAAAACCTTTTTCAATATTTGGATATATGTCCCTACGCAGTTACTTTAATTTAAAATATAAGAGTAATTTCAATATTACTAAAATATAATCTTGCTAAATCCTATAAACAGGTATCTAAAGTGAGGTATTACTATGAGCTTTTAGGAGAAGTCCAATCAAATATTTCAAAGTTAATAAATTAACAGATAAAGATTTTAGACGAGTTGTAGGTGTTAAAAGAGACACCTTTAAAGATATGGTAAAAGTAGTTAGAAGACACTATAAAAAGAAGAAAGTTAAAGGTGGAACAAACAAATCTTTATCTGCAAATGATGAGACACTCATGATGCTAGAATATTATAGAGAGTATAAGACTTCTCCTAAAACATTTTTCAATATTTGGATATATGTCCCTACGCAGTTACTTTAATTTAACTGATGTTACGATAATCTAAATTCATAAAGTTTAAGAAGTGCTACAAATCTAAACAACTTGTAATTCTTCAACTTTTTGGTAGGCGACTTTGAGAGCCTCAATATATATTTTTTCCTTAATGGCAAAGTGGTTCATTTTATAGTTTAATCGAAGTTTCTCAAGTTTTATAAAACCACGAACAGATAAATGTATATGATTTCTTTGTGATGTTTCAACTTTTGTTGGAGAGTGTTCTATTTTTAAATTTTGTTTTAAAGATTTATGATATTCCTCTATTTTCCACCGTCTTTTGTAGATTTGAAGTACCTGATTGAAAGATAAGTCTATATCATTAGTAACAAGATATAAATAAGTAGATTCGCCATCATCGCCGTTTTTGACCACTTGCTTGATAAGTCTTAGAGGTTTTTTATAACCTTCAATATATATCAGCCGACTACTACCACCCTTTATATCTATGCTTGAGATATTAACATATTTTCCTTTATTTCTTTCTTCTAAAGTGAGTGCTATTTTTCTATTACTTTTTATTGGACATACAAACTTCTTGTTTAGTTCTTCTTCTATAAAAAGTAGATTCTTAATACTTGAAAACCATTTATCAAATAAAATATATTTATATTTCACTTCATTATTGTGATGTAAAATTTGAAGTTTATCTTGCATTATTTCATTTTTACTAAAGAGAGATTTTTTAATATTCTTCTGATGTTCCTCACTCCACTTATTTTCAGTTTTTGTGATAATTTCATATCCCAAAGGGATAGATATACCTGTAGCATCTGTATAATGAAAATTTAGCATTAAGATACCTTTTTGCATCTTTTGTGAGACATGGTCATAATGCCAGCAAACTACATCATTTACTTTACTCCAAGGCTTATGCATAAGCATATCATCGATAATAATACAAGCATTGTCTTCATTCTCATAATCTCTTAAAAATGGTTTTATTGATTTCCACAAAGTCTTTTCATCATCAAGAGAATCATTTAATAGTAGATGCTTTGTGAAAACATCATGACTATTACCTGTTACTTTTGAAAGTTTTGTCATCTCTATCTTGCTAAATGAACTGATTGCGAAATTTATGTACATATCTTCTAATTGCTTCATATATATTTTAAGCATTTTTAATGCCATCTATTTTTAATATGTCACCTTTTGTAAATTTGAAGGTTTAGATTATCGTAACATCAGATCTCTGAACAAACCACCTTCGCAAATACTCACGATATAGACACAGTAAAAACATTTGTAAAAGATATAGATGGAATGAAAGCTCTTTATGCTAATAAAGCATATAACTCAAAAGATATAGATACTTTTTTAGAAAGTGAAAATATAGAAAATATGGTATGTCTCAAAGAGAAACAAACTCTGAGCCAAGAACAGATTAAGCAGCAAAGAAAAGATGAAAAACCTAAACATAAGATTAGAGCTAAAGTTGAACATAGGTTTGCAGATATAAAAACTCAGATGAAAGGCTCAACTACAAAATTTATAGGACTCGTTAGAAATAATATGAATTTTACCCTTACCTGTATAGCTACTAATCTTAGATTATTAGGACAAAGATTAGAAGTAGTTAGATGAATAATATAGAGCTAAAGAGCTTTAATAGACTAAAAAAGCTCCTAAAAATGACTGAATCTAATTTTATTGAAGATGGATTTTTTTTAAATATTTGAAAAAATAAGATATATGAGTACTTTTTAATTATGCAGTCGGCTCACTATTACCTGTTACTTTTGAAAGTTTTGTCATCTCTATCTTGCTAAATGAACTGATTGCGAAATTTATGTACATATCTTCTAATTGTTTCATATATATTTTAAGCATTTTTAATGCCATCTATTTTTAATATGTCACCTTTTGTAAATTTGAAGGTTTAGATTATCGTAACATCAGAATTTAAAATATAAGAGTAATTTCAATATTACTAAAATATAATCTTGCTAAAGCCTATAAACAGGTATCTAAATGGAGGTATTACTATGAGTTTTTAGGAGAAGTCCATAGAACTTTTAAACATATAGGAGTTGATTATGGAGTGAGTGAATCAACAGCACATTATATTGTTACAAAGATAGAAAAGATTCTAATACAAGAGCCACAGTTTCATCTTAAGACTCTAAAACATGCGATACCTGTCAAGTTTCACCACGTTGTACCATTTCAAAAGCAATATCTTGAAACTCACTTGGTAAAATCTTAAATATTTCAGGCTTCATTTGAAACCAACTTTGAACTGCATCAAAAGGAGTTCTGACTTTGAGTTCTTTTCTTAAAGAACCATGTCTTCTATTGAAGTTATAGAATATCAAGAACTTATTTAAATCTTTCTTAACATCATCGATATTATCATAATCCTCTGCTTTGATTGTAGCATTCTTTATTGTTCCATTAACCCTTTCAACCATTCCATTAGTTTGAGGTGTATATGGAGCTGTTAACCTGTGTTCTATCTCATCTTTAGTACATTCAATATCAAACTTATGATTGCCACTAACTTTGCCTTTACCTCTTGCCCATTTGTCGGTAAACTCCAGTCCATTGTCTGTGAGAATATGAGTTATGTAAAAAGGAAAAAACTCTTTACACTCTTTGAGAAATTCAACAGCATTAGCAGCTGTCTTATTTTCATATACTTTATAATACAATAGCCTTGTAGCTCTATCTATAGCTACAAAGAGATAATATTTTTGTTTGTCAAATTTTGGTAAATAGGTTACATCAATGTGCAAATAGCCAGGCTCATACTCTTTAAACTTTTTAGCTTTTGCCTTTTGTTCAACAGGAACTCTATTTATATCAAAGGCTCTCAAAGTTCTATAGACATTACTTCTGTTTGCATTTGGAATGACATCAACCATGGTATCTGTTAAGCCATCTAACTCCATCCAAGTAAGGGTTCTTACGACCCGTATAAGCTCCTTTTCTAAAGGTGTTAAAGCATATTTTATATTATTTGGTCTTGAACTCTTATCATTTGAAAAATCTCTTTTTCTGTGTTTAGCAATAGTTTTCACATTTACATTATAGTTATCTGATAATTCAACATTTGTTAAATCAGATTGTTGTATTCTTTGTCTTACATGCTGGTTTGTTCTAGCATTGGAGTGATAGACTTGTGACATTATTTTAATCCTTTTGTGGTAAAAAGATTTTACTGTGATGTTATTAAGCTATCGCTTATTATTGAATTGGGCAACCATAACGTGGTGAAACTAGACAGATACCTATAGAAGATACTAATAACATTGAAATAGTCGTAGTAGATGTAACAGAGAGCCAATGTGAGAGACCAAAAAAAAGCAAAGAAAATACTACTCAGGTAAAAAGAAAAAGCACACCTTAAAAACACAAATAATTACAACATCTACAGGTAAAATATTAGCTGTAACTATTAGACTTCTTGCAAAACTCCTTATATGGCTTAGCACTTTATAGAGAGTTTTAATCAAGGTAAATGTTCTCAAGCGTAGCCAAAGCTAGGGTTGGGGTTCTTTAACGCTGAGTAAGGCTCTCTATAAAGTGTCCTATGGAAGGGATAGTAAGTACTAACCTTGCACAAAAAAATATTTTACCCTTAGCTTAGGCTAGGAATAAAAATTTGTTTTACACAACTTTAGTCCTTCTTAGCTCTCTGTGGTATATAGGAGTTTTGCAAGAAGTCTATTAGACTTCTCCTAAAACCTAAAGAAAATAGGAGCGAAAATTGCTTATAATAAGATATGGGAAAAACAATCAAATATTTCAAAGTTAATAAATTAACAGATAAAGATTTTAGACGAGTTGTAGGTGTTAAAAGAGACACCTTTAAAGATATGATAAAAGTAGTTAGAAGACACTATAAAAAGAAGAAAGTTAAAGGTGGAACAAACAAATCTTTATCTGCAAATGATGAGACACTCATGATGCTAGAATATTATAGAGAGTACAGAACTTTTAAACATATAGGAGTTGATTATGGAGTGAGTGAATCAACAGCACATTATATTGTTACAAAGATAGAAAAGATTTTAATACAAGAACCACAATTTCATCTTAAAACTCTAAAACATGCGATACCTATAGAAGATACTAATAATCTTGAAATAGTCGTAGTAGATGTAACAGAGAGCCAATGTGAGAGACCAAAAAAAAGCAAAAAAGATACTACTCAGGTAAAAAGAAAAAGCACACCTTAAAAACACAAATAATTACAACATCTACAGGTAAAATATTAGCTGTAACTATTGATAAAGGAAGAACACATGACTTTAATATACTACCCCAATAAGTCAAGACAACATTTCCAAATTTCTTATTCACCTTTAACTCTGTTACTTTATGAAACTGCTACTACATTTTCAGTATAGTTCTCATCATTTATTTGTAAACTCTCAAAGTAAACATTCATTGGTTTTTTATAGTTCAGTGTTTCATGAAATCTTTTATAATTGTAGAAGTCCATATAATCCGATACATCCTCTTTTAGTTCCTTAATTGTGTTGTACTGATTTAGATAAATTCTTTAGACTTCTTGCAAAACTCCTTATATGGCTTAGCACTTTATAGAGAGTTTTAATCAAGGTAAATGTTCTCAAGCGTAGCCAAAGCTAGGGTTGGGGTTCTTTAACGCTGAGTAAGGCTCTCTATAAAGTGTCCTATGGAAGGGATAGTAAGTACTAACCTTGCACAAAAAAATATTTTACCCTTAGCTTAGGCTAGGAATAAAAATTTGTTTTACACAATTTTAGTCCTTCTTAGCTCTCTGTGGTATATAGGAGTTTTGCAAGAAGTCTTTTCAACTTTAGCACTTCTCCAGAACCTCTCAATACAAATATTATCAGTAGCTCTACCTTTACCATCCATTGAGATAGTAATGCCATTATCTTTAAGTGTTTGGGTGTGAATATAGCTAGTATATTGACTCCCTTGATCAGTATTAAATATCTCTGGTTTTTCATATTTAAGAAGTGCAACATTAAGTACTCCCATAACAAGGTCAGTGTCCATTGTATTGGATATTTTCCATGAAAGAACAGCTTTAGAGTACCAATCAATGATAGCTGCAAGATAAACCATGCCACCATTGATTTTAATATAGGTAATATCTGTACTCCATACTTGATTAGCTCTTGTAATATCTATCCCTCTAAGCTTATAGGAGACACCCTAATCCACTAAAAACTAAATTTCAAGAGTTGAGCGATAGAGTCATCTAAATCCCATCTATTGTTAATGAGTTGTTCTTGTATAGATTTTGTACCATTTAGGTGCAAGATATTTAAAATAATGCTTCTGATAATTGTCATTAAAAATGGATTTAGATGAGCATTATGGTCATCTTCTAAAAGTGTATTATCTTTGTATTGGTGCATTGTTTCTACCTTCCAATGGAGTAAAATTTTATCATGAAAGAACTCCGCATTTTCACGAAAATTTGCTATACAGAACTGAATTCTAGTACTATTTGTCACTTCTCCAGTTTTATGATTTGTCTTGTGTATTTTTTTAATGGTTTTAATGATTGAGCGAACATGGGTAATTTCATTATGATAAAAAGTAGTTGGTTCATATATAAATACTTCTCTATTTATCCACTCATTAGATTGCTGGATTGGTTTAGCTTTATAAGTGCTTGATGGTTTTATCTCTCTTGATATTTCATTTATTTTATCAAGAAGTGTTTTTTGGTTACCTTTAACTTTAGCAATATATTTTGAACCACTCTGCTCAATAGAATCAAGAGTTTTTTTGTGTGTTCATCGCATCAAAGGTAAAGAGAAATTCATCTCCAAGCTCTGCTATCATAGCTTGTAAAGCAGGTATTTCATTTGATTTCTCTGCAATTTTTTGATGAGCAATAACTACACCTATCTCTGATAAAACTGCACCAACAACTTGTATAGCCTTTTGGTCTTTATATCTACTACCATTCATCACTTTACCATCTACGCTTAGATGTTTTCCTGTAGTATCGACATAAATTCTTATCCATTCTCTAAACAAAAGTTCAACTGCCTCACTGTCAACTTTTGCAAGTATATCTGATACAGCACTTCTTTTTGGTGTTATTATAAATTCTACACCTAGAAGTTTTTTTACTTCTTCTTTTTGAACATGTTTATCTATCCAAATAGAAATTTGTTTGTAATCTGTAGCTCCCATTAGTCCAGCTAATATAGCTAGATATAAGATATGTTCTAATTTATGCCGTTTACCTTGACCTTTACGATGGTCTGGAACTCTTGATAGTAACTCTAAAAGTTTATTTGATTCAGCTATTTTTGCATAGCCTTTTCTTGAACGCTTTTGTGCTAATTTATCTCTTGCTTTTATTGCCATTTTCTTATCACCTTGTTTTTCTGTAACTCAAGCAATAATTGTTCCTTTTTTATACTTTTGTTATTAATGGATTAGGGTGTATAGGAGAACTTAGGATGTTGTATATTAGCTAGAGTTAAGGAAATAGGCTCTCTTACAGCTAGTATAGCCTTTAATCCTAACTCTTTGCGATAACTCTGCACAGTGTTTAAACTTACACTGAAACCATTCTCTAGTAACTGGCAATGCACCTTCTTAGCTCCATATATTGGTATCTCTGTAAAGATAGATTTTATCTCTTCTTTGATAGTTTCTTTGTGTTCCTTGACTACAGGTATATAGTAAAGCGAACTTCTACTAATATCTAGTCTTTTACACTGTTGTACTACGGATTATACTACCCCAATAAGTCAAGACAACATTTCCAAATTCCTTATTCACCTCTAACCTGTAACTTTATGAAACAGCTACTACATTTTCAGTATAGTTCTCATCATTTATTTGTAAACTCTCCAAGTAAACATTCATTGGTTTTTTATAGTTCAGTGTTTCATGAAATCTTTTATAATTGTAGAAGTCCATATAATCCGATACATCCTCTTTTAGTTCCTTAATTGTGTTGTACTGATTTAGATAAATTCTTTCAACTTTAGCACTTCTCCAGAACCTCTCAATACAAATATTATCAGTAGCTCTACCTTTACCATCCATTGAGATAGTAATGCCATTATCTTTAAGTGTTTGGGTGTGAATATAGCTAGTATATTGACTCCCTTGATCAGTATTAAATATCTCTGGTTTTTCATATTTAAGAAGTGCTTCATTGAGTACTCCCATAACAAGGTCAGTGTCCATTGTATTGGATATTTTCCATGAAAGAACAGCTTTAGAGTACCAATCAATGATAGCTGCAAGATAAACCATGCCACCATTGATTTTAATATAGGTAATATCTGTACTCCATACTTGATTAGCTCTTGTAATATTTATCCCTCTAAGCTTATAGGAGACACCACAATCCACTAAAAACTAAATTTCAAGAGTTGAGCGATAGAGTCATCTAAATCCCATCTATTGTTAATGAGTTGTTCTTGTATAGATTTTGTACCATTTAGGTGCAAGATATTTAAAATAATGCTTCTGATAATTGTCATTAAAAATGGATTTAGATGAGCATTATGGTCATCTTCTAAAAGTGTATTATCTTTGTATTGGTGCATTGTTTCTACCTTCCAATGGAGTAAAATTTTATCATGAAAGAACTCCGCATTTTCACGAAAATTTGCTATACAGAACTGAATTCTAGTACTATTTGTCACTTCTCCAGTTTTATGATTTGTCTTGTGTATTTTTTTAATGGTTTTAATGATTGAGCGAACATGAGTGATTTCATTATGATAAAAAGTAGTCGGTTGATATACAAATACCTCTCTATTTATCCGCTCATTAGACTGCTGGATTGGTTTAGCTTTATAAGTGCTTGATGGTTTTATCTCTCTTGATATTTCATCTATTTTATCAAGAAGTGTTTTTTGGTTATCTTTAACTTTAGCAATATACTTTGAACCACTTTGCTCAATAGAATCAAGAGTTTTTTTGTGTGTTCATCGCATCAAAGGTAAAGAGAAATTCATCTCCAAGCTCTGCTATCATAGCTTGTAAAGCAGGTATTTCATTTGATTTCTCTGCAATTTTTTGATGAGCAATAACTACACCTATCTCTGATAGAACTGCACCAACAACTTGTATAGCCTTTTGGTCTTTATATCTACTACCATTCATCACTTTACCATCTACGCTTAGATGTTTTCCTGTAGTATCGACATAAATTCTTATCCATTCTCTAAACAAAAGTTCAACTGCCTCACTGTCAACTTTTGCAAGTATATCTGATACAGCACTTCTTTTTGGTGTTATTATAAATTCTACACCTAGAAGTTTTTTTACTTCTTCTTTTTGAACATGTTTATCTATCCAAATAGAGATTTGTTTGTAATCTGTAGCTCCCATTAGTCCAGCTAATATAGCTAGATATAAGATATGTTCTAATTTATGCCGTTTACCTTGACCTTTACGATGGTCTGGAACTCTTGATAGTAACTCTAAAAGTTTATTTGATTCAGCTATTTTTGCATAGCCTTTTCTTGAACGCTTTTGTGCTAATTTATCTCTTGCTTTTATTGCCATTTTCTTATCACCTTATTTTTCTCAAAAGCAAGCAATAATTATTCCACTTTTAATTTCTAGTTATTAATGGATTGGGGTGTATAGGAGAACTTAGGATGTTGTATATTAGCTAGAGTTAAGGAAATAGGCTCTCTTACAGCTAGTATAGCCTTTAATCCTAACTCTTTGCGATAACTCTGCACTGTGTTTAAACTTACACTGAAACCATTCTCTAGTAACTGGTAATGCACCTTCTTAGCTCCATATATTGGTATCTCTTCAAAGATAGATTTTATCTCCTCCTTGATGGTTTCTTTATGTTCGCTGACTACAGGTATATAGTAAAGCGAACTTCTACTAATATCTAGTATCGCACACTGTTGTACTACGGATAATCTCTTTAACTCGAAATTTATCATAGCCTTTTTACTAGATAAGTCCGAGCTTCTCAGCTTTCCCCGCATCCAGTTATTCTCCACTGTTAATTGTCCTACTGTTTTTGCGTATTCATCTATTTTTTCTTGAAGTTTTTTAGTTTCATCTTTATACTCTTTTACAACTTTGGAAGGTTCCATTGCCATCTCTGCATTCTCTAAAAATAGCTTCTTCCAGTTTTTGAGATTATTGGGTGTAATACCATTATCTTTAGCTATTTCTATAAGAGTTTTTTCCTCTTTAAGAAGCTCTAAAACCAATTTTGTTTTTAGCTCTGTTGAATAAGTTGTCCGTTTTCTGCTCATCTTTCTACCCTCACTTTATTATTCTTATTTTATCGTATATGAAATAAAAACTTTTGAAATGTTGTTTGGTTTTCTTGGGGTAGTATATTATTTAGGGAATAAGATTTTTAAAAAAGTTGTCTTGACAATTTGGAGTGCTATAAAATATTAGCTCATCATTTTACCACCTAAGGATAAAACTACTCCCTTTTTCTAGTTGGGAATGAATTTTAATGTTAATGTTATATTCATCACAAATCTGCTTTACTATGCTTAAACCTATTCCAAAACCACCTGCGAGGTTTGAAGCTCTTTTGTAAAGTTTAAAAATCTCTTTGAGTTTATCTTCTGTAATACCTACACCCTCGTCATCTATACTAAAAAAGTTCTCTTTAAGTGTGATAGTTATACTTGTGTTTGGCATAGAATACTTTATGGCATTAGAGATTAGGTTTGAAAAAAGTAATTCAACTCTTGATTCTACTGCTCGTAATTGGGAGTTTTTTATATCAGTTTTGATGTAAATATTTTTAGCTATTGTAAGTTCTGAATAATACTCTATACTTTGTTCTAAGATAGGTTTTAGATTTAAAGACTCTGCTTCTTGCTCTTGAGAAGAGAAGTTTAAATAAGCTAAAGACTGGTAAATGCTATAGAGTTGCTTTGTGCTAATGGAGATGTTGGTTAAAATATTTTCATCATATGCTTTTTTTTGTAAGGCTCGTTTTGAACTCATTTTAAGAGCCGTGATGGGAGTATTTAACTCATGTGAAATATCTTGCATAAATTGTTCTATTTGTGTCATTTTTTCACGGATAGGACGCATAAAAAGTTTGGATAAAAGCCAAGAGATGATACATATAATTAAGAAAACAACAATCATAGTAGCAAAAATATTTTTCTTTAGTCTTTTTAAATCTTTATGAAAGTTATCTGTTTTTACTACTACATATTCAATACTAAGATGCTCCTGAGGTGCAGTGGAAACTAAAATTTTAAAGGCATCTTTTTCAAAATAATTTTCAGTATAGATTTTTTTTTCTTTACTTGGAATAAGCTCGTAAGTAAATCCATCTTCTGTTGTAGGGAGTTTAAGATTCGTCTGCATCATGTGCGCATTTATTACAAGGCTTGAAATAGTATCGGCTAAATGCTGAAGTTTATAATACGTTGTATTTTCAAGGGAATTTTTTTGTGCTGAGTAATACCAATATCCTGATAATAAAACAAAGATAAGTGAGGATCCTAAATAAAGAGATAAAAAAGAAGAAAAAGATTTTTTTTCTAAATTATTCAAATCGGTAACCCTCCCCTCTGATATTTAATATATGTTCTTTTCCCACTGCTTTTCTAAGGTTTTTTATAATAGTTCTAATTGCATCATCACTTGGCATCTCTTGATACTCCCAAAAGTTCTGTAGCATCTCATCTCCACTCACAATACGATGTCTATTTTTGTAAAGATGGTGTAAACATTCACTTTCTCTCGCACTTAGGGTAAAGGAAATTTCTTTATTTTTTAATGTATGAGTTTGTCTATCAAGTTCAATATTTTCACATAATGTTACAAGAGAGTTAAGTCCAAAATGTCGTTTAATATTTTCTACTCTTTGGGCTAACTCTTCTAAATCAAAAGGTTTTTTGATAAAGTCATTTGCCCCTGATTCAAAGGCAGATTTTAAGTATTTTGTATCATGGAAGGCAGTGATAAAGATAGTAGGAGTTTCATCAAAAAAATTGCGAATCTCTTTTAAAAGTGAAATTCCATCACCATCGGGAACGTTTATATCAAAAATGTAGAGTTCATAAGAATTCTCTTGAGCAAGATGAAGAGCTTTTTTCATGCTATAGGTGTGTGTAACCTCATATTCTTCATTTAAAAAATCCACTAAGATATTTGCTAAAACGGTATCATCTTCTAAGAGTAATATTTTCATGAAAGTATTATAGCAATAATCTAAGGAGCTACTTCAGAGTATAGGATAATTTGATTTAAAGTCAAAAAATGGAGTCTAAAAAGTGCTTAAAACTACGGTATAGTAAGTGCCTAACAAAAATTAATGTCATATTTTGAACCAAAGAAATTAAGCATATCATACTGTTCATATAGCAACTTTCATTCCTACTTTTATTAAACACTTAATGGTTAAAAAGGATTAATTTACAATGGGTTGTAAAAAAATGCAAAAATTTGTTCAAACTGTGATTTAAAACAGACTAAAAAAATAGGTAAAAGACTTGGTATTCAAAGGTACAAATGTAATAGACTTCTTGCAAAAATCCTTATATGGCTTAGCACTTTATAGAGAGTTTTAATCAAGGTAAATGTTCTCAAGCGTAGCCAAAACTAGGGTTGAGATTCTTTAACGCTGAGTAAGGCTCTCTATAAAGTGCTAAGGCATATAGGAGTTTTGCAAGAAGTCTATTATTTAAATTATTAATAGCTTTCAAATAAACCTCATTAGGTGTCTTGTTCCCAATCGCTGAATGTAATCTTCTTGTATTATATTTATTGATATAACTGATGTTACGATAATCTAAATTCATAAAGTTTAAGAAGTGCTACAAATCTAAACAACTTGTAATTCTTCAACTTTTTGGTAGGCGACTTTGAGAGCCTCAATATATATTTTTTCCTTAATGGCAAAGTGGTTCATTTTATAGTTTAATCGAAGTTTCTCAAGTTTTATAAAACCACGAACAGATAAATGTATATGATTTCTTTGTGATGTTTCAACTTTTGTTGGAGAGTGTTCTATTTTTAAATTTTGTTTTAAAGATTTATGATATTCCTCTATTTTCCACCGTCTTTTGTAGATTTCAAGTACCTGATTGAAAGATAAGTCTATATCATTAGTAACAAGATATAAATAAGTAGATTCGCCATCATCGCTGTTTTTGACCACTTGCTTGATAAGTCTTAGAGGTTTTTTATAACCTTCAAGATATATCAGCCGACTACTACCACCCTTTATATCTATGCTTGAGATATTAACATATTTTCCTTTATTTCTTTCTTCTAAAGTGAGTGCTATTTTTCTATTACTTTTTATTGGACATACAAACTTCTTATTTAGTTCTTCTTCTATAAAAAGTAGATTCTTAATACTTGAAAACCATTTATCAAATAAAATATATTTATATTTCACTTCATTATTGTGATGTAAAATTTGAAGTTTATCTTGCATTATTTCATTTTTACTAAAGAGAGCTTTTTTAATATTCTTCTGATGTTCCTCACTCCACTTATTTTCAGTTTTTGTGATAATTTCATATCCCAAAGGGATAGATATACCTGTAGCATCTGTATAATGAAAATTTAGCATTAAGATACCTTTTTGCATCTTTTGTGACACATGGTCATAATGCCAGCAAACTACATCATTTACTTTACTCCAAGGCTATATGTATAAGCATATCATCGAGAATAATACAAGCATTGTCTTCATTCTCATAATCTCTTAAAAATGGTTTTATTGATTTCCACAAAGTCTTTTCATCATCAAGAGAATCATTTAATAGTAGATGCTTTGTGAAAACATCATGACTATTACCTGTTACTTTTGAAAGTTTTGTCATCTCTATCTTGCTAAATGAACTGATTGCGAAATTTATGTACATATCTTCTAATTGCTTCATGTCAAGTTTCACCACGTTGTACCATTTCAAAAGCAATATCTTGAAACTCACTTGGTAAAATCTTAAATATTTCAGGCTTCGTTTGAAACCAACTTTGAACTGCATCAAAAGGAGTTCTGACTTTGAGTTCTTTTCTTAAAGAACCATGTCTTCTATTGAAGTTATAGAATATCAAGAACTTATTTAAATCTTTCTTAACATCATCAATATTAGACTTCTTGCAAAACTCCTATATGCCTTAACACTTTATAGAGAGTTTTAATCAAAGTAAATGTTCTCAAGCGTCGCCAAAGCTACGGTTGGGGTTCTTTGACGCTGAGTAAGGCTCTCTATAAAGTGTCCTATGGAAGGGACAGTACGTACTAACCTTACATAAAAAAATATTTTACCCTTAGCTTAGGCTAGGAATAAAAATTTGTTTTACACAATTTTAGTCCTTCTTAGCTCTCTGAGGTATAGAGGAGTTTTGCAAGAAGTCTATTATCATAATCCTCTGCTTTGATTGTAGCATTCTTTATTGTTCCATTAACCCTTTCAACCATTCCATTAGTTTGAGGTGTATATGGAGCTGTTAGCCTGTGTTCTATCTCATCTTTAGTACATTCAATATCAAACTTATGATTGCCACTAACTTTGCCTTTACCTCTTGCCCATTTGTCTGTAAACTCCAGTCCATTGTCTGTGAGAATATGAGTTATGTAAAAAGGAAAAAACTCTTTACACTCTTTGAGAAACTCAACTGCATTAGCAGCTGTCTTATTTTCATATACTTTATAATACAATAGCCAGGCTCATACTCTTTAAACTTTTTAGCTTTTGCCTTTTGTTCAACAGGAACTCTATTTATATCAAAGGCTCTCAAAGTTCTATAGACATTACTTCTGTTTGCATTTGGAATGACATCAACCATGGTATCTGTTAAGCCATCTAACTCCATCCAAGTAAGGGTTCTTACGACCCGTATAAGCTCCTTTTCTAAAGGTGTTAAAGCATATTTTATATTATTTGGTCTTGAACTCTTATCATTTGAAAAATCTCTTTTTCTGTGTTTAGCAATAGTTTTCACATTTACATTATAGTTATCTGATAATTCAACATTTGTTAAATCAGATTGTTGTATTCTTTGTCTTACATGCTGGTTTGTTCTAGCATTGGAGTGATAGACTTGTGACATTATTTTAATCCTTTTGTGGTAAAAAGATTTTACTGTGATGTTATTAAGCTATCGCTTATTATTGAATTGGGCAACCATAACGTGGTGAAACTAGACAGCTTCATATATATTTTAAGCATTTTTAATGCCATCTATTTTTAATATGTCACCTTTTGTAAATTTGAAGGTTTAGATTATCGTAACATCAGAAAATAAGACTGGACTTCTCCTACAAGCTAATAGTAATACATCACTTTAGATACCTGTTTATAGGCTTTAGCAAGATTATATTTTAGTAATATTGAAATTACTCTTATATTTTAAATTAAAGTAACTGCGTAGGGACATATATCCAAATATTGAAAAAGGTTTTAGGAGAAGTCTACTAAAGAAGTATATAAAGAAGACAAGAAAGGTATTCAAACAATAAATGCTGAGTTAAATATAAAACTTGAAGTAGAGCTTCAATCCAAAAAGCCTTCAAAAAAGAAGATTCAAAGAATTCTTAATGCTAAAGCCCATAACTCCAAGACATACAAGAATGCACAACTTGATACACTACAAGGTATTGATACTAAAGATATAAAGACTTCTCAAATTATTATAAAGAATGAAGAAGATAGCTATAATCATCAAGATAAAATAGATAGTGAAGTAAGGATAGGCTTTCACGCATCAAAGAAACAATATACACAAGGCTATAAAGTACATATAGCAGTAGAATGAGCAAAGTGGTATTATTATCTCTCAACAAACCACCGTCGCAAATACTCACGATATAGACACAGTAAAAACATTTGTAAAAGATATAGATGGAATGAAAGCTCTTTATGCTTAGCCCATTCCGATACTAAGAACAATATTTGCTTATAGCTCTAAAAGGGGCAGAAATGAGCAATAAATTATTAGAAATTTTTAAAGAGGAAATATCAGAGCAAGGAAGAGAACAAGCGAGACAATATAGTTTACCTATGATGATGTATTTATCGGTAATTGCAATTCTGATGGGTGCAAAGAATCCAATTGAAATACATCAATGGATGAAGAATAACGGTAAACGAAAAGAGATAAAAAAACTATTAGGTGTAGAATTTTTTAAAGCCCCAGGAAAATCAAGAGTGTATGACTTTTTTGAAATAGACTTCTTGCAAAACTCCTTATATGGCTTAGCACTTTATAGAGAGTTTTAATCAAGGTAAATGTTCTCAAGCGTAGCCAAAGCTAGGGTTGGGGTTCTTTAACGCTGAGTAAGGCTCTCTATAAAGTGTCCTATGGAAGGGATAGTAAGTACTAACCTTGCACAAAAAAATATTTTACCCTTAGCTTAGGCTAGGAATAAAAATTTGTTTTACACAATTTTAGTCCTTCTTAGCTCTCTGTGGTATATAGGAGTTTTGCAAGAAGTCTAATAGTTGATAAGATTGAATTAGAAAAAGCCTTCCGCAGATGGATACGAATTTTTATAGATATACCAGCACATGCAGTAGCAGCCGTAGATGGTAAAGTTCTACGAGGAAGTGCAAATGCTAAAGATAATGCAGTATCTGTTTTATCTGCAGTTTTAGCAGAAACAAAATTAATTATTGCCCATAAAGAGATAGACAAAAAGTCTAATGAGATACCAGCATTTCAAGAACTAATAGGTGAGCTTGATGAGACATTTAGTTATGGCTTTGATGCTTTAAACACACAAAAAAACTCTTAAAAAGGCATCTGGTAGCGGTTCAAAGTTTATAGCAAAAGTAAAAAAGAATCAAAAAACTTTACTGTCGCTAGCTAAAGAGATAGAGGAAGCTTCTTCTATCGATTCAAGTTTTCAAATGGAAATTAAACAATCAAATGATTTCATACAAAGAAATATATATGTGTATCAAAACTGTATATATCCATGGGATGGTGTTTTTATTCATTAGGCTTCTTGCAAAACTCCTATATACCACAGAGAGCTAAGAAGGACTAAAATTGTGTAAAACAAATTTTTATTCCTAGCCTAAGCTAAGGGTAAAATATTTTTTTGTGCAAAGTTAGTACTTACTATCCCTTCCATAGGACACTTTATAGAGAGCCTTACTCAGCGTTAAAGAACCCCAACCCTAGCTTTGGCTACGCTTGAGAACATTTACCTTGATTAAAACTCTCTATAAAGTGCTAAGCCATATAAGGAGTTTTGCAAGAAGTCTATTCAGTAATCAGAGTTGATAAAATTGTTAATTGCAAAGAGACAAAGACACATTACTATATCTCAAATGATACAGATAGTGCAGAATCATTTTTGCAAAAGATACTCCAAGAGTGGAGTGTTGAGACAATGCACTTTTATAAAGATACAGCACTTAATGAAGATAGATGCAAAATTAATAAAGGTGCATTTAGTTTTTCAATTTTAAGAAGTATTGTAATCAATATTCTTCATCTTAATAAAGTTCAAAATATAGGTAGAAAAATTGTTGATACAACTCAAAATTTAGCTGAGGCTTTGATGCTCTTCTCTATGGTAAGATTGGAATATGGGTTTATTAAGGATTGTTTAGTATTGGAATAGGCTACTTTATGCTGATAAAGCATATAACTCAAAAGATATAGATACTTTTTTAGAAAGTGAAAATATAGAAAATATGGTATGTCTCCACCCCAATCCACTAAAAACTAAATTTCAAGAGTTGAGCGATAGAGTCATCTAAATCCCATCTATTGTTAATGAGTTGTTCTTGTATAGATTTTGTACCATTTAGGTGCAAGATATTTAAAATAATGCTTCTGATAATTGTCATTAAAAATGGATTTAGATGAGCATTATGGTCATCTTCTAAAAGTGTATTATCTTTGTATTGGTGCATTAGACTTCTTGCAAAACTCTAAAAGTAGGAACTAAAAATGCTATCAGATTGATATGAATAAATATGAAAAATTACAGAAGAAAGAACCAAAGAATTTTAAGCGTCTTATTGGTGTAAATAAAAATACATTTAATGAAATGCTTTTAGTATTTATAGCCTATGAAAAAGAGAGAACTAAAAACCATGGAGTTGGTGGTAGAAAAAGTTTAGATTCAAAAGAAAAAGTACTATTAATGTTAAGTTATTACAGAGAATATAGAACCTTAGAACATATTGGCTTTGATTATGGAGTAAGTGAATCTACAGCTTCTCGAATAGTAAGAGATGTTGAAGATGTTTTAATAAAATCTGGAAAGTTTTCATTACCAACTGATGTTACGATAATCTAAACCTTCAAATTTACAAAAGGTGACATATTAAAAATAGATGGCATTAAAAATGCTTAAAATATATATGAAGCAATTAGAAGATATGTACATAAATTTCGCAATCAGTTCATTTAGCAAGATAGAGATGACAAAACTTTCAAAAGTAACAGGTAATAGTCATGATGTTTTCACAAAGCATCTACTATTAAATGATTAGACTTCTCCTAAAACATTTTTCAATATTTGGATATATGTCCCTACGCAGTTACTTTAATTTAAAATATAAGAGTAATTTCAATATTACTAAAATATAATCTTGCTAAAGCCTATAAACAGGTATCTAAATGGAGGTATTACTATGAGTTTTTAGGAGAAGTCCATTCTCTTGATGATGAAAAGACTTTGTGGAAATCAATAAAACCATTTTTAAGAGATTATGAG
The DNA here is from genome assembly GCA_965243085.1 of Sulfurimonas sp. Taxonomy (GTDB): domain Bacteria; phylum Campylobacterota; class Campylobacteria; order Campylobacterales; family Sulfurimonadaceae; genus Sulfurimonas. The sequence continues at coordinate 76,242 of CBDETZ010000001.1, read as the reverse complement.
CATGAAGACAATGCTTGTATTATTATCGATGATATGCTTATGCATAAGCCTTGGAGTAAAGTAAATGATGTAGTTTGCTGGCATTATGACCATGTCTCACAAAAGATGCAAAAAGGTATCTTAATGCTAAATTTTCATTATACAGATGCTACAGGTATATCTATCCCTTTGGGATATGAAATTATCACAAAAACTGAAAATAAGTGGAGTGAGGAACATCAGAAGAATATTGGACTTCTCCTAAAAGCTCATAGTAATACCTCCCTTTAGATACCTGTTTATAGGCTTTAGCAAGATTATATTTTAGTAATATTGAAATTACTCTTATATTTTAAATTAAAGTAACTGAGTAGGGACATATATCCAAATATTGAAAAAGGTTTTAGGAGAAGTCTATTAAAAAATCTCTCTTTAGTAAAAATGAAATAATGCAAGATAAACTTCAAATTTTACATCACAATAATGAAGTGAAATATAAATATATTTTATAAATGGTTTTCAAGTATTAAGAATTTACTTTTTATAGAAGAAGAACTAAATAAGAAGTTTGTATGTCCAATAAAAAGTAATAGAAAAATAGCACTCACTTTAGAAGAAAGAAATAAAGGAAAATATGTTAATATCTCAAGCATAGATATAAAGGGTGGTAGTAGTCGGCTGATATATATTGAAGGTTATAAAAAACCTCTAAGACTTATCAAGCAAGTGGTCAAAAACGGCGATGATGGCGAATCTACTTATTTATATCTTGTTACTAATGATATAGACTTATCTTTCAATCAGGTACTTGAAATCTACAAAAGACGGTGGAAAATAGAGGAATATCATAAATCTTTAAAACAAAATTTAAAAATAGAACACTCTCCAACAAAAGTTGAAACATCACAAAGAAATCATATACATTTATCTGTTCGTGGTTTTATAAAACTTGAGAAACTTCGATTAAACTATAAAATGAACCACTTTGCCATTAAGGAAAAAATATATATTGAGGCTCTCAAAGTCGCCTACCAAAAAGTTGAAGAATTACAAGTTGCTTAGATTTGTAGCACTTCTTAAACTTTATGAATTTAGATTATCGTAACATCAGTAGATAACAAGGGCAACCCTGTAACCACTCAACAGCAAAATTCGAATGGACCAATATTTGAGATACAGACGACTACTCACCAAAATCCTACTAATCAACAAGTACTTCACCCATATAAAAAAGATGGGACTGGTAAAAATTCGAATAATCCAGTAAACCATGATGAGTGGACAAAAGATAAAAAATATATTAAGAAAGAGAGATTAAAACAATTAGAAGAAGGAAATTGATGTTACCAAATGTTTTTAATGAATGGATGATTTTTCGTCCTGTCGATAGAAATGAAGATAAAGTAATAAAAAGACATAACATGTATTTAGCTCAAGGATATTCTCAAGAATATTTAGATGGGATAATAATAACAAGGGATGAAGCTATACATACTTTAAATATGTTAAGTATCAATAATAATACAGCTTTTTATGAATTTTATAGTAAGTTTACTGGTATAGACTCTAGTGAACGAGAAGATGCTGATTTAATGTATGCAATAGATGAAATTTATGAAGACTATAAAAATCCATTCTGGTCCGATAAATATCCAAATATAGGACAAAAATACTTACAACTATCTTCTATAGAAGGTGAGTATAGCTATTTTTATGATAAAGAAACAGATGCACTTTATGGAGTTGATTGGTCTGATATGGATGATTTTATGGCAGGAAAACTAAAACCATTATTTACTTCCTTTTATGATTTTTTAGAATGGTATTACTCTGAAGAAGATAAAGAGTAAAAACAAAAAATATCTACAATATAATATACACCCCTGTGATTGAATATCCACTTTTAAAATATGGGGAGCCGACTGCATAATTAAAAAGTATTCATATATCCTATTTTTTCAAATATTTAAAAAAATCCATCTTCAATAAAATTAGATTCAGTCATTTTTAGGAGCTTTTTTAGTCTATTAAAGCTCTTTAGCTCTATATTATTCATCTAACTACTTCTAATCTTTGTCTTATTTGTCTTTGTCCTAATAATCTAAGATTAGTAGCTATACAGGTAAGGGTAAAATTCATATTATTTCTAACGAGTCCTATAAATTTTGTAGTTGAGCCTTTCATCTGAGTTTTTATATCTGCAAACCTATGTTCAACTTTAGCTCTAATCTTATGTTTAGGTTTTTCATCTTTTCTTTGCTGCTTAATCTGTTCTTGGCTTAGAGTTTGTTTCTCTTTGAGACATACCATATTTTTAGCCCATTCCGATACTAAGAACAATATTTGCTTATAGCTCTAAAAGGGGCAGAAATGAGCAATAAATTATTAGAAATTTTTAAAGAGGAAATATCAGAGCAAGGAAGAGAACAAGCGAGACAATATAGTTTACCTATGATGATGTATTTATCGGTAATTGCAATTCTGATGGGTGCAAAGAATCCAATTGAAATACATCAATGGATGAAGAATAACGGTAAACGAAAAGAGATAAAAAAACTATTAGGTGTAGAATTTTTTAAAGCCCCAGGAAAATCAAGAGTGTATGACTTTTTTGAAATAGTTGATAAGATTGAATTAGAAAAAGCCTTCCGCAGATGGATACGAATTTTTATAGATATACCAGCACATGCAGTAGCAGCCGTAGATGGTAAAGTTCTAAGAGGAAGTGCAAATGCTAAAGATAATGCAGTATCTGTTTTATCTGCAGTTTTAGCAGAAACAAAATTAATTATTGCCCATAAAGAGATAGACAAAAAGTCTAATGAGATACCAGCATTTCAAGAACTAATAGGTGAGCTTGATGAGACATTTAGTTATGGCTTTGATGCTTTAAACACACAAAAAAACTCTTAAAAAGGCATCTGGTAGCGGTTCAAAGTTTATAGCAAAAGTAAAAAAGAATCAAAAAACTTTACTGTCGCTAGCTAAAGAGATAGAGGAAGCTTCTTCTATCGATTCAAGTTTTCAAATGGAAATTAAACAATCAAATGATTTCATACAAAGAAATATATATGTGTATCAAAACTGTATATATCCATGGGATGGTGTTTTTATTCATTCAGTAATCAGAGTTGATAAAATTGTTAATTGCAAAGAGACAAAGACACATTACTATATCTCAAATGATACAGATAGTGCAGAATCATTTTTGCAAAAGATACTCCAAGAGTGGAGTGTTGAGACAATGCACTTTTATAAAGATACAGCACTTAATGAAGATAGATGCAAAATTAATAAAGGTGCATTTAGTTTTTCAATTTTAAGAAGTATTGTAATCAATATTCTTCATCTTAATAAAGTTCAAAATATAGGTAGAAAAATTGTTGATACAACTCAAAATTTAGCTGAGGCTTTGATGCTCTTCTCTATGGTAAGATTGGAATATGGGTTTATTAAGGATTATTTAGTATTGGAATAGGCTAATAGTAAGGACTAACCTTGCACAAAAAAATATTTTACCCTTAGCTTAGGCTAGGAATAAAAATTTGTTTTACACAATTTTAGTCCTTCTTAGCTCTCTGTGGTATATAGGAGTTTTGCAAGAAGTCTAATGACATTTTTTCTCCTTATGTATAGCTATAACGGTTGAGTACAAAAATATGTTACCTCCCTCTGTACTATTTAAACTTTTACAATGGTAGCTGAGTAGCTCTAGTTTTAAAAGATTTTTTCGGCTAGGGTAACATATTTTTGTTGCTACGAGACTGTGAAAGAACTCAACCTCGAAAACATACAATATTCTACCAAAATAAAGATTAAGACAAGTGATATGACACCATAATAAAAGGTATTAAATGGGTATATATAAAGAGGGACTACATAGAGGACAACAGCTATTACTTCCCCCATCATTAGATGATTTAGTTGGTGAAGAGAATATGGTTAGAGCAATAGAAGAGTATGTAAATATATTAGATATATCAGCACTAAATATCAAAACAAAAAAAGATTTGATAAAAGATGGACAACCAGCATTTCATCCAAAGTTACTGTTAAAAATATATATCTATGGCTACCTAAATAAGGTAAGAAGTAGCAGAAAACTAGAAACAGAGATAAAAAGAAATATTGAGATGATGTGGCTAACACAAGGTTTAACACCTAGCTATAAAACTATTGCTAACTTTCGTAAGGACAACCCTAAAGCCTTACAAATGATATTTAAAGAGTTTAGTATCCTCATCAAAAACCTAAAGCTTATAACTGGGGACTTAGTTGCAATAGATGGAGCATATCTAAGAGCAAATGCTAGTAAAAATACTCTCATTATGAAGAGGAGTGTAAAAAGAGAGTTGATCAAGATAGATGCGGATGTAAATAGCTATATGAGTGTACTAGAAGCACTAGATAAAGCTGAAAGAAAGCACACTAATATCAAAGTATCAAATGAAGATATAAAAAAACTATCCAATAGGAAAAAACAACTTCAAAAAGATTTAGACTTGTTAGAGGTTTTAGGAAAAGAGCAATATAACAAGACAGATAAAGATGCTACAGTTATGAGTAAACCAGCTCATAACCTTATGGCTTATTGTTTAGTTTCACCACGTTATGGTTGCCCAATTTAATAATAAGCGATAGCTCAATAACATCATAGTAAAATCTTTTTACCACAAAAGGATTAAAATAATGTCACAAGTCTATCACTCCAATGCTAGAACAAACCAGCATGTAAGACAAAGAATACAACAATCTGATTTAACAAATGTTGAATTATCAGATAACTATAATGTAAATGTGAAAACTATTGCTAAACACAGAAAAAGAGATTTTTCAAATGATAAGAGTTCAAGACCAAATAATATAAAATATGCTTTAACACCTTTAGAAAAGGAGCTTATACGGGTCGTAAGAACCCTTACTTGGATGGAGTTAGATGGCTTAACAGATACCATGGTTGATGTCATTCCAAATGCAAACAGAAGTAATGTCTATAGAACTTTGAGAGCCTTTAATAGAGTTCCTGTTGAACAAAAGGCAAAAGCTAAAAAGTTTAAAGAGTATGAGCCTGGCTATTTGCACATTGATGTAACCTATTTACCAAAATTTGACAAACAAAAATATTATCTCTTTGTAGCTATAGATAGAGCTACAAGGCTATTGTATTATAAAGTATATGAAAATAAGACAGCTGCTAATGCAGTTGAATTTCTCAAAGAGTGTAAAGAGTTTTTTCCTTTTTACATAACTCATATTCTCACAGACAATGGACTGGAGTTTACCGACAAATGGGCAAGAGGTAAAGGCAAAGTTAGTGGCAATCATAAGTTTGATATTGAATGTACTAAAGATGAGATAGAACACAGGCTAACAGCTCCATATACACCTCAAACTAATGGAATGGTTGAAAGGGTTAATGGAACAATAAAGAATGCTACAATCAAAGCAGAGGATTATGATAATATTGATGATGTTAAGAAAGATTTAAATAAGTTCTTGATATTCTATAGAAGACATGGTTCTTTAAGAAAAGAACTCAAAGTCAGAACTCCTTTTGATGCAGTTCAAAGTTGGTTTCAAACGAAGCCTGAAATATTTAAGATTTTACCAAGTGAGTTTCAAGATATTGCTTTTGAAATGGTACAACGTGGTGAAACTTGACAGCTTATAATAGCCAGATAGCAGTAGATGATAGATACAAGTTTATAGTAGCAACAGATATAAGCACAAATGGACATGATTTAGACCAACTGCACAATATGGCTGTTAAATCAAAGGAGATAGTAAATAATCCCAATATGATAATTACAGCTGATAAGGGTTACTACAGTTCCAAAGAGATAAAAAAATGTATAGAAGATGGCATAGAAACAATAGTACTTCTAAGAAATACAGCAACAAAGAAAAAAATAAAAGATTCAAAGTTCTCTAAAAATCAATTTACCTACGATAAGATACAAGATTGCTATATCTGTCCCAATAATTAAGAACTAAAAAAGATAGAAAAACAGTACCTAAGAAATGGTAGGATGTTAGATGTTTATCTAATTTCAAGTAGCTTCTGTAAGGTTTGTCCATTGAAAAAAAATTGTCTCTCAGATGTTACACCAAATAAACAAGTAGACTTCTCCTAAAACCTTTTTCAATATTTGGATATATGTCCCTACTCAGTTACTTTAATTTAAAATATAAGAGTAATTTCAATATTACTAAAATATAATCTTGCTAAAGCCTATAAACAGGTATCTAAAGGGAGGTATTACTATGAGCTTTTAGGAGAAGTCTAGTGTATAGATGGGAGCATGATGATATTATAGATAACTATTCTACTAAGATGAGTACCAATAGAGCTAAAGAAATAGTTAAAAAAAGAGGTTCTATTGTTGAACATCCATTTGGAACTATCAAACGCACATTAGGCTGGGATCACTTTCTAGTACGCTCCAAGAAAAAAGTCTTAGGTGAGAATGCACTAATAATGTTTACATATAATTTCAGAAGACTTTTAAACCTTATAGGGATAGCTCTGTTTAAAAAATTGTGTTTAGCCATCAAAAACAAAGATTTAACACAAATAAGAAAAGATATAGAGGAATATATCTTGATGTTTGGGGTTTATTTGGTCTATTTGTTAAAAATATATTTATTTTTACAAAATTCTCAAAAAAAGATAAAATATTTGAGAATTTGAGTTGGATACTTAGTCTAAATTTACAGTAGTCGTCATTTTTCAGAACCATCAAATTTCAATCGCTCAAAAACAGCTACTAACTCCTTATCTCTAAGCTCATAATTCAATAATATTTCTGATAGATATTCAAGACCATAGAGAAATAAACTTTGAGCTTTTCTCCCGTGCTTTAGGGTTATAATAGGCTTTGTTTCATTAAGCCATTCACCAATACTATGACTCCAAACAAAGGATAAACTTAAAATAGCTATCAATGTATCTATCTTGTGGTTATCAGTCATATGCGTTTCTTCAAGGTTAAATCCTCTTTTTTTTAGAGCTGAAAACAATACTTCAATTTCCCATCTTTGTTTATAAAATTCCAATGCTTTTTCTTGATTAGTATTTGTGGCAATAATTAGAAATTCATCCTTCATCCTCAATCCGATTAGAGATAAGCCTTTATAATCATATATCGTTTTTTTAGTTCTATAAAAAGTATGTTCATTTAGATTAAGATTTCTAAAAAGAGTATTAACCTTTACATCTCCTCGACCAACTTTCACTTTTTTATTATTCATAATTCTAATGGCAAATGGTATTTCTCTTTTCTTGAGCCACTTAAACCAAACTTTCCCTACAAACTCTCTATCTGCTGTTAAAACTTCAATCTTATCTACACCAAATATATCAATAAACTTTTTTATAATTCTAATTCTATCTTTAAAACCTGAATTACCTTGCTTCGTTGTTTTCTTCAATATATACCTTACAATAGGGATGGCCATCCCTTTATAAGCAACGCTTAACATCAATATATTGATATGTACTTTACCAAATTTCCAATTTATTCTATCAATTGCTAATACCCATCTTTCTTTAGGTAAAAAACTTGACAACATCTGTGCAATTATCTTTTTATCGAATGAAAACTCATTGAAAAATCTTCCTATCCTTCTATAGTTTGCTGTTTTGGATTCTCTTGCATTTAATCACCCCAATCCATTAATAACTAGAAATTAAAAGTGGAATAATTATTGCTTGCTTTTGAGAAAAATAAGGTGATAAGAAAATGGCAATAAAAGCAAGAGATAAATTAGCACAAAAGCGTTCAAGAAAAGGCTATGCAAAAATAGCTGAATCAAATAAACTTTTAGAGTTACTATCAAGAGTTCCAGACCATCGTAAAGGTCAAGGTAAACGGCATAAATTAGAACATATCTTATATCTAGCTATATTAGCTGGACTAATGGGAGCTACAGATTACAAACAAATTTCTATTTGGATAGATAAACATGTTCAAAAAGAAGAAGTAAAAAAACTTCTAGGTGTAGAATTTATAATAACACCAAAAAGAAGTGCTGTCTCAGATATACTTGCAAAAGTTGATAGTGAGGCAGTTGAACTTTTGTTCAGAGAATGGATAAGAATTTATGTCGATACTACAGGAAAACATCTAAGCGTAGATGGTAAAGTGATGAATGGTAGTAGATATAAAGACCAAAAGGCTATACAAGTTGTTGGTGCAGTTCTATCAGAGATAGGTGTAGTTATTGCTCATCAAAAAATTGCAGAGAAATCAAATGAAATACCTGCTTTACAAGCTATGATAGCAGAGCTTGGAGATGAATTTCTCTTTACCTTTGATGCGATGAACACACAAAAAAACTCTTGATTCTATTGAGCAGAGTGGTTCAAAATATATTGCTAAAGTTAAAGGTAACCAAAAAACACTTCTTGATAAAATAAATGAAATATCAAGAGAGATAAAACCATCAAGCACTTATAAAGCTAAACCAATCCAGCAATCTAATGAGTGGATAAATAGAGAAGTATTTATATATGAACCAACTACTTTTTATCATAATGAAATTACCCATGTTCGCTCAATCATAAAAACTATTAAAAAAATACACAAGACAAACCATAAAACAGGAGAAGTAACAAACAGCACTAGTATTCAGTTCTGTATAGCAAATTTTCGTGAAAATGCGGAGTTCTTTCATGATAAAATTTTACTCCATTGGAAGGTAGAAACAATGCACCAATACAAAGATAATACACTTTTAGAAGATGACCATAATGCTCATCTAAATCCATTTTTAATGACAATTATCAGAAGCATTATTTTAAATATCTTGCACCTAAATGGTACAAAATCTATACAAGAACAACTCATTAACAATAGATGGGATTTAGATGACTCTATCGCTCAACTCTTGAAATTTAGTTTTTAGTGGATTGTGGTGGCATTTAATACAGTTGCTAACTTTTTAAGATTTACTGTTCTTAATTTTGAAATTGATACTATCAATCCAACTATTACAAATATTCTTGCTCTGTTAAAATTTGTATGTTCTTTTATCTGTTCTTTCAATATGTTACAATTATCTTCGAGTTTGGTCTTTTTCATAAGGGTATTTATACTTTAAAACCAAGCTCTTTATTCTTTTATTTTTTAAAAATGACGACTACTGTAGTCTAAATTAGGGATTTTTTGGACTAAATTCACAGTCTCTACGATTTGTTATATATTTATTCTAATCCTAATAGTTTTTTCCCACCTTCCGCTAAAACTTGTCTGCCTTCTTTGGATTTTCCAACAGAAACAAAAAGGTCAACAACTTTATTACTAGCAGTTTTAATCCAAGTATCTTTAGGATAATATTCAATATCTTCTTTTACTCTTTGTAATCCATCTTTCATATTTGTAGATTGACTTTCTGTTATAATTTTATTTTTTTCAAGTTCTTCAACTCTAGTTTGTAAATCTTCAAATTTTTGTTGTAAATCATTTATTTCTTCAACAGAAAACTCTGCTTCATTTGAATTATTATTGATAATAATATTTTCTTCAATCATTTTTCGTAAACTATCAATTTCATTATATATGGGTTGTTCAGCTTTTAACTCATTTCTAACCTCGTTACACCATAGAGAGATATATGAAATTGATTTTTCATAGGAAGCACATCTAGTGTCTTCTTCCTCTTCAATATCTCCTGGTGTTCTAGTTAATTGATAATCATATGGTGCTTTTGCAATTTTATAACTATAATTATCGTTATGTTTAAACGTAATAGTAATTAAATATTGATTTGAATCTGGATTCCCAAAAGTCACATCAAAATCATTCGATGTAAAAATTGAAGAATCTAAAATATCATAAATTTCTCTTTGTATAGTTTTTATTAGTTTTCCCATTAATTTTTTCCTTGTATATAACGGTCGAGTACAAAAATATGTTACCCATCTTTGTAGTCTTTTAAGTTCTACAATGGTATCTAAATCTTTGAAGTTTTCAAAGCTAAAAATCGGCTAGGGTAACATATTTTTGTTGCTACATTTTGTTATATCTCTTTTGCTTTTATGTCACTAAAATATGATTTAAGTAGAAAAATAGTGTTCCAAAAAGTAAACTAATCTATGCTTTATTCTTAAACTATACTTATATTTAAGTGAAGTTTAACAGCAATTCTAATTCACTCTACCCCAAAAAATTTGTAAAAAAATAAAAGGTATAAGAATTGCTATACTTTTAAAAATTAGCAGTAAAGAATTTATAAATGAATTTTCAAAAACAGATAATAAGTCTTATAGCAAAAGAGTTTGAAAAACTACCAGATTCAAGGAGTAAAGAGAAACTAATATATACAATGAGTGATATAACACTATCAGCATTTGCAATGTATTATTTTCAAAATCCATCTTGGTTAGACTTTGCAAGAAAAATGAATACAAAAAGCGGTAAAAGTAATGCTAAATCACTATTTGGTATAAAAAAGATACCAAGTGATAATCATGTACGAGATACATTAGATGATATAGATAGTGATAAACTACAACCTACATTCGATAAAATATATAAACTACTTTTAGAAAAAAAAACCTTAGAAAAATATACCTATTTTGATAATAAGACACTCCTTGTTCTTCTTGATGGCACTTACTACCATTCTTCAACAAAAATACATTGTGAGCATTGTCAAACAAGAAAAAAAACAGATACTAAAGGTAGTGAGACTCTTCAATATTACCATAGTGCAATAACACCAATAATAGCAAAACCAAAGACCAATACAATACTTCCATTATTACCAGAGATGATATCAAATACGGATGGAGATGATAAACAAGATTGTGAGATTAACGCATCCAAAAGATGGTTAGATAAAACACATATACTCGCTAAAAAATATAAACTAGTACTCTTGGGCGATGATTTATATTCAAAGACTTCACTTATTAAAAAGATAAGAGAGAAAGAGTATAACTATATATTTGTCTGCAAAGAGACTTCTCATAAAAAATTATATGAAACTGTACATATGGTTGATAACCTCGGTAATATGGATACTAAAACAGCTACTAAACTAAATAAACAAAGAAAAAAAGAGAGTTACAACTATAAATATCTACATGAAGTAGAACTTACAGGAGAAAAGAATCCTATAAAAGTAAATTGGTGTAGTGTTGAAGTTAAAGAGGTAAAAGGGAAGATAATTTATAGTGGTGCTTTTATAACAGACTATATAATTAAAGATGAAAATGTAGAAGAGATTGTAGAAGCAGGTCGTGCTAGATGGAAGATTGAAAATGAGAATAATAATACATTAAAAACAGGAGGTTACAATCTTGAACATAACTTTGGACACGGCAAAAAAGGACTAAGTGAGTTGCTATTTGTTTTTAACATATTAGCATTCTTAACTCATACACTATGCTTAACATATGATGATGATTATAAAGAGTTATATGGACTTATAAACAAGAGAAAAACATTCTTTAACCATATCAATACTTTCACAACATTTTTTTACTTTTTAGATTGGGATATTCTCTATCAAACAATGATAAAAGGCTATATAGATGGTATCCATTTGGACTAGTAAATATTCACAAGGCTATACCTATGTCAAAAATACTATTACTCCCATTAATAGTGATAATTGGAGCTTTATTGAAATAAAAACAGAAGATATTGAAGTCGTAAAAAATACTAACGGCTATAAAAAGTTTTTAGTTAATTATTTTTTAATGTTGTAAAAATGATTGAGTGGTGATTTTTGGTGTTGGGTTAGAATTGCTGGAAGTTTAACGACTGACTTGAGAAATAAATAGAATTGTTGTATAATAACCTCATACAAGCTTCTGATATACATACTTGTTGAATTTGATGTGTGTGACTACACGTGGAAAGACTAAAAAAGCTCCTAATCTCTTTATTGAGATGGGAGCTTTTTTTTTGGGTTGTGGCTTTTTAATTATGAAGTCGGTGCTAAGGTGGTTATCTTAACACGGAGACCGCAAATGGCTTCACCAGAAGAGATGCTATTTTCGTTTGCTATGGGTGGTGTTTGGAGACTTATCGACTGGGTCTATTCCAAGTTCACTAAAAAGTAAACGACATCTAGTTACACACAAATCAAATTCGGCTGAGGGTTTGTCTCCTCAGCCATCCTTTACTTGCTAGGGCTTTGTCTTCCCTAGCTTGTAGTTTAAATTTCCTATAATTAAATCCCTAATTCTTAATATTTATACTGTTAATATAACGACTGTCGTGAGCCGTGATTTACTCGCTAGAGTAAATTATTGGCTCCTCGTTTTTGTTATGATGTCGTGTTTTTCATCTTCTTGCACTTCAAACTGAAGTTAGTTTACTTGCTAAGATTTTAGCAGGTTTTTACTTCTTTTTTGTTTGTTGGCTTTTTTGTCATATTTGTTTTTTATTTCAGTTCTACATGTAGGGCTGAAATAGTTTTATAACGCTACATGTAGAGTTGCTAAACTCAATATGTTTTTCTCATCTTAAGCAAGGTGCTTACGATAGACACATAACGACTGTCGTGAGCCGTGATTTACTCGCTAGAGTAAATTATTGGCTCCTCGGAGACTGTGAAAAAACACAGTCTTATACTCTTAATGATTTCTAAAAATACTAGATTATCAAGTATATTTCTTTGGAAATTGTACCATAAAAATATATTGCAAAAATTGAATATATAAAGTAGACTTCTCCTAAAACCTTTTTCAATATTTGGATATATGTCCCTACACCACAATCCACTAAAAACTAAATTTCAAGAGTTGAGCGATAGAGTCATCTAAATCCCATCTATTGTTAATGAGTTGTTCTTGTATAGATTTTGTACCATTTAGGTGCAAGATATTTAAAATAATGCTTCTGATAATTGTCATTAAAAATGGATTTAGATGAGCATTATGGTCATCTTCTAAAAGTGTATTATCTTTGTATTGGTGCATTGTTTCTACCTTCCAATGGAGTAAAATTTTATCATGAAAGAACTCCGCATTTTCACGAAAATTTGCTATACAGAACTGAATTCTAGTACTATTTGTCACTTCTCCAGTTTTATGATTTGTCTTGTGTATTTTTTTAATGGTTTTAATGATTGAGCGAACATGGGTAATTTCATTATGATAAAAAGTAGTTGGTTCATATATAAATACTTCTCTATTTATCCACTCATTAGATTGCTGGATTGGTTTAGCTTTATAAGTGCTTGATGGTTTTATCTCTCTTGATATTTCATTTATTTTATCAAGAAGTGTTTTTTGGTTACCTTTAACTTTAGCAATATATTTTGAACCACTCTGCTCAATAGAATCAAGAGTTTTTTTGTGTGTTCATCGCATCAAAGGTAAAGAGAAATTCATCTCCAAGCTCTGCTATCATAGCTTGTAAAGCAGGTATTTCATTTGATTTCTCTGCAATTTTTTGATGAGCAATAACTACACCTATCTCTGATAGAACTGCACCAACAACTTGTATAGCCTTTTGGTCTTTATATCTACTACCATTCATCACTTTACCATCTACGCTTAGATGTTTTCCTGTAGTATCGACATAAATTCTTATCCATTCTCTAAACAAAAGTTCTACTGCCTCACTATCAACTTTTGCAAGTATATCTGATACAGCACTTCTTTTTGGTGTTATTATAAATTCTACACCTAGAAGTTTTTTTACTTCTTCTTTTTGGACATGTTTATCTATCCAAATAGAGATTTGTTTGTAATCTGTAGCTCCCATTAGTCCAGCTAATATAGCTAGATATAAGATATGTTCTAATTTATGCCGTTTACCTTGACCTTTACGATGGTCTGGAACTCTTGATAGTAACTCTAAAAGTTTATTTGATTCAGCTATTTTTGCATAGCCTTTTCTTGAACGCTTTTGTGCTAATTTATCTCTTGCTTTTATTGCCATTTTCTTATCACCTTATTTTTCTCAAAAGCAAGCAATAATTATTCCACTTTTAATTTCTAGTTATTAATGGATTGGGGTGCTGATGTTACGATAATCTAAATTCATAAAGTTTAAGAAGTGCTACAAATCTAAGCAACTTGTAATTCTTCAACTTTTTGGTAGGCGACTTTGAGAGCCTCAATATATATTTTTTCCTTAATGGCAAAGTGGTTCATTTTATAGTTTAATCGAAGTTTCTCAAGTTTTATAAAACCACGAACAGATAAGTGTACATGCACCATAATCCACTAAAAACTAAATTTAAAGAGTTAAGCGATAGAGTCATCTAAATCCCATCTATTGTTAATAGACTTCTTGCAAAACTCCTTATATGGCTTAGCACTTTATAGAGAGTTTTAATCAAGGTAAATGTTCTCAAGCGTAGCCAAAGCTAGGGTTGGGGTTCTTTAACGCTGAGTAAGGCTCTCTATAAAGTGTCCTATGGAAGGGATAGTAAGTACTAACCTTGCACAAAAAAATATTTTACCCTTAGCTTAGGCTAGGAATAAAAATTTGTTTTACACAATTTTAGTCCTTCTTAGCTCTCTGTGGTATATAGGAGTTTTGCAAGAAGTCTAATGAGTTGTTCTTGTATAGATTTTGTACCATTTAGGTGCAAGATATTTAAAATAATGCTTCTGATAATTGTCATTAAAAATGGATTTAGATGAGCATTATGGTCATCTTCTAAAAGTGTATTATCTTTGTATTGGTGCATTGTTTCTACCTTCCAATGGAGTAAAATTTTATCATGAAAGAACTCCGCATTTTCACGAAAATTTGCTATACAGAACAGACTTCTTGCAAAACTCCTATATGCCGCAGAGAGCTAAGAAGTACTAAAATTGTGTAAAACAAGTTTTTATTCCTAGCCTAAGGGTAAAATATTTTTTTATGTAAGGTTAGTACTTACTATCCCTTCCATAGGACACTTTATAGAGAGTCTTACTCAGCGTTAAAGAACCCCAACCGTTTGGCTACGCTTGAGAACATTTACTTTGATTAAAACTCTCTATAAAGTGCTAAGGTATATAGGAGTTTTGCAAGAAGTCTAACTAAATTCTAGTACTATTTGTCACTTCTCCAGTTTTATGATTTGTCTTGTGTATTTTTTTAATGGTTTTAATGATTGAGCGAACATGGGTGATTTCATTATGATAAAAAGTAGTCGGTTGATATACAAATACCTCTCTATTTATCCGCTCATTAGACTGCTGGATTGGTTTAGCTTTATAAGTGCTTGATGGTTTTATCTCTCTTGATATTTCATCTATTTTATCAAGAAGTGTTTTTTGGTTATCTTTAACTTTAGCAATATACTTTGAACCACTTTGCTCAATAGAATCAAGAGTTTTTTTGTGTGTTCATCGCATCAAAGGTAAAGAGAAATTCATCTCCAAGCTCTGCTATCATAGCTTGTAAAGCAGGTATTTCATTTGATTTTTCTGCAATTTTTTGATGAGCAATAACTACACCTATCTCTGATAGAACTGCACCAACAACTTCTACAGCCTTTTGGTCTTTATATCTACTACCATTCATCACTTTACCATCTACGCTTAGATGTTTTCCTGTAGTATCGACATAAATTCTTATCCATTCTCTAAACAAAAGTTCTACTGCCTCACTATCAACTTTTGCAAGTATATCTGATACAGCACTTCTTTTTGGTGTTATTATAAATTCTACACCTAGAAGTTTTTTTACTTCTTCTTTTTGGACATGTTTATCTATCCAAATAGAGATTTGTTTGTAATCTGTAGCTCCCATTAGTCCAGCTAATATAGCTAGATATAAAATATGTTCTAGTTTATGCCGTTTCCCTTGACCTTTACGATGGTCTGGAACTCTTGATAGTAACTCTAAAAGTTTATTTGATTCAGCTATTTTTGCATAGCCTTTTCTTGAACGCTTATGTGCTAATTTATCTCTTGATTTTATTGCCATTTTATTATCACTTTGTTTTTCTGTAACTAAAGCAATAATTGTTCCTTTTTTATACTTTTGTTATTAATGGATTAGGGTGATGTCCCTACGCAGTTACTTTAATTTAAAATATAAGAGTAATTTCAATATTACTAAAATATAATCTTGCTAAAGCCTATAAACAGGTATCTAAATTGAGGTATTACTATCAGCTTTTAGGAGAAGTCCAGTCTAAAACTGGCGATATGAAGAGCTATTTCTTCTCTTATTTTACTTATATCTCCATTATCTAGTGTTATCATCAGTTTTTTAAACAGAGCTATCCCAATGAGGTTAAGCAGACGTTTGAAATTATAGGTAAACATGATAAGTGCATTTTCACCTTGAACCTTCTTTTTACTTCTAAGGAGGAAGTGATCCCAGCCAAGGTTTCTTTTTATTGTTCCAAATGGATGTTCTACGATAGAGCCTCTTTTTTTGTAAAGTGCTTTAGCTTCTGGAGTTTTCATATTTTTATTATACTTATCTAATAGTTCTTGATGTTCCCATCTTTGGGTTTGTTTTTGTTTGGTCTTTTCACCTAAACATTTATCTCTAATAGAGCAAGTATTACAATCGCTTTGTGAGCTTCTGTAAATATGCATTATTCGTGCATATGATTTATTTATTAGACTTCTCCTAAAACCTAAAGAAAATAGGAGCGAAAATTGCTTATAATAAGCTATGGGAAAAACAATCAAATATTTCAAAGTTAATAAATTAACAGATAAAGATTTTAGACGAGTTGTAGGTGTTAAAAGAGACACCTTTAAAGATATGATAAAAGTAGTTAGAAGACACTATAAAAAGAAGAAAGTTAAAGGTGGAACAAACAAATCTTTATCTGCAAATGATGAGACACTCATGATGCTAGAATATTATAGAGAGTACAGAACTTTTAAACATATAGGAGTTGATTATGGAGTGAGTGAATCAACAGCACATTATATTGTTACAAAGATAGAAAAGATTTTAATACAAGAACCACAATTTCATCTTAAAACTCTAAAACATGCGATACCTATAGAAGATACTAATAATCTTGAAATAGTCGTAGTAGATGTAACAGAGAGCCAATGTGAGAGACCAAAAAAAAGCAAAAAAGATACTACTCAGGTAAAAAGAAAAAGCACACCTTAAAAACACAAATAATTACAACATCTACAGGTAAAATATTAGCTGTAACTATTGATAAAGGAAGAACACATGACTTTAAAGTCTTTAAAAACAGTAAGGCAACTAAAAAAATAATATTGAGTAAAGTTCTTGCTGATTTAGGCTACGTTGGTATCTCTAAAATTTGTCCTAATTCTCAAATACCAAATAAAAGAAGCAAACTAAATCCATTAACAAAAGATGACAAAAAAGAGAACTGTGAATTATCATCAAAAAGAATTATCATTGAACAAATAAATGCAAAAATTAAGGTATTTAAAATTACTAAATACCCATATAGAAATAGACGAAAAAGGTTCGGTTTGAGGATGAACCTCATTTGTGCTATTATTAACCTTGATGCAACACCTATGAGCAGTACCGTTGAAGAGGTTTGATGTTTGGGTGTTTTAGGAGAAGTCTATTGACTTCGTTCTTGAAATAAGTTTATCATTTGGACAGATATAAGCATCTTGCTCTTTATCGTAAACAAACTTATCTTTAGTAAACTTACCCTTGTTAATAAGTTCTTGACCTGTTCTAATAGCAGGAACAAGCGTCTTAATCCCATCATCTATACATTTCTTTATTTCTACTGCTGAGTAATATCCTTTATCAGCAAGAATTAGCAAGTCAGGGTTAGTAATCACTTCTTTAGTCTGCATTGCCATGTGATGGAGTTCTTGTTTATCAGTGCCAGAGGATGTTACATCAGTAGCAACAATAAACTTGAACTTATCATCTACACATATTTGAGAGTTATAAGCCATTAGACTTCTCCTAAAAGCTCATAGTAATACCTCACTTTAGATACCTGTTTATAGGCTTTAGCAAGATTATATTTTAGTAATATTCAAATTACTCTTATATTTTAAATTAAAGTAACTGCGTAGGGACATATATCCAAATATTGAAAAAGGTTTTAGGAGAAGTCTATTAAGTTATGTGCTGATTTAACCATAACACTTGCATCTGGGTCAGTTCTATTATATTGAGTGCGGTTTATTTTCTTTAGAAAATTTAACTCTGTTGTAAATCTTGCTTTCTTTTTTAAGAATATCTCTAAAGTACGAGGAAGTTGTTTTGCTAGTTTAGTTGTATGCGTTTCTTCATCTCTAAATTCTAAAGAGCTAAGGTATTCATTGATTGATGCTTCTGTACTTGCTAAATCTCTTTGTGTAGTCTTCTTCATCATCAAAGTATTCTTTGATGCGTTAGCTCTTAAGAATGCTCCATCTAAGGCTACAAGTTCATCTCCTATTAGTGCAAGACCTTTAAGTAATAATACAAAGTCTTTGAACACTGCTTTTAATGCTTTAGGGTTGTTCTTTCTAAAATCAGAAATAGTCTTGTACGTAGGTGTCAAGTTTCACCACGTTGTAGCATTTCAAAAGCAATATCTTGAAACTCACTTGGTAAAATCTTAAATATTTCAGGCTTCGTTTGAAACCAACTTTGAACTGCATCAAAAGGAGTTCTGACTTTGAGTTCTTTTCTTAAAGAACCATGTCTTCTATTGAAGTTATAGAATATCAAGAACTTATTTAAATCTTTCTTAACATCATCAATATTATCATAATCCTCTGCTTTGATTGTAGCATTCTTTATTGTTCCATTAACCCTTTCAACCATTCCATTAGTTTGAGGTGTATATGGAGCTGTTAGCCTGTGTTCTATCTCATCTTTAGTACATTCAATATCAAACTTATGATTGCCACTAACTTTGCCTTTACCTCTTGCCCATTTGTCGGTAAACTCCAGTCCATTGTCTGTGAGAATATGAGTTATGTAAAAAGGAAAAAACTCTTTACACTCTTTGAGAAATTCAACTGCATTAGCAGCTGTCTTATTTTCATATACTTTATAATACAATAGCCTTGTAGCTCTATCTATAGCTACAAAGAGATAATATTTTTGTTTGTCAAATTTTGGTAAATAGGTTACATCAATGTGCAAATAGCCAGGCTCATACTCTTTAAACTTTTTAGCTTTTGCCTTTTGTTCAACAGGAACTCTATTTATATCAAAGGCTCTCAAAGTTCTATAGACATTACTTCTGTTTGCATTTGGAATGACATCAACCATGGTATCTGTTAAGCCATCTAACTCCATCCAAGTAAGGGTTCTTACGACCCGTATAAGCTCCTTTTCTAAAGGTGTTAAAGCATATTTTATATTATTTGGTCTTGAACTCTTATCATTTGAAAAATCTCTTTTTCTGTGTTTAGCAATAGTTTTCACATTTACATTATAGTTATCTGATAATTCAACATTTGTTAAATCAGATTGTTGTATTCTTTGTCTTACATGCTGGTTTGTTCTAGCATTGGAGTGATAGACTTGTGACATTATTTTAATCCTTTTGTGGTAAAAAGATTTTACTGTGATGTTATTAAGCTATCGCTTATTATTGAATTGGGCAACCATAACGTGGTGAAACTAGACACGTAGGTTTTAATCCTGCTGTTAGCCACATCAATTCTATGTTTCTAGCATTTTCTTTTTCTAAAGCTCGTGAGCTTCTTATCTTGTTTAAGTAGCCATAGACATATATCTTGAGAAGTAACTTTGGAGAATAGGACTTCTGTCCTTCAAAGCTTGTCGAAGTGTCATCAAAGCCTAACTCTTTAAGGTCAAGCTGTTCTACATATTCATCAAGACTTGGAGGAAAAAACTGTTGTTGATTACGGTTTATTCCTTCTTTATACTTTTCGCTCATCAAGACCTCTTTAAAGCCATTAATTTAGGCTTTTTATTAGATGTATTATACTCTTTTAGGGGTTTAGGCTTGATGAACTTAAGCTCTATATGTTAGAATCTTTTTACTTTATGAGATGTGCGTAATTTTGTAGTTATTTCACAGTCTCTATGATTTGTTATGAGTTCAACCTTGCAATGAGTTCTTTTAGCTCTAATTCTAAAATATTTTCTTTTTCTGATTTTGAATAAATTGTCACTAAAGACACTTCTTTTTTATCATTTATGCAATATGTAATAATTCTATACCCTGCATTTTTACCTTTATTATTATCACTATTTTTGATTCTTATTTTAAAGGTGTTATTTCCTAAATCCGTTCCTAAAGTTGGATTTTTTTCAAGTTCATTAGCTAACTCTAAAACATCATTTTTAATATTTTTATACTTCTTTTTTAAAGTTTTGAGATTTTTAATAAATTCAGGAGTTGGAATAACTTTATAATTCATCTAAAATATGCTTCAATTCTCTTTTTTCTAATTGACCATTGTTTTGAAGTTTAACTTCTTCTAGTCCTCGTTTTACACTTTGTTTAATATTGTAAGTTTCAATGTAGTGCATAATACTGTTGATAAATTTACTTTCATCATTATTACACTCTTTTTTATAAAAATTCTCTACTATTGGATTATTTATATTTAAAGATAACATAATAAACTCCTTATTTTTATTTATTTTAGCATAAAACCGTATAGACTTTCTTTATCATTTATAAAATCTTTCTTGCTAAACTATATCCCAGTAACAATTCTATAAAAGTTGCTATTGCCCAAGGACCCATTGCGAATGCCCAAAGAATAGACATTGCAATAATAGCACCCATTGCAATGTTATCATCTTTAATTACAATACCAATAATAAATCCACAGCAATTCTAACCCAACACCAAAAATCACCACTCAATCATTTTTACAACATTAAAAAATAATTAACTAAAAACTTTTTATAGCCGTTAGTATTTTTTACGACTTCAATATCTTCTGTTTTTATTTCAATAAAGCTCCAATTATCACTATTAATGGGAGTAATAGTATTTTTGACATAGGTATAGCCTTGTGAATATTTACTAGTCCAAATGGATACCATCTATATAGCCTTTTATCATTGTTTGATAGAGAATATCCCAATCTAAAAAGTAAAAAAATGTTGTGAAAGTATTGATATGGTTAAAGAATGTTTTTCTCTTGTTTATAAGTCCATATAACTCTTTATAATCATCATCATATGTTAAGCATAGTGTATGAGTTAAGAATGCTAATATGTTAAAAACAAATAGCAACTCACTTAGTCCTTTTTTGCCGTGTCCAAAGTTATGTTCAAGATTGTAACCTCCTGTTTTTAATGTATTATTATTCTCATTTTCAATCTTCCATCTAGCACGACCTGCTTCTACAATCTCTTCTACATTTTCATCTTTAATTATATAGTCTGTTATAAAAGCACCACTATAAATTATCTTCCCTTTTACCTCTTTAACTTCAACACTACACCAATTTACTTTTATAGGATTCTTTTCTCCTGTAAGTTCTACTTCATGTAGATATTTATAGTTGTAACTCTCTTTTTTTCTTTGTTTATTTAGTTTAGTAGCTGTTTTAGTATCCATATTACCGAGGTTATCAACCATATGTACAGTTTCATATAATTTTTTATGAGAAGTCTCTTTGCAGACAAATATATAGTTATACTCTTTCTCTCTTATCTTTTTAATAAGTGAAGTCTTTGAATATAAATCATCGCCCAAGAGTACTAGTTTATATTTTTTAGCGAGTATATGTGTTTTATCTAACCATCTTTTGGATGCGTTAATCTCACAATCTTGTTTATCATCTCCATCCGTATTTGATATCATCTCTGGTAATAATGGAAGTATTGTATTGGTCTTTGGTTTTGCTATTATTGGTGTTATTGCACTATGGTAATATTGAAGAGTCTCACTACCTTTAGTATCTGTTTTTTTTCTTGTTTGACAATGCTCACAATGTATTTTTGTTGAAGAATGGTAGTAAGTGCCATCAAGAAGAACAAGGAGTGTCTTATTATCAAAATAGGTATATTTTTCTAAGGTTTTTTTTTCTAAAAGTAGTTTATATATTTTATCGAATGTAGGTTGTAGTTTATCACTATCTATATCATCTAATGTATCTCGTACATGATTATCACTTGGTATCTTTTTTATACCAAATAGTGATTTAGCATTACTTTTACCGCTTTTTGTATTCATTTTTCTTGCAAAGTCTAACCAAGATGGATTTTGAAAATAATACATTGCAAATGCTGATAGTGTTATATCACTCATTGTATATATTAGTTTCTCTTTACTCCTTGAATCTGGTAGTTTTTCAAACTCTTTTGCTATAAGACTTATTATCTGTTTTTGAAAATTCATTTATAAATTCTTTACTGCTAATTTTTAAAAGTATAGCAATTCTTATACCTTTTATTTTTTTACAAATTTTTTGGGGTAGAGTGAATTAGAATTGCTGATAAATCCAACTATAGTAAAAATTATTATAAATCCAATTATTGCCATTTACTATTCCTCACAACTAGCAAAGAATGCTAAACCACCAGCAAGTCCAATCGTAAATGGTGCAAATAAAATCTCTGGAGCAGCAAACAACAATATTATTCCTAATATAACTGTTCCAAAACATATCCCGAACCAAGCAATTTGAACTAATATGCCAGCAATAATAAATCCTGCACCAAGTATCATTTTAAATATACACATTTTTATTACTTATAATAACGGTGAGACTTGCTGTAAGCCTTTTGGTGCTTTTTTAGAATTTTTAGCTTGATAAGGTAATAGACTTCTTGCAAAACTCCTTATATGGCTTAGCACTTTATAGAGAGTTTTAATCAAGGTAAATGTTCTCAAGCGTAGCCAAAGCTAGGGTTGGGGTTCTTTAACGCTGAGTAAGGCTCTCTATAAAGTGTCCTATGGAAGGGATAGTAAGTACTAACCTTGCACAAAAAAATATTTTACCCTTAGCTTAGGCTAGGAATAAAAATTTGTTTTACACAATTTTAGTCCTTCTTAGCTCTCTGTGGTATATAGGAGTTTTGCAAGAAGTCTAATATATAAATTATTGCTAACTCATCGCCATTTTCATGTGTAATTAAATATTCATCAATTGGTTTTTGTATATTTTGTGTACTTCCCGAACCAAGTCTCTTATTGTTAACTCTAGTTCCATCCATTGCTCTCAATCCACCTAAGTATAAAATACTTCCTTGAACAGTATTTACTGGTATGGGATTTGTTGGCTCTAATCCAAATTCTCCAAATCCTTCAGGTATTTCATCTGTAGTACATCCACCTTCATTTACTTTAGACATTGTCTAGTTTCACCACGTTATGGTTGCCCAATTTAATAATAAGCGATAGCTCAATAACATCATAGTAAAATCTTTTTACCACAAAAGGATTAAAATAATGTCACAAGTCTATCACTCCAATGCTAGAACAAACCAGCATGTAAGACAAAGAATACAACAATCTGATTTAACAAATGTTGAATTATCAGATAACTATAATGTAAATGTGAAAACTATTGCTAAACACAGAAAAAAAGATTTTTCAAATGATAAGAGTTCAAGACCAGATAATATAAAATATGCTTTAACACCTTTAGAAAAGGAGCTTATACGGGTCGTAAGAACCCTTACTTGGATGGAGTTAGATGGCTTAACAGATACCATGGTTGATGTCATTCCAAATGCAAACAGAAGTAATGTCTATAGAACTTTGAGAGCCTTTGATATAAATAGAGTTCCTGTTAAACAAAAGGCAAAAGCTAAAAAGTTTTACAGTAGTCGTCATTTTTAAAAAATAAAAGAATAAAGAGCTTGGTTTTAAAGTATAAATACCCTTATGAAAAAGACCAAACTCGAAGATAATTGTAACATATTGAAAGAACAGATAAAAGAACATACAAATTTTAACAGAGCAAGAATATTTGTAATAGTTGGATTGATAGTATCAATTTCAAAATTAAGAGCAGTAAATCTTAAAAAGTTAGCAACTGTATTAAATGCAAGAGAATCCAAAACAGCAAACTATAGAAGGATAGGAAGATTTTTCAATGAGTTTTCATTCGATAAAAAGATAATTGCACAGATGTTGTCAAGTTTTTTACCTACTAGACTTCTTGCAAAACTCTAAAAGTAGGAACTAAAAATGCTATCAGATTGATATGAATAAATATGAAAAATTACAGAAGAAAGAACCAAAGAATTTTAAGCGTCTTATTGGTGTAAATAAAGATACATTTAATGAAATGCTTTTAGTATTTATAGCCTATGAAAAAGAGAGAACTAAAAACCATGGAGTTGGTGGTAGAAAAAGTTTAGATTCAAAAGAAAAAGTACTATTAATGTTAAGTTATTACAGAGAATATAGAACCTTAGAACATATTGGCTTTGATTATGGAGTAAGTGAATCTACAGCTTCTCGAATAGTAAGAGATGTTGAAGATGTTTTAATAAAATCTGGAAAGTTTTCATTACCAAGTAAACGTGCTTTATATGGAGATGATATGGACTTAGAGTTTATCGTCATTGATGCTACAGAGTCCCCCATACAACGACCAAAAAAAAGCAAAGAGATTACTACTCAGGGAAGAAAAGAAACCATACACTAAAAGGGCAAATCGTTATTGACAAGGATGAACGTATTATTTGTGCTCATACATGCAAAGGTACTACTCATGATTTTAAACTCTTTAAACAGAGTGATCTACCTGTGAAACCTCAAACTTGTATCTATGTAGATTTAGGCTATCTTGGTATTAAAAAGCAACATAATAACACTCAAATACCATATAAGAAATCAAAGCTACATCCATTAACTGATACACAAAAAAATCAAAATAAAAGAGAAGCTTCAGCTCGCATATGTGTTGAACATATCAATGCTAAATTAAAGACTTTTCAAATCCTTAAACAGAAATATCGTAACCGTAGAAAAAGGTTCAATCTTCGCTTCAATCTGATATGTGGATTAGTTAATTTTGACCGTGGATTTGAGGTTGCTGGAAAATGAGTTTTGCAAGAAGTCTACTGATGTTACGATAATCTAAACCTTCAAATTTACAAAAGGTGACATATTAAAAATAGATGGCATTAAAAATGCTTAAAATATATATGAAGCAATTAGAAGATATGTACATAAATTTCGCAATCAGTTCATTTAGCAAGATAGAGATGACAAAACTTTCAAAAGTAACAGGTAATAGTCATGATATTTTCACAAAGCATCTACTATTAAATGATTCTCTTGATGATGAAAAGACTTTGTGGAAATCAATAAAACCATTTTTAAGAGATTATGAGAATGAAGACAATGCTTGTATTATTATCGATGATATGCTTATGCATAAGCCTTGGAGTAAAGTAAATGATGTAGTTTGCTGGCATTATGACCATGTGTCACAAAAGATGCAAAAAGGTATCTTAATGCTAAATTTTCATTATACAGATGCTACAGGTATATCTATCCCTTTGGGATATGAAATTATCACAAAAACTGAAAATAAGTGGAGTGAGGAACATCAGAAGAATATTAAAAAATCTCTCTTTAGTAAAAATGAAATAATGCAAGATAAACTTCAAATTTTACATCACAATAATGAAGTGAAATATAAATATATTTTATTTGATAAATGGTTTTCAAGTATTAAGAATCTACTTTTTATAGAAGAAGAACTAAACAAGAAGTTTGTATGTCCAATAAAAAGTAATAGAAAAATAGCACTCACTTTAGAAGAAAGAAATAAAGGAAAATATGTTAATATCTCAAGCATAGATATAAAGGGTGGTAGTAGTCGGCTGATATATCTTGAAGCTTATAAAAAACCTCTAAGACTTATCAAGCAAGTGGTCAAAAACGGCGATGATGGCGAATCTACTTATTTATATCTTGTTACTAATGATATAGACTTATCTTTCAATCAGGTACTTGAAATCTACAAAAGACGGTGGAAAATAGAGGAATATCATAAATCTTTAAAACAAAATTTAAAAATAGAACACTCTCCAACAAAAGTTGAAACATCACAAAGAAATCATATACATTTATCTGTTCGTGGTTTTATAAAACTTGAGAAACTTCGATTAAACTATAAAATGAACCACTTTGCCATTAAGGAAAAAATATATATTGAGGCTCTCAAAGTCGCCTACCAAAAAGTTGAAGAATTACAAGTTGTTTAGATTTGTAGCAGCAATTCTAACCCAACACCAAAAATCACCACTCAATCATTTTTACAACATTAAAAAATAATTAACTAAAAACTTTTTATAGCCGTTAGTATTTTTTACGACTTCAATATCTTCTGTTTTTATTTCAATAAAGCTCCAATTATCACTATTAATGGGAGTAATAGTATTTTTGACATAGGTATAGCCTTGTGAATAGACTTCTTGCAAAACTCATTTTTCAGCAACCTCAAATCCACGGTCAAAATTAACTAATCCACATATCAGATTGAAGCGAAGATTGAACCTTTTTCTACGGTTACGATATTTCTGTTTAAGGATTTGAAAAGTCTTTAATTTAGCATTGATATGTTCAACACATATGCGAGCTGAAGCTTCTCTTTTATTTTGATTTTTTTGTGTATCAGTTAATGGATGTAGCTTTGATTTCTTATATGGTATTTGAGTGTTATTATGTTGCTTTTTAATACCAAGATAGCCTAAATCTACATAGATACAAGTTTGAGGTTTCACAGGTAGATCACTCTGTTTAAAGAGTTTAAAATCATGAGTAGTACCTTTGCATGTATGAGCACAAATAATACGTTCATCCTTGTCAATAACGATTTGCCCTTTTAGTGTATGGTTTCTTTTCTTCCCTGAGTAGTAATCTCTTTGCTTTTTTTTGGTCGTTGTATGGGGGACTCTGTAGCATCAATGACGATAAACTCTAAGTCCATATCATCTCCATATAAAGCACGTTTACTTGGTAATGAAAACTTTCCAGATTTTATTAAAACATCTTCAACATCTCTTACTATTCGAGAAGCTGTAGATTCACTTACTCCATAATCAAAGCCAATATGTTCTAAGGTTCTATATTCTCTGTAATAACTTAACATTAATAGTACTTTTTCTTTTGAATCTAAACTTTTTCTACCACCAACTCCATGGTTTTTAGTTCTCTCTTTTTCATAGGCTATAAATACTAAAAGCATTTCATTAAATGTATCTTTATTTACACCAATAAGACGCTTAAAATTCTTTGGTTCTTTCTTCTGTAATTTTTCATATTTATTCATATCAATCTGATAGCATTTTTAGTTCCTACTTTTAGAGTTTTGCAAGAAGTCTAATATTTACTAGTCCAAATGGATACCATCTATATAGCCTTTTATCATTGTTTGATAGAGAATATCCCAATCTAAAAAGTAAAAAAATGTTGTGAAAGTATTGATATGGTTAAAGAATGTTTTTCTCTTGTTTATAAGTCCATATAACTCTTTATAATCATCATCATATGTTAAGCATAGTGTATGAGTTAAGAATGCTAATATGTTAAAAACAAATAGCAACTCACTTAGTCCTTTTTTGCCGTGTCCAAAGTTATGTTCAAGATTGTAACCTCCTGTTTTTAATGTATTATTATTCTCATTTTCAATCTTCCATCTAGCACGACCTGCTTCTACAATCTCTTCTACATTTTCATCTTTAATTATATAGTCTGTTATAAAAGCACCACTATAAATTATCTTCCCTTTTACCTCTTTAACTTCAACACTACACCAATTTACTTTTATAGGATTCTTTTCTCCTGTAAGTTCTACTTCATGTAGATATTTATAGTTGTAACTCTCTTTTTTTCTTTGTTTATTTAGTTTAGTAGCTGTTTTAGTATCCATATTACCGAGGTTATCAACCATATGTACAGTTTCATATAATTTTTTATGAGAAGTCTCTTTGCAGACAAATATATAGTTATACTCTTTCTCTCTTATCTTTTTAATAAGTGAAGTCTTTGAATATAAATCATCGCCCAAGAGTACTAGTTTATATTTTTTAGCGAGTATATGTGTTTTATCTAACCATCTTTTGGATGCGTTAATCTCACAATCTTGTTTATCATCTCCATCCGTATTTGATATCATCTCTGGTAATAATGGAAGTATTGTATTGGTCTTTGGTTTTGCTATTATTGGTGTTATTGCACTATGGTAATATTGAAGAGTCTCACTACCTTTAGTATCTGTTTTTTTTCTTGTTTGACAATGCTCACAATGTATTTTTGTTGAAGAATGGTAGTAAGTGCCATCAAGAAGAACAAGGAGTGTCTTATTATCAAAATAGGTATATTTTTCTAAGGTTTTTTTTTCTAAAAGTAGTTTATATATTTTATCGAATGTAGGTTGTAGTTTATCACTATCTATATCATCTAATGTATCTCGTACATGATTATCACTTGGTATCTTTTTTATACCAAATAGTGATTTAGCATTACTTTTACCGCTTTTTGTATTCATTTTTCTTGCAAAGTCTAACCAAGATGGATTTTGAAAATAATACATTGCAAATGCTGATAGTGTTATATCACTCATTGTATATATTAGTTTCTCTTTACTCCTTGAATCTGGTAGTTTTTCAAACTCTTTTGCTATAAGACTTATTATCTGTTTTTGAAAATTCATTTATAAATTCTTTACTGCTAATTTTTAAAAGTATAGCAATTCTTATACCTTTTATTTTTTTACAAATTTTTTGGGGTAGAGTGAATTAGAATTGCTGGATTTGTAGCACTTTTTAAACTTTATGAATTTAGATTATCGTAACATCAGTTATCTAAAATATAGGGATTATTACCTTTTTTCATCCATTCTCTATTTGTATAGGGTTGTTGAGTTTTTGGATTTATCTTATTATCAGGTAACTTTAAATCCAAATCAATATCTTGCCCATAAAAATTATAAGTCTTTCCGCTTGGTGCATCAAATGTTTCTTTTGTAAAAATTTTATCATTAACACTATTCTTAACATCTGCACCTTTTTTCTTCCCACCAACAATAACAGCCATACTACCAGTAGCAGCCAATACATAAGCACTGTCTTTTAAAGTATAAGCTGTTCCCTCTCCATATATGTTATCTAAAGTTTCATTAGGAGTGTTTTTTATATTTTGTGATATTTCATATCCTGTTGCTACTGCTTTTGTAGTTGCTGCTATATCTGTTACTCTACCGTATAAAAAATCACTAAGTGTCTCTTTTGACATCTCATCAATTTTATCACTTAAGGCTTGTGGTAATTTATCATAGGTATCTTTGAGTTTATCTCTTAAGGCTTGTTTAAGAGCAGATGTATCTGATAATACTACTTTAGCTTTATCTTGTGCATTTTGATAAATATCTGGATTTGAATTAGCAGTATTTGCATTTACTGTTGGATTATAGAAATCTTTATCTTTTTGAAATTCATTTGAATTATTTGATAAGAAATCTTTAGCTTGTGTATCTTCTTTTCCTAATACTGTATTCCATACTCCGTCTACCTGTCTTAGTCCTTCTTGTGTTAAAGCATATTTAGCACCTTGAAGTTGTTCTTGTGTTGGATTTTGAGTATTGTATTTTTCTTTTGCAAACTTTTCTATATTTTCTTTATTTGATACAAACTCTATCTCACTATCACTAAGTTGTCTATGAGCTATTTTTAATTTATCTAGCTTATTGAAGTTTTGAGTATTTGTTATTACTTGTTTATTTAGTTCCTCTGGTTTACTTAGGTTTGTTCCTGTTTGATTATAAGTAGTGTTATTGATACTATCGCCATTTTGTGCATATTGAGTTTCTAGTAGTTCTTGTCCTAGATTTCCAAAGTTTTCTGAGTACTCATCTCTATTTGCTACATAGTTATCACTTTTCACTACTCCTTTATCTCTTTGTAGGTCTGCTAAGTCTGATGTTTCATTTATGGTCGTGTTTGCTAAGTCACCCATGTTTGTGTGATTATTAGCGGCTATTGATGCTTTACCTGTTTCTTGTGAGGAAGCACCTTTGTATTGTCTATCTAGGATGATTTCTATTTCACTTGGTGTTATACCCATCTCATTTGCTAAGTATATATGTAGTTGATTTGTAGCTTGTTTTATTTCTTGGGGTGAGGCATCTTTATTTAGAAGTGTTTCTCTTGCTGTTTTATTTTCAGGGTCATTTGCAAACTTTTTATTTGCATCAAATAGTGCAACCTTATTTTCTATATTTTGGAATATTCCTGTTTCTCCATTTGCTTTATCTCCTATGATTGAAGATGATTTTTGTGTTGCTGTTTCTATTATAGCATCAGCTATGAATTTAGTTTTTCTTATATCCTCTTTTATCTGATTCCTACCATCCTCAGTTACAAGCCTAGTATCTACAGTTACATCTATTTCTACTCCTGTGTCTACTTTAACTATATCTTTGTTGGTATTTGTTGCATCACGGTTTAGTCTTTCATCTATGGTTGCATCTTTGTTTGTTAGAGTTATATTTCCAGTTCCTAGAGTAGCTAAGGTTTTTGTTTTTTCGTATGTCATATTTTTTGCCAAAGAGGCATTTGCTGTTGAGCCTGATTTGCTTACACCTGCTCCCATACCTTTTGAGTAGCTTACATTTGATAGGTCTTTGTATGTTATCTCTGATGTAGAAAGATTTAGATTATCATTTTGAGAGATAGTTTCATCTTTTGCTGTATCAACTGTTGCTAAGCTTGCACCTTCTAGGTTGGTTTTTCCTTTCACTATTATATTGGCTTTGTTTGAAAGAAAAGTTGATTGTACTACTGTTTTTGTTGTGGATTTATTTATGGACATAGAACCATCAGAGATAGGTGTAGTTATTGCTCATCAAAAAATTGCAGAGAAATCAAATGAAATAGCTGCTTTACAAGCTATGATAGCAGAGCTTGGAGATGAATTTCTCTTTACCTTTGATGCGATGAACACACAAAAAAACTCTTGATTCTATTGAGCAAAGTGGTTCAAAGTATATTGCTAAAGTTAAAGATAACCAAAAAACACTTCTTGATAAAATAGATGAAATATAAAGAGAGATAAAACCATCAAGCACTTATAAAGCTAAACCAATCCAGCAGTCTAATGAGCGGATAAATAGAGAGGTATTTGTATATCAACCGACTACTTTTTATCATAATGAAATCACTCATGTTCGCTCAATCATTAAAACCATTAAAAAAATACACAAGACAAATCATAAAACTGGAGAAGTGACAAATAGTACTAGAATTCAGTTCTGTATTGCAAACTTTCGTGAAAGTGCAGAGTTCTTTCATGATAAAATCTTAAACCATTGGAAAGTAGAAACGATGCACCAATACAAAGATAATACACTTTTAGAAGATGACCACAATGCTCATTTAAATCCATTTTTAATGACAATTATTAGAAGCATGATTTTAAATATTTTACACCTAAATGGTGCTAAATCTATACAAGGACAACTCATTAATAATAGATGGGATTTAGATGACTCTATCGCTCAACTCTTGAAATTTAGTTTTTAGTGGACTGTGGTGTTCTTGGGGGTAGTATAGTTTGATATTTGGGTGTTTTAGGAGAAATCTAGTAGACTTCTTGCAAAACTCCTATATACCTTAGCACTTTATAGAGAGTTTTAATCAAAGTAAATGTTCTCAAGCGTAGCCAAACGGTTGGGGTTCTTTAACGCTGAGTAAGACTCTCTATAAAGTGTCCTATGGAAGGGATAGTAAGTACTAACCTTACATAAAAAAATATTTTACCCTTAGGCTAGGAATAAAAACTTGTTTTACACAATTTTAGTACTTCTTAGCTCTCTGCGGCATATAGGAGTTTTGCAAGAAGTCTAGTATATTTTCATTAATTTAAAGGAATAGACCATTTTTTATAATATGCAATAAGTCGTAAGAGTAAAAAAGTAAAAAATAAGCTTATTATCGAATATGGAGAGATAAGTTCATAAGAATTTAAAATATAAATAATAGTGCCTATAAATAATGCAATAATCCCATAAAATCCTGTTTTAAAAACAAAAGGAACTTCATTAATAATTACATCTCGCATAATCCCTCCCCCAACAGCGGTTATAAAAGTCATTATTATTACTCCGCTAAGATTAAAAGTACTCTCGATAGCAATGAGTGCTCCAGATATACTAAAAGAGATAAGACCAATAGAATCACTTATAATAAACAGGGGTTTGTTTTCCATTGTTTGGCGTTTATGAAACTTCAAAAGTATCATCAAAGAAAATACGGATAAAACAACTAAACTAGGGTAGTCATGTGAAAATGTATGTGGGGTTCTATCTAAGGCTATATCTCTTACAATTCCACCACCTAAGGCAGTTAAAAATGTTGAAATAAAGGCACCTAAAAGGTCTAGTTTACTTCGAGCAGCAACAAAGAAACCACTCATCGCAAAAGCGATTATCCCTATTAAATCTGTTATTTCAAACATTTAAGAATAGCTTCGACAATAGCAATTTTTTCAATTTTTTTAATTTTTATTTCTAAAGATAGAGGAGTCTCATCGCTTGATAAAATCAATTCTTTTTGTAAAATTATTTCTCCATCATCATAGTTCTCGTTTACTTCATGAATTGATACACCACTTTTTTTTTCTTTATTTTTAATAACTGCCTCATGTACTAGTCTTCCATACATACCAGTACCTCCATATTTTGGAAGTAAAGATGGGTGAGAATTTATCACTTTAAAGTTTTGTGTTATATTGGGAGATAATTTTTTCATATAGCCAAATAAAAAAACATAATCACAATCATATTTTTTGAGTAAAGTATAGATTGTACTGTCTACATCTTCACTCGTTTTTGTATTTACTAGATAATTATTTACTCCATACTTTTTCGCTTTTTCTAAAACTGGGGCATTTGTATTATTTGATATTATGAGTTCTATATTTAGGTTCAAAATATTCTCTTCACATGCTTGACGAACTGTATCGTATCCGCTTCCATTATATGAGGCTAGAATTGCAATATTTATCATGATATTTCCTTTACACTTTTTTTAAATTCATCACCTCTTTGTGCATAAGAACTAAACTCATCAAGGCTTGAAGCAGCTGGTGAGAGGAGGGCTACTTCATTTTCTTCTAGATTTATATCTATTTTTTCTATGGCGTTATCAAGATTTATACAAAGTTGAGCATTAATTTTATACCCACAAGCAAGAGAATAGAGTTTTTCTTTGTTTGAACCAATTGTATAGATCGAAATATGGCAAGTTATAAGAAATTCAAATAGTTTTGTAAGTTCAACCCCTTTGTCATCTCCACCTAAAATAAGGTGTATAAAGGAGCCTTTATACCTCTCAATAGCAGCTATAGTCGCATCAATATTCGTAGCTTTTGTATCGTTTACCCAAAGTCTATTTTTCACATCTCTTAGCTCTTCTTGTCTATGGGGGTCTATCATAAACGAGTTTATGGATTCATAGTCGACAGTGTCAAAGAGTATTTTTTTAACAGCCATCGCTAAAAGAGCATCCATTAAAAAAACACCTTTAAACTTTACATCGCTGGTATTTATATTAAATTGTTGTGCTAAATCTACTTCATCCTTATACGAAATTATATAAGCATTTGTTTGAATATCTTTATATTTATCAGGAATGATAGCAATTTCGCCCTCTTTCATGGAAGCAAGAGCTTTGAGTTTTGAATGCACATACTCTTCCATGCTTCCATGCCAAGACAAATGATCAGGACTTATAGGGAGAAGTACATAAATATTTGGTGAGGCTATATTTGTATAGTGCATTGTAAATGAGCTTGTTTCAAGAATCCAAATAGTTGCATCAAGGCTTAGTTCCCCTAATGGAGTGCCAATATTACCTCCAGCGAGAGAAGCCTTGTCTTTAAGGAGGTGTTGCATCATTTGAGTGGTAGTAGTTTTTCCATTTGTGCCGCTTATCCAAATACTAAAAGGTGCTTTGTTTGCAAAATAATCATACTCACTAATAAGGTTTTTTGCTTTTAATATCAATGGATTTGAGGGGAAAATTCCAGGAGAGGGTATCTCTAAACTTGAATAAATTGGATTAAATTCATTTGATGGCTTTACCAAAAAACCATTTTCATCTTTAAATGGCTTATGGCATTTATCGTCATAAAAAATAAGATCTGAAATATGTTTCGCTATAGCTTGTGTTGTCTTGCCATAACCAAACAAGGATACTGTTTTATCTGACATTATCTGATTTTTAAAGAGATAAGAGCGATAAGATTAGACAAGACTGATATAATCCAAAATCTTACAATAATTTTATTTTCTGCCCAGTTTTTCATTTCAAAATGGTGATGAATCGGAGCCATTAAAAAAACTCTTTTTTTACGAAGTTTAAAAGATCCAACTTGAAGTATAACAGATAAAGTTTCGATAACAAATATAGAGCCAATCAAAAGAAGTAAAATTTCACTTTTAGAGATGATTGCCAAATAACCTAAGAATGCTCCAATCGTTAATGAACCACTATCCCCCATAAACACCTCAGCAGGATGACAATTAAACCATAAAAATCCTGTTAAAGCTCCCATGAGTGCCGCTGCGATAATAGCTACTTCTCCCACATCAAAATTTGGCATTAATAAGTAAGTGCTTATTTTAGTATGACCTGTAATATATATGATTACAACAAAAGAGGAGAGTGCTGCTATTGATGGCACTGTCGCAAGTCCATCTAATCCATCTGTTAAATTTACAGCATTGGATGTTGCTATAATAACAAGTATCCAAAGCATGATTGAAAAAAATCCCATATCAAAAAGTGGAGATTTAAAAAATGGAACATAAAGTTCAGTATTGAAATCTGAATAAACGCAAAGGTAGAGAGAGATTATAGATGCAGCAATAATTTGAAATAACAATTTTGTTCTTGCTTTAAGTCCTGCACGATTTTCATTTTTTCTCACTTTTGCATAATCATCTTGCAAACCAATAATAGCGAACAACACTAGAGTAAGAATTGCTCCAAGTGCAAAAGTGTTTGAAAATTTTATAGTAAAAAGAGAAGCTATTATAGTGGCACTAATAAAAACAATTCCCCCCATCGTAGGAGTTGAAGCTTTTTCTTTGTGTCTCTCTGGCGCAAACTCATTTATAGGTTGTACCCTAGAAGTCCTCTGCCCCCATTTTATGAACTTTGGCATTAAAAAAAGAGTAAAAAATAAAGCAATAAAAAATGCAATGCCGCCACGTATAGTTATATAACCTAAAATATTTATATCAAGTGTTTGATGTAGCCAATAGAGCAAATTTTATCCTGTATGTGTTTTTATGACATTATAGTTCATATGTTCTTTTAAGTCAAATTTAAGAGTAAATTTCCAAATAATATAATGTCCCCATTGTCAGGACCACCTAAAATCTAAACCTTTTAAAGATGTTAGTTTTAAAATTATTTAAGGTCTATTAAGTGTTTAACAAAAATAAATGACATAAAAGTAGGAATGAAAGTTGCTATATGAATAGTATGATATGCTTAATTTCTTTGGTTCAAAATATGACATTAATTTTTGTTAGGCACTTAAGTACTAATCCAAATATAATTTCGATATTGGAATACTAAGTACTGATGTTACGATAATCTAAACCTTCAAATTTACAAAAGGTGACATATTAAAAATAGATGGCATTAAAGATGCTTAAAATATATATGAAGCAATTAGAAGATATGTACATAAATTTCGCAATCAGTTCATTTAGCAAGATAGAGATGACAAAACTTTCAAAAGTAACAGGTAATAGTCATGATATTTTCACAAAGCATCTACTATTAAATGATTCTCTTGATGATGAAAAGACTTTGTGGAAATCAATAAAACCATTTTTAAGAGATTATGAGAATGAAGACAATGCTTGTATTATTATCGATGATATGCTTATGCATAAGCCTTGGAGTAAAGTAAATGATGTAGTTTGCTGGCATTATGACCATGTGTCACAAAAGATGCAAAAAGGTATCTTAATGCTAGCCCATTCCGATACTAAGAACAATATTTGCTTATAGCTCTAAAAGGGGCAGAAATGAGCAATAAATTATTAGAAATTTTTAAAGAGGAAATATCAGAGCAAGGAAGAGAACAAGCGAGACAATATAGTTTACCTATGATGATGTATTTATCGGTAATTGCAATTCTGATGGGTGCAAAGAATCCAATTGAAATACATCAATGGATGAAGAATAACGGTAAACGAAAAGAGATAAAAAAACTATTAGGTGTAGAATTTTTTAAAGCCCCAGGAAAATCAAGAGTGTATGACTTTTTTGAAATAGTTGATAAGATTGAATTAGAAAAAGCCTTCCGCAGATGGATACGAATTTTTATAGATATACCAGCACATTATACTACCCCAAGAAAACCAAACAACATTTCAAAAGTTTTTATTTCATATACGATAAAATAAGAATAATAAAGTGAGGGTAGAAAGATGAGCAGAAAACGGACAACTTATTCAACAGAGCTAAAAACAAAATTGGTTTTAGAGCTTCTTAAAGAGGAAAGAACTCTTATCGAAATAGCGAAAGATAATGGTATTACACCCAATAATCTCAAAAACTGGAAGAAGCTATTTTTAGAGAATGCAGAGATGGCAATGGAACCTTCCAAAGTTGTAAAAGAGTATAAAGATGAAACTAAAAAACTTCAAGAAAAAATAGATGAATACGCAAAAACAGTAGGACAATTAACAGTGGAGAATAACTGGATGTGGGGAAAGCTGAGAAGCTCGGACTTATCTAGTAAAAAGGCTATGATAAATTTCGAGTTAAAGAGATTATCCGTAGTACAACAGTGTGCAATACTAGATATTAGTAGAAGTTCGCTTTACTATATACCTGTAGTCAGCGAACATAAAGAAACCATCAAGGAGGAGATAAAATCTATCTTTGAAGAGATACCAATATATGGAGCTAAGAAGGTGCATTGCCAGTTACTAGAGAATGGTTTTAGTGTAAGTTTAAACACTGTGCAGAGTTATCGCAAAGAGTTAGGATTAAAGGCTATACTAGCTGTAAGAGAGCCTATTTCCTTAACTCTAGCTAATATACAACATCCTAAGTTCTCCTATAAGCTTAGAGGGATAAATATTACAAGAGCTAATCAAGTATGGAGTACAGATATTACCTATATTAAAATCAATGGTGGCATGGTTTATCTTGCAGCTATCATTGATTGGTACTCTAAAGCTGTTCTTTCATGGAAAATATCCAATACAATGGACACTGACCTTGTTATGGGAGTACTCAATGAAGCACTTCTTAAATATGAAAAACCAGAGATATTTAATACTGATCAAGGGAGTCAATATACTAGCTATATTCACACCCAAACACTTAAAGATAATGGCATTACTATCTCAATGGATGGTAAAGGTAGAGCTACTGATAATATTTGTATTGAGAGGTTCTGGAGAAGTGCTAAAGTTGAAAGAATTTATCTAAATCAGTACAACACAATTAAGGAACTAAAAGAGGATGTATCGGATTATATGGACTTCTACAATTATAAAAGATTTCATGAAACACTGAACTATAAAAAACCAATAAATGTTTACTTGGAGAGTTTACAAATAAATGATGAGAACTATACTGAAAATGTAGTAGCTGTTTCATAAAGTTACAGGTTAGAGGTGAATAAGGAATTTGGAAATGTTGTCTTGACTTATTGGGGTAGTATAATGTTCAAAAAGAAGAAGTAAAAAAACTTCTAGGTGTAGAATTTATAATAACACCAAAAAGAAGTGCTGTCTCAGATATACTTGCAAAAGTTGATAGTGAGGCAGTAGAACTTTTGTTTAGAGAATGGATAAGAATTTATGTCGATACTACAGGAAAACATCTAAGCGTAGATGGTAAAGTGATGAATGGTAGTAGATATAAAGACCAAAAGGCTATACAAGTTGTTGGTGCAGTTTTATCAGAGATAGGTGTAGTTATTGCTCATCAAAAAATTGCAGAGAAATCAAATGAAATACCTGCTTTACAAGCTATGATAGCAGAGCTTGGAGATGAATTTCTCTTTACCTTTGATGCGATGAACACACAAAAAAACTCTTGATTCTATTGAGCAGAGTGGTTCAAAATATATTGCTAAAGTTAAAGGTAACCAAAAAACACTTCTTGATAAAATAAATGAAATATCAAGAGAGATAAAACCATCAAGCACTTATAAAGCTAAACCAATCCAGCAATCTAATGAGTGGATAAATAGAGAGGTATTTGTATATCAACCGACTACTTTTTATCATAATGAAATCACTCATGTTCGCTCAATCATTAAAACCATTAAAAAAATACACAAGACAAATCATAAAACTGGAGAAGTGACAAATAGTACTAGAATTCAGTTCTGTATTGCAAACTTTCGTGAAAGTGCAGAGTTCTTTCATGATAAAATCTTAAACCATTGGAAGGTAGAAACAATGCACCAATACAAAGATAATACACTTTTAGAAGATGACCATAATGCTCATCTAAATCCATTTTTAATGACAATTATCAGAAGCATTATTTTAAATATCTTGCACCTAAATGGTACAAAATCTATACAAGAACAACTCATTAACAATAGATGGGATTTAGATGACTCTATCGCTCAACTCTTGAAATTTAGTTTTTAGTGGATTAGGGTGGCATTTAATACAGTTGCTAACTTTTTAAGATTTACTGCTCTTAATTTTGAAATTGATACTATCAATCCAACTATTACAAATATTCTTGCTCTGTTAAAATTTGTATGTTCTTTTATCTGTTCTTTCAATATGTTACAATTATCTTCGAGTTTGGTCTTTTTCATAAGGGTATTTATACTTTGGACTTCTCCTAAAAGCTCATAGTAATACCTCACTTTAGATACCTGTTTATAGGCTTTAGAAAGATTATATTTTAGTAATATTGAAATTACTCTTATATTTTAAATTAAAGTAACTGCGTAGGGACATATATCCAAATATTGAAAAAGGTTTTAGGAGAAGTCTTTTAAAACCAAGCTCTTTATTCTTTTATTTTTTAAAAATGACGACTACTGTAGTAAAATTTGAAGTTTATCTTGCATGATTTCATTTTTACTAAAGAGAGATTTTTTAATATTCTTCTGATGTTCCTCACTCCATTTATTTTCAGTTTTTGTGATAATTTCATATCCCAAAGGGATAGATATACCTGTAGCATCTGTATAATGAAAATTTAGCATAAGATACCTTTTTGCATCTTTTGTCACACATGGTCATAATGCCAGCAAACTACATCATTTACTTTACTCCAAGGCTTATGCATAAGCATATCATCGATAATAATACAAGCATTGTCTTCATTCTCATAATCTCTTAAAAATGGTTTTATTGATTTCCACAAAGTCTTTTCATCATCAAGAGAATCATTTAATAGACTTCTCCTAAAACCTAAAGAAAACAGGAGCGAAAATTGCTTATAATAAGCTATGGGAAAAACAATCAAATATTTCAAAGTTAATAAATTAACAGATAAAGATTTTAGACGAGTTGTAGGTGTTAAAAGAGACACCTTTAAAGATATGGTAAAAGTAGTTAGAAGACACTATAAAAAGAAGAAAGTTAAAGGTGGAACAAACAAATCTTTATCTGCAAATGATGAGACACTCATGATGCTAGATAGAGAGTATAGAACTTTTAAACATATAGGAGTTGATTATGGAGTAGACTTCTCCTAAAAGCTCATAGTAATACCTCCATTTAGATACCTGTTTATAGGCTTTAGCAAGATTATATTTTAGTAATATTGAAATTACTCTTATATTTTAAATTAAAGTAACTGAGTAGGGACATATATCCAAATATTGAAAAAGGTTTTAGGAGAAGTCTATTGAAAAAGGTTTTAGGAGAAGTCTAGTGAGTGAATCAACAGCACATTATATTGTTACAAAGATAGAAAAGATTTTAATACAAGAGCCACAATTTCATCTTAAAACTCTAAAACATGCGATACCTATAGAAGATACTAATAATAGACTTCTTGCAAAACTCCTATATACCACAGAGAGCTAAGAAGGACTAAAATTGTGTAAAACAAATTTTTATTCCTAGCCTAAGCTAAGGGTAAAATATTTTTTTGTGCAAGGTTAGTCCTTACTATCCCTTCCATAGGACACTTTATAGAGAGCCTTACTCAGCGTTAAAGAACCCCAACCCTAGCTTTGGCTACGCTTGAGAACATTTACCTTGATTAAAACTCTCTATAAAGTGCTAAGCCATATAAGGAGTTTTGCAAGAAGTCTAATCTTGAAATAGTCGTAGTAGATGTAACAGAGAGCCAATGTGAGAGACCAAAAAAAAGCAAAAAAGATACTACTCAGGTAAAAAGAAAAAGCACACCTTAAAAACACAAATAATTACAACATCTACAGGTAAAATATTAGCTGTAACTATTGATAAAGTGTCTAGTTTCACCACGTTATGGTTGCCCAATTCAATAATAAGCGATAGCTTAATAACATCACAGTAAAATCTTTTTACCACAAAAGGATTAAAATAATGTCACAAGTCTATCACTCCAATGCTAGAACAAACCAGCATGTAAGACAAAGAATACAACAATAGACTTCTCCTAAAACCTTTTTCAATATTTGGATATATGTCCCTACGCAGTTACTTTAATTTAAAATATAAGAGTAATTTCAATATTACTAAAATATAATCTTGCTAAAGACTATAAACAGGTATCTAAAGGGAGGTATTACTATGAGCTTTTAGGAGAAGTCCAATCTGATTTAACAAATGTTGAATTATCAGATAACTATAATGTAAATGTGAAAACTATTGCTAAACACAGAAAAAGAGATTTTTCAAATGATAAGAGTTCAAGACCAAATAATATAAAATATGCTTTAACACCTTTAGAAAAGGAGCTTATACGGGTCGTAAGAACCCTTACTTGGATGGAGTTAGATGGCTTAACAGATACCATGGTTGATGTCATTCCAAATGCAAACAGAAGTAATGTCTATAGAACTTTGAGAGCCTTTGATATAAATAGAGTTCCTGTTGAACAAAAGGCAAAAGCTAAAAAGTTTAAAGAGTATGAGCCTGGCTATTTGCACATTGATGTAACCTATTTACCAAAATTTGACAAACAAAAATATTATCTCTTTGTAGCTATAGATAGAGCTACAAGGCTATTGTATTATAAAGTATATGAAAATAAGACAGCTGCTAATGCAGTTGAATTTCTCAAAGAGTGTAAAGAGTTTTTTCCTTTTTACATAACTCATATTCTCACAGACAATGGACTGGAGTTTACCGACAAATGGGCAAGAGGTAAAGGCAAAGTTAGTGGCAATCATAAGTTTGATATTGAATGTACTAAAGATGAGATAGAACACAGGCTAACAGCTCCATATACACCTCAAACTAATGGAATGGTTGAAAGGGTTAATGGAACAATAAAGAATGCTACAATCAAAGCAGATAGCCCATTCCGATACTAAGAACAATATTTGCTTATAGCTCTAAAAGGGGCAGAAATGAGCAATAAATTATTAGAAATTTTTAAAGAGGAAATATCAGAGCAAGGAAGAGAACAAGCGAGACAATATAGTTTACCTATGATGATGTATTTATCGGTAATTGCAATTCTGATGGGTGCAAAGAATCCAATTGAAATACATCAATGGATGAAGAATAACGGTAAACGAAAAGAGATAAAAAAACTATTAGGTGTAGAATTTTTTAAAGCCCCAGGAAAATCAAGAGTGTATGACTTTTTTGAAATAGTTGATAAGATTGAATTAGAAAAAGCCTTCCGCAGATGGATACGAATTTTTATAGATATACCAGCACATGCAGTAGCAGCCGTAGATGGTAAAGTTCTAAGAGGAAGTGCAAATGCTAAAGATAATGCA
This sequence comes from Sulfurimonas sp., assembly GCA_965243085.1. GTDB lineage: Bacteria > Campylobacterota > Campylobacteria > Campylobacterales > Sulfurimonadaceae > Sulfurimonas. The sequence continues at coordinate 34,539 of CBDETZ010000001.1, read as the reverse complement.
GTATCTGTTTTATCTGCAGTTTTAGCAGAAACAAAATTAATTATTGCCCATAAAGAGATAGACAAAAAGTCTAATGAGATACCAGCATTTCAAGAACTAATAGGTGAGCTTGATGAGACATTTAGTTATGGCTTTGATGCTTTAAACACACAAAAAAACTCTTAAAAAGGCATCTGGTAGCGGTTCAAAGTTTATAGCAAAAGTAAAAAAGAATCAAAAAACTTTACTGTCGCTAGCTAAAGAGATAGAGGAAGCTTCTTCTATCGATTCAAGTTTTCAAATGGAAATTAAACAATCAAATGATTTCATACAAAGAAATATATATGTGTATCAAAACTGTATATATCCATGGGATGGTGTTTTTATTCATTCAGTAGACTTCTTGCAAAACTCTAAAAGTAGGAACTAAAAATGCTATCAGATTGATATGAATAAATATGAAAAATTACAGAAGAAAGAACCAAAGAATTTTAAGCGTCTTATTGGTGTAAATAAAGATACATTTAATGAAATGCTTTTAGTATTTATAGCCTATGAAAAAGAGAGAACTAAAAACCATGGAGTTGGTGGTAGAAAAAGTTTAGATTCAAAAGAAAAAGTACTATTAATGTTAAGTTATTACAGAGAATATAGAACCTTAGAACATATTGGCTTTGATTATGGAGTAAGTGAATCTACAGCTTCTCGAATAGTAAGAGATGTTGAAGATGTTTTAATAAAATCTGGAAAGTTTTCATTACCAAGTAAACGTGCTTTATATGGAGATGATATGGACTTAGAGTTTATCGTCATTGATGCTACAGAGTCCCCCATACAACGACCAAAAAAAAGCAAAGAGATTACTACTCAGGGAAGAAAAGAAACCATACACTAAAAGGGCAAATCGTTATTGACAAGGATGAACGTATTATTTGTGCTCATACATGCAAAGGTACTACTCATGATTTTAAACTCTTTAAACAGAGTGATCTACCTGTGAAACCTCAAACTTGTATCTATGTAGATTTAGGCTATCTTGGTATTAAAAAGCAACATAATAACACTCAAATACCATATAAGAAATCAAAGCTACATCCATTAACTGATACACAAAAAAATCAAAATAAAAGAGAAGCTTCAGCTCGCATATGTGTTGAACATATCAATGCTAAATTAAAGACTTTTCAAATCCTTAAACAGAAATATCGTAACCGTAGAAAAAGGTTCAATCTTCGCTTCAATCTGATATGTGGATTAGTTAATTTTGACCGTGGATTTGAGGTTGCTGGAAAATGAGTTTTGCAAGAAGTCTAGTAATCAGAGTTGATAAAATTGTTAATTGCAAAGAGACAAAGACACATTACTATATCTCAAATGATACAGATAGTGCAGAATCATTTTTGCAAAAGATACTCCAAGAGTGGAGTGTTGAGACAATGCACTTTTATAAAGATACAGCACTTAATAAAGATAGATGCAAAATTAATAAAGGTGCATTTAGTTTTTCAATTTTAAGAAGTATTGTAATCAATATTCTTCATCTTAATAAAGTTCAAAATATAGGTAGAAAAATTGTTGATACAACTCAAAATTTAGCTGAGGCTTTGATGCTCTTCTCTATGGTAAGATTGGAATATGGGTTTATTAAGGATTGTTTAGTATTGGAATAGGCTAGCAAGAGGTCACCCCAATCCATTAATAACTAGAAATTAAAAGTGGAATAATTATTGCTTGCTTTTGAGAAAAACAAGGTGATAAGAAAATGACAATAAAAGCAAGAGATAAATTAGCACAAAAGCGTTCAAGAAAAGGCTATGCAAAAATAGCTGAATCAAATAAACTTTTAGAGTTACTATCAAGAGTTCCAGACCATCGTAAAGGTCAAGGTAAACGGCATAAATTAGAACATATCTTATATCTAGCTATATTAGCTGGACTAATGGGAGCTACAGATTACAAACAAATTTCTATTTGGATAGATAAACATGTTCAAAAAGAAGAAGTAAAAAAACTTCTAGGTGTAGAATTTATAATAACACCAAAAAGAAGTGCTGTCTCAGATATACTTGCAAAAGTTGATAGTGAGGCAGTTGAACTTTTGTTCAGAGAATGGATAAGAATTTATGTCGATACTACAGGAAAACATCTAAGCGTAGATGGTAAAGTGATGAATGGTAGTAGATATAAAGACCAAAAGGCTATACAAGTTGTTGGTGCAGTTCTATCAGAGATAGGTGTAGTTATTGCTCATCAAAAAATTGCAGAGAAATCAAATGAAATACCTGCTTTACAAGCTATGATAGCAGAGCTTGGAGATGAATTTCTCTTTACCTTTGATGCGATGAACACACAAAAAAACTCTTGATTCTATTGAGCAGAGTGGTTCAAAATATATTGCTAAAGTTAAAGGTAACCAAAAAACACTTCTTGATAAAATAAATGAAATATCAAGAGAGATAAAACCATCAAGCACTTATAAAGCTAAACCAATCCAGCAATCTAATGAGTGGATAAATAGAGAAGTATTTATATATGAACCAACTACTTTTTATCATAATGAAATTATCCATGTTCGCTCAATCATAAAAACTATTAAAAAAATACACAAGACAAACCATAAAACAGGAGAAGTAACAAACAGCACTAGTATTCAGTTCTGTATAGCAAATTTTCGTGAAAATGCGGAGTTCTTTCATGATAAAATTTTACTCCATTGGAAGGTAGAAACAATGCACCAATACAAAGATAATACACTTTTAGAAGATGACCATAATGCTCATCTAAATCCATTTTTAATGACAATTATCAGAAGCATTATTTTAAATATCTTGCACCTAAATGGTACAAAATCTATACAAGAACAACTCATTAACAATAGATGGGATTTAGATGACTCTATCGCTCAACTCTTTAAATTTAGTTTTTAGTGGATTGTGGTGGCAAGAGGTAAAGGCAAAGTTAGTGGCAATCATAAGTTTGATATTGAATGTACTAAAGATGAGATAGAACACAGGCTAACAGCTCCATATACACCTCAAACTAATGGAATGGTTGAAAGGGTTAATGGAACAATAAAGAATGCTACAATCAAAGCAGAGGATTATGATAATATTGATGATGTTAAGAAAGATTTAAATAAGTTCTTGATATTCTATAACTTCAATAGAAGACATGGTTCTTTAAGAAAAGAACTCAAAGTCAGAACTCCTTTTGATGCAGTTCAAAGTTGGTTTCAAACGAAGCCTGAAATATTTAAGATTTTACCAAGTGAGTTTCAAGATATTGCTTTTGAAATGGTACAACGTGGTGAAAATTGACATTAAGACATAGATAAGGAATTTTTAAAATGAATTTAAAATTTGCAAGAACAGAGATAGATCAAAAACCAAAAAAAGCAGAAGTTGAAAAAATAGAGGCTAGTATAGAAAAAGAAGATAATGTTATTTTTTACTTTGATAGAGATAATTCTCATAAAGACTTACTAGAACTTCAAAGTCATTTTGAAGAAAAAGGAAAAAGTTTTTATATGAGTGAAGTAAAATATGGCTTATCTGATAATGAATATATATACCAAGTTCATATTGTAAATTAGAGAAGCTATATTGAGTAAATTATTATTTATCCAAACTCTTGGATGTGCTATGAACTCTCGTGACTCAGAACATATGATTGCAGAATTACGTGAAAAAGAGGGTTACGAAACTACAAATGACTTCAAAGTAGCCGACTTGATCTTAATAAATACTTGCTCAGTAAGAGAAAGACCAGTGCATAAACTCTTTAGTGAGCTGGGTGGATTTAATAAACACAAAAAGAAAGGTGCAAAGATAGGTGTTTGTGGTTGTACAGCCTCACATTTAGGAGAAGAGATAATAAAAAAAGCTCCCTATGTAAATTTTGTTTTAGGGGCTAGAAATGTATCTAAAATTTCAGAAGTTTTACATAAAGACAAATCAGTTGAGATAGATATAAATTATGATGAAAGTGAATTTGCTTTTAAAGATTTTCGTACATCTACTTTTAAAGGCTTTATTAATATCTCTATAGGTTGCGATAAGGCTTGTACTTTTTGTATTGTTCCTAAAACTAGAGGTGATGAAATATCTATCCCTGATACTCTTATCATTAATGAAGCTAATCGAATTGTTGAAATGGGAGCCAAAGAAATTTTCCTCCTAGGTCAAAATGTAAATAATTATGGTCGCCGTTTTTCAGGGGAGCATGAAAAAATGAATTTTACTAAACTTCTTCGCAGACTTTCTAAGATTAAAAAATTAGAGAGAATTCGTTTTACCTCTCCTCACCCTTTTCATATGGACGATGAATTTATAGAAGAGTTTTCATCAAATCCTAAAATATGTAAGTCAATGCACATGCCATTACAAAGTGGTTCTACAAAAGTACTTAAGGAGATGAAAAGAGGCTACTCAAAGGAATGGTTTTTAAACCGTGTACAAAAATTAAAGACCATGTGTCCTGAGGCTACTATCTCCACTGATATTATTGTAGGTTTTCCAGGGGAAAGTGATGCAGATTTTGAAGATACTATAGATGTAATGAAACAGGTAGAGTTTGATCAAATCTTTTCTTTTAAATACTCTCCTCGTCCTGAGACGGAAGCTCAAAACTTTACAAATGTAGTGGATGGCGAACTAGCATCGCAGAGACTTTCATTTTTACAATCACTTCATAATGAGATTATGGATCAAAAAAATGCAAAGCTTCTTGGAAATATTTATAATGTCTATTTTGAAGATTTACACCGTGATGCTTATGTAGCTGGAAGAAGTGATAATAATATTGTTGTAAAAGTTAAAGGAAGTGAAGAACTTCTTGGAACTTTTAGAGATGTGAAGATTACTGTTATTGGCAGAACAATTTTAACTGGCGAAGTTATTGCTTAAAAAAACTCTCCGTTACTTAGCGACTTTTATAGTTCCACTTCTTGGTTCATTTTTAATTAGATTTCTTTCTTTAACAAATAAAAAAGTCTATCATGCTCCTGAAAGTTTGGGAGATGAGCAGTTTATCATGGCTTGTTGGCATGGTGAACTTTTAATGATACCTTACGCATATAAGAAGTATAGAAAAGTTCCTAATGTAAAACTTCTTATATCAGAACATTTTGATGGAAATCTCATTGCAAAAACTTTAAACTATTTTGCTTTTGGAACTATTAGAGGTTCAAGTACTCGTGGTGGGACAAAGGCTTTAATCCAGTCGATTAAAGAAATTAAAAAAGGTTATGATTTAGGTATCACACCTGATGGTCCTAAAGGTCCTAGGCATGAGGTGCATGATGGCATCGTGCTTATGGCTCAAAAAGCAAGGGTAAAAATTGTTCTAGTCGAAATCAAGCCAAGTAAATTTTGGCAAATAAATTCTTGGGATAAGTTTATAATTCCTAAACCATTTGGTATAATTAACTATTATATTAGTGATGTAATTGATATCTCACAAATGGAGATGGAAGTTGCTAAAGAATGTATTAAAAAAGGTTTATTAAAACATGAGTAATAAATTAATGATACCCCTTGTTGCTATATCGTTTTTGTTGGTAATGGGTGGTTTTTTTTTACTAAATCCATCATACGAAAAATCTGTTCGTGCAAAATATTATTTTGAAACAGCAAAATATGAAGAGGCTTTAGTTTTGGCTAAAGAAGCTTTTTCACTTGATCGGTATAATCGCATGGCATCTACTGTTATGGCTCAGTCTATAACATCATTGAAGTATGTTAAGTATATAAATATGGGAAAAGACTATGTTAAAGAGATAGATATAATAGCAACACATGAGTTTATTTCTGGTGCAGATAAAGCCAAAATACGCCTAATGTGCGAAATTATGATTCGCTCTTATATTAAACTCGCTCCTAGTATTATTACAGATAAAAAACTTGTTGAAGAGAGTGCTAGTTACAATCAAAAATTTGAGAAATTACTTGAAAAAGTTATTAAAAAATAATAATTCTTCTTTACAATTCCTTGAAAACTTAATTAAGTATAGGGATATAGCACTTTTGAAATTCACAAAAAAATTAATAGATGAGTATTTGAGTAAAAGTATAAGAATAAAATATCTTTTTGAAAAAAAAATGATAGAAAATTAAGCAACAATAGTTTAAGATATATGATTATGAAAGTCTTAAAAAGGGTTGCTTTGAAAGTTACACCACATCAACTTCACCATCCCTTAATACTCACTACACAAAAAAATTATAATGAAGATGTTTAATGTTTGAATTTTTTTATTTAAAAGTACTTGTTAATATTGTAATAGCAAATTCAAAGACAGTTGTATATATAGAAATTTTAAATAAAAAAGGCATTGTTAATACTGATCAAGCTGAATTTAATACAAAATATTTAAGTAAAGTAATGTATGAGTATATTCAGTCCTTCATAAAAGAATCACCATTTTTTTATATTTCTATTTTAGATACATCTTCTGATCAAGGGGCAATACCAAGCTGTGCTAAAGGGAAAATAAGTTCTTTTCATGATTTAAGTTATAGTGAATATAAATGCTATGATGATAAGTGGTCTTACTATACCTCTAAAAGTAATATATACGATATTCAAAAAGCTTATGAAAAAATTGGAGTAGATTTTATATTTTCTCCCTTTGTTGTACTAAGAAATTTTTTTAAAGATAAAATTCAAAAAAATATGGCAGTGTTTATTTTAATAGAAGAGAAATCTTTAAGTTTGAGTGTATTTAAAAAATCTGAGTTATTATATGCAGAATATTTAGATTTAAGTTTAGAAATGGATAAAAATGGGTTAGCTATAGAAGATACAGAATTAAGTGATATTAATTTAGATGAAAATAATAATACTTTGGATTTGGATGATATAGAAAGCATTGATGAGGTAGACGAGCTTGATAGTATAGATGATTTTGGTGATATTGAAGATTTAGACTCTATTGAAGAGATTGAAGAATTTAATGATATAAAAAATGAAGAAGAACTAACAGAAGCTAATGATATTTCTAGTATTGATACTGATAAATTAAATGAAGATTATCAAAGGTACATTATGATTCAAAGCTCAATAAATAATTTTTATAAAAATGAAAAATTTGATAGTGAATTCATTGAACATGTATACATTGCTGATTCTATGGGTATAAGTAGTGATTTAAAAAAATATTTAGAAGAAGAGATGTTTTTAAGCGTTTATATTAGACACCTTGAGTTGTGTATAGAAGTATGTGAAGTGACTAAAATGGAATTAATATGAAATATAGTTATATACATCCTCGAAATAAATCCATTTTCACTCCAGAAATACAGCTTTTGAGTGTTTTTTTTGGTATCACAATTATAATGTTAATTTTAACTTATATTTTTTTATTATTTAAAAATTATAGATTTATCCAAGAAAAAAAAGAAATTTTACAAGAGAGAGTATTAGTAAAGGAAGATACCAAAAGTATTGAAATAAGTATTACTTTTATAAAAGAAGAAAGCACTTTATCTCAAAATATATATACAAAAAATACAGTTCTTAAAGATTCAATAATAAATATGTTTGATTTAGTTCCACAAAGAATAACCTTATCAGAGGCAAATCTTCTTGAAGATGGACTTACCTTATATGGGATTACCCCAAATAAAGATGTGTATAACTTTATGTTGCAGGCTCCTCTTCGTTCTATTTTTCACCGTACTTATAGTAGTTTTTATCCAGCACAAAATGGTTGGATTAGATTTGTATCAACAAACTATATAGATAAAGAAGAAGAAATGAGTGAGGAGGATGATTATGAATATTAATATCTCAAGGCAAAGTATATATTTATTATCTCTTTCAATTTTTCTTTTACTTTTTGTCTTTATTTTTTCTTTTACACTTTTAATTCCTGAAGGAAAAGAATATAGAAATAAAAGATTTAATATACAAAAAGACTTTAGAGAATTGAGTAAACATGTAAATTATAGAGATGAAGTTTTAGAAAAATTAATAAAACTCAGAAGTGAAAATAAAAATATTATTAGAGCTTTTCAAAGAAATTTTGATACCTTAAAATTTCAAAATATTCATAAAAAATATTTTATTTCCTTAAAAGTTGCATCCAAAAAAAAGCAAAAAAATAAAAAAAGATTTACTATTTATGAAGTCAATACAACATCAAAAATTAATTCACCACAGAGCTTTTATGAATTTTTAGATGCAGTTAATAAGAGTGACTGGATTATAGGTGTAAATTTTCCTATAAGATTTAAACGAGAAAATGATTTAATTCGTTCGAGTTTTACGATGAAAGTATATGGACTTGGCAAAGATACTAATGAAACAAACTCAAGCCTAGTTGATGCTAGTGAGTAAGCATAATGTCCCTAGAAAAACAAACCAGTTAAGCAAGAAGTCTATTATGATAAGATCAATTCTTTGATTAGATTTTAGCTTAATTACTTGTTTTTAAGTATAATTATCGAAATAAATTATTAAAGCGAGAATTCATGGAAACTATCCAAACAGCTGATGCTTTTAAAGCACTTATAAAAGATATAAAATTAACAACTGCGGGATATAGAAATCCCTTAGCCTTTGGTATATGTAGAGTAGATTTAGGACAATTAAATCTGGAAAAATCACTTCAAGCCACCTACCCTTTAATCAATTGGGATGAAAATTTTGCTTCTGCTGCTATATTTGTAAGAGCCTTAGAAGAACAAGGTATCAAAGTAGATTTTACTCAAAGTGAAGTTGTTTACAATATTAACTTAAAATTTTTAAAATCATGTTTATCTGCATTTACTCCATACTCTGATGAAGCTTATGGAGATGCACATAAAAATATTCAAGTAGTATCTGCACTCTATGCACAAATCATGAATAATGGAAGCTTAGAGGGGGAGTTTAAAATAACTTTTATTTTTGATGATGCCCCTCTAAAGAGTGTTGAATCTTCTTACCTTAAACTTTACTCTATCTCTCAAGCTAAAGTGCCTCTAAGAGATGTTAACTTAAACGGTGCATTTGGTGTACTTCCTAATGTTGCATGGTCAGCTGGTTTGCCTATTGAGCTAGAGTATTTAAGAGAATTTGAGATTGAGTTAAAACTTTCAGGCGATTATCCTCATATTGATTTTGTAGATAAATTTCCAAGATTTTTACAGCATATCATCCCTCAAGATAATACTCGCATACTAGATACTTCAAAGGTTCGTTTTGGAGCACAACTAGCAGCTGGAACTACTGTTATGCCAGGGGCTTCATATATCAACTTTAATGCTGGAACTACTGGTTCAGTAATGGTTGAGGGTCGTATCTCTTCTTCTGCAATTGTTGGTGATGGCTCTGATATTGGAGGGGGTGCTTCTATACTCGGTGTTCTCTCTGGAACGGATGGAAATCCAATCTCTATAGGTAAAAATTGTCTTCTTGGAGCAAATTCAACTTGTGGTATTCCTCTTGGTGATGGATGTATCATTGATGCTGGTCTAGCTATTCTTGAGGGTACAAAGATTGGTGTTTATCCGCAAGAACTTACTAAAATTATGCAAGTCAATACAAATGCAAATATGCAAGGTGAAATTTTTAAAGCAAAACAATTATCAAATTTTGCAGGTATTCACTTTAGACAAAACTCTATGACAGGTGAGATTACTGCATCTCGTTCAAAAAGAGAGATTAAGCTAAACTTAGATTTGCACTAACTTATATCCGCTAAGGAGTAAGGTAAATATACTTTTTAAGATAAAGATGTTAGAATTATACGAATAAAGCATAAGGATATAGAATGTTTATAAGTGTTATCATTTTTATAGGGCTAGTTTTTATACTCATCTTGATGTATAATTCTCTTGTTTCAAAGAAAAATCAAGTTGCAAATATATTTGCAAGTGTAGATACACAACTCAAAAAGCGTTATGACCTGATACCAAATCTTGTTTCAAGTATTAGTAAGTATATGGAACATGAAAAATCACTCCTTAAAGAGGTGACAAAACTAAGAGCTGAGGCAAGTAAGCCAAATATATCAGAGGCACATAAAATGGCTCTTGATACTAAAATGAGTTCAGCACTTGGTTCTATGATGGTAGCAGTGGAAAGTTATCCTGAACTTAAAGCAAATGAAAATGTAATGCATCTTCAATCAACTCTCAATGAAGTAGAAGAACAGATTTCAGCAGCAAGGCGTTCTTATAATCAAGCGGTTACAGATTATAACAATGCTATTGAGATGCTTCCGATTTCATTTATGGCTTTGGCAATGAACTACAGTAAAAAAGAGCTATTTGAAATTACTAAAGATGAGAGACAAAATGTTAGCGTTAAAAATCTTTTTAGTTGAAAATAGATGAAAAATTTAGGTGAACTTACAGATTTTTATTATGATACTCTCTATCCGACTCTAAAAAAATTAGAAAAGAATAGAAAAAATGTAAGATACAAAATTATGCTACTAGCTTCCATAGTGTTTTTTGTAACATTGTTAATATTGTATAAATTTAAAAATTCCTTATCTTTTGATCTTGAAATTATCATGTTTATAGGATTTATTTATTTTGCAATAGGAACATTCATTTATAAGTTTCTCATTAAAGATTATACAAAAGAATTTAAAAATAGAATCATTAAACCGCTTATAAATGAGATAGATGAAAACTTGAACTATACTCCTAGCCTTCATGTTTCACAAAGACTTTTTGAAAAATCAAAACTTTTTATATCTAAGCCAGATGAATTTAGTGGAAATGATTTTGTTCAGGGAAAAATTGATGCTATACCAATTCAATTTTCAGATATTCATGCACAAAAAGAAGATAAGTTTGCTGATTATGATGAGAGTAAACTCGAGACAATATTTCAAGGTCTTTTTATAGTCGCAGAATTTAACAAACATTTTCAAGCTCAAACTATTATCTTAGCAGATCTTGCTCAAAATACTTTCGGTGACCTAATCGGCTCTTGGCTTCAGTCAAAAAATGTAACAAGGGATACTCTTGTAAAAATGGATAATGTAGAGTTTGAAAAAGAATTTGTTGTCTATTCTACGGATCAAGTTGAAGCTAGGTATATTTTATCTCACTCTTTGATGCAAAGACTTCTTGACTTTAAGAAAAAATCTTCCCATCCTGTGCATATATCTTTTATAGATAAATCAATACATATAGCAGTAGAGTATAACAAAGATTTATTTGAGCCTTCTATATTTCACTCACTCTTAAACCACAAGGTGGCGATGGAGTATATCCAAACTCTTCATTTAGCTATTGGAATTATACATGAGCTTAAATTAAATCAAAAACTTTGGAGTAAGCAATGAACACAAGAAAGAATCTTTTAATCCTAAGCATCAAAGACTTTTTATCTATTAAAATGCTTAAGTATGCTCTATTTCCTTTCATTATTTCTATGATTGTAATGTACATATTCTTTTTTCTTTTAGCAGGTGCTGGACTTGATGCACTTGGAAGCTTAGATCTTGAGAGTACTACAACTTCTATAGAAAATGGAGTGCCTCATACTAAGTCGATACAAGCCCATTTAGAGGGAACTGCTATAATTGAGTTTTTAATGAGTCACGCTATTACATCTTGGATTGCAACATTTTTAATCTATGCTATTGGTGGATTTTTTACACTTTATATATCTATAATAGTAGCCGTTATTATTATAGGTTTTTTGACACCCTTTGTTTTAAGAGAGTTACATTTAAGACATTACCAAGATGTAGAGATGATAGGGTATTCAAACATAGCTACAGCACTTTTATCAGTACTTAAATGGGTGGGGATTATGATTGTTCTTTTTATCTTATTTATTCCGCTTTATTTTATACCATTTGTGAATATTATAGCTTTTAATTTTCCACTTTATTATTTTTTTCATAAGGTTATGACTTATGATATTGCTACAAATATTTGTACAAAAGAGGAAGATTATTTAATGAAGTATAGATTTGGAACGGGGCTAAGACTTAAAACCTTAGTTCTTTATCTTATTTCTCTCATTCCATTTGCTATATTTTTTGGGGCTATTTTTTATGTGATATATTTAGGAAATACTTATTTTACTCGCATAAGAGAAATTAGAAATGAAAATACTCCCCTAAACTAAGAGTATTCTTCTTTTTTATACTCTAAGTCACCTGCTCGGGACTCTTTATCGCTTATGAGAAACTCTATTTGTTGTTTTACTTTGTCATATCTATATTGTTCTTTAAATCCCATAATTCTGCCTCCAGCAGCATTTGGATGTCCACCACCACCAGCCCACTCTTTAGAGATTTGAGCAACGCTCACTTTATAATTAGCCCTCAAACTCATCGCTCCACGATAACTTACATCCACTATAAAATCATATTCAGGGTAGGCTAGTAAAAAACCATTTCCTACTATTGAAGTATTTCCAATACCATAACTTAGATAACCTTTATAGCCTTTATAGTAAATAGTATGAGTAGCCCTTTTAGAACCTAATAAACCCACAACATAGCTTGTAGCAAGATTATCAAGGGTATTATCCGTATCAACTTTAAAAAATTCTTTTTTAATTGTATGGATACTTGCGTCAAGAAGAACAGGAGCATTCTCCTTATCTATAAAAGTACTCGCTTTTTTTAAGAGGGAGAGTTTATAGTTGTTATCTTCATTGGTAAACATCACACGGTTAAGTTCTCTAGTCTCTGTTATAAGTCGCATACAAACTTTTCCAAGTTCAAAGTTTTCAAACTCTTCTTGTTTCCATAAATCTACAGCATTGACAACATTGACATATTTTTCCATCCACGATGGTTCGTCAAATTCAAAATTTTCTTTTGCATAATCATAGACTATTTTTGTGGCACATCTACTCTCGTCAAGATAGTACCAATCATATTTTTTAGCACTTTGAGCACCTGAGCCATGATGATCTAAGAGAGTTATTTTAAGAGCTAACTTATTTTTCTTCATTTTACTTACTTCGTGAGTAAGCCATTTTGATTCATCAGCACTAAGGTTTAAGTCCGTTATCAAGATAAGGGCAGATTTTTTTGCTTTTGTGATATTTTCTAAAATTATCTCTAGTTTAGATTTTACTTCAGCCCCATAATTTGCATTATAGTTAGAAATTTCATAAGGTGTATATTTCATTACAAATTGACAGCTATAACCATCTAAATCAATATGTGATAAATGATGAATTGTTTCTTGCATTTTTTAATTCCTGATATTTATTTTAGTCCATAACTATACTGCCCATAACTTCAAATGTCGCACTTGAGTCTATTTCGGCGTGAGATAAAGTCACAACATCAAGAGAAAACCTTTCAAATATTTCAGCAAGACCACGGCGAAGTTGAGGATCAACGATTACAACAACAGGCGATACGCCTTTTTGAAGAAGTTCGGCAGCTTTTGTACTTGTTGCTTGAATAAGAGAATTGATTTCACCAACGTTGAGCATTAGACTTCTAACTCCATCTCTCTCTGTTGATTTTTCTAACATTTTTTGCTCAGAAGATGTATCAAAGGTTAAAAGTCTAATTACGCCATCTTCACTTGAATACATTTGTGTAATTACACGGGAGAGTTTAGCTCTAACTTGTTCTGTGATTACATCCACATTTTTGGTAAACTCTGCAACATCAGCAATAGTTTCTAATATACTTAGCATATCTTTTAATGGAATATTTTCATGTAAAAGAGCTTTTAACACTCTTTGAATGAGACCAATACTAGCAACTTTAAGTACATCATCGATGATAACAGGGAAGTCTTGTTTTATTTTATCAATAAGCACTTGAACCTCTTGACGTGTAAGTAAATCTTCTGCATTCTTTTTAACTAATTCACTCATGTGTGTTGATATTACCGTAGAGGGATCAACTACTGTATAACCATTTTCTATAGCTAACTCTTTTTCTTCTGGAAATATCCACATAGCGTCAAGTCCAAAAGCGGGTTCTTTTGTAGGTTCTCCAGAAATTTCTCCAGTTGCCATTCCGCTATCCATCGCAAGAAATTTATCTGGCATAATACTTCCCTCTCCGATGGAAATTCCCTTGAGTAATATTTGATACTGTTGAGGTTGTAGATGTAAATTATCTCGTATCCGAACTTGAGGCATTAAAAAACCAAAATCGCTGGCTATTTTTCTTCTCATAGAACGAATACGCTCGAGTAAATCACCACCTTGAGAGCTATCTGCTAAACGAATAAGCTGATAACCTAAGGTAAGTTCTAACATTTCGATTTTAAGTATATCTTCTAATGCTGTTTCTTCTTCTTTGGCTACCTCTTTATTTGTTTTTTTAGGCTTGATTGCCTCTTGTTCTTTATTTTGATCTTGTATATTTTGGGAAGAATCTCCATCTAAGATAGAAAATTCCCCCCTCTGATATTTATATATTGACCAACCTAATCCTACAAAAATAAATCCTACAAGTCCCATCGAAAATGTTGGAAGACCTGGAACCATAGCAAATAAAATCATAATAAATCCAACTATCATCATTATTTTTGCATTTCCCATCATCTGATTTACAGCACCCTCTGCGAAATTATCGCCATCTCCTGAGGAGCGAGTTATCATAATACCAGTAGCAGTAGAGATAATAAGTGCTGGAATTTGTCCCACAAGTCCATCACCAATAGTCAAAAGTGTGAATGTGGAAGCTGCATCACCAACTGTCATATCATGTTGAAAAACACCTATCAAAAATCCACCTATAATATTAATAAGTGTAATGATGATTCCAGCAACAGCGTCACCTTTTACAAACTTAGAAGAACCATCCATAGCTCCATAAAAGTTTGCATCTTGAAGAATTTCTGCACGGCGTTGTTTCGCTTGGGCATCATCAATAAGACCTGCATTTAAGTCGGCATCTACTGCCATTTGTTTCCCTGGCATAGAATCGAGTGTAAATCTTGCAGCTACCTCAGCAACTCTAGTAGAACCCTTTGTTATAACCATAAAGTTGATGAGTACTAAAATAGAAAAAACTATGATACCAATAACAAAGTTACCACCAACAACAAAGTTGCCAAAACTAGTGATGATACTACTTACATTTTCTGTTCCTTCATGCCCATAACTTAAAATCATCCTTGTTGTTGCAATGTTTAAAGAAAGTCTAAATAAAGTGATAATAAGAATAAGAGTAGGAAAAGTGGATAAGTCTGTAGGTTTTGGAACATATAAAGAGATTAAAAGTATTAAAACTGCTATTGCCATTGAGATAGTTAAAAAAACATCTAATAATTCTGAGGGTAAAGGAACAATGATAATTGCAAGTATTCCCATAACAAAAATAACAACGCCAATATCTTTTTGCCCTAAAAGAAAATTTAGAGTATTCGCAGCTTGTTGTTTAAATATTTGTCTTTTTGCCAAGGCTTTACTCTAAAATATCTGCTAACGTTAAGTCTTGTAAAAATATATCTATTTTTCCTTGAAGCTTATTTAAAAAAGGCCATATACTACAGATATTTGCTCTATCAGATGGACAATCTTCACGAGAAGGAGCGCATTCAAAAACTGCTGGAGCTTTTCCTTCAACAGCGGACATTACATCAAGCATATTTATCTCATTTACTTGTTTATGTAAAACAAAACCACCATTGACACCTTTAAAGGATTTTAAAATATTTTTTTTTGCTAATGATTGAAGAATTTTTGCTAAAAAACTTTTTGGAATTGATAATTCACGTGAAAGAGTTTCACTATCCATGGGTGATGACGCTTTTGATAAAACTATTAAAGAGAGGATCGCATATTCACTAGCTCGAGTTATTAACATATTTACTTCTCTTTAGAATCTTTAAATTTTAAAGAGAATTATATCCTAAAGTACTTAATATTTAAACTAATTTGATTGTAACTTGGTTTCTACCGTTATTTTTTGAATAATAAAGTGCTTCATCTGAGATTTTAATCATCTCATCTAAATTTCTTTCCATACCATATGCGATACCAATAGATACTGTATATGTTATAGTAGCTTTTGGAGTTTGTATGTTGTTTTTTTCAAAAGACTGTCTAATTTTTTCAAAAACGGACTTTGTGTTTTCTTCGCTAATATCTTCCAGAAGTATACAAAATTCTTCCCCTCCAAATCTAGCAACAAGATCTGAATTTCGTAGTTTATTTTCTAAAATATTTTTAACTTCTTTAATGGCAATATCACCAATATCATGTCCATAAGTATCGTTAATATGCTTAAATTTATCTATATCAATCATTACTACAGCAATAGGTAATTTTTTTCTCTTATTCTTTGAAAAAATAGATTTCCCTGCATCAAAAAAATATCTTCTGTTATATAAACCAGTTAAAAAATCTTTATTTGCCATATCTTTGATTTGGGAAAATAGGTCTAAAAGTTCTAAATTAGCATTTATTCTTGTAATGATTTCACTATTTGAAAAAGGTTTACGTATGAAGTCATTTGCTCCAAATCTCAAAAATTTTGCAATAGTTTCTACTTTCTCTAAAGAACTGATAGCAATAATTGCAAGTTGGTCTTTTTTGCAATTTTCACGAATTTTAAAGGTAAGCTCATGCCCATCCATATTTGGCATCTCATAATCTGTAATGACTAAAGAAATTTGAGGATTATCATTCAAAATTTGTAATGCCTCTACCCCATCTTGAGCTTCGAGTATTTTTAAATGTAATTTTTTTAAAATATTTACTATCGCAGAACGGTAAACGATAGAATCATCCACAACTAAGATAGTCGTATCATAATTTTTCAAAGTTCTTAAAATAGATTTAACAGCAAATTTTATACTTTCTATGTCATCTTTGAGTACGAAATCAATAATATCTCTTTTGAGTATAGATTCTTTTAAATCTTTATCAGCAGTAGCACTTAATATCACGGCAGGTATATTGTGAGAATTAGCAAGTTTTACTATTTCTCCATTGGGAGCATCAGGTAAATTCAGATCAAGTAAAGCCGCATGAAAATCCCCTCTGTGTTCTCGAATAATATGCACTGCACTTTTAAAAGTTTCTGCAAAATATGGTTCTATCCCCGTATATTTTTCTATCTCAAATTTTAAAAGAGTTAGAATAGTTTTACTATCGTCTACAATGAGTACTTTTTTCATAAAAATATTCTACTCTTAGTTTATTTAAAATAATATAAAACAAAAAAACTTAACTAAGGTTTTACATAAGTAAGTGGGGAAATATAATTTTATAAAGGATGATAAAATAAGATGTTCAGGAGCTTTAATCAGCTTAAAGTATCTGCTATGGTTATGAAATTAAATTCACTGTCTTACTTAATTATATGAATTTAGATATAATTCTCTTTCAGCAACTTTAGTTATTCTAATGTTGTTAAATTTATACCACTCAGGAGGCTATTATGGCTTTAGAATCGGCTAAAAAACAAGAAATAGTTAGAAAGTACGGAAGAAACGAAACTGATACAGGTTCAAGTGAAGTTCAAATTGCACTTTTAACTGCAAGAATTTCAGAACTTACTGAACATCTTAAAGTATTTAAGAAAGATCATGCTTCAAGACTAGGTTTATTAAAATTAGTTGGACAACGTCGTCGTTTAATGAAATATTTTAAAAGAACACAAAAAGACAATTATCTTAAATTGGTATCTAATCTAGGCATTAGAGATAATATTTAATTTTTAAATATCTATTCTTATATTCACTTCATAATCAAACTCATCACATGGGTTTGATTCTTTTTTCTTAAATTTAAAATTATAAAATTATATCCAAAAATACAAAGAGTAACAAATTTACACTTTTTAGATAAATTTTACAATTTCTTTCCAGATGACACTTGAGTGACACTTCTTCATAGTACAATAAACAAACAAATAAATTCATTCGCACGGAGGTTTACAGTGTCAAAAAATAATGATGAAATATCTACTGAAGGTCTAACATTTTTAGACGATGGGGAAGTTCTTTATAATGATTTATACCTTTTATCCGAAACTAATGATAAAGGTATAGTTGAATACGCAAGCGATTCATTTTTAAAAATAGCAAATATGCATTTAGAGGATATGGTAGGACAACCACATAATATTGTTCGTCATTCGGAGATGCCACGTGCTGCTTTTAAATCGCTTTGGGACGATGTCCAATCTAAAGGTTTTTGGACAGGTTATGTTAAAAATACTCGTAAAGGGGGAGGATATTACTGGGTTTATGCAACAGTTTTAAAGTCAATAGATAAAAATGGAAATACAAAATATGTATCTATTAGGGTAAAACCTTCTCGTGAAGATATAAAAGCAGCTGAAGCGTTGTACGCTACACTAGACTAGAAATAAAAGGATTCCATAATGGCATTAATGAAAAAAGGAAACTCAGGATCATCTGTACAAGCTTTATCCTCTATAGGTGGAGATTCTAAAAGAAGACAAAGAACCTTAGCAAAACAACAACAAATTTCTGAAAGTATTGTGGGTATATCTATGACAATTTTAGATAATGCACAAGAGAGTGTTTCTGCTATTGAGCAACTCAAATCTTCAATGGAACAAATTGCTACAGCAGCAGAGCAAAATTCTGGGGCAAGCGAACAAGCGCTCAATAATGTGAAAGATATTAATTCTAATATTAGAAGAATGAATTCCACTATAGATACAGTAATAGCATCTACTATAGCTACTGGTGATAATATTATGAGTTCGGTTGAAAAAATTACAGGGTCTGTCACTAGAATGGATGAAGCCGTAGTAGTTGCACAAGAGTCATCTAAAAAAAGTGAAGAGCTAAAAGAATCTTCACAAAATATTGGCAATGCAGTGAGTTTTATTGCTAAAATTGCAGACCAAACAAATCTTTTAGCCTTAAATGCTGCGATCGAAGCATCACGAGCCAAAGAACATGGTAAAGGTTTTGCTGTGGTTGCGGATGAAACCCGTGCTTTAGCTGGTGAAAGTGAAAAAAATGCTGAGTTTATTTCTGAACTTGTGAATAAAATTCAAGAGAGTATAGATAATATTATTAAGAGTATTGGTTCAACAAATAATATTATTACAGCCAATGGAACTAAAGGAAACTTACTAAGTCTTAAGATGGAAGAGTTGACAAAAATTGCCGTTTATTCCGTTGAAGCAGCCAGAAGTGTTAGTACATATACAAATAATTTGGGTGACTTTGTTGCAAAAATAAATGAAGGTTCACAAATTATCGCTTCAGATTCTCAAGAGATTGCATTATCCGTTGAGAAAACTTTAAATGGTATTGATATTCAATCAGATGCACTTGCTCAAACAGAAGATGATATAAAAGATTTATCTACACTTGCTGAAGAGTTAAAGTATTCTACTGATTCAATAAAATCGGCTGAAGACATTGCTCTTTCAGCTGATACTATTGGTGGTTCAATGGAAGATATTCAATCTGCCTTAGAAGATGTAACAAGTGCTCTTAATAAAATAGAATCATCATCTCAAAATACAAATAAATCAGCACTCAAAAATAAAGACCTTATAGAATTTGGGATTACAGCAGCTAAAGACATTCATAAACTTATTGAAATTGCTAGAAGAAATTTTGATTTATTAAAAATTTCTTTTAATGTTGTAAAGGGAAGTATTGTTGAAATACGTGAATCATTTAACGAATCTATTTCTCAAGGAAATGATGCAGAGAGTGAACTTAATGTAATTGTTAAAGAAACAAAAAGTGTTGATAAAACAGTAGGTAATATCTCTAATTCAATTGTACAATTAAATATGCTTGCTATATCTGGCTCTATCGAAGCTGCACGTGCTGGAGATTTTGGAAAAGGTTTTGCTGTAGTTTCGGCAGATATTAGAAACTTAGCAAAAGATTCAGAACAAAATACTGACAAAATTAATGATATTGTTGAATCAATGAATTCTGAGATTGATACTGTTAAAAATGATTGGAATAACCTTCTTGCTTCTCAATCAAGTGAACAAAAATCTATAGACAGTCTCATAACTGATATTAGTCGAATTATTACGATGTTAGTAGATTTGCTAGATAAGTATACAGGACTAAAAACTGTAAATGATCAAAATATAGAGGGTCTAAACCAAGTTATGGTAGGTATTTCTGAAGTGCAAAAGGCGGTAGAATTAAGTGCTAGAAATGCAATGGAATCGAGAAAAGCTAGTGAACTTATTATAGAAACAGTTTCTCATATTGGTGAGGGTGTCGAAGAGTTGGCTGTTATGGCGGATGAACTTCAACAAGGGTAAAGACTATGCAAGTTGAAGAGATTTTAATTATCAAAAATGCTAAAGAGAGTTATGGAATCTCTACTAATGATATAAGTCAAATCTCAAGAGTGCCATTATTAATGCCATTACCTTTAAGACCATTCGGTGTTAGAGGATTATGTGCAATTAGTGGAAATGTTGTCACTATTGTTGATATGAACCTTTTATTAAATATGAAGGAAGTTGAATATCATCATGATAAAACAAGATTAGTAGTCTTAAATAATAGTCTTGCAACATCAACACTTTTGGTAAGTGAAGTGTACAATACAGTTGAAATAAATCAAACTAAAATAGACTATATAGAAAAAGATAATGATCCTGTTATCGCTATATATAAGTATAAAAATGAACTTATTCAAGTTATAGATCTAAATATTTTATTTAAAAAAATAAATAAAGTTGAAATAGAATCACAAGATATAAAAAATGGTATAGTGAAGTTAAAATCTACTAAAGAAGAAGATTTTAGTAGATTTTTAATTTTTTTAATGGAAAATGAAAAATATGCTTTAAATATTGATTTTCTTAGAGAAATTATTTTAGCAGATATTGATTATACAGATATTTCTGGAAGTTCTGATGAAGTTTTAGGTTTAATTACTTTAAGAGATGAACTTCTTATAGTGATAGATTTAAGAAAATATTATGGTTTTAAAGTTCATTATAATTATAAAAATCGTATCTTGATAGCTTATCATAAGGGAAAAAAGATAGGTCTTTTAGTTGATGATATACTAGATATTAAAAATTTTCCATCAAATGATATAGAGTACATGAAGGATGAATTAAAAAATAATAAATTAGCTGGTGTTATTCATGATGTAGATTCATTGATATCATTTTTTGATTCGAGCGTTTTAGAAATTTTATTTAAAGAAAATGAAAAATTTATAGATGCTCAAAAGAATGTAAATCAAAACAATATAAATGAAAATTTTATAATGGAAGTGATAGTTTTTAAGCTTGCAGATAAAGAATATGCTTTTGAAATTGAAAATATTGCAGAGATTATAGATATAATTGAATCAACTAAGATAGTATATACTGAAGCAGTTATTGATGGTATTATTAATATAAGAGGTCAAATAGTTCCTATTATATCCCTATTTAAAAAACTCAATATCCAAACACTGGTAAGTGCAGATTCTAAAATAATCATTTGTGAAATTAATGAAATCAAAGTAGGTTTTATTGTTGATTGTGTCAGTGATATTTTACATATTAAAGAAGATGAGATAAGAGAACAAGAAAATGAATTATTTTCAAGTATACTTCATTTAGATAATGGAAATAGATTAGTTTTATCTATAGATATAAATGAAATGGTAGCTAAAAAGGATATATAGTGGCAAAAAAAGTTTTAATTGTTGATGATTCAGCACTAGTAAGAAAACAACTCACAAAAATAATAGAAACATTAGGGTTTGAAATCGATACAGCTAAGAATGGTCAAGAAGCAGTAGATAAAGCAACCTCAATGCAGTATGATGTTATAACGATGGATATTAATATGCCAGTTATGGATGGGATTGAAGCTATTAAGCAGATAATGAAAGAAAGACCAAGCGCTATTTTAATGATTAGTTCCTTAACAACGGAGGATGCAACTATCACTATGGACGCTTTAGAATTAGGTGCCATTGACTATATAGCAAAACCAGGTACAATGAATGTTGGAAAGAGAGAAAATAGTGAAAATATTTTAGAAAAAGTAAAATTTCTTTCTCGTATACCAGTAAGAAGATTAAAAAGAAAAATAGCTAAACCTACAACGAGAGAAAGACGAAAGGCTGAACTTAAAACTAAAGAAGTAGCAATTAAAAGTAGTTTAGATATAAAAAAAGTCGTTCTTATCGGGAGTTCAACTGGTGGACCTGGTTTAATTGAGCAAATTTGTGCTGCTTTACCCCTTGATTATCAATACCCAGTATGTATAGTTCAGCATATGCCGGAACAATTTACTGCAGCTTTTGCACAAAGACTCGATCGTGCTAGTGCTGTAAATGTTCATGAAAGTACTCAAAATATGGAATTACTACCAGGAAATGTTTATCTTGCCCGAGGTGGAGTTCACATGAATTTTTCTAAAAAAGTTTCAGGAAAAACAGTTATACGAGAAGACAAAGAAAAAGGCGATAATTTTTTTCAACCATCTGTAAATGATATGATGTGTAGTGCTGTAGAAACTTTTGGTGCGCAAAATATTATTGGAGTGCTTTTAACAGGAATAGGTGATGATGGAGCAGATGCGATGGTAGAAATAAAAAAAGGTGGTGGATATACTCTAGGGGAGAGTGAAGAGAGTGCTACAGTATATGGTATGCCAAAAGAAGCGTATGAGAGAGGTGGTGTTATGGAGCAGTTAGACTTTATGCAGATACTTAAAAAGATAGCAACACTCAAGTAAAGGACTAAACAATGGCATTACTGAAGAAGCATGTAGCACAAGTTATAGAAGACTTACCAGTATTTGATGTACTTGATGATGCAAAAGATTATTTTAATTTAAATGAAAATTCAGACAAAGTAGACTATGCTGTAGAAGAGATAGCTAAATTTGATGGTGGCGGTAGCTTTTTAGTTTCTTATATTAATAATGAAGATGCAGATAAGAAAATATCAACAAAAATTGCTTCTGTAATATCAAGTATGAATCCAGATGATGCACCTATTGAAGAGATTATGGATTTACTTAAATTAAATAATGCGTATGCTAGAAACCTTGGAATATCAATACTAAGAAATTTTGGAGATGCTATGAAATACTACATAGTTAAGTTTTTAATTGGAGACAATAGAGATTTGAGGATTTTTGCAATTAATGTTTTAGGAGATGTAAATTTTTCACAATCAAGAGATATGTTAGTGGAACTCCTAGAAACAGAAGAAGACATAAATGTAGCAATGACTGCCGTAGATTATATGGGTGAAATTGGAGAAGTTGAAGATATTGCTTTACTTACATCCTTAAAGACAAAATTTTCTGGTGATTTTTATGCAGAATTTGCAGTTAACAGTGCAATAAAACTGATAAATGGTTAAATAGATGGCACATTTATTATCAATAGAAAATTTTGCTAAAATTGGTGAATTTATATATAGAAAAAGTGGTATTTATTTAGAAAAAAATAAGCATTATGATAAGTTAGCTAAGTATATAAATTCTCGTGCTAGAGATTTAGAGATAGATAGTTTTAGAAAGTATTTTTTCAAACTTCGATTTGATGATACTCAAGGGAATGAGTTTCAGGCTTTAATGAATGCTATAACAGTAAATGAAACTTATTTTTTTAGAGAAAAAGACCAGTTTGAAGTTTTAGTAAATAAAATTTTACCCCAATTACATGAAACTATGCCAAGTAATAGAACACTTAGAATTTTATCTTCACCATGCTCTACAGGAGAAGAACCTTATTCTATGATACTTCATATTGTAGAAGAGGGTAAAGTAGTTGAAAAAAGAGATATAGAAGTAGTAGGTATAGATATAGATTCAACAGTAATTGAAAAAGCAAAAGCTGGACTCTTTAGTGATAGATCAGTTCATGCTATTCCTAAAGGTATTTTGGCAAAATGGTTTGATAAAAAATCATTAGGCTATCAATTAGGAGAGGATTTAGATGGTTCAGTTGATTTTCATGTTGCAAATATTTTTGATAAAACACAGATGAGAAAATTAGGAAAGTTTGATATAATTTTTTCAAGAAATATGCTCATATATTTTGATGATACCTCAAGAAAAGAAGTAGCTATGACATTTTATGATATGCTCAACCCCGGAGGCTATGTTTTTTTAGGACATGCTGAATATATGAGTCGGATTGTCTCTGTTTTTAATGCAAAAAAAATTGACAATACTCTGATATATCAAAAATAAAAAAAGGAAATAAAATATGCCATTAGTAATATTCGTAGACGATAGTGAGACAGCATTAGCATCAACAAGAATGGTAACAAACTTAATGCCAATAGATGTAAAGCAATACACACAAGCACAGGTTGCATTAGCAGAGATAAAAGCAGGAATGACACCAGATTTAATTATTACAGATTTAAATATGCCCATAATGAATGGCTTAGAGTTTTTACAAGCTTTAAGAGCAGTGCCATCAACGAGTAGAACACCAACTTTAATGTTAACGACTGAAACAAAAACAGAATTAAAACAACAAGGTAAAGCACTTGGATTAACAGGATGGATTGTAAAACCTTTTAATCCAGATCAGTTAAAACAAGCTATTACTAGAGTTTTAAGATTACCCGCATAAGAAATTAATATGTTGATTTTAAATTCAGTTGATAATTTATTAGAACACATAGAAGAGGTTCAAAAGGATGTAACACATCTCTCCACAGAATCTTTACTTAAAATGAGTACTTTTATAGAGGAAAATAATATTGAAATTAATGATGAAATATCAATGGCCTTACAGTATCAAGATATAATTACTCAACAACTCAGTGCTACAATTGAAGCTATACAAAGCATGCGAATAAGTCTTAAAAGATTTTCACATGCTTTTTCTAATGATGAAACTTTAGCACAAGATAGCATGAGTAAGTTACATGATAAATTAAACAAAACTTTAGCAGAGGCTAGAGATAAAAAAAGTAGATTCTCTGGTAAGATAGCAGGTACTGAAGATGCTAATGATACAATAGAATTTTTTTAGGAGATTGATATGGCAACAATAATGGTAGTAGATGATTCTAAAACAGTTAGAAGTTATCACGGTTCCATCCTTAAGACTATGGGACTTGAAGTTTTAGAAGCTGAAAATGGTATGGAAGCATTAGAAAAAAGTTTAGGAGTAGAAATAGATTTATATCTAGTTGATGTAAACATGCCAGTAATGGATGGCTATACTTTTATAAAAGATCTTCGCAAACAAGAAAATCATAAGACAGTTCCGATTATTATGATTACTACTCAAGCTAAAGATGAAGATAAAGAAAACGCTTATAAAGTAGGAGCAAATTTCTTTGAAACTAAGCCTATTCGACCCAATCAGCTACAAGCATATATAGATATTTTAGTTAAGAAATAAGGAAAATATTATGGATCCATTATTAGAACAATTTTTACAAGAAGCAAGAGAAAATCTAGCATTTATTGATCAAAATATTGAAGAGATTGGTGGTGAAGATCCAGAGCTATTAAATTCTGTATTTCGAGCTGCACATACCCTTAAAGGTGGTAGTGGAATTGTAGGTTTTGAATCTATAAAAGAGATTACTCATCATGCAGAGGATTTACTTGATATGCTTCGTGCTGAAAAATTGGACTTCAAGCCAAGTATGACAGAAGCTTTATTTGAAGCTTTTGATGAGGTTATGAATCTTATTGAAGCAGCAGAAGATACAGAAGACATTGTTGATGCTGATGAAGAGACTGTTAAAAATATTGTCAAAGCATTAAGCGCACAAATGGGTAAAGACACATCCATAAAAGTAAAATGGCAAGTTCCATTTGTTCTAGCAACCAATCCATCAACTTTTATAAATGCACCCTTAACAATATTAAATGGTATAAATTCGCTTAAGATACCTTTTATAAATAATCCTTTAGATGAAACTTATTGTAATAATGAAAATCTTTACGCTGTTTTATTTGATGTAGATGAATCATGTATGGTATACGGAAATGATCCTGTTTATACTTTGTCTTTACTTGGAGATAAAGTTTTAGGTGTATTTTCATGTATGAGTGATAATAATGCAAAGTCAGTTTTAAGTGGTACTGAAGATGAAGATGGGTTACTTTTAAAAGTGAGTCTTGTTGCCTATATTTATGCAAAATATGAAGAGATAGAAGATTCCTTGTTTAATTTTATTGATGAACTTCAATTATTCCCTCTTGATATTCAAACTTTACTTAAGATAGATGTAGGGGATAAAGGGCATAATATAGATTCTTTAAAAGAATTAGCAGATATAGCAGATGACTTTGATTTAGCAACTATTGTAGCAGAAGTTAAAAGATCCATGGAGTTACTTGGTACAGATACATTACAATATGCACAGCTTCAAAGATTTTTGAACATTCAAGGTTTTATAAAAACTGAAGATACAAGTAAACTAAAAGTATTTTTTAATAATTTATATAAAGGTGAAGTATATAAAGCTAAGAATAATACAATAGTACAAGATATTGATATTGATACTGTGAAAGAAAAACCCATAGAGATTATTCAAGAAGAGATAGTTTCTCAAAATTTAGGGCTAATAAAAGTAGATGAAACGACTAAAGAAATTCTCCGCACTATGATGGAACAACAACTCAAAGCAATCGAATTTATTGAAAATGAGGAAGACTTTGCTAGGGTGGTATTAATTATGGAAAATATGCGAAAATATTTTTCAAATATGCCCAATGTATTTAGCTCAATCGAGGATCTCCAGAGATATTTAGAATCTGAATTAGGTTTAGTATCAGAACCTTTAATAGCTAACTCCATAGTAAAAGAGCAAAAGAAAGAGATTCCCAATATTATAGTTCCTCAAAATATAGAAGAAATCTCAAAAAGCATCCCAGAAGTAAAAGAAAAAATCAAAGTACAAAACATTTCCGTTAAAGAAGAAAAACAAAAGGCTGTCGTTGGAAAAACTGTTAAAATTGATCAAGATTCCATCGATAGTCTGATGAATGTAGCAGGGGAACTTCTTGTTGCAAAAAATTCTCTTCCATATTTAGCCGATGGGGTTATAGGGATGACACATGATGTCATTAAGCGTGAAATTATGGAAAAATACATCTTTATCAACCGTTTAACAGAACAGCTTCAAGATCTTATTATGGGTATGAGAATGTTACCAATCTCCTATGTATTTGATAGATACCCTAAACTTGTTCGTGATATTGCTAAAAAACTTGATAAAAAAGTAAAACTTGAGATGGAAGGGGGAGAAACAAAACTTGATAAGAATATGATTGAGATGTTGGCAGACCCAATGATTCATATCATGAGAAATTCATTAGACCATGGTATAGAAATGCCTGAAAGTCGTCTTCAAAAAGGTAAAAATGCAAGTGGGACTATAACACTTAAAGCCTATGCAGAATCAGATAGAATACTTATAGAAATTATAGATGACGGTGCTGGAATAAATACTCAAAAAGTCGCAAATAAAGTTTTAGAAAAAGGTTTATTAAGCTTAGAGCAAATTGAAGCATTGAGTGAAGATGAAAAAGCAGAGTTAGTTCTCCTCCCAGGTCTTTCAACTGCTGAAGAAATTACAGAATTTTCAGGGCGTGGTGTTGGTATGGATGTTGTCAAAAAATCAATAGAAGGTTTTGGTGGAACAATTCGTATTAAGACAAAAGCTAACCAAGGGACAACAATTACTCTGGCTATCCCTGTTTCACTTGCTGTTACATCTTTACTCCATATCCAAATGAATAATATTCATTATGGTATTCCAATGGATGCTGTATCTGAAACAGTAAAAATAGAAAAATCAGGTATAGAATATCTCCACAATGAACCATTCATTTATTTAAGAGGGGAAGTTATTCCATTATTATTTATAAAATCTATGTTAGATGAGGATAGTATGAATTCTGCACCACTTTCAATTGTAGTACTCAATATTAAAGATAACCTTTTAGCCGTGGTTGTAAATGACTTTTTAGGTCAATTGGATGTTGTTCAAAAACCTCTTGTTGGAATGATGTCTGGACATCCACTCTTCAGTGGTACAGCACTTCTTGGTAATGGTCAAATTATTATGGCAATTGATCCACTGGGTTTACTTGGTATTTCTCAAAAACTCAAAGAAGAAATAAAGGTAGCATAAGATGACAGATTTGATTGTATTTAGTGTTGGTGAAAATCATTATGCTCTTCGTATTGAAAATATTCAAAGGATTATTCAGTCCATAGAGCTTACAGGCATACCAAATTCACACCCTTTTATAGATGGAATTATGAGTTATGAAAATCAAGTAATCAAGGTAATGAGCTTTAGAAAGACTATAGGGTTGATAAGTTACATAGGGGAACTTGAAGCTTTATTTCTAAAACTAAGAATTAATCATGAATCTTGGATTACTTCACTAAAGCATTCGATAAATACAGGTGCTAAATTTACAAAAACTTTTAATCCCCATCTATGTGAACTTGGAAAATGGATAGATAATTTTACAGCTTATGATGATAAAATTTCTGAAATATTAAATGAATTAGTAAAACTTCATAAACAACTTCATACGAGAGGTCGAGATGCTTATGATATCTATAAAGAGGATAAAATAGAAGCTAATCGTATTTTAAATATTGAAATTAATGAACTTTTTACTCAGACTATGCTAATTTTTAATACATTTACAAAAGAGCTAAATTTAGTTGCAAATTCACTTCAAAAATTATTGATTTATGAGAATAATGCTAAGATATTTGCAATTAAAGTAGATAGTATTGAAGATATTGCACATATAGAAGAGAGTGAGATTATGAATAATGACTCTAAAGAGGAAGATAATGATTTTTTAGAGTTAGAGGGTATCTTAGATTTAAATGGTGTTTTAATTAATGTTATTAAAACAGTAAGTCTACCAAAATAATAAAGGATTATATTATGGCCATAACATATGAAGGAAATGTTGCAACTTTGGAATCTGTTATATATGAGGATGAAGTTGTCTCATTTAGAGATTTTTTGCAAGAAAAAGCACCAGATGAAGTGCATTTAAATTTTGTAGCTTGTGAAGATATTCATCTCGCAATCATCCAACTAATCATGGCATATAAAAAAAATTATACGTTTACTTATGAATTTGGAGAAAAGGTAAAACTTTTTCAAAGAGTATTAGAAGGATTTGATCTAAGTGAAAACCATTGTAATTAGTAACCGTAAGGGTGGTTCTGCTAAAACTACAACAGCCGTTAATATTGCAAGTGGTTTAGCACACTATGGATCAGTTTTACTTTTAGACTTTGATACCCAAGGACACGCATCAATAGGGGTAGGTTGTGAACCAAATGAAAACTTAGGTCTTCATTCTATTTTTTTTGGCAAAACATTAAGTGAAACATTTATGCCAACGGTTCATAAAAATTTAACACTCTCCCCTGCACTCGCTTTTTTTGATGTATATGAGTTTTCAGATTTACGTGGTGTACTTAAAAATCGTTTTAAAAGAGAAAATATTGCAGATTTTTTTGATTATTGTGTGATTGATACACCTCCAACTTTTGATGGTCTTTTGAAAAATTCTCTTGAAGTAGCAGATATTGTAGTAATACCATTTATTCCCCATCATTTAGGTGTTGTAGCCGTAGGTCAAATGTTACGAGTACTTCTACAAAGTGCAAAAACAACAGATAGAGAGATAGCAGATATATCTATTTTACCTGTGATGTACAATCCTCATATAAATGAACATAAAGAATCAATTGCTAAAGTAAAAACATCTTTTGGCGAGGCTAAACTTCTCTCACCTATTGGTATAGATATTAAATTAGCGAAACAATTTGAATCAGGTTTACCTATTATCTTAAATAAAAAGAGGTCTAAAGGTCTTAGAAATTATTTACGCTGCGTAAGTGAACTTATGATAATACTAGAGAGATAACAGATGGAAGCAATTCAACAAAATCTTAAAATTTTAATTTGCGCTGCAGATAATAGAATTTTAAAAAGACTAAGCTCTTGGATTCAAGCGATGAGTGAAAATGTTTTTTCATCTGATGATGCTATAGTGGCTAAAAGTATTTTTAAAGAATCAAATCCTGATATAATAATTGTCTCACATGATTTGAGGAATATGGGTGTAATTGAGTTTATCGAGTTTATTAAAAAGAGTAACCCATCTAAAGCGATTATTTTGATTTTAAGTAATGATGCTGAAAATATTATATTTAAACGTTCAATAGATTTACAAGTAGATAAATACTTAAATATGCCTGTTGATGCTTCAATGCTTTTTTCAGCGATAGAAGCACTTTCAAAAGAAAAAATTTGGCATGAAGAATTTAGAAGTCAAAAAAGGTTGCTCCAAGACTATAAAGAGGCAATTGATAAATCCTATAGTGTCTCAAAGCATAATGCAGATGGAAAAATATTTTATGTTAATGAATCTTTTTGTAAGACAACTCAATTATCCTTGGAAGATGCGATGCAAGGAAGTATTAATCCTCTAATGAATCCAAACGAAGATATGCAAAGTGTTTGGGAAGAACTTAAAAAAAATAAGATTTATAGAAATAGACAAATATTTAAGTTTGAAGACAAGCAAGATCATATAATAGATATTACAGCTGTAGCTATCTTAAACAATGAAGAAACTATAAAAGAATTTTTAGTTTTTTCTAATGATGTAACCGAAGTGATTAATGCATCAAGAAAATTAAAAGAACAAGAAATAGATAAAAGAATTCAAAAATTAGAGCATGTAAAAGAATTGAATAAGATGAAAGATACCTATTTAACTGTATTCTCACATGAATTAAAAACTCCTCTAAATTCTATAATTAATTTTTCTCAATATATTAAAAAGCATTTATTAAAAGAAGATTTTAAAAAAAAAGATGCTTTAATAGAACAAGTATCTCAAATTAATATAAGTGGTTGGTATATGCTTGATATGGTTACTAACCTTATTGATTCGATGAAGCTAAGGGATGGAGAATTAAAGTTAGTAAAATCAGTCTTTTTGCTTCATAAAGCTGTAGAGGAAGTCTTGAAAAAATATGAATATGACTTGATAAATATTAAAGTAATAAAAAATTTTAAAGATGATTGTATGATAAAGAGTGATAGAAAAAGAATGTTACAAATCATAGATAATTTAATCTCAAATTCGCTAAAATATTGCAGGTCACAAATGGCACTTATTATTGGTGTAAATAAAGATGAATTTTTATTTGAAGTTATTGATGATGGTAATGGTTTTAGTGATAAAAGTAAAGTATTTGAACTTTTTGAACAGTCAAATGAAGATAATATGACAAGAACAGCACAAGGTACTGGTGTTGGTCTCTTTGTTGTTAAAAAACTTTGTGATATTTTGAATTATAAAATAAATATAGAAAGTTCACAAAATTTTGGTGGTGCAAGAGTTATTATACGAGGTAAATTGTGAGTAAAGGCTAGATAATGAATATATTGATAGTAGATGATAATAAAAATAATAGAATGATACTTAGACTTTTTTTAGAAGACTATATAGATGAAAATGAAGGTGTCAACTTAGAAATTGATGAAGCTGAAGATGGTCAAATAGCTGTAGAAAAATGTAATTTAAAAGAGTTTGATATAGTGCTAATGGATATAATGATGCCAAATATGGATGGTATCGAGGCCACTAAAATTATTCGTAAAGCTCATGAAAAAATTATGATTATTGCAGTATCAGCAGTTGATGATAGTGAGAGAAAAAAACTTATTTTAAATAATGGTGCAGAAGACTATATTATTAAGCCTGTGAATGCAGATATATTTATTAGTAGAATGGCAAATTATCTTACTCTTTGTGAAGCTAGAAAAACTAAAAAGGCACATTCTCAAATAGTAGTAAATCTTTTTACAAAAAATGTGTTTAGTAGACATACAAGATTTTTGATTAGATCTGAAGATGCTTTGTCAGAATTTTGGGAATATTACC
This sequence comes from Sulfurimonas sp., assembly GCA_965243085.1. GTDB lineage: Bacteria > Campylobacterota > Campylobacteria > Campylobacterales > Sulfurimonadaceae > Sulfurimonas. Next base: position 2,767 of record CBDETZ010000001.1, on the reverse strand, counting down.
TTTTATCTAGTAGTGTAAAGTGTGATAATTTGAGTGATGCAGTCAGAACCGTTTTTGCTATTGCAGATGTTCAGAGAAGACTTAATATAAATAGTGATATTTTTGTTGAAGATTCAGAACATAAAAAATACTTCACCCTTTCAAATATTGATGAAATATCTGAGCTAACTTTAAAAATAACTTTAAAAAAAAATAACTTTACTGGAAACTATAAAATTGAAAATGGAAAAATATCTTTTGAATTAGAAATTAGTTACTCTGACTTAGAAGAGCCTCTTCCTCAAGCACCTCTTCTAAGAGAAAATACTATTTCAAATACCAATACAAGTTCTATCAAATCATCTCTTTTAGTTGAAAAAATAATAGCACCAAATATTAACTTAGCTAAATCAGAGAAACTTCTTACCTTTGATTATATTGATGAAGAAGATTTATATGATTTAGAAGAATATTCGGGAAAACTCAATTCTATTATGCTCATTGTTGGTGGGGGTGATGTAAGCGAGGATGAAGTTATTGAAATTTACACAAGTTTAGATAAAATAAGCTCGATTTTGGCAACTTATAGTGAAGTGTATCCAATTTCTAAAGCCTTAAATGAGCTTTCCATAGATATGGAATCTCATATACGAGAGTTTATAAATAATTCAGAGGCTTTAGGACCAATGTGCAAAGCATTTTCAAATGATATGTCTAGTTGGATAGAGCAGTCTTTTCATACAGGAGCACCAAGTATAGATTTTATGAATGACACAATTGTAGTAAACTCTCAAACAATTGCAGGAATGTTAAAAATGGATGAGGCCTTAGTTGATACTAATGAAGCCTTTGATGATATTTTTGATTTTTAGATAATTACAATGTATAAAATAAAAATACAAAATACATGCAGGTGTTTTATAAAAAGTGGAATTCCTAAAGTTTTTGAGTGTGAAACTCAAGAAGAAGCTCAAAAAGAAGCTGAAAAAATAACTCAAAAAATGAATTCAAGTTTTTGTCATCAACATGAATTTTTCCTGAGTGAACTATTTGGAGATTTTACAATCTCTATGAAAACTAGAGACTAAGTTAGATTTATAACATTCATAAAGTGTAGTTAGAAAATAATAAAATGACTTACCTAAGAATAATCTTAGCATTTATAATATCTATATCTCCATTGAGTTCAGCCTCAAATACCTTGTTTGCATATCTACTCAAAGCTTCATCATAACTTGGATTTGTTTCACAATACTCTAAAAAAGAATCATTATTTTTAGATAAGCTACTCTTCTTCTTCGAAAAATAAGAGATAAAAGTATCTATATCATATATAGCTTCTACTTTTCTTGATGCTAGTAACTTATTTGTAGCATTACTTTCTCCTAGCCTTTGAGGCAGCACAAAAATCTTTTTTTTCATCTTTATTGCGTATTCAATACTTCTCATACTTCCACTATTAATATCAGCCTCAGATACAACAAGAACTTCTCCAAGTGCTACAACAAGTTCATTTCTTGTTACAAATGTCCAAGGTCTACTTTTAAAACCCTTTTCAAACTGACTTAATAATAATCCATTATCTTCTATATCTTGTAAAAGATTTTTATTTACACTAGGATATTTAATATCTATACCACAAGGAAGAACGGCTATAGTGTTATGAGATTTAGCCCCTAAATGAGCAACAGCATCAACGCCCATAGCACCACCACTTACTATACATATATCATGATTACTCAATGCTAGTGCCAATTTTTGTGTAAATTCTCTTGTATATTTAGATGGTTTTCTTGTTCCAACGATAGATATTTTTATTTTATCTAATAATCCTAAGTTTCCACTATAATAAATAGCCTTGGGATACTTTTTCATAGAAGAAAGCTCTTTTATCTTTTTTTGCATTAAAGACATCTAGTAGACCTTATTTATAAAAACTAAATCTACATCTTTAAAAAGATATTTTGATTCATACAGAGCTAAAATGGTATTTGAATGAGGGTGACCAATAGCAATTGCCATGCCTTCGGCTTTAGCAATTGCAATAGCCTCTTTTATTTGCTTTTTTATATATGCCTTATCTGTATGATGATCTAAAAATACATCTCTTGCTATGTACTTTAAATCAAATTTTTTCATTACTATTGGTACTTTCGTTTCACTTGTTGTCCGACTATCGATAAAACTGATATTATTTTTATTTAAAGCAATAATTAATTTATTTACAGCTGTTTCGTTGGCTGTATATTTACTTCCTGTATGATTGTTAATATATTTAACTTTTGGAAATAATTTTTTAATATTTTTAATACGAGTATAAATTTCATTTTGAGAACTACTTACTCTTAAAGTATTTGGTTCTTCTGCACCATAATTTTGTGCTTCCATAGGAAGATGAACCATATAAAAATTTTCTTTTGCAGCTAATTTAGCTGAATTAGGACGAGCTTTACTTGGAGGTAAAAATGACATCGTTAAATTATAGCCTAAACTTTTTATGGCTCTCACATGAGATGCAACTGATACATCATCTATAATAATCGCTAACTTTGGTTTATTAGAGTTCATTACTTTTACTTTTCTTTTTACACGAGATGGGAATTCTTGTGTGCCAGTACTTGTATATTCATGAGATGCACCAGTATATTCTTTTATTTTTAAAATCTCTTTTTTTAACTTATTTGAAATTTGAGTTAGCTCTTCTTCTTTCACTATCCTCACTTCTTTTTTAAGTTCTATCTTTTTGAGGACTTCTTCTTTTTTTTTGCTTTCTTTTTTTGCTTTGACA